>JAFKIY010000006.1 GCA_017306245.1 Micrococcales bacterium | reverse complement strand
ATAGTGACCTGGATCGAGCGCACCTATCACCGTCGTCGCAGACAGGCCTCATTGGGGCGTTTGACCCCGATCGAATTCGAAGCCATCATGGACACGACCGTCGCACTCGCGGCGTGACTAGAACTGTCACCTAACCGTGCAGCAGACCCGCCCGGCATACATAATCGGATTAGCTGCTCCCGGCCTGTACAGGTGCGCAACCGACTTCCACCTGTAGCGTTTACGTATCGACTCCGGTGCCACATGCCCCACAAACTCAAAACGACCCGGTGCCATCAGGTCACGATTCTGATCCACATATATTGTTGAGCCCGCAGGCAACCATTCGGCAATTTCGTAAACCTCCCGAACAACTCCACCGAAGACGGCAAGCGCAAACTTTGCTCTCCGTGCCCTGTCTATCGAAAGCTTCCACGTACCGCGTGTCGCATCATAGAGGTCAATAACCGACCGCTTTACGGCATCCGCATACGTGTTATTCAGTTTGATCAGGATGCACTCGTCATCAAAGCGGTCTACCGGCTCCGCGCCCAGTCGCGCGTGGACTTCATCAACTCCCATGCGACCGAATTGGCGCGCACCACGCCCCAGTACTGCGTTTGTGAGGTTCTCAAAGCCGATCAGGTCAATCGCAGCTGCCTCCACTTTGAAGGCGGTGACTTCGTCCAGCCCGAACGCGAGTATTTCTATTCGTGGCTCCAACCCTTCCGCGCGAATCTCTTTAATGCGCGCAACCTTCGCGCTCACGCTTGCATCGTTGAGATGCGCGAAAGCTCTGTTGCCGAGCCCCTTACCTACATAGAAAGGGCGATCGTTGCGGGGATCTGAGTAGAGGTACACGTAGTAGCCGAGTCTCTCCGTCTCGGATGCGCTGAATGAAGTCGACATGGTGTCACCATAGCGGCGGTCATCAGTAGTGACCGATAGAAGTGGTGCGGCCCTCCTCGCGTCTGACGTACGCGGTCACCGTGGTGTTCTACTTGAATTGTCTCTACCCCCCCTGGCAGTCAAGAAGCGCGTCCAACTCATCTCCGTCGAGTCGCGTTTCGCCGTACCCCGATGGCTCGATCATCAGCCCCTTTATCAACGCTGAGTAAGGCACGTCACTACTTTCGCTCAAAGCTCCAGCGCGCCCAACCACCGGCCAAACTCAACCTTCCGCCTCCGGCGGCACGAGCGAAATCAGTGTCACACCATCCTGCGGCACCGTCGACTCGGGGGTGAGCACAGTCACATCCCCGCCATTCAGGGTGAACATGAGCACCGCGTCCTCGCCACGGCGGGCCCGAAAGTCGTCGAGCGTGAACTCCTTCGTCAGCTTGGTGCGCTTCATCGTGAACCCGTTTTCGATGAGCTCGTTGAGCTCGTCATGGGTGCGTGCCGGCTGGAAGCAGTGGCGGGCACTGAGGTGGGGTGCCGCCTTCGTGCGCGTCGGCCCACCGTGCCCCTCGTCGGTGCGCGCCAGCTGGTAAACATTCGCGCGCCCCAGCACGTGCGCGAACTCGCGCGCCGCCGTCGCATTCATCTCATCATCCGAGGTCCCCGCGATCAGCGATTTGATCCCCGGCAGTTCCATATCTTTCACCGCGTAGTCGCTCAGGATGTTCGCCGTCACCGTGCGCAAACCCGCCTGACGCGCGCCCGCCAGTTTGGCGTAGTCACTCGACACGAGCGTGGTGGTGACCTTCTCCTCGTCAAGCACCTTGGCCGCCTCCACCATCCACGGGGCACCGCCGACAAACACCACACCCTGCGGCGACCCGGTCGCGAGACCAAGCCGCTCCGCGAGCCGCCCCACGCCGAGCCCGTAAATCGCCACTGTGCACACGATCACGAAAAACACGAGCGGCACCAAGCTCTCGGCCTGGGTCGCAAGATCCATCAGGCTGTCGGCCCGCACCTGCAGAGCCTCTGCCTCATCACCGGATGCCTGCGCGGCAGCCTGCGCTGTGCGCTCCGCCGCGTGCAAAAATTCGAGCCCGAAAATGCTCGCGATGGCGGCCGCGACAATGCCTCGCGGCGCCATGAACGACAACAGAGTGCGTTCCTGTCGGGTGACCGGGGTGCCCCACAGTCCCACGAGGATGCTCACCGGGCGCACGATGAACACCAGGATGGCCACGAAGATCAAGCCCTGCGGGGCGATCGCGGCCACCGCATCCGGGGCGATCCTGCCGGCCAACATGACGAACAGCGCGCCCACGAGCAGCACCTGGAGGTGCTCGGTGAACTCCTCCACGTGGCGCAAATGCAGTTTGGGCCGGTTGCCCAAATAGATTCCGAGGATGGTGACGGTGAGCAGTCCGCTTTCCGACTGAATCGCGTTGGAGGCCACGAGTGCGCCGACCGCGGCCGCGAGGAACACGACGCCGTGCAGAAAATCGGGGATCGCGTGCCGCCGCATCAGCTGTTCCAGAACCCAGCCGAGGCCAAGCCCGATCACGACGGCAACAACAATGGTCAGCGCCAGTGAACCGATCAGGAGAGGCACCAGCTGCCCCTCCCGCACCAGCAGCACGCCCTGGAAGACCAGCACGGCCAGGATCGCGCCGATCGGGTCCACGACGATGCCCTCCCACTTCAGCAGTGCCGCGACCCGCCGGGTGGGGCGCAGCATGCGCAGGATCGGGGCGATCACGGTCGGGCCGGTGACGATGAGAATGGCGCCGACCAGCAGGGCGAGTTCGAGCGGGAAGCCCAGCAGCCATGCGGCGGCGGTGATCATCGCCCAGGCGATCAACGGGGTCACGGTGAACAGTCGCAGCACCGGGCGGCCGAGGCCACGCACGTCGCGGAAACGCAGCGTCATGCTGCCCTCGAACAGGATGATGCCCACCGCCAGCGTCACGGCCCCAAAAAGCACCTCGCGGCCGAGAACCGCATCCGGGGTGACCAGCTGGCCCAGCCCGAACCCGGCGATGAGCAGCAACAGGATCGACGGCACCCGCAACTGCCAGGCCGCCCACTGGCACGCGCTGGCCACGACGAGCACGAGCGCCAGATAGGCCGCCGGGTTCAAACCGGCCATGGCATCGGTCACGGCCTGCCACAGGATGTCCACACCGATAGCCTTGCACGGCTGTTCATGCAGAGGCGTCTGTCAGTGCGGCGTTGTCGGTGAGCGGGCAACGGCCCTCAGCGGGGCCCTGCTGCTAGCGCGGCAGGTCTCTTAGCGCGGCAGGGTGCCCAGAAACTGGTGCGGGTCAAGCGCCGGGCGGTTGGACTTCTGCAGCCGCGCGCGGAACTTCTCGTCGATGCTGCCGACGTACAGCCAGCCCAGAAGTTTCTCGGTATCCGCCAGCCCGTGAACCTCGCGCACTTCCGGCGAATTCGCGAGCAACCCCGTGCGCCACATCGCGCCCCAGCCGGCCTGCCACAGGGCGAGCGCGAGCAGGTGGCCGGCGCCCGCCGCGGTCGCGTGCTGCTCCCACTCCGGGACCTTCGGATGCTCCCGCGGGCTCGCCACGATCGCGATCAGCAGTTCCGCGCGAAACGGCTTCGGGTTGACCTCGCCCGGTTCGCGCGTCACCCCTGCGGCGGCGTCCAAAGCGTTCGCGAGCCGCAACCGGCCGTCGCCGCGCAGCGTGATGAGACGCCACGGCCGCAGCGACTTGTGATCCGCGACCGGTGTGACCGCGTCGAGGAGGTCGGCGAGCTCCGCATCCGACGGAGTCTCGGAGCCCACCTTCGACACCGACCGTCGGGTCGCCATCGACTCGAGCACCGGATCGGAGAAGAACTTCATGACCCCATTGTCTCCCGGGTGGTGACGGGGGCGCTGGGGAGTTCGCGGGGGGCGATTACTGGTGGGCTCGTTTCGAGGCGCGCTTCGCAATGAGCTCTCTACCCAGCGCGTCGAGCCTCCGATTCGGCGACAATTGACTGATGGCGATCCCCGAGAAAGACCTCGACCGCATCCGGCTGTGGTGCCGCGAACAGTGGCCAGAAAACATGTGGGACCAGGTCAAGTGCGAAGCCGACGTGTCCGGGCACCGCGTGGACATCGTGGAAGTCCGCCCGCTGATGGGTGGCCCCGACGCGATCGGCCGGGAACCCATCCGCGAATCGGTTGCCCGGCTGCGTTACACCGCCACCACCGGGCTGTGGGCGATCTACTGGTGCGACAGCAATTTCCGGTTCCACGAATACAAGTACAAACGCCCCTCGAAGAACGTGTCGACGCTTCTCGACCACATCGCGAACAGCGGCGACCCCATCTTCTGGGGTTGAGAAATCACCTCGCCGCGGCGCTAGCCGTCCTGCTTGGGGAACCCGGAGAGCGCAATGCCGAGCGGCTCACAGCGCCACCGCGTCGATGAGCGCCGTCTGAGAAACCGGGTGCTTGAGGAGCTCCGAGGAGAACACGTCTACTTCACGTCCAAGAATCCGCCGAAACTCGTCATTCAGCCCGCCAGCCCTGAACAAGATGTTTCCCCCCGCGGGGTCGAGATCGATAAGAATATCGATGTCGCTGCGGTCGTTTGCAGTGCCCCGAGCGACCGAACCAAACAGTCGCGGATTTGTCGCGCCATACCTGTGCATCACCGCATCGAGCTCATCACGATGTGCGTCAATGAGCTCGCGCAATCTGATGCTCGACGGTGTGGCGGTACTCATAATTCAAGGATACCGGCGACGACGTGGATCCTTAGGGCTGGTTTCGAGACGCCGCCTCTGGCGGCTCCTCAAACAGCGGTCACGAGTAAACGTGCTTCGCGAGGACACCCACGCCACGCAGGTTGCGGTACTTCTCCGCATAGTCGAGGCCGTAACCGACCACGAACTTGTTCGGGATCTCGAAGCCCACATACTTCACATCCACGTCGACCTTCGCGGCATCCGGTTTGCGCAGCAGCGCCAGAATGTCCACCGACTTCGCGCCGCGACTGCGCAGGTTCGCGAGCAGCCACGACAAAGTCAGCCCGGAGTCGATGATGTCCTCCACGATGAGCACGCGGCGGCCGGTGAGATCCGAATCGAGGTCCTTCAGGATGCGCACCACCCCCGACGACTGCGTGCCCGACCCGTAGGACGACACCGCCATCCAGTCCATGTGAATCGGCAGCTTCAACTCGCGCGCCAGATCCGCCATCACCATCACCGCGCCCTTGAGCACGCCCACGAGAAGCAGCGGTTCGCCCGCGAAATCTCGCTCGATGTCGCGGCTCAGCTCGGCGATGCGTTCATGGATGGTGTCCTCCGTGAGGAGGATCTCTTCGAGGTCGTCAGCGACATCGTCCAGTTTCATGCCGGTGGTGTTCCTTCGCTCGATCACCCGCGGGCCCGCCCGCCATCCTCCACCGCGGAGAACACGATCAGGGCACCCTGTCTGACCACTCTAACGCCCGGCAGATGCAGCACACCCTGCCCGCGCCAATCCGTCACGAGCCGCGCCACCTCGAGGGTCTGCGCGCGGCTCAGCGACACCCCGAACTCGGCCGCCACCGCCAACCGGATGATGCGCTGCCGCAGCGCCGCCGGATTGCTCGCAAGCCCCTTCACGCTGAGCGACAGACCCGCCTCCGCGTGATCTGCGAGCTCCTCCGCCTGCTCCTCGGCGAAGTGGTCGAGCGCCTCCGCGTCCTCCCGCGCCTGCTCCGCCGTGCGGGCGAGCGCCTCCGCAATGCCCGGACCCAACTCGGCTTCCAACACCGGCAACACGCGCTCGCGCACCCGCACGCGCGCGAACTTCGGGTCGACGTTCTGCGGATCCTGCCACGGCTCCAGCCCCGAATCTTTGCAGAACTGCAGCGTCTGCGCACGTCGGATGCCGAGCAGCGGGCGCAGGTACGTGACGGATGCGCCTCCCTCGGCGGTTGCCTCGCTCGATGACGCCACTGACACCGGCGCCATCCCGCTCAGGCTCGCCGTTCCGCTGCCGCGGGCCAGGCCGAGCAGCACCGTCTCCGCCTGATCGTCGAGCGTGTGCCCGAGCAGCACAGCGCGTGCCCCGGTCTCGGATGCCGCCTCCGCGAGCGCCGCATACCTCGCCTCCCGCGCCGCCGCCTCCGGGCCACCCCCCGTGCCGACGACGACCCGCCGCACGAGCACCGGATCCAGCCCGAGTTCGCGCGCCTGCGCCGCGGCGCGCTCCGCTACTTCCGCCGATCCGGTCTGCAGACCGTGGTCCACGATGACCGCACCCGCGCGCAACCCTGTGCCGCCTCCGGCCCGCGGCGCCTCGAACGCGGTCGCCGCCGCGAGCGCGAGCGAATCCGCGCCGCCGCTCAGCGCGACCAGAACATCCGCGGCACCAGCATCCGCCGCTGGAGCATCCGCGGCCAAAGCATCCGCGGCCAAAGCATCCGCGCTCAAGTCAGCCCCCGCGTCAGCCCTCGCGTCCGCCCCCGCCTCATCAATGCGGCGGTTTGTCATCAATGCGGCCCCCACATCCTCCGCATTGATAACAAACCTGCGCACGGATGACCCAACCACCTCCGGCGACCCGACCACGTCCGGCGACACCGAATCCGCGGCCGCGACCGCGGCATCCGGCAGCAAACCGGCCAGCGACTCGCGCACCGCGCGGCGCACATCCGCGATCGCGGGAGTCAATCTTGGGCGGGTGGTCATCCAGTAACGTTACTGGTGGAAAACGCCCGCACGAAAGGAACCACCCATGGCCTTCTACGACGCCATCATCGAGATCCCCCGCGGGAGTCGCAACAAGTACGAGGTCGACCACGAGACCGGTCGCGTCACCCTCGACCGCGTGCTCTACACGAGCTTCGTCTACCCGGCCGACTACGGCTTCTTCGAGAACACGCTCGGGCTCGACGGCGACCCGCTCGACGTGCTCGTGCTGCTCGAATACCCGCTGTTCCCGGGCGTGGGCGTGTCCGTGCGGCCGGTCGGCGTATTCAACATGACGGATGACGCCGGCCCCGACGCGAAAGTGATCGCCGTGCCCGCGAAGGACCCGCGCTGGGCGCACATCCAGGACGTGAACGACATCCCCGAATACACGCGCAAAGAGATCGAGCACTTCTTCGAGCACTACAAGGACATCGAACCGAACAAGTGGGTGAAAACCGACGGCTGGGGCAGTGCCGCCGAAGCCGAGACGATCATCGTCGCGGGCCTGGAGAAGTTCGAGGCCGAAGGGCACTGAGCCGGCCCCGGTACGCGTGGGCGCATGCGGACGTCAGGGCATCCGCGGCGACGGCAGATAGCGGCGAGACTCAGCGGAGGTTGATGCCGCGTGCCGCCATGAACGGTACCGGGTTGACCGCGCTGCCCCACTCGCGAACCTCGAAGTGCAGGTGGCATCCGGTCGATGCGCCGGTCGACCCCACCTTGGCGATAACCTGCCCGACCACCACTTCCTGGCCGTAGTGGACCTTGATGCCGCCGCTGACGATGTGCGCGTAGCCCGTACTGATCCCGCTGCCGTGGTCGATGAGGACGAAGTTGCCATACGTGCCGTACCAGCCCGCATAAATCACCGTGCCGCTTTGCGCCGCATAGATGGAGCTGTTGCAACTCGCGGCAATGTCGACGCCGTGGTGGAACGGCAACACCCCGGGGATCGGTGCGACGCGCGGCCCGAAACCGTCCGTGATACGGCCGAACGCGGGTCGCGCCCACCCCTGGGAGCTGATCTCGACGACACCATCGCCGGCACCCCACTGCGCCTGAACACCCTTCACGTATTCGGCCTCGGTGTGAATCCGGTTTGACTGCAGGGTCGCCAGCTGGGCCTGAAGCGTCGCGTTATTGTCCTGCTGCTCTTTCAGCGCTGCCGCGGCAGCGTCCGCAGCGGCCTGCGCTTCCACCTGGGCCTTCTGGGCGGCATCCCGCAAAACCTCGAGAGCAGCCTTGGCGACGTTCGCCTGATCGGTGAGGGATTGTGCAGTCTTCTGGTCCTGGGTGGCCCGGTCGTAGAGCCCCTGCGACTGGTCGGTGATCTTCGCCGCCATGCCCACCTGGGCGAGCAGATTCCTGGCATTGTCCCCGTTGAAGAACAGCGTTGCGGTGAGGTCGGTGCCGCTCGACCGGGACATTCGCGCCGCGAGCTGGCCGGCCCGCTTGATCGAGTCATCGGCCTTCGCCTGAGCGGCATCCGCCTGCGCCTGATACTCCTTCGTCTTGCTGTCCTGCTGGTCGAAAGCATCCTGCGCTTCCGCGTAAATTCGCCCCTTCTCGATCGCCGCAGCTTCGGTCGTCTTCTGGTTGGTCTCCAGCTGTGCGAGAAGCTTCTGGATCCTGGCGATCTCCGCCTTCTTCGCGGCGACACTGTTGCGTGCGGCGAGCACATCCGCCCAACTCGGGTAATCGGCCGCGGATGCCGCGCCCACGAACGGGCTCGCGACGGACCCTGCAAACACCATGGCCAGCAGCGCGACGGACGCGAACACGCGGTTGCGCCACCACAGGACGCGCGAGCGACGCGGTGCCTGCGACCTCAACATGATTCCCCAGCTCTCTGGCAGGCGCCCCCACAGGTCACGCCAGTAACAGTGTTAACAACTGTCACACTAACAAGCCTTTTGCGATATGCCCAGCACATCCAAGCTTCAAGTTTCACTTGAACCTATCCCGATGTCTGCGGATGGCGCGGAAATGTGGCGGTGTGGCCGATTCCGCGCGTTTGGCAAAACCGGTACCCACCCTTATGCTTGAACGTCGGTAGCTAAGAAGGTTTGTTACTTCGAAGGCCCCATCGTTTAGTGGCCTAGGACACCGCCCTTTCACGGCGGCAGCACGGGTTCGAATCCCGTTGGGGTCACAAGACACGTAACAACTTAATAGCTAGGCCCTGTAGCGCAGTTGGTTAGCGCGCCGCCCTGTCACGGCGGAGGTCGCCGGTTCAAGTCCGGTCAGGGTCGCAAGGCACGGCCACTCTCGCCAGTGGCTGTGCCTTACTTTTCTGGAATACTGTTCCAGGAAGGCAAGGCTCTGTAGCTCAGTTGGTAGAGCGTTCGACTGAAAATCGAAAGGTCACCGGATCGACGCCGGTCGGAGCCACCACAGCAAAAATTTTTCCTCCAGGCAGGTATCACACGGGCCAATCGGACGTACCATTTAGTTCGCGATTTCACGTGGACTGGAGAGCGCACAATGCGTGTTCACAAATTGATCTTGTTGGCGCCGATCGCGATCGCCGCCCTGGCCCTGAGCGCCTGCAGTGCAGGCTCGGGGGGAGGCGGAGGCAACGCCTCGAATCCGCCACCGGCACCCTCCGCCTCGACCTCATCCGCACCGGCATCCGGGGGTGCCGTCACCGACGACCCCTGCATGGTGGTGACGGCTGCCGAGGCATCCGCTCTTGCCGGCGTGACCTTCGGACCTGGCAAGGAAGAAACAACCGGAACCGCCAGCGAACCCGGAAAGAGGTGCACCTACGGCGCGGGAACCCTCAACGTCTTCTTCGTGCAATTGGGGAAGGCGTCGAGTGCCGCGTCGGCTGCAGCGGAATGGGACAAAGTACGCGCCCAGGTTGACGCAGAGATAGCCGAGGTCGCTCCCCCCGGGCTCACGATTGAGAATAAGGCGACGGATGTCACCGGGCTCGCCGACAAGGCAACGGTCGTCACCGGCACGGCAACTCTCAGCGGCCAGAGCTTCGCAGCAACCACCATCGCGGTGCTGAAGGGCGCAAGCTACCTCTCCTTCGGGGACCTCACCGCCAACGCTGCGGCACCAACGCCCGAGGCGATGGAGGCGCAGGCCGCAACGAGCCTCACCCGCATCCAGTAGCCGCCTCGCTCGCACCCGTCACGCGTACGCTGGCAGAGTACGTGGTCGAAGGAGAGCGGATGCTGTCAGTGCCCAGCGGACTCGCCCCGCTCATCAATCGCGCAACCCGCCGGAACCGGCCCTACCTCACCGAAGAAGGCGCGCACCAGCGCATTCGCGAACGTGCAGTTCACCCTGCCCCTTACGGCCCGCCCAAGGGGCTCCGGGCAGACATCCGCATCGACATCCGGCACGACGCAGGCTGGCCGGTGTACACCCTGACCCCCACGGCAAGCGCGCCGGTGGGTAGCGCACTGTATCTGCACGGGGGCGGATGGGTGAACGAAATCGTTCAGCAGCATTGGCACCTGGCGGCGCAGATTGCCACCGAAGCCTCCACCGTCGTCACCGTGCCGATCTACCCGCTCGTGCCGTTCGCCACCTCCGACAACGTCGTGAGCCGCGTGACCGAGATGGCCGAAGCAAACCGAAAGCAGTACGGCTCCGTCGCGCTTGCCGGCGACTCGGCGGGCGGCCAAATCGCACTGTGTGCGGCGATGGCGCTGCGCGACGCCGGCGTCACCGTTCCTGGGACAGTCCTCATCTCCCCTGCCGTGGATCTGACCTTCACCAACCCGCGCATCCCCGAGGTTCAGCCGACGGACCCCTGGCTCGCCGTGCCGGGCGGCCTCGTGTTCGCGAAACTGTGGGCTGGCGAGCGGGAGCTCACCGACCCTGCGGTCAGCCCATTGTTCGGCGATTTCGCCGGCCTTGGCCCGCTCGCCGTGTACAGCGGGACGCGCGACATCCTGAACCCGGATGCCCGCCTCCTCGTCGCGAAGGCCGAGGCGGCCGGCGTCGAAGTCGAATACACCGAAGTTAACGGTCAGTTGCACGTCTACCCGCTCCTGCCCACCGCGATCGGCGCGGCGGCACGTCGCGACATCGTGGCGCGGATCGCAAGCTCGCTCAGTCCGTAGCCGCAAACTCAGCGGTTTGCCCGCGGCACAGCAGTGGAAGAATGGCGGAATGGACCTTCACCTCACCGGCGACGCCGCCGCCGACCGACTGCTCACCGACAACCCGTTCGCGCTCCTCGTCGGGATGCTCCTCGACCAGCAGATCCCCATGGAAGTCGCGTTCTCCGGCCCCGCAAAGTTGCGCGACCGGCTCGGCGAGCTCACGCCCGAGTCCATCGCCAACCATGACCCGGAGAAGTTCCTCGAAGCCTTCCGGATGACCCCCGCCGTGCACCGGTTCCCCGGATCCATGGCCGCTCGCGTGCAATCGCTCGCCGCCGCCGTGCAGGACGAGTGGGGAGGCGACGCTGCCGCGATCTGGACATCCGCCGGCGCCGACGGCACAGCGCCCGACGGGGCCGAGATCCTTCGCCGGCTTCAGGCGCTTCCCGGCTTCGGCGAACAGAAAGCCAGGATATTCCTCGCCCTGCTCGGAAAACAGCGCGGGCTCACCGCGCCCGGCTGGCGCGAAGCGAGCGGCCACTACGGGGAAGAGGGATCGCACCGCTCCATCGCCGACATCACGGATGCCGAATCGCTGCGCCTCGTCCGTGAAGCCAAAAAGGCGATGAAAGCGGCCGCGAAGAAGAAGTAACAGCGACGAGCTCCCTTCGAGACAGGCTTCGCCCTCCTCAGGGAGCGAGGACAGACTGGCCCCGCGCCTTCAGGGAGCGGGATCAATTCTCCCGGCGGCACAGCTCGACGGAATACCGGCGGGCCACGTAGCGTTGTTGAGGTCTGAGACGTACGTGAACCACGCAAGGAGAAGAAACATGCCGACCGTCGACCTGACAGCCGAAGACTTCGAGAAGACCGTGACCGCGCCGGGCATCACCCTGGTCGACTTCTGGGCGGCATGGTGCGGACCGTGCCAGCAGTTCGGCCCCATCTACGACAAGGCGAGCGACGCCAACACCGACGTGACGTTTGCGAAGGTCGACACCGACGCGCAGCAGGCGCTCGCCGGCGCCATGGGCATCACCTCGATCCCCACGCTCATGGCGTTCCGCGACGGAGTCCGCGTGTTCTCCCAGCCGGGCGCGCTGCCGGGCGCCGCGCTCGACCAGGTCATCACCGCCGTGCGCGAGCTCGACATGGAGGATGTGCACAAGCAGATCGCCGAACAGGAAGCCGCGCACGCCAGCGACGAAGCCTGACGTGACCCGCACGACCGCAGCCCGCACGACACAGCAGTCAGCGCAGCGTCCGCTCCAGGGCATCCGCCTGGTGCCGATGCCCCACGGTCTCGTACCCGACGACCGCCACGACGGGCGCGCACGCCGCGATCAGGATGCCGACGCCGACGCTCGCACCCGCTGCAACCGCGATGACGGATGCGGCCAGCGCGGCCAGCGACCCCGCCAGCAGGAGCAAGTGGAACGGGTCCGTCTGCCGCAGCAGCAATGAGTAGAGCGCGAACAGCGCGACCGTGAACACCGCGAGCGGCACCACCATCGTGAGCACCGCGGCAACCGGGCCGATCTCGGTGACATCCTCGATCACGCCCGCAGCCACGTGCAGACCGGCACCGGTGGCGGCGAGCGACCCGAACAACACCATGTGCCCGTAGCCCCACAGGAATCCGCGCTCCCGAAACCGGGTGAGCACCTCGCCGGACGGCATCGTGAAATACACCCACCACAACCCGAACGCGATCGCCGTGCCGCCGAACGCGACAAAGCCCGCCTCAAGCGACCACCCCTGCTCCTGCACCACCGCCGAGATCGCCAGAATGGTTCCGGCGATAATCTCCCCGAGCGTGATGATGACGAGCAGACCGTACCGCTCCGCGATGTGGTGGCCGTGCCACGGGGTCCCGAACCCGCCGCGCTCGGCGATGATCGGAATCATCAGCTCGAACGCCGCAAGCACGAGAACCACCGCCACTGTGACGAAGAACGGCGGATTGATCGCGATCTGGGCGATCCAACCGACCTGGGCCGCCGCGATGAGGGTTGCGTACATCGTCGCCACCCTTCGCTGCGACGTGTCGTGGCGCGCCGCGCGAATCCACAGGGCGATCACGGCCACCCGCATGACCACATACCCGCCGACCACCACCCTGGTATCGATGTGCTCGCCGAGATCGATCGAGTGGAACAGGTCCGGCAGTCCGAGCGCGATCACGAGCACCCCGATCATCTGAACGAGGGTCGCAACTCGGAAGAACACTCCGTCGTTGTCGAACGCGGAGGCGAGCCAGGTGAAGTTGATCCACGCCCACGACACCGCGAACACGGCGAACACGAACGCGGCGATCGCGTGCGCATAGTGGCCGAGCTGAAGCAAGTGCGCCATTTGCGCTCCCGCCTGACTGAACGCGATCGCTAGCGTCAGATCGAACAGCAGCTCCAGCGGAGTCGACGCGCGATGCGGCTCATCCGGATCGCGGCCGACCATCCGGCGGAGGCGATGGTGCAGGGTTGAATTCTGGGCTGGCTGCTGAGCCGGATGCTGCGACATCATGGCCACCATCGTGCCACGCGAAACCCCGCGCCGGCCCTACGGGTTCACGTCGAAGGTGTTGCAGGCGTTCGGGCCGTTCTCGAACCCGATCGTGAACCACTTCTGCCGCTGGGCGCTCGACCCGTGCGTCCACGTCTCCGGCTGCACCTGACCGCTCGACATCTCCTGGATGCGATCATCGCCGATCACCTGCGCCGCGTTCAGCGCATCGTTGATCTGCTGCTTCGTGATCGGCAGCAGGAACGGCACGCCGCTCGAGTCGGGAACGGTCGACGCATCCTTCGCCCAGGAACCCCCGTAGCAGTCGGCCTGCAATTCGAGCCGCACCGAATCCGATGTCGGCCCGGTCTGCCGGAGGTTCAGGTTGTCCATCGTGCCGAGCACGTTCTGGATGTGGTGCCCCCACTCGTGCGCCACGACATACATCTCGGCGAGCGGCCCGCCGCTCGCGCCGAACTGGCCGCGCAACTGGTCGAAGAAACCGGTGTCCACGTAGATCGACTCGTCGGGCGGGCAATAGAACGGGCCCGTCGCGCTCGACGCGGTGCCGCATCCGGTGCTCGTCGAGCCGGAGAACAGCACGAAGTCGGCCGGGGAGCGGTAGGTGAGCCCCTCCGCGGCGAACTTGCCCGCCCAGTAGGCGTCGAGCGATGCCGCGGCGCCCTTCATGAGGCACTCGACGTTGTTGTTCGCATCCGCGCCGGTCTGGCACTGCTCCAGATTGTCGGATGTCGTCGACTGCGACGTGCCGGCATCCCCGAACATCCCGGCAAGCGGTGTGAGGTCGACCCCGAGCATGGGCGAGATCAGCGCGAGAATCACGACCGCGATCCCGCCGCCGCCGACCGCGATCCCGGTGTTGCGACCCCGACGGCTGACCTTGCCTGAACCGATATTCGAGTCGGGGTTGAATGTCATGGATCGACGTTACTACGGGTGCCAGCGTCGTGCGGTACCTGCGTGGATCAGTTCGAGCAGGGCGCTGCGCAGCGCTTGCGGATCGGAAATCTCCGGAAACACGTCAGCCTCCAGGGTTTTCGCCGACTGCCAGGCTGCCGCGCCCGCCGAGGTTCGGGTGATGATGTGCCGGCGGCGATCCCGCGCGTCCCGTTCGCGGAGGATGTAGCCCTCCCGCTCGAGGCGGTCGAGGGTGCGCGACATGGTCTGGTTTTCCACGCGCGCCCTGGCGGCGAGATCCGTCTGGTTCGTCGGTTCCTCGCCGAGCAGGTGGAGGGCGATGAGGCCTGCGTGGGAAAGGCCCAGCTCGTCGAGGGCGTCCAGCCAGGCGTGTTCGACGAGTCGGGACGCGGTCGACAGGAGCCTGCCGGTGGGCCACTCGCCCATCGGACCGTGGTCCGCTTCCTGCGGTTCCTGCGACTCATCCATGTGTTCAGGATATCCGTCTTTCGATTGATAGTAAGCAGGCTGACGAGTTGCTAAGCTGGCTTACGAATTATCAGGAAAGCGAAAAAAATGAACTCCTCACGCGCCAAATGGTTCGGCCTCGTCACCATCAGCCTCGCCGTCTCCATCATCATCGCCGACTCCACCATCGTGAACGTCGCCATCCCCTCCATCGTGTCTGAACTGAAGATCAGTTCCACCCAGGTGCAGTGGGTGCAGGAAAGCTACACGCTCGTGTTCGCCGCGCTGCTGCTCATGTTCGGCACCATCGCGGACCGCATCGGGCGACGCCGGCTGCTCACCATCGGCGTGATCGTGTTCGCGCTCTCCTCCGTGCTCGCCGCGCTCGCGTGGAACGGAGGCGTGCTCATCGGGTTCCGGGTCATCCAGGGAGTGGGCGGCGCCATGATCCTGCCCGCCACGCTCTCCATCATCAACGCCACATTCCGCGGCCGCGACCGCGCCATCGCGTTCGCGGTGTGGGGCTCGACGATCGGCGGCATGGCCGCCGTCGGACCCGTGCTCGGCGGATGGCTCACCACCTACTACTCCTGGCGCTGGGCGTTCGGCATCAACGTGCCGTTCGGCATCATCATCCTGATCGGCATCTACCTCTACGTCATCGAATCCCGGGAGCCCGGCGCGCGCGGCGTCGACATCGTGGGCGCGGTGCTTTCCGTCATCGCGAGCGGCGCGCTCGTGTTCGGGCTCATCGAAGGCCGCACGTACGGCTGGTGGTTCACGGACACAGTGCCGGACATCGGGTCGTGGAAGTGGCCGTTCGACCTCTCGCCCATTCCCTTCGTGTTCCTCATCGCAGCGCTCGCCCTGGTTGGCTTCATCTGGTGGGGCGTGTACCGCGAGCGCGCGGGCAAAAACACCATGCTCGCATTCGGACTGTTCTCGATCCCCTCATTCCGCAACGGGAATATAGTGGCGATGATCGTCTCCCTCGGCGAGTACGGCATCATCCTGTCGCTGCCGTTGTGGCTGCAGAACGTACTCGGATACGACGCGCTCCAGACCGGCTTCGTAATTCTGACCCTCGCCGTCGGCTCCTTCGTGGCCAGCGGGTTCGCCGGCAGCTACGGCAACAAGGTCGCCCCCGTGTGGATCGTGCGCACCGGCATCCTCGCGGAAATCACCGGCATCGTGATCGTCGCGCTCGTGATCGCCCCCGACACGCAGTGGTGGTCGATCGCCATCGGGCTGTTCATTTACGGGTTCGGGATCGGGCTCGCCACGGCGCAGCTCACCGGCGTGGTGCTGAAGGATGTCCCGGTCGAGAAGAGCGGACAGGGTTCCGGAACGCAGAGCACCTCGCGCCAGGTCGGCAGCGCGCTCGGCATCGCCATCCTCGGCACCATCCTGTTCTCGAGCGTCGGCTGGTCCCTTCAGGCGCGGCTTGACGACAACAGCCAGATTCCGGACACCGTCAAGACCCAGATCGTGGATGCGGTCGTGGACAGCGCCGGCAACGCCATCCCGGGCCTCAAGGAACGCGACCCCGCCTCCTTCCACGAGGCGCAGGCCGCATTCAGCGATGGCACCCGCTACTCCGCGTTCGCCGCCGCCGGATTCCTCGCCGTCGGGCTTCTCGCCACGCTCCGTCTGGACAGCGGCCGGCCCGAACACGAAGACACCGACGAGGCCGGCACTGCCGACGGGGTAGCGGCCGACGAGGTGGCTACCGCGTAACCTGCGCGAACCGGTCGGTCGCCTCGATCAGAGCGCTCAGGATGCCCGGCTCGTCGAACGCGTGTCCGGCATCCGGGACGATCGTGAACTGCGCGTCGGGCAACTCGCGGCTCAGCTCCCACGCGGTGACCGGCGGCGTGCACACGTCGTACCGCCCCTGCACGATCACCGTCGGGATGTCGCGGAGCACGTGCGCGTTGCGCAGCAACTGGCGATCCTCGAACCAGCCCAGATTCTTGAAATAGTGGTTCTCGATGCGCGCGAACGCGACCGCGTACTTCGGCTCGGCGAACGTCGCAACCACGTCGGGGTTGGGGAGCAGCGTGATCGCCGAAGCCTCCCACGTCGCCCACGCGACGGCGGCCGGGGTGTGCACGGCCGGGTCCGGGTCGAACAGCCGCTCGTGATACGCGGCGCGGTATTCGCCCGGTGAAGCATCCGGAACCTGCTCGACGAACTGCGACCAGACCTCGGGGAACAGCTGCCCTGCCGGGCCCTCGTAGAACCAGTACAGCTCGCTTTCGCGCAGCGTGAAGATGCCGCGGAGCACGAGTTCGGTCACTCTTTCGGGGTGCGTTTCAGCGTAGGCGAGGGCGAGCGCGCTTCCCCAGGACCCGCCGAACACCTGCCAGCGGTCGATGCCGAGATGCTCGCGCACCTTCTCCAGATCGGAGACCAGGTGCCAGGTGGTGTTCGTGGCGAGGTCGGCGTTCGGCTCGCTCGCGTGCGGGGTGCTCCTGCCCGTGCCGCGCTGGTCCAGCAGGATGATGCGATACCGGGCCGGGTCGAAGACGCGCCGCTGCTTCGGCGTGCTCGTTGCTCCCGGGCCGCCGTGCAGGTACACGGCCGGCTTGCCGTTCGGGTTGCCGCTGGTTTCCCAGTAGATGGTCTGCCCGTCGCCGACGTCGAGGTTCCCGTGGTCGTACGGTTCCAATTCAGGATAGAAAGTGCGCACGTACCGATGCTAGGTGACGGAGCCCGCCGTGAAGCTACGGTGCGGGGATGGCGGCCGCGCCGAGCACCTCGAGCAACTGGTCGCCGTATTTCGCGAGCTTCGACTCGCCCACCCCTGTCACTGTGCCGAGCTCCTCCACGCTCGACGGATGCCGGGTCGCGAGTTCCCGCAGCGTCGCGTCGTGGAAGATCACGTACGCGGGAACGCCCTGCTCCTTCGCGGCAGCAGCACGCCAGGCTCGCAGCGCTTCGAACACGGGTTGCAACGTCTCCGGCAGCTCGGCGGCAGCACTCCTGGTCTTGCGTGCGGAGCGCGTGGTCGTGCGCTCGGGTTCACGGCGCAAGGCGACTCGACGTGAGCCATCCAGAATCCCCGCGCTCGACTCGGTGATCACGAGCGTGCCGAAGCCGTCCGAATTCACGGCCAGCAACCCTTGCGCCAGGAGTTGCCGAACGACCCCGCGCCACTCCATCTCGGAAAGGTCGGTACCGATGCCGAACGTCGACAGGTCGTCGTGGCCGTACTGGTCGACGCGCGGCGTCTGCCTGCCGAGCAGGATGTCGATGAGGTGTCCTGCACCGAACTTCTGATTGCGCTCGCGCTGCAACCGCACGATCGTCGAGAGCAGTTTCTGCGCCGGGATCGTGCCATCCCAGGACTCGGGCGGATTCAGGCAGGTGTCGCAGTTGCCGCAGGCGCGATCTTCTTGAAGGATCGCATCGCGATCCGAAGATCGCGCCGAGCCGGCTGTGCCGGCTCGGTACTTCTCGCCGAAGTATGCCAAAAGCTGCATGCGCCGACACTGCACGGTTTCGCACAGCGCGAGCATGGCATCCAGGTGCGCGCTCAACCGGCGGCGATGCGCCAGATCGCCTTCGGACGTTTCGATCATGCGCCGCTGCTGCATGACATCCTGCAGGCCGTAGGCGAGCCACGCCGTCGAGGGCAGGCCGTCGCGTCCGGCGCGGCCGGTCTCCTGGTAATAGCCCTCGACGGATTTCGGCAGGTCGAGGTGGGCGACGAAGCGCACATCCGGTTTGTCGATGCCCATGCCGAACGCGATCGTTGCGACCATGACCATGCCGTCTTCGCGCAGGAACCGCGCCTGGTTCGCTGCGCGCACGCGCGCATCGAGGCCGGCGTGGTACGGCAGGGCGGGGATGCCCTGCTCGACCAGGAATTGAGCGGTCTTCTCCACCGAGGCGCGGGAGAGACAGTACACGATTCCCGCGTCGCCCGCGTGCTCGGTGCGCAGCAGTTCGAGGAGTTGCTTCTGGGGCTGGTCCTTCGGCACGATGCGGTACTGGATGTTCGGCCGGTCGAAACTCGCGACGAAGTGCCGCGCGTCACCCAGTTGCAGGCGTTTCTGGATTTCGCGGTGCGTCTGCTCGGTCGCGGTCGCGGTGAGCGCGATCCGGGGCACCGCCGGCCAGCGCTCGTGCAGCATCGACAGGGCGAGGTAGTCGGGCCGGAAGTCGTGGCCCCACTGGGAGACGCAGTGCGCTTCGTCGATCGCGAACAGGGCGATCGTGCCGCGGTCGAGCAGGTCGCCCGTGGACGGCACGGTCAGCCGTTCCGGCGCGAGGTACAGCAGGTCGAGTTCTCCCGCGACATAGGCCCGTTCGACCCGCGACCGCTCCTCGGCGCCCTGCGTGGAGTTCAGGAACGCGGCGCGCACCCCGAGCGCGGCGAGCGCATCCACCTGATCCTGCATGAGCGCGATGAGCGGCGAGATGACGATACCCGTGCCGTCGCGGACGAGCGCCGGAATCTGGTAGCAGAGGGACTTGCCACCGCCGGTCGGCATGAGCACGAGCGCGTCGCCGCCGCCGATGACGTGGTCGATGATCTCCGCCTGGTCGCCGCGGAACGCGTCGTAGCCGAACACGCGGGCAAGCGCATCCGCCGCGGGAGCGACAGTGGAAGACATGCCCCCAAGGCTAGCCGGGGCCACGGTCACTGGCGGCTCCCTTCGAGTGGCCGGCTCCCTGCGGAGGGCGCAGCCCGTCTCGAAGGGAGCATCCAAGTCACTGGGGGTTCCCTTCGAGAGCCTCAGGGAACGGGCGGCTCCCAGAGTTCCAGCTCCGGGGTATCCGGCGTCTCGAAGCCGAGCACCTGGCCATAAAACGACAACTCCGACTGGATCGCGTGGATGATCGTCTCCGCCTTCCGGAATCCGTGCGACTCGCCCTCGTAGGCGATGTACGCGTGCCGGATGCCCTTCCTCACGAGCGCATCCCGGAACGCCTCCGACTGGGCGGGCGGGACGACCGGGTCATCCAGCCCCTGCAGGAGCAGCACAGGGCAGGACAGGTCATCGACGCGATTGATCGGCGCGCGGTCGCGGTAGATCTTCTCCGCCTCGGGCAGGGGGCCGACGAGCCCGTCGAGGTACCGGGCTTCGAAATCGTGGGTGTCCTCCGCGAGCGCGTGCAGGTCGGCGACCCCGTAGTAGGAGACGCCGCACGCGAACACGTCGGAGGAGACGAGGGCGGCGAGCACCGTCCACCCGCCCGCGGAGCCGCCCCGGATGGCGAGCCGCGCCCGGTCCGCGATCCCCGCCGCCGCGAGCCCGCGGATGGCGGCGATGGTGTCCTCCACGTCGACGACGCCCCACTGGCCTTCCAAACGGCGGCGGTATTCGCGGCCGTATCCGCTCGAACCCCCATAGTTGACGTCGATGATGCCGATCCCGCGCGAGGTGAAGAACGCGTAGTTCAGGTTCAGGGCCGGCGAACTACGCGCGGTCGGACCTCCGTGCACGACGGCGATGAACGGCGGGAGCTCGCCCTTCGGCGCCGCGAAGTCGGGGTTGCGGGGGCGGTACACGAACGAGTGCACGTCACGCTCCCCGTCCGGCGTGACGACGGCGGAGGTGACGGCCTCGGCATCCGGGAGGAACTCGCGTGCCGGCAACTCATCCAGGTCGAGGCGGATATCGGTGAGCATTCCCGACGCAAGGTTGAACTCGCGCAGGCCGGACACGACTCGGGCGCTCCCGCAGGTCAGAAGCACCCGGCTTCCGCGCACCGCCGTCAGCGACAGAGTGTCGAGCGGAACGTTCACCCGCTCGACGGCTCCGGTGGTCGGGTCGAGGGTGGCCAGCGAGTCGGTGCCCACTGTGCTCACGAACAGCAGCCGGCCGTCGTCGAGAACCGAGAACCACCGCATGCCGAGCCCCCACATGGGCGCGCCGATGTCTGCCGACAGCGGGTGCAAGGCGGCGGGCGCGCCGCCGAGCGGATACCGGTAGAGATTCCACCATCCGGTGCTGTCGTTGATCGCGTACAGCTCATCGTTCGACGCCCATTCCGGCTGCAGGACCGACTCGGCGGGGCCGCCGCCCAGCGTCCGATACTCCGGCACAACGCCGCGTTCGATGCGGCCGACGCGCAGCTCGGTGCCGTCCCACGGCATATGCGGATGATCCCACGCGATCCAGGCGAGATGCTCGCCGTCCGGGGAGATCCGAGGCGCGGCGAGGAACCGCGACCCGGACACCATCGATCGGATGGCCCCGGCGTCGTCTGCTGCCGCGCCATCGAGTGGCACGGCCACGATGTCGCGCTCGAGGTCGCCCTCCCTGTGCGTCTCGCGGATGGCGGTCACCTCATTGCCCACGATGCTCAGTCCGGCGAATCGCATCCCCTTGTCGGCAGGCGTCAAGGCGATTGGCTCGCTGGCACCTGGGTCGAGTCGGTACAGCCTTTGGTCGGTGAATTCCGCGAAAGCGAGAACCCCGTCGTCGGTCGCCGTCCACGCTCCGCCGCCGTACTCGTGAACGCGAGTGCGGGCATTCCACGGGGCCGGGATCACGTCGACCGGCTTTCCGTCGGCGTCGTGTCGTCGCACGGAGAGACGCCCACCCTCCGCGGGACGCGACTCGAGCCACCACACATCCTCGCCGACGAAGATCCCGCCATTCACCGGATGGCCGGTCGCGACGAGGGACGCGGCGGAGATCGGCGACTCCCAGGAGCCATACGGCGCTACGGTGGTCATCCCTACAGAGTAGAACGTTGCGGCCCGAATCCCTGGGGTGCGGGCGAAGCATCCGTTGGAAATTCAGGAATCGCTGTCGCTAAAGCTCCGTTTAGAGGAATTTGGGCCACTTCTCGACGTGAATTCCTGAATTTTCAAGACGGTTCGGCTAGGTAGTGGGTCTGGTGGCCCTCTTCTTCGACTTGAGGGTCTTCTCGTCGATCGGGGCGTTGCCGGATGCCGCGAGCTTGCGATAGTACTCGCGCGACTCTTCCTGCCGCTCCGCCTCGATACCGGAGGAGATGGGCGCCCGCAAGTGCTCCTGCTCGTAACCGAACGCATCCACGAGATCCTGCACGTGCGGACGCAGGCGCGCGAGCAGCCGATCAATGTACGCCGTGATCGCCTGAGCGCGCTGCGGCGACAACCGGCCGTGGATCAGGTACCAGGCCAGGTGCTTCTCAATCAGCCCCAACCCGAACACGTCGTGCAGCCACTCGATGACCTGCCGGGTGCCCTCATCCTCGATGCCCTCGTAGGCGCGCGTGAACGCCTCCCACTGCAGCAGCTCGCCGTGGGCGCGCGCCGCCTCGATGAGTTCGTCCTGCTGCGAATTGAACAGCTCGGCAGCCTCCTCCGGGGACAGCTTCTCCGCCCCCCGCAGCCTGCCGGCGAGATCCGACACCATCGTCTCCACGCGGTCCGTGAGCAACTCCCGCTGCACGTTCGTCTCTCGGAGCTCCTTCACGCTCCTCGCCGTCGACCCGAAATCCTTGATCGTCTGCGCCACGGTGCGCAACCCGGTGCCGTGGATTGCGGCATCCGCCGCCTGACCGACGACGTACGAGGCGAGCGCACCGATGTCCGCGTCCTTGAACTTCTCGCTGAAGTCGGTGAGCAGTCGCTTCGCGACAAGTTGCAACAGCACGTTGTTGTCGCCCTCGAACGTGACGTACACATCCAGGTCAGCACGTAACCCCACAAGACGGTTTTCGGCCATGAATCCAGCGCCGCCGCACGCTTCGCGCGCCTCCTGCAGCGCGTCGAGCGCGTGCCAGGTAGAAAGCGGCTTGAGCGCCGCGGCGAGAGTTTCGAGATCCTGCCGGTCTTCGTCCGTGTCCGTCTTCCCGCTGAACACCGAATCGAACGCGACGAGCAACTCGTCGTGCGCGAACGTCTGCGCATACGTTGTCGCCAGCAACGGGATGAGCCTGCGCTGGTGCCGCTGATAGTCCATGAGCACCTGCTCGTCGTCGCCTCCCGCCGTGAACTGGCGGCGCTCATTGCCGTACCGGATGGCGATGGCCAGGCCCAGAGCCGAGGCCGCCGTCGCCGCGCCGTCCAGCGACACCCGGCCCTGCACGAGAGTGCCGAGCATCGTGAAGAAACGCCGCCCAGGGCTGTCGATCGGCGACGAGTAGGTGCCGTCCTCCGCTACATCCCCGTACTTGTTCAGCAAATTCTTGCGCGGCACGCGCACGTTGTGAAATGCGAGCGTCCCGTTGTCGATTCCGTTCAGTCCACCCTTCCAGCCGTCATCCTCACCCTCAATGCCGGGAAGGAACCCGTTGTCGTCCCTGATGGGCACATAGAACGCGTGCACGCCGTGGCTCACGCCCTTCGTGATGAGCTGCGCGAACACCACGGCGGCCTTGCCGTCGCGTCCGGCGTTGCCGAGGAACTGCTTCCAGGCCGCCCGGAACGGCGTATTGATGACGAACTCCTGCGTGGCCTCGTCGTACGTCGCCGTCGTCGCGAGGCTCGCGACATCCGATCCGTGGCCGATCTCCGTCATCGCGAACGCGCCCGGCAGCTCGAGTTTCATGAGCGGCGGAAGCAGGTAATGGTGCCGCTCGGTGCCCAACTGCACGATCGCCGACCCGAACAGCCCCCACTGCACGCCGCCCTTGATCTGCAGGGAAGGGTCCGCAGAAACGAGCTCCTCGAATGCGGTGATGTTCCCGCCGTTGTCCTCAAGCCCTCCCACCGAGATCGGAAACGCGCGGTGCACGGCGCCATGGTCGACGAGCAGGTGCAGCTGGGCGAGCGCGCGCTCCCTCTGCTCCTCGAGCGACAGACCATCCCTGCGGTGCAGAGCGGGGTCCTTCACAAACTCGCGGGCCTCACGTCGCACATCCCCCCACGTGCCCATGAGCAGTTCGTTCAGAACCTCCAGGTTGACGGATGCGGTTGCCCCCTTCTCGCCGGCGGCGCTGTCGAGGTGCTCCTCCACTTCAGCGGAAAGCTGGCTGTGCGGCGCAGATGCGGACATCACGACTCCTTGGGTTCTATCCAGTCTCCCCTCCACGGTAGGTCGGCGCACGGCGCACCGGAAATGCGCCGTGCGCTTTCCACCGACGAAGAGCCGAAATGCGCGGGAATTTTGTCACCACCTGCCAGCGCCTAGAGTTGAACGCACCCCTTGCGAATGGTCCTGAATGCTCACAGTCCTCGTTGGCGTTACCGCCGCGCTCGTGTACGGTTCCGCCGACTTTCTGGGCGGCATTGCGTCGCGGCGCATCAGCCCGATTCGCGTGACCGCGATCGGCGCGGCCTCCGGCCTCGTCATATTGTTCGCCGCCGAAGCCGTCATCGGCGGGCGGTGGTCGTGGGAAGCGCTGCTGTACGGCGGGATCTCCGGCATCACGGGTGCGATCGCGATCACCCTCCTGTACGCGTGCCTCGCGATCGGCCCGATGAGCATCCTCTCCCCGCTCACCGCGCTCGTGTCCGCGTTCGTCCCGCTCATGGCCGGGGTCATCCGAGGCGAACGGCTCACCACGCTCGGTTACGTCGCGATCGCGATCGCCCTCGTCGCGGTCGTGCTCGTCGGATTCGTGAAGGAGGAGGGTGCGATCCGGCCGAGCCTGAAAGCCCTGCTCATGGCGATCGGCTCCGGCGCGATGATCGGCGCGTTCCTCATCCTCATCGACCTGACCCCGGATGACGCCGGCCTTGTCCCGCTCATCGCCAACCGGGCCGTGAACGGCATCATCATGTTCGCGGTCGTCGGCGTGCTCGCCCTGTGGATGCGGCGCAGGGCGCGCGTCGCAGTCGGCGGACCCGCAGCCGAAATCGGCGAGCCGCGCGTGGGGATGCTGAGCACCGGCTGGCGCGCCGGGCTGCGGATCGCGATCCTGGCAGGCATCATCGACGCGACCGCGAACGCGCTGCTCCTCGTCGGCCTGCGGCTCGGCGAACTGACCGTGATCTCGGTCCTGACCGCCCTCTACCCGGCCGGCACCATCATCCTCGCCGCGATCGTGCTGAGGGAACGCATCGCGCCGGTCCAGGCGATCGGCCTCGTGCTGGCGCTTATCGCCGCCGGGATGCTCGCCGTCGCGTAGACCAGGACCCGTTGGCGCGTCAGCTTCCGCCCACAAAGCGCTCGGCATCCGCCGCGAGTTCCCAGTTGAGCCGCTCGAACAGGGCAGCACTCTCGAACCCCGGCCAATCGGCGGGCAACACGGCCGGCTGCAGGTACGGGTCCAGGTAAGGGATGACGCGCCACCGATCCAGCACCGTCACGAAGTTCGCGAACGCGCGGACCGGGTCATCCACCGGGCCCCACGATCCGAAAGCGCGAAGGAACCGGTGGTGCAGCGTCGCGATCGCGTCGAGATCCCACCAGCGGGCGACCGCCTCCTTCAGCGAGCCGTGAGGTTGCGGAGTGTCGGTGATGAACACGGTCGTGCACGGGCGGAGCCCCAGCTCGGCGAGGATCTCCTCGATCTCATCGGTGAGAAACGCGGGGCCGATCCACAGGCCCGTGGACACTTTGCCGCAACCGACCCAGGCAAGACGTTTCCGCAACTGGTGCCTGGCCGCCCGCTGCGATTCGGGGACGGTGAACGAGACGAGGCACCACGAACCGCCATCCTGCTGCTGCCGGGAGCCGAAGATCATGCGATCGCCGCGTTCCAGCATCGGCAGGGAGGCCGGGTTGAGCCGGTACCCGGGCTGCCCGTCCACGGTCTCCGGCAGGAGCAGCCCCTTGCTCTTCACCCGCGACACCGCCGTCCGCGCGTGGGAACTGGAAATTCCGACCGCATCCATCAGGCGGATGAGTTCGGCGGTGGAAATCCAGCCTCCGAGGCCCCGCAGGTAACACCCGATGATGGTGCGCAACACCGAGGTCGCGCTGCCGGGGCGGGAGTCGAGGTCGTCGTGAACCACCGGCCGGTCAACCCCGGAACGGATCGCGGGGGGATCGTCCCGAATGGGGCGGTGGCTGCTCACGGCAACTCCGCGGCGATCGCCTCAACCCCGATCCGAACCTCCTCGAACCGCGTCGTCAACGGCGAGAGGCCGAGTCGCAGCCCGTTCGGCCTGCGGAAGTCGGGGATGATCCCCCGCGCCCACAGCCGGGCGTTCACGTCGGCGAACGACGGATGGTCGATCGTGATGTGGCTGCCGCGGCGGGCCGGGTCGCGCGGGGACGACAGCGCGACGCCGCGGGGCAGAAGAAGCTCATCGACGAGGTCGATCGCGAAGGCGGTCAACTCTTCCGACTTGGCGCGGATGGCTTCCATTCCCGCTTCCGCGACGAGGTCGAGCATGTCCTGGATCGCGAGCATGCCGATGACCGCTGGCGTGCCGCTCAGGAACCGGCGGATGCCGTCGTGCGGCACATACTCGGGCCCCATCACGAACGGCTCGCTCGTCCCCATCCAGCCCTGGATGGGCTGGCGGAACGTGTCCTGGTGTTCCGCGCGGACGTATCCGAACGCGGGGGACCCCGGACCGCCGTTGAGGTACTTGTAGGTGCAGCCCGCCGCAAGGTCGACGCCCCACGCATCCAGGTCCATCGGCACCGACCCCACCGAGTGGCACAGGTCCCACAGCACGAGCGCCCCGGCGTCGTGGGCGATGGCGGTGATCGCCGGTGCATCCGCGAGGTACCCGGACCGGTACGCGACGTGGCTGAGCACCACGAGCGCGGTGTCCGGCCCGATCGTGTCGGCGACCTGCTCTGCGGTTACCCCGGCGTTCGGGTCGGGTGTCACCCATTTCAGCGTCTTTCCGCACTCCGCGGCGATGCCTTGCAGAATGAAGCGGTCGGTCGGAAAGTTGTCTGTGTCGACGATGATCTCGGTGCGGTCGGGGCGCGCGTCCAGCGCCGTGCGGATGAGCTTGTACAGGATGACCGTCGTGGAATCGCCCACGAAAACCTGGCCCGCGGCGGCGCCGAGGGTGATTTCGCCGATCCGGTCTCCGACGGTGAGCGGCAGGTTGTACCAGCTCTCATCCCAGCCGCGGATGAGGCGGGCGCCCCACGAGTCCGTGACGAAACCGGCGAGCCGCTCGGCGGTCGCCTTCGTGGGCCGGCCGAGCGAGTTCCCGTCGAGGTAGGCGATAACGTCGTCCGACTGAACGAAACGGTCGGGGAAGCCGCCCAACGGGTCGGCTGAGTCGAGCTCGTGTGCGCGGGATTCGGTCATGCGAGGTGCACCTCCAGATTGTCGTGATCGATGAGTCGTGCTGCGGCGAGCCAGTGGGCGGGATCCTCCTGCCGGGGAAGAGAGATTCGGCTGATCCGCTGGCCGAATGCGCCGGACGCGGGTGCGGGGGCGATCGCCGCCGCGAGCGCGTCGATTTCGAGCCCAGCGTGTTCGAGCGCGACCAGTTCGCGTTCGTTGACTCCGACCGGCAGCGGCCCGTTGCCGAGGTCGGTGCCGTACCGGATGCGCCCTCCCGCCGCGTGGAAGCGGCGCACGTTGTCGTTGGCGACCGCGAAACCTTCGTTGAACTTCCCCCACCCGTGGATGTCGAGGGTGCTCACCCAGCTCATCGCCTTCGCCATGGCGGCGATCAGCTCGTCGGGCAGGCGTTCGCTCCACGGCGCGTGCGCCAGCACGTCGATTCCGGCTGAGTACGCGCGGGCGGCCTGCCCTGCCCCTTGCGCGTGCGCGGCCACGGACACGTGCCGTTCGTGGGCGTGGCCGACGATCGCGCCGAGGGTCGCGTCATCGAAGACCGGGCCGGCATCCGAATTGAGCGTGACCTTGATGAAGGTCGCCCCCGCGTCGACCTGTTCATCGACGGCGGCGGATGCGTCGTCGGGGCCGGCGACTTCCCGCGACGCGTCGGACGGAGCCCAGCCGCTTGCGGTCGGATATCCCCCCGGGGCAGTGAGCAGCTGGCCGGCGATCCGCACCTCGGGCAGCGCCGTGTCGGTTGCCCAGGTTCTGGCGGACTCCAGCCCCCATCCGAAATCGTGGACGACGGCGATTCCGCCGCCGAGCAACGCTGCACCATCTATTAGGCCCAGGTGGACATGCGCGTCACGGAAGCCGGGGAGGATGGTGCCGGCGAGGTGGGCGGATGCCGTCGGGTCGGATTCCGAGGCGAGGCGGAATCCGCCTGCATCCGCCACGATCGTCGACGGTCCGCGCCAGCTGCCAAGCCAGCACTCGTCGACGGTGAAACAGAACCCGCTCCCTGAGGGACCGGCCCATCCGGCGTCTCCGCTCCCTGAGGAGGCCGAAGGCCGTCTGGAAGGGAGCCTACCGGGATGCCCTCTTCGAGACGCGTGCTGCGCACGCTTCTCAGGGAGCGGCGGCTCGCTAGCCAATTTCGGTCCGCACGGCGAACAGTTCGGGGAAGAACGTGAGGTCGAGCGCTTTCTGCAGGAACCCGACGCCGCTGGACCCTCCCGTGCCGCGCTTTGTGCCGATGATGCGCAGCACCGTTTTCACGTGCCGGAATCGCCACAACTGGAAGTTGTCCTCCAGGTCGACGAACTCTTCGCACGTCTCGTACTCGAGCCAGTACTTTTCGGGGTCCTCGTAGATGCGCGCAAACGTCTGCACGAGCTCCTCGTTCATCGAATAGCCCTTCGTGACGTCGCGCTCGAGCACCGCCTGCGGAACATCGTGCCCGTGCCGCGCCAGGTACCGCAGGAACTCGTCGTACACGCTCGGTTCGTGCAGAATCCCGTCGAGAAGCTCGTGGGCTTCCGGATGCGATTCGAACACTTTCAGCATTCCGGCGTTCTTGTTGCCGAGCAGGAATTCGACCGCACGGTACTGGTAGGACTGGAATCCGGAAGCGTTGCCGAGGTATCCGCGAAACTCCGCATACTCCGATGGCGTGAGGGTGGCCAGCACCGACCATTGCTCTGTGAGCTGCTTCTGGATGTGTTTGACCCGGGCGATGCGTTTGAGCGCGACCTGCAGTTCGTCGTTCGCGATGAGTTCCTTCGCCGACATCAGTTCGTGCCGCATGAGCTTCAGCCACAGTTCGCTCGTCTGGTGCTGGATGATGAACAGCATTTCGTCGTGATGCACCGGGTCGCTCACCGGGACCTGAGCGCTGAGGAGACTGTCCAGCTGGAGGTAGGACCCGTAGCTCATCCGGTCTTTGAAGTCCGTGACAATTTCGGACTCGATGGTGCGTTCGTGCGTCGTTGCGTCGGCCATTCCCCGACAGTAGTACGGAATCGGGACGGCCGCCATGAAATCGTAGCGGCCGTCCCGATTGAGGTTTACAGTGCGGCGAGCTCCGAGATCAGCCCATCGCCCGGGCGAACCCGGTCGAACGTGGGCGCGATCTCCGCCCGACCCAGCAGCTCGTCCATTTTGCGCTTGCGGCGGTTGTTCACGAGCGTGACGACGGTGCCCTTCTTTCCGGCGCGACCGGTGCGACCGGCGCGGTGCAGGTAGCTCTTGTACTCGTCCGGCGGGTCGGCCTGGATGACAAGCGAAATGTCGTCGACGTGGATGCCGCGCGCTGCGACATCCGTTGCCACGAGCACGGTGACCCTGCCGCTCGTGAGCTTCTCCAGGTTGCGGGTCCTGCGCGCCTGGTTCAGGTCGCCGTGAAGGCTGACCGCGGGGATCCCCGCGTCATCCAGGTCATCCGCCAACTGCTCGGCGAACGCGCGCGTGCGCGCGAAGATGAGCGTCTTGCCGTCGCCGGAGGCGAGCTGCTCGATGATGGCGCGCTTGTCGCTCTGCTCGATCAACAGAACGCGGTGGTCGATCGTCGAGGAGGCCTGATCCTCGCCGGCGACCTCGTGCACGCTCGGGTTCACGAGGAACTCGTCGACGAGCGAGGCAACGCCCTTGTCGAGGGTCGCGGAGAACAGCAGCTTCTGGCCGCCCGGCGCGGTCTCGTTGAGGATGCGCTGCACCGGCTCGAGGAAGCCGAGATCGCACATGTGGTCTGCCTCGTCGAGCACCGTGATGGTGACCTCGCTCAGATCGAGGCGGCCCTGGTCGATGAGGTCCTCGATGCGGCCGGGAGTTCCGATCACGATGTCGACGCCGCGCTGCAGCGCCATGACCTGGCGGTGCTGCGGGACTCCGCCGTAGATCTGGGTCGTGAAAATTCCCACGCTGCGCGCGATCGGCTGGATGGTGCGATCGATCTGCAGTGCGAGTTCGCGGGTCGGCGCGAGGATGAGGGCGCGCGGCTTGCGGCCCGGCTTGCGCGACTTGGCACCGTAGTTCTCCAGCAGGCGCTCGACCAGGGGAGCACCGAAGGCGATGGTCTTCCCCGAGCCGGTCTTTCCGCGGCCGAGAACGTCGATGCCCTTCAGCACATCCGGAATCGTCGCAGCCTGGATGGGGAACGGCGAATCTGCACCGAGGGCGCTGAGCTCGCGAACGATATTGGCGCCGAGGCCAAGGTCCGCAAAGGTCACGCCGACGACATCGGATGCCTGAATGGCGTCTGCCTCGAGGCGCTCAAGCACGACGTCTTCGTGAGCCGTGTACTTCTTCTCTGCGGCGTCGCGCTTCGGGTAGAAGTCGGAGTCGCGGCGCGGACGTACTTCGCGCTGCGGCCGTTCGTTGCGGTACGGCCGGTCATCGCGGCGCGGACGGTCCTCGTTGCGCGGCCGGTCGTCCCTGCGAGGGCGGTGTTCGAAAGCCTCACGCCGGTCACTGCGGACCGGACGATCGCCGCGGTCGTTGCGGTCGTTGCGCTGGCCGCGGTCGGGGCGCTCCCGGAAGTCCGGACGCGCACCGCGTTCGGGGCGCGCGCTGCGTTCCGGTCGGGCAGTCCGATCCGGGCGCGAGTTGCGGTCGGGACGGGCGTTGCGCTGTGGCGCCGTCCCCTGCGGCTGCCAGTCGGGGCGGCGGTCAGTGCCGCGGTCAGCGCCGCGGTCGCTGCGGCGGTCAGTGCCACGGTCGCTGTGGCGATCGCCGCCGCGCTCCGGGTACCGGCTGTCGGTGCGCTTCGCGCGATCCTCGGCACTCCAGCGCTTCTTGGCCGGCGTGACGGTCGCCTCTGCGGGGCGGTATCCGCGGTGCTTCGGGCTCTTGCTGCCCGGTTTGTGCGCAGCGGCGGACGAGCGCGCGGGGCGCACAGGCGTTTTCTTATAGTTCGGCATGGTTCTTTCCGGGTTATCTCAATTGCAGGGCAGAGCACGACGAATAGTTCGTGCTTACTGCAGGAACCCGGGCAGACTTTGGCCAGGACCGTTCACTTGCGTGTTATCCCCACACATTCGGATGCCTATGGAAACACCCAGGGGAACCGGCCCAGCAGACTTACAAACCCATTCGCGCGAGTGCGCGATGTCTAGAGCCGACTGCACAACACTACCCTGTCGCGCCGCAAAGGGATAGCGTCCGCCGCGCGAGAGAATGGATTCAGGGCGGGTTGTCACCTTCGGCGATGTCGAGCCCCACGAAGGAGCACCATGATCCGGGGCAGATCGGCAGCCCAGCTCGGCGTCACGGCGTCGATCGCCTCCTCCACGGTTTTCGCCGTCGTCTTCGTGCTGTCCGCGCACCTCGACGCCGCGGCGAACGAACTGTTCGGCTGGCGCACGTTCTTCACGGTCGCGATGCTTGTCGGGTTCCTCACGATGGCGAAACGGTGGACGGGGATCAAAGTTCTTCTCCGCCGCATCCTGGACCGCCCCGCGATCGGCCTTGCACTGCTCGTCACCGCCGCGATGCTCGGCACGCAGCAGTGGCTGTTCACGTGGGCACCGGGCCAGGGCCGTGGCCTCCAGGTGGCGCTCGGCTACTTCATCATGCCGATCATGCTCGCGCTCATCGGCCGCATCGTGTTCAAGGAGCGCCTCGGACCCTGGCGGATCTCCGCCGTCGCGGTCGCCGCAATCGCCGTGACCTACCAGACCGTGCAGGTCGGCGGCCTCTCGTGGGAAACCCTCGTCGTGGCGCTCGGGTATCCGATCTACTTCACGGTGCGGCGGTTCGCGGGCATCGGCGGCAGTGCCGGTTTGAGCGCCGAGATGATGCTCACGCTTCCCGTCGCCATCCTGCTTCTGCTGCTCGACGACCCGACGATGCGCACGCTCCAAGATGCCGGCACCGCATTCAGCATGATCGGATTCGGGGTCCTCGCCTCGATCGGGCTGCTGCTGTACATCGGGGCGAGCCAGCTGCTGCCGATGAGCGTATTCGGTCTGCTCAGCTACCTCGAGCCGATCCTGCTCGCCGTCGCGGCGGCCCTCGTTCTGAGCGAACCGCTACCCGCCAACGAGCTGCCCACGTACATCACGATTGGTCTCGCCCTCGTGCTCCTGGCCGTGGAGAGCCTCGTTCGGCAGCGGCCCCCGCGGAACCAGCCGCTCGTCGGGTGACGGGCTCTCCCTTCGAGACGCCGCCTCCGGCGGCTCCTCAGGGAGCGGGCGCTGGAGCAGCCGCGGCCTTCGCCTCGCGGCGATCCGTGCGACGCTCCTTCGCGCCCTCCACGAGGTAGTACAGAGTGGGCAGCACGACGAGGGTGAGAACCGTCGACGAAACGAGCCCGCCGATCACGACAATCGCCAGCGGCTGAGAGATGAACCCGCCGTGCCCGGTGAGCCCGACCGCCATGGGCAGAAGCGCGAAAATCGTGGCGAGCGCCGTCATGAGGATGGGCCGCAAACGACGGCTCGCCCCGTGCACGATCGCCTCGCCCACCTTCATACCTCTCTCCCGGTACTGGTTCACCAGGTCGACGAGCACGATCGCATTCGTGACCACGATCCCGATGAGCATGAGCACGCCGATGAGGGAGGCAACCCCGAGCGGGATCCCCGACAGCACCTGCAGGATGATGCCGCCCGTCGCGGCGAACGGAACGGAAACCAGCAGCAGCAATGGCTGGCGCAGGCTCTTGAACGTCGCCACCATCACCACATACACGATGAGGATGGCGGCCAGCAGGGCGAGGCCGAGCTGGCTGAACGCATCCGTCTGCTGCGACGTGACGCCGCCCAGCGACACCGAGGTGCCGGCCGGCAGGCTGACCGCGTCAACCGCCTCCTGCACGGAAATGGACGCGGTGCCGACATCCGCCACGTTCGGCGTGACGCTCACCGTCGCGGCGCGCAAACCCTTGATGGTCGTGATGCTCGCCGGCCCCTCCGACTTCTCCACCGTGGCCAGCTCCGAAAGCTTCTGCGGGCCGAGCCGCGTCGGGATGACCAGCTCCTTCAGCTGGTCGATAGTGGCGGGTGCATCCGCGGTCTCGAGGTAGATCGAAATGGTTTTGTCATCGATGACGGCGCTTCCGGCGAGCGACGGCTGAACGGCCTGCGACACCATCGACCCGATCGCGATCTCGCTGAGCCCTGCTGCCGCCGCCTTGTCCCGGTCCACGACCACCGCGATGTACGGCTGGGTCTCCGCGAGGTTGCTCGTGGCCTCAGCGGTCACCGGAAGCTTCTGAACGGCGGTGAGGATCTTCGACGCTGCAGCCCGCAGGTCATCCTGCGTCGTCGCCGTGATGTTCACATCGATGCTGGACGACGCGAAGCCCGACCCCGCGGTCGAGAGCGACACCGTGCCGACATCGGTGAGTTTCTCGAGGTCGCTGCGCACCGTCTTCTGCAGGGCGTCCTGGTTGGCGTTCGGATCCGTCGTGATCGAGAAGCGGATGCCGCCACCGCCTCCGAACGCCGCAGCGAGCGAATTGCCTCCGCCAATCGTCAACTGAACGGTGTCCACGCCGGGAATGTCGCGCAGCGTCTTCTCGACCTTCGACGCCGCCCGGTCCTTCGCGTCGAGGCTCGTCCCCACGGGAAGCGTCTGCGAAACGCTGATCGTGTTCTGGCCGCTGTCGCCGATGAAGTTCGTCGTGAGGCTCGGAACCAGGGCGACCGTACCGCCGAGGACCAGGATCGCGGCGATGATCGTGGCGACCGGGCGCTTGAGGGTCCAGTGGATCACCGGGAGGTAGCCCCGCTGCAGCCTCGTCGGCTTGTCCAACTCGTCTTCGGCAGACACGACGCCGTCACGCAGATCGCGCCGCGAAAGGAGGTGGCCTTCGGCGTCTTCGATGGCGTGCTGGGGCTCGTCCGCCTCCGCGGTCCCCGCCGCCTTCTTCGTGTTGCCGAGGAACCAGTACGCGAGCACGGGCACGATCGTGAGCGCGACGAACAGCGAAGCGGCCAGCGCGATCGTGATGGTGAGCGCGAACGGGCGGAACAGTTCGCCCGTGATGTCGCCGACGAGCGCGATCGGCAGGAAAACCGCGACGGTCGTCACGGTGGATGCCGTGATCGCCGCCGCAACCTCCTTCACCGCGGTCAGGATCGCCTCGGCCTTCTCCTGCCCGAGCGTGAGATGCCGCTTGATGTTCTCGATCACCACGATCGAGTCGTCGACGACCCGCCCGATGGCGATCGTCAGCGCCCCGAGGGTCAGGATGTTGAGCGAATACCCGGTCACCTGCATCCCGATGAACGTGATGAGCACGGAGACGGGAATGGAAATCGCCGTAACGAGCGTCGACCGCACCGACAGCAGGAAGACGAGGATCACGATGACCGCGAACAGGAGGCCGAGAAGGCCTTCCGTCGCGAGGGAGTCGATCGACTGCTGGATGAACGGCGCCTGATCGAACACGATGGTGAACTTCGTGTTGCTGCCCAGGGCCGACTCCAGATCGGGAAGGGCCTTTTGCACTTCCTGCGACACGGCGACCGTGTTGCCGTCCGGCGTCTTCGTGACGCCGATCGTCAGCGCCGGCTCCCCGTTGACGCGGGAGATGCTCGTCACCGGGTTATCCACGAGCTCCACGCTCGCGACATCGCCGATCGTGAGCGGCGCCGGCGCTCCCGGAGCGGCGGCCTGCACCGAACCGATGAGCGGGAGGTCCCTGATCTCCTCAACCGTGTGGATCCGCGAGCCGGACTGCACCGTCAACGTCGTGTCGCCCTCGGTGATGTTCCCACCGGGCAGCAGGACGCCGTTCGACTTCAGTGCGTCGCGGATCGCCTGCGTGCTCAACCCCGCCGCGAACAGCTTCGCGATGTCCGGGGTGATCGTGACGCGCTGGCCGATCGCGCCCTGGAGGCTCGCCTCGCGAACGTTGGCGAGCTTCTGGAGTTCCACGATCGTGGACGACTGGAGCAGCGCGACCAGATCGTTCTCGTTCAGGTCGCTCGTCACCGCAATCTGGATGACCGGGAAATCGTCGATGCTGCCGGTGATGATGCGCGGGTCGGAGTTGTCCGGAAGACTGCTCTTGATGCGGTTAATAGCCTGCTGGACCTTCTGCTCGGCGGTCGCGAGATTGGTCCCATACGTGAATGCCGCGGTGATCGACGACAAATTGGATGTCGAGGTCGCCGTGGTGCTTTCCAGACCCGGAACGCCCTGGATCGCCGTCTCGATCGGCGTGCTCACGTCGTCGTTGACGACATCCGGAGCCGCACCCGGATAGCTCGTGACGATCACCATTTGCGGGAACGACACCGAGGGGATGAGTTCCTGCTTGAGCGAGGTGAGCGCGATCCCGCCGAACACGCCCACCACGATCGTTACGAGCGCGATGAGCGCCCGGTTGCGCAAGCTGAACACGGAAAGCAGATGCAAGGAAAACTCCTGAGTCAGGCACCACGGGCGACGGCGCACGAACAACGGCGCACGACTGCGTGCCCGCCCCAGTATTCCATCGACTGCCGGACGCGATATACCCCCTGATGGCGCATCGCGACGATTCCCGGGAACTCGTGATCTTGCAATCAGGACAGATTCGCTATTGGCTACTCCTATGTCCCCGGCCCTTCTGATGACCCGGCGGTGGGTTCAGTTGCTGCTGGGTCTGTTTCTTTACGGCATCGCCATCTCGATGATGTTGCGCGCCGCCATCGGAATTTCACCGTGGGATGTGCTCGCGCAGGGCATCTCCATCCACACCGGCATCCCGTTCGGGTTCGTCACGAACATCGTCGGCGGGGTGGTCCTGCTGCTGTGGATTCCCATCCGCCAGCGCCTCGGCGTCGGCACGGTGCTGAACGCGCTGCTCGTCGGCCCGAGTGCCGAAGTGGGATTGTGGCTCATCCCGGAGCAGACAGTGCTGTGGGTGCGCATCCTGCTGTTCGTCGGCGGGCTGCTGCTGCTTGCGGTCGCCACGGGTCTCTACATCGGCGCGCGGTTCGGGCCGGGCCCGCGCGACGGCCTCATGACGGGAATCAACGCGAAGTTCGGCATCCGGCTCTGGATCGTGAGAACCTCGCTGGAAGTGATCGTGCTCATCATCGGCTGGATCCTCGGCGGGGATGTCGGCATCGGCACGCTCGCCTTCGCCCTGCTCGTCGGGCCGCTCGTGCACTTCACCATCCCGTTCCTGATGGTTCCGGCCGCGCTGACTAAGCCCGAGTCGCCGTCCGTGCCGTCAGCAACCCAATAAGCACGAGGCCGAACACCACGAGCACGAGGCCGACGATCGCGCGCCCGCCGAGCGTCTCGTGCAGGACGAAAACGCCAAGAAGCGTCGCCGTCATCGGTTCCCCCAGCCCCAGAGTGGCCACGGTGGATGCGGTGAGCGCTTTGAGCCCGTAGGCGAGGAACAGGCAGGCAACGGTGATCGTGCCGATGCCGAGCCAGAGTCCCATCGCCGCGCCGTCGAGCGAGGCGAGCCAACGCGGATCGGACAGCAGGAGGATGGGGAGCGCCCCGACCGCCGACCAGCCGAAAATAACCGCGACGGACCCGATCGGCGTCCAGCCGTCCACGAGCAGTTTCTTCGCCGCGAGCGCGTAGAACGCGTAGCTCGCGCCGGCGCCGAGGGACAGCAGAAGCCCGGTGGCGCTCGTGACGCCGGTCTCCCCGAACCCGGAAAGCAGCGCGATCCCGATGACCGCGACGATCGTTGCGACGAGCCACGCGTATCCGGGGAAGCGGCGGCTGAGGAACCACTCGAACATGCCGGTGAAGATCGGCCCGGAGCCGATCGCGACGACGGCGCCGATCGCGACCCCGTTGATGCTCATCCCGAGAAAGAACGTGGGCTGGTACGCGATGATCGCCGCGGCGCCGATCACGATGGTCGGCCACGCGCGCCAGCGAGCGGAGACCGCTTTCGTGGACTGCGGATCCGGCCCTGAGAGGTTCGGGATGTGCAGCGTGAGCATGTCGGTGATCGGCTGCCCCGGTTTCAGGTTGCGCAGCGCCCTCCGCGACCTCAGGGACAGCAACCAGGCCACGAGCGCGAGCGCCGCCCCGCCGATGACGATGCGGGCCGAGCCGACCGAGAGCGAGGATGCGGAGTCGGGACCGAGCGCCTGCGCGGTTCCGGTCGTACCGAACAGGATCGCCGCGATGAGGGCGAAAACGATGTGGCGCACCTGCTCATCGTTCCACACAGGACCGCCCAACCTGCTCTCTTTGGTCCCAAATGAAGGCATCCGGCGCTCGCAGCACAAGCGTTACGGGCTCACGCGGCGCCGGATGACTTGAATTGCCTTCATTTGGGACGTCAGTGCTACAGGTTGCGGGCCGCGTAGACCGCCATCGCGTCGCGGACGAACTCCGCGCCGTGCTGGCCGCCGTAGTTCGCGCCGAAGCGCGCGTCCGCGACGTACAGTTCGCCGAGCCCCGTGAAGTACTCCTTCGTCGGCCCAGCCACCCCACCGCCGGGCGTCCCTGGAATGCTGCGCAGCCACTCGAACTGCCGCTGAGCGAGAGTCTGGGCCTCGTCGCTCGCCGGGTCGATGCCGGCGTCCGCCGCCCTCGACCAGTCGGCTGCAAGGCTCTTCTGCTTCTCCTGCCACTCGGACTTCTGTTGCGGGGTCAGCGAGCGCCACCAGCTGTCGCTCTTTGCGTACGCGTCCCTGCCCCACCGCTCTTCGACCTCCTCCTTGTATTGGGTGTGGTCGAATCCGTCGAACATGTCCTCTGCCATGAGTTGTTCACCTCCTTCCAGTTTCGTGATCGTCGACTCGACGGCGCCGATTTGGCGGTCGAGCCGTTCCTTCTCCCTCTGCAACCAGTGCAGGTGGGTGAGCAGGGCATCCGCATGGCGGGTCTGCCCCGCGAGCACGTCGGCGATGGCCGGCAGACCGAGCCCGAGCTCCCGCAGCAGCAGGATGCGCTGCAGCCGCGTGAGCGCCTCCTCGTCGTAGTAGCGGTAGCCGTTCGCGCCGACCCGGCTGGGCTTCAGCAGCCCGACGTCGTCATAGTGGCGAAGCGTGCGGCTCGTCGTTCCCGACAGCCGCGCGATGTCCTGGATGGACCAGTCCATGTCCGCCTCCCTCCGTGCTCCTACCCCACGGTAGAGGTTGACGCAACGTCAATGTCAAGGGCTTACATCATTCAGGAGGTGATGTGGCTGGTGATGCCGAGGGTGGTCACTCTGGCATCACCACCTCCTGAATAATGAAAGTGGCCTCAGGCGCAGAACGAGCGGATCGTGCCCTCCAGGATGTCCGTCAACTGCTCGATGGACTTCGTCGTTGCCCACTCGGTATCGGCGTGCGCGCCGCCGCCATCCACGCCGATGAGCAGGCACGGAATCCCTGCGTCATGGATGAGCCCGGCGTCGGTCCAGAACGGCTCACCCCTCGTCGGCAGGGGAGAGCCGGTCACGCGCTCGCCGCTGGATGCCACGGCCTGAACGATCGGCCACTCGGGGTCTGCCTCAAACGCGTTCCTCGCGACAATCCGGCGCAGTTCATACTGGAAGTTCGGCGTCGTCGCCGCGACGGTGTCCAGAACCGCGCGAAGTTCGGCCTCCACCGAGTCCGGGGTGTCGCCCGGCAACGTTCGGCTCTCAATGGTGAGGGTGCACGAGCCGGCAACCGTTGCGGCGTCGGAGCCTCCCGAGATCGTGGCGACCCGGACCGAGCTGTGGCCCAGCAGCGGATGCGCTGGCCGCTCGTTGAACTCGCCCTGCAGCTCATCGATGGCCCGAATCACGAGGCCGGCGTGCCGGATCGCATCCACTCCCTGCTCGGGCATCGACCCGTGGGCTGCGACGCCGATCAGGTCGATCGTGAACCACGCGAAGCCGCGGTGCGCAAGAACGAGGTTCATTTCGCTCGGCTCGGTGACGATCGCGCCATCAGCGGTGAAGGCCGCGAGCGCATCCTCTGTGCCGAGGCTGCCGAATTCTTCGTCCGCGACGAGCGTCACGATCACATCGCCCGCGAGGTTCGCGGATCCGGCACGGACCGCCGCGGCCATCATCGCCGCAACACCTCCCTTCATGTCGAACGCTCCGCGGCCGAACACCTTGCCGTCGCTGACCGGTGCCGCGAACGGGTCTGAGTCGTATCCGGCAACCCCCACGGTGTCCAGATGGCCGTTGAGCATGAGGGAACGACCGCCGCCCGTGCCCCGAACGATGCCGGCCACGGTCGGGCGCTCGGCTGTCCCCAGGCGGTGCACCTCGAATCCCTGGGCAGCGAACCACCGCGCGCACCACTCGACGATCTCGGCCTCGCCCGCGCCACCCGGTATGAGGTCCGGGTTCACCGAATCGATGCGGATGAGCGCCCGGGTGAGTTCGACGGGATCGAGGGGGAAGGTGTCGGCTGCTGTCATGCCCCGAATCTACCTGCCACACCGGTCACATCACCTCCTGAATGATGAAAGTACTTGCGGTGGGGGGATACGCGATATATCTTGATTAATGCACAACGCGATATAGCGCGAGTTGGCACAGCAGGTTCACGAACTCAGAGGAGAAATCGATGGCTTCAGAAAAATGGCTGATCGACGGCGAAAAGATCATCGACGTCGACATGGTGCGCAACCTCAAAGTCGGACTCATCGGCGGAAAGGTCGACATCGTCGGACACGACGAACCGACCGCGCGTGTCGAAGTGCACTCCGTCAGCAAGAAACCGCTCAAGGTTTCCCTCGAGGGCGACACGCTCGAGATCGACCACCCGCAGTTGAGCTGGGACAACTTCATCGAGGTCTTCAAGTCCTTCAGCAACAACGCCCAGGCCGACGTGAGCATCATGGTTCCGCGCGACGTCGCACTCAAGTTCGGCGTCGTCTCCGCCACAGGACTCATCAGCGGGCTCACCGAGGATGCGAAGATCAGCACCGTGAGCGGGGATATCGTCATCGACAACGTCTACGGCGACCTCGAACTGAACTCCGTCAGCGGGGAGATCAGCGTTCGGAACCACTACGGCAACATCACCTCGAAGACGGTGAGCGGCGACCTGACCGCGAGCGGCGAAATCATGAAGCTCAGCTCCAACGGCGTCTCCGGTGACGTGTTCCTCGACTTCACGGGCATCCCGGACAGCGCCAACGTCAAGACGGTGTCCGGCGACATCACCCTGCGGCTCGAAGCGGGAGTGCCCGCGCAGTACAAGGTGACGACCGTGTCCGGCAAACTGCAGCTCGATGATTCCGAAATCTCCGGAGTGCGCGGCCAGTACACGGGCAAACACGGCGACCTTCACGGCCAGTGGCTCGAATTCAGCGCGTCCACCGTATCCGGGGATGTCGCCGTCCTCCACGCTCGGGAAACTGCGGGCCAGAGCCGATGACGCCGCCGGTCTTCGCGCACGGGCACCTGCGCCTGTACCTGCTCAGCCTTCTCGCCGAAGCGCCCATGCACGGCTACGAGGTCATCCTCGCCCTGGAGGAGCGGTTCGGCGGCACCTACACTCCCAGCGCCGGAACGATCTACCCGCGCCTCGCCAAACTGGAGGAGGAGGGCCTCGTCACGAAAACGGTCGACGGCCGCAAGACGGTATACGAAATCGCGGATGCCGGCCGGGCCGAGCTGGCCGCCCGCCAGCACGAACTCGACGAAATCGAAAGCGATGTCACCGATTCGGTCCGTCGGCTCGCCGACGACGTCCGCCACAGCGTCGACCAGGCCATGAAGAGCCTGAGAGCTGACCTCGCCTCCGCGGCGCGCGAGGCCAGGAACGAGGCGAGGCAGGCCGGCCGCACGGTGCGGACCGACATCCGCGAGACCGCGAGCGGGAGGCTGAGGGAGGCAGAGATCGTGATCAACGACTTCCGCCACCAGCTTCGTTCGGACCTTCGCAGCATGGCCGCGCGCGACGAGCTCACGACGCAGACCGTCGACGAACTGAAAACGAAACTCGATGAGGTTCGCACGGGTCTGTTCCGAATGAACTGATCGGCGACCGGCCGAATCCGACTTGCGCACAAGCCGGATAGGAGTAGTGTCGCTCATCGTGACTAACGAAGTCCGGTCGCCCAAGCGGTGGCTGATTGGCGATCCGCTGCCCTCCGAGAAGCTCGAGGGTCAGCTTCTTCCCAAGCACCTTGCGCTCCCGATTTTCGCGAGCGACGCCCTGTCATCCGTGGCGTACGGTCCTCAGGAACTGCTCATGATCCTGACCCTTGGCGGCCTCAGCTTTCTCAGTTTCGCACCCTGGGTCGCGGCCGCCGTCGTCGTCGTTCTCATCACCGTCGTCGCCTCCTACCGCCAGCTGATCAAGGCCTACCCGTCGGGCGGCGGCGATTTCGAGGTGGCGCACAAGAACCTCGGCGAGAAGGCCGGACTCATCGTCGCCAGCGCGCTCCTCATCGACTACATCCTCACGGTCGCCGTGTCGGTGGCCAGCGGCGTCTACAACATCATCTCCGCGTTCCCGGTGCTCCACGCGTGGCGGGTGGAGCTGGCAGTGGGGTTCGTGATCGTGCTGGTGGCGATCAACCTCCGCGGGGTGCGCGAATCCAGCAAAGCGTTCGCCCTGCCCACCTACCTGTTCATCGCGAGCGTGCTCCTCATGATCGTCGTCGGCGTCATCCGCACGATTCTCGGCGACACCCCGGTCGCGGAGTCCGCCCAGTACGCGATCAAGGCCGAAGACTTCACGCAGGCCGGAATAGTTCTCCTGCTCCTTCGCTCGTTCGCGAGCGGATGCAGCGCCCTCACCGGTGTGGAGGCCGTCGCGAACGGCGTCCCCGCGTTCCGCACCCCGAAGATCCAGAACGCGAAGCGCACGCTCGCCCTCATGGGCACGATCGCCATCACGCTGTTCGTGGGCGTCACGGCGCTCGCGTTGATCAGCCGGGTCCACTACGTGGAGAGCCCCTGCCACCTCGTGGGGTGGACGGGATGCGCCACCGATCCGCAACGCAGCGTGATGGCGCAACTGGCGGCCGCCGTGTTCGGCGGGGACACCCAGATCCTGTTCTACGTGCTGCAGGGCACGACCGCCGCCGTGCTGCTCCTGGCCGCCAATACCGCGTTCAACGGATTCCCCCTGCTCGGATCGGTGCTCGCCCGGGACGGTTACGCCCCGAAGTCGCTGTCCACGCGCGGCGACCGGCTGGTCTACTCGAACGGCGTGCTCGTCCTCGGCCTCGGCGCCGTCCTCCTGCTCGTGGTGTTCCAGGCGAGCCTCACGCACCTCATCCAGCTTTACATCATCGGCGTGTTCGTCTCGTTCACACTCGGCCAGTCCGGCATGGTGAAGCACTGGCTGCGGACGCTGCGCGAGGGGGCGCCGAACCGCGGGCAGATCATCCGCAGCCTCTCCATCAACTCGTTCGGCGCGGTGCTCACCGCGACCGTGCTCATCGTGGTCACCGTCACGAAATTCACGCACGGGGCGTACATCGTTTTCGTGATCGGACCCATCCTGTACGTCCTCATGCTCGGGGTGAACCGCTACTACCGCAACGTCGAACGCGATCTCACCGTGGATGAGACGACGGTGTTCGGATCCAGCGGCGACCATGCCATCGTGCTCGTCGGCAGGATGCAGAAACCGACGCTGAAGGCATTGGATTACGCGATCGCCGCGCGGCACGAGAGCATCGAGGCGGTGCACTGCTCCATCGACGATGAACAGACCGCCCAGCTGAAAAAGCAGTGGAAGAAGATGAACATCCAGGTGCCGCTGAAGGTGATTCAGTCGCCTTACCGGGACATCAGCTTCCCCCTCATCAAATACATCAAGCGACGCCGCCGCTCCCACGGCGCCGAGGTCGTGACGGTGTACATGCCGCAGTTCATCGTCGGGCACTGGTGGGAGAACCTCCTCCACAACCACAAGGCCCGCCGCATCCGCCACAAGCTCATGCTCACGCACGGGGTGACGGTTGCGCTCGTACCGTGGCTTCTGGACTCCTCCCAAGCGCTCTACAACCGGCCCGGCCGGCCGCTGCCCGGGCAGGAGCGGAGGGGCGAGCCGGTGCGCGCCGTCGTACGCAAGCCGCTGCCGCCAGCGAAAATCACCCGACGGAAACAGAGCTGAGTGAAAGCGCTCCTCGCGGTGTTCGTCGGCGGAATCGTCGGCACCGGCCTTCGCCTGCTCGCCGAAACGCTCATCCCGAACACCGAAACCGGGTTTCCGTTCAGCACGCTTCTCGTCAACGTTGTCGGGTCGTTCGCGCTGGGGCTGCTGGTTGCGCGGTTCTGGTCGGGCACACCGCCGTGGCTGAAGGCCGGGCTCGGCACCGGCATGATCGGATCCTTCACGACGTTCTCCGCCGTCATGGTGTCTCTCGTGGCACACGGCGTCCACGAACTGTGGGTTCTCGCCGTGGTCTACTTCGTGATCACGCTCGTCCTCGGATTCGCGGCTGCCGCCGTCGGGTTGCGGGTCGGACGGGTCACGACCCCCATCGACTGGGTCGACGAATGAGCGTCGTCGCCGTCGTCGTTGCGCTCGCCGCAGGCGGTGCGGCCGCAGCGATCCGGTACGGGCTCTCCGTCCTGCTCGCCGGGCCGTCCCGCGCCGAGGAATTTCCGTGGACGGTGCTCCTCGTGAACGCCGTCGGGTCCGGCATCGGAGGCGTCGTGCTCGGGCTCGCCCACGTCGGCGGGGCCTCGGCCGACCTGCAGCTCATCATCCTGACCGGGGTGTGCGGCGGCCTGACCACGTTCAGCACATTCAGCGTCGAAACCATCCAGCTCATCACCCACGGCCGCTGGCGCTCCGCCGTCGTCAGCGTCGGCGCGAACCTCGTGGCGGGTTTCGGCGCGTGCATCCTCGGCTACGTACTTGTGCCGGGCGCCCTCGGCTAACCCTTCTCCGCGCCCTCCGTCGTGCTCATGATCTTCCGCTGGAAGATGAAGAACAACACGGCGACCGGGACCGTCATGAGCACCGCGGCCGCGAGTTTGAGCGGGAACTGGTTGCCGCTGCCCAGCTGGCCGGAGAACAGGGATGCCACACCGGTCGTCAGAGTGTTGAGGTCGGTGCTCTGCCGGGAAATGATGAAGTGCGCGAACTCGTTCCAGGAACCCTGGAAGCTCAGGATGAACAGCGTGACGAGAGCCGGGCGCGCCATGGGCAGCACGATCTTCCAGAACGTTCGGAAGATCCCCGCACCATCGATTCTCGCGGCCTCCTCGATGCTCACCGGAATCGATTCGAAGAACTGCTTCATGATGAAGATTCCGGCGGCGTCCACGAGCAGCGGGATGATCATGCCCGCGTAGGTGTTGTAGATCCCCAGCTCCTTGATCATGAGGAACCGCGGGATGAGCAGGACCACGTTCGGAACGGCCATCACCGCGATGAGGCCCGCGAACACGACATTGCGGCCGCGGAACTGCAGTCGGGACAGCGCGTAGCCTGCCAGAGAATCCAGAAACACCCGCCCGAGGGTCACGATGACCGCGACGATCATCGAGTTCATCGCCCACAGCGGCAGCGGCACCTGAGTGAACAGGCGTTCGTAGGCGGCGAACGACCAGGTTTGCGGCAGGAGCGACAGCGGATTGTTCGTCGCGTCGGCATCCGTCTTGAAGCTCCCGGCGAGAGAGAGCAGAAACGGGTAAATGTAGATGAGCGCCAGAATGACGAGCATCAGGTAGCTGGCGATGGCGCTCGCGCGAAGCTTCGTCATATCGACTTCCCCTTCGCTATCGCGGCCTGCGTGGCGATTTCACGCCGCATCGTCTTGTCGAGCCTGTCGCCCTTGCGTCGATCCCGGAGGACGTAACGCTGCAGGAGCGTTAGGGCGACAATCAGCAGGAACAGCAGGAACGCCATCGCCGCCCCTTCGCCCCAGTTGAGGCCCTTGAACGAGGTCTGATAGGAGAGGTAGGCGGGCGTGAGGAGCGTCTTCCCCGGGGCCCCGCCGCCCGTCAGGTAAATCTGGTCGAACAATTGCCACGTGCCGATGAGCCCGAGCGTGATCACGGTGAACAGCGTCGGCTTCAGCATGGGCAGGGTGATGGAGAAGAACTTGCGGAACGGGCCGGTGCCGTCCATGAGCGCGGCCTCGTCGATCTCCGCACCGATACTCTGCAGGCCGGCGAGGAAGATCAGCATGAACGTGCCCGACGTGGTGAAGACCGCCAGCGCGATGAGCATGCACATGGCCACGGACGGGCCGGCCAGCCACTCCCACCAGCTGATGCCGAGCGGCCCCGATACTGCCAGGGCCGCGGGGGCCGCGTTCACGCCGAAGAGTTTGAGGAAGTTATGGATCACACCGCTGGGATCCGCAAGCCAGTTCGGACCGTTGATCCCCAGCCAGCCGAGCAGGGCGTTGATCGCGCCGGACGCCGAGAACAGGAAAATGAAGATTCCGGTGATGGCGATCGAGCTCGTCACCGAGGGGAAATAGAACGCGGTGCGGAAGAACCCGCGCGCTTTCAGGATGCGACGATTCACCTGGACGGCCAGGAACAGCGCGAGCGCCGTCTGCAACGGCACCACGAGAATCACGTAGTAGAAGTTGTTGCGGATCGACGTGCCGAAGTCTCGCTGGGCGAGCCCCGGATCAACCAACAGCTTCTCGTAGTTTTTCGTTCCGACGAAGCTCGTGTTCCCGCTGAGCGGCGAGCCGAGGCCGTTCCAGTCGCTGAAGCTGACCCACAGCGCGAGCAGGATCGGCAACACCAGGAACAGTCCGATGATGATGAGCGCGGGCGAGATGAACAGCCAGCCTCGGCTGGCCTCCCCGCCGCGAATTCCTTTCGCCATGTTCCGCTCCCTGGGGTAGTGGGTCCGGATGCCGCCGGCGAGACGGCATCCGGACCGGGGTGCTGAGTGGTGCTACTTCGAGTTGGCCTCATCCAGCGCGGCCTGCAGCGTCGTCTGCAGGGACGCGAGGATCGCCTTCGCGTCTCCTCCGATCAGCTTCGCGAGCTGCGCGTTGAAGTCGGAGATGACCGTTGCCGAGCCGGCGAAGTTCACCGGGCTCACCGCGTAGTCATTGCTCGTCACGAAGGAGGCGTTCTCCGGGAACTTCGTCGCGTACTGCTTCGCCGCGGATTCCGTCGAAGGGATCACGCCGAACGCGTCAGCGAACTTGAGCTGCTGTTCGTCGCTCGTCAGGAACTTCACCAGGTCCACAGCCGCCGCAGCCGTCTTCGATCCGGCCGGGATGCCCCAGCAGTTCGTGAACGTGAACGTCGACTTTCCGCCGGGCCCTGCCGGCAGTTCGACCGCCTGGTAGTGCGTGTCGGGGAAGTCACCCTTGATGCCCTTGATCCACGGGCCCTCGATGACCATGGCCGCCGCGCCCTTGCCGAGAGCCTCGCCGGACCAGCCGGAGTCGATCTCGGACGGGAACTTCAGCACGCCGTCATCGTGGAGCTTCTGGATCTCCTTCAACCCGGCAAGGTTCTCCGGTGTGTCGGCCGTGACGGTCTTGCCGTCGGCGCTCACGAGCGACCCGCCGGCCTGGTTCATGAACACGCCGACCCGCGCATATTCGAGGCCGAAGGAAAGCCCGGCGACCTTGTCGGTGGTGAGCTTCTTCGCCACCGACTCGAGTTCTGCCCAATCCTTCGGGTAGTCGGCGTCGGTGAGGCCCGCAGCCTTCCACATGTCCGTGTTGATGATGAGACCGAGCGTGGAGAAGTCCTTCGGAGCACACGTGAACGTGCCCTTGTAGGTGAAGGTGTCTTTAAGCGACTTGTAGAAGTCGCCCGCATTCGGCAGGTCCTTCGCGTACGCGTCAAGGTACTTGTTCTGCGCGTAGGTGCCGAACTGGTCCCAGCCCATGTAGAAGATGTCCGGAGGCGTGCCGCCGGCGAATCCCTGGCTGAGCTGCTGAGTGAGGTCGCTTGCTGCGACCACCTCGACGGTGTTTCCGCTGGTCTTCGCCCACGCATCCGCCGCGGCCTGGACCGCGTTCGTCTCCGCGTCTCCGCTGGAGCCGATAAGCATGGTGAGTTTCTGACCAGTGGTGTCGCCGGGGGTTGTCGTCCCCCCGGAGGAGCAGGCAGCAAGACCCGCAACGAGGGCGACCGCCGCGAGGCCGGCGCCCAGTTTCTTGGTGTTCATAGTTGTCCTACCTTTCATTGTGATTGCCGGCCACAGGGGACCCGGAAGTCTCGACGCGCGCCAATTGTGTTGGCTTGCGCGCGACGAGAGTTGGTGTGAGCAACCGATACAGCGGATCGGTTGCTGAGTGGACGCGGGAGACGATGGTGCTGCCGGATGTCCCGAACAGCAATTCGAGGGCGCTCTGCGCGACGAGGTCGAGCGGCTGATCGACGCTCGACAAGCCCACGGCGTCAGCCACGGGCGTGTTGTCGTATCCGATGACGGGAAGCTCTCCACGGCCCACGCTCGCGGCCGCCATCATCGCTCCAAGCGCGAGGGAGTCGCTTGCGCAGACCAGAGCGTCGGGCGGCGCGGGCAGGCCGAGGAGCTGCAGCGCTGCGGCATTTCCCTGGGGCACGCCGTCCACGACCGCGAGCGAGAGCGTGTCGAGCTCCGCGCCGTCGAGCCCCAGTTGCTGTGCTGACTCCGCGGCCCAGCCCGCTCTGCGTTCGAGCGCCGTCGTGGATTCGTCGGCGAAGCCGATGTAGCCGACCCGGCGCGCACCTCCGGCGATCGCATGGCTCGTCGCTTGCTGCGCGCCGCTGAATCCGTCGACGTCGACCCAGGGGTGAATGGGGTCGCCAAGATCGTCTGCCCCCGATGGCCGCCCGAACGTGACGAACGGGAAGTCGTGTTCGAGCAGCCAGGCCGTGCGAGGGTCGTCGTGCACGGTTGAGGTCAGAACGAACGCGTCGACATCCGCGCCGTCGCGGAGCCGGCTGAATTCGTCGATTTCACCGTCCGGGCCCTGCGCCGTGAACAGCATGACGCGCAGGTCGCGCTCTGCGGCCTGTTCGGTGAGCGCGTGCAGGAATCGGTCGAGGAGCGACCCGGAGATTCCGTTGGTCATGGGGTCGAGCCGAACCCCGATGGTCGAGGACTTCCTCGTGCGCAAACGACGGGCAGAGGCATGCGGTCGGTAACCGAGTTCCGCGATCGCCGCTTTCACCCTGGTCATCGTGTCGGGCTTCACGATCTGCGGCGAGTTGAGGACGTTGGAGACGGTTTGCCGGGAGACGCCGGCGGCACGCGCAACATCCTCCACCGTGGGGAGCTGTCCCATTGCGCCTCCTCATCCTTGAGATTTGATCGTTCAAGTATCTGTGCCGGCGGGCGAGCCGTCATTACCGCGTCGATTTTGTTTGATCGTTCAAATTCTTGGTGTTACATTACCTCAAGCGAATCGAAAGTCAATGACTTTTCTGCCGGAGACGTTCGAGCGACCAACACCTGACACGAGCGAGGAGCAGCGGAAGTCGCATGTCAGCACCTTTGCAGCCCCTTCTCCACAACGAACTCGTCGTGCTGCGGGCCCCCACCCAAGCGTGGTCTTCGCGCGACGGATCCCTCGGAACCGCACCCATCCACGGGCTCTACTTCTCGGATGTCCGGGTCGTGTCGCGCCTGACTGCGCGGGTTGGCGGCGCCGACGGCGAACACATTGCCACCGAGACGCTCGGCGCCGACTCCATGACGTTCGTCACCCTGCTGCGCCATCTCGACGATCGCGCCGCGGACCCCAAGGTGCGCCTCAACCACACCAGAACGGCGACCGCGACCACGATCCGCGAAACGCTCACCGTGTCCTCGCACCTCGACACGCCCATCACGACGGATGCCGTGGTCACCCTCGCCGCCGATCTCAGCGAAATGGACGCAGTCAAAGCCGGCATCGAAGCATCCGCCAAACCGGCAGTAGAGGTGCTCGGTACCTCCGCAACGTGGTCGAACAGCTCGGTGCACGCGCGGGTGGACGCTCCCGGTTCCCTCGTGCAGGTGTCCGAGGAACGAATCGAGATCTCCTGGCCCCTGGAGATTCCTCCGCACGGCGAAACCAGCGTGACCTGGACGATCACCGCCTCGGACGAGCAGGCCGTCGTCACCGGGGTCGAGTCCCCGCCGCGTTGGTCGGTACCGGTCCTCGACGCCGACGACGACCGGCTGCCCCGCTGGCTCGACACCGCCCTCGGCGACCTGGACGCGCTGCGCATGGCCACGGTCGCCGAACCCGACCTCGTCTTCCTCGCCGCCGGCGCACCCTGGTTCTTCACGCTGTTCGGCCGCGACTCCCTGTGGGCAGCGCGATTCATGCTTCCCCTCGGAACCGAACTCGCGCACGACACCCTGCGCGTGCTCGGCGGGTTGCAGGGAACCAACGACGTCTCGGCGAGCGCCGAGCAGCCGGGCAAGATCATGCACGAGTTGCGCAGAGAGACCCTGCACATTCCGGACGAGGCGATTGCGCTTCCCCCGCTCTACTACGGCACCGTCGATGCCACGGCGTTGTGGGTGTGCCTCCTGCACGATGCCTGGCGGTGGGGCCTAGCCGACGAGCACGTGCGCGAACTCCTGCCGAATCTCGTCGCGGCACTCGGCTGGATGCGCGACTACGGCGATGCGGACGGCGACGGCCTGCTCGAATACATCGACCACACCGGGCACGGCCTCGCCAATCAGGGCTGGAAGGACTCGGGCGACTCCGTGCAGTGGCGCAGCGGCGCGCTCGCCGAAGGCCCGATCGCGCTGTGCGAAGTGCAGGCCTACGCGTACGAAGCGGCGACGCACGGCGCTGACCTGCTCGAGCACTTCGGCCTCGACGGCGCGGAGGAATGGCGCGACTGGGCGTCCGCGCTCAAGGCGAAGTTCCACGAAACGTTTTGGATCGCCTCGCCGGACGGCGACTACCCCGCGATCGCGCTCGACGCCGCAAAGCGGCCGGTGGATACGGTCGCGAGCAACCTCGGCCACCTCCTCGGCACCGGACTCCTCGATGAGCGGCAGGCCGGACTGGTCGCGCGGCGGCTCGCATCACCCGAACTGAATTCGGGCTTCGGCCTGCGAACCATGTCCACCGACTCCACCGGTTACTGGCCCCTCAGCTACCACGGCGGCAGCGTCTGGACGCACGATACGGCGATCGCCATTGCCGGGCTGGTGCGCGAGGGTCACGCCGCAGAGGCCGCATCCCTGATCTCCGGGCTCCTTTCGGCGGCGAGCGGATTCGACTTCCGGATGCCCGAGCTGCACTCCGGGGACACGGCGACGCGACTGGCCGTCCCGGTCCCGTATCCGGCCGCATGCCGCCCGCAGGCGTGGTCGGCCGCCGCGGCCGTCTCCGTGCTCGCCAGCATTCTCGGTCTCGACGCGAACTCCCAGGAGGATGTCCTGCGTGTTTCGCCGTCGGGGATGGTCGGCCTGCTCGACGTGTCCGGAATCCGGTTCCACGGCTCGACCGTGTCCATCCGGGTCACTCCGGACGGCGAGGTCGCCGCGGCGTCCGGCGCCACCATCGAAGTGCGGTGACACCGAAGCACACTCGGTGAACATCCTGGCGATCCGACGGCTAGATTCGAGTCATGAGCTATGACATCGACGCGGTTCGCGGAGACTTCCCCGCACTCGTGAACGGTTCCGCCCACTTCGACGGCCCGGGCGGAACCCAAACCCCGCGGCAGGTGATCGACGCGATCTCCGCGACGCTGAGCTCACCCCTCTCGAACCGCGGGACCGTGACGGCAGGTGAGGCGAACGCCGAGAGGACGGTCGCGGATGCCAGGGCGGCCATCGCGGACCTCGTCGGCGGCGAAGCGGGCGGCGTCGTTTTCGGCCGGAGCGCAACCCAGCTCTGCTACGACTTCTCGCGGTGGATTTCGCGGTCGTGGAAAGCCGGGGACGAAGTCGTCGTCACCCGCCTCGACCACGATTCGAACGTCCGCCCGTGGGTGCAGGCGGCCGCACGCGCGGGTGCCACCGTGCGCTGGCTCGACTTCGACCCGGAAACTTCCGAGCTCGACAACATCGGCACCGTCCTGTCCGACCGGACGAAACTCGTCGCCGTGACCGCGGCATCCAACCTCATCGGCACGAAGCCGCCGGTCGCCTCGATCGCCGCGCGGGCCCACGCTGCCGGCGCTGTGGTCTATGTGGACGGCGTGCACTTCACGGCACATGCCGCGGCGGACATGAACGCGCTCGGCGCCGACTTCTACTCGTGCTCGCCGTACAAGTTCCTGGGCCCGCACCTCGGCGCGCTCATCGCCTCGCCGGCGATGCTCGAGTCTCTCCAGCCCGACAAGTTGCTCCCGTCAACCAACGAGGTGCCCGAACGGTTCGAGTTCGGGACGCTTCCCTACGAGTTGCTGGCCGGGGTGGCCGCGGCGGTCGACTACCTGTCGACGATCGGCGGCGAGCGCGGGGGAGCGAAGCCCGCGGGTGCGCCTCGCCGCGGCCAACTCGTCGACGCGTTCTCGCGCCTCGAAGAACACGAAGACGCGCTGCTGGCCCGACTGGAACAGGGACTCGCAACCCTGCCCGGCGTGACGGTGCATTCGCGAGCGGCGCATCGCACGCCAACGCTGCTGCTCACCATAGCCGGTCGGAACATGACCGACGCCACCCGGTTTCTCGCCGCCCGCGACGTGGACGCACCGTCGTCGAACTTCTATGCGCTGGAGGCGAGCCGGCGGCTCGGGCTCGGCGACGACGGCGGTCTGCGGGTCGGCCTCGCCCCATACACGAACAGCGACGACGTGGACCGGCTGCTCGCCGGACTCGCGGACTTCCTCTCGGCGTGACCGGGTCGGCCGTCAAAGGTTGCTGAGAGTCGCGATCACCTGGCGGGCGATCTGGCGACCGGCGCGGTTCGCGCCGATCGTGCTCGCCTGCGGTCCATAACCGGCAAAGAATATTCGGCTGTCCTTCCACGATGAACCGTCGCCGACCGTGACGCCTCCCTCTTTCTCGCGCAGCTTGAGCGGCGCGAGGTGCCGCAGCTCCGGTCGGAACCCGGTGGACCACAGAATCGCATCCGCTTTCTGGAATGTTCCGTCCTCCCACCGCACGCCGTCCGGCTCGATGGAGGCGAACATCGGCTTCGCGACGAGAAGGCCCCGGTCGATCGCAGCCTGGATCCGACGCGTGCGCGGAACCCCGGTGCCGCTCACGATGCTGGGAAGTGCGCGACCGGCCCTCGCCGCCTCATCCTGTTTCGCAACCGACGATTCGCGGGCCTCGAGGTTCAACTCGCTCTCGTCGAGAAACTCGATCGGGCGTCGGCTCACCCAGGCGATTTCCGCGCCAACGTCCTCCAGCTCGAGGAGGAACCCGATCGCGGACGTCCCGCCGCCGACCACGACCACTTTCTTTCCCCGAAACTCCTCCGCCGAGGTGTAGTCGCTCGTGTGCACGTGCCGTCCCGCGAACGAATCGAGGCCCGGATACCACGGGATGAACGGGGAGCCCCAGGTGCCGGTCGCATTCACGAGCACGTCGGTGAGGAGTTCATGACGCGCGCCCTGGCCGTCCGTGTACTCGACGGCGAGGTCCAGCCCGCGGTTGGACACCGAGCGCACGTTCGCGGGACGCACGATCCGCAGTTCGTAGTAGTCCTCGTACTGCCGGTAGAAATCGGCGACGACGTCCTTCGCCGGCAGCGTCCGGTCCGCGTTCTCGAAGGAGATCCCGAGCGCATCCATTCCGGGCAAATCGTTGATGCGGTGCGCCGACCCCACCCGCAGAGCCTCCCAGCGGAGCTGCCATGCGCCGCCCGTGCCGGGCCCGCGATCGAACACGACGAAGTCCGTTCCGGGCTCCAGCCCCAGCCGTTTCAGGTAGAACGACACGGAAAGCCCGGCCTGGCCGCCGCCGATCACCACGACTGAGGGGTGGGAAGGAGTGACGCTCACACCGTTACGTTACCCGGACTCCCGCAGGGCGCCCCCATGCACCGGCCTCATGCTAAAGTTGGCAGTTAGTTTTGCAATCCTTGTAAGCGAGTTCTGAGCACCATCGTGTGTACTCAGTCTGGAATCGTAAAGGGGGTAACCCGTGGGACGTGGTCGCCAGAAGGCAAAGCACACCAAGGTTGCCAGGGAGCTGAAATACTTCAGCCCGAACACCAACTACGACGCGCTCGAGCGCGAGCTCACCCATGCCGAGCAGAACGAAGCCATGGAGAAGTGGCCCGAATACAGCCACGCTGGTGAAGACGCCGAACAGGGCGGCGGCACGCGCGCCTGACCGGCCAATCCTCCGCAGGCGATCGTACTGTTGATGTCAGGTGAGATAGTCCCCGACGAGTCGCACGGCACCGCCGTCGACCCCTTTCGCGCCCTGCTCGAATCCGTCGAGGTCGCGCGCGGTCGTTGACACCGTCCCGACCGGCCAGGCACGGATGCCGTCGGCAGCCAGCTGCCGGATGATCGCCTCTTCAGCTGCCGGATCCACCACGGCGATCATGCCGATCCCGAGATTCCAGGTGCCCTCCGCAGACTTGAGCGCGGTGCCGGCCAGCTCCGACAGGACGCGGAACACCGGGTCAGGCGACCATGTGCCGCGGTCCACCTCGGTCCAGCTTCCCACCGGCAGGACCCGCGCGAGGTTCGCGGCGATGCCACCACCCGTGACGTGGCTGAGGGCGTGCACGCCGTCCGGCGAGCGCTCCAGGACGCGCAGCAGCGCGGACGTGTAGAGGCGAGTGGGCTCGAGGAGCACCTCGCCGATCACGCCACCGAGCTCCTCCGAGACATCCGCGTACGCGATCTTCCGCTCCGCGAGAATGTGCCGCACGAGGGAGAACCCGTTGCTGTGCAGGCCGGAGGATGCGAGGGCGAGAACGACGTCGCCGACGCGCACGCGATCGGGCCCGAGCACGGCATCCGCCTCCACCACGCCGACCGCGGCGCCCGCGACGTCGTAATCGTCCGGCCCGAGCAAACCTGGGTGCTCCGCGGTCTCGCCGCCGACGAGCGCCGTGCCGGTGGCAGAGCATGCGCGCGCGATCCCCGCGACGATGTCCGCGATGCGTTCGGGCACGACCCGGCCGCACGCGATGTAGTCGGTCATAAACATCGGTCGAGCGCCGACCACGACGATGTCGTCGACGACCATGCCGACGAGGTCCTGGCCGATCGTGTCGTGCTTGTCGAGCGCCTGCGCGATCGCGACCTTCGTTCCGACGCCATCCGTCGACGAGGCGAGCAGCGGATGCCGGTAGCGGGTGAGCGCCGACGCGTCGAACAGCCCGGCGAAGCCTCCGACGCCGCCGAGCACCTCCGGCCCGTGCGTTTTCGCCACGGCAGCCTTCATCAGCTCCACGGCACGGTCGCCCGCGCGGGTATCCACGCCCGCCGCCGCGTATGCGTCACTCATCATCCACCCACCGCCGTCCCGCGAGTGTGCAGTTGTGGCGGCTTTGAGCCCAGCAGAACGACCACAAGTGCACTTTCGCGGGATCTGTGGAAGTCACTCCTGCCGCCCGGGGTCGCCGAAGACGGGGGTGAGTTCGCGCGCGGTCTGGTCGCCCTCGAGGAGGTTCTTGCCGATGAGGTGCGCCTCCGGCAGCGGAATCGGATACTTGCCCGTGAAACAGGCCGTGCACAGACTCGACCGCGGCTGCTCCGTGGACGCGATCATGCCGTCCTCGGAGAGGTAGCCGAGGCTGTCGGCTCCGATCGTCTGGCAGATCTCGTCGTTCGTGAGGCCCGTCGCGAGCAGCTCGGCGCGGGATGCGAAATCGATCCCGTAGAAGCACGGCCACGTGATCGGCGGGCTCGAGATCCGCACGTGCACTTCCGCGGCGCCCGCCTCGCGCAGCATCGCGACGAGCGCGCGCTGCGTGTTGCCGCGCACGATCGAATCGTCCACGACGATAAGCCGCTTGCCCTTGATCACATCGCGCAACGGGTTGAGCTTGAGCTTGATTCCCCGCTGCCGGATCGTCTGCGACGGCTGGATGAACGTGCGCCCGACGTACGCGTTCTTCACGAGGCCCTGCCCGTACGGGATGCCGGACGCTTCCGCGTATCCGATCGCCGCCGGCGTTCCCGACTCGGGGGTGGGGATGACGAGATCCGCCTGCACCGGATGCTCGGCTGCGAGCCTCCGCCCCATTTCGACGCGGGCTTCGTGCACCCCGCGTCCGGCGATCGTCGTGTCCGGCCTGGCAAGATACACGTACTCGAAGACGCAACCGGCACGCTTCTCGGGGGCAAATCGCTGCGACCGCAGACCGTTCTCGTCGATCGCGATGAGTTCGCCTGGCTCGACCTCGCGAACGAACGCGGCGCCGACGATATCCAGTGCCGCCGTCTCGCTCGCCACCACCCAGCCGCGCTCCAGTCGCCCGAGCACAAGCGGGCGCACGCCTTGCGGATCCCGCGCGGCATACAGCGTCGTCTCATCCATGAAGACGAAACAGAATGCTCCCTGCAGAAGGGGAAGCACTTCCATCGCCGTCGCCTCGAGGGTGCGGTCGAGGTCGCCGGTGAGCAGCGCGGTGACCACGGCCGTGTCCGTGGTGTTTCCGCGGGCGATCTCCCCGTCGAGTTCGGGATGCCGCTCCCGCACGAGATTCAACAGCTCCACGGTGTTCGTCAGGTTGCCGTTGTGGCCGAGCGCCACGGTACCGCCGGCCGTGCGCCCGAGCGTCGGCTGAGCGTTCTGCCAGCTCGACGAGCCGGTCGTCGAATACCGCGTGTGGCCGACCGCCAGGTGACCGACGAGGGTATTGAGCGCGGACTCCGTGAACACCTGCGACACGAGGCCCATGTCCTTGTAGACGAGAATCTTCGATCCGTCGCTCGTGGCGATGCCCGCCGACTCCTGGCCGCGGTGCTGCAAAGCGTACAGTCCGAAGTAGGTGAGTTTGGAGACCTCTTCACCCGGCGCCCACACGCCGAACACGCCGCACGCATCCTGCGGCCCCTGCTCGCCGGGGAGCAACTCGTGACCTAGCCGACCATCGCCACCGGCCAAAACTGGGCCCCTATCCTTCGTTGCGCTGTGCGCTGTGGTCTGAAGAGTTGTCGCCTGATTGCGCGTGTTCGTCTGAACGCACCGCCAGTTTACCCGCGATCACGGTGACAGCCCGGCGGCTTGCGCGGATGTCAAGGGCGATCGCGATCAGCGCACCCACCGCGCATCCGATCGGAATCCCGTAGAGCGAAAAGTAGCCGAGCGACGCGGCGAATCCGACCGCCGGGTCTGCCGGATACAGCGAAGTCAGGATGAGGGTCGCCAGGAAGCCGAGGAGCGCCCCTACGACGACGAACACGGAGAGTTTCGGTGCGCGCCGGATGGTCACCGTCGTGCGCTCCTCCTCGCCAGCGTCGTTCGGGGTCATGCTCCTATTGTCGCGCATTCCATTCCAGCGGGAGGACGTCGGCGAGGTCTGCGCGCGTTCCGGATGCCGACACCCGGCCGGCGCCCACCGCATCCGCCCAGGCGAGAGCGCCGGTGGCCAGCGCGAGCCAGGTTTCCGCGTCCATCTCGACGACGTTGGGCGGGGTGCCGCGCGAGTGGTTCGGACCCTCGATGCACTGCACGGCGCCCAGCGGCGGGACCCGGACTTCGACCGTGTTCCCCGGCGCCGCATCCGCGAGCACCTGCAGGAGGTACCGCACGGCCAAAGCGGTCGCGGCCTCGTCGGCGTCGGTGCCGGATTCCTGGGTGATGCGCACGGCGGCCTGACCGACGATCGCGACGATTCTCGCTTTGCCCATCACTCCACGGTAGCTGAACTCGTGGGCGAAGACGGGCCGGGTAACCTGTGGTGGTGCGAATTCTTCTTCTCGGCTCCGGTGCGCGCGAGCACGCCATCCTCTCCGCGCTGCTCGCCGAGAATGCCGGGCATGAGGTCACGGTCGCACCCGGCAACGCCGGCATCGCCGGGGAGGCGGAGACCATCTCCCTCGACCCGGAGAATCCAAAGCTCGTCGCGGATTTCGCCGCCGACAATGGGATCGAACTGGTCATCATCGGCCCGGAGGCGCCACTCGTCGCCGGCGTCGCGGACGCCGTGCGCAAGCGGCGTATTCCCGTGTTCGGGCCGAGCAAGGCGGCAGCGCAGCTGGAGAGCAGCAAGGCGTTCGCGAAGCGGGTGATGGATGCCGCCGGGGTGCCGACCGGTCGCGCCGCCAACGCGGCCACCATGGACGAGGTGGTTGCCGCGCTCGACGCGTTCGGCGCGCCGTACGTGGTGAAAGCGGATGGCCTCGCCGCCGGGAAAGGCGTTCTCGTCACCCCCGACCGCGCCGCAGCTCTCGCTCACGCCGAGCACTACCTGCAGGTCGGGCCGGTGCTCGTGGAGGAGTTCCTCGACGGGCACGAAGTGTCGCTGTTCCTCCTCGCCGACGGGTCGAGCGTCGTTCCGCTGGCCCCCGCGCAGGACTTCAAGCGCGTCGGCGACGGCGATACCGGGCCGAACACGGGCGGGATGGGCGCGTACTCGCCCCTGCCGTGGCTGCCGGACGGTTTCGTGCAGGAGGTCGTGAGTTCGGTCGCGCTCCCGGTGATCCGCCAGCTCGCCGAGGAGGGCACGCCGTTTGGCGGCCTGCTCTACTGCGGCCTCATCCTCACCGCACAAGGCGTGCGGGTGATCGAGTTCAACGCGCGATTCGGCGACCCGGAAACGCAAGTAGTGCTGCCTCGGCTCCGCACGCCGTTGAGCGGACTGCTGCTCGCAGCCGCGACCGGTTCGCTCGCCGAACAACCCCCGCTGGAGTTCTCGGACGACGTGTGCGTCACCGTGGTTCTCGCGAGCGAAGGCTACCCGGCAGACCCGAAGACGGGCAGGCGGATCTCCGGAATCGAGGCCGCGGCGGCCGTGCCGGGCGTCACGATCCTGCACGCGGCGACGGCCAGGAAAGACAATCAGCTTCTCGCCACGGGAGGCCGCGTGCTCAGCGTTGTTGCGCGCGCCCCTGATTTCGCTGAAGCTCGCGCCCGCGCGTACCGTGCCCTGACCGAGATCCGCCTGGACGGGTCGCACTTCCGCACCGACATTGCCGCGCAGGCCGCCGAATGAACGGCTGGGAGCTGAGCTACTCCGGCAAGGTGCGCGACCTGTACCGGAGCGCGGATCGGCCGGGCGAGATCCTCATGGTGGCGAGCGACCGGGTCAGCGCGTTCGACCACGTGCTCGAACCCGGCATCCCCGGCAAGGGGAAACTGCTCACGCAGCTCAGCCTGTGGTGGTTCGACCGACTGGCGAGCGTGCCCAACCACCTCGTGAGCGATCACACGATTCCGGGCGGCGCTGCGAGCCTCATCCCGCCGGAGTTCGCGGGCCGCGCCATGCTCGTGCGCACGCTCGACATGTTCCCGATCGAGTGCGTCGTGCGCGGCTACCTCGCGGGGAGCGCGTGGGCGGAGTACCAGGCGACGGCGCACGTCTGCGGCATCGAACTCCCGGCCGGACTCACGTTCGGCGACCGGCTGCCGCATCCGATTTTCACGCCGGCGTTCAAGGCGCCGCTGGGTGAACACGACGAGAACATCACGTTCGAGCGGGCCGCCGAAATCGTCGGACCGGATGCCGCCGAGTCGCTCCGAACCCTGAGCCTCGACATTTACGTCCGCGCCGCCGCGATCGCCGAAGCGCGTGGCCTCATCCTCGCCGACACGAAGTTCGAGTTCGGGGCCGACCCCGACGGCACGATCACGCTCGCGGACGAGGTGCTCACGAGCGACAGCAGCCGCTATTGGGATGCTGCAGCCTGGGCGGCCGGCGAGCGCAAGGACAGCTTCGACAAGCAAGTGGTGCGCAACTGGCTTTCCGCGAACTGGGACGGCGCCGGAACGCCGCCGAGACTGCCGGACGACATTGTCGCCCTGACGGCTGCCCGCTACCACGAACTGATCGAGCGCCTCACCGCCTGAAGGCTAGCGGAGGACGGAGCTCAGCAGCAGGCTCGTCTCCGTGTTCACGACGCCCTCGATCGAGCGGATGCGCCCGAGCACGCTGTCGAAGTGCGCGAGCGTCTCCGCGCCCAGCTCGGCGACGAGATCCCATCCGCCGTTCGTCGTGTGCAGGGATCGGATCTCGGGCAGGCCGCGCAACCGTCGAATGACGTTGTCGGTCGTGCGCCCCTCCACTTCGATGAGCGAGATCGCGCGCACCGCGAGCGGGTCCAGTTCGTCGCGCACGCGCACCGTGAATCCGACGATCGTCCCGGATGCCACGAGCCGCTCGATCCTGGCCGTGACGGTCGCCCGCGCCACGCCCAGAATCCGCGCCAGCTCCGCGACCGGGATCCGTCCGTCCTCGCGCAGCGCGGAAAGCAGCCGACGGTCAGTCTCATCCAGAACAGTTTTGGTCATACTGCATAATTGTAGTGACCAGTCTGCATATTGAATGGTCAGATTGTGTGCATTCTCGCCCTTGTCGTTGCATATCGTCCGGTCTTACCGTGAGATCAGAAGCAAGGAGCACGCAATGACCCGATTTGTCGACGTTCACAACATGGTGCGCTGGATCGGCCACCATGGGCCGACCGCCATCATGTCCGGTCTGGTCGGCTACCTGGAGGACGACTTCCGCCGGTGGCCGAAGTTCGACAAATCGCCGAGGGTCGCGAGCCACACGCCGTTCGGCGTCATCGAACTCATGCCGACGAGCGACATGGAAACCTACGGGTTCAAATACGTGAACGGCCACCCCTCGAATCCGGCGCGCGGATTCCAGACCGTGACCGCGTTCGGAGTTCTCGCCGACGTTCAGAACGGTTACCCCACGTTCCTGTCCGAAATGACCGTGCTCACCGCGCTGCGCACCGCCGCAACCTCCGCGATGGTCGCGAAGGCCCTCGCCCGACCCGACAGCCACACGATGGCGCTCATCGGCACGGGCAGCCAGGCCGAGTTCCAGTCCTGCGCCATCCGCTCCGAAGTCGGAATCAACACCCTGCGCATTTGGGACACCGACCCGGATGCGATGGCGAAGTTCGTCCGCAACCTCACCCCGCTCGGTTTCGACATCACGGTGGCGAGCTCGGCGACGGATGCCGTCGCCGGCGCCGACGTGGTCACGACGTGCACGGCGGACAAGACGAACGCCACGGTGCTGACCCGCGACATGATTGCGCCGGGAATGCACCTGAATGCGATCGGCGGCGACTGCCCCGGCAAAACGGAACTCGACCCGGCCATCCTCGACGACTCCACGGTGTTCGTCGAGTTCCCGCCGCAGACGCGCATCGAGGGAGAGATCCAGAACCGCGCTGACGATTTCCCGGTCACCGAGTTCTGGCAGGTTCTCACCGGCGAGGCGCCGGGGCGCAAGTCCGCCGAGCAGGTGACCCTGTTCGACTCCGTCGGGTTCGCGATCGAGGACTTCACGGCGCTCCGCTACGTTCGGGATTCGGTGGATGCCACTGACTTCTACGAAGACATCGATCTGGTCGCCAACCCGGACGACCCGAAAGATCTGTTCGGTTTCGTCGGCGCTTTCTCGCCGGTAGGAGGTTAGTCATGAGCGCGCAGGCTCCTGAAGCGGTCGTCATGGTCCGGCCGCACCATTTCGACGTGAACCCGGTGACGGCGGCGGACAACGTGTTCCAGTCCGCCGAGCCGAACCAGTCGCCGCAGCGTGCCGCCGCCGCCTACCAGGAGACCACGGCGCTCGCCGAAGCGCTCGAGGCTGCCGGAGTGCGCGTGCACCTGTTCGAGGACGAACGCACCGACCGACCGGACAGCGCGTTTCCGAACAACTGGCTGTCGACGCACATCGGCGGCCACGTCGCCGTGTATCCCATGTTCGCGCCGAACCGCCGCCTGGAGCGCCGCCAGGACATCCTCGACCTGCTGAAGTCCGCCTACCGCGTGCAGGACATCATCGACTATTCGGGACTCGAGGTGGATGGCCTCTACCTCGAAGGCACGGGGGCGATGGTGCTCGACAATGACGAGCGCGTCGCCTACGTCGCCCGCTCGAACCGCGCGGATCCGATCGCGCTGGAGCGGTTCTGCACGCATTTCGGATACGAGCCGATGGTGTTCGACGCGGTGGATCCGAGCGGAACGCAGATCTACCACACGAACGTGCTCATGTGCATCGCCACCGACTTCGTGCTGGTCGGCGCCGCGATGATCGGGCCGGATGAGCGCCGCGACGAGATCCTGGAGCGCCTGAGCGCCAGAGGCCGGGAGATCATCGACCTGAGCTTCGAGCAGATCTGCGACTTCGCCGGAAATGCGATCGAACTGACCGGCACCTACGGGCGCATCCTCGCGATGTCGGGGCGGGCGGAGAGAACCCTCACCGCCGCACAGCGGGCGATCATCGAACGCAGTTGCCGGATCGTCGCCGTCGATGTGCCGACGATTGAACTTTCCGGCGGGTCGGTGCGCTGCATGCTCGCCGGGGTGCACCTCACGCCTCGGCGTAGCGCTGCGGCGCCGTTTCCGTCGTCCGCGGCACCGGGAGCGACGGCGAGCGCCGAACCTTTCGAACACGGCGTGATGAACGCCTCCGCGTGACGGAGTCCGGCGCTAGTCGACTCAACGTGAACAAGCTCAGCCGCATCGTCGCGATTCCGCTGGCGCCCATTCTGATCGTCCAGTCGCGCAGGCTGCGCCGCATCATCCCCCGCCTCCCGGATGCCGCACTTCCGTGGACGGGCACGCTCACCGGCCCGAGGCCGGTGCGCATCCTCGTGCTCGGGGATTCGACGGCATCCGGCGTCGGCGCTCGAACCCAGGCGGATGCCCTGCCCGGCAATCTCGCCCGCGCGCTCCGAGAACGGTTCGGGCGCGGTACCTCATGGAACGCGATCGGCCGCAACGGCGCCACCGCGCGCGACATCATCACCGATTACCTTGGCGACGCAACCGCGGACCAGTACGACCTCGTGTTTCTGACGATCGGCGCGAACGATGCGCTCGGGCTGCGCTCCCGCGCCGCGTTCCGCCGCGATGTCCGCGCCATTGTCGACCGGTTGCGGGAGGCGAGCCCGCGAGCGCTCATCCTCGTCTCGCTCATGCCGCGGTTCGACCGGTTCGCGAGCCTCGTGAATCCGGTGAAGTGGAACCTCGCTCTCCACGCCTCAAGCCTCGATGCTGCCGCCAGAAGGGGAGTAGCCGGCATGCCGGGGGTGTTCGCGATTCCGAAGCCGGCGCCGTACACCCCGGAGTTCTGGGCAACGGATGGTTTCCACCCGAGCGAGCAGGGGTACCGGGAGTGGGTCGACTTCGCGCTGGATGCGGCCCCGGACGCGTTGCTCGACGAATTCCTCAGCTGAGCGGAATCTCGGCCGGCTCCCGGCCCGGTGAGTCGCCGCCTTGAGCCGACCACGCGACCGTTTGGTTCGGTTTCGCAAAGAACAGCACGATGATCGCGCCGAGAAACGCGACCGCGGCGGGCAGCAGGAGCGACTGGGCCATAGCGGAGCTGAAGCCCTCGCGCAGGGCCTCCGGCAGCACTCCGCCGGCCTCCGCGCCGCTCGGGGAACTGCCCGGCAGCTCGGCGGCGAGGCGAATCTGCATGAGCGCGGCGATCGCAGCGCTCCCCAGAACGGTGCCGACCTGGCGGGTCGTGTTGTACACGCCGGATCCCGCTCCCGCCTGACGCTGCGGGAGGTTCCTGGTCACCGTCGTGGAGATCGGCGACCACACGCACGCGTTCGCAAGTCCCAGGACGGCGCTCGGCAGCAGAAGCCAGCCGATCCAGATATCCGGCGACATGATCGACGAGTACCAGACGAGGGCCACGGCTAAGAGGATCGCCCCGGTGAAGGCGATGTAGCGCGGATTCACCCGGTCGACGAGCCTGCCGACGGGTTGCGCCAGAGCCGCGTTGATGAGGGCCATCGGCACGAGCATGAGCGCCGATTCGGTGGGGGTGAGCCCGAGCACGAGCTGGAAGTAGAACACGAGCGGGACGGACAGGCTCGTGACGGTGAACCCGACCGTGGAGATCGCGGCGTTCGCGAGGGAGAAGTTCCGGTCTCGGAACAGCGCAAGCGGCAGAAGCGGTTCACGGTTCCTGCCTGCCGCCTGCCACGCGACGAAGATCCCGAGAATCACGACGCCGGCGATGATGAGCGACCACACCGAGATCGGCCCTGCGATCGTGCCCCAGTGGTAGCTCTGGCCCTCCTGCAGGCCGAACACGAGCAGGAACATGCCGATCGCGCTCAGGACGACGCCCGGAATGTCGAAGTGGTGCGAGTGGATGGGCAGCACGGGCACGAGGCGCCAGCCGAGCACGAACGCCACGACGCCGATCGGCAGGTTGATGAAGAAGATCCACTCCCAGCCGAGGGAGTCGACGAGAATCCCGCCGAGGATCGGGCCGACGAACGTCGCAACACCGGCGACGGAACCCCAGATGCCCATCGCGATGCCGCGCCGGTCGGGCGGGAAGATCCGCGTGATGACGGCCATCGTCTGCGGGGTCATCATCGCCGCGCCAAAACCCTGCAACACGCGCGCGGCGATGAGCATATTGATATCGCCGGCGAATCCGCACCACGCGGAGGCGACCGTGAAGACGACGAGGCCGCTCAGGTACAGCTTCTTCGGCCCGAACCGGTCGCCGAGCCGCCCCGTGATGAGCAACGGCACGGCGTACGCGAGAAGGTAGGCGCTCGTCACCCAGATCACCGAATTGATGTCGGTGTGCAGGCCCTCCATGATGCGCGGGTTCGCCACCGACACGATCGTGGTGTCGATCAGGATCATGAAGAAGCCGATGACGAGAGCCCACAGGGCCGGCCACGGACGGTAGGTTTTGGTCATCGTCACGTGAATCTACGCCCAGCGTGCGACTTCACCAAAACGCCCGACCGGTAGACTCGACGTATTCACCCCGCCGCTTTCGCAGGAGTTTCCCGTGCCGGTCATTGTTGTTGAGGTCATGCCCAAAGCCGAGCTTCTCGACCCTGCGGGCAAAGCCGTCGCCGGCGCTCTCGCCCGCCTCGGATCAACGCCGTTTTCGGACGTTCGGATCGGCAAACGATTCGAGCTCACGGTGGATGGCCCCGCGGATGACAAAGCCTTGAGCGCGGCACGAGAACTCGCGGACACGCTGTTCTCCAACTCGGTCATCGAGGACGTGGTGAGCGTGAAGGTTGCCGACGAATGACCCGCATCGGCGTCATCACGTTTCCCGGTTCGCTGGATGATCGCGATGCGCAGCGCGCCATCCGCCTCGCCGGTGCCGAACCGGTTGCGCTGTGGCACGGCAACCACGACCTTGGGGGCGTCGACGCCCTCGTGCTCCCCGGAGGGTTCAGCTACGGCGACTACCTGCGGTGCGGGGCGATCGCGAGCCTCTCGCCGATCATGAGCGAGGTCATCGACGCCGCGAATGACGGCATGCCGATCCTGGGCATCTGCAACGGCTTCCAGATGCTCGTCGAGGCCCATCTCCTTCCCGGCGGGCTCGTGCGCAACGACCACGGTTCGTTCATCTGCCGCGACCAGCGCCTGCGCGTCGAGAACAACTCGACCGCCTGGACGAACGGTTTCGAGGCCGGAGCTGAAATCACGATCCCCTTGAAGAACGGCGAGGGCGGGTACATCGCGGATACCGACACGATCGCGCGGCTCGAAGGCGAAGGCCGCGTCGTGTTCCGCTACCTCGAGGTGAACCCGAACGGCTCCCTGAACGACATCGCGGGGATCGCGAACGAGCGCGGCAACGTCGTCGGGCTCATGCCGCATCCGGAGCACGCGACGGAGGAAGGTTTCGGGCCGGACACTCCCGCCGCCATGCGCAACGGCACGGACGGGCTCACGTTCTTCACGAGCGCACTCAACGCACTGTCCGTGGCCTGAGCCGGCGTTGCGTCACGTCGATGTGATTGCGGCAGGCACCTGAACCCGGGTGACGGGAAGCGCTTCCGGGTGGTTTTTCTGAATCCAGGCGACGAGTTCCTCGCGCACCTGGCAGCGCAGCGTCCACACGTCGTCCGAGTCCTTCGCGGACACGGTGCAGCGAACCGTGACATAGCCGCCCGTGGCATCCGTCACGATCATTCCGGCCTTCCGCTGGTCCCACAGTTCGGATGCCGCGACGAACTCCAGGAACTTCGACCGCAGTTCCGTCATCGGCACCCGCCAGTCCACGTCGAGGTATACGGTCCCCAGGATTTCCGCGCTCTTCCTGGTCCAGCTCTCGAACGGCTGAGACGTGAAGTAGGTGCACGGCAGGATGAGCCGCCGCTCATCCCAGATGTACACGACCACGTACGACAGGGTGATTTCCCCGATCGTGCCGAACTCGCCCTCCACGACCACGACGTCATCCACGCGGATGGCATCGCTGAACACGAGCTGGATTCCCGCGACGAGGTTCCCGAGCGTCGATTGCGCCGCCAGACCCGCGACGAGGCTCAGGATGCCGGCGGACGCGAGCACGCTCGTGCCCACTGCGCGCACTTCGGGGAACGAGAACAACACTATGCCGAGCGCGATGACCGCGATGAGGGCGTTCACGAGCCTGCGAACCAGTTTCAACTGGGTGCGCATGCGCCGGATCTCCGGCACGCTGTCCTGCTCCACCGAGTAGCGGGCTATCATCCGGCCGAACCCGAACGAAGCGAGACCGGACACGAACCAGGCGCCGACGAGCACCGCCACGATCAGGAACACTCGCGAGAGGGCCGGCCACCAGCTGTATTCGGCCGGCGCGGTGAAACCGGCCGCGGTCCAGATTCCGATCACGAGAATGAGCAGATGCGCCCGCGGGCTCACGCTCACGATGATGTCCCTCAGCCACGGCGTGCGCTTCCCTGCTGACGCGTTCACGATCCAGGTGATGAGGGCGAGAACGACGTTGGCGATGAGGGCGAGGGCGACAGCGGCGATCGTGCCCCACCAGTTCGTCCATTCGAACATTCGGATTCTCCTCCTGTTGGCGACTCCACAAGCCTAACCAGACCCCGCCTTTCCGCCGCGGGGGCACGGGCGTATAGTCCGAAGGGCCACAAGATTCTGCCGAAGGAGCCCGAGCGTGTTTAAGAGTCCTTACCCTGACGTCGAAATCCCGAACATCAGCATTTACGATTACCTGTTCACCGGACTGAGCGACCATGAGCTGGACACGATTGCCCTGATCGACGGAACCACCGGCGCGGAGACCACGTACCGTGCGCTCATCGCCCAGATCAACGGTGTTGCCGGTGCGCTCGCCGCGCGGGGTGTCGATGAGGACACCGTCGTAGCGCTGCTGTGTCCGAACGTCCCGGCATTCGCGAGCGTCTTCCACGGGATTTTGCGCGCCGGCGCGACCGTCACGACGATCAATTCCCTCGCCACGGAAGAGGACATCGTGAAGCAGCTGAAGGACTCGAAGGCGACCTGGTTCATCACGGTGTCGCCTCTGCTCGCGGGCGCGAAGGCGGGCGCCGCCGCGGTCGGCATCGCCGACGATCACCTCATCGTGCTGGATGGCGCTGAGGGGCACACCAACCTTCGCGACCTGCTCGCCGAGCAGGCGAAGCCGCCGACGGTGACCTTCGACCCCGCTACGCACATCGCCGCGCTGCCGTATTCCTCCGGAACGACAGGGCTGCCCAAGGGCGTCATGATCAGCCACCGCAACCTTGTGGCCAATGTCGAGCAGTCCCGCCAGGCCATCGTGGTCGGCAAAGGCGACCGGGTGCTCGCCTTCCTGCCGTTCTTCCACATCTACGGGATGACCGTGCTGCTGAACCTGGCGGTCCGGCAGCGGGCGACGCTCGTCACGATGCCGAAGTTCGATTTCGTGGAGTTCCTGCGCGTCATGCAGGACCACAAGTGCAGCAACATCTTCATCGCGCCCCCCGTGGCGGTGGCGCTCGCGAAGCATCCGCTCGTCGACCAGTACGACCTGTCGAGCGTGCACACGGTGTTCAGCGGCGCGGCACCGCTGGACGGGCAACTCGCGCAGGCGGTCGCCGACCGCCTTGGAGTTCGCGTCATCCAGGGCTACGGAATGACCGAACTGAGCCCGGTGAGCCACGTCATCCCGAGCGACCGAGCCGATCTGTCGCTGAGTTCGGTGGGGTTCACCCTCCCGAACATCGAGTGCCGCCTCATCGACCCGGCCACCGGAGAGGATATCGAGGTCCCCGACGAAGGGGAAAGCGCGCGAGGTGAACTGTTGTGCCGCGGCCCGAACGTGATGCTCGGGTACCTGGGCAATGAGAAAGCCACGAGCGAAATCATGACCGAGGACGGCTACCTCCGCACCGGCGACATCGCAACCGTCAACTTCGAGGGCGTCGTCACGATCGTGGATCGGCTCAAGGAGCTCATCAAGTACAAGGGCTACCAGATTGCGCCGGCCGAACTCGAGGCGCTTCTGCTCACCCACCCGCAGATCGCGGATGCCGCCGTGATCGGGGTCCCGGATGACGAGGGCCAGGAGGTGCCGAAAGCCTTCGTCGTGCTCCAGGAGGGCGCCGATCTGGATGAGGACGGCGTCATGGCGTTCGTGGCGGAACACGTCGCACCTTACAAGAAGGTGCGCCGGGTTCAGTTCACCGATGCCATCCCGAAGTCGAGTTCCGGCAAAATCCTGCGGAAGGACCTGCGCGCCGCCGAACGCGGATAGAGGCACAGGTGCCGCGCAATCATTCTTTCGACGGATGGCCGCGCCATGCCCCTCTGTCAGGATGGGGGTATGACTTCCGAAACAACTGACGCTCGCCTCGCCGTATCCAGGGTGACGCCGCGCGCGTTCTACCGCGTGGTCGCGATCGCCGAAGCGGTGACCTGGACGCTCCTCATCGCGGGCATGATCCTCAAGTACGTGGTGCAGGCCGGGAACCTCGGCGTGCTCATCGGCGGATCGCTGCACGGGCTCGTGTTCGTCACCTACGCGGCGACGGCGGTGCTCGTCGGGGTGAACCAGCGCTGGCCCGTCAAGCTCATCGTCGGCGCCGTCATCACGGCGATCATCCCCTACGCGACCATTCCGTTCGACCGCTGGCTGGAGAAGAACGGCAAGCTCGAGGGCGGGTGGCGCACCGAAGCCACCGACGACCCCCGCGACCACACCTGGATCAGCAGGTTGCTGCGGTGGTTCCTGAACCACCCGATCATCCTCGTGGCAGTTTTCGCGCTTGCGGTGGTGGCGATCGTCACGGTGCTGCTGATTCTCGGTCCGCCCGGCGGCTGGGGGCGGTAACCCCGGGCCGAGACGGCTAGCCTTGGTCTGATGACTCGCTCGCGAACCTCGCCGCCGCTTCGGTACTACCCGAATGGCTCCCGCGCGGAGGACCGTCGGATTGCCGGCATCCGCCGCCGCTGGGCGCTCATCCGCGAGGCGATCGCCACCCGATTGTGGCCGATCCCGCTCGGCACGATCATTCTCGCGGTCGCGGTCGGCATTCTGCTTCCCATGCTGGATGCCGCCATCGACGATCGATTGCCGGATGCCATCCGCCTCGCGCTCTTCAACGGCGGCCCGGACAGCGCGCGTGCCGTGCTGTCGACGATCGCCGGTTCGCTCATCACCGCCACCTCGCTCACGTTCACCCTCACGGTTGTGGTGCTGCAGCTTGCGAGCAGCCAGGCGACGCCGCGGCTGTTGCGCCTGTTCGCGCGCGACCGCATGGTGCACGCCACGCTCGCCGTGTTCCTTGGCACGTTCACGTTTTCCCTCATGGTGCTGCGCACTGTGCAGAACAGCACGGACTCGACGGCCGCGGCCGTGCCCAGCATTTCCATCACGCTGTGCCTCATCCTCACGCTCACGAGCGTCATCATGCTCACGGTGTTCCTCGACCACCTCGCGAAGCAGTTGCGCGTGGAAACCATGATGCGCAACATCCACCGAGAGACCCGGCGGACCATCGACCTCGTGCGCTCCACCACCGAGGACGGCCCGGAGACCATTCCGGAAGGCACCCGCCCCGACACCGTGCGCACGGTTCTGGCGACGAGATCCGGATTCCTGCACTCGGCATCCCGAAGCCGGCTGGCCGCGCTCGCGACGACCCTCGACATCGTCATCGAGGAGGAGCACAGCATCGGCGCGAGCATCATCGCGGGCGTGCCCGTCGTGAGCTGGTGGCCGCGCTCGGGCGGCGACATGGACGAAGACTTCGACGTGGAGGCGTTCGACCGGAGCGTGCGCTCTGCATTCCCGACCGGCTACGAGCGCACCTCCAGCCAGGACATCGGCTACGGTCTGCGGCAACTCGTGGACGTGGCCATTCGGGCGCTGTCGCCGAGTGTGAACGACCCGACGACCGCCGTCCACGCACTCAGCCATATTTCCGCCGTACTGTGCCAGATCGCGCAGTTGCCGCCGCAGCCGGCGGGCATCCTCGATGACGACGGCGTGCTCCGGCTGATCGTGCGGCCGCACCGCTTCGAGGCGCTCCTGAACCTCGCGGTGGAGCAGCCGCGCCGTTACGGGGTGTCCGACCCGGATCTTGTTGCGCGCCTGTTCCTGCTGCTGCGCGAGGTCGCGCTCAACACGACGAACGCGAAACATCGGGCGGCGATCAACGACCAGTGCGACCGGCTCGCGGAGGCTGTGAAGACCGTCGAGTACGACGAACCGGAACTGGAACGTTTCGCGGCTCTCGCGGAAAGCGTGCGGGCGGTCTGAGCGGGCGGCGCGGCAACTAGGCTGGAGGAGTTCGGCATCCCCTTTCCTTCAGGAGTTTCGCGCTGTGACCGATTCCGTGGCCAACGCCCTTGCGACCCCCGACCACGAGCAGCCGTACGCCGCGCTCGGCCTGAAGCCGGACGAGTATGCCCGCATCCGGGAGATTCTCGGCCGGCGTCCGACGAGCGGCGAACTCGCGATGTACTCGGTCATGTGGAGCGAGCACTGCTCCTACAAGAGTTCCAAAATCTACCTGCGCCAGTTCGGTGAGAAGGTCACGCCGAAGATGCGCGAGAAGCTCATGGTCGGCATGGGCGAGAACGCCGGGGTCGTCGACATTGGCGAAGGCTGGGCCGTGACGTTCAAGGTGGAGAGCCACAACCATCCATCGTTCATCGAGCCGTTCCAGGGTGCGGCGACCGGAGTAGGCGGGATCGTGCGCGACATCATATCGATGGGGGCCCGGCCGGTTGCCGTCATGGACCAGCTTCGCTTCGGTGCGATTGACCACCCGGATACGGCGCGCGTCGTGCACGGCGTCGTCGGCGGGATCAGTTTCTACGGCAACTGCCTCGGGCTGCCGAACATCGGCGGGGAGACCTATTTCGACTCCTGCTACCAGGACAACCCGCTCGTCAACGCGCTCGCCGTCGGGGTGCTCCGTCACGAGGACCTGCACCTCGCGAACGCGCGCGGCGTCGGCAACAGGGTCGTGCTGTTCGGGGCGCGCACCGGTGGCGACGGGATCGGCGGGGCATCCATCCTCGCTTCCGACACGTTTTCGGAAGGTGGCCCGACGAAGCGACCGGCCGTGCAAGTTGGCGACCCGTTCGCGGAGAAGGTGCTCATCGAGTGCTGCCTCGAACTGTTCGCGGGCGAACTCGTGGAGGGCATCCAGGATCTCGGCGCCGCGGGCATCAGCTGCGCGACGAGCGAGCTGGCGAGCAACGGCGACGGCGGGATGTTCATCGAACTCGACCGGGTCCTATTGCGCGACCCGACTCTTACGGCCGAAGAGATCCTCATGTCGGAGAGCCAGGAGCGCATGATGGCGATCGTGCACCCCGACAAGCTCGACGCGTTCCTTGCGGTTACGGCGAAATGGGATGTGGAGACGAGCGTGCTCGGCGAGGTCACCGACACGGGTCGGCTCATCATCGACTGGCGCGGGGAAGAAATCGTGAACGTCGAGCCGCGCACCGTCGCGATCGATGGTCCCGTGTATGAGCGGCCGGTCGCCTACCCGGCCTGGCTCGACGCGCTGCAGACTGATTCGGCGTCCGCGCTGCCGCGATCTAGCGAGCCCGCTGAGCTGCGGGAGCAGTTTCTTCAATTGCACGGCTCCCCGAACCTCGCGTCGAAGACATGGATCACCGACCAGTACGACCGCTACGTCGGCGGCAACACGGCGCTCAGTTTCCCCGACGACGGCGGGATGATCCGCGTCGACGAGTCGAGCGGCCTCGGTTTCGCGATCGCCGCGGATGCGAACGGCCGCTACGCGCAGCTTGACCCGTACGAGGGTGCCCGTCTGGCCCTCGCGGAGGCGTACCGCAACGTCGCCGTCACTGGTGCGGTGCCCGCGGCCGTTTCGGACTGCCTGAACTTCGGTTCGCCCGAGAACCCCGAGGTCATGTGGCAGTTCTCCCGCGCCGTCGAAGGCCTCGCCGACGGATGCCTTGAGCTCGAGATTCCGGTCACCGGCGGCAACGTGAGTTTCTACAACCAGACCGGTGACGTGCCGATCCACCCGACCCCGGTCGTCGCGGTGCTCGGCGTCATCGATGACGTGGCCCGCCGGGTGCCGAGCGGCTGGCAGGACGAGGGCAACAACATTTACCTGCTCGGGACGACATCCGAAGAGTTCGATGGCTCGGCGTGGGCCGGAACGATTCACGACCATCTGGGCGGAAGGCCGCCGGCCGTCGACCTCGCGCGGGAGAAGAAGCTTGCCGCGCTTTTGGCTGCGGGGGCTCGCGAGTCGCTCATCGCTTCAGCACACGACCTCTCCGACGGCGGCCTCGCCCAAGCACTTGCCGAAAGCGTGCTGCGCTTCGGGGTCGGTGCCCGGGTGTGGCTCGACGAGATACTGCAACGGGACGGCGTTGACGTCGCCACGGCACTGTTCAGCGAGTCGACCGGCCGCGTGATCGTGAGCGTGCCGCGCGAAGACGACGTGAAGTTTCAGGGGCTGTGCGAGGGCCGCGGCTACCCTGTGCTCCGCATCGGCGTCACGGACAAACTCGCCCCCGCCCTCGAAGTGCAGGATGTGTTCACCGTGGACATCGCCACGTTGCGGGCAGTGCACACCGGAACGCTTCCTGCCGCGTTCTTCTGATCCGCCTGTTTCACAGGGGGAACGGGATTCCGGTCCAGTTCTCGGAGAGCGACCACAACCCTTCGCCGAACTGGGCGGAGTGGCTCGATGCGACCGGGGTGTTGAGCACCGGCCGGCCGAAGATCGGCGTCGTGCGTCCCCAGTATTGCCCGCCCACGGCATCCGGATCGATCGCCGCTCGCACCAGTGGCCACGCTGCCGCCTCCTTGCTCCCTCCCGCAACGAAGGAGAGCCCCGCGAGGAACCGCTGCGCCACCGTCGGCTCGTTCACGCCGGCGCGGAACGGGGTGAGGCCGTCCTGCGCGCCGCCCGGATGCGCGACGAGCGCGGTTACCGGGCTTTCGGCCGGCCGCAACCGCCGGTCCAGCTCGAACCCGAACGCTTGCGTCGCGTGCTTCGACAGCGCGTAGCTCGAGAACGAGGAGTAGCGCTTCTCGCTCTGCAGATCGTACGCCCGAAGAGTCACGAGCCGCGTGGAGCCGCTGCCCATCGTGACGATGCGGCTGCCCGGCTTCTTCGCAAGCGTCGGGTGGACGAGCGCGGTGAGGGCGAAGTGGCCGAGGTGGTTCGTCCCGAACGTGAGCTCGTGGCCGTCCGCAGTGAGGCGTCGCTTCCGGCCGGCCAGGATCACTGCGGCGTTCTCCAGAAGTCCGTCGATGCGGTCGAGCCGGTTGAGCTCCGCGGCGGCGTCGCGCACCGAGTCGAGCGAGGACAGGTCCAGCTTCACGAACCCGACCTCGGCATCCGGGATGCGGCTTCGGATGGAGCTCGCCGCGGCATCCGCTTTCGCCTCTGACCGCGCGGCGAGGATGACCCGCGCACCCGTGCCGGCCAATTGTTCAGCGGCGAAGTAGCCGATTCCGCTGCTGCCGCCCGTGACGACGAACGTCCTGCCCGCTTGCGAGGGAAGGTTGCGGGGATCCCAGCGCGCCACTACGGCTGAGTCTCGATGGTGCCCGTCGAGGCGATTTGCTCGTGGTGGTGGATGACCTCGGCCACCACGAAGTTGAACCACTTTTCGGCGAACGCCGGGTCAAGGCGGCTGTCCACTGCGAGCGCCTTCAGCCGCGCGATCTGCACTTTCTCGCGCTCAGGGTCGGACGGGGGAAGTCCGTTCGCGGCCTTGAGCCTCCCCACCTGCTGCGTGAACCGGAATCTCTCGGCGAGAAGGTGGATGAGCGCCGCGTCGATGTTGTCGATGCTCAGTCGGATGCTGTCCAGCTCCTCGCGGACAGCGTGCAGGTCGGGGGTGGCGCGATCATCGGACATCTTTAGAGGGTACTTCCCTTAGGCCAGGCTCGCGCGGCGCCCGAGCCTCAGCCTTTGCTGAGTGAACAGGATTCCCAGCAGCACGAGCGCTGCCCCCGCCGGTTCGTGCCACGACAGCGTCTCCCCGAGCACGAGGAAGCCGAGCACCACGGCGACGACCGGGATCAGATAGGTAACGGTGGACACGTTCGTCGGACCCCAGGCCCGCAGCACCGCGATGTTCCAGATGTAGGCGATCCCGGTGCCGACAGCACCGAGCATGACGAGCGACGCGACCACCGGGAGGGTCAGGTTGACCGGACCGATCGCGAGCACGGGCGTGAGTGCCAGCATGATCACACCGGCCGTGCCGATGGTCATGAACGCCACCGTCGTTCCCGCAATCGGCCGCGGGCTGATGAATTTGCGCAGGTATCCGATGGCCACGCCATAGGAACTCGCCGCGACGATGCAGGCGAGCTGACCCCACAGGTCGCCGCTCAGGTTCGTGTACTGCCACGGCGCGATGATGATCACGACGCCGACAAGACCGATGCCCACACCCACCAGCTGGCCCCGATTAAGCCGCTCGACACGGAAGACGACGGCAGCCATGATCGCCGTGGCGATGGGGGTGAGCGAGTTGTAGATCGCGGCGAGACCGGAGGAGACGTGCTGCTCCGCCCACGCGAACAACAGGTGGGGGATGACCGCGTTCGTGATCGCGATCACGAGGAAATGGAAGTACACGATCGGCTCGCGAGGCAACCGGTGGCGACCGATGACCATGATGATGCCGAGGGTGAGTGCGCCCAGGATTTCGCGCGACCAGGCGATTTGCGCGAAGGAGACGCCGTCCAGCGCCACTTTCATGAACAGAAAGCTGGAACCCCAGGCGAGACCCATGAGCACGAACTGGATGGCGACGCCGTACCTTTTGGCGCCCGCGGCAGTCTCACTCACAGATAGACACTACCGTGCGCGCTGGAGCTAGGAACGAAGGCCATTTCTGGCCTTCGTCGCGACGCCAGCGCCGGCGCCCGTCTCGGACGTCGGGCTTTCATCGTGGAGACCGAAACAACACGGGCCGCCCCTCGAAGGTGGCGAGCCGCTCCTCAAGTCCGGCGCGCACATCCGGCCACTCGTCGACGATCACCGAATACATGGCCGTGTCTCGCCACGTCCCGTCAGCCCGAGGCTGCTCGCGGCGGACGACGCCCTCGAACGTCGCGCCGAGTTTGGCGATGGCAGCGCGGGAGCGCAGGTTCAGGACATCCGTCTGGATCTTCACGCGCCCGAACCCCGCATCGAACGCATGCTGGAGGAGAAGCAGTTTCGCCTCGGGGTTCACCGCGGTTCCCCACACGCGCGGGTCGTAGCCGGTCCACCCGATGTGCGTGGCCTCCCTGGCCACATCGAAGTCGCCGAGCGTCGTCGTCCCGACGATGGTCCCGTCTCTGGGCCCGCCGACCAGGATCACGGCGAACGGGTTGTTGTCCGGCGAGTTGCGCGCCGCCGCCCAGCGCTCGAACTCCTCGAGCGATCCGGGGAGCGCCGCCGGCCCGCCGCCGAACCCGAACTCGAAGACGGACTCGTGCGCGATCGCCTCGAACAGCCCGGGCAGGTGCGCTTCGACGAGAGGTTCCAGGCGGACGAAACTGCCCTCGAGTGTCGTGGGTTCCGGCCGGTGTGCAGTCACCCATCGATTCTGGCACCCGCCGGTGGGACGATGGTACGCATGAAGAATGTCGCGGTGTTCGAGGGCGCGGCCCGCGCCTTCATCGGCATGCTCGGCGGCATCACGCCCCTACAGTGGGACGAGCCCGGGCTCGGCGTGTGGACGATTCGCAGCCTCGCCGGGCACACCGCACGGGCAATCTCGACCGTCGGCGAGTACCTATCGGAAGAGCCGCCGGAAACGGCAAGCTGCCCCAATGCGGAGAGCTACTATCTCGGCCTCCACGGTGCCGCCGTGAGCGGCGACGCCGTCGCCGCCCGGGGCGTAGCTGCAGGCGAGCAACTCGGCCCCGATTCGCAACGAACCGTCACGAAGTCGCTGGACCGAACCCTAGCCGCGATCGCGACCCAGCCGGGGAGTCGCATCGTATCGGTAGTAGGCGGCAGGACCATTCCGCTTGCGGAATACCTTCGAACCAGAACCTTCGAGCTGGTGGTGCACACGATGGACCTCTCGCGGGCAGCCGGCATTGCCCATGCCCTCCCCGCGGAGGCCGTGGCGGAAGCCGCCGCGCTCGCTGCCAGGGTTGCCGCACTCGGCGGAAACGGGGAGGTCCTGCTGCTTGCCCTGACCGGAAGATTGGCTCTTCCCGAGGGCTTCAGCGTGGTCTAATCTTCGACTGTGCTGCTCACTGTGCGCTATCTGGGAATGGCGATTCGCCGGGTGGGATCTGAGGCTAGCTGAATGTGTCCGCAGGGATGAAGAGGACAGACCATGGGCCCAGCGGAGGAAGTGGGAAGACGGCGCTTGTCTGCCCCGCGGAAAGAGCGTTGGACTGCACGGCAGAGCCGGGCCCGATTGACGCGAGCAAAGACATATCCGGATTCTCCACGTCAAAAAAGTAGACCGCGGCACCCTGTTTGACGAGTGCGAGACTCAGCTGGGCATTCCGTACCGTCGTTACCGGATTTTTTCCGTTGTCCCAGTTGGTTTCGACTTGTCCAACCAAATTAATCAGGTGCACGACGAGACCGAGTGGGGTTCGAACAATCCGCGTCCAGACCGTGCCCGCCACTGCTTTCGTGGAGAATTCTGCTCCGGAGAACGTGATGTCCTCATTGATTCCCCCGGTAAATGACTCTGTAACGTCTTGCGCCTGCGGGTCAAACAGCAGATCGCCGTAGCGAACAGCGAAGTCGTACCATCGGGCGAAACTTGTCAGGCTCTCCGGCGCGAGGACGTGGTTTCGTGGGTAGTACGGGTCGGTGAGCGCATTGCCGGACTCTCCGAGCAGCAAGTGGCTTGCCCCGTGCGACCAGGCGGTTGCCATTACCAAGTTTGCTGCAGCATTTGCGCGCGTCTCGTCCTCCGAGTAACAGGACAGGTAGGCCGAGAGAATGGGTGGATGCTCTGGACGGTAGGACAGGGCCTTAGTCGCGAGCTCACCAAGATCCTGCAAAGTTCCGTGAGGCTCCCACACCTCGATATACGTTGCGTCCTGCGGCGACGTCGCTGTCGCCCACGTCGGGAAGTCGTTCACATTGTTGAACATGAACTTGGCCTCCGGAAGGCGGTCACGAATCGCTGCGAGGAGCGTGACGAAGGACTTCGACAAGTCCACTCGGCTCCCATCCCGCCGCTCGGCAAACTTGGGCCACCCATATTGGTCAAGGTGAAAGCCGCGGAGATCGGTTCCCTCCAGAGCATCCTCCAATTGGGACAGGTAGTGTTCGAGCCACTCAGGCTCAGCAGGGTCCACAAGAATGAGAAACTCTTCGCCGAGCCGATAGGGTTCTCCGTCCGTTCTGTAGATAACCGAGTCCGACCAACGCTCACGCTCATCCGAACCCACTGCATAGACAGCGGAGTAACCAAGCGGCACGGTTCCCTGAACACTCATGGCTGTCGCCAACTCGTTGACGACATCGAGGTCGCGCTCCAGGCCGAGCGGATCCATATAGATCCGCGTGGGCGGAAGGAGCTGCGAATGACGGTATCCCCAGTCGTAAAATTGAGCGAGGTTAAGGTGCATGCGTCGGAAATTGCGCGTGACCGCGTCGATGTCAACCCCCGGCGTCATGGTGGCGACGAAACCGTAGCGCGGGCGTTCGAACGCACTGGAAAGAACATCGAATGCGGTGCGGCCCCCTTCGAAGTGAACTCCGTACCCGCCCCTCTCGAAACGTCCGAGATCGACCATGGTCGCTTTGCAGGCGACGGGCACCGTGCGGACAATCTCGGCGAGCTTCGTCACGACGATTTTGCTGTCGCTCGGGGCGGGTGCGGAGAGCTCTATAACGACTGACTGATCAGTCGAGTAGTGGGTGCTATCGGGAATCAGTTCCATGTCGCGGAGGTCGCTTCCGATTCCATGAGAATGAATTTTGAGTGAGACCAGAGCAGAGGGTTCGCTACTGGCCCCCACCGTTCAAGCCACGATCCGACGAATGCGGCATCCTGCGGCTCGTGGAGGATCTGCTCGGGAAGGTCGTCGCCCTTCGTCGCGTGCTCAAGAACCCAGTCGCGCGCTGCGCGGTGGCCGGCATCGTTGCCCGTTAAGCGATCATGCCAGCCCAGCCATGCCGTTAGGAGAAGCCAGGGATTTCCGCCGAAGTACGTGTCCCCGATGTACCGGCGGATACCCCCGGTTGGCGACGAAAGGTCGCCTCGGATCTTCTCCACCGTCCTCGCCATCACCGGGTCGTCGGAGTCGTACAGCCCGAACGGTGTGGCGAGCGAAATAAGGCTCGCATCGACGCGCCCATCCTCCGGGCCTTTGCCGAAGGCGCCATCGAACACGCATCGAGTGCTGATGAAACGAAGAATTTCATTTGCGATTTCCTCTGGCGCTGAGGCGCCGAGCATGCTGCTTCCCGCCTTCAGCCCGGCAGCGATGGCGGCAAGCGTCGCCGTGTGCTGGCGGTGCCCAAATTCTTCCCAATAGTCAAAGCACGGCAATTGCCAACCCGAGGACAGATAGCTGACGGCAAGTTCGACGGCCGGGAGCAGGCGAACCGGCAGTTCGCGGCCGAAGTGCGAGTGCAGCGCATACAGCCACGTGCCGTACCCGTCGAGCTGAAAGTTCGGCCACGCCTCGCCGTCCACGTGTTCGTTTTGGCCGTCCAGCGTGTAGCGGGTCGGCAACATTTCGTGCGGTTTCGGAATGTCGCCGCGCTCAAGCCGTCCGACCAGGGAATGGATCTCGTCGCGCCTGGACTCAATCACACCAGCTACCCAGTCGTGGAACGCTTCCGCGGACGCGGGCTCACCGGCGGCGTCCATGGCGAGCGCGCAATACGCTCCATCCCGCAGCCACGCGTAGTGATATTGCGGGAAGTTCGGGCTTGCGATGTATGCCCCGGACGGAGCCTGCCCATCGGCAATGATCCGCACACCCTGGTCAACCATGTGCTTCGAGGAGAGTGTTGTAGTCATATCTAACCTTTGATCGATCCGGCCGTAAGGCCCTGAACGATGTACCGCTGGAACACGAGAAAGACGATAATGACCGGAATTACCGCGATCAGGGAAGCAGCGAACACTAAGCCCCACTGGGTGGCGTTCTGACCCTGGAACAACTGGATCGCGACAGGCAGAGTGAGGTGCTCGGGAGTATTGATAATCGTGAGGGCCCAGGCGAACTCGTCCCAGCAGGAGAGAAAGGTGAAGATCGTTGCCGTCGCCAGTGCGGGTTTGGCCAGCGGCAGGGCGAGGTTCCAATAGCGGACCCACGCGTTGGCGCCATCCACCTGCATGGCCTGATCAAGCTCCGCGGGGATTGACTCGAAAAAGCCGCGCAGGAGGAAGGTGTTGAGCGCGAGCGTCCCCGCAATGTAGAACACAATCAGCCCAGGTAGCGAGTCGAGCAGATGCAGTTGTTTGGCCAGGATGAACTGAGGGATGATGAGCATCATCGCCGGCACGATGAGTCCCAGGAGCAGAACCCGAAAGATTAGCTCCCGACCGGGGAAGTCAAATCGCGCAAACGCGTAAGCCATCATCGAGCTCACCAGCAGAGACACGCTGGTTGCGATAACGGAGACGATGATGGAGTTGAGAAAGTACCGGCCGAAATTCTCAGTGGTCAGCGCCTGGACGTAATTGTCTGTCGTCGCGGGGTCGGGAATGAATTGCGGCGGAAAGGTGAGAACGTAGGCTTGCGCCTTGAAGCTCGTCGACACCATGTAGAGGAACGGTATGACCATGACGAGCGCGCCAGCGATGAGCGCTGCGTACCGGAATGTCGTCGAGAGAGTCCGCGCGGAACGGCTGCCTTTCATGCCAGACTCTCCCCGCTGCGGTCTCGAAACAGCCTGAGCTGAATCACGGTGATGACGAAAACGATGAGCGTGAGGATGACCGCGAGCGCCGACCCATAGCCGAAGTCGAGGAAAGAAAACGCCTGCTGGTACATGTAAGTGAGCACGACATCCGTTTGACCGCCGGGGCCACCCCCGGTCATAAGCAGGACCGAGGTGAACACGTTGAAGCCGCCGATCACGAGCATCACTACGACGAAGAGCATTGCCGGCCAGATTGCCGGAAGGGTGACCGCTTTGAATCGTTGCCATCGGTTGGCGCCGTCGACGGTCGCAGCCTCCTCAAGTTCCTGAGGCACACTTTGCAGGCCGGCAAGGAAGATCATCATCGACCAGCCGATTCCCTTCCACACTCCAAGCGCGCAAATGGCCACGAGCGCCGTCCACCTCTCCGCAAGCCACGAAGTATCTCCGTTCGTGAGATGGAGGAAGTCGCCGAGCGTGAAGTTGATGAGGCCACTGTCGGCGAAAAGGTACTTGAAGAGCAACGACACGACCACCCAGCTTGTGACCACCGGAAGGTAGAAGAGGACCCGGAAGAAAGGCTGCGTGGGACTCTTCTTCTTGAGCAAGAGCGCGACCATGAGGCCGAGAATGATTTGCGGCGGCACCGTGAAAAGCATGTAAATGCCGCTATTGGTCAGACTGAGCCAGAAATGCGGATCGTTGAAGGCCCGAATGTAGTTGTCTAGCCCCAAGAACTGACTTGTCGCGCTTCCGACGATCTTCCAATCGAAGAAACTCATCTGCACGGCCTGGACCATCGGATAGATGATCATGACCGCAAACAGGATCACTCCCGGCGCGAGAAAAAGGTAAGGGGTGAGTCCGCTGCGAAACCTGCGGCCAGAGTGGTTGCGTCCCCGAAGGGCGGGTCGTGCAGTGGTGGGTAGTCCCACTGCACGACCCGTCACGGACTCACCGGTTGTGAGCGTTGTCACAACGGTTAGTTTCCTGCCAACAGTTGGTCAATCTGTGCCGCAGCCTTGCTGAGCGCGTCCTTCACCGAGATTTCCCCCTTGAATGCGGGCGTCAATTCCGTAGACAGAATGGTGTCAACTTTCGACGCTTGCGGGATCGCGAGTCGGGCCTTCGCCGACTTCAATTGCGTCGCGAACGTCGAATAGTAGGCGGCAATGCCCGCCTCCCGATCGGCGAACGCCGGGATGATGGTCATCTGCCCAGTCTTGACCATCTCAATCTGGAACTGCTCGGTCTGAGTAAACCTGATGAACTTCATGGCCGCATCCTGGTGCTTCGAGCTCGCCGTCATGACAATGTCTTCGCCGCCGACTACGCTGATCGACCCGCCCGGGCCAGCTGGCATTGGCGCATAGATTGGTTTGAAGTCGGGATACTGGCCGCTCCAGATGCCCTGCATCCATGGTCCGTCGAGAATTGTCGCATACTTGCCTCCCGGCAGGCCATCGGAGGTTCCGGTCGCTCCCTGATTCCCAATAATGAGGTTAGGGATGAGCCCCTCCTTGTAAAAGTCGACGAGCATTTGGACTGCTGCAACACTCTTGTCGCTGTCGAGATAGCCGGTGGATTTCGTGAGCTTGTCGTTGGTTATTGCGCCGCCGCCCGACCAGATCCACGGCGAAATGTTCCATGCGCCAAGACCGCTGTCGGCAAAGACCGACATCCCGGTGCCCTTGAGTTTTGCCGCCATCGCCTTCAGATCATCGAAGGTTGCCGGCGGTGCGGTCATGCCCGCTGCGTCCAGCGCCTTCTGGTCAGTAATCAACACCCGGGTATTGGTGTCGAGCGGCAGGCCGTAGTACTTGCCTTTGTAGAGGTTCGTCGACAGCGACCCGGGGTAAGTCGCGTCGGCAAGCTTCTTGAAGTCGCTCATCGCATCCGACAACGGCACCAGAACGCCGAGGTCCGCAAATTGCGGTACCCAACCCAGATCAGCACGAACCAGATCCGGAAGCTCATCGCCTGCAGCGCTCGTGGTGAGCTTCTTCAGCATGTCGTCATACGGGATGTCGACATACTTCACTGTGATGTTCGGGTTTGCCTTTTCGAATGCCGGAATCAGCGTCTTATTCAGGGCGTCCTGCTGTGTGGAGTTTCCTCCGTTTCCATAGGAGCCCCAGAACGTGATCGTGACGGGGCTGTCGGGTTTGCCCTGGCCACCACTTGATGTCGCGGAACAACCGGTGGCCACCACGGCGAGTGCCGCCGCGATTGCCACCGCCGATCCGAATTTGCTACTGCGCTTCATTGCGGATACTCCTGTCTTGTCGAATCTCCGCCGCAATGGGAAGCGAACGGAGGGAGTGGTGCCTGTGGTTAGTTTTAGTACAAAAGCAATTCGGTGTCAATAGCATCCCATTTCATCATTACATCGCGTAGTATTTTGAATGCCAAAACATATGAGGGCTGGGATGAGACAAACTAGGAAGGAACGGACAAGGTGAGAATTGCCACGCCCCCGTGGACTCCGCTCTCGGGTCCGTCCCAGGCGGTGGCGCTTGAGGTGCTCATAAACGGTCCGATCTCCCGAAGCGAGATTGCCCGTCGGCTCGACCTTTCGCCCGGGTCGCTCACCCGACTCAGTACCCCTCTCATCGAGGCCGGTCTTCTGGTGGAAGGGGCCGAACGTGTGGACGGGCGTGCCGGGCGCCCATCGCGGCCGCTCGACATCCTTCCGGATTCCCGCCATTTCATCGGAATGAAGCTCACCGGAGACCAGGTGCTGGGGGTCACCACAGACCTTCGCGCCAACGTTGTCGCCACCGCGTCCGCAACGCTCGATTCGCGGGACCCAACGGCAGTCACTGCGGTTTTGGCTGACCTGGCTAAGCAACTCGGAGAACGAGTGCCGTCAATTACGGCGCTTGGGGTCGGAATTGGCGGCCTCGTCGAAGATCACGCGGTGATCACGAGCGCTCCATTTTTGGAATGGACTGAAGTTCCGCTCGGCGCGATGCTGGAAACCACCACCGGAATACCGACGGTCATCGAAAACGATGTCGTCGCGTTCACTGAAGCTGAGCACTGGTTCGGTGCCGGGCGTGGGCTGGATCGGTTCGCCGTGCTTACGCTCGGCGCAGGTATCGGATTCGGGCTCGTGATCCACAACAGACTCGTCGTCAACGAAGATTCCGGCATCGGACTTGTCGGACACTGGCCGATCGATCCGTTCGGGCCGGTCTGCCCGGCCGGCCACCGGGGGTGTGCTCGAAGCGTTCTGACCCAGGCAGCCATTACTCAGGCAGTTTCGGCGGCAGTGGGCCGCACACTCGACTATGACGAATCACTCGACCTTGCCGCTGCCGGCGAACCCGCCGCCAGGCGTATCGTCGACGATGCAGGCAGAGGGCTCGGTCGGATGATCGCGGCGGTTGCCAACTTGGTTCTGCCTGAGCGGATCATTCTGGGCGGCGAGGGTGTTCGACTCGTTGATGTGGCCGAAGAAGCACTGCACTGCGGAATTGCTGAAGGCCGCGACCCTCGGACTCAAAAGCTCGACCTCGTCACGACGCCAGGCGATGACACCGAATGGTGTCGCGGCGCCGCAGTTATCGCCATTCAGCGTTACGTCCTCGGGCGGCAACTGTAGTTGCCTGCTGGCAACGGGCACCCGCGGACGCCGCAGCACTGTGGTCACACTCATTGCTTGCTCGGAGAAGATCAACAACGCGAGGTGTCTCCCGTTCGCAATTCAGGCAAAAAGCAGATCCTGCCGACGGTAAAGCCCGCACTTTCGGTAATTTCGGATGACTGCGTGAGCGTCCAGCCTGAATTGCGAACAAGCCACGCCACGTAAGGCGGGGAACGACTACACTCGCGCGCCAGTTACCCGACGAGGTCGTGGCGCACCACGATGGCGTCGCGGGCGGGGCCCACACCGATCGCGGAGATCCTCGAACCGCTCATCTCTTCCAGCGCAATCACATAGTCGCGCGCGTTCTTCGGCAGATCGCCGAAGGTGCGTACCCCGGTGATGTCCTCGGTCCAGCCGGGGAAGTTCTCGTAGATCGGCACCGCATGGTGGAAATCGGTCTGCGACACCGGCATCTCGTCCATTCGCGTGCCGTCGACGTCGTACGCGACACACACCGGGATGCTCTCGATTCCGGTGAGCACATCGAGTTTCGTGAGCACGAAATCGGTGACCCCGTTGATGCGGGAGGCGTACCTGGCGATCGGCGCGTCATACCAGCCACAGCGTCGAACCCGTCCGGTCGTGGTGCCGAACTCTGCCCCCTTTTCGGTCAGGAACTCGCCCCACTCGTCGAACAACTCGGTGGGGAACGGTCCGGCGCCGACACGGGTCGTGTACGCCTTGATGACACCGATGACCCGATCGAAACGGTTCGGCGCCACCCCGGACCCGGTCGCCGCGCCGCCGCTCGTCGCGTTGGAGGACGTCACGAACGGATACGTACCGTGGTCCACATCCAGCATCGTCGCCTGCCCGCCCTCGAACAGCACCGTCTTGCCCGCATCGAGCGCGTTGTTGAGTTCGAGCGACGTGTCCGACACCATGGGCTTCAGGCGGTCGGCGAACGAGAGAAGCTCGTCTGCGACCTCGTCGACCGTGATCGCCCGGCGGTTGTAGATTTTGGCGAGAATCTGGTTCTTCTGCTCCAGCGCGCCCTCCACCTTCTGGCGCAGGATGTTCTCGTCGAACAGGTCCTGGATGCGGATGCCGACCCGGTTGATCTTGTCCGCGTACGCGGGGCCGATCCCGCGCCCCGTCGTCCCGATCTGGCGCTTGCCCAGGAAGCGCTCCGTGACCTTGTCGATCGTGCGGTGATACGTGGTGATGACGTGGGCGTTCGCGCTCACAAGGAGACGGGACACATCGACGCCCCTCGCGTCCAGCGCATCCAGCTCCTCGAACAGCACGGCGAGGTCGATCACGACGCCATTCGAAATGACCGGAATGACTCCGTCGGTGAGGATGCCGGAGGGCAGCAGGTGCAGCGCATACTTTTCCGAGCCGATCACCACCGTGTGGCCCGCATTGTTGCCGCCGTTGAATTTGACGACGTAATCGATGCGATCGCTGAGCAGATCGGTCGCTTTACCTTTGCCTTCGTCGCCCCACTGGGCGCCGATCAGCACGATGGCGGGCATGGCAAATATCCCTTCGATTGGTGGGGATTACACTCCAGTCTATCCGCCGGGGTTAGAGAATCTCACGTGTTGCATGATCCAGGCGTGCATTGTGACGGCCGCCGCCGCGGACGCATTGATCGAACGGGTCGAGCCGAACTGGCTGATCTCCACGATGGCCTCGGATGCGGCGATGGCCTCCGGCGACAGCCCCGGCCCTTCCTGTCCGAACAGGAGAACGCAGCGGCGGGGAAACGTAAACGTTTCAATGATCACGCTGCCCGGAATGTTGTCGATTCCGATGATCGGCAACCCGGCCTCCTTCGCCCACTCGGCGAACGCGGCGACATCCGGATGCTGCAGGACGTGCTGGTAGCGATCCGTCACCATCGCGCCGCGCTTGTTCCACCGCCGACGGCCGATGATGTGCACGGATTCGGCGGCGAACGCGTTCGCGCTGCGCACGATCGACCCGATATTGAGGTCGTGCTGCCAGTTCTCGATCGCGACGTGAAACGGATGCCGACGGCCGTCAAGATCGGCGACGATCGCCTCCATGCGCCAGTACCGGTAGCGGTCGATCACGTTCCGGGTGTCACCGCGCTCCAAAAGCTCCGGGTCGTACTCGCTGCCGGTCGGCCAGTCGCCTTGCCATGGGCCAACACCGTGCGTCGTCTGCTCGGGATGTTCCACAGCGCCAACGCTACTCGCTCGCCAGCGCTCCCCGGTCTCCGCGGCGTCGCACCCCGGTGAGGCTGAGCAGAAGCCCGCCGAACAGCAGCAGTCCGCCGGGGAACAGCAGGAGGGAACCGAAGTTCACGGTCGATCCGCTAGGCGAGGAGGCAAGCTTACGAACGTCACCCGGCGAATGGGGCATTCCCCGACCCCCAGTGATAGGGACAGTTGCGTCAGCGAATGCGAATTCTTCGAAGGCTGGCTGCCGACAGTTCCGCCGAACTCAGTCCGATGCAGATCGACTGCTCACGCAGGAAGGCAAGCAGTTCGATCCGCCCGCTGGTCGTCACCGGGCCGGCGTGCACGGCGATGCCCGGTTGCCCGTGCAGGACTCTCGCGAGCACGTCGGAATCGCCGCCGATCAGGCGAATTCGATTCGTCACAATTTCGCGCGCCTGCACGCGGGCCCGCCACCGGATATCAGACTCCACGAGAACCTCGGCGACATCAACGGGGCTGTCCGGTTCGCCGAACGCCGCGATCAGACCGGGGTGCAGCGGCACGGCGCTGCTCACCGCCACCGGCGCGCCGGTGATGGCCGCCGCCGCGAGTACCCGCACCAATTGGGCGACCGGAACTCCCTCGCTCAACCGGATGGTCACCGGAACCGGTCGGTACCGTTGGACGTTTCGCTCGAATCCCGAACTCGCGGATTCCTTCGTCGCGAAGGCGGACGTCCAGGCGTTCTCGTCGCGACGAGCGCCCGCGCGGACCCAGTCGAACTCGGCGAACGTCATCCCGGATTGGGAAGCCGCGATGAGCCGTGCGGCCCTCTCGCCGATGCCATCCAGAGTCACCGTCAAACCCTGAGCCTCGGCAACTGGCTCCCACGTGCCGAGCACGATCGCCGCATCCTGCCCGCCAGCGGCCGTCCCCGTTCCGAGAATCGAACGATCCCAACCGCCCACCGGCACTCGCGCCCCCAAACTGGAAACCACCGGGCGGTTGATGCACGCCAGCCCCGCCTGCACCGAATCGAGCCAGAACTCCACCTCATCCGCATCCAACGAGAAGATCCCTGCGCTCAGGCCGAACTCCGGCGCGTTCTGGGCGTCGATCGCATCCGCGAGCGTGGGCACCCGCACAATGTCCAGAACGGGTGCGCGACGCTCCTGACGCCTGACCAGAGAGTCCGCGCGGACCCCGTCGCGGATTCCCGGTGACCAGAATGCTCCGTCGGCATCGAGCTTGCGCGGGCGAACCAGCCACGATTCGCCGTCCGCGAGTTCGTCCAGCGCTTCCCGTTCCCGCTCGCCCGCCGGACGTGCGAGCGAGGCGATGCCCGCGTGCCTGCCGCGCGCACGGTCGGTGGGGATGGACGCCACCGCATCCGCCAGGCGCCCGAGGAACCGGGCGGAGGAACCCACCGATCCGACGAGGATGACCGTGCCGGTCGCGGTCGGAGCCTGACCGGCGTGATCCAGTGCGCTGCTCACCACATCCGCTACCGTTGCCTCGAGGTCGGCACTCGGAGTCACAATCACCGAATTCCGGCCGCCCGTCGCCGATATCAGAGGCAGCTCGGCCCGCCAGGAATGGAACAGTTTCGCGACGTGCCTGCTTCCGGCGTGCACGACCCGATCAACCCGCTGATCGGTGATGAGCGCCTGCGCCACGTCGCCCTCCGACTCCACCATGCTCACGAGGTTCGGCGGCACGCCGCCCGCGACGAGGGTCTCCAGGAACACGGCGGTGGTCCGCCGAGTCTCTGGCGCGGTCTTCACGATCACGGCGCCGCCGGCCGCCAGTCCCGCCAGCACCGTCGCCGCGAGCGAACTCACCGCGCAACTGCGCGGAGAGACGACGACGATCAGGCGCGGCGGAACGTACTTCGCCCCCGCGAGCTCGTCGAGTTCTCGAGCATTGGCCGCAGCCGTCACCGCGAACTGGATGGCGGTGGTGACGTCGGCGTCCGCTTCCTCGATGGGGACGCCGCTTTCGCTCACGGCAACCTCGGCGAGGAGCCCCCGCCACTCGGCGAGAACCTCCGCAACGCTCTCGAGGACTGCCGCCCTCGTGGGCCCGCGCCGTTCCCCCCAGGACTGGCCGGGGCCGGTCGCGCCCGAGACGAGCGCATCCAGTGCCGGAATGCTATCCACCGCCGAGCGCGCCAGCACCGCTTCGCCGGCCGCAGAATCCCGTGCCCGCTCGAGAACACCCTGTGCCCACTCCCTGGTCGCCGGATTGGTGAAGTCGGCCACTTCCGTGCGCACGAGGTTCTGGTGCCGCATGGTCGCGACAATCGTTTGGCGGGAACCATCCAGCGCGGCCAGGAAACGCCGTTCTTCGTGCGCGAAAGCCGCGTCGAGAGCTGCCGGTGTCGTAGGAGCGAAAAGGTGCGCTTCCGGCCCGGACAGCTCCTCGATCCGCCGAACCAGAGAGGGGGTCGCGAGCGGCAATTGCCCCGCATGCATGACGGGCGCGTGGATGCGGACGCCGCCGACATCGCGTTTCACCACGTCCGCTTCCCTCGTCGCCACACCTAGTCGGAACTCGTGCTCAAGGCTTCGCTCAACCCCGCGCAACCGGGCCAGCCGCCACGCGAATGCCGTGGTAAACACATCGTGCGTCGCCGAGATCACGCGAAGGGACGCCGTGTGTGCCGGGTGGAGGGCGAAGTCGAGCATGCGAAGGTACTGGGCGTGCGCCTCCTCCGGGCTGGGGAACACCGCGGGAGTCCAGCCGTGCGCTTCGGCCACGGCTGCCTCCTGCGTGCGAAATTCGCCCCTCGTGATGCGCACGGTCGCGGTGGTTCCGCCTCCCGCATGCCGTTGCCGTGCCGCCGCCGAAACCCGGCGCAGCGCGGGCAGGGAGTCCGGGAAATAGTCCGGAAGCGCGATCCCGACATCGAGTTGCGGATACCGCTTCAGCATCCGTTCGAACACCCTGAGCGTGGGTTCGAGTTCATCGAACACGCCCACCTCGAGGTCGATATGCTTGGGTCCCTGCGCGCCGGCCGCGGCGTCGAACAGCGGGATCACGCGGTTCGTTACCTCGTCGACGAGCGCATCCAGTTCGACCAGCCGCCAGGATGCGCACACCGACGAAACCCGGAACGACACGGAGTCGACGTCCGGCCGCAGAAGCAGGTCGCGCACGTCCGCAGCCTGACGGTCCGCTTCGTGCCGTCCGCTCGCGGGACCGGCAACCGGTGCGAGCGTCGGCCGGATGCCCCCGCGTCGCCTCAGGTCGGCCAGATGGTCATTCAGCTCCCGAACGTCGAGGCGAAGGAGCAGGTGAGAAAACAGTCGAAAAAATCGATCCCGCACAACACCGGTCGCCACTCCGGCCGACAGTGAGGCGAGCCCCGCCGAAATGTGGGTGTCGAATTCGATGCCCTGCCGGGAGCCGGGAGGCAGGCCATGGGACAGCAACTCGAGGTTTCGCGAAATGGCCCGGGCCTCCCGAGGGCGAAGGACACCGTGCACAATGTCGGTCGCGAGGTCGGCTCCCCGCGGCGTGCTGACGACTCTGGCCAGCCGTGCCTCCGCGGCCGGCACAGGGACATCCGCGGCGCCGAGCCACCGCCGTACCGTGCCGATCGACTCCTCGGCGAGCCGCGCGAACGCCGAAGTCGCGGCATGCTCATGGATGTCCATTCTGAAAGGCTACTGGGCGCACCTGAGACTGAACTACAGCGAGCGCGGGCACTGATTAGGCTCGGAACATGCCAGAACACAAGGACGTCGTGATTGTCGGCGGCGGACACAATGGTCTCGTCGCGGCGGCGTATCTCGCGCGGGCCGGGAAGTCCGTCACGGTGCTCGAACGCGCGGGCGCCGTCGGTGGTGCGGCCGTCTCCGCCGACGCGTTCCCCGGCGTCGATGCGCGGCTCTCCCGCTACTCGTATCTGGTCAGCCTTCTGCCCCGGCGCATCATCCGCGACCTCGATCTGGGCGTTCGGCTTCTTCGGCGCCGCTACTCCTCGTACACGCCCGATCCGGGAACCGAACGCGGGCTGCTGGTCGACAACGCGGACGCGGACGCGACGCTGGCTTCCTTCGCCGCGATCGGCGCCGAGGCGGATGCGGCGGCCTGGAACTCCTTCTACGCGGGCACCGCGAAGCTCGCGCGCGCGATCTTCCCCACCATGTGCGATCCGCTGCTCACCCGAACCGAAACTCGGCGCCTTCTGGCGGATGACGCGTTGTGGTCGGCGATCGTCGAACGACCGATCGGGGAGGCGATCGAGCGTACGTTCGCCAATGACCTCATGCGCGGCGTCGTGCTCACGGATGGCCTCATCGGCACGTTCGCCGACGCGCACGATGCGAGCCTTTCCGCGAATCGCTGTTTTCTGTACCACGTGATCGGCAACGGCACCGGCGACTGGGATGTGCCGGTCGGCGGCATGGGCGCCGTCACCACGGCCCTCGCCGATTCGGCCCGTCGCGCCGGCGCGACGCTCATCACCGACGCGGAAGTCACCGCGATTGACCCGGAGGGCGCCGTGAGTTTCGCGCACCGCGGGCAGGAGCACCGTGTGACGGGGTCGACGATCCTTGCCAACGTCGCACCCTACGTGGTGGAGGGCCTGATCACCGGGAGTGTTCCGTCGAAGCACGCCAGACCCGAGGGAGCTCAGGTCAAGGTGAACCTCATGCTGTCCCGGTTGCCCCGGCTCCGCGACCCCTCGGTCGACCCCGCGGCCGCATTCGGCGGAACCTTCCACATCAATGAGCTCTACAGCCAGTTGCAGTCGGCATTCGAGACCGCATCGGATGGCCGTCTCCCCGACCCGATCCCCGCCGAAATCTACTGCCACTCGCTCACCGACCCGAGCATCCTTTCCCCGGAACTTCAGGAATCCGGCGCGCACACTCTCACGGTGTTCGCGCTCCATGCACCGGACCGGCTGCTCAACGCCCGGAACAATGATGCGATGCGTGAACGCCTCGAGTCTGCCGTGCTGTCGTCCCTGAATTCTGTGCTCGCCGAGCCGATCGAATCCGTGCTCATGGTGGATGGGAACGGGCAGCGCTGCGTTGAGACGAAAACCACGCTGGACCTTGAGAACGCGCTCGGCATGCCGGGCGGAAACATCTTCCACGGACCGCTTGCCTGGCCTTTCCTCGAGGATGACGCGCCGATGTCGACCCCCGCCGAGCGCTGGGGGGTTTCAACCGAGTGGGACCGCATCCTGTTGTGCGGGTCCGGCGCCCAGCGCGGGGGAGCAGTGAGCGGACTCGGCGGCCACAACGCGGCCATGGCCGTACTCGAAGCCGGATGACGTGGCGCAGACTCTTTACCCGGGGTACCGCGGCTGGTTACACTCCACCCACGGTCAAAAACGGCCGGTTCGACGCGAAGGGAGTGTGCAATGGCTGACTTCGATCCCTTCGCAAACCAGGGAGGACCTGCCGCCTGGGACCCCGAGCACCGCGACGATTCCAAAAAACGCGCGGACGAGCTGCTGAAGAAGCTGGCCGAATCCGACGCCGAACCCGGCAGCGGGCCGGCGACGTACGCCAACGAGGACGCGGAGAACTCTGGCGACCTCGACGCCAGCGAGAACGAACCGGGAAGCGGCAGCGCGGACGAGCCGTGAAAAGCCCTGCGCGTTCGGCCAATCCTCGGGCGTGCAGCAAGATAGTTCCATGACTATTGGCATCCTCACGAGCGGCGGCGACGCACCAGGGCTCAACGCGGTCATCCGGGCCATCGTGTTCAGCGGAGTCCAGACCCACGGACTGGAGTTCGTCGGGATTCGGAACGGCTGGAAAGGCCTCGTGACGGAGGACGTGTTCCGACTCGAACGACGCCACATCATGGGTATCGGCAAGCAGGGCGGCACGATCCTCGGTACCTCGCGGACGAACCCGTTCGACCATGGCGGCGAGGAGCGCGTGCGCGAAGTCATGGCCGCGCATTCCATGGACGCCCTCGTCGTGATCGGCGGGGAAGGCACGCTCGCCGCCGCCAAACGCCTGACCGATGTCGGTTTGCCCATCGTCGGGGTGCCCAAGACCGTCGACAACGACCTCGATGCCACCGACTACACGTTCGGCTTCGACACCGCCGTCCAGATCGCCACGGAAGCGATGGATCGGCTGCGCACGACGGGAGACTCCCACGACCGGTGCATGGTCGCGGAGGTCATGGGCCGGCACGCCGGATGGATCGCGCTGCACTCCGGTGTCGCCGCCGGGGCCCATGCGATCCTCATCCCCGAGCACAAGACCTCCATCGAGCAGATCTGCGACTGGGTCACGAAAGCCCACGACAGGGGCCGTGCACCGCTGGTTGCGGTCGCCGAAGGGTTCCTGCTCGACACCATGACGGATGTGCACAGCGAGCGCGGGCTGGACACGTTCGGCCGGCCGCGACTCGGCGGTATCGGCGAAGTTCTCGCTCCGCTCATCGAACAGCACACCGGAATCGAAACCAGAGCAACCACACTCGGCCACATCCAGCGCGGCGGGACTCCCACCGCCTACGACCGGGTGCTGGCGACCCGGCTCGGCTGGGGCGCGCTCCAGAGGGTCCTCGACAGGAAGTGGGGATACATGGTCGCCCTCAAGGGGACCGAAATCGTTGACGTGCCGTTCGAGGCCGCACTCGGCTCGCTCAAAACGGTCCCGGATGCGCGGTACGACGAGGTGCGGGCCCTCTTCGGCTAGGCCGGTTTTCAGCGCGGGTTCAGCTGCTTCTCCAGCACTTCCGGCCGGAACCCGCGGCCGACGATGCGCGCCGTGAAGAGCCGGAGGATGGGCAGAGCGATAGCGGCGATGCTGCGCTGCCACCACGTCATCGGGTTCGCGAGGAATCCGCCCCCGCCCGGCTTTGCGACAACATCGTGGAGCCGCAGCTGGATGGGTTGCATGCGCGCAACGGGAGGCAACCGCCGCTTTTGCACTCTCGCCAGCTCGTCGGTCGACACGGAACCGGCACGCAGGTCATCCACGAGCAGATTCGCGGCGGCCACCGCATCCTGGATCGCGTAGTTGATGCCGACGCCGAACGCCGGGGACATGGCGTGCGCGGCATCCCCGATGCAGAGCAGCCCGTCCTGCCACCACTGGCTTAGCCGGTTCACTTGCACGGTCAGGAGTTTCACCTGATCCCAGCCGGTGATCGACTCCACGACCTCGGCAAGGAACGGCGCGACGCGCACGATCCGAGCCCGAAACGCCGGAATCCCGTCATCCTGGATTTTTGCGAAGTCCCCTTTGGGGATGAGCAGACCGCTTTGGTAGTAGCCCTCCCGGGGGATCGTGATGATCATCGACTCGGTGTCGAGGTACGCGAGCGTGTCCGGCGGGTCGACTTTCGTGCGCGGCAGCCGGAACCACAACACGTCGATCGCGACCCCGTAGTCCGTGGGGACGAGCCCCGCCGCATCCCTCAGCGCGGAATCGCGGCCGTCCGCGGCGACCGTGAGTGCCGCCTCGATCTCGATGTCCCCGTCCTGGGTGGCTGCCGCAATGCCGGACACGCGTTCCCCCTTGTGGAGCAGGCCGGTGGCCGTCGCGCCCATCATGAGGTGAAAGTTCGGATAGGTCGCCCCCTCCTCGGCGAGGAGCGACAGGAAGTCCCACTGGGGCATGAGCGCGATGTAGTCGTTGCGTCCGCGGAGTTTCGAGAAGTTGACCGGCGTCAGGCGGTTGCCGTTGACGACGACATCGAGGGTGTGGATGTGGCTCTGACGGATGGCGTCGAACTTTTCCCGCAACCCGAGTTGATCGATGAGGTCGATCGTCGTCGGGTGGATGGTGTCGCCCCGAAAATCTCGGAAGAAGTCGGCGTGTTTCTCCAGCACAACGGTATCGACGCCCGCGCGCGCGAGGAGGAAGCCGAGCATGATTCCGGCCGGTCCACCTCCCGCTATGCAACAGGTCGTGGTGAGTTTCCTCATGGACATCGCGGCCCTTCCCGCCCGATCCGGTTCGCCGACTCGTCCTCGAGACTGTGGCGTCAACGGGCGTACCGTGAAACACTAACGCTCATGGTCGCAACTCTGCAGGTCCTCACCGTTGTTTTCGCGTCTGTGGCCGCCCTCATCCACGTCATGATTTTCGCGTTGGAAAGCGTGCTGTGGGCCACACCGCAGGTGTGGCGCCGTTTCGGCCTGAAGTCGCAGGCCGATGCGGATGTCGTGGAGCCGATGGCGTTCAATCAGGGCTTCTACAACCTCTTTCTCGCCCTGGCGGCCATTCTCGGCCTCCTGTTGCTGGGTTGGGGGAACCCGATCGCGGGCAAGTGGGTGCTTCTCGTGGCCCTCGCGTCGATGGTGCTCGCCAGCATCGTGCTGCTGATCACGAACCGTCGCCTGTGGCGCGCGGCAATCATCCAGGGCGCTGCGCCTCTCATCGGGATCGGCGTCCTGCTCGGCGCTGTCTCGGTGCACGCGCCTCTCACCGTCATTTGAGAGCGCTCATCCGGCGTGGCGCGTCCGCCAGGTCACGTGATCGACGAACGCGTCCACGAGCGATTCCGCGGTCCTCGCCTCTGCGATCACGTTAACGCTGATCCCGGCAGTGCGCGCGTCGAAGGCGGTCCGCGGTCCGGTGGCTGCGACAACCGTTCCGGGCGGCAGAGGGGCAAGTTGCGTCTGGATCTGACGGGCGACGCTGCCTGAGGTGATGAGAACGCCGTTGATCCGCCCCGTTCTGACCTCTCGCGCCACTTCGCTGCTGACCGGAACGCCGATCGTTCGGTAGGCGGTCACGAACTCCGCACCAATGTTCAGCGCCCCCAACCCCGATATCAGCACGTCGTCGGAATTCTCCGACTGCGGCACGAGCACGCGCGAGCGCGCGTGGGGTGCCGGCCAGTATTTCACGAGCCCGCGAGACGAGTTGTCCTTCTCCGGCACGAAATCAACCCGGTACCCGGCGAGCGCGAGCGCAGAGCTCGTGGTCTCGCCGACCGCCGCGATTTTCGTCCGGTCGGGAACGCGCAACTCATGGCTGAGGAGCACATCGACGGTTGTCGCGCTCGTGACGACGAGCCAGTCGTAGTCGCCGTTTCGCAGTCGCGCCAGCGACTCGGTGAGCGCCGCCGTGTTCTGAGGGCTCGCGAAGTTGATCATCGGTGCGACCACGGGAGCGGCTCCCAGCCGCCGGACGGCCGCCGCAACGCTGTTGCCCCACTCCCCGCCGCGAGGGACGAGCACCCTCCACCCGGCGAGTGGCTTCGTCGTGCGAGCGGGCGTCATGATGCCTATCTTCCACCGTGTTGGGGAAAGCACCAAAAGCGCGTCGTGAAGACCGTCCGACGGGCGCGATGGCGGCGCGCTACCTACGCCTTCGCTTCGTGACGGCGGCGGATTCCCAGATCAGTCGTCGCTGAACAGCGCCCAGGCGACGATCCCGCCCACGACGACAACTGCTGCCGTGATGCCGACGATCCACGGAACAGGGTTGACATCCCACGACGCTTTCACGCGCGTTCCCAGTGCCCCAACCTGCTTGGGGACGTTCAGTTTGTCCTCGATCGCGTCGAGGGTTGCTTGAAGTTCCGCGCGTGCCGCCGCGCTCCTGGCCTTGCCCGATATCTCGCTCACGGTGTACCTCGTTTCGCGGTTCCCTTGATGACTTTCACGTCGCGGCGGATGCTGGAAATCGTCTCTGTGGGTTCGGGGTTGCCCTTTTTCAACTGGTTGAGCCCGAGGAGGACGAAAACGGCGACCAGAATGAGAAGGAGCGCGGCGACGATGAGCGCGGCCAGCCATCCGGGAACCACGACGGCAAGTCCGAGGATTGCCGCGGCCGTGAGCACTCCGGTCGCGAAGAACGCAAAAACGGCGGCGGCGGCCAGCAGCCCGACGCCGATCCCGGCGTGCTTAAGCTTCCGGAGGATTTCCTGTTTGAGCTGGTCCAGCTCGCTCCTCACCAACTCGACCACCAGGCCGGGAAGGCTTGCGATCAGGTTGAGGAGGGAGCGCTTGCGCGCGCGGTCACCCTTAGCGTCGGTCACTTGGCTCTCCTGCCCTCGTGGGCTAGCTCTTCTTCGCGGTCGTCGACGTGGAACTCGCTGCCGGCTTGCGCGACGCAGTCTTTTCCGCCGGGGATTTCCGCTGAACGACCTTCTTGGCGGTGTCGCCGAGGAAGTCGACGACATCCGGTGCCTTGTCCTTCGCGAACTCCTCCACCGTGCGAACCTGGTGCTGAACGCGCGGGTCGTTCCACAATCTGCCCGCCGCCCGCTTGATGGCTTCGTAGCGTTCCCGCCCGGCGCGAGCGCCGAGCACGTAGCCGATGCCGATACCCACCAGTAGAACCAGTTTGCCTCGCATGATGTCTCCGTTCGCGTGCCCGACCGTCGTCGGATAGGTCATCACCTAGCGTAGCGCCGGTGAAAGTACGCCCGGTCAGCAAGTTCACAGGGTTGTGCGCCTGTGCCCGGGTTAAAGATTCAGGTGCCCCACCTCCCCACCCGAAGCGGGAGAGCGGGACACCTGAACTCTAGGGCGCCAGTGTTACCTGACGTTCGCGCGGAACCGCCTCTCGAAGGCGACTATGGTCCCGCCGAAGAGCAGGAATCCGCCGGCGAGCAGCAACCCGAGGTTGCCGCCGTCAGATCCTGTGAAGGCGAGAGTCGGCAGGCAGTCGACCGGATTGGTGAAGTCGAACGTCCACTTTGTTTGGGCGTCACGCTCCCATCCGTAGTCGGGTCCTGTCGTCTGCGCTTCGATGTTGACCGTCGTCGCACCCGTCACCTTGTAGGTACCAGGCGGGGTCGGAGTCGACGAGCCGTTCACGAACCACACCACACCTTCCGTGTCCGCCAGCGTGTAACTGCCGTCGGAACTGCAGGTCAGGTTCTTGTACGAGGCGGTCGTACTGATCAGTGGATGCGTTTCCAGATCGCACGTCTCGACTCCGTGAATCGTGAAGTTCCAGACCGACTTCATAGTGCTGGCGAGTTTGAATCCGGGCTTCGCGGTCACCGTCACCGTGTAGTCACCGGGCTCCAGGTTGTTGATCTCCTGGGTGGCCGTGTAATCGACCGGTGTCGGTCCACCGGTGATCTGGTAGCTGATCTCGCTCGCGAGGTTGCCGCTGAAGTCGACCCAAATGTAGCCGGGAGCCGTCGTACCCTGCTCCGTGCAGGTCTCATCCACCGCGTAGGGGTCGCCGAAGACGACCGCACACAGTCCGGCACCTACCGTTCTCTCGAACGTTGCGGTGGTGCCGCCGCCCTTGAGCACGTAGCCGTTGAGGGCCTTCACATCAACCTTGTACTTGCCGGGACTCAGCGCAGTGAACGCCGTGGTCACCACGGTCGGGCCGTAGACGGTTCCGTCGATTCCGGTGATCGTGTATTCCAGGTTGGCGTCGAGGTTGACCGTGATTCCGCCATCCGCGTAGGTGTATCCCGCGCTTCCCACAGATTGCACCGGGGTACACGTCTGGTCGGACACCGTGGGCGTGATGGAGTTATCCACCACGCACGGCTCGTTAGTGAACGTGTACGTCCACGGACCCGTGTACGCGCCATTTTCGAAGACATACCCGGACTGCGGAGCCGCCGTCACAGTCACCAGGCCAACACCATTGACCCGGTTATCGGTGATCGTGTAATCAATCTCCGCCGTGTCAGTGCCACCAACGATCCCGTCGTTGTCGATGCCGCACTCGTCAGTGAAGGTCACTGCCGGAACGGTCTTCACCACTATCGGGCACGGCTCATCCGTGAACGTGTGCGACCATGGCCCGGTGTACGCGCCGGTAGCGAAGGTGTAGCCCGTCTTCGGTGCTGCAGTCGCTATCACGGTGCCCACTCCGTTGACGCGGTTGTCGATGATCGTGTAGTTGATCTCGGCCGTGTCGACCCCGCCGACGATTCCATCGTCGTTTGTGCCACACACGTCAGTAAAGGTGACTGCTGGAACAACTTTCACTTCATTCGCGTTGCAGGTTGATGCATTGCGCTGCATGTACGTCGGGCTTGGCCCCGTGAAGCCCATGTTGTGGAGGAAGTGCTCCGGGTATGGGTTATGCGGCCCGTTCAGGATCTCCGGATTCGGCTTGGGAACACCCGGTGCCGAGAACGTCGCGTAGATGTCTCCCTGACCGCATCCGACGTCAGCGCCGTATGGATATGTGCCGACGGAATCGATCTTGTTGCCGCCATTGGCCGGGTTCCACTTGTCGAGGGTTTGCGGCCACGAAGTGTTGCCATCAAAGGTCCAGCTCGCCGCCGTCACCCAGAAGGGCTTGCACAGCGTGTCGCTGTACCCCTTCAATTGGGCAACCGTGATGACTCCGCTGTTGGTCGAGTTGCTGTAGGTGTAGCTCACGGCAGAAATTGGCAGACAGGGCGGCGGCGGCGCACACGCCTGGGATGTCGGAGATAACACGCCCGCGAGGGTTCCGCCGAAGACCATCGTGCTTGAGCCGTTGGAGAATGCGTGGCCCGCGTTCGCCGTAGCCGTCACGGAATACGTTCCCGGCCCTGTTGTGAGAGTCGGTGTGCCCCATGTCGCGTTGGAGATCGCACCAAGTACGAGGACCTCGGCCGTAGAGCATGTGGCAGGAGTGATACTGATAACGGCAGTAGCGTCCTTGAGGTCTGGAATCATGCATCCGTTGGCCAGGATTTCAGCACCGGTTGCACCGCCCCACACCGTCGTCAGGTTCTTGCCTGCGTAATGGTTGAGCGTCCAGACACCGTGACTCTCTGTCCAGTAGTCGAAAGCCGGGATGATGTCGGCATCATGCTCGGTCGCGTGTCCCGCCTGGAAGATGATTCCAGGGTCGGCAGCCGGCGGCATGTTCCAGCCGTTGGCCGCCGTGTCAGCAGGCTTGGCGTGGCAGAAGGGGACTTTATCGTTGTCGTGGGAAACGCACGGGGTTGAGGTGCCTGATTGCGAACCAGACCAGTTGGCGTTCGGGTTCTTGCTCTGATCACCCGCCGTGTACTCGACCAGCCACGTGTGGGCCACCGTCTTGTCTGAGAACGTGTAGTTCTTGGTGAAGTGCCCGCCAAAGTCCAGATTGGTGTCGACGACGACGTTATCAATCGTCACCTTGACGGTGTTCGTTACGCTGCTGTCGTAGTACTGCAAGTTGACAGAAAGCGTCGTACAGGTTGCACTGACATTCGGGGTGTGCGCGTTCGCAGCGGCCGCCGTTACAGTGACCATACCTAGCGCAATGACGACGGTGCTGATCGCCGCCAGAATCTTGGATCGCAATTTCGTGCGCATGAGGGATCTCCTTTGAGTTACAACAAGCAATTGTGCTTTCGGGTGTTGTTGCATCGTCGGGTGTGCGCTTAGGGCTCAACAACGAGAAATCGAGACGCCATTCAGAAGGCATCCGTTCGGGGGTAAGTCGTGGAGCGCGTAGCTCAGCGATGCGGCCGGGGGGGTGGCCGAATAGGGTGTCGGGCAATCACCTTCTTTGGTGCACACTGTCGGGGGTCAGCATTGCCAGATTCGGGTGAGGCAATACTCAGGTGCGAGGCTTAACGTACACTACCCCCCGTAAGCGGGGCAAGTATTTTTCCCCAAAAACAGGTTGTTCCTCACGTTTCGGTCGCTAATTCACGTACTCGAGCAGGTCCAGCCCCACGGTCCGCATGGCGTCCAGCGTGCGAAGCCGGCGGGCCAGCGAATCGTCGCGGAACTGGACGGTCACGGCGTAGGAGACGGCAGCTCTCGGCCCCTTGAGGATTCCGACCTCGCTGCGCACGCCCACATCCGACCCGGTCTTGTTCACCAGCTGGATGCCATGGTCGGGCGTCCGGTGCGACAGCGGATCGAGCCCGAACGCGCTCGCCACCAGAGAGAGGTCGGTGTTCAGCGAAAGCCACCCCATCACCCGCCGGCTCGTAACCTGGTCGACGACCTGCCCACGGTACAGTGCGCCGAACAACCAGCTCAGTTCGGCGGCGGAGCCGACCGAGAGCTGCGGGGCGTCATCCGGGCCTCTGGCTTCCCGGACCAGATCCAGCAGGGCCGTGCGGGAGAGCCCCAGGGCTTCGGCGCGCATCCGCACCGCATCAAGCCCCACCTGTCGGAGCAGAACATTCGTGGCGAGGTTGTCGCTCGTTGCCCCGACGAGCGCCCCGAGGTCGGCAACCGGAAGCGACGGCGCCTGAAGGTGCTGCCACAGCCCTGAATCGTTGACGGCGTCCAGCGGGGACTTGTCGAGGATCCCGTACCCGGAGAATTCCCGCGCCGTCAGCCGCGCAGACACTTCGATGAGGAGAAGCACCTTCCCCACGCTTGCGGTGGGGAGCACGATCCGGTCATCGATGGCGCACAACACGAGACCATTCGAAAGGTCGAGGACGCTCGCAGAAACATTGGCCCCCTCATACCCGAGGAATCCGAGCGCTCTGAAGGTGCCGGTGAAGTTTTCGGCTCCGCCAGCACCGCGGTGTCGGGCTTCGCGTGGAGCGCGAACCCGGTCGCGTCGGGAAACGTTTCGGACGGGAGCTACCAAATGGTCACCCGATCTTCTGGGCTCAGCCAAAGCTCGTCAGCTTCAGTCACTCCAAAGGTCTCATAGAATCCATCCAGATTGCGAACGATCTGGTTGCACCGGAACTCGTTCGGCGAGTGCGGGTCGATGGCGAGAAGCCGGATGACCTCCTCGTCTCTGGCCTTCAACTGCCAGGCCTGCGCCCAGGACAGGAAGAACCGTTCCGCGCCGGTCATGCCGTCGATGACCGGCGGCTCTTCGCCGCCCAGCGAAATCAGGTATGCCTTCCACGCGATGCCGAGACCGCCGAGGTCACCGATGTTCTCGCCGATCGTCAGCGCGCCATTCACATGGTGGTCGGGCACTTGCCGCGGCGCAAGCGCGTTGTACTGTTCGATCAGGGAGCCGGTGAGTTTTTCGAATGCGGCACGATCTTCCGCGGTCCACCAGTCGGTGAGACGACCGTCGCCGTCGTACTTCGAACCCTGATCGTCGAATCCGTGACCTATTTCGTGCCCGATGACCGCGCCGATTGCGCCGTAGTTCGCGGCCGCATCCCGGGTTTCGTCAAAGAACGGGAACTGCAGGATCGCCGCGGGGAACACGATCTCGTTGAACCCCGGGTTGTAGTACGCGTTGATGGTTTGCGGAGTCATGAACCACTCGTCGCGGTCCAGAGGCTTGCCGATCTTGCCGAGCTCCCGCTGGAATTCGAACTCGCTGCCCGCCCTCAGGTTGCCGATGAGGTCGGTCGCGCTCGTTTCCAGAGTCGAATAGTCGCGCCATTTCACCGGATACCCGATTTTCGGGGTGAATTTGTTCAATTTGTCGAGTGCGCGCTGTTGAGTTTCCTCCGTCATCCAGGCAAGGCCCGCAATGCTCTGCCGGTACGCCTCGGTGAGGTTGTCCACGAGGATGTCCATCGCGGCCTTCGCGGCGGGAGGGAAGTGGCGGTCGACGTAAATGCGGCCCACCGCTTCGCCCATCATGCCCTCCACAAAGGAGACCGCGCGCTTCCAGCGCTCGCGCAACTCGGGGGTTCCGGTCAGCGTTTTCCCGTAAAAATCGAAGTTCGCGTTTACGAAGTCGGACGAAAGGTAGGCAGCGGAGGATCGGATGATCTGCCAGCGCATCCAGTCCTTCCACTCCTCCACGCGGTCATCGGTGAGGAGGGTGGCGAGGCCGTCCAGAAAGCTCGGCTGCCGCACGACAACCTCGGCGAAGGAGCCCTCGGGCGGGTCGAGCTCGTTGAGCCAGCCGGAGAGGTCCGGCCCTCCGATTTCGGACCACGCCTTCAGGTTGTACGTCTTTTCGCTGTCGCGGCTGGCGACGTTGTCCCAGTGGTGGGCGGCGAGCTCCGTCTCGAGCGCAAATACGCGGCGAGCGCGTTCGTCAGCGTCGTCCAGGCCGGCGAGCGTGAACATGTTCTCCAGGAAGGGAAGGTACTTCGCCCGCACGTCCGCGAACTTGTCTTCGCGGTAGTAGGACTCATCCGGCAGCCCGAGGCCGCCCTGTTCGATAAAGACGAGGTACCGTTCCGGATTTCCGGGGTCGTTGTCGACGAACAGTTGCGCGAAACCGGTGATGCCCGTGCGCTCGAGGCGCCCCAGCTGTTTCAGAACGGCATCCGTCGAGTCGACGTGCCCGACCGCCTCGAGCATCGGCTGAAGTGGCGTGCTGCCGAGCTCCTCCGCCCTCGCCTCGTCCATGAAACTCGCGTATAGATCGCCGAATTTGCGCTCCTCGGTGCCGGGTGCGGCCTCCTGCGCCTCGACGATGATGTCGCGTACGGCCTTCTCCGCCTCCTCGGCGAGCACGTAGAAGGAACCGTATCTGGCCTTGTCGGACGGTATTTCCGTGCGGTCGATCCACTTCCCGTTCACATGCCGGAAGAGGTCGTCCTGGGGGCGAATGGTCGGATCCAGTTCGTCGGTGTGGATGCCGGAGGCGAGGGGCGTGGAGTCAGTCATGAGGTTAAGCCTAAGAGTTAACGGACTGGACCGATATTGGGGCCTCTGACGCATGCCTGCGCGCGAATAGGCTGAAGCGACATGTCTGACACTCTTGCCCGCCGTTCGGGTCTGACCCGCCGCCAAATTATCGCCTGGCGCAACGGGATATTCGTCGTGTTCGCGATGTGCGGTATCGGACTGGCAAGCTGGATGGCCCGCACGCCCGCGATCAAGGAAGCGTTGGGCATTTCGACGGCCGAGATGGGCGTCCTCATCTTTGGGCTCGCTGCAGGGTCGATTTTCGGGCTCATGGTGTCCAGCCACCTCATCGCGCGGTTCGGTGCGCGCCACGTCATGGTCGCGTGCATGGTCGCCATTCCGCTCGGTTTCGCCATTGCCGGCGTCGGAATCACGGTGGGCGAAAGTTTTTGGGTCGTCGTGGCGGGTCTGGCGATCTTCGGGTTCGCCATGGGGTTGTGCGATGTCGCCATGAACCTGTCCGGCGCGGTGAACGAGCGGGTGTTGGGGCGCACCATCATGCCGGTGTTCCACGCATTCTTCAGTTTCGGCACGATGGTCGGTGCCGGGATCGGCGCGCTTGCCGAACTCGCGCAGGTTCCCCTCGGCATTCAAACCGCGGTGATCGGTGCGCTGACCCTCGCAGCGGGTGTGTGGGGCGCGCTGGCGACGCAGTCCGAAAACGTTCTGCGCGAATCCGATGGCGGGGCTGAGGACGCGGCCGCCGATACCTGGCGGAGCCGGCTGGCGGTCTGGAAGGATCCCCGGACGCTTCTCATCGGACTCGTCGTGCTGGGGATGGCGTTCGCGGAGGGCTCGGCGAGCGACTGGCTGGCGCTCGCATCCGTGGAGGGGCACGGCGCAGACAAGCCCACCGGCGCAATCGTGTTCGGCATCTTCGTGACGGCCATGACGGTCGGGCGGCTGACCGGCCCTCGCCTTCTGGACCGCTACGGACGGGTACCGGTTCTGCGGGCATCCGCTGCGCTCGCCGGGGTCGGACTGCTCGTGTTCATTTTCGTGCCCGTGCTGTGGATCGCGATCCTGGGCGTGATCCTGTGGGGGCTCGGTTCAGCGCTGGGCTTCCCCACCGGCATGTCGGCGGCCGCGGACGACCCCCGCACTGCGGCTGCGCGAGTGAGCGCGGTCGCGATGATCGGTTACTGCGCGTTCCTCGTCGGACCGCCGGCGATCGGATTCCTCGGCCAGCACTTCGGGCTGCTGCACGCGCTGCTGCTCGTGCTCATCCTCATCGTGGTCGCGGGTCTGGCCTCCGGCGCGGCCCGCGACCACTCGAAGACTTAGTCGTCGAGGACGAACGTCACTTCGAGCACGACACGCCAGCTGACGACGTTTCCTGCCGAAACTTCCACCTTCTGCTCCTTGACCCACGCGCCGCTGACGCCGCGGAGAGTCTTGTTCGCGCGATCGATGCCCGCCTTGATGGCGTCATCGAAGGATGTGTCCGAGCTCACGCTCAGTGTGGTGACCCGTGCTACGGATGCCATTGTTCCTCCTCGTTAAGTGGACTTGGCCACCGAGCCTAACCATGGGACATGGCAGAACGGTGTGTCAGCTAGCCTCGTACTCGTGCGACTCGTGATTGCCCGATGCTCGGTGGAGTATGCCGGGCGGCTCAGCGCGCATCTCCCGCTCGCTACCCGCCTGCTGCTGCTCAAGGGGGACGGCAGCGTGCTCGTCCACTCCGATTCGCTTTCCTATAAACCGCTCAACTGGATGAGCCCGCCGTGCACGTTGACGGTCCTGGACCCCGACCCGGAGCAGTCGGATGCCGGCGTGGTGGAACTGTGGAAGTTCAGTCACGTGAAAACCGCGGACCTTCTCGTGATCTCCATCCACGAGATCCTGCATGACAGCATCCATGAGCTCGGCATCGACCCGGGCCTGCAAAAGGACGGCGTCGAGGCCGATCTGCAACGGCTTCTCGCCGAGCAGATCGAACTTCTCGGCGACGGTTTCCAACTCGTGCGCCGCGAATACATGACGGCAATCGGCCCGGTGGACATCCTCGCGAAGGATGCCGACGGCGGGAGCGTCGCCGTGGAAATCAAACGCCGCGGCGACATCGATGGCGTCGAACAGCTCACCCGGTATCTGGAACTCCTGAACCGGGATCCGCTGCTCGCCCCCGTCGCCGGCGTGTTCGCGGCGCAGGAGATCAAGCCGCAGGCGCGCACGCTCGCGACCGACCGCGGCATCCGGTGCGTGACGCTCGACTACGACGCCATGCGGGGCCTCGACACCAGCCACCTCCGCCTCTTCTGACTTTCATCATTCAGGAGGGTATGGGGCTGAAGTGACTGCCGTCCGCCTTACCCGCCACACACCCTCCTGAATGATGAAAGTAGGGTGGGGGTGTGAAACCGCCGTGGAGTTGCATCCTGTTCGATCTGGACGGGACCATTGCCGACTCCGCGCCCGGGATCACCTCCTCGCTCGGCTACATGTTCGAGAAGCTCGGCCGGCCGGTTCCGTCCGAGGAGGAGCTGCGTGCGTGGGTGGGGCCGCCGATTCTGGACTCGTTCCGCGACCTTGCCGGAATGGATCAGGTCGAGTCGGCGCAGGCGCTCGCGATCTACCGCCAGCACTACCTGGCCAACGGCGGAAGCGATGTGCCGATTTATCCCGGAATCGCGTCTCTTCTCCGCTCCATCCACAGGGCGGGCATCCCGCTCGCGCTGGCCACCTCGAAACCGGAGTTCGCGGCGTCTCTGATTCTCGACCACGGGAACATCACCCAGTACTTCCGCGTGATTTCCGGCTCATCGATCGACGAGATCCGCAGCGCGAAGAGCGACATCGTCGCTGAGGCTCTCACCCGATTCCGGATGATCAAAGCCGATGTCGGCAACCCGGTCATGGTGGGGGACCGCTTCTACGATGTGGATGGCGCGCAGGACAATGGCATTCCGGCCATTTTCGTGGAGTGGGGGTATGGCGCGCAGGAGGAAAGCGCCGGGTCCATCGCTTCTGTCAATTCCAGCGCGGAGTTGAAGGCCGTCCTCCTGCCGTAGAGGCACAGCCTCGTTCCCCGGCGCGGCACCGTGCCGACCGTGCTCGTGCGGGTGACGCCATCCGTTCGCCGCCGTAGAGTCGAGGCGTGGAACCGACCTCCGTGCGCGTGGATGCCTGGCTGTGGGCGGTGCGCGTGTACAAGACGCGGTCGGCGGCAACGGCCGGTTGCCGTGCCGGCCATGTGAGAGTTGCTGGCGACCGCGCGAAGGCGGCGCAACCCGTTCGCGTCGGTGATGAGGTTCGCGTACGGATTGCCGGGTTCGACCGGATCCTGACGGTGCGGCGCCTCATCGTGAAGCGGGTTTCCGCGGCGCAGGCAGCCGAGTGTTTCGTCGACCTCACGCCGCCACCACCACCGCGCGAATCCGTCGCACTGGCCCCACGACGCGACCGCGGCGCCGGCCGGCCGACGAAGCGCGACCGGAGGGCACTGGAGAAGCTGCGGGGACGTTTGGCGTCCCGCGAGCGCGACGAACCAGAGTGATCGTCACCTAGGAAGGGTTGCCATCGGCGGACCGGCCATGAAGACTGGGACGCGCAGACTCCCTCGGCAACGACGACAAGGAGCCCACCATGCCAACGACAGCATCGCGAACAACCTCGCTTTGGGCGCTCATGATCGCCGCGGTCACCGTCACCGGTGTCGTCGGTTGCTCGGGCGGTTCCGACGCCGCCGACCCCGCCCCGCCCGGCTCCAGCGACGACAGCTCCTCAGCCGACGACGCCGAAACCGCCGACCCCGGATGCCTTGTTGGCGACTGGGTCGCATCAGGCGCCGGCCTGGAAAATTGGTATCGATCCTTCCTCCCCGACGAGGGCATCATCCTGAATTCGGCGCTCGGGGAGATCCTGTTGTCGTTCTCCGACGCCGATTTCATCTACACCACGCGCGAGATCACGCTTTCCCTGTCGATCGCGGAGCAGGATGCGGTGACTCGGATCACTGGTGGTGTCGCCGGCACGTACGACGCGTCCTCGGGTGGCATCATGTCCTCGTCAGTCGACTCGAGCGACCTCACCGGGTCGGCCACGGTGAGCGGCATCACCCTGACCACAGAGGATTTGGGAATCGACCTGACGGATGCCGGCTCCTTCGTCGGATACCAGTGCACGGGCGGAAAGCTGACCCTCGAAACCCAAAGCGCAGGGACGGGCACGGCCGTTCTCGAACTCGAGCCGGCGAGTTAGCGGCCTAAGTCACGTCGCACGGGGGTCTTTCCTGGGGTTCTCCAGTCCTGCGAGAGTGCGCAGCGCCTGGAGACCGTGAGGGGTTCCGGGCCAATGGCGTTCGAGAGCGTCGATTCCTGCGTGTTTGGTGGCGTACCTCAGCGCTATGGCCACGATGATCGCGTCGTCGACGTAGCCAACGATCGGAATGAAGTCCGGAATGATGTCGATGGGTACCAGCAAATAGACCAGAAGTGCCGCCAGCCAGATCCGCACGCCGCGGGGAACGCTGGGATCCGTGACAAGCAATCGCAGGAGTCTGATTACGTCCGGCACGAGCCGGAGGGCGTCGCGCAATCGCGTCTTGTCGGGCTGGTTTCGCGAGATCCACAGGAGGCATCCGACCAAACCCACCCACAGCAGCGCAACCCCGCAGGCGACGCTGAGGAGAATTTGCCACCACGTCACGGTCACGGGCGCCTCGCCCCCGTGCATAGACGACTGGGTATCACATTTCGCCCTTCTCGGCTGAGAATTGTGTCGCGATTCTTCTCCCGCTCATCGTCAGAAGCAGCCCGATCGCCACGACCTGGATTGCGACGGTCATGTAAATGAGCAGGGGTAGCGCGACGTCGTAGAGTGCCCCCGCCAGGGCACCGCCGACTGCGGTGGCAACTCCGACGATCGCCGCGAATATCCCGTAGGCGGTGCTGCGCCTGAGAACGTCCACGATGTCGGCGACGGTGGCGCGAAGGGTGGATTCCTGGATTCCCAGTGCGATTCCCCACAGTAACGAGCCGACGATTGCTGCGAGGATGCCGCCGGTGAAGGCGAAAGCCGGCACAGTCGCGGCGACAATGGGGAGCACGATGAGCACTCGCGGGCCGAATCTGTCATAGGCCCACCCGGTGGCCAGGGCAGCGAGTCCGTCCGCAACCATGACGGCGGCGTAAAGCACGGGCACGGCAGGTGAGGGAAGCAGGTTTGCTTCCACAATGTGAAACGAGATGAGCCCGAACGTGGCAAAGCCCGCCATCGTGGTCGCGGTAAATCCTGCATAGAGCCAGAACACGCCCGGGAGTCGACCGATCGGCTTGTGCTCGACGGGTGAGCGATGTGGTGAGACTTCGAAATCCATCGGGTGCCGGGCGCGGGAACGCAGCCAGACCAACAGCCCCAGAGCGGCCACTCCCGGCAACGCGAGGACAGCGAGTGCTGGGCCGTATTGGACCCCGGTGACTGCCAGCATGCCAGCGACGACGAGCGGACCAATGATTGCCCCGAATTGGTCCAGCGCCTCGTGCACGGCGAAACCTCGCCCTCGGCCGGTGGCGGATGTCGCGTAGGACAACAGGGCATCCTTGGCCGGGGATCGCACGGCTTTCCCAACCCGCTCAAGGATGATGAGTCCACACGCAACCCACAGCGCGCCAGAGTAGCCCAGAGTCGGAACGCTGACGAGAGTAAGGGCATAGCCTGCAATAGTCCACGCCCAGAACCGGCGGGTTCGGTCGGCGAGCGGCCCGGACACCAAACGCAAGAGAAGCGCAGCGGCCTCCCCGACACCGGTGACGATGCCCACGATGAGGCCCGTCGCGCCGAATGCGGCCAGCAGCGGTCCGGTTACCGATCGCGCCCCTTCGTACACGAAGTCGGCCAGAAGGCTGACCGTGCCAAACGTGAGAATGAATCGCCATGCGGTAATCCGCAGCGTGTCCGCTGGGTGCTTCGGCATGACCCAATGCTTTCACTGAATCGACGGGACTTCAGCCCCGGAGCCAGCGGAACTCTCCGGTCCCGTCTGCGGAAACGATTCGACGCCATGGGACGCTGGTGCCAAGGAATTGCCTCCGCCACGGCGGCAAACTCCGCTACCTCGGTGACGGCCGACTTCGCAGGCGCCGCGACTCTGTTATGAACGAAGTCGCGGCTCAACTACCAACGATGTCTCGACTCAGAAAGTTGTGCGCGAGGGGGGACTTGAACCCCCACACCCTTGCGAGTACTGGCACCTGAAGCCAGCGCGTCTACCAATTCCGCCACCCGCGCAGCGTAGTGAGATTATCACAGCGGGATGCCCTCGTGTGCCGCACGCTCGACGCCTCACAGCGGGACATCAGCCGACGGAAAGCCGGGAGCGCGGGCCAAACGGCTAACATCGACACAATAAGGAGGCAGACACTTGGGCTTGTTGGACAGCTTCGAGAAAGGTCTTGAGCGAGTCGTCAACGGCGCCTTCGCCCGGACCTTCAAAAGCGGACTCCAGCCTGTCGAAATCACCGCGGCACTTCGGCGCGAACTCGACACGAAGGCAGCCGTTGTCGCACGCGACCGCATCCTCGTCCCGAACAAGTTCATCGTGCACCTGGCACCGCGCGACTACGAACGGATGACCGGGATCGGCCCGACCCTCATCGACGAATTCACCCAACTCGTGCAGACGCACGCCACCGCCCAGCACTACCAGTTCGCGGGAGGCATCAGCATCCGCCTGGCCGAAGACGAAGGCCTCGCCGTCGGGGTCATCCGCATCGAATCGACCAACGTCAAAGGCGACGTTTCGTGGACGCCCCTCCTCGACATCAACGGCAAGCGCTACCCGATCACGAAGTCGCACACCGTGATCGGACGCGGCAGCGAAGCGGACATCACCGTCGACGACACCGGAATCTCCCGGCGCCACGTCGAAATTCTGTGGGATGGCAAGCGCGCGCAGGTCAACGATCTGGGCTCCACGAACGGCACCCAGCTGAATGGCGCCCCCGTCACGAAGGCCGCCCTGCCCGCCGATTCCGTGATTTCCCTCGGCAGAACCCGTATCGTGTTCCGAGTGCTCGCCCAATCCGCGTCCGTTGATCAGTTCTCCGACCTGCGCGTCGACCAGGAGGAAGGTGATCGCCGGTGAGTGAACTCACCCTGCTGGCCCTGCGGTTCGGATTCCTCGCGCTGCTGTGGGTGTTCATCTTCGCAATCGTCTACGCCCTGAGGACCGACCTGTTCGGCCAGCGGGTGAAGCGGCTGCCCGCGGATGCCTCCCCCCAAACGCTCGCACCCGCCGCGTCGCCGACCAAGCCGGCCCCCAAGGCCCCGGCCAAAAAGACCACCGCAACCCTCGACAACGCGAAGCGACTGGTCATCACGACCGGCGCGAAGGAGGGGCTCGAGATCGAACTGTCCGGCGAACCCCTCACCATCGGCCGCTCGGCGGAGAGCGGCCTGGTCATCCGCGACGACTACACGTCGACCCATCACGCCCGGCTCCTGCTGTGGGGCGAAGAGTGGGCCATCCAGGACCTCGACTCCACCAACGGCACCTACTTGGATGAAGTCAGAGTGACGGTACCGACCGTGGTCCCGCTGAACACCCCGGTTCGGATCGGGACGACAAGCTTCGAGCTTCGGCGGTAACCCGTGGCCACCACCGGCAGAAGCGCCGCCGTCTCCCACGTCGGGAAGATCCGCGCCAACAACCAGGACTCCGGATACGCCGGCCAGAACCTGTTCCTCGTCGCCGACGGCATGGGCGGGCACGCCGGAGGCGACGTGGCGTCCGCGATCGCCCTCAAACGCATCGTCGAAGCAGACAAACCGTACGCGTCCGCTACGGATGCCGAATTCGCGCTGCAGAGCGCCCTGCTCGCAGCGAACACCATGCTCGCCGAAACCGTATTCGACCACCCGGAACTCACCGGCATGGGCACGACGGTGAGCTCCATCATTCGGGTGGGGGACAAAGCCGTGCTCGCCCACATCGGCGACTCCCGCATCTACCTGTTCCGCGACGGAAGTCTCGACCAGGTCACCGCCGACCACACGTTCGTCCAACGCCTCGTGGACAGCGGCCGCATCACGCAGGAAGAAGCCGCAGTACACCCACGCCGCTCCGTGCTCATGCGGGTGCTCGGCGATGTCGACTCGTCACCGGAAATCGATACCGCGATCCTCGACACCCAACCTGGCGACCGCTGGCTGCTCTGCTCCGACGGCCTGAGCAGCTACGTATCCGACGACAAAATCGCCGCCGTACTGTCCACGTTCAGCGGGGCCAAGGACGCCGCCAACCGGCTTGTGCGCGAAAGCCTCGATCAGGGCGCCCCCGACAATGTCACCGTCGTGGTGGTGGATGTCGGCGACAACGCCGACTCCGCCTCCAACCCGCCCCTCACGGTCGGCTCCGCAGCGCTCCCGCTTACCTACGAAGCGGACAGCGCTCGACGTGCCCTGCGCCTGCCCACCCTGCTCCTGCATCCGCTCAAGTCCACCCAGCATGCGGACAGCCACTTCGAACCGGAGTCCGAAGAATACTTCGACGAGCTCATCCTCGAGGACAAGCGCCGCGCGATCCGACGCCGAATCACCTGGCTGGTCGGCATCGCGCTCATCATCGCCGCCATCGTGGTCGCCCTCGTGTTCGCCTACCGCTGGACGCAAATGCACTACTACGTCGGCGCGAACGGCGAGACCGTCGCCATCTATCAGGGCGTCCAGCAAAACCTCGGGCCGATATCGCTGCACAGCGTCTACCAGCAGACCAGCATCAAAATGACCGACCTGAACCCGTACACCCGGTCGACGGTCGAGGACACCATCAGCGCCGACAACCTGGACGACGCCCGTGCGATCATCGAACGATTGGCCGCATCCGCCAATGGTTGACGCCACAAAGGAATCCACGGCCGGCATGCCCGTGACCTCGCCAGCGCCCGCAGACCACGGCGGAAACCTCCGGCTCCGAATCCACCTGCCCGCGAAAATCCGAAACCTCGAACTCGCGCTCCTGATCTTCGCCTGCATCATCAACGGCGCCGCCGTCGTTCTCGTCCAGTTGGGCGTTCTCGGCGACATCCGGCCCGAAATCATTTGGATGGGCGGCGGCCTCGCGGCCCTCGCGATCGGCATGCACGTGGCGCTCCGGTTCGTCGCCCCGGATGCCGACCCGTTCCTCCTCCCCGTCGCAACACTTCTCAACGGTCTCGGGATCGCGGAAATCTACCGGCTCGACCTGGCGGCCGGGAGCACAGGGTGGGAGGCCGACGGCATTCGGCAGATCGCGTGGACCGCTATCGCGCTGGTCATCGCGTTCGCCGTCATTGTGGCCATCCGAAACCACCGGGTGCTGCAGCGCTACCGGTACATCGCCATGTTCACCGGCATCGTCCTGCTCCTGCTGCCGATGCTTCCCATCATCGGGTACGAGCAATTCGGCGCACGGCTGTGGGTTCGACTCGGATTCTTCTCATTCCAACCCGGTGAGCTCGCGAAAATCGCGCTCGCCATCTTCTTCGCCGGCTACCTCGTGCAGGCCAGGGAAAGCCTCTCCATGGTGGGGAAAAAGTTCCTTGGAATGCGCTTCCCGCGGGCGCGCGACCTCGGCCCGATTCTCGTCATTTGGGCAGCCGCAATGGCCGTGCTCGTCATCCAGCGAGACCTTGGCACCTCGCTGCTGTACTTCGGCCTCTTCCTGGTCATGATCTACGTGGCCACCGGGCGCCTGAGCTGGGTCGCCATCGGCCTCCTGCTGTTCGTCGGCGGCGCCATCCTCGCCAGCCAGATCCTCAGCTACGTGGCCGCCCGATTCCACGGATGGCTGGACGCGTTCGATCCCACCGTCTACAACTCCATCGGCGGCAGCTACCAACTCGTTCAGGGACTCTTCGGCCTCGCCCACGGCGGCCTGATCGGAACAGGCTTCGGGCAGGGTCGGCCCGGCATCGTGCCGCTCGCCGAAAGCGACTACATCATCGCGAGCCTCGGCGAGGAACTCGGACTGGCCGGCCTGTTCGCCATCTTCGCCCTCTACCTGATCCTCGTGTCCCGCGGAATGCGCATCGGGTTCGCCGGCCAGGATGATTTCGGGCGCCTCCTCGGGGTCGGCCTGTCCTTCGTGATCGCCCTCCAGGTCTTCATCGTGGTCGGCGGTGTGACCCGGGTCATCCCGCTCACCGGGCTCACGACACCGTTCCTGGCAGCAGGCGGCTCCTCCCTCGTCGCCAACTGGATCATCGTGGCGCTCCTGCTGCGACTTTCGGATTCCGTGCGCAACCAGCCGAGGCTGGTGATCGGCCCGTGAACCGCGAACTCAAACGCGTGAGCGCCGCCATCCTCATCATGTTCGTCGCCCTCATGTGCTCGACGACGACGATCACCGTGTTCCAGGTCGACAACCTTCGTGCGGACGGCCGCAACGTCCGAACCCTCTACGACAGCTATTCCGCCGAGCGCGGCCCCATCCTCGTGGCCGGTACCCCGATCGCCGAGTCGAAACCGGTCGACGACGAGTACAAGTACCAGCGGGTCTACACCGAGCCGGAACTGTACGCGCCGATCACCGGATACTTCACCCTGAATCAGGGCACCACGGGAATCGAGGGCGCCCTCAACGACTACCTCAGCGGAACCGCGAACGACCAGTTCCTCGCCCAGGTCAACGCGATTCTCACCGGCCAGTCCCCGAAGGGCGCCACGGTCGCTCTCACGATCGATCCGGACGTGCAGAAAGCCGCCTGGGATGCGCTCGGATCGCATTCCGGCGCCGTGGTCGCCCTCGATCCGCAGACCGGGGCGATCCTCGCGATGGTCTCGAAACCGTCCTACGATCCCAACAAGCTCGCCTCGCACACCACCGCGGATGTCATCTCCGCCTACGATCAGCTTCTCGCGGACCCCGCCAACCCCCTGTTCAACCGCGCGATCAGCGGAAACCTCTACCACCCGGGCAGCGTGTTCAAACTGATCGTCGCATCCGCCGCGATCGACAGCGGCCGGTTCACCCCGGACAGCGCGTTCCCGAACCCTGCCACCCTTCAACTGCCGCTGAGTACTTTCAAGATCACGAACTCGGACAACGGCAAGTGCGGTCCAGGCGACACCGCGACCATTGCCACGGCGCTGCGCCTCAGCTGCAACATCCCGTTCGCAGAACTTGGCGCCGCCCTGGGGCAGGACGAACTGCGCAGCTACGCCCAGCGTTTCGGTTTCGGTCAAGACCTCGGCATCCCCATGGCGGTGACCCCGAGCACGATCCCCGACTCGCTGGACGCCCCCCAGCTCATGCTGTCGTCGTTCGGGCAGGCCAACGTGAGCGTGACGCCCCTGCAAATCGCCATGGTTTCCGCGGCGATCGCCAACGGCGGAACCATTATGAAACCGACCCTGATTCGATCGATTCTCGCGCCGAACCTCTCCGTGATCCAGCCCTTCCAGTCGACCGTGCTCAACACTCCCATCAGTAAGCAGACCGCATCCACCCTCACTGAGATGATGGTCAACAACGTCAACAACGGTGCTGCAAGCAATGGAAGAATAGATGGAGTCAAGGTCGGTGGCAAGACAGGGACAGCGGAGAACGGAAAGGACGAACCGTTCACGCTGTGGTTTACCGGGTTCGCACCCGCGGACAACCCGAGAATAGCCGTGGCGGTCGTCGTAGAAGATTCGACCAGTTTCGGCAACGCGGTTGCAGCACCGATAGCGAGGCAAGTCATGGAGGCGGTGCTGAATAAATGAGACCCACAAGCGGCCTCACATTCGGGGGACGGTACCAGCTTTCCAACCGCATCGCCATCGGCGGAATGGGGGAAGTCTGGCAAGCGACTGACCTCGTCATCGGCCGCACCGTCGCCATCAAAATCCTGAAGGACGAATACCTCGGAGATCCCGGATTCCTTGAACGGTTCCGCGCGGAAGCGCGGCACGCGGCCCTCGTCAACCACGAAGGTATAGCGAACGTCTTCGACTACGGCGAGGAAGAGGGAAGCGCCTACCTCGTCATGGAGCTCGTGCCGGGGGAAGCCCTGTCCACGATTCTCGAACGCGAACGGGTGCTCGCCACCGACCGCGTGCTGGACATTGTCGCCCAGACCGCATCCGCCCTGCACGCCGCACACGCCGCAGGGCTCGTACACCGGGACATCAAGCCGGGCAACCTGCTCATCACACCGGATGGCCGGGTCAAGATCACCGACTTCGGGATTGCCCGCATCGCCGATCAGGTTCCGCTCACGGCAACCGGCCAGGTCATGGGCACCGTCCAGTACCTTTCGCCGGAACAGGCCAGCGGCCATCCGGCCTCTCCGACCACCGACATCTACTCGCTCGGAATCGTCGCGTACGAGGCGCTTGCCGGCCGCCGCCCTTTCACGGGCGAGTCGCAGGTCGCCATCGCGATGGCGCAGATCAACGAGACCCCGCCTGACCTCCCCGTCACGGTCGCCGAGCCGGTGCGCAACCTCGTGTATTCGTCCATCGCGAAGAATCCGGCCGACCGGCCGGCATCCGCCGCCCACCTCGCCCGTGCCGCGCAGGCGCTTCGTCGCGGCGACGTCGCCGCGGCGGCCACCGCCGTGCCGGATGTTCTGGGAGAATCCTCGCTCGGCACGGCGTTCGGGCAGACCTCCGCGACGACGCGCGTGCTCCCGACGATGGATGGGGCCGGCCAGCAGGGACCGGTCAGCGAGCCGAAACGCCGCAATCCGTGGACCTGGCCCCTCGTGGCGCTCATCGCCATCCTGCTCGTCGTGCTCGTCGGCGCGGTGATCGCACTGTTCGCCCAGCCGAACTCGAACGGCGGGCCCACCACGCCGCCCACCAACTCGACACCCAGGACAACACCGACGTTTCCGACACCGAGTCCCACACCGACATCGGATCTCGTGAACATCAACATCTCCCAGTTCCAGGGCATGACTCAGGATGAGGTGGAGAATGCGCTCGACAAGCTCGGGCTGTCCTACACCGTGACCCAAGGACTTACGGCACCGTCCAAGGGGGAGGAACTGACGGTGTACCAGATCAGCCCGGCAGGCAATGTCCCCAAGGGGACAACGATCGACGTGAAAATCTACTCGCTCATCCCGTCGAGCAAACCCGGTCCGATGAGCGCCACCCCTGCCGGGCCGTACACGGCGTCCCAGAGCGTCACGCTCAACTGGCCCACCTACACCGGGTGCCAAACCGGCAAGACCCTCGACAGCTACAACATCGCGATCGAGAACGGAACCATCACCTCCACGAACCCCGTGCCGGCCGGTACGACAACGGCGACAATCACCCTTCGGGCCGACTCGGGCAACACGAAGGTTTCTTACACGGCATCCTGCTCGGGCAGCCCATCGCCCGTGTCCGATGTCCTGACCCTGACCGTCCCGTGAGCATCAACCTCAAGCGGGTACACTGGCAAACACTTGCCCCTGCACCCCCGGAGACCCACACGTGACTGAAGGCACTCGCCTGCTCGCCGGCAGGTACCAGGTCGGCGCCCTCATCGGCCGCGGAGGCATGGCGGATGTGCATGTGGGGACCGATACGCGGCTGGGCCGCAAGGTCGCCGTCAAACTGCTGAAGCCGTCCCTCGCCAACGACCCGAAGTTTCGGCTCCTGTTCCGTGAGGAAGCGCAGAAGGCCTCGCGGATGGCGCACCCGACGATCGTGCGCGTTTTCGACGCGGGCGAGGAAACAGTCCGCGATGCGAACGGGTTCGAATCCCAGTTGCCGTTCATCGTCATGGAGTACGTCGATGGCCGACTTCTCCGCGACATCATCGCAGAAGGACCCATCGCGGAGTCCGAGGCCGCTCGCATCATCGAGCAGGTTCTGACCGCACTCGAGTACAGCCACCGGGCTTTGCTCGTGCACAGGGACATCAAGCCCGGCAACGTCATGATCACCCAGAACGGCCAGGTCAAGGTGATGGACTTCGGCATCGCCAGGGCGGTCTCCGACAATTCGGCGACCGTCGCCGACACGAGCGCCGTCCTGGGCACCGCGCAGTACTTTTCACCGGAACAGGCGCGGGGCGAAACAGTGGATGCCCGAACCGACCTTTACTCCACCGGCGTCGTGCTCTTCGAACTTCTCACCGGAAAGCCGCCGTTCCACGGTGAGCGGCCGGTCGCCGTTGCCTATCAGCACATCAGCGAAACCCCCGTTCGCCCGAGCTCGTTGAACCCCAAAGTGTCGCCGGCCATGGATGCTGTGGTGCTCCGCTCCCTGGAAAAGGACAAGTTCGCGCGCTTCCAGTCCGCCGCGGAATTCCGTGGCGCCCTCGAGGCGGCGGCAGCGGGCCAGGTGCCGGCGATGAGGCCCCCGAAGGACGACTTCAACGCGACCCTGTTCGGGGTGAATCCGAACGCGCGCGCCGGCTCCGAGGCGACCATGCGCCAACTGTCGAACTCCGCGGACGATCGCGTCGTCCGAACGCAGTCCCGGCCGCCCGTCGCGTGGATCTGGGCGGGCATCATCCTGATGGCAGTGATCCTCGGTGGGCTGGCCTATTGGGTGCTCACCCTCCAACCGAGCAAGATCGGAGTGGACCTTGCCGTGGACGTTCCCAACGTGGTGGGAATGACCTACGAGGTCGGCGCGCAGAAACTGACGGACCTGAGCCTTGTCCCCGCCCGGTTCAGCGAATCCAGCGACACGGTTCCCGAGGGGGCGATTACCCGCATCGACCCGGTGGCGGGCACGAGGGTTGCGAAGGACTTTACGGTCAAGGTGTGGGTGTCGACGGGCCGCAGCATCGTTCCCATTCCCCTCGTGACCAACCTGTCCGAATCGGATGCCATCAAGGCCCTCACGGACGCCGGCTTCGTGTACGGTTCCACGAACGCCGCCCATTCTCCGTCGGTGCCCAATGGCGTCGTGATGGGAACTGATCCGCAGGGTGGGACCCAGGCCCGCCAGGGCTCGACAGTGAATCTTCTGGTCTCTGACGGTTTGGTGGATGTTCCCAAGGTTGTCGGGCTGTCGATCGGCGACGCCAACAACAAGCTGTCCCCGCTGGGCCTCAACGTCACGTCGGCGGCAGACAACTCCTGCACCGGAGGCACCGTGACCGGGCAATCGCTCTCGCCTGGTCCGCACCCGCAGCGGTCTTCCATCACGATCAGTTACTGCGCGGGCCCGGCACCCAGCCCTAGCCCAAGTTCACCATAGGGGTCAGGCCTCTCGCCGCCTCCTTGGCGCCGGGAAGCCCGGCGACCGCGAGCCAGTTCGCGAGCAACTGGTACCCGCCCTCGGTGAGAACCGATTCCGGGTGGAACTGCACCCCGAAAATCGGGGCCGCCACATGCTTCAGGCCCATGATTACCCCGCCCTGAGTGCGCGCCGTCACCGTGAGCTCATCCGGCACGGTGGAGTCCACGACCGCAAGCGAGTGATACCGGGTCGCGGTGAACGGCTGCGGAACCTGGTCGTAGAGTTCGCTGCCGTCGTGCGTGATGATGGACGTCTTTCCGTGCATGAGCTCCTCCGCCACGGTGACCGTGGCACCCATCGCCTCCGCTATCGCCTGGTGGCCGAGGCACACGCCCAGCAAGGGCATTCCGGTTTCCAGCGCCAGTTGAACGAGCGGGACCGACACGCCCGCGTGGCCCGGCGCCCCCGGCCCGGGAGACAGCAGAATCCCGTCGTAGCCTTCGGTTTCGAATGCGGCGACGTCTGGGGTGAAGGCGTCGTTTCGAACGACCGCCGTTTCCGCGCCGAGCTGGAGAAGGTATCCGTTCAGGGTGTAGACGAAACTGTCGTAATTGTCGATGACCAGAATTTTCGTCATCCGTCGACCGTCACCTCCTGCGAGGGAAGAATCGAGTTCACCCAGGGGAACACCCACTCGACGAGGCAAAACAGCACGACGCCCAGAAGCACGAGCAGGATCAGGATTTTCACCCACGCCGGCCCCGGCAGAATTTCCCACAGTGCCCCGTACATCCCCTAGCCTTTCGAACTTGCCAGCGAGGCGATCGCGGCGGGTGGGCCGGCGGAGATGGGCTGCCAGGAATCCAGCACCGAGTAGGCGATGATCCGCTCCGCCGTCGACCACTTCGGATTGCAGCTCATGATGGTCAGAATCCTATCGGTCGCCTGCGCTGCGCCCTCCTGCGGTACCGGATCGAGAACATCGACCTGGCGCGGGCTCACATACTCGAGGTTGCGGAAGCTGTAGGTGAAGTAGCCGTCCTTCGTCTGCACGTAAAGCTTGTCGCCCAATTGCAATTGGTTGATGTCTTTGAACGGTGCGCCGTAGGTGAGTCGGTGTGCGGCGAATGCCATGTTGCCGACCTCGCCTGGAGCTTGCGTCGTGGGGTAGTGCCCGATGCGCTTGGTGTCGAGCACGTCGCCGACGCCGATTCCCTCCGCCACCTCGCGCACCCAGTCCGCGCCGAATCGCGGAACGTACATGACCGCGAACGTCACGGCGTTGTCCGGTACCGGGGTGACGACGGGTTCCCCGAAGTTCGTCGGCACGTCCTCCTGGTTGAGCGAGACGTTCCCGGAGGTCCAGGAATTCGCGAGCTCGGCCGCGGCGTGGTTCTGTTCGTTCCCGACGATGATGTCGTTGAGCCACAACTGCCAGCCGAGGAACAGGAACACGAGAAAACCTGCCGTGATGAGCAGTTCGCCGATCACGCCGATCACGCTCAGCCGGCGGCGCTGGCGGCGCCGGGCGCGCGAAACACTCACGCGGGTCGCCGGCTCGCCGTCACTCATAGCCTCGATTCTAAGCGGTGCATCCTTGCCTGTTTCCGCGGAGCCGACCACCCCCAAGTCTTTCAGGATAGAATTCCGGCATGGCACGATCCACCTCTCAGTCCGACCGACCGCAGGAGTCCCGCAACGGTGACGACATCCCGAACGCGGTGTGGTTCAAGCCGATCATGTTCGGTCTCATGCTGCTGGGGCTGGCCTGGATCATCGTCTTCTACGTCAGCCAGGGCACGCTGCCGGTCGCTTCGCTCAAGGACTGGAACATTCTGGTCGGCTTCGGCATCCTGTTCGTGGGATTCCTCATGACCACGCGTTGGCGCTCCTAGCCAAGCAGTTCAGACGATTCCCACAATTACATTCGTGTAATTATCCCCACTGTGGATAACCCTGTGGAAAGCCTCCCGGGCCGGAGCAAGGAAAGCTACAGTCCGAACCTGGCGTGAAGCAGCATGACCCCGAGCACGGTCAGCACGATCAGGCCAGCGAGCACGGCCAGGAGGAGCAGCCGCTGCTCGTTCCGTTTCGCCGGCGCGCGCGTCCGCAGGAACACGAGGGCCACGAGGGCGCCGACGATGAGCCCGCCGACGTGGGCCTGCCAGGCGACCTGGGGGATGATGAATCCGATCACCAGGTTCAGGCCGATCACGATGAGCATTTGCACGCTGTTGCCGCCCATTCTCCGCTGGATCACGAAGAACGCGCTGAACAGCCCGAAGATCGCCCCCGAGGCGCCAAGCACGGCGATGCCGGGAGCCAGCAGAAGCACCGCGACGGACCCGCCGAGCCCGCTGAGCAGGTACAGGGCGAGAAATCGCCACCGTCCGAGGGCACGCTCGAGGATGGGACCGAAAATCACCAGCGCGTACATGTTGAACAGAATGTGCAGGATGTTGGCGTGCAGGAACAGGGCCGTCAGCATCCGCCACGGTTGGAACTCGGTGAACGGCGGGAAGTAGATCAGCGCCGCGGTGGCCGCGCCGGATCCTGGGCCGCCGGTCAGATATTGCGCGAGGAACACCACGACGCACAGGGCGACGATCGACCAGGTGACGACCGGGGCGCCGCTCGTCGAACGCATCGCGGTCAGTATGCGGGGTTTCGTCTTCGGTGCGGACCGGCGGGATTCCTTCATGCATTCCGGACAGTGGAATCCGACCGCGGCCGGCGTCTGGCAGTCCGCGCAAATGGTGCGCCCGCAGCGCTGGCACAGCACGAAGCTCTGCCGATTCGGATGCCGGTAGCAAACATCCGACGACACACCGGACGCGGGTTCAGTCACCGTTAGAGCTCGTCGATCGTGACGCTTTCGATGACCACCGGCTCAACGGGACGGTCGCGGCCGTCCTTCTTGACGGATTCGATTTTCTTGACCGTGTTCCTGGACTCTTCGCCGTCCACGACGCCGAAAATGGTGTGTTTGCCCTGCAGCCACGGGGTGGACACGGTGGTGATGAAGAACTGGGAACCGTTGGTGCCGCGGCCGCCCTGCGTTCCGGCATTGGCCATGGCGAGAACGTAGGGTTCGTTGAAGTTCAGTTCCGGGTGGATCTCGTCGTCGAACTGGTAGCCAGGGCCGCCGATTCCCTCACCGAGCGGGTCGCCGCCCTGAATCATGAAGTCATCGATGATCCGGTGGAAGATCACGCCGTCGTACAGCGGACGGTTGGTTTTCTGCTGGGTTGCCGGATCGGTCCATTCGATCTGACCGGTGGCGAGCCCGACGAAGTTGGCGACCGTTTTCGGCGCGTGGTTCGCGAGCAGGTTGACCGTGATGTCTCCCAGATTGGTGTGGAGAACGGCGACATGTGTGTGTGCAGGCATTCGACAATTCTTTCACAGTGTTTGGCGGTTGGCCGCGCAGCAGTTCAGCATTCGCCCAGCCCGGCAGTGTTTGCTGCTTGTCAGGCTCGTGGGAGGATGGGAACAGTGTCCGACCACCACAATCGGAGGTTACCAATGGGACTGTCACGCAAACGCAGACGAGAGTTGAAGCGCCTGAAGCAGGGCGCATCGGAGTTGTGGGACGACCAGAAGGAAGTCCTCGAGCACGCGACCAAGGTGGTGAAGGATGCGCGCAGGCAGCTCGCCGAGGTCAATCGCGAGTACGTCGCGCCCCGAGTTCGTGACGCCTACGAAACGCGAGTGCGCCCAGGCGTCGAGTCGAGCATTGCCGCCGGTCGACAGTTCGCCGGGTCCGCGCGGAAGAAAGTTTCTCAGGACGTTCTCCCCGCCGTGTCATCCGCCCTGGGTGCTGCACTCGCCGCTCTGGAGGTCGCCAAGAGCCCGCAGGTTCGTCAGGCGCTCGGTCGGGTGACCCGTTCGACATCGAAGGCCGTGGTCCCTCAGAAATCGAGCGGCGGACCCGGCCGATACATCCTGATGGGGATCGGTTTGGTCGCGGCAGCCGGTATCGCCTACGCTGCGTGGCAAACGCTGCGGGCGGATGACGAACTCTGGGTCAGCGACGAACAAGAGCCCGCCACCGGAGAATAGGCGCCCCAGAACGTCACTGTGATCCTTGTGGAGCCTAGGAGAATCGAACTCCTGACCTCCTGCTTGCAAAGCAGGCGCTCTACCAATTGAGCTAAGGCCCCGTGCTTGCTGGCGCGCCGCCGCTACTGCGGCGCGCATGCGGTTCGCCGACCGCGCGCGAGCGCTCGGCGAACCGAACCCAAACGAGTTTACTACAGGCGATGCTTGTATTTGTCGGGACGCGGAGCGCGGCGGCGCGGTGGAGCTATGAGTGAAAGCCATGCGCCGAGTGCCGTCTCGGCCCTCGGTACGCAGTGCTGACCAAACTAGTGAATTGCGTGGGGATACCAGGACTTGAACCTGGGACCTCTTCGTTATCAGCGAAGCGCTCTAACCGCCTGAGCTATATCCCCGTGAGGCAGATACGAGATTATCGCACCGGCCCGGTGTTCGTGTAATTGGGTCAGTTGTTCGTGAAGCCGACGAGCAGCCCGCCCGTCACTCGAACGCTCAAGTTGTAGACGAGCGCGGCGATGGCGCCCAGCGCGGTGCCCACGACAATGGTCAGAACGGCAACGACGGACGTGAACAACATGACCTTCAGGAGCGAGAAGCTGTCGAGAACGCTGAACGTCGGATCCCCCAGAATATCGACCAGGACATTCGTCAGCTGACCGAAGATTCCGGTGGAGTTCAGCACGGTCCACAACAGGAAAGTCGCGACGAGTTGCACGATGGCAATGCACAGCGAGATCAGGAACGACAGTTTCACGGCGGACCAGAAGTCCACATAGACCAGCTTGAGACGGACCTGCTTCGTCGCGGCGGCGCGCTGCGACTTCCTCTGGAGTTTCTCCGCCATGCTGCTCATCTAGCCTTCGTCCTTCCCGTCCTGATCGGAATCCGCCACCTCGTCGGACAGTTCGGTTACATTGTCCTCGTCGGTCGCCCCGGCCAGATTGCGTTCACTATTCTTCGCGATAGCGATAATTTTGTCGTCGTCCGCAAACCTCGCGAACACGACACCCATGGTGTCACGACCCTTGGCCGGCACTTCGGCCACGGCAGAGCGTACCACCTTGCCGCTGGCAAGAACCACAAGAACCTCATCGTCTTCCTCGACGATCAAACCGCCCGCGAGATCGCCCCGCGCCTCCTGCAGTTTCGCGACCTTGATCCCGAGTCCGCCTCGGTTTTGGATGCGGTACTGCTCCACTGCTGTGCGCTTCGCGAAACCGCCCTCCGTGACCACGAAAACGAAGCCTTCGTCTTCCACGACGGATGCCCCGAGCAGTTCATCGCCCGGGCGGAACTTCATCCCGATCACGCCGCTCGTCGCCCTGCCCATCGGGCGAAGCGCGGAATCATCCGCCCGGAAGCGGATCGACATTCCCTTGCGGGAGATCAGCAGAACGTCCGACGTCTCCTCGACGAGCAGCGCGGAAACGAGCTCATCGTCCTCGCGCAGGTTGATCGCGATAATCCCGCCGGTACGGTTCGTGTCGTATTCGGTGAGCAGGGTCTTCTTGACCAGACCGCCCCTCGTGGCCAGAACGAGGTAGGTCGCCGAGGCGTAGTCCGTGATGTCGAGGATCTGCGCGATCTCCTCATCCGGCTGCATGGCCAGGAGGTTCGCAACGTGCTGGCCCTTCGCGTCACGACCCGCCTCCTGCAGCTCGTACGTCTTCGCGCGGTACACCCGGCCCTTGTTCGTGAAGAACAGCAGCCAATGGTGGGTTGTCGTGACGAAGAAGTGCTCCACGACGTCATCGGCCCGCAGCTGGGCGCCCTTGACGCCCTTGCCTCCGCGATGCTGGCTGCGGTAGTGATCGCTGCGGGTGCGCTTGACGTACCCGTCGCGCGTGACAGTCACCACCATCTCTTCTTCGGGGATGAGGTCCTCGACGTTCATGTCGCCGTCGAAACCGAACATGATCTCGGTGCGCCGATCGTCGCCGAACCGCTCGACAATGTCCGTGAGCTCCTCGCTCACGATGTCCCGCTGACGCTGCGGCTTCACCAGAATGTCCTTGTAGTCGGCGATGAGCCGTTCCAGCTCTGCGGCCTGATCCTGGATCTTCTGCCGCTCCAGCGCGGCAAGGCGGCGCAACTGGAGGTTCAGAATCGCGCTCGCCTGAAGTTCGTCGACCTTCAGCAACTTCATGAGGCCGTCGCGCGCCTCCTCCACGGTCGGCGACCGGCGGATGAGGGCAATCACCTCATCCAGAGCGTCGAGGGCTTTCAGATACCCGCGCAGGATGTGGGCATCCGCTTCCGCCTTGTCCAGCCGGAACTGGGTGCGCCGAACGATCACATCGATCTGGTGCTCGACCCACAGCGTGATGAAGCTGTCGAGCGGCAGCGTGCGCGGGATCCCGTCCACGATCGCGAGCATGTTCGCGCCGAAATTCTCCTGCAGCTGGGTGTGCTTGTACAAATTGTTGAGCACAACTTTCGCCACGGCATCGCGTTTCAGCACGATCACAAGCCGCTGGCCCGTGCGGCCGGAGGTTTCATCCCGGATGTCGGCGATGCCGGTGATCTTGCCTTCCTTGACGAGTTCGGCGATCTTCAGGGCGAGGTTGTCGGGGTTCACCTGGTACGGCAACTCGGTGACGACGAGGCACTGGCGGCCCTGCAATTCCTCGACATTGATGACCGCCCGCATCGTGATCGAGCCGCGGCCGGTCCGGTAGGCATCCTGAATGCCCTTCACGCCGAGGATCTGCGCGCCGGTCGGGAAATCCGGGCCCTTGATGCGCTCGAGAAGCGCGGCGACGAGTTCCTCCTGGCTCGCGTCCGGGTTGGCCAGATGCCACAGCGCGGCCGCGCCCACTTCGCGAAGATTGTGCGGCGGGATGTTCGTCGCCATGCCCACGGCGATGCCGACAGAACCGTTGACGAGGAGGTTCGGGAACCGGGCGGGGAGGACGAACGGCTCTTGCGTGCGGCCGTCGTAGTTGTCCTGGAAGTCGACGGTGCCTTCCTCGATGTCCCGCACCATCTCCAGGGCGAGCGGCGCCATCTTCGTTTCGGTGTACCGGGGTGCGGCCGCGCCGTCATTTCCGGGCGAACCGAAGTTTCCCTGGCCGAGCGCGAGCGGGTAGCGCAGACTCCACGGCTGGACGAGCCGCACGAGCGTGTCGTAGATCGACGCGTCGCCGTGCGGGTGGAACTGCCCCATCACCTCGCCGACCACGCGGGTGCTCTTGGAGAACGCCTTGTCCGGACGGTATCCGCCGTCGTACATTGCGTAGATTACGCGCCGATGGACGGGTTTCAGGCCATCCCGAACCTCCGGCAGCGCTCGGCCGACGATGACGCTCATCGCATAGTCGAGGTAGCTGCGCTGCATCTCCAGCTGCAGATCCACCTGCTCGATCTTGTCGTGCCTGAGGTCGATCTCGCGGCCGGCGATCTGCGGTTCGTGATCGCCGGTGGATTCCGGTTCGTCTGCCATGAATTCCTTGGGTTGGGAGGTCTGCTAGATGTCCAGGAAGCGAACGTCTTTGGCGTTCTTCTGGATGAAGTTGCGGCGGGACTCGACGTCGTCGCCCATGAGCGTGGAGAAGGTTTCGTCGGCGGCGAGCGCGTCATCGAGGGTGACCTGCATGAGCGTGCGGGTTTCCGGATTCATCGTGGTCTCCCACAACTCCTGGTAGTCCATTTCGCCGAGGCCCTTGTACCGCTGGATACCGTTCTCCTTGGGAATGCGCTTTCCGGCGGCAAGTCCCGCCTCGAGCAGCACGTCGCGCTCGCGGTCGCTGTAGACGTACTCGTGCGGGGAGTTCGTCCACTTGAGCCGATACAGGGGCGGCTGCGCCAGGTACACGTACCCCAGCTCGATGAGCGGCCGCATGTAGCGGAACAGCAGGGTCAGCAGCAGCGTCGTGATGTGCTGTCCGTCCACATCGGCATCCGCCATGAGCACGATCTTGTGGTATCTGGCCTTCTCGGGGGCGAAATCCTCGCCGATGCCGGCACCGAACGCCGTGATCATCGCCTGCACTTCGTTGTTGGCCAGCGCACGGTCGAGCCGGGCTTTCTCCACGTTCAGGATCTTCCCGCGCAGCGGCAGAATCGCCTGCGTCTCCGGGTTTCGGCCCTGCACCGCCGAACCGCCGGCCGAGTCGCCCTCGACGATGAAGATCTCGGACACGCTCGGATCCCGGCTGGAGCAGTCGCGCAGCTTGCCCGGCATCCCACCCGATTCGAGCAAACCCTTGCGCCGAGTCTGCTCGCGCGCCTTGCGTGCGGCCATTCGCGCTGCAGCGGCCTGGATCGACTTGCGGATGATGTCCCGCGCCTGAGCCGGATTCCGGTCGAACCAGTCGTTCAGCTGGTCCCCGGCCACCCGCTGGACGAAACTCTTCGCCTCGGTGTTGCCGAGCTTCGTCTTCGTCTGGCCCTCGAACTGCGGTTCGGCGAGCTTCACGGAGATGACCGCGGTCAGGCCCTCCCGGATGTCGTCGCCCGTGAGGTTCTCGTCCTTTTCCTTCAGGATCGTCTTCTCGCGCGCGTACTTGTTCACGAGGGTGGTGAGCGCGGCACGGAAACCCTCCTCGTGGGTTCCGCCTTCGTGCGTGTTGATCGTGTTCGCGTAGGTGTGCACGCTCTCCTGGTAGGAGTTCGTCCACTGCATGGCCACTTCGATGGAGATCTTGCGTTCGGTGTCCTCCGACTCGAACGAAATGATCTCCTCGTGGATGGGCTCCACTTTCTTCGCGGAGTTCAGATACTCGACGTAGTCGACGAGCCCCTTTTCGTAGAGGTAGGTGACCGAAACCGGCGTCCCGGTGTCCTCCAGGTCCCGCTCGTCGGTCAGTGTGATCGACAGACCCTTGTTGAGGAAGGCGACCTGCTGGAAGCGGGCCCGCAGGGTCTCGTAATCGAATTCCACGGACTCGAAGGTGTCGGCGCTCGGCCAGAACGTGATGATGGTTCCCGTGCCGTCAACCGCCTCTTCCTTCTTCAGCGGAGCCTGCGGGACGCCGTGCCGGTACTCCTGCCGCCAGGCATGGCCCATCCTGTGAACTTCAACATCCAGCCGGCTGGACAGGGCGTTCACGACCGAAACTCCCACGCCGTGCAGTCCGCCGGAGACCGAGTATCCGCCGCCGCCGAACTTTCCGCCCGCGTGAAGGATCGTGAGGACCACCTCGACGGTTGACTTCTTTTCCTGCTTGTTCTCGGCGACCGGGATTCCGCGGCCGTTGTCGACGACGCGGATGCCGCCGTTCTTCAGCATCGTGACCGTGATCTGGTCGCAGTGGCCGGCGAGCGCCTCATCGACCGAATTGTCGACGACCTCGTACACGAGGTGGTGCAGCCCGCGCGGACCCGTCGATCCGATGTACATGCCAGGACGCTTGCGAACCGCCTCGAGACCCTCAAGAACCTGGATCTGGTCTGCGCCGTATGTGTCATCAGGCTCGGAGTTTTTGGGGCTAACTGACATGTATGAATCGAGCTCCTGCCTGGTGGATTCTTCGGGCTCCGCTCCTGTGCCAGTAGCTGCCTCGACGAGATCACCAGTCTATCAAAGAGCTCCCCTCGAAAAGCCGCATTCCGCGTTCTGGAGACCGCGATTTATCTGAGGCACCGTTTTTGTCCAGTTAGCCGTAGGTATCGCGCGGACCGCGCCCTGGAACTGATCTGGGACCCCTTTTCCAGGAGGGTACACCCGGCCCGTTGAAGCGCAGGGCCTCGATGCCGGCATCCGGATAGCGTTCGACGATGCGGGAAATGATCTGGGTGCGCATCAATCGGAGCTGGGTGGCCCACGCCGTGGAGTCGCAGGACACCGTGAGAACGCCCTCGTCGATGCCCGCCGGGACGGAGTGCGCGGCCGTCTCCTCGCCCACCAGTTCAGCCCAGGAGTCGAGAAGTTCCGACCGCGCGAGCGAGGAATTCCAGCCCAGCCGCGCGGTGAGCGCGTCAAGCACTTCCGCAATTCCCCGGGGATCCCGGCCGGTGCCGAACGGGGCGCTCGAGCCAGGCTCGCGGCGCGCCCGGCTTCTGGCATCCTTCGACGTCGCGGCCCGGTCGCCGAACACCCGGCGAAACCGTTCGAACACGGCAACGTGCTCGCCGGAAGGTGGCTCACTCGCCATTTCGGCTCTCCTCCTCCCCAGGCACGGGCGGATCCGCGCTCTCCACAATCCGACCGCCTTCGATCCGGACGGTGTGCTGTGCGAGCGCTTCAGGCACATCGCGCAGTACTGCCGCCGTGATGAGAACCTGCTCGAAGTCGGAGACCGCGTTCGCAAGGCGCGCCCGCCGTGACTCATCGAGCTCGGCGAACACGTCGTCGAGAATCAGAACAGGGTCGCCCACGACCGACTCCGCCCTTAGCACGTGAGCTGAGGCGAGCTTCAGGGCGAGCGCGAACGACCAGGACTCCCCGTGGCTCGCATAGCCCCGTGCCGGCATGCCGTTCAAATCCAGCACGAGGTCATCCCGATGCGGCCCGACAAGGGTGATGCCGCGATCCCGTTCGCTTCGCCGAACCTGGTCCAGCGCCTCCCGGAACCGCACCGCGGCGTCCCCGGCCCGAAGGGGCGCGGTCGTGTCCCGGTCAACCGCTTCCGAATCCGGATCGGCCCCGAGAATGCTCAGCCGATTCGCCAGAATCGTGTGGTGGTCCTCCCCGGCGACGGCGATGTACGCTTCCGTGATTCGGGGCTGAAGTTCGGACACCAGCACGCTTCGCGCCTCGATGAGTTCGGAACCCAGCGCGATGAGGCGTTCATCCCAGACGTCGAGGGTGGACAGCGCGTGATCCTTCACACCGGCGGAGCGGGCGGATTTGAGCAGCGTGTTTCGCTGCCGCAGCACCCGGTCGTAATCCGCGATAACCCCGGCGAGGCGGGGAGAACGCACGACGAGAAGTTCATCCAGAAAGCGTCGGCGCCCTGCCGGCTCTCCCCGAACGAGCGCGAGATCCTCCGGGGCGAACAGAACGGTGGAGAAGTGCCGCGGAAGCTCGCGCACCTTGATCTGATTTCGATTCAGTTGCGCCCGGTTCGTGCCCGTACGGTTGAGCTGCACCTCGAGGAGCAACTCCTTGTCCAAATGGCGGATGCGCGCTCGCACGATGGCGGCGTCCGCACCCTGCCTGATCATCGCCTGCTCGGAGGAAACCCGGTGCGAGCCGAGAGTCGCGAAATAGCCGAGCGCCTCCACCAGATTCGTCTTGCCCTGGCCGTTGCTGCCGACGAACAGGTTCGGTCCGGGAACCAGATCGACGTGCGCCGACACGTAGTTTCGAAAATCAGTGAGCTGAAGCTGGGCGACGATCACGGCGAGAACACGGCGAGGGCCATCCGCTCACTCCGACTTCTTGACCGCGTGCCCGCCGAACTGGTGCCGAAGCGCCGCCACAGCCTTCATGGCGGGAGACTCGTCCCCCTGTCGGGAGACGAACCGGGCGAAAATGGATGCCGAAATCACCGGCATGGGCACCGCGTTGTCGATGGCCTCCTCGAGAGTCCAGCGACCCTCGCCGGAGTCGTCGACGTACCCCTCGATCTCCTCGAACTCCGGATCCTGCTCGAGTGCGCGAACGAGCAACTCCAGGAGCCAGGACCTCACGACGGTTCCGCGCTGCCACGCCTTGAACGTGCCCTTCACATCTTTTATGAGGTCTTCTCGTTTATCCAGGAGCTCGTAGCCTTCCGCATATGCCTGCATGAGCCCGTACTCGATTCCGTTGTGCACCATCTTCGCGTAGTGCCCGGCACCCACCGGCCCGACATGAACGAAACCCTCCTCGCGGGGACCCTTCGGCCGCAGCGCGTCGAAAATGGGCATTGCCCTTTCCACGTGCTCGTCAGCACCCCCCACCATGAGGCCGTAGCCGTTCTTCAAACCCCAGATTCCACCGGAAACGCCGGCATCTATGAACCCGACGGAGTGTTTATGGGCGAGAGCGCCGTGTCGGGCGTCCTCCGTGAACCGTGAATTTCCGCCATCGATGATCAGGTCGCCGTCCGCCAGGAGGCCGACAAGCTCCGTGATCACCGAGTGGGTGATGTCCCCCGCGGGAACCATCACCCAGACGATCCGCGGCGTCGGCAGGGCCTTCACCAGATCGCCGAGCGAAGAAACATCCGTGACGTCGGGATTCGTGTCGTACCCGGTGACCGTGATGTCGTGCTGCTGAAGCCTGGTGCGCATGTTGCTGCCCATCCTGCCCAGACCGACCAAACCGATATGCATTGCGCTTCTTCTTTCCTGACTTTCGAACTACCGGGCACTCACCGCAACAGAAGGTTCGGTTGAAGCAGGTACTTGTAGTTGTCCACGCCGGCCTGATCCTTCGAGGATTGGCTCGTGATCAGGACCGGCCCCGGCTTATTGGGGTTGTCTGTCTTCGTGAACGATATCCGCACAAACTCGGAGTGAACTGCACCCAGGCCATCCAGAAGGAACTGGGGTTTCAAGGACACGACCGTGTCTTCGCCGTTCAAATGACCATCGATGGTTTCCGAAGCCTGGGCCTGCTCGGATCCGATCGCCTCCAAAGTCACGCCGTCGATCGTGAACGTGAAGCGCAACGCGGCCTCGCGTTCGAGGACGAGCGAAACCCGTCGGACCGCTTCCATGAGATCGGCGGTGTTCACGACCGCATAGTTGTCTGGGCCCTCCGGGAACAGCCGGCGCACGGGCGGAAAGTTTCCCTTGATGAGAAGCGAGGTGACCGTCTTCTTGTCGGCGCTGAACGCGATGAGTTCGCGTTCGTCGCTGCTCGCGATCGACACCGAAATGGTGCCGCTGTGGCCGAACGTCTTTCCCACTTCCATCAGAGTTCTGGCTGGAACGAGCGCCGTCACCGGCTCGGACGCCTTCGCACCCCTGGATTCCCAGTCGATTTCGCGGATCGCCACGCGATACCGGTCGGTTGCGACCAGGCTGAGATTGTTTTCGCCCACCTCGAGCTGAACCCCCGTAATCACAGGTGTCACGTCGTCCCTGCTGGCCGCAACCGCAACCTGGGAGACGGCCGCCGCAAAGGCTTCGGCGGGCAGCACCCCGGATTCCGGCGCGATTTCCGGAAGCGTCGGGTACTCCTCCACCGGCATGCTGAGGAGAGTGAAACTGGCTGATCCGCACTGGACCGAAATCTTAGACCCATCCGTGCTGACGTGAACCGGCGCCGCGGGCAGCCGGCTCGCAATGTCGGCAAGGAGGCGCCCCGACACGAGCACCGTCCCCTCTTCTTCGATGTCGGCCGTGATGGTTGCCCTGGTGGACACCTCATAGTCGAAAGAGGAGAGCGTGAGACCGTCTTTGGACGCTTCAAGCAGCACGCCGCTCAGGATGGGCAGAGTGGTTCGCTGGGGCAGCAACTTGACCGCAAAGGACACTGCCTCGCTGAAGACGTCGCGATTGACTTGGAACTTCATGATCACCTCTGTGAATCGGAGTGCTGGTCGGGCCTTAATACTGGCACAGCCTGCCGATCTGGGGGTTGAAGGTTATTTGGGGAGCGTCATCGTTAAAGAAATCTAATGACATTAACCGTTGTGGAAACTGTGGAGAACCGAGTTCGCGTTCGCATTCAGCGGGTAACTACAACGGTGTGAGATGTGCACGGGCTGTGGGATGCCCGTGCATGCTGCCTGGCCGGCTCGACGGCATCGGGAGGTAATTCACAAGGATCGGACACCTTTGCACAATGAGGAGAACAGTTATTCACAAGTTATCCACATGTGAGGAAGGCGCGCTCATTGCTTGTTGTACTGGTGATTCTGCTTGATTCTGCTCGTGAGCTCCGTGACCTGGTTGTAGATCGAGCGCCGTTCCTTCATGAGCTCGGAAATTTTCTTGTTCGCGTACATCACCGTGGTGTGATCGCGGTTGCCGAACAGTTGGCCGATCTTGGGTAGCGAGAGGTTCGTGAGCTCGCGGCACAGGTACATCGCGATCTGCCTGGCTGTGGCGATCGCCTGGGAGCGGGAAGAACCGTAGAGGTCATCAATCGAGAGTTTGAAATAGTCGGCCGTGTGATTGATGATGTCGACGGGCGCGACGACGTTGTCCTCATCGAGCGTGATGAGGTCTTTGAGGACCGTCTGCACGAGGGCGAGATCCACGGGAGTCTTGTTCAGACTCGAGAAGGCGGTGACGCGGATGAGCGTTCCCTCCAGTTCGCGGATATTCGAGGAAACCTTGGATGCCATGTATTCGAGGATGTCGTCGGGAACCTGGAGGCGCTCACTCTGCGCCTTCTTTCTGAGGATTGCGATGCGGGTTTCCAGATCGGGCGCCTGCACGTCGGTGATAAGACCCCACTCGAACCGCGACCGCATCCGATCCTCGAAGCCGGTCAGGTGCTTCGGCGGCAGATCGCTCGTAATCACGACCTGCTTGTTGTGATCGTGGAGCGTATTGAACGTGTGGAAGAACGCCTCCTGCGTGGAATCCTTCCCCTGGAGGAACTGGATGTCATCGATCAGCAGGATGTCGATTTCCCGGTAACGGGACTGGAACAGGGATGCCCGGTTGTTCGCGATCGAGTTGATGAAGTCGTTCGTGAACTCCTCCGAGCTCACATATCGAATCCGGATCCCGGGGTAGAGACTTTCGGCATAGTGGCCGATGGCGTGGAGGAGGTGGGTCTTGCCGAGGCCCGATCCGCCGTAGACGAAGAGAGGGTTGTACGCTTTCGCGGGCGCTTCGGCGACGGCGACGGCCGCGGCATGGGCGAAACGGTTCGATCCGCCGATGACGAAGTTGTCGAAACTGTATTTGGGGTTGAGTCGGGAATCCCCTTTCCTGCCGCTGTCTATCGGAGCGGGACCCGGCTGTTGCTCGATGTAGGGCTGCTCGGCCGGCTCGGCCGCGGGCTCCAGATAGTCCTGGCTGATCTCGGGGTTCACGACGATCGCGAATGTGGTGACGGACTGGTCTTCGCTGAGCGCGGCGATCGCGTTCAACAGCGGAAGTCGGATGCGCTGCTCCAGCATGCCGCGGGTCAGGTCGTTGGGCACTTCAAGGTAAAGCGTTCCCGCCATGACCCCCTTGGGCTCTACGAGCGAAAGAAAGCCCTCGAGCTGGGGAGTGATGCGATCATCCGTGCGCAGCGCATCAAGGATGGACTGCCACAGTTCCTTCGTCGGATCCGCTTCGTCGTTCACTGCTCCCCTTAGCTTTTCAACCTCTTACTCACAGGGTTATCCACCGACTGCACAGTGACACCACCTTAGTTTGTCGCCGTAGTTGTGGAAAACCCCAGTTGGGGGCTGGGGATATTCGCGAGGCTGGGCGCGGCGCGCAGTTTGACCCCGCGGAACAAAGCCCGTACCTTTAATCAGTTGACTTCGGCCATTCGGCACCCCGACTTCCGGGGCCCAGCGTATTTGTTGCTGTTTGCCCAGCGGAGATCACGACACTGTGGAGAAAGAGCAATGAGCAAAAGGACTTTCCAACCAAATAACCGCCGTCGCGCCAAGGTGCACGGATTCCGGCTCCGCATGCGCACGCGTGCCGGTCGCGCGATCCTGAGCGCTCGCCGCCGCAAGGGACGCACCGAACTCTCTGCGTGAATCTGTCATGCTCGCACGAGCGAATCGCCTTGTCTCCGGGGACGAGTTTCGTCGTGTCTCGAGGCGGGGCCGTCGCGTAGAAACTGATCATATGGTGGTGAGCTCGCTCGTGACGGATCCGGGCATGCCTGCGCGGTTCGGCTTCACGATGACGAAGAAGGTCGGCAATGCGGTGCAGCGCAATCGGGTGCGGCGCCGGTTTCGCGCGATCGCCTGGGAGCTCGTGCGCGACGGGGTCACGGGCAGGGATGTCGTCGTGCGCGGCCTGCCGGGGTCCCTTGATGCCGACTGGGATACCCTTCACACGGAATTGACGGCGGCTGTGGCGGGAGAAGGGGCGAGCGAACGATGAGAACGGTGCTCAGCTTCCTCCTGCTCGTACCCAGAAACGTGTGCGTCATCATCCTGCGGGCGTACCGAACCGTGATCTCCCCGCTGTACGGGGACGTCTGCCGCTACTATCCGTCCTGCTCGCACTACGCGTTGAACGCGATCCAGACCCACGGCGTGCTGAAGGGCATCTGGCTCGGATCGCTGCGGATCGCCCGGTGCCACCCCTGGGCGGCCGGCGGAATCGACGACGTGCCGCAGAACACGAGACGAACCTACACCGTGACACGATTTGGCTTCGTGCTCCCGACGACCGGAAAGGTCTAACTCCGCACATGGACATCATCGGCACCATCCTCTGGCCCATCAAGTGGGCCATTGAAGCGATCCTCGTGGCATTCCACTGGGTTTTCACGAGCATTGGTTTGAACGCGGATGCCGGCACCACGTGGGTGCTCTCGATCGTGGGGCTCGTTCTCGTGGTGCGCGCCGCGCTCATCCCGATCTTCGTGCGCCAGATCAAGAGCCAGCGGCGCATGCTGGAGGTCGCGCCACAGCTGAAGAAGATCCAGGACAAGTACAAGGGCAAGAAGGATCAGTTTTCCCGCGAGGCGATGTCGCGCGAGACGATGGAGATGTACAAGAAGACCGGGACGAACCCGCTCAGTTCGTGCCTCCCCCTGCTGCTGCAGATGCCGATCTTCTTCGGCCTGTTCTCCGTGCTGCAGAATGCGCAACACGAGGGCATCGGCGTCGGCCTCCTGAGCAAGGAACTTTCGCGCTCGTTCGGCGAATCCGTATTCCTCGGGGCGCCACTCAAGCTCGCGATCAGCACGGCGGAGGGGAACGTCACGGTCATCGTGATCGCCTCCATCATGGTCGTGCTCATGACCGCGTCGCAGTTCATCACCCAACTTCAGATCATGTCGAAGAACCAGTCGCCGGAGATGAAGAGCAGCCCGATGTACAAGCAGCAGCGGATGTTGCTCTACGTGCTGCCGTTCGTCTTCCTGTTCTCCGGCTTCACGTTCCCGCTCGGCGTCATGTTCTACTGGCTGGTCTCCAACTTCTGGACGATGGTGCAGCAGTTCATCGTCATCCGGAATATGCCGACTCCGGGCAGCGAGGCCGCCCTCGCCCGAGAGGCTCGGATCGCAAAGCGGAACCAGCGCCGCGGAATCACGATCATCGAGGACAACGGCGACGCACCGGACGAACCGGAAGAGCCCAAGTCGACGCAGCGCACCCAACCGGTCAATCCCAAGAACCGCAAAAAGAAAAAGAAGAGGTAGCAGGTGCCCACGCAATCCCCCCAGGACCCCCCGATGGACGAGACCGAGGGCATACCGGTCGAAGAGACCGTGAGTGCGAAGAACGACCGAGACGCTGATCGATCCATCGAGCAGCTCGAAGCGGAGGGCGACATCGCCGCCGACTACATCGAGGAACTTCTGGACATCACCGATCTGGACGGCGACATCGATATCGATGCGCGGGATGGACGCGCGTACGTTTCCGTGAACTCGAGCGAGGACTCGAATCTTCGGCTCCTGTCCCGGCCGGACACCGTCACGGCACTTCAGGAACTCGCGCGCATCGCCGTGCAGGCGAAGACCGGGACCTTTTCCCGGCTCATCCTCGACGTGGGCGGATCCCGTGAGGCTCGCCAGGCGGAACTGTCCAGGATCGTGGAGCGCGCGGCAGAGCGAATCGAAGAGGGTGCTTCCTCCGTCGACCTGCCGCCGATGTCCTCCTACGAGCGAAAGCTGGTCCACGACCTCGTCGCCGAGAAGGGACTCGTCTCGGAGTCGGAGGGCGAGGGCAGGGACCGCCACACGGTCATCACCGCGTCTCGCTGAGCGGCGTTGCGGGATGAGTGTTTCACGTGAAACATCCGGCGACGGCGTGGAGGGCGAACCGCCCTTCGCGCTCGAATTGTTCGGCCCGCGGATCGATCGTGCGCGGCGCTTCGCCGGCGACCTCGCCGAGCGTGGCGTCGAGCTGGGACTCATCGGCCCGCTGGAGCTGCCTCGGCTGTGGACGCGGCACCTGATCAACTCCGCCCTCGTCGCTCCGCTGCTGCGCCCCGGCCGGGTGGGGGATGTGGGCAGCGGGGCCGGACTGCCCGGACTGGTTCTGGCCATTGCGCGGCCGGATGTGTCCTTCATCCTCATCGAGCCGATGGAACGCAGAACCGACTGGCTGTCTGCGGAGGTTGACCGACTTGGGCTGGACAACGTCGAGGTTCTTCGTTCCCGCGCAGAAGATGCCCGATTCTCGCCCCTGCTCGATCAGGTGACGGCACGCGCCGTGAGCGCGCTCTCGAAGCTCATCCCGATTTCTGCGGGATTGGTCCGATCGGGAGGAGAGCTCCTGTTCCTGAAAGGAGCGAACGTGGACCGGGAGGTGGACGCCGCATCGAAGGCGATTCGCGCGGCGAAGCTGACCGACGTCGAAGTACTCACGCTCGGATCGGAATTCGGCACAGAACCCACTCGGCTGTTTCGGGCTACAGTTGACTGATTATTTCGGGTCGCGATTGGCAGGGTCGCGAGCGTCGCGGCCGAACCATTGACCGGATCCAAACGAGCGAGGTTTCACGTGAAACATCCTGAGGAGGCGACCTCGGTGTCCGAGTCGGCGGTCGACGCGGATGAGACGACGCCACTTGCTCAGGAGATAGCGGATCTCGCCCGCCGCCGCCGGGCACTCGCTCGCGAGGTGTTGCCGTTGCCGCAATCCACACGGATCTTTACCGTCGCGAACCAGAAGGGCGGAGTCGGCAAGACCACGACGACCGTGAACCTCGCCGCAGCCCTCGCGCGATCGGGCGCACGCGTTCTCGTCATCGATCTGGATCCCCAGGGGAATGCGTCGACCGCGCTCGGCGTCGAACACCGCGCCGAGACGGCGAGCGTGTACGACGTCATCATCAACGATGCGCCGATCGCCGGCGTCATCCAGTCCAGTCCGGAGTTCGACACGCTGTACTGCGTTCCCGCCACCATCCACCTGGCCGGCGCGGAAATCGAGCTGGTCTCCCTCGTGGCGCGGGAGCAGCGGCTGCACACGGCGCTCGAGTTGTTCCTCCAGGAAACCGAAGACGATTTCCACTACGTGTTCATCGACTGCCCGCCGTCGCTCGGCCTTCTCACGATCAACGCGTTCGTCGCGGCGACGGAAGTGCTCATTCCCATCCAGTGCGAGTACTACGCGCTCGAGGGACTCAGCCAGCTGCTGTCCAACATCCGGCTCATCGAGCGGCACCTGAACCCTTCGCTCGCGGTGTCGACGATCCTCATGACGATGTACGACGCTCGAACGAACCTCGCGAACCAGGTCGTGGCGGACGTGCGGGAGCACTTCCCGAAGGAAGTTCTGAACGCGCTCATCCCGCGCTCTGTGCGGATATCCGAGGCGCCGAGTTACGGCCAGAGCGTGATCAGTTACGATACGAATTCACCGGGCGCGCTTTCCTACCAGGAGGCCGCCGCCGAGATCGCACACAGGGGAGTACCGCGCTGATGGCTGCCGCGAAAAGAACGGGACTGGGGCGGGGGATCGGCGCGCTGATCCCCACTGACGAAGGATCGCCCGAGCGTCCGGTCGACGTGTTCTTCCCCTCGGAGGGCCGCGGAGGGCTCGTCGCCGTTCCGGGCGCGCGGCTGGCGAATCTGGCACCGGGCGACATCGTTCCGAACCCGTCCCAGCCGCGCACCGAGTTCGCGAAGGACAAGCTGGACGAGCTGGTCGCCAGCATCCGGGAGGTCGGCGTTCTGCAGCCGATCGTGGTGCGGCCGATCGCCGGCGATAAGGGTGCGGCGAAGTACGAACTCATCATGGGCGAGCGTCGGCTGCGCGCTACCCAACAGCTCGGCCTGGATTCGATTCCGGCCGTCATCAAGAACACTGCAGACGAAGAGATGTTGCGGGATGCACTCCTGGAGAACTTGCACCGCGCCGACCTGAACCCGCTGGAGGAGGCCTCCGCCTACCAGCAGCTCCTCGCGGATTTCGGCATCACGCAGGATCAGCTGGCGGGACGCATCGGTCGATCCCGCCCGCAGATCACGAACACGCTTCGACTGCTCAAGCTGCCGGCCTCGGTCCAGAAGCGGGTTGCGTCCGGGGTGCTGAGCGCCGGGCATGCACGCGCGGTCCTCGCGGCGGGGGATGCCGCGGCGATGGAGAAGCTCGCGGACAAGATCATCAACGAGGACCTCACCGTTCGCGGCGCGGAGGCGGCGGCTGGCTTGATCTCGCGAAAGCCCGTCCGGTCGCCGAAACCGACGGCGGGGAAACGCCAGGCGCAGCTCGCCGAGATCGCGGATCGGCTCGGCGACCGGCTGGACACGCGGGTGAAGATCTCCCTCGGGTCGAGCAAGGGCACGCTGTCGATCGAGTTCGCGAGCATTGCCGACCTCAACCGGATCCTCGCCGAACTCGGCGAGGGCGGATTTTCCTAGTCGCGACGAGCGAGCTCCCGAGAGTTAGACCGAGGGCTCTGATCCGATCGTCTCGGCGAGCCGCCGGATGCCTTCGCGGATGAACTCCGGGGTCGGGTAGGAGAACGACAGTCGGATTTTGTTCCTCCCGCCCCCATCCGCGTAGAACGCGGTTCCCGGCGTATAGGCGACGAGGTTTTCCACCGCGCGCGGGAGCATGGCCTGGGCGTCGACGTCGTCCGGCAGCGTGAGCCACACGTAGAAACCGCCTTCCGGCACCGTCCAGGAGAGCGCGGGGAGGTGCTCTTCGAGCGCCGCCAGGAGTGCAGTGCGCCGCTCGCGGTACACGGAGCGGAAGGTGGCGATCTGGCCCTGCCAGTCTGCCGAACCCAGGTACTCGTTCACCACGAGCTGCGTGAACGAGCTGGGTGACAGGATGGCGGCCTCGTTCGCAAGAATGAGTTTTTCTCGAATGCGATGAGGAGCGAGAACCCACCCGACCCGCATGCCGGGGGCGAGCGTCTTGGAGAACGTTCCGAGATAGACGACCCCGCCCGACTCGAGCGAACGGAGCGGATTCGGCGGCGGCGAATCGAAGTACAGGAGACCGTACGGGTTGTCCTCGACGACCAGGACTCCGTACTCGAGGGCGATCTCCAGAACCTCCTCGCGGCGCAGCCGGGACAGGGTGACGCCCGCCGGGTTGTTGAACGTCGGAACGGTGTACAGGAACTTCGGGAGGCGTCCCGCCGCGGCCAGGGACTCGAGCTGTTCGCGCAGCGCCGCGGGAATCAACCCGTGCTCGTCCATCGGCACGTGCCGGACCTCGGCCTGGAACGATTGGAACACGACGAGCGCCGTGACGTACGTCGGGCCCTCCGCCAGCACGATGTCGCCGGGGTCGAGCAGGAGCTTGGCGAGAAGTTCGAGCGCGTGTTGCGAACCCGTCGTGACCACGACGTCGTCCACCTGTGCGCGGATTCCCTCCAGCGCCATCACGTCGAGAATGTGCGCACGCAGATCAGCAGACCCCTGCCCGGAGCCGTACTGGAGAGCTTCGGCGCCGCGCTCCCGCAACGTCCGCTCCACCGCCTGCGTGACGAGTTCCATCGGCAGTGCGGACACGAACGGCATTCCGCCGGCAAGGGAGACCACCTCGGGCCTTGAGGCCACGGCGAACAGCGCCCGCACCTCGGAGGCGCTCAGACCGGCCGTGCGCGCCGCGAAACTCCCCTGCCAGGGGTGGGGGTCATTCGCGCCGGGCATCCGCTCTCCTTGTGTCTCCTCCAGAATAGAGACCGCCGCGGGGGCGTGACGCCACGGGCGGGTCGACCTACTTCAGGAAGTCGGCGAGCTGGGCTTCAAGGGCCGGCTTCGGCATGGCGCCGATCACGGTCTTGACGACCTCGCCGCCCTGGTAGACCTTCATGGCCGGAATCGAGGTGATCTGGTACTTCATCGCCACCTGAGGGTTCGCGTCCACATCCACTTTGACAAGGCGGATCTTGTCGGGGTTCTCCGCGGCGATCTGGTCGAGGATCGGCGACACGGCGCGGCACGGGCCGCACCATTCGGCCCAAAAGTCCACGAGTACGGGCGTCTTCGAGTTGAGGACCTCGTCTTCGAAGGTCGCGTCGGTAACGTCAGTAACGGTTGACATGATTCTTCTTCTTCCTCGTTGTTCGTATTCTCGGCGCTCGCCGAAAATGGATCAGGCCGGCACGGTTTCGGATTCCACCGCGTTCGCCACGATGTCTCGCGGCAGACTCGCCAGGTAGTGTTCGGCGTCGAGGGCCGCCACGGTCCCTGAACCGGCCGCCGTGACAGCCTGGCGGTATGTCGGGTCCAGCACATCGCCCGCGGCGAAAACGCCGGGCAGGTTCGTGCGCGACGATCGGCCGTCGACCTTGATCGTCCCCTCCTCGGTCAAGTCGAGCTGACCGTGCACGAGGTGCACGCGGGGGTCGCTTCCGACCGCGATGAACAGCCCGCTGAGCTCAAGGTGAGACTCGGAACCGTCGACGGTATCGCGCAGCTGAACGCCTGTGACGAGCTCGTCTCCGTCGATCCTCTCGACGACCTTGTTCAGCACGAACTCGATCTTCGGATTCTGGCGCGCGCGCTCCTGCATGATTTCCGATGCCCGAAGGTTCTCGCTCCGGTGGATGAGGTAGACCTTGCTCGCGAACTTGGTGAGGAAGTTGGCTTCCTCCATGGCGGAGTCGCCACCGCCGACGACCGCGATGACCTTCTCGCGGAAGAAGAACCCGTCGCATGTCGCGCACCAGGAGACGCCATGGCCGCTCAGGCGATCCTCGCCTTCGACGCCGAGTTTGCGGTAGGCGGAACCGGTCGCGTAGATGACGGCCAGCGACTCGATCGTCTCGCCGGAACCGAGAGTGACCTTCTTCACGTCGCCGTCGAGCTCGACCTTGGTCACGTCATCCAGCACCACCGTGGTCCCGAACCGCTCGGCCTGCGCCTGGAAGAGCGCCATGAGCGCCGGCCCCTGAATCCCCTCGGGGAAGCCGGGGTAATTCTCCACGTCCGTGGTGTTCATGAGTTCGCCGCCCGCTTCGACCGAGCTGGCGATGAGGAGCGGGGACAGGTTGGCCCGGGCCGCGTAGATGGCTGCCGTGTATCCGGCGGGTCCCGATCCGATGATGATGAGCTGGCGCACGATGGTGGTTTCCTTACTTGCCAATTCCTACAACCCATCCTATTCGGCGACTATTCCATCCTCCGCCGACGAAGCCGCCGAACGATCGGCTGCGTGAACGCGGCAAACTCCGGATTGCGCACGAGGGCGAGCAGGCCCCCATAGATCAGCACCATGAAAACGCCGACGCACGCCATCGCGACGATGGCCTGGGCGCGCCCCGACTGGGCGAATCCGGATGCGGAGAAGCCGCCCAGCAGCACGAGGAGGCCGGCGCCGGCCGCGCCGGACAGGATGGAGAGTCCCAGAAACTGCAGATAGCGCACCGATACGAGTCCGCCGCCGCTCGCGCCGAGGCGCTTTCGCAGCAGGAGGGCTCCGGTGAGCGCGTGGGCGAGGCCCGCGATGGTGGTCGCGCCGGCAACTCCCGCGGCGATCCACTCGCTCGGAAGCAGCATGCACCACAGCGCCACGCCGATGAAGACCACCGTCTGGAGGCACTGAAGGAAGAACGTGGTTCGAGTCTGGCCCAGAGCGTAGAACGTGCGCTGGACGATGAAGAAGGCCCCGAACGGCACGAGACCGACCAGGAAGGCGAGGATGACATTGCCCATGGCGAGCACCTTGGGGAAATCGCTCTCGAAAATGCGCGCGAACGGATACACCACGACGGCAAGGGCGACCGCAGAAAATACGAGCAGGAGTCCGATCGCCCGCAGCGAAGCCGAGACGTCGTGGCGGACTCCCGCAGTGTCGCCGCGCGCCGCGTGCCCGCTGATTCTCGTGAAATACGCCGTCGCAATGGACACCGCGATCACCGAGTGGGGAAGCATGAAGATCAGCCAGGAGTTCTGAAACGTCGAAATTGATGCCCCGTCGCCCGAGGCGAACGACACCACGCGGGTTTGCACGACACCGGCGATCTGCGTGACGAGCACCATCCCGAACAACCATCCCGCTGCCCTGCCGGTCGCCGCGAGGCCGACCCGACGCCAGCGGAAATCGGGTCGGAAGCGAAGTCCTGCGCGCCGCCAGAAGACGAACAGCACGACGGCCTGGGCCACGATTCCGAGCGTGGCCGTTCCTGCGAGCAACAGAATCTTGGAGGCGGTCCAGCCCGCCACCGGCGCGTTCTGCTCGGCCTGGCCGAACAACACCATGAACACGATGAATCCGGCGATCGCGACGATGTTGTTGACCACGGGCGCCCACGTGAACGGTCCGAACACGTTTCGCGCGTTGAGAACTTCGCTCAGCAGCGAGTAGAGAGCGTAAAAGAAAATCTGAGGTAAGCACAGGTACGCGAAGGCGGTGGCGAGCCCGAAGGCTTCGGGACTGAACCCGGGGCCGTCCGAGGACGACTGCGCGTAGAGGTTCACGAGAACGGGGGCGAGAACCGTGGCGAGGAGCGTCACGGCTCCGAAAATCACCACGCCGAGCGTCACGATCTTGTTGATGTAGCCCATTCCGCCATCGGAGCCCTGGCTTGCCTTGACGATTTGGGGCACCAGCACCGCGCTCAGCACACCGCCGGCGATGAGCGCGTAAATGTTGTTGGGCAGCTGCGTCGCGATGGCGAACGCGTCCGCGCTCACACTCCCGGTTTGACCGATGGCGGCGGCGAGCACCGCGACCTTCAGGAAGCCCAGGACTCTGGAGACGATCGTGCCCGACGCGAGCAGCGCGCTCGCTGCGCCCAGTCGCACCGGCCGGATGTCGGCGGCGGACCCGCTCACGACTCGACCCCCTCATCGGCAGAGCGCTGCGCACGCGACTTGCGGCTCCGGAGCACGGTGCGCCACACTCCGCCCGCGAACAGGAGGAGCACGATGACTGCGAGCACCACGGTCGCCGCGGTCTCCCAGCCGGCCTGAACATTCAGAACCACGAACGTCGGCGTGGAGATCGCGGTGCCCGCCGCCGTCGACAGCGTGACCATCGTGCGAACTTCGCCGTTGGCGATCGACTGCACCGGAACCAGGGCCTTCGCCTGCGAGTTCGCTTCGATCTTCAATTCCACCCGGTCGTTGAGGACGTCGAGAATGGCCCGATCCGGCCGAACCGTGACGTAGACGGTCACCGGGAAATCCAGTTCGTTTCGCACGGCGATCGGCAGGTTGCCCTTTTCCTGGATGAAGTTGATCTGGCTGCTGTCGGGAAGGTGCACGGAGGAGCGCAGCGTGGAGCCCTCAGACAGGAACCCGTCGGCGGCGCTCGCCCATCCGGCCGGGTCGTTTTCCCAGGACACCGACAGCAGCGCGAGCAGCGCAAGCCGCTGCGGCCCGGTGATCAGGCTCGGGTCATCGGCGACCGTGGCAAAGCGCGCGGTGTCGCTCTCGGAGGCGAGGAGAGTCCGTGCGGTGGCGGTCCGATCCGAGCCTTCGTCGTTGTCGGCGAGCGTGGCCGGGCTTGCCGTGATCGACAGCGCCGCGTCGAGGCTGGTGGGCCTCACCCAGGACAGGGACTCCACGGCGGTAAGCGTCCGGTCGATCGATTCGCCGGTTGCCGCGCCGCCGCGACCGAGCGTGGCCACGACCGTGGCACCCGGATGTTCCGCAGCCGTGACCGCCAGAAGCCCGGTCAGGGACGCCATGGCGAAGGACCAGTCCGCATCGGTCGTCGCCAGCGCGGCCTGGCGGAGCGCGGCGGAAACCGTGCTGTCGGAAACGGTGAGCTGGTGTTCGCCGATCGTGACGTTGGGGCTCGCCCCCGTCGTGCCGGTGATCTCGGCGGAGGGCACGAGGGTGCGGGTATACCCGCCCGCCGAGAAGAAGTCGAGATCCTTCTCGGTGAGTCCGGTCTCGGAGGGCCAGGCGAGCCCCGTGATCGAGCCGGGAAGGCTGACCAAAGACTCCGGGATCGGCACGGTCGGCTGGCCCGACGGGCTCGGTGACCCGCTGGGGGCCGGCGTCTCCTCCGGCCCGACGGGGAACAGGCTGGCGTCGATCGGGAACGAGGTCGGGGCGAGTGGCTCCGAAGCGCCCGCCCGCCTTTGCAGCCCGAGATCCGCATCCGCGTAGGCGAGGGGGAACAGTTGGGATGTGGACGATTCGAGCCTCGTGAGCCAGTCGCGGGCCGAGGGCGGCGCGCTCGTCCCCAGCAGCCGGATCGACGCGACGATCATCGGGTCGACGCCGATCGCCAGACCGTGCGACCGTGCCGTCGAAAGCTCGGTGTCGAGAGCCCCGCCCGGCGCGGTGAGCGTGTCCAGGTCCTCCGCCGAAAGGAGCCCGGCCGTGGAAAGCGGAGCGACGAGCGGGGTGACGACCGTGAGGTTGAGATCCTTCTGCGCGGTATCGGAGGTCCACACCAGGGTGCTGTGAACGAGGTCGACCTGAACGGCGGCCGCGGCAAGGCGCACGGCGACCGGGTAAACGCCGCTCTGGCCACTCGGGAGGTTGATCGCCGAGGCCGGCACGGTGATGCTGAAGGAGCGCACCTGGCCCGCTGCGAGCTCTCCCACCGCGAACGTGTCAATCGCGGTACCCAGATTCTGACCCGGCGAGTCGTCCATGCTGAGCCACTTCGACACCGCGGCGCGCGTGGGGAGCTGCGACCCGCCCAGATAGATCGTCGCGGTTCCGGCATCCATGGTCTGTTCGGAACTGTTCCTGATCGAGCCGGTCATGAGGAGCGGCTGCCCGGACCTCAGGACGCCGGAGAAGGCCGGCGCAGCGACAATGCTCACGCCACCCTCATCGATCGGGACGGCTGCGCCGGGGACGGCGCCACCACCGACGGCGAGGCCGAGTGCGAGCAGGAGCGGAAGGATTCTCATAGGAAGGAGCCGACTCGGACTTTTCCCGGTCGGCCTGAAGCGATTCTATTGGGCTTGACCCTCGGTAGTCTTGAGCGCATGAAGAGCGCCGCCGCGGCTGTCGCCGAACTTGAGGCGCTCGCGGCTACCGGCCACGTCAGCCGCCTGGCTTCCGCGTTCGCCGCCGCGGGCGAGGAACTGGCTCTCGTCGGAGGTTCCGTGCGGGATGCGTTCCTGGGCGCCCCCCTCAACGACCTCGATTTCGCGACGAGCGCCGGCCCCGACCGCATCCTCGAAATTGTTGCGCCGGTCGCCGAAGCGCACTGGGATGTCGGGCGGGCGTTCGGCACGATCGGGGCCGTCGTCGACGGCCACACGGTGGAGATCACCACGTACCGCACCGATGCGTACGACGGTGAAACCCGCAAACCCGTGGTCGAATTCGGCGACACACTCGACGGGGATCTGGTGCGCCGCGACTTCACCGTCAACGCCATGGCGTTGCGATTGCCGGAGCGGGTCCTCGTCGATCCGTCCGGCGGCATCGAGGACCTCATGGCGGGCAGGCTGTCGACACCGGGAGCTCCGGAAGTCTCGTTCGGGGACGATCCGCTGCGCATGATGCGCGCCGCGCGATTCACCTCCCAGCTGGGGTTCACGGTGACCGATTCCGTCGCTTCGGCCATGCAGGCGCTTGGCGAGAGGATCTCGATCGTCTCGGCGGAGCGGGTGCGGGATGAACTTTCCCGCCTCCTGAAGACGGCGAACCCGCGACCGGGGCTTGAGTTGCTCGTCTCCACGGGGCTCGCCTCGCTCGTCCTTCCGGAACTGCCGGCGCTTCGCCTCCAGGTGGACGAACATCACCATCACAAGGATGTCTACCAGCACAGTCTGACCGTGCTCGAGCAGGCGATCGAGCTGGAGCGCGAGCGGCATCCGCAGGCCGAACCCGACCTGACCTTGCGTCTTGCAGCGCTCCTGCACGATATCGGAAAGCCGGCGACCAAACGGGTGGAACCGGGCGGAGTGGTGACGTTCCACCACCATGACGTCGTGGGGGCGAAGCTTGCCTCGAAGCGCCTGCGCGAGCTGCGTTTCGACAAGGAGACAATCGGCAACGTCGCTCGGCTCATCGAGCTGCACCTGCGGTTTTTCGGGTACACGGAAGGGGCGTGGACGGATTCCGCCGTTCGCCGCTACGTGCGGGATGCCGGCCCGCTCCTGGAGCGCCTGCACATTTTGACGAGGGCGGATGTCACGACGCGCAATCGCCGCAAGGCGGACCGCCTGTCGTTCGCGTACGACGATCTTGAGAAGCGGATCGCGGCGCTCAGCGAAGAAGAGGAACTTGCCGCCATCCGCCCAGACCTGAACGGCGAACAGATCATGGCGATTCTCGGCATACCGCCCGGAAGGGATGTCGGCGATGCGTACCGATTCCTGCTCGAGCTCCGGCTTTCCGAAGGCCCGCTGGGCGACGCTGAGGCAGAACAGCGCCTGCGCGACTGGTGGTCGGCCCGCTAGGTGGGATTCTGGATGAAGGCCTCGAGCAGGTTGCGAGCCTCTTCGTCCGGGTGTTGCACCGGCGGCGACTTCATGAGGTAGGCGGAGGCCGCGGTGAGCGGCCCGCCGACGCCGGCATCCAGCGCGAGCTTCGCCACCCGGATGGCGTCGATCACGACGCCCGCCGAGTTGGGCGAATCCCACACTTCCAGTTTGTATTCGAGGCTCGTCGGGGCGTTGCCGAAACCGTGCCCCTCGAGGCGCACGTAGGCGAACTTCCGGTCGATGAGCCACGGCACGTGGTCGCTCGGTCCGACGTGCACGTTCTTCGGGTCGAGGTGCGCGCTGATGTTGCTCGTCACCGCCTGCGTCTTGGAAATCTTCTTCGATTCGAGGCGCGAGCGCTCCAGCATGTTCTTGAAATCCATGTTGCCGCCGACGTTCAGCTGGTAGGTGCGATCGAGCACGAGGCCGCGCTGCTCGAAGAGCCGGGCGAGCACCCGGTGCGTGATTGTCGCACCCAGCTGGCTTTTCACATCGTCTCCGACGAGGGGAACTCCCGCATCGGTGAACTTCTTCGCCCACTGCGGGTCACTCGCGACGAACACCGGCAGGGCATTCACGAACGCGACGCCCGCGTCGATCGCGGCCTGGGCGTAGGCCTTCACCGCGGCATCCGATCCGACGGGCAGGTAGCACACCAGAACGTCGGCGTTCGCGTCGCGCAACGCCTGGGCGACGTCGACGACGGGGGCGGTCGACTCGTCGACAACCTGCCGGTAGTACTCTCCGAGCCCGTCGAGCGTCGGACCGCGCTGCACGGTGACGCCGCATGGAGGCACCTCCGCGAACCGCAGCGTGTCGTTCTGGCTCGCCCAGATCGCCTCGGCGAGGTCCGTTCCCACCTTGAGCGCGTCGACGTCGAACGCCGCGACGAACTGGATGTCGCCGACCGCTAATCCGCCCAGTCGGTTGTGCATGAGGCCGGGGACGACCTCGTCCTGGGCGACGTCGCGGTAGAACGCGACCCCCTGGACGAGCGCGTTGGCGCAGTTTCCGACACCGGCGAGGGCAACCCGAATGGGCATACTTCACTTCTCCTTGAAACGTGGGTGGGACAATGACTACACTAGGCAGGTTGCCCTCGGTCTGCTGACCGTGCGGCACGATGCCACAACCCTCCTGTTACAGACCGTCTGTAACCGTTCTAGTCCAAAGGAGGTGGGTTAGTTATGCATCAGTACGAACTCATGGTGATTCTCGATCCAGAGATCGACGAGCGCACCGTTGCTCCGAGCCTCGACAAGTTCCTGGGCGTCATCCGCGCGGATGGCGGCACGATCGAGAAGGTCGACATTTGGGGCAAGCGCCGTCTGGCCTACGAAATCAACAAGAAGACCGAAGGCATTTACGCGGTCGTCGACATGACGGCAACGCCCGCCGCGACGATCGAGCTCGACCGCCAGTTGAAGCTCAGCGAGGCCGTCATGCGCACGAAGGTCCTCCGTGCTGAGGAAGCGATCGCGCAGGTTGCCGAAGCTGCGAGACTGTCCGCCGAGCGGGCCGCCCGGAAGGCCGCGGCAACCCCGAGGTCGTCATCCGCGCAGAAGAGCACCGCCTCGGTTGCGAAGGCCTCAGAGGATGCCGCCGACAAGGATTCGGAGTAGATCATGGCCGGAGAGACCGTCATCACGGTGGTCGGAAACCTGACCGCGGACCCCGAGCTGCGCTTCACGCAGAACGGGCTGGCCGTAGCGAACTTCACGATCGCCTCCACGCCGCGCACGTTCGACCGCGCCGCCAACGACTGGAAGGACGGCGAAGCGCTGTTCCTCCGCGCGTCGGTGTGGCGCGAGTTCGCCGAGCACGTCGCCGGTTCGCTGAGCAAGGGAGCCAGGGTTATCGCGACCGGGCGCCTCAAGCAGCGCAGCTACGAGACGAAGGAAGGCGAGAAGCGCACGAGCTATGAGATCGAGGTCGACGAGATCGGCCCGAGCCTGCGTTACGCCACCGCCCAGGTGACCCGGACGACGGGCGGTGCCTCCCGCGGCAGCCAGGGCGGACAGGGCGCGGAGGAGCCGTGGGCTTCGGCTCCCGCATCCGATTCCTCTGGCGACGTGTGGAACACGCCAGGCAACTTCAACGACGAGACGCCGTTCTAACAGCGCGCTGGAGCTTGGAGCGAAGGCCATTTCTGGCCGGCGCAGCGACGCCAGCGCCGGACGCCGTCTCGGCGGCCGGTCCCAAAGAATTAGATCAGAAAGCAGGAAATCATGGCAGGAAAGTCCAGCGGCGACCGCCGCAAACCGCTTCGCGGAGCCAAGGGCGGCAAGCCGCTCGCCCCGGCGAAGGCGATCACGGTCGGCGTCATCGACTACAAGGATGTCGCCACCCTTCGCAAGTTCATCTCCGAGCGCGGAAAAATCCGCGCCCGCCGAATCACCGGCGTTTCCGTCCAGGAGCAGCGCCTCATCGCCCGTGCCGTCAAGAACGCCCGCGAAATGGCTTTGCTGCCATACGCGGGTTCGGGCCGTTAGGAGACACGGACATGTCGAAACTGATTCTCACGCATGAAGTCACGGGCCTCGGCGCCCCCGGCGACATCGTCGACGTCAAGAACGGGTTCGCCCGCAACTACCTCATCCCGCAGGGCTGGGCCGTGGTGTGGACCCGTGGCGGCGGCAAGCAGATCGAACAGATCAAGGCTGCCCGCTCCGCTCGCGAACACGCGACGGTGGAGGAGGCCCAGGACCTGAAGTCGAAGCTGCAGGCGACGCCGGTCACCCTCACGGTGACCGCCGGCGAAGGCGGCCGGCTCTTCGGGTCGGTGAAGACCTCCGACATCGCGGATGCGGTTTCCGCGGCCGGCCTCGGCTCTCTGGACAAGCGGAAGATCGAGCTTTCCGCTCCGATCAAGTCGACCGGCGAGCACGAGGCGACGGTTCGGCTGAGGGATGACCTGGTCGCCACGATCACGATCAAGGTCGTCGCGGCGAAGTAGTCCACAGGCAGCGGCACGGGCGGGTTTCGACCCGCCCGTGCCGCTTCTTTCTGCCCGCGACCCCCACTTGGGGGGTAGCGGGGCGCACCCTGTTTTGCACAGTCGCGCCCGCGGGGCGTCAACCCTCAACCACAACTATAAACATGTTTCTACACACAGCGTCAGGGTAGAGAAAATGCTGGTCAACCGTGGTATGTACCCCGAAAATTTCCGCTAATCCACAGAATCCTCCACAGGTTGCCAACACCGGCTGCGGAGTTTCGCGCAGATAATCCACAGCGTTGTCCACAGGGCTGGTTGAGAGCCGGGCACAGAGTTCCTAGTGTTGAGCCGCACCGACACGAAAAAGACATTCGCCCGACGGGTCACCGTGAATGTCGTCGGTGTGGAGTAGACCTGATTGCGGAAGGCTCGCCGAATTCGCGCCACCGCAATCGGTATCGGCGCGCCCGGCGCACTACAGGACCATGCTGCGCGCAAGCGCTTGACGATACCGAAAGGGACAGGGATGTCGATAGCTCACCTTGGCCTCGCGGGGGATCAGCGTTCGGCCACGGACAGCAGGCAGGGCGAGCGCACGCCCCCTCACGACCTGCTGGCCGAACAGAGCGCCATCGGCGGGATGCTGCTCAGCAAGGATGCCGTCGCCGATGTGATCGAAACCGTGCGCGCCGCCGACTTCTACATCCCGAAGCACGAACTCATCTTCGACGCGATCCTTTCCCTCTACTCGCACGGCGAGCCGACGGACGTCATTGCGGTGACCGACGAGTTGACGAAGACCGGCGAGCTCTCCCGTGCGGGCGGCGCCGAGTACCTGCACACGCTCACCGGACTCGTGCCGACCGCGGCCAACGCCGGGTTCTACGCGAACATCGTCGCGGAGAAGGCGGTTCTGCGCCGGCTCGTCGAGGCCGGAACCCGCATCGTGCAAATGGGGTACGCGTCGGAAGGCGAGGTCGTGGACCTCGTCAACAACGCCCAGGCGGAGATCTACGGCGTGACGGGAGGCGTCGACTCCGAGGACTTCGTCCCGCTGACGACGGCCGTCGAGACCGCGATCGACGAGATCGAGGCGGCGAAGGGCCGCGGCGGCCTGATGACCGGCATCCCCACGGGCTTCGCCGAGCTCGACGAGCTCACCAACGGTCTGCATCCGGGGCAACTCATCATCGTCGCCGCGCGCCCCGCGCTCGGCAAGTCGACGCTCGCGCTGGATTTCGCCCGCGCGGCATCCATCCAGAACGACCTGCCGTCGATCGTGTTCTCGCTCGAGATGGGCCGGAGCGAAATCGCGATGAGGCTGTTGTCGGCCGAAGCGTCCGTCCCGCTGCAGAACATGCGGAAGGGCACGGTCGACAGCCGGGACTGGACGACGATCGCGCACACGCGCGGCCGCATCAACGACGCCCCCCTCTATCTCGACGACAGCCCGAACATGACCCTCGTGGAGATTCGGGCCAAGTGCCGCCGGCTCAAGCAGCGCGTCGGCCTGAAGATGGTCATCATCGACTACCTGCAGCTCATGACCTCGGGCAAACGCGTGGAATCCCGGCAGCAGGAAGTGAGCGAGTTCTCCCGCGCGCTCAAGCTTCTCGCGAAGGAACTCCAGGTGCCGGTCGTCGCACTGTCGCAGCTGAACCGCGGCCCGGAGCAGCGGACGGACAAGATGCCCGCGCTGTCCGATCTGCGCGAGTCGGGTTCGCTCGAGCAGGATGCTGACCTCGTGATCCTGCTCCACCGCGAAAGCGCGTACGAGAAGGAGAACCCGCGCGCCGGCGAAGCGGACTTCATTGTGGCCAAGCACCGCAACGGTCCGACCCGCACGATCACCGTGGCGTTCCAGGGTCACTTCTCGCGGTTCCAGGACATGGCGGCGGGATAACGCAGCGTAATGGCGGTGTCCACGCGCCGCCGCAATTGGACACAATGATGTCGGAAGCGGTCCTGAGCGAGGGGGTATTTCACTGGGTTGGACGGGTCATGTCGCGCGGACGAGTCAACCCGGAGGGCCAGAGCACGAGTACAACTCTGCTGAGGCCGAGGGGAAAGGCGAAGGGGAGCACAAAACCGATCCAGAAAAATAGTTCTATCGGCAGCAAACCAAGAGCAAGGACGACTCCTGCCCGCCGTTGCGCCAGCAGCAGTGCGCCACACACCACTCCAGCCGCGCACACCGCGACGAAGGTCAACATCAGGGGCAGAGAGTTCGGAATGCCCCACTGCACGGAAAGACCGCCGCCATTCGTCGGGTAGCCGAGGAACATCCAGACCTGGTGGTAGTAGTTGGACCAATACCACGCGCCGTAGGCGGCGGGGATCCCGAACCCAAGGCCGAGAATAATGCTCAATACGCCTGCAATGCGCAGTCTCAGGCGTCGCCCACGTGTCAGCGACTCCGACATGCGATCAGTCAAGTCGACGCGGACTTCATCTGTCAACGGTCCGTCCTGTCGCTCGTTCGACTCGATATTCACAGCCATCTCGAACACGGATCCCGTTGAAAAACATAGACCACCGGTCTAGACTGGTGGTCTAATTCGTTAGCGAGAGGAGGAGACAACGTGAAGGTAGTGATTGTCGGCGCAGGAATTGCCGGGCCGACGACGGCATTCTGGTTGAACAAAGCCGGTCACGACGTCACGATCGTCGAACACGCGCCCCAGTTGCGACGGGGCGGATACCTCATAGATTTCTGGGGTGCGGGATTCGATGTGGCCGATAAGATGGGGATCGTCCCGGAGCTTCGGCGCCGCGGATACGTGATGACCGAGGCGAGGGCGATCAATCGGGATGGACGGAAGGTGGCATCCTTCACGCCCGAGGTGATCATCGAGTCGGCGAAGAAGTACCTGAGTATCGCGCGGTCCGACCTGGCGGCCGTCATTTACGAGTCTTTCGCGGACGACGTCGAACTCATTCTGGGAGACACGGTCCAGAAGCTCGACGATGACGGAAATCGGGTACGGGTCACTTTCGAATGCGGAAACACGCGCGACTTCGACCTGGTCATCGGTGCTGACGGCCTTCACTCCCGCGTGCGGCGGCTCGCATTCGGGCCGGATGTCGACTACGAAAAGTACTTGGGAATGTTCGTGGCCGCATTTCAGGGAACCGGTTATCCCATGCGGAATGAGCTCACTGCCATGATGTATGCGGACATTGGCTTCCAGGCGCTTCGGCTTTCCCTGCGGGACGACATCACCCTGTTCCTGTTCTCGGTTCGGCATGACGGGGAGGTTCCGACCGACCGTCCGGCGCAAGAGGCGCTGTTGCGCGACAAGCTTGCGAATGCCGGGTGGGAAGTGCCCGCCATGCTCGACGTCATGTCCGGCGCGAACTATTTCTATTTCGACTCGGTGAGCCAGATCCGGATGCCGTCCTGGTCGAAAGGCCGCATCGCCCTCGTCGGCGACGCGGGAGCATGCCCGTCGTTTCTTGCCGGCCAGGGCTCTGCGCTGGGAATGGTGGAGGGTTACACGCTGGCGACAGAGCTTGCCGCGAACAGCGATCATCGCGAGGCATTCGCGCGCTACCACGAGCGGTTGGCCCCGCTCATCCGATCCAAGCAGGACGCCGCACAGGGCCTCGGGCTCGCATTCGCCCCGAAGAACCACCTCCAGTTATTCACAAGAAACACGGTCCTGAAGATGATGGGTCTGCCGAAGGTGGCCGACATGGTGATGGGGCGGAGCTTCCACGACGCTGTCGAACTCCCCGCGTTCCCGGAAGCAGGCCCGATACGCTGATCGAATGGCTCGCCCTCGATTCCTGAAGCTTCCGCCGCACCAACAGCAGGCGATACTTCAGGCGGCGCTCGAGGAGTTCGCGGCGCACGGATTCCACGACGCCTCGCTCAATCGGGTGATCGAGGCGGCCGGGATCTCCAAAGGCTCGATGTACTACTACTTCGACGGCAAAGAGGACCTTTACGCCTACGTCGCGCAGACCGAGTTCGCGGGACTTTTCGAACAAGTCGGCCCGCCGCCCGACTTCGACGCTGGCGACGCCGAAACATTCTGGTCCGCGCTGGAGGACTACTATCGGCAGCTGCTGCAGGCGCTTGCCGCCTCCCCGCAGCTGGCGGCGATGCTTCGCGGCTGGTCCGCCGCAGCGAAAAACCCGGCATTCCAGGAGGTGCAGGGAGAACTCGAGCAGGCATCCGTCCCCTGGATCGAGCAGGCGCTCGCCGCGGGCCAGCGAGTGGGTGCCATCAGGGATGACCTGCCGGCCTCCCTCCTGATTACCGTAGCCCTCGGAATGGGTGAAGCGATGGACCTGTGGCTCATGTCCCAGCCTGTCGATCCGGAGAGCCTGCCGGCGCACGTTCACGGACTCATCGACATGATGCGCGGCGCATTCGCACCCCGACGACCGGTGCATTAGGCGCGGAACCGAGGACTGCGGAAATTCTTCCCGGCCGACGGTGCCCAACAGTCGAGGCTCCTTCGGTATTGGTGAGCGCGTAAGCTGGAGGTGCCCGGCGCGTCCATCGGGCATGCCGCGATCACCGCGGACTCCGTTCAGGAAAAGAGGTCACGTGTCCGCAGCACAGGCACGGGCCGGGTACTGGCCGGTGCAGTTGCTCCGCGCGATTCCCGCCCTCGCCGTCGGGATCGTGATCACGTTCTCGGCCGACCACACCGCCTCCTTCGGCCTCATCACGTTCGGCGCGTTCGCGCTCGCGACGGGCATCCTGATGGGCTGGGGGTCCTTCCGGCTGGAAAACCGCCACCTTCGGGCGGTGTCCCTCCTGCTTGCCTCCGTATCCGCAGGGTGCGGAGTTGCCGCGCTCATGGTGAACGGCTCGGGGCCCGGCGCGCTGTTTCTCCTCGTGATCATCTTCGGTGCCGTCACGGGCTTTCTCGAGCTCTACCTCGGGCTTCGCGGCCGCGGCAGGCACGACGCCGCGCGCGACTGGATTGCCGTTGGCGTGCTCACTGCACTGCTGGCGATCGCGGTCCTCCTTGTTCCGGCGGACTATTCGCTCCCGTGGTCCGCGACCGATGCGGGTGCGGCGGCCAGCGGAGTCCTCACCTCGCAGATCATCGTTGTGGGAATTTTCGGCGCGTATGCGATTCTGGTGGGAGTGTATTTGGCGATCGGCGGACTTTCGAGCCGGTGGTCAGCCCGCGCCGAACCGGCGGCCAGCGAACCAGTGACAGGACAATGACCATGCACACTCCCACCCTCCGGGACCGACTCCGCCCGCTGGAACTTCTCTCGATTTCCGCCATCATCGGTGCGTTCACGGGGCTGGTGATTCTCTTCACGACGAGGGAGTGGTGGCTCGCCGGAATCGGCTTCGGGGTCGCGTTCATCCTCGCGATCATGACGATCGCGTTGCTGGCGCTGTCGGCCAAACCGAATGCCGACGAACTCGACGATCTCGATGAGCAGAATCGCACCGCCCACTGATCATCACTCCAGGAAATCGACCAGTTTCGACGCAATCCCAGTGTAGGCGGCTGGGGCGAGCGCGAGCAGCCGCTGTCTGGCATCCTCGCCGATATCCAGCCCGCCGATGAACTCCGCGAGCACCTCCGAACCGACCTGCTTGCCCCGCGTGAGCTCCTTGAGGAGCGCATACGGATCGGTGATGGTGCTCCGGCCGGCGGTGATCTCCGCACGGATGACGGTTTGGATCGCCTCCGCGAGCACCTCCCAGTTCTCGTCCAGGTCCCGGGCAAGCTGCGCCTCGTTCACCGCAATTTCGTCGAGCCCGCGGAGGATGTTGTCCAGCGCGAGGAGGGAGTGGCCGAACCCGATCCCGATGTTGCGTTGCGCGCTCGAGTCCGTGAGGTCGCGCTGGAGGCGGGAGGTCACGAGCGTCGCCGCGAGCGATTCGAGGATGGCACTCGACAGTTCCAGGTTGGATTCCGCGTTCTCGAACCGGATGGGGTTCACCTTGTGCGGCATGGTCGAGGACCCGGTGGCACCTTCGGCGGGGATCTGCGTGAAGTAGCCCATCGAGATGTACGTCCAGACATCCGTGCACAGGTTGTGAAGCACCCGATTGGCATGGCTGATGCGCGCGTAAAGTTCCGCCTGCCAGTCGTGGGATTCGATCTGGGTGGTGAGCGGGTTCCAGCTGAGCCCCAGAGACTCCACGAACTCGCGGGACAGCGAGGCCCAGTCCGCGTCCGGGTCGGCCGCCAGATGCGCGGCGAACGTGCCGGTTGCGCCGCTGAACTTCGCCAGAGACTCTGTGGCGCCGATCTGGCGCGCTATCCGGTCGAGGCGGGCCGCAAACACCGCGAATTCCTTGCCGACCGTCGTGGGGGTCGCCGGCTGACCGTGCGTTCTGGCGAGCATCGGCACGGCGCGGTGTTCGAGGGCGAACTCGCGGAGCCTGCGGATGACCGAGTGGAACTTCGGGAGCCACACCGCTCGCAGGGCCGAGTCGATGGACAGCGCATAGGAGAGGTTGTTGATGTCCTCGCTCGTGGCGCCGAAGTGCACGAGTTCAGAAACCCCCGTGATGTTCAGGGCGTCCAGCCGATTCCGCAAAAAGTACTCGACCGCTTTGACGTCGTGCCGGGTACCGGCCTCCAGCTCGGCGAGTTCGCGGATGTCGTCCTCGCCGAAGCCGGTGGCGACCGCCCGAAGCGCCGTCTTCTCGTGCTCGGCGAGCGGCTCCGAGCCGAACATCCGGTGATCGGTGAGGAACAGCAGCCATTCGATCTCCACGCGCAGGCGCGCGCGGTTCAGGGCCGCCTCAGACAGATGATCGCCCAGAGCGCTCACGGCGTCACGGTAACGGCCGTCGAGAGGGCTGAGTGGCTGTGGGGGCAGCTGGGTCATGAGACTCTCCGTCGAATTCCCGGCTCAACCTGGTGGAAGAGCGCGGTGCTCGCGTGCTCGATCAGTCCGAGCACGCTGTCAAACATTGCCGCATCCGAATAATACGGGTCCGGAACTTCGAGGAGGCCGGATTGGTCCTGATCGAAGCTCAGCAGAAGCTGCACTTTGCCGCGGTCCTCGTCGGTGGGGGCCCAGGATTTGAGGATGCGTTCGTGGCTCCGATCGAATCCCACGACGAGGTCGAGCTGGTCAAACCATTCGGGATCGAACTGTTTGGCGCGGTGCCCGGACCCGTTGTAGCCGTGCGCGGTGAGAGCAGCGAGGGTGCGGTCGTCGGAGGGTTCGCCGACGTGCCAGTCGCCGGTGCCGGCGGAGATCACCGTGATCGAACCGGCGTAGCCGAAGCGCTTGACGAGGTCGCGGAAGACCGCTTCCGCCATCGGGGAGCGGCAGATGTTCCCTGTGCACACGAAGCAAATCCGGAACAGAGCCGATTCGTCGAGGGTGCGATCGAAGCTCATGGCTCCATTCTCCTGCAGATTGGCTCGAGCGAGCAGTCCACTCCTCCACAAGGGCAGGTCTTGGCGCATCGTGCCCGGTGTTCCACGTCCCGCAGAACGCCCGACGGCGAGCGGGCCACGATGGGGTATGGCGGTTCGGCGGAGTGGCTTGGCAAGGCGCTCCCGTGGCGGAACGAAAGGTGCAAAGTGGACCTGACAGACCCTTCCGCCGCGTCTTGCCTTCGCATCCTGCTGGACGCGCAGGCCGACCGCCTGGGCGTGGTCGTGCGTCGAATCGCCGACGTGATGTCGTCGGATGTTTCCGCCGTGCAGCCGGAGGAGTGGACCGGTCTCGCACGCGACGCGCACGATGAGCTTGTCCGTCGGCTGACCGCACAGCTCGAGCTCGCGCGCTCCAGCCTGGAGCGCGCGGAAGCGGAGAGCCGTCACGCCGCAGCCACGTTGGCTGGGCGTGTCTGACGACCTCGCGGTCGGCGGGCCGGGCACGACCTCGGTGTTCACGACCGCTCTCGTGGAGGAATCCAGAAGGCTGAATCGGGCGGAAGGGCAGCTGAACGCTCTTCGGCGGGAGGTCGCGTCGCTGGATCGCGTGATCGGCAACGGAATTCTGGCTGCCGCGGATGCGCCGCGCAGTGCGCTGCTGGCCGAAACCGCCATCGACGACGGGATCCGCGCACTCGCGCAGGCGATCGACGACTGCGCAGTGCTGGCCAGAGGTGTCGTGAGCGCCGCCGACGGGTACGAGGCCGCCGAACGATTCGCCGATCGACTCGGGCAAACCCTGTCTGCGCAACTCGGCTACCTCGTCGGTTCGATCGCCCCGATTCTCCTGGCCATCCTGCTGCCCGGCGCGGCGGTGTTCGGGGCCGCCTGGTTCGCAGCGTTCGCGGCGCTGCCGCAGCCCTCCCGCGCCGCGGTCCTGTCGAATCTGAAGCGCTGGTTCCACGAGAATTCTGCAGCGCTGTCCGACCCGGGGTTCGTGCAGGCAGTCCGGCTCACCGTGATGAGCGCGGACGATGCGGCGTGGGGGGTGGTTCGGGTTCCGCGGGAACTGGGCAGCCTGTTCGGCGACGAAGGCCTCGGCGTCTTCGGTGTCGACACCTCCGCGGGAATGGTCGCCGGACTTGCCGCCGGGGTCGGCCTTCTTCGCGAAACACCGGTTCGGGTCAGGACGGGCGCCACCGCGACGGGGTTGAGCAACGCGGAGGGCATCCGGGATCGGGTGGAACGCATCCCCACCCAGTCCGAGCAGGTGCGCATCGACCGGTACTCGACGCCCGGACTGCCGGATCGGTTCGAGGTGTACATCGCGGGAACCGCAGAACTGTCGGTGGCAGGCGACTCCGAACCATGGGACATGACGAGCAACGTCACGGCGATGTCCGGCGCCGAAGCGGGCTCCTATCGGGCCGTGAAGGAGGCGATGCGGATGGCAGGAATCCACTCGAATTCGCCCGTGACTCTCACCGGATACTCCCAGGGCGGATTGATCGCGGCGCAGGTGGCCGCGTCAGGCGACTACGCGGTGGACGGGTTGCTCACGGTCGGCGCGCCCGCCGGCCAGGTGAGCGTGCCGCATGACATCCCCTACCTCGCCATCGAGCACTCGAACGATCTCGTTCCGGCGCTCGGAGGCACATTCGCATCGTCGAACCCGGTGATCGTGCGCAGGCAGCTCTTCGACGGTCCGCCGCCCACGTCGGAGTTCATCCTGCCCGCCCATCAACTGTCCAACTACCTCGACACGGCCCGCCTCGTCGATGCGTCGCACAACGGGGCGATCGGGGACGCGGTGGCGCGGCTGAATCATCCGCACTACGACACCGTCACTTCGACGGCGTACCGCGCAGAGAGGACCGGGGGCTAGCGCTTCTTGACGAAGGGCCGAAGGATGATCCCGATCAGCCAGCTGAGCAGCGCGAGCACGACAGCGCCGAGCAGACCCCACCAGAAGTCTTCGATGTGGAGGCCGAATCCGAGCAGCCCCGAAATCCAACTCACGAGCAGCAGAAGCAGCGCATTCACGACGAGCGCGATGAGCCCGAGAGTGAGGATGTACACCGGGAAGGCAACGATCCGGATGAAATTGCCGATGATGCCGTTCACGACCCCGAAGATGAGTGCGACAAGCAGATAGGTGAGAACGACCGCGAACGTGTCGCCGGGGGCGAATGCTTCCACCCAGACGTGGGGGCTCAACACGAGGGTCGTGAGCCACAGTGCGATGGCGTTGATGATGAGGCGGATCAGCAGTCGAGACATTCCACCACTATGCCCTGTTGGTTCGACACTCCGCAATCAGCGGGCGCACCGCAATAGGCTGGAGGGCGTGACTGATTCCCTTCCTGAGCCAGCTGTTCGCCTTCGCCCGGAGATTCTGGCGACCGCCCCGTATCGCCAGGGAAAGCCGGCGCCGGCGGACGCGTTCAAGCTTTCGTCGAACGAGAACCCGTTCGATCCCCTCCCCGCGGTGGTGGAGGCGGTCGCGGCGGCCGCGGTGAACCGCTATCCGGATGCGGCTGCGACGCTGCTGACCGAACGGCTCGCGGAACGGTTCGGGGTCAGCCGCGGCGAAGTGCACGTGGGATCCGGGTCGGTGTCGATTCTCGCCCAGCTCATTCAGGCGGCGGCCGGCCCCGGGGATGAGGTGCTGTACTCGTGGCGGTCGTTCGAGGCGTATCCGGGGCTTGTCACGGTCGCGGGCGCTACGAGCGTCATGGTGCCGAACCTCCCGGACCATCGCCACGACCTGACGGCGATGGCCGAGGCGGTCACCGACCGAACCCGCGTGGCGATCGTCTGCACGCCCAACAATCCGACCGGAACGATCGTGACCGGCGAGGAGTTCGCCGCGTTCATGGCGGCGGTGCCGAAGGATGTGCTGGTTCTTCTGGATGAGGCTTACGTCGAGTTCGTCACCGACCCCGCCGCAGTGAACGGCGCGGAACTTCTCGGCCGCTACCCCAACCTGGTCATCCTGCGCACGTTCTCTAAGGCTTTCGGTCTCGCAGGGTTGCGCGTGGGTTATGCCGTAGGGCCCGAACGCATCCTGGATGCGGCGCGCGCGACGGCAATCCCGTTGTCGGTGATCGATGCCGCCCAGCGCGCCGCCCTGGCCGCTCTGGACCATGAGTCGGAGATCATGGATCGCGTTGCCATCATCGTGTCGCGCCGCGACGAGATTTTCGAGAGACTACAGGGCCAGGGCTGGCCGGTTCCGCGTTCCGAGTCGAATTTCCTGTGGTTCCCGACCGGGCCGGACACGGCAGCGGCGAACGAGATCTTCCTTGCGCACGGCGTCGTGGCACGGGCCCTCGCTGCGGATGGAATCCGAGTTTCGGTCGGCGAGGCGGAGGCGATCGAGAGGATTTTAGCGGCATCCGAAGAGATCGCTCGTGCGCTGCCGTCCGTGCTGGCTCCCTCCGCCTGAAACCCGCAGGGATTGGGCCCGAATTTGTGATGTTGACAATCATTATCAATAAGAAGTAACCTGAGTCGACCGCGCGGCACCGAGGACTCGGGGCCGCATTCACCGACAGGGACAGGCTTCGGCTCGTGAAGCGAATAGTTGCTCCCGTCATCACAGTTCTGGCGATGACGATGCTCGTGTCGTGCGCCGCGACCCCGGCGACGCACGGCGTGAGCATCGTGGCGTCGACCGACGTGTACGGCAGCATCGCCACCGCGATTGCGGGAAAGCACGCGACCGTGACGAGCTTCATCGACAACCCGAGCCAGGACCCGCACGAGTTCGAGGCGAGCGCTCGGGCGCAACTCGACCTCACTCGGGCGGACGTCATCCTGATGAACGGCGGCGGATACGACGACTTCATGGAGGCTCTGCTCTCCGGCGCACACAACGGCGAAGCGAAAGTTCTGCGCGCCGTCGACTTCTCCGGAAAGTCCGACACCGACATCGGGGCGAACGAACACGTCTGGTACGACCTGAACACCGTGCGGGCTCTCGCCGACGCGCTCGCCGAATCGCTCGCGACCCTCGACCCCGCGAACGCCGACAACTACCGTTCGAACTCCGAGCGGTTCGACGCCGAACTGGGTGGCCTCCAGGCCCGCGTCCACGACCTTGCGGCGGCGCACTCGGGTGAGACCGTGCTCGTCACCGAGCCCGTACCGCTTTACCTGCTGGGGGATGCCGGGCTGACGAACCTCACGCCGACCGCGTTCAGCACCGCGATCGAGAACGGTCAGGGGGTGCCGCCGGCGACCATGAAGGACGTTCTGGATCTGCTGGCGGGCGGCGAGGTCGACCTGCTCGCCTACAACGAGCAAACCGAGGGGCCGGAAACCGCGCAGGTTGTGGCGGCCGCAAGAACGCACGGTGTGCCCGTAATCGCCGTGACGGAAACCCTTCCCGCCGGGCTCGATTACCTGAACTGGATGAGCGGCAACATCCGTGCCATTGCCGGAGCTCTGGCATGACCACGCCAGCGTCGAGCGACCCGGTCGTGAGCCTGAGCGCGGCATCACTGTCCTTCGGCGACCGGCAGCTCTGGCATGGACTGGACCTGGGCGTTCACGCGGGCGAATTCGTCGCGGTGCTGGGGCCGAACGGATCCGGCAAGACCAGCCTGCTGAAGGCGATCCTCGGCCAGCAGCGGCTCACCGCGGGGACAATCGAGCTTCTCGGGAAACCGGTGCCGCGCGGCAGCCGGATGATCGGGTACATTCCGCAGCAGAAGCTCCTGGAACGAGGCACCCCGTTGCGGGCGCGGGACCTGATCACCCTCGGGGTCGACGGCCACCGCTTCGGGCTGCCCGTCCCATCCCGCGCCGTTCGTGCGCGAGTGGATGACGTGCTGGAGGCCGTGGGGGCGACCGCCTACGCGAACGTACCTGTCTCGCTCCTGTCGGGCGGAGAACAGCAGCGGATCCGGGTGGGCCAGTCCATCGCGGCGCATCCCCGTCTCCTGTTGTGCGACGAACCGTTGCTCTCCCTCGATCTGCACCACCAGCGCACCGTGAGCGAACTCATCGATGAACAGCGGCGCACGCTCGGGACCGCCGTGGTCTTCGTGACGCACGATGTGAATCCGATCCTCCCCTTTGTGGACACCGTGCTCTACCTGGCCGGTGGCCGCTTCCGCGTGGGCACGCCGGACGAGGTGCTGCGGTCGGACGTGCTCTCCGCCATTTACGACACCCCGGTTGACGTTATCCGGACCGGTGGCCGAATCGCCGTTCACGGAACCCCGGAAGGTTACGGTGTGCACGATCACCTGGAGCACCTTGTGCCATCGGGGGTGTCGGGCTGATGGACGGCGACTTCTGGGGGCAGATCTTCAACTTCACCGACTATCCGGAGCTGCTCGCGCTCGTGCGCAATTCGATCCTCGCCGGGGCTCTGCTGGGAGTTGTCGGCGGGCTCATCGGACCGTTCGTGATGACGCGGGACCTCGCGTTCGCCGTGCACGGCGTGAGCGAGCTGTCGTTCGCCGGCGCCGCGGCCGCGCTCCTGTTCGGTGTGAACGTTGTTGCCGGTTCGCTCATCGGGTCTCTTGCTGCGGCAATCCTGATTGGGCTGCTCGGTGCGAAAGCCCGGGAACGCAACTCGATCATCGCCGTGCTCATGCCGTTCGGTCTGGGCCTCGGCATCCTGTTCCTGTCGTTGTATGGCGGGCGATCGTCGAACAAGTTCGGGCTTCTCACCGGCCAGATCGTCTCGGTCGACAACCCGCAGCTGCTGTGGCTCATCGTCGTCTCCGTCGTCGTGATCGTGGCCCTTCTCGTCATGTGGCGCCCGCTCACGTTCGCCAGCGTGGATGAGGATGTCGCACGCGCCCGCGGGGTGCCGGTCGCCGCGCTCTCGATGTCGTTCATGGTGCTGCTGGGCCTGGCGACAGCGGTGTCGGTGCAGATTGTCGGGGCGCTGCTGGTGCTCGCTCTTCTCGTGACGCCGGCGGCGGCCGCGATGCGGGTGACGGCATCCCCGCTGCTCACGCCGATTCTCAGCGTCGTTTTCGCGGTCGTCTCCGTGGTCGGCGGCATCCTGCTCGCGCTCGGCGGCGCCCTGCCGATCAGTCCGTACGTCACGTCCATCTCGTTCCTCATCTACCTTGCGTGCCGCTCAATCGGTTGGCGCAGGGCACGCGGCGGCAGCAATGCCCGCCTGATCGCACGAGTGGCGGCAGATTAGGATGCAAGCCATGAGGCGCAACACGTGGCAGCGGGACGCGGTCAAGGCCGCGCTCGAGGCTCAGGATGCGTTCGTGAGCGCACAGCAGCTGCACGCCGTGCTGCGGGACGAAGGCACCGGGGTCGGGCTCGCCACCGTCTATCGGGCGCTGGCCGATCTCGCGGCGGGAGGTGGAGCGGATTCGCTCCAATCGGCGGAGGGCGAGGCGTTGTATCGGGCGTGCACGCCAGGGCAGCACCATCACCATTTGATTTGCCGCAACTGCGGCGTCACGGTTGAAATCGAGGCGGATCCGGTGGAGCAGTGGGCGAAGGCGGTCGCGGCGGCGAACGGTTTCACGCGGCCGGAGCATGTCGTCGACGTGTTCGGCCTCTGCCCGGCGTGTTCGGCTGCGGTGTCCTGACGCTTCCCTTCGAGACGGCCCTTCGGGCCTCCTCAGGGAGCGCCATCGCCCCCTGAGGTTCTCGAAGGGAAGACGAGTCGCCGAAGGTGGTGACTATTGCCGCAAGCTCCGGGCAAACATCCGGGAGGCGATGCGCGCACTGGCGAGCGAGCCGGAGCCGGTCACGACATCCCGGATGGCGCGCAATGCGCGAGCCGGTCCCTGCACGAGCATCGTGGTCACCACCGACTCCTCCCACGCGGCGAGCTCGTCGCGGATCTTCTCCGGCGGGCCGATGAGGGCGATTTCTTCGACCAGCTTTGTCGGCACCGCGGCGATGGCCTCTTTCTTCTTCCCCGCGAGGTAGAGGTCCTGGATGCGGTCGCAGTCGTCGGAGTAGCCGAGCCGGTCGACCACGTTGCGGTGGAAGTTAGCGCCCTTCGCGCCCATCCCGCCCACGTACAGCGCGATCATCGGGCGAATCAGGTCGGCGGCGGCCTCGACATCCGGGTGCGGGATGACCGCGACCTGGACGGCAACCTCGAACTCGCTCGGCGGGCGCAACGCCGGGCTGCGCAACGCGAAGCCTTCGTTCAGGTAGCCGGCGGATTCGGCGTTCGCACGTGGCGCGAACAGGAACGGGAGCCAGCCATCCGCAATTTCCGCGGACAGCGCCACATTTTTCGGCCCTTCGGCCGCGAGGTAGATGGGCAGGTCAGCACGCAGCGGGTGCACGGTGGAGCGCAGCGCCTTTCCCAGACCCGTCGCATCGGTGCCCGCGTACGGCAGCGGGTAGTGCGGCCCTGGCGCCGTCACCGGGTTCTCGCGGGCGAGCACGTCCCGCACGATCGCCACGTATTCGCGCGTTCGGGCGAGCGGCTTCGGGAATGGTTGCCCGTACCAGCCCTCGACGACCTGCGGGCCGGATGCCCCGAGCCCCAGAATCACCCGCCCGCCGGAGAGGTGGTCGAGGGTGAGCGCCGCCATCGCCGTCGCCGTCGGCGCGCGGGCCGACATTTGGGCGATAGCCGTTCCGAGTTTGATGCGTTTGGTGCGCGAGCCCCACCACGCCAGCGGCGTGAACACATCCGAACCGTATGCTTCGGAAGTCCACACCGATTCGTAGCCGAGCCGATCGGCGGTGCGCACCGCCTTCAGGGCGTCGCGGGGCGGACCCTGCTTCCAGTAGCCGGAGGCGTAACCGATGCGCATGCCTACGACTGTACTCAGGACCCGGGGGTTTGCCGCGAAGCGAATGTCCACGTACACTTGACCGGTTGAGCATTCCCGCTCCACATGTGCACACTTCCACCATCAAAGATTTCGGTGGAAACGTGTGCGCCGACAAGTGACCTTGGGTAGGGCAGCGTCCCTACGGTACTGAGAGGAAAAACCATGGCCGCAGTGTGCCAGGTGACTGGAGCCGTTCCCGGCTTCGGGCACAACATTTCGCACTCGCACCGTCGCACCAAGCGGCGTTTCGACCCGAACATCCAGAAGAAGACCTATTACGTGCCGTCGTTGCGCCGCAACGTCACGCTCACGCTGAGCGCAAAAGGCATCAAGGTGATTGACGCTCGCGGCATCGAGTCCGTCGTCAAGGACCTGCTCGCCCGTGGGGAGAAGATCTAATGGCCAAGGCGCAGGACGTCCGTCCGATCATCAAACTCCGTTCAACGGCCGGAACCGGGTACACCTACGTGACCCGCAAAAACCGCCGAAACAACCCTGACCGTCTCGTGCTGAAGAAGTACGACCCGGTCGTACGTAAGCACGTCGAATTCCGCGAGGAGCGCTAAAGCATGGCCAAGAAGAGCAAGATTGCCAAGAACGAGCAGCGGAAGGTCATCGTTGCGCGCTACGCGGCGAAGCGCCTCGAGCTGAAGAAGGCGCTCGTCGACCCGACCTCGACGGATGAGCAGCGCGAGGCCGCAAGGCTGGGCCTCCAGAAGCTTCCCCGCGACGCTTCCCCCGTTCGCGTGCGCGGCCGGGACGCGATCGACGGTCGTCCGCGCGGATTCCTGAAGCAATTCGGCATTTCGCGGGTTCGATTCCGGGATATGGCGCACCGGGGCGAATTGCCCGGAATTACCAAATCAAGCTGGTAAATTCAGCGCTATCGCATGAACGACGTCCGAGGAGGACACCCAATGGCTGACAAGTCACTAAACCGTACCGAACTCGTCGCGGCCATTGCCGCTCACTCGGGTCAGAGCCAGGCCGCCGTAAACGGCATGCTCGACTCGATGTTCGACACGATTGCCAAAGCAGTGGGCAATGGCACGAAGGTGTCCATCCCGGGCTGGCTTTCGATCGAACGCACCCACCGTGCCGCACGCATGGGCCGCAACCCCTCCACGGGCGCCGCGATCCAGATCGCTGCGGGCTACGGCGCGAAGGTCAGCGCGGGCAGCAAGCTCAAGGCTGCCGCCAAGGGCTGAACGACTCAGCAGTAGTCGACAGGGGTGTGGTGCTTCGGCACCGCACCCCTGTCGACTTTGCACCCGGCACCGCAGCATAGGCTGGAGGGGTGCCAAGGCTCGTAAGGATTGCCGGGCCAGCGCTCCTGCTGGTCGTCGGACTCATCTCCCTCCTCGCGGCCCTGAAGTTCGGCGGCGGCGCGGATGCCGCCCTGCTCGCTGATCCGGGGGCCGTGGTGCGATTCGGCCTCCCCATTGCGCAGTTGATGTTCAACCTCGGAGCCGCCGGCACCATCGGCGCGCTCGTTCTGGTCAGTTTCGCCATGGACAGCGAGAAGCCGGAATTCAACGCGGGCATGGACTTTGCGGCGGGGGCCGCAGCGTTCTGGACAGTGTCCGCCGCGGTGACCGGGTTCCTCACGTTCATGAGCTTCTACTTCCAACCCATTTCGTTCGACGAAAACTTCAGCCAGCTCTTCGGCAGCTACCTCACGAGCATCCCGGTCGGGCAAGCCGCGCTCGTAAGCACCCTCATCCCCGCTGTCGTCACCGTGCTGTGCTTCGCGGTGCGGAACCGGACCGCGCTCGTCTTCGTGGCGGTATTCGCCGTAGTGGGTCTCGTCCCCATGGCGCTCGAAGGGCACGCTGCCGGGACCGCGGGGCACGATCAGGCGGTCAGCAGTTTCGGTCTGCACGTGGTGTTCGTCGCAATCTGGCTCGGCGGCCTCCTCACCATCGTGTTCACCCGGCGCACCCTCGAGGGCGGGCGCATCGGGCCGATCCTCAGCCGGTACTCGTCCCTCGCGCTCATGTCCTTTGTGGTGGTGGCGGCGTCGGGGATCGTGAACGCACAGCTGCGGGTGGGCACGTTCGACAACCTGCTCACCCCGTACGGGATTCTCGTGATCGTCAAAGTGCTCGCGCTGGGCGCCCTCGGGGTGTTCGGGGCAGTTCAGCGACGATTCCTGATCGCGCGGATGCAGGAAAAAAAGAACGGCGGGAAAGGCTACTTCTGGTGGCTGGTGGCCGCCGAACTCGCCTTCATGGGTCTCGCATCCGGCGTAGCGGCGGCCCTCGCCCGGACGCAGACGCCCATCCCCCAGGAGCTCATCACCGCCACACCCGCCTACATTCTCACCGGGGAGCCGCTCCCGCCCGAACTCACCCCCATCCGATTCATCACCGAATGGAACTTCGACATCCTCTGGATCGTCATCATCGGATCTGCAGCATTCTTCTACTGCGCGGGGGTGTGGCGGCTGCACCGCAGAGGCGACCACTGGTCCGTGCTGCGAACCATCTCCTTCCTGGTGGGGCTGGCCGGGCTGTTCTACATCACCAACGGCGGCGTGAACGAATACCACAAGTACCTGTTCAGCGTGCACATGCTCGCGCACATGACGCTCGGCATGGCGATTCCCGTTCTGCTAGTGCCCGGGGCGCCGGTGACGCTCGCTCTGCGGGCCATCCGGAAGCGAACGGATGGCAGCCGCGGTCCGCGCGAATGGATTCTGCTCGCCGTCCACTCCAGAATTGCCGCGCTGTTCTCCCGCCCCGTGGTCGCGGCCGTGTTCTTCGCCGGGTCGCTGTGGGTGTTCTACTACTCGCCGCTGTTCCGGTTCGCCGTCGAAGACCACATCGGGCACACGTTCATGATCGTGCACTTCCTGATCAGCGGATACCTGTTCGTTCAGACGCTCATCGGAGTCGACCCTGCCCCGTACCGTGCCCCGTACCCGATGAGACTCATCGTCCTCCTCGGCACGATGGCCTTCCACGCCTTCTTCGGAGTGTCCCTCATGACCGGAACGGGGCTTCTCGCGGCCGACTGGTATGGGGCGATGGGTCGGCCGTGGGGTCCGAGCGCGATCATCGACCAGCAGATCGGCGGCGGAATCGCGTGGAGCATCGGCGAGATCCCCACACTCGCCCTCGCGTTGATCGTGGTCGTCATGTGGGCGCGCAGCGACGCAAGTCTGGCGAAGAGACTCGACCGCAAGGCGGAGCGGGACGGCGACGCCGACCTCGTCGAATACAACGAGATGCTGAAGAAGCTGCAGAAACAGCGCTGACCGGGTTACTGCTGCCGCACGTCGATCCGGTCGCCGTTGATCGTCATCACCCAACTGAGAGCGAACTGCACGTCCTCATCGAACGTGGACAGCGTCCCATCGAACAGGGACCTCACCTCAACCTTGAGGTGCGCGGCCCCCTGAGCTTCCGGGACCACCCAGGTGCCCGGATCGTTGCCGGGCTGGATTGTAATCTCGGGGTATCGGGACATCGACCATTCCGGGGTGCTCTCCACCCGATTGGAGAGTTCCTGCCCGAACGGGCAACCGGTGGGGAAGAGCACCTGCTGGGTCGTGCAGTCGTCAAGGAACGAATCCACCTGGTCCTGCACCGCGGCGATGAAGGAGGCCGAGGCCTGGATGTCCACGGTCGCGGAAACGACGCTGCCGGGCGCCGACACTGCGGCGCTCACCGGGTCCGCCGTCAAATAGCCTGACTCGTGCCCGAGGGTGAACAGGCCAGGGGTAAGAACCTGGTACGGGTTGCCGACGCTCGGCCCGGCAGGAGAGGTGACGTCGATCCCGTTGACCGTGAACGACGCATCATTGCGCGGGGTGACGAACAGCACGGCCATAGGGCTCCGCAGGAACGACCACGTGGAGAACACGCCGAAACGGGGCTCCCCCTGCTGCACCTGGAATGTGCCGCTCACCGTTCGCGAAACCGGTGTCGTCGTGCCCGGCAACGCCGTCCTCACGGTCGCCGAATAGGTGACCTCGTGGAGGCCGCCTCCCTGATCCAGATCCGAAACGATGGTGGCATCCGCAATGTCGCCGAGTGCGCGCGGCGTCAGCAGTTCGCTGCTCGCGTTCGCGGTGCCACGCACGCCATTCGTGCCCAGCGCCTCCGCCAGGTCGTGCCGTTGAAGCGCGCCCAGGTAGGAGCTCACGAAACCGCTCGCGCTGAACACGGTCGCATTCAGGATGATGGCCGTCATCGCGAACGCGCCGACGAGAACTCCCAGAAGAACGACCCAGACGATCAGGATGTGCCGGAGATCGTGTCGCGGTGACTCCTCCGGCGGCGGCATCATGCCACAATCCTAGGCTGGGGCCCCGCGCGCAATGAACGTGCTGCGCGCGTGGGGGAAGATAGATTGGACTCCTCAAACACCGCCTGGGCCGGCATCCGACACGCAAAGGACCTTCGTGAGCGCGCAAGAGCTTTCCGGCGAGCAGGCCGCCGTCTTTGCGACCATCGAAAGCACACGGGAAAACATTTTCGTCACCGGACGCGCGGGAACCGGAAAGTCGACGCTGCTGAACCACCTCTCGTGGAACACGTCCAAACAACTCGTGATCGCCGCGCCGACCGGCGTCGCCGCCCTGAACGTCGGCGGGCAAACACTGCACTCCCTCTTCCGGCTGCCGATCGGCGTGATCGCCGACCACGACATCGAACAGAACGCCGCATTGCGCAAACTCCTGAACACGATCGACACCCTCGTCATCGACGAAGTGTCCATGGTCAACGCGGACCTGCTCGACGCGGTGGACCGCAGCCTGCGGCAGGCCAGACAGCGCAAACAGGAAGCGTTCGGCGGGGTGCAGGTCGTCCTGTTCGGCGACCCGTACCAGCTCGCACCCGTGCCGGGAGACGCGGACGAGCGCGCCTACTTCGAAGACCAGTACCGTTCGATGTGGTTCTTCGACGCCAAAGTGTGGGACGAAACCGACCTGCGGATCTTCGAACTCACCATGATCCATCGGCAACACGAAGAAGAATTCAAAACCATGCTCACCGCCGTGCGCCACGGAACGGTGACCGCAGAGATCGCCGCGCGCCTGAACGAGGTCGGAGCGCGCCCCGCGCCCACCGAAGACGCCATCACCCTCGCCACCCGCAACGACACAGTCAACCGGATCAACGCCACCGAACTCGCGAAACTGCCGGGCCGCTCCCTCACCGCACAAGCGGAAGTCACCGGCGACTTCGGCGGGCGCGCATTCCCGGCCGACGAAACGCTCGAACTGAAAGTCGGAGCACGCGTCATGTTTCTGCGCAACGACGGCGACCAGCGGTGGGTGAACGGCACCGTCGGCACGGTGCGCAAAATCACCTCCACCGTATTCGTCGAAGTCGACGGCGAAACGCACGAAGTGGAACCGACCGTGTGGGAGAAGTACAAGTACGCCTACTCGGCGGCCACCAAACAGTTGACCCGTGACATCGTCGCCGAGTTCACCCAGTTCCCCCTTCGACTCGCCTGGGCCGTGACAATCCACAAATCGCAGGGCAAAACGTACGATCGGGCGATCGTGGATCTCGGTCAGCGCTCCTTCGCGCCGGGGCAGACCTACGTCGCGCTCAGCCGCATCACCGAACTCGACGGGCTCTACCTCACGCGGCCGCTGCGGCCCTCCGACGTCATCGTCGACGAGAACGTGCAGCGCTTCATGATGCACGTGACACCGATCCCTGGTATCGAGGCGTCCTAGGTGGTCGGCGGGCCGGCCAGCGAAAAATGCTGATAGCCCTGCCCAAGGATGCCCACCGAACCCCGGGCCATCAGCATTTTTCGCTGGCCGACCCGCCGGGCAAGCCTGAGATGACTGAAGGACAGCGCCCAGCAAAAGCCCTGACTGCCCCGGGTTCGGCGGGCATTCTTGGGCAGGGCGGTCAGGGGTTTTGCTGGGCTGACCTCCTGGGGGAGCTATGCAGCGGCGAACTTCGCGGCGCTCAGGTCGTGGAAGACCTCGGTGTTCAGGCGGTACGCGGTGATGACCTCGTCGATGACGCGCTCGCGCTCCACCGCATCCCACGGCGCGGCGTCGAGCTGCTCGCGGTAGGTGTTCTTGAAGTCGTTCGGATCCGCGATCTGGTCGAACAGGTAGAAGCCGACCCCGTTGGTGTCGAAACCGAAACGTTTCTGCATGACCTTGTAGATGTGCTGGCCGCCGGAGAGGTCGCCGAGGTAGCGCGTGTAGTGGTGGGCGATGAATCCGCCGGCCCAGCCTGAAACTTCGTGAATACGGTCGACATACCTGGTCGTGGACGGCAGCGGGGAGACGTCAGCCTTCCAGTCCGGCCCGAGAAGGAACTCGAGGTCGGCGACAAGCGCGGGCAGTCGGGTGAGCTGGGGCGTGACGAACCGGGCGGCCACCTCATCGTCGGCCATCGTCTCGGCGACCGATTCGAGGGCTTCGTACATGAAAAAATGCTGCGCGACGAGGGCGATGTAGTCGTTCCGCGTGCCCTTGCCGCTCATGAGGTCGTGCATGAACGTCGCGCCCTCCGTGTGCTCGTGGGTCCTCGAGGTGCGCTCGCGCAGCGCTACGGAAAACGAGACGACGGGCACGGTGAACTCACTTCGATTGCAGGTTAGGTCAGCCTAAGCTTACCTGAACCTGTTTCGCAGCGGAATGGCGTCTCAGTCGTGCGCGCGCGGTGTGAGCCCGAGCCGGGCGCAGGCGGCATCGTAGAGAACGACGACTTCGCGCCGGATCTCGGCCCTTTCGCTGATCGTCGTCGACCACGGCATCCTCAGGTCGTGCCGGTCTTCCCCGACAGAATACGACCAGAATCCCGCAGTCCCGTCGAGGCCGACCATGGTTGCCGAGTCCGCGGCCCGGTCACCGAACGCCTGGGCGATGAGCAGGTTGTCGTCGGGGTGGTCGCCATTCATGTGTGCGAGCACGGCGGAGACAACGGTCGAATCGAAGGCGGGCATGACATCTACGGTACCCGCAGACGGTAGTGCGAGAATGTGGGGCATGCCCATCACACCGGATACGAAAGACTGGACCTGGGTGCTGGAGAGCCGATGCCCGGAATGCGGATTCGACGCCTCGACGGTGTCGGAACTCGAGGTACCGGCGCTGCTGCGGGCAAACGCGGCCCAGTGGCCTGCGATCCTGGAACGCACCGGGGTTCGGGACCGCCCGGATGACCGCACCTGGTCCGCCCTGGAGTACGCGGCCCACGTGCGGGACGTGTTCCGGATCTTCGCGCACCGGCTCGACCTCATGCTCACGAGAGAAAACCCCACGTTTCCGAACTGGGATCAGGACGAGACGGCGGAGGCGGAGAAGTACAACGAGCAGGATCCCGTCGTGGTGGCCGCGGAACTCGTCACGGCAGGCTCAGCACTCGCCGCCGCGTTAGAGGCGATTGAGGAGGATGCGTGGCATCGTCAGGGGCGTCGTGGGGACGGGGCCGTGTTCACAGTGGCCACCATGGCGCGCTACCTCGCCCACGATCCGACCCATCACCTGTGGGACGTCACGAAATAGCGGCGCTGCCGCGAACCTGGTTCAGATCCAGCGCGGGGCGGCCGGAGTCGGCTGCCCGTTGGCTGTCGTGATGCCGAGATATCCGCGGCCGGTGGCCCACCGGGCGAGGTCGACCGCGGTTCCGCGAAGCACAACAGCGGACGGGTCATCCACGTCGGTCACGGCTTTCGGCGTGCCACGGTCGGTGGGTGTGAGAACGAAGTTGGATATCCCTTCAGCCTCATTTCTGCCGCGCCACGACGAGAGCACGTTGGAGAGCAGCCGGTCGACCATCGCCGGTGGAAAATCATCGAAGGTCGCACCGTTGTCCAGGTCGACGGCGTGCAACCACACCTCGCGGGTGCGCAACCAGATCGTGGTGGTCGCGGGGAACTCCGGGCCCTCGGACATGCGCACATGCGCGTGCCAGGCGTCGTCGCTGAGGTCACGCCACCCCTGGTCCAATTCATCCGCCGTGCTCACGACAAGAGCACGCAACTCGCTCGTGGAGAGTTTCGCCCCGCGGTGGATCTCCTCGTCGCGGTCCTGCCGGGACGCATACATGGGCGTTTCAATCCCCGTGGCCGCCCACCGCACGAGGCGCAGGAGGCCCTGCGCGTTGTAGCAGATGTGGGCAATGACGTGGCGACGCGTCCAGTCCGGCAGCAGCGACGCCCCATCCATCCCGGCATCGGGCAGGGCAGCGAGGGTGCGATCGAAGTAGGCGGTCCCTTCGCTCACGAGGGCGAGAGCTGCCCGGATGTCAGGGTCGTGGGTGAGGTAATCACTGCGGGTGGCCATATTTCATTGTCTCGCACCGCGCCACGTGGTCGCTCGGTGCCGTGAATGTCGGCACCGCCTGCCTAGAATCGCGTGACAGGGCCGGATGTCTTCATGTCGCGGAAAACACCGAGGAGGAGCGGGTGGACGTTACCGCAGTGAGCCAAAGCTTCTGGCAAGTGAAAGTTGCCGGTGAGGTTACCGGCTATGTCGACGAGATCGAGGTTGCGGGAGAGACGAGGTACCGCGCCCGACGGCTCGCGCTTCCGGGCGCCCGCTGGGTGATTCTCGGCGAGTGGTGGGAACTGGATCCGGCGCTCGCGGCGTGCGCGGAAACCGTTCCCGCCAACACGCCCATCAAGTCCCGTGTTCGCAAACTCGTGGTGCCGCCTCAGACTCGGTGGTTTTAGCCGACCGCTTTGTGAGTCTTGCCCGCCAGGTGCGGGCCAGCCAGGACCGGCTCGTATTTCGGTTGCTCGCCGGCCGGAACGCAGGACGGCAGGCATTCGATGAGCGCGGAGTAGTTCGCGTTGTGGAAGAACGGCATGCTCTGGCGACGCGTGGACACGGCCGAGCCGGCATCCGGGTTCACGACCCTGTGCAGGGTGGAGGTCCACCGGTCGTTCGTCCAGCGCGCCATGATGTCGCCGATGTTGATGACGAGCGCCCCGGCAGTCGGGGGGATGTTCACCCAGGAGTCCGACTTGTCGTCGTGCACCTGAAGCCCCGCGCGGCCCAGCTCCTGCCGGAGGATCGTGAGTGTGCCGTAGTCGGTGTGCGCGCCCGCCCGCAATTGCCCGTCCACTGGCGGCGCCTCCTGCTCCGGGTAGTTGATCGCGCGAAGTGCGCTCGGACTGCGGTCGATCTTGTCGGCGAAAAAGTCGGCGGGAAGGTCGAGGCCGAGGGCGAACATCGCCATGAGCCGGTTGGCGAGGAACGTCATGGCCGCGAAGTAGTCCTCCCAGGAAGGTTTCAGTTCCGGCATCGCCGCCGGCCATCGGTTCGGCGTGAACAGGCTTGACTCGGTCTCGTCGACCGGACTGTACCCTGCGACGACACCCGGTCCCATATTGAACGATTCCTTGAGATCGCCGGGGGCCTTCTCGTCCCTGGACTGCGCGAGGGATTCCGCGAGCATGGGAAAGTAGCCGTACAGCCCGCCCTCCGGGCGCTCGACTCTCAGTTTCTCTTCGAGAGGCAGGTCGAAGAAGTTGCGGGAAACGTTCCAGCATCGGTCGGCCACGTTCTCGGTTACGCCGTGGTCGATGATCTGGAAGAAACCCACTTCGCGCAGAACTTCGTCGAATTCGCGGCCGACGACAGCCGAGTCGCGGTCGATGCTGATGGTGGGGACGGTGAGCGGTGCAGTCATGTCTGGTCCTGTCCTGGCACGGATACCACTCAAGACTATGCGGGGCGGGGAGGGGCCGCGCCGGTAGTCTGAATTCACGAGCCGGTGTCGAATGGAGGGCGGATGGTGCAGAAGAAGCCGCTGCCATGGGATCCCATCGTCGAGGCGCATCGCCAGTGGAAGCAGCACGGCTGGGATGTCGAAGCGGACGGGATGGCGGCGGTCACATCCATCATGCGCGCTCAGCAGATCATGCTCGCGCGAGTGGAGGCGTTGCTTCGCCCGTTCAAGCTCACGTTCGCCCGCTTCGAGCTGCTGCGGCTCCTGAGCTTCACACGGGATGGGGCGATGCCGATGGCGAGTGCGAGCGCCCGCTTGCAGGTGCACCCGACGAGCGTGACGAACACGACCGATCGGCTCGAGGGGGCCGGTCTCATCCGGCGCTCCGCGCATCCGACGGACGGGCGCGCGACGCTCATTTGGATCACACCAGCAGGCCGGGAAATCGTGGATGCGGCAACGGAGGTCATCAACCGGGAGTTTTTCGCCGACGTCGGGTTGGATCCGGACGATCAGGGCAATCTGGTCGCGATTCTCGCGCGGTTCCGGCGCGACGCGGGCGACTTCGCGGAGCCGTCATCGATCTAGTGTCGTGGAGTGAACTGCGCGACAATGGGAGGGTGTTGACCGTGACTGAACCCCAGGTGTGGGTGGTGATTGGCGTTTTTGCCGCGGCCATGTTCGGCATGGTCGGGATCGTCACGACGAGTTTCACTCGGACGCTGACGTCCGCGATCGGCGGAGTCCGGATCGAAATCAACGGTCTCCGCGAGACGATGAATGCCAGGTTCGAGACGATCGACGTGAAGTTCGAAGCCATGGACGCCAACTTTTCCAGCAAATTCGAGGCACTCGACCGGGACATCGCCGCGTTGTCCCGTCACGTCTTTGGCACCGACCCGCACTGACCTGAGCCGTCAGTTGACCTGCTCAAGAGTGGTGATGATCCCATGATCGAACTGCACCTGCGCGGTCGGGTTGCGGCGGGGCGGCGCAACGACTTCGACGTTTT
>JAFKIY010000012.1 GCA_017306245.1 Micrococcales bacterium | reverse complement strand
ATAGTGACCTGGATCGAGCGCACCTATCACCGTCGTCGCAGACAGGCCTCATTGGGGCGTTTGACCCCGATCGAATTCGAAGCCATCATGGACACGACCGTCGCACTCGCGGCGTGACTAGAACTGTCACCTAACCGTGCAGCAGACCCTTACGAGAAGCAACGCCCAGGCCATGCGCTGCAGGTCGATGTGAAGTTCATTGAGCCACTTGGGCAGACCGGACGCAAGAAGCGTTACTACCAGTACACGGCGATTGATGACTGCACTCGACTGCGGGTGCTGCGGGCCTATCCGACCCATGACCAGAAGACTGCGATCCGGTTCATCGACCATGTGCTCTCGAAATTGCCGTTCAAGATCGAGAAGGTCCAGACCGATAACGGCAAAGAGTTCGGGCAGATCTTCCACTGGCACCTGCTCGATAAGGGCATCAATCACGTCTATATCAAACCGGCCACCCCCCGGCTCAATGGCAAGGTCGAACGTTCCCATCGGATCGACTCCGAGGAGTTCTACCGGCTCCTCGAAGGCCAAGTCATCGACGACGTCAACCTCTTCAACAACAAACTTCAAGAATGGGAGGACTATTACAACTACGATCGACCACACGGGGCTCTTGCAGGCAACACACCCTACGAACGCCTCAAACAGAAAACCCAAGGCCCACTGTCATAGGCCTCCGTCAGTTGCACACCTCCGGGCGCACCACGCAAAATACCCCGTCATTTTCGGCGGGGTCTTTTGCGTTGTTCGAGCGGGTGGACGCGAAGCTCCTCGCCGTGGGTGGGCCCACGCGGCGCAGTCCGTCGCGGTGCGCAGCACCGTGGCGGCGGCACCGTGGGGACAAATCCCTCTGGGCGCACCACCAGGTTAGGATCCCTCGTGAGGATACCGCTCCACCTTCGTGAGCCGCGCAAGGTTGGGAGAGACGGCGGCGGCCGCGACCACCTGCCCGGCGACGAACACCCAGAACAGCAGCGCGCTTCCCGACATCACGCCGCTGAACGCGATGCCGACATCCATCACCGCGTGGAACAGTGCGGCAATCAGCACGCTGCCCCTCGCATGGTTGAACAGCCAGCCGATGAGCACGGATGTCGCCACCGTGGAGATGAAGAAGCCGACGTACGGAATCTGCGCCTGGAACGAGTCGGCGATGAAGAACAGCGGGAGATGCCAGAGTGCCCAAATCACGCCGAGCACAAGCGACGCGGTGAGCGGGTTGAACCTGACCTGAAGCCGCGGGAGGGCGAAACCCCGCCACGCGGTCTCTTCCGTGAGCAGCCACATGAAGGCGTTGAACGCGAGCAGGCCGAGCACGGCGCTCACCGGAACCGCGGCGCCAACCGCCGCAGGCGACCCGAACAGCTGGCCCAACAGCGCCCCGACAGTCACCAGAATCGCCGGGATCAGCAGGGCGACCAGATACCAAACTGGGTTCACGACGACCCGGATGAGCCGCAGAAGCAGATCTTTCACCGCTGGCCACCCTCCCGTGAGCGCGGCGGTCCCGTAGCTGGCGATCGGCAGGCCCAGCCAGAACGCGAGCGACTGCGGAATGTGCCACGTGATCAGCCCCGCCTGCTCGGCAAGGGTTGTTCCCCACACGAACCAGGTGAGGACGAACGCGAGGACGAAAAATACGACGAGCGGGTGACGCTTCACTGGGGGTTCCCTTCGGTGTTTTGAGCGGGCTGGCGGGTTCGGCCTGAAAACGAGCGGTACACGACGTTGATGATGAGGGATGCCGGAACAGCGGCGATCCAGGTCAGCTCGGCTGGCGTTGCGCCGGCGAGTGCCGCAACCGGAATCGACAGCAGGAAGATGCCGGGAATCGGAAACGACTGCACGAGCACGAAGCGAAAAACATCCACCGTGACATCCGGGTTCACCAGACCGCGGTGCCACGCGTAGATCCACATGGCGCTCATGAGGAACCCGATCACGGCGATCGTGCCGGCGTACAGGTACACGCTGATCTGCGTGTCACCGTAGCGGCCGAGGAGCGATGTCGTGAACGGGAGGGATGCCACAGCCAGAAGCATCACGAGGTTCAGCCGCACGAGCGGTTGGGTGTAGCCGTTGATCGCCCTGAATTTGCGGTGGTGGGACATCCACACCGCGCCGATGACGACGAAGCTGAGGATGAAGGACAGGAACTCGGGCGTGAGAAGCGCGAGCTCATGGCCGATCCGGGCATCCGGGACGTGCGGGACCTTGAGCTCCACGACCAGCAACGTCATGGCGATGGCGAAAACGGCGTCGCTGAAAAACACGAGCCGATCGGGGGTGCCGCCGCCAGCGATCGTGCGGAGATAACGCTCATACGTTGTCACGGTGACGAAAGATTACTCGGAAACGGCCTGCCGGTAAAGACACCGGGCCGGGGGATTTTTCGGCGTGCACGGCGGGCATTCGACACCGAAAAATCGGAAGAGGCCCCGCCGCAACGACGGGGCCCGTTCCGATCACTTTTTTCGTACTACTTGGACTTGCCGGTGAACGCCTTCCACATCGGCACGACTCCGTTCGCCGTGTCACCGGCGTGGCCGATGTACCCGAGGTTCCAGTTCTCCTCGATGGTGGTCAGCAGCGAGTAGTGGTTGTACGGCGTGTGGTCCACGAAGTGCCGCGGGCCGGATGCCGACACCACGATCGCGGGGATGAGCCCTCCGCCGTAAGTTCCGCCCGGCCAGTCAGCGCTGACGCGCGGGTCCCCGGCCGGCACGTACGGGGAGTCGCAGCACCCGTCAGCGGTCTCCCAGTGCCCGGTCGCCTCATTGGCTGCGGCGTAGTCGTTCTCGTCCGTGACGATCACGATCGCCGAGTGCTTGGTCCACGCCCTCGAGTTCATGATCATGTCGACGGCGGAGTGCACGAACGCGTCCGCCTTCTGCTTCAGCGACGCATCGTTCGCATCATCCTTCGCACTGCCGTAGGGGCATGGGGTTTCCGGATGTCCAGGCACCGTGTCGTAAACGCCGCCGTGCATGTCGTTGCACTGGTTCGGGCTGATCCACACGAAAGCCGGAGCCTTCTTGCCGTTCAAATCGGTGGCGAGCTGAGAGTAATCCTTGATGTTGGCCATCCGGGCCGGATTGTTTTTTACGTCGTCGAACAGCACGAATGGGTTGTGCTTCTTCGCGTACAGGGAAGCGACGGTGCCGCCGGGCAACACCGGCCCGAACCGGTCCAGCTTGTTGGCTGGCAGATCCTCCAGGTAGGCACCCCACGACACGTGGCGGGCCTCAAGCTGGTCCACCAGGTTTGTTCGGTCAAGGTTGACCACGTTCTGGTCATTGTCATCCTGAATGCCGAAATTGTCGCCCGCAATCGTCGCGATGTAGTTCGGCATCGACGGGTGGGTGACTCCGTAATACTGGTCCGCCATCGCGTACGTGTGGGCGAGACTCGTCATGAACGGCGCATTGACGTCGCCGATCACGCTCGACTGCGAGTGGTTCTCCAGCATGATCACGAAAATGTGATCCAGTTTGCCGGAGTTGGAGTGAGACCAATCGTGATCAGAATTGCCGTGCCCGTCGGAGGCGACAGCAGAAGTTGCGGTCAGCGCAAGCGCTGCGATGACTGCCATGGCACCGGCCGCGAGCCGGGATCGTAATTGCATGATATTGCCTTCCTTCATGGGTTGCTCACCCGGGGGGCCGGATGGCACGGCGGCAACCCGCATCAGGAAGAATACGACTGCTTACCTGAACAAACCAGAGGAATTTTCCACGAAGGGAGTGCGCTCACCGAAGGTCGCCCGGGCGTGCAACAGGGTACCCGGCCTCACGGGGAATCGATATCCGCGGTCGGCCATCCTCATCCGTGGACACCTCCGGCTGCACAGTCACGTGCGGCCTGACGCGCGCTGCCGCAACCGCCTCGGACCCACTCGCACTCTCCGCCAGCAGGGCGAGGTTCATCATGGTGGGGAAGATGATCGGGCGCTCGCCGGACTGGGCGAGCTCTACCGCCCGCGTCGGCGCCATCCACTCCGCCACGAGAGTTTCGCTGCCGTCCGGGACGGCAACCTGGCCCGCAGGCGCGAGCGCGAGGTAGAAGTGCGTGTCGAACCGCCGCGGTTCGGTGGCCGGCGTGATCCAGCGTGCGAAGCGGGTAAGCGAGTCCAGACGGATGCGCGGCGTCGCCGACTCCAGGGCACTCCGCAACGGGCGGCCATTCCGTGCCGGCGCCTGCGCGCCGCCGAGGAGGATCCCGGTCTCCTCCCACAGTTCGCGGATCGCACCGACACGCAGCGGTCGTTCCTCATCGGCAACGTCATCGAAGTCCTCGATGACCTCGCGCCAACCCGGTTCGCTGTCCTCCGGGTCGATCGCGCCGCCTGGGAACACGAGCGCGGAGGCGAACGCCCCGCGCGCAGCCCGACTCACCATGAGCACCTCGAACGGATCATCGCGCAAGAGCAGAACGGTCGCCGACACCCTGGGCGTCGGCGCGGACTTCGGCAGGCTGCTCACCTCGCCATGATACGAGCCCGCACGCCATCGCACAGCGAGGGCCGTGTCACACCCGGGCGGGAACTACAGGACGAGGGTGAGTTCATCCTTGACGTCGCCGACGGCCTCGGCTTTCGCGCGCTCGGCGTGGGCGTCATCCGCCGCCTCCTGCAGGGCGGACTTCGCCCGCAGAGCCGGTGTCTTGAAGAACAACGCGAGCACGAATGCGAGCAGCACGACGCTGAACGCGAGCCAGTAGATCGTGATCGTGGACTGCGTGAAACCGGTCAGGAACGGCTTCGTCAGGCGGCTGTCGGCGCCCTTGAGGAACGACGTGTCGTTGATCGCGCTGCTGCCGCCCACCGACGAATCGCCCTTGGCCTCGCTGAGTTTCGCCGCAATCTCCGGGACCGCCTGGTCGAGAACCTGGCTGCGCACCTCCGGTTTCGAAAAATCGAGCGGCTGCGCAGGGACCTTCGCCTCGGCATCCGCCTGCGGCATGCCCTGTGCCACGAGAGCCTGAACCCCCGCGGCATGGGCGGCCTTCTGGGAGCCGTCCTCCAGCGGGGTCACGATGTTGGTGTAAATCAGGTCCATGATGCGCTGATTCTCCGGCGCGGTCGCCACCGCGGGAGTCATCGCCGCGTTCAGCGCGCTGCGCAGGGTTGGCGAATCCGACAGTGACGTCTGGATGTTCAGCGGCATCACCGTGAACAACAGGGACAGCATGACGGCGGTGCCCAGCGTTCCACCGATCTGCCGGAAGAACGTCGACGCGCTCGTCGCCACGCCCATATCCCGCAAGCCGACCGAATTCTGGCTCGCGATCGTGAGCGTCTGCATGAGCTGGCCGAGGCCGAGGCCGATGAGGAGCATCCCACCCGCCACGAACAGGAACGGCGAATCGTACTTCAGGAAACTCAGGTACAGGAAGCCGGCCGCCATGAGCCCGGTACCCAGGATCGGGAACATCCGGTACCTGCCGTTGCGGGCGATGAGCAAACCGCTGCCGATCGACGCGATCATGAGCCCCAGGATCATAGGCAGCATCTGGAAGCCGCTCTCGGTGGGCGTAGAGCCGAGCACGATCTGCAGGAACAGCGGGATGGTCATCATGGCGCCGAACATCCCAAACCCGACGAGAACACCGATGACTGTGGCCATCGAAAACGTCGGAGAGTGGAACAGTTTGATCGGGATGAGCGCGTCATCCTTCATCCGGAACTCGATCAGGATAAACGCGACGATTCCCACAGCGCCGAGCGTGTAGCAGAGGACCGCGGCCGGGCTCGACCAGCCCCAGTCCTGGCCCTGCTCCGCAATGAGCAGCAAAGGCACGAGTGCGACAATGACCGCCGTCGCGCCCCACCAGTCGATGCGCACGGATGTGCCGGGGATCTTCGGCAAATGCAGGAACTTGAGCACCATTCCGAGCGCGGCGATGCCGATCGGAACGTTGATCAGGAACACCCACCGCCATCCGGCGATCCACAGAATCTGGTCGGTGCCCGCGAACACACCGCCGATGAGCGGGCCGAGCACGCTCGAGACGCCGAACACGGCGAGGAAGTAGCCCTGGTATTTGGCGCGTTCGCGCGGCGCCAGCATGTCGCCCATGATCGCGAGCGGCATCGACATGAGGCCGCCGGCTCCAAGGCCCTGCAGGGCGCGGAACCCGGCCAGTTCCACCATCGAGGTGGAGAACGAGGACAGGATGGAGCCGACCACGAAAATCCCGATCGCGAACACGAACAGCGGCCGGCGACCGAAAATGTCGGAAAGCTTGCCGTAGATGGGCGTGCTGATCGTGGCGACAATCAGGTACGCGGTCGTCACCCACGCCTGGAGGCTCAGTCCGTGCAGGTCGTCACCGATCGTCCGGATCGCGGTGCCCACCACGGTCTGGTCAAGGGCGGACAGGAACATTCCCGCCATGAGCCCGAAGATCACGAGCAGGATCTGGCGGTGGGTCATCACCGCGGAGGCACCCGTCGTCGGGTCGGAAACTGCGGACGCAGCAGGAGAGTGAGACATTCGTCCTCGAAGAAGCGTGGAAGCGGTGCGCAGAACATTGCGCGGATTGCAAAGTTACACCCTGAGAAGTGCTGCCACGGTGAATGTTGCCTGAATGTCGACTGATATCGCCACAGGCGAACATCCGATAGTCTCGGCGCATGCAGCACGTTGCGGACTGCCTGATCCCGCCGCGTTCGAAATCGCTCGCCGAGCCGGCCATCGTCGCGCGCATCCGGGAATGCGTCATCGGCGACGACCGGCTCATGGACGGGCCGTACGGCCAGAAGCCGGTCACCTACGCGGACTACACGGCGAGCGGCCGCTCCCTGAGCTTCCTCGAAGACTTTCTGCGCGACGAAGTGCTGCCGCGCTACGCGAACACCCACACCGAGTCGAGCGGCACGGGCCTGCAGACGACGCGGCTGCGCGAGGATGCCCGCGACACGATCCGCCGCGCCGTCAACGGCGACGACGACACGATGGTGATCTTCACCGGGAGCGGCTCGACGGGCGCCATCGACAAGATCGTCGGAATGCTCGGCCTGCGTTTGCCGCGCGAACTGGACGACAAGTACAACCTCGACGAACGCATCCCCAGCGCCGAGCGGCCCGTCGTGTTCATCGGGCCGTACGAGCACCACAGCAACGAGCTTCCCTGGCGGGAATCCATCGCCGACGTCGTCACCATTCACGAGGATGCGGACGGGCACATCGACCAGGCCCAGCTCGCCGACGAACTGCGGATGTACGCGGACCGCCCCCTGCGCATCGGCTCGTTCAGCGCCGCGAGCAACGTCACCGGAATCCTGAGCGACACGCACGCCATCACCCGGCTGCTGCACGAGCACGGCGCGCTCGCGTTCTGGGATTTCGCGGCCGCGGCCCCCTACATCGATGTGGAGATGAACCGGGTCGGCGGCGACCCGATCGAGCGCAAGGATGCGATCTTCATTTCCCCGCACAAGTTCATCGGCGGTCCCGGCACGCCGGGCGTGCTCATCGTGGATCGCGCCCTCGCGAAGAATCGGATTCCGGTGGTCGTCGGGGGCGGCACCGTGAGCTACGTGAACTCGAACACGCACCGCTACCTCGCCAACCCCGAGCATCGCGAAGAAGCGGGAACGCCGGCGATCATCGAGTCGATCAGGGCCGGACTCGTGTTCCAGTTGAAGGAAGCGGTGGGAGTCGGCACGATCCAGGCGCTCGAGCACGACTTCCTGCGGCGGGCGATCACCGCGTGGAACGCGCATCCGTCGATCGAAGTGCTCGGCAACCCCGAGGCGGAACGTCTCTCCATCGTCTCGTTCGTGGTGAAGCGGCCGGACGGCAAATACCTGCACCACAACGCGGTCGTCGCGATGCTCAACGACGTGTTCGGCATTCAAAGCCGCGGCGGATGCTCGTGTGCCGGCCCCTACGGCCACCGGCTCCTCGGCATCGACGACGCGCTGTCGAGAGAGTACGACGAACAGATCAAGGCCGGATGCGAGGGCATCAAACCGGGTTGGGTTCGCGTGAACTTCAACTACTTCATCAGCGACGAAGTATTCCGGTACATCGTCACGGCGGTGACGATGATCGCCGAACACGGGGTGAAACTGCTGCCGGACTACCGGTTCGAGCCGGCATCCGGCCTGTGGAAGCACCGTGCGGGACCGGTCGAGCCGCCGCTGCGGTTCGCGCAATTGAGTTACGGCCCGGATGGCGCGTTCACGTTTCCGCGGCACGACGACCGCGCACCGTCGACGGTCTACGAGGATGCGCTCGCCGCGGCGCGCGAGCTGTTCGAGCGCTCGCCGGCCGCCCCGGCCACGAGCGCGAGTGTCGCCGCCGAGCTCGGCGACCGGTTCGAGAGCCTGCGCTGGTTCGACCTCCCCGCGGAGTGCCTCGCGTAGTAACACGACCGCCTCCTGAGGGATCGCGTAGCGATCGTCTCGAAGGGTGCCACCGGTGTGTCCCCGTCGAAACGGCCCTGCGGGCCTCCTCAGGGAACGGGTCGAACGGAAACTGCCCGGGGAAATCGCTGCTGTGACGCGTAGGATTGGGTCACTATGTCAGCCTCAATCAACGTCTCCGCCCCCGTCGCCGACGCTCTCGCCAAGAACCGCCCGGTGGTGGCGCTCGAATCGACGATCATCTCGCACGGGCTTCCCCGCCCGCGCAACTTCGAGGCCGCGCAGGAGTTCGAGCAGATCCTGCTCGACGCCGGCGTGACCCCCGCAACCGTCGCCGTGCTGGACGGCGTCCCGCACGTCGGACTCGACGCAGACGGCGTCCGCCGCATCGCCGACGAGGACATGGCGAAGGCGAGCGTTCGCGACCTGCCGATCCTCGCCGCTGCGAAGGCATCCGGCGCCACGACCGTCGCCGCCACGGCGCACCTTGCTGCCCTCGCCGGCGTGCGCGTGTTCGCGACGGGCGGCCTGGGCGGCGCCCACCGCGGCGCCTCATCGAGCTTCGACGAGTCGGCCGACATTTCCACTCTCGCCGTTACGCCGATCACGGTCGTCGCAGCCGGTGTGAAGTCCGTGCTCGACATCGCCGCGACCCTCGAACGGCTCGAGACGTTGAGCGTCCCCGTCGTCGGATACCGCACGAAGAAGTTCCCCAGTTTCTGGCTCACCGAATCCGAGTTCGACATCGACTGGTCGGTGCAGTCCGCGGAAGAGATCGCCCGCGTCATGAAGGCTCAGGATGAGCTTGGCCACGGCCAGGGGATCGTCGTGGCGAACCCGATCCCCCGCGACCAGCAGTGGGATCCGGCGGAGCACAACCGCGTGCTCGACGAGGCGTTCGCGGCTGCAGATGCGGCGGGCGTGCACGGCAAAGCGGTCACTCCGTTCCTGCTCGGATTCATCGTCGACGCCTCCGGCGGGCGCAGCCTCGAAGTGAACCTCGACCTCGCGCGCAATAACGTGCGGCTCGCCGCCGAAATTGCGACGGCGTGGTCGAAACTGGCCGGGTGAGCGCAATCTCCGGAACTGTCGAACACGCGGCCGGCGCGTCGGGCGAGCGGAATCCTGCACGCACAAAGGACTCTGCGCGCAACCGCGTCGTCGTTTTCGGCGACATCATCGACGACATCGTCGTGGTTCCGGAAGGGCCGATCCGCCAGGACACCGACACCCCGAGCTCCATCCGCAACCGTGCGGGCGGTTCGGCGGCGAACGCCGCATCCTGGCTGGCCGACCTGGGCGCCGGTGTGGATTTCGTGGGGCGGGTCGCGGCGGAGGACGTGCAGCGTCACAGCGCGATTCTGGAGTCCTTCGGCGTCACCCCGCACCTCATCGGCGACACCGAACATCCGACCGGCACGATCGTCGTGCTCGTGGACGGCAACAATCGCAGCATGCTCACCGAGCGCGGCGCGAACGCCTTCCTCTCGGCGGATGACGTGGCCGACGACCTTCTGGACCACGCGTCTGTCGTCCACTTCACCGGCTACAGCGTTTTCGACAGCGCAGACCACTCGCCGGTGCGCAGGCTCATCGAACGCGCAACGGCACGCGGTGTCACCGTGAGCGTGGACCCGGCATCCGCGGGCAACCTCGATGATTTCGGCACCGAGGCGTTCCTCGACGTGATCGCCGGAGCGGGGATGCTGTTCCCCAACCTCGACGAGGGGCGCGCCCTGACCGGTCTTGACGTTCCGGAGGACATGGCCGCGGCACTCGCCGACCGGGTGCCGCTCGTGGCGCTCACGCTCGGCACCGGCGGCGTCGTCGTGGCGGAGCGCGGGCACGAAGCGGTGCGCGTGGCAGCGCAGGAATCCGCAATCGTCGATCCGACGGGCGCGGGGGACTCCTTCACCGCCGGGTTCCTGGCCGCGTGGATCACGGGAGCGGATGCCGTTGCGGCGGCGAAATCCGGCGTGCAGGTGGCGGCGCGGGCCGTCGCCACCGTCGGGGGGCGTCCGCCGAAACAGTAGGACGTGTTCGCCACGACCATGACGGGGTTTGTTCCTCATGATGGCGAACGTTCGGCGTCATGGGAGACATCCGGCGTCATGGCGCGGGCGGATGGGGCGGATGGGGCGTTCCCGATTACGGCCCGGACAGAACCGAGGGCCCGTCGCAGAGGCTAGCGACGGGCCCTCTTCCCTTGCACCAAGAGTGTCCTGCAATCACATTCCGCAGAGACTGCCACAGCAAACAACCTCTGCACTAGAACTATATAACGGTTAGGTAACGGAGCGCTAGTTATACTTCTGTTATCTTTTCGCGAGTTTTCCGCTCGCCTCCCAATGGCGACGCGGGCACCCTAGCGCGGTGCCACAGCGCCGTACAACGGTGCGGTGCCACAGTGTGGCATAGGTCGGATCAGGTGCGCCGCGTCCCCACGATGACGGTGGAGTGGAAGTGGTCCGAGGTGACGATGCGGGCGGAAAGCCCTGAGGCGGTGACGACGTCGGCTGCCGCCATCGCCTGGTCCTCGCCGGTTTCGAAAAACAGGTGGCCGCCGGGGGCGAGCCACAGGGGCGCCTCACCGGCGACGCGCCGCAGGATGTCCAGACCATCCGACCCGCCGTCGAGCGTGAATCGCGGCTCGAAGTCGCGCGCCTCCGGCGGGAGGAGCGCGATCGCCTCGGTGGGGACGTACGGCACGTTCGCCGTGAGGATGTCGACCTTGCCGCGAAGGAAGTCCGGCAGCGGATCGAACAGGTCGCCCAGGTAGCTGCGGCCGCCGAACACCTCGAAGTTCCGGGCGGCATTGTCGACCGCGGCAGGGTCGATGTCGGCGGCGTACAGTTCGGCGTTCTCGATCGCCGAACTGATCGCGATTCCCACGGCACCGCATCCGCAGCACAGGTCGAGCACGGTTGCGCCCGAGTTGGCGTGCGCGATCGCCTCGCGCACGAGGAACTCCGTGCGTTTGCGGGGGACGAACACGGTTGCATCGATGGCAATGCGCAGGCCGAAGAAGTCGACCCAGCCGAGAATGTATTCGAGGGGTTGGCCGCTCACCCGCCGTTCGGTGAGGCTTTCGAGTTCCCCGTGCGAGCCGGCGGTGTCGCTGAGCAGGCGCGCCTCATCTTCGGCGAACACGCATCCGGCGGCACGCAACCGCGTCAGGAGCGCGTCCGACTCGGCGGACGAGAGAAGCACCGGCATGCGCCTCCATTCTTCGACTACAGCCTAGAAGTCGGGCGACGGAGTCGTGGCGTGGCGCACCGACACGTCCGCGTGCCGATCGAAGCGGTATCCGACCCCTCGAACGGTGCGGATGATGTCCTCATACGCTCCCAGCTTGGAGCGCAGCCGCCGCACGTGTACGTCGATCGTGCGGTCGTTCGGCTTCTCGAGGTCATCCGCGCCCCACAGCCCGGCGAGGAGTTCGGCGCGCGGGATGGTGCGGCCCTCCCGCATGACGAGGAAGCGGAGCAGTTCGAACTCCTTGTAGGTGAGTGCCGCCGGCTGTTCGTCGATCGTGACGTTCCTGCGGGACAGGTCGACGATGACTCCTTCGACGGCCTCCTGGGTTGGCTGTTGTTCCTGGCGGTGGCGGGCGAGGGCCGCGGGGTCCTGCAGGGCGAGCCGCACGACGTCCAGGTCGCGGCCACCCGAACCCTTCGGGGCGAGGGCGACGGCCGCGTAGGTTTCCGACGCCGGTGCCAGGTCGGTGGCGAGCTTTCGCAGTGCGGCGACGATGCTGCCGAGGTCGGTGCCGGATGCCTGGGCTTTCGCCTCGTCGATGCCGACGTAGAGGACGAAACCGCGGGCCTCGGGGCCATCGGGTACCGCGCGGATCCGGGTCGGCGGCGGTGCCGGATCCGGGTCGGGGACCGCGTGGAGCGGCCGCTGGTCGGGAAAGTGGGTACGGTCAAGGTCGAGAGTGGCGAGTGACATGGTGTCGAATCCCTTGGGGATCAAGTGAAGGCCCTCTAATGGGGAGGATCAGCCTTCGGTAACTTCAGTGCGTGGCGGAGGCTCGATCGCGATGAGGATCGGCGTCCGGGAACCGCGTGCTCTGCGAGAGGGCGGTTCGGCGGGAGGTTGGCCGACTAGGAATGCATTCGACAACACGTGGCGGCGCTGCTCGGCATCATCATGCCGGCAGTCCCATGGGCCTCAAAGGAGGTCAGGGCGCGCGCGTTCACAGTCATAGTGCAACTATCTTGCACGAACGCAAGATTTGTCAAACTCGGTGCCGCGGAAGTGATCGGATCATTCCCTTCGAGAGCCTCAGGGAACGGCAGGAACCTGCCCGCTCCCTGAGGAGGCCGATGGCCGTCTCGACGCTTCTATGGTTTTTGTCAAGCCATTTTTGTGCTCATTTGGCGGAAGAGTGATCGGGCGATGTAGCGCTTGAGGGATCGGATGATTTCTTTGCGGGTTTTGCCTTGATCGGATTGGCGTTGGTAGTAGGCGCGAGTTTC
>JAFKIY010000005.1 GCA_017306245.1 Micrococcales bacterium | reverse complement strand
CGAAACTCGCGCCTACTACCAACGCCAATCCGATCAAGGCAAAACCCGCAAAGAAATCATCCGATCCCTCAAGCGCTACATCGCCCGATCACTCTTCCGCCAAATGAGCACAAAAATGGCTTGACAAAAACCATAGAAGCGTCGAGACGCCGGCGATTCCGGCTCCTCAGGGAGCGGGCGAGATCAGCCGACAGCGCGGCGGCGGCGCAGGATCTCGTCCAGATCCGCAGGTGCCGCTTGCGCGGAATCAAGGACACCCATTCGCGCAAATCGGCTCGGCGCGGAAGCGTCGCGCGCCGCGATCCTGGGCTCCGCGGATGCGGCAGCCGGCCGCGGAAGACGAGCCACCTCGGGTGCGGCCTGCGCCGCCCGAAGCGCCCGCTCCGCTTCGGCAGCTGCAGCGCGCAGGAGCTCAGCGTGGTCGGGTTGACCGGTTTCGAGACGATCGCTGCGCGATCCCTTGACTGACACCGGGGCGCAGTCGTCGCGGCCCAGGTACAGCGGCTTCGGGACGGCGACAGGACTCCACCCGGTTCGACGCGGCACCGCATAGTCGGCGTGGTCGTGCAGCGGCGCCGCGACCGGCGTCGTCAGGGCAGCCCGCCTCAGTTCGGCGCGGGCGCGGGACACTGCCGCCGCCTGACCCAGAAGCGCGAACGAACCGAGCGCGACAACCGCGGACCCCGCCAGCAGCACCCAGGAACCCGTCGCCGCAAACGACTGAAATCCGAAAACCCCCGCAACGATGGCGCCGAGCAGCACAACAGAGGCGAGAGCACGCGACCGCCGCAGACGGCGGGCCGTGCGGGCACCCCCATCGAGACGACCGCCTTCGACGGCCTCCTCAGGGAACGGGTTAGTCCAACCACGTCTCGCGGCAGTCCCCTCGGGGAACGAGCGGCTCACACGCGTCGACGACTTCTGGTATTTGCGCAGTGCACGCTGCTGCGCGGCGACCGTTCGCGCGGTCGCCTCGACACGAACGACGGACGGCAGCTCGGCGCTCTCGGCGAGGATGCGCATCGTCTGTTGCAGCCGAACGGCATTCCGCTCCGTCGCCAGATACTCGCGGCGCTTCAACCACGTGGGAACGAGGTACAGCAGCCAGAGCACGGCGGCGAGCGCGATGACTACGCTCGATCCGACCCCGTCGATTCCCATGGCGTTAACGCTAGGGCGGGCACCCTCGAACCGGCATCCGGCGCGCCGCGGCCCGGCCCACACCAAGGTTCGCTCGTCATACGCACAACGTTAGAGAGGCGGCTGTTGCGCAGCGGCGCGATCGGCGGCCGGCACCACCCCAGCGCCCGGCGGCACCGTGCCATCCAGCCAGCGCCGGAGCACGCCCGTCGGCAACTCCTCCGCGATGAGGGCGAAACAGAAGTGATCCCGCCAGTCGCCATTGATGTGGATGAACCTTCGGCGCAAGCCCTCATAACGGAACCCCAGCTTCTCCACGACACGAAGGGAGGCGTGATTCTCCGGCCGGATGCAGATCTCCATCCGGTGCAGGCCGAGCTGGGAAAAACAGTAGTCGGTCGCGAGCGCGACGGCCGTCGGGGTGATCGACCTGCCGGCGAAACGCTCCGCCACCCAGTACCCGATCGTCGCCGAAGACACGCTCCCCCACGTGATCGACGACACATTCAACTGGCCGGCAATCTCACCGTCATACTCGATCACGAACGGCAGGCCGAGTCCGGCCCTCGCGTTCGCCACGAGGCTCCTGATGCTGGCCCGCACATCGAAATTCATCGGCCCGCGCGGGTTCGTCGCCTCCCAGGTGCGCAACCAGCGTCGATTGTCCATCAACTCGCGATCCAGTTGCCGCGCATCCCGGCCGCGCACGCCGCGAATCGTCACGGCACCTTCCCTCAGCGTGGGGATCATCGGCGGTCAGTCCAGTCCATCCGAGAACTCCTTGAGCCACGGCCGCAGATCCGGTCCGAGATCCTCGCGCTCCACGGCAAGCTGAACAATCGCCTTGATGTAATCGAGCCGATCCCCGGTGTCGTATCGCCGCCCCCGGAACACCACACCGTACACGCCGCCCGCGATCGAGTCGTCGGATGCGAGCTCCTGCAACGCATCCGTCAACTGGATCTCGCCGCCCTTGCCGGGCCTCGTGCGCTCCAGGACGTCGAACACCTCGGGGCGGAGGACGTAACGTCCGATGATCGCCAGATTCGACGGCTGCGTCCCCTCCGCCGGCTTCTCGACGAGTCCGGTGATGCGCACCAGATCCTCGGCGTCGGTCGGCTCGACCGTGGCGATCCCGTAGTGGTTCGCCATCGCGGGCTCGACCTCGAGCAAGGCGATGATGGACGCGTTGCGTTCGGCCTGCACCTGCAGCATCCGGGTGAGGAGCGGATCCCGCTCGTCGATGAGGTCGTCGCCCAGGAGCACCGCGAACGGTTCATTGCCGACATGCATCCGCGCACGCAGCACGGCGTGGCCGAGACCCAGCGGATCGCCCTGCCTCAGGTAATGCACCTCGGCGAGATCGGTGGAAAAGTTGACCTTCCGCAGCCGATCACTGTCCCCCTTCTGCAGAAGGGTTGCCTCCAATTCGCCGACGCGGTCGAAATGGTTCTCCAGCGCGCTCTTATTGCGGCCCGTGATCATGAGCACGTCTCTGAGCCCGGCGGCAACCGCCTCCTCCACGACATACTGAATGGCCGGCTTGTCGACCACCGGGAGCATCTCCTTGGGCATCGCCTTCGTGGCAGGCAGGAAGCGGGTGCCGAGGCCCGCCGCGGGGATGACCGCTTTCGTGATCAGTGATGCCATGGGGCAAGGTTACCTGCCCGGTCACCGTAAACTGGCTGCATGAGCGGTGACGAGGGCCACCAAAAGCGTGCGCTCCGGGCTGAGTTGCGGGGGCGGCGGCGCACCATGACGGCGACCGAACTGGAGAGTGCGACCGCCGGATTCACCCAGAACCTCGTTGATCTCGTAACCGACCTCGACGCCCACTACATCGCCGCCTACCTGCCGGCACAGGACGAACCGAACATTCGGCCGTTTCTGGCGTGGGCGCAGGAGCAGGAAATCCGGGTCCTCCTCCCGGTGAGCCGCGACGACGGACTGCTCGACTGGGCCGTCTCCAGCGACGCAGAGCAGGATGGCTTGTACGGCATGCCGGAGCCGGTGGGGGACCTCCTCGGCCCGATCGCCATCAACGATGTCGACCTGATCCTCGTCCCCGCTGCCGCCGTGGACCGGACCGGGATGCGGCTCGGTTGGGGCCGCGGCTACTTCGACCGCACGCTCGGCTCCATGGAGAAATGCCCGCCCGTGTACGCGATCATCTTCGATGGGGAGCTCGTCGGATCCGTGCCCACCGAACTCCACGACAAGCGGGTCAACGGCGTCGTCACCCCCGACGGCATCACCACTTTTCCCGCAACCACCGACTAAGGAACCCTGTGCCCACCTATTCCTACCGCTGCACGGCGTGCGGCGAAGCGTTCGACATCCACCAGTCCTTCTCGGATGCCAACCTCACCATTTGCCCGTCCTGCGGCGGCGCGCTGCGCAAGATTTTCAGCCCCGTCGGCGTCTCGTTCACCGGCTCCGGTTTCTACCGGAACGACTCCCGTGCGACGCCGGAAGGCGAAAAGGCCGCGGCCAGGGCGGGTGGCGAATCCAAGGGCGAATCGAAGTCCGCCGAATCGAAGTCCGCAGAATCGAAAACGGAGAAAACTGCATCGGCCGCAAAGGGAAAGCCGGCCGCCACCACCACCGGGGGCGGGTCCGGAAAGTCAGCAACCACAGGCACCGCATCCTGACACCATCACGCAGAAAGGGCAAACACCATGTTCAAGGGATTCAAAGAATTCATCATGCGGGGCAACGTCATCGACCTCGCGGTCGCCGTCGTCATCGGCGCAGCATTCACCGCCATCGTGAATGCTCTCGTCACCGGGATCTTCAATCCGGCCCTGGGCGCCCTGTTCAACGCGGAAAACCTCGACAAAGCCTGGATCGTGTCGATTCCGACCCTGTCGGGTGGAAGCGCCGACATTCTGTTCGGGGCGGTGGTTGCCGCAGTCATCCAGTTCGTGCTCGTCGCCGCGGCGGTGTACTTCGCGCTCGTGCTGCCGATCAACCGGATGAAGGCTCGCGCCGAGGAGAAGCGCAAAGCCGGCGCGCCGGAAGCGGAAGTCCCGCCGACCGAACTTCAACTGCTCGCCGAGATCCGGGACCTCTTGGCAAAGCAGGAGACGGGCGGCGCCCGCACCGAGTGAGCGGCATCACTAGGCCATCCTGGACAGCTTCGACGGCCACCAGATCGCCTTGCCGATGTCGTAGGACAGCGCCGGGACGAGCAGCGAACGCACGATGATCGTGTCGACGAGCACCCCGAACGCGACGATGAACGCGATCTGCACGAGGAACAGGATCGGGATCACCGAGAGCGCGGCGAACGTCGCGGCGAGCACGATGCCCGCGGAGGTGATGACGCTGCCGGTCTTGCCGAGCCCGCGCAGGATGCCGGCCCGAGTGCCGAGTCGCAGCGATTCTTCGCGCACGCGCGTCATGAGGAAAATGATGTAGTCCACCCCGAGCGCCACAAGGAAAACGAAGCCGAACAGGGGCACAGAGGCATCCGCGCCGGGGAACCCGAGAACGTGGTTGAACACGATCGCGGAAACACCGAGCGCTGTCGCATAAGACACCACCACGCTCACGATGAGCAGGATCGGTGCCACGATCGCGCGCAGCAGAAGCATGAGAATCAACAGGATGACCAGGAGCACGATCGGAATGATCTTCACGAGGTCGGCCTGGGCGGTGTCATTCGTGTCGAGCGCGATCGCGGTCACCCCGCCGACGAGCACGGAGCTGTCAATGTCGGCCAGGTTCACGCGGAGTTCGCGTACAACCGCCTCGGCCCGGTCGGAATCGGCCTCATAGTCGAGGACGGCGTTCACGAGCACACGCCCATCCCGCACCACCGGCGTGGGCGCCGGAGCGTTCGGATCCATGCTCGGCCGCACAGTGCCGGTGAAAATCGATGCCGACCCGACGCCCGCCGTGCTGTCGAGGGCCGCCACGATGGCGTCCGCCTTGTCCGCTTTCGCGACGACAACCACGGGACTTCCGGAGCCGGCATCGAAGTGCTCAGTGAGCGCATCCTGACCGGCCACCGAATCGGTCGCGGTGAGCACGAGGTCGGTCTGCGGCACGCCGTTGGCCTGAAGCTGGATGGTGCCGAGACCGCCGGCAACCAGAACAGCGAGGGCAACGAGCCAGGTGACGCGCGGCCTTCGCGCGACGAGCGTGCCGATCCGCTTCCACACTCCGCTGACCCCGGACAGACCGCGTGCTTCGTGGGAGTCGCCCGACACCCGCTGGGCGCTGTCTCCGACCGCATCGGCGCGGTACCTGGGGCGGATCGGCCAGAACGCCGCCCTCCCGAAGATCGCCAGGATCGCCGGGAGGAAGGACAGCACCGCCAGAAGCGAGAACACGATCCCGATCGCCGCGATGGGCCCGAGGCTCTTATTCGAGTTGAGGTCGGAGAACAGCAAGCACAGCAACGCGATGATCACGGTGGCGCCGGACGCGACGATCGGCTCCCACGCGGCGCGCCACGCCTGCATAATCGCCTGCCAGCGCGACTCGACGTGAACGAGCGCTTCCTTGTACCGGGCAACGAGGAGCAGCGAATAGTCGGTCGCCGCACCAATCACGAGAATCGAGAGGATGCCCTGGCTTTGCCCGCTCAGCGAAATCCAGCCCCAGCTCGCGAACGCGTAGACCACGAGAATTGCCGCGCTCAGCGCGAACACCGCGGTCAAGAGAACGAGGATGGGCAGCACGATGGAGCGGTACACGAGCAGCAGAATGGCGAACACCGCACCCCCGGCAACCAGCAGCAGGAGCCCGTCGATCCCGCCGAACGCGTTCACGAGGTCGGCGGTGAGCCCTGCCGGTCCCGTCACGTAACCGGTCACGCCATCCGCCAGGTCATCCGCGAGCACGGCACGCAGCCCGCCTACGGTGTCGCGCAGGCCGGCATCCTCCGAGATCGGCACAATGAATTCGACGGCATATCCGTCCTCGGAAGGTATCGGGCCGGCCACGGTCGTCGACTGGCCGGAGTCCGGCTTCTGCACGCCCTCCACCTCGCCGAGTCGCTCACCGAGTTTCGCGTACTCCCCCAGTTCGGATCTGTCGATCGTCGTGTCGGAGACGATGACCACGACGGCGGGGATTGCGCCGGAGTCGGAGAACTTCTTCTGCCAGTCGATCGCTACCGTCGACTCGGCGCTCGCGGGCAGGAAAGACGCCTGGTCGTTGCTCGAGACGGAGGAGAGCTTTCCGAAGGTCGGGCCGCCGATGGCCGCCGCAGCGAACCACACGAGCAGCAGAACTGTGGGAATCAGGATGCGCACCCACCGCCGCGGCACGCGGGGCGAACTCGGCGTGTGGTTGCGAGTGTCGTCGCCGGCCATCAGCCGTCGAATTCCGTGTCGGAGAGCTCATCGAGGAAACGGATCACGATCTTCTTCTCTCTCGCGGTCAGACGAGCTGCCACCTCGAATCGTTTCGCGTGCAGGCGGCCCACTTTCTCCTCCACTTCGGCGTGCGCCGCCGGATTGACCGTGATCACCATGGCCCGGCGGTCAGTGGGATGCGATGCCCGCGCGACGTGGCCCGCCGCTTCGAGGCGGTCGATCAGTTTGGTCGTCGATGCGGTGGAGATGTTGAGATGACTGGCGATCATGCCGGGGGTCACGCTCCGTCCCTGGTTGGTGGAGACGATGATGAACCGCATCGCCTTCATGTCGTTGTCGCCCAGCTTCATCGTGTGCCGTGACGCTTCATTCATCCGTTGTTCTGCCTCCCGCCAACGTCGAACGGATGAAAGCACGGCAACGGTGTCCTCCAAGTCGGTCTCGCTCATGTCGTTTCGGTTGATCAACGCCTGATGGGGGTCGATCACCCGAGGATCAATGAGAGGATCGGAGGCCGGATGACGCGGCTCGGGCAATTGAGACATGAAGCGAGCTTACTGCGTTGGAACGATATATGCCAGCCTATTATCTATCTTGGCTAGGTTGTCGTCGTGCCGCATGCCGCCGTTCGCCGATCAACTCCAGTGCGGCGGCTTGTCCGCCCTAAGCCGGTCATCGTTTTCATCGTCGGCGTGCCGACGCGGCTCCGACTGCGGTGTCGGATCGCTTCCCGGGACGGCGGGCGTGGACACGCGCCGATTCTTCCTGCGTCCGGGTTTCCCATCCCGAATCTCCCCGCCGACCCGACCTTCCGCCTCTTCGGATTGGTCCCGGCCAGTGTGCTTCGAATCCACCGCGCTAACCCTGTGCACCGCCGATGGGTATCGGCTCCGTGTTCGGCGCAGGATCAACACCCAGCATGTGCACGACGCGGTCCGCCACGGCATCCGGGTCGCTGAACAACTCGAACGCGTACACGCGGAGGTAATGCCAGCCGAGCCGCCGAAGAAGCTCCGGCCGAAGCCGCAGCGCCTCCCGCATGCTCGAGGCGCCCAGCACGGTGTCCGTCTCGATCGTGAGGCACATTCCGCGGTTGCTCGTCACCAGGCCGAGCTTGCCGCGGTGCCCCAACGCCACGCGAAGACCCCTCGCCTCGAGCCGGCGCGCCAAATCCACGAGCATCGGATCGCTGTCGTCCGGCAGGGCCTCCACCCGGCTGCGCGCCGTCACATCCGTGAGGATCTCGGCCAGCGCGACGGCACCGAACTTCATCCGGTCCTCATCGATGTCGGATGCCTCGAAGCAGCTCACGATCACCATGGCCCGTCGGGCGCGCGTCATCGCGGCAGCGAGCATCCGTTCGCCGCCCGGACGCCCCAGCGCCCCGAAATCGCTCAGCACCCTGCCGTGCGGGGTGCGCCCGTACCCGATCGAGAAAATGACCCGATCCCGGCTCTCCGCAACCGCCTGCTCGATGGTGGCGACCGTGAACGGTTCGGCACGGTCCCCGAGGATGAAGTCGTGCAGTTCCGGTCGCGTCGCCAGAGCGAGCAGAACCGCCTGATGCACTCTCACCGCGTGTCGGGGGCTCGCGGTGATGACCATCAGGGATTCCTGCGGACGGTTCGCCGCGTGCTCGAGCACCAACTCGACAACCCGGTCGACCTCCGCGTCGACGCTTTCGACCGCGCCGGTCGCCTCATCCGGCATTCCGGTGCCGTTCTCCACGTGATCGATCCGAATGCTGCCGTGGCCGAGGAAACTCCCCGCCCAAGGGAGCGACTCGATCCGCCCGGAGTAGAACCTGCGGTTCACGAGCTCGGCAAGATCCTCGCCGCCGGCCCGATAACTGCGGGTGAGCGTCAGCGTCGGAAGCAGATTCGCGAGCGAGGACAGCGCGGATGAGGCGTGAAGCTCATCGAGGTCCTCCGCGGATTCCCCGCCCGGGCCGTCATCGTCCCAGCTGCCGCCGATCGCGATCGTGAACGGCGACGGGGTTTGGGTCACCGGATCGCCGAACGCGACCACCTGCTTGCCCCGCCGAATCGCACCGAGCGTTTCGGCGACCGTCATCGCGCCGGCATCCACGAGGATCACCGAATCGAAACGCATCGAATCCGTGATCTCCGGAACCTCGTAAGGGGAGGCGACCCACACCGGCGCGATGAAGCGGGACAGGTGCGGCGCCGCCTCCTGGAGCGCCCGCGAATCCACTGCGCGCCCGCGCAGCAGCTTCTTGAGCTCGGCGGCCTCATCCGGCCAGTCGACGAGGCCGACGCTCCAATTCTCCGCAAGCTGCCAGGCGAGCAAGTGGGCGCTGCCCGACGCGTGCGCCTCATCCACCATCCGGAAGTCCGCTTCGAGCCGATCGAGAACCTCGGTGTTCGCGCCGAGAAGAGCGCGGTCCTGCTCGAGCAGGGAATCCAGCGCCGAACGCCACCAGGCGAGTTCCAGTTCGGCCGTCACTGCGGACTCGCTCACGTGCCGCGCCGAAAGGTCGAACAGGAGCGGCTCGATGTCGAGTTCCCGCAGGCTCGCAACCAGGGCCGTCCGCTCCTGCAGGTTCTGGAGCGCATCCGATTCGGCGCTCAGCCCCGCGAGCTTCGCCGCAAGCTCGTCGAGGCGAAGATTGGCGAGCTGGGTCGCTGTCGTGTGGTTTCCCAACGGCTCATCCAAAGCACTGAGATCCTGGACAACCTGCTGATGCGCGACCTGGACGTCGGCGATGCCCACCGGAATCTCCGGGATGACCCCCTCGGCGACGAATCGCTGCCACAGGAACCGCTGCTGCTGGATGCGGCGCAACGCTTCGTTCATGTCGCTCACGTGCGAGCCAGGGCGCTGGTATTCCCTGGCGAGCCGCCTCATTCTCCGCCGGTTCGCCGCAGACATGTGGTCGGAGTCCTTGCGCGAACTCGTCGCGGCGATCAGATCGCTCAGGGACCGCTCGAACACCACGGGAAGGAACTTGTCCAGCGTGTCCCGGATCTCGGTGAGCAGGCGCAGGTACACGCCGAGTTCGGCTATCGACTCGAACGGCCGCATGCGCGTGCCGGCGAGGAGTTCGTTCGCGCGCTGGAGAAGGCGCGGGACCTCCACGTGATACAGCTGCTTGGCGATCCCGTGGGCCCGCGACGCCTGCTCGCTCGACGTGAAGGACGCACCGTACCAGGCGGAGTCCCCCGGTCCGTACTGGAACTCTCCCAGGCTCGCGGCCTGAATCATCGTCTCGGCCGCCTGGGCGCGGCCGTTGAGGAGCCGCTCCACGGCAGCGCGGCTGAGTCGAGCGGTCGTCGTCGGCGGTTCGGGGAGAAGGGCCAGGCGGGAGAGTTCGGTCAGGCAATCCAGAACGGATACCCCGAGGACGGGATCCACCTGCGTGACGGCGCTTCGGTAGTCAAGGAGGATTTTGCGGAGCCGGACCAGGGCTTCGTCGACCTCGCCGAGCTGAGGCTGCTGCGCTTTCTCATTGCGGCCGATGGCCCGGATCACATCGCGCTGGAGCGTTGCGGGGGCCACCGGCAAACCACCCAGCCCGATGTCGCCGAACCGCTGCACGATGCCCTGAAGGCTCGATCGCCGCGGGCTCACCACGAGAACTCGCTTGTTCTGCTGCAGCAGGCACCCGATCGCGTTCACGATCGTTTGCGTGCCCCCGGTTCCCGGAAGGGTCTTGACCGCAACGGAATTCCCGGCCGCGATCTGCGCGACGACATCTTCCTGTTCGGCGTCGGCGTCCAGCAGCAGCGTGTCCGTTTCGGGGCTGCGGGCATCCGGGTGTTGCGTTTCGGCCGCAACGAAACTCTCCTCGACCGCCCATTTCGCGTTCGGATTCCCGGCCAGAGCATCAAGGATGGGGTGGTCGAGGTCTGCGGCGTCGGCGACGAGAGCGGTCGCGACATCCGCGAAGGAGGACACGACCAGCCGCGGCTGCACGTTGAACCACTCCAGATGCTGCGTGAGGCCCCGCAACCGATCGATCACCGGGTTGGGCTTGAACGCGCCGTCCTGCTGTGCGAGCGCGATGAACCCCTGCGCATCGAGCACGATCTGGAATTGCTCTTCCATCGCCCTGGCCAGGGCCGGGTTCAACGTTGCCTCGCCGCGAAGACGCAGCTCGAAATCATTCCCGTAGCGGCGGATGGCAAGCGGGCGCAGCAACACCGGGGCGCAGTAGTCGCTTCCCTCGAACTGCCACTGGGCGATGCCAATGCCGAGCTGCACCGAGTCGATGCCGCGGGTGGTTGCCAGCTCGGTCGACTTCGCCGCGATCTCCGCCGCCGCCAATTTGGCCGCATGCAGCGCCATGTCGTCGCGGATCAGGCTCGACAGGAGAGTCGTCTTGCCGGTGATGAACTGCGCCAGGCCGCCCGGGTGCGTCGCCCCGAGTTCAATTCGGGTGTGCGGTTCGTCGACGAAGTGCAGGAGCGGGCTCGAGCCGCCGAGTGCCGCAAGCTGCTCGCGCCACGAATTCCAGATCGGCTCGGCCACATTCATGACCGTGTAACCCGGATCACCCAGGCTGAGGGCGTGCGGCGCGGTGACCTGCTGGTGGGTGCCGAACGGGTCACCGGAGTCCTCCGCTGGGTTTTCCAGGAAGTCATCGTCATGTTTGCCGGCACGCCACACGATGCCACCTTAAGCGGAAACTGCCGGTTTTCCGCGGAGGCGAGGCCGGTTTCGCCCGGTGCGTCCCGCCGGCCGCCCTGCCGGATCGAACTCCCGTGCCGCGGTCGGCTCACTCTAAACTTGCGACCATGGGTTCCCAGCTCCTCAACGCCGCCGGCATCATCATCGTCGTCGTCGCCCTCGTCTTCGTCGCCCTCGTCGGCGCCGGATTCTGGCTGCTGGCACGCCGGAAGGCGACCGGGGGCGCTCCGAATGCGCTCGAAGCGCTCGAACAGAGGGCCAACATCCTGCTGGTCAGGGTCGACGATGCCGTCAAGAACGGCGAGGATGAGCTCGGCTACGCGATCGCCCAGTTCGGGAACGTGAAGTCGCAGGAGTTCGAATCCGTTCTGGCCACCGCAAAGGACCAGCTCCGGGAAGCGTTCGGGCTCCAGCAGAAACTCGACGACGCGTACCCCGAGAGCGAGACGCAGCGCCGCGAGTGGAACAGCCGGATCATCCACTTGTGCGAGTCGGCCCAGTCCGCACTCGAACAGCAGGAACTCGCCTTCGCTGGATTGCGCACGCAGGAGAAGAATGCTCCCGAAAATCTGGCGGCGGCCCGCCGCGCGATCGACGCGGCCCTTGCCCGAAAGGCGGATGCCGGCAAGACTCTGGCGGGGCTGAATCGCGACTTCAGCGCCAACGCCGTCGCATCCGTCGCCGACAATGTCGATCGGGCAACATCCGAACTGAGCGCGGCCACGAGCGAAGCGAATCGGGCGGAAACGATTCTGGGCGCTGCGGACACGCCAACCGCCGGCAACTCACCGGTCGACGCCATCAGAGCGGCGGAGGAGCACGCCTACCGTGCAGGAAAGCTGTTTGACGCCATCACCGATCTCCGAACTGAACTGGACAAGACCGTCCAGGCGGCGACGGCGTTGCGCGAGTCAACGCGCGACAGCCTCGGCGAGGCCCGCGCCGTGCGCGATGCGCCGCCGGATGCCGCCGTCGGCTCAGCCGTCGGGCGTGCCATCGAAACCGTCGAGGCGGCACTGGCAGTGGACAGCAAGCTTCGGGACCCGCTCGCCACCCTCGAGGTGCTGCGGTCGGCCAATGCCGAACTGGATGCGAGCATGGCGAGCGCCCGCAACCAGCAGCAGCGGCTCAGCGGCGCGCGAATAGCGCTCGTCGGCGCGCTCGTCGGCGCACGGAGCCAGATCGCGGCAACCAGAAACTTCATCGACACCCGGCGGGGCGGGGTCGGTCATGAAGCGCGAACCCGGCTCGCGGAGGCGGAACGCCTCCTTGCCGTGGCGGAAGCCGAATCGGATCCGGTCGCCGCCCTCGATACCGCGCGAAGCTCAGCAACCTACTCCAGGGACGCCGACGCGCTCGCACGATTCGACCTGCAGCGCCGGTAGCTGCGCCCGACGCGGCGCGCGGCGAAATCCGGGGCCCGCGAGAGCCGTGCTGGGAAAGTCCTGAGTCATCGGGAATCGATTGGGTCCCCGCCGCGCAGCCTGTACCATTGGACTTTGGTTTGCCCACCATCGCCAATCCTGGCTCGACGAATAAATACGCGCAGTGGGCCAAGGAAAGGTTCGACCGGTTTGAGTGTGAAGAAGTCCCGTGAACAACTGGTGAAGCTCGCGGTCATCGCGGTCTCCGGCGGTCTCGTGGCGACCCTTGCGCTCCCCGCCTACGCCTTCAACCACACGGATTCCGCCCAGACGGCCTCCTCGACGGCTCCGAAGACGGTCGTCGTGCAAACTCTCGCCGCCACGCCGACGGCCGAACTGACGGTATCCCGCGACGGGTACACGGCGGTCAAACCGGTCGCCGCATCCGTCGTCTACAACCGGTTTGTGACGCTCAACCCGCCCGCTCAAACCTACAGCGGCCAGGCCGTCGTGGACTTCGCGATGCAGTTCGTCGGGGTCGTGCCGTACGGGATGGGAAACAGCCCGACGACAAGCTTCAGTTGCGACGGGCTCACCCAGTACGTGTTCGCCAACTTCGGCATCTCTCTGCCGCGAACGGCAGACGCCCAGGCCCACCTTCTCGTGCCGATCTCCCCCGCCGACGCGCAGCCCGGAGACTTCCTCTGGTACCCGGGGCAGCACATCGGAATCTACGCCGGCGGCGGCATGATGATCGATTCCCCCCGGTGGGGCGAGTACGTGAAGTACCGCGCAATCTGGGGCAACCCGGTCTACATGAGGCTCGGCTAAACCTCACGCTCCACCGGCCGATCAGGCTGCGTCGAATCCCTCGACGATGGCCGCCGCAAGCTCCTCCCGCTCCTCGACGGGGAGGAAGCATGATGCCGCGGCGTTCAGCTGGAACGACTCCAGGTCGCCGAGATCGTAGCCGAACGTGTCGGCGAGGAGGGCGAGTTCCCGGCTGAGCGTGGTGTTGCTCATGAGCCGGTTATCCGTGTTCACCGTCACCCGGAACCCCAGCTGGTAGAGCAGATCGAAGGGGTGATCGGCCAGTTCACTCCCCCACTGCTCAATTGCTTCCGTTTGAAGATTTGATGAAGGGCTGAGCTCGAGGGCGATCTCGCGGTCGCGCACCCACCGCGAGAGGACCCCCAGTGTCACTTAATGCTGCGCACCCGGCTCATCGTCGACCTCGATGTCTTCCGCGATGCGCACCCCGTGGCCAAGCCTGAGGGTCCGACCGTCGAGGAGGGCGCTGCGGATGCTGTCGAGCCCAGCGGCTTCCCCCGCGTGCACCGTCGTCGGGAAATAGTTTTCGGCCAGGAAATCGAAGGCCGTGCGGAGCCGGCTCGGCGGGAAACCATCCTCGGGTCCCGCGATGTCGAACCCGACCACGCCGTTGTCCCGGTGCCGCACGGCGAGCTGGGCGATCTCCAGTCCATTGTCAGCCTGACGCATGGCGCTTACGAGCTGCCCGATCCGGATCTGGCCACCGGATGCGGCGACCGACGCGATGCCGTCCTCTATACCGCCCTGCACGGCATCCACTGCATCATCGAGGCTCAGCCCGCGCCTCACATGCTGCTCGGGCGCCCACCGAACTTCGCCGTAGATCACGCCATCCCTGTGCAGGTCCTCGACGAACTCCCGCGCGACCCGCGCGAGCCCTTCCGCGGTCTGCATCACCGAGATGGTGACATCGAACGTCTTGAGATATTCCACGAGGGAACCCGAGTCCGACTGATTCGCGAACCACTCGCCGAGGACATCGGCGTTCGAGGCCGGCAGATCGAGTTCGAGCTCCGCGGCGATGTCGATGATGGTCTGCGGTCGGAGTCCGCCATCCAGATGGTCGTGCAGCGACACCTTGGGCAGGGGGTTGATGTTCACGCCGCTGGCCAGGGTGAACTGCCGGTCGGCTGCGCGGTCGAACGTTGCGGTGCTCATCCAGCAAATCTACCGGCTCCGGCAAACAGCGTCCCCGTCTAGGATTCATGCATGGCCACGAAGATCATCCTCGACTGCGACCCCGGACACGATGATGCGATTGCGATGCTGCTCGCACACGGCAATCCCCAGATCGAACTGGTCGCGGTCACGACGGTTCACGGCAACCAGACGATCGAGAAAGTGACGCGAAACGCGCTCGCGGTCGCCACCGTGGCCGGCATCACCGGGGTGCCGTTTGCGGCCGGAGCGCATCGACCGCTCGTGCGGGCCGCCGAGGTTGCCGAGTCGATCCACGGGGACTCCGGCATGGACGGGCCGGTGCTCCCCGATCCAGCGTTCGCGCCGGAGGACCGCCACGCGGTGGACCTCATCATCGACACCGTCATGCAGAATCCGCCGGGCACGATCACGCTCGTGCCGACCGGCGCCCTAACCAACATCGCGCTTGCCGTGCGGAAAGAGCCCCGCATCGCGGACCGGGTGAAGGAGGTCGTGCTCATGGGCGGCGGCTACCACGTCGGCAACTGGAGCGCGGCGGCGGAGTTCAACATCGTGATCGACCCTGAGGCCGCGCACATCGTGTTCAACGAATCGTGGAAACTCACCATGGTCGGCCTCGACCTCACCCACAAAGCCCTCGCGACCCCGGATGTCGTTGCCTCCATCGCCGCGATCGACACCGCCCCCGCGCGGTTCGTGCTCGAACTCCTCGACTTCTTCACCGAAAGCTACCGGGATGCCCAGGGGTTCGACTACCCGCCCGTGCACGATCCGTGCGCCGTCGCGCTCGTCATCGACCCGAGCGTCATGACGGTCGTGCGCGTGCCGCTCGACATCGAACTGACCGGTTCGCTCACCCTCGGGATGACGGTCGCGGACTTCCGTGCTGAAGCGCCCGACACCTGCACCACGTACGCGGCGACCGACCTCGACCACGCCAAATTCTGGGGCCTCATCACCGATGCCCTCATCCGCATCGGCGACCCACGGTAATTTCCACCCCCACTCGCGCTGTGCCCCCAGCGGAACCAAACGTCGCCGAACCTCCAAAAGTTTCTCGAAAATTCAGGAACTCGCGTCGTGCCGACCTCCGCATCCGCGATGATTCCGGGATTCGAGGTCGTGCCGTCGACGCAGATTCCTGAATTTTCAGTACAGCGAGAGTATTGCTGCGAGCGAGTGGGACGCTAAGCGGTGATGCGGTCGGCAATGAGCGGACCGCCATCGTGCACCTCGTCACCCGCCGACCCGATCCGGTAGGCACCCTCCAGTGCCTCCAGCGCCCGCTCGAAGCGCGCCGGCTCGTCCGCGCTGAGCGTGAACAGCGCCTGGCCCTTCGTCACGGCATCCCCCGGCTTCGCGTGCAGATCGATGCCCGCGGAGTGCTGCACCGGGTCCTGTTTGCGCGCCCTGCCCGCACCGAGCCGCCACGCCGCGACACCGAACGGCAGCGCCTTCTGCTCCACGAGGATGCCCTCCCGATCCGCCGTGACCACGTGAGACTCCTTCGCCGCCGGAAGCGGCGCATCCGGATCCCCGTGCTGGGCGGCGATCATCGCCCTCCAGGTGTCCATCGCGCTCCCGTCCTTCAGCGCGCCCTCCACATCGGCATCCGGTTGCCCGGCAGACGCGAGCATCTCCCGCGCGAGGGCGAGAGTCAGCTCGACGACATCCGCCGGCCCGCCGCCCGCGAGTACCTCGACCGATTCGCGGACCTCGTTCGCATTGCCGATCGCGAGCCCGAGCGGCACATTCATGTTCGTGAGGAGCGCGGTCGTGACCACGCCGGCATCCGTTCCAAGGGCCACCATCGTTTCGGCAAGTTGCCGGCTGCGATCCGGGTCCTGCATGAACGCGCCGGAGCCGAACTTCACGTCCAGCACGAGCGAATGCGTACCCTCGGCGATCTTTTTGCTCATGATCGAGGACGCGATGAGCGGGATCGACTCCACGGTGCCGGTGATGTCCCGAAGCGCATACAACTTCTTGTCAGCGGGGGCGAGCGTTGCCCCCGCCGCGCAAATGACCGCACCGACGGATTCGAGCTGAGCGCGCATCTCCTCCGCGCTGAGGTCGGCCTGCCAGCCGGGGATGCTCTCGAGCTTGTCGAGCGTGCCGCCGGTGTGGCCGAGCCCGCGCCCCGACAGCTGAGGGACCGCGACGCCGAAGGAAGCCACGAGCGGGGCGAGAGGCAACGTGATCTTGTCGCCGACACCGCCCGTGGAGTGCTTGTCGGTGGTCTTCTTCGACAGGGTGTCGAACGACATCCGCTCGCCGGAGTCGATCATCGCGAGCGTCAGGTCGCGCACCTCGTCGCGATCCATCCCGTTGAGAAAAATGGCCATCGCCATCGCGGCCATCTGCTCGTCCCCGACGTAGCCGCGAGTGTAGGCGTCCACGAGCCAGGACACCTGAGCGGTCGACAGCTTCGCACCGTCGCGCTTGGCGTGAATGAGGTCCACCGTGTCGAACGGTTCAACAGTTGTCACGCTCGGTACTCCTCCAGGGTGCGCGGGCCGAAGGCATCCGGGATGACTTCGTCGATCGTTTTGATTCCGGACACGGTTTCCAGCACCATGCCGGGCGCCGAGTGTTCGAACAGCAGCTGGCGGCAACGTCCGCACGGCATCAGGATGTTGCCGTGCCCGTCGACGCACGTGAAGGCGACGAGCTTGCCGCCGCCGGTCATGTGCAGGCTGGACACGAGTGCGCACTCCGCGCACAATGTGAGGCCGTAGGAGGCGTTCTCGACATTGCAGCCGGAAATCACGCGCCCATCGTCCACCATCGCCGCGACGCCGACCGGAAAATTGGAGTACGGGACGTAGGCGTGGCCAATCGCTTCCTTCGCGATGTCCCGCAGGCCGTCCCAATCAACATCAACCATGGCAGTCCTCACTCTTCCTTCGAATCTAGCCTGCTACCGCCAACCTTGCCCGGCCTCCCCGCAAGATACGCCGTGATCGCCAGAGGCACAATGAGCACGGTCAGGAACAACAGCGGTACGAGCCACGCCGATGTCGCGTCGCGGAGCGCGCCGAGCGCGAGCGGCCCGACCGCGGCCAGCAGATAACCCCAGCTCTGCGACATTCCCGACAACTTCGTGGCGTGCGCCGAATCCGGCGACCGCAGCACGATGTAGGTGAGCCCGAGGCCGAGCCCCGCCCCCTGCGCGAGGCCGAGGAAGATCATCCACGGTATTGCCGCATCCGGCATGAGGAGGAAGCCGCCGAACGCCACGATGTAGAGCACGGAAACCACGATCGAGAATGCCGCCTGGCTCTTCATCCGGTCGAGGATGAGGGGGACGACCAGCGCGGGAAGGATGCTCGCGAGATTCACGACCGAGAGCATGAGCCCGGCGAACACGGCATCGTGCCCGTACCCGATGAGTATGGTCGGCAGCCAGGCTGTCGTCGAATAGAAGTTGAGCGACTGCAACCCGAAGAAGATGGTCACGAGCCACGCGATCCGGTCTCGGGACAGCACGATGCCGACGACCCGCGGGTGGCGTGGCATCCGGCGCGTGCTGCGAAGCGTCGGAATCCAGCACACGAGCCCAAGAAGCGCGAACAGGCCCCACGCGGCGAGAACTTCGTTCCAGTCCCAGCCGACGGCCTGAGCGATGGGCACGGTGATTCCGGCTGCGAGGGTCGCGCCGGCTGTGAGCGACATGGAGAACAGTCCGGACATGATTCCGAGCCGGTGCGGGAAGTCCCGTTTGATCAGCCCGGGCAGCAGAACGTTGCCCACCGCGATGCCCGCCCCGATCAGCACGGTTCCGGCGAACAGCGCAGGCACAGTCGGGATGAAGCGCAGCGCCGAACCGCCGATGATCGCCAGGAGCACCAGAGCGAGACTGCGCTCGAAACCGATTCGCTCGGCGAGCAGGGGAGCCAGGGGGCCGAGCACGCCGAAACACAGCACGGGCACCGTGACGAGAAACCCCGCGAGCACGGAGGACAGCTGAAGATCGCGGATGATGTCGTCGAAGACGGGCGCCACCGCCACGATGACGGGACGGAGGTTCAACGCGACAAGCACGACTGCAATCGCGGCCCACAGGCCGCCGGGCGCCGCCCGGGCAGGCGTCGCCACCGGTTGCGACATCAAGATTTGATGTACGGTTTGCCATCGGCCGCGGGAGGCTTCGACTGGCCGACGAGACCGGCCACCGCGAAGATCGTCACGACGTACGGCAGCATCAACATGAACTGGCTCGGCACGGGAGATCCGATGATGCCCAGCACACTCTGCAGGTTCGTGGCGAATCCGAACAGGAGACCGGCGAGCATCGCGCGGATCGGGTCCCAGCGTCCGAAGATCACGGCGGCGAGGGCGATGAAGCCGGCGCCCGCCGTCATTTCCTTCGTGAATTCGCCGACTGAGCCCAGCGTGAAGTACGCGCCACCGAATCCGGCGATGGCTCCCGCGAGCGAGACGTTCCAGAACCGCATGGTGTTGACCTTGATGCCGACCGTGTCCGCGGCCTGCGGGTGCTCGCCCACGGATCGCGTGCGCAGACCCCACCGCGTCTTGAACAGGGCGAACGCCACCGCCGCGACGGTGACGTACATGACGTAGACGATGATCGTCTGGTTGAACAGCACGGGACCGATGATGGGGATCTGCCCGAGAATCGGGATGTCGATCCGGTCGAACCTCGGCGGGTTGTTCAGCAGTTCGGGGTTGGGGACCATGAGCTTCGAATACAGGAAGCTCGTCAATCCCGCCACCAGCACGTTCAACACGACGCCGACGATGATCTGGTCCACGATGTATTTGATCGAGAATGCGGCGAGCACGAAGGACACGAGCATTCCGGCCACCATCGCGGCGATCAGGCCGAGGACCGGCTGCCGTGTCGCCGAGGCGACCATCGCCGAAATGAACGCCCCCGCCAGAAGCTGGCCCTCAATCGCGATGTTCACGACGCCGCTGCGTTCGGAGATCACGCCGCTCATGGCGCCGAAAATCAGCGGAACGCTCAGGCTGACCGCGCCGATCAGCAGGCCGGGCACCGGGATGAGCGCGTTCGCGGACACCCAGGTCAGGAACGCCACGAGGATGATGACGACGTAGAGGATGACGAGCCACAGCGGGACCTTGCGGGCCTGCCTCACGAGCCACGCGGAGTACGCGGCGAGAAGCACGAGGACCACCGAAAGAACCCACCCGGTCTGGGTTGTCGGCAAATGGACGTCGGGGAGCTGGATGAAGTCGCTCGCGCGCGACAACCGGAAATGGCTGACACCTGGCCGGCCGAAGATCCCGAACACGACGATCGAGATGACCGCGAAGAGGCCGAGAGCGATCGGCGACTTCCAACTCCTCACGACAGTGGTGTCGAGGGCGATTCGCGATGCTTGCGGGGTGGTTACGCTCATTTCGACACCACAGCTTTCTTACCTTGCAACTTGGCCGACCCCGCCGGCTCGAGCAGATTCGGTGCCGGGAGACGGAATATGGCCCTCACCAGCGGCGGCGCGGCGATGAGCAGCACGATGATGGATTGCACCACGAGCACGATGTCGATGGGAATCTGCTGGGTTGCCTGCATGGTGAACCCTCCGGCCTTGAATGCGCCGAACAGGATGCCTGCAGCGAACACTCCCCACGGTCTGGATCGGCCGAGCAGGGCGACCGTGATCGCATCGAACCCGATGCCCGCGTCGATTCCCGCGCTGAACCCGGTTGTGACCGTGCCCAGAACCTGGAACACGCCGGCGAGTCCGACGAGCCCGCCGGAGAAGAGCATCACGTAGGTGAACATCCGGTTCACGTTCATTCCGGCCACCCGCGCCGCTTTCGGGTTGAATCCGACGGCTTTGAACTGGAATCCGAGCGATGAGCGATTCAGAAGCCACCACACGAAGATCGTGGCGGCGATCGCGATGATGAATCCCCAGTGAAGCGAATATGACGGACCGAAGATCAACGGGAGTATCGCTGTTTCCTTCATGGCGGGCGTCTTGGGATTGTTCGATCCGGGCGCCTGCAGCAGGCCAGGAGTGCTGAGCATCCAGTACACGAAGAAGTACGCGACGTAGTTGAGCATGATCGTCGTGATGACCTCGTGCGCGCCCGTTCTGGCCTTCAGGTAACCGGCGACGCCGCCCCAAATCGCTCCGGCCGCGATTCCGGCGACGATGGCGAGGATGAGGTGGATCCCGACGGGAAGGTCGAAGGAGAACGCAACCCAGCCGGCCGCTGCGGCACCGAAGAGCATCTGCCCGCGGCCACCGATGTTGAACAGTCCGGCACGGAACCCGAGCGCTACGCCGAGTCCCGCGACAATCAGAGGCGTCGCGAAGGTGAGGGTGTCGAGCAGCGGCTTAATGCCGTTCGCGAATCCGGGCCGCCGGAAGTTGTACACCGAACCTTGGAACAAAGCGATATACGCCCCTGAGACGGAGTTCCAGATCGCCGACAGCATGTCGCCCGGACGCGAGAAGAAGTACCCGGCAGTTTCCTGCACTCTCGCATCGGTCGCGGCGATCAGAATGCCGCCGATGATGAGGGCGAAGACCACGGCAAGAACCGACATGACGGCACTGCCCGACATGATCTCCCGAATGACCGTCGCGGTGCGCGACCGTTCGACGATCTCTTCCTCGTCCTGCGGAGTTCTGGCGGATTCGGACATCTGCGTTTCGAGATTCACTTGGGGAAGCTGGTCATCCTCGGGTGTTCGCGATTCAGTCATGCTGCCTTACCTCCGGGGACTTCGCCGGCCATCATGAGCCCCAGAACATCTCTCGGGGTGTCTCCGGGGACAATGCCCACGATTCCTCCTCGATACATGACCACGATTCGGTCGGCCAGCGCAACTACTTCGTCGAGTTCCGTCGAAACCACGAGCACCGGCACCCCGGCATCTCTGGTCTCGACGATTCTGGTGTGAACGAACTCCACCGAACCGACATCGAGGCCGCGTGTTGGTTGGGCGGCAACCAGCAGGGCAAGTTCGCGGCTCAATTCCCTGGCCAAAACAACTTTCTGCTGATTCCCGCCGGAGAGTTTGCCGGCTGGCGTTCCGATGCCCTGCGCGCGGATGTCGAACTCGGTCAGCTTGTGTTCGGCGAAGTCGGCAAGAGTGTCCAGCTGAAGGTTGCCGAAACGCACGAACGGCTCGCCATTGGCGCGGTCGAGCATGAGGTTTTCGGCAACGGAGAACTCGGAAACCAATCCGTCTTCGTTGCGGTCCTCCGGGACGAAGCCCACGCCGGCGTCGAGGATCTTCCTGACCCCCAACCCGACAAGCGGGACGCCGTTCAGGCTGATCTTCCCCACCACATTCGGCTGGAGCCCCATGATGGCTTCGACGAGCTCTGTTTGGCCGTTGCCCTGAACGCCCGCAATGGCGACGATCTCCCCGGCCTTGATGTCGAAACTGATCTTGTTGACGACGAGCTGCCCGATCGGGTCGATGACGCTCAAAGCGTCTACCACCAGGGACGGATCGCCGAGTTTCGCCTTGCCCTTCTCGATCATCAGTTCGACGGCGCGGCCGACCATCATGGACGCGAGCTCGGTGTTGCTCGCGGTGGGCGACGCTTCGCCGACGACCTTGCCCAGCCGGATGACCGTGATCTTGTCTGCGACCTCGCGCACCTCGCGCAGTTTGTGGGTGATGAAGACGATCGACGTGCCGGTGTCCCTGAGCTGTTTCATGATGACCATGAGCTCATCGGTTTCCTGCGGGGTGAGCACCGCTGTCGGCTCATCGAAAACCAGGACTTTGGCATCCCGCGAGAGTGCCTTGATGATCTCCACACGCTGCTGCACGCCGACCGGAAGGTCGCCGACGATCGCATCCGGGTCGAGGTCGAAACCGAATCGGGCGGAAATTTCGCGCACCTGCTCACGCGCGGCCGCGACATCCAGGCGTCCGCCGAATTTTGTCGGCTCGTGCCCAAGCATCACATTCTCGGCGACGGTGAAAACGGGAATGAGCATGAAGTGCTGGTGGACCATGCCGATTCCGGCCGCCATGGCATCCCCTGGCCCCGCGAAATGCTGCACCTTGTCGTCCAGCAGAATCTCGCCCTCGTCGGCCTGATACAGGCCGTACAGGACGTTCATCAACGTCGACTTGCCTGCGCCGTTCTCGCCGAGCAGGCAGTGAATTTCGCCCGCTTCGACAATCAAGTCAATGTGATCGTTCGCAACTAACGCACCAAACCTCTTCGTGATGCCGCGAAGTTCGAGCTTCATAACTGTCGGTTCCTGTTCATCGGGCAACGCTGCCGAATTCATGCACTGGCGTGTTTTGGAAGCCTACAACGAACTCGGGGAGACCAGCGAAGCTGGTCTCCCCGAGTCGTACTGTGTCTCTGCCGTCTACTTAGGCGAAGACGGGGATTCGACCTTGACCTTGCCGCTGACAATGTCAGCCTTCAGAGCGTCAAGTTCGCCCTGCAGGCCCGGGTCGACCTTGCTCTCGAAGCTGTGGAACGGCGCGATGCCGACTCCACCGTTTGCGAGAGTACCCACGAACGGGCTGTTGTCGAACTTGCCGTCGGCAGTGCTCTTCACGACGTCGGAAACACCGACAGCGATGCCCTTCATGACCGAGGTGAGCAGGATGTCTGCAATGCTCGGGTCAGTCTGGGTGACGTCGGCGTCAACGCCGATGAGCGCGATGTCCTTGCCTGAGTCCTTGATCGCCTGAGCAGCGCTCTTGTAGATCGGGCCACCGACCGGAAGGATCACGTCAGCGCCCTGGTCGATCAGGTTCTGCGCGGTGGACTTTGCGGTGTCGTTGGCGTCGAAGCCACCGGTGAACGCGCCGTCCTGCTTCGCAACATCCCATCCGAGGGCCTTGACGTTCTTGCCCTTGGCGGTGTTGTAGTAGTTCACACCGTCGACGAAGCCGTCCATGAAGATCGTCACGGGCGGGATCGGGATGCCACCGAAGGTTCCGACGATGCCGGACTTCGAGTAGCTCGCCGCGGCGTAGCCTGCGAGGAATGCGGCCTGGGCCGTGTCGAACACGATCGGCTTGACGTTCGGAAGGCTAATCGAGCTGTCGTCGATGATCGCAAAGTCGACATCGGGGTTGGCCGTTGCCGCTGCCTTCGTCGCGTCGGCGAGCAGGAAGCCCACCGTCACGATGATGTTGCAGCCGTCGCTGACCAGGTTGTCGATGTTGCTGGCGTAGTCGGTCTCAGCCTGCGACTCAACTTCGATCGGCTTGACACCGAGGTCCTTGGCCGCAGCGTCGAGGCCTTCCTTACCAATCTGGTTGAACGACTTGTCGTCGAACCCGCCGGAGTCGGAGACCATGCACGGCTTGAAGTTTGAGGCGCCGGGCGCCGGGCTGCCGCTTGGGGTTTCGGGTGCTGATGCACAGCCGGCGAGCAGCAGGGTGCTGACTCCGACCAGTGCGAGTCCGCTCAACGCGGACTTTCGTGAGGTGATTCTCAAGGTGTCCTCCAAGGTGCTGCCGTGGCGCGGTGCCACGGCGATATTGGTACAGGTTACCCAATGAAGCGAGCGTCTGGACAACCCAAATGGGCGGACAAAGTCGAAAGGTTATCAACCTGCAACAGGGGTTGACCTGCGGTTTACAGGATGTCGCTGCGCCCGGAGACCTTCAACGCGTCGACAACCGTCTTCACCCGCTGCGCATTCGCGCTCGTGGTCACCAAAAGTGCATCCGGAGTGTCCACCACGACGATGTCCGTGACGCCGATCAGCGAGATCAAACGGCCGGTCTGGCTCACCACGACGCCGCTCGACGCGTCCGAAAGCACGCGCGCATTTTCCCCCAGGATGGCCAGGTCCGAGGACCGTCCGCCGGAGTGAAGTTTCGCGATCGCAGCAAAATCCCCGACGTCATCCCAGTCGAAATTCCCCGGCACCACCGCGAGGTTGCCGCTCGCCGCGGCCGGCTCCGCGACGGTGTAGTCGATGGCGATCTTCGCCAGGCCTGGCCACACTGTGTCGACGACCGCGCCGCGACGGTCGGTGTCCCATGCCTCGGCGAGCTCGGTCAGGCCGGCGAGGAGCTCGGGCTGGCTTTCGCCGAGCTGCTCCAGGAGGCGGTCGGCGCGCGAAATGAACATCCCGGCATTCCAGAGGTAGTTGCCGTCGGCCAGATACTCCCTGGCAACCTCAACACTGGGTTTCTCCACGAATCGATCCGCTTTCGCCGCGCCCGGCGCGCCATCGATACCGAGGGCGCCGTCGCAATGGATGTAGCCGAACCCGATCGCCGGCTCCGTCGGGGTGATCCCGATGGTCGCAATGTAGCCGGCATCGGCGGCCGCGATCGCTTCCCGCACCGCGCGCTGGAATCCGTCTTCGTCGGAAATGACGTGGTCGGCAGCGAAGGAGCCGATGATCACGTCGGGCTCGCGGTGGTGGAGGATCGCCGCGGCCAGGCCGATCGCCGCCGACGACTCCCTCGGTTCGCTCTCCAGAACGACGTTCAGGTCGGCCAGCTCCGGGATCTGTGCTTCGACCGCCGCCCGGTGCGCCCGACCGGTCACCACCATAATCCGGTCCGGACCGGAGAGCGGCTCCAGCCGCTCCCAGGTGCCCCGAAGGAGCGTCTTCCCCGAGCCGGTGAGATCGTGGAGGAACTTGGGCGCATCCGCGCGCGACAGCGGCCACAACCGCGACCCGATTCCCCCCGCCGGGATGACGCTGTAGAAGCGATCCTGCGCCTTCCCACTAGTTGTCATGGCGTTCAGACTAGCGAACGCGGGAATAGACTGGCAGTGTCGATGGTGCGAGAGCTACTGTCGCACTCGCGATTGCACATCTGCAGGAAGGTTGGTCGTGCCTGGCAAATCGGTGGGAACAGCGGTGCCATCGGCACCGCGAGGCAAGTACTCACTCCCCAAGTTCAGCAAACCAAAGGCTCCGGCAGGGATCGTCTATCGCGGTGACCCCGGCATGTGGTCGTGGGTGCTTCACCGGATCACCGGTGTCGCGATCTTCTTCTTTCTCCTCGTTCACATTCTCGACACCGCACTCGTGAGAGTCAGCCCCGAGGCGTACAACGCGGTGATCGGCACGTACAAGAACCCGATCATGGGATTGGGCGAAGTCGCTCTCGTCGCCGCCATCGGACTCCACGCGCTCAACGGGCTGCGGATCATCCTCATCGACTTTTGGGCGTGGGGAACAAAGCACCAAAAGCTTCTCCAGTGGATCGTCATCATCCTCTGGATCGTCCTGCTGGTCGGATTCGTGCCGCGCCACCTGATCAACGTGTTTAGCGAGTAACCGCCATGACCGTGAGCATCGAAACTCCCCGCGCCCCACGCACCGTGCGCCGCGGAGGCATCAACTGGGAAAAGTGGGGCTGGATTTACATGCGCGTGAGCGGCGTTGCGCTCGTCGTGCTGATTTTCGGGCACCTCTTCGTCAACCTCATGATCGGCGACGGCGTCAAGGCGCTCGACTTCGCGTTCGTCGGCGGAAAGCTCTCCAACCCGTTCTGGCAGTGGTGGGACACCCTCCTGCTCTGGCTGGCCCTCATCCACGGTGCGAACGGCATGCGCACCATCACCAACGATTACGCCCGAAACAACCTCGTCAACCTCATCCTCAAAGGCGCCATCCTGGCGGCAACCATCGTCCTCCTCATCCTGGGAACTCTCGTGATATTTACCTTTGACCCGTGCCCGGCAGGTGCGGCGGCCAACCTGCTCCCGACCTTCTGCTCGGCAGGTTGACGATGGCGCAGTCAGAGCAGGGTGAGCTCATCGACGGAGTGCACTACCACAAGCACGATGTGGTGATAGTCGGCGCGGGCGGTGCAGGGATGCGCGCGGCGATCGAGGCGGGACCGCAGGTGAGCACGGCCGTCATTTCCAAGCTGTACCCGACGCGTTCCCACACGGGGGCAGCGCAGGGCGGAATGGCCGCCGCCCTGGCGAACGTCGAAGAAGACAACTGGGAGTGGCACACCTACGACACCGTCAAGGGCGGCGACTACCTCGTCGATCAGGATGCGGCGGAGATTCTCGCCAAGGAAGCCATCGACGCGGTCATCGACCTGGAGAACATGGGCCTCCCGTTCAACCGCACACCGGAAGGCCGCATCGATCAGCGCCGGTTCGGCGGGCACACCCGCGAACACGGCAAAGCCCCCGTGCGCAGGGCGTGCTACGCGGCCGACCGCACCGGGCACATGATCCTGCAGACGCTCTACCAGAACTGCGTCAAGCACGGAATCAACTTCTTCAACGAGTTCTACGTGCTCGATTTGCTCATGACCGAGGTCAAGGGGGAAACCCGGCCGGCGGGGGTCGTCGCCTACGAACTCGCCACGGGCGAATTGCACGTCTTCCAGGGCAAGTCGATCATCTTCGCGACCGGCGGTTTCGGCAAGATATTCAAGACCACCTCCAACGCGCACACACTCACCGGGGACGGCGTCGGCATCATGTGGCGCAAGGGATTGCCGCTGGAGGACATGGAGTTCTTCCAATTCCACCCGACCGGGCTGGCCGGGCTCGGCATCCTGCTGTCGGAGGCCGCCCGCGGCGAAGGCGCGATCCTGCGAAACTCGGACGGTGAACGCTTCATGGAGCGCTACGCCCCCACCATCAAGGACCTCGCGCCCCGGGATATCGTCGCCCGGTCCATGGCCACCGAAATCCGCGAAGGGCGGGGGGCGGGCCCGTACAAGGACTACCTCTACCTCGACATCACCCACCTCGAGCCGGCCGTCATCGACGCGAAGCTTCCCGACATCACCGAGTTCGCCCGCACCTATCTGGGCGTCGAACCGTACACGGAGCCCGTTCCAGTTCTGCCGACAGCGCACTACGCGATGGGCGGCATCCCGACAACCAATGACGCAGAGGTGCTGCGCAGCAACACCGAGACCGTGCCCGGCCTGTACGCCGCAGGCGAATGCGCGTGCGTGAGCGTGCACGGTTCGAACCGGCTCGGCACGAACTCCCTGCTCGACATCAACGTGTTCGGCAAACGCGCCGGCAACAATGCGGCCGCGTACGCGAAGAAGGCGGACTGGGTGGCATTGCCGAAGGACCCCACGGCCGGGGTGCGGAAGCTTCTCGACCACGTTCGCAGCGGGGACGGCAGCGAGCGCATCGCGGTCATCCGGCGCGAGCTTCAGGAGGCGATGGACCGCAACGCTCAGGTGTTCCGCACCGACGACTCGCTGCGCGAGGTGGGCGACCTCATCAAAACCCTGCGCGCCCGCTACCGCAACGTGCAGGTGCAGGACAAGGGCAAACGATTCAACACCGACCTGCTCGAGGCCGTAGAGCTGGGCTTCCTGCTCGATCTCGCCGAAGTCGTCGTGTACTCGGCGCGCAACCGCAAGGAGAGCCGCGGCGCCCACATGCGGGAGGACTACCCGAAACGGGACGACGAGAACCTCATGGTCCACACGATGGCGTACCTGACCGGTGACGCCGAGTCCGCTGTCGCGGACGACCACATCAAGCTCGACTGGAAACCGGTCGTCATCACGAACTACCCGCCGACGGAAAGAAAGTACTAATGGCATCCGACGTTCTCGAAAAAGGCGGGCCCCGCGCCCACGATGTCGTACCGACGTTCACGGTGACAATGATCGTGCGCCGATTCGACCCGGAGGTCGACAATGAGCCGCGGTGGGTGGACTACGACCTGCAAATGCACGGAACCGATCGCGTGCTCGACGCGCTGCACAAGATCAAGTGGGAGATCGACGGTTCGCTCGCGTTCCGCCGGTCGTGCGCGCACGGCGTGTGCGGCTCTGATGCGATGCGCATCAACGGACGCAACCGTCTGGCTTGCAAAACGCTGCTCAAAGATCTCGATATCTCGAAGCCGATCTACATTGAGGCGCTCAAGGGGTTGCCGCTGGAGAAGGACCTCATCGTCGACATGGAGCCGTTCTTCGACAGTTTCCGCGAAGTTCAGCCGTTCCTCATGTCCTCCAGCAAGCCGAAGGACGGCAAGGAGCGCCTGCAGAGCTCAGAAGAGCGTGCCCGGTTCGACGACACCACCAAGTGCATCCTGTGCGCGGCGTGCACATCGAGTTGCCCCGTGTTCTGGACGGATGGCCAGTACTTCGGGCCGGCGGCGATCGTCAACGCGCACCGCTTCATCTTCGACTCACGGGATGAGGGCTCCCAGGTACGCATGGACATCCTGAACGATCGCGAGGGCGTGTGGCGCTGCCGCACGACATTCAACTGCACGGATGCCTGCCCGCGCGGAATCCAGGTCACGCAGGCCATCGCCGAGGTCAAGCAGGCGATCATGCGGGGTAAGCCCTAACTGTTCGGCCCCCGCTTGGCGGGAACAGAGGAAACGCCGGCAGTCCACCCGACGGAACTGCCGGCGGAATACCCCCCGGTATAGAGTTGCTGCTTTCCCTCTTACCTGAAGAGACACGAACCGTGCGGACTCATGACGCGGTTTTGCTGGAATTTTTCTGAACTCAGTTCAGGAGTTCGACCGTGATCCCCAGAGTGTCGGAAAGCAGCGTGAGCGGGATTGTGATGGGCACCGTCACGCCGAGAACCTTCAGGTTCTGTTTGAGGGTGATCGGTCCGACGCCTTCGGGCAGTGCGGTGAGGCGGAGCGCCCACTTTCCGTCCGCGGCGACCACCGTCGTGTAGACCTGGTCGGCGACCTGCGCTGAAACGGTGGCTCCCGGCATTCCCTTCCCGTTCAGGTCGAGGTCGACGAGCGCGCCCACGAGACCGTCCGGCGCGACGTGGTCAGGAACCGGCCCGACCGGCAGGTTCGGAATGATGCCGTTGATTGGGTCGGTGAGGCTCGTGACGATGTCGCCGATCGGGCCGGCCGATCCGCCGTCACCCGGCTGTGCCTGATCGGCGGTGGGATCGCGTTCTGCTGCATTGGCTGCGGCGTCCGGATCGGAGTGGTCTGCCGATTGCGCCGAACTCGCCGGCGGCGGGTCGGCGGAGGTCGGCTGGAGGACTATTGCGGCGCCGCCGCCGAGAACGATCGTGACGGCGAGCGCCCCGGCGAGCACCGGCGCGGTCGCGGCCGACGTCGCTGCGGCTCCCGCGGCTGCCGCCGGCACCGCGGTTCCGGTCATCGTCTGGAATGCGGCAGGGGCTGCAGGCAGCGACATCGCGGAGGCTGACTGCGCGGAACCCATCGACGCGAGCAGGCTGCCACCGACGGTTGCCCCGAGGATGAGCGGGAGCAGCGCGACGGCGATGCTGGAGCCGACCTCGTCGACTTCGTTCGCGACCGCACCGCACCGTTCGCATTCGGCCAGGTGGTGGTCAAACCGAGCTTTTTCCTTCGCGGTGAGCGAGTTGCGGGCGTTCTCGCCGAGCCTCCCTGTGGCCCACCGGCAATCCTCTGTGGCGCCCGCTTCGGAGACGTGCGCCTGGAGCCACGCGGTTCGCAGGCCCTCCCGGGCGCGGTAGGCGAGCGCTGCCACGCCGTTTGCGGTCAGCCCGAGGATGGGCGCGACATCCTGCGGAGTCATGCCCTCCACTTCCGTGTACCAGAGCACGGATTGCCACCGTTGGGGAAGGCTCTGGAATGCGCTGGCTGTGAGGCGCGCGTCCAGTGCGACCGTGGTCGGGTCCTCCGGGATGTTGTCATCCCGCAGGTCTTCGATGTCTTCGATCTGGATGTCGTTCCGATCCGTGCCCCACCGGCTCGCGAGGTTCCGAATCGTCGTGTACAGGTAGGGGCGGAATGCGCCATCCGGTCCACCGCCGTCGAGAACTCGCTGGTAGATCCGCGTGAAGGCTTCCGCGACGAGATCGTCGGCGTCGAGACTCGAGGTGAATCGCCGCGCAACGGTGATGCCCGACCGCGCGTGCCGTTTCCACAGTTCGCCGAACGCGGTGCGATCACCGCCCCGCGCGCGCAGGATGAGTTCTTCGTCGGAGACTTCCGTCGCCGTCGTTTCGCTCTGTTCCATACGCACCCCCGCACGTAGTGGTGGGCGGAACCTTCCGGTATACCGCTCCCCCTTTTGTCCCAAGTATTCCCCACTACCGTGAAAAATGCCAGACCCGTCTGTCTACCGGAGCATCCGGGCCCACTGGGTAGGCTCGAAACATGTCTGCCGTCAAGAAGGTCATTGACTGGGTGATGGCGTTCAGGCCGGTTCGGGTCGTCGTCCACTTCACGGAGCATCGCGGGTTCCTCCTCGCGGCCGGTCTGTCATTCCAGTCGATCTTCGCCGTGTTTGCGGGCATCTGGGTCGGCTTCGCCACCGCCGGGCTCGTCCTCAGGGATAACCCCGGGTTGAGCGATGCCTTCTTCACGACGCTGGCCCGCTCCGTTCCGGGGCTTCTCACCTGGAATGGCCAGAAGGGCGTCATCGACCCGCAGCAACTTCTTCAGGTCGAAATTTTGGGCTGGACGGGTGCGATCGCCGCAGTTGGACTGCTGTTCACCGCAGTCGGGTGGATGTCCTCAGCGAGGGACGCCATCCGGGCACTTTTCGGGCTGCCGGGCGAGAGGCTCAATTTTCTGCTGCTGAAGCTGAAGGATTTCGGGCTCACCGTCGGATTCGGTGCCGCGCTCATCGTGTCGTCCGCGCTTTCCGTCGTCGGTTCCGAGCTGCTCAATGGCGTGCTCGACTGGCTCGATGTCGGTGACGATTCGATCTTCTCCGCGGTGACGGGCCGGGTGATCGGACTGGCACTGATGTTCGTGCTCGACACCGTCGTGCTCGCGATGCTGTATCGGGTGCTGTCCGGGTTGAAGATCCCGCTACGGCGCCTTCTGGTTGGTTCGGTGCTGGGCGCGGCGGCTCTCGGCGTGCTGAAACTCCTCGGCGGGCTGTTGCTGGGCGGCGCTGGCCGGAACCCGCTGCTGGCATCCTTCGCCATCATCATCGGTCTGCTGATCTGGTTCAACCTGATCTGCGTTGTCATCCTTCTCGGTGCGAGCTGGATTGCGGTCGGCATGGCGGACGCGGGCATAGCCGCCGATCCGAAGATCGCCGCCGAACGGCGCGAGCGGGAACGTGTGAAGCGGGAACGCGAGGAAGCGGAGCGCGCCGAGCGCGAGGCCAGGGCAGCCGAGGAACGCAGCTGGCTGGCAAAACTGTTCCGGCGGCCTCCGCGACCGTAACCTCGGGGTCAGAGGCCGCCGATAAGCTGGCGGAGTGTCCACGCCGCTTCGCATCGCCTCCGTCAACGTCAACGGCATCCGTGCCGCATTCCGCAAGGGAATGGGCGAATGGCTGGAGAAGAGAGACGTCGACATCCTCGCGCTGCAGGAGGTCCGTGCCGCGACCGAAGACATCGAGAACCTTCTCGGGTCGGGGTGGAATATCCTTCACGATCCCGCGAGCGCCAAGGGGCGCGCGGGGGTTGCGCTCGCGAGTCGAAGCGCCGCGACGATACATCGAGTCGACTTCGGACCCGAAGAGTTCGACAGCGCGGGACGCTGGCTGGAAGCCGACTACCAGGTGGGCGGCCGCGCCATTACCGTCGTCAGCACGTACGTGCACTCCGGCGAAGTGGGCACCCCGAAGCAGGTAGAAAAATACACGTTCCTGGACGCCATGGTCGAGCGCCTGCCGCTGCTCGCCAGGCACAGCGAACTGGCCCTCGTCGTCGGCGACCTGAACGTGGGCCACCGCGAACTGGACATCAGGAACTGGAAAGGCAACCGCAAGAACGCCGGATTCCTCGTCGAGGAACGGGCATTCTTCGACCGGATCTTCGCGCCGCTCGGCGAGGACGTCGAGTGCGTCGACGGCACGAAAGCCATCGGGCTCGGCTGGGTGGATGTCGGCCGGAAATGGGCCGGCGAAGTGGACGGCCCGTACACCTGGTGGTCGCAGCGCGGTCAGGCGTTCGACAACGACACCGGCTGGCGCATCGACTACCACATGGCCACGGCAGCCCTTGCCGGCACCGTCACGAACTACGCGATCGACCGGGCCAGCGCCTGGGATACCCGATGGTCCGACCACGCCCCCGTCGTCGTCGACTACGAAATCTAGCGCCGCCGCTCCCTGAGGCTCTCGAAGGGAGGCGCGCCAAATTACGTACCTAATCCTGAAAGAATGAACCCATGACGTCGAAACCCCGCCTGTTCTCAGGCATGCAGCCCTCCGCGAACAGCCTCCACATCGGCAACTACATCGGTGCGCTGCTGCAGTGGAAGGACCTGCAAACCGCCTACGACGCCATTTACTGCATCGTCGACCTGCACGCGCTCGTCGAACGGAAGGACCCGGAAGAGCTGCGGGCGAACACGCGACGCACCGGCGCGCAGTACATCGCGGCGGGGATCGACCCGGATGCATCTACGCTGTTCGTGCAGTCGCAGGTTCCCGCGCACGCCGAACTCGCGTGGGTGCTCAATACGATCACCGGTTTCGGCGAGGCGAGCCGAATGACCCAGTTCAAGGACAAGTCCGCCAAACTCGGCGCGGACAAGACCACGGTCGGCCTGTTCGCGTACCCCATGCTCATGGCTGCCGATATCGTCCTGTACGACGCCGTGGCGGTGCCCGTGGGGGACGACCAGCGCCAACACGTGGAGCTCACCCGCGACCTTGTCGGGCGGTTCAATTCCCGCTACGGCGAAACCCTCACCATGCCCGAAGCGGTGATTCTGAAGGAAACCGCGCGCATCTACGACCTGCAGTCGCCGGACACCAAGATGAGCAAGACGGCATCCAGCGACTCCGGCGTCGTGTGGATGCTGGATGAGCCGTCGGTGACCGCGAAGAAGATCAAGTCCGCCGTGACGGATGCCGGGCGGGAGATCCGCTTCGATCGCGAAGAGAAGCCCGGCGTGGCCAACCTGCTCACCATCTATTCGGTGCTCGCGGGGAAGTCGATTGCCGTCCTTGAGGATGAGTATGCGGGACGCGGTTACGGGGATCTCAAGAAGGATCTCGCCGACGTCGTCGTGGAGACGTTTGCGCCCGTGCGTACCCGAACACTCGAGCTGCTCGATGACCCCGCAGAACTCGACCGCGTGCTCGCCGGCAATGCGAACCGTGCCGCATCCATTGCGAACGAGACGCTTGCGAAAGTGTACGACCGGGTCGGGCTGCTGCCGAAGGCGTAAAGGCTCAGCGATTCGATCCAGCAGCGCGGTAGACTTGAGGAAGTACGTGCTCCGGGGTCGGTGAAAATCCGAACCGGCGGTGATAGTCCGCGACCCGCGATCGGCTGAGGCTGAGAACGGTTGAGCCGGTGGAATTCCGGGACCGACGGTTATGAACTGAAGATGGTTCTCAGTCCGGATGGAAGGCAGCACGAGTGTTCGCGCGAGCGTGCACAGCGCCAGGCGTTCGCGCCCGCGTTCCCGGAGTCCGTGCGTCGAGAAGACGAGGGACCGGATGTCAGCACGGCACGAGGAGCGCGCAACGCCGCTCATCGAGAATGCGATGCGCCGCGCCCTCGAACTCGCTGAACGCGGACCGGCGAGGGGCGCAAATCCGCAGGTCGGCTGCGTCATCCTCTCCCCCGCGGGCGACATCATTGCCGAAGGATGGCACCGGGGCCTCGGCACGCCCCACGCCGAGGTCGACGCGCTCTCGAAGCTCACTGCCGATGACACTCGTGGCGCTACGGCCGTCGTCACGCTCGAACCGTGCAACCACTACGGTCGGACCGGCCCCTGCAGCGAAGCTCTGATCGGCGCGGGCGTGGCCCAGGTTTTCTACGCGGTCAGCGACCCCAACCCTGCGGCGAAAGGCGGCGCTGACCGTTTGCGCGAGGCGGGCGTTGTCGTGACGGACGGGGTGCTGGCCGACGAGGTGTCGCAGTTTCTGCACCCGTGGCTCACCGCCGTACGCCGAGGACGCCCCTACGTCACGCTCAAGTGGGCTTCAAGCCTCGACGGCAGGGCGGCGGCAACGGATGGCTCGAGCCAGTGGATCACAGGCGAAGCCGCGCGAGCGCACGTGCACGCGCAGCGGGCTGCGTCCGACGCGATCCTTGTCGGAACCGGCACCGTGCTCGCCGACGACCCCAGCCTCACCGCACGCGACGCCCACGGCGACGTTCTCCCCGACCAGCCGACCCCGGTCGTCGTCGGCGAGCGCACAATTCCTGCCGATGCCCGACTCCACGGCCATCCGCAGCCGCTCTTCGCGCCGGGCACCCGCGACCTTGACGCAATTCTGAGCGAACTCTTTGCCCGCGGGGTTCGCCGCGCATTCGTCGAGGGCGGCCCGACCCTCGCAAGCGCCGTCGTTTCGGCGGGGCTCGTCGACGAGTACCTCATCTACCTCGCCCCGGTGCTCATCGGCGGCGAGAGTCTCGCCCTCGGCGATATCGGGGTTGGAACACTGGCGGACGCGCGGCGGTTGGAAATTCTGGGGGTCGAGCGGGTCGGCGACGACATTCTCGTGACGGCCCGGCCCCACGCCCCTGAGGAAAGGTAACCATGTTCACGGGAATCATCGAGGAACTCGGCGAAGTCGTCGACTGGCAACAGTCGAGCGATGCCGCACGCCTGACCGTCCGCGCGCCGCTTGCGGTATCGGATGCGGGCCACGGCGACTCCATCTCGGTGAGCGGAGTGTGCCTGACCGTCGTCGATCAGGGCGCGGACTGGTTCACCGCGGATGTCATGGCCGAGACCATCCGCATGAGCGCCTTCGCAAGCCTGAAGTCGGGTGACCGCGTCAACATCGAACGGGCCACGAAAGTCGGCGAGCGGCTCGGCGGGCACATCGTGCAAGGCCACATCGACGGCACAGCCAAGGTGCTCGCCGCCACCGACGGCAGCGCCTGGCGGGTGGTGCGTTTCAGCCTCGCCGCAGAGCTTGCACCCCTCGTCGTGCGCAAGGGCTCCATCGCCCTGGATGGCGTTTCCCTCACCGTCAGCGCCGTCGGCCGCGACGGTGACTCCGACTGGTTCGAGGTGTCCCTCATCCCCGAAACCCTTGCCGTGACCACCCTCGGCAGGAAACTGCCGGGCGACCTCGTCAACGTAGAAACCGACATCCTCGCGCGCCATGTCGCGCGCCTGCTGGACATCACATTGGACGGTCGTGGGGGGAGTGGTCAAGGGGTCGCGGGTTCGGCGGGCATCCTTGGGCACGACCCCTTGACCGCTCCCCCCACGACCACCACAAGTGACCAAGGAGCCACAAGATGAGTCTCGCTGACATCCCTACCGCACTGGAAGAGCTGCGGCGCGGCAAACCGGTGATCGTCGTCGACGATGAGGGTCGCGAGAACGAGGGCGACGTGATCATCTCAGCGCAACTCGCGAGCCAGGAGTGGATCGCGTGGATGGTGCGCCACACGTCCGGTTACCTGTGCGCGCCCATGCCGAACGAGCTCGCGGATCGGCTGAAGCTTCCCGTCATGGTGGCCGACAATGAGGACCCGCGCGGCACGAACTACACGGTGTCCGTGGACGCGGCCGACCGGTTCAGCACGGGCATCAGCGCCTCCGATCGCGCGCACACGCTGCGGGTGCTGGCCGACCCGACCTCTACTCCGGCGAGCATCATCCGGCCCGGCCACATTCTGCCTCTGCGGGCGAAGGATGGCGGTGTGCTCGAACGCGCCGGCCACACGGAGGCTGCCGTCGACCTGATGAAACTTGCCGGGCTTTCCCCGGTCGGTGCGATCGGCGAGATTGTGCTCGACGACGGCGAAATGATGCGCCTGCCGGAGCTTCTTGAGTTCGGCACGGCGGAAGACGTCGTCGTGATCACGATCGCGGATCTCATCGATTTTCTGAACGCGCACGCCACCGGTTCGTCGGGCGATGTCGCCCCGATTCCGGAAACGTCCCGCGTGATCTTCGAGGTGGAGACCACGGTGCCCACCGCGTACGGCAGCTTTCGGATGCGGGCGTACCGCGACCGCATGACGGGCGCCGACCATGTCGCGGTGATTTCGGGCAAGCCCGGCACCGACGCTCTCGTCCGAGTCCACTCCGAGTGCCTCACCGGGGAGGTGTTCGGCTCGCTCAAGTGCGAGTGCGGGCCCCAACTGCATGAGGCGCTTCAGCGCATCCAACGTGAGGGCGGCGTGTTGATCTACCTGCGCGGCCATGAGGGCCGCGGGATCGGGCTCGTCAACAAGCTGCGCGCCTACAAGCTCCAGGAGAGCGGCCTCGACACGTTCGACGCGAACCTCGCGCTCGGATTCCCGGCCGACCAGCGCGACTACGGGGCGGCGGTCGCGATTCTGGCCGATCTCGGCATCGACTCGGTGCGCCTGCTCACGAACAACCCGGACAAGGCGCGGCAACTTGCGGATCACGGCGTGCGGGTGTCTGAGCTGATTCCCCTCCTGGTCGGCGCCGGGGAGTTCAATCGCGACTACCTGGACACGAAGCGCGACCGGATGGGCCACACCTTCCCCGGCAGCGCCAAGCCTTTGATCGAAGCGAAAGGACACCAGTCATGAGCGGTGCAGGATCCCCCAACCTCTCCCCCGCTGAAACCGTGGACGGCTCCGGCCTGAAAATCACCATTGTGGCCGGCCGTTGGCACGACACAATTGCTTCGGGCCTGCTCGCCGGTGCCCACCGCGTGCTGGACTCCTCCGGCGCCGAGATCACCGAACTGCGCGTGCCGGGAAGTTTCGAACTGCCGGTCGCGTGCAAGGCGGCACTCGAGGCGGGCGCGGATGCGGTGGTCGCGCTCGGCGTCATCATCCGGGGCGGGACGCCGCACTTCGATTTCGTGTCGAACGCGGCCACGGATGGTCTGACCCGCGTTGCGATCGACACCGGAAAACCCGTCGGTTTCGGGGTTCTCACGCTCGATGTTGAACAGCAGGGCATCGACCGCGCCGGACTGCCGGGGTCGAAGGAGGACAAGGGCGCCGAGGCAGCCCTGGCGGCATTGGAGATGGCGGTACTGCTGCGTCAACTTCGCGGCAGCGCCTGATTCTGAGGGTGCCGAATTCTGGCGTGCCCAACCCAAGCACCATTCGTGGTAATGTTTACATGTAAACAACGCCGCTAGGAGTTGCTGTGACCATCGCCTTCCGCCCCCGCGCCGATCAGGAAGAGCGCCTGGAGGCGCTCGCCAAGCGCACGGGAAGAACAAAAAGCTTCTACGTGGCTGAAGCCCTCGATGCGCATCTCGATGATCTGGAGGAGCGCTACTGGGCGCACGACGTCGTGCGGCAGTGGGAAGAATCCGACCAGAAAACACGACCGCTCGCTGACATCAAGGCAGAGCTCGACCTGTGAGTTCCTGGCACATCGAAACGAGTGCCGACTTTGACGGGTCACTTTCTCAGCTCGATAAGCCAGTAGCGCGCAAGATCGTTGCCTACCTGGAGGATGTCATTGCACTTGAGGACCCCCGGCAGCGCGGCAAGGGTCTCACCGCCGAACTGCGAGGTTATTGGCGCTACCGCATCGGTGACTACAGGGTGATTGCCAAGATCAACGATGACCATTTGATCGTCATCGCCCTCGACGTCGCGCATCGCTCGCGCATCTACGACTGACGTCGCAGGTTCGAGCGTTCCCCGTCGTGCCTATGCCGCGGCACGCGCGGCCTTCCACGCCTCGAGCGCCTGCCTGCTTGTCCTGGACGGCGTGTAACCGAATTCGTCCTTCAACCGCGCATTGCTGAGCACCGGCCGGTAGCGGAGGAATCCGACCTGTTCCGGTCCGTAGCGCGTCAGCCGCAACGGCTTCGCGACAGCGAGCGCCGCGGTGAGCAGCCAGGCGGGAAGCGTGAGCAGCTTCTTGCCGAGCACTGCGGCAAGTTCGTGCACCGTGACGGCGCCATCGCCGGCGAGGTTGTAAATTCCGGCCGGTCCGTCGGTTGCGGCGCGCACCATGCACGCCACGACATCCTCATCCCAAATGAACACGAATGGGCTGTCCGAACCGGCGACAGCGAGTACGCGACGACGCTCGAACAGCGCCGTGATCTGGTTGTCGACCGTGGCGCCAAGGATCGTGCCGATGCGGAAGATGACCTGCTCCAGTTCCGGATGCTCGGACCGCGCGTGCGCGAGCAACCCTTCGACGATCCGCTTGTGGTCGGAGTAGGCGAACTCCGGATTGCCGCGAAGCGCATCCGACTCGGTGATCCACGCCGGATTGTCCGCGTGGTAGCCATACGCGGCACCGCTGGAGGATACAACGACGCGTTTCACGCCGGTGGCGAGGCACGCTTCAAGCACGTTGCGTGTGCCCTCCACATCCACGAGATACTCCTGCTCTCTGGTGATGTGCGGCCCGGGGTTCATGATCGCGGCAAGGTGCACGACGGTGTCAATCCGGTGGGTGCGGAACTGCTCAACGAGTTCCTCCCGACGGGTGATGTCGGCCCGCTCGTACACGACATCGGGCACCGTGCGCGAAGGGTCCCGCACGTCACCGCTCACCACAAGCTCCGTACCGTTCGCCGCCGCGAGCCCGGAAACGACGGAACTTCCGAGGAACCCGTTCCCGCCCGTCACGTAGACGCGGGTCATGCCGGCACGGTTTCCCTCGCTGCTTTCCTCAGCGTGAATCGCGACCACACCGTGGCGAGGATGAGCCCGGCGACGATGTCCCAGATCCCCCACCATCCCGCAACCACGGCCATGCCGCCGAGCCCGCCGAAGAATGCGAACACGAGCCCCAGGCCGAGCCCGGCGTTACGGATGCCCACTTCGAACGTGACCGCTTTCGTGCTCGGGGTGTCGAGCCGGAACGCGCGCGCGGTCACGTAGCCGAGGGCGAGGGCGATCGAGTCATGCAGGAACACGGCCAGCAGCACGACGCCGATGAACGCCATGAAATAGCTCCAGTTGCCGACGAGCGCGAACACGATGAACGCGACCAGGGCGACGAGGCTGATGCCGCGAACCCACGGCTGTACTTTCGCCGTGACATTCGGCCAGCGGTGCCCGATGAGCACGCCGACGACGAACGGCAATCCGATGATGAGCACGATCTTCAGCAGCATGTCGAACGCATCCAGTTGGACCGCTTCGAAAATTTTCGATGCGGTCGGGTGCAGGCCGCCCCAGAACGCGAAGTTCAGCGGCAGCAGGAAAATTGCCAGGACGTTGCCGACCGCTGTCATCGACACGGACAGCGCCACATTGCCGCGCGCCTGGTTCGTGAGCACTTGCGAGATGTTGCCGGGCGGACAGCAGGCAACCAGGATCATCCCGAGCGCGATCGACGCCTGCACCTGAAGCAGAAGCGTCAGCCCGAACGTCACGGCCGGCAGCAGGATGAATTGCGCCCCGATCGCAACGGCGATCGCTTTCGGCATCGTGAGGACCGCCTTGAAATCGTCCACTTTCACGGCGAGCGCAATACCGAACATGATGAGCGCGAGCACGATGTCGAGCGCCAGAAGCGATGTCGGGTTGAAGTTCAGAACAACTTCGTCGATGTTCACGATTACTCCTTCAGGGTTCGGGCCAGCCTGTTCACGACGCGACGGTAGGCGTCCTTGTTCACGTAGTACGACATCCGCTCGATCCCGAGGTAGTGGTAGCCGCCGGTGAGGTCCGGCCACCGTTTCGCTGCCAGCTCCTCGAACCTGAGCTGCGTCGCCGGGTCCGCGGCGAGGTAGCGGGCGAGCAATTCGGCCTGCTCGTAGCGGCCCTGCCAGCCGAGCCCGATGGCCTCCACCATTCCGAGGACGTACACCCCGTTGAACGTTGTGGATCCGATGTCCGAGCCGAAGATGTTGAGGAAGAGTGTGGGCGCCATGCCCGTCCAGTTCAGGTGGCTCTTGTCGATGAACCCGTAGTCGAGTTCGTAGCCGGTGGCGAGCATCACGAGGTCGTAGTCGTCGCTCGTCCCATCGGTGAAGTACACGGTCTTACCCTCGAAGCGGTCGATGTCCGGGCGGATGCGCAGGTCGCCCTGGCCGAGGTGCCCGAGCACGAGGGTGTTGACGATCGGATGGGACTCGTAGATTCGATAGTCCGGCTTCGGGAACCCGAACGTGACGGGATCGCCGGTGAAAAGTTTGAGCAGCCGGGAATCGATCCACTGCTTGACCCGCGCCGGGAGCATCCGACTCGGATTCAGGGTGTCTGCCGGGCGGCCCAGAAGGTATCGGGGCACGAAATAGTAGCCGCGCCGCACGCTCATGTCGATGCTCGCCGCGTGGTGCACGGCATCCACGGCGATGTCGCAACCGCTGTTGCCCGCGCCGATGATGAGCACCCTCTTGCCGCGGAAGACGTCGGCAGACTTGTATTGGCTGCTGTGCAGGAGTTCGCCGGTGAACGTGCCCGGAAACCTCGGAACCGATGGTTTCGCGAGAGTGCCGTTGGCGAGGATGACTCCCGCGTAGATCGCGCTCCCGGTGCCCGCCTTGTCCCTCCACGTGACGCGCCATCCGCCGTCGACTCCGTCTATGCCGGTCACTTCCGTGTCGAAGCGAAAGTGCCTGGCGAGGTCGAACTCGCGTGAAAAGCCCACAAAATACTTCTGCAGTGCCCTGTGCCCCGGATAGTCGGGGGTGCCGTCGGGCATGGGGAATTCGGCGAACTGCGTTGTGGTTTTGCTGGAAATGAGGTGCGCGGATTCGTACATCGTGCTGCGCGGGTTGTCGATGTTCCACAGCCCGCCAACTTCGCTTGCCGCTTCGAAACCGTCGAAAGCCAGTCCGTGCTTCTGGAAGGTCCTTGCGCCGGCCAGACCGGACGGGCCAGCGCCGATGATGGCGTAGCGCGGTGCAGTGCTCGTGTGCACTTCTGGCTCGTCAGCTCTCGTCACGTCGCCGCAGGCACGTACCGGTAGAACTCGACGCCGAGATTGTGAAAGTCGGGGCCGTCGATCGTGCCGATGGATTCCACGATGAACTCTCCCTTAGCGACCAAAGGTACCAGATCGCTTGAGTGCCCCTCATGAAGTGCCAGGTACTGCGATTCGGTGAGATCCACCGGGGAGCCCAACGCCGCGGCGAAGTTGATTCGGCCGGCAGCGGCCTTCCACCCCTTCGCCACGCGCATCGGGAGTGCCTCCGCCGCGTCGCCACTTCCGTACCCGAGAGCAAGCCAGCTTTGCCCGCCAATCTCGAGTCCCTCGTCCGCAGCCTGCCGCAGCCCCGAGGCGAGCCACGCCGGGAGTGCAGCGGAGTACAGGTTGCCGAGATCCCTCATGGCATCAGAGCCGAGTCGCAGCTTCTCCACGACGAGGGACTGCCACAGGTCGAGCCCGCGCAGGTGCTGGCGCAGCTTGCGGGACAGCGGGAACACGTCGCCATCGCTCTGTCCTGCGACAATCGACTCGTCGAACGGGGACGCGGTGTCCAGCTCGTGGAGTAGGGCCGCGGCGTCGATGCCGGATGCGTCACAGTATTCGCGCAATTGGGCGCGGCCCTCATCGTCCGCGGCGAGCGCGAACAGGTAAGCCATCACCCACCCGGTCGTCGGCATCTGGTGGTACGGGCGGTGCATGAAGACCCGGTCGACTTCCGTGAAGTAGTCAGCCGGCCGACCTGGGCGTTTCGCGAGCATCGCCATCATCGCGTGATGCGTCGCGTCGATGTAGCAGCTCGTCGAGTACCGCCCGTTGAACACGGGAAGATCCTGCATTTGCCCGTCATCGCGCGGGGGTTGCCTGAACCTCGCGAACGGCTTGCGGAAGTCGACGGTGCGGTAGTCGGAGTCGCTCCCCCCGGCGGCCAGATCCACCTCGAGCAGACGCGCTTCGCCGTCCACGAGCATGGCGACCGCGCCGGCGCCCTGGGTCGGCTCTCCCGTGCTGCCGAGCGCGTACTCCGCAATGTCGGCAGAGACGACGATCGCCTGACGGCCCGCCCCGTCCGCGGCGAGATACCGGAGCGCGGCTTTCAACCCGTACACCCCGGCGAGGCAGGCGTGCTTGAATTCCGGGACTTCGCAGTCCCGAGCGAGCGACGGCATACCTTTCGCGGCGAGGCCATCGTTGATCATTCCCTTGACGATGATCGCCCCGGCGGAGTTGTCGCTGCTTGACTCCGTTCCGAGCGCGAGCATTCCCACCCGGGAGGGATCGATCTCGTAGTCCTCGATGAGACGCAGCACGGCGTTCGCGGCGAGCGTGTACACGCTCTGGGATGGCCCGCGCATCCGAAAACTGCGGCCGACGACGCTGCGGGTTTTCTCCCACGATTCGTCGTTCCAGGTGCACCAGTCCTGCAGTTGCACTCGGTAGGGGGGCAGGGAAAGCGACAGACCGCTAATTCCAGGGGGCACGCAGTTCCTTACGTTCGAGGCCGCTCGGGCCGTCCGACAATTTTAGCAAGCGGGGAGACCGCTAAAATGGCCTCCGACGCGATCGGAGCACCACTGTGGACAACACCGACGGCGGTGCCCTCACCGCCGGTGCCAGAGCTCACAGCAACATCGCCCTCGCCAAGTACTGGGGCAAACGGGACTCGGCCCTGAACATTCCGGCCGTCGGCTCCATATCCGTCACTCTCGACGCGCTCTACACGGACACCACCGTGAGCTTCACGAGCGACCTGACGCAGGACGAATTCACATTGAATGGCGAGCTCCAGCCCTCCGGTCAGGTGTCGCTGCGCAGAGTGGGCGACGCCCTCGATCGGGTGCGGAAGCTGGCGGGACTGGATCGGGCTGCGACGGTGTCCTCGGTGAACAACTTCCCGACGGGTGCGGGGCTCGCCTCCTCGGCTTCCGGATTCGCCGCACTCGTCGTCGCCGCATGCGCCGCGGCCGGTGTCGCCGCCTCCCCGCGCGAACTGTCGGTTCTGGCACGGCGCGGGTCCGCCTCCGCCGCGCGATCCATTTTCGGCGGATTCGTGGAGTTGCACACCGGGGCATCCGAGGATGGCAGCGACTCGTTCGCCGAAGAGCTTCTCGACGGGGCGGCATGGCCGTTGAGCGTGATCGTCGCCATCACCGACGAGTCGGCGAAGCCAGTTTCCTCCACGGAGGGCATGCAGTCCACGAGCGCCAGCTCCCCGTTCTACCCGGCATGGGTCGCCGACGCGCCATCCAACCTGGATCGGATGCGGGAGGCGATCCTGGCGCGAGATTTCGCAACCGTGGGCGAGCTCACCGAGCACAGTTGCCTCGCGCTGCACTCGCTGATGTTCACGACACGCCCCGCTCTCATCTACTGGAACGCGGCGACGGTCGCGGCCATTCACGCGGTGCGCGCAGTGCGTGATGGCGGCATACCCGTCTACTTCACGATCGATGCCGGCCCCCAGGTGAAGGCGGTGTGCCTGCCTCAGAATGCCGACACGGTCGCGGAGGCGCTGTCGGCCGTGCCCGGGGTGCGCGCCGTGATCCGCAGCGGGCTCGGACCGGCCGCCCGCGTTCTCGGCACTGCGACGGCCGGAACACTGTGAACGCGGTTCGAGCTTCCGCACCCGGCAAACTGTTCCTGCTCGGGGAGTACGCCGTGCTCGAAGGCGCCCCTGCGCTGCTCATCGCGGCCGACCAGCGAGCCGTCGTCACCGCAACGAGCGCACCGACGTGGCAATTGACTGCCCCCGGACTCGGTGAGGGAACAATCGCGCTCGGGTCGGACGGCTCGCTGCCGCCGGAACTTCGGGAGGACGTGTCTCAGCGACTTACGCTCGTCGACACGGTTCGCAGGCAGGTCGACAGCCACCTCGGCTTCCCCGCCGGCCCGCTGGAACTCATCGTGGACAGCACGGCGTTCCGGCACGACGGCAACAAACTCGGGCTCGGTTCGAGCGCCGCTGTCGCGGTCGCCCTGACCGCAGCGCTGATCGGCGTACGCGGCGATGGCCGCGGTCTCGACCGCGATGCGATTTTTCGAATGGCGGATGAAGCCCACCGGTCCGCGCAGGGCGGATCCGGAAGCGGCGGCGACATTGCGGCGAGCGTCCGCGGCGGCGTCATCCTCTATCGGCGCGGTCACGTCCCGGACAAGGTGGCCCTCCCGGCCGGGCTCGTCGTCTTCGCGGTCGTGACCGGGACCGGGAGCAGCACGGTCGACCTCGTTGGCCAGGTCGCGGAGTATCGACGCAACCGGCCGGACGCCTATCAGCGTGACCTGGGTGCGCTGGTTCGACTCTCCGAGTCGGCCGCGGCCGCCCTCGGATCCGCGACCGGCGTGCTGGCACTCGCGGACGAGTACTTCCACGCCCTGGCCGCACTGGCGCAGCATTCGGGAGCGAAAATTGTCTCCGAACGGCACCTCGAACTCCGGCGACTCGCCGCCGAATCCGGCGCCGTTTTCAAACCGAGCGGCGCCGGGGGTGGCGACGTTGGGCTGGTGTTTGGGAAGCTTGAGGATGTGGACGCCCTCCAGTCCACCTTCACCGAAGCCGGAGCACTCGTGATTCCCGTCCCGACCGACTCCGCCGGCGTGAAGGTCGAGCCCGCATGACGGACTCCAGAATTCCCCGGTTTTACCAGCTGAGCGTCGCAGAACGCCTGCGGGAGCTTCACGACCGCGGCGCCCTGGGCGATGCCGACTTCGAAGCGCTGAGCACAGGCTCCTACATCCTCACCTCGATGAAGGCGGATCAGCTCACCGAAAACGTGGTCGGCGTGTTCTCCATGCCCATGGGGCTCGGGCTCAACTTCACGATCAACGACCGCGACTACCTCGTTCCCATGGTTGTGGAGGAGCCGTCCATCATCGCCGCGGTCAGTTCCGCGGCCCTGATCGTCCGCAACGCCGGCGGGTTCACGAGCACAGCGGATGACCCGCTCATCATCGGCCAGGTTCAGGTGCTCGACGTCGGCGACCCGGCCGTCGCATCCGAGCGTATCCTCGCCGGCAGGCAGCGCATCCTCGACCTGGCCAACAGCACCCACCCGAACATGGTGGAACGTGGCGGCGGGGCGCTCGACGTGGAGGTCCACTTGCGCGGCGCAAGCGCGGGCAACGGCGAGCTGCTCGTCGTGCACCTCGTCGTCGACAGCCGCGACGCGATGGGCGCCAATCTCGTGAACACGATGTGCGAGGCGATTGCGCCGCTCATCGAAGAGCTCAGCGGCGGCCGGGTCTTCCTGCGCATCCTCTCCAACCTGACCGACCGGGCTATGGTGCGTGCGCGCGCCGTGATCCCCGCCGCGAGTCTGGCCACCGAGCACTTCAGCGGGGAGGATGTGCGCGACGGCATCGTGCTCGCCGGCGAGTTCGCCGAACTGGACGTGTATCGGGCGACGACACACAACAAGGGGATCATGAATGGCATCGACGCCGTCGCGATCGCCACCGGTAACGACTGGCGAGCGATCGAAGCCGCCGCGCACGCGTGGGCGGCATCCTCGGGCAGCTACCAGCCGCTTACCCGCTGGAAGAAGGATGCCGCAGGCAACCTTGTCGGCGAGATCGAACTGCCGCTCAAGGTGGGGACGGTCGGCGGCCAGGTGCAGTCCAACCCGGTCATCCGGATCGCCTACAACCTGCTGGGGACGAGTTCGGCGAAGGAACTCGCGGAAGTCATGGCGGCGGTGGGCCTCGCCCAGAATCTCGCCGCGCTCAAAGCCCTATCGACCGAGGGAATCCAGCCTGGGCACATGCGGCTGCACGCGCGCAGCGTCGCAGTCGCCGCAGGGGCGAGCGACGACAACTTCGATGAGGTCGTCGAAAGGCTCGTCGCCAGCGGGGATATCAAAGTATGGAGGGCGCAGAAAATTATTGAGGACCTCAAGGGCGGGGCAACCGTCACCGGCACCATCGACATTTCCCCGATCACCACCACGCAGGTGGATCCGGCAAAGAATATCGGGTACGGGAAAATCATCCTCCTCGGCGAGCACTCCGTCGTGTACGGCTATCGCGCCATTGCCGCTCCGCTCAACCTGGCCATCCGAGCGGAAGTGACGGGAGCTGCGGAGCAGAACGAGCTCGTGATCTCCGGCTGGGATGCGGACCCCGCCGCCCATAATCCGGCCGGAGCCGAGCTTGCCGCGCGGGTGGCGCGTCTCATCGCCCAGCGGCTGGGTATTGCGGATTCGCCGGTCCGCGTCGAGGTTTTCCCGGAGCTTCCGAGGGCGAGCGGGCTTGGCGCCTCGGCCGCGCTCGCCGTCGCGGTCATCCGGGCGATGGTGCATCACTTCAACCTGGACTTCTCGGAGGAGCAGATTTCGCAGCTCGCGTTCGAATGCGAGGAACTGGTTCACGGCACACCGTCCGGCATCGACAACACCGTGGCCACGTTCGGACGCACGATTCTGTTCCAGAAGAGGGATGACGGGGATCTGGTCACCGATTTGGAGCTCGCCACGCCGATCCCGATCGTGGTCGGGATGACCGGCGTCCGCTCGCTCACCGCGGAAACGGTCGGGCGGGTTCACGCCGGATGGGAGAAGAACCCGCGCCACTACGATGCGATCTTCTCCGAAATCGATGATCTCGTGATGACCGGAACAAAGGCGCTCGCCCGCGGCGACCTTCCCGGGCTCGGAGAGGTGATGAACCTCAACCATGGTTTGCTGAATGCGCTGCAGGTTTCCAGTCCCGAACTTGAGGACATCGTCGACCTCGCTCGGAGGGCGGGGGCGCTGGGGGCGAAACTCACCGGCGGCGGAGGCGGCGGCGCGATGATCGCCATCGCGGAGCCCGAACGGATCCATTCAGTCGCCAGCACGCTGGATGTCGCCGGGTACCAGACCTACCTCACCGAGATCCGTTCCACGCAGACCGGTACAGTGGAGCCATGAGCTTCAACTTTCCCCGCGTGCTCCTGACGCTCGTCAGCCTTGCGTCGCTCGCGCTCTTCGGCGCGTGAGTGTACGTCGTGTTCCTCCATAGCTGACTCTGGGAGGATGGGGGCATGACCCTTCTCATCGGCATCACGCTCATCCTGCACTTCATCGGCCTCGCTTCGCTCCTCGGCGGTGTCCTGGTGCAGGTGAAGGACACGATCGCCGGTCAGGGTCGCGTCGTGGCGGCCATGATCCACGGCGCGCTCACCCAGCTGGTCACGGGCGTTCTGCTCGTCGGATTCATCCAGATGGCCGGTGGCGACATAAACAACACGAAGATTGCCGTCAAACTCGCAATCGTGCTCATCATCACCGTGCTGGTATTCCTGTTCCGCAAGAAGCGGCCGGTCGAATCCTGGGTGGTCTGGTTGATCGGCTTGCTCACGCTCGCCAACATCGCGATAGCGGTGCTCTGGCGCTAGTCGAGGAACAGCGACTTCAGCCGTCGCGTCGTGAGGGTCATCCCCACGAGGATCATCACGACGAAGTAGAGCACGTGCCACAGCATGGCTGACGTCACGAGTCCGGTCGTGAAACCCCGGACAAGCTCGACGCCGTGCCACAACGGCATTGCCTGGATGGCATATTGCATCCATTCGGGGTAGACGCTCAGCGGATAAAACGTGGCCGACAACAGGAACATCGGCAGCATGATGAAGTTGATCCAGTCCATTTGCTGGAACGTTTTCATGTAACTCGTGATGCCCATGCCGAAGCTTGCGAACGCGAACGCGATGAGCAGCACGGAGGGAAGCGCGAGGATGGCCGTCCAGGAGAGGTTCAGGCCGAGGATCTGCATGACGATCATGAACCCGCACGCGTACACGAACCCGCGCGCCAGGGCGAGCATGATCTCGCCGAGCGCCACATCGAACGGGCCAAGCGGCGTCGCGAGCATCCCGTCGTAGATCTTGCCGAAGTTCATCTTGAAGAACACGTTCCACGTCGAATCGAACACCGCGCCATTCATGGCGGCAACCGCGAGCAGGGCTGGCGCAATGTATGCGGCGTAGGGAACGGTGTGCCCGCCGGGGACCTGGATCGCGCCGATGTAGCTGCCGAGGCCGATGCCCATCGCGAGAAGGTAGAACACGGGTTCGAAGAATCCGGACACCACGATGAGCCAGTTCGTCTTCGCCGTGGACAGTATGCCGCGCTCCATGACGGATCGGGCGTTGCCCGCGTACAGGGACGGCAGCAGAAAAGGCCGGTTTACGTGCGGGGTCGGCGGCGCGTCGATCATCGCGGTCATTTGTTCAGCCTCTTCACGGCAAGGCGCCTGGCCAGCATCCAGCCGACGACGATGAGCACGACCAGATACGCCACGTGCAAGGCGGAGAGCCAGACCGGCTCCTCGTACCCGTAGGAGAGCACGCGGGACAGCTCGGTGCCGTGCCACAGCGGGGAGATCCAGCCGATCCAGTGCAGCCAGACCGGCAGAACCGAAAGGGGGAAGAACGTGCCGGAGAACAGCGTGAGCGGGATGACACCGAACCGCATGATGTAGTTGAACTGGCCCTTGTCCTCCTCGAGCCGCACCGCGTACGCCATGAGCATCGCGCCCAGCGCCATTCCCGTGAGCACGCCGACCACGATGATGAGCCAGCCGTGCGGGCCCGGAATCGCGCCGAACACGAGCATGAACAGGTAGTAGACGATGCTCTGCGCCACGAGCCGGATGATGACCGCGAACGTCACCCCGTTGATGATCTGGCCGCCGCTCATCGGTGCGGCGTTCATCGCGAAGAATGTGGGATTCCACTTGAAGCCGAGCATGATCGGGTAGCTGAACTCCTCGGTGGCCGTCGTCATGGCCGCGCTGCACAGGAGGGCCGGCGCAACGAAGATGAGGTAACTGACCTGGCTTTCGCCACCGCTGCCCAGGTTCGCGTCGACGAGCGTCGCCAGCCCGACGCCCAGTGCATACAGGTAGAGCACCGGGGTGCCGACACCCGTCGCCAGCATGGTCTGCAGGTAGCTGCGCATCACCCTCAGGCGGGCCTCCGCAACGTACAGGCTTCCGAAACGGCGCGGCTTCACACCGCCCCGAAGTGCCCGATCGGTTGGGCTCCCCTCGACAACCTCGGGAAGCGGGATTGTCGTCATTCGATCAGCGACCTTCCGGTGAGACGGAGGAACACATCCTCCAGGCTCGAACGGCGCACGAGCGACGTGAGCGGATTGAGGTCCAGCTCGATCACGCGTTGCATGGCGGCATCGCCGTTGTCGCTGTAGACGAGGATGCGGTCGGGCAGCACCTCGATGCGCTCGGCCAGTCCCTCCAACTGCGTCGCGACCTCGGCGTTGCGGTTGGACCCGAACCGCAGTTCGAGCACTTCGCGCGTCGAATACTGCCGGATGAGCGCGGAAGGCGACCCCTGCGCCATGATGGCGCCCTTGTCGATCACGACGAGACGGTCGCACAGTTGCTCCGCCTCATCCATGTAATGGGTCGTGAGCACGAGCGTCGTACCCTGCTCCTTGAGGCGGAACAGACGATCCCACAGGATGTGCCGGGCCTGCGGGTCGAGTCCGGTCGTCGGTTCGTCGAGCATCATGATGCGGGGATTGTTGATGAGCGCGCGGGCGATTGTGAGGCGGCGCTTCATCCCGCCGGACAGGTCGTCGATGCGCGATTTCGCCTTCTCGGTGAGCTGGGCGAAGTCGAGCAGTTCGTCGGCTTTCGGGCCCAAATAGCTGTGCGGGAGGCCGAAGTAACGGCCGTACACGATCAGGTTGTCCCTGACCTTGAGCTCGGAGTCGAGGTTGTCCTCCTGCGGAACCACGCCAAGCTGGGAGCGGATCTCCGGCCCGTACTGGTTCGGGTCGAGTCCGATCACGGAAAGGTCGCCCGACGTGCGGGTCGACACCGCTCCGATCATCCGCATCGTCGTCGATTTCCCGGCGCCATTCGGGCCGAGGAATCCGAACGATTCGCCGGGCGCGATCTCGAACGAGATCCCGTCGACGGCCGCGAAATCCTTGTACTTTTTGGTCAGGTTACTTGCGCTGATGACAGCGCCGCGTGCGCTCGAGAAAGCGGTCGTTGCGGGGGTGGGTGATGGCTCTGGCACAAGAGTCAAGATTAGCGGCCCGCACCGACGTCAGCGATACCGGTGGATGTCCGGATGAACATCCGCACGGAGTACACTCGCCTGATCCCGTCGATGAAGTCAGCACGTCGCCCTACAAAAGCTGGCATGGTCACACAGAGTGACCACCGAACATCCAAAACCGCCAGACAATGAGGGGATTCCGCTTTCCATGAGCCTGCTGACCAGCTTGCTGCTTTCCACCATCAGACTTCCGCGAGACATCCACAGGTTTGCGTTTCGCCAGTATCCGGATCGCGTGGCGCTGCAATTCGCGGACCGTTCCATCACCTATCGACAACTTCAGGAACGCGGCTACCGCCTCGCCCAGGCGTGGCACGCGCTCGGAGTGCGTCCGGGAGACGCCGTGTTCTCGCAGGTCGGCACCGGAGGTGAATTTTTTGAGATACGGATCGCGGCTGCGGAGACCGGAGCCGTGCTCACCGGGTTCCACTCGCTGCACGCTCCCGAGTTCGTGACAGCGGCCGCGAACGCCGTCACCCCAAAACTGATGATCGTTGATCGCGACTTCGCACCGGGCACGGCCGAAGCCATGCGCGCGGCGCACCCAGGCGTTCCGGTGTGGGAGGTCGGGCCGGATAGCGAGTTTGAGACACAGTTGCTGTCCCACGCGGCGGTACGCTCGACAGCGCGGTTCTCGAGCTCTGCCCCGTTCACGCTTGGCTTCACCTCCGGAACGACCGGTGCGCCGAAGGGCCTGATCTCCAGCCAGAGCGCGGCAGTGACAAGTCTGAAAATGGTGATCCGAAACTTCACGGGAAAGCGGGATCGCACAGCGAACAACATTTCGCTTTCCCCCATCCACCTCGTTGGTGGTGGTACCGGCCTGGTCTTCCCGACCATGATCGTGGGTGGAACGCTCGTCGTGCTGGACGCGTACACCCCCGAGTCGCTCATCGCCGCCGTCACAAGGTTCGGAGTGACCCGGCTCTTCCTCACCCCGAGCCACCTGATCGACCTGCTGGACATGCCAGCGAAGGTCGATCGGGATCTTGCGACGGTGAACCACATTGTCTATGGCACGGCGCCAATGCCGGCGGCAAAGCTGGAAGAGGCAATCAACCGTTTCGGGCCAATCTTCCAGCAGGGATACGGTCAGGCTGAGGTGCTGCCCCCCGTCACACTCCTGCGCCCGGAAGAGCACATGGTGGGCGGCGAGCTTGCCCCGCGAAGCATCCTTCAGTCGTGCGGCAAAGTCGCACGGGGAGTGAAACTGCGCATAGTCGGCCCGGATGGCCAGGAGCTGCCGGCGGAAATGCCCGGCGACATCCAGGTGAAGTCCCCCACGCGGCTGCAAACCTACCTGGACCGCTCGCAAAACGAGGGCGTCATCCTAGCCGACGGATACTTCCGGACCGGGGACCAGGGCTACGTTGACCAGGCAGGTTACCTTCATGTTCTGGATCGTGGCGCTGACCTGATCCGAACCGCGGGCACAGTCATCTACCCACGGACAGTCGAGGAGGAAGCGCATGACCATCCCGCCGTCAAGGAGTGCTGCCTCGTTGAACTGGGGGGAAAACCGGTTCTGGTCGTTTCGCGGCGCAGTCAGTACGGTGGTGGAAGCGACGATGTCGTCGCGCGGGAACTCAAAGCCCTCCTGGAGGGCCGTCTCGGCCCGGAACTGCTTCCAGACGAGATACGAATCATTGACGCGATACCCCGAAGCTTTCTGGGCAAAGTGTTGCGACGAGAAGTGAAAGCAAGGATGGGTAATGACGACAACGCCTGAGACTACAACCACACGCCCGGTCCGGTTCGGTCAGAAAATGGGCTACGGCCTTGGGGCGATCGCCTATGCCCTGCCGTATCAAGTGTTGGCAAGCTTCCTCCTGTTCTTCGTGACAGCCATCCTTCAGGTACCGCCGATTCTCGCAGGGGCCGTCATCGCGGTGTCGGTGTTCTGGGACGCCATCACTGACCCGTGGATCGGCTCGATTTCGGACCGCACGGTCTCGGCACGATTCGGACGCCGCCACCAATACCTGTTGCTCGGCGGGGTCGGAACTGCCCTCGGCAGCCTGTGGCTTTGGTCCATCCAGCCCGTCGGCGGCGCCATCGGCACCGTGCTTCTCGTGCTTGCCGCGGTGCTGTTCACGAAAACGATGAACACGTTCTACGGCGCACCGTACTACGCGCTGGGCGGTTCGATGAGCAGCGACTACGACGTGCGCTCCTCACTGCAGGGGTATCGGGCAGCATTCCATGTTGTCGGGATGATCCTCGCGATCGTTGGTATTCAGATCCTGCTGTTCCCCAGCACAGCAGAGTTCCCGCGCGGACAGCTCAACCCGGCCGCATACCCGAAGATCGGCATCGCGGTCGCCGTGATCACGCTCATCATCGCCATCATCGCCTACTTCATGATTCCAAAAGATTTCGGCGATTCCACGGAGGGCAAGGCGCCACGCCTGTGGACCCAGATCAAGGGCGCACTCAAGAATAAGAGCTTCCGCGCCATCCTGATTGTGATCTTCCTCATCGAGACCACCTTTCAGATCACGATCGCCATCGGCACCCACGTGAACACGTTCACCTATCATCTGAACGGGCCGCAAATGGGGATCCTCGGATTGGCACTGCTGGGAATGTCCGTGCTGTCTCAGCCCCTGTGGGTCTTCCTGTCCAAACGATTCGAAAAGCGCACCGTCCTCGTGATGGGCATGGTGGTTGGGCTGATCGGTTTCGTCGGGATGCCGTGGACACACGTCTGGTTCGGCTGGTTGCCGCTCGACGCACCCAGCTCGCTGTGGACGCTCGCCGCGTTCAGCATGCTCGCCGGCATCGGAAATGGTGCGTTCATGAGCATCCCGTTCTCGATGGTCGCCGACTCAGCGGACAGCGGACAACTGGCGACCGACCGACGTCAGGAGGGCCTGTACTTCGGCCTGTACACGTTCTCCTACAAGCTCGGCATTGCGTTCAGCGTGTTTCTTGGCGGCGTCCTGCTCGACGTGATCGGCTTCAACGGGGCATTGACCGAACAAACGGCGGCAACGTCATTCCAACTGGCGATGGTGCCGTCCTGGTTGCTTGTCGCCATATCGCCGTTCATCGTGTGGGCTGCGTTGCGATATCGCATTGACCGCGCGACCCAGTCCGACGTTCTGGCACAGATCCGGGCCAAAAAGAGCTAGGAGACGATGCTTCGGCGATCGGGGGAAGTTCTGACGCCGTTTCCTGAATTTTCAACTCGAAGACCGCTGGCAGATGATCGCCACCGCGCTCGGCATAACCCGGCAGGCGGTACACAAGAAGTATGGACGCCGCTAAGGAAACCGAGGAAGAAAAGACACCCATGAGCACAACTGCACAGGACCGCCGCAGGATGATGCGGCGACGCGGCGAGATTGGCGACGCAGGGCCGCGCGCCCGGTTCAGCCAGCTCATGCCGTACCTGATGGAGCACAAGAAGGTGCTCGCGTTTGTCACCGTGCTCAGCATCCTCGGCGCGGCGGCCTCGCTCGCGCAGCCGCTGCTGGTCAGTCAGGTCATCACGGTCGTCGAAAAGGGCACGGGACTCGGCGCGCTCGTGTGGATCCTGGTCGGGCTCGTCGTCGCGACCGGGCTCATTTCCGGCTACCGGCACTACTTGCTGCAGCGCACCGGCGAGGGCGTCGTGCTCTCCAGCCGCAAACGCCTCGTCGGCCGGATGCTGCACCTGCCGATCAGCGAATTCGATACTCGCCGCACCGGGGACCTCGTCTCGCGCGTCGGCAGCGACACGACCCTCCTCCACGCGGTCCTCACCCAGGGGCTCGTCGAAGCGATCGGCGGTTCGCTCACGTTCATCGGGGCGCTCGTGGCGATGCTCATCATCGACCCCGTACTTCTCGGGCTCACCGTGCTCGTGATCGCGATCTCCGTCGTGACCGTGACGCTGCTGTCCGCGCGCATCCGGGTCGCGAGCCAAAAAGCCCAGGCCCGCGTCGGCGACCTCGCGGCGTCGGTGGAGCGCGCGATCAGCGCCATCCGCACCGTGCGTGCCGCGAACGCGACCGATCGCGAAGTCGCCGCCGTCGAAGAGGACGCGGTCGGTGCGTGGAAGATGGGAATCAGGGTCGCGAAGATTTCTGCTCTCGTCGTGCCGGTCGCCGGCATCGCGATGCAGGTGTCATTCCTCGTCGTTCTCGGCGTCGGCGGATTCCGGGTTGCGAGCGGGGCCATCACCGTCGCGTCGCTCGTCGCGTTCATCCTGTTCCTGTTCCTCATGATCATGCCGCTCGGGCAGGCGTTTGGTGCCGTCACCTCGGTCAACGCCGCGCTCGGCGCGCTCGGGCGCATCCAGGAGATCATCGACCTGCCCGCGGAGGGCGAGGCTGATGCGGCCGTCGAGTCTGCGTCGTCGGTCGCATCGGATGCTGCCATCAGTTTCGACGGAGTGTCTTTTGGGTACGCGGCGCCGCTCCCGGAGGAGGGCGAAGCCGGTGTCGACGGGAGCGGGACAGTCCTCAAGGGTGTGACATTCGAGGCCGTCCGCGGCAAGCGCACCGCGCTTGTCGGGCCATCCGGCGCGGGCAAGAGCACCATCCTGGCCCTCATCGAACGCTTCTACGACCCGGATTCCGGTATCGTCCGCCTCGGCGGGGTGGACATCCGGAGCCTCGACCGTGAGGGGTTGCGGTCGCAAATTGGCTACGTCGAACAGGACGCGCCCGTGCTCGCCGGCAGCATTCGGCAGAACCTCACCCTCGCGACGCCGGACGCGACGGACGAGCAGTGCGTGGATGTTCTTCACGCCGTGAATCTCACCGAGGTGCTGGAGCGCAACCCGCTCGGGCTGGATGCGCCCGTCGGCGAAGACGGTGTTATGCTTTCCGGCGGCGAGCGCCAGCGGCTCGCGATCGCGCGGGCCCTGCTCGCGGCGCCGCCCATCCTGCTGCTCGACGAATCCACCTCGAGCCTCGACGGGCTCAACGAGCAACTGCTGCGCAAAGCGATCGACGCCGTCGCCGAGAACCGCACGCTCATCGTGATCGCGCACCGGCTGTCGACGGTCGTCGACTCGGACCAGATCGTCGTGCTCGACCACGGGCAGGTGGTTGGTGTCGGAACCCACTCCGATCTCATCACCACAACACCTCTCTACAAGGAGCTGGCCCAGCACCAACTCCTCGTTTAGTTCCTTTCATCATTCAGGAGGTGGTGTGGCAGGAGTGACAATCGGTTGCTCCTGGGCGTCAGACTAAGCATTTCAGCATCATCCGCACCGCCACCTCCTGAATAATGAAAGCGCACCGCGCGGGTCAGGACAGTGCCCACATCGCCACCGCGGCTGCCGCGGCAACATTCAGCGAGTCGATGCCGTGGCGCATGGGGATCCGAACGATCGTGTCGGCCGCGGCCAGGGCATCCGGCGTCAGACCATCACCCTCGGTGCCGACGACGAGCGCGACCCGCTCCGGCGCGTTGGCGGCAAAGTCGCGAAGGCTCACGGCATCCGTCGCTGGAGTCAGCGCCGCCACGTGAAATCCGGACGTTGTGAGCAACCTCCGGGTCGCCGGCCACTCCCCCACGCGCGTCCACGGCACTTGCAGCACGGTGCCCATCGAGACGCGAATCGCCCGCCGGTAGAACGGATCCGAGCTGCCCGGCGTGACGAGCACCGCATCCGCGCCGATTGCCGCGACCGAGCGGAAGATCGCGCCGACGTTCGTCGGGTCGACGACGTTCTCGAGGATGACCACGCGGCGCGCCGCGGCAAGCAGGTCGGCCGGGTTCGGGAGCGCAGGGCGTTCCATCGACGCGATGAGCCCGCGATGAAGCTCATAGCCGGTGAGTTTCGCCAACAGTTCCATCGATCCGGTGAACACCGCCACCTCGGGGCCGACGAGAGCGGCAGCGTCATCGACGGTGTCCCTGAGGGTGAGCACCGCCCGCACACGGTGTCCAGCCCGCATTGCCCGTTCCAGCACGAGGGCAGACTCGGCAATGTAGAGGCCGTGCGCGCCGCGACCGTTCTTGAGCAGCACATCCGTGCCTCGGGCGAAGTCGGCGAGCCGCGGGTCGGCAGTGTCAGTAATCTCGATCAGCATCCCCAGACACCTCCGCCGAAACCGCAATTTCCGCGCCAAAATCGCCCCGTTGGAGCCGATACTGCGGTTTCGCGGGCCACCGGGGTCTATTTGGGCTGCATGCGGATGGCACCGTCGAGGCGGATGACCTCGCCGTTCAGCATCGAGTTCTCCACGATGTGCCTGACGAGCGCCGCGTACTCCTCCGGGCGTCCGAGCCGCGACGGATGCGGTACCTGCATGCCGAGCGAGTCGCGCGCGGCCTGGGGCAGCGCCGCGAGCATCGGGGTGTCGAACGTTCCCGGCGCAATGGTCATGACGCGGATGAAGCGCGCGGCGAGTTCGCGGGCGAGCGGCAGCGTCATCGCGGCAACCCCGCCCTTGGATGCCGAGTACGCGGCCTGGCCGATTTGGCCGTCGAACGCGGCCACGGATGCGGTGTTCACGATCACGCCCCGTTCGGACTCGCCCTGACCTTCACCGCCAACCGGTTCGGTTGCCGCCATCGCCTCGGAGGCGAGCCGGATCACATTGAACGTGCCGATGAGGTTCACCCTGATGACGCGCTCGAAGTGATCAAGCGGTTGCGGCCCTTCCTTGCCGAGCGCGCGCTCCGCCGTCGCGATTCCCGCGCAGTTCACGACGATCCGCAGCGGCTTCGTGGCCATTGCGATCGCCGCGCGCACCTGATCCTCATTGGTGACATCCGCGGGAACGAACGTCACACCGGGAACATCCGCGCCGCCCGACGACGGCAGATCGATGATGACCACGTCCGCACCCGCCTCGGCCAGCATCGTCGCCGTGGCCAGCCCGAGCCCTGAAGCACCGCCCGTGACGAGCGCCGAGCATCCTGAAATCTGCATGTCGTTGCCTTCCCCGCGACGCGACTAGAGTCGCTCGATGATGGTGGCGTTGGCCATGCCGCCGCCCTCGCACATGGTTTGAAGTCCCCACCGTCCGCCCGTCGCCTCAAGCTGGTTCACGAGGGTCGTGAGCAACCGGGTGCCGGATGCACCGAGCGGGTGTCCCAGTGCGATCGCTCCGCCGCGCGGGTTCAGTTTGTCTGGGTCGGTTCCGAGCTCCTTCTGCCATGCGAGCGGGACGGAGGCGAATGCCTCATTCACTTCGTACGCGTCGAGGTCGTCGATTCCGAGTCCCGCACGCTCGAGCACCTTCTTCGTTGCCGGGATGATCCCGGTGAGCATGAAGATGGGGTCGCTTCCGGTAACCGCAAATGCATGGAACCGCGCGCGGGGCTTCAGTCCAAGACTTTCGGCGCGCTCTGCACTCATGATGAGGGCGGCGGATGCGCCATCCGTGAACGGGCTCGAGTTGCCCGGCGTGATGCGCCAGTCGAGTTCGGGGAAGCGCGCGGCCAGTTCATCGGTGCGGAACGCCGGGTTCAGTCCGGCGAGCCCCTCGACGGTCGTGGTGTCGCGAATCGTTTCATCGATCGTGTGGCCGGCCGTGGGCACGATCTCTGTTGCGAAGGCCTCGCGGGCTTCCACGGCCAGCCGATGCGAGCGTGCGGAAAACTCGTCGAGCGTCTCGCGGTCTAGCCCCCACTTGTGCGCAATGAGCTCCGCGGAGACGCCCTGATTCACGAGCCCCTCCGGGTAGCGGGCACGCAGTTTCGAGCCGTAGCGGTCCATCCCGGCGACCGATGTCCCGAGCGGGATGCGACTCATCGACTCCACCCCGCACGCGATGGCGATGTCGTACTGTCCGGTCATCACGCCCTGCGCGGCGAACATCGCAGCCTGCTGGCTGGACCCGCATTGGCGGTCGACGGTCGTTCCTGGGACGTGCTCGGGGAATCCGGCGGCGAGCAAAGCATTCCGCCCGATGTTGTAGCCCTGCTCCCCGATTTGCGACACGCATCCGGCGATGACGTCGTCCACGAGGGCGGGGTCGAGGTTGCTGCGTTGAACGAGCGTCTCGAGCACTCCCGCGAGAAGGTCCACGGCGTGGATGCCGGAAAGCTGACCGCCTGGCTTGCCCCGGCCACTCGGGGTGCGGATGACATCGACAATCACTGCTTCATGCATGGCTCCAGCCTAGCTATGCTGTGGCGCCCATGCCGGGGCCGTGCGAGGGCGATGCCGCGCACGGCCCGAGAGCGCTACTTGAACTTGTTCGGGAACTGCTTGATCAGTCCAGCGCTGAGCATGGCGCTCATTTCCTGCATGTGCTGCTCGGCGACACCGTAGTCGGCAATGGCCTTCGCATAGTCGCCGGCGAGCGCGTCACTAGCGTAGGCAATGGTCTGCGTGATGTGCATTTTCATCATTTCCTCCATCTCGGCCTTGTCCCAGTTCGGGTTCGCTGCCGCAAGGAAATCGCCGACCTCCACCGCATTCGCGTACCAGTCCGCGACCGCCGTCTCCAGCGCGGCGCTGTCGCCGGCCTTGGCCGCGGTCAGCACCGGCACGGCATCGGTGATGTGCTCCTTCAGGAGCACGGTGAGCTGGTCGCCGGCTGCGTCACCGTAGAGCGGCTTGATGGCATCCCCGATGTCAACCTGGTTCTGCAGGAGCCGTTCCAGCGACGCGTTCAAGGCGGGAGATTCCTGGGCGAAGGCGACGACGGTTGCGTACGTCCACTCCATGTGCTGAGCCCACAGGTTCGACATGGCGGTGTACAGCGCGAGCTGCTTGGACGTTGTCTCTGCGTTGTGCTGTGACATGTCCATCGTGCTGACCTCGGAAGTCTGCGCGCCTTCCGCAACTGCCCCGTCGCCGATCGTGCTGCATCCGGCCAGGCCGAACGTGCCCAGCAGTCCGACGACGGAGAGTGCGACAGTCGTGATGGCCACCCGCGGGTGACTGTTCATTCGGTTCATGATCGTAAACCTTTCTTGGTTGACGGCAGGCTGTCTGCCATACCACGTGAGTGGTCCGGCAACGCCGATTCATACCGCGTCGAAAGAATTTGGAGATACTGGGTAAGAATCGTCGTCGCGGTGACACCAACTGTGTATGGCGAATAATGCAGAGGGTCTGCTCGAACGGGAGGACGCCATCGACAGCGGCAAGCCCGGCGAAGCATCCGGCCCCGATGTTGTGCTCGCCGCCGCGGCAACCGAGGAGGACTACGACTGGCTGGGCGAGCTTACCTCGACGGGTTCCGGTCAGCGAGACGCGATCAAACGCCTCCACGAGCTGATGCTTCGCGCGGCGCGCTTCAAACTCAGCCGGATGGGCGAGGCATCCCGCCTGGGGCACGTGAGAGCCGATGAGATCGTGCAGTCCAGCGCCGACGAGGCCGTTGTCGCAATTCTCGCCAAACTCTCCACCTTCGAGGGGCGAAGCAGGTTCACGACCTGGGCCTATAAGTTCGGGATCCTGCATACCGCGACGGCGGTGCGCCGCGAGGTGTGGTCGAACACCGAGATCGACCTGTCGTCGATCCCCGAACCGACATCACGCCTGGGCGACCCCGTAGCCCACGTGGAAGGGCTGGCACTCTCCGGGGCGTTGCGCCGCTGCATCGCCGAGTGTCTTACCCCGCATCAACAACGAATTCTGATCGCGATCACCGTCGAGGGAATCCCCATCGACGTGATCGCCGATCGGTTGCACACCACCCGCAATACCGTCTACAAGACGCTGCATGAAGCGCGAAGGCGATTGCGAGAGGGCCTGATCGCACAGGGCTACATCAACACGACAGAGGAGGTGAACTGATGAACACTGAAGATTCGTGGACCAACACCGTTCTCGCGCACGCTCGCCGCCCATTCGAGGTGTGGCTTTCCTGCGACGACTGCTTTGACCGCTCAGATGCGATCCTTGAGGACGTCCTCGACCGCGACCTGCCCTTGCCCGCAGACCTCCGTGCACACCTGATCGGATGCCCCGCGTGCCGCGACGAAATGGAAACGCTCGCCGAACTCATCGCCGCCGACAGCGGCCTCGACCCCGCCGAAGGGCGGGAACGGCTGGACGCAAGAATCGCGCGCCCTTAGGTCCGATTGCTCAGGGCGTCGGACGTATAGGCCGAACCCCTGGACCCTTAGGATTCGCCGCGGCGCGGTGCTCCTGTGGTGTGATTCCGCGCTGCCGTTTGAACGCGGTGCTGAGCGCGAACGGGCTCCCGTATCCCACTTGCGGGGCGACGGAGGCGACAGTAGCGCCGGGTTCGCGAAGGAGGTCGGCGGCCAGTGCGAGTCGGCGTTCCGTCACGTACGTCATGGGCGGCTTGCCGACGAGCGTGTGGAATCGTTTCGCGAGTGCCGCGCGGGAAAGTCCTGCCTCTGCGGCGAGGCGCGCGACCGTCCACGGGGCGTCGAGGCGATCGTGGATCCGGTGCAGCACCGGTCCGACGATCGGGTCGCCGGCGGCGCGGTACCAGCCGGGCGCTTCGGTCTCGTTGCGAATGAACCACGCTCTCAGTGCCGCTATGAGGAGAAGGTCGAGGAGCCGGTCCAGAACCGCCGACTGACCGGGCTCATCATTGGCGACTTCGTCGTTGAGCAGGGGAATCAACGGGGTGTCCCACTGGTCACGGGCGAGAGTGAGCAGAGGAGGGAGCGAGGAGAGAAGGCTCTGGCTGATCTCGCCCAGCGATTCGTAGGCGCCGATGAGCATGACGGTGGAACTGTCCGGATCATTGCCCCACGTGCGCACGCCAAGGCGCATTGTCATCTCGAGTGGCTCGCCGGACAGCGAGCGGCAGGCCTGGCCCGGGTACACGACGATGTCGGTAGTACGGCCCGGAGTGTCGGCAACGGTGTAGGGGTCCGGCCCGGTGGCAACGGCGATGTCTCCGGCCCCAAGGTGAACAGCTTCGCCATCGTCGGTGGCGATCCACGCTTCCCCCCGCACGATCGCGATCAAGGTGAGGGGTGCTTCATCCAGGATCCGCATCGACCAGGGAGGTTGCATGAGGGCGCGGAGCAAAAATGCTCCCCGCGCGCGGGGACCGTCGAGAAGCCCGGCGAGAACATCCATGCCGCAAGTGTAGACGGCTGCGTATGTAATCAAGTGTTTTAGCTATGGATAGTCTTCCTTTCCGGCCGTACGGTGGGTTCATGAGCAAGAGGACATTGACCGCACCCAGGGTGCATGTCGCCTGCGCCACGACGTTCGGCACGACGGGTGAAATAGCGGCGGATATTGCCAACGTTCTCCGTCAGCGGGGGAACACCGTCACCACTGGACCGATAGGCGATGGCATCGATTCGGCCGACATCGACGCCCTCATAATCGGCGCCCCTATCCACTACGACACCTGGACGTCGCCGGCGCGAAACTTCGTGAAAGACAACGAGGCGTTCTTGCGCACGATCCCCGTCGCGTACTTTTTCACGTGCGGGACGCTCTTCGAGCCCACCGGCAAGGCGCTCGCCGCCGCGCAGAAATATGCCAACACACTCGAACGGTTGTCTGACCACATTGCGCCGGTGAGCATCGGCCAGTTCGCGGGAGTCCTGGATTACTCGCGCATGAACTTCGCCACCCGCATCGCATTGAAAATACCGTTCACGCTCATGGGCGTTGCCGAAGGGGACTATCGGAACTGGGACGCAATCCGATCGTGGACGCTTTCGCTTCACCGTCACTTTCGGCGAGCCGGCGGAGAGAGGGTACCGTCGGCGGGTTTCGAGACGGTTCGGCTTCGCCGAACCCCCCAACCAGCGGACTCAAGGTCGGCTCCGCGGAACTCCTGAACCAGCGGACGGCGGCTACGGGTTCGGCGTGAGCGTGTACTTCATCGAGAGGTATTCGTGGATGCCCTCGAAACCGCCCTCGCGGCCGAGCCCCGACTGCTTCACGCCGCCGAACGGTGCCGCCGCGTTGGACGCAACCCCGACGTTCAGGCCCATCATTCCGGTGTCGATGGCCTCGATCATCCGCTGGCCGCGTGCGAGATCCTTCGTGTACACGTAGCCGATGAGGCCGTACTCGGTATCGTTGGCCATCCGCACGGCGTCAGCTTCGTCCTTGAACGATGCGATCGAGAGCACAGGGCCGAAAATCTCCTCGGTGAGGATGTCGCTCCCGGGCTGCACATCGCTGATAACCGTCGGCTCGTAGAACGTGCCGTCGCCCTCGATCGCCGAACCGCCCGTGTGCACGGTCGCGCCGCGCTTCACCGCATCCGCCACGAGGTCTCCGACCTTCGCCACCGCCTTCGCGTCGATGAGCGGACCGATCGTCACGCCATCCTCGGTGCCGCGGCCGACCTTGAACGCCTTCACGCGCTCGGTGACGCGCTTCGCGAACTCCGCGGCCACCGACTCGTGCACGATGAACCGGTTGCCCGCAGTGCACGCCTGGCCGATGTTGCGGAACTTCGCGATCATCGCGCCCTCCACGGCCTTATCGAGGTCGGCGTCCTCGAACACGACGAAGGGTGCGTTGCCGCCGAGCTCCATCGACGTGCGCAGCACACCATCCGCAGCCTGCTTGAGAAGCGCGACGCCCACCGAGGTCGAGCCGGTGAAGCTCAGCTTGCGAAGACGCGAGTCGGCGAAAATCGGCTTCGACACTGCGCCGGACGAGGATGTCGTGAGCACGTTCACGACGCCTGCCGGCAGCCCAGCCTCCTCGAGCAGCTTCACAAACGCGAGCGTTGTCAGCGGGGTGAGGGCGGCAGGCTTCACGACGACGGTGCAGCCCGCGGCGAGCGCCGGCGCGATCTTGCGCGTCGCCATCGCGAGCGGGAAGTTCCACGGCGTGATGAGGTAGCACGGCCCAACAGGGCGCTGCGTCACGATCATCGTGCCCGTGCCCTCGGGGTTCGAACCGTACCGGCCCTGGATGCGCACGGCCTCCTCGCTGAACCAGCGCAGGAACTCGCCGCCGTACTTCACCTCGCCCATCGACTCGGCGAGCGGCTTGCCCATCTCGAGCGTCATGAGGAGGGCAAAATCGTCCGCGCGCTCCATGAGCAGGTCGAACGCGCGGCGCAAGATGTTGCTGCGCTCCCTGGCCGGGGTTGCCGCCCACGAATCCTGGGTTTCGGCTGCGGCATCCATCGCCTTCTGCGCGTCCTCAGCCGTCGCATCGGCAATTTTCCGGATCACGGCACCCGTCGACGGATCCTGCACGTCAAGCGTGCCACCGCCCGTCGCGGCAACCCACTTGCCTGCAATAAACAGCTTGTCGGGAACGGAAGCCAGCAGCGTGGCCTCGCGCGCATCACTCATGGAAATACTCCTTCATCGTCTGATTCCAGCGTAGTGATTCGCGCAGGGTTCAGCAGACCGTGTTCTTAGTCCTCGCGCGCGAGGAAGTCCTTGATGCGCTGCTGCATGGGCGTCTTGTCGTAGCTCGACACGAGCGCACCGGCCATCCGCACGGGGTCGCCGAAGAAGTAGTACTCGTACAGAGCCTGCCGGCTGGAGAACCCGGAAATGGATGCGTCGTACGCGAGCTTGAACAGCTTCACACGCTCCGGCCCGGTGAGCGACTTGCCCTGCAGGTACATTTCGATGTCCGGAAGAGCATCGCTCGCGAGATCTGCCTCGCCCGGCAATGCCATGAGCCCGCTCGCGCAGAACGTACGGATGATCTGCGGGAAACGTTGCGCGATCTTCGGATACCAGTTGCGCGCCGCATTCAGCGTGGGCCAATTCGGCTGCATCATGCCCCACTCATTGAGCTTGGCGTCCACCTCGGCGGCGCGCATGAGCGCCCTGCCGATCTCGACATCCACGACAAGCTCGGCGAGGGACTCCTGAATGTGCAGGAACCCGTCGATGCCGATGGCCTCCGCGATCTCGGTGGCAAGCCCGAGGAAGAACTCGCTCTTGGCGATCGTGCGCGTCACCACCTGCTGTGTCATGAGCGCGGCAGCACCCGTCTCCGAGTAGAACTGGTTGCACAGGTCGGGGTGGCCGAGCATGAAAATGCGCTCGTTCGGGACGAACACGTTGTCGAAGACGACCACCGCATCCATTTCCTCGAAGCGGCTCGCGAGCGGCTCGTCGAAATGGGAGCCGCCGTTGTGCAGCGACGTGCGGCACAGGTAGCGAAGACCCGGAGTGTCGTTCGGGATCGCGAAGGCGTACGAGTACGGGGCGTCCTCCGGGGTGCCGCGCAACACGGTAGACGGGAACACGAGAAGCTCGTCGGCGATCGGCGCCACCGTCGCCAGCATCCGGGCGCCGTGAATGACGACGCCGTCCGCGCGCTCCTCGATGATGCGGGCAGACAACTGGCCGCCGAGCTGTTCGCTGCCGGACACCGAACGGTTAACCTGCGGCGGAATCAGTGTGTGCGTGGCAAGCAGATCGTTTTCGCGCGCCATCTCGTAGTACGCCTCGATGCGCTCCCCGTACACGGGGTCGGCCTTCTCAAACCACTTCTTCGCGGAGGCGAGGGCCGTGAGCGACGAGTTCATGTAGTCGCCAGAGCGGCCGAGGAACCCATTGGAATATTCTGCCCATACCTTGATTCCGGCGCGCCGACGCTCCAGGTCCTCGATGGTCCTGGGGATGAGGAAGGACACGTTGACCGGATCCCCGCTGGTCGGCGACGGGTAGGTGAGCTGGTCCTTGAACTTGGGGTCGTGCTGGAGGTCGAACAGCTGCGCGTACGTGCGGGCGACATTCTTGAACGCCGGATGCTCCGTCAGATTCTCGCTGACCACCTCGCCGTCGATCGTGATGTGCGGTCGCATCGAATCGAGCTTGTCGAGGAACTGCTGGCCGGTACGTGCACCCATAGGGAGACTCCTTTGTCGTATCTGGTTGAGGATGTTCGGTTGAAGTGTGGCTAAAAACTACAGCAGAGATTCGTGCCCTGGGAGGAACTCGGGAATCACGGTGAAGCGTCCGCTCACGAAGCCGAGCGTGTCCCCGTTGCGGTAGTCGTAATCCTGAACCTCGCCGAGGTACAGCGTGTGATCGCCGCCGTCGTAGGCGGCCCACGGCGTGCACGCGAACCACGACAGGGTCCCGGCCAGGCGAGGCGCGATGTCGCCCTCAACCCACTTGGGCTCCTGATTCGGTTTGCCGGCGAAGTGCATGGCGAGGGATTCCTGCTCGGCGCCGAGCACGTTGACCGTGAAGTTCTTTCCGGCCAACTCGTCGTGCGAGACCGTGTTGCGCGCAATGCTCACGAGCACGAGCGGAGGCTCCATCGACACGGAGGTGAACGAGTTCACGGTGATCCCGTGCCTGCCGCTGGAGGCTTCGAAAGTGACCACCGCCACCCCGGTAGCGAATCGTCCGAAGCTCCCGCGAAGGTACTGCGCGGGCGGCCGGTACAGCCGCGAACCGGGTTCGAAGCCCCGGGGCGCTTTCGCTATCATCGTTGACTCTCGCTTTCTGGGTGTTCTAATATAGAATACCGCGTTCCGACAGGGAACGATACCCCGCCAGTCCGACGTAAGGCAAGTCATGAGCCAGGAATCGCCGCATTCCCAGACTCTCTCCCGCGGACTACGGGTATTGGAACTTCTTTCCGAAGCAGTCACACCGCCATCCATCGCCGAACTTGCCGCGTCGCTCGGGGTTCACCGCTCGATCGCCTACCGCATCCTGCGCACACTCGAAGATCACGGACTCGTTTCGCGCGACTCCGGGGGCGGGGTTCAGCTCGCCCCCCGGATGGCGGCCCTCGCCCGCGGCGTATCCCGCGACCTGCAGGCGGCCGCGCTGCCGGCCCTCACCGCTGCCGCCAACGACCTTGGGATGACCGCCTTCCTCGCCGTGCTCGACCGGAACGACGTCGTGACGCTCGTGAGCGTCGAACCCACGCACGCCCACGCCGCAGTGGCCCAGCGACCGGGCTCGCGTCACTTGCTCAGCCAGGGCGCTCCCGGAATCGCGATCCAGTCGCTCGTGTCTTCCGCCCAGTGGCGCGCGATGGGCGAGTCGCCGCGGGCCGAGGTCGAGGATGTTGTGGCAAGCGGATTCGCCACGAGCCACGATGAAGTCATCCGCGGGCTGTCCTCCGTCGCCGTTCCCCTCGCCCTGGCCGGCCAGCCGCCCGCTGCGGTCGCGGTCGTGTACGTCGCGAGCGCACAGGCCCCCGCGGAGATTGCACGCCGACTGGCCGAAGCCGCACGGACCATCGCCACGGAGTTGTAGCCGCCAGACAGTCCAGTCGAGGCGGGGCTTGACGCGGGCACCCCGGTGTGATGAGATCGTATATTATTTCGTACACCACTGGAGGTGCCATGCACGACAGCAGCGTGCCGGAAATCGACGCCATGATCGGCCAGCATCCAGGCAAAGTCATCGCCGTCCACCTCAACTACCCGAGCCGTGCCGCCCAACGCGGTCGCACCCCCGCCCAGCCCGGCTACTTCCTGAAGCCCTCCACCTCGCTGTCGGCATCCACCACCCCCATCGAGCGGCCGGCTGGATGCGAACTGCTCGCCTTCGAGGGCGAGATCGCGCTCATCATCGGCAAGGATGCCCGCCGGGTGACACCGGAGGAAGGCTGGAGCCATGTTTCGGGGGTCACCGCGGCGAACGACTTCGGCGTGTACGACCTGAAGTACACGGACAAGGGATCCAACCTCCGCTCGAAGGGCGGAGACGGCTTCACCCCGATTGGCCCGTCAGTTCTCGCCGCCAACCTGATCGACCCGAACGCGCTGCGCATCCGCACGTGGGTGAACGGCGAACTCGTGCAGGACGACAACACCGAAACCCTCCTGTTCCCGTTCGGCCGGCTCGTCGCCGACCTCTCGCAGCTGATCACCCTGGAGGCCGGGGACATCATCCTCACTGGCACTCCGGCCGGATCCACCACGGTGCTGCCGGGGGATGTCGTCGAGGTCGTCGTCGAAGACTCGGAAGGTCGCACGACCGGCCGCCTCGTCACCCCCGTCGTCGAGGGGACCACGCCATTCGGCGACTTCGGCGCCGGCCCCAAAATCGGCGATGGCTTGCGCGCGGAAGCGGAGGGAACCGCCGTCCACCCGCGCCTCTCCGACGATGTGGTCGCGAAGATCAACTCGGTCGGCACCGCGACGCTCAGCTCCCAGTTGCGCAAGCGCGGACTCAACACCGTCTCGATCGACGGCCTCACGCCGACCCAGCCAGGCAAACGACTCGTGGGGCGAGCTCGCACCCTGCGTTTCATCCCGGGCCGCGAAGACCTGTTCACCTCGCACGGCGGCGGATTCAACGCGCAGAAGCAGGCCTTCGACTCCCTCGGCGAAGGCGAGGTGCTCGTGATCGACGCGCGCGGCGAGCGCGGCACGGGCACGGTCGGCGACATCCTCGCGTTGCGCGCCCGAGTGCGCGGGGCCGCCGGCATTGTCACGGATGGCGGAGTCCGCGACCTCGACGCGGTCACCGCGCTCGGCCTGCCCACTTACCACGCCGGAGCACACCCCGCAGTGCTCGGCCGACGCCACGTCCCGTGGGAAACGGATGTGACGATCGCGTGCGGCGGCACGGCAGTGCAACCCGGCGACATCATCGTCGGCGACTCGGACGGCGTGCTGGTCATTCCCCCTGCGCTCATCGATGAACTCGTGGACGACGCCATCGAGCAGGAGCGTCAGGAGACGTTCATCGCCGAACAGGTCGGTGCAGGGGAAAGCGTCGACGGGCTGTATCCGATGAATGCCGAGTGGAAGGCGAGGTACGAGTTGTGGCTCTCAACGCAACGCTAGCGGCGCCGAGCAAATCGCGGCTCGCCTACGACTTCATCAAGGCGCGCATCGAGGATTCCCGGTACTCCCCCGGCTACCGGCTCGTGCTCGGGGCGATCGCGGGCGAACTCGGTGTGAGTGTCGTGCCCGTGCGCGAGGCGATCCGGTTGCTTGAGGCCGAGGGGCTCGTCCAGTTCGAGCGCAACGTCGGCGCCCAGGTGGCGATGGCCGACCCGCGCGAGTACGAGGTCACCATGCAGACGTTGAGTCTCGTCGAGGGGTGGGCGACCGCGGCATCCGCCCCATTCATGACGGCGGATGACGTGGCTCGCGCACGCGCCACCAACGATCAACTCGCGGAGAGTTTGCACCACTTCGACCCCGTGGCGTTCACCCGTCTGAACCTCGACTTCCACTCCGTGCTGTTCGAACACTGCCCGAATCCGCACATCCTCGACCTCGTCGATCGCGGGTGGGCGCGACTGCGTGCGCTGCGCGAGTCCACGTTCAGTTTCGTGCCAGGGCGGGCGAAGGAGTCCGTGGCGGAGCACGCGCACATTCTGGACCTCATCGAGGGCAGCGCGGACCCCGTCGAACTCGAGTTCGCCGCCCGCAACCACCGGCTCGCCACTCTCGACGCGTTCCTTGCGCACGAACGCGCACGCCTTCACCACTCAGACCAACCGACACAGGAGTCAGCATGAAGTTCCGCAGGAACCCCGCCTCGATCCGCGGCTCGATCGCCCCGCTCATGACGCCGTTCACGGCTGACGGAGCGGTGGACCACGCCGGGCTCACCAACCTCGTGAACTGGCAGCTCGCCTCGGGAAGCCACGGTATCTCGATCGGCGGCTCGACGGGTGAGCCGAGCTCCCAGACGATCGCGGAGCGCGCAGAGGCGATCCGCACGGTGGCTGCCGCCGTCGACGACCGCGTCCCGTTCATGCCGGGCACCGGATCCGCGAAACTCGACGAAACCCTCGAGCTCACAGCAGCCGCTCGCGACGCCGGAGTCGACGCCGCGCTCATCATCACGCCGTACTATGCCCGCCCGACGCAGGAGGCGCTCTACCGCTGGTACAAGACGGTCGCGGACGAGTTCCCTGACCTGCCGATCGTCGCCTACAACGTGCCGAGTCGCACCGCCGTCGACATCGCGCCGGAAACAGTGGCCCGGCTCTTCCACGACGTGGAGAACTTCGTCGGCGTGAAGGAAACTACGAAGGACTTCGAGCACTTCTCCCGCGTGCTGCACTTGTGCGGCCCGGAACTGCTCGTGTGGAGCGGCATCGAACTTCTCTGCCTGCCGCTCATGTCTTTGGGCGGCGCCGGCTTCGTGAGCGCGACCGCGAACATCGCGCCCGCCGCGGTCGCTGAGATGTTCGAAGCGTGGGAGTCGGGTGACTTCGACCGCGCGCGCGAAATCCACTACGGCCTGCACCCGCTCGTCGACCTCCTGTTCGTGGAGACGAATCCCGCGCCGGGCAAGTGGGTGCTTGAACAGCGCGGTCTCATCGCGAGCGGCCACGTGCGGTCGCCGCTCATCGAGCCGACGGATGCCGGACTTGTGAAGATCAAGCAGCTCATGGGCGAGGGTGAGCAGTACCTCACCTCCGCTGAGGGCTTCACAGTAGGGAGCAAGTAAATGACGCACTTCGTGCCCAAAAACCTTCCAGACCGCATCCAGCACTACATCGATGGCGAGTTCGTCGACAGCGTCGACGGTGGCACGTTCGACGTGCTCGACCCCGTATCGAACGAAACCTACGTGCAGGCGGCCGCAGGCCAGCAGGCCGACATCGACCGCGCGGTCGCCGCCGCGAAGCACGCGTTCGACACTGGACCGTGGCCGCGCATGAAGAACCGCGAGCGCAGCCGCATCCTGAACCGCATCGCCGATCAGGTCGAGGCGCGCGGCGACGAACTCGCCGAACTCGAGACCTTCGACACCGGTCTGCCCATCACGCAAGCGCGCGGTCAGGCGCATCGTGCGGCGGAGAACTTCCGCTTCTTCGCCGACCTCGTTGTCGCGCAGCGCGATGACACGTACCAGGTGCCCGGCGTTCAAATGAACTACGTGCACCGCAAGCCAGTGGGGGTCGCCGGGCTCATCACGCCGTGGAACACGCCGTTCATGCTCGAGAGCTGGAAACTCGCCCCCGCGCTCGCCTCCGGATGCACGGTCGTGCTGAAGCCCGCCGAGTTCACGCCGCTGTCGGCGAGCCTGTGGGCCGGGATCTTCGAAGAGGCAGGACTTCCCCAGGGCGTGTTCAACCTCGTAAACGGGCTCGGCGAGGACGCGGGGGATGCGCTCGTGAAGCATCCGGACGTGCGCCTCATCTCCTTCACGGGCGAGACCACCACGGGCCAGACGATTTTCGGCAACGCCGCTAAGCACCTCAAAGGGCTCTCGATGGAGCTGGGCGGCAAGTCCCCGGCGATCGTGTTCGAGGATGCCGACTTCGATGCGGCGATCGACTCGACGCTGTTCGGCGTGTTTTCCCTCAACGGCGAGCGCTGCACCGCTGGGAGTCGCATCCTTGTGCACCGCAGCATCTACGACCGATTCGTGGAGACCTATGCCGCCCGCGCGAAGAGCATCGTCGTCGGCGACCCGCACGACGCCAAGACCGAGGTCGGCGCGCTCGTGCATCCCGAGCACTACGCCAAGGTCATGAGCTATGTGGAGCTCGGCAAGAGCGAGGGCCGGCTCGTCGCGGGCGGTGGCCGCCCCGACGGGCTCGACACCGGAAACTACGTTTCGCCGACCGTGTTCGCCGACGTGAAGCCGGATGCCCGCATCTTCCAGGAAGAGATCTTCGGGCCGGTCGTGTGCATTACGCCGTTCGACACGGATGAGGAGGCGCTGGAGCTTGCGAACGCCGTGAAGTACGGCCTCGCCGCCTACCTCTGGACAACCAACCTGGAGCGCGCCCACACGTTCGCGCACCAAATCGAGGCCGGCATGGTGTGGCTCAACTCCCACAACGTGCGGGACTTGCGCACGCCGTTCGGCGGCGTCAAAGCGAGTGGCCTCGGCCACGAGGGCGGGTACCGTTCGCTCGACTTCTACACGGAGCAGCAGGCCGTGCACATTTCACTCTCCCCAGCACACACACCGAAGTTCGGAGCCTCCTCATGATCGGCGTGCTTGTCGCCTGCCCGGCCGCTCTCACCACCTCCACAAATACCCATTCGGACGAGCGTGACCCCCTCGGCAGTATCGCTCGTCCGAACGGGTATCTTTCACGGAAAGGAACCGCTCATGAGTGACCCAGTCAAGACCGAACCATTCGACATCATCCGCGCCGCGTACGCGGAGCTCATCGTGAGCGACCTCGCCGCGAGCCGCACGTTCTACGTGGACGTGCTCGGGCTCGTCGTCACGTACGAAGACGAGAACGCGATCTACCTGCGCGCGTTCGAGGAATACCTGCACCACTCCCTCGTGCTGCGCACCGGCCCCGTCGCCGCGCTCGGGGCTCTCGCCTACCGGGTTCGCTCCCAGGATGAGGTCGCGAAGGCCGCGACCTACTTCGAGGCGCTCGGCTGCCCGGTCGAACACCGCGCAGCAGGTGCGATGAAGGGCATCGGCGAAGCGGTGCGCGTGGAGGATCCGCTCGGCTTCCCCATCGAGTTCTTCTACGACGCCGACCATGTGGAGCGCTTTACCCGCCGCTACGACGTGCACGGGGCCGGTGCGATCTCCCGGCTCGACCACTTCAACATCATGACGCCGGATGTTCCGCTCGCCCAGGACTACTACCAGAACCTCGGCTTCCGCGTCTCCGAGGACATCCAGGATGACGAAGGCACCGTCTACGCGTCCTGGCTGTTCCGCAAGGCGACCGTGCACGATATCGCGCTCACCGGCGGCGACGGGCCGCGGATGCACCACATCGCATTCGCGACACACGAACGCGGCCAGATCCTGAACATTTGCGACCACCTCGGCGCTGTCCGCCGCTCCGACATGATCGAACGCGGCCCCGGCCGCCACGGCGTCTCGAACGCGTTCTACCTGTACCTGCGCGACCCGGATGGCCACCGCATCGAGATTTACACGCACGACTACTACACGGGCGACCCCGACAATCCCACCCTCACGTGGGATGTGCACGACAACCAGCGGCGCGACTGGTGGGGCAACCCCGTCGTGCCGAGTTGGTACGCAGAGGGCTCAACAGTGCTCGGGCTCGACGGTTCACCCAAAGAACTCGTGGCGCGTGTCGACACGTCTGAATCTGCCGTCACGATCGGTGCGGACGGCTTCTCCTACACGCGCGAGGGCGAAGCGATGCCGGAGTACAAGCTCGGCCACCAGCTCTAACGACCGCGAGCCGCCAGAATCAGAACTCTCCGGACGCGGCTGCTACCTGGCTGCGGGTCGCGCTCGCCTGCGCAGGAGGATTCCGCCGATCAGCGCCGCGGCACCGAAAATGGTTACTGGAACCACAGGCACAGTGTTTCCCGTCGCCGCCAAAACAGGGTCTGCAGCCCACCCGGCATAAAGAGTTGTGTCTTTGGCGATCGGGCTGCTGAAGCTTGCTGGATTCGTATGCACCGAATCGGTGAACCAGCCAGTAAACTTCCACCCGGATGCGGTCGGGGCGGTCGGCGCGGTAGCAGGCAAGCCGAAACCGACATCCTCTGGCGCGATCGCCGCACCGTGCCCGCTCATGTTAAACGTCACAATCGGGTTGCGCTGTGAGGTGTAGCCCTGCCACGTCGGTGTGGTGTAGCCACCCGCCGGCGGTGCGGCGAAACTATTGGGGTAGTGCACGACTGGCCCGGGCGTGAACCCAAGCGAACCATTGGCCACACCCGCCGCGGTGAAGGTCACGGGTGCGGGACCCAGAAATACCACATCGGTGAGAGACGGGTTGTCGCTGAACGCCTTGTCCTTTATGTCATTGACGGAACTCGGAATGGTCACCGATGTTAAAAGGTTTTGGGCAAACGCGTCGTAACCGATGGTGTTCACCGAGTTCGGGATCGTCACGGACGTCAGGTTGTTGCCGAAGAATGCGTTGGTGCCAATGTCGGTGACCAGATCCGGAATCACAACGGAACCCAAATGATTGTAGCTGAACACATTGCTGCCGATACTGGTCACAGCATTCGAGATACTCACGGACGTCAAATTGTTGGACCCGAAAGAGTAGTTGCCGAGAGTGGTGACCGAGTTCGGGATTGTTACGGTGAGGAGGCTGTTGTCACCAAACGCGAACGGGCCGATGGTGGTGACCGTGTTCGGAATGGTCACCGAGGTGAGCCCCTTGTTCTTGAACGCGCTGTCGCCGATACCGGTGACGGAATAGGTGTTCGTGCCAATCGTCACGGTGGCTGGAATAACTGGGGTGACGCCACCGACACCAGCATTGTAGGCAGTGATGCTGGCCCCGGCCGAAACGTTGGCATCGTCCGCGGAAAACGTCATACCGTTCTGTGTGTCAGTGACGGCGGCCGCCTGAGCGGACGACGCGCCCACCAGCGTGCTCCCGAAGATAAGGAGGAAAGCAGCCAATAACGCCGCCCACACTGTGGCGAGGCGCATCCGGGCAAACGTTTTCGTGTCCTCCAGTGAGGTGACTGCGGTCAATGCGAACTCCCATCAGGCTCTTCGGGCACGGTCGTACCCCCACAAACCGAATACATTTTTCCATTAAAATTGAGGCTCTGTCAATATAAATGCCATGGAGCGTCGTCAGGGCAAAGCTCCGACTGGAATCGTGCAAGCCGAGAATGGTCGGGGAAAGACGGTGGCGCGAAACCTCCCGGACTCGTCAGATCGCGCCTTCGTCAGCGGCTTCGGCGGTCGTGTCGCCGAGCGGACGCGGATGCCGCGGGCTCGAATCCGGTTCCCGGAGCAGGAACGCGAGCCCCAGGCTCACCGCGGTCAGCCCCACCAGAATCACCAACGTCACGTGGAGGTTCGACTGATCGGCGATCCACCCCAGAAGCGGGCTGAACAACCCGCCCACGGTGACGGCGAGGCCGACCGTGACGCCGCTGGCGATGCCGATCCGGTTGGGAAGATAGTCCTGCCCGAGGATCACGAACACCGCGAACGGCACGAAAATGGCGATCCCGAAAATCGCGACGAAAACGATCGCGACAGGCCAGGTCGGCGCGAGGACCACGCCGAGCAGCGCCGGGATCGCCACGGCGAGCCCCATCCGGATGCTGCGTAACCGGCCGATCCGGTCCGCAAGCCAGCCGCCGAACAGCGTGCCGACGGCCCCGAACGTCAGGAACACGGTGAGCGCCGCACCGCCGAGCGCCTCCGACGTCTGGAAGTCGTGGATGAAATAGAGCGCAACGAACGACACCGACCCGAAGAACACGATGGAGCGCACCACCACGACGGCGGTCAGCCGGAGGAAACCCGGCCAATTGTCCGGTCCAGGCGGATGGCGCACAGGTTTCGGCGCATCCACGGGACCGTCCAGAACCCGCCGGAGCCACAGGACGATGGCAACGGCCATCACGGCGGCGGGGATCACGAGCAACGGCGTACCGCCGAGCCCCGTCCAGAGGAGGAGCGGCGTAGCCACGAGAGACCCGACAGCGAATCCGAGGTTCCCGCCGACCGCGAAAATGCTCATCGCCCGGTTGCTGTTTCCCGCCGCCACCCGCGCGGCACGCGCCGCTTCGGGGTGGAACGCCGAAATCCCGATTCCGGAGATCGCAATCACGAGCCACGTCATCCAGTACTCGGGGGTGAACGCCACAAGGCTCACGCCGATCGCGGCGGTCAGCATCCCGGCGGGGATGAGCCAGCGGCGAGGCTTGTGGTCCCCCCACCAGCCGAATGCCGGCTGGGCAACCGATGACAGCAGATTCGCGGCAAGGACGAGCCCGGCCACCGCCGCGTAACTGTACCCGCGCTCCAGCACCAGAAACGGCAGCAGCGCGGGAACAACGCCCTGGTAGAAATCGTCGATGAGGTGGGCGGACGCCATGAAGGCGATCCCGCGACGATTCACCCGAGCGATGTGGACTCCACGATTTCCGCTCCGGCGTAGCCGAGCTCGGCGAGCGCTGCCTCCGAGGACGGCTCGGCAACGCCGGCCACCAGGTCGGTGAACACCCGCACATGGCGACCGTGTTCCAGAGCATCGAGAGCGGATGCCCGCACGCAGTAGTCGGTGGCGATCCCGACCACGTCAATGTCGATCACGCCCAGAAAATCCAGCATGTCGGCGACGGTCCGACCATCCCCCGTTGTGCCCTCGAATATCGAGTAGGCGGGCACTCCCTGGCCTTTCAGCACCGGAACCGTGATCGGTTCGGTGTTCAATGCCGGATGATATTCGGCACCGTGCGTCCCGCCGACACAGTGCACGGGCCACGTCGTCACGAAGTCCGGCTCCCCGTCCGTCGCAAAGTGGCCGCCATTGTCGTTGTCGCCATCGTGCCAGTCACGCGAGGCGAACACCTCGTCGTAGTATCCGGGATGCGCGGCCAGGAACGCGGAAATCCGCTCCGCCGCCGCCGCACCGCCTTCCACGCCGAGTGCTCCACCCTCGGTGAAATCATTCTGCACGTCGATGATGAACAGTGCCCTGCCCATGGTTCTCCCCTGTGCGCCTTTAGTTGTTGGATAGGTTATTGCCGCAGTTGTATAGTCCCGTAGCCAAGGTGTCGAGTGCGTCCGTTGCTTCGATTTTTACGGGGCCGAGCGCGTAAAACGCGAACGAGAGCACGGATCCGTCGGTGGCTTCCACCCAGCCGGAAAGCGTTCGCGAGGTGTCGATCCACCCGGTCTTCGCGAACACGTGGCCTCGGGCGACGGCGTTGTCACCCGTGAACCGGCCGGCCAGCGAACCGGTTTTCCCCGCGATCGGCAGCGCAGACTTGATGACTCCGAGGCCCTGGGCCCCCGTGGAAACTTTTGCCATAAGCTGCGCCAGGAAGAGCGGAGGAACGGTGTTGTTGGCGCTCAGCCCCGAACCGTCGCGGATGGAAACGCCCATCGGGTTGAGCCCCAAGTCGACGAGTCCGCCCTTGATCACGGTGTCCAGCGAGGCCGCGGTTCCTCCGTCGCCGGATTCCTTGGACATGACGCGGGCGATCATTTCGGCGAGTGTGTTGTCGGATGTCGGCATCATTTGACCGATCAGGGTGCTGATCGGCTGCGATGACACTTCCGCAAGCTTGGGCTTGCCGGGGGTCGCCCGGCCCTGGGTGACGGTGACCGGGGTGCCGAGATCCAGCGCTGCGACGAACGCGCTCCCCGCCCTCCCGATCGGGTCGGTGCTTCTGGGGCTTGTCGCCTTCTGCGGGTTCGCGCGGTCTCCATCGACCATGAGGGCCGTCACCTCGGCCTGGTAGCCGTTGGTTTGTTCGCTGCGATCCCAGGTCGAATCCCATTTGTCCGACGGATTCCAATAGTTCGCATCCAGAATGACGCTCGTGATCGGCTCGCCGGGGTGGTTCGTCTCCCACGCCGCCTTGGTCTGCGCCGCGAGGTCGGACATTTTCGGGGCACCGGTGTAGAAGCTCTCCACGCCAGCAGGCAGAGCGCTGAGCGTGGGATCACCGCCGCCGACCAGAACGATGCTCCCCGGGTCGCTTCCCTCGAACACGCGGGTTGTCATCCGGAAGCCGGGCCCGATCGTGGCGAGGGCCGCCGCGGCGACAAGCACTTTCAGGCCGCTCGCCGGCGGCGCCGGGGTACCGGCATTGCGATCGAAGAGTACCTCGCCGGTCGTCACGTTGATGACGGAACCTTCGAACGTGTGCAGCCTCGGGTCCTTCGCGGCGGCATCAATGGTGCACGTGCGCAGGGCGGATGCCGCGGCCGGTTCGAGCGGAACCGCCCTCGTCGGATCGGGCGTGGGGGTGTGCGACGTGACGGCGGCAACCGGCGTCGCGGCACCGACGGCAGCGCCGGCGAACACCGCGCCCGTGCCCAGAAGCAGGAAGATCACACCGAGCGCGGAGAACATCCAGGCATTCGGGTGGCGCGCGACAATCTCGGCGAACCCCGAACCCTTCTCCTTCGGGGCTTTGCGCTTCGCCCCACCGGCGGCACCGAGCACTTCCGTGGCCAGCACCTCCGTCGCAGGCTCGGGCGCCGAAGTTCCTGGCGCGGCTGCGGGAGGCGCCGAACGCCGGGAACCTTTGCCTTTGGCATTGGCTTCCCGGGCTGCGCGGCGGGTCAGCGGCTCCTCGTCACTCACTCGCCCATGATATCCGCGCCAACCTGAAGCTGCGTGCCAGTTCCGGTTCGGTTGCGCGGCAACGCTTAGGGTTCCCCCGGGTAGTTCAGCCCGATCTGCCTGCGCACCTCGTCCAGCGTTCGCATCGTACTCACCGACTGCTCAGGAGGAAGCAGGTCTGCCGGGTTTTCCCCGCGAGCGACGAGGCGCTCCAGCTCCCACGCCTGGTACTGCATCCCCCGGCCCGTGACGTCGCTCACGTACCGCTCGGTGGGCTCGCCGCTGCTGTCGAAAACGGTGAACGTCGTTGGCGTGTACCACACCGACTCGAGTTCGATCATTCCAGCGGTGCCGATGACGGCCGCCCTGTTCGGTCCCGGAGTGTCCAGTGCGGTGTGCAGAACGGCCCGCTGGCCGCCGGGATACTCCAGGATGATTGCCGTTTGCCGGTCCACATCGGTCTCGGTCTTCGTCCCGCTCGCGAGCACGCGCGACGGTTCCCCGAACAGGTCCCAGGCGAAGGAGACCGGATAGATTCCGAGGTCGAGCAGCGCACCGCCGCCCAGTGCCGGATTGCGCAGGCGGCCGTTCGGATCATCCGACAGCAACTGGTTGTGATCGGCGAGGAGCGTGCGAACCTCGCCGATCCCGCCGGCACGAATGATTTCCCGCAACCGGACCATGTGGGGCAGGAACCGAGTCCACATCGCCTCCAGCACCACAAGCTGTTTCTGCGCCGCCAGGTCGACCAGTTCGCGAGCTTGACGAGCGGTGAGCGTGAAGGGTTTCTCCACGAGGACATGTTTGCCGGCGTTGAGCGCCAGCACCGCATTCGAGGCGTGCATCGGGTGCGGCGTGGCGACATAGACGACATCCACCGAATCGTCACCCACGAGCGACTCGTAGCTGGAGTGCGCGTTCGGAATGCCGAACTCCGCAGCGAACGCCGCCGCACCGGATTGCGTTCGGGAACCGACCGCGTTCACCGTGAACCCGTGCGCCATCAGGTCTGCTGTCTGGGCGTGCGCGATCCACCCGGTTCCGAGAATGCCCCAGCGAAGTGATCCCATTCAGGGAATCTAGCAGCCGCCCCACACCGCTGCGGCGCGCGTGAACGAGTACGGCTCGTTCGGGATGCCGCCGTGCGTCATCGCGAAGTAGATGCAGACGCCGCCAACGCTTCCACTGTAGGTGGGACGATACAGCGATGCCCGGTGCGCCGAGGAGTTCCACCACTTCGTGGCGACGGTGCTGCCGGTGTTGCCGTAACCACCGGCGAGGTTGCCGTCGCAGCCCTGGCTCGGAACGCCGTCGCTGCGCTGCGAACCCATGTGGCCCCACGCGCTGCTCGGGTCGGTGCTCGGGTCTTCGGCCATCCAGAACAGCCGGGTTTCCATGCAACTGTCGTACCGGATGTGGCTTGGCGCGATGGGCTGCAGGCAGTTTGCCACACGAATGGCGTTGTAGGTGGCGGCGAAGGAGGCGAGGTCGCCGCTCGTCGTGCCCTGGACACCGCCGGAGGAAACCCGACCCGGTGCTCCGCCCGGTGAGCCCCCGATGGCGGATGGGCAGGTACCGCCCGCGGCTTCGACCGCGGCCCGGCGGGCTGCGCCCCCGCCGCTGCTGCTGGCGCCGGGAACGACGACGACGGGTACCGGGACGGGTTTCTGTGCCAGGTGTTCAAAGTCGACTTTGAGTTGTGCGGCGCGGGTTGTCGCTCGGGCGGCGAGGACTGCCTCGCTCGTGTTGAAGGTCTGAACGGCGGCGTTCGATGGCGCAGCGGGCGCCTGAGGTGCGGTCGCGAAAATGGGGAGCAGGGTTTGCTGGGCGGCGACCGCCGATGCGGGAGTTCCGTACAGTGACGGACCGCTGCCGCCGACGAAGGGGAGGACGAGCGTGAGTACCGCCGTAAATACGGCGACGAGATATGCAATGCGCTTCACGGCAGTTCCCCCCGGACCTGTTCAGCAACCGTTCCCCAACGATTCGCAGTGCCAACGCTATGTCCGCATTGACGGCGATTGCAATGCGATGAGGGGAACTTTCCGGCAACTACCCCTGAATTGGGGGCGTTTCGCTGCGGAAAATGTCACGCACTCGGGGGTCAACTCGCGCGTCGGTCCCCCAAATGGTGGACTCGCGCTGCCGGAGGGAGCCGCCTGTCAGAATCGAACTGACGACCTTCTCATTACGAGTGAGATGCTCTACCGACTGAGCTAAGGCGGCGGACTTCGCTGCGCGAAGACACAGCTAGAAAGCTTAGCCGATCACCGGCCGTACGTGGACGCGAGAGTGGCGTCGAGTTCCTCGAACGCCTCGCGGATGCGACTCGACAGCGATCTGTCATCCTCCTCGTCGATCCAGCGGCGGTAGGCGTGCCTCATCGTGGCGAATCCGATGAGCGCCACGAGGCGCGCCTGCTGCTGGCGGGTAGCCGGATCTTCGGGGCCGGTGGCGCCGTCGATCTCGAGCCTGCGGCCGACCAGGTCAGCGAGTTCGTCCTCGAACTCGTGCAGGACGGCCATTCGCTTGGCGAAGAGCGCGGGATGTTCGCGGAGCAGGACACGTCGACGCTGACTTTCGGCGCGGTCGTCGGCGAGCGAACTGGATGCCGCCGCGAGCAGGCGCCCAAGTCCGGCGAGAAGGTTCTCGTGTCTGCCTTCGCCCAGAAACTCCTGCGCCGCGTTCAGGTTGGCAAGCGTCGGAACATCGCCGACGGCGGCCTCCTCTTTGGAGGCGAAGTAGTTGAAGAACGTGCGAGGGGACACGTTGGCTGCCGCACTGACTTCCTCGATGGTGACGTGGTCGTAGCCGTGTTCGGTCGCGAGGTCCACGACGGCGTGCTGGATGGCGCGCCTCGTCGCGAGGCGCTTGCGTTCGCGGAGTCCGGGCATCGGGGTCTGCGAGGAAGAAACCATGATCTTATTGTTGCAGATTGTGCAATTTTGCACCACTCAGCAATTCGGGTCCGCGCCCGGCACCGTTCCGTTCACGAAGAAATCATCCACGGTCCTGTTCACGCAGGAGTTCGACTTGTTGTACGCGGTGTGGCCCTCGCCGTGGTACGTCACCAGGTGCCCGTTCTCCAGCTCGTTGGCGAGGTTCACGGCCCACTGGTAGGGCGTTGCCGGGTCGTTTGTCGTCCCCACCACAAGAATCGGGGCCGAGCCGGCCGCCGCGATCGGCGCCCTCACCCTCGTCGACTTGAACGGCCACTGGTCGCACGAGGTCCCGCCGTAGGACATTTGCGGGCCGAACGTCGGCGCTGCCTTGGCAAGCTCGGCCGCCTCCGCTCGCAAGGTCGCCCGCGTGCTCACCGACTGGTAGTCCAGGCAGTTGATCGCGATGAACGCTTCCGTCGAGTTGTCCTCGTAGGTGCCGTCGGAGTTGCGGCCGTAGTAGGCATCCGCCAGCTGGAACGCATAGTCAGCGTTGCCCTGCAGCACGTCGGTGAACAGGTCGCTCAGGTAGGGCCAGTTCGACTCGCTGTACAACGGGAGGATGATTGCGGTGAACATGACGGCGCTGCCCAGCATCCGACCGTCGGAGGCGCGCAGCGGACTCGCATCGAGGCGATCCAGAATGGCCCGGATGCGTGCCATCGCCGAATCCACGGTTCCGCTGAACGGGCAATCGCTGCCGGTGAAGCAATCCTTGAGGTACGCGCGCGCCGCGTTCTCGAAACCGACCGCCTGCGTTTCCGTCACCTCGAAATCGGTCGTGGCGGGATCCACGGCGCCGTCCAGGACGAGACGGCCCGTCTTCTTCGGAAACAGGTCAGCGTACGTCGCGCCCAGGAACGTCCCGTAAGAGTAACCGAGGTAGTTGAGCTTCTTGTCCCCGAGAACCGCCCGAAGCATGTCGAGGTCGCGGGCAGCGCTCACCGTGTCGACGAAACCGAGAAGTTCGCCCGTGTATTTGAGGCATGCCGCCCCGAAGTCCGCGTTGGATTTCTCGATATCGTCGATCCAGGCGTCGGAGGCCACGGGGTCCGGCGGGATGTCGAACAGGAAGGAGTCCATCTCGGATGGGTCGTTGTAGCACTTCACCGCCGACGACTTGTTCACGCCTCTCGGATCGAACCCGACGATATCGAAGTGGTCGTTCAGCTTCGAGTCCACCGCGTAGCTGAGGCTGTCGCGGATGAAGTCGTAGCCGGACCCGCCGGGACCGCCCGGGTTGACGAGGAGGGAACCCAACCGGTTCCCGGTCGCTGTTGCCCGGATCAGCGCAAGATGAATGGACTTGCCGCGCGACGGATCGCTCCAGTCCATGGGCGCCATCGCGGTGGCGCACTGGAACGTCCCCTCGCACTTCGACCAATGCAGCGTCTGGCCGTAGAACGGCTCAAGATCCGCCGCCACCTTCTCCCCGGTGGGAACGGATGTCGTCGACGGCGCCGGTGGGAGGAACAGAGATACGCATCCGCTGAGTGAAACCAGCAGCGCGAGGCTCACGGCCGCCAGCGCGGCGCGGACGCCGCGCCCGTGTTGGTGAATCATGCGTCAACCCTTCGTGCCGTGATGAGCATTGCCTCGAGTGCGAGAGCCGGCGCAACGTTGTTGTCGATCCGGCGGCGGGCCGTCGCGATCGCGTCCAGCGTAGCGAGTGTTTGCGCGGGCGTCGATGCACGCGCCGCAGCGCGAATCCGATCCAGGATTTCGAGATTGACCGGTTCCGATTCGGCGCCGAGCTGGACGAGAAGAATATCCCGGAACAGCGAGAGCAAATCCACCATGATGCGATCGAGGCCGTCCCGGAGACTTCTCGTCGATCTCCGCTTCTGATCCTCTTCGAGAGACTTCAACTGGCCCCGGAGCGCGGGTGGGATGGTGCCGCCCGGTTCGACACCCAGAGAACGCAGCGCCGACTCCCGCTCCTCGGCATCACGTTCCTCGGTGATGGCCTTCGCATCGTCGGCTGCGGTCTCCAGGAGCGCGCCCGCCGCAATCACCGCATCCGACACGGTCCGAATGCCGAGCGCCTCGCGGAGTGTACGCTCGCGACGGTCTCTCGCCTGCTCGTTCGTGGCGAGACGATGGGCCATCCCGATGTGGCTCTGCGCCTCCCTGGCCGCGCGCGTTGCGACGGCCGCATCGACTCCGTCGCGCCGCGAAATCAGCTCCGCGACATCGGCGACCGCCGGAACCCTCAAGCGCACGCTGCGCACGCGCGAACGCACGGTCGGGATCAGGTCGGCCTCGCTCGGCGCGCACAGAATCCACACGGTGCGCGGCGGGGGCTCCTCGAGCGCTTTCAGCAGGACGTTCGAGGTGCGTTCGGTCATACGGTCGGCGTCCTCGATGATCATGACGCGGTAGCGGCCCACCGAGGGCGAGAAGTGGGAGGTCGCCACGAGCGCGCGGACCTCCTCGATCGAGATGATGACCCGTTCGGTGCTCAGGACGCCCAGATCCGGATGGGTGCGTGCCGCCACCTGCCGCCTGGTCGCCTCATCGCCGTCCTCGGTGCCCGGACTGAGCAGCGCCGTGGCGAAGGCGAAGGCGAGGTTGGAACGCCCGGAACCGGGCGGGCCGGTGATGAGCCAGGAGTGGGTCATCGATCCGCTCGAACCCGCCGCGGCGCCCTGCGAACCGTCGGGACGCGCGAGTTCACGCTCGGCGGCGGCGCGAAAAACTGCGATCGCCTCCGATTGGCCGGTCAATTCGTCCCAGATCGACATATGACGACGCTAGTGCAGACTCAGGACAGTAGCGTCGCGACGCGGGAGCGGATTTCCCCGGCGAGATCCTCGCGGGCCCGCGTGGCATCCAGCACGAGGAAACGCTCCGGCTCCGCTTCGGCAAGGGCAAGGTACGCGGCGCGAACTCTGGAGTGGAACTCCTGCTCCTCCGCTTCGAGCCGGTCGAAGCGGGTTCGCGCCGTGTCGAGCCTTTCGCGCCCGAGGGTCTCTTCGAGGTCCAGCAGAACGGTGAGGTCGGGAAGCAGGCCATCCGTGGCCCACATCGATACGCGGCGAATATCGTCCGCACCGAGGTCGCGTCCGACCCCCTGATAGGCCACCGAGGAGTCCAGGTACCGGTCCTGCACGACAATGTCGCCGCGCTCGATCGCCGGCCGAACTTTGGTCGCGATGTGGTGGGCGCGATCTGCCGCATAAATGAGGGCTTCGGATTTCGGCGTGATGTGCCCTCGGGAGTGCAGCACGATCTCCCTCAGCTCCTCGCCGAGCGGTGTCCCGCCCGGCTCGCGCGTGGTCACGACGGTGCGGCCGAGTTGCTCCAGCCACGACACGAGAAGGGAAAGCTGCGTCGACTTTCCCGAACCGTCACCCCCTTCGAAGGTGATGAAGAGCCCTCGGGTCACTTCTTCTTCGCCGCCGGCTTCTTTGCCGCAGGCTTCTTCGCTGGCGCCTTGCGGCGGGCGGCGGGTTTGGATTTCGGCTTCGCCGGTCCCTTCGCGCGTTTGTCCGCGAGGAGCTGGACGGCCCGTTCGAAGTCGATTTCTTCCACAGATTCCCCGCGCGGAATCGTCGCATTGGTGACCCCGTCGGTCACGTACGGTCCGAACCGACCGTCCTTGACTTTCACCGGTTTGCCGCTCTCCGGGTCTTCAGCGAATTCCTTGAGCGCGCTCGACGCGCGCCGCGCCCCGTACTTCGGCTGCGCAAACAGCTCGAGGGCTCCGGCCAGGTCGATTTCGAAGATCTGCTCCTCGCTCGTGAGGGATCGCGAGTCGGTTCCCTTTTTCAGGTAGGGGCCGAACTTGCCGTTTTGCGCGGTGATGTCTTCGCCGCTTTCCGGATCCTGCCCGACGACGCGCGGAAGGTTGAGCAGGCGCAGCGCCGTGTCCAGGTCGATCGTGGCAAGATCCATGCTCGCGAAAATGGATGCGGTGCGCGGCTTCGGTTCAGCGGACTTCTTCTTTGCCGGTTTCTTCGCCGGTTTGGCCGGAATGATCTCCCCCGTCGCCGGATCGACGGTTTCTGCGGCCGCGGAGGCAGGTTCCTCAACGGCCACGGCCCCGTCGACCTCCTTCACCGGTTCGAGTTCGGTCACGTAGGGCCCGTACCGGCCGTTCTTGGCGACGATTTCTTTCCCGTTGTCCGGATTGATGCCGATCACCCGGTCGACGACGACAGGGGCGTCGATGAGCTCGTGCGCTTTCGCGATCGTGAGTTCGTCCGGGGCCAGGCCGTCCGGGATGTTCACCCGCCGCGGCTTCGCATCCGGGTCCGCGCCCGGTTCCGTCACCTCGAGGTACGGCCCGTACTTCCCGATCCGCAGCGTCGCGCGGTCGTCCAGCCGAATTGAGTTGATGGATTTCGCGTCGATCTCGCCGAGGTTGTCGATGACGTTGCGCAGCCCCTTATATTTGGGTCCGCCGAAGTAGAAGCTGTTGAGCCAGTCGACCCGGCTCTCGCTGCCGTCGGCAATGCGGTCGAGGTCGTTCTCCATCCCCGCCGTGAAGTCGTATTGCACGAGTTCGGTGAAGTAGTCCTCCAGCAGTCGAACGACGGAGAACGCGACCCAGTTCGGGACGAGAGCGCTTCCCCGGGGTGTGACGTAGCCGCGGTCGATGATGGTCGAGATGATCGACGTGAACGTGGACGGACGACCGATCCCCAGTTCTTCGAGCGTCTTGATGAGGCTCGCCTCGGTGTAGCGGGGCGGCGGCGACGTTTCATGGCCTTTCGCTTCCACATCCTCGAGGTGGAGCGACTGACCCTCCGCAAGCTGCGGCAGCTTCGCCTCGACCGGTTCAGCGGACTCGTTGCGCTCCTCGTCGTGGCCCTCTTCATAGGCGGCGAGGAAGCCGCGGAACGTGATCACAGTACCGCTGGCCGAGAACTCCGCGAGCGCGTCCGGCGTCGTCGCAGCGATCGTGACGGTCGCCGTCGACCCTCGCGCATCCGCCATCTGGGAGGCGATGGTGCGCTTCCAGATCAGGTTGTACAGTTTCCATTCGTTGCCGCGCAGCGTGCCTTCGAGCTCGCCGGGCGTGCGGAAGGTATCCCCCGATGGGCGGATCGCCTCGTGAGCTTCCTGCGCGTTCTTGGAACGGCCGGCGTAGGTGCGTGGCTTCTCTGGCACGGTTTCCGGGCCGTACAGCGATGCTGCCTGGGCCCGCGCCGCGGAGATCGCCTGCTGAGACAGCGCCGGCGAGTCGGTGCGCACGTAGGTGATATATCCGTTTTCGTACAGGCTCTGCGCAACACTCATGGCCTGGCGTGCCGTGAACCGCAGTTTGCGCGCGGCCTCCTGCTGAAGCGTGGAGGTCGTGAACGGCGCCGCCGGGCGACGCGTGTACGGTTTCGACTCCACCGAGGTCACCGTGAGCGTTGTCGAGTCTTCCCGCAGCGCGGCGGCGAGGGTTGCGGCGGCGGTCTCGTCGAGTGCCGTCACGTTCGACTTCAGTGCGCCGGTGTCGTCGAAATCACGTCCCGTCGCGATGCGCGTCCCGTCGAGCCGGACAAGTTTCGCCTCGAACCGCTCCGATGATGTCGGCGGCACGAACTGCGCGACGAGGTCCCAGTACTCGGCGCTCACGAACGCGAGTCGTTCACGTTCCCTGTCCACGACGAGCCTGGTCGCCGCGGACTGCACCCGACCGGCGGAAAGGCCGGGACCGACCTTCCGCCACAGCACCGGAGACACCTCGAACCCGTAGAGGCGGTCGAGGATGCGTCTGGTCTCCTGCGCATCCACCAGATCAATGTCGATCTCCCGCGTGTTGTCGCGGGCATGTTCTATGGCATCTTTCGTGATTTCGTGGAAGACCATTCGCTTCACCGGAATCTTCGGGTTCAACACCTGAAGCAGGTGCCACGCGATAGCCTCGCCTTCGCGGTCCTCATCGGTTGCGAGGTAGAGTTCGTCGGCATCCTTGAGGGCGCGCTTCAACTCGGCGACCGTTTTGCGCTTCTGATCGGAGACCACATAGTACGGTTCGAAGTCGTTCTCGATGTCGACCGAGAATTTGCCGAGAGAACCCTTCTTCAGCTCCGGCGGAAGGTTCTTGGGTTCGATGAGGTCGCGGATGTGACCAACGGAGGCCTGCACCTCGTAGTCATCTCCCAGATACTGTCCGATCGTCTTGGCTTTCGCCGGAGACTCGACAATGACCAGTTTCTTCGTGCCAGGCACGCGACTCCTCTACGTTCTGAATACTGCAACACGGGACACCATACACACAGAACCAGCACGCTGTCCGCGTCAACGCCCCGCGGCGGCCGGCCCCGCCGTGGCGGTGGACGACACGGGAAACCCGAAGATTGCCGCACTGACTCTCACGGTCACAATAACCCCATCAGTCAGACATTCCCGCAATTCGGCCCCGTTTGCCTCTGCGACCCAGGACGCGATTTCGCACGGAATGCCGGGCACGAGGCCGATCGCGACGTCGGCCGCGGCCAGCGCGGCAGCATCCGCAGCACCCGTCACGGCGGCGCGGGCGATCAGCACGGCACAGAAGGGTGCGAGAAGGAAAAGGGTCGAAAGGATTGCCGCGACGAGCGAGATCGCCAGAATCGATCCTGCCCCGCGGTCGCCGCCTCCCCTGACGTGCCTCTGCGCGATCAGCACAGCACCGCGCATCAGCGGCCGCCGGCGAGCGCGCAGCTGGATGCCGACAGTTCAATGGTGCCGAGGATTGCGGAGAGCGGGGTCCCCGCAGCGTCGACCCGCACGCAGACCAGGCTGCCCCGCGGCTCGACGCTCCCGCGAGCGCCAGGCACGAGCGAACTCACGAGCGCATCGATGGGCGATCCGCGGGCGGCGCTGCGGGCCGCGAGCGCTGCGGCATCCTGGAGCTGCAATTGCCGCGCAGCAAGGTGGATGCCGCCGAGGCTGACGGCCAGAACGAGGACGACGGCGGGAACGACCGCCGCGAACTCGGCGGTCACGCTGCCGGAGTCTCGCGGCCGCTCAACCGCTGAACGACAACGCACGCTGCACGAGATCCAGCAGTATTCCGCGCACTTCGTCACTGCGGAAGATGGCGACGAGCAGCCCCGCGAACGCGACGGCGGCCATCGTGACGATCGCGTACTCTGCCGTTGCGGCACCGGACTCCCGGGTGAGGCGATGGACGAACTTCCTGATCATGGTGATTCCTCTCTGGTTGCCCCCAGTGTGCAGCGGCCGGCGACGGGAGCGACTCAGCTCGGGTGTGTCCGGGGAGTACGTCAGAGTGCGCCGACTGTTGACGAGAGGATGGCGATCATGAGGGGTGCGACGCCCAGGAGCATGAAAGCCGGAAGCACGCACAGTCCGAGCGGCATCATGAGAGTGACGGCGAGCCGCGACGCACGCCGATTGGCATCGCTCGTGGCGTCGCGTCGCACCCGGTCCGCTTCGCTCCTCAGAAGGGCGCCTGCCGGAATCCCAGCGCGGCGGGCGAGGGCGAGGACTGGTTCGATGCGATCGGGAGTGTCGCCAATTCCGCAACGTTCCGCGGCCCGGGACACCGCGATTGCGGCCCGGTCAAGGGACGCTCCGCCGGACACCGCGATCGCGAACAGGTCCAGCACGAGCCCCGGTGTGAGATCCGTCGGTTGCGATCCGGCAACCAACCTCCGATTCCAGCTGCGCCCTGCCACAAGGAGCACCCCGCCGGCGACCAGGCACAGGAGCCCCGGGATGGTGGTGAAGAGGGTTCCGAGCGTGTCGAACCCGAGTGCCATGCCGAACAGCACTCCGACCGCGGGCAGCGCGAGAACGAGTTTCGCCGTTGCGGCGGGACCGGAGAGAGCGACCGAGGCATCCCGCCGCGCCTGCGCGAGCGACCTCAGTGATGAGGCGAAGTCGATCAGGGATTGCGCAAGCGGCGCACCGGATTCCGTCGCGACAATCCACGCTGCGGCGAGCCCGCTCCACGCCGACAGGTCAGAGGGCGTCCCCGGCCGGCCGCGCCGAGCAGCCCGGTGCGCCGACTCACTCTGAACCGAGGAGTTCGCCCGGGCCGCGTCAACAATCGCCTCCCCGATCGAATGGCCCGCCCCTGCACGCGAGACGGCATACACGATTCGGGCGGCCGAGCCGGGCGGAGCCTCGGTTTCGGAGTCAGGTTCGGCGAGGTAGCCCCAGGCCGCGTTCGGCGCGATGCCCGCCGCGAGGAGAACCGCCAACCTCTCGACCACCGCGGACACCTGATCGAGCCCCGCCCAGCCGTCTGGCGCCCTAGCCATCGCCGGGTGCCGCGGCGGGGACCGTGCCTGGCGCAGTGCCGTGCACTTCGCCGGCGGCTGTGTCGCTCGTCGCTGTCAGGCGGCCGTTGCCATCGACTGTGAGGAGGCCGATTTGGGCGATTCTCCGCACCCCGGCCGCTCGCTCCACATGGAGCACGGCGTCGATCGCGCTCACCGCCTGCCTGGCGATCGCGCCCACGCCGAGCCCGGCGAGGGCGCCGAGCGCTTCCAGCCTGGCCGGCACATCTTCCAGGGAGTTCGCGTGCAGGGTCCCGGCCCCGCCGTCGTGACCGGTATTGAGCGCCGAAAGCAGCTCCCGCACTTCGGCGCCGCGGCACTCGCCCAGTACCAGACGGTCCGGGCGCATCCGGAGCGCCTCGCGCACAAGCCGTGCAAGTCCCACCTCCCCCGCCCCCTCAAGATTCGGTTGGCGCGCCTCAAGTGAGACGAAGTGCGGATGATCCACCTGGAGTTCCGCCACATCCTCTATGGCGACGATCCGGTCGGTGGGCGGTGCCGCCGCGAGGAGCGCAGACAGGAGCGTGGTCTTTCCCGATCCCGCGGCGCCCGTCACAAGGATGTTCTTCCGCGACGCGATGAGAGCAAGGACTCGCTCCACCGGCACGGTGTCGAAGAATCCGCCGGACGCAAGGTCTTCGAGGCTGAGCCGCCGCACTCGAGGCAGCCGGATGGACAGCAGGGTTCCGTGCGGCGAGATCGGCGGGAGCACCGCGTGCACGCGGATGCCGTCGTGCAGGCGGACGTCGATGCACGGCGCGGACTCGTCGATGTGCCGGCCGCCCAGTGCGATCAGGCGAACCGCGAGGCCGCGGACCTGCTCCTCGGCGAGCGGGGCCAGGTCTTCACGTTCCGAGCCTGCGCCGCGATCCACCCAGATCGTCCCCGACCCGTTGACGAACACATCCGTGACGGCGGCATCCGCGAGGAGAGGCGCCAGCTCCCCGAACTCGGGGAGGTTTCTGCCGACCGGGGCCGGCGCACCTGCAAGGTCGACGCGGGAGGGGCCCCAGTCGCCTGCCGCGACGGGCCGCACGGCCACGAATCTTTCCTGTGCTGAGGCGGACATCCGCCAACGGTATGGCCGAGAGCCTCGCCGCGCGCGTTCCTACCATTAATAGAGGGGACGGATGATCCTCACGCTGCCTGTGCGGGAGAAGTCGCGGCACGGGAGGCCGGGGCGGTCCGACCAAGCCACAGGCTCACGAGATCCAACGCGACCAGCGACACCGCCACGAGCAGCATCGTCGCCCACGCCGCGAGAACACCGCTCGCAATGCTCGCGATCGCGGGCAGCACAATTCCGGGGAGGAGCAGGGTGGCGATGCGCGAAACCGGCCGCCCGAGCCGCAGCCCGATCGCCGCGTTCGTCAGGTAGAGGATGCCAACTCCCGCCGCCAGCAGCACGCGGACCGCAAACGGCAGCGGCTCCGCGGCGCGCTCCACCGAAATCCCGATGGACGTCGCCACGAAGGTCAGGCCGACGATGAGCAGAAACGGCAGGTACATGACGACGTCGCGCAGGGCACCATACGACTTCGAGCGCTGCGCCTCCTCAAGTCCGAGCTCGGCGCTCGGGATGCCCCACCGGAAGAACGCCCGCGCGAGAATCGCGCACACCACGAAACCGAACAGCGCCGCCGCGCCGCCCGGGAGAGTCGGATGCGTCGCGAGACCAGTCACGGAAAGATACACGGCCTCGCCGATCACGATCACGATGAACAGGCCGATGCGCTCCAGCGAGTGGGAGATCGATGCCCGGTCATAGACTTCGGCGGAAAAACGCGACCGCAGCGCGAGCAGCCCCATTTCCCCCGCCACCGCGACCGCCCACAGCACGTAGTTGTAAGGCGCGGGAATCAGGATCGACACCAACCAGAGGGCCGCCGTCACGAGGTTGTAGGCGACGGTGCGCCACGGCGAAATCGTGCTCGCCGCCTTCTTCCTCGGCACGAGCCACATGACCAGGAGCAGGAGTCGAATCCACACCGCGCCGAGGGCATACAACCAGGCAAGATGGTCGATCCCTCCCGCGATGGCAATGGCCATCGCCGCCGGACCCGGCATCGCCGAAACCACGAGCACCCCCACCAGCGGGAAACGCCTGCCGAACAGGTTGTTCGTGACCATGAGATTCACCCATGCCCACCACAACGGAAACAGCAACCCCACGAAGACGCCGACAGCGCCGATCGTCGGGTCGACCTCGATGAGCCCCACCGCGACCGCGATGACCGCGACGAACACCAGATCGAAGAACAGTTCGTACCAGTCGGCGCTGCGGCGGAGGGACTCGGGCGGCACGACCTGCGGATGGTTCTCGGACGTCATCCGCCCATCTTGCGCCCTGAAGGCGGCCGACGGCAACGCCGGGGAAAGCGAGTGCGTTAACGAGAGGGGCGGCGCCCATTGGGGGGAACGGGCGCCGCCACGGCAACGAACTGATTGGGGGGAATCATTGTGCTCGCTGCAGGCCAAACTCTCGTCTGGCAATCGTTAGTCTAGCCCAGGAGACCCTCATTTGGGTGGTGACTTTCTGAACGGGGTAATGTCGGATTCTGTACGGCCGCGCGGGCCGCACACTGCAAAGACGCACCCGGGAGAACCATGAGCGAGAAAATCGACAGCCTGCTTCAGGAAGACCGGCGATTCCCGCCGTCGGCGGACTTCACCGCGAACTCGATCGCGAGCCCCGACCTGTACGAGCGTGCGGCCGAGGACCGGCTCGCATTCTGGGCGGATCAGGCGCGGGAACTCCTCCACTGGCACACGCCGTTCACGCAGACCCTCGACTGGAACAACCCGCCGTTCGCCCGCTGGTTCGCCGACGGAACGCTCAACGTCGCCTACAACTGTCTCGACCGCCACGTGATCGCCGGCAACGGCGACCGCGTCGCGATCCACTGGGAAGGCGAGCCGGGCGACACCCGCACGATCACCTACGCCCAGCTCACCGAGGAAGTCAAGAAGGCGGCGAACGCGCTCGAGGCCCTCGGCATCCGACACGGCGATCGCGTCGCCATCTACCTGCCGATGATCCCCGAGGCGGCGGTCGCCATGCTCGCGTGCGCGCGCATCGGGGCGGTGCACTCCGTCGTCTTCGGCGGCTTCAGCGCGGAGTCCCTGCGTTCCCGGATCGAAGACGCGCAGGCGAAACTCGTGATCACGGCAGACGGCGGATGGCGGAAAGGCAAAGTGTTCCCGCTCAAGGATGCGGTCGACGCCGCCGTCGCCAACGATGCGAGCCACCCCGCAACAACCGTCGAACACGTGCTCGTCGTCAAGCGCGGGGACAACGACGTCGAATGGGTCGACGGGCGCGACCTGTGGTGGCACGACGTCGTCGCCGGCGCCTCCGAGAACCACGAAGCGAAACCGTTCGAAGCGGAAAACCCGCTCTACATCCTGTACACCTCCGGCACGACCGGGAAACCCAAAGGTATCCTGCACACCTCGGGCGGTTACCTCACCCAGTGCGCGTTCACCCACAAATACGTGTTCGACCTGCACCCGGAAACCGACGTGTTCTGGTGCACCGCGGATGTCGGCTGGGTGACCGGGCACAGTTACGTCGTGTACGGTCCGCTCGCGAACGGTGCCACCCAGCTCATGTACGAGGGCACGCCGGACACCCCGCACCCCGGGCGCTGGTGGGAACTCATCGAAAAATACGGCGTCACAATTCTGTACACCGCACCGACCGCGATCCGCGCGTTCATGAAAACTGGCCGGGAGTACCCGCAGAAGTTCGACCTCAGCTCGCTCCGGGTGCTCGGATCGGTCGGCGAACCGATCAACCCCGAAGCGTGGATCTGGTACCGCGACATCATCGGAGGCGGGAAAACTCCCGTCGTCGACACGTGGTGGCAGACCGAGACCGGTGCGATCATGGTCTCCGCCCTTCCCGGAATCACCTCAACGAAACCGGGCTCGACGCAAGTACCCATCCCAGGGATCTCCGTCGACGTGCTCGACGAGACCGGCAAACGGGTCGGCAACGGCAACGGTGGACTGCTCGTCTCAACGGCCCCCTGGCCGTCCATGCTGCGCGGCATCTGGGGCGACCCCGAACGCTTCATCGAAACGTACTGGGAGAAGTTCGACTTCGAAGGCTCCCCCAACCGGCGCATGTACCTCGCCGGCGACGGCGCGCGGCTCGACGCCGACGGCGAATTGTGGGTGCTCGGCCGCGTCGATGACGTCATGAACGTCTCCGGGCACCGCCTCTCCACCATGGAAATCGAATCCGCCCTCGTCTCGCATCCGATCGTCGCCGAAGCGGCCGTCGTCGGTGCAACGGATGACACGACGGGACAAGCCGTCGTCGCGTTCGTCATCCTCCGGGCGAAGCAGGCGGAGGCGCAGACGGCCGAAGAAGCCGAAGCCATCCTCAAAGTCCACGTCGCCGAACAGATCGGCGCTATCGCGCGTCCGAAGAAAATCTACATCGTCACCGAACTACCCAAAACCCGATCGGGCAAGATCATGCGGCGGCTGCTTCGGGATGTTGCGGAAGGGCGGGAGGTCGGCGACACCACCACGCTTGCGGATACGCAAGTCATGCAAGTGATTACGGACAAGCTGAAGTAATTCTTGGGCGCCTGCGAGAAGGGGTGTCGGTTTTCAGCTCAAACATTGAGGCGGCTTCGACGCCTCAAAACTCGCCCGGAAAGCGAAACCGCTCTCCGCGAGCTCAGCTACTTCAGCGTTGCCGCGGTGACGTAGTGGTTAGGCGAATTCGAAGGTGAACTCGATCTCGACGGGGGCATCCAGCGGGAGGACTGCGACACCGACGGCGCTGCGCGCGTGCTGGCCCGACTCGCCGAAAATTTCGCCCAGCAGTTCTGAAGCGCCATTGATCACGCCGGGCTGACCCGTGAACGACGGATCCGAGGCCACGAAACCGACGACCTTCACCACGCGGGTGATCCGATCGAGCGAACCGATCGCGGAACGAGCGGCAGCGAGACCGTTCAGCACGGAGATTCGCGCGAGCGCCTTCGCTTCGTCCGGTGTGACCTCGGCCCCAACCTTGCCGGTCTTCGACATCGCGCCGTCCACCATCGGCAACTGGCCGGACGTGTACACGAGGTTGCCGCTCACCACCGCAGGAATGTAGGCGGCGACAGGCTTGGAGCCTTCGGGGACAACGAGCCCCAGTTCGGCGAGTCGATCATCCAGTGCAGACATCAGGCATTCCCCTCCGCGTCGTGCTGTGCCGCCTCACGCTTGAGATAGGCGACCAGGCCGCCCTCCGGCCCCTGCACCACCTGCACGAGCTCCCAGCCCTGCTCGCCCCAATTGTTGAGGATCGCGGCGGTGTTGTGCACAATGAGAGGGGTTGTCAGGTATTCCCAGCGCGGCATCACGGCATCCATTCAGGTTTCCCGGGACGTTCACCCGTTACTCTGTATCCTATGCCCAGCCAAAACACGAAGCCTCTCGGCGTGCTCTCCGCAATTGGTGGACTGCTCAGCCTGAGTGCCCTCGCCGGCGTTTTGATCACCGCAATGGTCACGCCAGCTCTTGCCGTGACGAGCATGACCGCCAACGCGTCGATCGGAGTATTCGAGGCACTCCCCGACTACATGGAGATCGGAACGCTCTCCCAAAAGAACGTACTGTGGGCGACGCGCGACGGCAAATACGTACCCTTCGCTGAGGTTTACAAGCACAACCGCGAAGAGGTCAGTTGGGATCAAGTCTCCCCGTTCATCAAGGAGGCGCTCGTCGCCGGTGAGGACCGCCGGTTCTATGAACACGGCGGCGTCGACGCCCAATCGATCATTCGAGCGGCCATCGGCAACATCACGACCAACGAAATCGGCAGTGGTGCGTCGACGCTAGCAATGCAACTGGTCAAGAACATCAACATCCAGGAGGCGCTCCTCTTACCGACTGAGGAAGAACGAAATAAGGCGCTGGCGGCCGCCCAGGAGCAGAGTCTCGACCGCAAGCTCAAAGAGGCGAAGCTCGCGATCGGACTCGAAAAGAGATACACCAAGAATCAGATCATGCTCGCCTACCTGAACATCACCGGGTTCGGAGGCAACACGTACGGCATCCAGTCGGCGGCGAAAGAATACCTCGGCACGACGGCAGATGATGTCACGATCGCCGAAGCGGCAAGCCTCATCGCAATAGTTCAACTGCCCAACGATCGCAACCTCGACGATCCAGAAAAATACCCGGCAAACAAGGAACGCCGGGACACCATCCTCAAAAACATGCGCGACCTCAAAATGATCACAGAGGGGCAATACACGGAGGCGGTCAACACCCCCATCGCCGACTACGTCAACTACAGCTTCCCCACGAACGGGTGCGCAAACGCCGCGGATGCGAAAACCTTCTGCGACTACATCCTCAAGTCGGTGAAGGACTTCCCGATGCTCGGCGCGACCAAAGACGAGCGTCAGGCGAACTGGGACCGCGGCGGCTACAACGTGTACACCACGCTCGACCTCGGACAGCAGGACAACGCGCAGGCGCAGCTGGCGGCACAGACTCCTCCCACCGAAAACCGGTTCGAACTGGGATCGGTGGCGGTGTCCACCCAGGTGGGAACCGGGCGAATTCTCATCATGGCCCAGAACAAACACTTTGACGACACGGGCTTGGGCGATCCCTTGACCACGACCGCGGTCAACTATGCCACCGACCGTGACTATGGCGGATCCTCCGGGTTCCAGCCCGGCTCCACCTACAAGATTTTCACGCTCACCGACTGGCTCATGAACGGCAAGGGCCTCGGCGACATCGTGAACGCGACCCCGCACGACTTCAAGAGTTTCCCTGCGGCGTGCAACGGTGGAACCTGGGTGCTGGGGAGGCCGTGGGACCCCAAGAACGACGCGGGCGAACACGGCCCCATGAGTGTGCTGACAGCGACCGCAGGATCCGTCAACGTCGCGTTCGTTTCCATGGCCCACCAGCTGGACCTGTGCCAGATCCGGGATGTCGCCGAGTCCATGGGCGTTCACCGTGCAGACGGTGCCGAACTGCAGTACAACCCCACCTCCGTCCTCGGAACCAATGAGGTCGCCCCGCTCACGATGGCTCTGGCCGTCGGAACGATCGCGAGCGGCGGGATGTTCTGCAGCGCCGTTGCCGTCGACAAGATCGTCGGGCCGGATGGCACCGACCTCGGAGGGCAGCCGACATCCTGCCACCGCGCCATCACCCCCGAAGTAGCCGCCGGGGCGGCGTACGCCATGCAGCGCGTCATGACGGGCGGTACCGGCGTCCTGTCGAACCCGCACAACGGGCACCCGTTGATCGGCAAGACGGGAACCACAGACAGCGCGTACCAGACGTGGACTCTGGGAGCGAGCACGAAGTCCACGCTCGCGGTATGGGTCGGCAACATCGTCGGCAAGCAGTCGTTGAGAAACATCGACCTGCCGGGCGGGAACGCTGCGACGGCCAGACACCGCATCTTCCGCCCTGTCATCGAGGCTCTCACGAACCAGTACGGCGGCGATGGATTCCCGAACCCGCCGTCGAGCATGCTGTCCAGCAGCGCGGTCCCCATCCCCTCGGTGGTCGGCATGGACATGGAGGCGGCGAAGACGCTCCTGGAGAGCCTTGGCTTCACGGTGACGATCGGCAACCCGATCCGGTCTGCGGCCACGACGGGAACTGCCGCCGGCACGACCCCGGAAGTCGGCACGAAAGTATCGAGAGGCTTCGACGTGGGGCTGTACCCGAGTGATGGTTCTCTCTACGTCCAGATGCCCAACGACCTCGTCGGCAAGTCACCGACCGATGCCAAGAATGACCTCGTCGCTCTCGGCTTCGCGCCAGGAAACATCAACTTCGCGTGGGTCCTCGTGGCCAACCCGACCAAGATCTGCAAAGTCACCGACACAGATCCCGCGCCGGGGGCGGCAGCGTCCAAGAACGGCACCGTCACCCTCACGGTCGGCAGCACCGCGGACGGATCTCCACCGGTCGGCTGTACTCCATGAGTTCGCCGGGGGGCACGCGGATAGCCGGTGCGGCGCTGGCCACGCTCGGTACCGCGGCCCTCGGCGCATTCGCGTGGGGAGCGCTCGTCGAGCGCAACAGATTCACGGTACGCAGGGAGACCATCCCCGTGCTCGATCCGGCCGCGAGGCCGATCACCGTTCTGCACCTTTCCGACCTGCACATGGCGCCATGGCAGACCGCGAAGCAGGACTGGGTGGCGTCGCTCGCCGACTATGAGCCGGACCTCGTCGTAGTGACGGGCGACAGCCTTGGACACCCACGCGGGCTTGAGGGTCTCGAACGAGCTCTCGCGCCGTTCCGCGGCGTCGCGGGAGTCTTCGTCCACGGGTCGAATGACTACTTCTCGCCCACGCCGAAGAATCCGTTCAGCTATTTCCGCGATGCGCGCAGCGAGACACTCAACCCGCCTCGACTCGACACCGCGAAACTGGAGGAGTTCTTCGAGTCCCTCGGCTGGCTCGACCTCAACAACACGGCACGCGCGATGTCGATCAACGGATCGCGCATTGAGTTCATCGGCGTGAATGACGCCCACAACAACTGGGATCGCCTGGACCAGTTGCCGGGCGCCATCGATGAGATGCGGGAAAACGTCGGGTGGCAGGATGACCGCACCGGACCTCAACCGATCACCATCGCACTCACCCATGCCCCCTATCAGCGCGTCCTCAATTCCTTCGTGAATCACGGCGCCGACGTGATCTTTGCCGGGCACACCCACGGCGGACAGGTGCAGGTGCCCGGCATCGGCGCGCTCGTGACGAACTGCGACCTTCCGAGCAAGTATGCGAGCGGTCTGCACCTGTGGCACCACGCCTTCCACGCGGCCTACCTCGAGGTTTCGGCGGGGATCGGAACGTCCATTTTCGCCCCGGTGCGGTTTGCCTGCCCGCCGGAGGCGGTCGTCGTGACACTGACGGCCGACGATTTCGGCTATTCTTGATCAGGTTCGGTCAACCGGTCGACCGGATGCAGTATCGGGGTGTGGCGCAGTTTGGTAGCGCGCTTCGTTCGGGACGAAGAGGTCGTGGGTTCAAATCCCGCTACCCCGACGATGAGGATCAGGCGAGAGTTCACTCTCGCCTGATCCGAAGAGGAAAGGGTAAGAGGCGCGCTGTGCAACAGCGTGACGTCCGTGCAGTGGGGACAAATCCCGCTAGCCGCGCTCCTCGGCGATGCTGTTCCCTCCGTCCACCACGATGACTTGTCCGGTGACGTACGACGCGCCGGGGCTGGCCAGCCACGCGATCGCCGACGCCACCTCAGTCGGCGTTCCGCTGCGTCCCACCGGCACACTAAGGCCCTGCGCAGCCTCGGCCTCGGTCTGGGATCCGGTTCCGATCCACCCCGGGGCCACGGCGTTGCAGGTGATGCCTGCAGCCGCCTCGTCGACCGCCACCGCCCTGGTCAACCCGACCATCCCCGCCTTCGCCGTGGCATAGGCGACATCGCCGCGCGTGGCCATGACCGCGCCGCTCACGCTTGCCACATTGACCACGCGCCCCCAGCCTGTCGCCCGCATTCCGGGAACCAGAGCGCGCGTCAGAAGGAACGCGCTCGTCAGGCTCATGTCGAGGCTTCGGCGCCAATCGTCCACCGGGCTGTCCAGGCCCCCGGTAATCATCTCCCCGTCCGAAACACTGACCATGCCGGCATTGTTGACCAGGATCGCAGGCACGATGGAGGCGGCGGCGAGTTCCGTCGCCAGCGCATCCACCCCGCGTTCGGAATCCAGCCGAGCAACAAACCCGATGGCGTCGACGCCGCGGGAACGCAGTTCGGCGACCCGCTCGTGAATGCGCTCCGTCGTCGACGTCAGCACCACGCGGGCACCCAGTTCGCCGAGAGCGCGTGCGGCTGCCGCGCCGATCCCGGTCGAACTGCCTGCCCCGCTCACGAGCGCGACGCGCCCGGACAGTTCGCGCCGGTTCACCACGGGAATCGACTCGGCCATTGTTCCTCCATACAGGGACGGTGCGGCGCCGACCCGTCAGGCAAAGTCGGCATCGGGTCCCGAGTCGTATGCCGTCCCCAGCGGCACGCTCTGGCCGCGCTGCGTCCGGTTGAATTTCCCACCACTTTCCTCCAGGTAGCATGCGCCGCACAGGGACTCGTAGACCACATCCACACCATCCTCGATGGCAACCTGGTCGCCGTCGAAAATGTACTGGCCGTCGACCATCCGGGTGTTGAACACGGCTTTGCGCCCGCACCGGCAGATCGTCTTCAACTCCTCCAGCGAGTGCGCGATTTCCAGCAGCCGCCGACTGCCGGGGAACGCGACCGTTTGGAAATCCGTGCGGATGCCATACGCCAGAACCGGGATGTCCTTCAGGATCGCAATCCTCAGCAGGTCGTCGATCTGGGCCTCGGTGAGAAACTGGGCCTCGTCCACAAGCAGGCAGTTGAGCGGCTTGCCGGTTTTCGCTTCGAACTGCGCCCGCTTCTGCGTGAACAGGTCCCAGAGGTCATCCTGCGGCGTGATGAGAAAGTCGACGGGGCGCGTCACGCCGAGCCGCGACACGATCGCCGTGTCGCCCTTCGTATCGATTTGCGGCTTGGTGAGGAGAACCTGCTGCCCGCGCTCCTCATAGTTGAACGCGGCCTGAAGCATGTTGGTGCTCTTGCCGCTGTTCATCGCGCCATAGCGGAAATAAAGCTTCGCCATTACTCCAGAAATCCGTCCTCGGCTGCCCGACGGATCAGCTCCGCCTTCTTGCTTGCCGGCCTATTAACCTTTGCGTATTTCTCCCGAACCCGGCGGAGATACGTCTTCGCCGTTTCATACTGTACGTTCATTTCTTCGGCCACCTGAACCGTGGTGAGCCCCGAGACGTACAACCTGAACGCCTCCTGCTCTCCGTGGCTGAGCTTGGGCTTCACTTGATTGAGCGCGCCGGATGGCAGCGGCCGCCAGTCCCGCACCTCGGGCGCCTCCACGTCCATCCCCATGACGCGGCGCGCCGCATCCATCACCGCCTGCATGGGCAGCGACTTGGACAGGAAGTCGGCCGCGCCGGCGGCGAGGGCGCGTTCGCGGGCCTCGCGGGAGTCCAGGCTGCTCAGAATGATGACTTTCGCGCCAGCGGCCCGGCAGGTTCGCACGCGGGCCTCGATCGACACCGACTCCTTGAGTTTGAAGTCGAGCAGAACGAGTTCGGTGGGGAAATTGTCGCTGTGCACAAGCTCGAGCTAGGTCTGCGCGCGCAGGACGAGAGAGAAGTCGAGCGCATTCGCCGTGATCCAGCTGCCCAGACTGTCGAGGAGGACCTCATGGTCGTCGAGGATCGCGAGTCGGATCGGTGCACGGTCGTGCGAGTCTGGACGTGGTGAAGCCGTGCCCGGGTCAGCGCTGCTCATAGGAGAACCTTAGTGTGAGTGTTTGATGGTGGATTTCGAGGTGGACGGAGGCGAACACGATCCGCAGGACCGCGAGATACGGAGCCATGGCGGCACGCAGGTCGACATCGCTCGTGGTGAACCGGCTGACGATGATGCCGTGGCACCGGGATTTCGTTCCCGTGATGGTGATGCGCATACTGCCGGCGACGAAGCTCGGTTCGTCGGTGAGGGCGACGATGAGGGCGCGCAGAGCCGTCCGCTGATCGGTGACCATCAAGGATGCCTTGCCTGCCTTGTCGACGACGGCGCGGCTCATCCGTTCATCGGGCACGCCGTCGTCTCCCGCGACTACTTCAAGCCAGGTCCGGTCGGCCTCAGCCACCATGAGGGCTCGGATCGCGTCGGCGATGTCGCGCGCCCGCCCCCGGTCGCCGGAGTCCACCGTGTCGCGCTCCAGAACGCCGTTGAAGAACGGGAGAACGTCCTTGCTCAGGATCATGACCCGATCGCGTTGAACTGATCGCGTGATGCCGTCCCGAAGGAGAATTCTGCGCTGCTCCACGCCCAATTGCGCCTGCCGCTGCCAGCGCTCGAGCGCATCGACCAGTCCGCCAGAGAAACTCGCCGAGGCGAACGACAGCGCGAGGATGGGTGTCATGCCGACGAGAACGAACGACACCGGGGGTGCGGAGGTGTCCAGGTACGGCACCTCCATGAGCGTGATGAATCCCACGAATACCGCGGAGAGACCGCCCGCTGCCGCCAACTCCGTCGCGGGCCGGTATGGCCCAAGTGCGAGCATCAGCAGTCCGAGCGACATCGAACCGAAGTCGTCCTGGATGAATCGGTTCGTACCCCACTGGCTGGCTACCGAAAGGACTATGGCACCGAGCGCCAGAAGCTGCACGGCGAGATGTGCGGACTGGGTGAAGGGCGCGCGGCCGGGAGACGTCGCGATCGTGACGACGAGAGTCGCAGCGGCGAGCCAGAACAGCGCGAGAACGGCAAGCATCAGATTGGAGACCTGGTCGAGCGATCGAATCGTCATGACCAGCCCGAACAGGAACGCCCCCCAGGCCAGAGACAGCGACAGCAGCCGGCTCCCCAGAGATCCCACCGGATCGAGTTGCTGGCGGGTGCGCTCAACGGTTTTCACGGGGCTCCACCTTCGCCCTGGTCCTGCCCGGTGCGTGCACCTTCCGATGCCGGAACCGTGATCATGACGGACGTTCCGCGCCCCGGGGTGGACCAGACGTTGACCTGTCCCTCCACCATTTCGATGCGCTTGCGCACCGAGGATCTCAGCCCCAGGCGATCAACCGCGGTGGACTCTTCGGTGAAGCCTCGACCCGTGTCCACCACCATGACGGACACGCTGTCGTCCGTGCCGTAGACCGCCACCTCCGCACGATTCGTCCCCGAGTGCTTCACCACGTTGACCAGGCACTGTTTGACGGCAAGTCCGAGAGCGATGGATGCCTCCCGGTCAAGGCGGCCCACCGCGACCAGGTCTCCCGTCGCCACCACATCCAGGCCAAGCAGCCGCCCCTCCTGAATGGCGCTGAACAAACCGCTGTGCTGCCAGTCGGCGCGGACCTTCCGGTTCGCCGCTTCCGACTGGTCGGCCAACCACTCCTCGCCCACGAGAGCATGGACGTCCGACCGGATCTGTTCCCGCAGATTGGGGTCGAGTTCATCGCGAGGGGACTCGGCGATGGCGGCGAGGTGGTTGAGCACGGTGTCGTGCATGAGAGCGGCGGCCTTCACCTCGATTCGGGCGCGCAGCTCTGCCTCCTGCTCATCCTGGGCCGCACGATGCAGGAGAGGCTGCGCGCGGCGTTGCCGACCGCTGGTAAACGAGATCAACGGAATCGTCAGGACGGTGGCAATGAGGGCGATGAGCGTCGGAAGGTCGAACTGCGCAGGCATTGCGGCGTCCACCTGCGCGAGCCCGACCGCGAGTTCGGCCACGACATATCCCGCTACGGTCCACGCAATGCCCGCGCCGACGCCGAGCACGGAGCCGCCCACCATGATCAGGGCGACCTTCGCGGCCAGGAAGGAAAACCCGTCGCTTTGGGTGATCGAAATCGGCTGGCTGAGCAGGACCAGCGCGTGAAGGTGAAGCGCTATCCCGGAAACGAGAAGATACGCCAAACACCACAGCACCGTCTTCATCCGGTTGCCGAGGAGAAGAAGGGTCATGGAGGGGATGAGCGCGAGAGCGGCCGGCCAGATCGCCACGTTCGGTCGCGCCCCCTGGAGAACCAGCGTCGACAGGAGGGCGATGCCGAGCAACGTGAATGCGACGGTGTGCTGTGCAGTGACGAGGGATCGCCAGACGGCCTGTGGCGCAAGGTGTGCCGGCAGTCCAATAGACACGTTGGATAACTTCCACTCGGGTTGCAAGTGCCACGAGTATGTCATCGAATCGACGAAGTTTGTACCCCAACGCGAACGGATCGTGCGCAAAACTCCCGAGATTCCGTGGCTCTCGTCCCCCGGACTGGGGTTACGCGGGCAGGTTCAACTCCAGCACGCGCGCCGTGGAGTCGAGCGTTTTCTGTGCGAGCGCGGGAGCGGAAGACAGGGCCTTGCCGTAGCTCGGAACCATCGCCCGGAGGGCCGGCGTCCACTCGGCGATACGGTCGGGGAAACAACGTTCCATGAGTTCGAGCATGATCGGCACGGCCGTCGACGCCCCCGGCGATGCGCCGAGAAGGCCGGCGATCGTCCCCTCGGCACCGGTCACGACTTCGGTCCCGAACTGCAGGATGCCGCCCCTCTTCGCATCCTTCTTGATGACCTGAACGCGCTGGCCCGCCGTGATCAGGTGCCAGTCGGACGGGCGCGCATCCGGCATGAATTCGCGCAGCGCAGCGAACTTGGCCCGCTTGCTTGCGAGCAACTGGGTGACCAGATACCAGGACAGGTCGAGATTGTCCTTGAATACGGCGAGGAGCGGAATGATGTTGCCGAACCTGATGGAGCCCGGAAGATCCAGCCAGGAGCCGGTCTTCAGGAACTTGGGCGTGAATCCGGCGTACGGGCCGAACATCAGGCTCGCCGTTCCCCCGATGATCCGGGTGTCGAGGTGCGGGACGGACATCGGCGGGGCGCCGACCGAGGCCTTTCCATACACTTTCGCGAGGTGCCTGGCGACGAGTTTCTGGTCGTCGGTGCGCAGGAACTGGCCACTGACCGGGAATCCGGCGTAGCCGCGGGCCTCCGGGATGCCGGACTTCTGGAGGATCTTCAGCGCTCCGCCGCCGGCGCCGACGAACACGAATCGCGCTCGCACGCGGGAAACCCCTTTGCCGATGGCGCGGCGCATCCGGAGCGTCCAGATCCCGTCTTTGCCCCTCGACACACCGGTGACCTTCTCATCGGTGCTGATCACCGCGCCCTGGGATTTCAGGTAGTCCGCGAGGTCGCGCGTCAGCGCCCCGAAGTCGATGTCCGTTCCCACCGCCATCCGCGTGGCGGCGAAACGCTGGGACTTCGGCCGACCGGTAACAATCGTGGGCGCCCAGGCGTGAATGACGGCGGGGTCCTCGCTGTACTCCATCCCGGCGAACAGGGGGTGATCCTTGAGCGCGTCGAAACGCCTGCGGAGGAATGCGACGTTGTCCTCCCCCCACACGAAACTCATGTGCGGAACCGTATTGATGAATTTCTGCGGTTCGGGCAGGAGATCCTTCTTGATCAGATACGACCAGAACTGGCGCGAAATCTGAAACTGCTCATTGATTTTGACGGCGCTGGAAATGTCGACGGAACCGTCGGGCAGTTCCTTCGTGTAGTTGAGTTCGCACAGCGCGGAGTGGCCGGTGCCGGCGTTGTTCCACGGATTGGAGCTCTCCAGCGCCAGTTCGGGCAGCGCCTCATAGAGGCGAATGCTCCACTCCGGCTCAACCTGTTTGAGAATTGCGCCCAGAGTGACACTCATGATGCCGCCGCCGATGAGCACGACATCGACCGGTTCTGCTGAGCTCACCGTTCCAGTTTAGTGTTTCCGCAGTGCGTCCCCGACCGTCAGGCCGACGCGACCCTGGACGCAAGCAGTTCAGCGATCTGCACCGTGTTCAGCGCGGCACCCTTGCGCAGGTTGTCGTTGCTGATGAACAGGGCGAGACCACGCCCATCCGGCACGCCCTCGTCCTGCCGGATGCGGCCGACGAAACTGGGGTCTTTCCCTGCCGCGTGCAGCGGAGTGGGCACGTCGACGAGTTCAACGCCCGCAGCGTGTCCCAGAAGCTCCTCGGCGCGCGCCACGGAGATCGGCCGGTCGAACTCGGCGTTGATGGAAAGCGAGTGGCCCGTGAAGACCGGCACGCGAACGCAGGTTCCGCTCACGAGAAGATCTGGAAGCTCCAAAATCTTGCGGCTCTCGTTGCGCAGCTTCTGTTCTTCAATCGTCTCCAACAGGCCATCGTCGACGAGGTCACCCGCGAGAGGGATGACATCGAACGCGATGGTCGCGGGGAACACGGTTGCCGCAGGGAACGTCACGGAGGCTCCATCGTGGACGAGTCCCGCAACATTCTGTTCGAGGGCCGCCCTGGATTGCGCGATGAGTTCCTCGCCGCCGACCAGTCCCGCGCCGGACACCGCCTGGTACGTGCTGATCACGAGTCTGCGCAGACCCGCCTCCGCGTGCAGTACCTTCAGCACCGGCATTGCCGCCATGGTCGTGCAGTTCGGATTCGCAATGATCCCCTTGCGCGCCTCGGAGACCGCGTGCGGGTTGACTTCGCTCACGACGAGGGGAACATCCGGGTCCATCCGCCACCCGGACGAGTTGTCGATGACGGTCACTCCCGCGGCCGCGAACCGGGGTGCCTGCGCTTTCGAGGTGGTCGCGCCGGCGGAGAAAATCGCGATGTCGAGGCCCGTCGGGTCTGCGGTCGCGGCATCCTCGACGATGACCTCCTCGCCTCTCCACGGCAGGGTCGTTCCGGCCGAGCGGGCGGACGCGAAGTACCTGACGTTCGCGACCGGAAAGTTCCGCTGCTCAAGCAGCTCGCGCACGACAGCACCGACCTGCCCGGTGGCGCCGACAATCCCAACGTTCACTCCAGTAGTCATCGTCCCGTCCCTGCATGTACGACGGCGAGTTCATCGCCGTCGAGCTCGAATGCGGTGTGCACCGCGCGTACTGCGTCGTCGACCGTGTCGGCGCGCGTCACGACCGAGATGCGGATCTCGCTCGTAGAAATCATTTCGATGTTCACTCCGGCCTCAAACAGCGCCGTGAAGAGTTTCGCGGAGATCCCCGAACTCGTGCGCATCCCCGCCCCGACGAGCGCGAGTTTCGCAATCTGGTCGTCGTATTGGAGGCTGTCGAAACCGACCCGCTTCTTCTCGGCAAGCAGCGTCTGCATGACGTGCGCGCCATCCGCCATGGGCAGGGTGAACGAAATGTCGGTCAGCCCGGTGTCGGCCGCCGAGACGTTCTGCACGATCATGTCGATGTTCGCCTCCGTCGAGGCGACGATGGTGAAGATCTCCGCCGCCTTTCCCGGGACGTCCGGAACACCGACGACGGTGATTTTCGCCTCTCCGAGATCGACTGCGATCCCCGCGATCATGGCCTCTTCCACGGTTTCTCCGTCCTTCGGATTGACGACGAGCGTCCCCTCATTATTGTTGAACGATGACCGCACGTGGATCGTGACCCCGTGCCGCCTGGCGTATTCGACCGCGCGGATGTAGAGCACCTTCGCTCCGGCGGCTGCAAGTTCGAGCATCTCTTCACTGGTGATTCTCGCAAGCTTTCGTGCGCTCGGCACGATACGCGGATCAGCGGTGAAAACGCCGTCAACGTCGGTGTAGATTTCGCACACCTCGGCCCCGAGCGCGGCGGCAAGCGCTACCGCGGTGGTATCGGATCCGCCTCGGCCGAGCGTGGTGATGTCCCCCGTGCCGCGATTGAACCCCTGGAATCCCGCGACGATCGCGACCGCGCCGGCATCGATCGCCTCGCGGATGCGGGTCGGGTTCACTTCGACGATTCGGGCGCTGCCGTGCCGGGCATCCGTGGCCATTCCGGCCTGGCTCCCCGTGTAGGAGCGCGCCTCGAACCCCATCGATTTGATGGCCATGGCGAGAAGCGCCATCGAGATGCGCTCCCCCGCCGTGAGCAGCATGTCCAGTTCGCGCCCGGACGGCAACGGTGCGACTTCCGTCGCAAGGTCGACAAGCTCGTCGGTCGTGTCGCCCATGGCGGAAACCACGACGACGACATCGTTTCCGGCCTTTCGGGCCTCGACGATCCGTTTCGCGACGCGCTTGATGCTCACGGCATCCGCAACGGAGGAGCCGCCGTACTTCTGCACGATGAGGCTCATGGGTCTCCCGAAAAATTCAGAGGCGGAAGTATGAATTCTACCGTTCGCTAACCCTGTACTACGCGGCGTCCCTCGAATGCCCGGCCCAGCGTCACTTCGTCGGCATACTCGAGGTCGCCGCCGACGGGCAGTCCGGAGGCAAGGCGGGTCACGCGGAGGTTCGGCTGGACGAGGAGGCGGGTCAGATAGCTCGCTGTCGCCTCGCCCTCCAGGTTCGGGTCGGTCGCGATGATGACCTCGGTGACGGTGCCGTCGGCGAGACGTTCCATGAGCTGGCGGATTCGCAAATCGTCTGGTCCAACCCCGTCGATGGGGCTGATCGCCCCGCCGAGTACGTGGTACAGCCCTTTGAATTCGCGCGTGCGCTCGATCGCTGCAACATCTTTTGCCTCTTCGACGACGCAAATCGTGGCAGCGGAGCGGCGCGGATCCCGGCAGATCGGGCAGCGCTCCTGCTCGGTGACATTGCCGCACACTTCGCAGAATCGCACTTTGTCGCGCACTTCGATGAGCACTTCCGCGAGGCGGGACACATCGAAGGATTCGGTCTGCAGGATGTGGAACGCGATGCGCTGGGCGGACTTCGGGCCGATGCCGGGGAGCCTGCCGAGCTCGTCGATGAGCTCCTGGACGATTCCTTCGTACACGGGTCAGCCCTCCTGGGTCGGCGTGACTCGCGGCGCGACCGTCTTCTCTTCGATGAAGTTCGCTCCGAGAATTTCGCGCACGACCGCTTCGCCGTACCGTTGTTTCGCCCCGGACTCGCTTCGCGACCCGGACGGCGGTGCCGTCTTCGGCGCAGCGTCTGGGGTCTCTGGCTTCGAGGTCGACTTGGCCGGGGACTCGTCCTTCGAAACGGGCTTAGGCGTCGCGTCCGCGTCCGGCTTTGCCTTCGCGGCCGGCTTCGCCTTCGCGTCAGGATTTGGTCCCTGCTTCGCGCCGGCTTTCGGCGCCGGCTTCCGTGCAGTTTCTACGTCCGGCGTTGGTGCGGTGTCCCCCTGCGGGATCGCCGCTACGGCCCATCCGCCGGAGTCGGTTGAGCTCTCCGTCGTCGTCGGCGCGGCGGGTTCCTGTGCTGGTTCGGCTGGCGAAACCTTCGGCCGCGATGCCGCAGCCGCGGCATCCGGTTTCGCAATGAACTTGACCCGGATCCCGAGCACCTCGATGATGGCGTGCCGCAGGATTTCGCTCACACTCTGGTCGGCGGCCTGAGGCTTCTTGAAGTTCTCCACGTCGTTCTGGCTCGGGAACGCAAGCGCCAGAACGTCATCCTTGAGGCCCATCGGCCTCGCGGTGAACGCGACGGCCCAGGCCGCGCGCTTCGTCTTTCCGACAACCTCGAGGATTTCCGCCCAGGAGTCGACGAGCTGCTGGAAGGTGACCGGCGTGCTCGGTGCCGCCGGCGTGCTCGGTGCCGTCGTCGTGCTCGGTGCCGCCGGCGTGCTCCCTTCGAGGCGATCGCTGCGCGATCCCTCAGGGAGCGGCTTCTCCATTTCCGGTTCGCGCTCCCCTTCGAGAGCCTCAGGGAGCGGCGATTCCGGCGCAGGCAATGACGAGGCGTCCCGATCAACTCCCGACGGCCCCTGAGGTTCTGACTTGCCCTCTTCGAGGCGATCGCTGCGCGATCCCTCAGGGAGCGGTGGCTGCTCCACGCCAACACGACGCTCTAGACGTTCCACGCGCGAGAGAGTCCCGCGCGCTGAGGCGTCGGATGTCGGAACCAGAATGCGTGCGATCATGAGTTCGAGGTGCAGTCGAGGCGAGGTCGCACCGGTCATTTCGGTGAGCGCGGCACCGACGACATCGGCGGCGCGGCTGAGTTCCGCTTCGCCGAACCGGGAGGCCTGAACCGTCATCTGGTCGAGCTCGTCCTGCTGGATGCCGCGCAGCACTGCCGCAGCGCCGCCGCCGGTCGCCGCAACGACGATGAGGTCGCGAAGCCTCTCCAGGAGATCCTCGACAAAACGCCTGGGGTCCTGCCCGGTTTGGATCACGCGATCCACGGCGGAGAACGCTGCAGCGGCATCCCGGGAACCGATCGCGTCGATCACTTCCCCGAGAAGCGCGGAGTGGGTGTAGCCGAGGAGCACGACTGCGAGCTCGTACTCGATCGAGTTGCCTTCCGAACCGGCCATGAGCTGGTCGAGCAGGGAAAGGGTGTCGCGAACGGAGCCGCCGCCCGCGCGCACCACAAGCGGCAGGACGCCCGGCTCCACGGTGACCTTTTCGCTGTCGCACATGCTTTGCGCGTACTCGAGCATTTGCGCGGGCGGGACGAGCCGGAACGGGTAGTGGTGCGTGCGCGAACGGATCGTCCCGATGACTTTGTCCGGTTCGGTCGTGGCGAAAATGAACTTCACATGGTCGGGCGGCTCCTCCACGATCTTGAGGAGCGCGTTGAAACCCTGCGGCGTCACCATGTGCGCCTCGTCGAGGATGAAAATCTTGTAGCGGTCGCGGGCCGGGGCGAACACGGCGCGCTCGCGCAGGTCCCTGGCATCATCGACCCCGTTGTGGCTGGCCGCGTCGATTTCGACGACATCGAGCGAACCGCCGCCATCCCTGGCCAGCTCCCGGCAGCTCGCGCATTTCCCACAGGGGGTGTCCGTCGGGCCTTCGACGCAGTTGAGGCACCGGGCGAGGATGCGCGCCGACGTCGTCTTGCCGCATCCGCGCGGTCCGCTGAACAGGTACGCGTGGTTCACCCGGTTCGTGCGCAGCGCCGTCATGAGCGGCTCAGTCACCTGCGACTGGCCGATCAGTTCGGCGAACGTTTCCGGCCGGTAGCGGCGATAAAGGGCGGTGACCACCACCCCATGCTACTGGGGCGCACCGACCTCACGCCGAGCCCCGGCAGACCAGCGAATGCGCGATGGCAAATTAGCCGCGGACGAGTGCTGCCGCCTGGCGAGCGATCTCCAGTTCCTCATTCGTGGGCACCACCATGACCGTGACGGCAGAATCCGCTGGGGAGATGACTCGCGCCTTGCGGGACGATGAACCGTTTCGCTTCTCGTCCACCCGGATGCCCAGAGCGTCGAGTCCGGCGAGCGCGCGAGCGCGCACCGACGCGTTGTTCTCGCCGACGCCAGCCGTGAACACGACCGCATCCACCCGCCCCAACTGGGCCAGGTACGCCCCGACGTAGCCGCGGATGCGGTGGGTATACACCTCGATGGCCAGTGCGGCGCGCGCGTCCCCGCTGTCCGCCGCCTTCCGCACATCGCGAATGTCACCGAAACCGCCGAGGCCGAGGAGGCCGCTGCCATGATTCAGGAGCCGATCGAGCTCGTCGACGCCCGAGCCCCCCTCACGCTGCAAGTGAATGAGCACCCCCGGGTCGATGTCGCCACCGCGCGTGCCCATCATGAGCCCCTCCAGCGGGGTCAGCCCCATCGAGGTTTCCACCGAGCGTCCGCCATCGACCGCGCACGCGGATGCGCCATTGCCGAGGTGAATAATGATGAGCTTCAGCTCCCCTCGCGGCCGACCGAGAAACTCCGCGGCCGCGCCGGCGACGTGCTGGAACGAGATCCCATGGAACCCGAACCGTCGGATGCCGTACCGTTCGGCGACATCCACGTCGATCGCGTAACTGCGCGCAACCGGCGGCAGGGTGCTGTGGAATGCGGTATCGAACACCGCGACCTGCGGAACGCCGGCGAACGTGACCTCCGCGGCGACGATTCCGGACAGATTCGGCGGATTGTGGAGGGGGGCCAGCCTCGACAGTTCGTCGATCTGCTGCTTCACCTCGTCGGTGATGATCGTGGGTTCCACGAATCGCTCTCCACCGTGGACCACGCGGTGCCCGATCGCCATCAACCCATCTGCCGGGTCGATCCCCTTCGCGCGCAACTGGTCGAGCATTACGCCAAACGCCGCCGTGTGGTCTTTCACGCCATTGTCCCGGTCGCTTTCGGGGGCCGGTTCGGAGTCTCCGCCCGTAGACGCCCGCCACACCCGAGACTCCGAACCGGGCCCCGAAAGCTCCGCCACTGTCGATACCGAAGCCGTGTGCGACTCGCCGATGCGCTCCACGAGGCCGGACGCCACGGTGCGCTCGTCGACGAGCTCGATGAGCTGGTACTTCAGGGACGAGGACCCCGCATTGATGACGAGGACGCGGCCCGGGTGTGCAGGGCTCACGGGCGTGCGGCCTGCGCCTGGATTGCGGTGATCGCGATCGTGTTCACGATGTCCTGCACGGTTGCGCCCCGCGACAGGTCATTCACCGGCAACCGCAGGCCTTGAAGGATCGGCCCGATGGCCACCGCACCCGCGCTGCGCTGCACAGCCTTGTACGTGTTGTTGCCGGTGTTCAGGTCCGGGAAGATGAACACGGTGGCGCGGCCCGCCACCTCCGAATCCGGCAGTTTTGCTCGGGCCACTGCAGCATCCGCCGCCGCGTCGTACTGGATGGGCCCGTCGACCGGGACGCCGACCAGGCGCTTGCGCACCATGGCGGTCGCTTCGCGCACCTTGTCCACATCGGCGCCCGTCCCCGACTCGCCCGTCGAATACGACAACATGGCGATGCGGGGTTCGATGCCGAACTGCAGCGAGGTCTCGGTGGCCGACACCGCGATGTCGGCGAGCTGGTCGGCGGTCGGATCAGGTATGACCGCGCAGTCGCCGTACACGAGCACGCGGTCGGCGAGCGCCATGAGAAACACGCTCGAGACGACCGCGACGCCCTCCTTCGTCTTGATGATCTCGAACGCCGGGCGGATCGTGTGCGCCGTCGTGTGGGCGACGCCGGACACCATCCCGTCCGCGAGGCCGAGGTGCACCATGAGCGTGCCGAAGTAGGAGGGGTCGGTGACCGTGTCCCGCGCGCGTTCCAGCGTCACGCCCTTGTGTTCCCGCAGGCGGTGGTATTCCTCCGAAAATTTGAGCCGGAGCACGTCATCGAAGGAACTCAGCACCTGCGCGGCCTGAATATCCAGGCCCAGCCCGATGGCCCGCGAACGCACCTCGATCTCTTCCCCGAGGATGGTGAGGTCGGCGACACCGCGGCTCAACACGGTTGCGGCGGCGCGCAGGATGCGGTCGTCCTCGCCTTCGGGCAGCACGATGTGGCGCCGATTCGCCCTCGCACGTTCGATGAGCCCGTACTCGAACATGAGCGGCGTGACGACGGGGGTGCGCTCGACGTCGAGGAGCGCAAGAAGCTCATCCGCGTCGACGTGTTCCTCGAACATCGCGCGCGCCGTGTCGAGTTTGCGTTGCGAATCGGCGGCGAGCCGGGGCCGGATCTGGGTGATGCGCACGGCCGTGTCGTAACTGCCCAGTTCGGTTCGGATGATGGGCAGCGTCGACCGGATGCCCTCCATGAGCCGATCGATCGGCTCCGGCAGTTCGAATCCGCCGTTCAGCACGATGCCGGCGACGGACGGGAACGTGCCCGATTCGTTCGCCATGAGAACGGCCAGCAGAACCTCGGTGCGGTCGGCGGGCACGACGACGACCGAACCTTCGATGAGCCTTGGCAGCACGTTGTTCATGCCCATTGCGGCGACCACCACGCCGAGGGCTTCGCGGTTGAGCAGCTCGGGGTCGCCTTTGAGCAGGCTGCCCCCGGTCGCTTCCATGATCGATCTCATGGTGGGGGCGACGAGCACGGGATTCTCCGGTACGACCCACACGGGCACGTCGGCGGTCGCCGAGGAGATGCCGGTGCGGATCTCGTCGACCCTGTCCGGGTCGGCCCGGTTCGCGATCACCGCAAGGAGCGTCGCGTGTTCGTGGTGGAGTTCGGCGGCGGCAACCTCCGCGAGCTGGCGCAGCGAATCGGGGGTGCGCGCCTCCAGCCTCTCGCCGACGCGCCCGCCGAGCACGAGGACGACGGGGGCGCCGAGGTTCGCGGCGACCCGCGCGTTGAATCCCAGTTCGGTGGGGCTGCCCACATCCGTGTAATCGGATCCGAGGATGACGACGGCATCGCACAGCGCCTCGACGGCCTTGTACCGCTGGACGATGGTGGCGAGCGCGCCCTCCGGATCGTTGTGGACGTCGTCGTAACCCACCCCGACGCACAACTCGTAGTCGAGGTCCACGCCGTCGTGGGCGAGCAGCAGTTCGAGCACATAGTCGCGCTCGGAGGTGGATCGCGCGATCGGCCGGAACACGCCCACCTTTTCGATGGACCGCGTCAGGGTGTCGAGCACGCCCAAAGCGATGGTCGACTTGCCGGTGTTGCCTTCGGCGGAGGTGATGTAGATGGATCGCGCCACCAGTCCAGCCTACGTGCCGTGCGTCCTGAACCATCGCGGCAGGCAGCCGAGCGAAGCGAGTCATCGGCCGAGCGAAGCGCCTGGCCGAAAATGTAGCAGCCCCCCGCGCACCCGCCAGAGCCCGGTTACCCTTGCTACGTTTCCGTCCTGGGGGAATTCGCCTGGATGGCGCCACGCGGGGAGCCGTCCAAAAGTCTACCGGGAAGCGCAGGGCTACAAGGTGTGCGCGATTTTTTCCGTCGTGGTCTCGCCCGGCACCTGCTTCTGACTGGCCGACCGCACCATCATCACCGTCACCGCCAACCACGCCGCGCCCGCGATCCAGGTGCAGATGACACCCATGTCGTGCACCACCGGCAGCCCGAGCAGCTTGCCGAGGTGGATGCTGGCGACCGAGAACATCCCGAGCGGGAAGACCATACTCCACAGTTCGGACTCGTACCGTACCGGGTAACGCTTCACCGCGTGACGCCACAGCCCGAAGATCACGAGGATCGGAATCCACCACACGCCGAACGCCCACAGCATGAAGGTGAAGCCCGAGATGAAATCGTGGGTCGCCTGCATGATGGGCATTTCTGTCAGGAGGCTCAGGATCGACCACCCCGCATACACGGTGATGGCGGTCGCCCCCATGTACACCCAGTAGGTGGGTCGAACGCCGAACGCATCCTGAGTTGTCGTCATGAGGCGCAGCGTGATGATAACGGTCAGGATGATGTACAGCATCACGCCGATGCTCCACATCCCCACCGCGATGACACCGAGCAGGTTGACGTTCAATCCGTGGTCGATGATGCCGGTCACCACGGAAATCGACTGGGTGGCAACCACCCAGATGAACCAGCTCCCGTTCGCCTTGTGCGCCGGCGGTCCGTCCTGGGGGCCGAGCATCATGGCGGCGGCAATGCCGTAGGTGAGTACGAGCCAGAACGGGACGCTGAGGCACAGAAGCACGATCGTCACAATCGGCTCGATCGAGAAAAACAGCGCCCCCACCACGTTGAGCGCGGCAACGATCGTGGCGTACCCGAACGCGATCGCGGGATTGCGGGCATCCGCGTACACGGAGTCCCAGTGGCGCACGATCCGCCACCCGAGCGCGCACAACAGCGCGACGAGGCCGGCGACGGCGATGATGAGGAGCACCAGTGTCACCGTGGACAGTCCGATCAGGGAGAACGCCGCCGCGACGATTCCGGTGGCCATCACGAACGCGAATGCTCCCGGCGGCAGCTTCTTCACCGCTGTTGCCAGTCGTCCTGTTTCTGTCTTCATGGTTCCCACCCGAAGCCTTCCAACCGCAGCGTTGCTCTGCAGGTAGGTTAGCGGGCGGCCGCCATCCGGCCGTGCGAAAAATACAGTGAAAAATGGTTGCCGTGCGAATGCGCGCTCACCCATCCACGAAGCATCAGCGGGGGGCTGCGGGCCGCCGCACTGCGGCGCTGGCCACCATCGCGGCGGCGACGACAAGCCATGCGGCCCCGGATACCCATGCGCCGTACTCGCCCAGCGTCGTCATGAGTGGAAGGTGGGTTTGGGTGCCGAAGTGCATGCTCGCCACGGAATACATCCCGAGTGGGAACACAATGCTCCACAGGTCCGTCTCGTAGGTCAGCGGGATGCGCTGGATGCCGTGCCGCCACACCCCGAAAATCAGCAGAAGCGGAATCCACCACACCCCGAACGCCCACAGAATGAAGGTGAGCCCGCCCACGACAGGGGACATCACCGCCATGATCGGCAGGTCTGCGGGCAGCACGAGAATGTAGGAGCCCGCGAGCACGGTGATGGCGGTGGCGCCCATGTAGATCCAGTAGGCCGGGCCGAGTTTGGCCGCGTCATTGCGCGTCGTAAGCAGCCGCAGCGTGACGAGCGTCGCGAGCATGAGGTACAGGACGACGCCGATGCCCCACAGCGCGACGGAGATTGCGGCGATCCACTGGTTGTCCGCGCCCCGCCCGATCTCCGCGCCGACCGCGGCAAGCGACTGGGTGGCGACCACCCACAGGAACCAGCTCCCGTTCACCTGCGTCGCGACGGGTCGATCCCGCCTGCCCAGCATGAGTGCGGCCTGAACGCCGTAGTTGAGGAGCAGCCACACCGGGATGCTGACGATGGCGAGCGCGATGGCTGCAACCGGATCGTGCGGATATAGCCGGACCGCCACGACATTGATGGCGGCGACGATCGTGAAATACCCGAACGCTCGCTCCGGTTTGCGCGCATCGCTCAGCGCGGATCCCGGATGCCGAACCAGTCGCAGGACCAGCGCAACGGCGAGCGCCGCGAGGCTCACCTCGGCCAGCACGAGCATCACCGTCGAAACGACGGACCACCCCACCATGAGAAACGCCGTGGACACGATTCCGGTCGCCATCACGAAAGCGAACGCGCCGGGCGGGAGTGTGCGGATTCCTGCGTCGAGACGCGCCCAGAACTGAGCCATCCTTTTACGGTAGTACCGAGCAGGGTTCGCGGGGCGCGGGAAATCGCCCCCGCGTCAGAGCAGCATGCGCAGCGGATGCTCGAGAACGGCGACGAGGTCCCGCAGGAAAGTGGCGGCGACCGCACCGTCCATGACCCGGTGGTCTACGGTGAGCGTGATCTTCAGCTTCGGAACCTCCACGAGCACGCCGTCGCGCACGACGGGCACCGGACTGGCCGCACCGACCGCGAGAATTGCCGCCTCCGGCGGGTTGATCACGGCCGTGAACTGGTCGATGCCGAACATTCCGAGGTTGGAGATGCTGAACGTCCCGCCGCTCATCTCGTCCGGACTGAGCTTGCCGTCGCGCGCCTTTTCCGCGAGCGCGACGGTCTCCTGCGCGACGGCGCCCAGGCCCTTCGTGTCGGCGTCGTGCACGACGGGAACCAGCAACCCGGCGTCGGTGGCAACGGCGATTCCGATGTTGACCCTGGCTCGCCGGATCACCGAATCATCGCCCCAGGAGGAGTTCGCCTCCGCATGGTGCCGCAGCGTCACCGCGGCGGCACGGACGAACAGGTCGTTGACGCTCACTCTAATGCCCTGGGCTTCGAGGCTCTCGTTCACGTCGGAGCGAAACGCGAGCAGCTTCTCGACGTCGACGACGCTCGTGAGGAAGAAGTGCGGGACGGCCTGGCTCTCGGTGAGCCGCTTGGCCGCGACCTTGCGGATGCGGTTGACCGGCATCTCCTCGTCGGACCCTGGGATCATCGCACCGGCCGGCCGAGCGGCCGTTGCGCTCGGCGAGACAGGTGCCGTCGGGCTGGCGGCCTGCTGGGAAATCGCCGCCTCCACATCCGCGCGCACGACGCGGCCCTGCGGACCGGAACCGGTGATCGTCGCAGGATCGATCCCGTGGTCCCTGGCGATCTTTCTGGCCACGGGCGACATGCGGAGTTTGCCTGACGCCTGGTTTCGAGATGCCGCCTTCGGCGGCTCCTCAACCTGCGGGGCTTCCTCCGCCTTCGACGGCTCCTCGGCCTGAGGGGTCTCCTGCGCCTTCGGCGGATCCTTCTTCTTCGGAGCATCCGCCGTGCCGCTGCCGTCGCCGATGATGGCGACCGGCGTCCCGATCGGGACGACGCTTCCCGCATCGACGAGGTGCTTCTCGAGCACGCCGGATTCGAACGCCTCCAGGTCCATCGTCGCCTTGTCGGTTTCAATCTCCGCGAGGATATCGCCCTTCGCGATCGTGTCGCCCTCGTTCTTCAGCCACGTGGCGAGTTCGCCCTCCTCCATCGTGTCCGACAACCGGGGCATGACCACTTCAGACACCCTGACCTCCCTCGAACGCGGATGCGGCAAGCGTTTCGCGGATGACTTTCGTGAGCGACGCTGCATCCGGCATCGCCGCCCGCTCCAGCGGCTTCGAGTACGGCAGCGGAACTTCGGCGGCGGCCACCCTGCGCACGGGCGCGTCGAGCCAGTCGAATGCCCCTTCGCCGATGGTCGCCGAAATCTCGGCACCGATCCCGTAGGTCAACAGGTCATCCTCGAAAATCACCGCCCTGCTCGTCTTGCGGACCGAGGCGCACACCGTGTCCCGGTCGAGCGGCCTCAGGCTTCGCAGGTCGACAACCTCCACGGAGATGCCCTCCTCGGCAAGCTGGTTCGCGACCTCCAGAGCGGTGAGCACGCCACGCGAATAGCTCACGACGGTGATATCGGTTCCGTCCTTCACGATCGCCGCCGTGCCGATCTCGCCGACCTGCTCGCCGTCCGGCACCTCGCCCTTGAGGTTGTACAGGCCCAGGTTTTCCAGGAACAGCACGGGATCATCGTCGCGAATCGCCGCAGTGAGCAGCGCTTTCGCATCCGCCGGATTGGACGGCGCGACAACCTTGAGCCCGGGGATGTGCGCGTACCAGACCTCCAGGTTCTGGGAGTGCGTTGCCGCGAGCTGCTGGCCGCCGCCGCCTGGCGTCCGGATGACGATCGGCACGCTGACTTCGCCGCCGAACATGGACCGAATCTTCGCCGCATGGTTCACGATCTGGTCGATCGCGATGAGCGAAAAGTTGATGGTCATGATCTCGACGACGGGACGCAAGCCCAGCATCGCCGATCCGATGGCCACCCCGGTGAACCCTTCCTCGGCTATCGGGGTATCGACGACGCGTCTCGGCCCGAACTCCTTCAGCAGCCCGGCGGTGATCTTGTACGAACCTTCGAACACGCCGATCTCTTCGCCGATGAGGTACACGTTCTCGTCGCGCGCCATTTCGGCCCGGAGCGTGTCGTTGAGCGCCTGGCGATACGTCAGCTCGGTCATGACGCCACCACCACGGGGTCGCCGGGGAACGCGCCGGGCGCATTGGCCACGGCAGTGGCATAAACCCGATCGAACATTTCGGCGGGCAGCGGATCCGGGCTCGAGTCGGCGAACTTCACGGCCTCGTCCACGGTCTTCTCCGCCGCCTCGTGGATGGCATCGGCGGCCTTGTCATCCAGGACTCCGGACTTGAGGAGCCGATTGCGAAATGCCGGAACCGGGTCATTCTCCTGCGCGGTTTCCGTGTCCTCCTTCGAGCGATATCGGGCGGGGTCCACCACGGAGTGGCCCTTCAACCGGTAGCTCAGGGTTTCCAGAATCATCGGCTGGCGATCGACGCGCGCTTTCTCCAAGGCAGCGAGCGCCGCATCCCGCACCGCCACCGGATCATCGCCATCCACGCGCTCGCCGGGGATCCGGTACGCGCAGCCCCGCTTGTACAGATCGGGTTCGGCGGACGCGTGCTCGACCGACGTTCCCATGCCCAGGCGGTTGTTGACGATCACGTAGACGATCGGCAGCTTCCACAGCCCGGCAAGGTTCAGCGACTCGTGGAACGCGCCGATGTTCGTGGTTCCGTCCCCCATCAGGCACATCACCGCGTCCGCGTTCTTTCCCGCCTTGCTGCGGTAATTGATCGCGAATGCCGCCCCGGTCGCGAGCGGAATCTGGCCGCCGACGATGCCGTAGCCGCCCATGGTCCGACGCTCGAGGTCGAACATGTGCATGGACCCGCCGTAGCCGCCGACGACACCCGTCGACTTCCCGAACAGCTCGGCCATCACGGCCCCGGGCTCCATCCCCCTGGCCAGCGCGTACCCGTGGTCACGGTAGGTCATATACACGTAGTCGGTGGGTTTCAGGGCGGCCATGAGCCCCACGACTGTCGCCTCTTCGCCCAGATTGAGGTGACAGTATCCGCCGATTTTCGCTCTTGCGTACATTTCGCTCGCACGCAATTCGAATTCGCGAATGAGCACCATCTGCGTGTAATAGCCGCGAAGCGCGTCAGCGGATACGCTGTTCTGCTTCGTAGTCTTCCCCGTGGCTTTCGGACGTCGTGTGTCCGCCATTCGGGCCTCACTTTCGGTAGACCGCCTTCTTCCAGCCTATGCCTCGCCTGGTTCTGCTGCAGCCCGCGTTGACACTGCACGAGGAACAGCGGAGCATGGGGTAAGGATCACCGTCGGCGGTGAGTTCACCACCGTCGGTCTGGCGGAGGTATGGGACATGAACAGTTTCGGTGCGAAAAGCGATCTGACGATCGGCGGCAAGAAATACGAAATCTACCGACTGGATGTCGTGGAGGGTTCGAAGCGGCTCCCGTACAGTCTCAAGGTGCTGCTGGAGAACCTGCTGCGCAACGAGGACGACACGCTCGTCACGAAGGAGCAGGTGCAGGCGGTGGCGGACTGGGATCCGGCCGCCGACCATGGCGCCGAAATCCAGTACACCCCGGCACGCGTGTTGCTGCAGGACTTCACCGGCGTTCCGTGCGTCGTCGACCTCGTCGCGATGCGCGATGCCATGGCCTCGTTCGACGGCGATCCTCAGAAGATCAACCCGCTCATCCCCTCTGAGCTCGTGATCGACCACTCCGTCATCGCCGACGCGTTCGGCGCGGCGAGCGCCTTCCAGGTCAACGCGGATCTCGAGTTCTCCCGCAACCAGGAGCGCTATCAGCTTCTGCGGTACGCGCAGCAGGCCTTCGATGACTTCCTCGTCGTCCCTCCGGACACCGGAATCGTCCACCAGGTTAACCTCGAATACCTCGCTCGCGTGGTGTTCACCCGTGAGCGCAACGGCGTGACCCAGGCGTACTGCGATACGCTCGTCGGCACCGACTCGCACACCCCCATGGTCAACGGGCTCGGCGTGCTCGGCTGGGGTGTCGGCGGAATCGAGGCTGAGGCGGCCATGCTCGGCCAGCCCATGAGCATGCTCGTTCCGCCCGTCGTCGGGGTGAAACTGACGGGCAAGCTCCCCGAAGGTGCGACCGCCACCGACCTCGTGCTCACGGTCGCGCACACGCTGCGCAAGGTCGGCGTCGTCGGCAAATTCGTCGAATTCTTCGGCCCCGGCGTCTCCTCGATCCCGCTCGCCAACCGCGCAACGCTCGGCAACATGAGCCCGGAGTACGGGTCGACGTGCGCCATCTTCCCGATCGATGACGAGACGCTCAAGTACTTGAGGCTCACCGGGCGGGCGGAATCCCAGGTCGAACTCGTGGAAGCGTACGCGAAGGAACAGGGCCTGTGGCACGACCCTGAGCACGAGGCCGAGTACTCGAAGATCGTGAAGCTCGATCTCGCCACGGTGGAGCCGTCGATCGCGGGCCCCAAGCGCCCTCAGGACCGCATCCCGCTGCGCAAGGCGCGCAAAGTGGTCAGCGTCATCCTCACGGAAGGATCGCAGGTCCCGGAGATCCTGTCCGGCCTGGACGAGGCCTCAGACGAGTCGTTCCCGGCAAGCGACCCGATCGCGTTCGGTTCTCTCCAAAACGACGGCAAGCCGATCAACCGGGACGTGCCGCACGAGGAGGTTCCGTGGCTGTCCGAGCCGGCACCCGTCACGTTTTCCGATGGAACCACCTCGGATGTCGACAACGGCCACGTCGTGATCGCGGCGATCACCTCCTGCACGAACACCTCCAACCCGGAGGTCATGATCGGCGCCGGACTCATGGCGAAGCGGGCAGTCGAACTGGGGCTGTCGTCGAAGCCGTGGGTGAAGACCTCCCTGGCTCCGGGTTCCCGGATCGTCACCGATTACTACGAGCGGGCCGGGCTCACCCCGTACCTCGACAAGCTGGGCTTCAACCTCGTCGGTTACGGGTGCACGACGTGCATCGGCAACTCCGGGCCGCTCATCCCCGAGGTCGCGAAGGCGGTCGACGACCACCACCTCAACGTGAGCGCTGTGCTGTCCGGGAACCGCAACTTCGAGGGACGCATCCACCCGCAGACGCAAATGAACTTCCTCATGTCGCCGCCCCTCGTGGTCGCCTATGCGCTCGCCGGCACCATGAACATCGACCTCCTGTCCGACCCGCTCGGCACGGGATCCGACGGTCAGGACGTGTACCTTCGCGACATCTGGCCGACGAGCGAAGAAGTGCAGAAGCTCATCGGAAAATCCGTCGAGTCGAGCATGTTCACGGAAGGGTACGCGAACGTTTTCGACGGCGACCACAACTGGCAGTCGCTCGAGATCCCGGATGCGGACATGTTCGCGTGGGACAACACCTCCACCTACGTGCGCCAGCCGCCGTACTTCGAGGGCATGCCGCGCGAGCCTGAAGCGCTCAAGGACATCACGGATGCTCGCGTGCTCGCCCTGCTGGGCGATTCGGTCACGACCGACCACATTTCGCCCGCCGGCAGCATCAAACGCGATTCCCCGGCCGGGCGGTGGCTGCAGGAGAACGGGGTGAAACCCTCCGACTTCAACTCGTACGGGTCGCGGCGCGGCAACCACGAGGTGATGATCCGCGGCACGTTTGCGAACATCCGCCTGCGCAACCTTCTGGTTCCCGGGGTAGAGGGCGGGGAGACCCGCCACCTGCCGGACGGCGAACAGATGAGCATTTTCGACGCGAGCCGGAAATATCAGAAAGATGGTGTTCCGCTTCTCGTGATCGCCGGCTCGGAGTACGGCTCCGGCTCCTCGCGCGACTGGGCCGCGAAGGGCACGCTGCTGCTCGGGGTGAAGGCGGTTCTCGCGACAAGCTTCGAACGCATCCACCGCTCGAACCTCATCGGGATGGGCGTGCTCCCTCTTCAATTCAAGGACGGGGACTCGGCGGAGTCGCTCGGGCTCACCGGCGAGGAAACCTTCTCGATCACCGGGCTCGCCGGGAAAGACCGCACTCCGGACACGGTCACGGTCACGGTGAAATCGGATGCGGGCGAGCGCACGTTCGAGGCGAAGGTGCGCATCGACACCCCGGCGGAGGCGGCGTACTTCCAGCACGGCGGCATCCTGCAGTACGTGCTGCGCCAGTTGCTGGCCGCCTGACGGCGCGGGCTCAGTCTACGACGCGCTGGCCGCCGGAGTAGACGACCATCGAGTCGCCCCTGAGGAACCCGACGAGCGTCATCCCCTGGTCTTCCGCGAGCTCTGCGGCGAGCGAGGACGGGGCGGACACGGCGGCCAGAATCGGGATCCCCGCCATGAGCGCCTTCTGCGCGAGTTCGAAGCTGGCCCGCCCCGACACCATGAGAACGGTGCCGCGCAGAGGAAGACGGCCCTCCTTGAGCGCCCAGCCGACGACCTTGTCGACCGCGTTGTGCCGACCGACATCCTCGCGGAGAACCAGCAGCTCGCCGGTCGCCGCATCGAACAGGGCCGCTGCGTGCAGTCCGCCGGTCTGGTCGAACACGGCCTGTTCGGACCGCAGACGGTCGGGGAGTTCGGCGAGCGCCTCAGCGCTGACGGATGCCTCGTCGCGGTCCACCGTGAACACGGAGTGGGTGCGCACCGCGTCGATGCTGGCTTTTCCGCACAGCCCGCAGGAACTCGTCGTGTAGAAGGAGCGTTCGAGGCTGGGGTCGGGTGGGGCGACCCCGGGTCCGAGGGTCACGTCGAGGATGTTGTAGGTGTTGAGGTGTTCCTCGCCCGCGCCCGCGCAGTATCGGGCCGTTCGGACGTGATCCTGCTCGAAGATCACGCCCTCCGACACGAGGAACCCGGCTGCCAGGTCGAAGTCGTGACCCGGCGTGCGCATGGTGATGACGAGCGAACGGCCGCCAACCCGGATTTCGAGGGGTTCTTCGACGGCGAGAAGGTCCTCTCGCCTGCTCTGCCGCTCTCCGAGCGTGACCCTCGTGACCCTTCGTCGCGCGGTGATTCGGCTCATCGGGCCAACTCGACTTCGACGGCATCGCCGATGTCGGCTCCCGAATCGTCATCGTCATCCTGCCGCGCGACGAAACGCACCGCCATCGCCTTGAACCCCGGCGTGTTCGATTCGCGCGCGAGCAGCTCGCGATGCACGAGCGCGTTCGCCTCCGGAAAGTACGCTGCGACGCAGCCGCGCGCGCTCGGATACGCGACGAGACGGAATCGGTCTGCCCTGCGTTCCGTCCCGCCGAACGTGCTGATGACGTCCACGAGCTGCCGGTCGGCGAAGCCCGCTTCGGCCAGGTCGTCCGGGTGGATGAGGATGACGCGGCGGCCCTGGGAGATGCCCCGGTAGCGGTCATCCTGCCCGTAAGACGTGGTGTTGTACTGATCGTGGCTGCGCAGGGTCTGCAGGGTGAAATGGCCTGGGGGCGGCGTCAGGTACTCCAGCGGGCTCACCGTGAACTTGCCGCGGCCGATGTCGTTCACGAACGAGCGCCGGTCGCGCGGCGGGCTGGGGAGCACGAATCCGTTGCGCTCCCGCACGCGCCGGTTGAAATCCTCGAACCCGGGGATCACCCTCGCGATGTGGTCGCGGATGACGTCGTAGTCTTCCGCCATCGCCCTCCAGTCCACCGGGTGGTCTTCGCCGAGCGTCGCGACCGCCATGCGCGCGATGATGACGGGCTCGGCGAGCAAATGGTCGGATACCGGCGCCAGCCGACCCTGCGTGGACCGGATCACCGACATGGAATCCTCGACGGACAGGATCTGCCTGCCGTTCGGATGCTTGTCGTCCGTGTCGGTGCGGCCGAGCGTCGGAAGGATGATCGAGGTCTGTCCGTGCACCACGTGGGACCGGTTCGGTTTGGTCGAAACGTGCACCGTGAGGCCCGCCCGCTTCATGGCTCCCTCGATGAGCTCCGTGTCCGGGCTCGCGAGGGCGAAGTTTCCGCCCATCGACACGAACACGTCGACCTCTCCGTTCGCGAACGCGTTGACGGTCTGCACGGAGTCGTAACCGGGCTCGGTGGGAACCGTGATCCCGAATTCGGCTCCCTGCCGGTCGGTCATCCACCCGACCGGCTGCTCCCACACGCCCATGGTGCGGTCACCCTGCACGTTGGAGTGCCCGCGCACAGGGCAGGCTCCGGCGCCCGGCTTGCCGAAGTTTCCCTGCAGCAACAGCAGGTTGATGATTTCGCGGATCGTGTTCACCGAGTGCGGTTGCTGCGTCAGTCCGAGCGCCCAGCAGAAGATGGTCGCCTTCGACCGCGCGAGCAGGCCGGCGACCTCGGTGATCTGCTCCCGGGTCAACCCGGTGGCCTTCTCGGTCTCATCCCAGTCGAGAATGGCTCTGGCGGACCGGTACGCGTCGATGCCGTCCGTCACGTCGTCGATGAAGTCCGCGTCGAGGACGGTTCCCGGCGCCGCCTCTTCCGCCTTCAGCAGGAGGTGGCCGAACGCCTGAAACAGGGCGAGGTCCCCGCCGACCTTGATTTGCAGGAAGTGGTCTGCGAGCGCGGTGCCGTTGCCGATGAGGCCGCCGACGGTCTGCGGATCCTTGAAGCGCAGGAGCCCGGCCTCCGGCAGCGGATTCACCGCGACGATCGTTCCGCCCCGGTCTTTGCAGTCCTTCAGCGCCGAGAGCATCCGCGGATGATTCGTCCCCGGATTCTGCCCGACGACGAAAATGAGTTCCGCCGCCTCGATGTCGTCGAGGGACACCGTGCCCTTTCCGGTCCCGATCGTGGAATTCAGCGCGGCACCGGACGATTCGTGGCACATATTGGAGCAGTCCGGAAGGTTGTTGGTGCCGAGCGAGCGCGCGAACAGCTGGTACATGAACGCCGTCTCGTTCGCGGTGCGCCCCGAGGTGTAGAACACGCAGCGATTCGGGGTCGTGGCGCGGATCCGTTCGCCGATGAGGTCGAATGCTTCCGTCCAGCTGATCCGGGAATAGTGCGTTTCCCCGGGTCGGATGATGACGGGTTCCGTGATCCGCCCCTGGTTTCCCAGCCAGAACTCCGTCTTGTCGGAGAGTTCCGCGATCGAGTGCGTGGCCCAGAACTTCGGCGTGACCGTGCGCTTCGTGTTCTCTTCGGCGACCGCCTTCGCTCCGTTTTCGCAGAACTCGGCCACCTTGCGCCTGCCCGTGATGGTTTCCGGCCAGGCGCAACCCGGGCAGTCGGTGCCGCCATCCTGATTGAGTCGAAGCAGCGCTCTGGCGGTTCGCCCGACTCCCGCCTGGGCGACGCCCCGGTCCAGGGCGATGGCCACCGCCTCCAGCCCGGCCGCTTTCGTCTTCGGCTTCGAGACCGTGAGGTTGCTCTCATCGATGTCGCGGCGTGGCGCTCGGCGTCTCATCCCTCTATCTTGCCGTTTCCGCCCGCTGATTTCGCCATCAATTAGAGTGAGCGCATGCTGATCGATGCGGTGATTCTCGCGGGGGGACGAAGCGCGAGGCTCGGATTCGTCGCGAAGTCCGCGCTCCAGGTCGGCGGCCGAAGCCTCGTGGAACTCACGGTTTCTGCGGCACTGGGCGTATCCCGTCGCTGCGTCGTCGTCGGCCCCATCGACCTGGCTGAACTGGATCGCGCGGTGTCCGCCGGCAGGACACCAGGCAACGTGGTGTTTGGCGATGCGGCGTTTGGCGACAGCGTGCTGGTCACGCGCGAGGAGCCGCCGTTCGCCGGGCCCGCGGCCGCGCTCGAAGCAGGCGTGCGCAAGCTCGCCGCTGCGAGTGCACCCCTCGGCGACGCCGTTCTCGTCCTCGCCTGCGACATGCCCGCCATCGAGCGTCAGGTGCCCGTCCTCGTGGCGGCGCTCGCCGCTGCCGAGGCGGGCGTGGACGGCGCGATCACGGTCGATGCCTCCGGCCGACGCCAACCGCTCGCCTGCCTGTACCGCAGCGGGGCACTGCTGGACGCTCTCGCCCGATTTTCGCCTGGCGAACTTGTCGGCCGATCGATGCGGGACCTGATCGGAGAACTCGACCTGCTCCCCGTCGCCGGACTTCCGAGTGCGACCGACGATGTCGATACCTGGGAGGATGCGGCCCGACTGGGTGCGACGCTTCCCACGAGAGAAATGAAGGAAGGGGCACGATGAACGCGGAGGAAAGTCAACGCCTGAACGACTGGGTGCGGCAACTGTGCGAACAGCTCGGGATCGACGAGAACGAGTTCCGCGGCGAAGCCGACATCGACGGCATCCTGAGCCTCGCCGGGGTCGTGGCCCACGCCGTTCTGCGGCCCGCCGCACCCCTCACGACCTATCTCGTCGGCTACGCCGCGGGGCGCGCCGTCGAGGCGGGAAAGGACCCCGCGGCTGCGGTTCAGGAGGCGATTTCCCGCGCGATCGCCCTCGCCGACGCTGGATAGACTGGACGTTCAGGCCGTGAATCCCCTCGCGGCCGATGATGGCCAGGGAGGCAGGCGTGGGCCCACGTGCTGCACTCGTTCCGGTCGGCCCGGCGCTGAGCCCGCACCGTCTTGCGCGGTACAGCCGCCAGCTCTCCCTGCCCGGATTCGATGAGGACTCCCAGCGCCGGCTCGCCGCGGCGAGGGTGCTCGTCATCGGTGCCGGAGGTCTGGGCAGCGCGACGATCCCCTACCTCGCTTCGGCGGGAATCGGCACGATCGGCGTCGTCGATACGGATGTCGTGGAGCTTTCCAACCTGCACAGGCAGACCGCGCACGGAATGGCCGACATCGGCCGGTCGAAACTGGACTCGATCAGCGACACCGTGAAAGCCATCGACCCCGAGATCCGCATCGAGCGTCACGCCGAACACCTCGACTCCCGCAACATCCTGCAGGTCCTCGGCGGCTACGACCTCCTCCTCGACGGCAGCGACAACTTCCCCACGCGCTACCTCGCCAACGACGCCGCCGCGATCGCCGGGAAACCGCTCGTGTGGGGCGCCATCCTGCGCTACCACGGCCAGGTCAGCGTGTCCTGGGCCGAACACGGTCCCACCTACCGCGACCTGTTCCCCTCCCCGCCTCCGCCGGGAACCGTGCCGTCCTGCACGGACGGCGGCGTGCTGCCGAGCGTGTGCGCGGTGATCGGCGCCATCATGTGCTCGGAGTCGATCAAGCTCATCACGGGCATCGGTGAACCCCTCCTCGGCACAGTCACGACCTACGACGCGCTCACCGGGAAGTTCCGCGACCTGGCCTACGGCCGAAGCGACGGCGCCGCCCCCATCACGGAACTCATCGACTATGACGCATTCTGCGGAATCGAGAGCGCCCAGGTTGCCGATGTTCCTGCCGACGCGGATGCCGGCCACCCGGACATCGTCGACCCGGCCGAACTGGCCCGGATGATCGAGCGGGGCGACCCCCTGCAGCTCGTCGACATCCGCGAACCCTTCGAACGCGCGATCGCCGTGATCGAACCGTCGGATTTCATCCCGATCGGCAGTCTCGGCGGCCGGCTCGGCGACATCCGCCGCGACGTCCCCGTCGTGCTGTACTGCCACCACGGCGTCCGCTCGGAAGCCGCGCTGCGGATGCTGCGCCAGGCCGGATTCGGCAATGTCCGCCACCTGGCGGGAGGGATCGACGCGTACTCGATGACGGCCGCCCGCGAACTGGCCAGGTATTGATCGTGCAGACTGGAAACGTGGCCCCCGTTTTTGGCATCGTGACAGACCAGCCGATCGACGACGCCGCCGTCCGGCGCGCCGTCGAATCGCCGGCATCCGGTGCCGTCGTCGTGTTCTCCGGCGTCGTGCGGAACCATGACGGCGGCAACGACATCAGCTCTCTCGACTATCAGGCGCACCCGAATGCCGAGCGGATCCTCCTGGAATGCTGCACCACGGTGTCGGCCGAGACCGGTCTCGCGGTTGCCGCCGCGCACCGGATCGGCCATCTGGAAATCGGCGATGTGGCGCTCTACGCCGCGGTGTCGGCGGCGCACCGGCGCGAAGCCTTCGACGCGTGCGAACTGCTCGTGGAGCGAATCAAGGCGACTGTGCCGATCTGGAAGCGCCAGCACCTCGCCGACGGCGCATCGGAATGGGTGGGGCTCTGATGGCGCTCCCCGGAGCGAAGCGGTTCAGCGGGGTCGTCACGAATTGGCACGACGAGCGCGGGTTCGGATTCATCAGGCCCGAGGACGGCGGCCCGGACCTTTTCCTGCACGTGAAGGCATTCCAGAATCGTCAGGAGCGGCCGCACGACGGCATGACCGTGACATTCGAATCGCAAGTGAACCGCGAAGGGAAGCTGCGCGCCGAGCATGTCGTCGTGGTCGGCGAGAAATGGTCCCATGCGCCGACGGCCCGACGGGTGGGAGCCCAGGTCGCCGGGTACCTCGCCGTCGCGTGCTTCGTGGCGATCATGATCCTCGAGGTCGTTTTCTGGGGGATGCCCGCCTGGGTTTTCGCGGTGTACGGCGGCACGAGCATCGTCGCGTTCGCGCTCTACTGGCAGGACAAGAGGGCATCGATCGCCGGCACGTGGCGGGTTCCGGAAGAGCAACTCCATCTTCTGGGGCTCGTCGGCGGATGGCCGGGCGGAATCATCGCTCAGAACCTGTTCCGCCACAAAACCCAGAAGGAAAAGTTCGCGCGAAACTTCTGGTTCACGGTCATGCTCAATGTTCTGATCTTCGTCGCCGCGGGGACGATCATCCGCTTCGACTGGGTGGCGCTGCTCCTGGCCACGCAGCAATAACCCTTCGTGAGATCCGCGGTGTCGGCGCACACCGCAAGAATGGGTTCATGAGTGTCGCCCCCAATTTCACAATTGTGACCCTCGGCGTTGCGGACCTTGCCCGAAGCGCCGAATTCTATCGGGCGCTCGGCTGGGATCAGCGCGGCGACGAGTCCGCCGGCATCACGTGGTTCCGCACGTCGGGCACCTGGCTCGGACTCTTCGGTTACGGCGATCTGGCGGCCGACGTCGGTGTCGCGGCCGATCCCCCCGCCGCATATCGCGGCATCACGCTCGCACTCAACTTCAACAACGAGGCCGACGTCGACCGCGTGCTCGCCGAGGCCGTTGGTGCGGGCGCCCGACTGGTCAAGCCCGCCGAACGCGCGGAGTGGGGAGGGTACTCCGGGTATTTCGCCGACCCCGACGGTCATCTGTGGGAGGCCGCGTTCGCGCCGGGGTTCCCGGTCGGCGACGATGGCACGATCGACATCCGGGATTGACTCGAGCGTGAAGGTCGGCGCGCGTGCTCGCCGGTCTGACCCGTTATTTTCGCCGCCGCGCATAGGGCAGACTTGATCCATGTCCCCTGCCTTTGACTGGAAAGATCCGCTGCACCTGGACGAGCAGCTCACCGACGATGAGCGGATGATCCGCGACACTGCAGCGCAGTATGCGCAGAAGAAGCTCGCCCCGCGCGTGCTGGAGGCGTTTCGCAGCGAGCACACCGACCCGGCGATCTTCCGCGAGATGGGCGAGATCGGACTCCTCGGTGCCACGGTCCCGGAGGAGTACGGCGGGAGCGGCCTGAACTACGTGAGTTACGGCCTGATCGCGCGCGAGGTCGAGCGGGTGGATTCCGGGTACCGGTCGATGATGAGCGTCCAGTCCTCCCTCGTGATGGTTCCGATCCTGGAGTTCGGCACCGAGGAGACGAAGCGGAAATACCTCCCGAAGCTTGCCAGCGGCGAGTTGATCGGGTGCTTCGGGCTCACCGAACCGGATCACGGCTCTGACCCCGGTTCCATGGTCACGCGCGCGAAGAAAGTGGACGGCGGTTACCGGTTGAGCGGCGCCAAGACCTGGATCACGAACAGCCCCATCGCGGACGTGTTCGTGGTGTGGGCGAAGGATGACGCGGGCGAGATCCGCGGGTTCGTTCTGGAGAAAGGCTGGGACGGGCTCAGCGCCCCGGCGATCCACGGCAAGGTCGGACTGCGTGCCTCCATCACGGGCGAGGTCGTCATGGATGAGGTGTTCTGCCCGGAGGAGAACGCGTTCCCGGATGTTCGCGGGCTCACCGGGCCGTTCACGTGCCTGAACTCCGCCCGCTACGGCATCAGCTGGGGCGCGCTCGGCGCCGCTGAGGACTGCTGGCACACCGCCCGGCAGTACGTTCTCGACCGGCAGCAGTTCGGCCGGCCGCTCGCCGCGAACCAGCTCATCCAGAAGAAACTCGCCGACATGCAAACCGAAATCACCCTCGGCCTGCAGGGGTGCCTGCGGCTCGGCCGGATGAAGGACGACGGCACAGCCTCCCCGGAGATCACCTCGATCATGAAACGCAACAGCGCCGGCAAAGCCCTCGACATCGCCCGGCAGGCACGGGACATGCTCGGCGGCAACGGCATCAGCGACGAGTTCAGCATCGCCCGCCACCTCGTGAACCTCGAAGTCGTCAACACCTACGAGGGCACGCACGACGTGCACGCCCTCATCCTCGGACGCGCGCAGACCGGGATCGCCGCGTTCTCCTGACCCGGGTCGGCCGACCTCGGCCGTCCCGGCGCTTCACCGTCGAAGTTCAGAGCGTGACGACGCGGATCGTGTCGACCGCCGAATCGCGCGCCCCGCGAACGTACCCGCCCGGGCTCGCCGCGACCTTCTGCAGGAACTCGACCACCTCCGCGGAAATGACCTCGCCGGGCAGCACGTTCGGTATTCCCGGCGGATACGCGGCGAGCGAGTCGGCGGACACCCGCCCGATTGCCTCTCTCGCGTCGACTGCGACGGCCGGGGCGAACCAGGCGTCGCGCGGCCGGATCCGCAGCTCGCCGGTGCGCGGCAGCGGTAGCGTGTGCGTTTCGGCGTAGGCGAGACGGCCGGACGGCTCCAGCCGGTTCAGCGCGGCAACGAATCGGTCTCCGTCGGGTTCGAACCCGGGTCCGAGGAAGGCCACGATGCACGCATCCGTGGAGATTTCCGTGTACACGCCGTCGACGAGCATCATTTCCTCGCGCACGGCGTTCCCGTTCAGTCCGGCGCTGCGCACATCCACGGAAATCCGAAGCGGGTCGACGGCGACCGCCTCCTGGGGGCTCCAGCTGTCGCTCACGATCGTGAATCGGCCGCCGTCGCGGATGCGCTGCCGGATGCGCTCCGCCGCGGCGATCGACGCGCCGATCCGCGCCTGACCGTTCTGCAGCGAGTTGCGGGCAATGTCGAGGGAGGCGATGAGCAGCGCGCTTTCGCTCGTGGACATGGTGAGCATGAACGCGCGCTGGACGAGAGGTTCCAGAGCATCCGCGAACGGACCGTCGGCGAGGTGCAGCATCGCAGACTGGGTGAGGCTCCCGCCGAGTTTGTGCGTGCTCGACACCACGAGGTCGGCACCGTGCGACAGCGCGTTCTGCGGCAATTGGGGGTGGAACCCGAAGTGCGCTCCCCACGCCTCATCGACCATGAGCGGCACCCCTGCCGCGTGCGCGATTCCGGCAAGCGCCGGCACGTCGGAGACGGCTCCGAAGTAGCTGGGCGTGACGACGTACACGCCCTTCGGGTTGTCCGTCTCCGCGAGCGTGCGCTCAAGTTCGGCGGGCGCCACCCCGTGGGCGATCCCGTAGCGGTCGTCCAGAACCGGTTGGAGGAACACTGGGGTGAGACCGGCGAGGATGATGCCGTCGATGAAGCTCGAGTGGGCGCTGCGCTGCACGAGCACCGGCTGGTCGGCCTGCCCGAATGCGCCGAGCGCGAGGGCACCCATCCGGTTGGCCTGCGAAGCGCCGTTGGTCAGGAACCAGGTTCGCCGCGCACCCCACGCCTGGGCCGCGAGCACGACGGATCGGTCGTACGCGTTCCCCGGCCCTTTGTCGATGCCGGTGAGCAGCGGGCTGACATCTTTTTTGAGCACGTCCGCACCGAAGTAGTCCATCAGCTCCGGGGCTGAACCATGATCGGCACTGTGCCCGGGAACGTTCAGTCGCAGGAGGTCCTGTGCGGCGTTTCCGGATACGGCATCGGCATAGGGGGTCCCGTGGTCGTTCGGATTCGCGCGCGCTGGCGCGGTCACTATCCGCCGGCGAACGGGGGGAGGATGTCTACCCGCTCGCCCACCGGATACGTTTCGTCGGTGCGCACGACGCCGTCCATGAGGAACGAACCCGACTGCACCACTCGACCCATCAGCTCGCCGTAGCGGTCGACGAGGACCGTCTTGAGCGCGGCAAGATCCGCTTCGCCGGGCAACTCGACCCGCTCTTCTTCGCGTCCGGCCGCTTCGGCGGCCGCGGCGAAGTACCGCACCGTCACCGACATTTCCGAATTCGTCTCAGCCGCCAATGTAGGACATCTCGATTCTCTTCGCTCCACGCCCCGGGCGCTCGGTGTTGAGCGACCGCACTTCAGAATACCGATCCGTTCTGGTCCGCCAGATGTTCGCCATCACGGCGGAGAGTTCCTCGTCGGTGGCCCCGCCGCGCATCAGCTCCCGAAGGTCGTGGCCGCTCGTGGCGAACAGGCACGTATACAATTTCCCGTCGACCGAGATTCGGGCCCGCGAGCACTCGTGGCAGAACGACTGGGTGACGCTGGAGATCACGCCGATCTCCCCGCCGCCGTCGCGATAACGCCAGCGGCGCGAGGTCTCTCCGCGGTAGTTCGGTTCGACCTCCTCGAGCGGCAGTTCGGCATCGATCCGCGCGACAACCTCGGCGGAGGGCACCACTTCGCCGAGCTGCCAACCGTTCGTCGTCCCGACATCCATGTATTCGATGAAGCGCAGAATGTACGGGGTGTCCTTGAAGTGACGGGCCATCGAGACGATGTCCTGGTCGTTCTGGCCCCGCTTCACCACCATGTTCACCTTGATCGGTCCGAGACCCACCCGGTGGGCGACTTCCAGCCCGTTGAGCACTTTTTGCACCGGGAAGCGAATGTCGTTCATCGCCTGGAAGGTTGCGTCATCGAGCGAGTCGAGCGACACGGTCACGCGCCGCAGTCCGGCTTCCTTGAGGGCCGGTGCCAGGTGGGCGAGCGCGGACCCGTTGGTCGTGAGCGCGATGTCGAGTGCTGCACCGGAGGGTGTTCGGAGCGCGCTGAGCATCGCCACGAGCTCCGGCAGCCCTTTGCGCAGCAGCGGTTCGCCACCGGTCAGCCTGATTTTTTCCACACCGTGCACCGCGGCGATTCTGGCGAGCCGGGTGATCTCCTCGAAGCTCAGCAACTCGTCGCGCGTCATGAACGCGTAGTCGCGGCCGAAGATCTCCTTCGGCATGCAGTACACGCAGCGGAAGTTGCACCGGTCCGTGACGGAGAACCGGATGTCGTGGAGCGGGCGACCGCGCGTGTCGACGAGCGGGGCGCTCTCGTCACGCTGCGAAGTGTTCACACTCCCGAGACTAGCCCCAGGCCTGCAGGAGAGCCATTTCGCTCCACCGTGATAACCCGCAGCGGACAGCGAACCGCGTTCTGCCGAATTACGGCGCCCCGACGTGGGCGAAATACACACCCACGACGACACTGGCCAGGAGGAACCCGATGAGCGCCCAGAATGCCCAGAGCGCCCATCCGCGGGGCCGCGGCGACCGAACGGCCCACCCGAAGCTTCCGATGGCGACGAGGAGAAATGCGCTGCCGACATCCACCCAGAACGTTGAGCCACTCAGCGACCCGAGGATGACGCCGGCATTGCCGAGCGCGAAGAGCACCACCTGGCCCCAGATGAAGGAAAACCGCAACGGCCGGGAGGCCAGCCACCACTCACCGAGGCCGAGCGCCACCTGGGCGACACCGACGACGAGCACGAGATAGGCCACGAGCCACGCTGAATGGTACGTCGCCGAACGGGCGGTCGCGGCGGAGAACAGGCCGCCGAAAATAACGGCAGCGGTCCCGACAATCAGAAACGGCAGCGCAACGCGACTGGTCGAGATCGGGGTGGCGGCCGATGACTCCATGAGCCGAGTCTAGGTCGGCTGACGTTCGCAGCGCCGCGAACCCGGGAGTGTTAACCTGAAAGAGGGTTCGCGGAGGTTCCGAAAGCGACGACTGCGAACACCGGATCCCGCCTCCAGAGAAATCAGGCTTCACCATGCCACTGCCCATCACGAAATTGCTGGAGAAGATCGACGAAGCCGACGGCAGCATGTCGTTCCGGTTCGAGAAACCGCCGGGGTTCGAATACACGGCGGGCCAGTTCGCCGACTACACGCTCATCGATCCTCCCGAAACCGATGCGGAAGGCAACATCCGCGGTTTTTCCCTGTCCAGCGCGCCCTACGAGCCGTTCCTCATGGCGACGACCCGGCTGCGGGACACCGCATTCAAACGTGTGCTTCGGGATGCCCCGATCGGCACCGAACTGGAGCTGGATGCCCCTTACGGTTCGTTCACACTGCACAACAACGTGACACGGCCGGCCGTGTTCCTCACGGGAGGCATCGGAGTCACGCCCGCCCGCAGCATGGCGCTGCAGAGCGTGCACGACGCCACCGGCCACCGCATCGTGCTGCTCTACTCGAGCGCTGTCCCGAGCAAAGCGGTGTTCCTCAGCGAACTCGTCCGGCTAGGCCAGGACAACGAGAATGTCACAGTCGCCCCGACGATGACCAGACTCGACGGCTCCGGGGAGTCGTGGGGTGGCGAGACCGGCCACATCGATGCCGCGATGCTATCCCGTTACGTCGATGATGTGGCCGCCCCGATCTACTACGTGTGCGGGCCCGGCCCCATGGTCAAGGCGATGCGGGCGGTGCTGGACAGTGCCGACGTCGACAGCGACGACATCCGCACGGAGGAGTTCACCGGATACTGAGCCGCCATCCTTCACGGAGCGTTTCTCCACGACTTGACCTGCGTCAAGGCGATGCGCGGGGCAATTTGGCCTAATGGTGTTACCGGGCCGCCAACGGTCCGACTACCGGAGGTCACCCATGCGTACCGTGAAGTTTGAGACGGAACCCTTCACCTGCCCATCCTGCATCAACAAGATCGAGAACGTCGTCGGCAAGAAGGCCGGCGTCGAGTCCGCGCAGGTGATGTTCAACTCGAACAAGGTCAAAGTCTCGTTCGATGAGTCGGCCATTACGGCCGACGAAATCGCCGAGTCGATCACCAAACTCGGCTACCACGTTCTCGGCCAGAAGGTTAGCTGATTCACTAGAGGGATGGACCACCCGCGCGGGCACACCGAGCCCGGTGCCGAAGCAGACGGCGAACTCGAGTCGCTCGTCGCTCGGGTGCCGATCTTTTCCGGCCTGGACCACGGGCAAATCAGGGAGATCGCCGCGCGCGTCCAGCCGAGAATCGTCCCGCGAAACGAGCAACTGTACGGTGCCGGCGACGTAAACCCGTACCTGCGCATCATCCACACGGGAACAGTGAAGGTGTACCGCATCACCGAATCCGGGCATGAGCAGGTGCTCCGCGTGCTCGGCGCGGGCGACTTCCTGGGCGAGAAGGCGCTCATCTCTCCGAGCGTCTCCGACCATTTCGCTGTCACGCTCACCGAAGCGGAGATCTGCTCGCTCGAACATGCGGCCATCCGGGATTACCTTCTTCGGTATCCGTCCGTCGCGCTCACGATGCTGGAAACCCTCAGCGCGCGGCTGGGAAGCACCGAAGAACAGGTCAGCGCCATAGCGGGAGAGGACGCAGCGAGCAGAGTCGCCACCTACCTCGTGGGTCTTGCCGAAGAACTCAAGCGCAACAGCGTCGCCCTGCCCATCACGAAGAAGGATGTCGCCTCCTTTCTCGGCCTGACCCCCGAGACGCTGAGCCGCAGATTGGCCGGTTTCGAAGACAACGGGTGGATACACCAGCAGGGCAACCGGCGAATCGACATTCTCGACCTCGAGGCTCTTCGCCTCGTCTGACAGAACCGGTGGCGCGTCGCCGCGCCGGGCGACAACGTGCGCCTTGACCGGCGTCAAGGCGCGCGAGCGCGCAGTGTCCTGTACTGGAACCGCACCCGCGAACCCGGGTGCGCACGCTCAGGGAGAAGTCGATGACTGGTCGAATGAAGTTCTGGATCGCGGTGGCATCCGGCTCGTTGCTGCTGTTTGCACTCGGAGCGCATATCGCGGGTCTCGCGCCCGCCCGCGACAGTGCCCTGTTCGCGGCCGCGATCATCGCCGGCGCTCCGACCGCGCTTCGCGCGTTTCAGGCTGTCCGCGCGAAAGCATTCAGCATTGACCTTCTGGTCACGATCGCCGTGACCGGCGCTCTCATCATCGGCGAATACGTCGAGGCCAGCGTCGTCGCCTTCCTGTTCATTTTCGGAGCGTGGCTGGAAGCGCGCACCCTCGAGAAGAGCAGGCGGTCGCTCCGCGATCTCATCGACCTCGCACCGCAGCAGGCGCTTGTACTTCGGGACGGCGAGACTGTCATGGTGCCGGCGGAAGACGTCGCAGCGGGGGACCGTGTTCTCGTCCACTCCGGCGGCACCATCGCCGTCGACGGCACCGTTGCGTTCGGCCAGGCGCACGTGAATCAGGCCACCATCACGGGCGAGCCCCTGCCCGTTTCGCGCGCCGTGGGCGACCCCGTGTACAGCGGCACGATCGTCGACAACGGTTACCTCGAGATCATCGCCGACCGGGTCGGGGAGGAGACGACGTTCTCCCGCATCATCGAACTCGTCGAGGAAGCGCAGGAGACGAAAACCAAAACGCAGCGGTTCCTCGACCGCTTTGCCAACGTCTACACGCCGACGATCGTCGTTCTCGCGGTGATCGTGTTCCTCGTCACGCGCGACGTGGAGTTCGCGCTCACATTCCTCGTGATCGCCTGCCCGGGCGCTCTCGTCATTTCGACGCCCGTGTCGATGGTCGCAGGGCTCGGCAACGGCGCACGCCATGGCGTCCTTATGAAGGGCGGGGATGCTCTGGAGCGCCTCTCCAAAATCGACACGGTCGTGTTCGACAAGACCGGGACGCTCACGCGCGGCCTGCCCGAGGTGACGGAGGTGACGGCACTGGGTGTCGACGAAGGCCGGATGCTGCAGCTCGCGGCCGGGCTCGAGGTCGCCTCGGAGCATCCGCTCGGCCGCACGATCGTGGCGGAAGCAACCCGGCGCGGGCTCGACGCCCTTCCCTCCCCCGGCGAGGTCGAGGTGATCAAGGGCGGCGGCATCAGCGGCGTCGTGGATGGCCGCCGGGTCGCCGTCGGGTCACGCCGCGTGCTCACAAGCGAAGACGTGCTGATCGCGCACGAAACTGCGCGCTACGCCGAGGACCGCGAGCGCGCGGGAAACACCGTGGTCTTCGTCGCGATTGACGGGGAGCTCGCCGGCGTGATCTCGATCGCCGACCAGGTGAGGCCGGACGCCGCGACCGCGATCGCCGCCCTCCGGGGTGCCGGCGTGAAACACTTCGTGATGCTCACGGGCGACAACCGGCACACCGCACAGCGGGTTGCCGCGCAGCTCGGCATCGACGAGGTCCACGCCGAGCTGCTCCCCCAGGACAAGGTCGCCGCGATCACGGCGTTGAAATCGGAAGGACGCCGCGTGGCCATGATCGGAGACGGCATCAACGATGCCCCGGCGATCGCCACCGCCGACGTTGGCATCGCGATGGGTGCGGGGACGGATGTGTCCATCCAGACCGCCGACGTCATCCTGGTTGCGAACCGCTTCGATCAGCTCCTGCACGCCTACTCCCTGTCGAAGGCGACCGTTCGCAACATGAAGCAGAACACGGTCATCGCCCTCGGCACGGTCGTCGTGCTGCTTGCCGGCGTGCTCGCGCAGCAAGTGTTCATGTCCACGGGCATGCTCGTGCACGAGGTGAGCGTGCTCGTCGTCATCCTGAACGCGGTGCGGCTAGTGCGCTTCCGGAGCCGGAGTCAGCGCCCGTCCGAGCCCGAGAATTCAGGCGGGAAAGACCGACCCGGGGTTCAGGATGTTCTGCGGGTCGAGAGCTGACTTGATGCGCTGGTTGAGCGCCATCGCGTCCTCCCCCAGATAGTCCGGGAGCCATGCCCTTTTGATGCGGCCGACACCGTGCTCGCCCGTGATCGTTCCGCCGAGCGAAATCGCGAGCCGCATGATCTCGTCGAACGCGGCCTCGGCGCGTTTCTGCTGGTCGGTGTCCGCCGGGTCGAACACGATCTGCGGATGCGTGTTCCCGTCGCCCGCGTGGGCCACAACCGAAACCGTCACCCGGTTCCTGCGCGAAATTTCTCCGATACCGTCCACGAGATCTCCGAGCCTGGACACCGGAACCCCCACGTCCTCGAGCAGAATCGTGCCAAGTTTTTCGATCGCCGGAAGCACCATGCGCCGCGCCGTCACGAACGCTTCTCCCTCGTCGGGATCATCCGTGGAATAGACCTCGGTGGCGTTGTTGGCTTCGCACAGTTCGTTGATTCTGGCGATTTCTGCCGCAGCGGTCGAGCCGGGCTCGTCCGACTGGATGACGAGCATTGCTGCAGCGGACCGGTCGAGACCCATCCTGGTCAGGTCTTCGACCGCGTTGATGCAGATCGAATCCATGAACTCGAGCATGGACGGCCGCATCGACCGGGTGATGTCGATGACGGTCTGCGTGGCATCGGTCAGCGTCGGAAACGTCGCCACGAGCGTCGAGGCCGGGCGCTGCGCGGGGATGAGCCGCAGCGTGACCTCGGTGATGATCCCGAGCGTGCCTTCGCTGCCCACGAACAGCTTGGTGAGGGAAAGCCCTGCGACATCTTTGAGGCGCGGCCCGCCGAGAGTGACCGCGGTTCCGTCCGCGAGCACGACGGTCAGGCCGAGCACGTAGTCGCTCGTGACGCCGTACTTCACGCAGCACAGCCCGCCGGCGTTGGTGGCCACGTTTCCGCCGATCGAGCAGATCTCGAACGACGACGGGTCGGGCGGATACCACAGCCCATGCTCGGCGGCCGCGGCTTTCACGTCGGCATTGAACGCGCCGGGCTGCGCAAGAGCGGTCCGCGTCACCGGATCCACCGTGACCGAGCGCATGCGGTCGAGCGACACGACGAGGCAGCCGTCGAGCGCCGAGGACCCGCCGGAGAGCCCCGATCCGGCACCGCGCGGAACGACGGCAAGCCCGTGTTCGGCAGCGAACCGGATCGTGGCCTGCACGTCCTCGGTCGTCGTCGGGCGCACCACGGCCAGTGGCGTTCCCGCGCTTGCGTCAAGCGCGCGGTCCCAGCGGTAACCTCCCATGCCGTCCGGATCGGTGATGACCGAATTCGCGGGCAGTGCGGCAACCAGCGCGGCAAGGCCCGGGGGTGCGGCCGCCGTCACGATGCGGTCCACCAGAATTCGAGCTGGATGTTGTCCGGGTCCCGGAACACGAGCGCAGCCCCCGAACCGGACGGGCTGTCCCGCACGGGAGAATGTTCGACGCCGCGCTCGGCGAGCCGCTCCTGCCACGCCACCAGGTCCTGGCGGTTCGCCACGCCGAACCCGACGTGGTCCAGCCCCGGGCGGTGCTCATCGAACCGATCGCCCACGGTGTCATGGTGCTGGTTGAGGCCGATGATGAGGCCGCTCTCCTCGTGCAGGAGAACCACCATGATCCGGTTGTCCAGGTCCGCCCGCCGCACGCGCCGCACGCCGAGCACCTCGCAATACCAGTCTGCGCTCCTCTCCACGTCGGTGACCGAGAGATCCAGGTGGGAAAGTGACGTGAATGCGGGCATGCTCCCATTCTGCCCCTCCCGCACTCGCCGACGCTCACGCCGACGAGGGGCCCGACGGTAGCATTCCCCCGCCGAATGGCGTTGAATGGGGACATGGCCTCTCGCCATTCGACCGACTACCGCACGCTGGCTTCGCTCAGCAGGATCAACCTGCTCCGCGAGCTTCAGACGCATGGCTGGCAGACCATCTCCGAACTCGCCGACGCGACGGGACTGCACCACAATACGGCGCGCGAGCACCTCCACCGGCTGATCGATGCCGGGTTCGTCGACTCCGAACCCATCCCGAGCACGGGCAAGGGCCGGCCGCAACTTCGGTACCACGCCGCTCGGGGCCTGGACAGCCCAGCCCGGCAGGCCCGCCGACTGTCCTCCGAGCGGCGCACGGAACTGATTCGAAAACTTCTCCCGGTTTCCGACGTCTCCGCCGACAGCGCCCCCCTGACTCGCCAGCTCGATGCGCTCGATGACCACATGGAGCAGTGCGGTTTCGATGCGGAAATCGATGCGGAGAATGCCCGCATGGTCATGCACGATTGCCCGTTCGGCACGCTGGCGAAGGACAACCCCCAGGTGTGCGAAGTGCACTTCGCTCTCATCCAGGACGCCCTGGCCGACGGGGACGGACCGATCCAGGCGAGCGAGTTGCACCCGTTCTCCGGGCCGCGATCCTGCACGGTGGACCTCCACAGTTGACGTGAGACGGATGCCGGCGCCAACCCCCAGCCCCTGGTCATCCGAAACAGCAGTGCGCCATTATTCACGGTCTTTTCACGTTGCCGCGCGGTGCCAAGTCTTGGAGACTTCGAAGAAGGACGCAATCGCGACCGCGGGGCGCCCCCGAGCACGACAGGAGCCGCCGTGAGAATTGGCAAAGACATCAAACCCTCCTCGCCGGGAACTGACGGCCTGCTGGCGGACACCCTGGTCAATCTCGGACGATTCCTTCGCCCCGGAAAGGTCTCCGAAGATCTCCGCAGCGTGTTCCTGAAGGGCGGCCGGGAAGCCGACTCCTTCTACCGGGACCGCTGGTCGCACGACAAAGAGGTGCGCTCCACCCACGGCGTGAACTGCACCGGTTCGTGCTCCTGGAAGGTGTACGTGAAGGACGGCATCATCACGTGGGAGACCCAGCAGACGGATTACCCGCTCGTCGGGCCTGATTCTCCCGAGTACGAGCCGCGCGGATGCCCCCGCGGTGCGGCGTTCAGCTGGTACACCTACTCGCCGACGCGCGTGCGATACCCGTACGTTCGCGGCGTGCTGCTCGAAGCGTTCCGGGCCGCGAAGGCCCGCACGGGCGATCCCGTTCTCGCGTGGGCCGAGGTTACGGAGAACCCGGAAACCGCTCGCGCATACAAGCAGGCCAGAGGCAAGGGCGGCCTGGTTCGGGCGAGCTGGGACGAGGCCTCCGAAATCGTCGCGGCAGCGCACGTGCACACGATCAAGAAGTACGGGCCCGACCGCATCGCCGGGTTCTCCCCGATCCCCGCCATGTCGATCGTGTCGCATGGCGTCGGCTCCCGGTTCGTCACCATGCTCGGCGGCACGATGCTGTCGTTCTATGACTGGTACGCCGACCTGCCCGTCGCCTCACCGCAGGTGTTCGGCGACCAGACCGACGTTCCGGAGTCCGCCGACTGGTGGAACTCCTCCTACCTCATGATGTGGGGCTCGAACGTCCCCGTCACGCGCACCCCGGACGCGCACTTCATGGTGGAAGCCCGGTACCGCGGCCAAAAAGTCATCGTCGTCTCCCCCGACTACGCGGACAACACGAAGTTCGCCGACGAGTGGATTGCGACGCACCCCGGGACGGATGGCGCGCTCGCGATCGCCATGGGCCACGTCATCCTGAAGGAGTTCCTGCTCGAGCGCAAAACTCCGATGTTCATCGACTACATGAAGAAGTACAGCGACTCCGCGTACCTCATCGAACTTGAAAAGCGCGGCGATGCGTGGGTTGCCGGCAAGTTCCTCATGGCCGATGCCCTTCCCGGCGCGGACGGCAAGCTCCCGAACGCCGCGCACAAGCCCGTCCTGCTCGACCAGAACGCGAAGCCCGTCGTCCCGAACGGCTCTCTCGGCCACCGGTTCTCCGAAACCGAAGCCGGCATGTGGAACCTCGATCTCGGCGACGTCGACCCGCTGCTCTCGATTGCGGATGCAAAGGACTACGACAAGAAGTCCGTCGCGGTCGACCTTCCGCGGTTCGACCTCGAGCCGGAGGCCGGGCAGGAGCATGCGGGAGGTTCCGGCGTCATCCGGCGCGGCGTCCCCGTGCGCCAGGTCGCCGGACGCACCGTCACGACCGTGTTCGACCTGCTGCTCGCCCAGTACGGCGTCGGCCGCGACGGCCTGCCGGGCGAATGGCCGACCGGGTACGACGACGCTTCCTCCCCCGGAACTCCCGCGTGGCAGGAAGAGATCACGTCTGTTCCGGCGAACGCGGCGGAGCGCATCGGCCGCGAGTTCGCGCAGAACGCGGAAGACTCCGGCGGCCGTTCGATGATCCTCATGGGCGCGGGCACGAACCACTGGTTCCACTCCGACCTCATCTACCGCTCCTTCCTCGCCCTGACCACCATGACGGGCTGCCAGGGCAAGAACGGCGGAGGCTGGGCGCACTATGTGGGCCAGGAGAAGGTCCGCCCACTCACCGGCTGGGCGCAGTACGCGTTCGGGCTGGACTGGGTGCGCCCGCCGCGCCAGATGATCAGCACGGCGTACTGGTACCTCGCGACCGACCAGTGGCGGTACGACGGCCTGCCGGCGGACAGCCTCTCCTCAGAGCTCGGATCCGGCCTGTTTGCCGGACGCACCACCGCGGACACGCTCGTCGAATCCGCCAAGCGCGGCTGGATGCCCAGCTACCCCACGTTCAACCGCAACTCCCTCGACATTCCGGATCAGGCCGAGAAGGCGGGAGTCGAACCGGCACAATACGTCGTCGACCAGCTCACGAGCGGCGACATGCGGTACGCGTGCGAGGACCCGGACTCCCCGGAGAACTTCCCGCGCGTACTCAACGTGTGGCGCGCGAACATCATCGGCTCTTCCGGCAAGGGAAACGAGTACTTCCTGAAGCACCTCCTCGGCACGGATGCCGCGATCCGTGGCGAGGAATCCGGGCCCGACCGTCGGCCGAAGACGATCGACTGGCACGAGGACGCGCCGATCGGCAAGCTCGACCTGATGGTCACGAGCGACTTCCGCAACACGTCGACCACGACGTTCAGCGACGTCCTGCTGCCGCCGGCGACCTGGTACGAGAAGCACGACCTGTCGACGACGGACATGCATCCGTTCATCCACACGTTCAACCCGGCGATCACTCCGCCGTGGGAGGCGAAGACCGACTTCGACATCTTCCACCTGCTCGCGAAGAAGATCTCCGAATACGCGGTGGAGCACTTGGGTGTGCGCAAGGACCTCGTCGCCTCGCCGCTCCTGCACGACACCCCGGACGCGATGTCCACGCCGCACGGTGTCGTCGTGGACAACCCCAAGTTGGTCCCCGGCGTGACAATGCCGAAACTCTCCGTCGTCGAGCGCGACTACCCGGCGTTCGCCGACCGGATGGCGGCGCTCGGTCCCCTCTCCGAGAAGCTCGGCCTCATCACGAAGGGCGTGAAGTTCAACCCGGATGTGGAAGTCGCCGACCTCGGCCGCCGGAACGGCCTCGTGGAGAGCGGCCCGGCGAAGGGCCGCCCGAAACTGGACACGGACAAACGCGCGGCCGAAATGGTGCTCGCGTTCTCCGGCACCACGAACGGCCGGCTCGGAACGCAGGGATTCCGGGTGCTCGAGAAGCAGACCGGTCAGAAACTCGCGCAGCTCGCGAGCGACAACGAGGGCAGGCGGTTCACGCTCAAGGATGTCTCCGACGCGCCCGTCCCCGTGCTCACCTCGCCCGAATGGTCGGGCAGCGAGCACGGCGGCCGACGGTACTCCGCGTTCGTCGTCAACGTCGAACACCTGAAGCCCTGGCACACCCTGACCGGACGGCAGCACTTCTACCTCGACCATGACTGGATGATGGAACTCGGCGAGCAATTGCCGGTGTATCGGCCGCCGCTCGATATGCACCGCCTGTTCGACGGCTACGAGCCCGTCGGGTCGATGGCCGCCACGGGAGCTCCGGGTTCGAAGGGCAAGGCCGAGGTCACCGTGAGGTACCTCACGCCGCACTCGAAGTGGTCCATCCACTCCGAATACCAGGACAACCTTATGATGCTGACACTGTCCCGCGGTGGGCCGACCATCTGGATGTCGCCGCTGGATGCAAACAAGATCGGCGTCAAAGACAACGAGTGGATCGAGTCGTACAACCGCAACGGCGTCGTGGTGGCTCGCGCGATCGTGTCCCACCGGATGCCGGAGGGCACGGTGTACATGTACCACGCGAAGGACCGCACGATCAACGTGCCTGTGGCGGAAACATCCGGCCAGCGCGGCGGGACGAACAACTCGCTCACCCGGATTCTGCTGAAGCCGAGCCACCTCATCGGCGGATATGCCCAGCTGTCCTTCGCATTCAACTATCTCGGTCCAACCGGGAACCAACGCGACGAGATCACCGTGATCCGTCGCCGTAGCCAGGAGGTGGAGTACTGATGCGCGTTATGGCTCAGATGTCGATGGTGATGAATCTCGACAAGTGCATCGGATGTCACACGTGCTCCGTCACCTGCAAGCAGGTGTGGACGAACCGCGACGGCATGGAGTACGTGTGGTTCAACAACGTGGAGACGAAACCGGGTATCGGCTACCCGCGCTACTACGAGGACCAGGAGCGGTGGAACGGCGGCTGGATTCGCAACAAGCGCGGTCGCCTGAAGTTGAAGTCCGGGGGCCGGTTGAAGAAGCTCGCCACGATCTTCTCCAACAACGACCTCCCGACGATCGACGACTACTACGAGCCCTGGACGTACGACTACGACATGCTCGTGTCGGCGCCGCAAACCAAGAACGGGCCCGTCGCCCGACCGAAGTCCCTGCTCACCGGCAAGGACATGTCGATCACGTGGTCCGGCAACTGGGATGACAACCTCGGCGGCTCGCAGGAGACCGCCCACGGCGACCCTATCCTCGACCACATGAGCGAGCACGTGAAGATGGAGTTCGAGAACACGTTCATGTTCTACCTGCCGCGCATTTGCGAGCACTGCCTGAACCCCTCCTGCGTCTCCGCGTGCCCCTCCGGCGCGATGTACAAGCGCGAGGAAGACGGCATCGTGCTCGTCGACCAGGACGACTGCCGCGGCTGGCGGATGTGCGTCTCCGCGTGCCCCTACAAGAAGGTGTATTTCAACCACAAGACGAACAAGGCCGAGAAGTGCACGCTGTGCTACCCGCTCATCGAGCAGGGCAAGCCCACGATCTGCTCGGAGACCTGCGTCGGGCGCCTGCGCTACCTCGGCCTCATGCTGTACGACGCAGACCGCGTGCTGGAGGCCGCATCCATCGAGGATGAGCACGAGCTCCTCGACGCGCAGCGCTCCGTCATGCTCGACCCGTTCGACCCGGAAGTCATCGCCCAGGCGAAGAGGGACGGCATCGCGGACGACTGGATCGAGGCCGCCCAGAACAGCCCCATCTACAAGCTGATCAGCGAGTACAAGGTCGCGCTGCCTCTGCACCCCGAGTACCGCACGATGCCCATGGTCTGGTACATCCCGCCGCTTTCGCCCGTCGTGGATGTCGTCTCCAACAGCGGCGCGGACGGCGAGGACGTGCGCAACCTGTTCGCCGCCATCGACAAGCTGCGCATCCCGGTCGAGTACCTTGCCGGCCTGTTCACGGCAGGCGACACGGTTCCGATCGAGCATTCGCTCAAGAAGCTCGCCGCGATGCGTTCCTACATGCGCGACATCAACCTCGGCAACGACGCGAACGAGAACATCGCCCACGCGGTCGGCATGACGGGCGAGGAGATTGAGGCGATGTACCGGCTGCTCGCGATCGCCAAGCACGAGGATCGCTACGTGATCCCGAAGGCGCACGTCGAGTCGGCGCGCGACCTGGAGGACTTCGCTTGTTCGCTCGACACCGACGGCGGCCCGGGGATGGGCGGCGCCCGCTCCACGGGCGACGTTCTGGCCACCGCGCGCATCCCGGGCACCCCGATCGATGCGACCGTGGAGAGCTTCCATTCGCTGAAGAATCTGACCGACCCCACCGAACCGTCCACATCGGGCCGCATGAACCTCCTGAACTGGAACGGCAAGGGAATCACGAACGGGATGTTCCCGCCGCCCGCGGACTCCGGGAGCCCGGCATGACCACCGTCACCGAGCGTCGGACGGTTCCCGGCGGGCGACGAAGGAAACCGCCGAAGAAACTCACCACGTCCGCCCTCACCGACGGGCAACGCCGGACCATCCACATGGCGGCGTCCATCCTGCTCGATTATCCGAAACCGGATCGTCGTGCGCACTTCGACCGCGTCGCGGAGGCGGTGAAGGGTCTGCCCGCGGAAATCGCCGAAGAATTCGAGTCGTTCCTCTCCGCCGCGTCCGAGCTGAGCCAGCAGCAATTGGAAGCCCACTTCACGGAGATCTTCGACCAGAAGCGCAAGTGCTGCCCGTACCTCACCTACTACTCCACGGGCGACACCCGTCGGCGCGGGATGGCGCTCGTCGGCTTCATCGAGGCGTACCGGGCCGCCGGGTGGGAAGCCGTGGAGGGCGAACTCCCCGACTACCTGCCGATGGTGCTCGAGTTCTCCGCCCGCAGCGACTCCCCGATCGCCGGTCAGCTGCTGTCGTCGTACCGGGACGGCATTGAGGTTCTGCGCACGGCGCTGGAAACCTTCAACAGCCCGTACTCGCACGTCGTGGCTGCGGTGTGCCGATCGTTCCCCGAAATCGATGACGAAACCCGCGAACGGTACCTGCGGCTCGTCAACGAGGGCCCGCCCACCGAGATGGTGGGGGTCACCACGTTCCTCGGCGCACTCGCGCCGTTCGCCCCGTCGGGTGTGGCAAGTGAAGGAGTGAGGGTATGACGGACATGACGGTTTTCGACGTGCTGCTCTGGGTCGCGTTCCCGTATGTGGCGGCGGCCAGCTTTATCGTCGGGCACATTCTGCGGTACCGCTACGACAAGTTCGGCTGGACGTCCCGGTCCAGCCAGACGTACGAGAGCAAGTGGCTTCGCTGGGGATCGCCGATGTTCCACTACGGCATCCTGGGCGTCTTCGCCGGGCACGTCGTCGGTCTCCTCATTCCGCGGGAGTGGCTGTATTTCATCGGAATCGACGAACACACGTACCACCTCGGCGCCACGTGGCTTGGCACGGTCGTCGCACTCATCACGATAGCCGGAATCGTGATTCTGCTTGCCCGCCGCGGAGCCGTTCGGCGGATCACGCGCGTGACAACCGTCATGGACGTCGTGATGTACGTTTTCCTGGCCGGTGCTCTGGTCCTCGGGACGATCGCCGTCATCCAGTTCCAGGTGTTGGGCGAAGGCTACGACTACCGCGGAACGGTTTCGCCGTGGACCCGCAGCCTCATCCTGTTCCAGCCTGACGCCTCCCTCATGGTCGGCGTGCCGCTCATTTTCCAGCTCCACGTCCTGTGTTCGACGGCGCTGTTCCTGATCTGGCCGTACACGCGGCTCGTGCACGTGCTGTCGGTCCCGGTCTGGTATCTGTTCCGGCCGTACGTCGTGTACCGGTCCCGTGACGACCACCGCGGTGCGCGCGCCATCCGGCGCGGCTGGGAGAAGAGCCCGGTCATCGAGTCGAAGCATCCGAAGCAGAAGCAGCGGGTCGGCGCAGGTCGCTAATTTTACCGTCAATCACACGAAAGGCCCTCGATGACCTCGGCAGCTGGATCCGCCCTCAAGCCTGACCTGTCCAACTGGAACCCGGAAGACGAGACCACCTGGGATAGCAAGCTCGCGTGGCGCACCCTGTGGGTGACGACCTACACGATGATTCTTGCGTTCGCGGCGTGGTTCCTCGTGAGCGCGATCGCGCCGCGGCTCAACGACATCCGGGCTGAAGGCGTCGACCTGCTCACGAAGGAGCAGCTGTACTGGCTCGTGGCCGTGCCGGGGCTCGCCGGCGGCGTGCTGCGCCTCGTGTTCATGTTCCTTCCGCCGATCATGGGCAGCCGCCTCCTCGTGTCGTTCAGCGGAGCTCTCCTCGTGCTCCCCCTCTTCGGCTGGGCGCTTGCGGCGCGGGACACGACGACCCCGTTCTGGGTGCTCATGTCACTCGCGTTCGCGGCGGGGGTCGGCGGCGGAAGTTTCTCCGGACTCATGGCGTCGACGAGCTATTACTTCCCGAAGAGACTCGCCGGCACGGCGCTCGGGCTCCAGGCGGGAATCGGCAACCTCGGCATCGGCGTCATGCAGCTGCTCCTACCGTGGGTGGTCGGTTTCGGCCTGTTCGGCACCGCGATCCTCACCCCGCAAAGCGATTCGGAAGGCAAACTCGTCTGGTTGCACAACGGCGGCCTCGTGCTCATCCCGTGGGTCCTCCTCGCGGTCGCCCTCGCGATTCTCGTCATCCGCAGCGTCCCGGTGAAAGCGAATTTCCGGCAGCAACTCGACATTTTCGGGCTCAAGCACACGTGGGTCATGACGGCGATCTACCTCATGTCGTTTGGCGCATTCAGCGGCCTCGCGGCCCAGACCGGGCTCATCATCCTGAACGTGTACAGCAGCGACCAGTTCGGGGCGGATGCCCCCAACCCGCTCACCTGGGCGTGGATCGGGCCCATGCTCGGTGCGCTCGTGCGAGCCGGGGTCGGCCCGCTGTGCGACAGGGTGGGCGGCGGCGCGAAGTTCACGTTCGTCGGCGGGCTCGGAATGACGGCGGGGACCGTCGTCACGCTGTTCTTCCTGAACCCGACCTCGGTCAACGAGTTCGCCGGGTTCTTCACCGGAATGACGATCATCTTCTTCTTCTCCGGGTTCGCGAACGCGGGAACGTTCAAGCAGATGCCGATGATTTTCCCTCCGCGCCAGGCGGGCGGCGCGATCGGCTGGACCGCGGCGATCGGCGCGTTCGGCCCGTTCCTCGTCGGAATTTCGCTCTCAGTCATGGCACCGCACGCGTTCTTCGTCGTTTGCGCTGTGTGGTGCGCGTTCTGCACCTGGTTGGCGTGGTGGTATTACGCTCGCCGCAACGCCCCGATGCCGAGCTGACCGGCCGCTGGTGCGTGCAGCGGGCGACCGCGACAAAGTTTGCCGTTGCGACCTAGAGTTGAATCGTGGCCGGTGACGATTTTCGCGAGCTCTATCAGGATGTCCTGCTGGACCACTCCCGCGAGCGCCACGGCTACGCACTGCTCCCGGCGCCGTCAGCCGAATCTCACCAGCGAAATCGAAGTTGCGGCGACGAAATCACGTTGCGCGTCCACGCCCGCGAGGGCATTGTCGACTGTCTGAGCTGGACGGGCCAGGGCTGCGCGATCTCACAGGCCTCCGCTTCGATGCTGTGCGACATCACCGGCGGGCTCACGCCCCGCGAGTGCGGGCTTCGCGTCGCCGCTTTCCGTGCGATGCTGCAGTCCCGAGGCAAGGATGGGGGCGACAGCGATGTTCTCGGGGATGCGGTCGCCCTGAGCGGAGTCGCGCTGTATCCGCCGCGCATCAACTGCGCGATGCTCGCATGGGTCGCACTCGAGGATGCGCTGAACAGCCTGGACGCCTCCGCGCATCCGCCCGACCCTTCGACGGCAGGGACGACGAAATGAGGCCCAGTGAGCGGCCAGCCGAATCGCGTGACTGCCGGTAACCGCCCGGTTGCGGCAACGCTGGATGTCGACGCGATCCGCCGCGACTTCCCCGCGCTGCGCCGAACCGTGCGTGGGCGCCCGCTCGTGTATCTCGACTCTGCCGCCACGAGCCACAAACCTCTGCAGGTGCTCGATACTGAACGGCGCTTCTATGAACGTCACAATGCCGCAGTGCACCGCGGAGCGCACACCCTCGCCGGCGAAGCCACCGAAGCGTTCGAATCTGCCCGGGATCGCCTCGCCGAATTTCTCGGCGCACGTCCCAACGAGATTGTCTGGACGAGCAACGCCACGGCGGCGATCAACCTGCTCGCCTACGCATTCTCGAATGCGAGCAGCGGCCGCGGCGGCGCGGAGGCGGATCGGTTCCGACTCAGGGCCGGCGACGAAATCGTGGTCACCGAACTTGAGCACCACGCGAACCTGATCCCGTGGCAGGAGCTCGCCGCCCGCACGGGCGCGACGCTGCGCCACATCGGCGTCGACGACAGCGGACGGCCCCAGCTGGATCAGGCGCGGGAGGTCATCAGCGCGCGCACCAGAATTGTCGCCTTCGCCCACGTGTCCAACGTTCTCGGCGAGGTCACTCCCGTCTCCGAAATCGTCGCTTTAGCGCGAGAGGTCGGCGCACTCGTCGTGCTCGATGCCTGCCAGTCCGCGCCGCACCTGCCGCTGGATGTCACGGCGCTCGACGTCGACTTCGCGGTCCTGAGCGGCCACAAGATGCTCGGGCCGCTCGGCATCGGCGTGCTCTACGGTCGGGCCGTCCTGCTCGACGCGTTGCCGCCGTTCCTCACCGGGGGTTCCATGATCACGAGCGTGACCATCGAGCGGGCAGAATTCCTGCCATCGCCCGCCCGCTTCGAGGCTGGGACGCAGCCGGTTGCCCAGGCCGTCGGGTTGGCGGCCGCCGCCGAATATCTGGCCGGTCTCGGCATGGACCGCGTCCACGCGCGTGACGCGGAACTCGGCAAGAAGCTCGCACTCGGGCTCAGCGAGCTTCCCGGCACCCGGGTGCTCGGCCCCGCGCCGGGCGAACCCCGGGTGGGGCTCGCCAGTTTTCTCGTCGACGGCGTGCACGCGCACGATGTCGGGCAATTCCTCGACAACCTCGGCATTGCCGTGCGTGTCGGGCATCACTGCGCGGAACCCCTCCACCGTCGGCTCGGGGTGGCCGCGTCAACCCGCGCGAGCACCTCCGTCTACACGACGGATGCCGAGGTCGACGCCCTCCTCGACGCCGTGGCCCAGGTGAGGAAGTTTTTCCGGGCCTGACCGGGGTCGCCCGCTCCCAGGGTTCGCCGGTTTCTTCCGCCATCCCGCAGGATCCTTGACTCGCACTCAGTCGTGGCTGACCGGCTCCTCAGTTCCCGCGGCAGCACGCCTGGCGAGCACGAACACCAGGTCGGAGAGGCGGTTCAGGTAGTGCTGCACCGGCTCGCTCACGGCGTGCCCGGCCTCCTTCGCCCGCAGGGTGTGGCGCTCGGCACGCCTCACGACAGTGCGCGCAAAGTCGATCGCGCCCTCCAGCGGAGTTGACCCGGGAACCAGGAACACGGGTTTGAGCGGTTGCTCGGCGGTCAGTTCGTCGATGAGGTGCTCGAGCCCGGTCACCATCTCCGGCTCGACGAGGGATATCCCCGGCTTCAGCCGGTCCCGGTGTTTCGGGTTCACGGAAAGGTCGGCGCCGACAATGAACAGCTCGCGCTGGACTTGCAGCAGGATTTCGGCGATGCGGGCATCCGCACATCCGGCCCGCGCCACACCGAGGGCCGACACCGCCTCGTCGATGTCCCCGAGGGCCTCCACAAGTTCGCCGCCTTTAGGCACTCGACCGCCATACAGCTGGCCCGTAGTACCGTCATCCCCGGTCTTCGTATAAACACGGCTCATTTTCCTAGCCTGCCACCACTGGCCGAGGCTAGGCTGGAATTGTCGCCAAAAGCACTGGGCGACACAACTCTCGCGGAGGGGAAACCGGTCGAATTCCGGTGCTGACCCGCAACCGTAGGACGGCGAACGCCGTCGAGCCGGGATACCTGCCTCGGGAGGGCAACACAACTCTTGATCGCCGTGGTCTGCGAGACGGAGTCCGGGTCTTCCCCGGGTCGAAACTCTCGCAGTTCCGCCCGGTGGCATGATCCCGGACCGGTCGCGGGCGCTAATTGGAAGGCTCGCGATGACCCTCTCCCGCCGCATTCGACAGGTCTTTTTCGGACTGCTCGCCGTCACCGCTGTCGCGGCAGGCTCGGTCGCCGCGGTGGGCGTGACGGCCAGCAGCCCGGCGTTCGCCGCGGAGGGAAGCTGCGCCGACGGTTCCGTCGTGGTTGTCGATTCCACGGATCTCGGCGGCACGCTCGAGGTGCGGTGCGCCGTGGGGAGCCAGGAATCTGGCCGGGCAGCCCTGCTCGCCGCCGGATTCACGGTCACCGACTCGCAACCGGGGTTCCTGTGCGCCATCAACGCGATGCCGGATCCGTGCCCGGAGACGTTCGACGGTTCGTTCTGGGCCTACTGGCACGCCACGCCCGACGGCGAGTGGGTGAGCTATCAGGTCGGCGCGGATTCAAGCTCTCCAATGCCTGGCGAAATCGAGGGGTGGCGGTACAACGAGGGCACCGTGCCCCCCGGCATCGCGCCATCCGAAGCAGCGGCGACGGCAACGCCTGCGCCGACACCGGATGCGACGGAGACCCCCAGCGCCGCGCTCCCCGGCTCCGGGGACCAGGTGGACAACCCCCGGGGCAGTCCCGCCGATGAGCGTGCCAGCCAGAACCTCATTCTGCTGACCGCATCGGTCGGTTTTCTTGCCCTGGTCGCGGCTGTCATCATCATGTTCGTCGTGCGGCAACGCCGCCACCGCGACGAGCCACCGCCCCCAGCGGCACGGGACTGACTGTGCCGACCCGGACCGACGGCGCCCGCACCGCAACCCGCACCGACCGGAGCGCTCCTCCGCTCGCGGCGGTCGGCCGCGGCGTGCAGCGGTCCGTGCATCCGGTGGCGTGGTGGGTGTGGGCGCTCGGTGTCGCTGTTGCGACAACGAGGTCACCGGGCATCGTGTCGTCCGCGATCCTCATCGTCGCGCTCGTCGCGGTCGTCGCCCTGTGCCACACCCCGTCCGCATTTTCCCGCGCGTTTCCCGCCTACCTTGCCCTCGCGGCGGGTGTCGTCGTGGTGCGCGTGGTGTTTTACGTGCTCGTGGGGCTCAAGAGCGGCACGGATGTCCTGCTTCCGCTGCCGCGCATCCCGCTTCCGGACTGGGCGGCGGGCATCGCACTGCTCGGCCCGGTGACGGCATCCGGCCTGCTCGCCGCCGTCTCCGCCGGCCTCGCGCTGGCCGCGCTGCTCGTGTGTTTCGGGGCGGCCACGGCGCTCACGAATCCGCAGCGCACGCTCCGCAGCCTGCCGGCGTCGCTGCACCTGCTGGGAACGTCGGCGGTCATCGCCATGACGCTCGCGCCGCAATTGGTCGACTCGTGGCGGCGCGTGCGCACGGCGCAGGCGTTGCGGGGGCGTTCGCTCACGGGTCGCAAAGCTGTCGCTGCGACGACGCTCCCCGTGCTGCAGGACGCCCTTGAACGGTCCACGACGCTCGCGGCATCCATGGACTCGCGCGGGTATGCGCGCGTGCATCACGGCAGCAGCCGGCTCGTTCTCGCACTTCTTCTCGCCGCCCTCATCGCGGCGGCGCTCGGCACGTATGCGCTCCTGGACGGGACGGGTCCGCGCTGGCTCGCCCTTCCCCTTCTCGCCAGCGGTGGCGCGGCGGCCGTCATCGCGTCGATCGTCGCGTCCCGCCGGATCGCCACGACACGGTACCGACCGGATGTGTGGCGTTGGCGCGAAACTGTGATTTCGGCGATCGGCGTCGCGATTGCCGCACTGGCGCTCGCGGCTTCGACTCTCGAGCCCGGAGTTTCCGCAACTTCCGCGGCGTCCGGCATCGCGGGGCTGTCCGTCACTTTCACCGTGTGCGGCATCCTCGCCGTGGTCCCGGCCGCGATCGGCGGTCAGCGATGATCTCTTTCGACCAGGTGACCTTCCAGTATCAGGACGCTGCGGAAGCCGTTCTGCAGGATGTCTCGCTCGCCATCCCCGAGGGGGAGTTGTGCCTTGTCGTCGGCGAGACCGGCTCGGGCAAGTCCACGCTCCTGCAGTTGATCAACGGGTTGGCGCCGCACCTCACCGGTGGCCGGCTCGCGGGCAACGTCACGGTGGGAGGACTCGACACGCGAACGCATCCGCCCCGGGATCTCGCGGAAATCGTCGGCTTTGTCGGCCAGGATCCGATATCCGGATTCGTCACCGACCGGGTGGACGACGAGCTCGCGTACAGCATGGAACAGCTCGGAATCGCGGCACCCGTCATGCGCCAGCGCGTCGAGGAAGTCATTGACCTTCTCGCCCTCGCCCGAATTCGACACCGCCCCCTGTCGACGCTTTCTGCCGGGGAGCAGCAGCGCGTCGCCATCGGTGCGGCGTTGACGGCTCAGCCACGGGTGCTCGTCCTCGACGAGCCGACATCCGCCTTGGACCCGAGCGCGGCGGAAGAAGTCCTTGCTGCCCTTTTGCGCCTCGTGCACGACGTCGGTGTCACGGTTGTGCTGGCCGAGCACCGTCTGGAGCGGGTCATCCAGTATGCGGATTCCGTCGTCCTGCTCGGGGGCGACGGTTCGGCCCGCTCCGGGCCGCCTGGTGAACTGATGGCGACAAGTCCCGTCGCGCCGCCCATCATCGAACTCGGTCGGCTGGCCGGGTGGGAACCGTTGCCGCTCTCGCTCCGCGACGCCCGACGCGTTGCCGGGCCGCTGCGGGATCGGCTGGCCGAACGAGTGCCGGTGCGGCCGCGTGAGGCGCCGCAAGCCGATGCCGTGCCTGCCGCCGCTCTGCCTGCCGCCGCCCTGCGCGCCGCTTTGCCTGCCGCCGCCCTGCACGCAGTCGACCTCAACGTGCGCTACGGCCGCGTGACCGCGGTGAACGGTATCGACCTCACGCTGAAGCGCGGGGAGGTCACCGCGCTCATGGGGCGGAATGGCTCGGGGAAGTCGTCGCTGCTGTGGGCGCTGCAGGGCTCAGGTCCACGGTCCGGTGGCTTCGTACGCGTGGGCGACATTGACCCGTCGACGCTCCCGCCGGACGAGGCGATCCGCCACATCGTGCTCGTTCCGCAGCGCCCATCCGACCTCCTCTACCTCGAGACCGTCGCGGCGGAGTGCCGGGAATCGGATCGCGTCGCGCTCGCGCCGCCCGGGACGACGTCCGCGATTCTGGAGCGCCTCTCGCCCGGTCTGGAGAGCACTGCGCATCCCCGGGATCTCTCCGAAGGCCAGCGGCTGGCTCTGGTCCTGGCGGTGCAACTCGCCGGTGCGCCCGCCGTGGTCCTGCTCGATGAGCCGACACGAGGACTCGACTACGGCGCCAAAATGCGGTTGCGGTCGGTGCTGACCGAGCACATCCTGGGCGGCGCGAGCGTGCTGCTGTCGAGTCACGATGTGGAGTTCGTCGCGCGCACCGCAAACCGCGTCGTCGTGCTGTCCGAGGGGGACATCATCACGGATGGTCCGGCCCGCGACGTGCTGACGGCGAGCGCGACGTTCGCGCCGCAGGTTTCCCGCATCCTGCGGCCGGTGCACTTCCTCACGGTTGATGCCGTGCGGGATGCGTTGGGGGTTACGCCGTGACGAGCCTGCAGCGCGAAGGGCAGGTCGGCTCCGCTGGTCGCACCATGAGCATCAGGTCCGTGCGCGCACTGCCGCTGGGCGTTCGCACCGGCATCGCTCTCGCGCTCGTTTCCCTCGTCGGCGCCATGGCGTTTGCGTGGCCGCTGCTGGTCGGCGGCGGATCAGTGCCCGCGCAGAACGCCGCAGCTCCTGTCGTTCTCGCGGGCGTGCTCCTGGCCGTCGTTCTCATCTCCCTCGTCGCCCTGGGCGACGGCGGGATCGACGCGAAAACGGTGACCATGCTCGGCCTGCTCGCCGCCATCGGGGCCGTGCTTCGACCGCTCTCGGCCGGCAGCGCGGGGGTCGAGTTCGTGTTTCTGTTCATCATCCTCGGCGGGCGGGTGTTCGGCGCGGGGTTCGGGTTCGCGCTCGGTTCGGTCACCCTGTTCGCCTCCGCACTGCTCACCGGCGGTTTCGGGCCGTGGCTGCCGTTCCAGATGCTCGCCGCATCCTGGATCGGCATGGGCGCCGGCCTTCTCCCGCGTCGGATGCGGGGCCCGCTCGAGCTCGTGAGTCTCGCCGGATACGCCGCCGTGAGCGGTTTCCTGTACGGCCAGCTCATGAACCTGTCGTTCTGGCCGTTCACGCTGGGGCCGGGAACCGGGCTGAGCTTCGTGCCCGGTGCACCGGTTATCGAAAACCTGCACCATTTCGCGTTGTTCAGCCTCACCACGTCGCTCGGGTGGGACCTCATGCGCGCGGTCGTGCTCGCTCTCGGTGTCGCGCTTCTCGGCCGGCCGGTGCTGTCCGCGCTGCGCAGGACGGCCCGGATCGGGTCATTCAGGGAGCCCACGACCTCAGAGCACACAGCGGCCGCGTCTCGGCATCCGCGTCAACGGGCGGATCAATAACGGGAGGAAGCGCACCGAAGCCGCGCCACAGCGAAGATCACGCGTTTATGGGCGGTGCCCGGTTGCCGCCCGATTGAACTCCATGGCGACCGCGACCCATGCCGAGAGTGACTCGTCATCGTCGATCGCGCCACGAGCGACTTCGATCCAGCCAGCTCCCATGGTGCGCGCGGGGCCCATCTGGGCCGCGCCCGCCTCTGGCCGTCGAAGCAACTCGTTGTGACGAGCCGCGTCGACTCTCACCAGGAGGTTTCCGGCCCGGCGGGCGCAGGCGACCATTTTCTCGTTCACCAGGAACGATCTTCCGCCGAACATTGAAACCTCACGCGACGATTCTTCTCGTTCCAGAAGAGCGCGGACCCGTTCGATGAGGTCTTCCTGTGCGGAGTCCACCGGATGCGCCCGTCAGTCCTGACGGGGCGGGCCGTACGAGAGTCGGTCGAAGATCAGCACGCTTTCGCGGATCTTCCCCGCTGTGATGGTGAACAATTCCGTGGCGGGAGTGGTGGATGTTGCGGCTGTCTGCGGGTAATAGAAGAGCGCCACGCGATCACCCTCGGCAAATTCGGCGATATCCGCGATGCCGGTGAGCTTCGGGGCAAAGCCTCCAATGAATGCCGTGTAGGCATCCTTCCCGCGGAGGTCCGCTCCGGGTGCGCGGCACAGGACGTCATCCGCGACGAAGGTCATGGCTGTGTCGACGTCGCCGGTTGTCCAGGCGTGGTGGTACTTCTTGACAATGTCCAGCGCGCTTTCGTGTGCCATCGTGTCTTCTCTCGTTCGCTTGGTGCATTCTTCGGTCAGGTCGTTCGGTCGGAAAGCGGAATCCAGTTGTCAACGCCGGCGTCGCCCACGGCGCTCGCGATGGCGAGCCTCGGGAGGAAGTTTTTCCATCCGTCGGCATGACCGCGCACTTCCGCATCCGGCAAATCGGAGTGGCAGAGGTCGAGCCGGGTTCCGGTCGCAATCGCGGTCAGGCGAAACTCGACTGTCGAAGCGCCAACGGGAAGTTCCGTGCTTCCCGCAAAGCCCCAGCTGACGACCACACGGCTCCCGCGCTCCACGTGCAGATACTCGCCGCGCACCGGATGCCCGGCAATGTCGACCGCGAACGTGCCGCCGGGAGTCGGATCGAGGTCCGCAAATTGCCCCATCCACGCGGTCATTCCCGCATTGGTGGTGAGGTATTCGAACACTGTCTCGGGTGGCGCGTCGATATCAATGGAGTCTCGGAACTCAGCCACGTACGCCGCTCTCCCCGGCTTCGATCACGGCCTTCAGGGCGGCCAGCCTGGTTGGCCAAAATTCGTCCAGATAAGTCCGTACAGCCGCCATGCCATCCGGATTCACCGCGAACAAATGCCGCGTGCCCTCCCGCGTTCCGACGGCCAGCCCCGCTTTCCTCAGAACCCCAAGGTGGTGGGATGTCGTCTGCTGTGACAGTCCAACGTGCTCCGCAATGGAGCCGACCGATTTCGGTTCCGCGCTGATGGCCCGCAGGATGGCTCGCCGATTTTCGTCCGCGAGGCCGCGAAGCGCCAGATCCAGTTGTGCAGCCGCCGCAGGGCTCACGTCGCGCTCTCCTTGTGCATGCAGAGAAGAGTAACACAAACATTCATTTGTACTCACAGTTATGTGTGGAGCAGTGCGGTGTGAACCGTGAGTGCCGGCAGATCACGACCCGGCACTCTGCCGGGAGGTTGCGGCTATCGCGTGCCGGGCCCGACAGTGTCGGCAGCTTCGGTGATGAGACCCCGTATTGCGTCGTCGAACTGTTCGAGGTGGCGAAGACTGTATCGGTGCATCACCACTTTCCTGGATGTAGAGAATGATGTGCGCGGTGCCGGGTCCGTGACGGTCCGCAGGAGTTCGATCCCAACCTCCAGGTAGTGGCTCTTGATGTAGGCGGACGCAAAGGATCGTTTCCGCGCGTAGGTGACGTCGGCGGAATGGATCCGTTCAGTGACATCAGGGAGTCCGCGACAAAAGTCACGGAACGCACTGATCTTCGCAAGATCCTCGTCGTCGAGTCCGTCGGTCAGGTTTTCCCACGTTGAAGAGACCATGTGTCGACCGTAGAGCATCCGTTCGAGAGTGTCCTGGCTCAGCGGTTCAGCTGAAGCCGCGCCCAGCTCGCGCAGGTGAGGCCGACCAACGCGGCCGAGAATGCGACGGTGAGGGCGAGTTGCATGGGGTTCGCTGCCGTGCCGTTGCTCATCGCCCACAGCGCGGGCGCGGCCAGCGGCATCCAGCCTCCTGCACCGGCAAGAGCGCCCACCTGGGCGACAATGACGAGGGCGATCGCACCTCCGACAGCGGCGAGCAACGATCGCGTGAGCGTCGCGACCCAGGCGACCGGGGCGGCGACGGCCGCGGTGAGAATCGTGAGAACAGTTTGCCTGCCGAGCGCTGCCCACGTCTCCGCGCTCGGGGCGCCGTAATTCAGCGTGAGTCCCAGTGCGAGGATGCCGACAGTGAGAAGGACGCTCACCGCGGCAGCCCACACCGCGTAGACGGCGAGCTTGGCGAGCGCGATTCGGGCGCGGCTCACGGGCAACGCAAAGAGTCCCGTGATCGTGCCGTCCGCAAACTCGCGGCCGAACATCCACGACAACACAACACCGAAACCGAGGAGTGCGCCGGCCGAGGTGATCTGCGCGGCGCTGGCGAGCAGGCCGTCCCAGTCCAGTGTCGCGGCGACGCCGACTTTGGCTGTCAGCTCGGGATTGCCGCTGGCCAGCGCCGCGGTGATCCCGCCGAGCAGCGCGAGCGTGCCGGCGACGAGTGCGAGCGAGCCGATCACGCCGACCGGGGAGCGCACGAGCTTCTGCGCTTCCACTCGAATTGCCGCGTTCATCGCGAGGCCCCGAGTGTCTCGGAGCGGCGCTCGTCATCGTCGCGGATGCGCTCGAAGAACGCGCGCTCGAGGTCGGTGCCGGTGATTTCCAGCTCGCCGATCAATCGACCCGTGTTCATGAGCAACACGCGGTGCGCGATGCGTGCCACTTCGTCCAGGTGGTGGCTGCTCACGAGAATCGCGGCACCCTGCTTCGCGCGCTGGACAAGCTGGTCGCGGAGCAGGATGACGGAGGCGGGGTCCAGCGCATTGCTCGGTTCATCCAGCACGATCAGCTGCGGATCATGCTGGAGCGCGGCAGCAAGTCCGACGCGTTGCCGGTTTCCGAGCGACAGTCGGCGGAACCGGCGATCCGCGACCGGGGCAAGTCGCCATGTCTCCACGGATTCGTCTACCACGGAGCCGTCGATTGTGCGCTGACTGCCATGCCGGTTGCTCACGAAGCCGCTGTCCCGGCCGCTGCCTCTCTGGCTGCGCCCACCGCCGTGGAGCAGGCTCGCGATGTGCAAATTCTCCCGCACGGTCAGCTCCGGGTAGGCCAGCGGCACCTCAATCAACGCACCCACTTTCGCCCACGTTGCGGACGGTACGGCATCCAGTGGTTGACCGAATATTCGCGCTGCTCCCTGTTGCGGACGGATCATGCCCAGAGCGAGGCGCATGAGCGTCGTCTTGCCCGCACCGTTCAATCCGACGAGCGCGACGATCTCGCCGGGCGAGACTTCGAAGGTCAGGTTTCGCACTCCGGCGCCGCCCCGGAACGAGAAGCTCACATTTTCGAACGTCAGCATCACGCACCGCCCAGCACGTCGAGAGCGCTGTCGAGCGCATCCGGGAGAGAGACGTGATCATGCCCTGCCCACTCCGCGAGCGCGACGCCAAGCCCGGAAATCATGGCCGTCGCCGCGATTCGTGCGTTGACGGTGTTGACACCGCGATCTTCCAGCGCCGCGACGAGAGCGTCAATCGTGGCGGTGCTGTTGCGTTCGACCGCTCCCTGCAGGCTCGCCGCCTTCGCGACAATCGCGAGGCGCCGCCGCAGTGCATCGATGCTGTCCAAATCGATTTCTCCCAGGGTTTGCCGGATGCCGCCCGCGAGCGCGCGCATCGGTGGCTCCCCTCGCGGACGCGCCCGCACGGCCTCAGCGATCAACGGATCGAACGGGTCTGCCAGCAATAGTGCTTCCTTCGACGGAAAGTGTCGGAACAACGTCATTTCGCTCACCCCGGCACGCAACGAGATTTGGGCCGTACCTGTCGCGTCGTAGCCGTGCTCCTCGAAAAGTTCCAGCGCAGCCTGCAGCAAGGCATCGTGCGTGCGATCCCAGCGGCTCATGTCTAATATGTTAGTGACTAACATTATGGAACGCAAGAAGGTGTCGCCAAACGGGACGGGCAGTGGCGCGGGAGAAATTCTTTGACGTTGGATGTCGTCTGGCTCTGCCCGTATCTCGAACCGTCAACCGAGTCTGAGGCTGTGTTCCTTGAGTGCGTTTTCGATAATGCCCAGCGCTTTCGGGCCCATGCCGTGCAACGTGGCCAGATCCGCACGGCGCGCACCTGCAAGCTCGCGCAATGCAGTGTAGCCCGCCGCGTTCAGAGCTCGCGTCGCGGGTGCTCCCACCTTGGGCAGCACATCGAGTGAGGACGACATGCCAGCAGATTAGCAGCGGCACGAGGAGCCGGGAACACCGCTCCCGCCGGCGCATCCGGCCCACGTTCTTCATGACGCCATGCGGACATGAGGTGTCAAACTGAAGCGATGAAGACGATTGAGGTCATCACCAACCTGCACACCGACGACGTCGAACGGGCGAGGGAGTTCTTCGGGTTCCTCGGTCTCACCGAGGACACCATGAACCAGGGATGGGTGGCACGGTTCAGCTCGCCCGATTCGGGTGCGTGCGTCCAGGTCGTGACCCGGGATGCGACGGCCCCGGAGGACTCCGTTATGACCATCAAAGTGGATGATGCGGATGCTGCCTACGAGGAAGCCCACCAGCGCGGCTACGAAATCGTTCACCCGATCACCGACGAGCCGTGGGGTATCCGCCGATTCTTCGTCCGAAGCCCTGATGGGCACGTGATCAACGTCGCCCAGCATCGCTCGTGACGGAGAGCCGCACCGAGCTCGTCACGACACAACTGCGGGGGACGGCGACGCGTAATGATCGATCTTCCGGGCCGGAGTCACCACGACTGTGAGGGGAGAAATCGCGCCACAGGTGCCGCCCATGGTGCCTGCGCGGTGGCAGAACAACTGCCGCCGGCGCAGAACACGAACCTCATTGAATTAAAACCGGCATGCCGTTAGCAATTCACCACATCTAGTGATTGAATGGCCTGACGACCGCAACATCTAGCGGGTCGAGTGGGCGGCGAAAAACCGCTCCTTTGTCGACTATCGGGAGCAAAAACGATGACAACCGAGCAGCGGGCCGGTCAAAAATCAGCGCGAACAGGGGCAGCAACGGGGCTGCGCATCACGCGCCGGTTCAGCACCGTAGGCACCCACCCGTACGACGAGGTCGAGTGGGAACGCCGGGATGTCGAACAGACCAACTGGAAGACCGGAGAAACGATCTTCTCGCAGAGCGGCGTCGAGTTCCCGACAAGCTGGTCGGCGAACGCCTCCACGATCGTCACCACCAAATACTTCCGCGGCGCCCCCGGGTCGCCGGAGCGCGAATCGAGCCTGCGCCAGCTCATCGACCGGGTCGTCGGCAAATACGTCGAGGCCGGAATCGAGCACGGCTACTTCGCCACAGAGGCGGATGCGCACGCGTTCGGCGACGAAATCACGTGGCTTCTGCTGCACCAGGCGTTCTCGTTCAACTCCCCCGTCTGGTTCAACGTGGGCACCGACTCCCCGCAGCAGGTCAGCGCGTGCTTCATCCTCTCCGTCGACGACACCATGGACTCGATCCTCAACTGGTACCGCGAAGAAGGAAAGATCTTCAAGGGCGGCTCCGGCGCCGGGGTGAACCTGTCGCGCATCCGCTCGGCGGCAGAACTGCTGTCCTCCGGAGGCACCGCGAGCGGCCCCGTCTCGTTCATGCGCGGTGCGGATGCGAGCGCCGGCACGATCAAATCCGGTGGCGCCACCCGCCGCGCCGCCAAAATGGTCGTGCTCGATGTCGACCACCCGGACATCCGCGAATTCGTCGAAACGAAGGCAAAAGAGGAAGAGAAGATTCGGGTTCTGCGGGACGCCGGATTCGACATGGACCTCGGCGGCGCCGACATCACGTCCGTGCAGTACCAGAACGCGAACAACTCGGTGCGCGTGAGCGACACATTCATGCGCGCGGTCGAGAAGGACGAAGGCTTCGACCTCACCGCCCGCTCCGACGGCCACGTCGTGGAGACGGTGCGCGCCAAGGAACTGTTCAGCGAAATCGCGCAAGCCGCGTGGGCGTGCGCCGACCCCGGCATCCAGTACGACGACACCATCAACGACTGGCACACGAACCCCGAGTCCGGCCGCATCAACGGCTCGAACCCGTGCTCCGAGTACATGTCGCTCGACAACTCCTCGTGCAACCTCGCCTCCCTCAACCTGCTCGCCTTCCTGAAGGACGACGACACGTTCGACGTCGACGCGTTCACGGATGCCGTCGAACTCGTCATCACGGCGATGGACATCTCCATTTGCTTCGCCGACTTCCCCACAGAGCCGATCGCGAAGAACACCCGCGACTACCGCCAGCTCGGCATCGGCTACGCGAACCTCGGCGCGCTCCTCATGGCCACGGGCCACGGGTACGACTCGGATGGCGGCCGTGAACTTGCCGCCTCCATCACATCGCTCATGACGGGAGCCTCGTACCGCCGCTCCGCTGAGCTTGCCGGAATTGTCGGCCCGTACGCCGGATTCGCCCGCAACGCGAAAGCCCACGAGCGCGTCATGCGCAAGCACGCGGCGGCGAACGACGAACTGCACCCGCTCGGCGCGATGGATGGCGCCATCCACGCCCGCGCAGAGCAGGAGTGGAAGCGCGGCATCGAAATCGGCCAAAAGAACGGATGGCGCAACGCGCAGGCGAGCGTGCTCGCCCCCACCGGCACGATCGGTTTCATGATGGACTGCGACACCACGGGCATCGAACCGGACTTCTCGCTCGTGAAGTTCAAGAAGCTCGTCGGCGGCGGCTCCATGCAGATCGTGAACCAGGCTATCCCGCGCTCGTTGCGCCGCCTCGGTTACGCGGAGGAGACCGTCGAAGCGATCGTCGAGTACATTGCCGAGAAGGGTCACGTGATCGATGCGCCGGGCCTGAAACCCGAGCACTACGAGATCTTCGACACCGCGATGGGCCAGCGCGCGATCGCCCCCATGGGCCACGTGCGAATGATGGCCGCCGTGCAGCCGTTCCTGTCCGGCGCAATTTCGAAGACCGTGAACCTGCCCGAGTCGGCGACGGTCGACGAAGTGGAGGAGGTCTACTACCAGGGCTGGAAGCTCGGTCTCAAGGCTCTCGCGATCTACCGCGACAATTGCAAGGTCGGCCAGCCCCTCTCGGATGGCAAAAAGGCGGACGGCAAGAAGGACAGCGCGGACGCGACAGCGGGCTCAACCTCGGACAGCGCGGCATCAGACCACGCGGCCCCCGTGCGGCGTCGCCTGCCGAAGTCCCGTCCCTCCGTCACGACCTCGTTCACGGTCGCGGGAGCGCAGGGCTACCTGACGGCCGGCTCCTACCCCGACAACGGCCTCGGCGAAATCTTCCTCCGCCTCGGCAAGCAGGGCTCGACTCTCGCCGGCGTTATGGATGCGTTCTCGATCGCAGTCTCCATCGGCCTGCAGTACGGCGTTCCGCTCACCACCTACGTGGAGAAGTTCACGAACCTGCGGTTCGAGCCAGCCGGGATGACCGATGATGCGGACATCCGGATCGCGCAGTCGATCATGGACTACATTTTCCGGCGCCTCGCCCTCGACCACCTGCCGTACGAAACCCGGGCGGCGATGGGAATCTTCACGACCGCCGAGCGCACCGCCCAGCTCGACTCCGGCGGCTACGGCGCGAGCGCGCCGGAGGTCGGTACGGCATCCGTAGTGGAGGATGTCGCCTCCGATCTGGACGGGATCACCACCGACCCGGTGTCCCCGCCGTCGACCGACTTGCCGGCACCCGCCGCGAAGCCCGCAGCCGTCCACTCCACGGCCGAGCTGTTCGAGTCGCAGCAGGGCATGACCGCTGATGCCCCGCTGTGCCTGACCTGCGGCGTGAAGATGCGCCCGGCCGGTTCCTGCTTCGTGTGCGAGAGTTGCGGAAGCACGAGTGGCTGCAGCTGAGCGCGATCCACGGGTAGCGCACGCCGCGGACTGGAATCCGCGCGACCCCGAGGTGCTCGGCAACCAGATTCATGCCTACGACGGCATGCGCGCATCCTGCCCGGTGGCGCACAGCGACTACCTCGGCTGGTCCGTATTCCGCCACGAGGACGTCGTTGCGGTCGTCACCGACCACGACACGTTCTCGAGCGCGGTATCCCGGTACCCGGCGGTGCCGAACGGCTACGACCCGCCCCAGCACGATCCGTACCGCGAAATCGTGGATCACTACTTCACCGACGAGCACATGGCTGCCTTCGAGCCCGCCTGCCGTGCGGTCGCGCGCGAGATGGTCGAGCGTCTGCCGCGCCGTGAAACGGTGGAGTTCATTGCCGACTTCGCCCTCAACTACGCCCTGAAGGTGCAGGGCGCCTGGCTGGGCTGGCCTGGGCACACCGAGGAGGCTCTGCGGCACTGGACTGCCAGCAACCACCGAGCGACACTCGCCCGCGATCGCGAACAACTGGATGCGGTTGCCACCGAGTTCGACGCCACGATGCGGCGCGTCCTTGACGACCGGAGAGCGACTCGGGACGAGGGCACTGCAGATGCTGCATCCGCATCCGCATCCGCCGACATCATTTCCGAACTCCTCGGCGAAACCATCGATGACGTGCCACTGCGCGACGACGAGATCGTGTCGATCCTGCGGAACTGGACCGTCGGCGAGCTGGGCACGATGTCGGCGAGCGTCGGCATCCTCGTCGCCTACCTCGCCGAGCACCCCGACGTGCAGGACGACCTGCGGAACAACCCGTCGAACCTTCCCGCGGCGATCGACGAAATCCTGCGGATGCACGCGCCCCTCGTGTCCAACCGGCGGGTTGCGACCCGAGATGTGGAACTCGGCGGCCGGAGGATTTTCGCTGGCGACCGGATCACCGTGATCTGGGCATCCGCGAACCGTGATGAAGCAGTATTCGGTGAACCTGACGACTACCAGCCCGAGCGCAATGCCGATCGTAATTTGCTGTACGGGAGGGGCATCCACGACTGTCCCGGTGCTCCGCTTGCGCGCCTGCAGCTGCGCGTGGTCCTGGAGGAACTGCTCGCTGCGGTCAACGCCATCGAGGTCGCGGATGCGTCACCCGCGGATTTCGCGAGCTACCCGGCAAGCGGGTTCAGGACACTCCCGCTGATTTTTCGCTGATCCGACTGGGGCGTTCGGCACGCCCCGGCCCGATCTGCCAGCCCGATCGGCTTGCTCGATCGGCTTGCTCGATCGGTCAGCTCGATCGCCGCGCAGGTCTAATCAGTGTTCCACCACGGTGGGCGCATCGTCCACGGGCCACACCTGGGCGAAGAACGGGTTGACGGCCGCACGCTCGTCGTAGTCCCACGGCGGCGCCTCGCATTCCGGGCACCAGTGCCCGGCCCGAAGGACGAGATACGGGGTCGCCTGAAACTCGTGCCCACGGGCGCAACGCCAGGTCAGCGGCGAATACACGGCACCGAATTGCATCGCGTCCGACAGGCATTCCCCGCCGCGAAACTGCGCTGCGGAGCGCGCCTGGCCGAGGCCCAGTTCGGCATCCGGAAGCCCATCATCGAAACCGTGGCCGAGCGGGGCGGCGGGCGGCGGTGGGGCAATCGGGTCGTCCCATCCCGGAATCTGCTCCCACTGCTCGTGCGACCCGAAGAACGCCTCGATACGGTCGTGGTCCGCCGTCTCGACCCAGTGCAGCGGACCTCCCGGCTGCCGCGCCATGCGCTTCATGACGATGTTCCGGATGAACATCCGGGGGATGATCCGCCCGAGACCGAGCTTCAGGTACCACGGCGCTGAGGCTTTCACGTGGGCGACGTACTCGTCGAACCCGTCGCGACGGAAGTGCAGGAACTCCTCGAGGACATCGGAGTCGAGGTACCACTGGCAGTGGAAGTTCTTGAGAGCGAACCAATTGCGCTCGGTGAGCGAAGAGAGCGTCCCCAATCCGAGCGCGCCGAAGATCCGGTCGAGATACTCGACGTAACCTACTCGGCAGGTTTCGCCTCCGCCGATGTTGTATACGTGCCGCCAGAACTTCTCGGGCACGTCCGCCTCGCACGCGTTCGCCATGAGGCGGCCGGAGTCACGCGAGGTCACGAACTCGAACAGGGTATTGGCCGGCTGGTGGAACAGGATCGGGTGCAGGAGGCTCAGCAACCGCGGGATGCAGATGAAGGTTTGCCGCAGCGACACCCAGTGCGCAAGACCCGATTCGATGACCAGGCGTTCCGCCTCCGTCTTGCTCACCGCGTAGTGGTCGCCGAGCGCGGGCGCGATCGGGTCGCCCACCCGCCCCCAGTGGATGGGCGGGAGACGGCTGCCGGTCATCGCGACGGATCCGACGTTGACGAGGCGAATCGCATCCGGGTCAGGCTGAGCGCGGATTGCCGTCAGGATGTTGCGGATCGACCCCACGTTGATCTGATCGGTCAGCACCGGGTCGCGGTCGGCGGCCGGGGAGATGAGCGCGGCAATGTGGAGCACGTAGTCGGCTCCCGTGACAACCTCCAGCACGGCATCGTAGTCGCGCAGGTCGCCCCACACGATGCGGATGCCGGGCTCGCCATCGTAGCGGCGAAGCGCGCGTCGGCCGTGTTTCGAGTCCCTCGCCAGAATCACAATGTCGAACCTGTCGCGGCGACCCACGAGTTCGCGCAGTGTCGCCGAACCCATCGATCCCGTCGCACCGGTCAGAAACACCGTCGTCTTCGCGGAGTTGTTTCCCTCGGGCTCGACCGTCACAACGTCAACCGAACACGGCGCCGAGGACATCCAGTTGCCACTGGGCCAGGGCGGCGACGATAAGGTAGCTGACGAGGGTGATGAGCGGGATCCACCCGAATGCCGCATTCGCGAATCGGCGGAACCCTTCCGGCAGCGGGATCGCGCCCGAGCGGATGGCGTGCAGCACGATGACGAAAAAGAGCGGAATGGTGACCGACCACGTCACCATGCACCACGGGCACAGCACGTGCAGCACGAAGATGCTTTCGCTGATGAACCAGATGACGAGGGCGAGGGATGCCGTCGTCGCGAGAGCGTAGAGTGCCCAGAACCAGCGCGCGAGTCTGGAACCCGCGAGCAGGACGACGCCGATCGTGACCGTTGCCGACCAGAACGCGATCCCAAGCAGCGGGTTCGGGAATCCGAACACCTCACCCTGGGCGGAGTTGAGGTTGGTGCTGCACCCGACGAGGACGCTGAAGTTGCAGCCCAGTTGCGCGTCCGGGTTCTCCAGGAGGGCGAACTTGTCGAGCGTGAGCATGAACGCCGCGATGAAACCGATCGCGCCGAGGACGATCATGGTCACCGCGAGCGCGAGGGGCCGCGGGTTCGGCGGGCCGGCTGGTGTGCTCGTCACGTTCCCATCATCCCATCACGCCCAGCGGGGACTTCGCAGGGTAGGCCGTTACACATGCGGGGTCGATGCTGAGCGAGACGGTGGAGCCTTCCCCGACGCCGAGCGCCAGGAGTTCGGCCGCGGAGCACTCGGCGGCGATGTCGTCGCCCGCGAACGTCACGCGCACACCCCGTACCGCCGGCTCGAGCCGGGCCACGGTTGCCGGAAACGGTACCGCTTGGTCGCCGGCGGGGGACGCCGCATCGATTCCGTCCGAGGAGGCGGTCCCACTCGCCCGTACCGTTGGCGACGCCACGATCCGGACCGCGGTCGGCGGGAACACCGCGGTGACGCGGTCGCCCGCGTCAGGCATCGGCGTGACCGCGTCACCGGTTCGCACCGGTCGGCCGTCCGGCAGTCGGATCACGCCACCGGCTTCCAGGGTCCCTTCCACGAGGTTCAGCCCGGCAAGTGCCGCGGCGAAACGGTTCGCCGGACGTCCCAGAACATCCGCCGCCTCGCCGCTGTCGAGGATGCGGCCGTCGTCCAGAATCGCGACCCGGTCGGCGAGGACGAGCGCGTCCACGACGTCGTGCGTGACGATCACTGTCGCCAGGTTCGCCGCCGCGAGCCGTTCGCGCAGGAGGGAACGGATGAGCGCGGCAGTCTCGACATCCAGTGCCGCCATCGGTTCATCCAGGAGCAGCACGCCGGGTTCGGCGGCAAGAGCGCGGGCGATGGCGACGCGCTGCTGCTGTCCGCCGGAAAGCTCGGCGGGTTTGCGCGCGGCAAGTCCAGCAAGGCCGACATCGTCGAGCCAGCGGAGTGCGCGAGAGCGCGCGTCAGCCGCGGTCGCTCGCGGTCCGCCCGCGGCGGCCCCGCGAACAGGTCGCCGTCCGCTCGAACGCGGCCCAAAGGCGACATTCTCCAGTGCGCTCAAGTGCGGGAACAGCAAAGGGTCTTGCCCTAGCAAACCGATCCGGCGTCGATGCGGCGACATCAGAACCGTCGGTCCCGCCTCATCCACCCGAGTGAGCACCCGCCCGTCGACATTGACCAGACCGCGCCGCGGCGTGAGCAGGCCCGCGACGGTGGCGAGCAGAGTCGACTTGCCGGACCCGTTCGGGCCGAGAAGCGCGAGCGTTTCGCCGCGGTCCACCCGGATGCGGGCATCCAGCGTGAAATCTCCGCGGTGCACCTCGAGATCGGCGATCAAGGTCATGGTCGACGCTCCGGCTCGGTGCGCCAGCTGCGCAGCAGCAGCAGGATGACAACGGCGACGACGATGAGGAGCAGCGACAGGGCGATCGCCGAATCCTGAGCTACGCCCGCCCCGTTGAACGCCGTGTAGATGGCGAGAGGCATCGTTCGCGTAATGCCGGCAGCGTTTCCGGCGAACAGCGCGGTCGCCCCGAACTCGCCGAGGGCCCGCGCGAAGCACAGCACGGTTCCGGCGACAACCCCGGGGAGGATGAGCGGGAGGGTGATTCTGCGGAACACCGTCCAGCGGCTGGCGCCTAGCGTTGCCGCGACGGTCTCGAAGCGCGTGCCCGCTGTGCGCAGTGCCCCTTCCACCGAGATGACCAGGAACGGCAGGGCGACGAAGGACTGGGCGATCACCACGGCGGCGGTCGTGAACGGAATCCGGATGCCGAACGCCAGGTCCAGGACCCCGCCGACCAGCCCGTTGCGGCCGAGCAGGTACAGCAGGGCGATTCCTCCGACGAGGGGAGGCATGACGAGCGGGAGCGTCGACAGCGCCCGCAGGAGTCCGCCGATTCGGGGACCGGACCTGGCAATCACGAGGGCCAGCGGAACTCCGACGATCACGCACAGAACCGTCGCCGTGATCGCGGTCTGCAGGGAAAGACCCAGTGCGGAGAGCGCTTCCGCCGACACGATCGCTGCGGGAACCCTCGGCCAGTCCGCGCGAACAATGAGGCCGACAATGGGCAGCACGAGGAGTGCGAACGCGACCGCGGCGGGCAGGTAGAGGAGCCGTGGGATTCCGGTGCCGTCCCTCACGGTTTGGCGAATCCGTACTTCGCGAGAATCGCCTGGCCCTTCGGCGACACGACGTAGGCGATGAACGCTGTCGCGGCATCCGGGTTGGCGGACGACTTCAGGGCGGCGATCGGGTAGGCGTTGAACGCCCGGTCAGCACCCGCGATGGCCACACCGTCGACCGCGCCGGCCGCCGCCATGACGTCGGTGATGTACACGAGTCCGGCATCCGCTTCCCGAAGTTTGACCTTCGTGAGGACCGCGCTCACGTTCTGCTCTTCGCTGGCCGGCGTCAGGGTCACGCCGTCGAACTGGAGCAGCTTGCGGGCCGCTGCGCCGCACGGCACCTCGGGCGCGCACAGCACGACCTGACGTCCGGGGATCGCAAGATCCGAGAGGCGGCTGATGCCGAGCGGGTTACCGGGCTGTACTGCGATTTGCAGGACGTTGCTCGCGAACAGGGTGGGCGGGCCGTCGATGAGCGCACTCACTCTGTCCATGTTCGCCAGGTCGGCCGACGCGAACACGTCGGCCGGGGCGCCCTCGTTGAGCTGTGTCGCCAGGGTCGAGGATCCGTCGAACGAGATCGGCCTCACCGTCACGCCGGGGTTCTCGGCATGAAAGTCTGCAGCCAGCTCGGTGAAGGATGCCGTAAGCGACGCGGCCGCGAAAATGGTGAGTTCGCCGCTCAGCCCGGATGCCGACGGCCCGGCCGAGGAGTTCGGCTCGGCGACCGGTGTGCCGCACGCCGCAATGGCGAGAGCCACGGCCACCGCGAGAACACCCGAGAGGGCTTTCGCGGGAGTGCGCCTGCCCGCGCGCACTAGCTTTGCCCTTTCGGCGTCTCGACGATCACCATCGTGGCTTTGACGACTGCGACACCGAGCGAGCCCACCTCGAGCCCGAGGTCGCGAACCGCTTCGGTGGACATGAGCGAAACGAGCCGGTGCGGCCCGCACTGCAGTTCGACCTGCGACATCACGCTGTCGCTCGAAATCGACGTGACGAGTCCGACAAAACGGTTGCGGGCGCTGCTGCGGATGCCGGACGGGTCCTGTGCCGCCGCCGCGGTCTCCTGCGCGAGCCGCGCCAACTCGGTGCCGGCGATGACCTGCCGACCGGACGAATCCGTCGTCGAGTCCACAGTGCCGGCGGCCGCCCACCGACGCACGGTGTCGTCGCTGACCCCGAGCAGGCTGGCGGCTTCGCTGATCCGATAGTGCGTCACGACATCGACTCTAGCACCGCACATGCGGTACTTTGAGGCCGATTTCTCCTAGTTCACGGAGCTGCAGGTTGCGCGATAGCCAACGCCGGTCGTCGTTAGAGTTGACACATGGTCCCCCGTGCCGATGCCCCTCTTTCGCCGATCAGCGTTCAGGAGCACCGTGATCGGATTCTCGGCGCGATCACACCGCTGGCTCCCGTCGAGTCGCGGCTGGAGGACACCCTCGGCCGCGTTCTCGCGTCGGATGTCGCCGCCGCCGTCGACGTTCCTGGTTTCGACAATTCGGCGATGGATGGCTACGCCGTGCGTCACGAGGATGTCGTCCATGCCACATCGTCGTCGCCTGCGACCCTGACGGTCGTCGCGGATCTGCCCGCCGGGTCCGCGGAGAACCCGGCTCTCGGCCCCGGCCAGACGGCGCGCATCATGACCGGCGCGGCCGTTCCGGATGATGCGGACTGCATCGTGCCGGTGGAGGACACCGACGGCGGCACGACGCAGGTGCGCATCCTGCGGGCGCCGGCACCGGCGGCGCACATCCGACGCACCGGCACGGACGTGCGCGCCAGCGAAACCGTGCTCACGGCCGGTCGCACCCTGAATTCGCGGGACCTCGCTGCGGCGGCGGCCACCGGGAGCCGGAACCTGCCCGTGCACCCGGCGCCCCGCGTCGGCGTGCTGTCGACCGGCACAGAACTGGTGGCGCTAGGCGGTTCGCTTCGCCGCGGCCAGATTCACGACTCCAATTCGACCCTGCTTGCGGCCCTGGTCGCCGAGTGCGGCGGTATCCCCGTGCAGATCGGGTCGGTACCGGATGACGAAGCAGCTCTGCGCGACGTGCTCCGCGAGTATGCGACGCGGGTGGATGCGTTCATCACCTCCGGCGGCGTGAGCGTCGGTGCGTACGATGTGGTCAAGGCCGTGCTCGCACCCCTCGGTGTGTGGTTCGGCCCGGTGCGGATGCAGCCCGGAAAGCCGCAGGGGTTCGGCGAGTGGCCGGGCGACGACGCTTCCGGAGCATCGCGCACTCCGGGCGAATCCGGCATTTCAGACTCGTCGGGCGCATCCGGCACCGCGGGCACATCTGGCACCGCAGGGACCCCGATTTTCACGCTGCCCGGCAACCCGGTGAGCGTGTTCGTCTCTTTCGAGGCGTTCGTTCGCCCGGCCCTATTGGCGATGCAGGGCCGCACGGATGTCCTGCGCACCACAGTGCAGGCCGTCGCGACGGACGGTTGGCGGAGCCCGAATGGCCGCATGCAGTTCATGCCGGCGGTCCTCGACCCGCGCCCGGAGTCGGGTGCCTCTGCCGCCGCCTTTTCGGTGCGTCCGGCGAGCAGCGGCGGCTCGGGCTCGTACCTGGTGGCAAGCCTCGCGAGGGCGAATGCGCTCGCCATTGTGCCGGAGGAGGTCTCCGAGGTGCGCGAGGGGGACCTTGTGGCTGTCACACTGGTGTCATGAGCGATCAACCTTTCACCCATCTCGACGCGGCCGGCCAGGCGCACATGGTGGATGTCACCGCGAAAATACCGACCGTTCGCGAAGCCACTGCGGAGGGTTTCGTGCGTTGTTCGCCCACCGTCGTGGATGCGTTGCGGTCGGGCTCGGCGCCGAAGGGCGACGTGTTGGCGGTTGCCCGCATTGCCGGCATTCAGGGCGCGAAGCGTACGGCGGAGTTGTTGCCGCTCGCGCACATCATCGGGGTGCATGGGGCACGCGTCGACCTTGAGATCACGGATGAGGGTGTGTACGTCGCCGCCACGGTGCGTACCGCGGATCGCACGGGCGTGGAGATGGAAGCGATGACGGCGGTGTCGGTGGCGGCGCTCGCGGTCGTGGACATGGTCAAGGGCATGGATAAGTCGGTGCAGATCGAGAATGTGCGGTTGCTGGCGAAGTCCGGGGGCAAGTCCGGAGACTGGCGCCGCCCGGTCTGAACTGTCCCGGGGCAAGTCCGGCGAGTGGCGCCGCCCGGTCAGTTCCGGTGGGTGCTGGCAGTTGGGCGCATCCGAGTCTGTGGACGCTCGCGGCTTAGTGGTCGCTGCCGCGCAGTTGTCCGAGGAGGTGCGGCAGGAGGGGCAGCAATACTTCGAGTCCTTCTTCGACGGCTTTCACTGAGCCGGGCAGGTTGACGACGAGTGCGCCGGGCGGGCGGCCTGCGGAACCGGTCGGGTCTGCGATTCCTGCGAGTCCGCGGCTGAGGACGGCCATCCGGTTGTTGCTCGCACCGTGCCTGCGGAGTTCTTCGGCGATGCCGGGCAGTTCGCGGGTGATGAGCGGCCGGGTTCCTTCGGGAGTGAGGTCGCGGGGGCCGATTCCGGTGCCTCCGCTCGTGATGACGATGTGGGCGCCGGCGGTGATGGCGGCACTAATTGCGGTGTTGACGCTGTCTTCGCCGTCCGGGACGATGGTGGCGGTGACCTGGTATCCGGCGTCGCGTAGAAGTTCGACCGCCCGCGGGCCGGACGTGTCGGCGCGTTCTCCGCGGGAGCTCCGGTCGGAGACGGTGATGACCGCGACCGTCGCGCCGGCCGGTGTGTGATCGCCGACGGATTCCGTGGCGGGTTCGCGAGCAGATCCGGTGGCAGTGTCCGTGGCGGGACTCGTTGTACCTGATTTGTCACGATGGTGGGTCATACGTCAACCGTAGGGCAGGGGTAGGCTTGAGTCATGACTGCAGAACCGATTCAACTTCAGACGTCCGCTCCCGAACAGGCTTCCGGTGGTGCCAAACCTGCGAGCAGTGGTTGTGCGTGCGGTCACGCGGATGAGAACGAGATCGTTCTGGATGTGCGGCAGATTCCGCACGCGATTCGGCACGCCACCATTTTCGGTGCGATTGGAGCGATTGCGCCCGGTTTCAGCCTCGATCTGGTGGCCGACCACAACCCGCTTCCTTTGCTGGCGCAGCTGGACCAGCGCAACCCGGGCGAGTTCGCGGTGAGCTATCTGGAAGAGGGTCCGGAAGTCTGGAAGCTGCGCCTCGCACGCCAGTAGGTATACGCCAGTAGGTATTCGCCAGTAGGAACCAGACAGTAGGTACACGCCAGTAGGTCTTTAGGCACTCGCGTGTAGTCGCACGGGCTGATTGCCCAATTCCTCTGCCGTGCTGTCAATCTGCTCGTGTGTTTGGCGTTGCCGATGCAGGTCGCGCAGGGCTGCACTCTTTGAGACCAGTTCTCGAGGCTGCTGTTTCGGGTCGACATCCGGCGGGGGTATCAGCCAATACTTCGCGTGTTTTCGGATGATCTCCCAATGATTGTTGTGCACGAGCATGTGGTGATGGCGGCACAGCAGTATCCCGTCGGCAACGTCGGTGTTTCCGCCGTCTCGCTTCCAGTGCCTGATGTGGTGGGCTTCCGTCCAGCTGGCCGGCCGGTCGCACCCCGGGAACATGCATCCGCCATCCCGCGCAGCCAGCGCGATCTTCTGGTGCGTGGTGAACAGCCGTGCTTCGCGGCCGAGATCGATGACGTTGCCGTCGTTCCCGAACCTGATGGGGATGGTTCCGGATACGCAAATCTGCCGCTCCACCGTTTCGATGCTGACCGGGGTGCTGATTCCTTCGATTCGACCGTGTCCGGTGCGCGTGCGGAGTGATTCTTCGGTGACGAGAACCCTAACCGCGGGGAGTCTCGATCCGACGATTCGCGGTGTCCGCCGCGCCGCCGACCGACTGCCCGCTGAGCGACTGCCGGTAGCGCGACTGCTTTCCGCGCGCGCGTCGGCACGATCAGCATCGACGCCTTTGCGAAGGAGCCCAAGGAATGCGTCGTGCAGATACTGCTCGGTGGTGCGCGTGTCTGTGGCGATGTCGTCTGCCCAGGCCCGATCCCCCTGGTCGACGAATCGCGGTCCGCCGCGTCGCGGCGACGTCAGCTTGTCGTACACGTCATCCAGCCACGCGGACATCTCCAGGTCGGGATCGAGTGTGTACCGAGACAGCCCGTTCGGCCTCATTGAGCGGCGAAGCGACCGCTGGGAGTACGCGAGTTGTTCCCGTTCGGCTATCCCTGCCTCATCGAGTTCGTCGCGCTTCTCGCGCGCGAGCCGGTAGAGCTCGTCGGCGTTGAGTCCCGGGCGAGTCGATCCGCGATCGTCGCGTTTGCTCGCAGCATCCTCGTCGCCATCCACCTCGCTGTCCGCACCGTCGCCATCGCCGTCGGCTCCATCCCCGCGGGCGGCTGCGAGCAGTTCCTGCACCGCCCCTTCGAGCGCCTCGATTGTCACACCGGATTCGCCTCCGGCAGCTCGATCAAATCCCCGAATGCCGCCGTTCGTGCCGGCGCCATCAGGTTCCCCAAGCCCGCTTCGAATTGCCCTCGCGGCGTCGACGGTCAGCCACCCATCGGCGACCGCAACGCCGACTGCCGAAAGCCAGGGCTCTCGCACGGCGAATCCCTCAGGCACGTCGCCAGTCTCCGGATCGACGGCTCGGAGCATCTTCGAATCCAGCACGAGCGTGCCGGCCGTGACGAGCGTCGACGCTTCCCGCCGGGTCGACCCGGTCGTCGCCTGCACGAGCTTCTCCGCGTTCTGGAAGCCCTCACGTTGCGCCAACCCCGAATATCCGAGATCACGCCGTGACCTGTACGCGACTTCGCCAGCCACAAGGGAGGAGCGCGCATCCACGATGCGCCGCAGCTCGGAGAGTTCCCGCTGACTCGCCAGCAGCGCACCGTCCCCAAGCGCCTTCACCGAGGCCAGCTGGTCGGGAATGCCCGCGACCACGGCCCTCGCAGCGTTGATCGCGGCGGTGAAAATGCTTTCGGATGTTGACATGAATCAATTCTCCCAGAGTCGAACATAGATTTATAGATCTGGTGACCAATCTTGGGAGAAGTTCTTTGGCAGGTGCCTGTGGAGGAGAGGAGCGGTCGCCGCCGGGGTGCTCTGGCAGTGTGGATGAGCGGGTCGGACGTGGCCGCTGAGAAGCTCCCTTCGAGACGCGCTTCGCGCTCCTCAGGGAGCGGGCCTCAGGGAGCGACGACGTGGAATACGCCGTGCGCGCCCTTTTCGGCATCCGACATGATGTGCGACACGAACGGGTAGTTGCCGGCCTCCGGGAACGTGAGCTCCACGAATCCGCCCTGCGCGGGCTGCATCGGGAACACCTGTGCCCCGCCCGTCCCGGTGCTTCCGCCGTCGCGCAGCAGGTAGTCGCCCTCAGAGAACACAGTGTCGAACTGGCCGCCCACGACGTGGAACGCGCCGGCGGTGTTCGGTCCGGCGTCCAGCAGCCAGATGCGCACCTTCTCGCCGACGTGAACCGTGATCGGCCGATACGTGTACTGGTTCGCGTACCCGTTGAACACGACCAGGTCGGGCTGCTGAGTCGCGATCCGGGCAACGTCCGCGATGCCGCCCTGCGGCCCCAGGTAATACTCGGCCTGCACGAACACGAACTCCCTGTCGACCGGCGCGAGCCCCGGCGGGTCGATCACGACGGCACCGTACATGCCGTTGGCGATATGCAACGACATGGGCATCGTGGAACAGTGGTACAGCCAGATCCCGGATCGCGTCGCCGTGAAGTTGTAGGTGAGCCGCTCACCGGGCTGGATCGTGCGCATGGGTTCGTCCGGCGCGAGCGACCCCGCATGGAAGTCGATCGAATGCCCGATCGTCCCGTCGTTGACGAGCGTGATCTCGAACCGGTCGCCCACCTTGCCGCGCAGCGTCGTGCCTGGCGCGGTGCCGTCGAACGTCCACAGCGTCTGCTTCACGCCCGGCGCGACCTCCCGCATCCCTTCGCGCACCGTGAACGTGTACTTGTGCACGGTCCCGGATGTCGCAGGCGGCAGCACGGGATCGCGCGCCTCGAAGCTCGCGGCCGGTTTCTTCATGAGGTCGATGTCACCGGCGGCGGATGGACCTTCCTGCGCGCCGTGGTCGTGGCTGCCAGCATCCGGGGACACACCAGGCACCGGCGTCGCAGCGGGGCCGCCGATCATCTTCACGCTCATGACCATGCCCAGCTGCCGGTGGCCGGCAATCGAACACCACCCGTCGATGTCCGACCCGACGACACCCACGTCGACCTTCACCGTCTGCTTCGGGTTCATGAGCCCGGATTTCGCCCCGCTTGCAAGCACGAGGTCGTGCACCTGGTTGTCGTTGTTCGTGAGCACGATGACGAGCGTGTCGCCCGCGGGAACCTTCACGACGTCCGGGTGGAACCGCATGTCCTTCATGCTCACCTCGACAGTGGTCGTGTGGCCGGTGGGCGTCACGGCGACCTGCGCGAGCGGGCGGGTGAGCTGCAGTCCGGCGGCCACCGGGTCGATCGCGATCCCCACGGTCATCGCGAGGATCACGGTCGCAACTGCAGCGGACAGCGCGCCGCCGCGGTGCACGGGGGCGGATGCGGTGGCCTTCGCGCCGCCCTTTGCCCGCGACTCCCCCGAAGTCGCCCGTGACGCCCGGCTCGCCACAACCGCCCGCACGGCCAGGATCAGGAACACGAACAGCACGACGAACACGAGCAGCGAGTCGACGACTTTCACAACGCTCGGCACCGGCAGGAGGTACACGATGATGCCCAGATTCACCACGGCGACGCGATAGAGCGCCGCGCGATTCAGCTCGAACGCCCTGCGGCGGCTCGCCTCCGGGCCCCCGCCGAGCACGATGGGAAGCAAATAGCTGAGCGCCCCCAGGAGCACTTGCGCCGCGAATCCGGCGGCGAACGGTCCGACGAGCCAGCCCACCCCGGATGCCGCCGCGCCCCAATCCGACGCCGTCACGAGACCCAAGCCGAACGCGATGGTGCAGAACACGAACCAGCCGAACGCGGCGGCCATGCTCCAGCTCGCGAACGTCCAGTGGGACGATCGCCGCGCCTGCTTCACCCCTTCGACGGCCACGAAGCCGACCCCTGCAAGGTACACGAGCACCCCGAGCCCGAAGACCACCCGAAGGTCGAGCACGCTGCCGGCACCCGCCACGACAAGCCCGGAGATCATCAGCAGAAGCGCGCGGCGGGCGATGCCGTCCACGGCATCCGAAACCTGGGTGTGGAGCACGGTCGGCCACAACAGGATGAGCGTGCCGACCACGGTGAGTCCTACCCACCCGAGCAGGTTGAACGCGAGGTGCGCCGAGTACAGGCGGTCGTGCCATCCGGGTGGCAATTGAGCGTGCGCCATCCCGATGCCGACGCCCACCCCGACACCGAGCGCGACGCCAGAAGCGAGGTAATACTTCACGAGCGGCGCAAACCGTGCGGGCAGAGCGCCGCGCGATTGCAGCACGAGCACCACCACGTGCGCGAGAACGACAGTGCCCACGAGGATGCCGCCCGCGAGCACGAGCGGCCAGAGCGCGGTCACCATTCCGGCGACGACGACGACGACGCCGAGCGTGTGCCCGAGCAGCCGGACGCCGTGGAAGGCCCTCCCGCCTGGCGCGGCCCGCCGCAGGAGCGTGTCGGCGAAGTGCTGGCTCCAGATGAGTATCGCGGTGCTCACCGCCCCGAGAAGCAGCAGGTGCACCATGAGCCAGTTGCCGTTCGGCACGAAACGGTGCGCGATGACGATGACGGATGCCGCGACGAGCCAGAACGCAACGAGGCCGTTCATCAGGAGGTACCAGCGTTTGCGGCTCATCATGTTGCTCGATTCGATGGCACGGTTTTCTGCGGTGCAACAGGCGGCCCCATCACGGCGGACGTGACCGCGAGCACAGCGAACATCAGCACGGCGATGACGTTGCATGCGCCACCCCAGTGCAGGGCGTCGACGTTGCCCCAGGCATCCCCGCCGAGCAGGCGAACGCCAAGCGAAACGTGCAGGAGCGCGACCGGCAGATACAGAAACCAACGGTACGGCAGCGGCTTGCGCAGCACGGCGGGCAGGATGACGGGCGCGTGCGCCATGATCATCGACATCACGAACCCGAGGAAGACAGCGTGCAGCGCGGCGTCGTAGCCGGGGCCGCTCTCAACGCGCCCCGCGACGATCCAGATTCCGGCGGGCACGAGCAGCCACACGTATCCGGCGAGCAGGCACACCGCCATGTACCGCGGCAGCCCCATCGTGTTCACGAGCCTCGTGGCCACGTCGTAGCGGAACAGCCAGACGACGAGGAGGGCGAGCGCGGCGCCGAGCAGCGGGTACCCGGCCGCGGGCCAGAGCGGCGCGATGGCCGCGGCAACGACAAGGAGAAGCGACGCGGCGAGTCCCAGCCGTTCGGCACGTGCGTCCAGCTGCGGCGAGATGCGCGCGAGTTCGAGCCGTTCGCCGGCGATCGTGAGGATGAGGAACACCGCCATCCCGGGCACCATGTCGGAGATCTGCGCGTTCGACAGCCACAGGATGACGGCCGCCAGCCCGGAAACAGCGCCGAGGATCTGGATGTCGATGGCGGCGGCGGGCGAGCGGCGCCGGATGACGACGTACACACCGAGCAGCGCGAGGAAGCCGAGCCCGATCATCGACTTGCCGACAGCATCCGGCAGCGGCGAGAGCAGGATGAGGCTGCCGAGCCCGAGCAGGAGGGGCGAGCTGTAGCCCCAGCCGCGGCGCGCGGCGACGGCGCGTTCGAGCACGATGAATGTGCCGACGAAACCGAACACCATGAGCGGGGCGTGCAGTTCGGCCACCCGCGCGAAGGAGAGCGGTGCCCACACACCGAGAAGCAGGAGCGCGGCATCCAGCCCCAAAAGTAACGCGAGACCTCCGGGGATGAGGAAGACCAGACGCAGCGCAGTACGGTCGAGAACCGGTCGATCGGATGCCCCGGCTCCGAACCCCTGGCCGGTGGGCCGCAGGGCGGAAGTCACACTCTCATCGTACCGGTGCACCCCACCCATCCCACTGCCTGCTGTCCGAAATGAAGGAGTTGTGGACGCCAATTGCAGTGATTCCGGTGTGCCGCAATTCAGTGGCTGCCGGATCTCCTTCATTTCGGACAGATTCGCGGGAACGCCGCGCCGTCGCGAATCCCGTAAGATTCTTGGAGGCCGTCGCAGTAACACCGCGGCACTGCCTGGAGAATTCGCCTAGTGGCCTATGGCGCACGCTTGGAAAGCGTGTTGGGTGCAAGCCCTCGGGGGTTCGAATCCCCCATTCTCCGCCATTGTGATGAGTCGCGACATCGTTGACAGATGAGTCGCGTCATCGTTGACTAATTGCTCGGCCAGCGGCCGGGCTTCTTTGTTTTGTTGGCCCAGTAGTTGTGGTTCGGGTTGATGTCATAGATGCCGAGGATTTCACCGGTGACCCGGTC
>JAFKIY010000004.1 GCA_017306245.1 Micrococcales bacterium | reverse complement strand
AACGTGTTGCCGTGACACCCCGAAACGGGCTGCGGCGGCAGCGACACTCATTCCCTGTTGGGTGACGGACAACACAATGACTCGGGCTCTGGACATGCCCCATCGTTGCGTTACCTAGGTGTCAACGATGTCGCGACTCATCTGTCAACGATGTCCTGAACTCACACACCCTCAGCTCCACGCCACGCACAAGGCTCGAACCCTTGCCAACGGAAACGTTGGTTGAGGTTCGGGCCTTGTCGGCGTCTGCGGCCCAGGTCAGGGCGTTGGCGTTGACCTGCGGATCGAGGAGCATCTCGAAGGGCCGGTTGTGCTCGACGCGCAGCTCGTTGTCCTCGTCGATGAAGACCTTCGTGAAGAACGCCTGGTTGCACAGCCGCCGGTTGGTGTCGTCGCAGCGGGTGTAGATATCGGCGCAGTTGGCGAGCAGGCCGAGGGCGTCGTCGAGGTGGGCGCGGGCGTCGGCGTAGTCGCCGTGGTGGGCGTCGATGCGGCGGGTCACCTGGTCGAGTTCGGCGACGATCCGATCCTGTTCGCGCTTGAGCACTGAGAGCGGGATCGCGTCGGCGTAGTGCGCCTGCATGAGACGGTCCTGCTCGCCTTCGAGCCGGTCGCGGTTGGTGGTGAGGCGTTCCAGTTCCTCGGTTTCAGCGGCCATGAGCCGGTCGAACTCGTGGTGGAGCATCCCTGCGAGGGCGTCCTGCTGGGCGGGCGTGATCTGGACGCGGGTGTAGTAGTCCTCGACGAGCTTCTCGACATCTTCGATGAGCATCGCCTGGCGCGTGCAGTCGGTGCGCTTGGAGTGCCGACCCGAGCACACGAAGTAGCAGTAGACGTTGCCGTGCCGGTTCTTCGCGTTCGAGACGATGAGCCGGGACCCGCACTGGCCGCAGTGGACGGTGCCTTTGAGGTAGTGGCCGTGGACTTGGGTCGCCTCGACGGCGCACTGGTGCGCGGTGAGCACGGACTGGACCTGGTACCAGACCTCGGCAGGCACGAGCGCCGGGTGGTTGCCCTTGTAGCGGGTGCCTCGGTAGATGACATCGCCCTTGTAGTACGGGTTGGTCAGGAGCCGATGGATGGTAGATACCGCCAACGGCTTCGCCGGCCGCTTCGGCGTCGGCAGGCTGCGCAGCCCCCGCGAGGTGAGGTCGTCGTGGAGCTGGCTCACGCTCCAGTTACCTGAGGCGTACGCCTTGAACGCCCACTCGATCATCGGCGCCCGCTCAGGATCGAGCTCGATGGTGCGGACTTCACGCCCGAGCACGTCGCGCTTGCGGACGTTCAGATAGCCGATGGGCGCGTGCCCGTTCGTGCCGCCACCGATGGCCTTCTGGGTCATGCCCTTGGCGACCTCGGTGGCGAGGTTGCGCGAGTAGAACTCGGCGATCGTGGACATGATGCCGTGCAGGAGCATGCCCGAGGGGGTCTCGTCGATGTTCTCGGACGCGGAAACTAGCATGACCCCGCATTGTTGGAGTGCGAGGTGGATGCTCACGACGTCGGCGCGGTTGCGGGCGAGCCGGTCGACTTTGTGAACGATGCAGTATGCGACCTTGTTGGCTTTGACGTACTGGATCATCCGCATCAGCTCGGGCCGGTCGGACGACTTGGCCGAGGCTCCCGCGTCGACGAACTCCTCAACGATGCCGGCGCCGAGTTGTTCGGCCTTGCGCCGGGTCGCTTCGCGTTGGGCCGGGATCGAGAAGCCCTCGTCGGTGCCGCCCTTCTCGGCCTGCTCGCGGGTCGAGACCCGCAGGTAGGACACGGCGGCAGCCGCAGTCTTGGGCGGGTCGATGAGGCTGGCTGCTGGATCGTCGGCAATGGTGGTCATCGGGGCTCACTCTCACGCGGTTCGACCCTCGCGCTCCCAATGTTGGTGGGAGGGGTGTTGATCGTGAGAGCAGCCGGTGAAGGCTGTAGGGCGAGACCCGATGATCTCGGTGCGTGTTGCCCGCCGAGCGGCGAGGTTTAGGCCACAACACCCCGCATCGCGAGGCTTGCACGGTTGATTCTACCGGGCGGCTTCTGGGGCGGCCAGGACATCCGTCGGCGCCCGGTAGGTGTCGGGGACCCGATCGGCCGCGCGGGCCGCGCGGCTCTCGCCGGTCTCCTGCAACGTCAGCCGGATGAGAACCTCGGCGAGCTTCTGCAGGTCGGCGCGTTCGCGGTGGATGGCACGTACGGAGAACGACCGCTCCTCATACGGGCGTCGATCGGTCTTCTTGGCGTAGCGGCTCATCGGTCTACGGCGCTTCGTCGTCGTCCAGGCTGGCGTAGAACTCGTCTTCGGCCTCCTGGCGCTTGCGGACTTGCGCGATGACGAACTCGGCGAATTCGGTGTCGCGGTCGGTGAAGGTGAAGTCCTGGATCGTCGGCGCCGGGTCCTCACCAGGCCAAGCAGCTTGCCGGGTCGGGCGGTCTCGGTCTCCACGAGTACCGCAGGCGGTGACCCAGTAGCGAAGGCGCTCTCGTGCGTCGGCGAAGTCGCGGTGCCAGCCGAGCGGCGCGGAGGCGTTCTGCTCGGGGTCGTAGGCACCGAGCCAATGCAGGTGCAGCGCCGACAGCTCCCAAACCATCTCCGGGTGGTGATGCCAGAACGGCGGCACCACCGCGACGGTGAGGCCGTAGGTGCGACGCAGCCAATCAACCCACCGGTTCAGCGCGAGCCATTCCTGCTCCAGCTCGTGCGCCGTCAGCAGGTTCCAGTTCACGGGGTGAGGCGGCTCGGGCATGTCCGCGTTGGTGACACGGGGCGGAGGTTGTCCCCGGCATCCGTGCCTCACCGAGAACTGATGCCGGGCTGGTCACCTGTCAGGTGCACGACTTCGACACGCACCTGCTGCTCGACCGAGTCACCCGCTGGTCGCCTCCATCTCCGGCCTCCATCTCCGGCCTCGGCTCCGACCGCCCTCCGAGGTCACACGCGTCTTGCAGGTCGAGGTAGAGCCGGGCATTACCGGCTCAGAAGTCACCGGGTGCGGGTGCTCACCTGCTCGCCAGGAACGGAGGTGAGCATGACGGTTTCGATGCGCGTGATGTCGGCGGGTGATGGCTACAAGTACCTGCTCAAGACGGTCGTGGCCGCCGATGGCAATAGGCCGCTCTCGATGCCGCTCACTCGTTACTACATGGAAGAAGGCACACCGCCCGGCCGCTGGCTCGGCGCGGGCGTAGCGGCCCTCGGCAAAGGCGAGATTCAGGTGGGCGACCGAGTATCAGAAGACCAACTCCAGCTCCTTATGGGCACGGGCTGTGATCCGATCACCGGCGACAAGCTCGGCCTGGGCTTTCCGGCGTACAAGAGCCAGGACGAGCGGGTTGAGGTGCGGATCGCTGAACTCGAGCCGACGATGACGCCTGGGGCCAAAGGTGAGGCTGTCGCGCAGATCGTTGCCGAGGAGTTCGCCCGGAGCAGGCGACGCGCGGTGGCGGGCTTCGACTTCACCTTCTCGATTCCGAAGTCTGCGTCAGTGTTGTGGGCAGTCGCCGATGCCGGAGTGCAGGCACTGATCGCCGAGGCGCATCCTCGCGCGGTCGCGGAGGTGGTTTCGTTCATGGAGCGCGAGGTTGCGGCCACCCGTACGGGTGCAACCGCCGGGGACGGCGCGGTTGCACAGGTCGATGTCACCGGGCTCATCGCGACCGCGTTCGACCACTTCGACTCCCGTGCCGGCGACCCCCACCTCCACACGCACGTCGTCATCAGCAACAAGGCCAGGACCGTCCTCGATGGGAAGTGGCGGTCGCTTGACGGCAGGCCGATGCACGCCGCCGTGGTGGCGCTATCCGAGCTCCACGAAGCCGTGTTCGCCGACCACATGACGCGCACCTTCGGCGTTTCCTGGGAGGCGCGCGAGATGGGTCGGGACCGGAACCCAGCATGGGCGATCACCGGAGTGCCCGAGGGACTGGTCACAGAGTTCTCGACCCGCGCCCGCCACATCGACGCTGAGAAGAATCGGCTCATTGCCGAATACGTCGCTCAGCACGGACGCCAGCCGTCGAATGCGACGATCCTCAAGCTGCGAGCCCAAGCCACACTCGCGACTCGCCCCGAGAAGCAGGTCCGATCCTTGGCAGCCCTCACCTCCGAGTGGCGGGAGCGCGCCACGAAGTCGCTGGGGCGGGATGCGACGACGTGGGCTCAGGAGGTCACCGACAACGGAAAGCCGTTGTTACTGCGTGCCGACGACGTGCCCCTCGACGTGATCGGCGAGCTGGGGCAGTCAGTCGTCGAGGTCGTCGGTGAGAAGCGCTCGACCTGGCGACGTTGGAATCTCATGGCCGAGGCATCCCGGCAGACGATGGGCTGGCGGTTCGCCACCATGCAGGATCGGGAAGCCATCGTCGCAATGGTCGCCGACGCCGCCGAACTCGTCTCGCTCCGCCTGACGCCGCCCGAGCTCGCGGCCTCGCCGGTCGTGTTCCGTCGGCCAGACGGCACCTCAGTGTTCCGTCCGAAGAGCTCGGCCGTGTTCACCTCCGAGTCCCAGCTCGCTGCCGAAGACAGACTCCTCGAACGAGCCGCGAACCTGGCCGGGCCGACGGTGCCGCTCGCGACGGTCGAGGAGATCACGCGCAGCCCAGACGCGGACGGCCGGCTGCTCGGCGACGACCAAGCCAACGCCCTGACTCGTATCGCGGTGTCAGGACGGATGCTCGACGTACTCGTCGGTCCCGCTGGGGCAGGCAAGACAACAGCCATGAACTCGCTCCGCCGCGCATGGGAACATGAGCACGGCCCCGGCTCCGTCGTCGGGCTCGCACCGTCAGCGGTCGCCGCCCAAGTCCTCGCCGACGATCTCGGGATCGAGACCGAGAACACGGCGAAGTGGTGGCAGAACCACCTCATCCACGGCACCACCTTCAAAGCGGGCCAGCTCATCATCATCGACGAAGCCTCCCTGGCCGGCACCCTGTCACTGGACCGCATCACCCACCTCGCCCACGATGCGGGCGCGAAGGTGCTGCTGGTCGGGGACTACGCCCAACTGCAATCCGTGGACGCCGGCGGAGCATTCGCGATGATCGCCCGAGACCGAGCCGACACCCCCGAACTAGTCGACGTTCACCGCTTCACCCACGCCTGGGAGAAGACCGCCTCACTCGAGCTACGCCACGGACGCACCCCGGCCATCGACACCTACCTCGCCCATCAGCGCGTCCACGACGGGGACGCCGAGGCCATGACCAATGCCGCGTACAACGCCTGGCGCGCCGACCGCGACGCAGAACTGGTCTCGGTGCTGATCGCCGAAACCCAGGAAGGCGTGACCACGCTGAACAGGCGCGCCCGCGCCGACCTGATCCTCAACAAGACACTGAACCCCGACCGCGAAGTCGAGCTGCGCGACGGCACCGCCGCTGGCGTCGGCGACACCATCATCACACGACGCAACAACCGCGACCTCCGCACCCTGGCCGGGCGGGACTGGGTGCGCAACGGCGACATCTGGACCGTCACTGCCGTCGGCGACGACGGGACCATCACCATCGCACGTGACTACGGGACCGGCACCACTGTCCGCGACGACGGCACCATCAGGGCTCGCAGGCGTGGACGCAGGTTCGGCGGCAGCATCGTCCTCCCCACCGCGTATGTGGCCGAGCATGTCGATCTCGGCTACGCAGTCACCGCCTACCGCGCCCAAGGCATCACCACCGACACCGCGCACGTGCTGGTCGAACCGACCTCGACGAGGGAGACCTTCTACGTCGCGATGACCCGAGGGCGGCACTCGAACCACGCCTACGTGGCTCTCGACCGCGCCGACGACCACGCGCAGCCACACCCCGGCGACGACCCGCATGCCACAGCGCGAAGCGTGCTCTACGGCGTTCTGCAGCACAGCGGCGCCGAACTCTCGGCGCACGAGACCATCGTGGCCGAGCAGGAGCAGTGGGGCTCGATCGCGCAGCTCGCTGCCGAGTACGAGACCATCGCCGCGGCGGCCCAGCACGATCGCTGGGCCACCCTCGTCCGCCGCTCTGGGCTCACCTGCGAACTGGCCGAGAGCGCGGTCGAGTCTGAGGCGTTCGGCCCGCTCGCGGCTGAACTCCGCCGTGCTGAAGCGAACCATCACGATGTCGATGTGCTCCTCCCGCGCCTCGTCGCGGCGCGGGGGTTCGGCGACGCCGAAGATATCGCCGCTGTCCTCCACTACCGGGTCGAGCGGGCGACCGCGCGTCCCGCAGGCTCAGGCAGGACACCCAAGCCATCGCGGCTCATCGCCGGCCTCATCCCGCAGGCGCATGGAGTCATCGATGCCGAGATGCGAGCCGCTCTCGACGAGCGAGAAGCACTGATCGAGGCGCGCGCCGACGCTGTACTCGAAGCTGCGCTGACGGAGAGCGCACCGTGGACGGAAGCTCTTGGAGCGCAGCCGAACGACCGACGACGGGCCGCGGCCTGGCGCAAGGCTGCCCGGGTTGTCGCCGCCTACCGCGACCGCTACCGCATCACCGACGACACACCCCTCGGTGCCCCGCCCGAGTCAGCCGCCCAGAAGATCGAGGCCGCCCGAGCACGAGTCGCCACATACCGGGCGCAGGCCGCGAGTTGTGGAGCTGACGCAGCGTCGACGACCCGTGCGCGCCACCCGAACGTCGCAGCCCCGACCTTATGAGACTCGGTGGGTCCCGGCCGCCGACGAAGCGTCAGGCGGCTAGGATTGATCCGACGGACGATCCGGGAGGACGATCAACACCCACCAACGGAGGAGGCTCGATGGGCGCAGAAGAACAGTTTGAGTCTGCCCTCGTCGAACCCGACAAGAACCTCTTCATCCAGATGCTCACGCGTGATGTTGAGTTGGTTCCCGCGATTCTGGATCTTTGGGATAACTCCGTGGACGGAGCCCTCCGTTACGTTGAACGCGACGACGACGGCAACTTCGTGGATAAGAGTCTAAACGGGTTCCACATTGAGATCGCGGTCAACAACGACTCTTTTAGCATCGTTGACAACTGCGGTGGCATCCCTCTTGTCACCGCCCGAGACTACGCCTTCCGGCTCGGTCGCAGTCAGGACGCACCTTCTGTGGACGGAGCGGTGGGAAGCTTCGGCGTCGGAATGAAGCGGACCCTTTTCAAGATGGGCGACAACTTTCGGGTTGAATCGAACTCGCTTAATGGTTCGTTTGCGCTGGAAGTAGACGTTCCCCATTGGGCGGCACTCCATGAGGATGTCTGGGCGTTCCCGTTCGAGAGGGCCGATCCGAACTCATCTGTCGCTGACCCCCGGTCGGCGTCAACGGTTATCAAGGTGTGGAATCCTTCGGCCACGGTGTCTTCGCAGTTTACAGATGACATGTTCATAGCTCGTCTTCGGCGGGAACTGGAGATTCGACGCCCGGAAGCGTTCGATTTAGGGATTGTCACAAAGCTCAACGGCGAGGAACTTTCGGCCAAGCATGCCCTACTGAAGAGTAGTTCCGACTTCAGGCCATTGGTGCGGCGCTTCAAGACGCCCGAAGATGTGCGGGTAGAGATACACGCTGGCCTGGTCGGAGGAGCGAAGGACGCGAATCTCACCCCTGATGATGATGGCGATGCGGACAAGTTTGTTGGGCATGACGACGCCGGGTGGTATGTGCTAGCCAACGGACGCGTACTTCTTGCGGCGGATCGGACGCGGTTGACCGGGTGGGGTGACGACACGGCTCGTTACCATCCGCAGTTCCGAAACTTCCGAGGGTATGTGGATATTCGCTCCAATGATGCTCGGAACCTACCCTGGAACACGTCCAAGACCGGCGTCGATGAGAGTTCACAGGTCTGGAAACTCGTGTATGGCGCGATGCGTACCGCGTTGGCGGAAGTGCAAGCTCTTGCCTCGCGGTTGAAAGAAGACCGTCGCGCATATTTGGACACCGAGGTCAAGTCGACCTTGATGCAGGCGTATGAGGAGGCCCGCGAACGACCTGTAGAAGAAATCTCTCCCAAGCAAGAGTCCGCTCTCAGCTACCCGAAGCAAGAGGCACAGAAGAAGCGTCAGAAGACCGTTCGGTTTTCGGTGGAGCCAGAGAAGTTTGATCGTGTCGCGGAGTCCCTCGGTACTGATAGTCCGCAGCAGTTGGGGCGCGCCTTGTTCGACTACTACTGGCGTCTCGAAGTTGAGGGCTGATGGCAGGGCCGAATTACGTTGCGGCACCGCTGAAGGCGATCACCCGCGAGATGATAGTCGAGATCGCTCGCAGGACAGTCTCCTATGGCCCGCTCAAGGAGGCAACGTACGTCGGCCTTGGCGCTCTGGAGTTCGTTGATTTTCGCCTCGCATACGAGCGTCTGGGCATCGAGACGCTGATCTCGATCGAGGAGAACCACCCGCTTGAGCGCCTTGAGTTCAACCGACCGTATGACGGCATTCGAATCATGCAGGGCACAACAAACAGCAAGTTGCCTGAGATTGAAGAACTGAAGTCGTCGCGGTGCGTTATCTGGCTTGACTACACCTCACGCCTGCGGCAGTCGGAACAACGCGATCTCGCTTACTTGGCCAGCGTTCTGGCGCCCGGCTCTGCGTTGTTCGTGTGCTTGAACCGCGTGGCCTCGGAACGTGACCTCGACGTGGTCAGGAGCGAATTCGGTGACTATTTCGATGAGTCACTCCCCAAGACCTCTTACATCGGGCCCAACCTCGCAGACCGACAGCGAGAAGTCGCCGAGCGAGTCGTGCGCAAGCATCTGGCGACAAGGGTCGATCTCGCCAGTGTGGAGCTGGTGATCGATGTCCGATACGCGGACAGTGCGAAGATGCAGGTTCTCGGCTGGGTGTTTGGTCCTGTCGGCGCGGATGTGTCGGCCGACTGCAGGCTTGCTGAGCTCGACTTCACGACCATCGCACGCGATGGAGCCCCACTGGACCTAGCCTGGCCGAGCCTCACGCTCCCGGAGTGGAACGCGCTGAGTAAGCAGCTGCCTGCCACCTTGGACTCCATGGTCCCTCCCCACAAGTGGGTCGGAGAGGAGCACATCCAGCGGTTCCTTACGCTCCACCGGTGGGGGCGACCGATGGCGGCGGCGAACGCATGACCCGGATGTCAGTGGTGGGTGCGATGGTGTCACCAAAGAGATGTCGCGCACGGATACCCGTCGGCGACGCGGACGTGCGTGAGCGGAGGAGGCGAGCCCATGTCTAGCAGTTCTGCGTCCGCCTCGGCCAATCCTGTCCGTAGGACTCGGCCAGTTGCCGTGGACCTGTTCTCGGGTGCGGGTGGAATGTCACTCGGGTTTGAACAAGCGGGTTACGACGTTGTAGCCGCCGTCGAGTATGACCCGGTTCATGCGGCCACGCACGCCTTCAACTTCCCGCAGTGCGAGGTGCTCTGCCGTGACGCCTCATTGGTTTCAGCCGAGGACGTGCTTGCAGCGGCTGAGCGCGGGTACAAGCGACTTCACCCCGGCAAGGTCTGGCCAGGGCGTCTCGACGCCCTGATCGGCGGACCACCCTGCCAGGGCTTCTCCACAGGCGGCAAGCGCGAGCAGGACGACGAACGAAACGATCTGCTTCTCCACTTCGTCCGTCTGGTCGAGGAGCTCAGACCTCGAACATTCTGCCTAGAAAACGTCGTCGGGCTGTTGGAGGACAAGTTCTCGGACATCCGGGAGAGCGCGTTTCGCAGGCTCCGTGAAGCGGGATACGCCCTCTCCGGAACCGACAAGCCGGTCAACAGCCTCAACTTCGGCGTACCGCAGTCGCGCCGACGTGTGATCGTGCTAGGCGCACTCGGCAACGTGGCGCCGAGCCGCCCCCAACCGGTGGAGGGCAGGGTTTCGGTTGAAGAGGCATTCGAGGGCTTGCCCTCGCCGTTCGGCTATGACGTGCTGCTGGCGTCCGATGAGGTAGCGCTCCGGAGCGAGGACATCGAGCTGCGTACTGCTACCAAGAACATGTACGCACGTACCCTCGCTGGCCTCACTGCATCGCCGGGTGACAAGTCGCGGCCACGCCTCTGGGAGCCAACTGCGTTGACGGGCTCACGACTCACGACGCACGCTGAGCAGACGATCGTACGGTTCGCCGCGACGGACGCGGGAACAGTGGAACCGAAGAGTCGACTGTATCGGCTCCCGTTGAAGGGACCGTCACGTACGCTGCGAGCCGGTACAGGCTCCGAGAGGGGGTCCCACACATCCCCTCGCCCGATCCACCCCACCGAGGATCGGGTCATCACGGTGCGCGAAGCGGCACGGCTGCACGGATATCCCGACTGGTTCCGCTTCCACACCACGAACTGGCACGGGCACCGCCAGGTTGGGAACAGCGTGCCACCTCCGCTTGCTCGTGCGGCAGGGCTCGCCTTGATGGGGTCCCTCGGCCACTCTCCGGTGCTGCTTCGCGCGACAGTCTCGCTCGGTGACAGGTCCCTGCTCAGCCTGTCGAGGACCGAAGCCCAGTCCGTCTTCGATGCGACTGCCGACGAGATTCCAGCCGCGAGAACTCGGAAACCCGCTAGCCAGGACGATGAGGTTCAGACGCTTCCTGATGCGCGGACGGGTTAGTTGGCGGCTCACTGTCAGCTCGGGGTAGGTGCGCCAAGATCGAGTCCACGACCTCCTCGGGAGGAACGTGACTCCAGTACCGCAGTACGATCCAGCCCGCACTGCGCAGCTTCATCGTGGTGTCTTCGTCCCGCGTGGCATTTGCCTTGATCTTGGGATGCCAGTAGTCCTCGTTGGTCCTGGAGGCGACATAGTGTTCAGGGCACCCGTGCCAGTAGCAGCCATCGATGAACACGGCGATGCGATGGCGCGTGAATACGATGTCGGCGGTCCGCCGTAGCGAGGCGACGGGGCGTAGGTTCACACGGAAGCGTCGACCTCGCGCGTGCAGAAGCCGTCGTACGGAGAGTTCGGGAGCCGTGTCCCGCGACCGGTTACCCCGCATGACGTTTGCCACGCGCTGGCTACTGGCGATCGGCGCCGCTCCCATGAGACCCAGGCTATCCGCACTCAGAGGTTCTGCAGCCGTCAGCCGGGTTCGTTCCACCACGCCTCGCAAGCGAGATACTCACGGATGACGAGCCGCACCGAGAAGCCGTCGGCGTAGATCGTTGACGCATACCGGTAGCGCCCGGGCTGTACGTCCTCCCACCCACTCGTCCCAGCGGTGAGCGCGGCGCGTGTCAGCGCCCTGGACCCCACTTCGGGAAGCAGGCGAGTCCCCGAACCACCACTCTCGAACCGAATGCGCTCATCTTCTGACATGCCTACCAGCGGTGTGATCGAGATCGAATCGGGCGCCGGGTAGTGCCGCTGGTGCTCAAACGCGGCGTGGCCGCGGGCGAGCTTCACAACAACATGACTTACCCGCTCGCTTTCCATCTCCCACGCGGTCCCGCCGTCGAAGCTCCTCCTAGCGCTGGCCAGACGTTCTCTCAGCGTGGCCGAATCTCGGAGCATTCGAGCCACCCGCTCGCGCTCGAAGAACTCCGGCTCGACTCCGCCACATACGACGCACTCAAGAAGGCAGGCAAGGTACTGCTCGTCCAATGAGAACCCGTTGTTGCAACTGCGACAACACTCAACGACCGGAAGGTTCGGTGGGAATGGTCGATCCAGGAAGGCGCGGGACGGAACATGGTCACGTGTGCGCTGCCTGGACACTGCTTCGTCGAGACTCCCCGCCGGGCCTTCTGCGCGAAGGCGGTCCAGGTCGATGGCATCAACAAGCAGACAACCGCAATAGACACACCCAGTATCGACGAGGCGCTCGTCGATGTGGATGTGCTTTGGGTCCATGACGCGAGCCTATTCGCGCGTCTGCAATCCTTCCGCGGAAGCTCTTCGGGAACGCCGAAATCGCCGTGCTGGGCGACGCGTCAGAGTCAGGTCTAGGGGCTACATCCCGCGCCGGGCCTCATAACCGACGGGGCCGGATGGGACTCGCCGTGTGGACGAGTGCTTGAAGGACTCGTTGCGCGGTCTCGTGCGGTCTGGTTGGTGGAGCAGCTCGATATCGTCGGCATGGGTAACGACGCGGGCGACCTCGTCCGAGATGAGCTGATGCGGGCCGACGCTTGTTGCGCTGGTCACCGGACCGGGAACAGCTCCGACGGCGCGGCCAAGTTCGTGCGCGCGCCGGGCGACAGTCATTGATCCAGAGCGAACGCCGGCCTCAACCACGACAGTCGCTGCGGAGAGCGCAGCCATTAGCCGCGTCCGAGCAATGAAGCGATGGCGCGTCGGCACTGCGCCAGGTGGAACCTCGCTGACCATGAGGCCGAGGTCGGCCACCCGCTCAAGCAGTTCACGGTGACCCATCGGGTAGGGGCGATCAACGCCGTTCGCCATGACAGCGATCGTGTCGCCGCCTGACGCGAGGGCCGCTCGGTGGGCGGCGCCTTCGATGCCGTACGCACCGCCGGCCACGATGATCCGCTCAGCGCTAGCGAGGTCGGAGGCAAGCTGCCCGGCCACATGCTCGCCGTATGAGGTCGCGGCCCTCGCGCCGGTGATCGTGACGAGATCACTGAGCGGTCGCGCGAGGAACGATGTCGTGCCGCGAGTCCACAGGACGTATGGTCGCCGGTCGCCAAGATCGTCGAGTGCGGATGGCCACTCCCCGTCGCCGGGGATCAGGGCGTCGATGCCAGCGCGCTCGGCGTCGACGATGCGCTGCCCAAGTGTCCGAGCGTCTGAGCGCTCGAACTGGGCGCGCCACACCTGAGCGTCAACAGCACTGAGGCCCGGCACCGCGTCATCACGCTCAGCAAGTCGAAGCAGCTCAAGCGCCCCCAACTCGCCCAGGAGACGGCCTGTCACGGCATCGTCCGGTTCGACGAGCATCGACAGCGCCATCCGCGCTGTGCGCTCGTCCTGGACTGCCTGGCTCAGGTTCGTCATCCTCGGGTCCTCTCGCTCCTACAGGAGGTGTGCGCCGCGAGCCCGAACCCGAAGGGCGAAGGGTTCCGTGAACGCCGACCCCGGCGTACAGTGGATGGTGAGGCAGGTTCTCCTCATATTGCGGGTCCTCCGGGACGGCCCTCGGGCATTCACACACGTTCTGCCTCCTCGACGGAGTGACACGTGTGACGAGAGGCCCGTCATGTTCCGCCTTATCTGGACGCTCAGCGTTCACACTCGCGACTATCTGCACCGCTACATGCCGAGCAACCGGCTGCTCGCTGCCATCCGCACCCGTCGCGGACTCAAGTGGGGGATACCCGCGATGCTGGTCGCGCTTCCCTACATCCTGATCGCCAGCATCTGCTCTGGCGCGGCAGCCGACGGCGGCCCAGGATGGCTCCACCTCATCGTGCTGTGGGCCTGCTGGAACGCACTCAAGTTCATCATCATGGGACCCGTGAGCGTCGTCCTGCTCATCCGTACGCGCCTGCGCGAGGTCGCGAACCGTCGTCACCAGCGCCGCGAAGCGGTCGCCGAAGCAGACACTCGTGTGCCGGTCCTTCGTTCCTAGGCTCAACCGCCCACGGCAGCGGATGCTGTGATGCTAGAACCACGGCGCCCGCCAGGCCGGATCACGACACCGTGCGAAGCGAGCGCTTGCCGGACCGCCTGAGGCCCCACCCCAACTTTCACGCCGACCTCTACCAGCGTCAACCCGCTGAGGTAGAGGTCGGCTGCTTCGTGGATGCGGGAAGGATCGAACCGCCCGCGGCGGATTGTCACCTCCCGACGGGTGAGGTGCATGGCGACCGTGCGGCGGTTCACTCCGAAGATGGATGCCAACTCAAAGAGCGTCGCTCCCTCGCGATACTGCGCCACCAGATCGTCGACCTGCTCCGGGCGAAGGAGGGTTTGAGCCATCCCAAGTGATCGCACCACTCGCCCCCTGGAGTCGGAAACGGTAGGCTCGGAGGAGCGCTGGTCGTGGTTGTAGAAGCCCCGTGACCTGCGCAAAGACAGGGTTTTCAGGTGTGGGCAGGGGTTCTCAAACTCTCTACGGAGGTCCACCAAATCCTCAACGGGCCTTGTGGCTGTCCCAGCGCAGGGTCGCCGCGGCCAGCACGGTCGCGATGAGCGTCGCAGTCAGGATGGCGATCTTCGCTCCGTCGGATTGCACGGCCCCGGGGAACGACAGTTCCGCAATGAGCAGGGACACCGTGAACCCGATCCCGGTGAGCAGCCCGACCGGCACGAGGTCGCGCAGGTTGAGCGACTCCGGAAGGCGGAGGGCGCTGAAGCGAGTGACGAGGGCGGTCGTGGCCAGAACGCCCACCAGTTTTCCGACGACAAGGCCGACCACGATGGCAGTCACCACGGGCTGCGCAAACAGGGCGCCGGCACCGCCCGCATCCACGATCGAAACACCGGCGGCGAAGAACGCGAAGATCGGCAGGGCGACGGCCGCCGACCACAGGCGCACGGCGTGTTCGTAGTGGTGGGTGCGGGGGCGCGGTTCGTCGTGAAGGAGCTTCGCGGGGACGACAACCCCGAGCAGCACGCCGGCGATGGTGGCGTGCACCCCGGAGTCGTGCATGAGCGCCCACGCGACGACCGCGAGCGGGAGCAGAATCCACCACCGTGGCGTGCGCATCCGAACCGCCAGCGCGAACAACGCAATGGCGGCGAGCGCGAGCACGAAGGCGAGGATGTTGATCCCCGCCGTGTAGAACACGGCGATGATGACGATCGCCAGGAGATCGTCGACGACGGCAAGGGCGAGGAGGAAAGTCCTCAGCGCGGTCGGCAGGCCGCGCCCGAAGATGGCCAGGATCGCGAGGGCGAACGCAATGTCGGTGGCGGTGGGAATCGCCCATCCCCGCAGGGCGCCAGGGTCGCCGGCGACAAGAACAATGCCGATGTAGAGTGCGGCGGGAAGAACCATTCCGCCGATGGCCGCGAAAATCGGCACAGCGGCTTCCTTCATGTTGCGCAGGCTTCCCGCGACGAACTCGTGTTTGAGTTCCACCCCCACCACGAAAAAGAAGATGGCCAGCAGGCCGTCGGTGGCCCAGGACGCGAGCGAAAGATCCAGATGAAGGGCGGGGGGGCCGACAACAATCTTCGAAAGGTCGAAGTAACCGGTGCGCCAGGGTGAATTCGCCCACACCAGCGCGATGAGCGCGGCGGCGACGAGCAGCCCGCCGCTCGTTGTCTCCAGGGTCAGCCAGTGGCGGACGCGCTTGCGGCGAGAGCGTGCGAATGGGGGTTCTGACATACAACTCCAAGGGATCAGCGCCCCAGCGACAGGGTCATCGAGGGAACCGCCGACCAGACTTCCCGGCAACCCGAAGAAACCAGTCTAACGGGAAGCGCGCAATAGGCTCGCAGAATGGAATCTGCGACAACCGCATTTCAGGTGGCCGACTGGCGCCTCCAGGTGTTTGAACTCTATTCGCGCGTTCGGAAACTGAGCGTCGAGGATCCGCACGCCGCGCATCGCGCATGGCGTGATCGACGCGACGAGTTGTTCGCCGCGCATCCGGCGACCCCGCTGCCTGCGGAGGATCGCGCAACCTTCGCCGGCCTGCCGGTGGCGGAATACAACTCCGACTGGCGGTTCGAGTGCGTTGTTCGGGCCCCAAACGAGCCGGCGATGATGCGCGCCGAGACAGGTACGGATGGCGTCGTCCCGTTCGAACTGCTCGGCACGGTATCAGTGCCGCAGGTCGGGGAGCTCGACGTGTGGCGGCTCGCGAGTTACGCGGGAGGCATTTTCCTTCCCGTCCGGGACGCGCTTGCCGGCACCCCGGGCGGCACCTACGGCGGCGGACGCTATCTGCTCGACACCGTCAAGGGTGCACACCTCGGCACGGGCCATGATGGTGCCCTCATCATCGACTTCAACTTCGCCTACAACCCATCGTGCACCTACGACCCGGCCTGGGCGTGCCCGTTGCCGCAGGCTGGCAACACCGTGGCCGCGCCGATCCCGGTGGGGGAGCTGTACTCGTCCTAGCGGGCTCTCACCAGGCGGCAGGGCGGTAGTCTTTCAGAAAGACACCGTAGATGTCGTCGCCGTCTTCGCCTCGCACGATCGGGTCGTACACGCGGGCCGCGCCATCCACGAGGTCCAGCGGCGCATGGAAACCTTCCCTGGCAAGGCGCACCTTCGTATGGTGGGGGCGCTCATCCGTGATCCAGCCGGTGTCGACCGCCGTCATGAGGATGCCGTCCGTTTCGAACATCTCGCCCGCGCTCGTGCGGGTCAGCATGTTGAGCGCCGCCTTGGCCATGTTCGTGTGCGGATGCCCGGGACCTTTGTACCGTCGCGCGAACTGACCCTCCATCGCCGAGACGTTGACGACGTATTTGCGGCGGGCCGTGCTCGCCGCCATCGCCGGTCGCAACCTGCTGATGAGCAGGAACGGAGCCGTCATGTTCGCGAGCTGCACCTCGAGCAGTTCGAGTGGCTCCACGTGCTGCACGTGCTGCGTCCAGCTGTTGACGTGCAATTCGTCCGGCACAAGGCCGCCGGCATCGATCGCCGTGCCCGCTGCCATCCGTTCGAGGGAGGACGAGCCCGCGGCCATCGCGAGCTCGGCAAGCTCGTGCGCGCGGGTGTTTTCGCCGAACGCGCCTGAATCAACACCCGCCGCCAGCGAAAACACCCGCGCGGCGTCAATGTGCCCGGATGCGGGCAACAGCATGTGCGGATGCAGGTCGTGGGTGTGGCCGAACGTGACGATGTCCGGCATCGGCCCGTCGGGAAGCGGCTCCGACTCGGCGGCCGCGAGCGGGGCGTAAGCGCCGGGGGAGCGTCGAACGGTTTGCGCGGCATTGTTGATCAGGATGTCAAGCGGGCCGGTGTCGGCAACCGACTCGGCGAGCCCGAGCACCTGCGCTGGGTCGCGCAGGTCGATACCGACGACGCGCAGGCGGTGCAGCCAGTCGGCGGAGTCCGGAAGCGAAGAGAACCGTCGAACCGCATCCCGCGGGAAACGGGTCGTGATGGTGGTGTGGGCACCATCGCGGAGGAGCCGCAACGCGATGTGCATCCCGATCTTGGCGCGGCCCCCGGTGAGCAGGGCGCGTCGGCCCGTGAGGTCGGTGCGCGCGTCGCGTTTGGCGTGGCTGAATGCAGCGCACTCCGGACAGAGCTGATGGTAGAACGCGTCCACCTGGGTGTACTGCTTCTTGCAGATGTAGCAGGCGCGCGGCTTGAGGAGTTCGCCGGCGACGGGGGCGGCCACGCGCGCGGCGAGGGGGATGCCCCGCGTCTCATCGTCGATGCGATCCGGTGCCCCCGTGGCTGTTGCTGCCACCACTGCGCGGTCCGCCTCCGCGATCACCGCACGCTTCTCCAGGCGCCGACTCTTCTTGACAGCCTTGAACATCCGCGCCGTCGCCTGCCGTACCGCGATGAAATCAGGATGTTCCTCGTCCATGGAGTCCATTGCCGCGAGCACGCGCAGCACGGTGTCGAGGTCAGCGGGGTCGATCGCGTTGGCGTCGCTCATTCTCGGTGCCAGCTCATGCTTTCTCCGCGAACATCACCGCACGATTCTATCCGGCGGCGCGGGCCCGACCGACGCGGAAGCACAGCGCAGGGCCGCCGAGCGGACGTAGGCTGAATCGAAAGGATTACGAATGTCTCTCACACAACGAATTTCGCTGCACGACGTCGACCCGGATGCCTACACACCGATGTACGCGATGGAAAAGTACGTTCACGCGGGAACCCTGGGCGAACCATTGCTCGCCCTCATCAAGACCCGCGCATCGCAGATCAACGGATGCGCGCACTGCCTCGACATGCACGTGCGGGAAGCGCGGAAGGCGGGAGTCGACCAGCGCAAGGTGGATGTGCTCGCCGCGTGGCGCGAGGCGCCGGGGCTGTATTCGGATCGCGAACTCGCGGCGCTTGCCCTCACCGAACAGGTCACCCTCATCAGCCGGGACGGTGTGTCGGATGCCGTGTGGTCCGGCGTGGTCGCGGCGTTCAGCGAAAAGGAGATTGCCCAGCTTCTCATGGCCATTTCGGCGATCAACGTCTGGAACCGCCTCGCGGTGGCCACCCACCAGGATTTGCCCGACGCCACCGACTGATTCGCCGGGCGCGGCACCTGCCGCGTCTGCCTTCGCTAGGAAACCCCGAGCAGGACGGCGGCTGTGATGGCCAGCGCAACGCCCAGGAACTGCACCCGCGAGATGCGCTCCTTGAGCACGAACCAGGCGAGGAGCACCGTGGCAAGAGGGTAGAGGCTCACCAGCACGGCGACCACGGCGAGGTTTCCGGCGTGCAGGGCCACGACAAGCAGGATGTTGCCGATGCCGAGCAGCACGCCGCCGACGCCGCTCAACACCCAAATTCGCGGGCCGGCGGGACCCGGATTCGCCGAAGGAGCCTCAACCGGTAGAGTTCCGGATGCTGCCGGATGTCCGTAGAGCCACGCATCGCTCGTGCGCAGCCGTCGAACGGCGAGGAACGGTGCGAGCAGAACGAGGCCGACCGCGAGGTCGAGGAAGGCGGGAAACACCCCGGATTCTGCGGGGGCGATGTCCAGGGTGACCACGGAAAGCCCGAGGGTGATTCCGGCGAACACCGCGAGCAATCCGCCGCGTGCGGTGATCCGCTCAATCGGTGGGTGGCCGGTTTCGGCTCGTGCCGGGACGGAAATGAGGGTGGTCGCCACGAGCGCCATGACCACAGCCACCCACGCGATCGGGTGGAGGCTCTGCCCGGTGACGGCAGCGACGACGACCGGGATGGACGTCTGGATGAGCGCGATGAGGGGTGCGAGGAGGCTCATCGGGCCGATCGCGAGCGCCGCATAAAAGGTGACCATGCCGACGGCCGCGAATACACCGGCGATGGATCCCGCCCACAGCGCCACGTCGCTGTAGGTCCAGGTGCTCACGAACAGCCCGATGGTTCCCACAAGGGTCGCGGTGAAGTACACGAAGGTGCTGGTCTTGAGCACGGTGAGCTTGCGAGCCGTGTAGGCGCCGAGAAAGTCGGAGGCGCCGTAGAACACGCTCGCCGCGAGGGCGACGGCAACGACAAAGATCATGGGTTATCAGCCGCGCCGCACCGTCATGGGACAACTTTAGCTGTCAGCGAGGGATGAGTTTTCACGTTTGCCGGCTCTAGGCTGACTCCATGACCGCTGCGAAACTCCTGCTCGATTGCGACCCCGGCCTGGATGATGCGCTCGCCATCCTCCTCGCCCACAGCGATCCGGCGCTCGAACTCGTGGCGGTGACGACGGTAGGCGGAAACGTCGTCCTCGAGAACACGACCCGCAATGCGCTCGAACTGCGCGAACACCTCGGGTTCACGGATGTCCCCGTGGCAGCCGGTGCGGCCGGACCGCTCGTGCGGGAGGCGAAGAACGCAGCGGAAGTGCACGGCCCTGGTGGCATCGGCGATGTCATCCTGCCCCCCGCGACGCTCCCGCTCGACCCGCGCAACGCCGTGGACCTCATCATCGAGACACTGCGCAGCGCTCCTGGCGAAATCCACCTCGTGGCGACCGGCCCGATGACGAACATCGCCCTGGCCATTCGCCAGGAACCGCGCGTTGCCGAGTGGGCCGCATCCTTCGTCATCATGGGCGGCTCGTTCACTCGCGGCAACACCACTCCCGCCGCGGAGTTCAACATCTACGCCGACCCGGAGGCTGCCGCCGAGGTGTTCCGGGCAGGCTGGCAGGTTGTGATGGTGGGCCTGGACCTCACGCTCCAGGCGCTCGTCGACGATGCCATCAAGGATCGGATGCTGGCGCTCGGCACCCTGGGCCGCGAACTCGTGGTCCCGCTCGCCACGTTCTGGAAGGACCCGCAGGATCCGGACTGGGGCGGCCAGGCGGTGCACGACGTGTGCGCGGTGGCGTACATCAGCCGGCCGGACCTGTTCACGAGCGTGCCCGCGAGGGTCGAAGTGGAAACGGCGGGGGAGTGGACGGCAGGCATGACGGTCACGGACTTCCGGTCCAGCATCCCGAACGCGCTCGTGCCGGTGAAGCTCGACGTTGCCGGGTTCTGGGATTACGTGCTGGGCTGCTACGCGCGGGCGGCGTCCTAGGCCACGGTCACGTCGATCGAGTGGAGGCCTGTCGCTCCGTCCGGCACGACATCCGTCTGCACCGCCGTCTGCACCATGCCGTTGGCATCGGTCGCCCGCACGGTGAGCGTGTGGCGGCCTTGCCGGGCATCCCACCGGTACAGCCACTGGCGCCAGGTGTCTGCGGATAGGGCGTCCGCGAGTTCGGCATCCGACCACGGGTCGTCGTCCACGCGAACTTGCACTCGGGAGATCCCGACGTGCTGCGACCAGGCGACACCCGCGACGACGACAGTTCCGGCCGAAACGGTGCCCGATTGCCGCGGGGTGTCGATGCGCGAGGACAGCTTCACCGGCCCGCGCGCACTCCATCCGCGGTGCGTCCAGTAGGCCGCATCCGCCGTGAAGGTGGTGACTTTCAACTCGGTCACCCACTTGGTTGCCGACACATATCCGTACAGGCCGGGAACCACCATCCGCACCGGGAATCCGTGCTCGGCGGGCAGCGGCGTGCCGTTCATCGCCACCGCGAGGATCGCATTCCTGTCGTCGGTCAGCGCGGTGAGCGGCGTCCCGGCGGTGAACCCGTCCGCGCTGCGCGACAACACCATGTCCGCCCCCGACTTCGGGCCAGCCCTTTCCAGGAGATGCCGGATCGGGTAGCCGAGCCACAGAGCATTCCCGATGAGGCCGCCTCCCACGTAGTTCGAAACGCACGCAAGAGTCGTATAACTTTCCTCCAGCGGAAGCGCGAGGAGTTCGTCGAACGTCAGGGTCACCTCGTTGTCGACGAGCCCGGTGATGCGCAGCGACCACGTGGCCGGGTCGATCGAGGGCACGATGAGTGCCGTGTCGATGCGGTAGAAGTCGGAGTTGCCCGTGACGAGCGGCGCGATGCCCGGCACATCGAGGGACGCACCGGACGGAATCGGCGCAGCGGCGACGGCCGGGCGCGGCAGGGTGAACATCCGCCGTGCGGAGTCGACGGCCTGAATTCCGGTGGCGACGATCCGCCCGCCGACGGTGGCAAGGATGCCGAGCCCGGCCGCGAGTCCGGCATTCACGAGAAAGGTTCGCCGGGAGGCACCCTGACTTCGCGCTCCAACCGACGAGTCGACGGCGACCGACCGCCGGATGAGCACGGCGAGCACCCACACGCCGACGAGGATGGCCGCGATCGACGGAATCGCCGACACCAGGGAGGAGCCTGCCCTGGTCATCGCGGCGACGAGACCGAGCCCGCCGACCGCCGCGACGATGACCCGCCCCCATGGTGGCTTTGCCCGTTCGACGAGCCCGGCGAGGGCGGCAAGTGCGGCTACGAGCAGGGCGACGGAGGCGATGATCACCGGTTTGTCCGCTGTTCCGAATACAGCGATGACGCTCTCCTTGAGCCACGACGGCGCCAGATCGATTACGAGGGAACCGGCCGAGAACAGCGGGCTCGACGTGGGCGACAGGATGACCGCGAGCACCTCTGCGACGCCTAATCCGGCGCTCACGGCGGCAAGACCCGCGAACGCGGCCCGCCAGCGCGCGCGGATCGTTTCAGCGGATGTCCGCCGGGGTTTCGCGCCAACCTGCTGATCGGGCATCCCCTCAGCATAAGTCGGGATCGGGTATCCCCGCGGGAGTGTGCGACGGTTAACGGGTGCAGATTCCCGACAGCGGCGACCCGGACCTCGTCTATTCCGCGTTCGTCGACTGGGCGTCCTCCGAAGGGTTCAGCCTCTATCCGGCGCAGGACGAAGCGATCATGGAGCTCGTCTCCGGCGCGAATGTGATCCTCAGCACGCCGACCGGCACAGGCAAATCCCTCGTCGCCGTCGCCGCACACGTCGCGGCGCTCGCCGCTGAAAAGAGAAGCTATTACACGGCCCCGATCAAGGCGCTCGTGTCGGAGAAGTTCTTCGCCCTCGTGGACATCTTCGGTGCGGAGAACGTGGGCATGGTGACGGGCGACTCAAGCGTGAACCCGGATGCGCCGATCATCTGCTGCACGCAGGAGATCCTCGCGAACCTGTCGCTGAGGCACGGCGAAGACACCCCGGCCGACCTCGTGGTCATGGACGAGTTTCATTTCTACGCGGACCCCGAACGCGGCTGGGCCTGGCAGGTTCCGCTCCTCCGGATGCCGCGGGCGCAGTTCCTGATCATGTCCGCGACCCTCGGGGACGTCGACTGGCTCGCCGAGGATCTCACGAAACGCACCGGTCGGCCCACGGCATCCGTCACCGGGGTCGACAGGCCGGTTCCTCTGCACTATTACTACGCGACAACGCCCATCCACGAAACCGTCGAGGAGTTGCTGTCCACCGGCCAGGCGCCCATCTACATCGTCCACTTCTCGCAGACCGCGGCCCTCGAGCGCGCGCAGGCGCTCACGAGCGTGAAAATCATCGACCGCGAGCAGAGAGATGCGATTGCCGACCTCATCGGTGACTTCCGCTTCACGACGAAGTTCGGCCAGACTCTCTCGCGGCTCATCCGCTCGGGGATCGGCGTTCACCACGCGGGCATGCTGCCCAAGTACCGCAGGCTTGTGGAGCAGCTCGCCCAGCGCGGGCTCCTGAAGGTCATTTGCGGCACGGACACCCTCGGGGTGGGCATCAACGTGCCCATCCGCACGGTGGTGCTGACCGCACTCACGAAATATGACGGCACGCGGATGCGCCAGCTGAACGCGCGCGAATTCCACCAGATCGCGGGGCGTGCCGGGCGGGCCGGCTTCGACACCGCGGGAACCGTCGCCGTTCAGGCGCCGGAGCACGAGGTGGAGAACGCGCGGCTCGTCGCGAAGGCGGGCGGCGATGAGAAGAAGCTCAAGAGAATCGTGCGGAAGAAGCCACCGGAAGGGTTCGTGTCGTGGGGGGAGCCGAGCTTCAGCCGCCTTGTCGCGTCCGAACCGGAACAGCTCGTCTCCAGCATGCGGATGAGCCACGCGATGCTGCTCAACGTCATCGGCCGGGGCGGCGACGCGTTCGCCGAGGTGCGCGCGCTCGTGGAAGACAACCACGAACTGCGCCCGCGGCAGCGCGAGCTCGCCCGGCAGGCGCTCGCCATGTACCGCACGCTGCGCACCGCCGGAATCGTCCAGCAGGCGGGCACCGAGATCCGCCTCACGGTCGACCTGCAGCCGAACTTCGCCCTCAACCAGCCGCTCTCGCCCTTCGCGCTCGCCGTCATCGACCTGCTCGACCCGCAAGCGGCAAGCTACGCGCTCGATGTCATCTCCGTCATCGAGGCGACCCTGGAGGACCCGCGCCCTGTGCTCTCCGCCCAGGAGCACCGCGCGCGCGGCGAGGCGATCGGCGCCATGAAAGCCGAGGGCATCGAGTACGACGAGCGGATGGAACTGCTCGAAGCGATCTCGTATCCGAAGCCGCTCGAAGAGCTGCTGGTCGCCGCGTTCGAAACCTACCGCGCATCCCAGCCGTGGGCAGCGGACTTCGAACTTCGCCCCAAATCGGTCGTGCGCGACCTGTACGAGAACGCCATGACCTTCAACGAGTATGTCGGCTTTCAGGGGATCGCCCGGTCGGAGGGCATGCTGTTGCGGTACCTTTCCGACGCATTCCGCGCCATCCGCCAAACCATCCCGGAGTCGGCGAAGACGGAGGAGATCCAGGACCTCATCGAGTGGCTCGGCGAACTCGTGCGGCAAGTGGATTCGAGCCTCCTGGAGGAGTGGGAGGAACTCAGCCACCCGGGGGCCGCGCACGACGATGAACGGGTCGTGCCGCCGCCACCGCCTTCCGTGGTCACGAACGAGCGCGCGTTCCGGGTGCTCGTGCGCAATGAACTGTTCCGCCGCGTTCAACTTGCCGCCCTGGATGACGCGGAAGCGCTCGGCGAACTCGATGCAGAGTCCGGGTTCGACACCCGGCGCTGGGGCGAAGCGCTCGACGCCTACTACGCCGTCCACGACCACATCGGCACGGATGCCGATGCCCGCAGCTCCGCGATGCTCATCATCGAAAAAGCCCCCGAGGCGTGGAATGTCCGCCAAATTCTGGCCGACCCGGCGGGCGATCACGACTGGGGGATCACCGCCGTCGTCGACCTCGCCGAATCGGCCGAGCAGGGCGTGGCGGCCATCCGGATCACCGACGTGGGCGAACTTTAACGAGCGCAACCCGCCGAGCGGGGTGTTTACTGAGACCATGACTCGCCAACAGCGTCTGGTGCTCGCGATCGCGATCCTCGCCTCGTTTGTCGCCTTCCTCGACGGATCCGTCGTGAACGTCGCGCTCCCCGCCATCAGCGACGAACTCGGCGGTGGGCTTTCCACCCAGCAGTGGGTCGTCGACGCGTACCTGATCACCCTCGGGGCTCTCATCCTCGTCGCGGGTTCCCTGTCGGATGTCTTCGGGCGGGTTTTCGTGATCCGCGCCGGCCTGTGGGGTTTCGGCCTGACCTCCCTGTTGTGCGCCCTCGCGCCGACAGCGGAGATCCTGATCATCGGACGCGGGCTCCAGGGCATCGCGGGCGCGCTTCTCGTCCCGAGCTCCCTCGCCCTCATCATGTCGGCATTTCGCGGAGCGCCGCAGGCGAAAGCAATCGGATCGTGGACTGCGTGGACGAGCGCCGCGTTCATTGCCGGACCGATCATCGGCGGGCTTTTCGTCGACCTGTTGTCGTGGCGGTTCGTGTTCGGCATCAACCTCATCCCGATTGCCCTCACGATCATCCTTCTCGTGAAGGTGGAGCACACGGGGGAACGCGATCGCAGCATGACGATCGACTATGCGGGGGCATTGCTGGCGATCGCCGGGGTGGGCGGTCCGGTGTTCGCCCTCATCGAGCAGGCCAATTTCGGCTGGTCGAGCCCCGTCATCTGGATTCCCCTGGTCGTCGGGATTCTGGCGTTCGCGGCCTTCCTGTGGCGCCAGGCCACAGCGAAACAGCCCATGATGCCACTCGCCCTGTTCACGGTGCGCAACTTCGCGGTCGGAAACGTGGCGACTTTCTTCATCTATGGAGCGCTCGGGATGTCCGGTTTCATACTGGTTGTCTTCCTGCAGCAGACCGCGGGATGGGGGGCAACCCTTGCCGGTGTGGCGGCGCTCCCCGTCACCGTCATCCTCATGCTCCTGTCCTCCTATTTCGGCGGGCTCTCCGGGAAGTTCGGTCCGCGCCTGTTCATGACCATTGGGCCGATTCTCGCCGGAATCGGGCACCTCCTCATGCTCGCGGTCACGGCGCAGGTCGACTACTGGTGGCAACTGTTCCCGGGCATCATGCTTTTCGGCCTGGGTCTGTCGATCACCGTCGCCCCGCTCACCTCTGCGATCCTTGGCGCGATCAGCGAAAAACAGGCGGGGATCGGTTCCGCCGTCAACAACGCCATTGCGCGGATCGCCGGTCTCCTGATCGTGGCGATGCTCGGGATCATCGTCGTCGAGCGGCTCGATGTTGACGGTTTGCACCGCGCGTTGATCGTGTGCGCCGGCCTGCTTTTCGCGGGCGGGGTGATCTCGGGGTTTGGTATCCAGAACAACGTGAAGCGCGCGCCGCACACCGCCGCCGCTATCGCCGGGGCGGCTGCCCCAGGCGACCCTCAGGATGCCGTGAGCTGAGTCCCGGCCAGCGCGACGGAGGCCACCGCGACGAAAGCGCCGAGTACCACGAGCTGAAACAGCGGCCGGGCCGGCGGCTTCGTGGCGGCGAGCACGACGCCGACGGCGACGATGAGCGCCTCGACGCCGAGGGCACTCCACGCAATAATGCTTCGGAAATCCCCGAGTCCGGAGAGCCCGGAACCGCTTACCGTGAGCACCGTCGCGGCGGCGAGGGCCGCGAACGTGATGATTCCCGCCGCCCGCGCTCCGAGCAGGTGCGGGAGCCCGACGACTCCCGTCAACCGATCATCGTCAAGGTCTGGGAGGACATTCGCGAAATGAGCGGCAATGCCGAGAAGGCCGCCTGCAGCCACGACCCAGAGCTTCGGAAACATCGGAGTGCTCTGCGCGAGCGTCACGACCGCCGGGAGGGCGCCGAATCCGACCAGATACGGGAGCACCGACAACACCGTGCGCTTGAGCCAGAGGTTGTATGCCCAACCGGCAGCGATGAACAGCGCATGGGCGAGGGTCGCCGGGCCACCGAGGACACCGGTCACCGCGATTCCTGCCGCGCCGGCAATGAATGCGGCGGCACGCACGGCAGATACGCTGATCCATCCGCGCGCAACCGGTTTGTCAGCGCGCCCCGCGTGGAAATCCCGTTCCGCGTCGAGCCAGTCGTTGGAGAGCCCGACCGAAAACTGACCCAACAGGATGGCGAATCCGATGACCGCGATTCGCCAGGGCTCAAGTCCCGCGCTGATCCCCAGCACGATGCAGATCAGGGTGACGGCGACGCTCGGCCCGGGATGTGCCGAAAGTATCAGGAGCACCGGTGGACTCCGATGCGGTCCGCTGTGCATCCTGACAGCGTAGTGGCCGTTTCGGCGAGTCCCCGGTGCTTGCCCAGTCACGGCACGAGAAGAAGTTTCCCGATCCTATTCCCCGATTCCATCGCCTCGTGCGCACGTCGAGCCTCCTTGAACCGGTAGCTGCGATCGATGGTCGGCCGCACTTGCTTCGATGCGACCAGGGGCCAGGCGTTGGCGAGAACGCTCGCGACAATTTTCTCCTTCTCCGCGAGCGGTCGGGCGCGCAGCGTGCTCGCCCGGATGGTGCCCCACTTCGCCATGAGCCTGCCGACGCTCAGTTCGCCGGGCACGCCGCTCTGGTTGCCGATCAGTTCGATTCGGCCGTGCGGGGCGAGTGCACGAAGATTTCGGTCGAGGTATCCGCCGCCGATGGCGTCGAGGATCACGTCCGCTCCACGGCCCTCGGTGGCGGCGAGCACGATTTCGACGAAGTCCTGATCACGATAGTTGACGAGGATATCGGCGCCGAGGGCCCGGCACGCCTCGAGTTTTTCGTCGGATCCCGCGGTGACGGCAACCCGGCACCCGATCGCGCGTGCCAGCTGGATCGACATGGTGCCGATGCCTCCGGATCCGCCATGCACGAGGAGCGTCTCGCCTGAGCGCAGGTCGGCGCTCATGAACACGGTCGACCAGACGGTGCACATCGCCTCCGGAAGCCCTGCGGCATCCTTCAGATCCACGACCTCCGGCACGGGCAGCACGAGCCCGGCCGGTGCCGCGGCAAGCTCAGCGTAGCCGCCGCCGGAGAGAAGAGCGCACACCCGGTCGCCCGGTTTCACGTCCGCTACTGCGTCGCCCGCCGCCACGATAGTTCCGGACACCTCCAGACCCGGCCAGTCCGGGGCGCCGCTCGGAGGCGGATAGTTGCCCTCGCGCTGATGGAGGTCGGCCCGGTTCACTCCGGCGGCGGCAACCGAAATCACCACCTCGCTTCGACCGGGCACCGGGTCCGGACGCTCCTCCACGCGGAGGACGTCAGGGCCGCCAGGGGTGGGAATCGTCACGGCGCGCATGACAAAACAGTACGCCGGGTTGCCGCGGCGCTGGGCGTGCTACTTCGTGGGGAGCTGGTATCCCTCAAGATTTTCGATCACGATCGGCTGAAAGCCATCCTGCGTAGCGACCGTGGCCGGCGCCGCGGGGGACACTGCTCGCGCGGCGGTTGCCGGCGATACCGTGCCGGTGGCGACGACGGCCAGCATGGTCGCGGCGACGACGAACGAGGCAGCTGCCGCACTTGTGGAAGCCGTCGCGATCGTGAGTCTGCCTGCCGCGCGGAGTCTGCGGACGGCGACGCCAATGCCAACCAGGACGGCAACCGCGATCACGAGGGTTGCGATGAACGGCAGGGGGATGATGGCGCCAGAGGCGGGCGCGAAATTCAACTCAGCAATCATTGCTGGTTGTTCCTTCCGGGGGTGTGAAGAAGTTTCCGCTCGGGTAACAGAAACCGTGCGCTCAGGCGAACCCTGTTTGGGGGGCACGCCAGCGCGCAGTTGAACGATACCGCACCTGCCGGTTTCGATCAACGACCTCGGCCGTGCGCCCCGGTGAGAAACGCGGAATAGTCTCGCTCGGCCCGCGAGATCCCGCGATCGATTCGAGAGTTCGTCGACGAGAACATCCGGATGTTCAGCGCAGTGCCGGTTCGCGAAGGCGCGCGTTTCCACGACCCGACGACGGTGCCGTCCTCCACGACGGTTCCCCGAAACACCCCGTTGCCTCCCGGCACGATGTCGTCCGCTCGGCTCGCAGGAAGCTGCGGGGTTCGGTCGCGATATCCGAGCAGGTATTCGTCGAATCCGGGAAGCAGCCGAACGCCATCCCGCGGCAAATCCGGAGACGTGCCAGCAGCGAAATACAGCGGTTCTCCATCGCGGTCCACAGTGTCGAGCTGGTGCCGCGCGAGAGCGAGTCCCGTTCTGGCTTCCGTCAAAGTCGTCGACGACCACCACGCGAAGTCACGGATACTTGCCGGCCCGTGGCTGCGGAAGTAGCGGAAAACGAATTCGCCGAGGGCCTCGTCGCGCTCGAGCTCACGCTGGGCGGGTGCCCATTCGTCGAGGAGCGCGAAGGTCTGCGTCGTCCCGGATGGCGGGCCGAAAATGACGGTGCCGGTCTGCGAAAGAAACCAGAGGATGTGATACCCGCGCTGGCCGGCCGTGGCCACTCCGGCGTGGTCGAAAACGCGGTACATCTCGTTTCGGGGAAGGGATCGTCCGCCGGTGAGCGCCTCATGCGCGGCAGTTCGGGCGTGCTCCAGGTCGGCTTCGCCCAGGCCGAGCGCGGTTCGCCGCGCCAGAGAGCCGCGAATCAGCCGTTCGCTCGTCAGGGCGAGGATCCAACGAAGATCCTCCGGTGCCACAACGTGGAGCGTCCCGCGCATCGGCCAGGAGCGCACGATGGAGCCCTCGATGAACGCCCGATTGACGTCCGCCAGTGACAGGTTCGGGTTCCGGACGCCGATCGACCACGTCGCGCTTGGGACATCCTGCGCCTGCATCGCCGTCATCCACCTCACGATGGCGGCAGGGCTCCACTCCGATGTCGTCGAGATTTCCTGCGCGGCCAACCGCGCGCGAACCAGCGTCCGGTCCGCGGCCGCCGTCACGCGGATGCCACCGCGATGGCGTCGGCGGCGCGCACGAGACCGAGGTGGGAGAGCGCCTGCGGGGTATTCCCGACGTGGAGGGAAGAATCCACATCGTATTCCTCGGAGAGCATCCCCACGTCGTTGCAGAAACCGACCAGCCGATCCATGAGCGCGGTGGCCTCGTTCAGCCGGCCCGAGTGCGCATATTGCTCCACGAGCCAGAACGAGCAGGCCAGGAAGGGATGTTCGCCCGGCGGGAGGCCATCGTCCGAGTGGTCGGCGCGATACCGGAGCAGCAAACCGTCGACGAGCAGATCTTTCTCGATCGCGGCGACCGTGCCCAGCATGCGCGGATCGTCGTAGTCGAGGTAGCCGATCTGCGGGAGCTGCAGCAGCGTGGCATCCACGGCTCTGCTTCCGAAATACTGCGTGTACGTGTTGCGTTCGGCATCGAAACCGCGTTGTTCGATGTCCGCCCGGATCTCATTGCGGATACGCTCCCACTTCGCGACCGGGCCGTCGAGCCCGTGGTCGCGAACGGCGCGGACGCCGCAATCCATGGCCGCCCACAGCATTGCTCGCGAGTGCGTGAACGCCTGCAGTGGGCCGCGCATTTCCCACATCCCGTGGTCGAGCCTCTGCCAGTTCTCCTCGACGAAGCTCAGCATCGCCCGCTGCAGCGGCCAGGAGAACTCGTCTTCCGCGACACCCAGGTCGCGGGCTTTGGCGAGCGCGAGCATCGTTTCGCCGAACACGTCGCCCTGATACTGCGTGTACGCCCCGTTGCCTTTGCGCACGGGAGAAGCGCCGCGGTAGCCCGGCAGACTGTCGACCGTCAACTCGGTCAGTTCGCGTTCGCCGCCGAGACCGTACATGATCTGGATGTCGCCGGGATCCCCGGCGATCGCGCGCAGCAACCAGCGTCGCCAGGTTGCCGCTTCGCTGAGGAAGCCGCGGCCCAGGAGGGCGTCGAGAGTGGACGACGCGTCCCGCAGCCACACGAAGCGATAGTCCCAGTTGCGCACTCCGCCCCACTGCTCGGGCAGGCTCGTGGTTGCCGCGGCAACGATGCCCCCGGTGTCTTCGTGGGTCAGCGCCCGCAGCACGAGAAGCGACCGGAGCGCGGCATCCTCGTACCGGTCGGCGCGGTGGGTGCACGATGCCGCCCAGTCCGTCCACCACGCGGTCGTCTGCTCAATGGCGGCATCGACGTCGGGGCGCGGCGGTGCCACCCGATGCGACGGATACCAGGTGAGAGAGATGTCCACCGTGTCGCCCTGCGACACCGCGAATTCGCTCTCATGAGCGTGATTCGACGCCGTCAACTTCGGGCCGCGGATGACGACGGCATCCGGCCCCGCTACCGCGATGATGGCGTGCCCGCCCTTCTCCTGGACCTGCCGCACCCAGGGCATGGCATCCGCATAGCCGAACCGGATGCGCACCTCCTGCCTCATGGTGACGGTGCCCCGAATGCCGCGCACCCGGCGGATCAGGTCGGCTCGCCGATCCCCGTGCGGCATGAGCTCCGTGACTTCCACTTCGCCGCTCTCGGTGACCCAGCGGGTGACCAGGGTGAACGTCGTTCCGAGATAGCTGCGGCTCGTCTCGATCACCGGGTCGGCGGGGGCGAGTAGCCAGCGGCCGTGATCTTCCGTCCCCAGAAGCGCGCCGAACGTCGACGCCGAGTCGAATCTCGGCAGGCACAGCCAGTCGATGCTGCCGTCCCGCCCGATGAGCGCCGCGGTGTGGCAATCGCCGATCATCGCGTAATCTTCGATGTTCATTGGCATCCTTCCATCTTGTCATCAGAGACCGGGGTTACCCTTGGCGGATGGCTAAAGGAATTGGAACTCTTGTCATCTTTGGTGCCGGAGGGGATCTGGCCAAGCGTTTGCTGCTGCCGGGGCTCGGTCAGCTGGTCGACTCAGGGAGGAACGACGACTTCGCCCTGCTCGGCGTGGGACAGGACACCATGTCCACCTCCGCGTGGCGTTCGCGCGTCGAGAAGTCCTTTGCGTCCAGCGGGGCGACCGGTGCGCGGGCGCGGGCGCTCGCGGCGAAATCCGAATACCTCACGGCGGATGTGACAAACCGCGACGATCTGGACATGATCTTGTCCACATGCACGGGAACGCCGGCGTTCTATTTCGCCCTCCCGCCGAGGGTCACGATTGCGGCATGCAAGGCCCTGGCCAGGGTGGACCTCCCGGACGGCACCGTGTTCGGCCTGGAGAAGCCTTTCGGCACCGACCTCGCGAGCGCAGCGGCGTTGAACCGCCAGCTGGTGAAAATCATCCCCGAGAATCGCATTCACCGCGTGGACCACTTCCTCGGCAAATCGACCGTCCTGAACCTCCTCGGCCTGCGATTTGCGAACCGGATTCTTGAACCGGTATGGAATTCGGACAACATTGACCGCGTCGAAATCGTCTTCGACGAGCAACTGGGTTTGGAAGGGCGCGCCGGATACTACGATCGCGCCGGGGCGCTTGTCGACATGATCCAAAGCCACCTCCTGCTCGTTATGGCGCTCGTCGCCATGGAGCCGCCGTCGAGCATTGACGCGGAGGATCTCCGCGGAGCCATGGCGCAGGCGCTGCGGGCGACCAACGTTCGCGGCGGCGATGCGGCGGCGTCGAGCAGGCGCGCGCGATACACCGCAGGAACGGTGAAGGGCAGGAAGTTGCCGTCTTACATCCGCGAGCCCGGGGTCGACGCGAAAAACAGGACCGAAACCCTCGCCGAGGTGACGTTCACGATTGACAACTGGCGATGGGCCGGAGTTCCCTTCACGCTGCGAAGCGGAAAGGCTCTGTCGACGCCGAGAAAAGAGATCGTCGTGACCTTCAAGGACGTGCCGCACCTGCCGACCGGTTTCACCGGAAAACCCGGACCGGCGGCGCTTCGAATCTCGTTGAGCCCGGACGACATCAGCCTGGATTTGAACATCAACGGGCAGGGCGACCCGTTTACGATCGACCGCGTCGTGCTCAGCACCGAATTCGGCGCAGGAGAACTCGAGCCCTATGGCGAAGTGCTCTCCGGATTGCTGACCAACGATCCGACGCTGTCGGTGCGCGCCGACGAAATCGAGGAGTGCTGGCGGATCGTGGCGCCCGTGCTGGCGGCGTGGAAAAAGGATGCGGTCAAACTCGACACGTACCCCGCAGGGTCAGACGGGCCCAAGGGATGGCGGCGGCGGTGAGCCGGCCCTCCGCGGCGACCGGCGGTGTGGCTGCACGGTGGCGGGCGGCGATCGCCCCTGCGCTCGCGTCTCAGAGCAGGCCGAGCCGGTCGAGCTCATCCGCGAGGCCCGCGCCATCCGAAGCGCGAACCCACGGTACTGGGCTGTCCGCGCCGTACTGCTGAACTTTTGAACGCCGCCCGGCCAGCACGGCCTCGCCGCCGGAGAGCTGGCGGATGGCAATCGCGGCGACGCGGTCGGGGTGCGCGGCGGAGAAGGAATCGTAGAGCTCTTCATCGTTTTGGCCATCGTCGCCGACGAGAATCCATTGCAGGTGGGGGAACTCGCCGACCAGCCGAAGCAGGCTTTCTTCCTTGTGGGCGCGTCCGCTGCGAAACAGCCGGTCGTGGGTCGGCCCCCAGTCGGTGAGCAGAAGCGGCCCCGGCGGGTACAGGTGACGAGACAGAAATCGGGTAAGCGTCGGCGCAACATTCCACGCGCCCGTGGAGAGGTAGACGACAGGCGAGCCCGGGTGGTCTCTGACGAGTTTCTCGAACAGGACCGCCATCCCGGCGACCGGGGTCCGCGCGTGTTCGTCCAGCACGAACGTGTTCCAGGCGGCGACCAGTGGGCGAGGCAGCGCCGTGACCATCACGGTGTCGTCGACATCGGAAATCAATCCGATGGTCGCTTTCGGGTCGACGATGAAGATCGGGGCCTTTACCGGATCAGATCCTTCGGTGCGCAGGGTGATCGTGTGCCATCCGGGGGAGAGTGACACGTCGATCACCTCATCGATGACGCCGCCCCGATCGGCGGTAAGCGCGTGCTCGACGTCGTCTATTCCCACCAAAACGGCGGCATCCCCCACGGGAACGCTCGTGAAGCTCCGCCAGCCCCGGATTTTCTTGTACCGGATGTCGTCGGATGCCCCCGGCCGCGCAAGAAGGACTCGGGAGAGCACCCGGATCCATGTGGTCGACCCGTATCCGGTATAGGGGATGACGGTGGGCGTGAGGCCGCGCTTTCGAGCGCGTCGCTCGCGAAACTGGTGGAAGCGATCCTCGAGCCTCGCCGGAAGGCGCGGGGTCTGGCCTTCGTCGGGCGCTGGGGCGTCGGAAGGCGTCTCAGACCCGGTCATGGCCACAGTCTTTCACGATCAGCGCGCCCCGCGGTGCCCGAAACGGCCGTACGCGAATGCGCAATTCATGGTAAATCTGGTTGCCAACCTGAGTATTGTCACAAATCACGGTAACGACTAGTGCCCCCGCACCGGGGGCACGCTAGGATTTTCCCCACACATTCCCAAAATTTTCGCAGGCCGCACCCGGGTTGCGACAGAGACGGAGGCGACCGTGTCCGGATCAAGCACACTCCTGCGAAACGAGCCTGTGCAGGCGCGGAGCAATGCGCGCCTCACCAGTTTGCTGGATGCGGCCGCGGCCGCGATCGACGAGGTAGGTTACGAACGGCTCACCACCGCGATGGTTGCCGAGCGCGCCGGGGCGTCCATCGGCACGGTCTACCGCTACTTTCCCGATCGAATCGCCGTCCTGCAGGCCGTTGCGTCCCGCGCGGTCGATCGATTCACCGATCGAATCACCGATTCCTTTGCGGCACAGCAGTACGACACGTGGTGGGAAACCATCGATTCGCTCATCGATCAGGGCGTTGATGCGTTTGCGAACGAGCCGGCGTTCGCGGCGATTCGATTCGGCGACGTTCTGGATTTGCGCCCGAGAGAAGGCCGCGTCACCGGCAACAGCCGTGTGGCGAGCCACGTGGCATCGATTCTGGTGTCCCGCTATGGGCTTCCGGGCGGGGCTTCGCTTTCATTCCATCTCGAGGTCGCTTTTACAATGATCGACGCGCTGCTGGCTAGGGCGTTCACGTTCGATGTGGACGGGGACTCAACGTTCATCGACGCAGCGCGGACCGTCGCAAAAACCTACCTTGAAAGCGTGCTCGGAGAATCGCAAGCCCGGTGAATTTCCTGAAAGTCTGACCAATCGGGAATGCCGGTGGCCCCGAATAGTGTTTGACTTTGGTGTTTGGGCGTGAGTTGATCCGTCGGCCACCCCGAAACACAGGAGTTGCACACCACCGTCCGACGAGGAATTGGCCAAATTCATCATGATCGAGTTTCGCGGAGTGTCCAAGCAGTTCGACGATGGCACGCTCGCGGTTGACGATTTCAGTCTGGTGATTCCCTCGCACAAGACCGTGGTTCTGGTCGGTTCTTCCGGTTGCGGGAAGACGACCCTGCTTCGCATGATCAACCGGATGGTCGATCCGACGAGCGGGTCGATCCTGATCGACGATGAGGATATCGCGGGGCTCGAACCCGTGAAGCTCCGCCGCCGCATTGGCTACGTGATGCAGAATTCCGGGCTTCTCCCTCATCGGAAGGTCATCGACAATGTGGCCACGGTGCCGCTTTTGGAGGGTGTCCCCAAACGCGACGCGTACGCGCGCGCGATGGAACTGCTCGACACGGTCGGTCTCGATCGATCGCTCGCGAACCGGTACCCGAGCCAGCTGTCCGGCGGTCAGCAGCAGAGAGTTGGCGTTGCGCGCGGTCTCGCGGTCGACCCCAATATTCTTCTCATGGATGAGCCGTTCGGCGCCGTCGACCCGATCGTGCGCGCCGACCTTCAGCAGGAACTCATCCGACTGCAGCAGGAACTGGGCAAGACCATCGTGTTCGTCACCCACGACATCGATGAGGCGTTCCTGCTGGGCGACGAGGTAGTCATCCTGCAGGTGGGCGCACAGATTGCCCAGCAGGGAACACCGAGTGAGATCCTGGCCAATCCGACGAACGAGTTCGTCGCGAACTTCATCGGAGTGGGGCGTGGAAAGCGCCGCCTGTCCGTCGATGGCAGCGTCGAGTCCAACGGAAACGACCTTGTGCTCGTCGACAGCGCAGGGCACGCGGCGGGTGTCGTGGATGCACCGGGAGGCGTCATCGCGAACGGCGATTCCAGCCCCAAATCACGCAGCATTTCGAACAAGACAGACCAGGCGGGAGACGCCTGATGCAATGGCTGTGGGAGAACCGTGATCTGGTTTTCGGACTGTCGCTTGAACACGTGCGACTGAGTGCGATCCCGATCATCGTAGGTCTCATAGCCTCCATCCCCCTGGGCTGGCTCGCCAACCGGTTCCGGGTGACCCGCGCCATCCAGCTCACCCTGTTCGGAATCCTCTTCACGATCCCGTCGCTCGCGTTCTTCATCACGCTGCCGTCGGTACTCGGGACGAAAATCCTGAACCCCGTCAACGTCGTCGTGGCGCTCGCCATCTATGCGATAGCCATCATGGTTCGGGGCGCCGCGGATGCCTTCGCGTCCGTTCCCAGGGACGTCATCCAGTCCGCCACCGCCGTGGGATTCTCTTCGGTGTCGCGGTTCTGGAAGGTGGAACTTCCGCTGGCCGGTCCGGTGCTGCTGGCGAATCTGCGCGTCGTATCGGTGACCACAGTGAGCCTCCTGAGCGTCGGCGCTCTGGTCGGCAACGGAGCCCTCGGGTATCTCTTCATCAACGGATACCAGCGCGATTTCCCGACGGAAGTGATGATCGGCATCGTCTTCACGCTCATCATCGCCGTCCTTTTCGATCAGATTCTGGTGGCGATCGGACGTGTCCTGATGCCCTGGGCGCACGGCGTACGCGGCTCCAGTCGCGCGCTGACGGTGGGGGGTGCCGCCTGATGTTGTTTGCGGCAGCACTGGCCTTCATCTTCGACCCGGCGAACCTGCTCGGGGAGAAGGGCATCCTTCCCCGATTGATGGATCACCTTCTCTACACGGGGCTCAGCCTCGGGGTCGCCTTGCTCGTCGGCATCCCGATCGGGTTGATCATCGGGCACACGGGGAAGGGCAAGAACTTCGTGATCGCCCTGACCGGGTCGTTCCGCGCGATTCCCACGTTCGGTCTCCTGCTGTTCATCATCCTGTTCACCGGGCTGGGGCTCGGCCCGCTCGTCTTCGTCCTCGCGATCCTCGCCATCCCGCCGATCATCGCCGGGGCTTACTCCGGGCTCGACGCGGTGAACCGCGAGACGATCGACGCCGCGAGGGCCATCGGGATGACGGAGTGGCAGATACTCGGCAAAGTCGAGATTCCGCTCGCCCTGCCCCTCATTCTCGGCGGGATCCGTTCGGCGACACTCCAGATCATCGCGACGGCCACGATCGCCGGCTATGTGGGACTCACCGGCCTGGGGAGGTTCCTGATCGAAGGGCTCGCCCTCCACGACTACACGCTGGCCTTTGCCGGCGCCATCCTCGTCGCCGCGCTCGCCCTCGTGGCGGACGGAATTCTGGCGCTCATCCAAAGACTTGTCGTCCCGCACGGGGTGTCCCGCGGGATGGCACGCACCACAACCAGGTCGGGCCGGCGCACCGCGCCGCCGGCCTTGACCGGGACACCCATCACGGAAGGATAAAGGGAATGCAATCACACGGAGTAAAGCGAATTGCGGCGGGCCTCGTCGCTATCGGCCTGACCGCGAGCCTCGCGGCCTGCGCATCCGGCGACCCGCTCGGCGGCGGAGGCGGGGAACTGGGCACGATCACGGTCGGGTCGCAGGGATTCGCCGAAAGCGACATTCTGGCCCAGCTGTACGGGCAGATGCTCGCCGCCAACGGATACACCGTCAAATACTCGCCGTCAATCGGTTCGCGGGAGACATTCATTCCGGCATTGCAGGACGGATCGATCGATCTCATCCCCGACTATGCGGGCAACCTGCTGTACGGCGCGGACCCGAAAGCCACGGCGACCTCCACCGCTGATGTGATGGCCGCTCTGCCTGCCGTGCTCAAGCCGCTGGGGCTGGCGATTTCGTCGGCGGCCCAGGCGCAGGATGCCGATGCGCTCGTCGTCACGAAGGAGTTTGCCGACGCAAACAACCTCGTGACCATTGCGGACCTTGCGCCGATCGCGTCAACCATCACGATCGGGGCAAACACGGAGTTCGAAAGCCGCTCGTACGGTCGTGCGGGGCTCGAGTCGGTCTACGGCGTGAAGGGCTGGAAGTTCAAGGCCATCGATGACTACGGCGGGCCTGGCACACTCAGCGACCTGCTGAAGAACAACATCCAGGTTGCCGACATCTACACGACGACCCCATCGATCAAGGCGAACAACCTTGTCGTGCTTCAGGACCCCAAGCACCTCATCGCGGCACAGAACATCGTTCCGCTGTTCAACGAGAAGTCTTACTCGGTTGCCGTCGCGAACATCGTCGACCGCGTGTCGAACGTGCTCACGACGGAAGAACTGATGAGCCTGAATGAAATCGCGGCCGGCGACTCCAAGCCGTCGCCGGAGAAGGTGGCCAAGGACTGGCTCACGAAGATGGGCCTTCTGTAACAGGCCGAATCACGGAAGATCCTCCCGGGTGTTGGCGTCGCCATCACCCGGGAGTTCCATGTGGCGCCGCTGGCTGAGCTCGAGGGCCCTGCGGATCACGAACGCCACGGCGAGGAACACCAGGATGATTCCGACGAAGATGTATCCCGCGTAGTGGAGCCGGCCGGACAGCTCCCGATAGGTTCCCGCTGCGGCCCAGCCGACCGAGGCGTAGCCGAGCGCCCACACCGTGCAGGCGGGAACGGTCCACGCCATGAACTTGCGGTACCGCATGGTGCTCATCCCGACGGTGAGCGGGATGAGCGAGTGCAGGATGGGAAGAAACCGCGAAACGAAGACTGCAATCCCGCCGCGGCGATCCAGATAGTTCTCCGCCCGCATCCAGTTTTCGTACCCGATCCGCTGGCCCAGGCGGCTTCCACGGATCTTCGGGCCGAAAAACCGCCCGAGCGCGAAACCGATGCTCTCCCCGGCGAGGGAGCCGGCGATGACCGCCACGACGAGCGCGACATACTGCACCCAATCCGCTATGCCGGTGCTCGCGACGATCACGATGGTGTCGCCGGGAACGATGAGCCCAACCAGAATGGAGGTCTCCAGGAGCATCCCGATTCCGGCGAGAAGCGTCCGAAGAACCGGATCCACGTTTTGGACGAGTTCGAGAATCCAGGTGAGTCCGTCGTTCACGTCGTGGCAGCTCCTTTCGGCTTCAGCAGTGCCTCGCGGCGTTTGCGCCACAGGCCCAGTCTGCCCGGCTTTTCTGCGAGAGTGGGGCCATCAATCCACGACGTGACGATGCGGATGCCGTGCAGGGCGCCCAATGCCCACACTTCGGCACCGTCGAGGTCGGCCGGGGTCGCCCGTTCCCGGTGCGTCTCCACACCGAGGGCCGCCGCCATGGCGAACAGGCTCCTCGCGGTGACGCTGTCGACGCGCTCGAACTCGGGAGCATCCTCGGCGATCGGGGGTGCGCAGAGAATGTCTCCGCGCCACCACGCAAGGGCGCTCGTCGTACCGTCGACGAGGAAACCGTCTTTCGTGAGGATGACGGCATCGTCCGCGCCGCGCAGCCGGGCGGAGGTGCGCGCGGACAGCAACGCATCGACATCAGGCCCCTTGATGCCCGGGGTTTTCCGCGGATCGGGTCTATCGTGGGTGGCGAGGACTGCTGAGCGCGCGAGCTCGGGCGCGGGTCTGTGCCGAAACAGAAGGTGGGCCGCGCCGTCCTTCGACTGCAGTTCGAGGCGAGGAAACCAGTTGCCGGTTGCCGGCACGAGTGCGAGGGCGGCATCCCAAAACGACTCGACGCCCAGCGTGGCGAAACCGTCGAGTTCTGTGCAGCGCTGACGGGCCGCGTCGGAAAATCGGCTCTCGTGAAGCTCGCGGGCGAACGTTCGCCCCTGCGTGACGAGGAACGAATCCATCGCTTCGACCCGGTACTCGCCCGGGTCGCAATAGTCGATGGCGACGAGCGCGCCACCGGCCCAGCGGTACAGCGCGCCGTTCCTCATAGAGTTAGGGTATGCGCCGCCGGGTGATCTCGACACACCTGGACTTCTGGGTTGACCCGGCAGTGGCGTTCCGCGCGCTGTGCGCGGGCGACGGTCCCGCGTTCTGGCTGGATTCCGGTCTCGGTGCAACGACCGGATTCAGTTGCATCGGCACGGGAGGCCGGGTGGTCACCGCGTCGAGCGGCGGCACAGTGTCAGAGTGGGGGACGGGAACCCGATACGAGCAGACGATTTTCGATTTCCTGCGCGAGGAACAGGCCGGCGGCGCTGACGTTCTGGGCGACGGGCCGCCGTTTCCGCTCGGCTGGGTGGGGTGGCTCGGCTACGAATGTCGCGCCATCACGCTGGGTACAGACCGTACGCGCGAATCGCGGTATCCGGACGCCGCATTCCAACTCGCTGATCGCGTCGTCGCCTTCGACCACGAATCCCGGACGGTGATTCTGGTTGCTCTCGCGTCATCGTGGGCCGGGGACGCCGCAGCATGGCGCGACGAAACGACCGACTTGCTCGCCGAGCTCAGGGGCCGGTTCGAGGTTCCGATGGGCGTGGCACCGGCGTTGCCGCACGAACCTCACCGGTTCAACTCCGAGGACGAATACATCGGCATGATTCTGGAGTGTCAGCGGCGCATCCGGGCGGGAGATGCGTACCAGCTGTGCCTGACCACCGAAATCAGCGCGAAAGTGCACCCCGACCCGGTTGACACGTATCTTCGGCTTCGGCGGCTGAGCCCCAGCCATCACGGCGGGTTCCTGCGGTGCGCGGGGGTGAGCCTCCTCAGTTCGTCGCCGGAGCAGTTTCTCTCGGTGACGTCCGGGCGCCGGGTCGAATCGAAACCGATCAAGGGAACCCGAAGGCGCGGCACAACCGGGGAGGAAGATGATGCGTTTCGTCGTGAGCTTGTCGCGAGCGACAAGGAGCGGGCCGAAAACCTCATGATCGTCGACCTCGTGCGCAACGACCTGTCCCGCGTGTGCGAAGTGGGCTCTGTCACGGTGCCGCACCTTCTCGAGGTGGAGAGCTATGCCCAGGTGCATCAACTCGTGAGCACGGTGCGCGGCACTCTCGCGCACGGCCGGGAACCGATCGACGCGGTCCTCGCCTGTTTCCCTGCCGGATCCATGACGGGCGCCCCGAAACTCAGCGCGGTGCAGATCCTCGACTCGCTCGAGCGGCGCGCGCGCGGCATCTACTCGGGAGCATTCGGGTATTTCGGGTTCGATGGAAGCGTCGATCTGGCCATGGTCATCCGCAGCATCGTGCTCGATGGGCGGGGAGCGACAATCGGCACGGGTGGCGGGATCACGGCGCTGTCGGAACCGGAGGAGGAAGTCGAGGAAACCCGGATCAAAGCGCGTGCACTGCTGTGCGCGCTCGGATTGGTAACCTTGTAACTCGGGTCTCGGCGTGCAATGGCGCGCCGAAGATCAATGGCGATCGCCCGCACACCTTCCGCACGAAGAGAGACCGCCGTGGCACACCATCACACCGACGAGGATTCCGGATACGACGTCGCCCGTATCCAGGCCAAGTGGCAGGCCGTGTGGGACGAACTTCGGCCGTTCAGCACGAGCGACCCAGACGATAAGCGCCCGCGCAAGTACGTGCTCGACATGTTCCCGTATCCCTCCGGCGACCTGCACATGGGCCACGCCGAGGCGTACGCGCTCGGCGATGTGATCGCGCGATACTGGCGGCAGCAGGGATTCAACGTCCTGCATCCGATCGGCTGGGATTCGTTCGGGCTCCCGGCCGAAAACGCGGCCATCCAGCGCGGAATTGACCCCCGCGGATGGACATACGACAACATCGAGCAGCAAAAGAAGTCGATGAAGCTGTATGCGACGTCGTTCGACTGGGATCGCGTGCTGCACACGAGCGACCCGGAGTACTACAAGTGGAACCAGTGGCTGTTCCTGAAGTTGTACGAGAAAGGTCTCGCGTACCGCAAGGACTCCTGGGTGAACTGGTGCCCCAAGGACCAGACCGTGCTGGCGAACGAACAGGTCGAGGATGGCCGCTGCGAGCGCTGCGGGACCCTCGCGGTGAAGAAAAAGCTCACCCAGTGGTATTTCAAGATCACCGATTACGCGGATCGGCTGCTCGACGATTTGAAGCAGCTTGAAGGGTTCTGGCCGGCGAAGGTCCTGTCGATGCAGCGCAACTGGATCGGCCGATCCATCGGGGCCGACGTCGATTTCGTGATCGAGGGGCGCGAGGAGCCGCTCACGGTATTCACGACCAGGCCCGACACGCTGTACGGCGCCACCTTCATGGTGGTCGCTCCGGATTCCGAACTGGCCGCCGAACTCGTCGCCGGCGCGGATGCCCGGGTGCAGGCCGAGTTCGCGGCCTACCTCACCGAGGTGCAGAAGAACACCGAGATCGAACGCCAGGACGCCACGCGCGAAAAGACCGGGGTTTTCCTCGGTCGCTGGGCGTTCAACCCGGTCAACGGCGAACGCGTGCCCATCTGGTCCGCAGACTACGTGCTGGCGGATTACGGCCACGGCGCCATCATGGCGGTGCCCGCCCACGACCAGCGCGACCTGGATTTCGCCCGCACATTCGACCTGCCCGTGCGGGTCGTCGTGGACACGAACGCTCCCATCACGGGCGCCATTCCCATCATCGCGGATGGCGAGCTTCCGGAAGACCTGCCGCCGCTGGACCCCGCGAGCACCGGCGTGGCGCTCCACGGTGACGGTCGCATGATCAACTCCGGACCGCTGGACGGGCTCAGCAAGACCAACGCCATCGCCCGGTCCATCGAATTGATGGAGGCGAGGGGCACCGGGCGGGCCGCGACGAACTTCCGGCTCCGCGACTGGCTCATTTCGCGCCAGCGCTACTGGGGAACCCCCATTCCGATCATCCACGGGGAGAACGGGGAACTCATCCCGGTGCCGGCGGACCAGCTTCCGGTGACCCTCCCGTCGACGGAGGGTCTCGATCTCACTCCGAAGGGCACGTCTCCGCTCGGCGGCGCAGAGGAGTGGATCACCGTGGCGAACCCCGTGGACGGGAGCCCGGCGCGGCGCGACGCCGACACGATGGACACGTTCGTGGACAGCTCCTGGTATTTCCTGCGGTTTTTGAACCCGAACGATCCGGACCGGGCGTTCGACCCGGCCGAGGCGGAGAAGTGGGCGCCGGTGGACCAATATGTCGGCGGAGTGACGCACGCGATCCTGCACCTCCTGTACGCCCGGTTCATCACCAAGGTGCTCTACGACATGGGCTACATCACGTTCACCGAGCCGTTCACGGCGCTGCTCAACCAGGGCATGGTTCTCATGGACGGTTCGGCGATGAGCAAGAGCAAGGGCAACCTTGTGCGGTTGAGCGAGCAACTGGACGAGCACGGTGTCGACGCGATCCGGCTCACCATGTCGTTCGCCGGGCCGCCCGAGGACGACATCGATTGGGCGGATGTCGCACCGCACGCTTCGGCGAAGTTTTTGGCGCGCGCCTGGCGGCTCGCCCGCGACGTGACGAGTTCGCCCGATGTCGAGTGGAAGACCGGCGATCGCTCCCTGCGCCGCGTGACGCACCATTTCCTGGCCGACGCGCCCGGCCTGATCGAATCGTTCAAGTTCAACGTCGTCGTCGCCCGCATCATGGAGCTCGTGAACGCGACCCGCAAGGCGATCGACAGCGGGCCCGGCGGTGCGGATGCCGCGGTGCGCGAGGCGACGGAAACGGTTGCGCTCGGGCTGAGCCTGTTCGCGCCATACACCGCGGAGGAAATGTGGGAGGCGCTCGGATATCCGCCCTCTGTCGCCCTGTACGGTTGGCGGAAAGCTGACCCGACCCTCCTTGTCGCCGAGTCGGTCACGTGCGTCGTACAGGTCGACGGGAAACTGCGGGATCGCCTCGAGGTGAGCCCATCCGTTACTCCGGCCGAATTGGAGGATCTTGTTCGCGCGCTGCCTGCCGTGGCCAGGACCGTGGGCGACAAGGAAATCGCGACAGTCATCGTCCGCGCACCGAAGCTCGTGAACGTCGTCACACGCTGACGACGGGACCTCGCGCTCTGCTCCCTCGCAGGTGACGTTGGGGAGCGCTGTGCACAGCCCGCTCACGACCGTCTCCGCGAGAGATTGAGCCGCGATTAGCATCGGCGCATGCCGCCACCCGACCCCCTCGCGGCCTCGCGCACCAGCCGATTCCGAGTCGGCATCGGTGCGGCGGTGGTGCTGCTCCTCGTGGGGGTGGGAGTTGCCGTGCTCGTGTCGGCGCTCAGTTCCGGCGCCGGAACCCGAGCCGTCATCGGGGCATCCGAGCCGAGGCAGAGCGCCTCTGCGTCACCGAGGTCGGCGAACGCCGTCATCTTCGTCCACATTCTCGGGGCGGTGTCGGCGCCCGGCCTGTACCAGCTCCACGACGGAGACAGGGCGATCGATGCGGTTGCCGCCGCTGGCGGGTTCACGGTTGACGCGGATCGGCGCCAGCTGAATCTTGCGCGCTTCCTCTCCGACGGCGAGCAAATCTACATCCCGACCGAGGGGGAAGTCGTCTCCGGGGCACCAGGTGCCGGCGCCGCGACATCCGGTGGCAAGGTGAACCTGAACACGGCGGATGCCGCAGCGCTCGAAACACTCCCACGGGTCGGCCCTTCCCTGGCCGCCCGAATCCTCGCGTGGCGCGAAGCGAACGGACGATTCACCTCGATCGAGGACTTGATGAGCGTTTCCGGAATCGGGGAAAAAACGTTCGCCGGGCTGAAAGACCTCGTGACGATATGAGGATCGATGCCAGGCTCGCGATCCCCGCGCTCGTCGGCTGGATCGCGGTCGGCGTCCTCATCGCCGCCCCTGCGCTGCTCGCACCGGCCGCCATCGGGCTGTGGTCGCTGGGCGCCCTGGCCGCGGCAGTGGCGGTGCTTCGTCCGAGTTCCCGCTCCGTTCTCTCGACGGTGACCGCCGCGGCGGCGGTGGCGGCCCTGCTCGTGACGAGCGCCGCGGCGCTGACCCTCGCCCGGGATCCGGAACTCCTGCGCGACGCGGCGGATCGCCACCGTTTCGTCGAACTCACCGCCGTGCTCGACGTCGACACGCGCTCAATGTCGCCGCGCCTGCCGACATCCGTGACGATCACGGATGCTACGGTCGGCGAGCAGTCGGTCGGTGGAATCGCCATTCCCGCGCTCGTGTTCGGAAACCTGCCGCGCTCGGGAATCGGATCGACCGTGACGGTATCCGGAACCATGGTGGGCGCGGAGGAGGGGGAGCGGGTTCGCTTTCTCGTTTTCGCGCGCGGAAGCCCCGGTCTCGCGGCCGGGCCGCCGTGGTTTCTGGACTGGGCCAACGGGTTGAGACGGGGATTCCAGCGCGCGGCGGCCGAGTTGCCGGGCGACGGCGGCGCCCTGCTGCCGGGGCTCGCGATCGGCGACACGAGCGCGGTGAGCGACTCCCTCGATTCCGCCATGAAGGTCACCTCGCTCAGCCACCTGACCGCCGTTTCCGGCGCGAACTGCGCCGTCGTGGTGGGGCTCGTCATGCTCGCAGCGGGTGGTTTGGGCGCGCGGAGACGGGTTCGGATATCGCTTTCGATCGCCACTTTGGTGAGTTTCGTCATTCTGGTCACGCCGAGTGCTAGCGTGCTCCGCGCAGCCGTCATGGCCGCGCTCGTCCTTTTCGCGATGGCGGCCGGCCGCCCGATTCGCGGGATCGCCGTGCTCTCCGCCGCCGTCATCGCACTTCTCGCCGCCGATCCGTGGCTGTCGCGCGACTACGGCTTCATCCTCTCCGTCCTGGCCACGGCGGGCCTGCTCGTTCTGGCCGGTCCGCTGTCCCGGGTGCTGTCACGGTGGCTGCCTCTCCCGATAGCCGCGGTGATCTCGATTCCCCTTTCGGCCCAACTGGCGTGCCAGCCTGTGCTGATCCTGCTCAACCCGGCGATCCCGATTTACGGGGTCATCGCGAACCTCCTGTCCGAGCCAGCAGCCCCCATCGCAACCGTTCTCGGCCTCCTGGGATGCGCCAGCCTGCCGATCTTCGAGCCGCTGGGCCGGGTGTTCACCTACCTCGCGTGGCTGCCGTCGGCATGGATCTCGGCGGTGGCGCGATTCTTCGCCACGGCGCCCGGGTCCCAGGCTCCGTGGCTGCCCGGCGCGATCGGCGTTGCGGCGCTCGTGATTGTCACCGGCATCCTGCTGGTCGTCCTGCTCCGACCCCGCACGCGCTCATCGCGAATCCTGGCAGGCGTTCTCGCCGCCCTTCTCGCGTGCTACGCGGGTTCGGCGCTGGGTGCGGGCATCGGTCGCTCTCTCGCCATTCCCGCACGCTGGCAGATCGCCGCGTGCGATATCGGGCAAGGGGATGCCGTCGTGGTTCGCAGCCTGGGGGAGACCGCCCTCATCGACACCGGACCCAGTCCGAAACTTCTCACCCGGTGCCTGAACGAACTGGGCATCGCGCACATCGACCTGCTCGTGCTCAGCCATTACGATCTCGACCATGTCGGCGGCACCTCGGCCGTGTTCGGGCGCGTGGACCGCGCGATCGTCGGGCCGGTTTCCGATTCAAGCGATACGGCGCTGCGGGAATCGCTGGCCCGGTCGGGTGCGGTCGTCGATCAGGTGGCGCACGGAGCAAACGGGATGCTCGGGGAACTTCGCTGGCAGATCCTGTGGCCGCCTGCTCGCCTCGGAACGATCGAGCCCGGAAATCCTGCCAGCGTCACGATCCGGTTCGACGGAGTCGGCGAGTGCCTCCTCGGCTGCCTGAGCGCGATCTTCCTGGGCGACCTTGGCAATGAGGCGCAATCGAGGTTGCTGGGCGCCACGCATCCGGCACCGGTCGATGTGGTCAAGGTCGCACACCACGGTTCCGCAGACCAGTGCGAGCGACTGTACGAGCGGCTGGATGCGATCATCGGCATCATCGGCGTCGGCAGCGGGAATACCTACGGGCACCCGACCGACGCACTGCTCGACATGCTCACCCGCGCGGGAACTGCCATCACGCGCACCGACCTGGAGGGGATGATCCTCCTGTCGCCCACACCGACAGGTCACGTGCAGGTGTGGACGGAACGGTCGCCGGCCCGCGACGTCAGCTCCCATTAGGCTGGGGCCACGGAAGGAGGCGAAGTTACGGATGGCGGCGACGCGGTCTCAGAGAATCCCCCAGTTGACGTGGGACAAGGTGCGTCCGGCACCGGTCATACTCGTGTCCGGGACCGAGAACTTTCTCGCCGATCGCGCGATCGGGCTGCTGCGCGACATTCTCCGCGCAGAGGATGCGAGCCTCGAGGTGAGCGATATCGGCGCCGATGACTATTCCCCGGGAGAGCTGGCGACGCTCGCGAGTCCCTCGCTGTTCTCGGAACCGCGGATGATCAGGGTGACGGGCGTCGAGAAGTGCACCGATGCCTTCCTGAGCGACGCTCTCCGCTACCTGGAGGCGCCGGCACCGGACTGCTATCTGGTCCTCAGGCATGCCGGTGGCGTCCGCGGCAAGAAACTTCTGGACGCCCTGAGAGGCGGGCTCGGCGGTGGTATCGAAATCGCCTGCCCCGACCTCAAGAAGGAGACGGATCGGTCCGATTTCGTGTTTGCCGAATTCCGCGCGGCGGGCCGGAAGGTCACGCCAGGGGCTGCGCGCGCTCTCGTTGGGGCGTTCTCCGGTGACATTGCCGAACTCGCCGGTGCGTGCCGCCAATTGCTCGCCGACACCGACGGGGACATTGCGGAGGCCACGGTGGAGCGCTACTACGCCGGACGTGTGGAAACGAATGCGTTCCGCGTGGCCGACGTCGCCATCGCCGGGAGACACGGCGAAGCGCTCGTGCTCCTCCGCCACGCTCTGGCCTCCGGTGCGGATCCCGTACCGATCGTGGCGGCATTCGCGAGCAAACTCCGCACCATGGCGAAGATTTCCGGATCACGGGGCAGTTCGGGGCAACTCGCCCAGCAGTTTGGACTGGCCCCGTGGCAGGTCGACCGGGCGAGGCGGGATCTTCAGGGGTGGACCGAAGATGGCCTCGCCCGAGGGATCAGCGTTTTGGCGGAGACGGACGCGCAAGTCAAGGGAGAGAGTCGGGATCCGGTGTTCGCGCTCGAGCGCATGGTGAACGTGGTGAGCGCCCGCGGCGCAGCCCTGCACTAGGCAGGCGGCGGCATCGCCGCGGCAACGAAAAACGCTCCCGCCACCGAAGTGGGGGAGCGTGAATTCGTGTTGAGGCTTAGAGCGCCGCGACCTGCTTCGCGATGGAGGACTTGCGGTTCGCGGCCTGGTTCTTGTGAAGCACGCCCTTGCTCGCCGCCTTGTCGAGCTTCTTCGAAGCGATCGCGAGCGAGGCGGTAGCCACCTTCTTGTCGCCCGAGGCGATTGCTTCCCGGGTGGCGCGGATCGCGGACTTGACTTCGCTCTTGATGGCCTTGTTCCGCTCGGTCGCCTTGCGGTTGGTGCCGATGCGCTTGATCTGCGACTTTATGTTTGCCACGGTGAACCTTTTCGTTGTTGTTGTTGAACAGTCTGAGTCACGGCTGATGTGCCGGGAGAGTCATGGTGGGAGCGTTTCGCGAAGCATCCCCTGGGGAGTCGCACGCGGGCCAAGAGGTAACTTTATCAGACCAGCGCCGGTTTTCGGCAATCCTTTCGGGCGTAGCGTGCGGGCAGTCCCATTCGGGCCGGACGGCACCCGGTACCAGCCGGTGGGAATCCACCCAGGCCTGGTCATGGGAGAATTGTCCAACTCCTTTTCGCAACCATCTGAGGAACGCGTGACACCGAAATCACTGAAGGCGCTCGAGCCGTCGGCGACCGATCCTGCGTTCATCCGCAACTTCTGCATCATCGCGCACATCGACCACGGCAAATCGACGCTGGCCGACCGGATGCTGCAGATCACGGGCGTCGTGAGCGACCGCGACATGCGCGCCCAATACCTCGATCGCATGGACATCGAGCGCGAACGCGGCATCACGATCAAGAGCCAGGCCGTTCGGATGCCGTGGTCGTCGGCCGCGGGCGAGGGCACGTCGCAAACCTACGCGCTCAACATGATCGACACCCCCGGACACGTCGACTTCACCTACGAAGTGTCGCGGAGCCTCGCCGCGTGCGAGGGGGCGATCCTGCTCGTGGACGCAGCCCAGGGGATCGAAGCGCAAACCCTCGCGAACCTCTACCTCGCGCTCGACAACGACCTGGAGATCATCCCGGTACTCAATAAGATCGATCTTCCGGCCGCCGACCCGGAACGATTCGCGAAGGAACTCGCCGGGCTGATCGGCGGTGACCCCGATGACGTTCTGCGGGTGAGCGGTAAGACCGGCGCGGGAGTGGAGGAACTTCTCGATCGGGTGATCGAGCGCATTCCGGCACCGAAGGGCGACCCTGATGCGCCCGCGCGGGCGATGATTTTCGACTCCGTGTACGACAGTTACCGCGGAGTGGTGACGTATGTCCGCATGATCGACGGTTCGCTGTCGCCGCGGGAGCGCATCCAGATGATGTCAACTCGGACCATCCACGAGTTGCTGGAGATCGGGGTGAGTTCGCCGGAGCCGGTTCCCACGAAGGGCCTCGGCGTCGGCGAGGTCGGCTACCTGATCACCGGCGTGAAGGATGTGCGGCAGTCGAAGGTCGGCGACACGGTGACGACGGCGGCCAAGCCGGCGGCGGCAGCGCTGCCCGGGTACACGGAACCGAAACCGATGGTGTTCTCCGGGTTGTACCCGATCGACGGCAGCGACTATCCCGACCTGCGGGACGCGCTGGACAAGCTCAAGCTTTCGGATGCCGCGCTCGTGTACGAGCCGGAGACGTCCGTTGCGCTCGGATTCGGATTCCGCTGCGGATTTCTGGGGCTTCTGCACCTGGAGATCGTGACGGAACGGCTCGAACGCGAGTTCGACCTTGGTCTCATCACGACGGCGCCTTCGGTGATTTACGAGGTGAAGAGCGACGACGGTAAGACGGTGACGGTGACGAATCCGAGCGAATTCCCCGGCGGGAAGATTGCGAGCGTGAGCGAGCCGGTCGTGAAGGCGTCGATTCTCGCGCCGAAAGACTATGTCGGAACGATCATGGAACTGTGCCAGGGCCGGCGCGGAACCATGCTCGGAATGGAATATCTCGGGGAGGATCGCGTGGAATTGCACTACACGATTCCGCTCGGCGAGATCGTGTTCGATTTCTTCGACCAGCTCAAGAGCCGGACGCAGGGCTACGGAAGCCTCGACTACGAACCCTACGGCGAGGCGGAGGCGGACCTCGTGAAGGTGGACATCCTTCTTCAGGGCGAGCAGGTCGACGCGTTCAGCGCGATTGTGCACCGCGACAAGGCGTACGCGTACGGCGTGCTCATGACCGGCCGACTGCGGGAGCTCATCCCGCGGCAGCAGTTCGAGGTGCCCATTCAGGCGGCGATCGGTTCGCGCATCATCGCGCGCGAGAGCATCCGCGCGATGCGCAAGGATGTCCTGGCGAAGTGTTACGGCGGAGACATCACGCGCAAACGCAAACTGCTGGAGAAGCAGAAGGAGGGAAAGAAGCGCATGAAGATGGTCGGCCGCGTCGAAGTTCCCCAGGAAGCATTCATCGCAGCACTCTCCGGGGGTACGGAGAAGAAGGACAAGAAGTGATGGCCGGGACATCCCCGTGGCAGCAGGCCGTCACCTATGGCGCGGTGGGGGGCACGAAGGCCCCCGATCTTCTGTCGTTTCCGCCGGCCGGGTTCCGACCGTACGAGCGGCGGTCCCGGATCGGCCACGGCGTCGTGCGATGGGAGTATGCCTCCCAGGCAGTCATGACGTGGGGGGTTCAACGCCACAGCGGGATCGACGTGCAGTTGCAGGACACGCCCAGCGAGGTGATCGAGGGAACATACACTCCGATCGTGTACGACGGAACCGGATCCCCGATCGCGCCGGAGACGGCGGAAGGCGACGAAGTCGTGTACGGTGCGGAAGGGCAACCGCTGATCGCACCCGGGGACACGGCGACCCTGGTTCTGCCGATTGGGCCGGTGCGATTCCGCGCGCCGTGCCGGGTCATCTTTGTCATAGACGAGCCGAATCGCAAAGGTTTCGCCTACGGAACGCTGCCCGGGCACCCCGAGATGGGCGAGGAAGCCTTTATCGTCGACCGCACGGAAGACGGTTCGGTGTGGCTGACGATCCGCTCCTTCTCCAGGCCGTCAGCGTGGCACTGGTGGGCGGTATACCCGATTCTGCGCCTCGTGCAGGCGGCGATCACTCGCCGGTACTTCCGGTCGCTCTCCGACCCGCTCAACTAATCCGTTCACCAAGGCCATCTTTACGCGTCGCCATGGCCGACCGAGTAGAGCCGGCTACTCGTAGCGAGGAGGCACGGTAGCGGGCCCCTTACATGGTGCCGGCGCGTCCGGCCCGCCGTGTTCATTTCATCCGCACTTTAGTGAGGCTCACGTGCGTGCTTCGAGAGAAGTCACCTTTGCAGTTTGCGGGGTTGGGGCCAGTGGTTTTCGCAACCAGCCTCTACGGTCAGACAGCGGCTGCGACCCATCCCGCCGGTTATATTCGCTTTGCGTGCTTCTTTGCGTCAGTTGGTTCCAACGTGCATCGTCACTACGATGTCCTCTACGCACAAACTGAGGAGACGTAATGAATGATTCGGTAGATCCGGCGGGCACAGTTGACGGTTCGGCGAAGCCTCCCGCTGGTTGGTACGACGACCCGAATGGTTCTGGCCGTCAGCGGTGGTTTGACGGTTCTACTTGGACAGAGCATTATCAGAGTGTGCCGTCAGCAGTCGTCCAGCCAGTCCAAGTTGCCGCGAACACTGACTCGCGCAAGGCACGTGACAAAGCCGTATACACGCGTCAACAGAAGGGACACAGCCTTACCAAGCATTTGTTGCTAGGGGTTTTTGTCTTGTGGATACCAACGATTTACTACGCATTCAGCCCGAACCACTATTTTCATGCTTAGTTTTTGGCCCTGCGCCTAATATCTCCGCTCGGAGGGCTGAAGCGCTCATAAACTGACCTCGCCGTGACGCGCGAAATTGTCGATTCAATCCCATTTGAACTAGTCGTGCCATACGTCGCGGATACTCAAAGTGCTTGTTCGTTCAGGTGGCGAAATTTGTGCCGTGCGAGCATCCGCGCTTGCACACTCAAATATAGGTTTGGCCGGCATCGGATAGCGCTAGTGGCCGGAGCCGGGGAGTTACCTCGACATCTAGAGGCTTTGCTGACGCAGAATGGGGTAGTGCCCTCCGCCCTCCCGCTCGCCGATCCTGCCCCCGCCGACGGGCTGCTGCCGGCCTCCGCGGCGACCGGGGCAGACGATCGCAACTTCGGCGTCTACCTGCACGTGCCGTTCTGCCGTGTCCGGTGCGGATACTGCGACTTCAACACCTACACCTCCGACGAACTGCGCGGCGCGAAGCGATCCGACTATGCCTCTCAGGCGATCGCCGAAGTCTCGTTCGCGCGGTCGGTGCTGGGAGGCTCCGGCGTGCCCGAGCGCGAGGCGACAACCGTGTTCTTCGGCGGCGGAACGCCGACGCTTCTGCCGGTCAGCGACCTCGCGGCCATACTCGACGCTGTCCGATCGACCTGGGGACTCGCCCCGGATGCCGAGATCACGACGGAATCGAACCCCGATTCGGTGGATGCCGACTACCTGATCGCTCTGAAGGCGGCGGGTTTCTCCCGGGTGTCCTTCGGCATGCAATCCGCCGTGCCGCACGTTCTCGCCACGCTCGAACGCACGCACGACCCGCAGCGCGTTCCCCTCGTCGTCCGGTGGGCGAGGGACGCCGGGCTCGACGTGAGCCTCGACCTTATCTACAACACCCCCGGCGAGAGCATCGATGACTGGCGCACCTCGCTCGAGTCGGCGCTCGCCACGGATCCCGACCATCTGAGCGCGTATTCGCTCATCGTCGAGGATGGGACCAAACTGGCACGCCAGATCCGCCGTGGGGAGGTTCCGGCACCGGATGATGACCTCGCGGCCGAACAGTACGAACTCGCCGACCGGCTGCTCGCCGACGCGGGATACCAGTGGTACGAAGTGAGCAACTGGGCCAAGGGCGACGGTCACCGCTCCCGCCACAATCTCGCGTACTGGCAGGGGCACGACTGGTGGGGGGTCGGGCCTGGCGCGCACAGCCATGTCGGAGGGGTGCGCTGGTGGAACGTCAAGCATCCTGCCGCATATGCGGAGCGGATGCATGCGGGCCAGTCACCGGCCGCCGGCCGGGAAACCCTCGACGATGAAACTCGGCGGGTGGAGCGGGTCATGCTTGCAACGCGCATCCGCGAGGGCCTGCCGACGAGCGAACTCAGCCGTCAGGGGCGAACCGCCGTGGCAGCCCTCATCGCCGACGAACTCGTGGATGCCCCCGCCGCGCTCGCCGGGCGCGTGGTGCTCACCTTGCACGGTCGGCTGCTCGCCGACGCGGTCGTGCGCGCGCTCCTGAGCTAGCTACTTGATGAACTTGATCGCGAGCGGGTATTCGTACGCCTCGCCCTTGTTCGCGGCAACCGCGGCGAGGATGCTGAAGACGATGTTCAGGATGTAGGCGATGGCCATGATCAGGAACCCGATCAGCAGGAGCGCCGTGATGGCCCCGACGACATACGCGATCACGAGGGTGATCTGGAAGTTGAGCGCCGTTGCGGTGTGCTGGCGCACAAACGGTCCCCGATCCTTCAGCACGAGGTAGCCGATCAGGGCGGGCAGGAAGTTGAAGAAGATCCCCCCGAGGTGCACGAGGAGCGCCCACAGTTTCTCGTCGGAGGGGCTGAGCGGCTGAGACGCCTGATACGGATTGACTGGTTCTGGCATGGGCTCTGTCATAGCCCCCATTAAAGCAGGAGAGCCGGGCCCGTGGGCCCGACTCTCCCGAACAGCCGATTGAACTACTTGATGAAACGGAAGTTGACCGGGTAGCGGTAGCTGCCGCCGCCGTTCACCTTTACGCCACCCATCACGGAGAACAGGACGTTGGCCAGGTAGATCAGCCATCCGACGAGGGACGGGATCCACAGGATGCCCCATGCGCCGCTGGCGATGAGAACCGTGGTCAGAATCGCACCGATGATCGCCCACGCGATGTAGAAGATCAGGAACGTGATCTGCCAGTTGAGAGCTTCCTTGCTTTCCTGCTTGGTGAGCGTCCCGCGGTCCTTGAAGACCAGGAAGATGATGAGCGAGGGGAGGATCCAGAGGATTCCGCCGAAGTGTGCCCACATGGCCCACTGCTTGTCCTCGGCAGCGGTCAACGGAGCCGCCGGCTGCGGCGCTGCGGCCGGGGGTGTTTGATCAGTCATTAATCTTGCCTTTCAGGTGGTCGAACGAAATCCCGCATGGGTTCGGACTGGGCCAGCCCTGGCGTGACCCTCTCGCGAGGAAGTGCCGAGGCTCACCCATAAGGTACTGCCCTTAGTGTCCGCATGCAACGCCTGACTCGTGGTATGTCGCGATACAATTAGCAGTCCCGAGAACAGAGTGCCAGTCGCGAAAGGGGTGTCCGCATGGTTTCGGATCGCAGCCTTGACGTTTTGCGGGTCATCGTTCAGGACTACGTCGCGTCCCGCGAGCCGGTCGGCTCGAAGTCGATCGTCGAACGCCACGGGTTCGGGGTCTCTGCGGCGACAATTCGCCACGACATGGCGCTGCTCGAGGAGGAGGAACTCATCGCGGCGCCCCACACCTCGTCGGGTCGGATCCCGACCGACAAGGGGTATCGGGTGTTCGTCAACCAGTTGGCAGACTTGCGTCCGCTCACCGCCGCGCAGCGCCAGGCGATCGAGACGTTCCTGGGAAACTCGTCGGATCTCGATGAGGTTCTCGTTCGAACCGTGCGCTTGCTCTCGCAACTCACCCATCAGGTCGCACTCGTGCAATACCCGACGCTCGGCAGGTCGCGCGTCCGGCACGTCGAAATGGTGCCGCTTAGCTCGACGAGGCTTCTCCTCGTCCTGATCACCGACACGGGTCGGGTCGAGCAGCGCCACATCGATGTCGGCGCCGAACTCGACGAGGTTTTCCTCGGCGAGGTTCGGACGAAATTGAACACGCGGCTGGCCGGGGTCAGCCTGAGCGATGCGGTGGCGGTATTGGAAAAGATTGCGGACGAGTTCCCGCGCGACCGCGGCACCGTGATCTCCGACATCGTGGACAGCCTTCGCGAACAGGTGGCGGCCAACCGGGCGGAGAAGCTGATCATGGCCGGCGCGGCGAACCTCGCCATGACGGCGGAGGATTTCGGCGGCAGCATCGTCCCCGTGCTCGAGGCCATCGAGGAACAGGTCACGCTCCTGAGGCTGTTCGCCGAGATGGAACCTGATCAGCACGGTCTGGCCACGAGCATCGGCAGCGAAAACGCCGCGTTCGGCCTGGGAGAAACATCCGTCCTCGCGAGTGGCTATTCTTCTTCGGGCGGAGAATTCGCCCGCGTGGGGGTGCTGGGGCCCACCAGAATGGATTACCCGAGCAACATGGCAGCGGTGCGCGCCGTCGCCCGCTACCTTTCTCGCCTTCTCGGGGAAGAATAACCCAAAGGAAATTTGTGGCAGACCATTATCAGATACTTGGCGTCGAACGGACGGCAACGGCCGAGGAAATCAAGAAAGCGTACCGTCGGCTGGCGCGGGAGCTGCATCCGGACGTCAACCCCGGACCGGATGCACACGAGCAGTTCAAGCTCGTCACCCACGCTTACGATGTGCTGTCCGACCCGCAGCAACGCGAACAGTATGACCTCGGCGGCTCGGGAGGCAGCGGGTTCGGCGGTTTCGGCGACATTTTCGAAACGTTCTTCGGCGCGGCGCAACGGTCGAGCGGCCCTCGGTCCCGCCGGGAGCGCGGGCAGGATGCGCTCCTGCGCATTGAGGTGGATCTCGCCGATGTCGTGTTCGGCGTCAAGCGGGAACTGGAGGTGGACACGGCGGTCGTGTGCGATGCGTGCGAGGGATCCTGCTGCGCGAAGGGCACTCAGCCGGTCACCTGCGACATCTGCCAGGGCAGCGGTTCGATCCAGCGCTCCGTGCGGAGCCTTCTCGGCAACGTCATGACATCGAGCCCCTGCGGCACGTGCCGCGGATACGGCACGATCATCACCAACCCGTGTCCGACCTGCGGCGGCCAGGGCCGAGTCCGGGCCAGGCGAAAAGTTTCCGTGGACATTCCGGCGGGCGTCGAAACCGGGTTGCGCCTGCAGCTCGCGGGACAGGGCGAGGTGGGTCCGGCGGGTGGTGCGAACGGAGACCTGTACCTCGAGGTCAAGGTGCGCCACCACGACATCTTCAGCAGGAGCGGCGATGACCTGCTCGCCACGCTCGAAGTCCAGATGGCGGACGCGATTCTGGGCACCACCGCCGAATTCGACGGGCTCGACGGCCCGGTTTCGGTCGAGGTGAAGCCCGGGACGCAAAGCGCCGACATCATCACGGTCAAGGACCGGGGCGTGACTCATCTGCGGGGCTCGGGCCGGGGGGACTTGAGACTCGGAGTGCAGGTCGTGACGCCCACGAAACTCGACTCCAAAGCGCAGGAGTTGATCAAGCAGTTCGCCTCCTCGCGCAAAAAGGTTGAGCCGACCCTCACCCATTTCCAGCAGGGGCTGTTCCAGAAGCTGCGCGATCGCTTCCTGAACGTGTGATCGGCTGACTCTTCGATGGGCAGGATGGCGTGGCGCATTTCTATTTGAGCGACGACGCGTCGGCCGCCGTCGAGGGCGGCACGATCGACGTCACGGGCTCGGAGGCTCGGCACGCGATCACCGTCGGGAGGCTCACGGCGGGGGAGCGGATGCGGGTCGGCGATGGCAAGGGGCTCATCGCCCACGGCGTGGTTTCGGCCGTGGGAAGCGATCGTTTCGAACTGCGCGTCGAGTCGACGCAGTTCGACGACGAACCGCGGCCCAGGTTGTGGCTCGCGCAGGCTCTCGCAAAGGGAGCCAGGGATGAGCTGGCCATCCAGGCGGCGACCGAGCTCGGCGTCGACGGCGTGATCCCGTGGGCCGCCTCCAGATCCATTGTGAAGTGGGATCGGGCGAAGGTTCCCAAACACGAGAAGCGGTGGGGGAGCATCCTCCGCGAGGCAAGCAAACAGTCCGTGCGTTCGCGCATCCCGGCCCTGAAGCCGCTCGCGTCGACCGCACAACTCGCGGCGCTCGGCGGCGAAAACCAAATCCTCGTCCTCGAACCGACCGCGGCCGAACCGCTTCGGTCCTTCGCCGCGGATGGGCGGGATATCCTCGTCGTCGTCGGACCGGAGGGCGGAATCGCCCCAGCGGAGCTTGCCCGACTTGCCGACGCCGGAGCAGTGACGGTAAGCCTCGGGTCGACCATCCTTCGCGCGAGCACCGCCGGTCCGGCTGCAATCGCCATGCTCAACACTGTGCTCGGCCGATGGTAAGGCGCGGCCGCGCCGTGCCGACCGCGCACCGGTTAAGATGGTGACCATGTCCGATAGCGCAGAGCCGACCGTGTTCACGCGCATCGTCGCGCGCGAAATCCCGGCCGACATTGTGTTCGAGAATGACACGGTCGTCGCGTTCAGGGACATCAAGCCTCAAGCGCCCGTTCACCTCCTCGTCGTGCCCAAGACTGAGCGATACCGCACCGTGTCCGAGCTCGCTGCGGGCGACCCTGCGCTTCTCGCCGAGGTCGTCGCAACCGCGAAGCAACTCGCCGTGCAGCACTGCGGCGGCGAGTTCCGTCTCGTTTTCAATGAGGGCGAATCCGCCGGCCAGACGGTCTTCCACGTCCACGCGCACGTTCTCGGCGCCGACCCTGGCGGAGCACTGCCGGAAGGATCCCTTGGCCAGTAGCGAAGACCCCAATCTCGAAGCGAACAGCGCCGAGCAGGTCGCCCGCGAACGGTTCGAGGTGGACGGCATCGCCATGGTTCGACTGCTCGGACCTCAGGATCGGCTGCTGAAAACCGTGGAGAACCAGTTTCCCCTCGTCCGCGTCCACGTGCGAGGCAACGAGGTGACGCTCGAGGGCGATCCCGGCCAGGTCGCCGAGGCGCGACGACTTGTGGATGAGCTCATCAGCATGGTGCGCAACGGGCAGGAACTCGGACTCACCGAAGTGGAGTCGTCTGCGCGCATGTTGAGGGATGACCCGCGGATGAGCCCGGCCGACGTGCTCAGTCAGGCGATCCTCACCACGCGCGGGCGGAGCATCCGCCCCAAAACCCTCGGCCAGAAGGCGTACGTGGATGCGATCGACGAGAACACGATTGTGTTCGGCATCGGGCCCGCCGGCACAGGGAAGACCTACCTCGCCATGGCGAAGGCGGTGCAGGCGCTGCAGCGCAAGGAAGTCAATCGCATCATCCTGACCCGACCGGCGGTCGAAGCGGGGGAGCGCCTCGGCTTCCTGCCCGGCACGCTCAACGACAAAATCGATCCGTACCTCAGGCCGCTGTACGACGCCCTCAACGAGATGATGGATCCGGATGTCGTCCCGAAGCTGCTCGCGACGGGCACCGTCGAGGTCGCGCCGCTCGCGTACATGCGCGGACGCACGCTGAACGATTCCTTCATCATCCTCGATGAGGCTCAGAACACGAGCCCTGAGCAGATGAAGATGTTCCTAACCAGACTCGGCTTCGGGTCAAAAATTGTCGTGACCGGGGATGTGACCCAGATCGATTTGCCGGCGGGGGCGAGCGGGTTGCAGCTCGTGACTCACGTGCTCGACGATATTGACGACATCCACTTCGTCCGCCTCACGAGCGACGATGTCGTGCGCCACAGCCTCGTCGGGCGCATCGTCGATGCGTACACGAAGTACGATGCCGAGCGACAGGTGAAACGGTTCGAGCGGGATCATCCGCAGACGCAGGATGGCGCGAATCGCGAGGAGCGCCGGGCGAACCTCAATCGTGGTCGGTATCTGGGCGACGGGAAGCGGCGAGGCGGTCGATCGTGAGCATCGAAGTGAACAATGAATCCTCGGTGGCCGTCGATGAGGTGGCGCTCCAGCGGCTCGCGATCTATGCGCTGGACCAGCTCCACGTGCACCCGGATGCCGAACTGGGAATCGTCCTCGTCGATGAGGCGGCTATGGAACAACTCCACGTGCAGTGGATGGACGAACCGGGCCCGACCGATGTGCTGAGTTTCCCGATGGACGAATTGCGGCCGGGAACGGACGAAGTGATGACCCCGGCGGGGCTCCTGGGTGACATCGTACTGTGCCCCCAGGTGGCGGCGGCCCAGGCGAGCGCGGCGGGGCACAGCCTGTCCGACGAGCTGGTCCTCCTGACCTGCCACGGGCTGCTTCACCTTCTCGGGTTCGATCACGCGGAACCGCACGAAGAGAAGGAGATGTTCAGGATCCAGGGCGAGATTCTCGCCGGGTTCTCTCTGGCCGAACGGAAACGACGAAAGAAATGATCCCGGCCTTCGTGACGGTCGCCGTGCTGCTCGTCGCCCTCGGCGGGTGGCTCGCGGCAGCAGACGCGGCCCTGGGCGTCCTGTCGCGCGCGGACCTTCACGAACTTGCCGCGACGTCGCGGGCCACAAAGTCGCTTCACGCGATCGCCGCGGATGTCGGCGCTCACCTGAACGCCGTGAACTTCATGCGGGTGGTGGCGGAGACGACTGCAGCCGTGCTCGTGACGCTGGCATTCGCGTCCGTGTTTGCCGAGTGGTGGTGGGCGCTCCTGCTGTCTGCGTTCATCATGACCATCGCGTCCTTCGTTCTCGTCGGCGCGAGCCCTCGCGCGGTGGGGCGGGTTTACGCCCGCCAGATCATCCGCTGGAGTGCGTGGCTCGTTCACACATCGCGGGTGGTTCTCGGCCCCATTGCCGCGGCACTCGTCGCGATCGGCAATCGGGTGACGCCCGGGCGCCCGCGCACCGTGTCTTTTTCCTCCGAGGAGCAATTGCTCAGCATGGTCGATGAGGCCACGGAGCTCGACGTGCTCGAGGAGGACGATCGCGAGCTCATCCACTCCATTTTCGAGTTCAACGACACGGTGGTGCGCGAAGTCATGATCCCCCGAACCGACATGGTGGTCATCGACAGCGACGCCCGCGTCGCGGAGGCGATGGAGATCTTCCTGGGGAAGGGCGTCTCGCGGATGCCGGTCATCGGTGAGGACATCGACGAGGTTCTCGGCATCCTCCTTTTGCGAGACGTCGCCCGCCTCGCTTTTGAACGGCCCCTAGACGTGGAGGGCACCACGGTGGCGGGACTTGCCCGCCCGGCGCTGTTCGTTCCCGAGTCGAAGAATGTCGACGAGCTGTTGCGGCAGATGCAGCGTGAATCGACGCACCTCGCCATGGTCGTGGACGAGTATGGCGGGATTGCGGGCCTTGTCAGCCTCGAAGACATCATCGAGGAACTCGTGGGCGACATCTCCGATGAATACGACCGCGAGGTGGTCGTGGCGGCGGATCTCGGCGATGGGCGGTTCCGGGTCAGCGCCCGACTGCCGGTCGATGAGCTCGGCGAACTGTTCGGTCTGGATCTCGACGATGACGACGTCGACACCGTCGGCGGGCTGGTCACGAAGGCACTCGGGCGCATTGCAACGACAGGATCGGTCGCTCGCATCGCGGGGCTCGTGCTCACGGCCGAGCGGACGGAGGGCCGTGGCAGGAAGCTCAGGACGGTGATCGTGGAACGAGACCCGGACATCGAGCTGGATATCCCGGCCATCGGGGAGGAGGCCGCGCCATGAGCAACGCGTTCAGGGCGGGATTTGCCACGTTCGTCGGGCGGCCGAACGTGGGCAAATCGACCCTGATGAACGCGCTCGTCGGCGAAAAGGTGGCGATCACGAGCAGCAAGCCGCAAACCACGCGGCGCGCGATCCGGGGGATCGTCCACCGTCCGGACGGCCAGCTGATCCTAGTCGACACCCCCGGGATGCATCGGCCGCGCACACTCCTCGGCGAGCGTCTCAACGATGTCGTCCAGTCGACCCTCGCGGATGTCGACGTCGTGTGCCTGTGCGTGCCGGCCAACGAAAAGCTGGGGCCGGGGGACAGGTTCATCAACGAGCAGCTCGACCAATTCCCCCGGGCGAAGAAGGTGGCGATCGTGACGAAGGTCGACCTCGCCTCGAAGTCGGTGGTGGCCGAGCAGCTTCTCGCGGTGAGCGCGCTGCGCGAATGGGCGACCATTATTCCGGTGTCCGCCCTCACGGGCGTTCAACTCGACATCCTCGCGCGAGAACTCATCGCGCTGATTCCGGAGTCGGAGCCGCTGTACCCGGGGGAAACCATCACCGAGGAAGACACCGAGGCGCGAATCGCCGAGTTGATTCGCGAGGCCGCGCTCGACGGCGTCTCGGATGAACTGCCGCACTCGATTGCCGTCACGGTCGATGATCTCGTGGAGCGCGACGACAAGGATCTCCTGGAGATTTACGCGAACCTCTGGGTGGAGCGTGATAGCCAGAAGGGCATCATCATCGGCCACAAAGGCAGCAGGCTCGCCGAGGTCGGCGCGCGGGCGAGGGCATCGATCGAGCCTCTCGTCGGGAAACAGGTTTTCTTGTCGTTGCGCGTGAAGGTCGCCAAGGACTGGCAACGCGACGCCAGGCAACTCGGGCGCCTCGGCTTCTAGCGCCCTCCATCCCACTCAGCCCCCTCCCACCCCCTCCTCATCCCCGCGAAACCGCAGTTTCTGCTCCAACCGTCCGGTTTTGGAGCAGAAACTGCGGTTTCGCGGAATGACTTTTGTGAGGATTCCGGTCCTGTGGACTGTTTTCACCGCACAGTGCGCACGGATGGGAATATCTGCCAATGCCCCGCATCGTCCGCCTCCCAACGGAACTTCACGGACGCGCATTCACCGTCCGTGAAGGGTCGGCACTCGGGCTGGGGTTGGGGCGCATGCGCGGCAAAGACCTGGAAAGCCCATTTACTGGAGTGAGGGCGGCGCAACCGATATCGACGCACCTCGACCGGTGCCGGGCATACGCGGCCAGGATGCCAGCAAACCAGTTCTTCAGCCACGCATCGGCGGCACGAATCCACGGCATCCCGATCCCGTGGCGACTCGACCGCGGGCCGATCCACGTCTGCACGTTCGATGCGGATGACGGCCCTCGCGCGCGCGGTGTCGTGGGCCACACCGTTCAGGAACAACGCGTCAATGTGACCACAGTGGATGGCCTTCGCGTCGTGTCAGCGGTGGATGCCTGGTGCGAGCTCGCGATGCGACTCACAATCAACGAACTCATTGTTGCCGGTGATCGACTTCGTGCCCGCACGGCACCTCTGTGCTCGCTGAGCGACATGCAGGGATCCGTCCGCGCCTTTGCGGGGAGACGAGGCGTGCGGAAGCTGCGCGTCGCGCTCGAAGGGGTGCGGGCTGGCGTTGACTCTCCGAAGGAATCAGAGTTGCGTTTGAAAATCGTGTCCGCAGGTTTGCCTGAGCCTGCCGTCAACGTCCCAATTTTCAACCGTCTTGGAGCGCAGATTGCTATTGGCGATCTGGTGTACGAGAAGTATCGGGTGCTCGTCGAGTACGACGGTGAGCAGCATCGACTCGACGACAAGCAGTATGCGAGGGATGTCGAACGCCTGGCAGACCTGGCCTCCGAAAACTGGACCATAGTGCGCATTCTCAAGGGCCAACTCGTCGACGCAGTGCCGCGGGTTCGTTTCGCGCTCTGTGATGCTGGTTGGCGCCAATGGTGATCGCGAGACCGCAGTTTCTGCTCCAAAACCCCACGGTTGAAGCAGAAACTGCGGTTTCGCGAGTCTGGGTGGGGTTGGTGGGGTGGGGTGGCCGGCGGTCGCGCTAGGGATTCACATCTCGGAGTGCCGGACGGACGAGCACGACATCCGCGCCGTAGGTGGCGTCGAGGTGGCGCTGGATGTCGCCGTCGTCGTAGACGTACGTCGCAAAGAGGTATCCGTTTTCGATCCAGGACATGAGCGGTTGCACTTCGCCGGCGGTCGCAAGCTCGTCCTGAATGGCGAGAAGCCGCCCCTGTGTTGTCATTCCCGCGTTCTCGGGCTCCCGCTGGGGGTCAACGATGCGAATCGGGTCGTACAGGGCAAGCCACATCGGCGGTGACGTGACCGTAAATCGCGTGCCGTCCCAGGTGCCCTGCACGGCGTAGCCGCCCCACGTCACATCGCCCGACGTCTCGACACCCTGCAATCCATGCCAGTCCCATCCCGCAATTGCCGGTCCGCTGCACTGTGGCGGATACGATTCCGCCACCGGGCCGAGGCAGAACTGCGGTGCGGAATCGCCGATCTGGATTACCGTGCCCTGACCGAGAACCTCGCCGGGGGCAGGGATGCCTGCGGGGGGCTGTGCTCCGGGCCGGGCGGGTGTCGAGCACGCCCCGAGGAGTGCCACGGCGGCCAGGATGCCAACGGCAGCGCTGAGTGCGGTGAACGGCACGCGCTGGAGCGCGGTGTGTGATCGCGTGGTCATTACTCCACTGTGCCGTCAGATTCGCTCGAGCGTAACCCAACGGAAATGCTTTCCCGGTCGTCACGGTGGGACGCTCCCGCGGACACAGTGGTATTCTGAATCCGTGTTGTTCCGCTCGCTGCTTCTTAGCTGCCGCGACGAGACCTAGTTCGGGTCCCTCCTCGTCGCGGCTTCTGCTGATTTAACACAGCGTCGTTGGCCGGCCCACCTCACTTCGCGAGAGAGCAAAGACCATGAAGAACACACAATCTCCGTCGGCAATGCCGATTCACAAGTACCGCCCGTTTCACGAAACACTAGGCATCGACCTTCCGGATCGGCAGTGGCCGTCCAAGCGGATCACGAAAGCACCGCGCTGGTGCGCCGTTGACCTTCGGGATGGAAATCAGGCCCTCATCGATCCGATGAGCCCCGAACGCAAGCAGATCATGTTCGACCTGCTCGTGAGGATGGGCTACAAGGAGATCGAGGTCGGATTTCCTTCCGCAAGCCAGACCGACTTCGACTTCGTGCGCAAACTCGTCGAAGAGAACCTCATCCCGGATGACGTGACCATCCAGGTGCTCACGCAGGCGCGCGAGGAACTCATCAACCGCACGTACGAGTCGATCCGCGGTGCCAAGCAGGCGATCGTGCACCTCTACAATTCCACGAGCATCCTGCAGCGGGACGTCGTGTTCCGCACCGACAAGCAGGGCATCATCGACATCGCCGTGAACGGCGCCCGAATGTGCAAGGCGGCGGAGAAACTGGCGCCGGGCGTCGACATTTATTACGAGTATTCGCCGGAGAGCTACACGGGCACGGAGCTCGAATTCGCGGTCGAGGTGTGCAACCAGGTGCTCGAGGTGTTCCAGCCGACCCCCGAACGCAAAGTCATCATCAATCTCCCGGCGACCGTGGAGATGGCGACCCCCAACGTGTATGCGGACTCCATCGAGTGGATGTGCCGCCACCTGAACCACCGCGAGAACGTCATCGTGAGCCTGCACCCCCACAACGACCGCGGCACGGCCGTTGCCGCCGCCGAACTCGGCTATATGGCCGGCGCTGATCGCATCGAGGGGTGCCTGTTCGGCAACGGCGAGCGCACCGGCAACGTCGACCTCGTCGCGCTCGGAATCAACCTGTTCACGCAGGGCGTCGACCCGCAAATCGATTTCAGCGACCTCGACGACGTCAAGCGCATCGCCGAGTATTGCAACCAGCTGCCCGTGCACGAACGCAGCCCCTGGGCCGGCGACCTCGTCTACACGGCGTTCAGCGGCTCGCATCAGGACGCGATCAAGAAGGGCTTCGAGGCGATGGCGGCGGACGCCGCCGGCAGGGGCGTGTCGGTCGACGACCTCGTCTGGGCCGTCCCGTACCTGCCGGTCGACCCGAAGGACCTCGGCCGCAGCTACGAAGCGGTCATCCGGGTCAATTCGCAGTCCGGCAAGGGCGGCGTCGCCTACCTCCTGAAGGCCGACCATGCTCTGGACCTGCCGCGCAAGCTCCAGATCGAGTTCAGCGGCGTCGTGCAGGCGAAGACGGATGCTGAAGGCGGTGAAGTCTCCAGTGCGCAAATCTGGTCGATTTTCGTCGACGAGTACCTCCCGGCAACCGTCCCGGACGACAAGTGGGGCCGGTTCGAATTGACCAGGACACGAACGGAAAGCAACATGTCGGGCGTGGTGTCCCTGTTCGCGGAGCTGCGGGTCGGCGAGGAGATGGTCGAGGCGAACGGAAGCGGGAACGGCCCGGTCGATGCGTTCCTCGACGTTCTCGGCCACCAGGGGCTCGACGTCAAGGTCTACGATTACGTCGAGCACGCTCTGGGCGCGGGCGGCGACGCACTGGCCGCAGCGTATGTGGAATGCCAGGTCGCGGGCAAGCGGCTGTGGGGCGTCGGGATCGACGCGGACATCTCCACGGCGAGCCTCAAGGCCGTGGTGTCGGCGGTGAATCGCGCGATCCGGATGCCAGCGGAGGACCGCGAATTGGTGACTGCTTAGGGTGTCGTCACGCGGTGTCGCCCGGCAAGCTGCCGGGCTGACGCCGACACCGGTATGCCGTGCCGAAGGTCCGGCGAGTCGAGCGGTTCGCCGTAGGTGGTATGGATGGGCAACACGCCTGCCCAGGTGTCGCCCGCGATGTCCTCGTCAGGATCCTCGGGCCACTGGGTCGAGTTCTTGAACGTCCACTCGTCGACGCGCATCCGCAGCAGCATGGTCGCCGCGAGTTCTTTGCGGTTGTGGGCGCGCAATTCTGGCCGCCTCCCCGGCAGCAGGCTGTCGGTGACGACATCGAGTGCTGCGAGCTTTTCCTCGCCGTCGAGGCGCGTGCACGACCCGAACAGCACCGCGCTGCGGTACCGCATCGACGATTCGAACGCGGACCGCGCGAAAACGAGACCGTCGACTGTCATGACCGATGCGGTGACCGGGATGCCGGTGGAAATCCGCCGCAGCCACCACGATCCGGTCGACCCGTGCAGGAGCAGGCTGTCGCCCTCGAGCGCGAATGCGATCGGCATGACGACGGGGCGGCCATCCTCGACGAACGCGAAGTGCCCTACCGAGGTTTCGCGCAGCAAATGCCCGAGTGCCGCTCGATCGGTGGAATTCACTCGTTCTGGCATCCGCGCCGGTTTCGTACGGTTCGCACTCATGGTGTCATTCTTGTGCATTGGCCGACCGACCGCCGCGACGCGGCGAATTTGAAGCCGGTGCGCCGATAATTGGTGGATGCCCCTTTACCGTGACGAAGCCGTCGTGCTGCGCACCCACAAGCTGGGTGAAGCCGACCGCATCGTGACGATGCTGGGGCGCCAGCGCGGCAAGATCCGAGCCGTGGCGAAGGGGGTACGCCGCACCGGGTCGAAGTTCGGGTCACGGCTCGAACCGTTCATGGTCGTGGACGCGCAATTCTACGAGGGACGAAGCCTCGACATCGTCACCCAGGCTGAATCCATTGGGGCGTATGGTGCCGAGATCATGGGCGACTACGCGAGTTTCACCGCCGCCAACGTCATGGTGGAAACCGCGGACAAGGTCACGGAGGACTCGGGTTCGCTTCAGCAGTACCTGCTCCTCGTGGGCGCGCTGAGGTCGCTGGCACGCCGCGAACACAGCGCAAGCCTCACCCTGGATTCGTATCTGTTGAGGTCGCTCGCCATCGCCGGCTGGGAACCGAGTTTCGTCAATTGCGCGGTCACCGGCGCTCCAGGGCCGCACACCGCATTCGTCGTCCAGCTCGGCGGGGTTGTCGCGGACGATGTCGCGCCGCCGGGGGCTCCGCGTCTCGACGCCCTCACGCTCGAACTTCTCGCCGCGCTTCTCGCCGGTGACTGGGAATACGCGGATGCCTCGCAGGAACGCTCCCGCGGCCAGGCCAGCGGGATCATCGCCGCGTACGTGCAGTTCCACCTCGAGCGCAGCCTGCGTTCGCTCCAGCACGTCGATCGGTCGCCGCAGCCCGATCGTGCTGTCCCGCTCCCTGAGGCATTCGAAGGGAGAACACGATGACCCCCGCGCCGAAGACGCACAAGGATGCGGTAGATTTTCGGCCCGTCGACTGGACGGGGATCTACCCGCCGAAGCTTCCCTCGGCGGCCGTCCCGGAACATGTGGCGATCGTGATGGACGGCAACGGCCGCTGGGCGAACGCGCGCGGGCTCACCCGCATCGAAGGGCACCGCGCAGGGGAAGCCGCGCTGCTGGACGTCGTGGCCGGCGCCATCCAGCTCGGGGTGAAACATCTGAGCGTGTACGCGTTCTCCACCGAGAACTGGAAGCGTTCCCCCGAGGAAGTGCGCTTCCTCATGGGATTCAACCGTTCCGTGCTGCATCGCCGGCGCGACCAGCTGAACGACTGGGGCGTTCGCATCCGCTGGGCCGGCCGGAAGCCGCGACTGTGGGGCTCCGTCATCAAGGAACTCCAGTTCGCCGAGAAACTGACCGCGCGAAACAGCGTGCTGACCCTCACGATGTGCGTGAATTACGGCGGACGCGTCGAGATCACGGATGCCGTGCGCGCCCTTGCGACCGAGGTTGCGGCGGGCAGGCTCACGCCGGGCGGCATCACCGAACGCAGCATCCAGCGGCACCTGTACACGCCCGACCTGCCGGACGTCGACCTGTTCGTGCGCAGTTCGGGGGAGCAACGTACGAGCAACTTCCTGCTGTGGCAGAGCGCGTACGCCGAGATGGTGTTCCTCGACACGCTGTGGCCCGATTTCACCCGCGAGGACTTATGGCGGGCAGCCGAAGTGTTTGCGTCCCGCAACCGTCGATTCGGTGCGGCCAAGGATGCGCCGAGCGCTTAGGTCGTCGTCCCGGCCCTAGTGCCGGTCTTGCCGGCCGGACTTTCCTCGATCGCTTCCGCAGGGTCCAGCTTCTGCCACGGCCGCACGATGAGCGCCCACACGATCACCGCGCCCACCGCGTACGCGACGAAGAGGCCCGTCCACACGGGAAGGCTCAACGGAACTTCCTCCCACGAGAACGGCATCGGCATGAGGATGAGGAAGAACCCGAAGAGCCCCACCGCATAAGCGCCCATCCAGACCCAACGATTCCAGTTCCAGATGATCCGTCCCGTCATCCCGCCAATGGGCACGAGAGCGATGGGGAGTGCCGAAATGCCGGCAATGGCCAACGACGAGAGCGTTTCCGAAACGAAAACGACGACCGGTCCGCCGCCATCGATGACGTTCAACAGGCTGTAACCGAGCCAGGCGAGAACGGACAGGGCGAATGCGAGCGCCAGCCCGATGAGCGCGACGCGAGCACGTTCGGCCGTAGCGAGAAGCGCTCCGAAACCAACGCCGGCGACGAGCCCGAAAATGATGCCCGGCTCGAATCCGGTGATCCTGGTCAGGATGACGGCCGCCACGACGATCAGGAGCGTCAGCGGGCGAAACTCGAACTCGGCGGTCGCCGTCGGATGCGTTCGCCGGACGACCCAGATCAGGAGCAGCCAGCCGGCAAGGATTTGTATCGCGATCGAGACGAGGATCGAGACGAACGTGCGGATGCTGGCCGCGTTCAGTCCAAATCCCGGGTCGACGAATGACGCGATGATCGCTGCCGCAGCAATGCCGATCGCTGCAGCGCGCCATCCGGTGAGTGAGGTGACGCGCGACAGAAATGCACCCCAGCGTGATCCGGCGCCTCCTGCCGTCTTGGCGAATTTTTCGCCCCAGTGTGCGACGCGCTCCGATCCCGTTTCGGCGGCAGAGTTGAGCAGTTGGGTCGGGAACGCGAGCAGGAGCACCAAAATGACCGCCATCGCGGTTGCCCACAGTGCGTTCTGCGGGGAGGCGACGACAGCGACGGTGGGCAGGGCGCTCAGCACTCCGGGTTCGTCGATGGCTCTGGATGGCGTCGAGGGTTGTGCAGGCAAGGCAATGGCCGTGGGCGTCGGTTCGACTGAGGGTTCCGGCGTTGGACATGTCCCCGTGATGAAGCAGGGGTTCCCCGAGACGAGTGTGCCCTGAGAAGTGCTGGTCACCCCCAGGTAGCGGTTCCTGGTTCCGTTGGGGCACGTGATGATTCCCGTGCCGTGACTGACCTGCGTCAGTGTCGCGGTGGTGCCAGAGAACTCCACGGTCGTGGTGGTCGCCCACTGGTATTCATCCGAACACAGGGTCCCTTCGGCGGGCACGTCGAAAGTCGCCCGCCCGTCGATAACCTCCACGCGCGGCACCCGCTTCTCTTCGGCATAACCGAAGAGCAAGCACACGCCGGTCGAGCAGTTCACCCCGAATGTCTGGTCGTACGCGGCCGTATCGCCGTCTTCGTACACCCAATTGTCGGGGCCGTAGTACGTCACGACACTGTCGTCCGCGGTGGGAGCCGGGGTGGGGGTTTCCAGCGATGCGGCGACGGCGGCTGTGGCTCCACCGGTGGCGAGGACTGCGCCAAGCACACAGGCAAACAGAACGCGAACTACAGACCGGTGTGTAGCTTTCACAGTGTCCTGTTTCTGAGCCGGGTGAAACGGAGGTGAGCAAAGATTAGCAGCGCGGGCACCACGCAACACGCCGTATTTTCGGCGCTCTACGCGTGACTCGGCAGGTTTAGCGGCGGGCGCGCAAGAAAGTTGCACCAGAATGCGCTGCCGCCGCGCGATGAGAGGGGCAGGATTGAATCATGACCACAGCATCCGCGGCCACAAGCCGTCACCATTCACCGGCACTCACCAGTGCCATCGGGCAGTTCCGCGAGGATGCCGCGCGCGGGTATCTTGCGGTCGCCTCGATCGGCCTGCCGACGAAAGCGACCGTGGACGCGCAATTGGCCGACATCGAATTGTGGGCTGCCGGCCGCCGCGACCCCGTCGACTACGACGCGATCCACGAGAACACCCGCGCACACTACGCGAAGCTCGTCGGCGTCGATGCGGCCCGGGTCGCGACCGGTTCCCAGACGTCCGTCATGGCAAGCGTGTTCGCGGCGGCGGTGCCGGATGGCGCCGAGGTTCTGTGCGTGGACGGCGACTTCTCGTCGATCATGTTCCCGTTCCTGCAGAGGAAAGGGATCCGGGTGCGCGCGCTCCCGCTCGACGAGCTCGCCGCATCCGTGACGGATGACACCTGGCTCGTCGTGTTCTCGCTCGCCCAATCCGCGACCGGCCGCATCGCGGACGCTGCCGCCGTCGTCGCCGCTGCCCGGCAGCACGACGCATTCACGGTGTGCGACCTCACTCAGGCCGCCGGCGTGTACCCGGCGGATGCGGCGATGTTCGATGCGACGCTGTGCCACGCCTACAAGTGGCTGTGCTCGCCGCGCGGGGTCGCCTTCATGACCGTGAGCGAGCGCTTCCAGAAGGTGCTGACTCCCATCCAGGCCGGCTGGTATGCGGGAGACGACGTGTGGGGTTCCTGCTACGGTCCGTCCATGGCTCTCGCCGCGTCGGCCCGCCAGTTCGATGTGTCGCCTGCGTGGCCCGCATGGGTCGGCGCCGAGCCCGCACTTCAGCTGTTCTCCGGGCTGGATATGAACGAGGTGTGGGCATTCACGAGCGGACTCGGCGACGCGCTGTGCGACGCGCTGGACATCCCTCAGCAGCATCAGCCGATCGTCACGTGGGCGGATGCGGACCAGAAGGACATGGCCAGGCTCGTTTCCGCCGGGATCACCGTGTCCGGGCGCGCGGGTCGGTTGCGCGCATCCCTTCACCTGTGGAACGACCAGAGCGATGTGGAGGCGGTCGCGAAAGCGCTGCGCTGAGCACGCGAGGCGTGCGAGCCGTACCGCCTCCCTGGCGTTCTGTGCGGGTCGTCCGGCCCTAAACTGGAGGATCACTGCCGACCGGACGCGAGCCGCGCGCCCGGTAAGACCTCTGGAGTATCACTCGTGGCCACCGCCTCCTCCCTCGATGCCGTCATTTCCCTCGCCAAACGCCGCGGGTTCGTGTTCCAGGCGGGGGAGATTTACGGTGGATCGCGGTCCGCGTGGGATTACGGTCCCCTCGGCGTCGAGCTCAAGGAGAACATCAAGCGCCAGTGGTGGAAGGCGATGGTCACCTCGCGGGACGACATCGTCGGGCTCGACTCCGCCATCATCCAGCCCCGCCAGGTGTGGGTTGCCTCCGGGCATGTCGGAGCGTTCACCGATCCGCTCACCGAGTGCCTGAACTGTCACCGCAGGTTCCGCGCCGACCATCTCGAGGAGGCGTACGAGGAGAAAAAGGGACGAGCCCCGGAGAACGGGCTGGCCGACATCGTGTGCCCGAACTGCGGGACGCGCGGCCAGTGGACCGAACCGCGCGATTTCCAGATGATGCTGAAGACCTACCTCGGCCCCGTGGAGGAGGAAAGCGGCCTGCACTATCTGCGGCCGGAAACCGCGCAGGGCATTTTCGTGAACTTCAACAACGTGCTCGGCGCATCTCGGATGAAGCCGCCATTTGGTATCGCGCAGGTCGGTAAGAGCTTCCGCAACGAAATCACCCCTGGGAACTTCATATTCCGCACCCGCGAGTTCGAGCAGATGGAGATGGAGTTCTTCGTCGAGCCGGGCTCGGATGAGGAGTGGCACCAGTACTGGATCGACGAACGGGTGAACTGGTATGTCGATCTCGGGCTGAAACGCGACAATCTTCGGCTCTTCGAGCATCCGAAAGAGAAGCTCTCCCACTACTCCAAGCGCACCGTCGACCTCGAGTACCGGTTCGGGTTCCAGGGCAGCGAGTGGGGGGAGCTGGAGGGCGTGGCGAACCGCACCGATTTCGACCTCACCACGCACAGCGAACACTCCGGAACCGACCTCTCCTACTTCGACCAGACGAGGAATGAGCGCTGGACGCCCTACGTCATCGAACCCGCGGTCGGCCTCACCCGGTCGATGATGGCGTTCCTCATCGACGCCTACCACGAGGATGAGGCGCCGAACACGAAGGGCGGTGTCGACAAGCGCACGGTGCTTCGGCTTGATCGAAGGCTCGCCCCGGTGAAGGCGGCCGTGCTGCCGCTGTCGCGAAACGAGGAGCTGTCGCCGATTGCGAAGCAGCTTGCGGCGGATTTGCGCAAGTTTTGGAACATCGACTTCGATGACGCCGGTGCGATCGGGCGCCGCTACCGCCGTCAGGATGAGATCGGTACGCCGTTCGCGATCACGGTCGACTTCGACTCGCTCGAGGACAAGGCGGTGACCGTGCGCGAGCGCGATTCGATGGCGCAGGAGCGCATCGCCCTCGACCGCCTCCAGGGCTACCTCGCCGAGCAGCTCCTCGGCACGTAGGCGACCCGCGTGAGCCCAACCTCGACATCCGACCCCTTCACTCTTGGGCATTCAGGAATCCACGTCTGCGACGGGCGCGAGAGGGTGTTTTTCCCCGGAATCCGACGTGTATTCCTGAATTTCCGCGGATCTCACGTCGGTTGGGCTTCCACTCCCACACAGCGCACTGATCCCTAGACAAGTAGGAAATTGCGGTCGAGCTGGGTCCCGGGGCGTTGCAGGGGCCGCAGGATTTGCGGATGGAGCCCGTTCGGAGGATGGTCCAGCAGCTCGGTGGGCTCGCGCAGAAGCAGGAACTCATCGCTCTGGGCGCTCACGACTGGGCGCTAACCGCTGCCGTTCGGAGCGGTTCCGTCATCCGCGCGCGGCAGGGTTGGTACTCAACTCTCAACGACAACGATCCTGCCTTGCGCGCCTCCAGAGTCGGAGGCAGGTTGACCGGGATATCCGCCCTCATCGCCCGCGGCGCCTGGACCTGGATCGACCATCCGCTGCACGTGTCAGTTCCTCGCCGTGCAAGTAGGCTCCGCGAGCAATGGGACCGATTCCGGCGGCTCAATCCAACCGAGGCGGAAGATGTCGTCATCCACTGGGATGACGATGCCGTCCTTGCGGAAGGTGATGTGACGAGTGTGTCTCTGGCTGAGGCGCTTCGGTCAGTGGCCCTTGATGAGCCATTCGAAGTCGCGGTCGCGGCATTCGACTGGGCGTTCAAGTCGGGGTCAATTGACAGGATGTCGTTCGAAAGCATCCTGCTGGCTCTACCCGACGATGCTCGGATGATTGCGCATTGGATCGACCCGCGGTGCGACAGCATTCTTGAGAGCGTCGTCCGCAGCTGGCTTCAGATTGCCGGTTACCGTGTGGTCAGTCAGGTGCGAGTGGGCGATATCGAACGGATCGACCTCGTCGTCGAGGATGACGTGGCCATCGAGCTTGGCGGCAGAACCCATGAGGGCAGAAGGGAAGCGGATTGGCGCAAGAATGTCAAGATCACTGCGGAAGGCCGACATCCGATTCTTGCGACCTACTCGATGGCAAGATACGAATTCGCCTCGATTCTCGAAGCGATCGAGATCGCGCTGCGGCAGCGGCATCCGCAGCGACCCCAAGCTGGAAATTCAGGAACTCGCGTCGGCTCCGCCCCGTTCGGCCGCAGAAATTGGCGGTTGCTTGATGGCTCAGTGACGCGACTTCCTGAATTTCCAGCAAACGGGCCGCGGTGGCCTGGCCGGCAATGACCGGGAATGCGCCGGGGGTGGTCATCGTTGGCCCCAGTGTGAGCGAATCCATCAAAGTTGACATCTGGTCCGACGTGCAGTGCCCGTGGTGCTACATCGGCAAGCGCAAATTCGAGGCGGGAGTTGCCGAGTTCGGCGGCGAGGTCGAGGTGGAGTATCACTCCTTCGAGCTTGCGCCGGATACGCCTGTCGACTTCGATGGCACTCCGGCCGACTATCTTGCCCAGCGCAAGGGACTGTCGCTCGACCAGGTGGGGGAGATGCTCGAGCGTGTCACCGGAATCGCCGCGCAGGTTGGTCTCGACTACGACTACGACTCGGTCCACCAAACGAACACCGTCAAGGCGCACGAACTGCTCCATTACGCCAAGTCGAAGGGCCGCCAGGTGGAGATGAAGGAGCGCCTGTTGAAGGCGTACTTCGTCAACGGCGAGCACGTCGGCCGCATTGAGGATCTCGCGGACATCGCCGCCGAACTGGGCTTCGACCGCGCCGAAGTCGTGCGCACACTCGAATCGAACGAGTTCCTTCCCGCGGTGAAGGCGGATGTCGCCCTCGCGCAGGAGTACGGCATCCAGGGCGTGCCGTTCTTCGTGATCGACGGCAAATACGGCGTATCCGGAGCGCAGGACGCATCCACCTTCACCGCAGCGCTGCAGCAGGTGCGGGACGAGAAAGTGGCGCAGTCATGACGGGCACGCCCACACCCGAGACCGGTCCCAAACCGCCGCTCACGATGGTCGGCCGGCCGGACGCCGCGGCCTGCACCGACGACGCGTGCGAGTTGCCGAACTAAGTTATCTGGGAGAATCGAGTCGATGACTTCTCTCGCCACCGCAACTCCAACGCTACAACTCGGGCCGATCGCGCTCGAGGTGCCGGTCGTGCTCGCCCCGATGGCGGGGATCACGAACACCGCGTTCCGGCGGTTGTGCCGCGAGTTCGGCGCGGGATTGTACGTGAGCGAAATGATCACGAGCCGGGCCCTCGTGGAGCGCGGCGAGAAGACGATGCGCCTCATCCGTCACCACGAGTCGGAGTCGCCGCGCAGCATCCAGCTTTACGGTGTCGACCCGCACACGATGGCGGAGGCGGTGACGATGCTCGTCGCCGAAGACCGCGCGGACCACATCGATCTGAATTTCGGATGCCCAGTGCCCAAAGTCACCCGCAAAGGCGGAGGGGCTGCCCTCCCGTGGAAACTCGACCTGTTCCGCGACATCGTCGAGGCCGCGGTGACGGCAGGCGGTGCGGTGCCGGTGACCGTCAAAATGCGCAAGGGCATCGACGACGATCACCTGACCTACCTCGAAGCAGGCCGGATCGCAGCGGGAGCCGGAGCCGCGAGCATCGCGCTGCACGCGCGCACGGCGTCCCAGTTTTACAGCGGCACAGCCGACTGGTCGGCCATCGCCCGACTGAAGGAGGCGATCACGGACGTTCCGGTGCTCGGCAACGGCGACATCTGGAGCGGCGCGGATGCGATCCGCATGGTCGAGGAAACAGGCTGCGACGGCGTCGTCGTCGGCCGTGGATGCCTCGGCCGGCCGTGGCTGTTCGGCGACCTCGTAGCTGCGTTCAGGGTGCGGTCCGGGGAGCTTGCCGCGGATGAAGCCGCCGTGCTTCAGGCGCGCCCGACTCTCGGCGTCGTCGCTGCGACCGTCCGCCGCCACACCGAATTGCTCGCCGACTTCTTCTCGACGGACGATCAGAACGGCGAAGAGTGGGCGTGCCGCGACATCCGCAAGCACATGTCCTGGTACTTCAAGGGCTATCCGGTGGGCAGCGACCTTCGCTCGGCGCTCGCCCGGGTGGAGAGCCTTCAGCAGCTCGACGACCTGCTGGGCGAGCTCGACTGGTCTCAGCCGTACCCGGGGGAGGACGCTGAGGGGCCGCGTGGCCGCGCCGGGCATCCGAAGCGCACCGTTCTGCCCGAGGGATGGCTGGACAGCCGCGAGCTCGCGCAGAACCACCGAGGCGACCTCACCGAGGGCGAAGCGGACACCACTGGTGGCTGACCCCGAGACGCAAACGCAGGCTGGGGTTCCGCCGCAATCGAACGGGTACACCGAGCACGACAGCGCCCGCTGGATGCCGGAGGAGCACTCAACGCGCCGCAGCGACTTCGCCCGCGACCGCGCGCGCGTTCTTCACTCGAGTGCGCTCCGGCGCCTCGCGGCGAAAACGCAAGTGCTCAGCCCCACGGCGGGCATCGACAATGCCCGCAACCGGCTGACGCACTCACTCGAGGTTGCGCAGGTCGGCCGCGAGCTCGCGTCCAGCCTCGGCCTCGACCCGGATGTCGTGGACACCGCGTGCCTCGCCCACGACCTCGGGCATCCGCCGTTCGGGCACAACGGCGAGCGTGCGCTCAACGAGTGGTGCACGGACATCGGCGGGTTCGAGGGGAACGCGCAGACACTTCGCGTTCTCACCCGGATCGAACCGAAAGTGTTCGGCCCGGACGGGCGCTCCTACGGCCTGAATCTCACCCGGGCGAGCCTCGACGCGAGCTGCAAGTATCCGTGGCCGGCTCAGAGCGCCGTGGGCGACCCCTCCGGTCGGGCGAAATTCGGTTTCTACCTGGACGACACGGCGGCGTTTGACTGGCTCAGGGTGGGTGCTCCGGATCGGAAACTCTGCATTGAGGCACAGGTCATGGACCTCTCCGACGACATCGCCTACTCCGTGCACGACTTCGAGGACGCGATCGTCGGCGGCTACATCGATGTGCCCGCGCTCGGCGCTCGCGTCAATCACGACGACCTGGTGGATTCGATGTTCGCCTGGATCGGCGGGGAATTGGACCACGGCGAACTGATTGCCGCGTTCGACCGCCTCGACTCGCTTGAGTCCTGGATCGACGAGTTCGACGGCACCCGTGCCGCGCAGGGCAGGCTCAAGAACCTCACGAGCCAGCTCATCGGACGGTTCGCGGGGATTGCCACGCAGGCCACCCTCGCCGCCCACGACGCGCAACGTCTGACCCGCTTCGGCGCCGACGTCGTGGTGCCGAGGGAAATCCGGGCGGAGATCGCCGTACTCAAGGGCATCGTGGCCGCGAACGTCATGTCGACGAACGCCCGGAAACCCCTCTACGCACGGCAGCGGGAAACGATCACCGAACTGGCCGACGCACTCCTGGAGCGCGGGCCGGATGCGCTGGAGGCCGGATTCGCCGCGGACTGGCGTGCCGCGCCCGACGACGATGCACGAAAACGGGCCGTCGTGGATCAGGTGGCGAGCCTCACCGACCAGTCGGCCAACGCGTGGCACCGAAAGTTCGCCGCCGCCGAGGATTCGCAGTCCGGCGGGCGATGACCGCCACACCTAGAATCTAGGCATGGCAGGCCTGATCCGCAGAAGCGACATCGACGAGGTGCGTTCGCGGATCAACATCGCCGATGTCGTCGGCGACTACGTCACGCTGAAAAGCGCTGGGGTCGGGTCCCTGAAGGGATTGTGCCCGTTCCACGACGAGCGAAGCCCGAGCTTCCACGTCCGCCAGCAGGTGGGCCGGTATCACTGTTTCGGCTGCGGCGAAGACGGCGACGTGTTCACGTTCCTCCAGAGGATGGACCACGTCACCTTCAGCGAGGCCGTCGAGCGGATGGCGGCCCGAGCGGGCATCGAACTCCACTATGAGGATGGCGGAGCCGCCGCGCCGGACCGAGGAAATCGCGCGCGACTGCTCGCCGCGAACCAGGCCGCCGCCGACTTTTTCGTCGCTCAGTTGTCCACGCCGGCCGCCGAGCCGGGGCGAACGTTCCTGGGGACGCGGGGATTCGATGCGGCCGCGGCCGCGCAGTTCGGAATCGGGTTCGCTCCCAAGAGTTACGATGCGCTCAGTTCGCACCTGAAAACTCTCGGATTCACCGAGGAGGAAATGCTCGCCGCCGGGCTCATCGGCGAAGGCGACCGCGGGACGTACGACAGGTTTCGCGGGCGGCTTGTGTGGCCAATCCGCGACACCACGGGCCAGACCCTCGGATTCGGAGCGCGGAAGCTGCTGGACGACGACCAGGGACCCAAATACCTGAACACGCCGGAAACGCCCGTGTACCGCAAATCCCAGGTCCTGTACGGGCTCGACCTGGCCAGGCGCGATATCTCCCGCACCAAGCGCGTCGTCGTCGTGGAGGGCTACACCGATGTGATGGCGTGCCACCTGGCCGGTATTACGACCGCCGTCGCGACGTGCGGCACCGCGTTCGGCGTCGACCACATCAAAGTCATTCGGCGAGTGCTCGGCGATGTGGACAATTCCGACTCGCACGGTCTCGGCGAGGTTATTTTCACGTTCGACCCGGACGAGGCTGGTCAAAAGGCGGCAAGCCGCGCATTCGGCGAAGAGCAGCGTTTCGCCGCGCAAACCTACGTTGCGGTGGCCCCGGACGGGCTCGATCCGTGCGACCTGAGGCTCGCGAAGGGCGATGACGCTCTGCGCCGGCTGGTCGGCGAACGCAAACCCATGTTCGAGTTCATGATCCGCCGGGTGCTCGCCGCATTCGACCTGGAAACCGTCGAGGGCAGGGTCGGCGCGCTGAGGGCGGCGGCCCCGGTCGTTGCGGGCATTCGGGACCCGGCGCTGCACACCGGGTACATCCGAAATCTTGCCGGCTGGGTCGGCGTCGACCCGAAGGAGGTGGTCGGCGCTGTCGCCAGCGCATCCCGCGCGAAACCGAGCCAGCAGCCGACCGGGCGTCCGGATAGGGGCGATTCACGGTGGAGCGACGACCCGCAGGACGCTTCGGGCGAGGGGGGAGAGGGCCCGACCGTCAAACCTGGGCCGTCCATCACCGAGTTGCCCACGGATCCGGTGACGAGGCTGGAACGGGACGCGCTCATGGCCGTGCTGCAGTATCCGGATGCCGTCGGCCCCGAGCTGGGGCAGCGCATCGGCGGCGTGGCGTTCACCAACACGACCCTCGCGGTCGTGCGGGACGGCATTGCCGCGAGCATGGATGCGTTCACTCGGCCGAACTGGGCCGATCGCGTCGCCGAGGAGGTGCCGAGCGGTTTTTCGACCATCGTGAGCCAGCTCGTCGTCGCCCCGATCCCCGACAAGGCCGGACGCGAGCTCTCCATTTACTGCCGCGGAGTCGTGGCGTCGCTCATCGGTCGGGACCTGCTGGCGAAGAAGGCCGAATTGCTCGGCCGACTTCAGCGAACCGACTCCAGCGCCGAGCCGGATCGCTATCGCGAACTCCAGCGCGAACTCATGGGCATCGAGGCCGAGCGGCGCGCACTTATCGGCGATTAGGTTGCAGAACCATAAATATTGGGCCGCAATGAGCCATGCGATGTTAGCCGTTGCCAAGAATCGTGTTATCAAGAGTTAATACGCATGGCCTGTGGCGTGCTCACCGGCACGTCGCAGGGTCTACCCCGCCGCAGTCCACTTTGGCTGCGGTGGTATCTCACAACAGAGAGAGGTACTACGGATATGACATCCGCATCCACGATCCGAAAGCGGTCGCTTGCCGTGCTCAGTGGCGTTGCCGTCGCTGCGCTCGCGCTCAGCGGTTGCGCGGCAGGGACCGACTCCGGCACCCCCGGCGCGTCCAGCACGATCACCGTCGGCACCACCGACAAGGTCACCACGCTTGACCCTGCCGGCTCGTACGACAACGGCTCATTCTTCATCATGAACAACGTGTTCCCGTTCCTGATGAACTCCAACCCGGGAAGCTCCGACGTGAACCCGGACATCGCGGAGTCGGCCGGGTTCACTTCGCCCACCGAGTACACGGTCAAGCTCAAGCCGGGCCTCAAGTGGGCCAATGGGCACGACCTGACGGCGTCCGACGTGAAGTTCAGCTTTGACCGCCAGTTGAAGATCGCCGCGGACAATGGTCCGTCGACGCTGCTCTACAACCTGGACAGCACCGAGGTGAAGGATGACCTCACCGTCGTGTTCCACCTCAAGGCGGCGAACGACCAGATCTGGCCGCAGATCCTGTCGAGCCCCGCTGCACCGATCGTCGACGAAGAGGTCTTCTCTCCTGACGCGCTCACCACGGACCAGGAAATCGTCGACGGCAACGCCTTCGCCGGCCCGTACGTGATCTCGAGCTACAAGTTCAATGAGCTTGTCCAGTTCAAGGCGTACGACGGCTACCAGGGTCTCCTCGGCAAGCCGAAGACGAAGACCATCAACCTGAAGTACTACGCGGACCAGTCGAACATGAAGCTGGACGTTCAGGAAGGCAACATCGACGTCGCAACCCGCAGCCTGTCTGCAACCGACATCGAGAGCCTCTCCGGCAACAAGAACGTCGTCGTGCACAAGGGACCGGGTGGCGAGATCCGCTACATCGTGTTCAACTTCAACACGATGCCGTTCGGCGCGACCACGGCGGATGCTGATCCGGCCAAGGCGCTTGCCGTTCGTCAGGCGATTGCCGACCTGATCGACCGCGACGCGATCGCGAACCAGGTTTACAAGGGCACCTACCTGCCGCTGTACTCCTACGTTCCTGCCGGTCTGACCGGCGCCACCGAGGTTCTCAAGACCCTCTACGGCGATGGAAACGGCGGCCCGGACGCGGCCAAGGCGAAGTCGACTCTGGAGGCCGCTGGCATCACGCAGCCGGTGACCCTCAACCTGCAGTACAACCCTGACCACTACGGTGCAAGCTCAGGCGATGAGTACGCTCTCATCAAGTCGCAGCTTGAGGCCTCGGGCCTGTTCACGGTGAACCTGCAGTCGACGGAGTGGGTCCAGTACTCCAAGGACCGCTCTGCTGACGTGTACCCGCTGTACCAGCTCGGCTGGTTCCCGGACTACTCGGATGCAGACAACTACCTGTCGCCGTTCTTCCAGACGGACAACTTCCTGAAGAACCACTTCAGCAACGCCGAGGTGGACAAGCTCATCCAGGAGCAGGCTGTCGAGACCGACCCCGCCAAGCGCAAGGCCGAGATCGAAGACATCCAGGCGAAGGTCGCAGCCCAGCTGTCGACCCTGCCGATGCTTCAGGGTGCACAGGTTGTCGTTGCGGGCAAGGATGTGAAGGGCGTGGACGAAACGCTCGACGCGTCGTTCAAGTTCCGCTTCAACGTTCTGAGCAAGTAGAACTGAATAAGGCGGCTACTATCGAATAGCCGTAACAGGGGGCGGTCCGTGGAGTTGCGGATCGCCCCCTCACTTTTCGAATAGTTTGTGGCAGCACGCTGGCGACGATTGGCAATGATGACATCTACCGCAGTTTCCGAGGTTCCCGATTCGGAGGCACCATCAGATCAGAAGGCGCGGTCGAAGGGTTCGGGAGGTAACCTCGGCCGGTACATCATCATCCGGCTTCTCCTGATCATCCCCACCGTGTTCATTCTCGTGTCGATGGTGTTTCTGCTCATGCACCTGATCGGCGACCCGATCACCGCCGCGCTCGGCGGCCGGCTTCCCCCCGATCAACTGGCCGAACGGATTCACGCCGCCGGGTACGACCGCCCCATCTTCATCCAGTACTTCGAGTATCTCGGTCAGCTGGTCACCGGAAACTTCGGGACGACGCTGACCACCAACCAACAGATTTCGGACATCGTGTTCGAGAAGGGCGCGGCCACTCTCGAGCTCGCGTTCTACGGGCTCATCGTCGCGTTCATCGTCGGCATCCCGCTGGGGATGCTCGCCGCGTACCTCCGCGACCGGTGGCCGGACGCCATGCTGCGCGTGCTTGCCATTCTGTTCTACGCGACCCCGGTGTTCTTCGCGGGGCTCCTGCTCAAGCTGGTCTTCTCGGTCTGGCTGAAAGTTCTGCCCGTGAACGGCCGTGCGTCCCCGAGGACGGAATTGAATCTCCAGTTCCTCGACCATCCGACGAACATCTACCTCATCGATGCGTTCCGCACCGGCAACCCCGCAGACATCGCGGACGTGCTCACCCATGCGATTCTGCCAGGGCTCGCCCTCGGGCTCCTCACCGCGGGGATCTTCCTCCGCCTGGTGCGGTTGAACGTCATCGGCACGCTCGGCCAGGATTATGTGGATGCGGCGAGGTCGCGCGGGGTCGGCGAATTCCGCCTGGTCCGCAAGCACGCTTACAAGCCGGCGCTCGTCCCCATCATCACCGTCATCGGCCTGCAGATCGCCCTCCTGCTGGGGGGCGCGGTCCTCACTGAAACCACATTCGAGTGGAAGGGGCTGGGGTTCACGCTCGTGGAGTTCATCAAGGCGCGGGACTTCGTCGCGGTTCAGGGGATCGTCGTGTTCCTCGCCGTCGTCGTCGCGGTCACGAACTTCGTCGTGGACATCATTGCCGCGCTCATCGACCCGAGGGTGAGGTACTGACATGTCGACACCGGTCATCGTGAAACCCAGCATCTGGTCGCGCCTTCCCCTCATCCGCGAACTGAAGCAGAGCGTCGGGTGGCAGCGCGGCATGCTCATTGCGGGGCTCGTGATCATCGCCATCTTCCTGCTCACCGCGATTTTCGCCGAGTGGCTTGCGCCCTTCGGGTATTCGCAACTGAGTGACGAGAACGGCACGTTCGGTGCGCAACTTCCCCCGGGCGGCGCGCACCTTCTCGGCACGACGGTGGGGGGTTACGACGTGTTCTCGCGCGTGATCTGGGGAGCCCAGACCGCTGCGCTCGTCATCATCATCGCGGTGATGCTTTCCGTGTTCGCGGGGGTGATCCTGGGGCTGGTCTCCGGTTATTTCGGCGGATGGCTCGACCGCGTGCTCGTCGTGGTGGCGGATGCCGTGTACGCGTTCCCGTCGCTCCTTCTGGCCATCGTGATGTCGATCGTGATCTCGGGCGGCCGGTCCGGGCTGTTCACCGGGCTCATGGCGGCGGCGATCTCGATCACCGTCGTCTTCATCCCGCAGTACTTCCGGGTCATCCGTTCCGAGACGGTGCGCATGAAAGCGGAGGCATTCGTGGAGTCGGCGAAAGTCATCGGCGCGAGCAATGCGCGCGTGATGTTCCGACACGTGCTGCGCAACTCCACTCGGACGCTGCCGCTCATCCTCACGCTCAACGCGTCCGAGGCGATCCTGACGCTGGCCGGACTCGGATTCCTCGGGTTCGGAATCGAGCCGACGGCGGCGGCGGAATGGGGCTTCGACCTCAACAAGTCGATTTCGGATGTCGCGGCAGGAATCTGGTGGACGTCGATCTTCCCCGGCACGGCGATTGTGCTCGTCGTCCTCGGCATCACTCTGGTCGGAGAGAGCCTCAACGACCTGGCGGACCCGCGACTGCGCACCCGCCATCGGGCGCTGACCAGCGGAGCGGGCCAGACAGACGTGGATGAGCTGGAGGAGAACCTGTGAGCACCCTGACGATGGGCGACGAAGCACTCGAGATCACGGATCTCGCCGTGACGTTTGCGACGGATGGCGGAGACGTGCGTGCCGTCGACGGCGTGAGCCTGACGGTGCGCAAGGGTGAAGTGCTGGCGATCGTGGGGGAGAGTGGCAGCGGGAAAACCGTGACGGCGAAGACCATTCTCGGCCTTCTCCCGGAAACCGCGACAACCTCCGGCATGGTGATGATCGGGCAGGACAACGTCATCACGGTGTCGCGGCAGCGGCTTCGCGAAATCCGCGGCACCCGGGCGGCCATGGTTTTCCAGGAACCGTCGACCGCATTGAATCCGGTGTTCACCGTGGGCTGGCAGATCATCGAAGGGTTGCGCGCGCACGGAAAGTACACCGCGGCCCAGGCGAGGGCGAAGGCGATCGACTTCCTCACCCGCGTGGGCATCCCGGATGCGGAGCACCGCGTCGACTACTACCCTCACCAGTTCTCCGGCGGGCAGAAGCAGCGCATCGTGATCGCCATGGCGCTCGTCCTCGAGCCGGAGATCATCGTCGCCGACGAGCCGACGACGGCGCTGGATGTGACGGTGCAGGCGGAAATCCTCGACCTGCTGCGCTGGTGCCGCGACGAGTTCAATGCTGCGATCGTTCTCATCACCCACAACATGGGTGTTGTCGCGGACCTGGCGGACCGCGTCGCCGTCATGTATCAGGGGAAAATCGTCGAGGAAGCCGACGCGGTCACGCTTTTCCACGATCCGAAGGACGACTACACGAAGCGGCTTCTCGCGGCCGTGCCGTTCATCGGGGCCGGCACGCTCAAGACGCGGGAGCGGGCAGTGGAGCGTGCATCGTCCGTGGCCAGGGAGCCCCTGGTTGTCGCGAAGGACCTCGTGATCGAATATCCGGGCCGTCTCGGCCGCGGCGGGTTCCGCGCGGTCGACGGGGTGAGTTTCGACATCAGCGAGCGCGAAGTCCTCGGCCTGGTCGGCGAGAGCGGTTCGGGGAAGACGACAACGGGGCGCGCCATCGCCGGCCTCACCAAAATCACCGGCGGGTCGCTCACCGTGCTCGGCCAGGAGATGCTCGGAGTGCGCGAGAGGACGTTTCGCCCGCTTCGGGAGGACATCGGTTTCGTGTTCCAGGATCCGGCCACGAGCTTCAACCCGTTGCTGACGATCGCCGAGTGCGTCGCCGAACCGTTCATCGTGCACGGGAAGGCGGGGGATGCCGCCGCAGCGCGGTCCCGCGTCGACGAGTTGCTGGAGGCGGTCCAGCTTCCCCGGAGCTTCGGCGACCGGTTCCCGCACGAGTTGAGCGGCGGGCAGCGCCAGCGGGCGAGCCTCGCCCGGGCAATCGCCTTGAAGCCGAAGCTCCTGATTGCGGACGAACCGACGAGCGCGCTCGACGTTTCGGTGCAGGCCCGCGTCCTGGAGCTGTTCGCCGAGATCCAGCGCGAGTTCGGGTTTGCGGCCCTGTTCATCAGCCACGACCTCGCGGTTGTGGACCTTCTCGCGGACCGGATTGCGGTGCTCTACAAGGGCAAACTCGTGGAGGAGGGCATCGGTGAGGAGATCCTCGTCGCGCCGAAGCATCCGTACACGCAGAGGCTATTGGCGTCGCTGCCCGTGCCGGATCCCGTGTTGCAGGCGACGAGGCGGGAAGAACTTCACCGCCTGCGCGCGGCAGAGGGTGTTTCGGAGGCCAGTTGACCTCCCTCACGCCGATTGTCGAAGCGGATGACCTGTCGATTCGCTACCGCGCAAGAGACGTGCGGTCGCGGTTCGTCGCTGTGGCGGGGGTCACGTTCTCCCTCGGCGAGGGCGAAATTCTCGGTCTGGTCGGCGAGTCCGGTTCCGGCAAGTCGACGCTTGCCGCGACGGTCGCGCTGGCAGGCAGGGGCGATGGCCGGGAAGCCGCGATGCCGCAGATTGCCGGCGGCTCGCTGAGGCTGTTCGGGACCGAGATTCGAGGTATCGGCTCTCGGGCCAGGAACCGCCTCAAGCTGAAGGTCGGCTATCTCGCCCAGGATGGCGCGGAGCGGCTCGATGCCCGACTGACGGTCGCGGAGAACATCGCGGAGCCGATCTACTCTCGGGATCGCCGGTTCAGTTCGCGGGACGCGGGGCTCGCGGTGGCGACCCTGGTGGATTCGGTCCGCCTGCCGCTCGGCCTCATGACGCGCTACCCGTACGAGCTGAGCAGCGGGCAGCGCCAGAGGGTTGCGCTGGCGCGGGCCCTCATCCTGGAACCGCAATTGCTCATCGCGGATGAGCCCACCAGGGGGGTCGATGTCACGGTTCGATCGTCCGTGCTGGACGTGTTTCGCGACCTGCGCGCGGAGCGCGGTTTCTCGGCCATCGTCGTCAGCAGCGACCTCGGCGTGATCGAATACGTTTCAGAGAGTGTCCTCGTGTTGAATCGGGGGACCGTGGTCGGCCTTGGCCCCATCAATGGGGTACTGTCCGACCCGATTCATCCCTATCTGAAGGCCCTCTCGGCCTCACGATTCGATACAGTCAATGCATGACTGCGGGTGGGGGCTCGGTTCAGCATCGCATTGTGCTGGCCTCCCCGGCTGAGGATCTGCCTCCCGAACGGCGCCCGAGGCCAGGGCCCATCGCGGTACTTCCCGAGCCGGACGAGTTTTTCGTTTCCGCGATCCGCGCTGCAGGTGGAACGGTGGAGCCGCTCTCCGCCGACACGAGGGGAGTCGTCTGGCTTTCGTACGACCGCGCCGCAGAGTTTGCCGGGATTCTCGCGAAATATCCGGGCATCGACTGGGTGCAGCTTCCCTGGGCGGGTGTCGACGCGTTCGCGGACATCCTGAACAAGCACGCCGGTAGTGTTCGTCCGCTGTGGACGAGCGCGAAGGGCGCGTATGCCGAACCGGTCGCCGAGCACACCCTTGCCCTCGCGCTTGCGCTCCTGCGCGAACTGCCCACACGCGTGGTCGCGCGCAGCTGGGGGCCGAAGATCGGTACATCCCTGTACGGTGCCACCGTTGTGATCATCGGCGCGGGCGGAATCGCCATCGAACTCCTCAGACTTCTCGCGCCGTTCCGCACCTCGGTCACCGTGGTTCGGCGCAGTTCGAAGGCCGTCGGCGGGGCGAATCGCACCGTCACGAGCGATCGCCTCCGCGACGTGCTGCCTGACGCCGACCTCGTGGTGGTCGCTGCGGCGATGACCGGGTCGACCGCCAAGATTATCGGCGTCGACGAGATTGCGGCGATGAAGCCTGGCGCCATCCTGATCAATGTCGCGCGCGGGGGACTCGTCGACACGGATGCGCTGACGGCGGCGCTCGCGTCGGGGAGGATTGCGGGTGCCGGTCTCGACGTCACCGACCCCGAGCCGCTCCCGGACGGGCATCCGCTGTGGTCTGAGCCCCGCGCTATCATCACGTCGCACAGCGCCGACACGCCAGAAATGACCACTCCGCTGCTGGCGGAAAGAGTAAAAACTAACGTGCGAGCGTTTTTGGGCAACTGGAAGTTCGAGGGAATAGTAGACCCGGAGGCAGGCTATTGACTCTGTTGTGGGTGGGTTCGTACACGGAAAACATGGGTGGATTTTCCCGTGGGATTTCGGCTGTTCGCCTCGGGGACAAGGGTCTGGAGTTTGCCGGGTTCGGCGTCGCAACATCGTCGCCGTCCTACGTCATCCATGCCCCGGTCCCCGGCGTCCTTTATGCGGTGGACGAGGCCAACGGCCGGGTGGAGGCGTTCCGACGGAAAGGCAAATCCTCGACGCTGGTGTCGATCGGCGGGCAGGCGACGTCGGGCACGCAGCCTTGCCACCTCGCGGCGACCGACCAGTGGCTGTACGCCGCCAATTACGGCACCGGGCAGGTGGACGTGTTCCCCCTGGACGCCGAGGGCGGTATCGGAGCGTTGCACCAATCGCTGCTATCCAGCGGCTCGGGCCCGAAGCCGGAACAGGACGGGCCGCACGCCCACTCGACTCTCGCTTTCGGCGACACGGCGATCACCGCGGATCTGGGCACCGACCGGGTGAACGTGTACCGTTGGTCCGGCGGTCAGCTTGGTCTGGAATCGTCGCTCGAATTGCCGCCGGGCACCGGCCCGCGCGATTTCGCGGTGTCGCCGACGGCGGGCAAGATCTTCCTGCTCGGCGAGCTCGGGGGAGCGGTTTTCGCACTCGGCGGCGGGCGGAATCTTCAGGTCGTGCAGGCGGGCCACTCGGGTGCCGCGCCCGGCGACCACGCCGCGGGCCTCGTCGCGGACGCGACGGGCCGTTTCCTCTACACGGCGCTTCGCGGGTCCAACCGCATTGTGGCGATCGATGCCGCAACTCTGGAGCCGATCGCCGATCTTCCGAGCGGTGGGGACATCCCCCGCGGGCTGTGCCGCGTCGGCAACCTGCTGCTCGCGGCGAACCAGAATTCGGGCACCATCGCCGCGTTCCAGCTGGATCCGCAGTCCGGGGTCCCTCTTATGGTGGGCACCCCGATGTTCATCGACTCGCCGACCTGCCTGCTCCCCGACTTCTCCTGAACGCGGCTGGCCGCTCGGGAGAATTGCCGGGTCGCAATCTTTGATAAAGTGACAAGCTGAATCGCCATTCCTCGATAGCTCAATTGGCAGAGCAGCCGGCTGTTAACCGGCAGGTTCTTGGTTCGAGTCCAAGTCGGGGAGCCAATCCGGGTCCCCGTTGGTTTTCCTGACGGTCGCTGGTATCGCTGCGGAGGGAATCGGGAGACTCGAAGTGATGTCAGGTGTGAGAAGCCGCGAGGGTTCGGCCGCGGTCCGGGCCGGACTCGCGGTGGGATTCGCGGCGGCAGCGTACGGGGTTTCCTACGGCGCGCTCGCTGTGGCTGCGGGTCTCGACGTCTGGCAAACCTGTGTCATGAGCCTTCTGATGTTCACGGGCGGTTCGCAGTTCGCGTTCATCGGCGTCATCGCCACGGGTGGGGTTGCGGCAGGGCCGACCGCGATCGCGAGCGCCGCGATTCTCGGCATCCGGAACGGGATATACGGCGTGCGGGTCGCACCCATCATCGGCGGCCCCTGGTGGAAGAAGGTTGCTGCGGCCTGGGTCACCATCGATGAGACCACCGCCGTTTCCACGAACCAGCCCACGAAGCGCAGCCAGCGGATTGGCTTCTGGACGACCGCAGCGGCCACGTTCGTGGGCTGGAATCTCACGAGTCTGGTCGGCGCGCTCATCGGGGATGCGCTCGGCGACCCGCGTGCCTGGGGACTGGATGCCGCGGCCGCCGCTGCGTTCGTCGGCTTGCTGTGGCCGCGACTTCGCCAGGTGCAGACCATTGCCGTGGCCAGCGCCGCCGCGGTCGTCGCGATCGTTCTGACGCCGGTGCTGCTGCCCGGCCTGCCCGTTCTGGTCGCCGGGGTTGTCGCCGTCGTCGTGGGCGGTTTCAATTGGTTCGCGAATTCGGAACCGCCGCTCGTGCCCCTGGAACGGGAGGGCGCGTGACTCTTTGGCTTCTCGTGATCATCGCGTCGCTCGCGTGCCTCGCCCTCAAGCTGGCCGGCTATCTCGTTCCGCCGTCGGTTCTGGACAAACCCGCGCCGTCCCGGATCGCCAACCTCCTGACTGTGGCTTTGCTTTCGGCGCTCGTTGCAGTGCAGACACTCGGGTCCGGTACCGGACTCCAGTTCGACGCGCGGGTGCCCGCGCTCGTCGTCGCGGTCGTCCTGTTCGCGTTGCGCGTGCCGTTCGTGATCGTCGTGGTTCTTGCCGCCGTGACGGCCGCGCTCATCAGGCTGAGCGGCTGGGGCTGATTCGGCGCCGGTCAGTAGCCTTCGAGGTGATCCTGGCCCGGCAACCAGCTGAGCCCAGGCACACCCCATCCGTTCTTCTTCACGGTTTTTCTCGCGAGACGGCCCTGTTCGTGGTTCAGCCGGTCCGCATACAGGATGCCGTCAAGGTGGTCGAACTCGTGCTGGAAGATGCGTGCGAGCCACCCGGATGCGCGCAACTCGTATGGCGTACCGTCGAGGTCGACGGCACGCAGGATGGCTTCACGGGCCCTGCGCAGCGGGAATCGTTCTCCGGGAATGGACAGGCACCCCTCCGATTCGGCTTCGTCATCCGGTTCGCCGACCGGTACCGGGGTCACCCACAGACTCGGGTTGATCGCGGTTCCGCTCGCACGCACTCCGTCGTCGCCGGTCCAGTCGAACACGAACACGCGCAGTCCCACGCCCACCTGGGGCGCGGCGAGGCCGACCCCCGGCGCGGCCTTCATTGTTTCGATCATGTCCGAAACGAGCGTGCGCAGGGAGTCGTCGAATGCGGTGACCGGGCGAGCAGGCTCATGGAGCACCTGGTCGCCGGTGATTCGGATCGAAAGAACGGCCATTCGCCAAGATTATCGTGGCCGCAACGGGTAAAGTCGTGGGGTGCCGCCTGACCTGAGTGACTTCACGGATCAGTTCGTGACGCTCACGCCGAACCAGTGGCTCGGAATCCCGGTTGCGCTCATTGCGGCAGCATTTCTCGCGCTCGGCGCGCAGTTCCAGCATCGGGGCGTGGGTCGCGTCGAGGCGGACACGGGGGAGATCGACGCGAGCCCCGGCCTCAGCCCGAAACAGATTCTTCTCCTGCTCGGCCGACCGTCCTGGGTGATCGGTTCTCTCATGCTCGGGCTCGCGGTACTTCTCCAGCTCACAAGCCTGTACCTGGCGCCCATCATCGTGGTGCAGCCGCTCGGCGCCACCGCGCTCGTCATCACGGCAATCGTGAACTCCAGAATTTCCAAAGTCGCACTCGACGGCCGGTCGATTCGGGCGATCGCGTTCTGCGTCGGCGGCGTCGGCTTGTTCGTCACGGTGGCGGCGTTCACCGCGAAATCGAGCCCCATCAGTGCGGCGCAGCTCGGGGTGATTCTGGCGATTCTCGGCGTCATCACGATGGGGTTCTCCCTCGCGTTCGCGTTCCTCCGGGACCGGTTCAAGGCGATCGCCTTCATTTTGGGCGCGGGCGTGCTGTACGGGTTTGTGGCAACGCTGGCGAAGGTCGTCATCGACCGGGCGAAGACCGGCGACTTCGAGTGGCTCACCGTCACCTGCATCGTCGCGCTGCTCGCGGCGGCGATTCTGGGCGGATATTTCGTGCAGAACGCCTACTCGTCCGGCCCACCCGATCTGGTGATCGCTGGCCTCACGGTCGTGGATCCGCTGGTGGCGGTGACGATCGGGATCGTGGTGCTGCAGGAAGCGGCGGGCGCCCCGTGGTTCGCGGTGATCGCCTACGTTGCTGCGGGAGGTCTCGCTGTGTACGGTGTTTTCCAACTCGCGAAATATCATCCGCAGGCCCAGCACTAGGCTGGACGTTACGCCTACAGCACGAGGGACCACCCACACTTTGCCTGAAGCCCCGACGAATTCATCACCCAGCTTTTCCGCGCCTTTGCGCGTGCTGATTGGCGCTGACACGTTTCCGCCGGACGTCAACGGCGCGGCGAACTTCACGTCGCGTCTCGCTGCGGGGCTTGTGGGGCGCGGACATGAAGTCTTTGTCGAGGCCCCGGCGGCGGATCGTCACCACGGCGTGTTCGTGGAGGAACACGACGGCGAGAAGTTCACCGTGTACCGGGTGTATTCGTGGCGGTGGTATCCGCACGACTGGCTCCGGTTTGTGCTCCCGTGGCGCAGCCAGGCGCACGCGGCGCGCATCCTCGACGAGGTGAAACCGGATGTCGTTCACATCCAGTCCCACATCCTCGTCGGGCGCGGCCTCGCGCGGCAAGCGAAGATCCGCGGAATTCGGGTTGTGGCGACGAATCATTTCATGCCGGAGAACCTGATCCAGCACACGTTGTTGCCGAAGTTTCTGCGAAAGAAGGCGATCCGGATCGCCTGGAATGACGCCGCGAAAACGTATCACCTTGTGGAGTCCATCACGACGCCGACAAGGAAAGGGGCAGAGTTCCTTGAGGCGGCAACCGACCTCACGGGTGTGCATGCGATCTCCTGCGGAATCAATGCGAGCGAATACACGCCGAATCTTGAGAAGAAGACCGAGAACCGCATCCTGTTCGTGGGGAGGGTGACAGGGGAGAAACACATTGATGTTCTTATCAGGGCGGTGGCGAAGCTCGACCCGAAACTTGACGCGAAGCTGGAGATCGTGGGCGGCGGTGACCTCATGAACCAGTTGAAGCGGCTGGCGAGCGATGTGGGTATCGCCGACCGGACGACGTTTACCGGTTACGTTTCTGATGAGGCGTTGAGGGCGGCATACACGAACGCGACGGTATTTGCGATTCCCTCAACGGCGGAGTTGCAGAGTATCGCGACGATGGAGGCGATGGCCTCAGCATTGCCCGTCGTGGCGGCGAATGCGATGGCGCTGCCGCACCTGGTTCATCCGGGGGAGAACGGGTACCTGTTCGAGCCGGGGAACGTAGATGATCTGGTCGCGAAGCTCACGAAGGTGCTCACCGCATCCGACGCGGAGCTCAGTCGTTTGAAGGGCAACAGCCTGAAGCTGATTGCGCCACACGACATCGAGAGCACGCTCACGACGTTCGAGAGACTGTATCGTGGTGAAACGGTGACCGACCCGGTCACCGAGGTGTCGCTGGATGAGTCTGCTTCCTGAGGCTGGCCTGCGGCGCGGGGCGGTAGCTCAGCTGGTTAGAGCAGCGGACTCATAATCCGTCGGTCACGGGTTCAAGTCCCGTCCGCCCTACCGGTGATTTATTTGTGAGTTTGAGCGTCAGCCTGGAACGTCGAGAAGCAAACGTTCAGAAGCAAGAACTTCCAACAAGCGCCCTAGATATTCAGAGACGGAGCGTCTCGCGCTCGCCGGCATGGGGTGCTGATACAGTCTCACCAACAATTGAGACCGGAGTGTCAAATGGCCGTGACTTACCCCTACATCTCGGGCCAGAGCGCCCTCCAACGGGCATTTGAGCAGTTCCGCAAAGCATTCCCTCCAGTGATTGACGCTTCACTCTTGAAGCGATTCGGAATCGCGCCTGCCAACGAGTCGTACCTGATCAACATCTTTCGATTCCTGGGCCTGATAGATGAAGATGGAAAGAAGGTCGACGCCAACACGGACTTCTTTTTCCAGAGCGAAGATGCGTTCAAGGTTGGGCTGGAAAACCGTCTATCCGTAACGTACGCAGACCTATTTGCAGAGCGTGGTGACGGTGCGTGGAACGAGGATCGCGACACGCTCGCAACGTGGTTCCGCGTCAATGACAAGACATCCGACCTAATAGGCACGAGGCAGGCGACGACCTTCCTAACTCTTGCTGCATTAGCGGGGCATGGAGAGTTACCGAAGGTGCCGCTGTCCATGACCAAAGGGTCAGGAGCCTCGAAGCCAAAGACTCCCAAAAGGAAACCGGAGATGCTTGATAGCTCCCGGAAACTAAACTCGCCGAACAACAGTGATGGGCACAAGGGTCCCGAATTCGGGCTGACGGTACGGGTCGAGGTGAATCTCCCGGCAGAGGGCACTGCAGAAACTTATGACGCAATCTTTGCGAGTATTCGCAAAAACCTAATTGATCGTGATTGAACTAGAACGTTTTGAGTCGATCACTCGGCGAGCGCACGCGTTCACTGATGCCACCCCTCGTCCCGAATTGGCTTTTTCGGACCTACACCCTTTTGAGACCCGAAATATCCACCCAGACCTGCCCGCAAAGGTTCGCAAGCTCTATGACGATGGTTATTACCCAGAGTCAACATTCCTGGCTTTCAAATTTGTCGAGAAAGAAGTGAAGCGAATAAGTCAGTTGCGTGGGATTACTGGAAATAAGCTGATGATGGCAGCGTTCAACGAGCAAGCACCGGTGGTTTCGCTGAACGCGATGGCAAGTGACTCTGACAAAGACGAGCAGTTCGGTTATCGCTATATTTTTGCGGGAGCCCAGTCGGGCATCCGCAATCCACGCGGGCATGAGACCGATTTGGTGGACACCCCTGATGTTTGTCTCGATCATCTGTCGATCGCATCAGTACTTCTTCGCAAACTCGATGATGCGGGAGTGCGCTAGGCGCAAGGACCGACCGTTGCGGCCCTTGTTTGCGGGGCGACGTCAGTCATCGGCGGAGAGAGGAATTGGCCCAAATTCGGTAGCAAAGGATGGTGCGATATTCGCGTCCAACCGGTCGATGCGAGCTGTGACGTTGTCAGGGGAGAGAAGCGCAGACCCTAGGTAGGTCATGCCTGTGTCGCCTCGGCCGAGAACCCGCGCGACGCGCAAGAGTTGTATCCGGCTCGCGACGAACAGGCTCGCTGCTGTTTGATGCAGATCGTGGGGCCGAAGTGTCGGACGACAGATCGCCTGCGCTGCGGCGCGGAAGCGGCGTCGGCAAAGCGAGTCAATGTGAGCCTTGACGACACCCACCGATTCGCTGACGCACGTGAGGTTGGAGTGCGCGAACTGGTCTAGCTCAGTGGCGCTTCCGCACAGTAGGGTCGGGGTGTGAACTGGGCCGACTTCTGGGAGTGTTTTTGGGGGCTCAACTGGGTTGCGATCGCCCAGATCGCTGCAACTGTGGTGCTAATTCTCACCCTGATCTTTACTGAGCGGCGCGCTCGCAAAGAGGCGAGGCGCGCAGATGCAGCCGCTGACCGTGCTGAGAACGCCGCCCGTGGCACAATCGATGCCCTTGAGCGAATTGGCAGAGGTGTCGAAGAACTCGAGTTAGTGGCATTGTCACCGGGGGCTTCCGTGCGCACTGAAGTTCGTTGGACTCTAACGCATCATATTGGCGATACTTACATGCTCACGAACATCGGTGATCGAGCGGCCGCCAATGTTCGGTTGGAGGCTGACCCTACCCTTGTCTTCAGGGCGGAGGATGTCGCAGAAGGCACACAGTTGGGGCCCGGGGAGGCCGTCACATTCTTAGCCGCGAGGTCGATGGGTACTCGCGACAGCACCATCACGGTCAAGTGGCTAGACCAAGAAGGCACAGAACACCAATGGAGATATCCACTTCCGCCCCGACCTCCGCGCCGCTAAACCCTTAAAAAGCACTCCCTTCAGGCGTCACCGAGTCGCTCCGAGGCGTTGCATTTCGCTCCGAACGGATCTGCTCAGGAAGCCAGAAATCTAAGACAACTCGGAGCAATCAGGGGCGACGTATGCTCACGCGGTATCAATCACTGTGTATCGCGTGCGCTTTCATAATCCGTCGGTCACGGGTTCAAGTCCCGTCCGCCCTACCGGTGCCAGATTTTTTCGGCCATTCGATAAAGTTCTTGCATGTTTGCCGTTGCCGCGTGCGTGGTTCTCGGATTTCTGGCCGTGTTTCAGGTCGCGCTTGCCGCCGGCGCGCCGCTCGGCCAATTCGCCTGGGGCGGCCAGTCGCGGGTGCTTCCCACCCGGTTGCGGATCGGCAGCGTCATCTCCGTCGTCATCTACGCGTTCATCGCGGTCGTGCTTCTGGAACGCACCTCCCTCATCCACGTCCTGGGCAATGCCGGTTTCGTCCGGGTGGCGGCCTGGGTGATCTTCGCCTACTTCGTGCTCGGCATCCTGATGAACGCAATCTCGCGCAGCAAGCTGGAGCGCTACACCATGACTCCGGTCACGATTGTGCTCGCCGTGTTGAGCCTGCTCGTTGCGCTCGGCTGACTGAATCGGGCAGAACGATCAGCGGGTCCACCGCGCGGACAGCGGCGCATCCGGTCCCTGCAGAACCAGGGTGTTTTCGGTGCAGAGCGCGGAGATCGCGGGGACGTCGGTGTAGTCGATCGCGGGGATTGCCGGGGCTGCCGGATCAATCGGGATGCCGGGATCGGGCACGTTCGACCAATTCGCGAGGTTGATCGACGCGCCGTCCCCGACACTCCAATCGCCGGTCGCGGAGTAGCCTGAACGCGAGTTGAGGGGCACGCTGGTGTCGCCAGCCACAATGGTGCCGGATGTGGTCAAGTCGATATCGGTCGCCACAAGACCATCTGCGGTGAAGCGGATGGTGCCGGCACCATCCATCGCGAAGCCTTCGATCGGAAGGCCGAGACCACGCACGTAGGACTCGGACTGGGTTGAGTAGTCGGCGACATCCAGATTCCATGAGCCAACGAAACAGGGGTCCTGTTCCGACGATGAACCATCATCACCGGGCCGGTCGTCTGAGTCGGCTGGAGGAGTGCACCCGGCAAGTGAAAATGTGGTGAAGAACGCCGCGAACAGGATCGGTGCGGCAGTGCGGGGCGAGAGTTTCATCGGACCTCCACAAAATTTATTTGCCTACTGTGACACGACGAATATCTCCTTGTCGAGGGTCGACTTTGACGGAACGCTCTAACCTGAGAGGGTGACGACTCCTGCCGTGAAACCACGGCTCTCCCGCGAAACCGTGGTGCTCGGGGTCATCGCCTTCTTCGTGATGGTCGGGTTCGGCGTCGTCATCCCGGTGCTGCCGCTGTTCATCCGCAGCTTCAATGTCGGATACACGGAAGTCGGCGCGGTCGTGTCCGCGTTCGCACTGATGCGGTTCGTCTCCAGCCCCTTCGTCGGCACGTTCATCACCTGGGGCGGCGAACGTACCATCCTCGCGCTCGGGATAGGCATTGTGGCGGTATCCAGCGCCATGGTCGGACTTGCGCAAAGCTACCTGGAGGTACTCCTCCTGCGCGGAGCCGGCGGGATCGGCTCGGCGATGTTCTCGATCTCCGCGATGTCCTTGCTCCTGGCCACAACTCCGCAATCGATGCGCGGTCGGGCGGTCGGGTTCTACCAGGGCGGATTCCTCATCGGCGGCATGGCGGGGCCCGCGATCGGCGGACTTCTGGCGGTGATCTCCCTTCGCGCGCCGTTCTTCTTCTATGCCGGCACGCTCGTCGTCGCCGGAGCGGTCGGCCTGATGTTCCTGCGCCCGGCATCCAAAGCGGTCAGCGGCGCGAAGACGCCGGAATCGACACCGATCCCGTTCCGCGTGGTGCTCAGCGACGAACGGTTCAGGGCCGCGTGCATCGCCAACTTCGCCTCCGGATGGGCGAACATGGGCGTGCGCAGCGCACTCGTGCCCATACTGATCGTCGAACTGCTGCACCGCGAAGAACTGTGGACCGGCATCGCCTTCGCGATCGCCGCCGTCGTTCAGACGATCGCCCTGGGGCCGGCGGGCACCTTCGTCGACAAGGTCGGGAGGAAACCGGCCATCATCGGCTCCTACGCCGTCGCAGCGGCGGTGATGCTCGCGATCCCGTTCGTGGGCGAACTCTGGGTGCTCATCGTGCTCCTGTGCGTGTTCGGCGTGGCCGCCGCATTCATGGGCACCGCGCCGGCCGCCGCCGTCGGGGATGCCGCGGGGGAGAAAAGCGGGCAGCCGGTCGCCGTGTTCTCCGCGATCTCCGATCTCGGCGCCATCATCGGGCCGCTCGCCGCCGGCGCCCTGCTTGACGCCTTCTCCTACCCGGCAGCGTTCGGCTCCGCGGTCATCCTTCTCGCGGTCGCGTCCGTCTACGCCCTGCGGATGCCCCGGCGCACGAGCGCCGCGACAGTGACAGGATGACACCATGCCCATGATCCAGATTCCCGATTCCGAACTCACCGCGTATCGGGCCGACCCTCCGGGCGCGCCGAAGGGCGCCCTCGTGGTCATCCACGAGATCTGGGGACTCGTCGACCACATCACGTCCGTCGCCGATCGGTTCGCAGCGGAAGGCTACCTCGCCCTCGCCCCGGACATCCTCACCAATGCCGGGGTCACCCCGGCGGTCGGCCAGGAGCTGCACGACCTTGCCATGAACCCGGATGCCGCAGCCCGCTCGGCAGCGCAGCCCCTCATGCGGGAGAAGCTGGCCGCGTCGAGGGATCCCGCCTATGGCGCGTGGGCGGTCGGGCAATTGCGGAAAGTTCTCGACTACCTGGCGGCACAGCCCGGCATCGAGGGCAGACTCGCCGTGACCGGGTTCTGCTTCGGCGGCAGCTACACGTTTGCGCTCGCCGCCGCGGATCCGCGCCTGAAGGCGGCAGCGCCGTTCTACGGTGCACCGCCGGACACTGCCGACATTGCGGCGATCGCTTGCCCGGTGCGCGCGTTTTACGGCGGCCTCGACGAGCGGCTGATGGAGTCGCTGCCCGACGTGACCCGGTCGATGGCCGGGGCCGGGATCGATTTCGAATCCACGGTCTACCCGAATGCGCGGCATGCGTTCTTCAACGACACCAACCCGGGCACCTACGACCCGGAGGCTGCCGGCGACGCGTGGTCGCGGGTGCTCGAGTTCTTCGATTCTCAGCTCATCTAGCTGGTGCGTTTAACGCCGGATGCACGACCCGGATGACACGCCGGAGCTCAGACTCTCCGCCTGGTCGATAACCGGTTGAAGCTCCTTCATCGTCTGCGCGTAGCCGACATTCTGGGTATCCGCCGCCTTCGCAAACACGACGCCCGCAATGGCGCCCTTCGTGGACAGCAGCGGCCCGCCCGAGTTGCCTTCCTGCACGTGCGCGGCAAGCTGGTACACCTCCATGAGGTGCGGGTTCTTGCCGTAGATGTCGTTGACCCTAACCGTGGTCACCTGGAGCACTTGCGCGGCATTGGATTGAAACGGTCCGCCAAGCGGGTAGCCGTCGAAGATCGCATCGGATCCGTCCGGGAGCGTGCTTCCGGCCTGAATCGTTGCAGCGCCAAGACCGGCGACCGCGATCACGGCGAGATCATTGTTCGGGTCGAAGTAGACGACGCGACCGGGTTTGGCGCCCTGGCCGGGGACGTCGACGACGGGTTCGCTGACCCCCGCAACCACGTGCGCGTTCGTGACCACGCGATTCTTCGCGACCACGAATCCGCTGCCTGACTGGTTCTGACCGCACTGGTAGGCGTTCCCGGTCACCTTCACCACCGACTTCGCCGCCTTCTCGAGGGACGGACTCGAGGTGTCGACATCCGGAATTTTCGGCGGCGCGGTCGGCTCCGCCACCGGCACGCCCGCCGCTGACACGATTCGCGGAATGCCTTCCTGAATGACGATCGAACGCAGTTGCGCGAGCGCGCTCGCCACGGGCGGCGGCGTGAGGGTGTTGATGGTTCGCAGAACGGCGGATCCCGCGATGGTCTGTGACAGGAACGGCACACCGAGGGACGCCATGCTGAACAACACCATGGAGGCGATGAGGGCGGCGACGACAGCGTTCACGATCGCACCGGCAATGCGGTCGATGATGCTCAGCCTGGACTTGTCGACGCGTTGACCGACCACCCGGCCGAGGAAGGAGCCGAGGGTCTGCCCGGCGACGATGAGCAGGAACACCGCAATGAGGATGAACGAGAGCCGCCACTCGGGCCACGGAACCCACGAACCGACGAGCGGGATCGCGAAGAACGCGGCGACGCCGCCCACGGCGATTCCGGCGAGACCGAATATGCTGCGAATGAATCCGGCGATCCATCCGTAGCTGAAGTACGCCAGCATCAAGAGAATCAGCAGTGCGTCAAGAATTCCGGACAACGACACTCGCGCTCCTTTCCCATTGGCCGCCCGCTGAGACTATCGCGCCGAGCATGCGCGAGACTGAAGGCATGACGATTCCCTCACGAACTCTTGGCGATGGCAACGAAATTCCGGCGATCGGATTCGGCACGTACCTGTTGAGCGGCGACGACGGCAGGGACGCCGTGGTGTCGGCGTTGGGCTGCGGTTACCGCCTGCTCGATACCGCCCTCAACTATGAGAACGAGGCGGAGGTGGGGGAGGCGATTCGGCGCTCCGGCATTCCGCGGGAAGACATCGTAGTCGCAACGAAGCTGCCAGGGCGGTTCCACGGGTTTGCGGAGACCCGCGCAGGGTTCGAGGAGTCGCTCACGAATTTGGGGGTCGACTACATCGACCTGTTCCTCATTCACTGGCCACTCCCGAGAGTGGGCAAATTCCTCGATTCGTGGCGGGCCATGATCGCGCTGCGCGAGGAGGGGCTCATCCGCTCGATCGGCGTGAGCAATTTCACCCGGGAGCATCTGGAGTTCCTCATTCAGGAGTCCGGGGTGGTGCCCGCGGTGAACCAGATTGAGCTGCACCCGCACTTTCCGCAGGCGGAAATGCGGGCGTTCCATGCCGAATACGGCATCCAGACGCAGAGCTGGTCGCCGCTCGCGCACCAACGGTCTGTGCTGGCCGACCCTGCGGCGGTGGCGGATGCGCACGGCGTCACACCGGCCCAAGTTGTTCTGCGGTGGCACGTGGAGCTGCGGAGCATCCCGATACCGAAATCTTCCTCGCCGAAGCGGCAACGGGAGAACCTCGACGTGTTCGGATTCGAACTCACCGACGCCGAAGTCGCCTCGATTTCGTCACTCGAGTCCGGTCGGCTGTGGGGTGGGGATCCGGACACGAACGAGGAGTTCTAGCCGGGTCTCGCCGGGGGAGTCGCGTCAGCTGAGCCCGGGTATGGTGAGCCAGCCGAGCGCGATGAGCACGACGATCGAGTTCAGAATGAGCGCGATGATCGTCACGGTCGAGGCGCCTCTGGCGCCGGTGCCGCGGATGAGCAGGATCAGCAGAAGGATCACTTCGAGCACGATCGCGAACAGGAGCGTGCCGAGCGGTGCGGGGAATGCGAAGAAGAGCGACAGCAGCATGAGCAGCGCGAAGAGGAGTTCCGCGATCGCGAGGATCGAGTTGCTTCGGCGTCCGCGCATCCGGGCGATGCCGTCGAAGAGCGCAAGCGCCGCCGCGAGGATGGTGATGATGAGGAGCCAGGACAGGGTAACGGTGACCATGGTCGTACCTTTCCGCAGGACTTCGTTGTCGCCGGCAGTTGCCGCGACCTGCCCCAGACTACTCGGCAAATCCACAGGTATTGCCTGAGTTTTTGGAATACTCGGGCGTTGTTGCGGGTTTTCCCATGTATGACTACACAAGCCCTCCGACGCCCCATGGCGGGGCAGGTGCGCGTCTCCATCGACGCGGTCGGAACCATGGTTGCCGCCACGGTCACCGATGTCGGGCTCGCCGCGGACGGTTTCGTGCGCGGCGACAGGGTGGCGTTCTCGCCGGCGCTTGCCGACAACCCGGTCGTCGATGTCGGAACGCTGATCGGCATCCCCAAGAATGTGGGCGACCGTCAGGCCGCGGATTTGCTGGCCCCGGGGCTGTTGGCTCGGGCAATGATCACTCAGGTGCGGCCGTTCATCCGTGGCCAGCGAATCGCCGTCGAGATCGGGAACTCCACGCTTCGCCAGGTGGTGTCGGCGTGGGTCCGCGCGATGGAGGGCGAGCTGGTCGATGACGTGGCTGCTGCGGATGTCGTCTACACCGAAGAGGATCGCCGTCTCGCCGCGGTGGAGGCTTCGCACCGGCAGGGCCGCATCCAGGAAGCGGCAACCGAAGTTTTCCAGGCGATTCGGGCGGGCGTGTTCGATGGCGTGCGTGTGCCGCGCCGCGACGCCGACCGGGTTGCCGCGTAACGGCAGGGGAGCCATGAACATCCAGTTGCTTCACATCAACGAATGTCCCAATTGGGAAGAAACCGGCACGCTGCTTCGAAACGCGCTGAATGCAGTCGGAAAATCGGCTGTGGCTATTGAGACCGTCCTTCTGAAGACGCCCGAAGAGGCCGCCGAGTACGCTTTCGCCGGTTCCCCCACGATCCTCATCGACGGCGAAGACCCGTTCCCCAACGGCGGAACCACCACCGACCTCGCCTGCCGCGTGTACAACACGGGGGCCCGGCTGGCCGGATCGCCCACCGAGGCACAGATCACCCAAGTGCTTCGAGAGCACCTTTAGCCGCCGGCCGCGGCAGGGGCATCCGGGGTGCTAAACTCACAAGGTTGCCGTCCAACGGCCGCGGATAAAGAGAGCTGGCACAGCAGGTGACCGGCGCCGCGCAACGAGGAGAAGGGGCCGTCTATGCCATTAGCACCAGATGCCAAGAAAGCGATCATCGACGAGTACGCCACTCACCCAGGTGACACGGGAAGCCCCGAAGTGCAGGTTGCCATGCTGTCTGCACGAATCAAGGACCTCACCGAGCACCTGAAAGAGCACAAGCACGACCACCACTCGCGTCGTGGGCTGCTTCTGCTGGTGGGCCAGCGCCGCCGTCTGCTCGGGTACCTGTCGGACATCGACATCAACCGGTACCGCGCACTCATCGAGCGCCTCGGACTGCGCCGATAAGTCGCACAGACCTGGCAAACGGGCCGCCACCTCCGGGTGGCGGCCCGTTTCCGTCGCACGGGTTAGCCTCGAACCGTGAACGTCACCGTGCGCGTCAAGCCGGGCAGCCGAAAGGGCCCGCTCATCGAGCAGGAGCTGACGCCGGATGGCGAGATTCTCACCGTGTTCGTGCAGCAGCGCGCCGTCGACGGGCAGGCCAATTCTGCGGTCGTCGAGCTGCTCGCGAAACACTTCAACGTGCCCAGGAGCCGCATAGAGATTGTGCGAGGCCACTCGTCGCGACTCAAGATGGTCCGCGTCGACCGTTAGACTCCGAATGTGAAAAGCACCGGCGCACTCATCCTCACGATCCTCGGCGTGATCGCCTCCATCGTGATCGCGTGGTGGCTTGTCAACCTGCTTCTGAGCGTCGTGTTCTTCATCGTGAAGATCCTCATCGTCGCCGTCGTCGCCGCACTCGTCTTCGTCGCGCTGAGGGGGTTGCTCTTCCGACGCGACGCGAAACAAGGTTGAGCCGCACTAGGGTCGAGGCATGAACAGAGCGCGCACCGCCGCAGTGTTCGCCCCCTACGGGATCATCGGCCTCGTGCATCTCGTTGCACTGGCGGTCGGCGCCGACACTCTCTCGACCTTCACCAAACCGTTGCTCATGCCGTTCCTGCTGGCCGGCCTTCTGTTCGCGCTGCCGCGCTGGCGCACCGAAGTCGCCCTGCTGGCATCCCTCGCCATCCTGTTCTCTTGGGCGGGAGACGTGGGGATCGCGTCCCCAGGCGATGTGAGCTTCCTCGTCGCGCTCGGCTGCTTCCTGCTCGCGCACGTCGCGTACATCGTCGTGTTCCTGCGCAAACTCCGGATGCGTCGGGTGCCGCTGTGGGGCGCCGGATATCTCCTGTGGTGGGTGGCGCTCGTGGTGCTCCTCGCCCCGTACACTGGCGCTCTGCTCGGACCCGTCGCCGTGTACGGCCTCGTACTCGGAGGGATGGGTGCGCTGGCTCTCGGCTGCAACGGCCTCATCGCGATCGGCGGCGTGCTGTTCGTGACATCGGACACCCTCCTCGGGCTGAACAAATTCCACCCCGGATTCGAGCTGTGGCAGGTTGACACCCTGATCATGCTCACCTACATCGCCGCCCAGGTCCTCATCGCCCTCGGAGTCGTGAGGTGGGCGTGGGCGCGCGCCGGCAGCGAGCGGGAACCGGATGCCGCCGCCGCGGCGGGTGCCGCGTGAAACGCCGCACGGGACCGCTCGCCCGCATCAACCTGTTTCGGCTCGCAGTTTTCGCGATCATCGTCATCACCGCGGTGCTTGCCTTCACCCTGCAGGCCGGCGCATTCCGATTCCTGTTTCGGACTGCGCTCGTGGCTGGCGCGATCCTGCTGTTCGGAAGCTACCTCGCCCAGTGGTGGCTGAAACGCCTGCGGAATAGCCGCGACAGCTAGCCGGTTTCCCCTCACGATGACCACAACGACTCCGCGCCTCTCCGTTCTCGACCTCATCCCGGTCCGCAGCAACCAATCATCGGGGGACGCCATCGCGGCATCCGTGGCCCTCGCGCAGAGGGCGGATGAGCTCGGCTACGAGAGATACTGGATCGCCGAACACCACAACATGCCCGCGGTCGCGGCAACCAACCCGCCGATCCTGATCGGCGTCATTGCGGCCAACACGGCCAGGATCAGGGTCGGCTCCGGCGGCGTCATGCTCCCGAACCATTCGCCGCTCGTGATCGCCGAACAGTTTGCGGCTCTCGAAGCTGCATTCCCGAGGCGCATCGACCTCGGGATCGGCCGCGCACCGGGCAGCGACCCCGTCATCACCGCACTATTGCGCTCGAGCGGCGCCACGAGCGATGTCGACGCATTCCCCTCCAACGTCCGGGATATCGGCGCGCTCCTGAACCCGGACGGCGCGGCGCTGCAGCTCGGCGGAAGCGGCGACCGTGCCGCGCAGAGTTATGAAATCAAGGCGACGCCGCGGGCCGAAACCACTCCGGAAATCTGGCTGCTCGGATCGAGCGACTACTCCGCGCGCCTGGCCGCCCAGCTCGGCCTTCCCTACGTCTTCGCCCACCACTTCTCGGGCGAGGGCACCGCACAGGCGCTGGAACTGTATCGCAGCGGGTTCACCGCGAGCGCCTCTCTCGACCGTCCTCGCACGTTCCTCACCGTGAACGCCGTCGTCGCCGACACCGCGGAGGAAGCCCGCGCCCTGGCGCTCCCACAACTTCAGCAGATGGCAAGGCTGCGCAGCGGGCTGCCGCTCGGGCCGCAACTCACGGTCGAGCAGGCGGCGGCGACAGAGGTGACCCCGCCCATGCAGGCTCTCATGGACCGCATGAAGGAGCGATGGGTCATCGATGCCGCCGAGCCGGCTGCGGCCCGCATCCGTGCCCTCGCGGCCCAGTTCGATGTCGACGAGGTCATGGTTTCGCCCGGAGCGTCGGCGCACGCTGACGCCGACGCGCGCACCGCACCCGGCCGCCTGCGCACGCTTGAACTGCTCGCGGCAGAGCTGGCCGGAAAATAGATCAGAAACGTCGTCGTCGCTACACTGCCGCAGCGTTCTTGCCGCGGAACGGCAGCGTGAGCAAGGTGGTGGCGCTGACCACGATGAGGAGAATCGCTCCGAACAGGATGAACGTGGCGATCGCGAGCCCCGGCAGCAGGAAGATCACAATGCCCGCGATGATCGACACCACCCCGCTGACCACGGCGAGCCACCGCGGTCCCCGCGTCGTGCCGGCTGCTCCGGCGCCGATGTCGACGATCCCGTCGAGGATCCAGCCGATCCCAATGACGAAGGCGAGAACGATGAGTGAGCGGAACGGGTTGGCGAGACTGATGATTCCGGCCACGATGATGAGCACGCCGAGGATGCCCAGCAGCCAGCGGACTCCGGCGCTCAGCGAATCCGCCGTGATGGCCGCACTCACCCGGAATACACCCGCCGCGATCAGGTAACTTCCGAACAGGATGGCAACGGTGAGCAGGGTCGCGCCCGGCCAGACGAGCGCCAAAATTCCCAGAATGATGCCGATGATCGACACGGCGATGAGCGTGCCCTTCATCGTCTTGGTGATGCGTTGCGCAACGGTGTCGTCGATGGTCATTGGTGCCTCCGTAATCGATGGTGAACGTCAGGATTTTCCGAGCTTTACATGGGGTAGCGCAGGGTCGCGGCGACCGGGGTGTCATCGGGCAGGTCGCTGGCACGAACGGCCTTCACAGTTCCGCCGGATCGCAGCACCCTGGCCGCGATCTCGTCGACGATGCCGTAGTTCTCTGCATCCGGCTCGCTTACCTCCCGCACGACGCCGGAGTCATCGATGGACCCCTCAAGGGCCGAATCCATGTCGAACAGGAGCTCCGCAACCCCGGATGCGGTCGCCGCGCGGGCGACCTCGCTGAGCTGGCTCGTGGCGAGCCCGTTGCTGCGCAGGGTTCCGAACCGTTCGCGCCAATCCGCCAGCTTCGATGCGTAGTGGGCGTCGAGGATGGCGCGGGCGCGCGAGTTCAGGTCGTCTGCGCTGAACGCCTCCGGGTTGGCTCTGATGCCCTGATCGAGAAGGCCCCGATACGTGTTGACCGCGCGGTACGCAGGTTCAAGGTCCGCACTGGCGGCGAGAATCATGGGCAACGTCGAATCGGCCAGGTGAGGGAGTACGGCATCCTGTACCAGACGGCAGAAACGTTCCCGTTCGATTCGGTCCCCGGTCGTGCCGTCGGCGCGGTGGCGGTCGAATCGCCCCTGATACTTCGGGTCGTCGAGTACGCCCTCCGCTTCATCGGGCAGGTCGAGTTCGAGTTCGATCGGGCGTGCATCCGCAGACAATTCAAGGAGGCGGGTGCGCCCTTCCGCAACGGAAAGCACGTAGCCGCTATTGGAGAACGTCACGGAGCGCAGCAACGGTCCGACATCGAACCGGTCGCCCACCGCTACGAGCGGTTGCAGCGAGTTCGCCAGACGGAATGCTCGCAAAACGCCGGGGGCGACGAAGATCGCCAGGGAATGCCCCTGGAATCCCCAGAATTCCCGGTCGGATTGAAGGCCATCGAGCGACTTCGCGACATCATCCACCTGCTTCTTGTGGATGCCGAGTCCTCTCAACTGGGTGTCCACCTCGGACGCCGCGTTCTTCAACTCGATTTGCACCGCATCCACGTCGCGCGTGATCGGCGTCGACGGCAGGTAGATGCTCGCGCTCCCGGCATCGCGGTGCTTGGTCAAGTCGGTCAGGTCAAGGTCTGTGGGAAGTGTGAGGCGCATGCTCCGACCATATCGGAGTGAGCGGTGAAACCACTGGGCATAGTCCAGTTCGGGAATACTTTCGACGCGGTATTCGTTGCCAGTATCGACCGCGCTCGAACCACGAAAGGCCACGCAGCCCATGACCGTCCAATTCGGAGTATTCACCATCGGTGATGTCACGACAGACCCCACCACCGGCCGGGCGCCGAGCGAGCACGAGCGCATCAAGTCGATGGTCGCGATCGCCCTCAAAGCCGAAGAGGTCGGGCTCGACGTGTTCGCCACGGGAGAGCACCACAACCCGCCGTTCGTGCCGAGCTCGCCGACGACGATGCTCGGATACATCGCGGCCCAAACGAAGAAGCTTCTCCTGTCCACGTCGACGACGCTCATCACCACAAACGACCCGGTGAAGATTTCCGAAGACTTCGCCATGCTTCAGCACCTCGCCGACGGCCGCGTCGACATCATGCTCGGGCGCGGCAACACCGGCCCCGTGTACCCGTGGTTCGGGCAGGACATCCGCCAGGGGATCCCGCTCGCCGTGGAAAACTACGCGCTGCTTCACAAACTGTGGCACGAAGACGTCGTCGACTGGAGCGGCCAGTTCCGCACCCCGCTGCAGGGCTTCACGTCCACGCCCAGGCCTCTGGATGGCGTGGCGCCGTTCGTGTGGCACGGCAGCATCCGCTCCCCGGAGATCGCGGAACAGGCCGCGTTTTACGGTGACGGTTTCTTCGCGAACAACATCTTCTGGCCGAAAGAGCACTACATGCGGCTCATCGGTCTGTACCGCCAGCGCTTCGAGCACTACGGCCACGGCAGCGCAGACCAGGCCATCGTCGGCCTCGGCGGCCAGGTGTTCATGCGGCCGAAGTCGCAGGATGCGGTGGACGAGTTCCGACCGTACTTCGACAACGCACCCGTGTACGGCCACGGCCCCTCCCTGGAGGAGTTCACGGCCCAGACCCCGCTCACGGTCGGCAGCCCGCAGGAGATCATCGACCGCTACGCGAGCATGCGCGACAGTTTCGGCAACTACCAGCGCCAGTTGTTCCTGATGGACCACGCCGGTCTCCCGCTCAAAGTCGTACTGGAGCAGCTCGACATTCTCGGCAGCGAAGTCGTTCCCGCGTTGCGCAGGGAGTTCGCGACGGATCGCCCAGCGCAGGTTCCGGACGGCCCGACGCACGCCGCGCGGGTCGCCGCCCGCGATGCGGCCCTCTCTTCCGACGCCGCGAATCCTGTTGTGCAGGACAATCCGGCCGAAACAGCCCTGGATGGCGCCAAGTGACCGGGGAATCGGCAGAAAGTCCTGCACAACAGGGAGGGGCTGCTTCCGAGGCGAGCGCTGCTTCCGAGGCGAGCGCGGTGTCTGAAACACACACTGCGCCGGCCGAGGGAACGGTGCGCCGGATCGCGGTCGTGTCGGCAGGGTTGAGCCAGCCGTCGTCGACACGGATGCTGGCCGACAGGCTCGCACAGGCCACCGTTCGCCGCCTGGAGGATCAGGGCATCCGCGTGCAGGTCGAAACCATTGAGTTTCGCGACCACGCGCGCGACATCACCAACAACATGCTCGCCGGATTCCCGAGCCCCGCGCTGGGAGGCGTGCTGGAAACCGTCATCGGTGCCGACGGACTCATCGCGGTGAGCCCGATTTTCGCCGCGAGTTACAGCGGGCTGTTCAAGTCGTTCTTCGACATCGTGGACCCCGAGTCCCTCGAGGGGATGCCCGTCCTGATCGGCGCGACCGGCGGAACTCCCCGCCACTCGCTCGCACTCGATTACGCGCTGCGCCCGCTGTTCACCTACCTGCGGGCCGACGTCATCCCCACGGGAGTGTACGCGGCCTCAGCCGACTGGGGAAGCGCGGGGGACGCGAACGCGTCAAACAACTCGCTCGCCTCCCTGCCAGAGCGTATCGAGCGGGCGTCCATCCTGTTCGCGCGCGCGGTGGCGGCATCGGATCGGTCCAGCCGGGTGCAGGACCCGTTCGCCCTCGACCCCTCGTTCAACCCGACCGGCGGCTTCACCGCCACCTGAGTTCCGCCGCCCCGCGGAGAGCCCTCCGGCCAAATTCCGGTTCGCTAGTGCGGCAGGTTCGCAACGACCCGGTCGAGATAGAAGTCCGAATCGAAGTCGTCGAGGAGGGCGAGCTGTACGAGGTAGCCCTGGCACGCGCTCAACAGGAGGGGCGCCTGTTCGCGGGCGAGGGCATCCGCTGCCGCCGGTTGCAGGTTGTGCGCGGTTTGCTGCCACGCCGCAAGGTAGAGGCGGAATGCGTTGAGCAGCCGACCGAACGCCTCGTTGGCGAGCGGGCGGAGCTGGCGGTCGTTGACGGCCTCGCCCCAGACCTGCAGGACGATGCTCGGATTCCCCAGCTCGTCGCGGAGCCCGGAGAGTATCGTGCGGATGAGGTCGCTGGGAGCAGGCAGCGTTTCGCGGCCGGCGAGACGCTCGATACTGGCGATCCGGGTGCCGAGCACCCGTCCGGCAACCTCGGCGATGATGTCCGCTTTGCCCGGGAAGTACGCGTAGATCGCGCCGGCAGACATGCCGGAGTCGGCGATGATGTCGGCCATCGAGGTTTTCTGGAAGCCTTTGAGCGCGAACACACGCAGAGCGGAATCCGCGATCCTTGCTCGCTGGGACTCTCGATACTCGTCGGACACTTTGGGCACGTTCCGAGTATAAAGAGAATGATTGTTCTTGTTTAATTCGACCCGCGGGTGGAAACTAACAGAACGATCATTCTGTTATCAGGAGGTTTCCCATGAACGCAACCCTCGCCAAGACCCCGTGGGCCCGATTGAGCGTCATGGGCGTCGCGCTCGCCGCCATCGTGGGGGTGATCCTGCTGGCATTCCTGTGGCCCGCTGTCACTGCGGAACCGAAGAGCATCCCGCTGGCCATGGCCGGCCCCGACGCCCAGGTGACGCAATTCGAATCGGGACTTGCCGCCCAGTCGCCCGACCTCTTCGCATTGTCCACCGTGTCCGACCGCGACGCTGCAGTCCAACTCATCGAGACTCGAAAGGTTTACGGCGCCATCGTCCTCGCACCGAGCCCCGAAATCCTCGTGAGTTCCGCCGCGAATGCGGCGATCGCCGGGATGCTCGGCAAATTTTCACCTGAACTCGCGGCGAACCTCACGAAGGCGATGGCCGCCCAGGGCCAGGCGCCATCGACACCCATCACGGTGCCGGTGACCGACGTGGTTCCGCTGGTTTCCGCAGACCCCAACGGTGTGATCCTGTCGGCGTCGACATTTCCGCTGGTTCTCGGCGGGCTGATCGGCGGTGTCGTCATTTCGCTCGTCGTTGTCGGAATGTGGCGGCGCCTGACTGCGATCCTCGTCCTCGCCGTCGTCGGGGGATTCACGATCGCCGGAATCCTGCAGGGGTGGTTCGGCGGGCTTCAGGGCAGCTACCTGGTCAACGTGGGGGTGATCGCACTGGCGCTCCTCGCCATCGGCGGCACCACGGTTGGTCTTGCCGCCCTCCTGGGGCGGGGAGGGCTCGGTCTTGCCGCGGTCGTCTTCGTCCTGTTCGCCAATCCGATCTCCGGCGCCACGCTGCCGCCCGAGTTCATCGTGCGACCGTGGGGCGCGATCGGGCAGTGGTTCCCGCCCGGGGCTGCAGGCAACCTGCTGCGGAACGAGTCCTACTTTCCGAGCGCAGACAGCCTCCTGCCCTGGCTGATCCTTCTCGGCTGGGCGGTCCTTGCAGTCCTCCTGATCGCCGTCGCAAGCCGCACGGGTCGATCAACGGCCGGCGAACCCACGCCGTCCGCGAGCCACGGAGGTCCTGCTACAGCGCTTTGACCGCCGCGAGCACCGCGCCGAGCGAATCCTTCGCGTCCCCGAACAGCAGTTCCGTCTTGGGGTCGTACAGCAACTCGTTCTCGATGCCGGCGAAACCGGGGCGCATCGAGCGTTTCAGGAACACGATCTGGTTCGCGTCGCCGACCTCGAGAATGGGCATGCCGTAGATGGGGGATCCCGGGGTCGACTTCGCCGCAGGGTTCACGACGTCATTCGCGCCGACGACGAGCACGACGTCGGTGGACTTGAACTCCGAGTTGACCTCGTCGAGCTCCTTGAGCGATTCGTACGGCACGTTCGCCTCGGCGAGCAGCACGTTCATGTGCCCTGGCATGCGGCCCGCGACGGGGTGGATGCCGAAGACGACATGCACGCCGCGCTCCTCGAGCGTCGTCGCCAGTTCGGCGATCGTGTGCTGACCCTGCGCTACGGCGAGACCGTATCCGGGCACGATGACGACGTTCTGCGCGTAACCGAGCTGCACGGCGACATCCTCCGGGGTGCTCGACCGCACCGGGCGATCGCTCACGGTCGTGGAACCCGCGGTGGACCCGCCCTTGAACGCGCCGAACAGGATGCCGGTGACCCCGCGGCCCATCGCCTTGGCCATCGCCATGGTCAAGATGGTTCCACTCGCGCCGACGAGCGTGCCGGCGACGAGAAGCAGCACGTTCCCGAGCACGATTCCGCTCGCCGCGACGGCGATGCCGGTGAACGCGTTGAGCAGCGAGATGACGATCGGGACATCCGCGCCGCCCACCGGCAGCACGAGCAGAACACCGACGATGAGGCCGAGAACGAGAAGGGCTACGGCCCACACCCAGTTGCCGGAGATCACCACGAACACGCCGGAGACAATCGAGGCGAGGACCGCGAGCGACATGATCCAGCGCAGGCCGGGGAACAACACGGGACGCGTGGTCATGAGTTCCTGCAGCTTCAACACGGTGATGGCGGAGCCGGAGAACGAGATCGCCCCGATCAGCATCGTGAAGACGACGGCGATGCGGAACCCGATGTCTTCATGCTGGCCAAGTTCGAGCACCGCGACGAGTGCTGCCGCACCGCCGCCGACGCCGTTGAAGCCGCCGACGAGCTGCGGCATTTGCGTCATTTGCACCTTGCGCGCGATGGGCACGGCAATGGCCGTTCCCACGGCGATGGCGGCGATGATGAGCAGGAAGTTCTCGACATGGATCGACAGGAATACGGTGACGATCGCGATGAGGGCGCCGGTCGCGCCGATCAGGTTGCCTCGGCGAGCGTGCTTGGGGGAGGAAAGCCCCTTGAGCGCGAGGATGAAGCAGACGGCGGCGACCAGGTAAAGGAGTGCGGTCCACTCGGGGCTGAGGAGTTTCACTTGGCAACCTCCGCAGTGGCGCTCTCGGCAGGTGCCGACGACTTCGCCGGCTTCTTCGACCGGAACATTTCCAACATCCGGTCGGTGACCACGAATCCGCCGACGACGTTCGCGGTCGCCAGGACGACCGCGATGATCGCGACGGTCAGCAACCACGGGTCGGTTGTCTCGCTGGCGACGATGATGGCTCCAACGAGGATGATCCCGTGGATGGCGTTGGCGCCCGACATGAGAGGGGTGTGCAGCTTGCTCGTGACTTTCGAGACGACTTCGAAGCCGACGAAGATCGCGAGCACGGTGTAGGTGAGAAGGACGACGGCCTCCATCGGTTCCATCAGTTCGCTCCCTTCCTGGTGGTTGCTGCTTTCGCGGCGGTTGCGGGTCTCTTTGCCGTGGCTTTCTTCGCTGGCGCCTTCTTCGCCGGGGCCCTCTTTTCGGCCAGGGCGTTCGCGGTGGGCTCGTGCACGATGGTGCCGTCCCTGGTCAGGCATGCTCCGCTGACGACCTCGTCGGTGTAGTCCGGTGCGACCGTGCCGTCAGCGGTCATGAGCGCGAGCAGGTTCGCGACGTTCTTGGCGTAGAGCCGCGACGCGTCGGAGGGGATCGCGGAGGGGGCATCCTTGAGCCCCACGAGCGTGACGGTTCCGCCGTCGACGGGTACCGGCGTGTCCTTGCCGGCGACGACACCCTCGACGTTGCCGCCGGACTCAGCAGCGAGGTCGATGACGACCGAACCGGCGCGCATCCCCTTCACCATGTCGGTCGTGACGAGCAGGGGCGCGGCGCGGCCGGGAATTGCCGCCGTCGTGATGAGCACATCCGAGGAGGCGATGTGCGGGGCCAGCAACTCGCGCTGGCGCTTCGCCCGGTCTTCGGCGAGCTCCTTGGCGTAACCGCCGGTGCCCTCCGCCGCCGCGTCGAGGTCCAGGTTGATGAACGTGCCGCCCATCGAGCGCACCTCGTCGGCGGATGCGGCACGGATGTCGTTCGCGGAGACCCGCGCTCCAAGGCGCTTCGCCGTGCCGATCGCCTGCAGTCCGGCCACTCCCGCGCCGAGCACGAGCACCTTCGCGGGCGGGATCGTGCCGGCCGCGGTCATGTACAGGGGGAAGAACCGCGGATACCTCGCGATAGCTTCGATCACGGCGCGGTAGCCGCCGACGAGCGCCTGCGAGCTCAGCGCATCCATGGACTGGGCGCGGGAAATTCGCGGGATGAGCTCGAGTGCGAACGACGTGACGCCCGACTTGGCGAGTGCAGTTACCGTGGGCAGTTCGGTGGACGGGGAGGCCATTCCGATCGTGACGGCGCCCTTCCTGAGCGCCTTCGCCGTGGTCTCCGACAACGGGCGCACGTGGAGGAGCACATCGAGCTTGCCGAGTGCGAGCGTCGGTGCGATCGTGGCGCCCGCGTGCTTGTATGCCGCATCCGAGATGCCGGATTCGACGCCCGCACCTTTTTCGACGACGACCTCGAGGCCAAGCTTGGTCAACTGCTCGACCGTTTCCGGTGTTGCCGCGACCCTCCGTTCTCCTGCACGTTGTTCTCGCGTTACACCAACTCGCACGGGCGGCTCCTTTCGGGATAGTCCCAGCGTACTCACTGCGCGAGGGAATTCTTGACAACGCAAAACCGTTGACGGCCATGGGAGGCTGGGACTCATGACGGATTACGGGCACGACATCCAGTTCGGCACCTTCATCACGCCGAGCGCGGCGAAACCGGACCGGGTGGTCGCGCTGGCGGAGTTGAGCGATACGCTCGGATTCGACCTTGTGACGTTCCAGGACCACCCCTACCAGCCCGCCCTGCTGGATGCGTGGAGCCTGCTCGCGTTCGTCGCCGGCCGCACCACGCGGGCACGGCTCTCGGCGAATGTGACGAACCTTCCGCTGCGGCTGCCCGTCGTTCTCGCGAGAGCCTCCACAACGCTGGACCTGTTGAGCGGCGGCCGGTTCGAGCTCGGTCTGGGGGCCGGCGGGTTCTGGGATGCGATCGAAGCGGTGGGCGGCCGGCGGCTCGCGCCGGGCGAGTCCGTGCAAGCGCTCGAGGAAGCGATCCGCGTCATTCGCGCGCTGTGGGCGGTCGATGAGCCGGGCGGCGCCCGCGTGGACGGCGAGTACTATGCCGTTCGTGGAGCGAAACGGGGACCCGCGACACCGCACCCGATCAGCATCTCGATCGGCGCTTACGGCCCGCGCATGCTGCGACTGACCGGCCGCGCGGCCGACGGTTGGGTTCCCTCCTTCGGTTACCTGAAGAGCATCGATGCCCTTGCCGACATGAATGCCAGAATCGATGAGGGCGCGAGCGAGGCCGGCCGCGCGCCCGGGGACATCCGCCGCATGCTCAACATCGATGCGGACAGCGCCACCGTGGAGCGCCTGGTTCACCTCGCGATCGAGTACGGGATGGGCACGTTCATTCTCGCTACGGATGATTCGACTGCCGTCGAGCGCTTCGCGGCAGAGGTCGTGCCGGCGGTCCGCGCGGAGGTTGCGCGGGTGCGCGGGTAGCGCGGTGCGTGGCAGTTTTCCGGTCGGGCGCGCGTCGCCGCTATGTTGCCGGAGGCCCGGCTGGTAGACTCTACGAGGTTGTTTCGGTACCGCTCCTTCGGGGTGCGTCCGGGCCGACCACGGAGCAGGCTGGCAAGATGCTGGTCACCGGTGGTGGTATCCCGACTCGTACGGTGTATTTCTACTGTTGATCAGAACCGGCGCCCCGGCGCAATCGCTGCGCGCCCCTGACTGCCTTCTCCTGCTCCGAACGTTCGCGCCGCGCCCCACACGGGGGTGCGACACCAGCAAAGGAGAAAACCCCCACATGGAGGGTCCAGAAATCAAATTCGCCGAAGCCGTTTTGGATAACGGCAAGTTCGGCAAGCGCACGGTCCGGTTCGAAACCGGCCGTCTCGCGCAGCAGGCACAGGGTGCCGTCGCTGCGTACCTCGACGAAGACACCATGCTGCTGAGCGCCACCAGCGCCGGCAAGCACCCCAAGGACAACTTCGACTTCTTCCCCCTCACGGTGGATGTCGAGGAGCGTTCCTACGCCGCAGGCAAGATCCCCGGAAGCTTCTTCCGCCGCGAAGGTCGCCCGTCGACGGAGGCCATCCTGGTCTGCCGCCTGATCGACCGCCCGCTGCGCCCGTCGTTCGTCGATGGGCTTCGCAACGAGGTCCAGATCGTCATCACGGTGCTCAGCATCGCGCCGGGCGAGTTCTACGACGCGCTCGCGATCAACGCGGCCAGCGCATCCACCCAGATCTCCGGTCTGCCGTTCAGCGGTCCCATTGCCGGGATCCGCATGGCGCTTATCGGCGACCAGTGGGTGGCGTTCCCCAAGCACGAGCAGCTCGAAGAGGCCGTGTTCGACCTCACTGTTGCCGGCCGCATTGTGACGGACAAGAACGGCAAGGAAGACGTCGCGATCATGATGGTCGAGGCCGAAGCCACCGAGCACGCGTGGGAGCTCATCAAGGCCGGTGCGACGAAGCCCAACGAGGCGATCGTGGCGCAGGGCCTCGAAGCGGCGAAGCCGTTCCTGGCCCAGCTCGTGAAGGCTCAGGCAGAGATGGCTGCTCAGGCGGCCAAGGAGATCCAGGAATACCCGGTCTTCCCTCCGTACGACGATGCCACCTACGACGCTGTCGCGGCACTCGCCGAGACCGAGCTCGCGAGTGTCTACAAGATCGCGGGCAAGGTCGAGCGGCAGAACGCCGACGACGAGCTCAAGACGCGCGTGAAGGATGCCATCGCCGCGAAGGTCGAGGCAGGCGAGCTGCCGGAGGGCGCCAACAACCAGGTCAGCGCCGCGTACAAGTCGGTCACGAAGAAGGTCGTTCGCGGACGCATCCTGACCGAGGGCGTTCGGATGGACGGACGCGGCCTCGCGGACATCCGCCCGCTCGACGCCGAGGTGCAGGTCATCCCGCGCGTTCACGGTTCGGCGATCTTCCAGCGCGGAGAGACCCAGATCCTGGGCGTCACGACTCTGAACATGCTCAAGATGGAGCAGCAGATCGATTCTCTCGCCCCGGTGACGAAGAAACGTTACATGCACCACTACAACTTCCCGCCCTACTCCACCGGTGAAACCGGCCGAGTGGGCAGCCCGAAGCGCCGCGAGATCGGGCACGGCTTCCTCGCCGAGCGCGCGCTCGCGCCGGTGCTTCCGCCCCGCGAGGAGTTCCCGTACGCGATCCGTCAGGTGTCTGAGGCTCTCAGTTCCAACGGTTCGACGTCGATGGGTTCCGTGTGCGCATCGACCCTGTCGCTGCTGAACGCGGGTGTGCCGCTGCGCGCACCTGTCGCCGGCATCGCGATGGGCCTCGTGTCCGACACCGTGGATGGAGAGGTCCGTTACGCGGCACTCACCGACATCCTGGGTGCGGAGGATGCCCTCGGCGACATGGACTTCAAGGTCGCCGGTACGAGCGAGTTCGTCACGGCGATCCAGCTGGACACGAAGCTCGATGGCATCCCGTCCTCGGTGCTCGACAGCGCGCTCGGCCAGGCGAAGGAAGCCCGCACGGCGATCCTCGCCGTCATGAACGCCGCGATCGATGCCCCGGATGAGATGGCACCGACCGCGCCGCGCGTGATCAGCGTGCAGATCCCGCTCGACAAGATCGGCGAGCTGATCGGCCCGAAGGGCAAGACGATCAACCAGATTCAGGACGACACGGGAGCCGACATCTCGATCGAGGATGACGGCACCGTGTACATCGGCGCTGTGGACGGCCCGTCCGCCGAGGCGGCCCGCGCCGCGGTGAACGCGATCGCGAACCCGCTGAACCCGGAGGTCGGAGAGCGGTTCCTCGGAACCGTTGTGAAGATCGCCACGTTCGGCGCGTTCGTCTCGCTCACGCCAGGCAAGGACGGCCTGCTGCACATCTCCGAGGTGCGCAAGCTCGCCGGAGGAAAGCGCGTGGAGAACGTCGAAGACGTGCTCTCCGTCGGCCAGAAGATCCAGGTGGAGATCACCAAGATCGACGACCGTGGAAAGCTTTCGCTGTCCCCGGTTGAGGACGCCGCTGCCGCCGTCCCGGCGGAGGCGGAAGAGGTTCCAGCCGAAGTCTGATCTGCATTCCGGCTTCGCAACACAGGAACGGGTCCGCCCCACAAAGGGCGGGCCCGTTCTTTGTCTCTCGCGGCAGGTTGGGTTGTGAATTCCCAGCCGCACTGCGTAATCTCGCTATATGCCAGTCAACGGTGCTGGAGCGGGTCGGTCTGCCAACAAGCTGGGCCGATCCTCTGGAGTGGATCAGCGACTCACCAGTCGAGAATCCCGAAGGAAGGCGTGAAGTGTTGCGTACAACTGTGTCAAATTCCAGCGACTCGGAGGTCGACCTGCTCGACGACCGCGATTACGTTCAGCTCATCGACGCCGAAGGCAGGCGCCACGCCAATCCCACCCTCGACCGGTGGATCGCCGATGTCTCCGATGACCAACTCGCCGACCTCTACGAGGACATGGTCGTCGTACGGCGCATCGACGTCGAGGCGACAGCGCTGCAGCGCCAGGGCGAACTCGGGCTGTGGCCGCCGCTGCTCGGCCAGGAGGCCGCCCAGATCGGCTCAGCTCGCGCGCTCCGCGACGACGACTTCATCATGCCGAGCTACCGCGAGAACGGTGTCGCCTACTGCCGCAACGTTCCGCTCGATGACCTCGTGCGCGTGTGGCGCGGCCACGCGCACGGCAGCTGGGATCCGACCGAATACCGGATGGCCATCCCGGCTGTCATCATCGGCGCACAAACCCTCCACGCCGTCGGGTACGGGGTCGGCGTCCGGATGGACGGCGCAGACTCCGCCGTGATCACCTATTTCGGCGACGGCGCGACAAGCCAGGGCGACACGAACGAGGCGATGATTTTCGCCGCCACCTACAACGCTCCGGTCGTGTTCTTCTGCCAGAACAACCACTGGGCCATCTCGGAGCCGGTTCGGCTCCAGGCGGCGAAGCACATCTCTGAGCGCGCGCCCGGCTACGGCATCCCGAGCATCCGCGTGGACGGCAACGACGTGCTTGCCGTGATGGCGGCCACGCGCATCGCGCTCGACCGTGCTCACCGCGGTGGCGGACCGACCTTCATCGAGGCCGTCACGTACCGCATGGGGCCGCACACGACATCCGACGACCCCACGCGCTACCGCAGCGCGGAAGAACTCGCGGAGTGGAAGGCGAAAGACCCGATCACCCGGCTGGAAAAATACTTCGAGGACAAGGGCATCTTCACCGACGAACTGAAGGCTCGCGTGAAGGCGAAAGCCGATTCCGTCGCGGCCGAGTTCCGGGCCGGATGCAAGGAGATGGTGGAGCCGGAGACGATGAGCGTTTTCGACTTCGTGCAGATCGAAGCGAACCCTGTGCTGGAGCGCCAGCGCGCCCAGTACGCCGCATACCTCGCGAATTTTGAGGGTGAAGACTGATGACGACGACAACGGAAACGACTAACGCGACAGCGACGGCGACCGGAACGGCAACGCTCACTCTCGCCAAGTCGATCACTGCCGGGCTTCGCCGCTCCATGCAGGATGACGACAAGGTCATCCTTCTCGGCGAGGACATCGGCAAGCTGGGCGGAGTGTTTCGCGTCACCGACGGTTTGCAGGCGGAGTTTGGCACCGACCGCGTCGTCGACACCCCGCTCGCGGAATCCGGCATCATCGGTATGTCGGTGGGACTCGCGATGCGCGGGTACCGCCCCGTCGCCGAAATCCAATTCGATGGTTTCATTTACCCCGGGTTCGACCAGATCGTCTCCCAGGTCGCGAAACTGCACTACCGCTCGCGCGGCGCCGTGCGCATGCCGATCACGATCCGGGTGCCGTTCGGCGGCGGGATCGGTTCCGTGGAGCACCATTCGGAGTCGCCTGAGGCGTACTTCGCGCACACCGCCGGCCTTCGCGTGGTGAGCTGCTCGAACCCGCAGGATGCCTACGACATGCTGCGCGAGGCGATCGCGAGCGATGACCCGGTGATGTTCTTCGAGCCGAAGCGCCGCTACTGGAGCAAGGGCGAGGTGAACTTCGAACCCGAAGAAACGCTGCCCCTGTCCCGCGCGAGAGTGGTCTCGCCGGGCTCCGATGTGACGCTGGTCGCGTACGGGCCGCTCGTGGCCACCGCGAAGGATGCCGTCGCGGCCGCGGCCGACGACGGGGTTTCGATCGAACTCATTGATCTCCGTTCGATCGCACCCATCGACTTCGACACGGTTGCAGCCTCCGTGCGGAAGACGGGTCGGCTGGTTATCACCCACGAGGCGGCGCAGTCCGGCGGGATCGGCGGCGAGATTGCGGCGAGCATCACCGAGCGCAGCTTCAACTGGCTGGAGGCGGCCCCTGCCCGCGTCACCGGGTTCGACACTCCCTACCCGCCTGCCGCGCTCGAGGAACATTTCCTGCCCGACCTCGACCGAATTCTTGATGCCGTCGACCGGGTGCTCGGTCGCCCCAATTCCCTGAGCGACTGGGAGGACTGAGTGGCTGCGAAGGATTTTGCGCTCCCGGACCTCGGGGAGGGACTCACCGAGTCGGAGCTCGTGGCCTGGCACGTCGCCGTCGGCGACACCGTGGAACTGAACCAGCCGCTCGCCGACGTGGAGACCGCGAAGGCGCTCGTCGAGTTGCCGTCGCCGTTCGCCGGCGTGATCACGAAACTGTATGCAGAGCCGGGCACAACCGTGCAGGTTGGTGCTCCCATCGTGGCGTTCGAGCTTGAGGGCGTTGCCGCCGATGCTGCCGATTCCGGTTCGGAGGGCGGCAAACCGGAGCGCGAGCCGGTGCTCGTCGGATACGGCCCGCCCGTCGAGGGTGGCGGCCGTCCGTCGCGCCGCGCCCGCAAGGGCGCAGGGCCCGCCGAGCAGGTGTCGCCGTTCGCGCCGCCCGTTCCGCGCCCGGAGGAGCGGCGGGAAGTTCCGGACCGGCCGAACCCGGAAGCGGCCCAACCGTCGCAGCAACCCGACGGTCGCGACTCGGGAGTCGACGGGGGCAGAACCGAAGCTCCGCGTTCCACGCCGCCGGTCCGCAAACTCGCGCGCGATCTCGGCATTGATTTGGCCACCGTGAAGGGCACGGGGGACAAGGGTTTGATCACTCGGGAGGACGTGGAAGCCGCCGCGAAGACGACAGCACCCTCCGGTGTCGCGGTCGGTGCGGGCGCAGGCAGCGAGGTTCAGATCTGGCCGGGAGCGCGCGCGGGCGAGCGGGAGACGCGTACGCCCATCCAGGGCGTTCGCAAACACACCGCGGCCGCCATGGTGCGAAGCGCGTTCACGGCGCCGCACGCGAGCGAGTTCCTGACGATCGACGTGACGCCGACGATGGACCTCATCGCGACCCTCAAGGAGTCGCCGACGTTCCGCGGCAAGCGGCTCAACTTGCTCACGGTCGTGGCCAAGGCGCTGTGCATCGCCGCAGGGCGCAACCCCGCCGTGAATTCGCGTTGGGACGAGGAAGCGCAGGAAATCATCCAGTTCCACTACGTGAACCTGGGGATTGCGACGGCGACGCCACGCGGCCTCATGGTGCCCAACATCAAGGACGCGGACTCGCTCGACCTGGTCGGTCTTGCGGACGCGCTCACCGAACTCGTGGAGACGGCGAAGGCAGGAACGGCGTCCCCCGCCGACCTTGCCGGCGGCACGATCTCGATCACCAACATCGGTTCGTTCGGGATCGACGCAGGCACGCCCATCCTCAACACGGGGGAGGCGATGATCCTCGCCCTCGGAGCGGTCAAGCGGATGCCATGGGAGTACCGCGGCGACATCGCCCTGCGGCAGGTGCTCACGCTGAGCGTGTCGTTCGATCACCGCCTTGTGGATGGCGAACAGGGAAGCCGATTCCTCGCGGACGTCGGGGCGATTCTGGCGAACCCCGCCGTGCTGATGACCATGGTCTGATCGCCGGGCCGACCGCAGTCGGTCAGCGTGCGAGGCGCTCGATTTCGTTGAGGACGGCGGCCGGAACCACCCCGCTTGTTGCCGGGTTGTGCGGATGCGGTCGATTGCGGATCGTGAATTCGTAGTCGCCTGACCTGCCCGAGGCGCTCACCGCGTGCGTCGTCAGTGCGGCATCCGGGTCGGCGACCATGGTGACGACGAGCTCATCCCAGAGGTCCGTGGCGAGCGCGAGCGCGACCGCGATGTTGAGCGAGCGAGGAAACAGGTCGATGGCCTCCTTCACGTTTCCGCTGAACGCGGTGATGGGGCCCGCGGCCTCCATCATGTCGCGTCGTTGCCCCTCGCTCATCCACTCCTGCACCACCGCCGCGGGAGCCTTGGTCGTGACGAGTTGCGCGGCAGACAGTCCGCCGCCTCGCGATGCCGCCGACAGCACGTCCAGTCCGCCGATCGCCCCCGAGGTCGTGAAGCACCTCCCCGGCCCCTGTGTCAGCATTCGCTTTCGGAACGGTTCATCCACGAGCGCCCCGACGGAAGAAACCAGCAGGTCGATACCTGCCTCGATCACGCGAACACCCTCGACCTGCACGGCGGGAACGCCGGCGCACTCCGCGACGAGATCGCTCGAGCGCAGTGCTTCCTCGAGGTCGATGACCGGGAATGCCTGGGCTTCGCGCGCATCGGGCCGGCGAACGATTACTCCCGCGAGGCGCGCGTTCTGCAGCTCTCCCGATGCGAGTGCCGTCGCGACGGCGGTTCCGATGGCGCCCATCCCGAGAACGGTGACGCGCAGTGGTTGTGACCGATGTGCCATGCCTTCACCCTAAGGCGAGACGCGCTACTGCTGCGGGACGGGCTTGACGACGTCGCCGCTCGGACGGAGCACATACCAGTATCCGCCGTCCAGGTACTGGTTCTGCCCGGTGGCGGTGCCCGCTGCGACGTCCCCGGCAAACAGGTACAGCGGCCATCCGTTGTACGTCGCAACCCGTTTGCCGTCGCGATCGGTGATCGTGGACAGCAGCGTCGGATCGACGCCCGCTCCCGCGGCCACTCGCGCGCCGTCCGGAACGATCACGGGCGGCCAGTTCAGCGCGCAGCGGTCGACGCACGTCACATTCCGTTGCTCATCCGGCGGGAACATGTACAGCGCGAACCCCTGGTCGCTCACGAGAATCGTCCCGAGGTTGCCGACGGGTGCCGCATCGATCGTCACGGCGTTGTCGGTGACCGAGTAGTTGCCGTGTGTGCGCGACGGGGAAGCGACAAGGCTCACGACGAGGATCACCGCCGCGGCAACGAGAGCGGCGGCGATCGCCATCAGCAGGACCGGGCGGCGGGAGCGGGACGGAGGGGAACTCACGACTGCTCCTGGGCAGCGTGCACCGCGTCATTCATGGCGCGGTCGGTCAGGGTGACCATGAACCCGAGGATGCCGAGGGTTGCAATTCCCATGATCAGGAAGACCGGGGGCAGACCGAGGAACTGGCCGAGGAGCCCGCCGATGGCCGCCCCCAACGGCATCGTTCCCCAGGCCAGCAGCCGGTAGCCGCTGTTCACGCGCCCGAGCAGAGCATCCGGCGTGATGGTCTGGCGCAGCGACACGGCCACGACGTTCCACACGACGACCCCGAGACCTCCGACCATGAAGGCGGCGCCGACGATGAACACATTGGCGGTGAACGCCGGTGTGATGATGAGGGCGGCGCCGGCGAGGGTCGCGAAAATGAGGGAACGCGAACGCCCTATCGCGTGTTCGATGCGCTCGGCGAGGAACGAACCGATGAGGCTCCCGATTGCGGTGGTCGTGAACAGGAGCCCGACCTGCGCATCGGTGAGCTTCATCGCCGAGGCCGGGCCCGCCGCGTACAGCACGAAGATCGCGAACACGGCGCTGGAGGTGAGATTGAACACGCCGGTCATGAACGCGAGGCTGCGCAGCACCGTGGTCTTCCACAGGAAACGCAGGCCGACCATGATTTCGGATCGCATCGAGGCAGGGGCATCACGTGCGACGCGGAAGTCGCCGCGCACGAGGAACAGCATCCCCACGGCGACGATCCACAGGCCCGCCGGCACCGCGAAGGCGACCACGGCGCCCGCCGCGACGAGGATTCCGCCCAGGGGAGGGCCGATGAACTGGTTCGTCGTCATTTCCGCCGTGTACAGTCTCCCGTTCGCGCGGGAAAGCTGGGTGCGTTTCACGATCTGCGGCAGGATCGACTGCGATGAGGTGTCGTACAGCGTCTCCGTCGTGCCGATGCAGAATGCGACGGCGTACAGCACCCAGATCGACTCGATGCCCACGGCGACCAGGGCGGCAACGGCGGCGAGAAGCACGGCCCGCGCGATGTTCGCGGCGAGCATGATTTTCCTGCGATCCAGCCGGTCGGCAAGTGCGCCGGCCTGGAGTGCGAACAGGAGCCAGGGCAGCGAGAGCACGAGGCTCAGGCCGGCGATGAGCACGGGTTCCTGGGTGTATCTGATTGCCACGAGCGGAAGGGCGAGTTTGACGATGCCGTCGGCGAGGTTGGACAAACCGGACGAGGTGAGGAGCTTCCAGAACGATGCGCCGAGCGGGGCGCGGTCTCGCGGCGGTTTCGTCGTGGGGTCGGTCTGCACGAGCCTAGGCTACTCGTCTCGCGCCGGTCTGATTGGATGGTGCCATGACCACCACCGATCTTGCGCCTTTCACCCACCCGGGAGCCCGCGAATGGACCGCGCCCGAACCGATCGCGTCCGCGCGAGCGTTCCATCGCACGCTCGACGGCTACCGGATGTCGCCGCTGGTCGAGGTGCCCGCCATCGCCGACGAGCTCGGCGTCGGCCGCGTGTTTGTGAAGGACGAGTCGCAGCGGCTGGGATTGCCCGCGTTCAAAATTCTGGGGGCATCCTGGGCGGTCGCCACCGCGCTGGCGCTGCGCTTCGGCGTGAGCCTCGACGCCGTTTCCCTGGAGGCTCTGCGCGCATCGATGGGCGATTCGTCCGTGACCCTCGTGACCGCGACGGACGGCAACCACGGCCGCGCCGTCGCGCACATGGCCAGCCTGCTGGGCATCCGCGCGCGCGTGTACACCCCGAAGGGAGTCAGTCAGGCGGCGCGCGACGGCATCCGAACGGAGGGGGCCGAGCTCATCGAGAGCGATGCGGAGTACGACGACGTCGTGCTCGCCGCAGCCGCATCGGTGGCGGGCCGGGATTCCGAGCTGCTCATCCAGGACACCTCCTGGCCGGGATATGACCGGGTGCCCCGCTGGATCGTCGAGGGCTACACGACGCTGTTCTCGGAGATCGACGAACAACTCGCCGCGGTGGATGCCGCGCCGGATATCGTGTTCGTTCCCACGGGTGTGGGATCCCTGATTCAGGCCGCCATCGAGTATTACCGGGGCGTGTCGCGGTCGCGTCCCGCGATCGTGTGCGTCGAACCGACCGCCGCCGCGTGCGTTCTCGCCTCGCTGCGCGCCGGCGAGCTTCGTTCCGTCGACACGTCAGCGGGGTCGATCATGACCGGGCTGTGCACGGGAACGACATCCCGGATCGCCTGGCCGACGTTGCGCGACGGGCTCGATGCGGCCGTCGCGGTCGAGGACGGAAGCGTTCGGGCCGCCGTCGCGGAGTTCACCGGTCTCGGGCGCGACGTGGGGCCGTGCGGCGCATCGGCGCTCGTCGGAGCGCGCGCTGTCTTCTCGGATGCGGACGTGCGTGGCCGCCTCGAACTGCCGGATGATGCCGCCGTCATCCTGTTGAGCACGGAGGGGCTCGCGGCGAACCCGCTTCCCTGACCCGGGCCCGCGCGGACCGCCGCGGGGCCGCGTCAGGCGAGAGCGCTCAGAGCCATCCGCTCGAGTTCCGCGCGCAGCGTGGCTCGGTCCACGGAGAGGCCGCTGTGCGGGGTCGAGTTGAGCAGGCCGAACACCGCGTGTGCGCGCGTGCGCAGCACGGCGGGGTCGGTATCCGGGTGCAGTTCGGCGAGCACATCGACCCACAGTTCGACATAGCGCCTCTGGAGCATGCGCACCACGTGCAGGTCTCCTTCGGCAAGTTGATCGAGGTCGCGGTCCTGGACGCGGATGACGTCGGCGTTGTCGAGCGCGAACGCGACGTGAAAGGCCACGAGTGACTCCACCGCGTCGCTTCCGCGCGCGCCCGACACGACCTCGAGTCCGCCGGAGTACAACCCGCTGCTCGCGTCCAGGAGAATTGCCGCGAGGATCGCCTGTTTGCCGGCGAAATGCTTGTACAGGGCGGGGCCGCTCACGCCCGCCTGGGCGCCGAGATCTTCGATGGACGTGCCGGCGTAGCCGCGTTCGGCGAACAGGCATGCCGCAGCGGCGAGGAGCGCGGCGCGGCGGCTCGCTTTCGCGGCGCTGCGCGAGGTCGATACGCTCATCGTCGTTCCCGCCCATAGACAAATCGGTTAGCGGTCACTAACCTAGTTTCCACGGGCAACACTAACCCCAGTGTCATCCGCACCACAAGCAGTCCACGAACCAGCCCACGAAGCGGGAGTCGCCGATGGAGACCCTGGGCAGCGCACTCGATACCGGCAGCGCGAGCTTTCGGGCGAATGACGTTGCGCAGCGCGCACTCGTCGCCGAACTGAACGAGCGCCTGAGCGCGACCGCGCTGGGCGGTCCGGAGAAATCGCGCGAGCGGCACGTCGCGCGCGGAAAACTGCTTCCCCGCGACCGTGTCAACCGTCTGCTCGACGACTCGAGCCCGTTTCTCGAGGTGGCGCCCCTTGCCGCCCACGATCTGTACGACAACGACTCGCCCGGTGCGGGACTCGTTGCGGGGATCGGCCTCGTGCACGGGCGCCACGTCATGGTCGTCGCGAACGATGCGACCGTCAAGGGCGGCACGTACTACCCGTTGACGGTGAAGAAACACCTGAGGGCGCAGGAGATTGCCCGCGAGAACCGCCTCCCGTGCATCTACCTTGTCGACTCCGGCGGCGCATTCCTGCCCAAACAGGATGAGGTGTTCCCGGATCGCGATCACTTTGGGCGCATTTTCTACAATCAGGCGCGGATGTCGGCGGAGGGGATCCCGCAGGTCGCCGCCGTGCTCGGCTCCTCCACGGCGGGCGGCGCGTACGTGCCGGCCATGAGCGACGAGACCGTCATCGTGCGCAACCAGGGCACAATCTTCCTCGGCGGGCCCCCGCTCGTGAAAGCCGCGATCGGCGAAATAGTTTCCGCCGAAGAGCTGGGGGGAGGTGACCTCCACTCGCGCACATCCGGCGTCACGGACCACCTGGCGGAAAACGACGAGCACGCGCTCCAGATCGTGCGGGATATCGTCGCTACGCTGCCCGCCCTCTCTGCGCAGGCATGGGACGTGCAGGAATCCCGCGAGCCGGCCGTGGAGCCGGGGGAGCTGTACGGTGCTGTCCCCGTCGATGTGCAGGGCAGCTACGACGTGCACGAAGTCATTGCGCGTCTTGTCGACGCCAGCGAATTCCACGAGTTCAAGCGCGAATACGGCACGACCCTCGTGACCGGTTTTGCCCGCATCCACGGTCATCCGGTCGGGATCGTCGCCAACAACGGCATCCTGTTCAGCGAGTCCGCGCTCAAGGGCGCCCACTTCATCGAGCTGTGCGACCAGCGGGGAGTGCCGCTCGTGTTCCTGCAGAACATTTCGGGTTTCATGGTCGGCAAGGACGCCGAGGCCGGCGGCATCGCGAAGGACGGCGCGAAGATGGTGACGGCGGTCGCCACCACCCGCGTCCCCAAATTCACCGTCGTGATCGGCGGCTCGTTCGGCGCAGGCAACTACTCCATGTGCGGCCGAGCGTACAGTCCGCGATTCCTCTGGATGTGGCCGGCCAGCCGCATCTCCGTCATGGGCGGGCCGCAGGCGTCCAGCGTGCTGGCGACCATCCGCCGCGAGCAGCTGGAGGGGCGCGGGGAAGAGTGGTCGGCCGAAGATGAGGCCGCGTTCAAAGCCCCCATCGCCGAACAGTACGAAGCGCAGGGGAGCCCGTACTACTCCACCGCCCGGCTGTGGGATGACGGGATCATCGACCCCGCGGACACGCGCACGGTGCTCGGCCTCGCCCTCGCCGTCGCCTCCCACACCCCGCTTCCCGACCCGGCCTTCGGCCTGTTCCGGATGTGATCGGAATGCCCGTCGACACCGCACCACCGTTTGGCACCGTTCTCGTGGCCAATCGCGGCGAGATCGCGTGCCGGGTGATCCGCACGCTTCGCGAGCTCGGCATCCGCTCCGTGGCGGTGTACAGCGACGCGGATCGGGATTCCAGGCACGTGCGCGAGGCGGACGCCGCCATGCACATCGGACCGGCGGCGCCGCGGGAGAGCTACCTGAACATCGCCGCGATCATCGAGGCGGCACGGCTGGTCGGGGCGAACGCGATTCACCCGGGCTACGGATTCCTCTCTGAAAATGCCGACTTCGCGCGCGCGTGCGAGGTGGCCGGCATCGTGTTCGTCGGCCCAGGAACTGAGGCTCTCGCACTCATGGGAGACAAGATCCGGGCGAAGGAGCACGTGTCCAGCGCTGGCGTCCCGGTGATCCGTGGGGTGTCGTCGCCCGGGCTGAGCGAAGCGGAATTGCACGCTGCAGCAATCGAGCTCGGATTCCCCATCCTCATCAAGCCGTCCGCCGGTGGAGGCGGCAAGGGGATGGAGCCGGTATTCGAGGAATCGGAGCTCGCGGACGCGCTCGCCACGGCACGCCGGGTCGCGGCTTCCGCATTCGGCGACGACACGCTCCTTCTCGAGCAGCTCGTCACCTCCCCGCGGCACATCGAGGTGCAACTGCTCGCCGACGCCCACGGAAACGTGATCCATTTGGGCGAACGGGAGTGTTCGCTTCAGCGCCGGCACCAGAAGGTCATCGAGGAGGCGCCGTCCGCTTTGCTGAGCGAGGAGACGCGCGCCAGGATTGGCGAGGCCGCGTGCACGGTGGCGCGCAGCGTCGACTACGTCGGGGCGGGCACCGTCGAATTCCTCGTCTCCGACGATGCGCCGGACGACTTCTTCTTCATGGAGATGAACACGAGACTGCAGGTCGAGCATCCGGTGACCGAGCTTGTGACCGGCATCGATCTCGTCGCCTGGCAGCTGCGCGTGGCGGCAGGCGAGACGCTCGCGATCTCCCAGTCCGACGTCACCCTGACCGGCCACGCTGTGGAGGCGCGGCTGTACGCCGAGGATCCGGAGAACGGGTTCCTCCCCAGCACGGGAACCGTGCTCGCCCTGCGCGAGGCCGCGGGGGAGGGCGTCCGCGTCGACAGCGCGCTCATCGCCGGTCTCGTCGTCTCGCCGAACTACGATCCGATGCTCGCGAAAGTCATCGCGTGGGGCACATCGCGCGATCAGGCCATCTCCCGCCTGGATCGCGCACTCGCCGACACCACGGTGCTCGGAGTTCGCACGAACATCGAATACCTGCGCGCGCTCCTGTCCGACCCGGATGTCGTCGCCGCCCGCCTCGACACGACGCTCATCGAGCGTCGGCTTCCCGAACTGGAGTTCCGGCAGCCGGATGCTGCGCTGCTGTGCGCGGCGGCTCTGTGGCTGGCGGAAAGTTCGGGTGCGGGCGACACGGAGATCTGGCAGGCGGCTGCGGGCTGGCGGAGCGGGGGAGCGAACGTGCCCCGCCGGTACTGGTTTGCGACGAACGCCACCGATCGCGCGGAGGTCACGGTGAGCGGGGAGTCGCTCACGGTGGATGGGGCACCGCACGCGGGACGCATCGTCGGGAACGTCGTGGAGGTCGACGGGGTTTCGACCGTGTGGTCATTCGCCCGGGACGGCGACACCCTGTGGCTCGGTCAGGACGGTTTCAGCTGGCCGCTCGGCGTGGTCAGTCGGGACGAACTGCTGCGGGAGGAGCTCGCCGCGATCGAGCGGGAGAGCCGCCCATCGAGCCCGGAGATCCGCTCGCCCATGCCGGGAACGGTCGTGGCTGTCACTGTGGACAGCGGAAGCCGGGTCGACGCCGGCGACACGGTTCTCACGGTGGAAGCCATGAAAATGGAACACAAGCTCACCGCGCCCGTCGCGGGAACCGTGCAGCATTCAGCACACGCGGGCGATCTCGTGAAGCTTGGGGAACTTCTCGCAACCATTTCCCCCGATGCCGAGGAGGCAGCACCATGAACCACGACCTCGCCGAGGAAGAACTCGACCTGTACGCGATGGTGAAGGACTTCGCCGACACGGTTGTCGCGCCGCGCTCCTATGAGGCGGACACGAAGCACGAGCTGCCCATGGACATCGTGGCCCAGATGGGCGACCTCGGTCTGTTCGGTCTGCCGTTCCCCGAGGAATACGGCGGCCAGGGCGGGAACTACTTCGCGCTGTGCCTGGCGATCGAGGCCATCGCGCGCGTCGACCAGTCGATCGCGATCACGCTCGAGGCCGCCATCGGGCTCGGCGCCATGCCGATCTACCGGTACGGCACCGACGAGCAGAAAGCCCAGTGGCTTCCCGACCTCGTGGCGGGAAAGGCGCTGGCCGGGTTCGGCCTCACCGAGGCGGAAGCGGGGTCGGATGCCGGCGCGACGCGCACCACCGCCGTTCTCGACGGCCACGAGTGGGTTGTGAACGGCTCGAAGCAGTTCATCACGAACTCCGGAACGCCGATCTCCCGTTTCATCTCGGTGGCTGCAGTCACGGGGGAGCGCACGCGCAAGGACAGTTCGGTCACGAAGGAGCTCTCCACGATCATCGTCCCGCACGGCACCCCCGGATTCACCGTGGAGCCCTCCTACGACAAGGTCGGCTGGCGGGCCTCGGACACGCATCCGCTCACCTTCGACGACGTGCGCGTGCCGGAAGCGAACCTGCTGGGGGAGCGTGGTCGCGGCTTCGCGAACTTCCTGCGCACCCTCGACGAGGGCAGGATCGCGGTCGCGGCGCTCGCCACGGGCGCGGCCGAAGGGTGCCTGGAGGAGTCGGTGAAATACGCGAAGTCGCGCAACGTGTTCGGCGTCCCGATCGCCCGGCACCAGTTCATCGCGTTCACGATCGCCCAAATGCAGGCGAGAGTCCACACGTCGAGGCTCGCCTGGTTCGACGCGGCACGCCGGTGCGACGCCGGGCTGGAGTTCAAGACGGAAGCGGCGATCGCGAAACTCGTCGCGAGCGACGCTGCCATGTTGAACGCGCGGGACGCGACGCAGATTTTCGGCGGATACGGGTTCATGAACGAGAGCCTCGTGGCGCGCCATTACCGCGATTCGAAAATTCTGGAAATCGGCGAGGGGACCAATGAGGTCCAGCTCATGATCATCGCGCGCGCCCTCGGGCTCGATGGCTAGCATGTGACTACCGGAAGGTGACGCGATGACGGACGAGACAGCGAAGTCGACTGCGCAGGAGACGGCAGTCGAACCGGGGCGGGAGGTGCTCCAGCGCGGGCTCTACTACGAAGAGTTCGAGGTGGGCACCCGGTACCTGCACCGTCCGGGGCGCACCATCACGGAAGCCGATAACGTGCTGTTCACCACCTTGACGATGAACAACCAGTCCCTGCACCTGGATGCCGCGTGGTCGGCGACGCAGCCGTTCGGGCAGCGGCTCGTCAACTCCATGCTCACGCTGTCCACCATGGTGGGCAGTTCGGTGGCCCAACTCACGGAGGGGACGATCGTGGGGAATCTGGGCTTCGAGAACGTCGTGTTCCCGCATCCGGTGTTCCATGGGGACACGCTGTACTCCGAGACGGTCGTGACCGCGGCCCGACTGTCGAAGTCGCGGCCGGGCCAGGGGATCGTCACGCTCGAGCACACGGCGAAGAATCAGGACGGCGTCGTCGTGGCCACGGCAGTGAGGAGCGCGCTCGTGTGGTGCGAGTCTGCCGCGCAATGAGCTTCGAATTCGGGCCGGCGCTCCTGTTTTGCCCCGCTGACCGCCCGGACCGCTACGACAAGGCGGCCGGACGTTCCCCTGCGGTGATTCTGGACCTCGAGGATGCGGTGGCGCACTCGGACAAGGCCGCAGCCCGAGAGTCTCTCGTGGCTCACCAGCTCGATCCGGCGACCACGATCGTGCGGATCAACCCGGCCGGCACGGCGGACTTCGCGGCCGACCTTGCCGCGGTCGAGCGCACGGAGTACCGGACCATCATGCTGGCCAAGGCAGAATCTCCAGCCCACTTGAGGGCTCTGGACGGCTACCGCGTCGTCGTCCTGTGCGAGACGGCCGCGGGCGTGCTCGCCGCGCCGGCACTCGCGGCGCACGAATCCGTGGTCGCGCTCATGTGGGGCGCCGAAGACCTCATCGCCTCGCTCGGCGGAACGTCGAGCCGCGATTCCGGCGGACGGTATCGGGATGTCGCGCGGCACGCGCGGTCCGCGATCCTTCTCGCCGCCGGTGCGCACCACAAGGCCGCCATTGACGCCGTGCACGTGGCGATCGACGACACCAAGGGCCTTGCGGCCGAAGCGCAGGATGCTATGGCCAGCGGATTCGCCGCGAGCGCGTGCATCCACCCCGACCAGGTGCCGGTCATCCTCGACGCGTACCGCCCGAGTTCGGAGGAGTTCGCGTGGGCGCAGGGCGTCATCGCCGCCGCCTCCGACGCCAAGGGCGTGTTCCGCCACGACGGGATGATGGTGGATGAACCGGTGTTGCGCCACGCCGCGGGCGTGCTGCGCAGGGCGGAGGCCGGAAAGCAGTCTCGTAGTTAGCTGATTGACTATTCTGCAATATTGCAATATACTTGAGCGATGACCACCGACCTCCCTGTCGCCCAGCTCAAGTCGGAGTTGTTCAAGGCGCTCGCGCATCCGATTCGCGTGCGCGCGCTCGAAAAGCTCGTCGCGGGCGAAGAGTCCGTCGGCGAACTCGCCGAGCAGCTGGGCGTCGAAGTGACACAGCTCTCCCAGCAGTTGGCGGTATTGCGCCGCGCGAGCGTGGTGTCGACGCGCCGCGACGGAAACACGATCTTCTACTCGGTGCGCGATCCGAGAATGGCGAAACTGCTCGCCGTAGCCAGGCAGCTGGTCGTATCGAATCTGGAAGATTCCCGCACCATTCTGGCCTCGCTCGAAGAGGAGGGCATCGAGGCGTCGGGCGCAGCAAAGACCTCGACGAGTTGAGGCGCCGGGTATCGGCAGGGGGCAGATTCCTTCTCGGCCTGCTGCCGTCGCGCAAGGACTTCACGCCCATGCGGAAGTCGCCGGGGAGAGACATTCTCGCCGGCCTCACGGTCGCGATCGTCGCGCTCCCGCTCGCCCTCGCGTTCGGCGTCGCGTCCGGTCTCGGAGCGGAAGCCGGGATAACCACCGCGGTCATCGCGGGTGCGCTCGCCGCGATCTTCGGCGGGAGCAACATCCAGGTGTCCGGTCCCACCGGAGCCATGACGGTTGTGCTCATCCCGGTCGTCCACCAGTTCGGGCCGTCCGGCGTGCTCCAGGTCGGCGTGATGGCCGGAGTCATCCTCCTGGGGCTTTCGGTCTCCGGCATCGGACGCTATGTGCGTTACCTGCCCGCGTCCCTCGTCGAAGGATTCACCGCGGGCATTGCGGTCGTCATCGCGCTCCAGCAGCTTCCGAACATGCTCGGCGTGGAACCCGGTTCGCAGGAACGGGTGACCGAGCTCGCATTCGACGCCCTCCTGCGGTTCCTGTCCGACCCGAATCCGATCCCGGTCCTCATCTCGCTCGGCGTCGCGGCGACGATTCTGGCGGGTGCGCGCTGGAAGCCGTCGCTTCCGCTCTCATTCGTGGCCGTCGCGGCGGCGACAGCCGTCGCCTTCTTCTTCGCCCCGGACCTCGGAGTCGTCGGCGAACTGCCCAGAGCGCTGTCGGCGCCCGCCGCGGACTTCTTCAGCGCGGACGCCCTGATGAGTTTGGTTCCCTCCGCCTTCGCGGTGGCCGCGCTGGCGGCCCTCGAAAGTCTCCTGTGCGCAACGGTGGCGGACGCCATGAGCGTCGGCCAGCGCCACAATCCCGACCGGGAACTGTTCGGGCAGGGCATCGCGAACCTTGTCGTCCCGTTCTTCGGCGGGGTGCCGGCCACCGCGGCGATCGCCCGCACGGCAGTCAACGTGAAGGCCGGGGCGCGCTCGCGGCTCTCCTCCCTGTCCCACTCCATCGTGCTGCTGTTGTTCATTCTCGTCGCCGCCCCGCTCGTCGGCGTCATCCCGCTTGCCGCCCTCGGCGGAGTGCTCCTGGCGACCACCGTCCAAATGGTGCAGGTCGGCTCCATCCGCAGCATCCTCCGCTCATCACGCGGAGACGCGATCGTGCTCATCCTCACGTTCGCCGTCACCGTCGCGATCGACCTCGTGACCGCAGTCATCGTCGGGCTCGCCCTAGCCGGCATCGTCGCCCTTCGGGCCGTGGCCCGGTCCTCCCGGATCGCGCGGGTGCCGCTGGACGAGAGCGACCACGCCGACGAGGAACAGCGGCTCCTCGATGACCGGATCGTCGCGTTCCGACTGGACGGCGCGCTGTTCTTCGGTGCCGCGCACCGGTTCCTGCTCGAACTCAGCGAAGTGGCGAATGTTGCCGTCGTGATCCTGCGGATGGGCCGGCTCAGCACCATCGACGCGACGGGCGCGCTCATGCTCGACGATGCGATCGTCAAGCTGGAGAAGCGCGGAATCGTCGTGCTTCTCTCCGGCATCCGGCCGGGGCATCAAAAAGTGCTCTCGGCCCTCACCGCCGCACCGCGGCTCACCGATGCCGGGCGCGTCTTCAACGAAACGCCCGAAGCTATCGACTATGCGCGGGCGCTGGCGGCGCGTTAGCTCTCCGCGGGCGTCGACGACAGCGCGGTGAGCTGGGCTCGTCCGACGACCGAGTTCCGCATCATGAAACCGAGGACCGCTGGCGTGCAGCCGGCGGGAAGATCCAGACTCTCGACGTCGAGCGCGGACACCGTGAACACGTAGCGGTGGTCGCCATCGCCGGGCGGCGGGCCTGCGCCTTCGAAGCGTTCGGCGCGCGACTCGTTGGCGACCGTAATGGCCCCCTCCGGGAGCAGGCCGGCGTCGGGATTGCCCGCGTCCGCGGGAAGCGCGGTGACGGAGGCGGGGATGTTGAACACGGCCCAGTGCCAGTACCCGCTGCCGGTCGGCGCATCCGGATCGTATACCGTGACGACGTAACTCTTCGTCGATGCCGGGGCCCCGCTCCAGCTGAGGGTGGGGGAGCGGTCTTCGCCTCCCGCCCAGGCGGTTCGGGCCCACAGGGGGAGGAATTCGCCTTCCCTGACTTCGGGGCTTGTCAGGGTGAACTCCGGGACAACCGGGAGCCGCCAGTTCGGATCATTCGCCACTCTCACCACGTCCTTCCGTGCGCACGGCTTTACGTCTGAGCCTACCGATAGTAAAACACTGATAACGATTGGCGGGGGATGCGCCATGGGAAGAGCCTGCTGGCATAACCTCGCCCCGTGACCACTGTTATGCCCGCCGGCGACCCCGATGCCCGGTACCCGACCCGGGGGCGCCGTCGCGTGCTGGGTGAGTCGGGTTTTCGGGTGTTCCCGGTGGCCATCGGCGGCAATGCGTTCGGCTGGACCGCCACAGAGGAAGCGTCATACCAGGTTCTCGATTCCTACCGGGAGCTGGGGGGAAACCTCATCGATACCGCGGACTCGTATGCGGCCGGTCGGAGCGAGTCGATCATCGGGGACTGGATGCATTCGCGCGCCGCGCGAAACGACATGGTTGTGGCGACCAAAATCGGCAAGAGCGCGCAGCATCCCGGGCTCTCCGCCGATGCCGTGACATCCGCCGTCGAGGCGAGCCTCTCGCGGTTGCGCACCGAATACATCGACGTGCTGTTCCTGCACGTGGACGACGAGTCGGTTCCGTTCGAGGAGACCCTGGTTGCCGTGGACGAGCACGTGCGGCGCGGCACCGTTCGCGCGGTCGGCGCATCAGACCATTCGGCCAATCGCGTCCTCGAGGCCAGGATCATCGCGGCACAACTGGGGCTCACCCCGTTCACGGCGCTGCAGTGCCGCTACAACCTCATGCACAGGACCGAATTCGAGGGAAGCCTTGCGAGCGTCGCGGAACAGCAGGCGCTGGGGGTGATGCCGCGGTTCGCTCTCGACGGGGGTTTTCTCGCCGGCAACTACCGGACGAAGTCCGAACTGGACCTCAACTCGACCGGCAACATAGTCCTGGGCGGCGACGCCGAATTGCACATGAACCGGCGCGGCCAGAGGATCCTGGCGACGGTGGATCGGGTGGCCAGCGAGCAGGATTGCGCTCCAGCGACGATTGCGCTCGCCTGGCTCCTGACCAGGAGCACGGTCACGGCGCCCATTGTGGGCGCAAGCAACGCCTCCCAGGTCGCCGACCTCATGGCGGCTGCCGATGTCCCGCTCACGCGCGCGCAGGTCGCCGCGCTCGACGACGTATCCGCCTGATCCGAGGTCAGACGATTTCGTCGAGGATCCGCGCGACGGAGCGCTGAAGCGCACCGGAGGCGGCGATAGGGTCGCCGGCGTATCCGCCGGCCATGGCGCCGTCATGCGCGACCATGAAGTCGTCTGCCCCTTCGCCCGGGAGCGGATGGCCCAGTTCGCCGAGCAGCGACTCGATCGTGGACGAGAACCAGTCGCGGTGTGCGCTGATCAGCTGGCGGATGGGGTGCTCAGGATCGGGGTACTCGGACGCCGCGTTGAGGAAGTGCGAACCGCGAAATCCGGATCCCATGAGGTGGGCCACGTCGCGCGCGACAATCGCATTCAGCGCTTCCCTAGGCCCCGAGCTCTCCCGGATGAGCGTTTCGATGTACTCCTTGTCCTCCAGGTGCTGGCCGGTGACGTAGGCGATGACCAGATTGTCCTTGGAGCGGTAGTGCTTGTAGAAGGTCGCCTTGGTGACGTGCGATTCGCCGATCAGCCGGTCGACGCCGACGAGGCGGATTCCCTCGTCGTAGAACAGCTCGGTAGCCGTTTCGAGAATCTTTTTCTTCGCCCAGGGGGCACGCTGTGACGTCGGATGTTCATCAACAACTGTCACAGCGTGGCTCCCTCGGGCAGATTGGCTAGATTTCCTCACTGCCGTCTGGGAGCGGACCGGATTCGGGGGGTAATCCGGTGTTGCTATCCGCGAAACGTTCCCCGCGGAAGTCCAGCACATGCAGTATTTATAGGCAGTTTCCTGGCGACCGAACCTTCGGGGTGGCTCGGTCGCCAGAAAAGTCTGGCCGGAGGCCGGATTCGGGTTCCGGTGCCTCTGAGGGAATATACTAGCACGATTTTGAGGACAGACAAGTCTGTTTGTCCACAATCTTGCGGACATTATGTACCCCGGTATATCGAGACCGCCGGGTGGAGTGGTCAAGGGCCAAATCCATGACCTAGGCTCGACGGTGATGAATGGCGCAGTGGACTTACCGCTTGACCTGGCCGAACTGGGTTTCACCACCTCGGGTGACTGCGCGGTACGCCGCAGCGTCCTTCCCAGCGGGGTACGAATCCTCACCGAGCAGGTGCCGGGGGCGCGCAGCGCGACCGTCGGATTTTGGGTCGCCGTGGGTTCCAGGGATGAACAGCCGGAGCACTACGGCTCGACCCACTTCCTCGAACACCTGCTCTTCAAGGGAACACCCACGCGCACCGCTCTCGATATCGCGGTGAGCTTCGACTCGGTCGGTGGCGAGCACAATGCCCTGACCGCGAAAGAGTTCACCTGCTATTACGCGAAGGTGCGCGATCAGGACCTTCCCATGGCCATCGATGTCCTGTGCGACATGTTCACGTCGTCCACGCTCGATGCGGCAGAGTTCGAAATCGAACGCGGCGTCATCCTCGAGGAACTCGCGATGGCGGATGACGACCCGGCGGATGTGGTCAACGAGCGGTTCTTCGAGGCCGTGATGGGGTCGCACCCCCTGGGCAGGCCGATCGGCGGAAACCCGAACACGATTCGCGCGGTGACCCGAGATGCGGTCATGGAACACTACCGGGCAAACTACCGCCCTCAGGATCTCGTTGTCACGGCGGCTGGCGGCGTCGCGCACGACGAACTGGTCCACCGCGTGGTTGCCGCACTGGCGCGCGCGGGATGGGACCTCGAAAGCCCAGGGGCTCCCGTCGAACGCCGCACCACAACGGAGGGACTTCGGGAACCCGGCACTCCGCTCGTCGTAGTCCAGCGGCCAACCGAACAGGCGAACATCCTCCTCGGCGTTCCCGGGCTCACGGCGACCGACGAGCGCAAGAGCGTGATCGCGGTCCTGAACGCCGTGCTCGGCGGCGGCATGTCGTCGCGGCTGTTCCAGGAGGTTCGCGAAAAGCGGGGGCTCGCCTACTCCGTGTACTCGTTCGCGCCGAGCTATTCCGACGCCGGAATCTTCGGCCTGTACGCGGGGTGTTCTCCCGCGAAGGCGGGCGAGGTCGCAGAACTGCTGGTGCAGGAATTCCGCACGATGGCGCTCCACGGGATCAGCGCGGGCGAATTGGACCGCGCCAGGGGGCAGCTCATCGGCGCCTCGGCACTCGCGCTCGAGGACTCGGACACCCGGATGTCCCGGCTCGGCAGGTCGGAGATCACTCTGGGCGAGTTCGTGGACTTCGACGAGGCATTGCGCCGGCTCGACAGGGTGACCGCCGACGATGTCCTGGCGCTCGCCCAGGACCTGGCATCCCGCCCGCTGAGCGTCGCCGCCGTCGGCGCAATCGAGGAGGCGAGCCTCGCGGAGATTGCCGACCCGCCGGCCACCGCGGCCTGACCGCGGACCATTCGACCCACACCGCAACCATGGAGGACGACAATGTCCCACTTCCTGTATCTCGTTCGCCACGGGGAACAGCAGGACGCCGAACACGGAATGCCCGACGGACCCCTGTCGGCCAGGGGAAAGCGCCAGGCGAGGGCAATCGCGAAGCGCCTTGCGGATGTGCCGTTCGACGCGGCGTGGCACTCGCCGCTCCAGCGCGCCGAAGAGACCGCAAGGATCATGACCAAGCACCTGCCGGACCTGGAGGCGAAACCGTCGGCGCTTCTCATGGACTGCATTCCGAGCGGTCCCACGCCCGAGCTTCCGCACGCGTTCGAACCGTTCTTCGGGTCGGTGACGCCGGAGGAGATCGAGGCGGGCACGGCGCAAATGGCGGATGCGGTGTCCGAGTGGCTCTCGCCGGCCAGGGGCGAGCGCCACGAACTGCTCATCACCCACAATTTCGTGATCGCCTGGTTCGTGCGCGAAGTGTTCGGCGCTGCCGCCTGGCGGTGGATGGGGCTCAACCAGGCCAATTGCGGCCTGACCATCATCCGGGTTCGCACGGCCAAACCGCCCGTGCTGGTGACGCACAACGATCTCGGCCACCTTCCCGCCGAGCTGCGCACCGGACTGCCCGAGGCGCAGCCGTACTGATGGGCGGGACGCGGCACTTCCGCAGGTTGGTAGATTGACGGCATGACAATCCGGGTCGCCGTGGTCGGCGCGACAGGGCGCATGGGCAGGCTCGTGTCCCGGCTCATCGACGAGTCCGGCGACTTCGAACTCGCTGCGGGCATCAGTTCGAAGGGGGAGCTCTCCGAGATGCTGGGCGCCGACGTTGTCGTCGATGTCTCGGTTCCCGCGGCGAGCCAGAAGGTCGTCGACTTCGCCCTCGAGCACGGACTCAAGGTGCTGGTGGGGACGAGCGGATGGACCGGCGAACGCCTTGGCGCACTGGCAGCGCGGGTGGGCGAGGATCCCGCCGCCGGCGTCATCATCGTCCCCAACTTCTCGCTCGGCTCCGTGCTCGCCGCGCGATTCGCCGCGATGGCCGCGCGGTACTTCGACTCCATCGAGGTCGTGGAGGCGCACGGCGCGACCAAGATCGATTCGCCGTCCGGCACCGCCATCCGCACGGCCGAACTCATGGCAGCCGAACGGGAGGGCAGCGGCCGCGGCCTGGTTGCTGCTCCCCACACCGACCAGCGCGCCCGCGGCCAGCAGGTCGCCGGGATCCCCGTGCACAGCATCCGGATGCAGGGGATCGTCGCGAAGCAGGAGGTTCACTTCGGCGCGGACGGCGAGGTGCTCACGCTCAGCCACGAAACCCTGTCCCCGTCCGCGTACGAGGCGGGGATCCTGCTCGCGCTCCGCGCTCTTCCGGCGACGCGTGGTCTGACGGTCGGACTCGATGGGCTCCTCGGGCTGGACGAGGCCGCCGACCAGGGCGGCGCGCCGGCCTCCCGGGGTTCTCGATGAGAAAACGGATCGCGGTGGCCGTCATGGCCGTCCTTCTGGTGCTCTACCTGCTGCTCGTCATTCAGCTTTCTCTGCGGCTGATCGGGGTGGGAGAGCCGATCGCCACCGGGCTCGGGATCGCGCTCCTCGTTCTCCCGCTCGTCGGGTTCTGGGCGCTCGCGGCCGAAGTGGTGTTCGGGTTCCGAAGCGAGCGGCTCGGCCGAATGCTGGGCGCGGAAGGCGAGGATCCGTTCGACCGCGTGCCGCGGCGACCGAGCGGGCGGATGGATCGTTCGGCCGCGGAGGCGGTCTTTGCGGAAGTGAAGGCGGCGGCCGAGAACGCGCCGACGCGGTGGGAATCCTGGTACCGGCTCGGTCTCGCCTACGATGCGTGCGGCGATCGACGGCGGGCGCGAGGTGTTATCCGCAAGGCGATCGTGATGGAACGCGACGGGCGTACTGTCCGCGGTTAGGCCGACTATTCCAGGCTCGCTTCGAGCGTGATGGTGATTCCGGCGAGCGCGCGCGACACCGGGCAGGTCTGACTGGCCTCATTCGCGAGTTTCTGGAAATCCTCCTCGGCGATTCCCTCGACCTTTGCGCTCACGAGAAGGTGGCTGCCCAGAATTCCACCCTGCGTGGGATCGAAGGTGACCGCGGCCGTCACCTGGAGGCTCGTCGGCGGCGTTCCCGCCTTCGCGAGGAGGCTGGAGAACTGCATCGAGAAGCAGGCAGCGTGGGCGGCTGCGAGAAGTTCCTCGGGGTTGGTTCGCCCGGCCTCACCGTCGGTGCGGCCGGCCCAGGTGACCGGGAATTCTGCGGCCTCGGAGGAGTCGAGACTGATCGTGCCGCTTCCCGACTTCAGGTCACCCACCCAGAGAGTTGTGGATTCGCTCGTCAAAGCCATGATCGTTCCTTCCCTCGTGTTCCCACCCTACGTCAGCCGTCCGAGCGCGGGGCCGCGATCACAGGCAACCCCAAGGCGACCCTCCTCGGCGTGCCCGCGGCGGAGCGCTCCGCCGGTTCGCTATCGTGAACTCCGTGCCAGACGAACCCCCGCAGGACCGCGACGAGTCAGCAAAATCCCTTCCGCCCATCCAATTTCGCTCCGACGTCACCGTCGAACTCGTGCGGTCGAGCGCGCACGACTCGGACGTGCTGTTCGCCGCGCGCGTGTCGACGCAGGGGGAGCAGACGCTCGAATCCAGCCAGCTCGACGGCGCCGAGACGGAGCAGGACCAGAAGCGCAACCGCGGACTCATCAACTACCTCATGCGTGACCGCCACGGATCCCCGTTCGAGCACAACTCCATGACGTTCTACGTCCAGGCGCCGATCTTCGTGTTTCGCGAATTCATGCGCCACCGCATCGCCTCGTACAACGAGGAATCCGGTCGCTATCGGGAACTGAACCCGGTGTTCTATATCCCGTCGCCGGAGCGCAACCTGCTGCAGACCGGAAAGCCGGGCGCGTACGAGTTCCATCCCGGATCCGCAGAGCAGACTGCGCTCGTCGAACAGCAGACCCGCGACGTGTCGCAGCACGCGTATGAGGCGTACCAGCGGATGCTGGAGGCCGGCGTCGCCCGCGAGGTCGCCCGCATCGTCCTCCCGCTCACGATCTACTCGTCGATGTACGTGACCATGAACGCGCGGTCGCTCATGAACTTCCTGTCGCTGCGCACGAAACGGGAGGGCAGCCACTTCCCGTCGTTCCCGCAGCGGGAGATAGAGATGTGCGCGGAGAAGATGGAAGCCCACTTCGCCGAGCTCATGCCGCTCACCTACTCGGCGTTCAACGAAAACGGCCGCGTCGCGCCGTAGCCGCCCTCATCCAGTTATGCAGGACATTCCAGTCCCCTCCCTGCCACCAAACGTGTTTTGCAGGACAATCTCAATTAATCACTCGCAGCACAGGACCTTGCGGACTCAGTACCCGTAATGTCCTGCACAATCGTCTGGGGGCAGCGCCAGACTGAACTCCACTCCCTCCAAAGTCCTGCACAACCGGGTAATCCCCAGTGCATGCGGCAAAACCGCTGACAGCGAATTTCCACGGCGACGATTGGGAAATGAGTCACATTGAAGCGGACATTCTGAAGCTTGGCGGGTTCGCCAAGGCCTCCGAGTTGGCCAGACTCGGATACTCTCCGGATAGCGTATTCGCGGCAGTCCAGGCCAGCCGGATTCTGCGTGTGAGAAAGGGTTGGTACGCGAATTCCGATTGCCAGCAGCCTTCATTGCGCGCGTTTCGTATCGGCGGCAAATTGACCTGCGTGAGTGGCTCTATTCACCATGGACTGTGGGTTCCGGAACACGTGGGCTTGCATGTAGCTGTGCCGCGGCGGGCATCCAGATTGCGCACAGCAGATGACTTCAGGAAACGGCTTGCGGCTCATCCTGACGACGCAATTGTGGTCCACTGGAGTCGAAGCGGACTCGGCGGCGACCGTCATGCGGTATCGATCGTCGAATGCATCGTGCGGACATTTGCGTGCCAGGGGCAGGGAGCTGGATTTGTCGTCTTCGAGTCAGCTCTGCGAAATCGAAAGCTGACTCAGTCGGATCGCACACTGGTGTTCAATTCGCTGAAGATTGCGGACAGGCCCTTAGGTCGAATCGCGTCCACCAGATCGGACAGCGGAACCGAATCAATCATGAAGCTGCATCTTCACGCTCTGGGACTTCGATTCACCCAGCAAGCCTTCGTGGGCGGAGTTGGGCCGCTTGACTTCCTCATTGGGGAGCGGCTGGTGATCGAGGTTGACAGTCGGGAGTTCCACAGTGATCCGTACCGGGATCGTCAGAAGGATGCCGCACTAAGTACGAGAGGGTGTCGTGTCCTGCGTTTCATGTATTCGCAGGTCGTCTATGAGTGGCCAACCGTCGAGGGTTCGATCTTGGCCGCTGTGTCTCGCGGCGATCATCAGCCCGGCTGAGGACAGCTGTACCAATTAGGGAGGCAGCCACCTCGTCGCGCTCCATCGTGTTGTGCAGGACATTCATCCAAACTTGTCAATTTTGGCTCCCCGCACGCACGCACCCATCAGGATGTCCTGCACAACACTGATTGCGGGAACGGTCGCGTCGCGCCGTAGGGTGCTTGTCCCGGCCGGTCAGCCCACCCTCCGCGCGGGCGGGAGGCCTCCTCGCGATAGCCTGTAACTCGTGACTACTCGAGAGAATCCGTTCGGTCAGGTGCTCGTCGCCCTGGTGACCCCGTTCAATGCTGACGGTGAAGTCGACTGGGCCGGGGTCGAGAAGCACATCGACCAGGTCATCACGGACGGCGCGGACGGCATCGTCGTGTCCGGCACAACGGGGGAGACGAGCACGCTCACCGACCCGGAAAAGGTCAAACTCGTCGAGGTCGGCAAGTTGGTCGCGGCCGGCCGCGCGAAGATCATCACGGGCGGCGGCTCGAATGAAACCGCGCACGCCATGCAGCTGTACCGGGACAGCGAGAAAGCCGGTGCGGACGGGGTCATGATCGTCACGCCGTACTACAACAAGCCGACGCAGTCCGGCATCCTCACCCACTTCCGGCTCATCGCCGACGCGACGGACCTTCCGGTGATCCTGTACGACATCCCGGGCCGCACGGGAGTTCCCATCAACTACGAGACAATCACCCGCATCGCGAAGCACCCGAACGTCGTGGGGATCAAGGACGCCAAGGGCGACTTCAGCCAGGTCAGCCGCGTGCTCAACGAGACTGATTTGCTGTACTTCTCCGGGGATGACGCCAACGTCCTCCCGCACCTGTCGATCGGCGCCACCGGGCTCGTTGGGGTCACCGCGAACATCGCCACTCGTCCATACCGCCAGATCGTGGATGCCGTCAACTCGGGCCAGCTCGCCGAGGCGACCGCGGCGCACCGACTCCTCGAGCCGCTCGTTCGAGCGGTCATGACACACGTGCCGGGAACCGTCGCGGCCAAATACATCCTGCACGGCCTGGGGCGGATCGATTCGCCGCGCGTTCGACTGCCCCTCGTCGGCCCCGAGGACTTCGAGGCCGCCCAGATCGAGGATGATCTCGCGCGGATCGGCCAGATCCCCGGCCTCGACCTCACGAACTTCCGCCCGGACCGCAACGCGGCAGCGGGTGGAGCACTACCGAAGGTCGCAGGAACCACACGATGAATTCAGCTGTGTTCGAACCGCGGACCCTCGCTCCGGGAACCCTCCGCGTCATCCCGGTTGGCGGCCTCGGCGAAATCGGTCGCAACATGACCGTGTTCGAAATCGACGGCAAGCTGCTCATCGTCGACTGCGGGGTGCTGTTCCCGGAAGAGAACCAGCCCGGCGTCGACCTGATCCTCCCGGACTTCGCGCCGGTGCGGGACCGGCTCGACGACATCCTGGGCATCGTGCTCACCCACGGACACGAAGACCACATCGGCGCCGTTCCGTACCTCCTCAGATTGCGCCAGGACATCCCGCTCCTGGGCTCAGGACTCACCCTTGCCCTCATCGAAGCGAAGCTCAAGGAGCACCGCATCACCCCGTACACGCTGGAGGTCAGGGAGGGCCAGCACGAAAAGCTCGGGCCGTTCGCCCTCGAATTCATCGCAGTGAACCACTCCATCCCGGACGCGCTCGCGGTCGCCATCACGACGAGCGCCGGCGTCGTCCTCCACACGGGCGACTTCAAAATGGACCAGCTTCCGCTGGATGACCGCATCACCGACCTGCGGGCATTCGCGAGGCTCGGCGAAGCCGGCGTCGACCTGTTCCTCGTCGACTCCACGAATGCCGACGTTCCCGGGTTCACCGCGTCGGAGCGCGCGATCGGTCCGGTTCTGGAAACCGTCATCGCGAAAGCTCCGCGCCGCGTGATCATCGCGAGTTTCTCCAGCCACGTCCATCGGGTGCAGCAGGTTCTGGATGCCGCGCACGCGAACGGCCGCAAGGTCGCGTTCATGGGCCGCTCGATGGTGCGCAACATGACGATTGCCGCGGATCTCGGGTACCTGAAAGTGCCGGAAGGCGTTCTCGTCGACACGAAGAAGGCGGCCGACCTGCCCGACGACCGCATCGTGTACATGAGCACCGGCTCCCAGGGCGAACCGATGGCGGTGCTCGCGCGGATGGCGAACCTCGAACACCAGATCGAGGTGGGCAGGGGCGACACAGTCATCCTCGCTTCGAGCCTCATCCCCGGCAACGAGAACGCCGTGTACCGGGTCATCAACGGCCTCACGAAGCTGGGCGCGACGGTCGTGCACAAGGGCAACGCGAAGGTGCACGTGTCCGGGCACGCGGCGGCCGGAGAGCTGCTGTACTGCTTCAACATCATCAAGCCGAAGAACGTGCTGCCCGTCCACGGCGAGTTCCGGCACCTCGTGGCGAACCAGCAGCTCGCGATCGACACGGGCGTCCCGGAGGAGAACACGTTCATCGCCGAGGACGGCACGGTTCTCGATCTGAAGGACGGGGTCGTCGAGGTCGTCGGCCAGCTGGACCTCGGCTACGTCTACGTCGACGGTTCCACGGTGGGGGAGATCACCGACGCCGACCTGAAGGACCGTCGCATCCTCGCCGAAGAGGGTTTCATCTCCATTTTCACGGCCATCGATTCGCAAACGGGGCGAATCATCGTCGGCCCGGAGATCCAGTCCCGCGGGTTCGCGGAGGATGATGCGGTGTTCGATGATGTGAAGCCGCTCATCGTGAAGGCGCTCACTGAAGCTGCGGAGAACGGCACGCGCGACACCCACGCGTTCAGCCAGGTCATCCGCCGCACGGTCGGGCGCTGGGTGAACTCGCAACACCGGCGCCGCCCCATGATCGTTCCCGTGGTCATCGAGGCGTGATTCTTCGGCTGGAGGATTGAGACACTCCCCGGAGTCTCCCGCCGATTGACGCAGCGCCGAAGTACCGTTGACCGCATGGCTACGCGTGCTTCGTCCACGCCGACCTCGCGGTCGACGTCGCGTTCGCGCGCCTCGACGACGCGCACGCGTGCGGCACCCGTCCGTCGGCCGCCCGCCAGGAAAAAGCGCACTCCGGTGCAGGAGCCGGGGATCCTCACGAAGACCTGGCTCGGGCTCGCACACATGGTCGGCGGCGCTGCGCGGCTGTTCGGCCGGGAAACTCTCGCGAAGGACGAGCTGCGCGACGGCGTGCCGTTCCTGTTCTTCCTCCTCGCCATCGGCGGCGCGGTCGTGGAGTGGTTCTTCCCGAATGATCCGGTCGCGATCGCCCTGGACGCGTACACGTTCGGCGGCGCATTCGGTCGGCTCGCGTTCGCGCTCCCGGTCATCCTGCTCGTGCTCGCGGTGTGGTTCTTCCGGCATCCGTCGTCCGTCAACGACAACGGCCGGATCGGAATAGGCATGGGCGTCCTCATCGGGAGCATTTGCGCGCTCTGCCACATCTACGGCGTAAGCCCGTCGTGGGGCGACCCGATCGGCGCCTTCGCCCAGGCGGGCGGAATCGTCGGCTACGGCATCGGGATGCCCCTGGCCACCTACCTGAGTGCCTGGATCGCGGTTCCCCTCATTGTCCTCGCGCTCGTCATGTCGCTGTTCATCATCACGAAAACACCGCCCAACCGCGTCGGATTCCGGCTCCGCGAACTGTACGCGTACCTGTTCGGCGCCGAGCTTCCGGACGGGGATGAACTCGCGGCCAAGAAAGCGGCGAAGACGGCGACAGTGCCGCTGGGCACGCTCGGCGATCTCGGGCTCGAAGCGGAAGCCGAGGATGCGGACCAGGTCCCATGGTGGAGGCGAAACAAGCTCCAGCGCGAAGAGGAGCCGGCTTTCGACAGTCCGGTTCTCATGAATGCCAGAACCGGCGTCATCGACCACACGCCCAGGGACGAGTTCGGCATCGAACTCATCGAAGACCTGCTCAAGGCGGAGAAAGCGGTCAAGCGCTTCACGGGCGAAATGGATGGCGTGTCGGCGACCGGGATTCGCGACGACTCCGTTCGGGGAGAGAATTCGCAGGATGGCGCAGCCCGGGACGGCAGGCAGGGGGGCGATGAGCGGCTGCCCGGGTTCTCCTCCGGCGCCCACGAGAAGGGCGCGGCCGGAGAGTTCGACGACGACGCGCCTCACCAGCCGACGGCGCCGTATCGGCTGCCCGCATCCTCCGTGCTCGAACCGGGCACCCCGTCGAAGACGCGGTCGGGGGCGAACGACGACATCGTGCGCTCGATCTCCGAGGTGCTGAAACAGTTCCAGGTGGATGCGGTCGTCACCGGGTTCAGCCGCGGCCCGACGGTCACGCGCTACGAGATCGAACTCGGCCCTGGTGTGAAGGTCGAGCGGGTGACCGCGCTCAGCAAGAACCTCTCCTACGCGGTGGCCAGCAACGAGGTGCGGATACTCTCGCCGATTCCCGGGAAAAGCGCGATCGGTGTGGAGATCCCAAATCAGGACCGCGAAATCGTCTCGCTCGGCGATGTGCTGCGTTCGAAGGCGAGCACGGCGAGCGCACACCCGATGACCATCGGCATGGGCAAGGATGTCGAAGGTGGTTTCGTCGTGGCGAATCTCGCCAAAATGCCGCACCTGCTCGTGGCAGGGGCGACCGGATCCGGAAAGTCGAGTTTCATCAACTCGATGATCACGAGCCTGCTCATGAGGGCAAAGCCCGCCGAAGTGCGCATGGTTCTCATCGATCCCAAGCGCGTCGAGCTCGCCCACTATGCCGGCGTCCCGCACCTCATCACGCCCATCATCACGAACCCGAAGAAGGCTGCGGAGGCGCTGTCCTGGGTCGTGAAGGAAATGGACATGCGCTACGACGATCTGGCGAGCTTCGGCTACCGCCACATCGACGATTTCAATGCGGCAGTGGTCGCGGGCGAGATCACGCTGCCGCCCGGCAGCGAGCGCAAACTCAAGCCCTATCCTTACCTGCTCGTCGTCGTCGACGAACTCGCCGACCTCATGATGGTCGCCCCCCGCGACGTCGAGGACTCGGTGGTGCGCATCACGCAGCTCGCGCGCGCGAGCGGGATCCACCTGGTGCTGGCGACCCAGCGGCCGAGCGTCGACGTCGTGACCGGGCTGATCAAGGCGAACGTGCCCAGCCGTCTGGCGTTCGCGGTGAGCAGCATGACCGATTCCCGGGTCATCCTCGACCAGGCTGGAGCCGACAAGCTCATCGGCCAGGGTGACGCGCTCTTCCTCCCCATGGGGGCGTCGAAGCCGATTCGCGTTCAGGGCGCGTGGGTGAGCGAAAGCGAAGTCGTCGCGGTCGTGAAGCACGTCACGGCCCAGGCCCGCCCCGAATACCGCAAGGATGTGGCCGCGGCGACGGAGAAACACGCGGTCGACGGCGACATCGGCGACGACCTCGATGTGCTGCTGGCCGCGGCGGAACTCGTCGTGACGACCCAGTTCGGATCCACCTCGATGCTGCAACGCAAACTCAGGGTCGGATTCGCGAAGGCCGGACGGCTCATGGATCTCCTCGAGTCCCGCGAAATCGTCGGCCCGTCCGAAGGGTCGAAAGCCAGGGATGTCCTCGTGTCGGCGGAACAGCTTCCCGAGGTGCTCGCCCGCCTGCGCGGCGGCGTCGGCGAATCGGCGCCCGAGCACCATGACGCAGACCGGTACGACCACGACCCGGTCGCGAAGTCCACGAGCGGATACGATGAAGTCGAAGGCTCGTCGTCCGAGGATGCCTGGTCGCTGACCGACAGGGAGTAACGCGTGACGCTGCCGGACGCATCCTCCCCGGAGGACAAGGCGTCCCTCGAGGGCAGGACCTATCCGATGCGCGGCCGGGTGGCCCGCAGCGGCGACACCCCGGCCAGCACGGGAAACGTCGCGAACATCATCACGGTCGTGCGCATCTTCCTCGCCCCGGTGTTCATCTGGCTGCTTCTCGCCGACAACCACGAACTCGGCGTGCTGCGCTATCTCGCGGCCGGGCTGTTCATCCTCGCGATCGTCACGGACAGCGTGGATGGCCTCCTCGCCCGGCGGCAGAATCTGGTGACCGATTTCGGTAAGCTGCTCGATCCGATCGCCGACAAGGTGCTCATCGGCGGCGCGCTCGTCGCGCTGTCCATCCTCGGCGAAGTGTGGTGGTGGGTGACGATCGTGATTCTCGTGCGCGAGTTCGGCATCACCGTGTTCCGGCTCGCGGTGGTGCGCGACCGCGTGATCCCGGCCTCGCGCGGCGGCAAGCTCAAGACGATCGTGCAGGCGATCGCGATCTCGTTCTACCTCGTTCCGGTGTGGCTGCTGCTCGGCGACTGGATGCACTGGTTCAATGCGGTTCTCCTGGGGATCGCGCTCGCCCTCACGCTGTCCACGGGCATCGAGTACGTCGTGAACGCTTTTCGTCGCTCCCGGCCGGATCCGAGAATCGGCTGACGTGGCCGACGCGGTCGACATCATTGCGGCGCTCCGGGCGCGGGCGATGACCGTGGCGGTGGCAGAGTCGCTCACCGGCGGCCTTCTCGTGGCCGAGCTGATCCGGCCACCCGGGGCATCCGAGGTCGTTCTCGGCGGCGTGGTCGCATACAACACCGAACTCAAAGCGACGCTTCTGGGGGTCGACCCCTCGCTTCTGGCCGAGCACGGACCCGTGCACCCGGATGTCGCCACGGCGATGGCCCGCGCCGTGCGGGAGAGGCTCGCGGTCGGCGGCAGGGCGGCCGACCTCGGGATCGCCACGACCGGCGTCGCCGGTCCGGATTCGCTGCACGGCGAACCCCCGGGCGTCGTGTACCTGGGGCTCTCGCTGGGCGGCGAATCCCGCGTGCGGCGGCTGGCGCTGTCCGGCTCGCGCGACGACATCCGGGCATCCACGGTCGAAGCGACGCTCGACTGGATGGCGGAGACACTCGAAAGGGGACTGGCACAGGGGCGGGAATAGGTACAGCATCAGTTTCGTTACATCTGGTGATTCGTGGTAGCCGCACAGGAAGCACTGGTTAGAGTTTGATCACAGGACGTTGTACAGTAGCGGGGCCGATTGGCGTCGCGACAGCACAGCTTGAGACAATGGTTGATAACGACAGGATGAGGAGGGTCCCATGGTTCTAGTTCGTCAGGAAATCGGAGACGTTCTCCGTGATTTCCGTCTGCAAAAGGGGCGCACCCTTCGTCAGGTCGCCAGCAAGGCCTCCGTGGCGCTCGGTTACCTCTCCGAGGTCGAGCGCGGCCAGAAGGAGGCGAGTTCCGAGATTCTCGCGTCCGTCGCCGACGCCCTGGACACGCCCATTTCCGTCATCATGCGCGAAGTCGGCGACCGCCTCGCCGTGATCGAGGGCATTAATGTCATCCCCGACACGGTTCCGGATGACCTCGTCGCGGATTTCGACGCCGACCTGGTCGTTCGCTGATTCCAGCGTCCGGTCATCCTCCGATGTGGGGGAGCGTTCGCCGTGCGCCTGAGTGAGTTCCGGCGGGCTGTGAGCGACGAGTTCGGCGAATCCTTCGGCCATGCCCTCACGCGGGATCTCGTGCTCGGAGAATTCGACGACCGCACCGCCGAGCAGGCGATCGCCGCCGGCGTTCCCGTGCGGTCGGTGTGGCTCGCGCTGTGCCGCGCGTGCGACATCCCGGAGAGCCGACGGCACGGGGTGGGCCTGCGCGAACCCCGGTGACACGCCGGGGACGATCTATCGAACATTTCTTCGCAGGTGTGTAGGCTCCTACACAGCAGCAATCGAAAACGGGTTGTGCACAGTTCGCACGTCGGTGCCAGGAAATGTCACCGGCACGGCGTACTGTCTGACTCATTGGCGAATGCAGCCAAACGCCTTGTCGCGGAACTTACTTGCCCTGCACCATCGGCGGTGAGAGGAACGGCAGCCTACAGGCACACCGATATCGAGCAGAAGGAGCCACCCATGGCATCACCAGCAGATCGCGAGAAGGCCCTCGACACCGCCCTCGCCCAAATCGACCGCCAGTTCGGCAAAGGCTCCGTCATGCGCCTCGGCAGCGACGAGCGCGCACCGGTCGCGGTCATCCCGACCGGATCGATCGCTCTCGACGTCGCTCTCGGAATCGGCGGCCTGCCCCGCGGGCGCATCGTGGAGATCTACGGGCCGGAGTCCTCGGGGAAAACCACTCTCACGCTGCACGCGATCGCGAATGCGCAGAAGAATGGCGGCATTGCGGCGTTCATCGATGCGGAGCACGCGCTCGACCCCGAGTATGCGAAGACCCTCGGCGTCGACATCGATGCCCTTCTCGTCTCTCAGCCGGACACGGGCGAGCAGGCGCTGGAAATCGCCGACATGCTCGTGCGGAGCGGCTCGATCGACCTCATCGTCATCGACTCGGTGGCGGCCCTGGTTCCCCGCGCCGAGATCGAGGGCGAGATGGGCGACTCGCACGTCGGGCTTCAGGCGCGGCTCATGTCGCAGGCGCTGCGCAAGCTCACCGGCGGGCTCAGCCAGACCGGAACCACGATGATCTTCATCAACCAGCTGCGCGAGAAGATCGGCGTGTTCTTCGGGAGCCCGGAGACCACGTCGGGCGGAAAGGCGCTCAAGTTCTACGCCTCGGTCAGGCTCGACATCCGCCGCATCGAAACGCTCAAGGAGGGCACGGATGCCGTGGGCAACCGGACTCGCGTGAAGATCGTCAAGAACAAGATGGCTCCGCCGTTCAAGCAGGCCGAGTTCGATATCCTGTACGGCACCGGAATTTCCCGCGAGGGAAGCCTCATCGACTTCGGCGTCGAGCATGAGATCGTCAAGAAGTCGGGCGCCTGGTACACCTACGATGGCGACCAGCTCGGCCAGGGCAAGGAGAACTCGCGCAAGTACCTGATCGACAACCCGAAGATCGCCAACGAGATCGAGGGCAAGATCATGACCAAACTGGGCATCAGCGCGGAGGCGAAGGCGGCGAACGCGGCTGCTGCGGCTCTCGCTGCCGCCACGGTCGAGGAAGACCTGCCCGAGAACATCGACGATGCGGATTCGGATGGCGAATTTCCAAGCGAAGTCGGAACCGTCGACTCCATCGAAGACAAGCTCGCCAGCCGCAAGGCGGTATGAGGCCGGTACCGGGCAGGATACCGATACTGACGGCTGACACGGGCACACCATGAGTTCCGACGGCACACTGGCGCGGGTCACCTATCTTCCGGGGGTGACGCCGCCATCCGAAGCACCACCTGACGAACCCGGGGCGGACGCCGGCCACACGCCCGGCAGCTCGCCGGTGCGCACGGCGCTGAGCGATGACGAGCAGGCGCGGCGCGCCGAGAACGTGAGCATGCACGCCCTGACCCGGCGGAGCATGTCGCGGTGGGAGCTCGGCCAGATCCTGCTGGGCAGGGAGCTCGAACCCCACATTGTGGAGGCGGAGCTCGAACGGCTGGAACGCGTAGGACTCATCGACGACGCGGCGCTGGCCGAAACCGTGGTGCGCACCCAGCACGAACGGAAAGGGCTCGGGAAGGCGGCGCTCGTCGCCCTGCTCCGCCGACGCAACATCGAGCAGAACGTGATCGACGAGGCTCTGGTCCAGGTGAGCGCGAAGGACGAGGTCGCACGGGCCGAATCGCTCGCCGAACGGCGTGCCGCGCAGTTGACCGGACTCGATCACGACACGGCCGTGCGGCGACTGAGCGGATACCTGCAGCGGAAAGGCTACTCCTCCGAAACGGTCAGGGCTGCCGTGATTGCCGCCCTGCCGCGGCACCGGAGCGGCGTGCGGTTTCGCTGAGGCGCTGCGCGGGCCGCGCCTGGCCGCGTCGGAAGACCCCGGGGTGAGCACTTAGGATCGAGTGCGTGAAACTGCAACGACCCGTTCTCCTTACGGTGCTCCTGCTGGGCGCGAGTATCGCCCTGTCCGGATGCACGCTTCTCGCCCCGACACCGGAGGTGACCCCCAGCCCGACGGCGACGGTGGTCGACACGACGAAATACATTGGCGGCGAGATCGACCCGGCAGACACCGTCTGGTCCGGCAAGGACAGCGGAGGCGACGACACCACGTTGACGCTGCACAGCGACGGAACCGTCGCGGTCAGCTACGGAAGCAACTCCTACGACTACCCGGGCGACACCTGGTCCGTCACGGACGGCGTGCTCCACGTGGAGGTGTACCTCGACGAAACCAACGGCCTCGCCGAATACGTCGGAACGTGGAATGCGGAAACCTCCGCGATCGATGCGGTCATGCGCACCACCAAGACCGCGAAAGAGCTGACGGTCACCCTCACGCAACAGTGACCTGACCCCCGTCCGGGCACGCGCTGACTTAGGCTGGAGACACGATGACCACGGAAACTCTCACCGCCACGGCACCGCGCACCTATGAGGTGCGCACCTTCGGGTGCCAGATGAACGTCCACGACTCCGAGCGGCTCAGCGGCACCCTCGAGGCTGCCGGCTACGCGCGGGCGGACGGAGCAGAAGCGGACATCATCGTCATCAATACGTGCGCGGTGCGTGAGAACGCCGACAACAAGCTGTACGGCACGCTCGGCATGCTCGCCGCCGTGAAACGGGACCATCAAGGCATGCAGATCGCCGTCGGCGGATGTCTCGCCCAGAAGGACAAAGGGACCATTCTGGAAAAAGCCCCGTGGGTCGACGTCGTGTTCGGCACCCACAACATGGGCTCCCTGCCGACGCTCCTGGAACGCGCACGCCACAACGGTGAAGCGCAACTGGAAATTCTCGAGTCCCTCGACGTTTTCCCCTCCACGCTGCCGGCCCGCCGCGAGTCGAGCTACAGCGGGTGGGTATCCATCTCGGTCGGCTGCAACAACACGTGCACGTTCTGCATCGTCCCCTCGCTGCGAGGGAAAGAGAAGGATCGGCGCCCGGGGGACATCCTCGCCGAGGTGCAGGCTCTCGTCGACGACGGCGTCATCGAGGTCACGCTGCTGGGCCAGAACGTGAACTCCTACGGGGTCGAATTCGGCGACCGTCAGGCGTTCGGAAAACTCCTGCGCGCTGCGGGGCAGATCAACGGTCTCGAACGCATCCGGTTCACGAGCCCGCATCCAGCCGCATTCACCGACGATGTGATCGACGCGATGGCCGAAACCCCTGCCGTGATGCCCCAGTTGCACATGCCGCTGCAGTCCGGCTCCGATCGGGTGTTGCGCGCCATGCGCCGAAGCTACCGCTCAGAGAAGTTCCTCGGCATCCTCGACCGGGTCCGCGCGAAAATGCCGGATGCCACCATCACGACCGACATCATCGTCGGATTCCCGGGGGAAACCGAAGAAGATTTTCAGGACACTCTTCGCGTCGTCGAGCAATCCCGATTCGCCTCCGCGTTCACATTCCAGTACTCCATCCGCGAAGGCACCCCCGCGGCAACCATGGCGGACCAGGTGCCGAAGGACGTCGTGCAGGAGCGGTATGAGCGGCTCATCGCCCTCCAGGAACAGATCTCGTGGGAGGAGAACTCCCGGCTGATCGGCACGGAGGTCGATGTGCTGGTCGCCAACGGCGAGGGACGCAAGGACGCGGACACCCACCGAATGAGCGGTCGGGCACGGGACGGCCGGCTCGTGCACTTCGACCTTCCGGCGGGCAGTGAAACGCCGCGGCCGGGGGACGTCGTCACCGTCACCGTGTCGAGCGCCGCGCCATTCCACCTCATCGCCGACTCGCCGGACGGTTCGCCGCTGGCGGTGCGCCGGACCGCCGCGGGCGACGCGTGGGACCGGTTCCAGACGGAAAGTTGCTCGACCCCGGCATCGACGGGAACGGGGCAGTCGACGGTCTCGCTCGGCCTGCCGACCCTGCGGTCGCCCGCAGATCCTTCCCCGTCGCGCCGTTGACCCTTCCCCTCCTTGCCGTCGTCGGTGCCACCGGCACCGGCAAGAGCGCGCTGTCCCTCGAGCTGGCCGAGAGGCTGGGGGAGCACGGTCACCCGGCAGAAATCGTCAACGCGGATGCCATGCAGCTCTATCGGGGAATGGATGTCGGAACCGCGAAAGTTCCCGTCCACGAGCGCCGAGGCATTCGGCATCACCTCCTCGACATCCTCGATGTGACCGAGGAGGCGAGCGTTGCCGGCTACCAGGAGGCGGCGAACGAGGCGATCGCCGGCATCAGAGCGCGAGGCGCAACCCCGATTCTGGTCGGCGGGTCGGGGCTCTACGTCTCCTCCGTGCTGTTCGACTTCGAGTTCCCGGGCACGGACGCCGCCGTCCGCGAACGGTTGGAGGAGGATCTCGCACAATCGGGGCCCGGGCTGATGTTCCGCCGTCTGACGGAACTCGACCCCGATGCGGCCAGCGCCATCGGCCCGCACAATGCGCGTCGCATCATCCGTGCGCTCGAAGTGATCGAGATCACCGGGAAGCCCTTCGGGTCCGGGCTTCCCGACGAGAGCAAACCCCGGGAACCGACGGTCGTGATCGGCCTGTCGGCACCCAGAGAGCGCCTCGTCGCGCACCTGGATGAGCGCATCCGGCACATGTGGCAGGGCGGTCTCCTCGATGAGGTCCGCCGCCTGATACCCCTGGGCCTGGAGGAGGGGGTCACGGCGCGCCGCGCCATCGGCTACGCCCAGGCGATCGGCCAGATCCACGGCGAGTTGGCCGAGTCGGAGGCGATCGATCAGGCAGCGGCGCTGACCCGGCGCTACGCGCGGCGGCAGGTGAGCTGGTTCCGGAGATATCCCCAGGCCCGGTGGCTCGAGCACGACAACCCCGACCTGGTCGCGCAAGCGATTGCCCTAGCATTGGCCCATGCCTGAACTTCATTTCACGAAAGGCCACGGCACCGGCAACGATTTCGTCCTGTTCGCCGACCCGGACGGCGCGGTGAACCTGACCCCGGAACAGATTCGGTTGCTGTGCGACCGGCACTTCGGGATAGGGGCGGACGGTATTATCCGCGCGGTGCGCTCGAAGAACCTGCCGGATGGCGCGGCGGCACTGGCGGAAGACGATGCCGCCGAATGGTTCATGGACTACTCCAACTCGGATGGCAGTGTCTCCGAAATGTGCGGGAACGGCATCCGGGTGTTCGCGCAATTCCTCCTCGAGAACGGCCTCGCCGAACTCGGCACGGGCGATACCCTCCCGATCGGCACGCGCGGCGGAGTGCGCGATCTGCAACGGAACGCGAACGGATTCCAGGTCGATATGGGCCGCTGGTCGCTCGCGGGAGGCGAACCGCTCGTGCGAGCGCGCAACCTCAAAGTCGCCCGCCCGGGCCTGGGCATCGACGTCGGCAACCCGCACGTGGTCGTCGCCCTCTCCAGCGATGATGAACTGGATTCGGCCGACCTCGGGGTCATCCCGATTCTGGAGCCGGAACCGAAGGCCGGGGCGAACGTCGAATTCGTCGTCCCGAGGGACCCGCTCGTTAAGGATGGCGTCGGTGCGATTCGGATGCGAATTCACGAGCGGGGGAGCGGCGAAACGCTCTCCTGCGGGACCGGCGCGGTGGCGGCCGCCCTCGCGACCCGCTACTGGGCGGGGGAGGCGGCGCCAAACCATTGGCGCGTCGACGTCCCCGGCGGCTCGCTCGGGGTGCGGATGTGGCCGGCCGAAGACGGCGAGCACGTGTCGCTGTCCGGGCCTGCGGAACTCGTCTTCGACGGCGTCGTGTCATACTGACGCCCGGTTGACCGCTGCCGGCGGAGCACCCCGCGGCCGGAACCTTCGGGCTAGCGCCGGCGAACGCGCAATACCCGGTAGCCTTTGCTCGTCGATGCCCGAGTCACCGCGAAGTCGTCCGGCAGCGTGCCGTCCATCCAGCGTTGAAGGGAATCGGATCCGAGGTTGCGCTGCACGACCAGCCACGCGTCGGCGCCGGATTCGAGTCTGGGGATCCAGCGCTCCAGCAGCAGGTGGAGTTCGTTCTTCCCCACCCTGATGGGCGGATTCGACCGTATCGTCATGAACCTGATGTCGTCGGGAACGTCGCCGGGAGCGCAGGCGGTGACATTGTCCAGGCCGAGGGTTTTGGCGTTGCGGCGAACGAGGTCGAGAGCGCGCTCGTTGACGTCGACCGCCCACACCGTTGCGCGCGGGGATTCCAGCGCAAGGCTGAGGGCGATCGGCCCCCAACCGCATCCCAGATCAAGAAAGTGGCCGCCGGGCGGCGGTGGCGGCGAATTGGCCAGAAGGACCTGCGTCCCGGTGTCGATCCGGTCGGGGGAGAAGATGCCGTTCGCGGTTGTGAGTTCCACTTCGGTGCCGGCGAGAGTGACCCTGATCGGCCGAAAGTGCAGTGTACTGGCAGGAGTTGACGAAAAGTAGTGATCGTCTGCCATGGAAAGAAACATACCGAAATCCTGACGGCTAGGGTTAACCCAATGACTGAACCTGAAGAGCAGGACCGCGAATTCGCGGACCCCATCGACCGCGTGTTGGCCGCCGCCGACGCACGGGCGGGCGACTACGCCCTTTTCGGCTCCAGGGCGCTCGCGCTGCAGCCGGAGTCGAGCGCCAAGGACGACCAGGACGGCGATCAACTGGACCGGGACGAACGTCAGGCGTTGCGCAGGGTTGGGGGGCTGTCCACCGAACTCGCGGACGTCACCGAGGTCGAATACCGGCAGTTGCGCCTGGAGAATGTGGTTCTCATCGGCATTTACGCCCAGGACGACCTCATCGAGGCGGAGAATTCTCTGCGCGAGCTGGCTGCTCTCGCCGAAACTGCCGGTGCGGTGGTCCTCGATGGCATGCTTCAGCGGCGCAGCCAGCCCGATCCGAGCACGTTCTTCGGCAAGGGTAAAGCCGAGGAGTTGCGGGATGTCGTGGCGGCGGTCGGCGCGGACACGGTGGTGGCGGATGCGGAACTTGCGCCAAGCCAGCGCCGAGCGCTCGAAGATGTCGTGAAGGTGAAGGTCATCGACCGCACCGCGGTCATCCTGGACATTTTCAGCCAGCACGCGAAGAGCCGCGAAGGCAAGGCGCAAGTGGAACTCGCGCAACTCGAATACCTGCTTCCGCGCCTCCGCGGCTGGGGCGAATCGATGAGCCGTCAGGCCGGCGGCCAGGTGGGCGCTGGCGTCGGGATGGGGTCGCGCGGCCCCGGCGAGACGAAGATCGAACTCGACCGGCGCCACATCCACACCCGGATGGCGAGGCTGCGCAAGCAAATCAAGGGTTTTGGCCCGGCACGGGAGGCCAAGCGGGCCAACCGGGAGCGCAACGACGTGCCGTCCGTGGCGATCGCCGGGTACACGAACGCGGGGAAGTCGTCCCTGCTGAATCGCATCACCCGGGCCGGTGCGCTCGTCGAGAACTCCCTGTTCGCCACGCTGGATACCGCGGTTCGACGGACCGAAACCGCTGACGGCCGCGCCTACACGCTCACCGATACCGTCGGATTCGTTCGAAACCTGCCGCACGAGCTCGTGGAGGCGTTCCGGTCGACGCTCGAGGAGGTGGAGCGGGCGGATGTCATCCTCCACGTCGTGGATGCAAGCCATCCGGATCCGGCAAAGCAATTGGCGACGGTGCGCGATGTGATCGGCGATCTCGGCGCACGGGACATCCCCGAACTCGTCGCGTTCAACAAAGTCGACCGGGTGGATGACAATGCCCGGCTGGCGCTGCGCGGGCTGGAGCCGGATGCCGTTTTCGTGTCGGCGCGCACGGGAGAGGGGATCGATGAGCTCCTCGAAAGGATTTCCGGCCTGATCCCGCGCCCGGACATCCGGGTCGAGCTTCTCGTCCCGTATGACCACGGCGAGGTGATTTCCGCGCTGCACGACCGGGGAACAATACTGTCGACCTCCTATGAGGAGGCGGGAACTCGCGTCGTCGCGCTCGTGACCGCCCAGCACGAGGCGTCGCTCAAGCAATTCCAGGCGGTCGGCGCGTAGCGGCCGGTCCTCGGTCTCCTGCCTGGCGAGACCGCGACGAACAACAGGGTTGCGTCACACGGAACGCAGCACCGCGACCACCTTGCCGAGGATCACGGCGTCGTCGCCGACGATCGGCGCGAATGACGTGTTGCGGGGGAGAAGCCAGGTGTGGCCGTCGCGGCGCTGAAACACCTTGACGGTGGCTTCCTCATCCAGCATTGCCGCGACGATCTCCCCGTTTTCGGCGTTCTGCTGCTGACGCACGACCACCCAGTCACCGTCGCAAATGGCGGCGTCGATCATGGACTCGCCGACCACTTTGAGCATGAACAGATCGCCCTTGCCGACGAGTTGCCTCGGGAGCGGGAACACTTCATCGATTTGCTGCTCTGCCGTGATCGGCACGCCCGCCGCGATCCGGCCCACGAGCGGAACCATCGCGGCATCGCCGACGGGAATGGCGGTTTCGCTCGATTCGTTCGCCGACGGGATCTCGATGAGCACTTCGAGCGCGCGGGTGCGGTTGGGGTCGCGGCGAAGGTAGCCGCTCAGTTCGAGCTGGTTGAGCTGGTGCGTGACGCTGGATAGCGATGCGAGGCCGACGGCGTCGCCGATCTCGCGCATGCTCGGCGGGTACCCGAGCGTCGAGACGGAGCGCTGGATGAACTCCAGAATGGCCAGTTGTTTGTCGCTGAGGCTGCGCCGGCGGCGCGTGCCCGGCTTGGCGACTGTCTGTTCGTTCTCGTCCATTGCTTTCCCGCCTGCTCTCGTGGTTTTCGAATCTCGTACGCGAGCGTCTGACTCGAATGTCAGTGGTTGCTGATGGTCTTTCTCCTGACAATCGAAACTGTATCCCCGAATGGCGCAGGAAACAAACATCTCTTCGAGTGTGTTGCGAACGTGAGAGCAACGAAATTCGAAAATGGACTTGATTTTCGCATCGTTCGAAGATAAATTCGGAACATAGCTTCGTATCCGGCGCTCCCGGCCGAGCGCCGGATACGGAAGTTCACAGGAGGAACGCCATGACGGCAGCAACGTTGTATGCACCGGGTGCGCTGAACGGGCGACTGAACCGTTCGTTGAACGGGCCTGTCAACGGGCCAGTGAACGGCTCACTGAACGGTCCGCTGCCGCGCTTGCGTCTGACCCGGCGCGGGCGGGCGGTCGTCACGGTTCTCGTGACGGCGCTCATCATCGGCCTCGCGCTCATGCTTTCCCTGGTCGGCGGGATGGCGACCGCGAACACCGAACCCGGGACGGGCGCCTTCGAGTACGTGACGGTGGAGGCGGGCCAGTCCCTGTGGCAGGTCGCCGAGTCCGTCGCACCCGGCGCGGACCCCCGCGACGTCATCTCCGATATTGTTCGCTTGAACCAGTTGCAATCCTCCGTGGTGCGCCCGGGGGATCGGCTCGCCATCCCGGCGGCCTACGCCCGCTGACGCGGCGGGAGCAGCAGTCCGGTTCGGCCCACGGGCGTAACTGGGGGTGACGCTCACGTAACATTGCGCAGGTGGTATCCCTTGCCGATCTGCCCCTGCGCGATGACCTTCGCGGCCTCGTCCCCTATGGCGCGCCGCAGGAACCCGTTCGGGTTCCCCTCAATGTCAACGAGAACTCGCACCCGATTCCGGAGGGCGTCGCCTACGACATCGTGACATCGCTCGCCGGGGCGGTCCTTGCCGCAAACCGCTATCCGGACCGCGAATTCACCGAACTCAGGGAGGGCCTTGCCGCCTATCTCGGGGATGGCCTGAACCGGGAACAGCTGTGGGCCGCCAACGGGTCGAACGAGGTACTCCAGCAGCTCCTCCTCGCGTTCGGCGGCCCCGACAGGGCAGCACTCGGGTTTGAGCCGACGTATTCGATGTACCCGATCCTGGCGCGGGGCACGGGCACGGCGTGGATCCCAGGAACCCGCGATGACGCGTTCCAGCTCACCGCCCGGACTGCGGTGCGCCAGGTGCGGGAGCACGCGCCCGACCTCGTATTCCTGTGTTCGCCCAACAACCCCACCGGGACCCCGCTCGCCCTCGAAACGATTCGCGAGGTTTACGATGCCGCACCCGGCATCGTCGTCGTCGATGAGGCGTACTTCGAATTCGCGCCCCCCGGGACACCCTCGGCCGTGACGCTTCTGCCCGGTCGGGAACGCCTCGTCGTGTCCCGTTCGATGAGCAAAGCGTTCGCGTTCGCCGGGGCCAGGCTCGGCTATCTGGCGGCGGATCCCGCGGTCATCGATGCGCTGCGGCTCGTGCGCCTGCCGTATCACCTGTCGGCCTTCACGCAGGCTGCGGCGAGCGCGGCGCTGCGCCACTCCGGCGAACTGCTCGCCGTCGTGGGCGACATCACCCAGCAACGGGACCGCATTCTCGCCGAATTGCCGAGTCTCGGATTCTCACCCGTGCCGTCCGCAGCGAATTTCGTCCTTTTCGGCGACGTCGCCGACCCCCGCGCGCTGTTCGCCGCATTGCTCGACCGCGGCATCCTCATCCGCGATGTGGGAATACCGTTCCACCTTCGGGTCACGGCAGGCACCCACGAGGAGACGAGCGAGTTTCTGGCGGCGATGACCGAGATTTCCCGTCGGTAGGCTGGGACCATGACTTCGCACCGTACGGCGCAGCTTGGGCGGGAAACCAGCGAATCGAGCATCGAGCTTTCGCTCGACCTCGATGGATCCGGCGCATCCGACATCAGCACGACCGTCCCGTTCTTCGACCACCTGCTGACCGCGTTTTCCCGGCACTCGCTCATCGACCTGACGGTGCGTGCCTCCGGAGACACCCACATCGACGTCCACCACACCGTGGAGGACTCGGCCATTCTTCTCGGGCGCGCGATCACCGCGGCCCTGGGGGATCGGTCGGGAATTTCGCGGTACGGCGACGCGCTCGTCCCGCTCGATGAAGCGCTCGTGCAGGCGGTCGTGGATGTGTCCGGCCGCCCCTACATCGTCCACTCGGGGGAGCCTGCCGGTTTCGAATTCCACCTCATCGGAGGTCACTTCACCGGTTCGCTCGTGCGGCACGTGTTCGAGGCGATTGCGCTCAACGCGGACCTCACCGTCCACGTCACGGTGCTCGCCGGCCGCGACCCGCACCACATCGCCGAGGCAGAGTTCAAGGCGCTCGCCCGGGCAGTGCGCATGGCGATCTCCGTCGACCCCCGGGTGAGCGGGGTCCCCTCCACGAAAGGCACGCTGCAACTGTGATCCGGCCATCCGTTGTCGTTCTCGACTACGGCAGCGGGAACGTGCACTCCGCCGCGAAGGCGCTGGAGGTTGCCGGCGCCGACGTGGCGCTGACCTCGGACCCGGTCGCCGTCGCCCGGGCGGACGGTCTCGTGGTGCCCGGAGTGGGCTCCTTCTCGGCTGTCATGTCGGCCTTGCTGGGTGTGCACGGCGACCAGCTGATCGACCGCCGGCTCGCCGGCGGCCGGCCGGTACTGGGAATTTGCGTCGGCATGCAGGTGATGTTCGAGCGCGGCATCGAGCGGAACGTCGAGTCGGCGGGACTCGGCCAGTGGCCGGGGGAGGTCAGGGCACTGCCGTCCGATCGCCTCCCGCACATCGGGTGGAACACGGTGGATGCTGCGGAGGATTCCATCCTGTTCGAGGGCATCCGCTCCGAACGCTTCTATTTCGTCCACTCGAATGCGGCGCAGGAGTGGCGTCTGCCGGAGGACGGCCCGCTTCCCTCCGCGAAGCTTGCGTGGACCACGTACGGTGGCCGATTCCTGGCCGCGGTGGAAAACGGGCCGCTCATGGCAACGCAGTTCCATCCGGAGAAATCGGGCGCCGCCGGGCTTCGGCTGCTGTCCAATTGGGTGTCGGCACTTCACCATGACTAGTATCTGAGTCCTGCCCCTGCCCCGATGAAGGATGCCGATGAGTGATTTCAGCACGACCCCGAAGCTCGTTCTGCTCCCCGCGGTCGATGTCGCGGACGGGAAGGCGGTACGGCTCACCCGCGGTGTCGCCGGCACGGAGACGAACTACGGCGACCCGGTCGGGGCGACGATCGACTGGGTCGATCAGGGGGCGGAGTGGATTCATCTCGTCGACCTGGATGCGGCGTTCGGGCGAGGGAACAATCACGCGACGATCCGGAAGGTCATCCGGCAGGCCCGGGGCGTGAATATCGAGCTCTCGGGAGGCATCCGCGATGATGCGAGCCTCGAGGCGGCTCTCGCTACCGGGGCGAAGCGCATCAATCTTGGCACGGCGGCGTTGGAGAACCCGGTGTGGACCGAACACGTCATCGCAAATTACGGCGAAGCGATCGCCGTGGGTCTGGATGTGCGCGGCACGACTCTCGCGGCACGGGGCTGGACGAGGGATGGCGGCGACCTGTTCGAGGTGCTGGACCGCCTGGAAAGCGCGGGGTGCGCCCGCTACGTCGTCACGGATGTGACGAAGGATGGCACGCTGCAGGGCCCCAATATCGAACTTCTCACCTCGGTGGCGAACCGGACGGACAAGCCGGTCATCGCGTCCGGCGGAATCTCCACTCTCGATGACATCGCGGCGCTGCGCGCGCTCGTTCCGCTCGGCCTGGAGGGGACGATCGTCGGCAAGGCCCTGTACACGAAAGCGTTCACCCTCGCGGCGGCTCTCGACGTCGCCTCGAGTTAGTGGTCGGCGATGATGGAGCCCGCAAACACCGCAGACTCGGCCGGGCAGCCGTGGGCGGGGCGGCACTTCGAGCCGAACCCGAGCGCAGATGATGACGGCAGCGCGCCTCCGCTCCTGCTGGAGGCGCTCCGCAAGTTCCGCGGCGGCGAGGGCGGCGAGACGGATGTCGTCGAGGCGTTTTGCGCGTCGCGGTTGCTGATTCCTCTCGTCACGGCGCTCGGCGAGGCCGGCCTGGACGACCGGGGCCGCACGATCGACAAGAGCCAGGAGCTGTCGATTGTGACCGTTGAGGGACCGGATGGCCGCACCGTCCTTCCCGCGTTCAGCTCGGTCGAGGCCATGGCCGCGTGGAACCCGAACGCGAGGCCGGTTCCGGTGTCCGGGCCGCGGGTCGCTGCTGCGGCCGCGAGCGAGGGAACGGATCTCGTCGTGCTCGACCCGACCTCAGAGACGGAGTTCGTGCTTCGGCGTCCTGCGCTGTGGTCGATCGTGAGGGACGAGAACTGGGTTCCGAGCTATCGCTCGGAGGCGGTGGCGCGGGAGTTTGCGGCGTCCGTCGCTGGGGAGCCCGTCGTCCTTGCGGTGGCGCTGACCGCCGGCGACCCGCAGGCGCGCCTCCTGGGTCCCGAGCTTGTCGTGTCGCTGACGCTCGCGGCGGGGCTCGACGCCGACGAACTAGAGGGGTTGCTTTCTCGCCTTTCGTCCCGCTGGGCAACGAGTGAGACCATCGCGCAGCAGGTCGATTCGCTGGAGGTTGCGCTCACGAGCTAGCGGCCGCCGCCGTGCTGTCGCCGGTTAGTTGACCGGACCCGTGTATTTCTCTCCCGGACCCTGTCCCGGCGCATCCGGAATCGCGGATGCCTCCCGGAAGGCGAGCTGAATGGATCTCAGGCCGTCGCGCAGCGGCGCAGCGTGGTGGTTTCCGATTTCCGGGGCCGCTGCCGTCACGAGGCCGGCGAGGGCGTTGATGAGTTTCCGCGCCTCGTCGAGGTCGATGTCGGCCTCCGGGTCGTCGGCGAGACCGCACTTGACCGCCGCCGCGCTCAGCAGGTGCACGGCAACGGTGTTGATCAGTTCGACCGCCGGAACTTCGGAGATATCCCGTGTTGCCTGGCCCTCGAACGACTCGCTCATCCCGTGTTCCTCTGTTAGACTCATGCGGGCTCTGGGACTGTGAAAGTTCCAGTGCGAAAGTGGAGATTCTCCCACCCGCGACCGCTTCTTTAGGTTACCGGGTTGTTGGCACCCCGCCGTACGGGCAGTAGACGCGACGGTAGTCCAGGGTGCAGGGTTTGCGGTGCGGTGAAAGTCCGACCTGCGAATCGGTGGTTTTCCTCTCTCGCCAGCACGGTGGCATCCGCCGCCGCGTCGAGCATGTCCAACGAGAATTTTAGAGGAGCTACCTATCAGCGATCCCCGTACGAATGACCGGATCCGTGTGCCAGAGGTTCGACTTGTCGGCCCCAGCGGCGAGCAGGTCGGCGTGGTCAAGATCGAGGTTGCACTGCGCCTTGCGCAGGAGGCGGATCTCGACCTTGTCGAGGTTGCGCCGAACTCCAAACCGCCGGTCGCCAAAATCATGGACTATGGGAAGTTCAAGTACGAAGAGGCGCAGAAGGCCAAGGAGGCCAGACGCAACCAGGCGAACACCGTCCTCAAGGAGGTGCGGTTTCGCCTCAAGATCGACACCCACGACTACGAGACGAAGCGCAGGCGCGCGGAGGGTTTCCTCCAGGGCGGGGACAAGGTGAAGGCCATGATCCTGTTCCGCGGGCGCGAGCAGTCCCGACCCGATCAGGGCGTCCGGTTGCTTCAGAAGTTTGCCGAGGATGTCGCCGAGTACGGCACGGTCGAGTCCACCCCGACGATCGACGGCCGCAACATGGTGATGGTCATCGGACCACTCAAGACCAAAGCCACGGCGAAGGCGGAAGCCGATGCACGACGCCAGGCCGCAAAGAACAACGTGAGCAAGAAAGAGGACAAGAAGGATGCCTAAACAGAAGACGCACTCCGGTGCGAAGAAGCGATTCAAGATCACCGGGAGCGGCAAGCTCATGAAGCAGCAGGCTGGCATGCGCCACAACCTCGAGGTGAAGTCCGGCGGGCGCAAGCGCCGCCTCAACCGGGACGAGCCGGTCGCCAAGGCCGACGTCAAGGCCATCAACAAGCTTCTCGGCCGCTGAGCCGCGAGACGTAAGGGATAACAGGAAATGGCAAGAGTAAAGCGGGCCGTCAACGCCCATAAGAAGCGCCGGGTCATTCTCGATCGCGCATCCGGATACCGTGGCCAGCGGTCGCGCCTGTACCGCAAGGCGAAGGAGCAGGTCACCCACTCGCTCGTCTACGCGTACCGCGACCGCCGCGCGCGCAAGGGCGACTTCCGCCGCCTGTGGATTCAGCGCATCAACGCCGCAGCGCGCGAGAACGGCATGACCTACAACCGCCTCATCCAGGGGATGAACCTGGCCGGCATCGAGGTTGACCGCCGCATTCTTGCGGAGCTCGCGGTGAACGAGCCGAAGACGTTCGCGTCGATCGTGGCGACCGCGAAGGCTGCGCTGCCGAAGGACATCAACGCGCCCAAGGACAAGTCTGCTGCCTAGCGGTACCGCTCCCTGACGAGATCGCGAAGCGATCGTCTCGAAGGGAGCACCCGTTTAGACTCAAAGCATGATCGACAACCCGCGTTCTCCACGGATCCGGGCGGTCGCGAAACTTCACAAGCGAGAAGCCCGGTCATCGACCGGGCTTTTCGTTCTTGAGGGGCCTCAGGCTGTGGCCGAGGCGCTCGCGTACCGGGCCGAACTCATCGTCGAACTGTATGCGACGCCGACTGCTCTGGAGCGCTACACGGACATTGCCCAGAGCGCGGTCGACGCCGGGGTGGACGTCGAGTTCGTCACCGAGAAGGTGCTCGAGTCGATGGCGGACACCGTGACGCCCCAGGGCATCGTGGCGGTGTGCACTCAGTTCCCCACCTCGTTGAAGGATCTGCTGCGGGCTCGCCCCGACGGTTCGACCCCCATGCTCCTGGCGATCCTTGAGGAGGTGCGTGACCCGGGCAACGCGGGCACCATGGTGCGCGCCGCCGATGCGTCCGGTGCCGACGGCGTGATTTTCTCCGGCCGCAGCGTCGACCTGTACAACCCGAAGGTGGTCAGGGCCTCGACCGGGTCCCTCTTCCACCTGCCCGTCGCGGTGGACGCCGATCTGGAGAACGTCGTGGCGCGCTGCCGCGATGCGGGCATCCAGGTGCTTGCCGCGGACATCAAGGGCGATGACCTCCTTCAGGTTCGCAGCGAGGGCGTGCTGACCGCCCCAACCGCGTGGCTGTTCGGCAATGAGGCCAGAGGGCTCACGGATGAGAAGCTCGCGTTCGCCGATCGGGTGGTGAGGGTGCCGATCTACGGCCGAGCCGAATCGATGAACCTTGCCACCGCCGCATCGGTGTGTTTGTACGAGTCGGCGTTCGCCCAGCGCGCCGAACGCTGAGCCGATTTCGGTGCACTCTGTGCAATAAAACCGGGCTCGTGTCACGTCTCGGTTACGAACCGTCTCCCAGTTCGTTGCCGGACATGAGCGTATGACAGCCTGAGTCTATGGTGCCCTCACACAGTGGTGATCCGCTTGTCGTCATAGATCACGTCAATAAGCATTTCGGCGAGCTTCACGTGTTGAAGGACATCACGACGACGGTCGGCCGCGGCGAAGTCGTTGTCGTCATCGGGCCGAGCGGGTCAGGGAAGTCGACGTTCTGCCGGGCGATCAATCGCCTGGAGACGATCGACAGCGGCACCATCACGATCGACGGGATTGCGCTCCCGGAGGAGGGACGCGGGCTTGCGAAACTGCGCGCCGACGTCGGGATGGTGTTCCAGTCCTTTAACCTGTTCGCTCACAAAACGGTCCTCGAGAACGTGACGCTCGGGCCGCGCAAGGTGCGGCGCATCTCGAAGGCGGAGGCCGACAAGCACGCCATGGAGCTTCTGGACCGGGTCGGTGTCGCCAACCAGGCCGCGAAAATGCCCTCGCAGCTTTCCGGCGGCCAGCAGCAGCGAGTCGCCATCGCCCGGGTTCTCGCCATGGACCCCAAACTGATTCTCCTCGACGAGCCGACATCCGCCCTCGACCCGGAGATGATCGCCGAAGTCCTCGATGTCATGGTCCAGCTGGCCCAGGACGGCATGACCATGGTCGTGGTGACCCACGAGATGGGCTTCGCGCGCAAAGCTGCGGATCGCGTCCTGTTCATGTCGGATGGCGAAATCGTCGAGGAAGCCACCCCGGAGAAGTTCTTCACCGACCCCCAGACCTCGAGAGCGAAAGACTTCCTCTCGAAAATCCTTACCCACTGATTCGTGGGTAAGAAACCTAGCAAGGAGACAGATATGAGAATCAGAAAGACTCTGATGATCACTGCCATCGCTGCTGCCAGCGTCCTCGGACTCGGCGCATGTGCGGGCGGGACGACCGCGCCGCCGGTAGCAGAAAAGCCCACGTTCGAGGCCGGAACCACGATGGCGAAGCTCGCCGACGCGGGCACCATCACGATCGGCACGAAGTTCGACCAGCCGCTGTTCGGCCTCAAGGGCCCGAGCGGAGACCCGGTCGGGTTCGACGTGGAGATCGGCAAGATCATCGCGGCCGCCCTCGGCATCTCGGCGGACAACATCAAGTGGGTCGAGACGGTGTCCAAGAACCGTGAACCGTTCATCGAGAACGGCACGGTCGACATCGTGGTCGCGACGTACACGATCAACGACAAGCGCAAGGAAGTCATTTCCTTCGCAGGCCCGTACTACAACGCCGGTCAGGACATCCTCGTCCTCGCGGGCAACCCCGAGGGCATCAAGGGCCCGGAGGACCTCAAGGGCAAGGACGTCTGCAGCGTCGCCGGCTCCACGTCGGAGAAGAACATCGCTGCCTACGACGTGAACCTCATCACGACGGACACGTACTCCAACTGCCTTGAGCCGCTGCGCAGCGGCAAGGTCATCGCCGTGACCACGGACAACGTGATCCTGGCCGGCCTCGCCGACCAGAACGCCGGCGAGTTCGAGGTTCTCAGCAACCCGTTCACCGAAGAGCCGTACGGCATCGGTCTCGGCCACGATGACGATGCGTTCCGCAGCTTCATCAACGATGTGCTGGAGAAGTCCTACGCGGACGGCAGCTGGAAGGCGGCATGGGAGGCGACGGCAGGCAAGGTCCTGAAGACGCCGCAGCCCCCGGCCGTGGACCGCTACTCCAACTAGCAGCACCCGGTGAGCCCATCCGCAGGCGAGTGCGGATGGGCCTCACTGCCGAAATGGCTCATGCCCGCAGGGAGGTGAAGCGAACACGTGATTGACGCCATCATCGACGTCTCGCCGGCATACTTCGCCGGCTTCCTCATGACGCTTCAGTTGCTCGCGATCTCCGGAGTCGGCGCGTTCGTCGTCGGCGTCCTCATCGCGACGATGCGTATCTCTCCCGTACCCTCCCTGCGGATGTTCGCGACCGTGTACACGGAAGTGTTGCGCAACGTTCCCCTCCTTCTCGTTCTCATGTTCTGCGCCCTGGTCGTTCCGATCCTCGGATCCGACCTCGACTACTACCCGCTTGCCCTCATCGGGCTCACCGCATACACCTCGCCGTTCGTGGCCGAGGCGATCCGCTCCGGATTCAATGGCGTTCCCGTCGGCCAGGCCGAAGCCGCGCGCAGCATCGGCATGGGCTTCGGCCAGACGGTCACTCTTGTCGTGCTGCCCCAGGCCGCGCGCATGGTCGTCCCGCCGCTCATCAACGTGTTCATCGCTCTCACGAAGAACACGTCGGTCGCCGGCATTTTCTTCGTCGATGAGCTCTTCAAGCAGACCGACGCGGCAACGCGCGATAACCCGAGCGATGTCATCCTGGTCCTTATCTACGCGGCGCTGCTGTACCTCGTCATCACCGTTCCCCTCGGACTCATCGCCGGGGCCATCGAGAAGAGAGTGGTGGTGATGAGATGAGTCTGAGCGTTCTCTACGACGCGCCGGGCCCGAAAACTCGCCGCAATTCGATGATCGCCTCCATCATCGGGGTCATCCTGATCGTGGCCTTCTTCTTCTGGATGTACCTGACGCTCGCCGCACCCCGCGTGAGCGCGAACGGCGCCATCCAGCCCGGAACGTTCGACCCTTCCCGCTGGGACATCGTCGCGCGGGCCGACCTGTGGATGTCGTTCGGCATCGGCACGCTCAACACGCTCCGGATGGCCGCGGTCGCCGCGGTGCTCGCCGTGCTGATCGGCATACTGTTCTCGTTCGGGCGCACATCCCGTTTCGCGGTGGTTCGCGGGGTCACGGGCGTGATCCTCGAATTTGTCCGGGGAATCCCGGTGCTCCTCATGATCTTCTTCGTGTTCCTCGTGTTCGCTGCGGGCTCCTACTGGTCTGGCGTGTTCGGCCTCGCGCTCTACAACGGCGCGATCATCGGCGAGGCGCTGCGTGCGGGTGTGAAGTCGCTGCCCCGCGGCCAGCGCGAGGCGGGGCTGGCCGTCGGACTGACCCCGATCAAGGCGTGGGCGTTCATCGAATTCCCTCAGGCGTTCCGCCAAATGCTGCCGATCATCCTCGCGCAGCTCGTCGTGCTCCTGAAGGACACGTCGCTCGCGTTCATTGTGAGCTACCCGGAGCTGGCGCGAACGATCGGCAACAACCGGAACTTCTTCGGCAGCCGCTACATGTTCACCCTGTTCGCCATCGGTCTCGTGATCTACCTCGTGCTGAACCTCACGATGTCGTGGCTCGCACGGTTCGTTGCGCGCCGCAGCGGGCCGAAGCTCGGCAAGGCTCTGCCGAACACCCCGCGGCAGATCGGTGTGGACGGTACACGCGCCATCACTCTGCCGGGCGGCGGATACGGCCCGCCCGATCCACCCCACTAAACTTGGGTCTCGTGCCTGACCCCACTCCGATCACCGAACACGCCGTCACAGAAGCGAAGGATGCCGCACTCGCTGCGCTGTCCGCAGCGTCCACTCTCGCGGAACTGAAGGCCGCACGGTCGGCCCACGTGGGGGACGGGTCGCCGCTCGCGAAGCTCAACGGTGAATTGCGGAATGTGCCGGCCGACCAGAAGGCGGCCGCAGGTCGGCTCGTCGGCGAGAGCCGCGCCGCAGTTTCCCGGGCATTTGAGGCGCGGGAGGCCGAACTCTCGGCAGTCGAGGAGGCCGCCCAGCTCGCCGAGGAGGCGGTCGATGTCACGGCCGTCCCGCGCAGGTGGTCGCCCGGCGCGCGGCATCCGCTGAACCTGCTCATGGAACAGATCGGCGACATTTTCATCGGCATGGGTTGGGAAGTGGCGGAAGGGCCGGAACTCGAAAACGAGTGGTTCAACTTCGACGCCCTCAACACCGATGCCGACCATCCGGCACGAAGCGAACAGGACACGTTCTTCGTCGAACCGATGAGCTCCCGGCTCGTCCTGCGCAGCCAGACGTCCCCCGTGCAGATCCGCAGCCTGCTCTCGCGCGAACTGCCGGTGTACGTCGTGGCCCCCGGCAAGGTGTTCCGCAAGGACGAACTCGACGCGACCCACACGCCCGTATTCCACCAGGTGGAGGGCATCGCGATCGACAAGGGCCTCACGATGGCCCATTTGCGCGGGACCCTGGAGCATTTCGCCAGGCTCATGTTCGGGCAGGAGGCGAAGATCCGCCTGCGGCCGAACTTCTTCCCGTTCACGGAGCCGAGCGCGGAAATGGATGTCTGGCAGCCGCACGCGAAGGGCGGTGCCCGCTGGATCGAATGGGGCGGCTGCGGCATGGTGAACCGCAACGTGCTGCGCGCGGCCGGCATTGACCCCGACGAATATCAGGGATTCGCCTTCGGCATGGGAATCGAGCGCACGCTCATGTTCCGCAACGAACAATTGAAGGACATGCGCGACATGGTCGAGGGCGACATCCGCTTCTCCCAGCAGTTCGGGATGGTGGTCTGATGCGCGTCCCGGTGAGCTGGCTGCGCGAATTCGTCGACGCGCCAAAGACGCTCGCACCCGACGAATTGCACGCCGCGCTCGTGCGCGTGGGCCTGGAAGAGGAGGCCATTCACTCGTTCGGGCTCGAGGGGCCCATCGTCGTCGGGCAGGTGCTCGAATTCGTCGATGAGCCGCAGAGCAACGGAAAGACGATCCGCTGGTGCCAGGTGGATGTGGGGGAGAGCGAGCCCAGAGGAATAGTCTGTGGCGCGCAGAACTTCGTCGTCGGAGACAAGGTCGTCGTGACACTGCCAGGTTCAGTCCTGCCCGGACCGTTCCCGATTGCCGCACGCAAAACATACGGGCATGTCTCGGACGGGATGATCGCCTCCGCCCGCGAACTCGGTCTCGGCGACGAGCACGACGGAATCCTGCGACTTGCCGAGCTCGGCCTCGACCCGGAGGTGGGCACGGATGCGCTTCCGCTGCTCGGTCTCGACGACTGGGCCGTTGAGGTCAACATCACTCCAGACCGCGGATATGCGCTGTCGATCCGCGGTATCGCGCGCGAGTATTCGCACGCCACCGGCGCGACATTTCGGGATCCGGCGCTTGCGGTTGCGCCCCCTTCGAGACGGCCTTCGGCCTCCTCAGGGAGCGAACCTGCCCCGCTCCCTGAGGAGCGCGGAGCGCGTCTCGCAGGGAGCAACCCGGTACCTGTCACGCTCGCCGACGACGCCCCCATCCGCGGCAACCAGGGCTGCTCGCTGTTCGTCACCCGGGTCGTGCGCGACGTCGACCCGACCCGGCCCACCCCGGCATGGATGATTGCGCGGCTCGCGCTCGCAGGCATCCGATCAATCTCGCTCGTCGTCGACATTTCCAACTACGTCATGATCGAGCTGGGGCAGCCTCTCCACGCGTACGATCTGGACGCGATCCGCGGCGGCATCGTCGTGCGCAGGGCGCAGAAGGGTGAGCGAATCACCACGCTCGACGACCACGAGCGCTCTCTCGACCCGGAGGATCTCCTCATCACGGACGATGAGGGACCGATCGGCATCGCGGGCGTCATGGGCGGCGCGCGAACGGAAAACAGTTCCTCGACGCGCAACGTGCTCATCGAGGCCGCGAACTTCGACCCCGTCTCCATCGCCCGGTCCGCGCGCCGCCACCGCCTCCCGAGCGAAGCATCCAAACGATTCGAACGCGGCGTCGACCTTGCCGTTGCGGAACCCGCAGCCGCTCGGGCGGCAGAACTCCTCGTCGAACTCGCCGGTGGTGTGGCGGATGCGCACGTGTGGCAGGTGGGCACGATTTCCGAGCGTGAGGCGATTGCGCTGCCCGCCGAGTTCGTGAATTCGATCATCGGAGCCGACTTCTCGGATCCGGAAACGGTGGACTCGCTGTCTGCGATCGGCGCCGCGGTCACCGCAACATCCGACGGCTACTCGGTGGTTCCGCCCTCCTGGCGTCCCGACCTTCGCGATGCCGCCGACCTCGCGGAGGAGGTTGCGAGGATCGTCGGCTACGACCGCATTCCGGCGGTGCTTCCCACCGCACCGCCCGGCCGCGGACTCACGCGCGAACAGCGGTTGCGCCGATCCGTAGCCCAGGTTCTCGCGGCGAACGGGCACACCGAGGTCATGGCGTATCCGTTCGTTTCGGAGCCGCAATTGTCCCAATTCGGCGAGACTGCGGCGGCGATCGAACTGGCCAATCCGCTCGACGGAGCCGCGCCGTACTTGCGCACCTCCCTTCTGCCCGGCCTGGTGACGGCAGCGCAGCGCAACCTTTCCCGCGGCCTCGTCGACCTGTCGCTGTTCGAACTCGGCACCGTCTTTCTTCCCGATGCGTCGGCACTCGCGAAACGGGTAGCGCTGCCTCCGGGCACCCAGCGGCCGACCGACGCGCAACTGGCGGCGCTCAACGACTCCATCCCGCTCCAGCCGACGAGGATCGCGGCGCTCGTACTCGGCGATGTCATCGCGAAGCAGCCCGGCCAGCCCGCGGTCGTTGCCGGACTGGCCGATGCGCTTGCCGCCGTGGACATGGTCGCGGCAGCCCTCGGGATGACGCTGACGACCCGGGCCGCCGAAGTGAACGGATTGCACCCGGGCCGGACGGCGGCCGTGTTCTCCGGGGAGGTTCAGGTCGGTTTCGCCGGCGAGGTCCTTCCGTCGCTCGCCCTCGACCTCGATCTGCCGAAACGCGTCGCGGTGATGGAACTGGACCTGAGCCTGCTCCTCGATCTCGCCCCGCGCGAGGTGTCATCCCACCCGATCGCGACGCTTCCCGCCGCAACTCAGGATGTGTCGCTCGTTGTGGCGGATGCCGTGACCGCGGGCGCCGTGCTCGCGGCGTTCACCGCCGGCGCGGGGGAGCTGCTCGAGCACGCCCGCCTGGTTGACGACTATCGCGGATCGGGTGTGGAACCCGGCACGAAGTCGCTCACGTTCGCCCTGCGTTTCCGCGCTCCGGACCGCACGCTGACCGCAGCGGAGGCAACCGAAGCCAAACTAGCCGGTGTCGCCGCTGCCGCGAAAGAGTGCGGTGCGGTGATCCGGGACTAGTTTTTCCCGCCGAGCAGACCGCCGAGGAGTCCCCCCAGAAGGTCGCCGCCGCCGCTGGAGTTTCCCCCGGCCATTCCGCCGAGCAGACCGCCGAGCAGGTCGCCGATGCCCCCGGAGCTGCTCTGCGATTTTCCGGACGATTTCGTGGTCGATGTGCCCTTGTCGCCGCCAAAGAACTGGTTGGCGATCCAGGCCAGGACGATCGGCGCGACGATCGGCAGAATCTTGGCGATGATGTCCTGCGTGACCCCTTTGGTGTCCGAAACGGCCTTCACGACGTCGTTCTTCTTCGAACCGAACACGTGGCTGACGATCTTGTCACCGTCATCCGTGTCAATGTCCTTCACCGACTTGTGGCTGCCCAGCTTGTTCTGGTGGGACGCAAGCGCCTTCGTGAGGGAATCCGCGCCCTTGGAATCCTGCGCGTTCGCCGCCATGCCCCCGACGAGCGTGGGAAGAATCTGGGCGATCGCGGATTCGGCGACCGACGGGTCGATTCCGACCTGCTTCGCGATGTCGCCGACGGGGATCTGCTGGAGGAGATCGTCGAATGGTGAAGGCATGATTCCTACTTTCCTCGTGGCGCTCCAGTCGTGGGCGCAGCGTGGATTAAACCTTAACCCACGCCGGGTAACGTTCCGGCTCGCGATTTCCCGTGGACGCCGAAACCAGATATCGTTGCCGCGTGGACACTTCACGCGATTCCCGCCTCGAGCAGCAGTTGCTCGGCGATGCTCCTCGCGTGATCCTCCGCGGCCGTCGTGCGCGCCGACTTTTGGCGACGCCGCAGCGCTGAACGCACCCAGCTGCCCCGCCGCGTCGCCGCCTCTGCCACTGTCCGTCGCACGTCCACGAGGTTGCCGAAATGTCCATTGCCGTAGCTGTTGCCGGGGCGAGTGGGTACGCCGGTGGGGAACTTCTCCGCCTGCTTGCCGACCACCCCGAATTCGAGGTGCGCACCGTTGCCGCGAACCAGAACGCCGGTGCGCCCCTCTCCGCGGTGCACCCCCACGTGCGCTCCTACCACGACCTCGTCCTGGCCGAGACGACCGCCGAGTCGCTCGCCGACCACGACCTCGTCTTCCTCGCCCTGCCCCATGGGCACTCCGGTGCGCTCGGCGATGATCTTGCCCGGGTTCCGCTCGTCGTCGACTGCGGCGCCGATCACCGGCTGACGAGCCCGACGGCGTGGGACGCGTTCTACGGCGGCCCGTTCCACGAACCGTGGATCTACGGCCTTCCGGAACTCGTGCTCGGCTCGGGAGCAAAACAACGGGATGCACTGGACGGAGCCAGTCGGATTGCGGTGCCGGGGTGCAACGTGACGGCGATCACCCTGGGGCTCGCACCGGGCATCCGCGCGCGCGTGGTGATGGCGGATGATCTGGTCGCCGTGCTCGCCGTTGGCACCTCCGGCGCCGGTAGGGCGTTGAAGCCGGAACTGCTCGCGAGCGAGATCGCCGGATCGGCCAGCGCGTACGCGGTGGGCGGGGTGCACCGGCACACTCCGGAGGTGATTCAGAACCTCACGGCGGCAGGCGGCCGCAATGCGAGCGTCTCGTTCACGCCGGTTCTCGTCCCGATGTCCCGGGGAATCCTGGCGACGTCCACGGCGAGGCTCGCGCCCGGCGCGCGGGCGGCCGAGGTCCGGGCGGCGTGGGAGGACGCTTACGCCGGCGAGGAATTTGTGGCGCTGCTTCCCGAGGGGAGTTTTCCGAAAACGTCGGATGTGGTGGGCTCCAACATGGCGCTCATCGGCCTCGCAATCGACGAGTCCGCCGGTCGGGTGGTCACCGTCACTGCCATTGACAACCTCGTGAAGGGCACGGCGGGCGCGGCGATCCAGTCGGCGAACATCGCGCTCGGGTTGCCGGAATCCACTGGTCTCACCGTGAACGGAGTCGCCCCGTGAGCGTCACGGCGGCGCTCGGGTTCGAGGCCGCAGGAGTGGCAGCAGGGCTCAGGAAATCCGGCGGCCCGGATGTCGCACTTGTAGTGAATCGCGGCCCGCTGACGTCGGCGGCCGCCGTGTTCACGAGCAACCGCGCGAAGGCGAACCCGATCCTGTGGTCCGAGCAGGTCATTCGCGACGGTGTGGTGGGCGCGATCGTCCTGAACTCGGGTGGGGCGAACTGTTTCACCGGCGCGCAGGGGTTCCAGACGGTCCATGCGACGGCGGAGTCCGTCGCGGCAGAGCTCGGTGTCTCCTCCGGTGACGTGCTCGTGTGCTCGACCGGGCTGATCGGCGAACAGCTGGACCGGGACGCGTTGCTCGCCGGGGTCGCCGCGGCCGCCGCATCGCTCAACGCCGATGGGGGAGTCGACGCGGCGAACGCGATCCTGACGACCGACACCGTGGCGAAGCTGTCCGTCGCGGACAGGGGCGGTTGGAAAATCGGCGGGATGGCGAAGGGCGCGGGAATGCTCGCCCCGGCGCTGGCGACGATGCTCGTCGTCCTCACGACGGATGCCGACCTCGCTTCGCACGAGCTTGACGCTGCACTGCGGCAGGCTGTGGCGTCGACATTCAATCGCCTTGACTCGGATGGCTGCACCTCCACGAACGATCAGGTCACGCTCCTGGCGTCCGGAGCGTCGGGCATCGGCCCGGACGTTGAAGACTTCACCGCCGCCCTCACCGAGGTGTGCGCCGATCTCGCACGCCAACTGATGGCGGACGCGGAGGGGGCAAGCCACGAGATCACCATCACGGTGCGCGGCGCGGCGAGCGAATCGGATGCGGAGGAAGTCGGAAGATCGATCGCTCGAAGCAACCTGTTCAAGGCGGCCGTCTTCGGGAATGATCCAAACTGGGGTCGCGTGCTGGCGGCGATCGGCACCACGAGCGCGCAGTTCGACCCGTACCGGGTCGACGTGAGCATGAACGGCATCCGCGTGTGCCATGCGGGCGAGCCGGATGCGCCGAGGGAAAACGTGAACCTCAGCCCGCGGCACCTCGCACTCGACATCGACCTTGCCGCCGGTTCGTCGTCCGCCACGATCCTGACCAACGACCTCACGCACGCGTACGTGCACGAGAACAGCGCGTACTCGAGTTGATGATGATGGAGAACTGGTTTCAGCAGCTTCGCGGCGACACGGTCGTGGTGAAGTTCGGCGGCAACGCCATGATCAGCGACGCGCTCGCCAGGGCATTCTGCGAAGACATCGTCGCGCTGCGCGACGCAGGGATTCGCGTGGTGGTCACGCACGGCGGCGGGCCGCAGATCTCCTCCGAACTTGTCGCGCAGGGCATCCCGAGCGAGTTCCGCGGCGGCCTTCGCGTCACCTCGGCCGCCGCCGTCGACGTCGTTCGGGAGGTACTCGCGCGAATTGGCGCCGAACTCGCCGCTCACGTGACCGCCGCGGGGGGAGTCGCGACGGCGATCGCCGGCGCCGAGCAAGGCCTGTTCACCGCTCGGAAGACCGGCACCGTCGTGAACGGCGAACCGGTCGACCTCGGCCAGGTGGGTGAAGTGAGGAGCGTCACCGCGAACCCGGTCGATGCGGTGCTCGACGCCGGCGGGATTCCCGTCGTCTCGGCGATCGCGCGGGAGGGGGCATCCGGCATCCTGCTCAATGTGAACGCGGATTCCGCAGCGGGGGCTCTCGCAGCCGCCCTCGGCGCGCGGTGGCTCGTACTCCTGACGGACGTGTCCGGGTTGTACCGCAACTGGCCCCGGAACCCGTCCCTGATCACGGCGATCGACGCCCGGGAGGTGGAAGCGCTCCTGCCGCAACTCGATTCAGGGATGATTCCGAAGGTGACCGCCGCGCGCGACGCCGTCCTCGGCGGCGTCTCCCGTGTGGCGATCGTCGACGGACGGGTCCCGCACCTGCTCGTTTCCGAACCCTTCGGTGCGTCCGGCACCATCGTGTCTGCCGCGGAAAGGACTGCGCCATGAGCGACGACAACTGGCTCGCCCGGTACCGCGCGAGCATGATGGGCACCATCACAGACCCGCTGGCGCTGCTCGTGCGCGGCGAAGGCTGCCAGGTTTGGGATTCCGACGGCAACCGCTACCTCGATTTTCTCGCCGGAATCGCGGTGAACTCGCTCGGGCACGCGCATCCGGCGCTCGTCGAAGCCGTGACCGACCAGATCGCCACGCTCGCCCACGTGTCGAACTATTTCGCGACGCCACCCCAGATCGAGCTCGCCGAACGGCTTCAGCGCATCACCGGGGCAGGCGAGGACGGGCGCGTGTTCTTCTGCAACTCGGGGACCGAGGCGATGGAGGCCGCGGTGAAGCTCGCCCGGCTGAACACCGCCGGCGGGCCGAGGCCGCGGATTCTCGCGTTGAACCGTTCCTTCCACGGACGCACGATGGGCGCCCTGTCGCTCACCGGGCAGCCAGCCTTGCAGGAGCCGTTCGCCCCGCTCCTTCCCGGGGTTGAGCACATCGACTCGACAATCCCCGCGCTGGAGGCGGCCATCGGACCGGATGTCGCCGCGCTCATCCTCGAGCCCATCAAGGGCGAAGCCGGAGTGGTCGAGTTGCCTGCCGGATTCCTGGCACGAGCGAGAGAGGTGACGCGGGAGCACGGCGCGCTGCTGATCCTGGACGAGATCCAGACCGGCATCGGCCGCACCGGCAGCTGGTTCGCGTTCCAGCAGTACGGTATCGTCCCCGACGCCGTCGCGATCGCGAAGGGGCTCGCCGGGGGAATCCCGGTCGGCGCGCTCGTCACGTTCGGTGCGGTGTCGAAGCTTTTCACGTCGGGGCACCACGGAAGCACGTTCGGCGGAAACCCGCTCGCAACGGCGGCCGCGAACGCGGTCCTCGGGGAGATCGAGCGCTCGGGGCTCGTGGAGAACGCCGCGCTGCGCGGGGAACAGCTGCGGGCGCTCATCGCCGATCTCGCGCATCCGCTCATCGCCGAGGTGCGGGGGAGAGGGCTGCTCATCGGCGTCGAGCTCAGCGAACCCGTCGCGAAGGACCTCGCCCGCGCTGCGCTCGCGCACGGGCTCATCATCAATGCCCCGAACGAGCGCAGCATCCGCATCGCGCCGCCGCTCATCGTGGCAGACGCCGAACTCGCCGAGTTCCGCACCCTGTTCACCGCAGCACTGGAAGGAATATCATGACGCGCCACCTCCTGCGGGACGACGACCTGAGCCAGGCGGAGCAGTCCGCGATCCTCGACCTCGCGCTCGAACTGAAAAAGGACCGTTTCGCGGTCACACCGCTTGCCGGGCCGCAGACCGTTGCGGTGATTTTCGACAAGTCGTCGACGCGCACCCGGGTTTCCTTCGCCGTCGGGATCGCCGACCTCGGCGGGGTACCCCTCATCATCAGCACCGCCAACAGCCAGCTCGGCGGCAAGGAAACGGCCACCGATACGGCGCGCGTGCTCGAACGGCAGGTCGCGGCAATCGCCTGGCGCACGTACGCCCAGTCCGGGCTGGAGGAAATGGCGGCAGGCACGACGGTTCCCGTCATCAATGCGCTGAGCGACGACTTCCACCCGTGCCAGCTGCTCGCCGACCTGCTCACCATCCGGGAGCATAGGGGCGCGCTCGCCGGGCTCACCGTGACGTTTCTGGGCGATGGTGCATGCAACATGGCGCAGTCCTACCTTCTCGCCGGCACCACGGCGGGCATGCACGTGCGCATCGCGGCGCCCGCCGGTTACGAACCCGCGGACGCGGTGGTTGCGGATGCGACGAGGCGCGCCCAGGCGACGGGCGGCTCCGTGACGCTGTTCGCCGAGCCCGCCGAGTCCGTTGTCGGCGCGGATGTCGTCGTGACCGACACCTGGGTGTCGATGGGCCGGGAAAGCGAGAAAGCCGAGCGCCTCACCAGGCTCAACGCCTACCAGGTGAACGCGGAACTTCTCGCACGTGCCAAACCGGATGCCCTTTTCCTCCACTGCCTGCCCGCAGACCGCGGGTTCGAAGTGACTGCGGAAGTCCTCGATGGCCCGCAGAGCGTCATCTGGGACGAGGCGGAGAACCGCTTGCATGCCCAGAAGGCCCTGCTCGTCTGGCTGTTGCACCAAGCCTGAATACACTGAACACGAAACAAGGAGACACCCCACATGTCAGAACGCGTAGTCCTCGCCTACTCAGGCGGTCTTGACACTTCTGTCGGTATCGGCTGGCTGAAGGATGCCACCGGCAAGGAAGTCGTCGCCCTCGCGGTCGATGTCGGCCAGGGCGGCGAGAACATGGAGGACATCCGCCAGCGCGCCCTCGACTGCGGCGCTGTGGAGGCGATCGTCGTCGACGCGAAGGACGAGTTCGCGAACGACTATCTGATGCCGGCGCTCAAGGCGAACGCGAGCTACCAGAAGCAATACGCGCTCGTATCCGGTCTCTCCCGCCCCCTCATCGCGAAATACCTGGCCTCCACCGCCCACGATCTCGGCGCAGACAGCGTCGCGCACGGATGCACGGGCAAGGGAAACGACCAGGTGCGTTTCGAGGCGGCCGTTGCCGCGCTCGCCCCCGAACTCACGAGCATTGCGCCCGTGCGGGATCTCGCACTCACCCGCGACAAGGCGATCGTGTACGCGCAGGAGAGAAACCTGCCGATCGAGCAGTCCAAGAAGAGCCCGTACTCGATCGACAAGAATGTGTGGGGGCGCACCCTGGAGACCGGGTTCCTCGAGGATCCGTGGAATGCGCCGATCGAGGACCTCTACGAGTACACAGAGGATCCTGCCCTCGTGAAGCCGGTGGATGAGATCATCATCGCGTTCGAGGGGGGAATTCCGGTGGCGATCGACGGTGTCCGGCAGTCGCCGCTCGAAATCATCCAGAATCTGAACATCGTCGCCGGCAAGCACGGGATCGGCCGCGTCGACATCATCGAGGACCGGCTGGTCGGCATCAAGAGCCGGGAGATTTACGAGACTCCGGCCGCCACGACGCTCATCGCGGCGCACGAGGCGCTGGAGAACATCACGCTGGAACGCGACCTCAACCGTTACAAGCGCAAGATCGAGGCGGATTGGGCGAATCTCGTGTACGACGGCCTCTGGTTCTCCGCGCTCAAGCGGTCGCTCGACGCGTTCATCGAGGACACGCAGCGTTTCGTGAGCGGCGACATCCGGGTCAAACTGCAGGCCGGCCACGCGGTGGTCACCGGACAGCGCAGCACCGAGAGCCTCTACGACTTCGACCTCGCCACCTACGACACGGGCGACACGTTCGATCAGTCGTTGTCGAAGGGCTTCATCGAACTGTGGTCGCTTCCGAGCCGCATTTCCGCGCGACGGGATGCGGCATCCAGGGCTGCGGCGGTCAAATGATGTCTACGGGCGGTTCGACGAACGAGGGGAGCCTGTGGGGTGCCCGGTTTGGGTCGGGGCCGTCCCCTGAGCTCGCCCGCCTGGGCCGATCCACCCACTTCGACTGGCAGCTCGCGCCGTACGATCTCGCGGGTTCCCGCGCGCACGCGCACGCCCTGGCGGCGGCCGGCTATCTCGACGCGTCGGAACTCGAGCGGATGCTCGCCGCGCTGGATGCGATTCTGGCTGGCGTGCGGGATGGATCGATTGTCCCTCTGGACACGGACGAGGACGTGCACGGGGCCCTCGAGCGCGAACTGGTGCGCGCCGCGGGACCGGAGCTCGGCGGGAAACTGCGCGCGGGGCGCAGCCGGAACGACCAGATTGCGACGCTCATCCGCCTGTATCTGCTCGACCACGCGAGGGAAATCGGCCGCTTCGTGGTCCAGCTCATCGAGGCGATCGTTTCCCAGGCGAAGGCCCACCCGACCGCGGCGATGCCGGGCCGCACCCACCTGCAGCACGCCCAGCCCGTTCTTCTCTCCCACCACCTTCTGGCGCACACGTGGCCGCTCGTGCGGACCCTGGAGCGGTTGCGGGACTGGCGGGCGCGCGCTGCGGTGTCACCGTATGGCGCGGGGGCGCTCGCGGGGAGCTCACTGGGGCTCGACCCCGCACTGGTCGCGAGCGAGCTCGGGCTTTCCGGCCCGAGCGAGAATTCGATCGATGCGACCGCGGCACGGGACGTGGTCGCGGAGTTCTTGTTTCTTGCCGCGCAACTCGGGATCGACCTTTCCCGGTTCGCGGAGGAGATCATTCTGTGGAACACGCGGGAGTTCGGATTCGTCGCGCTCCACGACGCGTACTCGACGGGCTCGTCGATCATGCCGCAGAAGAAGAATCCGGACATCGCCGAGCTCGCGCGCGGCAAAGCGGGCAGGCTCATCGGCAACCTCACCGGGTTGCTGGCAACCCTCAAGGGCCTCCCGCTCGCCTACAACCGCGACCTTCAGGAGGACAAGGAGCCGGTCTTCGACTCGGTGGAAACCCTCGAAGTGCTCCTGCCCGCGTTCACGGGCATGGTTGCAACGCTGCGCTTCGACACCCAGCGGATGGCCGCGCTCGCGCCCGAAGGCTTCTCGCTGGCCACGGATGTCGCGGAGTGGCTCGTGCGGCAGGGAGTTCCGTTTCGGGACGCGCACGAAGTGACGGGGGCGCTCGTCGCGTTCTGCGAGTCGAACGGCCTGGACCTCGCGGACGCGACAGACGAACAGTTGCAGTCCGTCTCGCCCCACCTCACTCCGGCGGTGCGCGACGTGCTCACGGTGGACGGGTCGATCGCGAGCAGAACCGGCGCCGGAGGCACCGCGCCCGAACGGGTCGCGGAGCAACTCGACGCGTTGGCGCAGCGGGTCACGTCTCTTTCGGATCAGCTGCCTGCCTGATGTCCCTCGATCGCTCTCTCCTTCTGCCGCCCAGTTTCGAGGTGGCGTCGGTCATCCTCGGGTCGGTACTCACGGTGGATTCGCCGGACGGCACGGTGGCGTTGCGGATCACGGAGGTGGAGGCGTATCACGGTTCCGGGGATCCCGGATCGCATGCGTTCCGCGGCAAAACGAACCGCAATGCGGTGATGTTCGGCGAACCCGGGCACCTGTACACCTATTTCACCTATGGCATGCACACGTGCGCGAATGTGGTGTGCGGGCCGGAAGGGCAGGCTTCCGGATGCCTGTTGCGCGCGGGCGAGATCATCGAGGGGCTCGAACTGGCCCGGTCGCGGCGCGACACGTCACGGTCGGATGCGGACCTCGCTCGCGGCCCGGCCCGACTCACGGTGGCGGCGGGGATCACCCTCGCCGACGGGGGCGCGGATCTGGCGTCGGGCCGCATCCGCCTGGAGCTGGGCGGGGGAGTACCCGAAGTGGCGACGGGCCCGCGGACGGGCGTGTCTGGCCTGGGCGGCACGGAAGAGTTTCCGTGGCGGTTCTGGATCCCGGGAGACCCCACCGTCTCGCCGTACAAGGCGCATTCGCCCAAACGGCACAGTTAGGCGACCGCGGTCGGCGCGCGGCGGCTACCAGCCGATCACGGCGGGCGCGGCGCACGCTGCGGCCCACACGATGCTCACGAGTGTGCCGATGATGAACCGCTCGCGGGCGGCAGAGTTCTCCAGTTCGGAAAACCGGCCGAGGCCTTTCACGGCGATCACGACCGCGACGGCCGCGAACTGTCCGACGAGTGCCGCGCCGATGATGGCCAGGCGCTCCAGATAGCCGATCGTCATGCCGCCGCGCAGAATCTCGCGGTTCTTCGCCTTCGGCCCGGTCTCGCTCACGAGGATGCCGCCGTGGTCGCCGAGCGGAACAGCACCGCTCCCGGCGAGTTCGAGCACGACGAGCACGAGCGGGCTGCCGCCCACGACCCCGATGAGGAGCAGAAGAACGGTCGCCGCGACGTGGAATCCGGCAGCAGGCGCGGACTGGGCGCCGCCCATCGCGGCGTACACGATCGCCACGGCGATGAGGGCGACGACGGGAATCACGAGCCAGTACGCGCCCGGTTTTTTCGCGGTCGGGCGCCGGCTCGCGATGAGCGAGAGGAACAGCCCGGCGGCAAGCAAAAGCAGAAATACGCTCCACAGGATGATGTCGAGGATGATCATGAGCCGCCTTCCGGTGTCATGGGCTTAACGCTACCGAGTTGGTCCAGGATTCGCGCGAGCGGCTCCAGCGCGGCTTGTTCGGTCCGCAGTTCGCCGGCGCGGGCGCGAAGGCTCACGGCTTGCGGGCTGATGCCGAGACGCTGGGCGGCATCCGCCTGGGTGAGGTCGGTGCCGTCGAGGATGTCGTGAAGCTCCCACCCTTCGGGGCTTCTGCGAGCCCGAAGTGCCAGGAGCAGGTCGATGAGGGCTTCGCCGTCTGCCGCGTGCGGGGTTGCCGGTTCGGTCTCGAGCGCAAACCGGGTGGGGCGTTTCTTTGCCCGATCGACGGCCTTTCGCGCCGCAATGAACGCATCGCCCGTGGCCTCCCGGATGTTGCCGGGCAGAGGGGAGTTCACGGCGCCTGCACCGCATCCGACGCTCCACTGGCCCGTGCGGGTGAGGTGGAGGATGAGAGCGAGTGCATCGGCGCCGCCCGCCACGAGAATCTGCAGCTCATCCCCCGCAGTGCGGTCGGCCGCGAGCACGGGGTGAACGGGCCCTGAATTGAGGGCATCGATCATCGCGGCGACGCGGTCCGCGCTGGACCGGCTGTCCACCTGGTCGGCGGTGAGAACAAACATGACCTCTCCAGTCTCCACACTTGATTTCGTTGAATCAAGCATACAGGCATGATTTGAAACAATCAAGCACCAATGCTTGCGAACCCGTGGAGTGGTGTTTCGGCTATGGTGAGCCCGTGAGGGAGCCGCAGCCTGCGCGTCGCCGTGACGGCACCGCAGTCGAGCGCTACATCGATGCGCGCGCCCACCGAATCCTGCAACGCGTTCCGCAGAGCCGCACGGCGCGCTGGCTCGTCGAGTTCGCGGTGTTCGCGCTCAAGCAGGGCTGGGCCTGCGTGTTCGGTGCGGCGATGCTCGTTCTGCTGTTCGCGACAGCCGTGTGGTATCCCGACGGCGCTTCCCTCGCGCGCAACGACTTCGTCACGCTCGCTGCCGTCGCCATCCAGATTCTGATGGTGGCGTTCCGGCTTGAGACGCTGCGCGAGCTGCGCGTGATCATCCTGTTCCACATCGTCGGCACCGGGATGGAACTGTTCAAGACGAGCGTCGGTTCCTGGATCTACGAAGGGGATGGCGTGCTTCATCTCCTGAATGTGCCGCTATACAGCGGATTCATGTATGCGTCGGTGGGCTCCTACCTCGTGCGGGTGTATCGGCTTTTCGACTTGCGGTTCGAGCGATACCCGCGCAGGTGGATCACCGCCATCCTCGCCGTGCTCATTTACGTGAACTTCTTCAGCCACCACTACATCTGGGACGCGCGCTGGCTCCTTCTGCTCGCTATCCTCGCGGTGTACGGTCCGTGCATGATGCACTTTCGCATTTTCCGCGCCAGGCTGAGGATGCCGATCGTTGTCGCCTTCGTGCTCGTTGCGCTGTTCATCTGGATTGCCGAGAACGTCGCGACCTGGTCGCAGGCGTGGAGTTATCCGAACCAGGCGGATGGGTGGGAACTCGTTTCCATCGCCAAACTCGGTTCCTGGCTGCTCCTCATGATCATCTCCGTCGTCCTTGTCGCCTGGGTCTATCCTCCGCTCCCGCTCGACGTCGCGCCGGAAGGAGCCGACGACGGGCAACGGCCCGGCCACTGATATCCTGACCCGGTGCCAGCATCTGAAGCCCTAGCGACCCAGCGGAACGACGACTCGTTTTCGAGCGTGTGGGAGGAAATCCAGTGGCGCGGGCTCATCCACATTTCCACGGATGCTGCAGAGCTCAAGGCACTGCTCGACGGCCCTCCGATCACCTACTACTGCGGGTTCGACCCCACGGCGCCGAGTCTGCACCTGGGCAACCTCGTGCAGCTCCTCCTCATGCGCCGGCTGCAGCTGGCCGGGCACTACCCGCTCGGGCTCGTCGGAGGTTCGACGGGCCTCGTCGGGGATCCGAAACCGACTGCGGAGCGCACGCTCAATGATCGGGAGACCGTCGCCGAGTGGGTCGGCTACCTTCAGGCCCAGGTTTCGAAGTTCCTGAGCTTCGAGGGGGCGAATGCCGCGCGGCTCGTCAACAATCTCGACTGGACTGCGCCCATGTCGGCGATCGACTTCCTGCGCGACATCGGCAAGCACTTCCGGGTGGGCACGATGTTGAAGAAGGACGCCGTGAGTTCGCGGCTCAACTCGGCCGAGGGCATCAGCTACGCCGAGTTCAGCTACCAGATCCTGCAGGGGCTGGACTTCCTGGAGCTCTACCGCACGTACGGCTGCGTGCTGCAGACCGGCGGGAGCGACCAGTGGGGCAACCTGACGAGCGGCACGGAGCTCATCCGCAAGGCGGAAGGGGCTACGGTGCACGCGATCGGCACGCCGCTCGTCACGAACACGGATGGGACGAAGTTCGGCAAGAGCGAGGGCAATGCCGTGTGGCTGGATCCCGCGCTCACGAGCCCGTACGCGTTCTACCAGTTCTGGCTCAACACGGATGACGCAGATGTCATTGACCGACTCAAGGTGTTCACGTTTCTCTCCAGGGCAGAGATTGGCGAGTTTGCGGATGCCGTGGCCACCCAGCCGTTCAAGCGCGCCGCTCAGCTGCGGCTCGCGCTCGAGGTGACGACGCTCGTGCACGGCGCGGCGGCGGCCGAGGCCGCGATTGCCGCGTCCGCCGCGCTGTTCGGGAACGGCGAGCTCTCCCAGCTCGATGAGGAGACGTTCGCCTCCGCCCTGCGCGAGCTGCCGAATACGGCGGCAACCACGGGCACGCTCATCACGCAACTTCTTGTCGACACCGGTCTGACCTCGAGCCTGGGGGAGTCTCGAAGGGCGATCAGCCAGGGCGGCGTCTACCTCAACAACGTGCAGGTGGCTTCCGCGGATGCCGCACTCCGGTCCTCCGAGCTGCACCACGGAATGGCGGTCCTGCGCCGAGGCAAGAAGACGCTCGCCGGCGTCTTTTCCAAGTAATTCCCCGCGACACGCCTGCGCGGTGGCGCTCAAGGCGAAGGCCATTTCTGGCCTTCGCGCGCCCCCAGCGCCGACGACCGTCTCGGTCGTCGGACCGGGCGTGCCGCGGCTAAGGCCGCGACACGCCCGGGATGCACAGAAATTTGCAAGGACCCCCCGGACGACATAGAGTTTCTCCTTGTCACCCCAAAGGTTTCAGGCAGCCTCAGCGCTACTGGACCTCAAGCGGAACGACTTCCTCGCCGACAGGCTCACTGCACTTGCTGCAGGGTGTGCGTCGGACTACGATGGAAGACCCACCTCTGGAACTTTCCAGCCCGTCAGTGCCGGATCGCATCGCGATCGGGGTCTGCGGTGCGCGGAACACTCCGGCTGGTGGTAGGTTAGAGCAGTTGCCCTGAAAACGGTCGGAAGGCCACGCTTCAGGCGCGCCCGATCCTTGAGAACTCAACAGCGTGCACAATGTCAAATGCCAAAAACCTCGTCGGTTGACTTCGGTCGACTGAGGAGATTCCTTTGGAATATATATAGACAACAAACAAATGTCAGCAATGATGTTTGTTCTTGTCAGTATCAAACTTGCAGCGGGCTCGTCCTTGGACGGTCGGCTGCACGAGATGTGCCGGGCAGCTTCGGCTGTTCGTGCAATCAAACATTTACGGAGAGTTTGATCCTGGCTCAGGACGAACGCTGGCGGCGTGCTTAATACATGCAAGTCGAACGATGAAGCCGGGAGCTTGCTCCTGGTGGATTAGTGGCGAACGGGTGAGTAACACGTGAGTAACCTGCCCTTCACTCTGGAATAAGCGCTGGAAACGGCGTCTAATACCGGATACGACCTTCGGAGGCATCTTCTGGGGGTGGAAAGATTTATCGGTGGAGGATGGACTCGCGGCCTATCAGGTAGTTGGTGAGGTAACGGCTCACCAAGCCGACGACGGGTAGCCGGCCTGAGAGGGTGACCGGCCACACTGGGACTGAGACACGGCCCAGACTCCTACGGGAGGCAGCAGTAGGGAATATTGCACAATGGGCGCAAGCCTGATGCAGCAACGCCGCGTGAGGGACGACGGCCTTCGGGTTGTAAACCTCTTTTAGTAGGGAAGAAGCGAAAGTGACGGTACCTGCAGAAAAAGCACCGGCTAACTACGTGCCAGCAGCCGCGGTAATACGTAGGGTGCAAGCGTTGTCCGGAATTATTGGGCGTAAAGAGCTCGTAGGCGGTTTGTCGCGTCTGCTGTGAAACCCCGAGGCTCAACCTCGGGCCTGCAGTGGGTACGGGCAGACTAGAGTGCGGTAGGGGAGATTGGAATTCCTGGTGTAGCGGTGGAATGCGCAGATATCAGGAGGAACACCGATGGCGAAGGCAGATCTCTGGGCCGTAACTGACGCTGAGGAGCGAAAGCATGGGGAGCAAACAGGATTAGATACCCTGGTAGTCCATGCCGTAAACGTTGGGAACTAGATGTAGGGTCCATTCCACGGATTCTGTGTCGCAGCTAACGCATTAAGTTCCCCGCCTGGGGAGTACGGCCGCAAGGCTAAAACTCAAAGGAATTGACGGGGGCCCGCACAAGCGGCGGAGCATGCGGATTAATTCGATGCAACGCGAAGAACCTTACCAAGGCTTGACATATACGAGAACGGACTAGAAATAGTCAACTCTTTGGACACTCGTAAACAGGTGGTGCATGGTTGTCGTCAGCTCGTGTCGTGAGATGTTGGGTTAAGTCCCGCAACGAGCGCAACCCTCGTTCTTTGTTGCCAGCACGTAATGGTGGGAACTCAAAGGAGACTGCCGGGGTCAACTCGGAGGAAGGTGGGGATGACGTCAAATCATCATGCCCCTTATGTCTTGGGCTTCACGCATGCTACAATGGCCGGTACAAAGGGCTGCAATACCGCAAGGTGGAGCGAATCCCAAAAAGCCGGTCTCAGTTCGGATTGAGGTCTGCAACTCGACCTCATGAAGTCGGAGTCGCTAGTAATCGCAGATCAGCAACGCTGCGGTGAATACGTTCCCGGGCCTTGTACACACCGCCCGTCAAGTCATGAAAGTCGGTAACACCCGAAGCCAGTGGCCCAACCGCAAGGAGGGAGCTGTCGAAGGTGGGATTGGTAATTAGGACTAAGTCGTAACAAGGTAGCCGTACCGGAAGGTGCGGCTGGATCACCTCCTTTCTAAGGAGCATCTGGCGAGATCGGGTCCTTGTGACTCGTGATCGTCCAGGCGCCGGATCTGAAGCATTCGTCTTCAGCCGGTAGCTCATGGGTGGAACATTGACATTGTGACCAGGACTTGCTGTCGTCCTCTCAGTACGTTTCCTTCGGGGAACTGGAACGGAGTTCGGCGCGGGGCCTGGTCTTTGCACGTTGTTGGGTCCTGAGGGATCGGACCGCACCGAGGTTTCGGTGCGAATCCTTACCTCTGGACCCTTATGTGACTGGCACCAGCCAGGCGCAAGGGGTACCGCCCGTATTTTGAGAACTACACAGTGGACGCGAGCATCTTAGATAGAGAGATCTTTTGATCTCGATATCACAGAAAAACAAGACTTGGTCGCCCAGTACCCGTTCGCGGGTGCGCCAGCGGCCAAATCATTGGTCAATCTCCGGACCTGCCTTGCTTAGGCATGGTGGATCCGGCGATCGATTCTTACTCATGTGAAATCAAGTTTCTAAGTGCAAACGGTGGATGCCTTGGCATCTGGAGCCGAAGAAGGACGTATAAATCTGCGATAAGCCTCGGGGAGCTGATAATAGAGCTTTGATCCGAGGATTTCCGAATGGGGAAACCCCGCTGGGCGTAGCAATACGACCTAGTGACTCCCGTCTGAATATATAGGGCGGGTAGAGGGAACGTGGGGAAGTGAAACATCTCAGTACCCACAGGAAGAGAAAGCAACCGCGATTCCGTTAGTAGTGGCGAGCGAAACCGGATCAGGCCAAACCGATCATGTGTGATAGCCGGCAGGCGTTGCATGGTCGGGGTAGTGGGACTTTTCAGCAGTTACTGCCGTACTGCAAGAGTCAGAAAGTTGTATAGACGAATGGCATTGAAAAGCCAGCCACAGAGGGTGCCAGCCCCGTAGTCGAAATGCAGCAATCACTCGAGAAGTATCCCAAGTAGCACGGGGCCCGAGAAATCCCGTGTGAATCTGTCAGGACCACCTGATAAGCCTAAATACTCCCAGATGACCGATAGCGGACAAGTACCGTGAGGGAAAGGTGAAAAGTACCCCGGGAGGGGAGTGAAATAGTACCT
>JAFKIY010000013.1 GCA_017306245.1 Micrococcales bacterium | reverse complement strand
CTACGACACTCAGTCCATGATCACTGCTGTGGGTGTCGGATCACCGGTTTGACCCGTGCTACGACTGGCGGACCGGGCGGGCCTGACCCGTCCTACGACTGGCAAGCATGTTCTGCCGACGCGTTGATCTGTCGACCTGCTGGTCCGACGCCCACACCCTCGAGCCGCGGCCAGAAGATGTGACCCGATAGGGGCCTTGCCCCGGCACCGTGAGTGTCCTGTCCGTCTCCTCGCCGCTCTCGTCAGCGTCGCGAGTGGAAAGGACCCCACGTGTCCCTGCACGGTCAGATCGTCCTGGGAATCGACACCCACAAGCACACCCACGTCGCCGTCGTCCTCGACGGACTCGGCCGCGTCGGCGGCCAGCTGCAGTTCGCTGCGACCGAGACCGGCACAGAGCAGCTGCTGGCGTGGAACCAGGACAACGGCGGCGCGCTCATCGCGGGCGTCGAGGGGACCGGTAGCTACGGCTACCGCCTCACCCGCACCCTGCAGCTCGCCGGAATGACCGTCCTGGAGGTCAACCGGCCCGACCGGGCCAACCGCCGACGCAAAGGCAAGAGCGACTCCGTCGATGCCGAGGCCGCTGCCCGCGCGGTGCTCTCCGGACAGGCCAGTGCCGTCCCGAAGAACCGCGAAGGAGCGGTGGATGCGTTGCGCGCGTTGACAATGGCCCGCAGCAGCGCGGTCAAGGCGACTACTCAGGCCAGCAACCAGATCAAGTCCCTGCTCGTCGGCTGCCCCGACGATCTACGCGACCAGCTCAACGTCAAGAGCCTGCTGCGCCTCGCCACCCGCTGCAGCGAGCTCGGTCCCGGCACCGGGATGCAGAGCGCGCTGCGCAGCCTCGGTCTGCGCTGGTTGCTGCTGCACGAGGAGGTCCTCGGCCTCGACGCCCAGATCCGAGACCTCGTCCGCGCCACTGCCCCCGCGCTGATCGCTCGACCCGGGATCGGTGTTCACAGCGCCGCCCAGCTGCTCGTCACCGCCGGCGGCAACCCTGACCGATTTCACAGCGACGCCGCGTTCGCGGCGCTCTGCGGCGCCAGCCCGGTCCAGGCCAGCAGCGGTCAGCGCCAGCGTCACCGGCTCAACCGCGGCGGCGACCGAGCCGCCAACAACGCCCTGTGGACGATTGCGAACAACCGGCTCATCCACGACCCACGCACGCGCGAGTTCGCCGCGAGAAGGCGCGCCCAGGGCGACAGCCGCAACGACATCCTGCGGGTCCTGAAGCGCTACATCGCTCGCGAGACCTTCAACCTCATCCTCGCCGCGCTCCGCTGCGATCGGGCCGTTCTCGTCGCCGCTTGACATAGGGGCCTCAACGCCCTCGCTGAGACGGTGAATGGCTACTACAAGGCCGAGTTGATCCGTGGGCCGGCTCGGGAGCAGCCGTGGAAGACCGTTGAGGACGTCGAGCTCGCCACGTTGGGCTGGGTGCATTGGCACAACACCAGCCGGCTGCACGGCTACCTCGACGACCGCCCTCCAGCCGAGTTCGAGCAGGCGTTCTACGCTGCCCAACGGGACGACCGCGCGGCGGTCGAAATCCCATGAGCCGGGCCTCCATCAGACCCAGGGCGACTCAGTGGGACCGGGGCAAGGAGTTGTCCGCGCACGCCCAGCTCACGATCGAGACGGGTCTGCCGGTCTACTTTGCTGATCCGCACAGTCCGTGGCAGCGAGGGACGAATGAGAACACCAACGGGATGTTGCGCCAGTACTTTCCGAAGGGCACCGACCTGTCGCGCTGGGACGCCCACGAGATCGCCGCGGTCGCGGCCACGGTCAACTCCCGCCCGCGGAAGAGCCTCGGCTGGAGAACACCGGCAGAGGCCTTTGACGACCATCTACGCTCATTGCGAACTGGTGTTGCGACCACCGATTGAGTCCGCCCAGTTCACCTCGCTGCGCTACGGGGAGCGGCTGGCCGAGATCGGCGCGGTCCCCTCCATCGGCAGCGTCGGGGACTCCTACGACACTCAGTCCATGATCACTGCTGTGGGTGTCGGATCACCGGTTTGACCCGTGCTACGACTGGCGGACCGGGCGGGCCTGACCCGTCCTACGACTGGCAAGCATGTTCTGCCGACGCGTTGATCTGTCGACCTGCTGGTCCGAC
>JAFKIY010000011.1 GCA_017306245.1 Micrococcales bacterium | reverse complement strand
CAGGCCGGCCGGTCACAGCCCCACCCGGTAGACACGTCGAGACCAAGACACGCGTGAGCGGTCAGAAGGGAAGAGAGTCACACCAGGCAGGACCATAACCGCCAGCCTGCCAGCCGACACCAGGCCAGCCACAACCATTACAGAAGGGATCGCCGAGACGTTCTCTAGCCGACCGTGCCGTAGAGCCGGTCGCCGGCATCCCCGAGGCCTGGCACGATGTAGCCGACCTCGTTGAGTTTCTCGTCGAGTGCGCCGAGCACGATGGTGACATCGCGCCCCTCGGTGGCTTTCTCGATCGCGGCGAGCCCCTCCGGTGCGCCGAGGAGGCAGATCGCGGTCACATCGACGGCGCCGCGGCCGAACAGGTAGTTGATGGCCGCCAAAAGCGAGCCGCCCGTGGCGAGCATCGGGTCGAGCACGAAGCACTGCCGGTCGGAAAGGTCCTCCGGTAGCCGCTCGGCGTAGGTGGTGGGTTGCAGCGTCTCCTCGTTCCGCACCATGCCGAGGAACCCGACCTCGGCGGTGGGGACGAGCTTGACCATACCCTCGAGCATCCCGAGCCCGGCGCGCAGGATGGGGACGACGAGCGGCCGCGGTTTGCTGATCGCGAGCCCCTTCGCCTCGGCAACCGGGGTGCGCACGGTCACCGTGTCGACGCGCACGTTGCGTGTCGCTTCGTACGCGAGCAGGGTGACGAGTTCCTCGGTGAGCGCGCGAAAGACCGGCGATGAGGTTGTTTCGTCGCGGAGCACGGTGAGTTTGTGCGTGATGAGCGGGTGATCGGCAACGTGGACTCGCATAGGCTCAATCTACTTGATGGCGCAGATGGTGACGGCGGAGGCGGTGACGGTGGCGAATTTCGACGGGTGGATGTCGGAGGCGCTTGTCGAGGCCGCCGCATGCCTCGAGACGGGCGATGTGCCGGTCGGTGCCCTCGTGATCTCGGCCGGGGGCGACGTGATCGGGCGGGGGCGGAACGAGCGCGAACTCACGGGGGACCCGACGGCCCATGCTGAGGTGCTCGCCATCCGGGCCGCGGCCGAGGCGCTGGGGTCGTGGCAGCTCGCCGGCACCACGCTCGTCGTCACGCTCGAGCCGTGCGCGATGTGCGCGGGGGCGATCCTTCAGGCGCGCATCCCCGTCGTCGTGTTCGGGGCGTGGGATGAGAAGGCCGGGGCCGCCGGAAGCGTCAACGACCTGCTGCGGGACCGCCGTCTGCCGCACCGCGTCGAGGTGCATGCCGGCATCCGCGAGGCAGAAAGCGCCCGGCTGCTGAAAGACTTCTTCGCAACGCGCCGCTAGTGCACGGTCATCAGTCAGGAGGGGAGGGAGTCCAGCCACTCGCCGAACATGAGCCTGGACGCCGCCTCCATGGGCGGGTTGTGGATGCGGCCGAGCGCGCGCCATTCGTCCGCGTCGACGTTGTTCGCGGCGAACAGTTCGCGGGAACCCAGCGTCCACGCCTCGTGCATTTCGTCGGTGACCTCCGGGTGGAACTGCACCGCGAGGGCGTAATCCCCGATCGAGAACGCTTCGTTCGGGTACGCCGTCGACGTGCCCAACAGGGTCGCCTCAGCGGGCAGGGTGTAGTGGTCGCTGTGCCACACGAGCATCCCCACGCCCTGCACGTGCCGCAGGGGCGACGCGAGCCCCGCCTCCGTGAGCTGGATGTCCTGGTAGCCGAGATCCGGCTTGTCGCCCTTGTAGTTGCGGGCGCCAAACGCGCCGGCCATGAGCTGCGCGCCGAGGCACACCCCGAAAATGGGCTTGTTCGCCTCCACGCGCGCCCGGATGAACCGCATCTCATCGGCCAGGTGCGGGAACTCCTCCGTCTGGTACGCGCCTTTTTCGCCGCCAAGCACGATGACGAGGTCGCCGTCCTCCGGGTCCAGCGCGGTCACGTCGACCGAGTCGACCTCAATGATGTGGATCTCATACCCGTGCTCGCGGAGCACCGGTTCCAGATTCCCGAGCGTGATGTCGTCGTCGTGCTGAAACACGATGGCGCGCTTCGGCGCAACGCCGCCGCTCAATCCGACGCCTTGATGACGAACATGTCCGTGGGCGGGTTTCGTTTGTCCGGTCGATGGTAAATATCCGGTTCGATGTAAATGACGCGCGCGACGGGCACCGCCTTGCGCACCCTCACCTCGAGCGCGTTGATCGCTGCAGCCACCTCGGTGAGCTTCTTCTTCGGCGCAAACGCGACCTTGGCCGCGACGAGTAGTTCCTCCGGACCGAGGTACAGGGTTCGCAGGTGGATGAGGGCCTCCACTTGCGGGTCGGCGTTGATGGCATCGCGGATGGCTTCCGTGTCGGCCGGGCGGGCGCCTTCGCCGACGAGCAGGCTCTTGGTTTCGATGCCGAGGATGACGGCCACCAGAACGAGGAGCGCGCCGATCGCGAGAGTGCCGATCGCATCCCACATGCTGTTGCCGGTGATGACGGTCAAACCGACGCCGAGGAAGGCGAATACGAGTCCGGTGAGCGCCGCGACATCCTCCAGGAGGACGACGGGAAGCTCAGGCGCTTTCGCGTGCCGGACGAACTGGATCCAGCTCTCTTTCCCGCGAACCTTGTTCGACTCCCGCACGGCCGTGCGCAGCGAGAACGACTCCAGCACGATGGCGATGACGAGAACGAGGAGCGGCAGCCACGCATACTTCAATTCGTGGGGGTCGGCGAGCTTGTTGAAGCCCTCGTAAATGGAGAACACGCCGCCGATGCTGAACAGGATGATGGAGACGACGAACGCGTACACGTAACGTTCGCGGCCGTAACCGAACGGATGCTCCGAGTCCGCCTTACGCTTCGCCTGCCGGGCGCCGAGCAGCAGCAGGCCCTGGTTTCCGGTGTCCGCCACCGAGTGCACCGCCTCCGCGAGCATCGACGCCGAACCGGAGATCGCCCACGCGACGAACTTCGTGATCGCGATCCCCAGATTGGCCAGAAGGGCCGCGATGATCGCCCGCTTGCCGCCGCCTGCGCTCACTGGTCACCTCGATTAGCCGTCACGCTCCAATCCTAGGATGGTTCCATGGATACTTTCCCAGCGGTGGCGATCCTCGGTGCCGGCTCGATGGGCGGCGCGATCCTTTCCGGACTGAGCGACCCTGGCATTACCGTCACCGGGGGCATCCGGGTGACCAATCGTACGGAGGCGAAGGCCAGCTCGCTCCGCTCCGCCGGGGTGACGAGTCTCGCCACCCAGTCGGATCCGCGGGCGAACCTGGCCGCCGTGACCGGGGCCCGCATCGTGCTTCTCGCCGTCAAGCCGGCCATGATCCCCGACCTGTTGCTGGAGATTGCCGACGCGCTGGAGCCTGGCGCGATTGTCGTGAGCGTCGCGGCCGGCGTGACTGTCGCGACCATGGAGGCGGTTCTGCCGGCATCCGTTTCCGTGCTGCGGGCGATGCCGAACACGCCGGCGATTGTCGGCCGCGCCGTCACCGGGCTGAGCGCGGGCACCCGGTCGTCGTCGGATGACCTGGAGCTCGTCCGGCGGCTGTTCGAAACGGTGGGGACCGTCGTGGTCGTGCCGGAGGACCGGATCGATGCGCTCAGCACGATCTCCGGCTCGGGGCCGGCGTACGTGTTCTATCTCATCGAGCAGCTCACGGCGACGGCGGTGTCGATGGGTTTCAGCGACGCGGATGCGGCGACCCTCGTGAACACGACGTTCCTCGGGGCGAGCGAACTGCTCGCGGCATCCGGAAGCGCGCCGGGGGAGCTTCGCCGGCAGGTTACGAGCCCTAAGGGGACGACGGAGCGCGCGATCGCCGAACTCGAGAAAGCCGATCTGAAGGCGGTCTTCGACCGGGCCACGGCCGCAGCGCTGGCTCGCGCTCGCGAGCTCGCCGCGGGCTGATCTCGCACGGCACACCGCGAAACCGCAGTTTCTGCTCCAAAACGAGAATCTTGGAGCAGAAACTGCGGTTTCGCGGAAAGTGGGGGGCGGGGGAAGTAGCGGTCGGAGAGCCGAACCGCTAACTCTGCAGCGCCGAGAACTTCTCGATCGCGCCCGAATTCCCGCTCACGATGATGAGGTCGTGGTTGGAAATCACGGTCTCCGCGGTCGCGTACGTGAACTCGGCACCCGGCGACTTCACCCCGACGACCGTCACCCCGAACTTCTTGCGGATGTCCGTCTCCGACAGCGGCACGCCCCGGATCGACTTCGGCGGGTACATCTTCACCATTGCGAAATCGTCGTCGAACTCGATGAAGTCGAGCATCCGCCCGGAGACGAGGTGGGCGACGCGCTCACCGGCCTCCGCCTCGGGGTAGATCACGTGGTTCGCTCCGATGCGGGCGAGGATCTTCCCGTGCGACTGGCTGATCGCCTTCGCCCAGATCTGCTGGATGCCGAGGTCCACGAGGTTCGCGGTGATGAGCACGCTCGCCTCGATGGAGGAGCCGACCGCGACGACGGCGACCGAGAAGTCCTGGGCGCCGATCTGGCGAAGTGCCTCGATGTTGCGGGCATCCGCCTGCACGGCATGCGTGACGCGCTCGGACCACTTCTGCACGAGCGCCTGGCTTTCGTCGACCGCGAGCACTTCGCGGCCGAGCCGGTCGAGCTGCCCCGCGGCTCCGGCGCCGAAACGTCCGAGCCCGATGACCAGCACAGGGGCATTGTGCGCAATTTTGTCAACCAACGATCGGCCTCTCTTCGGCTCGCACGAACAACTGCCGGCGTTGGCTGGCCGCCAGCGCTGCGGCAAGGGTCACTGTACCAACCCGGCCCGCCCACATGGTGGCGGCGAGGATGTACTTTCCGGCATCCGGCAGGGATTCGGTCACACCGGTGCTCAATCCGCAGGTCCCGAACGCCGAAATCACGTCGAACAGCACGCGGTCGAGCGGCAGCTTCGACACCTGGAGGATCGCGATGGTGGCGACGGCCACGATCGTCGCGCCCCACAGCACGACGCTCACTGACACGCGCAGCACGTCCGGCGGGATGCGGCGGTTGAACACCTGGATGTCGTTGTCGCCCTTGGCTTCCGCGAGCGCCGCCAAAAACAGCACGGCGAGGGTCGTGACCTTGATCCCGCCGGCTGTGGACGCCGAGCCGCCGCCGACGAACATGAGCATGTCGATCACAAGCAGGCTGGAGTCGTGCATCTGCCCGATGTCCACCGTGGAGAAGCCGCCGGATCTGGTCATGATCGACAGGAAGGTGGCCGTCATGGGTCGCACGACAGGGTCCTGCGCTCCGAGAGTTTTCGAGTTGTTCCATTCGAGCGCGTAGATGGCGATCGCCCCGAGGACGATCAGGATGATGGTCGTCGCGAGGGTGAGCTTCACGTGGATCGACATCCGGTGTTTGCCGCGCCAGCCCTTCGTGAGGGCGAAGATCACCGGGAACCCGAGGCTTCCGACGAACACTCCGAACCCGATGACGGTGAGCATCCACGGGTCGCTCGCGAACGGCGCCATTCCTTCGACGTGCGGCACGAATCCGGTGTTCGTGAACGCGGAGGTGGCGAAGTAGAACGCCTGCCAGGTCGCCGTCCACGGGTCGTCGCCGTTCATCAGCAAACGGGGGGCGATCAGGATGGTGAGGACCGCTTCGATGGCAAGTACGCTCACGGCGACGGTCGCCAGCAGCCCGCCGATTTCGCCGAGGCGGATCGCCTGACCTTCCGCGACAGGGCCGGAGTGGATGCGCAGCGGGTTGCTGTCGCTCGCCGCGATGAGTTTCGCCCTCAGGCCGAGGCGGCGGGAAACGACGAGGCCGAGGATGCTCGCGAGCGTGAGCACGCCGATGCCGCCCACCTCGATGCCGATGAGGATGGCCACGTTCCCGAACGTGGACCAGTGGGTGGCCATGTCGACGGTCGTGAGCCCGGTGACGCAAATCGCGGACATGGCCGTGAAGAACGCATCCGCGAGCGGGGTGACGTTGCGCTCGGCGGTGGCGATCGGCAGCGAAAGGACCGCGGTCAGGACGAGGACGAGGCTCGTGAAGATGACGAGCGCGAATCGCGCGGGCGAGGCAGACACGAAGAAGTCGCCGAAGTTGCGGATCCCCTGGAAGACGGAACCGCGTTGGGCGGGCCTCGCGCGCATCCTGACCCTTCGGTCTGCTGGACTTCCTGCACAGCAATGCAGGAGCTTGACATGGTACTACTCAGGCTAGGTCGGTAGCCTACTGAGATGGGAGACATCTTTGACGTTATCGCCGATCCGACTCGGCGCGAGTTGCTTCGAGTGCTGTTGGAGAACCGCCTCGAACATCAGGATGAAGCCGGCGAGGTGAGCGTGGGCGGCCTGGTCGAGGCGCTCGAGCTGAGCCAGCCCACCGTGTCCAAGCATTTGAAGGTGCTGCGCGACAGCGGGCTCGTCTCCGTGCGCGAGGAGGGACAGCATCGGTTCTACCGGCTCGAGCCGTCGCCGCTGGACGCCGTCGAGGACTGGTTGATCCCGTTTCTGAGCACCGACGTGGTGCTTCTGGCCGGCGAAGCCGGTTCGACTGCGTTTGCGGCGTGGGCGGGCTCCAGCCTGCCGAAGCCGCTGCGCAAGGTTGCCGAAACCATCGAGCACCCGTCGGATGCCGGTGCCGCCGTCGGCCGCACGGTCGCCGACGCGTCCCACCAGGTCCGTTCCGTGATTGAGGGCGCAACCCACAAGATCGAGGAAGCGACCGCGAAGGTGGAGAAGAAGGTCATCGATCCGATCCGGGAGAAGCTCGGCCGTCGCGGGGATGACACCAAATAGGCCCGGTTGTGACCCGGTGGCACGGCGGCGGCGGTCTCCGAGGCATGGACAAACAGTCACTCTGGCCCCTAAAGTAGCGAACTAGCACTCTGTTAACACCCGAGGGAGTGCTCCAAGCCAAGGGGAACGATGTCCAGCGATCTTTCCGACGTGAGGTTTCTCACGGTCGCGGAAGTGGCCGAGATGATGCGCGTGTCAAAAATGACCGTGTATCGGCTCGTGCACTCCGGCGATTTGCCCGCCATCCGGTTCGGGCGGTCCTTCCGCGTTCCGGAGTCTGCGGTGCAGTCCGCGATCGACACGCACATCGCCGGACGCGACAGCGCCGTCGGCTGAACCGGGCGCTCACCGGGCGGGATCGGCGATCCGCTAGACTTATCCGAGGCATTTTTCGCGGTTCGAATCGGACCCGATCGTCACGGCCCTCAAGACACGCGAGGGCCACAATCAATGAGGTGTGTATGGGTTCGGTCATCAAGAAGCGTCGCAAGCGCATGGCAAAGAAGAAGCACCGCAAGTTGCTGCGCAAGACGCGTCACCAGCGTCGCAACAAGAAGTAGCTTTACGCGTTCGCCGTGACCGCCGTCGAACTCACGATCATCGGCAAGCCCGACTGCCATTTGTGTGACGTCGCAGAATCCGTCATCGACGCCGTCGTGAGCGACTTGCCGGCTGCCGATTCCGTCACGATCGTGAAGCGATCGATTCTGGACGACCCCGAACTGCACGAACGGTATTGGGAGAGAATCCCCGTCATCCTGGTGAACGGCGCAGAACACGCGCACTGGCACGTGGACGCGCAGGAGCTGCGCACCGCCATTCTGAAAGGTTGACCATGCTTCGGCACATCGTTCTGTTCCGCATGAAGGCGACCGGGGATGCCGAACGCGCCGCAAGCGTTGCCCGGCTGTCCGGGGCGCTCACCGCGCTTCCTCCCCACATCGACCAGATCCGCGCGCTCTCGGTGGGCGCGAACGTTCTCCAGCGCCCCGGCAATTGGGACCTCGCGCTGACTGTCGAAGTCGACGATGCCGCCGCGCTCGAGGTATACCGCGTGCATCCCGAGCACCAGAAAGTGCTCGCGCTCGTCGACGAGCTGGCCGCCGAACGGTGCGCTGTCGACTTCACTGTTTAGGATGTTCTGAACCGCGACAACGTGCGGCGCCAAAGGAGATGCATCATGAAGTTCCAAATCGTCAAAGGCAAGTCAGCGACCCAGCCGTTCTTCTGGCGCATCGTTGCCAGCAATGGCCAAACGCTCGCCGTGAGCGAGAACTATGCGGCGAAGGCTTCAGCGAAGAGCGCCGTCGAATCCGTGATCAAGAACGCGGGCGGCGCAAAGATCGAAGACCTCACCTAGGTCTTTTCCCGCGTTATGTTGCGGCCTGCCTGGACACCATCTCGGCGATCCAGAGCGGGACGAACGGCGACGTGCAGTTCGGCGGTGTCGGGTAGTCCTTGAGAACCTCGAGGCGCTCGCCGATGTCGATCGCGCGCGCCCGAAATTCGGGGTGTTCGATCCCGATGTGGCCGAGGCACGTGTTCATCGCCCACTGCAGGCGCTCGGGTGCATCCTTCATGTTTGCTTCGATGGTGTCGAGCAGCGCCGCCAGGTCCAGACCAGTCGGGTCCTTCACGACGCGGTCGGCGGTCAACGCCCACCCGGCGCTCGCGACCACGGGATCCGGGTCCGCGAACCACACCTCTCGGAGCTCCTCCGCGTGGGCACTCTTCTTCACGACGTAGCTGAGCGACCAGTCGTGCACCTTCGGGATGCGCGCCTCGCGCAACATCGCATCCAGTTCATCCCGCGTGAACGATTTCGGGCGGCAGATCAGGATCGACAGCAACCGCGCCGCGGTGTCGCCCGTGTCCCACAGTTCCCGCGCGAGTTCCTCCTGCGTTTTCAGCCGCTTGGCGATCGCGCGAAGTTTGCCGAGGTTCACCCCGTGGTCGTCGCCGTGCCGTTCGTTCACGGCGCGAACCTTCGCATCCTCCAGTGCCGCGAGTTCTCCCAGAACACCGGTCAGGGTTTCCTGCGCCATGTCGACCTCCAGCCCGCTCCGGGAGCCAGTTTACGGCGGTCACCTCAGACGTGTCAGGGCAGGAGGCGCGTCGGACCGCGGAACAGGTAGGTGGCTTCTCGCAGGTTCGGCAGGCCGAGCATGAGCATGAGCACGCGCGCGAGCCCCATCCCGAATCCGCCGTGCGGGGGAACTCCGTACCGGAAGAAGTCGAGGTAGAAGGAGAGCTCCTCCGGGTCCAGGCCTTTCTGGCGCGCCTGGGCTTCGAGCACCTCGATGCGGTGCTCGCGCTGGGCGCCCGTGGAGATTTCGACCCCGTTGAGAATGAGGTCGTAGCTCTTCGTGAGCTTGGCATCCCCGTCGTGCCGCATGTGATAAAACGGGCGGATGCTGGAGGCGTAGTCGGTGAGGAACACGAAGTCGTGGCCGAACTTCTCCTTCACGTACGCCGAAATCTGGCGTTCGCCCTCCGGGTCCATGTCGTCGTCGTGGCGGGGAACCTCGTAGCCGCGCTCCGCCACAATCTTCTTCGCCTCGGTGAGCGGGATGCGCGGGAACGGAGTCGAGGGAACGGCCAACTCGATGCCGAACGCCTCCAGAATCTCGGTGCCGTGTTTCTCCTTCACCGCCGTGTACCCGGCGACCATGAGCTCCTCGTGCAGCCGCATGACATCCTCGTGGCTGTCGATCCAGCTGATCTCCGAGTCGACGCTCGTGAACTCCGTCGCATGCCTGCTCGTGAAACTCGGGTCGGCGCGGAACGCCGGACCGATCTCGAACACGCTGCCGAATCCGGCCGGCTGGGCCATTTGCTTGAAGAACTGCGGGCTCTGCGCGAGGTACGCCGTGCCCTCGAAGTACTTCACCTCGAACAGTTCGGCTTTCGACTCGCTCGCGCTCGCCATGAGTTTCGGGGTGTGAATTTCGACGAAGTCGTGCTCGACCCAATAGGTGCGCCACGCGTGCTCGAGCGTGGTCTGGATGCGGAACACGAGGTGGTGCTTCGGCACGCGCAGGTCGAGGAAACGCCAGTCCATGCGCTTGTCGACGCCGGTGTCCTCCGCGATCGGCGACTCGAGAGCCTCCGACACGACGTCGAGCGAGGCGATGAGCACCTCGATGCCGCCGAGTTTCACGCGCTCGTCGTGCTTGAGGGTGCCGGTGACGGTGACGAACGTGCCCGTGCTGAGCGCGGAGATGGTGGTGGCGATCGGGTCGGACTCTTCAGCTCGCGGGTGCACGAGCTGGAGGGCGCCGGACTCGTCGCGCAGCACCACGAACTGCACCTTTTTCTGGTCGCGAACCGTATCCACCCAGCCGGAGACCGTCACGGGTCTATCGCTCAAGGCGGCCAGATTTTTGATGAGGGTTCGAGTCGTCACCGCTCAAGTCTAGAGTCCAGTCAGAGTTACTTAGACTGGACGGGTGCCCGCTTCGCTCATCCATCTCGTTCGCCACGGGGAGGTTCACAACCCCGACGGCGTGCTCTACGGACGGTTGCCCGGCTTTCACCTCTCCGAGCTGGGCGTGCGGATGGCGGCTGCGGCAGCCGCATCCGTGAAAGCGGAAGGGCACCCGGTGACGAAACTGGTCTCCTCGCCCCTGCAAAGGGCGCAGGAGTCTGCGGAACCGTTCGCGAAAGTGTTCGGCCTGCCCGTCGAGACGGACGACCGCCTGATCGAGCCGACGAACCGGTTCGAGGGCCGCACGTTCGAATTCGGCCCCCAGGTGATCCTCCGCCCGCAGTCGTGGCCGTGGGTCGTGAACCCGTTCCGTCCGAGCTGGGGCGAAGCGTACGAGTCCATCGCCGGGCGGATGCTCGCCTCACTCGAGGACGCCTGGTCCGGCACCCAGGACGGCGACGCGGTGCTCGTGAGCCACCAACTGCCGATCTGGACGATCACGAACGCGCTCGCCGGACGCAGGCTCTGGCACGACCCGCGCAAGCGCCGCTGCAGCCTGTCCAGCATCACGACGTTCGAACGGCGCGGCGACACGTTCGCCGAAGTCTCCTACAGCGAACCCGCCGCGGACCTTCTCCTGCAGGCAGTGGACTCGGGGGCCGTGTGATGCGAGGCCACCGAAGCTCCGCGCGCGCCTCAGTGCTCCGATTCGCAGCGTTCGCGGTCGCCGGAGCGCTCCTGCTGGCGGGCTGCTCCGCCCAGGACCAGCTCGCCATCGACTACGGCTCGGGAGGCAACAAGAACTACGTTGCGGGAGACGGCAGCATCCTGGAGATCCAGCCGGAGAACCGCAAAGACCCGATCGTGTTCACCGGGACGACCGACACGGGCACCGAAGTGTCCAGTTCCGACTACCGCGGGCAGGCCCTCGTCGTGAACTTCTGGGCCGGATATTGCGCGCCGTGCCGCGCGGAGGCGCCCGAACTGGAGAAGCTGTCCCAGAAGTGGGCGGACCGCGGCGCGAGCTTCCTCGGGATCAACACGTATGACGAGGCCGCAACCGCGCAGGCGTTCGCCCGCAACTATGGGGTCACCTACCCGTCCATTCTGGATGCGAGCACGGGTGCCGTGCAGCTGTCCTTCGCAGGGACCGTCGCCCCCAGCGCACTCCCCACCACCATCGTCCTCGACAGCTCCGGACGGGTCGCCGCGCGCATCCTCGGCCAGATCGAATCGGCCTCCATCCTCGACGCGATCATCAAAACCGTGGTCGACGAGGACGCTCAGAAATGAACCCGGTCGGCGAACTCGTTCTGAGCGGAAGCCTCATCATCGCGATCCCGATCGCCCTTCTCGCGGGCGTCATCTCGTTCGCCTCTCCGTGCATCCTTCCCCTGGTTCCCGGCTATCTCGGCTTCATCGGCGGCTTCGCCGGAGGGGACGGCGAGGGGGCCACGGATGCGCGCAACCGCCGCCGCCTCCTGCTCGGTGTCGCCCTGTTCGTGCTCGGATTCAGCGTCGTCTTCGTGACGTTCGGCCTCGTGTTCGGTGTCGCAGGGCTCCTGCTCAAACAGTGGATGGACATCATCACGCGCATCGCCGGGGTGATCGTGATCATCATGGGCCTCGTGTTCATCGGCCAGTTCACGTTCCTGCAGCGCACGGCGCGGCCGGGCTGGCGCGTCGCGACCGGCCTCGCGGGGGCGCCGTTCCTCGGTCTCGTGTTCGGTCTCGGCTGGGCTCCCTGCATCGGGCCGACTCTCACCGCGGTGCTCGCGCTGAGCCTCGACGGCGGCTCCCCTGCGCGCGGCGCGCTGCTCGGAGCCGTGTACTGCCTCGGGCTCGGCATTCCGTTCCTGTTGGTCGCGCTCGGTTTCGGCTGGGTGAGCGGATCCGTCACCTGGCTGAAACGCAACATCCGTATCGTGAACATCGTGGGCGGCGCGGTGCTCGTCGTGATCGGACTGCTCATGGTGACCGGCCTCTGGCAGGCCATGGTCTCGGCCTTCGGGGCGGTGATCGGAGCCTTTGTCACGCCCCTTTGATCACGTGGAAGGGTCAGGCCCGACCCCGCCCGTGGACCCCGGCATCACGCAGCCCAAACTCGGTTTCGTCGGAATGCTCCGGTTCTTCTGGCGGCAGCTCACGAGCATGCGCACCGCGATCGTGCTCCTGCTTCTGCTGGCGGTCGCCGCCGTGCCGGGGTCGATGTGGCCGCAGCGCAGTTCGGACCCGAACGGGGTCATCCAGTTCTTCGCGAACAACCCGACGCTCGCGCCCGTGCTTGATCGCATCCAGCTGTTCGACGTGTACACGTCGGCGTGGTTCTCCGCGATCTACATCCTGCTGTTCATCTCCCTTATCGGATGCGTGCTCCCGCGCACCATGCATCACCTTCGCGCCCTGCGCACGAAGCCGCCGCGCACGCCCGCGCGCCTCGACCGGCTCGCCGCGTTCCGCACCGTCACCGTCGCGCCGGACGAGCTCGCGGAGGGGACGGACGCGGCCGCGGCGATCGAGGCCGCGCGAACCCAGCTTCGCGCGAGCGGCTACCGGGTCACGGTGTTCCAGGGCGCGAAGGACCTGTCGGTGTCCGCCGAGCGCGGCTACCTTCGCGAAACCGGCAACCTCGTGTTCCACACCGCTCTCATCGGCGTTCTCGTCGCGGTCGGACTCGGCGGCGGGTTCGGGTACACCGGCCAGAAAGTGGTGGTGGAGGGCCAGTCGTTCGTCAACGTCAAAGGCTCCTACGACTCCTTCACCCCTGGCCGATTCTTCACCGATGCCGAGCTGCAGCCGTACCGCCTCACCCTGGACACGTTCACGGTGACCTACGAGGAGCAGAGCATCCGCGCGTACGGGCAGCCGATCGACTACAACGCGAAGGTGACCACGTGGCTGCCCGGCGGGAAGGGCTCCGACGCCACCATCAAGGTGAACGAACCGCTCGAGTTCGGCGGAACCCAGCTGTACCTTCTCGGCAACGGCTACGCGCCAACGATCACGGTGCGCGACGGCAAAGGCAACATCGCGTTCACCGCGTCCGTGCCGTTCCTGCCGCAGGACGCCAACCTCACCTCCACCGGTGTCGTGCGGGCGCCGGATGCCGTACCGGAGCAGCTCGCGTTCCGCGGGTTCTTCTACCCCACGGCTGCGCAGCTTCCCTCCGGCGCGCTCACCTCGATCCACCCCGACCTGCGGAATCCCGTGCTGACGCTCTTCGCGTACAAGGGCGACCTGGGTCTGGACAGCGGGATCCCGCAAAACGTGTACGCGCTCGACCCGAAGGACCTCATCCAGATTGCGGGCGGCGACAGCGGCGTTGCGCCGCTCGAGCTGCGGCCAGGGCAGACGGTGGACCTGCCGGACGGGCTCGGCTCCGTCACATTCGACAACGCCGCCCCGAACGCCGCGGAGGGCGACTGGTCGCATAGCGTTCCGCGATTCGTGTCCCTCGACGTCCACCACGACCCGGCACAGGGCTGGGTGCTGCTGTTTGCGGTGCTTGCCGTGCTGGGGCTCCTGAGCTCCCTGTTCATCCCTCGCCGGCGCGTCTGGGTCAAGGCTGTCGAGCAGAAGAGCGGATCGCTGCGCCTCGAGTACGCCGGACTCGCGCGCGGGGAGGACCCGGGCCTCGACGCCACCGTCGAGTCGATTGCCGCGCGCCATACGGGCGGCCTGAAGGCTTAGGCTGGAAACCGTGTCCGAAACCTACGCATCCTATGCGCTCGTCGTCATCTACTCGGCGATGGCCGTCTACGTTTTGGCGTTCGTGTTCTTCACTCTGGACCTCGCGAAGCGCTCCGCGGAGAGCCCGCGGGCGGTCGCCGGATCAACCGCGGCACGCGCATCCGGATCTGCCGTCGCCGCATCGGCAAGCGGATCGGCCGCGTCGGCAACCGGCCCAGGCGGCGTGGGCACGCTCGAACGCGAGAGCGGGCCGACCGCCGAATCCGGGTCGGGCGGCCGCCGGATGGAGCGCATCGCGTTCGCGCTGACCGCGCTCGCGTGGGTGCTGCACGTGGCGGGAGCCGTCTTCCGGGGCCTTGCGGACGGCCACGTTCCGTGGTCGAACATGTTCGAGTTCTCGCTCGTGTCCTCCGGCATCGTCGTGGGGGTGTTCCTGTTCCTCCAGTTCTGGCAGAATCTGCGGTTCCTCGGCACCTACATTTCCGGTTTCGCCCTGGTCGTTCTGGGCGTCGGCACGGTCAATTTCTATGTCCCGGTGACGCCACTGCCTCCCGCGCTGCAGTCGTACTGGCTCGTCATCCACGTGTTCGTGGCGACGCTCGGCACCGCGTTCTTCGGGGTGGGCGCGGGGCTCTCGATCGTGCAGCTGCTGCAGACCCGCCGCGAAGCGGACCGGCTCGCCCGACTCAACTTCCTCGGCACGATGCCCACGGCCGAGCGGCTCGAAAATCTCGCGTACCGCGTGATCGTGGTCGGGTTCGTGTTCTGGACGTTCACCCTCATCGCCGGGTCGATCTGGGCGGAGCGCGCCTGGGGCCGGTACTGGGGCTGGGACACGAAGGAAGTCTGGACCTTCATCATCTGGGTGCTGTTCGCCGGATACATCCACGCGAGGGCCACCCGCGGCTGGCGCGGAACCCGTTCCGCGTGGCTCGCGCTCATCGGGTTCGGCGCCGTCGCCTTCAACTACACGATCGTCAACCTGTTCTTCAAGGGGCTCCACGTTTACTCCGGACTCTGAGCGGCGCGAGAACTCCGCCATCCGTCGTTTCTTCGCCTGGCGCTGGTGGCGCGGATGGCGGGGCTGGGTCGTGTTCGCGGCGGTCGCCGCCGTCGCCACCACGCTTGGCACGGCAGCGCTCATCCAGGTGTTCGCGCCGCCGGCCCAGCCGTGGGTGTACTTCCCCGGCGTGCCGCAAGTGTCCACAGACCAGGTGTTGAAGAACGAGACGGTGGAGGAATTGTCGCCGAGGGTGGATGCCGCGATGGCGCAGATCCGAGCGGCCATCACCGCGGAGTTCGGTTTCGAGTGGGTCAAGAAGGGCGAGGACGAGGTCATCCGCGAGTCGAACCGATTCCGCGGGACCTCGCTTCTCAACACCTATGACAGCGCCACGTGGCAGACCACGCAAACCCTGAGATCCGAAGCGGACAAAAAGAAGGCGGTCGCTATCGTGACGAAAATCATGGTCGAACGCGGGTTCGGAACGCCGGAGCTCCAAAACATCGCAGGGCCGGACGGGTTGCCGGAATTCGGCGGCTTCACGCTCGCGACGCAAGGGCGGTGGGTTCTGGCGGGCGAACCACCCGAAGTGAGCCGCGGGAGCCTGCAGTTCACGATCCTCGACCTCAGCCAGGACAGGACCGGCAGCCTCGCGGCGCGGTCCGCGCAGGGGGTCGCCGCGTACGGCTGGGAGCCGGAGTACCTGTCGATCGCGTACCACGGCGACTTCATGCTGCGGGAAGCGGATCGGGCTGAGTTCGAGCGCCGGGCTGAGATCTACCGCGGCCACATCCAGCCGGTGCCGGGCCGCAACACGGATTAGTCGAGCAGCCGCCGGCAGCGCTCGAGGCGGTCGAGCCACCAGGCGGTGCGCTCCGGCGTTGCGGCGTAGCGAGCGAGCAGCTCCTCGCGCGCCTCCACCCTGCGCACCGGGATTGTGCCGTTCACCGGCAGCAGCGGGTGCGCGCTTACATCGCCGGCAAGCAGCGCCGCGGTGCCGAGGCCGCAGTCGTAGTCGACGTCGGGGATCGACGCGGCCAATAGGGCGCCCATGGACAGCCCGACCGACGTATCGAGCGCGCTCGACACAACCACGGGGAGCCCGGCCTCCGCAACGATTCGGCGTGCCGCGGAGATGCCCCCGAGCGGCTGGGCCTTGATGATGAGGATGTCTGCGGCGCCGGCGCGCGCCACCGCGAGCGGGTCGAACGCCTTCCGCACGCTTTCGTCGGCCGCGATCGGGATGCCCAGATCCTCGATCCGCTCTTTGAGGTTCGCCAGTTCCCGCACGCTCGCGCACGGTTGCTCGGCGTACTCGAGGTCGAACTCTGCGAGCGTGCGCAGCGCCCGCTCCGCGTCGTCGACGCCCCAGCCGCCGTTCGCATCGACGCGAATCCGCCCCTCGGGGCCAAGCTGCGAACGCACCGCGGAGACCCTCGCCACGTCCTCGGCGAGAGCGTGGCCGCGTTCGGCGACCTTGACCTTGACGGTCCGGCATCCCGGATACCGGGCGAGCACGCCCGCCACCGCCTCGGCCTCGACCGCGGGCACGGTCGCATTGACCCGCACCATCGTGCGAAGCGGTTCCGGCTGCGGCACCCAGCCGAAGTCGATCGCCGCTTCCAGCCACGTCGCCGCCTCCGCGTCGTCGTATTCGACGAACGGAGAGAACTCGGTCCAGCCCTCCGGGCCCCGCATCAGCAGCGCTTCCCGCACCGTGATGCCGCGGAACCGCTGCACGAGCGGGAGCGAGACGACGCGGGCCGTGTCGAGCAGTTCGGAGTAGACGGGATGCACCTCCCCAGTCTGCCCCGTCGGGGAGTGCAATATCCTGAAATGATGGAAGTGAAGCGCGGCAACGAGGCAAGGACTGACATGACGCTCGACGAGAACGTTTCGGGGGGAACGCCCCAGGAGTCCCTGGGCGAGTCCGACGAAACCCCGAGCCGCCGCTCGAAGCTTTTCAGCGGGGCTGCCCTCGGCTACACCGCGTTCGCGATCGCCGTGGTCCTCGTGATCGCGGAAGGGGTGGCGATCAACCTCGCGACGAACGGGCAACCGGTCACGGCAACGGCGATCGGCCAGGTGCTCGTGGTGCTCACCGCCCTGCCGCTCGCGCTCGGCCTGTTCGTCGCCCTGCGCGGCCCGAAACGCGAGTGGGGCATCGCGGCAATGGTGGTCGCGGTGATCGCGAACCCGCTCATCCTGCTCAACGTGCTGTCGTTCCTCGGAACGATCTGATGGCGACGGTCTCCGAACTTTTCGATGCCGCGCTCTGGGAGCCGGTTGACGGATTCGATAACCTCGCCGACATCACCTACCACCATGACCGGGCCGGCCGCATCGCCCGGGTTGCCTTCAATCGCCCGGAGGTGCGCAACGCGTTCCGCCCGGCGACCGTCGACGAACTGTACCGGGCGCTGGATGACGCGAGGCAGAACCCGCGCATCGGCGTCGTCCTGCTCACCGGAAACGGCCCGAGTGCGAAGGACGGCGGCTGGGCGTTCTGTTCCGGCGGCGATCAGCGGGTGCGCGGACGCAGCGGCTACGAGTATGAGGGGGCCGCAGACGCGAAAGCTCGTCCAGCGGGGACGCTCGGACGCCTTCACATCCTCGAGGTGCAGCGCCTCATCCGGTTCATGCCGAAAGTCGTGATTGCCGTGGTTCCCGGCTGGGCGGCCGGAGGCGGGCATTCCCTGCACGTCGTGTGCGACCTCACGATCGCGAGCGCCGAGCACGCCCGCTTCAAGCAGACGGATGCGGATGTCGGCTCGTTCGATGCAGGATACGGCAGCGCGTACTTCGCCCGCCAGGTGGGGCAGAAGTTCGCGAGGGAGGTGTTCTTCCTCGGCCAGGATTACTCGGCGCAGCGCGCGCTGGAGGCCGGGGCCATCAACGCTGCCGTCCCGCACGCCGAACTGGAGAGCACAGCGTACGCGTGGGGGCAGGAGATCCTGCGGAAGTCGCCGACCTCGATCCGGATGCTCAAGTTCGCGTTTAACGCCGTCGACGACGGGCTCGTCGGGCAGCAGGTGTTTGCGGGGGAGGCGACGCGCCTCGCATACGGGGCCGACGAGGCCGTCGAGGGCAGGGACGCGTTCCTTCAGAAGCGCGATCCGGACTGGTCGCCGTTCCCCTGGCAGTTCTGATGCCCGGTACGCCGCGATGACCGCGCCGATGACAGGAACATCGCGATGACCGGACCGCTGCGATGACCAGGCCGCTGCGCGTTGTGGTGGATGAGGCCCGCGCCGTGCTCCCCGCCCTGCGCGGCGCGCTCGCCGGCGGCGACGCTATCCTCCCGTTGGCCGAGACGGCAGCCCATCGAGAGGTGCCGGACGCCGTGGACGAGGCCGTCGCGCTCGTCGTGCAGACGAGCGGCTCGACCGGCGCCGCCAAGCGCGTCGCGCTGAGCGCCCAGGCGCTGCTCGCGAGCGCCGCGGCGGCCGAACAGGCGCTCGGCTCGTCAGGGCAGTGGCTGCTCGCCCTGCCCGCCCACTACATTGCGGGGATCAACGTGCTCGTGCGGTCGATCACGGCGGGAACCGATCCGGTGATCCTGCGCTCTGCCCACTTTGAACCACCCGCGTTCGTCGAGGCGGCCGCGGCGCTCGACCATCCGGTGAGGTTCACCTCACTCGTTCCCGCCCAGCTGTCCCGGCTACTGGAATCCCTGCCCGCGATCGACGTGCTGAGGCGGTTCGACCGCATCCTCCTCGGCGGCCAGTCCACCCCGGCCGGGCTCCTCGCCCAGGCGCTCGAACTCGGGCTCAACGTGACCCGCACCTACGGTTCGAGCGAGACGAGCGGCGGATGCGTTTACGATGGCGTGCCAGTCGGGGACACCGTCATGCGCATCGTGGGCGGCGAGATCGAGTTGGGCGGACCGACCCTCGCTGAGGGCTATCTCGGCGATGAGGAGCGCACCCGCCGGGCATTCCACGAGGACGATGCGGGCCGCTGGTACCGCACCGCCGACTCCGGGGTGATCGTCGACGGCGCGCTTCGGGTGACCGGGCGGCTCGACGATGTCATCGTGTCCGGAGGGCTCAAAGTGTCGCTGTCCGAGGTCGAGCGGCTGGTCAGATCCCTGCCGGGGCTCGAGGGAGCTGTCGTGGTCGGCAGTCCGGACGAGCGCTGGGGTCAGGTGCCGGTCGTCTACTCGACGGTCCCGGCGGAACTGGCTGCCGTGCGGGAGGCCGTCGGCTCGGCGCTCGGCGCCGCCGCGCGGCCGGCGGATGTGGTGGTGGTCGACGCGATTCCTTTGCTTTCGAGCGGCAAGCCGGACCGGGCGGCGCTGCAGCGTCGATGAGGCGCCTTCGGTAGGGCCGCGTCGATAGGATTCAGTCGTGGCCAAGAACAGCAGACCAAGACAGCAGCGTATGGATCCAGCGAAAACCCCCGTGAAGGGCGCCGTCCGCGAACCGGTGAAGCAGTCCGCGAACCAGAAGGTCGCTGAGACTCCCACCTACGAGAAGAAGACGCAGGCCAAGCCCAGGAAGAAGCGCAAGGGCGGCCGCCCGGGCGGACGGTCGCCGATTCCGGTCGCGCCGCGCGCGACGGCGATGGACTGGATTGCCGGGGCGCGGATTCGCACGCTCGCACTGTCCGTCTCGCCCGTCGCGGTCGGCACCGCCGCGGCGTACGCGGCATCCGGGTTCGCGGGCTGGCACTGGGTGCGGGCGCTGCTGTGCCTCGCCGTGGCGCTTGGCCTGCAGATCGGGGTGAACTTCGCGAACGACTACTCGGATGGCATCCGGGGCACGGACAACCACCGGATCGGCCCGTCGCGCCTCACCGGGTCCGGGGCCGCGAAGCCGCGCACGGTGCTCATGGTCGCCCTGTTCTTCTTCGCGGTTGCCGCGGTGGCCGGTATCGCTCTCGTCGTACGCAGCGAGCAGTACTGGTTGCTCGCGGTTGGCGCGGCGTGCGTTCTCGCCGCGTGGTTCTACACGGGCGGCAAGCATCCGTACGGCTACTACGGTTTCGGCGAACTGTTCGTGTTCGTGTTCTTCGGGGTCGTGGCGACGGCGGGGACGACCTTCGTCCAGGTCGGCACGGTGAACCTGGAGAGCTGGGTGGGCGGGGCCGCAGTCGGGCTGCTCGCGTGCGCCGTGCTTATCGCGAACAACCTGCGGGACCTGGAGCACGATCGGGTGGCCGGGAAGCGCACGCTGTCGGTGCTCATCGGCGACCGGGCGTCGCGGATCCTGTTCGCGATCTTCATCCTGCTGCCGTTCGTGCTCCTGTACTTCTTCGTGCTGTTCTACCTGAACGCGTACTACGTGTACTTCACGCTCCTGCTCGCGGTCCCGGCGGCCGTCATCGTGTTGACGGCGAAGACATCCCGCGAGTTCCTTCTCGCGCTGAAGCTGACGAGCCTGACCGCGCTGGTCTACGGCGTGTGGCTCGCGGTGACGATCGCGTTCTAGTTCGCGTCGCCTTCCTGGCGATCCAGCACGGCGTTCTCGACATCGTTGTCGGCGTCGGTGTGGGCGCTGTTCCGCCACGAGGACACCGCTTGCGCAACCTCGTCGCGCTGGCGGTGCAGAAATAGGTAAGACAGGCACGCGGCGATGACCGCGGCGGTGATCGCGGACACCCACCACCAGATGCCCAGCAGCATGAACACGATGAACGGGACCGCAAACAGCGCGATCCGCAGGATCGAATAGAGGACGATGCGCCGGGTTGAACTCACTCCTCCAGTCTAGGTCGGTGCGCTGGGACGGGTCTGTGCCAGGGGATCGGACCGGTGGCGGAGCTCGATATTCGGTAAAAAAAGATCGAACATATGTTCGGAACTCGGGCCAAATCGTGGTAAAATGAGCTATGCGAAATCCGGCCACCGAGCTCGACGCGATCGTCGAAGAACTCGGTCGGCTGGGCGGGGTCGACGAGGTCTCGGGCCTTGCGGATGAAGCGTTGCTGCAGACCACCGGGGCGCTGGAGCGGCTGTGCCGTCGGCTCAGTGCGCTGCAGGTGGCGGTCGCCGCCGAAGTCGACCACCGTTCGCGGCACGAATTGGGCACGGAGGGGCTGGCCGCGACGAAAGGATGCCGCAGCTCGACCGAATTGCTCGAGCGCGTCACGCTCGCGTCCAGCGAAACCGTCTCGAAGCGGCTGAAGGTGGGCCGGAACACGCGCACCCGGTGTTCCCTTCTGGGGGAACGGCTGCCCGCGCAGTTCGCCCACGTGGCCGAAGCGCTCGCTGCCGAAGATCTCGGGTTGGACAGCGCCTGCACGATCATCCGCGGGCTCAGTTCGATCGCCCCCGTGGTCGACGCGGCATCCCTCCAGACCGCCGAGTTCGAACTTGTCGCCGCCGCAACGGGCACGGCGCCCGAATCGCCGTTTCCGTGCACGGCCGACGACACGAAGATTCAGACCGAAGTGTGGAAGGTGCGGCTGGATCAGGACGGCCGCCTCCCCGTGGAGGAGCGCGCCCTGCGGATGCGGTCCTTCAACCTGGGGCGGGAGCGCGACGGCCTCGTGCCCGTGCACGGCGCCCTCATTCCGGATGTTGCGGCGAAGTTCACCGCACTCGTCAACGCGTACATGTCCCCGCGAACCGCACCCGCGTTCCTGAACGAGGAAGAACGTGCCGCGCACGATCTGGAACGCGACCCGCGCACGAGAGACCAGCAGCGCCACGACATTTTCGCCGGCATCGTCGATACTGCCGCTCGCAGCGCCGAGACGCCGTCCCTCGGCGGTGCGGCGCCCGTGGTCATGGTCAGCGTTCGGCAAAGCGACCTCGATGCGAGCGAAGGCGCCGACCTTGAAGGCAACCACGGCGTTGGGCACATTGACGGTCTTGAATCGCCCGTCTCCATGCGGGTCGTCAAGCTGTACACGTGCAACGGCGGCATCCAGCGGGTCGTGTTCGACGACGCCGGACGCATCATCGAACTCGGGTCGCCCGAACGCTGCTTCACCCCGCAGCAACGCAAGGCGATTGCCCTGCGGGATGGTGAATGCAGCGTCCCCGGATGCCACATCCCTGCCGCATGGAGCGAAATCCACCACGTCGACCCGGCCGAAAACGGCGGCCCCACCCACACCGACAACGGGCTCCTGCTGTGTTGGTTCCACCACCGAACGCTCGACAAATCGGGCTGGCAGTTCCGGATGATCGACGGGGCACCCTGGGTCAAAGCACCGCCATGGCTCGACACCTCCCAAAAATGGAGACCGACCACCCGATCCCGCACCCGGCAGCTGGATGCCGTCGACACAATCCCCATCCTGGTCGGCGACCGACAGTAACCGCACACCGCAGCCGCGCACGGTGGCCGAGCACGGTGGCCGAGCACGGTGGCCGAGCACGGCAGCCACACACGGCAGCCACACACGGCAGCCACACACAGCAGCCACGCGCGAGATCACGGGCGCCGGGACCCCGGCCGCCGAGGTCATCGACGTACGGACTCCCCGGCAGATCCCGGCCCGCTGGCCTAGAATCAGCACATGCGCGCCTTTCTCACACTCGCCGCCGGCGCCCTCGCCATCGGTTTCTGGGTGTACGCCGTCGTCGACTGCTCGCTCACCGACGCACGACGAGCAAGAGGAATCCCCAAACCGGCGTGGGTGATCGTGATCCTCGTACTCAACATCATCGGCGGGGCGCTCTGGTTCATCGTCGGCAAAGACCGCACACAAGGCAAAGGCCGCAGCCGCATCGACACGGCCCCCGACGACGACCCCACATTCCTGCGCCGAATCGCCACCGACGCCGAGCAGGAGGAACGCATCCGCCAGCTCGAAAAAGAAATCGCCGACCTCGACGACGATTCCAAGAACCCATGACACCGGGCTCCACAGCCTCCGAATTCTCGATGGCTGTGCTTGCCGAATTCGTCCGGCTCGGCGTACGCCACGTCGTGCTGTGCCCCGGATCGCGATCCCAGGCGCTCGCGCTCGCCGCAGCACAGTGTGAGGCTTCGGGCCTCCTGACGCTCACCGTGCGCATCGACGAACGCGGCGCCGGATTTCTCGCCCTCGGCCTCGCCGTCGAAACCGGGATGCCGGCCCTCGTCATCACGACATCCGGGACGGCCGTCGGCAACCTGCTGCCAGCCGTCATGGAAGCCCACCACTCCGGGGTGCCGATGATCCTCCTGACAGCGGACCGACCCCCCGAACTTCGCGGCATCGGCTCCAACCAGACCACCGACCAGCTCGGACTATTCGGCACCTTCGCCGCCTTCGCCCGAGAAGTGGAAGCCCCCAGCGACGGCGCATACGATCGGCACTTCCCCGCACAACTCGCCCGGGCAGCATTCTTCGCCGCCACCGGGCGCTCCGGCCCTCCCGGCGCCGTGCAGGTCAACCTGGCGTTCCGGGAACCGCTCTCCGGCGACATCGACCCGGCCGCACTCGACCGGATCCTCGGTGATCTCAGCGATCTCGACGGCCGCGGCGGCCACAGCGACGCCGGCGCCGACAGTGCGGACAGTGCCGCATCCGCGAACAGCACTACCGCAAACCGTGCGGGCACCGGGGAGACGATCGCACCCGAACCGTTCACCGTCGTCATCGCGGGGCATGACGCCGGGGACGAAGCGGAGGAGGCTGCGAGGGCCCTCGGCGCGCCCCTGCTGGCCGAGGTCTCCAGCGGGGCCCACTTCGGCCGCAACCTCGTGGTGGCGTACCGCGAGCTGCTGAACCTGCCCGAATTCGGCGGGCGCGTGCGCAGGGTGATCGTGTTCGGACACCCCACCCTGAGCCGCGAAATCCCGGCACTCATCGAACGGTCGGACGTCGAAGCGATCGTCATCCGCGGCCACGCGGGGGAAGCCTACAACCCCGGGCATCGCGTCAAACGATTCGTTGACGCCGTGAACGTTGCCGAACCGTCCGACGAAGCGGATGCGAGCTGGCTCGGCAGTTGGGTGAGCGCGAGCCGCGCCCTCCTCGACGACGCGACGAGCGTCGACCCTGCCGCAGCGCGCACCGACGACCACCGTGCCGTCGCCGAGTTCACGAAAGCCCAACTGGAGGTGTTCCGGGAGCCGGTGACCCGCCGGATGCTCGTGGAAGCGGTGTGGCAGAAGACCTGGCCGCACGACCGGCTCGTGTTCGGCTCGTCGCGGCTCATCCGGGAAGCCGACCGGGTCGTGCCGGGCAAACGCATCCGAGTGCACGCGAACCGCGGCCTCGCCGGAATCGACGGGACCGTCGCCACCGCGGCGGGGATCGCACTCGCCAGCCAATTCGGCGCCGGATCGGGCAATGCGCCCGCGGGAACCACCCGTGTCGTGCTGGGGGACCTCGCGCTGCTGCACGACGCCGGATCGCTGCTCACCGCGCCGGGCGAACCGGAAACCCGCATCCAGGTCATCGTCGGCAACGACGGCGGCGGCACGATCTTCGACTCGCTCGAAGTCGCGGAGACCGCCCGGAAACCGGCATTCGATCGCGTGATGTACACGCCGCACGAGGTGAAGTTCGAGGCGCTCGCGCACGCCTACGGCTGGAACCACATTCGGGCCGCCAACCGCGGCGAACTGGACGAAGCGCTCAGCAGCGCCACCGGGCGGACCATCCTCGAAGTGCCGCTTCCCCGCTGAGCGCAGAGGCGGGCCTGACGCGGCGGGCAGGGGGCTGTCGCCTGCGCGCACGCCGGCGCGCGGGTAGCATCGGCACATGTCGAAACCGGAATGGACCGCAGACCCCGCACCCCTCCTCGCGGTCGGCGACGGATTCCAACTGTCGGAGGTCGATCCGCGATCCACCCCCGGGTTCGATGGCGGCAAACGGGACGGCGAGCACCTGCTGGAGGCCGAGGCGCCGGCGATCTCCGAGCTGCAGGAACGGTTGTACGCCGAGAGCCGCACGGGCGGAATGCGGCGCGTCCTCCTGATCCTGCAGGCCATGGACACCGCGGGCAAGGGCGGAGTGATCCGCCACGTGGTGGGAGCCATCGACCCGCAGGGGACGAAGATCTACGGGTTCAAGAAACCCACCCCCGAGGAGCTCTCCCACGATTTCCTCTGGCGCGTCCGTCGGCAGGTTCCCGGCCCGGGCATCGTCGGCGTGTTTGACCGGTCCCACTACGAGGACGTGCTCATCGGCCGGGTTCGGCACCTCGCGCCGCCCGAGGAAATCGAGGCGCGCTACGGCCAGATCGTGGAATTCGAGAGGGAGCTCATCGCCGACGGCACGACGATCATCAAAGCGATGCTGCACATCAGCTCCGTCGAACAGAAGGCCCGGCTCGGCGAACGCCTCGACCGTGATGACAAACACTGGAAATACAATCCGGGCGACATCGACGAGCGGCTCCTCTGGCCCGACTACCAGAACGCGTACCAGATCGCGCTCGAACGGACCTCGACGCCGGAAGCCCCGTGGTTCGTGGTGCCCGCGGATCGCAAATGGTATGCGCGGATCGCCGTGCAGCGGCTCCTGCTGGATGCGCTGCGCCGGCTCGACCCGCAGTGGCCGACAGCGACGTTCGACGTCGCGGCGGAGAGGAAGCGGCTCGCGGCATCCTGAACCGCGCGCTTCCCGAACCGCGCGTTAACGAGAACTCAGGCGGTGAACGCTTCGATGATGGGCCGAAACTTGAGGGATGTCTCCGCGAGCTCACGCTCGGCCACCGACTCGTCGACGATGCCGGCTCCCGCGTAGGCGCGCGCGACATCGTCCGAGCCGATTTGCGCGCAGCGCAGCGCGATCGCCCATTCGCCGTCGCCATCCGCCCCGATCCAGCCGACCGGTCCGGCGTACCGGCCGCGGTCGAATGGTTCCAGTTCCTCGATCAGCGCGATCGCCGCGTCGGTTTCCGTTCCGGCGACCGCGGCGGTCGGGTGCAACGCGCCGATGAGGTCGAGCGAGCTGGAACCGTCGGCGAGCACCCCCTCCACGTCGCTCGCGAGGTGCCAGAGATTGGGCAGGCGAAGCGTAAACGGCAGTTCGCTCGCGGTGACGCCCGGGCTGTGCGGCCGGAGCGCGGCGAGGACGCTCTGCACCGCGTACTGGTGTTCGTCCTGGTCTTTGGCGGAGGTGGCGAGGTCGACGGATGCCTGCTGGTCGGTCGCCGCATCCACGCCCCGTGCCGCGCTTCCCGCAAGAACCCTGGCCGTCACCGTGCCCCTGGTGACCCCGACGAGAGTTTCGGGGCTGGACCCCAGGAAGTCGTCGACGGCGAACGTCCAGCAGTCGGGGTATCCGCCGGCCAGCACCAACAGCGCCGCGGCAGTGTCGGCGTTCGACGGCAGGTGCCCAATCATGTCCCGCGCGATCACAACCTTGCTCACGTCGCCTCGCTCGATTCTCTCGAGCGCCCTCCCCACCGTCGCCAGGTATCCGTCCGGGTCGAGCTCGCCGGGACGAAACTCGACGGGGTCGCCCGGCGCCGGTGTGCGCTGTGCGGGCAGCGGCGACTCCGGTGGTTGGCCAACCCCGGTGTGCGTCATCCATGCCTCACCGTGGCGGCGCCCGATCACCTGTGAGGGGACGATGAGCACGCTGGATTCCGCGGACCGCGCGGAGAACGTGAAGGCGCCGAACGCGATGAGCCCCGAGCCGGGCACCGCCACCTCATCGTTCACTGTCGCTCGTGCGGCGATCGCCCGCCACGCTGCCGCGGCATCCCGGAACCGGTCCGGTCCGGAGAACTCCAGCCGAAGCGCCGTGCCGAGGCCGATCATCCCCTCTCCGCGGCGCAGCCACAGCAGCTGCTCGCGAGGGGGCAGCAGGCCGACGAGGGAGGTCGGATCGGCTATCCGTACTGTCGATGAGGTGAGGGAGGGAATCTGTGCTGCTCGCTCGATCACCCCACCAGCGTAGCCGCGGTTGGCGTGGCCGGGCCGCGTCGCCGTGGCCGAATAGACTGGCGGGTATGGCGACGGCGGATCTGAGCAAGCAACCCGACGAGGTTGCGGCGATGTTCGACGAGGTCGCGCGCAAGTACGACCGGACCAACGCTGTGCTGTCCGTCGGGAACTCCTGGCTGTGGCGGTTCCACACGGTGCGGGCGATTGCACCGCAGAAGGGCGAGCGCATCCTCGATATCGCCGCGGGAACGGGCACGAGCTCGGCGGCGATCGCGCGGAACGGCGCCGAGGTTGTCGCGGTGGACTTTTCTCCCGGAATGATCGAGGTGGGGCGGGCCAAACATCCGAAAATCGAGTTCGTCGAAGCGGATGCCATGGCCTTGCCGTTCAAGGCGAACGAGTTCGACGCGGTCACGATTTCGTTCGGGTTGCGGAACATCGAGGACCCCCGCGTCGCGCTCAAGGAGATGTACCGAGTGGTGAAACCCGGCGGCCGGATCGTGGTGTGCGAATTTTCGAAACCGCCGCGCGCGCTGCTTCGTGCCGGGTACGGCGCGTACCTCAAATATGTGATGCCGCGCGTGGTCGACGTGGCCAGTTCGAACCCGGAAGCGTACAACTATCTCGCGGACTCGATCAACGACTGGCCGGATCAGGCCACCCTCAGCCAGTGGCTTCGCGGTGCCGGATTCACCCGCGTCGCCTACCGCAACCTGACTGCCGGCGTCGTAGCCCTGCATCGCGGCCACAAACCCAAGCGCAAGCCCCGGTCGAAGCCGGTGAGCGGGGAAGCGAAGGCGTCGTGAGATCCCAGCAGGAAATCCAGCAACTGCGGCGGCGCCACAAGCTGAAGTCCGCGCTCGGACTCGGCGAAACCCTGTTCGCGTCCGCGGAGGACAAGCGATTCGCCGTTGCTCTCGAGGAGGGGCTCGAGAAAGTGGAGAGCGGCCTACTCGCGGAGGTCACATTCGCCGACAATCTTGCCGACGTGACGGCGCGCTACCTGTTCGATGCTGGCGGCAAACGCATCCGGCCGACCCTGACTCTCCTCACCGCGCAGCTCGGCGACGGCAACACGGATGATGTGATCGTTGCGGCCCAGGCGATGGAGATCACCCACCTCGCCTCCCTGTACCACGACGATGTGATGGATGACGCTGAGGTGCGTCGGGGCGTGCCCAGCGTGCAGTCGGTGTGGGGAAACTCCGTCGCGATCCTCACCGGCGATCTGCTGTTCGCGCGCGCAGGCCGGCTGATTGCGAGCCTCGGCGAGCGCGCGGTGCGGTTGCAGGCGTCGACGTTCGAGCGGCTCTGCCTGGGGCAGCTCCACGAGACGATCGGGCCGAACCCGGAGGATGACCCGATCGAGCACTACCTTCGGGTGCTTGCCGACAAGACGGGTTCCCTCATTTCGGCGGCCGCGGAGGTCGGAGTGATCTTCTCGAACGCCCCCACGCAGTACAAGGAACCGGTGCGCGAGTTCGGGGAGAAGATCGGGGTCGCGTTCCAGTTGATCGACGACGTCATCGACCTTTCCTCCGAGGTGGAGCACACCGGGAAAACTCCGGGCGCCGACCTGCGGTCCGGCGTCGCGACGCTCCCGCTCCTGTACCTTCGCAGGCAGGCTGTGGACGATCCGGAGGCTGCAGCGCTCCTGGAGCGGATCGATCGCGGCGTGAACGGTGGACCGGAGGCGAGCGACGAGTTCACGGACGCCGTGGCGGAACTTCGCGCCCACCCGGTGACGAGGGCGACGCTCGACGAAGCACGCCGCTGGGCCCACGAAGGCGTCGAAGCGCTATCTGTGCTCCCGGACGAACCCGTGCGCCGCGCACTGACCAGGTTCGCCGACACGCTCGTCGAACGTTCGAATTGACGGGGTGCTCGAAGAGCACCCCACTGATGAGGATTTTGTGACCGACCAACCCCGATCAGTTCTGCCCCGACCGGTGCTGCGCGTCGCCATTGTGGGTGCCGGCCCGGCCGGCATCTTCGCCGCCGACCTGCTCCTGAAGGCCCAACGGCCCTTTGACGTGTCGATCGACCTGTTCGAGCAGCTGCCCGCTCCGTACGGCCTCGTCCGCTACGGGGTCGCCCCGGACCATCCGCGGATCAAGGGCATCGTGAAGGCGCTGCGCGAAGTGCTGGATGGTGGCGACATCCGCCTGTTCGGCAACGTGCGCTACGGGAGCGACATCACGCTCGACGATCTGAAACGCCACTTCAACGCCGTGATCTTCACGACCGGCGCGGTGAAGGATGCCGAGCTGAGCATCCCCGGCGTGAACCTGTCCGGCAGCTTCGGCGCCGGCGAGTTCGTCAGCTGGTACGACGGGCACCCGGATGTTCCCCGCGACTGGCCGCTCGACCACCGCACCGCCGCCGTGATCGGCAACGGCAACGTCGCCCTCGACGTGACGCGCATGCTCGCCAAGCACGCGGAGGACCTGCTGCCGACTGAGGTCCCCGCGAACGTGTACGGGGTGCTCGCCGCGTCGCCCATCACCGACGTCCACCTGTTCGGTCGGCGCGGCCCGCTCCAGGTGAGGTTCACGCCGCTCGAGCTGCGGGAGCTGGGCGAGCTGCGGGATGTTGACCTCATCCTCGACGACGCCGACTTCGGCATCGATGCATCCGATGAACGGTCCATCGCGACCAACAAGCAGCTGTTCGTGATCAATCGGATTCTCTCCGAGTGGCGCACGAGGGAGACCGGCAAAGCTTCCCGCCGCATCCACCTGCACTTCTATTCGCGGCCCGTCGAGATTCTGGGGACCGATCGCGTGACCGGGATCCGGGTGGAGCGCACCGTGCCGGATGGCGAGGGCGGCGTGAAGGGGACGGGGGAGTTCCGCGACTGGGCTGTGGACGGCGTGTACCGGGCGATCGGCTACTTCGGGACCCAGCTGGACGGCATCCCGTTTGATGAACGCCGCGGCGTGATCCCCAACCGCGCGGGCCGCGCCATCGACGACCGGGATGAGCAGGTCCCCGGTGTGTACGCGAGCGGCTGGATCAAGCGGGGGCCGGTCGGGCTCATCGGCGCGACGAAGAGCGACGCGATGGAAACCGTGCAGAGCCTCCTCGGCGACCAGGCCGAGTGGTGGTCACCGACCGAGCCGGAACCGGATGCCGTCTCCGCCCTGCTCGACGCCCGCGGCATCCGCTTCACGACCGTGGAGGGCTGGCATCGGCTGGATGCGCACGAGCGCGCCCTGGGCGAGGCGCAGGAGCGGGAACGCATCAAGGTGGTCCCGCGCGACGACATGGTGGACATCTCCCGCGCAGGCGGTTGAGCTTCACTGCACGGCTGAGGTGAGCCGCGCGAGGTTGTCGAGCACTTGCGAGAAGAACGGCCGGGCGAGCCACTCGTCGAGGCTGAGCTCCCGGCTGTTTCGCCGGTAGCCGTCTTCGAGAACACGCAGGTCGTCCACGAACGAGTGACCGCGCACCATGACGGAGATCTCCAGGTTCAGGCTGAACGACCGCATGTCCATGTTGCTGGAGCCGATGACCGCCACCTGGTCGTCGATGCTGAAGTGCTTCGGATGCAGCACGGTGGGCGCCCGGTACAGCCAGATCCGCACCCCGGCTTTCAGCAGTTCCTCGTAGTAGCTGCGCTGGGCGTGGTACACGACCGGCTGGTCGCCGATCTCCGACATGAAGATTTCGACGTTGAGTCCGCTCTGCGCGGCGGTCGTGATGGCGTAGAGCATGGATTCGTCCGGTACGAAGTACGGACTGCAGATGGTGATGCGCTCCTGGGCGGCGTAGAGCAGCGAGTTGAACAGGCGCAGGTTGTTCTCCCCGTCGAACGACGGGCCGCTGGGCACGACCTGGGCGCCGACCCTCTCGCGAACGGGTGCTTTGCGCACGGGGGTCACTTCGCGCGAGATCAGTTCGTCGGTTTCGCTGTACCAGTCGGTCACGAACAGGGCGTTGACCCCGGCGACGATCGGCCCCTCGAATCGGACCATGAGGTCTTTCCAGTGCAGGCCGCGGCGCACGTTCGACCGCTTGTTGTAGCTGGAGTCGATGATGTTCTGCGATCCGGTGAACGCGACGAGCCCGTCCACGACCAGGAGCTTCCGATGGTTGCGCAGGTCGATGCGCTGGAACCGTCCGCGAAACGGCTGGAACGGAAGCATGAGCTGCCACTTCACTCCCATCGACTTCAACCGGCGGATCATCCTTCGATAGCCGGGCACGCGCAGTGACGCGATGTGGTCGAGGAGCACCCGCACGGTAACGCCGCGTGCCGCCGCGGCTTCGAGAGCGTCGAAGTACGGCGCGGTCGTCTCATCCAGCGCCATGATGTAGAACTCGGAGTGCACGTACTTTTTCGCTTTGCCCACGGCATCCGTCATCGCCTGCAGGGACTCGAGATAGTCCGGGTAGAGCTGCGCATCGTTGCCGCCGACGAGAGGCATCGCCCCGAGGTTGCGGTTGAGCGCGGCGATCGGTTCGAGCCATTCCGGCCACGGGTGCTCATGCGAGAGCTGGTCGATGCCTTCCGTGGTCTCCAGGATGTAGCGGTTGATTTCGTCCTGCTTGTCGCGGCGGCCTTTCGGCAGGTGCCGGCTGCCGAGCACGAGGAACAGCAGGATGCCGATGTAGGGCAGGAAGAAGATGGCGAGCAGCCAGGCCATAGCGGTTTGCGGCCGCCGGTTGCGCGGGATGACGATGAGCGCGATGATGCGCACCACGAAGTCGATGGCGACGAGGATCGCGGCAATCCACACGGTCAGTGTCCAACCGTTCACGGTGCTCCGATCCGTCGCGCGCCTTCGCCGTGCGGCGCTGTGCTATCTGAAGTTGACGAACTGCAGGTCGACGTCGAGTTTCGCGGCCTTGAGCATCGCCATGGTGGACTGGAGGTCGTCACGGCTCTTCGAGCTCACCCGCAGCTCGTCGCCCTGGATCTGCGCCTTCACGCTCTTGGGCGCATCGTCGCGGATCAGTTTCGAAATCTTTTTGGCATCCTCCTGCGCGATCCCCTGCTTCACACCGGCCTCGATGCGGTACTCCTTGCCGGAGGCATACGGTTCTCCCGCGTCGAGGCTGCGCAGCGAGATGCCGCGTTTGATGAGTTTCGACTCGAAAACTTCGAGCACGGCTTTCACGCGCTCCTCGGAGCTCGCCTTCATGAGGATTTTCTCCCCGCTGAAGTTGATCTCGGCGCCCACGTTCTTGAAGTCGTATCGCTGAGCGATTTCCTTCTGGGCCTGGTGGAGCGCGTTGTCGAGCTCCATCTTGTCCACTTTGCTGACGATGTCGAAGGTTGAATCTGCCATGCGGCCAATCGTAGCCGGGCGCTGTGTCAGCCAACCCCGAGTCATTCGTGGTGTGATAGCCGCAATGACTGTTTTCCGCCGCCCGTCCATGAAGGCCGCCACGGTGTTTGGTGCCGCCGCAGTCGTGCTCGCGGGGCTCGTGGCGGTTTCGCTCATCGTGCTCGCACCGCGCGTCGGCTCCGACGCGCCTGCACCGGCCCGGTCGCCCGGGCCGGACTATGCCCTGCCGGTCGAGCCCCCTCCGACGGTCGCTGAGCTTCCGCTCGAAGGTGTGTCGGGATATGCCGATCCAGGCTGGGTTGCGAGGGTGTCCGCGGCATCCGGGATCCCGGTGCGCGCGCTTGACGCCTACGCCGGCGCGGCCATCGCCAAGGCGAGGGTCATGCCGAGCTGCGGCCTCGGTTGGACGACTCTCGCGGCGATCGGGCTCGTGGAAAGCGACCACGGGCGGCACGGCGGTTCCACGGTGGGCGAGGACGGCACCGTCACCCCGCCCATTTTCGGCGTTGCGCTCGACGGATCCTCCTCGGCGCACATCCCCGATTCTGATGGCGGTCTCGTGGATGGCGACGCCGAATACGATCGTGCGGTCGGGCCGATGCAGCTCATTCCGCAGACCTGGCGGAACTGGCACACCGACGGTAACCGTGATGGCGTGGAGGATCCGCAGAACATCTACGACGCCGTGAATGCGACGTCCAACTACCTGTGCCGGGCCAGCGGCGACATGGTGAGCCGCGACGGTTGGCGGGCCGGCGTGCTCGCGTTCAACGACTCCGCGGCGTACGTGCAGTCGGTCGCGAACGCGGCGAACCGGTACGCAAAGGATGCCGCAACCGCGGGCAACTGAACGGCGCAGCATCGGTGCGGCGGGCGAGTGATTTTGCGGGGCGTCGGGGCACGCTATCCTTGAGTTCTGTCTCCGGTCAGATGAATACATGTGGCCGGAGCACCCGGCAAGTTACCCAAGCGGCCAAAGGGATCTGACTGTAAATCAGACGTCTCAGACTTCACAGGTTCGAATCCTGTACTTGCCACCATGACTGCACACACCGATCTGCTGGACCTCGCGACGAGAATCGCCATCGAGGCGGGAGAGCTGGCGGCGCAACGACGTGCCGAAGGTGTGACGGTCGCCGCGTCCAAGTCGTCCCTCGAGGATGTCGTGACGCAGGCGGACCGCGACACGGAGGACCTCATCCGGTCGCTGCTGGCGGAGGCGAGGCCGGATGACGGCATCCTCGGCGAAGAAGGCGGCGGCTCCGTCGCCGGCACGAGCGGGCTCACCTGGGTTGTCGACCCGATCGACGGCACCGTTAACTATCTGTACGGCATCCGGCACTACGCCGTGAGCATCGCCGTGGTGGAGGGCGGCCAGGATCCCGCCACCTGGACTGCGCTCGCCGGCGTGGTGCACAATCCGGCGGCGGCCGAGGTTTTTGCGGCGGCCCGCGGCGCAGGCGCAACCCTCAACGGGGTCCCGATCAGCGTCGCGCCTCGCGTGGAGCTATCGCAGGCGCTCATCGGGACCGGGTTCGCGTACGTGGCCCACGACCGGCGCGCCCAGGCGCGCGTGATGGTCGAACTCATCGGTAGGGTGCGCGACATCCGGCGGCAGGGTGCGGCCGCACTGGATCTGTGCGACGTGGCTGTCGGCCGGCTCAACGGCTACTTCGAGCGCGGTCTGAATCCGTGGGATTTCGCGGCGGGTGCGCTCATCGCGACCGAGGCCGGCGCGAGGGTTGGCGGTCTGGGCGGTTCACGTCCTTCAGCGGAATTAGTCCTGGCCGCCGAACCGAGCGTTTCTCACGCCCTGGAGGCCGCGTTAATCGCGTGCGGAGTCTGAGCGCAGGGGTGGTGAATTCACAGGGTCGTGGGCTATCCTTTACGAGTTCGTTATCTTGCGATCAAATGATTGCTGCCGTAACGACGCGGCCCGACGCGCGCACTTTTGGCGGTGTCGGCCAGGTGTGTGAGGAGTTTCGCTGAAATGTGGGCACTGCGGTGTGATGCGTGCGCTTTCGGCGATTTCACTGATTTCGAGATTGTGAACCGATAGTCCGTGGCTGAGTTTGACGAGCAGGGAGCCGGAGGCTCGTTCTCAGCGAACCCGGATTCCGGATTCGCCCTTCTCGGCTTTGACGTTTCACCGGCGTCCCCGCCCGCTCCGGAGTCCCGTGTTCGTGCCGTGTCGGATGCGCTCGCCGCTGCCGCGCCGCCCGCCGCAACCGACTCTGTTCAACCTCACCTGGTGCAGCCCAGGGTTGCCGGTGCAGGGTTGCCGCTGACTCGCCGCGAACTTCGCGCCCGGGAGCAGGCGGAGGCCGCTCAGTCGGCTCCATCCGATCAGGCTCCGGCTACCCAGGCTCCCATTGCGCAGGAGTCCACAGTCCGGCCGCCGGCTCCGGTTCCGACCGTGCAGGCGCCAGCCCCCCTTTCTCTTTCCCAGGCACCCGCTCCGGCAGCGCCAGCTCCGGAACAACATCCGCAGTCCGCGCAACCGCAGGCGGCCGCTTCGACCCGCCGCAGCGCCTCAGCAAAGTCCGCGCCGCAGGTGAAGGCCCCGAGGGTGAAGGCGCCGCGGAAGCCGAAACCGTTGAAGCCGGTGAAGCCGCCGCGGGGCACGACGCGTCCGCGTCCGTCGGCACCGCCGCGCGGTGCGGGTGTTCCGAGGTCGCGGCAGAAGTCGCTGAAGCGGCAAATGCTGTCCAAGCTCATGACGCTCGGGGCGATGATCGGTGCCGGCCTCATGATGGTGTCGACGTCCCTCCCGGCGAACGCGTTCTATCCGGTGCAGGCTGTGACTGGCACTGTGGAGGCGACCGCTGCGCCGGTGGCCGAGAAGGCGCAGTCGATCAGCGTGCAGGCGGCGGGCGAGCAGACTCTGGTCCGCGACAACTACACTGCCCTGTCTCTTCGGGAGAGCCTGTTCCTCAAGTACGGCAACCGCAACTGGTCGTACACGAACGACCCGAACGGCACCATTCAGTGGCCGTTCCCGATCGCTGTTCCGATTACGGATGGCTACGGTCCGCGAATTGCGCCGTGCGGCGGCTGTTCTACGTTCCATCACGGTGTCGACTTCACGCCGGGTTATGGTGCCGCAATTCAGGCGATCGCTGATGGTGTGGTGTCGAGCGTGGACAATGGCGACTGGAGTTACGGCGAGAACGTGATCGTCGATCACGTGATCAACGGGCAGAAGGTTCAGAGCCTGTACGCGCACATGATGCGGGGCAGCATCCGCGTAGTGGTCGGCCAGGCGGTGAAGGTGGGTGACGAGATCGGTCAGGTTGGTTCTACCGGCGAGTCCACCGGGCCGCACCTGCACCTCGAGATCCATATCAATGGTGTGCCGGTCGATCCGTTCGAATGGTTGAAGGCGAACGCGAACTAGTCACACGTCGGTGAGGAGGTAGCCTTCCGATTCGCGTTCTTCCCACGTGTCGAACGGGTGGTCTTCGACGGCGGCGCGGGCCAGGTGCACGGAGGCTTTCATGAGATCTTCGGATGCCCACAGGGCGAGTCCGACCAGCACGCCGGCCTTCTTGTCCTGAAATGTGTGGACGCTGATGAGGCCGGGCGCACCATCCAGGGCGTCGCCGTAGGCGTGCATCGATTCGATGAGCATTCCGGTGGCGTCGGGTTTGGGATGATGGATGGACAGTTGTGCGAACATGGTGTTCCTCTCGCGGGATCTTTATGGTCGAACACGTCGAAACTACTCCGCTTTGCGGTGTTAGTCTCTTACGGTGCCATCCCGCGCATGTCGCGGTTTTTTGTGCGCCCCCTTAGCTCATTGGTAGAGCACTTCCTTGGTAAGGAAGAGGTAGTGGGTCCGATTCCCACAGGGGGCTCGGTCATCCGGTAGTTTTCTGCCGGATGCCGTGGCTGGGTAGCTCAGTTGGTGAGAGCGCACGACTCATAATCGTGAGGTCGCGGGTTCGAATCCCGCCCCAGCTACCGATCAGAAAGCCCGAGAATCCGGAGTTTTGTCGCCTTCTCACCCCCTTCGAAAGTGACCTCACGATTCGAGGGGTTCATCTTTTCTCGCACAGCCAGCGCGGCATCCGTTGATGACGAGCGCGTGTAAAGCTCAGTCGTCGAGATGGATGCATGACCAGCGACGCGCTGAATGTTCTGCGGAGAGTTGCCAGCGCGCGCGAGCCGCGTCAGGAACGTGTGCCGCAGATCGTGGAAGCGTAAAGGGCGACCGTCAGCGAAGGTGGCGATACCGTCGCGTATTTTCTCCCACTTCACAGCGCGCGAAAGATTGCCACTATCGAACGGCCCACCGCGCACACCGGTAAAGACGTGATCGAAACCCGCTTGCAGTGCCAGCTCAAGCCACGGCAGGAGTTCATTGAGTATTGGCACACTGCGAATGTGTCCGCTCTTCGTGGCGCGAACTTCGAGCTTGCCGTGACCGTTGGGGGAGAACGTACGCCGCACGGTAATGAGGCCTTGCCCTGTGTCCACATCTTCCCAGCGGAGGCCGACTAGCTCCCCAAGCCGTAAGCCAGTGAACACGAGGCCAGCGAGAGCGCGCTGTCCAAAAGGATGAAACGCAGTGAGCGTGAGCATCCGAGCCACTTGCACATCGCTCAGAGCGCGGCTCACAGGGTCAGTGTCGTTAGCCTTACTGCGTGAGCGAGGCAGCGACCGGCACGGGTTCGAATCGATCAGACCGCCCATTGCTGCAAGCCCCAGCAGCCGAGAAAGTAGGGCGAGGGCATCCTGCTTTGTTGAACCGCTGCCAGTCCATGACGCACGAGCTGCCGACACCACGAGTGCAGTTATCTCAGACACCGGAAGGTGACCGAGTGACGGCTTGACGCGTAACCGCCAGGCACGATCGTAAGCGGCGACAGCGTTTGAAACCAGATCCTCCTCCAAGACTGAGTGATACTCGTCGTAGAAGTCAGCAAGCGTCACCGGAGTGCGTTGCATAAATTCAAGTCTCATAGTCTGAGACTACGCAACTAATGCACTTTAGTGCAACACTTTGCGACTAGCTATTTTTTTGGCGCTCTGTCATTCCTCTTAGGAACGTCTCCAGATCAACGGTCACGCCGGGGAATTCGTACACGTCAGGGTGCTCGCCAAACACCGCGCGAAACTGCGAGATGCGCCGATAGACACTAGACCTGCTCATGCCGAGACTTTCCTGCATTCCTTCGAACCCACCCGTCAGCCGCCAGATGAGCCAGAAGCCGAAGAGGTCAAACATGGTCGAGTTGACGTAACCGCGCAGCAGTTTCTTGATGCCGGGGAAGGCCGCGAGCATTGGCTTGTTCATCGCCTTGTTGCCCTCGTGGTAGACATCCCACGCCTTCTCTAAGGCGCTCTTTGCGTTGCCTTCACCTTCAGGTGTTGGCATTCGATCAGCTCTGAAGTCAGCCACGTGGCCCCATCTCGTAGTTCATGATTCTGCGACTACCAGACTAAGGCTAACTGCTGTCAAGACGCTATCCAGAGAACTTCTCCCGAAATCTCCTATACAAGATCAAGAGGCCCCTGATAGTTTGCCCAAAATGGGGGGCCAGCACGACAGATTTTGAACCTATACTCTTGAATTACTATCGGCCGGAGGAGAAAGTATGTCTGCAGGTGCGGGTTCACCATTGCACCAGCAATTTCAGATGAATCTTCCTCCGGACAAGGTGGCAGGTGTATTCGCCGACTTTGCAAGTATTTGGCACACGCCGAATGTGTTTGTCATGGACTTCGTTGCGCTCGCCCAGCCGCCAGAAACTTCGGTGGATCCTGAGACAGGTCAACCACGAGTACTAATACCTAGTCAGGTAGTAAGCAGAATACGAATCCCCCCAGAGCAAGTCTTTGAAATGGCAAAGGCGCTTACACAGCAACTTGAGATGTGGGAGCAAGAAACGGGTAGACGGCCCCCTACAAAGCCGCTATTCGGACCCACGACGGGTGAGCCCGCTATCGACGGGGATGAAGGAGAGAAGCAATGACCCAAGCAGTGGCAAGCTACACAGGAACGTTCACGGAAGCGCGGGTAACTATTGGACAATCCCACATTACGTACAACGCGTTTGAGCCCGAGGGAATTGTGACCTTTCTAGACCCGCACACCTCTGACGAAGACGGTGACCAGTTGGAAGCTATTCGCGCAAACGTTTCTCGATTGTGGGGAAGAGACTGGGATTCCGCCGAGGATAGTGTCTACGACGCGTGGTGAGTTCTGGCGACATCGTGCTTCTTTGGGTTCCGTTCGGTAGTACACAACTGAACAGTTTCAAGAAGCGACCGGTGCTCGTGTTGAACAAAAGCGGTACTGGTGATGACCAAATTGTCGCCTGTGTAATGATCACGGGTTCGGCGGACAGGGTCGCAAATCCAAGGCCCGGTGACATTCCCATTACCGATTGGCAGGGATTTGGTCTTGCCAAGGAGAGCGTTGTGCGCCCCGCGAGGTTCTGGTCTGCCGAAGAGCGGGATGTTGTCAAGACAATTGGCAAGGCAACCCCACAGTTCACGGCACTCGTGCGGGACGCGGTGGCAAGATCGATTGGCATCCGCGAGCCTGACTAACACGCCACATAGACCGAAATGCACCCAACCATGCATTCAGGGTCAACGAGCGTAACGGCTGCCGCCCTTCGCGCTACGCGCTGTGGTTGCCCCTGGAGCGATGGTGCGGTGCCGACCGGCCAGGCCTAGTTGTACGGAGTGAGACGGAAGGCTGTGCGGTGCCGCGCGGTCGCCCCTCTCGGGGCTACCCCGCGCGGCATCCGCTCTGCCTCCACGCCTCAGCGCCGTCCAACCAGCGTCAGTCAGGCAGTATGCGCACAGCTCGCGCCCGAACGCGTCCCGTCCACGGTCTTCGAAGATCGGGTTACCGCATGCGTCGCACGACCGGTAATCCGACGCCTCACAAATGGGGCAATCAGCCTTAGCCATATCTCTCACCCCCTCCCTATGGCCCGCTCGCGGCGAGGGAGGCCAGCTCGAGACGCAACCGCGCTGCGTGCCCCTCTTGCGCTCCCACAACCACCGCAGCGGATACGGTCTCCTCCGGTTCTGCCGGGGTCTCCGAACTCTTGGCGAGGAACCACGCCAGGCGCAGCTGACGCTGTACCGTCCGCGTCAACCCGGAGAACGACCAGCCGGTGCGGTGCTTCGTGCGCCTCGACGCGCTCACCACTTGAGAGCGAGCACCGTAGCGGTCATGCAACTTGGCCGGGCAGTTCGCCGGGACACACTCCCGGCCACACCGCATCCGCCGCGCCGCAGCTGCCAGTCGCGCCTGATGCGACACCACCGCCGAATGCGGCGACCGGCCAACGAGCGCCACATCCTTCATCACATAGTTGAGCGCCTTGGACAGATACCAGATCGTCTTGGCCCCATCGCCGTCAGCAGTGAACGCATCGCAGCGAGCTTGAGCACCCCACTCCACCAGGCACCCGTCCACCATCGAGAATGCGGTAGCCGTGCGTGCCGCCTTCCTCAGCCACGTATCCTCGGGAGCCTCGAATCGAGCAATCCGAACGATCACGTGAACATGTAGCACGCCCCGGTCTTGCCACTCCCGGACGATGAAGTACTCAAGCGAATCCCACCGGTCGCGCAGCCGCCGGCGAGTGCGATCCCAGAGAAGGCCGGCATCCCGATTCCACGCCGCTTGCCCGTCATAATCGTAACTCGACGCGTCCAAGGGGACACCCCGCAGACCCGCACTGGCCACCGCGTCATGGACGAGGCCACAGTCACATCTGGCAGCACGAGTGCCACCGTCGCGAGGCACCCGGTGCACTGGCCCGAACGAGGGAGCAGTCAGCGTCAACAGGTAGAATCGGAAGTCCTGCACTGGCCCGTCGAACACACCCGAGCGCGCAATCGCCGCCCAGTCACCTCGGTACAGTTCCGCGCACGACTCACACGCGCTCTTGACCCGCGAGCCACACCGCACCCACACGCCGGTCATCGTCTTGAACGGGCGAACACAGCCACGAGCAATAACCGAAGCCCGACCATCGTCGAGGTTTGCAGCCTGTCCGTCCATAGCCAGCGACTACGGATACACGCCTCATAATCGTGAGGTCGCGGGTTCGAATCCCGCCCCAGCTACGTAAGGCCCTATCAGTCTTTAGCGCCTTGTCTTTCATTCAATTCATTAGTCATCACGGATATGCCGACCTACGGCAGGTTGAAGCGCCCTAGGTTTCTTGCCGCTCCTATGCGGGTTGCGGCTCGCGGTTGAGGGCCGCGTAGTGGGCTTGCTTGTGCTCGGCTGGTGGGACGTAGCCGAGGCTTGAGTGAAGCCTACGAGTGTTGTACCAGTCGATCCAGCCGGCGGTCGCGAACTCGACGTCTCTGATCGTCTTGAACGGGCCGTCGTGGAACACGGTCGTGCGAATGCATTCGGCTTTGTAGAGCCCGTTGATCGTCTCCATCAGCGCGTTATCGTACGCATCGCCGACGGACCCGATCGAGGGCGCGATGCCATCGAGCGCGAGTTTATCGGTGTAGGCCAGCGAGACGTATTGAGAGCCGGCGTCCGAATGTGCTCGCAACTGTTGCGGCTGGACCGGGTGGCCTTGCCGGCCGCGCTCCCAGAGGCCCATCCTTAGCGGGATCATCACGAGCTCGACGTGCTTGGTGGTCTGCGCGTGCCAGGCGACGATGCGTTGCGAGTAGACGTCGACGATGAACGCGACGTAGACCCACCCAGCCCAGGTGCGGCAATACGTGAAATCCATCACTCAGGTGTGATCGGGCCGCGGCGCGGTGAAGTCCCGGTTCAGCAGGTCTCCCGCGCGAATCCCGTCCTTGGCGGGGATCGTGGTGCGCACGCTTTTGTCGCGGCGGATGCCCGATAGCCCGAGCGAACGCATGGCCCGGTCGATCGCGCCTCTGGGCGCGTCAGGGATCCTGGTACGGCGGATCAGCGCGGTCATCTTCCGCCGCCCATAGAGCCCTTCCGGAGTCAGCTTCCGCACCGGGCGCCCTACGACATCGACTGTGGCCCACGCGGCGTCGCGGACCGCGTCGTGGACCTGCGCGTCGGTAACCGTCCGAGCAGCCACGACACCTCGCCGCTGGGATCGATAGGTGCGCGCGGCGATCTGGTGGCCCTGCTCACGCAAGACCCGGCAGATCGACTCGACCGCGTGCCCCTCAGCTCTCATCGTGTCGATGAAGCCCAGCATCAATGGTTGCGGGGGTCGAGTTCCCCCACGAAGAAACTCGTCGCTGCTTTCAATATCGCCACGTCTTCCCGGAGGTGCTTGTTCTCCACCTTCAACCGTTTGATCTCGGCGTGCTCAACCGAGGTGACCCCGTCGCGGGTGCCGTCGTCAGTATCGGCCTGCAGCACCCACCGGCGCACGGACTCGTGGCCGACTCCGACCTGGCGGGCAACGGCCGCTGACGCGGCCGTCAGCGACGGATACTCCGACCGGTGCTCCCGCACCAGCCGCACCGCCCGATCACGAACGGCAGGATCAATCTTCTTTGGCATGACATACATCCTTCAACTCAAAAGGATGCGGCACCAAACCCGGGGCGCTTCATCGTGCCGCTAACTCCCTCTCCCGTAGCGAGAGAACAAATATGTCTTAAAAGTTTTCCTAGACAATCTGTCGCCTCTGCACAAGACTGGAATATTTCGCTCACGCAACCCGAAAGGAAAAAGTCATGGCGAAGAAAAGCAACGGAGGCAGCTACAGCAGGAGGGGCTCGTCCTCGAAGGGGATAAGCTCCGCACGTCTCAACCAGAAGTCTGGCTCCAGCAACTCCTTTGGTGGATACACCAAGGTCAACCAAGGCAACGGTAACTTCACGATGAGAAAGTCGGGCAGTGGAAAGTAGCAGCGTGATGCACTCCGATCCCCTTATGGAACCTGACGACCGTCTGCCAGACTTGGCCAGACACGGGGCTGCTAAAGCGCCGCTGGTCAGTGTTGACCAGGTTGACCGAGGGGGTGAATCGATGTCCGCGAATGAGGAGTTAGTAGCCTCTGGTCTAGCAATCTTGAGAAAGCCACTTTCGTTATTCGTGTGCCAAAGCATCGCGAATCAATACGGCGACTCGTGGTGGACGGAAGGGGTTCTCGAAACCCTCACATACGCGAAGTATCCGACCATCGAAGATGTACGCAGACATCGGAGACTCCCTGAGTCAGGCACGGTGGAAGAATGCGCGGAAACGATGGATATAAGCGTCTGTCTCATTCTTTTGACCAAACAATGGGCCCGCATTTTTAGCTCCGAGTTGAGTCCCGACCATCGTGGGTGGGCGTTCGAGATAATTGGTGTACGGAACACGAACAAACACTTGGGAGGAGTCGACCACCCGAGCGACTACGCGTGGCGCGCTCTAGACTCGATGATTCGACTTTGCGAACCAATCGACGCAGGTGCCGCTGAGGAGCTTTTGGCATTGCGGTCATCCGTGGATCTGACCGCCTATGGTCAAGTTGTTGTAGATTCCCCGAATATTGCAGTGTCAACGACTGCTGCCTCTGGCGCCCAAGTTGCGCAAGACACCGCCGAGTCAACACCTGACTCGGCTCTCGGGAAGGATGACGCATCTAGTTCCGAAGAGATGCTGGAAGAGATGGCTCTTGTTGGCCCAGATTTTTCAGGCGCGGACCTTCGAAAAATGGACTTCTCGGGTGCGAATCTAGCGGGTGCGGATTTCACGGACGCGAATCTCTTGGACGCGAATTTCAAAGGCACCGTGCTTACTCGAGCTGTTTTTAGGAATGCCAATCTCGGAAACGTTGATCTCACTGACGCTGACCTCAGTGGTGCGCTTTTTGAGGGGACAAGCCTGTCGGTGACTCGTCAGGAAGGTGAATACAGCAGTTCTCCTTTCATAACGCGTGGGGCAGATTTGACCGGAGCGACGCTCGATGGTG
>JAFKIY010000001.1 GCA_017306245.1 Micrococcales bacterium | reverse complement strand
AGAGTCCATATCGACGGCATGGTTTGGCACCTCGATGTCGGCTCGTCGCATCCTGGGGCTGGAGTAGGTCCCAAGGGTTGGGCTGTTCGCCCATTAAAGCGGTACGCGAGCTGGGTTTAGAACGTCGTGAGACAGTTCGGTCCCTATCCTCTGCGCGCGCAGGAAATTTGAGAAGATCTATCCCTAGTACGAGAGGACCGGGATGGACGAACCTCTGGTGTGTCAGTTGTTCCGCCAGGAGCACCGCTGATTAGCTACGTTCGGAGAGGATAACCGCTGAAAGCATCTAAGCGGGAAGCCAGCTTCAAGATGAGATTTCCATCCCTTAGGGGGAGAGGCTCCCGGCTAGACTACCGGGTTGATAGGCAGGATGTGGAAGCGAGGACTAACGACTCGTGCAGCTGACCTGTACTAATAAGCCAATAACTTGATAACACTCAATCCCAGGCGTTTCGACGGCATGAGGATTAATGAGAATTTGCACGCGTCCACTTTGTGGTTCCCGATTTACGGTCGGGGACTGCGTCCAGAACCAAAGTTCTGGCCACAATCGATACATAAATCAATAGTGTTTCGGCGGCCATAGCGAGAGGGAAACGCCCGGTCACATTCCGAACCCGGAAGCTAAGACTCTCTGCGCCGATGGTACTGCAAGGGGGACCTTGTGGGAGAGTAGGACACCGCCGGACTTCTTTGTGAAATGGCCACCACTGTGTTGTTAAACACGGAGGGTGGCCATTTTGCGTTAAGTACACTGCTGGTCATCGTCCTGAAACCAGCACAGCGACAAGGAGCAAAGAGCCGTGGCCGACACCCCAGATCGACCCCGCCGTCCCGGTGGCCCGCCTCGCGGCCAGCGCCCGGGGTCGGCGCGTCCGGCGAAGGGCACACCGTCGTCGAAGCGGCCGAATTCCGGGAAATCCGGCGCCGGCGGGCGCCCCGAGCGAAGCGGCGACAAGCCCGCATGGCAGAAACGCGACAGCGAGCGGCCTGCGCGTCCGAGTCGGGATGGCGACAAACCGGCCTGGCAGAAGCGCGGCGGCGACAAGCGGGGCGGCGGGAAGCGTGACGGCGGAGATCGCCGGCCCGGCAAGCCGCAGGATTCCGAGCGGAGGTTGTGGACCCGCGACGGCGCCCCGGCACGGGGTGACTCGTCCGCACGGGAACTCGAGACTCCCCAGGATCGCGACCCGTACGGAATCAAGTCGGTCCGCCCGCGTCACTATGCACCGGACATCCCCGAGGACGTTCTCCCCAACCAGCTGGATCGGGTCGCCAGGGCGCAATTGAAGACCCTGAGCAAGGAGAATGCCGACGAGGTCGCCCGGCATCTTGTCATGGCTGCGCGGCTCATCGAGGAGAATCCCGCGCTCGCGCACGAACACGCGGTATCCGCCGCCCGCCGGGCCGGTCGGATCGCCGTGGTGCGTGAGACGCTGGCGATCACGGCGTACTCGACCGGAGACTTCGCGCTCGCTTTGCGCGAATTTCGAACCTACCGGCGGATTTCCGGCCGCGACGACCAGTTGCCCATGATGGTGGATTGCGAACGCGGATTGGGGCGGCCGGAGAAGGCGCTCGAGCTTGGCCGGTCGGTTCCGAAGGCGAACCTCCCGGTGGGCGTGCAGGTGGAGCTCGCCATTGCCATGTCCGGTGCGCGGCTGGACCTCGGCCAGACGGAGGCGGCACTCGTCGAGCTGCAGATTCCACAGCTCGACCCTGACACCGCGTACTCGTGGAGCCCTGCCCTGTTCGATGCGTATGCCGCGGTGCTGGAGGATCTGGGCCGGGCGGACGAAGCCGAGGTCTGGTTCGCGAGATCCGACCGCGCGACCGCGGCGCTTTCCTCCGGCGACGAGGCGGACGACCTGGAGATCGAAGTGTTCGAGGAGCCCGCCGAGGAGCCCGCTGACGACCCTGCCGGTGACATCGAACGGGATGCCGCGGAGGATGCCGATGACTGAACGCACGCCGCTGGATGGCGTCGACCTCCTTCTGGCGGACCTGGACGGCGTCGTGTACCGGGGCGCCGAGGCAATTCCGCACGCCGTGGAGAGCATCAACCGAGCGGGCGAATCGCGAGCCGTCGCCTACATCACGAACAACGCCTCGCGAACACCGGAGTCCGTCGCGAAGCAGCTCACCGGGCTCGGCCTGGAGGTTTCGCGCGACGCCGTGGTCACGTCTCCCCAGGCGGCCGTGCGCCTGCTGTCCGGGCTGATTCCCGCCGGCTCGCGCGTGCTCGCCGTGGGCGGCGAGGGCCTGCACTCGGAGCTGAAGCTGGCCGGATTCGAGGTCACGGATTCCGCGGACGATTCCCCGGCAGCGGTCATCCAGGGTTTCGCCCAGGACATCGGCTGGGTCCAGCTCGCCGAGGCTGCCTACGCGTTGCAGGGCGACGGCGCCGAATTGCCGTGGGTGGCAACCAACACCGACTGGACCATTCCCACTGCCCGCGGCATCGCGCCGGGGAACGGGACGCTCGTGTCCGCCGTGCACCTCGCCGTCGGCAGGCTGCCGGTCGTCGCAGGCAAGCCGGAGACACCCATTTTCGAGGAGGCGATCGCGCGGTTTGGCGGCACGAAGCCGCTGTTTCTCGGCGACCGCCTCGATACCGACATTCTCGGCGCCAATCGGGCCGGCATCGACTCGGTGCTCGTGCTGACCGGAGTCGATCAGGCGAAACAGGTGCTTGCGGCGGACCCGAATTCGCGGCCCACCTACCTGCTGGAGAACCTCGCCGGCCTGCACGAACCGTATCCGCCGATTCGGGAAACCGCCGAGCGGGACGGGTCGCGGGTCGTGACGGTGGGCTCCGCGGTGGTCCGCATGAGGGGAAACGTCGTCTCACTCGTGGCTGCCGGCGATTCGCGGATCAACCTGCTGCGCGCCGCATCGGCGGCGATCTGGGGGAGCGGGCTCGCCATTTACGGACTCGAGGTCGACCCGGAACTGTACGCTTGAACCATGTCCGATGACTCGAATGCGGTGGCGAGCGCCCAGGGAAGCCCGGCAGCGTCTGCTGCGGATTCCGCGGCAGGGGATGCCGACGTCGATGCGCTGCTGTCGCGTCTGCGCGTGATCGAGGACCAGCCCCTCGAGGAGCGCGCCGAAGCGTTCACCCAGCTCCACGATGAGCTTCGCCGCGCGCTCGAAGGCTCGGATCACTCGGCGTAACTGGGGCCACGATCACCGACGACATCCGACTCGACGCCGCGCTGGCGGCCCGCGGCCTTGCACGCTCGCGCAACCGCGCCGCCCAGCTCATCGCCGACGGGCTGGTGACTGTGGACGGCAGGCCGGCCACCAAGGCGGCCCAGCGCGTATCGGACGCGCACGTGATCGCGGTGGCCGATTCGGACGGCTACGTGAGCCGGGCTGCGCTGAAACTCGCCGCTGCCCTGGACGCATTCCCAATCGACGTTTCTGGCCGCACAGCGCTGGACGTCGGCGCCTCCACGGGCGGGTTCACCCAGGTGCTCCTGGAGCGCGGCGCCGCGCGGGTCGTCGCCCTCGACGTGGGGCATGAGCAGCTCGCGCCCGCTATCCGCGCCGCGCAGAACGTCGTGGTGATCGAGGGCGCGAACGCGCGCTTCCTGACCCGCGACGTGCTCGCGGAAGCAGGCGTGGACGAGACCCCGACTCTCGTCGTTGCCGACCTGTCCTTCATTTCCCTCGGGCTCGTCCTTCCCGCGCTCGTGGGCACCGTCGGCGTCGATGCCGATTTCGTGGTTCTCATCAAACCGCAGTTCGAGGTGGGCCGCGGCGGCGTTCGCGAGGGCATCGTGCGGGACCCTGCGCTGAGGGAGGATGCCGTGACCGGGGTGCTCTGGTCGGCGTGGGATGTCGGGCTGCCGACGGCAGGAGTCATCTCCTCCCCAATTGCGGGCGGGAGCGGAAACCGGGAATACCTCGCCTGGTTCTCCACCGAGGTCGGGTCCAATCCGACAGAATGGACTGAGCAGGTTTCTGCGCTCACGCGAAATTGAGTGTCCGCACGAAATCGTACGATTGCGTCAAGCCGAGTGTGACAGAGCACCGAATGGTCAAGGAGACTCCCGTGGCAGAACGACACTTTCTCGTCGTCTCCCATACCGGGCGCGAGGAAACCTTGAACGCGGCGGTGACGGTCTGCCGCCGGCTCATCGCGGACGGCGTCGTACCGGTGATCCCGGAAGCCGACCAGGCGGATCTTCTCGCCCACGACGCGAGCCTGAACGTTCGCATCCTCGGCGCGGATGTGTCGCACACCCAGCTCGAACTCGTCATCGTGCTCGGCGGCGACGGCACGATCCTTCGGGCGGCGGAGCTCGCCCGAGAGTCCAACGCTCCGCTGCTGGGCATCAACCTCGGGCATGTCGGGTTCCTCGCCGAGGCGGAGCGCGAAAGCCTCGAGGAAAGCGTGCGGCGTGCCCTCGATCGCGACTATGAGACGGAAGAGCGCATGACGCTCTCTGTGAAGGTGAAGGTCGACACCGAGGTCGTCTACGAAACCTGGGCTCTCAACGAAGCGACCGTGGAGAAAGCCAGCCGCGAACGCATGCTGGAGGTCGTCATCGAGGTCGACGGGCGGCCGCTGTCGAGCTTCGGATGCGACGGAGTCGTGATGTCGACGCCGACCGGTTCCACTGCGTACTCGTTCTCCGCGGGCGGACCGATCGTGTGGCCGAGCCTCGACGCGATGCTTCTCGTGCCGCTGAGCGCCCACGCCCTCTTCGCGCGCCCCCTCGTGGTCGGGCCGGATTCCGTGTTCGCCGTCGAAGTGCTCGATCGCACTCAGGGCACAGGGGTGCTATGGTGCGACGGTCGCCGAACGACCGACCTGCCGAGGGGCGCGCGGGTGATTGTGCGCAAGTCGCCGAATCCGGTCCGGGTGGCGCGGCTGCACCAGGGACCGTTCACGGACCGGCTCGTGCAAAAATTCAATCTTCCCGTCACCGGATGGCGCGGACCCGTCGACGAGGACGGTGGCGCTTCGTGATCGAGGAGCTGTCCATTCGCGACCTCGGCGTCATCGGCGAAGCTGTTCTTCCGCTCGGTCCGGGCTTCACGGCGCTCACCGGCGAAACCGGCGCGGGGAAGACCATGATCGTGACCGCGCTCGGGCTGCTGCTCGGCGAACGCGCCGACAGCCAGGTGCTGCGCAAGGGAAGCGCATCCGCCGTCGTCGAGGGCCACTGGCTCATCGAGTCGAACGGGCCCGTCGCGGCGAGGGTCATGGATGCCGGCGGCGACCTCGATCCGGCGGGGCAGGACCGGGTCGCGCTGTTGCTGAGCCGCTCGGTTTCGGCAGAGGGCCGAAGCCGCGCCGTGGTCGGCGGCCGCACGACTCCGGTTGGCGTGCTGGCGGAACTCGGCCGCGACCTCGTCGTCGTGCACGGGCAGGCGGATCAGGTGCGCCTGCGGTCCGCGACCGCGCAACGTGACGCCCTCGACCGCTTCGCCGGACCGGAGCTCTCCACCGTGCTCGACGACTACCAGGACACCTATCGGCGCTGGCAGGCGGGGCAGGGCGAACTCGATGTGCTCATCGCGGAGCGGGATCGGCGGGAACGGGAAGCCGAGGACCTCCGGGCCGCCATCGAGGAGATCGAAACTGTCGCGCCCCGCCGGGGGGAGGACGCCGAACTTGCCGAACGGGCCGAACGGCTCGGGAACCTCGAAGAACTCCGGCTGGCAGCGGCGGGAGCCCATGAGCTGCTTTCCGCGCAAACCTCCGACGACGGCGGGGACGTTCTGACTTTGCTGGAGGGTGCGCGCCGGCAAATCGATCGGGTGGCCAGCCACGATCCCACTCTGGCCCCCATCGCCGAGGCGATCGCGAATGCCTCGTTCGCGGTGTCGGACGTCTCGGCGCAACTCTCGAGCTATCTGGGCGGACTCGATGCTGACGGCGCGCACGAACTGGAGACCATTCAGGAGCGCAGGGCGCAACTCGGGGCGCTCATCCGCAAGCACGGGCAGAGCCTCGACGAAACGATCGACTTTCTGGATGTCGGCAGCAGCCGCCTGCTCGAGCTCGACAATGATTCCGACCGCGTGGAGCGGCTCCGCGGCGACGTCGCAGGGGACCGCGCGAAACTCCTCGCCCTCGCCGAACGGCTCACCGCAATCCGGACCGCCGCGGCGGAGACGCTGTCCCGGCGGGTGACGGAGGAGCTGACCGCTCTGGCCATGGCGGATGCCATGATCACGGTGCGCATCGACAGCAGCGGCGACTACTCCCTCGCGGGCCGTGACCAGGTGACGATTCTGCTGCAGCCTCACAAAGGCGCCGAACCCCGGGCGCTCGGCCGCGGCGCATCCGGCGGTGAACTTTCGCGCGTCATGCTCGCCATCGAAGTGGTGATCGCGGGAAGCGACCCGGTGCCGACCTTCATTTTCGATGAAGTGGATGCCGGCGTCGGGGGTGCCTCGGCGATCGAAATCGGGAAGCGGCTGGCGCAGCTGGCACGCTCGGCCCAGGTGATCGTGGTGACGCACCTTCCTCAGGTGGCGGCGTTCGCGACGAACCACCTGCGGGTCGTGAAGAGCACCGACGGCGAGATCACGGCGAGCAGCGTGCAGCAATTGCACGGCGAGGAGCGCGCAGAAGAGCTGGCGAGGATGCTGTCCGGCCTGGCCGAGTCGGAGAGCGGGCTCGCCCACGCGCGGGAGCTTCTCGACACCGCGCGGTCGTTCGCGTGAGCGACCGGCCTGTCGTGCGCGGCGGCGCGGCCCATCTCGGTGATAAGCTGTAACCCCGTGGTGGTCAATCATTCTGCGGAGACAACAAAGCACATTTTCGTCACCGGTGGCGTCGTCTCCAGCCTCGGAAAAGGCCTCACCGCCGCGAGTCTCGGGAATCTTCTCACCGCACGCGGTTTGCGCGTCGTCATGCAGAAGCTCGACCCGTACCTGAACGTGGATCCTGGCACCATGAATCCGTTCCAGCACGGCGAAGTGTTCGTCACGGATGACGGTGCGGAGACCGACCTCGACATCGGGCATTACGAGCGCTTCCTCGACATCAACCTCAGCCAGGCCGCGAACGTCACGACCGGCCAGATCTATTCGCACGTGATCGCGAAGGAACGCCGCGGCGGGTATCTCGGCGACACCGTTCAGGTCATCCCGCACATCACCGACGAGATCAAGCGGCGCATGCGACTGCAGTCGCACAATGACCCGCGGCCGGATGTGATCATCACGGAGATCGGCGGAACGGTCGGCGACATCGAGAGTTTGCCGTTCCTGGAGGCGGCCAGGCAGGTGCGTCACGAGATCGGACGGGCCAACTGCTTTTTCGTGCACGTGTCCCTCGTGCCGTACCTCAGCGCGGCCGGCGAGCAGAAGACGAAACCGACACAGCACTCGGTTGCGGCGCTGCGGTCGATCGGTATCCAGCCGGATGCCATCGTGCTGCGCAGCGACCGCCCGGTGCCGGATTCGATGAACCGCAAGATCGCCCTCATGTGCGACGTCGATCCCGAGGCGGTCATCAATTGCCCGGACGCCGTGAGCATCTACGACATCCCGGAGACCCTGCACAGCCAGGGCCTCGACGCCTACATCATCGAGCATTTCGGGGTTGCCGCGGGCGAGGTGGACTGGTCCGGCTGGGCTGAGTTGCTTCACGCCGTGCACGAACCCAAGTTCGAGGTCACGGTCGGTCTGGTCGGGAAGTACATCGACCTGCCGGACGCCTACCTTTCGGTGACGGAGGCGCTGCGCGCTGGCGGTTTCGCGCAGCAGACGAAGGTGAACATTCGGTGGATCGCTTCGGATGACTGCGAAACCCCGGAGGGCGCGGTGAAGAACCTCGCCGACCTGGACGGCATCTGCGTGCCGGGCGGGTTCGGCGTGCGGGGGATCGAAGGCAAGCTCGGGGCGTTGCGGTTCGCGCGCGAGAACGGCATCCCCGTGCTGGGGCTCTGCCTTGGACTGCAGTGCATGGTCATCGAGTTCGCGCGCAACGTCGTCGGCCTCGACGGCGCCTCGTCGTCGGAGTTCAACCCGGACACCGCGCATCCGGTGATCGCGACCATGGCGGAGCAGGTGGACATCATCGCCGGCGGCGACCTCGGCGGCACCATGCGGCTGGGGCTGTACCCGGCCGATCTCGCCGAGGGGTCGATCGTGCGGGCGCTGTACGGCGAAAGCCCGGTCTCCGAACGACACCGGCACCGCTACGAGGTCAACAATGCGTATCGCGACCAGCTCGCGGATGCCGGGCTCTCGTTCTCCGGCATGTCGCCGGACCGCAACCTGGTCGAGTACATCGAGTTGCCGCGGGATGTGCATCCGTTCTATGTGGCGACGCAGGCGCACCCGGAGTTGCGGTCACGGCCGAACCGGGCGCATCCGCTATTCCGCGGGCTGATCGGCGCAGCACTTGACCGGCAGAAGGCGAGCCGCCTGTTCGAGGTTGCCGAAGCGGAACCGGTCGATGCCTGAACTCCTCTCCGACGAGAGGTTTCCGGTTCAGGTTCACGACAGTGAGCGGGTGTTCGACGGCGCGGTGTGGGATGTGTTCCGCGACCGTTTCGCGTTCGGCGACGGGGAACTCGTCCGTGAATACCAGAAGCACCCGGGTGCGGTCGCGGTTCTCGCGGAGGATGCGCAGGGCCGGGTCCTGCTGATCAAGCAGTACCGGCACCCGATCGGCTTTCGCGACTGGGCGTTGCCCGCCGGGCTGCTCGATGTTGACGGCGAGGATCCGCTCTCGGCGGCGCAGCGCGAGCTCGCGGAGGAAGCGGATCTGGTGGCTTCGGAGTGGTCGCCGCTGTGCGAGTTTTTCAGTTCGCCGGGCGGCAGCTCCGAGCGCATCATCGTGTTCCGGGCCCGACGCCTCTCGGCGGCGAAGCAGTCGTTCGAGCGCACGGCGGAGGAGGCGGACATCGAAGTGAAGTGGGTGCCGCTGCAGGAGGTGGTGGCGGCGGTGCTCGACGGCCGGCTGCGCAATGCGATCCTCGCGATTTCGGTGTTGAACGCCCATGCCCGGCTCTGAGCCGCCTGTCGGCATCCCGTTTCCCCGCGCGCTCGAACGCTACCTTCGCCACGTTTCGATCGAGCGCGGGCTTTCCGCGAACACGGTGGGTGCGTATCGGCGGGATCTTGAGGCGTACCTGGCACTGCTCGCCGACCGGGGCGTGGCGTCGACGGCGGAGGCCACCGCCGAGGATGTCTCCGCGTTCATCCAGGACCTGAGGGGAAGGGGAGAGGCGCCGCTGGCCGCATCCTCGACGGCGCGGATGCTTTCGTCGGTGCGCGGTTTCCACCGTTTCCTCCTCGAGGAGGGTCTCGCCGCCTCCGATGTGTCGGCCGAATCGAAACCGCCGAAACTGGCGGGCAAGCTCCCGAAGGCGATCACGGTGCGTCAGATGGCGGCGATCCTCGACACGACGGACGGCGACGATGAGGTGTCGCTGCGCGACAAGGCGCTGCTCGAACTGTTGTATGCGACGGGTGCGCGGGTGAGCGAGGCGGTCGACCTCAATGTGGACGACGTCATCAGCAGCCAGGGGGAGGGGGCGGCGGATGTCGTCCGGCTGTTCGGGAAGGGCGGGAAGCAGCGCATCGTCCCGCTCGGCAGTTTCGCGCGGGCCGCACTCGATGCGTACCTCGTGCGAGCGCGCCCGCTGTTGTCGGCGAGGGGCAAAGCGACTCCGGCGCTGTTTCTGGGGGTTCGCGGCCAGCGGTTGTCGCGGCAGAGCGTGTGGCTCGTGATCAAGGCGAGGGCTGAGCTGTCGAAGCTCGGTATCGAGGTGTCGCCGCACACGTTCCGGCATTCGTTCGCCACCCACCTGCTGGAGGGCGGCGCGGATGTCCGGGTCGTGCAGGAGCTTCTCGGCCACTCCTCGGTGGCCACGACCCAGATTTACACGCTCGTGACCGCCGACACGCTCCGCGACATGTACACGGAAGCTCATCCGAGAGCGCGCTGAAGCAATGGAGCGACGACCATTTCCGGTCGTCGCCGCGACGCCAGCGCCGATGGTGATCTCGACCATCGGGAGTAAGCCGATTAGCACTCAAGCGCACGCACGCGCGCCTGAACGGCCGTCCAGCAGGCGACCGTTAGACTCTCTTTCGTGACCAGCAAACGGGATGACACGGCCGCGGAACTCGCGGGCCTCGAAGTCCCGGAAACCGGGCCGACCGGTCGCCCGATCACGGTTTTCCCCGAGCCGGCGCGCCTCAAGGGTCACGGGCCTGCGCGGATCGTCGCGTTGTGCAATCAGAAGGGCGGCGTGGGCAAGACGACGTCCACGATCAACCTCGGCGCGGCACTGGCCGAGTACGGCCGGAAGGTGCTGTGCGTCGACTTCGATCCGCAGGGCGCGCTCTCGGCGGGTCTGGCCGTTCCGACCCACGATGTGCCGAACATCTACGACCTGCTCGTCGGCACCGTGAAGGATCCGCAGGAGGCGATCCAGCACACCGCCACGAAGAACCTCGACGTGATTCCGGCGAACATCGACCTTTCCGCCGCGGAGGTCCACCTCGTGAACGAGGTTGCCCGCGAGCAGATTCTCGCCCGCGTGCTGCGCAAGGTCGCCAACGATTACGACCTGATCCTGATCGACTGCCAGCCGTCGCTCGGCATCCTCACGGTGAATGCTCTCACCGCGAGCCACGGCGTGCTCATCCCGTTGGAGTGCGAGTATTTCGCGCTGCGCGGGGTCGCCCTGCTCGTGGAGACGATCGACAAGGTTCGGGACCGCCTGAATCCTGCGCTGGAGCTCGACGGCATCCTCGCGACGATGTACGACTCGCGCACGCTGCACTCGCGCGAGGTTCTGGAGCGGGTTGTGGAGACGTTCGGCGACCGGGTGTTCGAGACGGTGATCGCCCGCACGGTGAAATTCCCGGATGCGAGCGTGGCTGCTGCGCCGATCACCGAGTTCGCGCCGGAGCATGCGGCCGCAGAGAGCTACCGTCAGCTGGCGAGGGAACTGATCTTCCGTGGTGCCGTCGCGTAGCGCCGCGGCGCCCGAGTCGGAGATGACCGAAACCGGGTTGGCGGATGCCGGGTTTTCGGTCTCTCTCGGCAATTTCTCCGGCCCGTTCGATCTGCTGCTGAGCCTCATCGCCAAACACGAACTCGATGTGACGGAGATCGCGTTGAGCGCGGTCACGGACGAGTTCATCTCCTACCTCGCAACCCTCAGCGGGCCGGAGGAGCTCGACCAGGCGAGCGGGTTCCTCGTCGTCGCCGCAACGCTTCTCGACCTGAAGGTGGCCGGACTGCTTCCGCAGGGCGAACTTGTCGATGCCGAATCGGTGGCGCTGCTCGAGGCCAGGGATCTGCTGTTCGCCCGCCTCCTGCAGTACCGCGCGTTCAAGGAAGTCTCGACCTGGTTCAGCCGCGGTTTCGAGGCGGAGTCCGTGCGTCACGCCCGGCAGGTCCGTCTGGAGGAAAAATATCGGGCGCGGACGCCGGAACTGGTCTGGACGCTCACGCCGGAGGACTTCGCGGCGCTCGCAGCGCTCGCGCTCGCGCCGAGGGAGCTGCCGACGGTCGGGCTCGACCATTTGCACGCGCCGCTCGTCAGCGTGCGGGAACAGGCGGCGATCGTCGTCGCCACGCTGCGCAGGGGCGGTCCGGTCACGTTCCGCGAACTCATCGCCGGTGCGGATCAGAGGGGCGTCGTGATTGCCCGATTTCTCGCGGTGCTGGAGTTGTATCGGGCGGATGCGGTCTCGTTCCAGCAGGTCGAACCGCTCGGCGAGCTGAGCATCCGCTGGACGGCGGAGAACTGGTCGGATGCGAGTCTGGCGACTCTCGGCGCCGACTACGGAGGCAACGAATGACGCAGGAGGCAGAGGAGAGCGGAGCCGGCGCCGACCTGGAGCGCCGACTGGAGGCGATTTTCATGGTCGCCGACGAGCCGATCAGCATTGTCAGCCTCGCGACGGCCCTCGGCGCGCCCGTGCCAGCGGTGCGGCAATCCATCGAACGGCTTGTGGCCGACTACGACGGACTGGCTCCGGATGGCACCGAGGCGGGCGGCCGCGCGGGCACCCGGCGGGGTTTCGAGCTGCGCGAGGTCGGCGGCGGCTGGCGCATCTACGTGCGGGGCGAATTCGATGACGTGGTGCGCGATTTCGTGCTCACCCAGAATCCCACGAAACTCTCCCAGGCGGCGCTGGAGACGCTCGCGGTGATCGCCTACAAGCAACCGATCAGCCGCGGCCAGATCGCTTCGATCCGTGCCGTGAACGTGGATTCTGTGGTGCGAACGCTGGTCGGCCGCGGCCTCGTGACGGAGGCGTTCACAGACAGCGAGACCGGCGCGATCCACTACGAAACCACCGATGTGCTGCTCAGCCAGCTCGGAATCAACTCGATCGACGAGCTTCCGCACATCTCCCCGCTGCTCGACGACGGATCCGAAGGCTTCGATGACATCGCTTGAACCCGGAACGGCGGGGAATGCATCCCCGGAGGGTGTGCGGCTTCAGAAGCTGATGGCGGCCGCGGGCGTCGCGTCGCGGCGCGTTTCGGAGGACCTGATCACGGCGGGCCGCGTGGAGGTGAACGGCGAGGTGGTCACCGAGCTGGGCCGCCGCGTCGCGGCAACGGACGCGGTCTCGGTGGACGGGACGCCGATTCAGCTCGACACGACGCGGCGCTACCTCATGCTGAACAAGCCGGTGGGGGTGGTCAGTTCCCTGAACGACGACCGGGGGCGCCCGGACCTGTCCCGGTTCGTTTCGAAGTTCGAGGAGCGGTTGTTCAACGTCGGGCGGCTCGACGCGCAGACGTCGGGGCTGCTCATCCTGACCAACGACGGGGAGCTCGCGCACATCCTCGCGCATCCGAAGTTCGGCGTCATGAAGACGTACGTGGCGAAAACGCAGGGGCGGATCACGCCGCAGACGGTCGCGAAACTGCGCTCCGGTGTCGAACTGGAGGATGGCCCGATCGCTGCCGACAAGGTGCGCATCGTCGGCGAAGCGCAGACCCACGAAACGATTGTCGAAATCACGCTGCACTCCGGCCGGAATCGGATCGTGCGGCGGATGCTCGACGAGGTGGGGCATCCGGTGATCGACCTCGTGCGGCGCCAGTTCGGGCCGCTGCATTTGGGGAATCTCCCTCCCGGCGCGTTGCGCGACCTGTCTAAGGTGGAACTCGGCCAGTTGTTGACCATCGCGCGGGACGCCACGGCAGGCCAGGAATCCGACTCGGAGGCCGACACCGCGCCCGAACGCAGGACCGGAAGGGGTGTCGACCGTGAACGGTAGCCGCATTCGCGGTCAGGTGCGCATTGTCGGCGCGGGGCTGCTCGGGGCGAGCATCGGGTTGGCGCTGCGCTCGAAGGGTGTCGACACGATCGTGTCCGATGCGTCGCCCGGTGCGCTTTCGCTCGCGATCGACTACGGCGCAGGCCGTGCCGCAACGGATTCGGATGCGCCCGGGCTCATCGTGGTGGCCGTGCCGCCGGACCAGACCGGGTCAGTCATCGCCCAGGAGCTCGCCGCGTTCCCTGAGGCGATCGTCACGGATGTTGCGAGCGTGAAGGTGCTGCCGCTCGCCGAGCTGCACGCCGCGGGGCTGGACACGAGCCGGTACGTGGGTTCGCATCCGCTGGCCGGGCGGGAACGCGGTGGCGCGATTTCGGCGCGCGCCGACCTGTTCGTCGGGCGGCCGTGGGTGATCGCGACCGGCAATGGCGAGAACGCCGATGTGGTGGGCGTGATCGAGGATCTCATTCTCGACCTCGACGCGATCCCGGTGCTCATGACCGCGAAGGAGCACGATGAGAGCGTCGCGCTCGTCTCCCATGTGCCGCAGGTGATCGCGACGCTGCTCGCGAAACAGCTCTCCGACGGTTCGGCGCGGGCGCTGTCGCTCACCGGGCAGGGGCTGCGCGATACGACGCGGATCGCCTCGAGCGACCCCACGCTGTGGATCCAGATTTTGGCGGCGAACAGCGAGACGGTCGTCGACATCCTTCGCGTGTTCCGCGACGATCTGGACGGTTTCATCGCGACGCTGGAGGCGCCGACCGCGCCGGGCGCGAAGCGGGCGATCGCGGAGACTCTGGCCGCCGGGAACGTGGGAGTGGCCAGGCTGCCGGGCAAGCACGGGCAGGATCGTCGGTTCAGCCAGCTCGTTGTCATGGTGGATGACAAACCGGGTGAGCTTGCGCGTCTTCTCGCTGAGATCGGGGATGCCGGAATCAACCTTGAGGACCTGCGCCTCGAGCACTCGCCGGGGACGCTCGTGGGGCTTGCGGAAATCTCCGTCCTGCCCGAGGTCGAGGCGCAGCTCGTCGCAGAGTTGGAGCGGCGCGGCTGGCGCGTGGCGGAGGCCTGGAAATGAGTGCCGACGCGGGCGCGAAGGACGCGCAGGCGTCCCGGTCGCGGATCGCCGTTGCGGTCGACGGGCCGGCGGGCAGCGGCAAGTCGAGCGTGAGCCGCGCGGCCGCGCGCGAGCTCGGCTTCGAATACCAGGACACGGGGGCGGCGTATCGCGCGCTGGCCTGGCGTGCGGTGGCCAGCGGCGTTGACCCGAACGATGTGGATGCCGTGATCGGCCTGCTCGGGGGTTTCGACTACGAGATCGGCGTCGACCCTGACGACTATTTCGTGCGGATCGGCGGGGAGCCGGTGACGGAGGCGATCCGGGATCCTGCGGTGTCGGCGGTGGTGAGCGCCATCGCCCGCGTGCCGCGCGTGCGGGAGCATTTGACGGGTTTGTTCCGCGAGCGGATCGCGCACGGTTCGCGCCCAGGCATCATCACGGAGGGCCGCGACATTACGACCGTCGTCGCCCCGGATGCGAACGTGCGCGTGCTGCTCACGGCCTCCGCCGAGGCGCGCCAAGCGAGGCGCGCGGCAGAGCTGGAGTCGCCGTCCGCCGAGGCGGTGGGGAAGCAGTTGGCGGCCCGCGATGCGCAGGATCTGAAGGTGGTCGATTTCATGACGGCCGCGCCGGGCGTGGTGACTCTGGATTCCACAAATCTGAATTTCGACGAAACCGTCGCCGCCCTGGTGTCCCTGATCCGTCCCTGACTTTCATTATTCAGGAGGTGGTGTGACGGAGGAGGTGTGGCGGGTCACTCCAGCCCCACCACCTCCTGAATCATGAAAGTCGGCAAGCCCGTAGGATTGACGGGTGCCAGACGACGATGATTTCCCCGAGCTGAACCCGGAGCTCGCCGACCGCCTGGCAGCGATGGATGACAAGACTGCCGCCCAGCGGGCCAGCGCCTTGCGCGTCGGCCTTGACGAGTATGAACTTGATGACGAGGATCTGGGCATCCTCGATGCCGCAACTGAGGACCCGGATGCGATCCACTTCCTGCCTGCGCTTCCCGTTCTGGCCATTGTCGGCCGCCCGAATGTGGGCAAGTCCGCTCTCGTGAATCGGATTCTCGGGCGTCGCGAAGCGGTCGTGCAGGATACTCCCGGTGTCACGCGCGACCGGGTGAACTACAAGGCGGAGTGGAACGAGCGCCGGTTCACGCTCGTGGACACCGGCGGCTGGGAGCCCGACGCGAAGGGCATTCACGCAGCGGTGGCCGCGCAGGCGGAGATCGCGATCGACCTGGCCGACGCGGTGCTGTTCGTCGTGGATGCGATGGTCGGGCCGACCGCGACCGATGAGCATGTCGTGAAGATGCTGCGTGCGACGAAGAAGCCGGTGATTCTGGTTGCGAACAAGGTGGACGACATCCGCCAGGAGCCGGAGGCGGCGAGTCTGTGGAGTCTGGGGCTCGGGCAGCCGTGGACGGTGTCTGCGGTGCACGGCAGGGGAGTGGCGGACCTGCTCGACTACGTGCTCACGGTGCTTCCTGAGGTTTCGACGGTGGCGAAGGAGCAGGTGGGCGGACCGCGGCGGGTCGCGCTGCTTGGGCGCCCGAACGTGGGCAAGTCGTCGCTGCTGAACCGTGCCGCGGGCGAGGAGCGTGTGGTCGTCAACGAGATGGCCGGCACGACGCGGGATCCGGTGGATGAGCAGATTGAGCTTGCCGGACGGGTGTGGACGTTCGTCGACACCGCGGGCATCCGTCGCCGGATGAATCTTGCGCAGGGTGCCGACTTTTATGCGTCGCTGCGCACGAGTGCGGCGCTGGAGAAGGCGGAGGTCGCCGTCGTCTTGATCGATGTGACGGAGCCGATCAGCGAGCAGGATGTGCGCATCATTGAACTTGTGCTGGAGAGCGGGCGCGCGCTCGTGCTCGCGTTCAACAAGTGGGATCTGCTGGATGATGAGCGGCGCCGTTACCTTGAGCGGGAGATCGAGCAGAATCTCGGTCACGTCGCGTGGGCGCCGCGCGTGAATATTTCCGCGAAGACGGGGCGGCACCTGGAGAAGCTGGTGCCGGCGCTCGAGTTGGCTTTGCAGTCGTGGGATACGCGTATTCCGACGGGCAAGTTCAATGCGCTTCTGGCGGAGCTCACGTCGGAGCATCCGCACCCGGTGCGCGGCGGGAAGCAGCCGCGTATCCTGTTCGGCACGCAGGCGTCAACGCGGCCGCCGACGTTCGTGCTGTTCACGACCGGGTTCCTGGACCCGCAGTACCGCCGTTTCATCACGCGTCGCCTGCGCGAGGTGTACGGTTTCGAGGGCAGCCCCATCATCGTGAATATGCGCGTTCGAGAAAGACGCAAGCGTTAGCTTGCGAGCGAAGGCCATTTCTGGCCTTCGCCTCGAACGCGCCGGTCGGCGTCTCGCCGGCCGGCCGAGAGCGCCGCAAACGTACGTAGATTCCGCTCATTGAGGAGGCCCGTAGGGCCGTTTCGAAATGAGCTAAGCAGTAACTGAGGTCGCCTTCTCGCACCGCCACCCGTGGGGCATCCGGCCTGTGTTCAGGTAGTCGTGGAGTTTCTCGGTTGCGGCGTCGTCGAGCACGGTGTCGGCTTGCGGGTAGATGATGGGTTCTTCTTTGGAGTTGTGGTTGTCGAGTTTGGCGAGCAGTTCGCGGCATGCGCTTTGGAGCGTGCCGGTGTCGGTGTTGTCGGCGAGGAGTGTGTCGAGCGTTTCCATGGCGTCCCACAGTTCGCCGTGTTCGCGCATCATGACGAAGATGGGCATGGCGAGGCCGGCATTCTTGAGGTGGGGGAACAGGAATTCTTCTTCGAGGTAGATGTGCCGGCGGAGGCCGTTCATGGCGCGCAGCAGTGGCGTGGTGTCGGTGTCGCCGTGGGTGAGCCCGGCTGAGTATTCTTCGATGCCACCGTCGATGTCCCGGTGTTCGCGTTCCAGCACCTCAGACAACGCCATTGTTTGCATGGGCTCCTCGCTTTCGGTCCTCTCCCATCATGCTCCTGATGGCGGACGATGTCAGTCCTTTTGGCGCGATAGGCTATCTGAGGTAATTGCCACGGGCTGTGGCGCAGCTTGGTAGCGCACGTGACTGGGGGTCACGGGGTCGCAGGTTCAAATCCTGTCAGCCCGACAAATGTGAAAAGGGCCGCCTTGGGCGACCCTTTTCACATTTCTCTGGCGTGAGATGTTGTACCTGCGAGCAGGTGGGCCCACGCTGCAGAGGGGCCCCGGACGTTGCGCAGCAACGTTTGGGGGAGGCAGTGGGGACAAATCCTGTCAGCCCGTGATCAAACCTAAGAGCTTGTGTAAGCCATCTTCCGTCACGATCGGCACACCATATTCTCTAGCTTTTCGTGCCTTGCCAGACATCGAATCAGGGTCCGCCGAAACTACGAGCTTGGTCTTCTTCACGACATTGTTTTTGACCACGATGCCGAGACTCGTAAGTTCCTCAACCCACTCATCCCGTGGTTTAGCCATGTCCCCAGTGAGGACCACTATGTCGCCGGGAGCGAGTTGAAATGCTCTCTTGGTCATGTCCGGTGACGCGGTCGGCGTGATCATGGCTTTGGCTACGACACTTTCGTCAATGCCCAGCAACTTCCCAACACTTCGGAGCTCGGATTCCTCATCGGCTGTCAAAACGTGGTCGGCCCAGGCGTTAGATGCGAGTCCGTCGAAGTAGGCGCGGTGAGCAACGTGAATACTCTCGATAGTGAGTCCGAGCTCCGTTGCCAGATTCACCAGCGCCGAAGTCTCTGTCGTGGAGACCACACCGTCGAGAAGGACGCGGTCCAACAGTGCCAGGTAGTCAGTATTCAGTTGGCTTCCAACTTGTGAATTGGAAAGTGAACCAACAAGTCGATCCATGAAGGATTCGTTCCGCTCGTACGCCTCGATTCTCGTCACCCACGGGGTCGAAGCGGCCGCGTCGAACGAACCGAAGTGTTGCGCTGTCGCGAGCCAGGACCGCCAGAACGCGCTGTCTCCTACCGACGCCATATACACGCTGAGCATTTCCGCCGTTGCGTAGGCATCGCCTCCGGCGCTGTGTGCATTCGTAACCTTGATGCCGAGTGCGGAGCAGCATTCATCGAGCCGGCGATACCCGGAAACACTCTCGCTCATCCTCATCGTGCACAGCCAATGGTCGGACGCTGCGATAGGCAGGGTTGCCTCCGCCATTTGAAAGCCAAGAAACCGCGAATCGAACGAAGCGTTGTGCGCAACCGGCACGCGATAGTCCAACAATTCCGCTACCCGCGGTGCAATCTGCGAGAATGTGGGTGCGCGCGATGCCGCGGCCGCACTAATCCCGTGGATTCGTTGCGGCCCCATGTCTCGTTCAGGATTCACGAGCGTTTCGTGTCGAGACTCGATCTCGCCGGTTGGAGAAACAAGAACAATTCCGATTTCGACGATGCGATCATGATTTCCGGGGAAGAGCCCAGTTGTTTCAAGGTCAACGACCGCGAAGCCTCTACTCATTCGTTGTCACGCCGTCCAATCAAATTTGGAGAGTTGCAATTTGTCACAACCATACTCACGTCAATGAGGTCTAGTGAGAGAAAATCGCTAGAGTGGGCCCCCAACATGTGAGGCACTATTTGCGATTCGTCATCGTTCTTCCGTGGCTCGTGGAATAGTCGAACGTGAGGGAAAGAGGTGCCGAGTGAAGGACGAATGGGTCTACGAGAGGGCGAGCGATGGTTCCGCACGATTCGTGTTGGGGACGGTCGGACTGAACCCCTTGGTGTGTTTTGGCATTAACCCGAGCACCGCAACCCCGAACGCTCTGGATCGCACTGTCACGCGTGTAAGTAGATTCGCCGCCGACAACGGATACGACAGCTGGACCATGTTGAATGTCTATCCTCAGATCGCCACGGATCCAAAACAGCTCGATCTTGTTTTTCGCCAGGAATTGAAGTTTGAAAACGAGCGACAGATAGCTGGACTGATCGCGGGGCGCCCGCTAACCCTTTTGGCTGCGTGGGGCGGGCTCATTTCATCCAGGCCCTATCTGTCGTCGCTGCTGAGAGACATCCTGCGGGTGACCTCGGCCGCAGGTTGCTGCTGGGTATCTCTCGGCGACTTGACCAAAGGCGGCCATCCACGACACCCCTTGTATGTGCGGGCCGATACCCTGCTTCAGCCCTTCAGCGTGGAACGCTACGTGCAAGGTGAGATGGGCGCAAGATAGGCAAAATCAACCGGTCGGCGTTTAGTCAGCGTCCCGCCGTCTGCAAATAGGCACATCGTGGCCGACATCGAGCCCGCAAGGAGACATAGGAGTCGTAATGGGCGCGACGAAGTTCGAGCTTCTCGGGCGCTGTGAAGTCGGTTTCATGGCCCGGTGGAGCTTCGTCAGCCCGGGAGACAAGGGTTCTCAGCGCGCAATTGGCTTAATCTTTCGACCTCAGAGCATCCTGAGTTCTACTAGCTTTTGAATTGGACGAGGGGAGGCTTTGGATGAAAGGCATCTACCGTGCCGCATCTAGTCGCGCGGCCCAGGGTCCTGGTGCTGGACAAGGATGCTCGGATAGGGTTGCGTCCCTGGTAGTGGTGAACTCGCGTGTGTCGGTGGCCGGTGCAATGATGTCGCCATGAGCGATTCTCCAGTACAGCCTCCGGTGCAACAGGTCTATGTGCAATATGCCCCTCGGCCCTCAACCAACGGGCTGGCTTTGGCCGCGCTAATTCTAGGCATCGTGGGCGCTGCCCTGTCACTTATCCCACTTCTCGGCCCATTCCTCTGTTGGCTGCCCGCGCTCCTCGCGATCATTTTCGGTTTTGTCGGGCTTTCAACAGCCAATCGGATGAATGGCCTACGCAAGATTGAGGCAATCTGGGGAATTATTTTGGGATTCGCACCGATCCCGATCACGATCATGTGGTTTATCGTTGGCGCTATTGGTGCGGCCTTATCGTCCAGCTAGCGGTGGGGTGGGCCCAAGACCTCATGTCAAGCCGGCCCATCGGACGAACAGGTGCGCAACGCTTGTAATCGTTCCGCCAGTTGCTGCCGGATGGACGGCGATCACGCCCGTGCGATCAGGTCTGTCAATGTCTTTCCTGCGCCCCACAGTGTGATTTCGTAAGAATGGGTAATGCTCGAAACCGCGAAATGTGAACAAGAGCTATTACTCTTTGCTTCCAGCACGGTACTTCCGCAGTGCCAACCACGCCGCGGTCGACCACAGTGCCCAGAGCACCAGTACCGGCTGAAATAGCAGCCGAATCGCCCGCGCGAGGTCTGTGTTCAAACCGAATGAATCGGTGTGGGTGACGAGTTGAGAAATGTTGCCGGGAAAGATGGCGATGAAGAACGCTGCAACGATCCATCCGAGCTGCACCCGGTAGCGGCCGAGGGCGAGCAGCGACGCGCCCAATACGATCTCCACGATGCCGGATGCCACCACCACGAAGTCACCGTCGAGCGGCAACCATGCGGGCACCTGGGCGAGAAACGCCTCGCGATTGAACGTGAGATGGCTGACCCCGGCGAGCAGCAGGAACGCGCCGAGCGCCAAGCGAAACACGGTGCGCAGAATTGTGGTGCGCGTTTTTTGCGGGGTGAACACGGTCTTGGCCTGGCTCCGGATGCCGTTCGTGCCTACCGCTGCGATGACTCGGCTTCCTTGATCGCGATTGCTTTGTTGATGAGGACGAGAAATTCATCCACCTGCACTTTGTGGATCTTGGCGGCCCACTTGACAGTGATCCGTTTTTCCAGGAAGCGGCGCAACCGGTTTCCGTCCACGCCTTTCATCCCCAGTCCGACCATCACCTCGGAAATGTCTCCGTGATTCTCGAAGATGTCCGAGATTTTCGTGTCTTCCGTGATTTGCATGGCGAATTGTCCTTCCGTCAATACGAAGAACTTGACAACGCCTGACCCACCTACCCGATCGGTCCCATCGTGTTGATGATCAGCCCGACGTGGGTGAAGAAGTTCAGTGCACCGAACAGCAGGAATCCGAGGCCGGAAAGTCCCAGCGTGATCGCAACGAGCTGGTGCCACAAGGTAGGGCGGTCTCGCTTCTCCAGGCCGCGGAGGGCGAAGGGGAAGAAGACGGCACCGAGTCCGACGAACCCAAACATTCCGGACATGAAAATGGCTTCCATCCATGGCCACTCAGCGAAGGCGCCGGTGATCGGCTCCTCCGCGGGGGCTGCGAACAATTGGAACACCAACCCTGCCATGGCGATCGCGCCGAGGGCGAGTCCCATGCCGAAGATGAAGATGTTGAGCGGCGCGATCGATGCGGTGAGCGCGGGGCCGGGATCGGCGACCGCAGACTCCTTTTGCCGGCGTCGGTCAGCGACCCACAGGAGGATTGCACCGCCCAGAAGGAGAACACCGAACGCGAGGCTGGGCTCGCCGAAAATGATGTTGTCGAACGGGAAGTATTTCGCGAACGGCCAGGTCAACGTCATGTGGAGGCCCGTGGTGGTCAGAACCGTACCGAGCACCAGGAATGTGACGGCATGCCCGATCAGGTGCAGCGGATGCCCCTTGAGGATCAGTCTGCCCATCCACACAATGTTGAGCAGGGCTGCTCCCGCCGCCACCGACATGATCGTGTTGTAGGTGGGCATTTGCGTCCAGTCGATTATCAGAGCATCTTCGAGCCTCAGCATCGTAATCGTGTCCTTTCATCGAGCGTCTATGGGCGCAGTCTACGCGGGTGGTCAACCCCGGGGTATGGGGGAGCACCTCAACGTGCGCCTCGTAACCGTGCGTTTCAGTTCCTGCGTGCAATGCGGAAGACATCGAACAGGACGCGGAGCGTGAGGAGCCCGGACAAAACGACGAGGAGATACCCGAAAATCTGAAACAGGGTGAGCGTCGGCGTCACCTGCGGCCCGCCATCGCTGATGAGCAGCATGGCCGCAATGACGCCGAATGCGGCGGCGAGCACAGTGACTGCCAGAGTGTTGACCAGCCCACGGATCAGCACACGATCACGCGCATCGGCGAAAAGGCGGATATTGAGGCTGAGGCGTCCCTCGGCGAGGGAGCCGGTGAGTCGATCTATCCGCGCCGGGAGTCGCCGGATGATGGGCATGAGGGCCAGAAGCTCGCTGTTCAGCGTTGTCGCAATGGCCTTGGGGGTGAGTTCGCGGGCGACGCGATCAGAGGCGTAGCTACTGGCCTCGGTGAGCAGGTCGAAGCTGGGGCTGAGGTGTCGCAGTGTCCCCTCAAGTGTTCCGACGGCGCGAAACGCGGTGGCCAGCTCCGCAGGGACCTCGATCTGGTTCTCCGCAAGCATTCGAACCATTTCCGCGAACACGGTGACGTCGATGGATGCTCCCGGCCCGAGCTTGGTGGCGACAAACACGCCAATCTGGCGGCGGAGTGCCGTTTCGTCGATCTCGTCGGGGAGGTCGACAAACCCGAGCAGCGCATCCGTGAACGTGGCCGCGTCGCCCCGATAGAAGGCGAGAAGAACGGCCCCGATCTGCGAGCGGAGCTGCGAATCGAGTCGCCCGACAGATCCGAAGTCGAGCAGCACGATGCTGCCGTCCGCGCCAAGAATGATGTTGCCCGGATGAAGGTCGGCATGGAACACACCGTCGTCGATGATTTGGGTAAGGGTGGACAGCAGGAGCCGTTTGGCCTGATCGTTGAGTTCTGCGGGGGAGTGTTCGCCGAGCGCGCGTGCGTCGCTGAGCGTGTGGCCGTCGATGAGCTCCAGAACAAGCACTTTTCTCGTGCACAAATCGGCGTAATGGGTGGGGATTCGCACTCGTTCACTCTTCGGGTGCCTGGCTTGGGTGAGAGCCATCGCCGTCATGTTGGTTGCTTCGATGCGGTAGTCGAGTTCGTCGCGGAGACTGCCCGCAAAGCTCCTGGCGAGGCCCAGAATTCCGAGATCTCTGCCCCACGCGGTGGTGCGTTCCAGTCGAGCGGCAAGGCGAAGCGTGATGTCAAGGTCGCGTTCCACCACGGGGATGATTCCCGGGCGTTGCACTTTGACGGCGACGTCGTCGCCGGAGCGCAGCGTCGCCTTGTGCACCTGGCCGATGGATGCGGCGGCAATGGGTGTGGTGTCGAAGGACGAGAATACGGACTCGAGCGGTCCTTTGAGTTCCGCCTCAAGCAGGGCGCGAACGTCGGGCCACGGGGCCGGAGGCACCCGCTGTTGAAGGAGCGCGAGTTCGTCGAGAAACTCGGCCGGCAACAAGTCGGCGCGGGTCGAGAGAAGTTGCCCGAGCTTCACGAATGCACCTCCTGCGCTCTCCAGTGCACCGCGGAGAGCGCGCGCCTGTTTCGCGCGTTCCGCACTGCCGGCGGCGGTCGGTTCGGTGTTCGGGCGAAAGGGCACGAGCCCGTTCTTGATGGCAATGCGGGAGATTTCGGCATACCGACGACCCCGCTCGAATCGCGCCGTGATAGCCGGTATCCACTGGTCTGGTCTGGGAAGGGAACCCGCCGGTACGAGAAGCTCGGCGAGCACGAGGAAGGCGATTGCAACAAAAAACACGATCCCGATTTGAAGGGGAAGAAGTGCGGGGGTGTAGTCCTGCTTCCCCCACACGACCTGAGATTCGAATCCCACCTCGGCCGCGACCCCGAGGATGCCGGCTACGAATAGGCGTCCGATTCCGATATAGACGCCGAGAATGCGGCGGGCAAAGGCGACGAGAATGGCCATGAAAATGATGGTCACGCCGACCACGAGCGCGACGTCCCAAATCACCGCACCCATGAATGCCTCCAGCGATTGTCGTGTCTGATCACCGTATCGCGCGCGGTGCGGATTCGACTCCCAGGTCCGAAACCTCGGACGATGGCGTGGCGGCGCAATGGCGGAGATCTCGGAGAGCGTCCGCAGCTGGGCTTAAGCTTTTTGGAGCGGCATCTTCGACGACCTCGAGGGCGGTAGATCACATGGGCAAGAACAAAACGGTACGGATTGTGCGCGATGGGCCGTGGGGCTTCATCTTTCTCCTTGCGTACATCGGGGCAGCCATCTATTTCGTTTCCGAATCGAATGGCTCGTTTTGGGGCGTGATCCTCGGGTTGCTGCAGGCCATCGTGTGGCCGGTGTATGTGGTCTTCCACGTCCTGCAGGCGCTTGGGGCGTGACCCGGCCGCCAGCATTCATACCGCTAGACACCTCACGTCTTATCGCCACGGCCTAGTTGGATCGGATCGCCGGGACGGTGGGCCCGTTCAGTGAACGTTCGAGGCGACGATGAGCCACCATGCGGGAAACGCGATCATGGCGAGCGCAACGGGAATTCCGCCCGCGAAGTAAAGCACCGTGCGAATCGTCGAATCTGCGGGAACCAGGAAGGCGCCACCGATCACTATGATTCCCACCACGAAGGTGAGCAGGGCGACGATGCTGAACGGGAGCATCCAGCTCGGAACGGCGGCCGCATCGACCGCGGCCGCGGCAGCGGGCCACAGCCAAATGAACCCGACAAGAGTCATCGGTGTCGCAACCAGAGTTTGAAGGTTGAGACCCACCTTGCCGGCGAGCATGAGCGCCGTGACGATGGCGCCGGCCGCGATGAAGAGGCAAAGGATCCCCGTGAGGACCCACAGCAGCGACCCGCCGCGCACGCGCACAACCAGCAGCACCGACGCGATGATCCAGGGTGCTGCGCCGAGAACATAGAGCCAGTCATTGACGGGACCCAGCCACGCCCATCGAGGCTGCGCGTCGCCGAACGGTGTCGCGAGCGCAAAGAACAAGAGCAACGCCAACAAGCTGGCGGCACTGATGAAACCCTGGAGGCCCGCGAAGATGCGCAATTGCTCGGTCATCTCGACTCCCATCACTCGGTTCGGTGCGTTGTCGCAACCAGAAATAGCATGAAAATGACGGTCGCGTCCACAACGAAAGCGACATTCACGATCACCGAAGTTCCAAATGTGTACCGCGTAGGTCGTGTTTGCTCACCGCATCGCGAACAATTCCGGGCGCACCGGGAAAATTCGATTCTGCGAGAGCTGTCGTCGCGGCGCTACAGGCTTCGCCCGTCGTCCCACAGCCGGTCCGACGTGCCGCCGATGAGCGCCGCCGCCGACATTGCCTGCGCATCCGTGAATGACGCAATGTAGTCAATGACCGCTCGCGCGCGGCCGAGGCGAATGACGTCGGCACCGCGGGGATCGGCGTGCTCAAGTTCCGCGTACGACTCGATCGTCGCCTCCACGGAGTCGAGCAACCTCCGGGGTGCGCGCGGGGAGTCGTTCGGGTCGGCAAGCCAGGCATGAAACCCCTCGACGAGGGATGCGAGCACACGCGCCTGGCCGCGCTGGTAAATGGTGAGGTCGGCCCGGTCGAGCACGAACCGGGTGTGCACGAACTTGAGGACGACGACATCGTGCCAGGCATCGCGGGACAATCGCACGTGGCCGCTGCGCACATCCGGGTTCGCGTCGACCGCGATCGATGCTTTGAGACGGTCGATCCAGTAATGGGTGAACGCGGCAACCCGGCGCTCAGCGTCGATCCCGCCGTCGAAGGGGATCGACAGCAGACTCTCGACGAGCCCCTCCTGCACGCGGCGCACCGCATCTCGGAACTCGCCCTCGTCGGCGATCCACCCGTCCTTCTGCGCCGTACGCCGCCACGCCCGCTCGAGCGAATGGCCCGGCGTGCGGAGGCTGCTTTCCAGAGTCGCGTCGTCGAGCGCCGCGAGGTTGGATCGATCCGCGAGCCAGCGTTCCAGTTCCGCCGCGATCGTCGCATACTGCAGCACGCCGGCCCGGTAGAAGTCGTCGAGGTCGTGCACCGAGTAGGCGATGTCGTCTGCGACATCCATGACCGAGCATTCGACGGTCTGCTGGTGTTTGCCGATGCGCGGGTAGCGGCTCTTGACGTCGACCAGTTCGGCCGCATCCAGCGTGTAAGCGGAAAACTTGGCCGCGCCAAGGGCGCGGTCGATTCCGACGCCGCGAGGCAACTGGTCGGCCGGGCCGGCATCGTCTCGTCGCCAGTCCTCCCTCGCCCACGGATACTTGAGCACTGCGGCACGCACCGCGGCCGTCAGGTTGAGTCCCCGCTCGCTCGCGTGGCAATTGTCGATTTCGGTCAGGATGCGGAATGTCTGCGCGTTCCCCTCGAAACCGTCCGCGAGCCCCAGGCGCTCTCTCGCGAGCCGGTCGAGCGCCTGCTCGCCGAGGTGCCCGAACGGCGGATGCCCCAGGTCGTGCGCGCTGGCCGCCGCCTGCACGACGATGTGGTCGCATCCGCCAAGCTCGGTGATGGTGTCCCAATCGTTGCCGCCACGATTGCGCAGCGACACCGCGATGGAGCGCGCGACAGCAGTGACCTTGAGGGAGTGTGTGAGCCGATTGTGCACGACCGTGCCGGAGCCTGCCTGCGGAATCACCTGGGTGACGGCGGAAAGCCTGGAAAAGTACGGTGAGAAGCGGATCCGCTCCAGATCGACGCGGAACGCGCTGTCGACGCCGTCCGGCAGTTGCTCCGGCGTCGTCCTCTCGAGCATGGCGCCGGAGGGAGCGGCGTCAGACCCGGGTGCGCCTGGCAGGGAATCGGAATTGTGCATCATGCACAGTCCACCACGGCGACACGCGCAGAACAACCAGATCCGCACGCCGAAGCGACGGGCTGTGTGCCGCGACCGAGGATCGCATCGCCCCCTGAGTCCCCTAGTGGAGCGCGCGCACCTCCACTTTGCGGTTGCACGCCTTCGACCCTTCCGTGGCGAGTGCGAGCGCCTCGTCGCGGTCGGCTGCGGTGATGATCCAGAAGCCGCTCACGTGTTCCGGGGTGTCGATGAGGGGGCCGTCCGTCACCTTCCCTGCTCCGGCCCGATTGTCGATGACCGTGGCCGAACTGGGATCTGTGAGGCCGCACGCGAACACCCAGTGCCCGTCCGCCTGCAGCCGATCGTTGAACGCGTCGATGGCGGCCATCTCGTCATCCGAGGCGAGGCCGGCAGTGTCGTCGATCACCGAAATCAGAAATCTCATGACGCTATTATCGAACATCGGCGCACCACCACCTCGATGGGGGCAATCGGATGACAGCGAGCGGAGACCATACGGGCTCTCCCTCGACCTCACCCGCGCGAGACACCCCGCCTGAGGGCTTCCGCACGTTCCTGCAGGTTCTCGTCAACACGGCGATAGCCAACGTCACCACGAGCTACCTCTGGTTCGCCCTCACGTTCTGGGTGTACATCGAAACCAAATCCGTTCTGGCCACAGGGGTCATCGGCGGAACCTACATGCTGCTCATCGCCGTGTTCTCCATGGTTTTCGGCACGATCGTCGACCGCCACCGCAAGTACAACGTGATGCTGTTCGCGGGGTCTGTGACGCTCGCCGCGTTCGGAGTTTCCGGCGTGCTGTATCTGGTTTTCCAGGAGCACGTCCTCCTGAATCTGGCTGGCCCCATGTTCTGGGTGTTCTCGGGCGTCATCCTGTTCGGCGCCGTCGTCGAGAACATGCGGAACATCGCCCTCTCGACCACCGTCACCCTGCTCGTTCCGGTGGAGCGGCACGCGAACGCGAACGGCATGGTCGGCACCGTGCAGGGGCTCGCGTTCCTCGTCACGAGCGTATTCAGCGGCCTCTCCATCGGCCTGCTCGGGATGGGGTGGACCCTCCTGATCGCAATCGCGCTGTCGGCGGCCGCGCTCGTGCACCTCATGTTCCTGAACATCCCCGAAGACAAGCCGGAGCCCGAGGCGGGCCGCGCCACTTTCATCGACCTGCGGGGCAGCGTCACCGCCATCCGCGCCGCGACCGGACTCTTCGCGCTCATCATCTTCTCCACGTTCAACAACTTCATCGGCGGCGTCTACATCGCCCTCATGGACCCATACGGGCTTGAAATGTTCCCGGTCGAAATCTGGGGGATCGTGCTCGGCGTGACCTCGAGCGGTTTCATCATCGGCGGGCTGCTCGTCGCCAGATTCGGGCTCGGCCGCAACCCGATCCGCACAATCCTGGTACTCGTGATGGTCATGGGCTTCCTCGGCGCGATGTTCACGATCCGCGAATGGTGGTGGCTGTACGCGGGCGGCATGTTCATGTACATGACGCTCATCCCGGCGGTCGAGGCGGCCGAGCAGACGGTCATCCAGAAAATCGTGCCGTTCCGCACGCAAGGCCGCGTGTTCGGATTCGCGCAGGCATTCGAGGCGGCGGCCGCACCCGTCACGGCGTTCCTGATCGCGCCGATCGCCCAATTCCTCATCATCCCGTACATGGATTCCCGCGCCGGCCGGGATGCGTTCGGCTGGCTGCTCGGCGAGGGGCAGGCGCGCGGTATCGCACTCGTGTTCCTGATCGCGGGACTCGTGATGGTTCTTGTGGCAGCTGCCGCATTCTTCACCCGGTCGTACCGGCGAATTTCCGCACAGTACCTCGGTGAGCCGGATATCGTGCCGGCCGAGTCCGCCGCAGTCTGATTCGCGGCGCTGCGCTCGGCAATCAACTTTCGTGCTTATGATGTCCTTGACATCGTTGATGCCCTCGCCACATGCCGCCCGAACTGGACTTCCTGCGGGCCGTGAGAAAGAACAGAACAACCGGTATGGACATCAGTGTCATCCTCGTGAATGCGCTCGGATTCGTCGCGACCGGGTTCTCCATTCTCATGTGGCTTCCGCAGGCGCGGACCACGTGGAAGAACCGCAACGACCCGGTGCGGCTGACCGGAATCTCGGAGGGTACGCAGTGGCTCCTGGTCGCCTGCTACGTGCTGTGGGGCGCGTACGGTGTGGTCATCCAGTCGCTGTGGGTCACCGCTCCCAGCGTCCTGGCCGTCCCGCTCGCCATTGTCACCATCGTCATCATTCGGCGGGGTCGCACCCTCCCGTTGGCCACGAGATCAATCCCGATCATTACCGTGGATGAGCCGATGTCCGCCGGCCCGGCAACCGCGAGCGTGCCGATCATCGCACCGGCACAGTCGGTCACCAATCCAGCGACCGGTTCCCTCCCGATCCTCGCCTGATAGCGTTCGAGGTACCAGGTTCGCCGACGTTCGCGAGCGGTTCAGGAGGTGCGGTGGTGGTTCACGACGAGCATGGTTTCGATCGTGACTATTGGGAAGAACGCTACTCCGCGTCCGGGCTCGCCTGGAGCGGAAACCCCAACCCGGTTCTCGTCACCGACGTCACACCGCTGCCTCCTGGGCGTGCCCTTGATGTCGGCAGCGGCGAGGGCGCGGATGCGATTTGGCTCGCGCAGCACGGATGGCAGGTCACCGGGGTCGACATCGCGACGAGCGCGCTCACCAAGGCGAAGGCCCGCGCAGAATCCCTCGACCCGGTCGCGGCAGATCGCATCGACTGGCGGCAGCGCGACGTCACAGAGTGGTCGCCGTCACCGCGGGCCTTTGACCTTGTCTCAGCCCAGTTCATGCACCTGCCGGAGCCGGCGCGGACCACGCTCTTTCGTTCCCTTGCGGCCGCGGTTGCGCCCGGCGGCACGCTGCTCATCGTCGGCCACGACGCCTCGGATGTCGGCCGGGATTCCCCTCACCAAGGGCACCTGGCCGACCTGATGTTCAGCGTCGAGGACGTGCTCGCGGCGATAGCGCCCGAGGAGCTGCACGTCGAAGTTGCGGAATCCCGCAGGCGGAACCCGGTTCCAGCGCCGGACAGTGAGTTCCACCACGACGTGGTGGTGAGAGCCTCCCGCGCCACGTCGATCTGACATGCTTTATCGATGACGATCGACGCCGCCATCGACCGGTCAACGCGCAGCGTGCACCCGGGGAAGCTGGTTTCCGCTGCGCTCGTGTCAGCATCCGGCGTGCTCCTCTTTGGATTCCAGTACAACCTTGCCGGATACGCGACGCTCGCGGCGAGCCTCGTCGTGGCGGCATTCGTCGATCGCGACTTGCTGCGCCATCTCGCGTTGATCGTCGCTGGGTTGGTCATCATCAGCCTCGTTCCGCTCAACGCGGACCTCAGCCTCGGCCACATGGCCGCGATGGGGACGGCGCTCGCCCTCGCGGTGATCGTTCCCTGGGTCGTCGGGCGATTCGTGTATCGGGAGCGCATCATCCGCTTTCCCATGCTCACCGGCAGGAAGTGGTCGCTGCCGGCGAAGCTGTATCTGCCCGGCGTGGTCATTCTCGGCTACTTCATCCTGCCGGTGTACCTGATCGGTTCCGGCGCCTACCTCAACTGGCCGGATGCGTCGGGAGACCCGAGCGTGTTCTGGCGGTTGTTCATCGGGGTGAACTCGGTGGGCATCTGGGACGAACTGTTCTTCATCTGCACCACCTACACGCTCCTGCGACAGCACTTCCCGAACTGGCTTGCGAACATCCTTCAGGCGGTGATTTTCACCTCGTTCCTGTGGGAGATCGGCTACACCGGGTGGGGGCCGTTCCTCACATTCCCGTTCGCGCTCCTGCAGGGCTACACGTTCACCCTGACGAAGTCGTTCAGCTACGTCGTGAGCGTGCACTTGCTGTTCGACCTCGTGCTTTTCCTCGCCCTCGTTCACGCCCACAACCGGGATTGGCTTGCAATTTTCCTGTACTGAGGCGCACTATTTACCCACAAAAACCCGAGGTGAACCGAGGTACCGAAATGCCAGCGACAGCGCTTCCCGCCAGCGGCAGCTCGCCTGAACCGCGCGGCGACAAGACCTGCGATGCGAGCGGAATGGTGGAGATCCACAGGATGTACCGGGCCGGATTCGCGGAGGGTCCAGCGCTCGTCAAGGGCGTGCGAGACGGCGATCTTGCCCATGCCCAGGTCGTCGCGGACAATATCGCCCTCCTGTCAATCTCCCTGCACGCCCACCACGAAGGCGAGGACCTGAAACTGTGGGACGCCATCACTGAACGGGCGCCGTCGTGCGCCATCCACGTCGGGCGCATGAAAGAACAGCACGCCCAGATGCTCGTGCACCTCAACGCGCTGGATCCGGCCCTGGAACAGTGGCGCACAACCGCGTCGGCCACGGATGCCGTTGCGGTTCTTGACGCGCTGGACGGCGTGAACGCCGCGCTCGACGTGCACCTCGGCGACGAAGAGACCACCATCGTGCCGGTCATGGAGACCACCCTCACCGAGTCCGAGGTGGAATGGTTCGCGAAACATGGCCGCGCCTCGACGCCGAAAGGCCAGTCCTGGTATGGCCTCGGCGCGATTCTCGCCGCACAACCCGACGGCGGCACCGAGTGGCTGCACAAGAACATGCCCGCGCCCGCCCGCCTCCTGTGGCGCTGGGTGGGCAAACCGAAGTACGAAGCCCGGCGGGCGGCACTCGTCGGGAAGTAGAATTGCACCATCATGACGCAATCAACCGAAACCGCAATCCTGGCCAGCGGCTGCTTCTGGGGCGCACAGGAACTGCTGAGGGCCCGCCCGGGCATAATTTCCACCCGGGTCGGATACTCGGGCGGCGAAGTTCCCAACGCCACCTACCGCAACCACGGCAACCACGCCGAGTCGGTGGAGGTCGTGTTCGACCCGTCGGTGATCTCGTTCAGGGACATTCTGGAGTTCTTCTTCCAGATCCACGACCCGACCACGAAGGACCGGCAGGGCAACGACATCGGCCCCAGCTACCGCTCGGCGATCTTCTACACGAACGACGAACAGAAGCGCGTCGCGCTGGAGACGATCGCGGACGTGGATGCCTCCGGCCTGTGGCCGGGGAAGGTCGTCACCGAAGTGACGGCGGCCGGACCGTTCTGGGAGGCCGAGGAGGAGCACCAGGACTACCTGCAGAAATACCCGAGCGGGTACACCTGCCACTACGTCCGCCCGAACTGGAAGCTCCCGCACCGCGAAAGCCAGCCCGCCAGCTGAGCGGCTACCTGCGTTTCAGAAGGTACAGCGATCCGTCGCGGTGATTCGTCCACACCATCGTGTCGGCGTCCCACGCGGTGACGGAATACCCGGTCGCGGGGGAGGGCAACACCAGTTCCGTACCGGCAAGCTCGATGTTGACGGCGTTCTCCGCCTGCGCTGTGGCCCCCTTCACGTCCTGGCAGTAGAGCAATCTGGACGTGGAAGGGAAAACGTACCGGATGTCCGTCGTCGGCTTCACGGCCTCGTATCCGGCACCGGAATCGATGTGGGTGTGCTGCCAGGATCCGATGAGGACCGTCGCCAGATCGCTGCCCGCAGCGGCCGGAGCGTCCGCACTGCCGGAATCCAGCCGTGCGGTATTCCAATCGCAGGTTTCTTCCTGCGTCACCGGTTCGTTCGCGGGTTCTGTCGGGCCCTCGGGCGCGGACGACGGTGCCGACGGATTCGGCGGCCCATCCACTCCGGGAGAACTCTCGGGCGCACACCCGGTGAGCGCGAGAATGCAGGTGAGAAATGCGGCGGCAATGGTGGCCTGTGATCGGGACATCGTGATCTACTTTCAGTCAGGGCATGACCCATCACCGTAACACCGAGTTCGAACCAATCAGGATCGTGCGTGGCGTGGGCAGCGCCCAGAGGAACCGCACAAGAACGAGGGGAGCACTCAAAACATGTCATTTCAGGCATATCTCGATTCGATCGAGGACAAAACCGGCCTCACCCCTCGCCAACTTGTCGATATCGCAAAGAAGAAGGGATTCGATGACCCGAGCGCGAAGGCGGGTGTCATTCTCGACTGGCTCAAGTCGGACTACGACCTGGGGCGCGGGCACGGAATGGCGCTTGTGCACGTCATCAGGAATGGGCCCGGCATTGACTCGAAACACGTGGGCTCCACCGGCACGCATCGGGACGAGTCCGACACGCTGTGGCTGGACGGGCAGGCAAGCAACCCCTCGGCCCGGAATCCGCGGGATCAGTAGGCTGAATGCATGGCACTTCTCCACCAGGCGGAACTCCGACCATCCAAGCTCGAGCTTCTCGACGGCTGGGTTCACACACGGCCCTGGTTTGACGGCGCGCCGGATGCGGCGCTCAGCACGGTCGCCGCGTTCCGATTCGACGACCCCGAGGGTGAGGTCGGCGTGGAGACACTTCTGATCCGCGCCGGGGATGGCCCGACACTCCAAATACCGCTGACCTATCGCGGATCGCCTTTGCTCGGCGCCGATGCGTTTCTCATCGGCACCATGGAGCACTCGGTTCTGGGTGCGCGGTGGGTGTATGACGGCGTCGGCGATCCCGTCTACCTTCAGACGGTGGCCGCTGCCGCGCTCAATGGCGGGCACCGGGCCAAGCTGTTCATCGACATCGACGGCAAGCGAGTCGAGCGCACGCCCACCGCGCTCGTCACGGGAACAGGCACGGCACGCGATTCCGTCATCCTGCCGGCGCTCAGCGACCTCGCAGTGCATCAGGATGGCGCAGTGACCGTCGTCGACACGAGCGCAATGCAGGTGGGGGTGCGGCGCGTCGTGGGCGGCGGCGCGATCAGCATTTCGGGCCCGTCCGCCGAACCGTACCGCGCGGCCGAAACGCTGACCGGAACCTGGGACGGCGCCGCAGAGCCCCAACCGCTCGTGGTCGTGCGCCACAACAGGGCACACTGAACTAGCCGCGCAGATTTTGCCGGTCCGAGACCGGCGTGCGATTCTTGACTGATGCCGGAAAGTCCCGCCGCGTCGACCCCCTACGAGGTCCTCGGCGTTTCCCCTGATGCCAGCCCGACGGAGCTGAGGCGGGCCTACCGTCGGCTGCTGCGCCAGACCCATCCGGACACGGGAGGGAATCCGGCGCGATTCAACGCCGTACAGCAGGCGTGGGCGCGCATTGGGGATATCGAGGCCCGCCGCCAATGGGATGCCGGTCGCACCGCTACCGGAAGCAGCACCCCTTTTGCTTCGCCCGCGTCACCGGCAAAGCCAAAGGGCGCACGCCGGGCAGACACCGGATCCACCGTCAAGGCGCGTGCGTACGGACACCCGGGTGGCGTGGCTCGCGAGCGGTTTCTCGTGCTCATGCGGGAATGGGCCGACAGGGGAGCCGACATCGACGACCCGTACGACCCGGCGCTCGTTCGCTCGGCGCCGCGGGAGATCCGTCACCTTCTTGCGGACGCCCTCGCCGAGGAAGCGACCGCGCGCGCGGTGTCGAGCCTGGGCATCGGATACACGATCTGGAGCAACGTGGCCACGGATCGCGGCAAGCTCGATCACGTGATTCTCGGCCCGGCCGGCCTGTTCGCGGTCATGTCGGAGGACTGGGGGAGCGAGGTGCGGCTCGTCCGGGGGGAGCTCCGGGGGGACGGCATCCAGCCAGGCGAACAACCGGTGCGCGCGCTCGCCCGCACGGCGAAAGCGCTCGGCCGCAGCGTTCGCGTGCGGTTCACCTCAAGGCTCATCGTCGTGCCCGACGACGCGATCGAGGAGCCGATCACCCATGTCGGAAAGCCCGGCGAGGCGGCGATCGTCCAGCTTTCCGCACTTCCCAGGGTGCTGCGCGACGGCCTCACCGGCGGGCAGCGGCTCAGCATCGAGGATGTCTTCGACGTGCGCACGCGGCTGCAGAACGACATCCGATTCGTCTGAGCCGATGATCGCCCGTGGTCGATAGGATCAGGGTGTGGACCGAACCAGCGAGCACAATCAGACCCCAGCAACAGTGACGCCGTTTGCCGGCAACGGATCGGCGGAACACGACCGCTGGAACGAACGTCAGGCACTCGCTGAAGCCATGATCCCGCTCATCGGGATGCTCTATCGCGAACACGGCGTTGTCACCTCCATTTACGGCCGTCGGCTGATCAACCAGTCGCCCGTCGAAATCCTCAAGGCGCACCGGTTCGCCCGCAAGGTGAACGAGGTCGAGCTGCCGATCGACGAGACGTTCCCGCTGCTTCAGGCGATTGCCGAACTGCGGCCGGCCTCAGCATCGATCGACCTCGCAAAACTGCTCGCGCGGTCCCGCGCAGACGGGCGAGAACTTTCCGATTTCCTCCGCGACGAACTCGCCCCCGTCGTATCGCAGGACATGCCCGCTGCGAAGGCAACGGATGTCGTCCTTTACGGGTTCGGGCGAATCGGCCGCCTGCTGGCGCGCATCCTCATCGCCCATGCCGGTAACGGCGAGGGACTGCGACTCCGCGCCGTCGTCGTGCGTAAGGGCGCCGAGAACGACCTCACGAAGCGCGCGAGCCTGCTCCGCCGGGACTCCATCCACGGCCCGTTCGAGGGCACCATCACGGTCAACCACGACGACAACACGATTCTGGCGAACGGTACCCTCATCCACGTCATCCACTCGGATGACCCGTCCACGATCGACTACACGAAATACGGCATCCACGACGCGATCGTCGTCGACAACACGGGTCGCTGGCGGGACCGCGAAGGGCTCGGACAGCACCTGAAAAGCAAGGGTGTCTCCCGGGTGCTCCTGACCGCGCCCGGCAAGGGCGATGTGAAGAACATCGTGCACGGGATCAACCACGACACGGTCGGCGTCGACGATGAGATCGTGTCGGCCGCGTCCTGCACGACGAACGCGATCGTGCCGGTGCTGAAGGTGATCCAGGATAAGTACGGGATCGTCCACGGGCACGTGGAGACGGTGCACTCCTACACGAATGACCAGAACCTCACCGACAACTTCCACAAGGGCAACCGCCGCGGGCGCTCAGCCCCCATGAACATGGTCATCACGGAGACCGGTGCTGCGCAGGCGGTGGCGAAGGCGATTCCAGAGCTTGCCGGGAAGCTCACCGGCAACGCCATCCGGGTGCCCACCCCGAACGTGTCGATGGCGATCCTGAACCTGAACCTCGACCGGGAAGCACCGGCCGCGGAGGTCAACGCGTTCCTGCGCGGTCTTTCGCTGGACTCGGCACTTCAACAGCAGATCGATTTCATCGACTCGCCCGAGGTCGTGTCTTCCGATTTCATCGGTTCGCACCGGGCGGGAATCGTCGACGGCCTGGCGACGATCAGCACGGGAACCAACCTCGTCCTGTACGTGTGGTACGACAACGAGTACGGTTACAGCAGCCAGGTGGTGCGCGTGCTCGAGCACATGGCGGCCACGCACCCGCAGGTTTTCCCGACGCGGTCCCTCGTCGCGGGAGCGTAGTCGTGCTGAGTCGCGCGGGATTCCGCCAGCGACCTCACGTTTCGGCCGGCCAGAACGTTAGCCGGGTATGAGACCTTTCGAGTCGATTGTCGAAGAGTTTGGTGCTCGGGTTTTCCGGGTGTGCCGTGCCGTCGTCGGCCCGGTGGATGCCGAGGATGCCTGGTCCGAGACGTTCCTCGCCGCGCTCGCCGCCTACCCCCGTCTGGCCGCCGACGCGGATGTCTCGGCGTGGCTCGTAACCATCGCGCACCGCAAGTCGATCGACATCCTCCGCACGAAGTCGCGCGCGGCGATTCCGATCGGCGACATCCCGGAGCGCCCAAGCACATTCGGAAATCCGGATGCCGGACGCGGCGAACTGTGGGGGAGGGTTGCCGCATTGCCGGAGCGCCAACGACTCGCCGTCGCGTACCACTACTTGGGCGGTCTGCCGCACGCACAAACGGCAGAACTCATCGGCGGGTCGGTCGAGTCTGTGCGCCGGGCGGCCTCAGACGGGGTCGCCGCGCTCAGAAATTTCTATGTGCCAGAGTTGGATCGGAGAACATCATGACCACCGCAATGGAGACCCTGGAGAACGTGGATTCGGCGCAGCTCGAACGGCTGCACCGGTTGCTGGAGGATTCCGCCGCACGCGACGGGCTGCTGGATGCCGCCTACCGCACCCTCGACACTCCGATCGGGAACCTCCTGATCGCGGCGACCGATCGGGGAGTGGTGCGGGTCGCGTTCGCGAGCGAAGGCCACGACGCTGTGCTGGATGCGCTCGCGACACGTCTCGGCTCGCGCATCCTGAGGATGACGTCGACGGGGGGAGTGGGAGGCGAACTGGATGCCGCCGCCCGCGAACTCGACGAATACTTCGCCGGGCACCGCACCGCTTTCGACCTGCCGCTTGACCTGAGCCTGTCGACCGGGTTCCGCCGGACCGTGCTCGGTCACCTCAGGGAGATCGCGTACGGCAGCACCGAGTCGTACGCGCAGGTTGCTGAGGCGGCGGGCAGCCCGCGCGCGGTTCGCGCCGTGGGCTCCGCGTGCGCCACGAATCCGCTCCCGGTGATCGTTCCGTGCCACCGGGTGCTGCGCTCGGACGGGTCGCTCGGCGGTTACCTCGGCGGCCTCGAGGCCAAGCGCGCCCTGCTCGCGCTGGAGGCTGCCGCGTGAGCCTCGTGGTGGTCGGTGACGATGGCCTGGCCAGACCCCCCTGGGCGGCCGCTGATCCGCTCCTGCGGGACTATTACGACACGGAGTGGGGGATGCCGATCCGCGACGAACGCGGGCTCTTCGAACGCATCAGCCTGGAGGCGTTCCAGTCCGGGCTGTCCTGGGCGACGATTCTGCGCAAGCGCCCGGCATTCCGAGACGCGTTCGCCGGATTCGACCCTGACGCCGTCGCCGCGTACACCGATTCCGACGTCGAACGCCTCCTCGGCGATACGGGAATTGTTCGAAATCGGGCGAAGATTCTGGCCACGATCACAAACGCGAACGCTGTTGTCGCGCTGCGCGCCGAGGGCGGACTCGTCGACTTCGTGTGGTCGTTCCTTCCCGATTCGACGCCGGCGCCCAGGCCGGGCGAACCGCTCATCACGCGGTCGCCCGAGTCGGTCGCCCTGTCGAAAGCGCTCAAGAAGCACGGTTTCACGTTCGTCGGTCCGACCACTATGTACGCGCTCATGGAGGCGATCGGCATGGTCGACGCGCATCCGGTGGGCAGCCACCGCCGCGGAACATCCGGTGTGTGGCCCCGCTCCGCTGGCTCGCGTCAGTAGCGCACGTCGGCGGTGGAATATATCCTCTCGCCATGGCAAAACTCTCCACCCTCGATTGGATGTTGGACTCCGACCCCGCCCTCCGGTGGCAGGTAGAGCGAGACCTTGCCCTTGAGCCCGAAAGTGTGTGGGGTGAGACTCGAAGACGCGTCGCCAATGAAGGGTTTGGAGCTCAACTGCTTGCTCATCAGGATGCCGATGGGCAGTGGGCCGGCGGTGCATTCTTTCCCGCGGACTTCGACTTCCAGGGGCCCGAAGCGCAGGACGGAGCCGGCCAGCCGTACACGGCGACAACGTGGTCACTCAACGCGCTTCGGGAGTGGGGAGTGGATGCGTCCGCGCTCGCGGGCACGGCGGAGAAGCTCGCCGCGAACAGCCGCTGGGAGTACGACAACCTTCCTTACTGGGGCGGCGAAGTCGATTGCTGCATCAACGCGTTCACCCTCGCGAACGGCCTCTGGCTCGGTGCTGATGTCGGTGGGCTGGTGGACTGGTTTCTCGAACACCAGATGGCGGACGGCGGCTGGAATTGCGAGTGGGTGGACGGGTCGACCAGGTCCTCCTACCACTCCACGCTCAACTCGCTGAAGGGATTGCTCGCGTTTGATGAGGCTACCGGTGGAACGTCGCAGTCGCGCAGCGCGCGGCACGCGGGCGAGGAATTCCTGCTCGCACGCAATCTCCACCGGCGGCTTTCCACGGGGAAAACGGTCGAACACTGGGCGACGAGGTTTGCCTACCCGTTCCGCTCGATGTACAGCGTGTTGAATGCGGCGGACTATTTCCGGGCGGCGTCCCTTCACGATCGCACCCCGCCGGACCGCCGGATGTCGGAGGCGATCGACATCATCCGTTCTGCGCGGGAACCCGACGGCACCTGGATCCAGGAGCGCAGGCATCCTGGCCGCGTCTGGTTCGAAATGGATGTGCCGGCGGGGGAGCCATCACGGTGGCTCACGTTTTACGCGACTCGCGTCCTGAACTGGTGGGATGAACACCACGGTGCTCCATCGACGACGCTCGGTCAGGTCGGCTAGCCGTCCGCGGGAACTTCAGCGCGAGTCTCACGCCGCGGAAACCACGGGATGATCATGGACGTGCGTGACCGGTAGTCGGAGTATTCCGGATACTTCGACCGGGTGATCGACTCGGTGAAAATCGTGGAGCCGATGAACAGGAGCGTGAGCAGCACCGCGCCGATGACGGTCCAGGGGATCGTGCCCGCAGCGATGATGCCGAATGCCGCGATCATCCACCACTGGGCTTGCTCGAAGAAGAAGTTCGGATGCCGGGAGAAACGAAACAGGCCTGTGGTGAGAAATCGCTGCGCTGGCTGTTCGCCGCGGGAGACCGCTGCCGCCTTCATCCGATGGAAGTTCCACTGCTGCTGGTCCGCAACGGTCTCTCCCCACAGAAAGAGCAGAAACAGGATCGCAACCACCGCATCCGGCACTCCGAGAGTGCGCGGATTCTCCAGCACGGTGAATGCCGGGAGGGTGATCAGAACGAGCATGAGGTTCTGGTAGATCACGATGAAGAACAGGTTGAATACCTGGAAAACCGGCGGCGACATCCGTGCGCGAAGGACCGCCCAACGGTAGTCCTCAACACCCGAGTAGCCGCCCTTGCGGGCGAAGTTGAATGTCAGGCGCGCACCCCACAGCGTGACGAGCACGGCCATGACGATGAGGCGAACGTCGGTGAACCCGGCGAATCCGGCAAACACCCAGACGTACGCGACCGGGGCGATCGACCACAACCGGTCGACCCACGACGTGTCCTTCGTGACGAGCGACGCGACCCAGCAGAATGCGCTCACGATGATCGCGACGGCGGCGACAGCGGCAAGTGCATTCATTGCAGCATGGTATCGGGAATGGGACGGGGCGGCTTCCTCTGGTTGAAGCCGCCCCGCCAGCCGTTACTTCTTGCTGGATACGTGCCTGCGCCAGCTCCCGTCCTTGATCTCGGGATGCTTCTTCGCGAGGGCCTCCTCGTAGAGGACACCGGGTACGACGCTGCCATCCTCGAGTTCCACTGCACCGCGGTACAGCCCGGCCGGTTCGCCCTCGACAACGCGGAGGAGCACGTCCAGCGGCAGCGTGTACAGCTCGCCCTCGACGGCCACGCCGCCGGAGTCCACCTCGTACATGCCGGGATGCACTCCGCCGATGTCGTGCATGCGGTACTTGGGCGCGGTCTTCGTTTCCTTGACCAGTTCGGCGCCGTTGAGATTGGAGTGCAACTCCAGACCCCGCATGAGCGTGCCGTTCACGAACAGCAAGTCATCCTTGAGCACGACCTCCTTGTCCTTGCGCCCGGCCCAACCGAAGCCGAGGAGCAGGATGGCGAGGAACGCATATCCGAGCGACACGCCCGGCGAGGCGTTGATCCCCACGGCGACAGCATTGATGAGGCCGAAGAACGACAGCACTGCGCAGATTCCGGACGTGATAGCTGCCGCGTACATCTTGTGGTCGATCACGAACACGGTAATCGCACCCAGCAGGATGCCGACGAGCACGGCGCCAGAGCCAAAGAGCTGGAGGCCCTGGTAGATGACGCCATTGCCCGCAAGGTTGTCGAATCCGACCTTTGCCGCGTTTGTTCCGGCCGCACCCAACGAGTTGTCAATCAGACCCGACGCCCACTGGGCGAGGCTCGGGAGCATGGCGAGGATGATCGCGGGCGCGTACCTGAGTGCGCTCACGCTCGTCGCCTGCGCGCCGATCACGAGGCCGATGTAGAGCAGGATCGGCACCAGCGCCTGCATTGGGAATATCCCGAGGAACAGGCCGACCAGACCGCTGAAGCACACGACCGCGACCACTATTCCCGTGACGAGCGAGTATCCGATCCGACCGCCAACCGCCTTCCAGCCTGGGTGGCCGATGTAGACGGCCGGCGGGAACGGGGAGCCGAGGAACGAACCGACGATGGCACCGAGACCATCTGCAGTCAGGATCTGACGCGCCGAGTATCGGTCTCCAGCCGCTGCAGCGGACTCGACGTTCGTCATTGCCTCAGTGAAGTTGTAGATACCGAGGGGGATGGCGGTCGCCAGGAGCGGCGCGATGTCCTGCATGCCATTGATCACGTCACCCGTGGGGAATGGCAGATAGAGTCCGAGCGTTGCGATCGATTCCGCCACCGCGCTGGGCTTGAGAATGTTCGACCATCCGGCAAGCACGGCAATCCACGCGATGACCGTTCCTGCAATCACGGCAATGAGGCCGACGGGTATCCCCAGCGGCATCTTCTTGAATCCGAGCCATCCGACGAGAATGAATCCGAAGGTCACGAACGCGATCCACGGAGCCTCCCACATTTGCGCGGCAGGGCTCATCGAGATGAACGTCAGCGAGATTCCGGCAAGCGCACCGAGCATCGCCGCGCGGGGCGTCCACTTGCGAATCCACGGTCCGAAGATTGCACCAAGCAGGATGATGACACCGACGATGAACGCCCACGCCAGCCCAGCTCGCCAGGCCTTGAGCGGGTCGCCCGACTGGATGTACACCGGAAGCATGACAACGAGCACCACGATGAACATGTGGGGCACCGACGGACCATAGGGCAGGGCCGCGACATCCGTCCGGTTTTCGCGACGCGCAAGACGCCGGGCAAGGAGGGCGTACCAGATGTTTCCGAGCGGAAGTGCGATGCCCAGCGCCGGAAGAACCCGGCCGTACACGATGTTGTCCGGCATGTGCACAACGGCCAGGCACAGGCCGGAGAGCACGATGACGTTGAGAAGGACATTGGTTCCGAGCCCAAAAAGCCCGTTCCAGTCGCCCTTGACCCACCACTTGATCTGCACCGGCGCAGATGTGGGGGCCTGGGTGGATGTGTTACTCATTTGCTAGCTCCAATCTCAGGGATTGCCGCATCGACGGCCGTCAGGAGGTCCGTCGAAGTACTGACCCAGCCGACGATTCCGCCCTGGGCCTTGATCATGTTGAGCGTGGACTCATAGAACTCGGGAAAGTAGGACCCGGTGCAGTCGGACAGGACCAGGCAGTCGAACCCGCGGTCGTTCGCTTCGCGAGCGGTCGATTGCACGCAGACCTCGGTTGTGACCCCCGTCACGATGAGACGAGTGATTCCGTTTGCACGCAGGATCGTTTCGAGATCCGTTCCGTAAAACGCCCCTTTGCCTGGCTTATCAAGCACGACCTCACCCTCAATGGGGTAGAGCTCCGGGATAATGTCGTGCCCTTTCGATCCACGGGTGAGAAGTCGGCCCATCGGCCCTTCGTCGCCGATTCGAAGACTCGGATTTCCTCGGTCTCGTTTGGACGGGAAGAGGTCGCTGAGATCCTCGCGATGGCCCTCCCGAGTGTGAATGACCATCCATCCCAGCTCGCGGAACTTGTCGAGCACTCGTCGCGTAGGTGCGATGGACCCGCGAAGGGTGGACACATCATTTCCGAGTGACTCCCCGAAACCGCCCGCTTCGACGAAGTCGCGCTGGAAGTCGATGCACATGAGGGCAACGCGTCCGGGCTCGAAAGCGAACTCGTACGGTTCCGCGGGGACTTTCACTTCGACCTTCTCGGTGTCGACCATTGTCGGTTCCTTTCCTTCCGTGTGGGCTGCAATCAGCCACTCGTCGTTACGACGGTTCCGGCAGCGCCCGCGAGAGCTTCCGGGAGTTTTCCAATGGAGGTGATGATGGCGCGTCCGCCGCTGCTCTCCACGAAATCGATGGCGGACTGCACTTTCGGCCCCATGGATCCGGGCGGGAACTGCCCATCCGCAAGATGGCGGCGCATTTCCTCCACGCCGACGTTCCTCAACGCACGCTGGCCTGGTTTGCTGAAATCCACGTAAACCTCGTCCACGCCCGTCACGAGCACAAGAGTTGCCACGTCTATTTCTTTGGCGAGCAGCGCCGACGCGCGGTCCTTATCGATGACAGCGTCTATGGGGTGCCAACCGTCCGCGTCCCTGACGACGGGAATTCCTCCTCCGCCTGCTGCGATCACTATCGCTCCGCTGTCGACGAGGGCACGGATTTGCCGAGACTCGATGATCGTGCGGGGGAGCGGGCTGGCCACGACCCTGCGATAGTTTCCCTCCGCAACTTCCGAGACGACCCAGCCTTCTTCGGCAACCCGCTGGCGCGCTACCTCGGCGCTCAGCTGGCCGCCGATCGGCTTTGACGGCTTCGAAAATGCGGGGTCGTCGAGCTCGATCTCGGCATGCGTGAGAACGGCTACCGCGCGGGTGTCGAGTCCCCGCCGAAGGACGGCGGAATCGATGGCGACTGCGAGCATATGCCCGATGCCGCCTTGCGAGTCCGCGACGGCAAGCCACAGCGGAAGCGCAGGCAGGCCCTCCACCGTCGCGTCGGGTGCGACAAGCTCGCCGCGCCTCAGGATGTAGCCGACCTGGGGACCGTTCCCGTGGGTGACCACGACAGTCCAGCCCGATTCGGCGAGTGCCGCGATCGACTCGGCGAAGTCTGCGGCCCGCTCGAGCTGCCGTTCCACGGAGCCGGCCTCGCCATCCAGAACCAGGGCATTGCCGCCGACGGCGATGAGCACTGTGCCCGCGGTTGCGCGCGTCTCGGTCATGAGATTCCACGCCTGTTTGCGAGCGACCGGGCCGCCTGCAGGAACACTTCGGGCGGGGCGGTCACGATTCCGGCACCGATCTGCCCAACGCCGGCGAGCTTGTGCGCAATTCCAGTGTTGATCAACGGAAGTACTCCTGTGTCCAGCACCTTGAGCACGTCAATGCCTGATGGCGTCCCGGCGAAGTTGATCGGAGGAAGTGGGAACGCAGGATGCGGTCCCAGGGTGATGCGACGCATCGATTTTGTGGCGGCGATGGCGTCGTCGGGATTGCCGCCGACGAACTGCGTAATGGCGGGCGATGCGGCCATGGCGAATCCACCCAGTCCCAGCGTTTCGGTGATGGCCGAGTCTCCCAGATCCGGATTTGCGTCATCCGGGCCATAACCCGGGAAGAAGAGCCCATCTGCGGGGCCCACCGTGGTGGTGAACCATTCGGCGCCCGAGCCTGCGACGCGAAGTCCAAATTCCACGCCGTTGCGTGCCATGGCGGTAACGAGGGTCGAATTTTCCATTCCGACGGCCGCATCCATGGACAGTTTTGCGGATGCCATGGAGACGTTGAGTGCGAAGTGGTCATTCCCGGCGAGGAACTCGAGTACTGCGATCGCATCCGAACTCGGTTCCATGGCTGCGATCGTTGGCGCGAGCCGCCGGGTGAGAAGGGACGTTGCCGCAACATTGCGATTGTGGCCCTCATCGCCCATCGACAGTGCCTGACCGATGAGCGACGTGATGTCGATTGGCCCGAATGCTTCAAGCGCCCGGTCAAGTATCGGGCCGAGCACATCACGCATCCATGACAACCGAGTGATGACTTCGTCGTCGAATGCTCCGAACCGCAGTACCTTCCCGAGCCCCTCATTGAGCGAAGCGAACGCGAGGCGCCCGTCACTCGGGTCGGTGGCCACGAATACAGGCATGGACGGTGCGAGCACGCCGGCCATCGGGCCGACGGCCCCGTGGTGGTGGCACGGATCGACGGTGATCTCTCCGCGATCGAGCAGAGCCTCTGCCTGGTCAGGGGTTTCCGCCCAACCTTCGAACAGGGTCGCGCCGATGAGCGCGCCGCGCATAGGCCCGCACATCCGTTCCCACTCGATCGGCGGGCCAGCATGAAGGAGGGTGCGGCCGTCCGCGATTCCGGGGACCACTTCTTTGGCGGGTCTGACCCGTGTCAGTTGCGGTCGGACGGAGTGCACGGCCGTGATTGCCCGCGCATTGGCGTCTGCCGTCACGTCGTCGTCCAGGATGAGCGCCAGCCGCGCGACGTCGGCTTCCCCGAAAGCTGGCGGCCGCCAATCGAGCTGGATCACATCGGCGGCGGGAACTCCTTCAACGATGAGAGGCAGACCAACATTGATGATCCGTGCGACAGGTTCGAGAATTGTCATGATGCGTGAGCTCCCGCCTGCTGCGCAGCGACGAACCGTACTGCGGAAGCATTTGTTGCTGCCAGGATGACTCCCGCGTCGCGCAAAATCGTCCGTTGACGCTCGATACCCTGCGGATCGGCGGCGGTACCGCACACCGAGGCGACGAATTCCAGCCTGCGCCCTACCGACTCCGCTTCCGACCTCGCGGCCATGACGGCCTCAGCGACGGGCGTGGCCGGGTCGCGGCTGGCACCGTGCCCGAGAACGACATCCAGAAGAATTATTCCCACGCTGGAATCGGCACCGGCCTCGATGATCTTGTCTGCCCTGGCTTCAGGATCGATCATCGGGTGAGGTCGCCCTGCGGTGTACTGGTCGTCGCCGAGGTCGAGGATTTCGCAGTCGACTCCGGCACGTTTCAGGATGATTTTCGCCTCGGAGGCGAGAGTGCCGCCCGTAAAAAGGCCGAGAACTCGGCCGGGAACCGGTTCGATGGGATCCAGGTCCGTCACCGCAAGCTCGTGGCCCGCGAGGTGCGCCGTCGCTATGGCGCCGCCCTCAAGCGTGCCGCGGACGACCACTCCGGGGGTAACGGAATCAGGGTCTGCATCGTCCATTCCGAGGAAGCAGGCAACGACGGGCTTTCCGTGAGACGCAATGCCTTCGAGGCGGGAAATCAGCGCAGTTGCGACGTCGGTGGACGGCGGTTTGGACACTACGACGATGGCTTCGGTGCCTTCGTCACGTTCCAGCAGGTCGAGCGCGAATCCCGTCATGATCCCGCCGACGTCCGCGCTGAGGTCACGCCCTCCGACGCCAATCAACTGGGACACACCCACGCCGGCAAGATCGAGCAGTCGCGAGACTTCCTGCGCGCCGGTACCCGAGGCAGCGACCATACCCACTTTTCCCTGCTTCACGACGTTGGCGAATCCGAGAGGAATACCGTCGATGATCGCGGTGCCGCAGTCCGGCCCCATGAAGAGAACTCCGCCCGCTACGGCGAGTTTTTTGAGGCGCACCTCGTCCTCGACGGCGACGTTGTCCGAGAAACAGAGAATATGGAGCCCATTCCTGATCGCGCGTTCGGCAACGATGGGAGCGTAGGTCCCGGCAATCGAAATCGCTGCAAGGTTTGCCGGAGATTCCCCGTCGCCGGCCAGCGCGGCGTGAACCCCTTCGTCCACGGTTCCCGGTCGCTGCTCCTCAATGGCGCCCGAGGTCTCGACAGCCGTAAGCCCGGCCTCCGCGGCGTCGAGTGCCTCCTTCGCCGTGTCTTCGCTCTCCGCGCGAACGACGAAGACCAGGTCATCGGATTCCGCGTTCAGATCGGGCGGGAGCATGTCCGAGTCGGCGAGGATTCCACGATTTGCAGGGGTCGCCATGACCGCTCCGACCCGTATCACTCCCTCACGTTTCTCCGTTGCCGACGCGATTGCCATCAACGCCACCGAGTCGCGATAGAAGTGGCGCAGAACTCGGCTGCTGAGGACCGTCGTTTTTGGAGAGTTCATGCTGCGCTTTCGACTGATCTCGTGTTCATGGAAGCTGCCAGAACGCTCACCAGACCGACCAGCAGATCCACCCCCGAGGTTGCACCCCACTTGCTCGCACGCTGCAGGGTCAGATCCGGGTCTCCGTCTCCGGCGAGCGTGTCGACAAGGTCGTGAACGTGCTGGCCGAAGCGCCCCTGCATCGCGGCCTTCAGATAGTGGCGCGACGCCACCGTCGTCCGGGGAAGAAAGGGCACTATTTGGCGGGCAAGGATGCTTACCTCGTTGAGAAGCCCGAAGACGTGAAGTCCGGCGAGTATTCCGACGATGACATCGTCCCCCGACGGGGTTGTTCCCGGGCCCGCGCCGATGGTCACGCTCAGCATTTCATCGCCCAGGTTCGCGGCGAGAGCGCTCTGTGCGATGCTCGGTGCTTTCAGGCGGATTGGATCAGGACTCAGAGGCCCGGCCGTCGCACGTGATGAGGTATGGGCAGCCACGGCGCGTTGGTGGGCCAGCACTGAAACGGCCGGGATTGCTCGTGCCGCGAGATTGAGGTTGACCAGTGCCCAAACAGCGGACTGGCCTGACCAGCCCGCCAGAAGCACACTTCCCGTTGGAGGGTAATGGCTAAGGATGTCGGCGCGTACGCGATGAAAATCGACGTGAGCAAGGCACACGCCACCCGGCATCAGACCAGACCGTTCAGGGGAGATGATCAACAACTCATCGCCCGACGCCTGTTTGCGCGCCGATTGCAGCACAACGGCGGATTGTCCGACATGGACGACATGGAATGGCGAGGTGAAGGCGGAAAGCATGAGCGTGGTATCAACCCACATCCGTGCCGGGGCCGAAATCCTCGCTGGCATCGCCATACTTAGGAATAGTAGGGCCCACGACTCGGGTCAGGCTCGGTCCGGATTGGACGAAAGTGCGTCCCAATGTTGGCCGAAATGGACAATGATGGTGGCATGAGCGCCATCACCGTCCGAGAAGTGCTGACTCTTGCCGCCTTGCGCGGAAACTTTGTCGTGGCTGGCCAGAACGGCCTCGAACGGGTGGTCACCGGCGTCAACGTGATGGAAGTCCCCGACATCGAATCCTTCGTGAAACGAGGCGAGCTCCTCCTCACCACGGCCTATCCGCTGCGCGAGCACCCCGAAGATCTCGCCGTTCTCGTTCACACTTTGTCGCGATTGGGACTCGCCGCACTTGCCGTGAAGACCGGCCGGTATCTCGAACGGCTTCCGGACGACGCGCTTGCCATGGCAAACGAGCTGGGCTTGCCGGTCATACTCCTCGCTGAGGACACATCGTTCAATGAAGTCATCGGGGCTGTACTGGCTATAGTCCTCACCGAATACGGAGCCGACCCGGCAGGGGCGGAAGAGATCCGTGAACGACTGACTGGGGTTGCGCTCGCTGGCGGCGGTCTGATGGAGATTGCCCGAACGCTGGCCGGCGCCCTCGACAGGCACGTGAGCATCCTCGACCCGGAGGGTGTGGCACTCGGGGAAGGTGGCGTCCTCCCGGACGAGAATTTCGGCGAATCGTGGGAGTTCCCAGTCACCGTGGGAGGCCGTGAGCGCGGACTCATCGTTGTCAATGGCACGGATGAACCGACGCTCGGTCAACGGAGATTGGTGAGGCAGGCGTGTTTCGCCGCAGGAATGCACATTGCCCAGGCGCTTGCGAGTCTGGAACTTGACCGTCAGATGCGGGTCCTGTTCCTGGAAGAGCTCGTGGCGGGAAAGGCCGTCGATGAGTCGCTGGTGCGTGAGCGGTCTCGGTTGTTCGGATGGGACTTTCGATCCGACCACGCCGTCATTCTTGCCCGGCTGGGCCAGGAGCTAGGCGACTCCGTGGTGGTGTCTGCTGCTCGCACCGGTCTGCCGCGAGGCGGGCTCGCCTGGGCGCGAGGGCAGGAAGTGGTTGCCATCGTGCCCGCAGAGTCCATCCCCACCGAAGCCGTCCCATGGCTCCAGGCCGATAGCTGGCGAAAGGCTCTGGAACGGGCTGGCGGGGGCGACGTGTACGTCGCCACGGGGAGTGTCGCTCGATCTGCGGCGGAACTTGCTGAATCCCACTCGGCAGCCCGCGAATCTCTGTCCATCGCCCAGGCCACTGGACGGAAGAACGTCCGGCACGATGTGCTGACACTGGAACGGGTCATCCTCTCAGTGCCCGCGGATCTGCTTGCCGAGCTCATACACCGCGAGCTTGGCCCGATCGTTGATGCCGACATCGCCAATGGCTCAGACTTGTGCGCAACTCTCGAGATGTTTCTAGGAACCGGGAACGCCGCCGACGCTGCCCGCAGACTGTTCATCCACTACAACACGATGAAGCACAGGATGTCGCGCATTGCCGGCCTCATCACGGCCGATCTGAGCGACCCGAGAGCTCGATTGCGACTGTCGTTTGCCTTGCAGGCACGGAAGCTCGTGCTCGACGCCCATCGCTAGACTGAGGCACTGTGGGACCCGACACGGCACATCAGGTGAGTTCGCGGATTTTCACTGTCCCGAACATTCTCAGTTTCTTCCGACTCGCGCTCGTGCCCGTCTTCCTGGTGCTCGTCATCGAGGGATACGACGTGCTCGCCCTGATCGTCCTGATCGTCTCCAGCGCGACTGACTACCTCGACGGGGTCCTCGCGCGGCGGCTCAACCAGGTTTCCCGTCTCGGCCAGCTTCTCGACCCCGCGGCCGACCGGTTCTTCATCTTCGCGACCCTCATTGGGCTCGCGGTGCGGGGGATCGTGCCATGGTGGCTCGTCGCCGTGATCGTGGGACGCGACGCGTTGCTGGTCGTCATCGGAATCACCCTCGCCAACTTCGGTTACGGCCCCCTGCCGGTGCACCACATCGGCAAGATCGCGACGTTCTGCCTGTTCTATGCGCTTCCCATCCTCATGATCGGGCAGGCATTCCCTGCGGCCGACTACATCAGTTCGCCGATCGGCTGGGCGTTCGCGCTCTGGGGCGCATTCCTGTATTGGTGGGCGGGCGTCATCTACATCGTCGAAACCGTGCGCGTCATCAAAATTCCCCGGGTCAATCGGCCGTCCGAATCCGATACTGTAGAGGGCTAGGAGGTTCGGGATGGACGCGTCGAACGGTGAAGGCCAACCGGCTGACGGTCGTGCCCGTCGCGACGACACAACCGACCACTTCGGTCAGGATTTCGAATCCCAGCTCGCCGCGCTCGACGGTGCCGTCACCTCTGAAGAGCAGGAGGCGATCAGCGCGATACCGTCCGGCTCCGCGCTCCTCATCGTGCGCCGCGGACCGAACATCGGCGCCCGATTCCTCCTGGACTCCGACGTCACGACGGCCGGCAGGCATCCGGATGCGGACATCTTCCTCGACGACGTCACGGTGTCCCGCCGGCACACCGAGTTCGTTCGGCACGGAACCGTGTTCGAAATGAAGGACCTCGGTTCCCTCAACGGGACCTACTTCGACGGGGTTCGAATTGAAAGCGCGCTGCTCACTGACGGCGCAGAAGTTCAGATCGGCAAATTCCGCCTCACGTTTTACGCGTCCCGCATGGATCTTGCCCCGGCGGCCGAGAAATAGTGGCGGCATCACCGGCCAGGGCAGGCAAGCCCTCAACTCAGGGCCTCCTCAGCATCGGACAGGTTCTCGCGCGGCTCCGACCGGAGTTTCCGGACCTGTCGCCGTCGAAGCTCCGGTTCCTAGAAGAGCGCCAGCTCATCAGCCCCGCGCGCACGGAGTCCGGATACCGCAAGTTCTCGCCGACCGACATGGACCGGCTGCGGTTCGTGCTCACCATGCAGCGCGACCATTACCTGCCGCTCAAAGTCATCCGGGTCTACCTCGACGAACTTGATGCAGGGCGCCAGCCCGAACTTCCCGGTTCGGCGACCGGCCCGATTCCGACGATTCTGGCCACCGAACGCCGCCTGCAGCGGGAGGAGCTGATTCGGGAAGCGAATGCGACCCCCCAGCTTCTCAACGATGCCGTGTCCGCCTCGCTCATCGTCCCCGCCGAACTGTACGGCGAGCCGGTGCTTGCGGTGCTCAAGGCGCTCGTCGAGCTCCAACGCACCGGCATCGAACCTCGCCACCTCAGGGGATTCCGCGCCTCAGCGGAACGGGAGCTCGGGTTGATCGAGAGCGCGCTCATTCCGGTGTCCCGGCGCAACGATGCTTCAAGCCGGGCGAAGGCGAGCGAGCTTGCCAAAGAGATCGCCGGCCAGCTCGAGATCGTCCGGAGCAGCCTGATTCGGTCCGCCCTGTCGCGGCTCGACTGAGCGAAATCCCTCTGGCCCGCGTGCTTCCGCGGTATGCTGCAGGTTCGGCGAGTCCGACACGCCGAACACGTTCGGCAGAATGTCATTGCCTCCGACCGGACCCGTAGGTACCGTGGAGGCTGCGAACGCAAAACGTCGCCAGCACCGGCACGGAAGGCAAACACATGAGTGAACCGCGCAGTAGCAATGAGGATTCGCGCTACGGCCTCGGCTTGCTCTTCACCGACGGCCTGCCCGACCTGGATGACACCGCCGGCTACCGCGGCGCGATCGCCGCACGTGCTGCCGGCATCAGCTACCGCCAACTGGACTACTGGGCCCGAACCGAACTGGTGGAGCCGACAGTGCGGGGTGCGGCCGGTTCCGGCTCGCAACGCCTGTACGGGTTCCGGGACATCCTCGTGCTCAAATTGGTGAAGCGGTTGCTTGACACCGGGATCTCGCTGCAGCAGATCCGCACGGCAGTGAACCAGCTGCGTGAAGCGGGCGTGAACGACCTGGCCCAGACAACACTCATGAGCGACGGCGCGAGCGTGTACCTGTGCACAACCGATGACGACGTCATCGACCTGGTCAGCAGGGGACAGGGCGTTTTCGGCATCGCCGTCGGCAAGGTTCTTCGCGAGGTGGAGACCAGCCTCGTCGAACTCGACAAGGACAAGGGCGTGGATCCCGCGGACGAGCTCGCCGCGCGTCGCGCCACCAAAGCGTCCTAGCGGTCAGCTTCCCGAATACGCGCTGGCCTAGCGGTCAGCCGCTGACCCTATTCCGGCGCTGTTGTTCCCGTCGAAGGTGAACGAGTACGGGTCGGCCGGCGCCTGCTCCTCCGGCTCGGGCGAGGCATCCTGATCGAACGCGACGCCGCCGACCGGGATGCGGCCGGCGCGGATGACCCGATCCAGCAACTGGTCGAAGTGGTGCGCCATTTCCTCCGCGCTTTCGCCCGGCCACACGTGCAGCGGTTTCGCAGCGCCCTGCGCCTGCTGCAGGGATGTGCGCTCCGGAAGCTGAGGGCTCAGCACGAGGGGCCCGAACATGTCCCGCAGCTCCTTGATGCGGAACTGATGCTCGAGCGACTGCGTCTTCGCGCGATTGACGATGATCCCGAGCGGTTGAAGGCGAGGCGACAAGCCGCGGCGAATCTCCTCGATCGCCCGCAGCGCACGGTCCGCCGCGGCCACCGAGAACAGACCGGGTTCCGTCACGATCGTGACCCTGTCGCTTGCCGCCCAGGCTGTCCTGGTCAGGGCGTTGAGCGAGGGCGCAGAGTCGATGAGCACGAGGTCGTACTCGGTCTCCAGATGCGCGAGGGCTTCTTCGAGTTTCCAGATATCCCGGATGCTCGGGTGCGGTCCGTCGAAGTTGATCGCCGACGGGCTCCCGATCAGCACGTCGATCTTGCCCGGCCTGCCGCGAGTCCACCCGCTCGGCGAAATTGCCGCCCTGACCACTTTTTCCTTCGGCGATGCGAGCACGTCGGCGACGTTGAGGTGCCCGCTGACGGAGATATCCATCCCGGTCGACACGTCCGCCTGCGGGTCGAGGTCGACGACGAGGGTGCGCAGTCCCCGGGCGAACGCCGCGGAGGTCAACCCCAGCGTCACGGTGGTCTTTCCGACTCCGCCTTTGAGGGAGCTGACGCTGAGTACATGCACGAGTAAAGACGATACCTTCACTAGTCTGAAAGAACCTAAATCTTCCCAGACAGTTTCGCCCCGGGGCGGGTGCTGGCGCCGGATGCCGTGACTATCCTTGGACGTTCACGAGAGAGGACAGCAGTGTTCACCAAGATTCTTGTCGCCAACCGGGGTGAAATAGCTATCCGCGCATTTCGTGCCGCATTCGAGCTCGGGGCGAAGACGGTCGCCGTGTTCCCCTGGGAGGATCGGAACTCCCTGCACCGGTTGAAGGCGGACGAGGCCTACCTCATCGGAACGGAAGGGCATCCGGTTCGGGCCTATCTCGACGTGTCGGAGATCATCCGGGTCGCGACGGAGTGCGGCGCCGACGCGATCTACCCCGGGTACGGGTTTCTTTCGGAGAACCCCGAGCTTGCCGAAGCTGCTGCGGCTGCCGGGATCGCGTTCATCGGGCCCAGCCAGTCCGTGCTCGAGATGGCGGGCAACAAGGTCACCGCGAAGGAGCACGCGATCGCGGCGGGCGTTCCCGTTCTCCAATCCTCCCCGGCATCCGACGATGTCGACGTGCTCCTCGCCAGCGCGGAAGCGATCGGGTTCCCGGTCTTCGCGAAGGCGGTCGCCGGCGGCGGAGGCCGCGGGATGCGCCGCGTCGATCGGGCGGAGGACCTTCGGGGCGCGCTCGAAGGGGCCATGCGCGAGGCGGACAGCGCGTTCGGGGACCCGACCATGTTCCTCGAGCAGGCCGTGCTTCGGCCGCGGCACATCGAGGTGCAGATTCTCGCCGACGGCACGGGGGAGACCGTCCACCTGTTCGAACGCGACTGCAGCGTCCAGCGCAGGAACCAGAAGGTCATCGAGATCGCCCCTGCCCCGAACCTCGCTCCGAAAATTCGCGAGTCGCTGTATCGCGACGCGATCGCGTTTGCGAAATCCATCAACTATGTGAACGCGGGCACCGTCGAATTCCTCGTGGACACCGTGGGGGAGCGGGCGGGGCAGCACGTGTTCATCGAGATGAACCCGCGCATCCAGGTCGAGCACACCGTGACGGAAGAGGTGACGGATGTCGACCTGGTTCAGGCGCAAATGCGCATCGCCTCCGGCCAGACCCTCGCAGAGCTGGGTCTGGAACAGGGCTCGCTCTCGATCCGCGGCGCCGCATTGCAGTGCCGGATCACCACGGAAGATCCCGCAGACGGGTTCCGGCCCGACACCGGGAAGATCACGACGTACCGCTCTCCGGGCGGCGGCGGCATCCGACTCGACGGCGGAACGATCGACCCCGGCACTCAGATCAGCCCCCACTTCGACTCGATGCTCGTGAAGATGACGTGCCGCGGACGGGATTTCACCGCGGCCGTGGATCGCGCCAAGCGCGGGCTCGCCGAGTTCCGCATCCGCGGCGTTTCGACGAACATCCCGTTCCTGCAGGCGGTCCTGGATGACCCTTCCTTCGCCGCAGGAGACATCAGCACGGCGTTCATCGACGAACGGCCGGAACTCGTCAACGCGGCGCCGTCGAAGGATCGCGGCACGAAGATTCTCAATTGGCTGGCCGATGTCACGGTGAACCAGCCGAACGGCAGCGGCGACGGGATCATCAGCCCGTCGCTCAAGTTGCCGGTGGTCGACCTGGATTCTGCAGCGCCCGCCGGATCCCGGGACCGGCTGCTGACGCTCGGCCCCGCGAAGTTCGCCGCGGACCTTCGCGCCCAAACCGCTCTCGCGGTCACGGAAACCACGTTCAGGGACGCACACCAGTCCCTCCTGGCAACCCGCGTGCGCACGAAGGACCTCGAAGCGGTCGCTCCCCATGTTGCCCGCATGACGCCGCAGTTGCTTTCCGTCGAGGCGTGGGGCGGCGCCACCTACGATGTTGCGTTGCGTTTCCTCGGGGAAGACCCGTGGGATCGCCTCGCCCGGCTGCGGGCAGCTCTCCCGAACATCGCCCTGCAGATGCTGCTCCGCGGCCGCAACACCGTGGGATACACACCGTATCCGACGAAGGTGACGGAAGCGTTCGTCGTGGAGGCCGCAGCGACAGGAGTCGATATTTTCCGCATCTTCGACGCGCTCAACGATGTCGAGCGGATGCGGCCCGCAATCGACGCCGTGCTGGGCACCGGGAGCACAGTCGCGGAGGTTGCGCTGTGCTACACCGGCAACCTGCTGGATCCTGCCGAAGACCTCTACACCCTCGACTATTACCTGCGCCTCGCCGAGCAGATCGTCGCGAGCGGCGCGCACATCCTCGCCATCAAGGACATGGCGGGGCTCCTGCGCGCGGGCGCCGCCGAGAAGCTCGTGGGCGCCCTGCGCGATCGGTTCGACCTTCCGGTCCACGTGCACACCCACGACACGGTAGGAGGGCAGCTTGCGACCCTCCTGGCGGCCAGCCGCGCCGGTGCCGACGCCGTGGATGTCGCGAGTGCGCCGATGGCCGGCACGACGAGCCAGCCGCCGTTCTCCGCCCTGGTGGCCGCCCTGGCCAACACCGAGCGGGACACCGGGATCTCCCTGCAGGCCGTTTCGGATCTCGAACCGTATTGGGAGGCCGTGCGGCGCGCGTACCGGCCCTTCGAGTCCAGCCTTCCCGGGCCCACCGGCCGGGTCTACCATCACGAGATCCCCGGCGGGCAGCTGTCCAACTTACGCACGCAGGCCGTTGCGCTGGGCCTCGCCGACCAGTTCGAGAAGATCGAAGACTGGTACGCGGTGGCGAACCGAATCCTCGGACGCCCGCCGAAGGTGACGCCCTCCTCCAAAGTCGTGGGCGACCTCGCGCTCGCCATGGCGGCCGCGGACGCGGATCCGGACGACTTCGAGGAAAATCCGGGCAACTATGACGTTCCGGACTCCGTGATTTCGTTCATGGCGGGAGAACTGGGGGACCTGCCCGGCGGCTGGCCGGAACCATTCCGCAGCAAGGTGCTCGCCGGCCGAGACGTGTCGATCGAGGTCGAAGAACTCGGCCCGGAGGACAGCGCGGCGCTCGAATCCGATTCCGCGAGCAGACGTGCGGCGCTCAACCGCCTGCTGTTCCCGGTGCCGACCGAGCTGTTCAACGGCGTTCGCGAAAACTTCGGCGACGTGTCGGTCATCGACACCGTCGACTACCTGTACGGGCTTCACCCCGGCGTCGAAAGCACCGTCTCGATCGGGACGGGCGTGAACCTCATCGTCGGGCTGGAGGCGATCGGCGAAGCGGATGACAAGGGCGTGAGAACCGTCATGACGGTGATCAACGGGCAGTTGCGCCCGGTCTTCGTGCGCGACCGATCCATCACGGTCGACGTGAAGGCGGCGGAGAAAGCCGACCCGGGTTCGCCTGGGCAAGTCTCTGCGCCGTTCTCCGGCGTGGTGTCCCTGAAGGTGTCGGAAGGGGACCACGTCGATGCCGGCCAGGTTGTCGCCTCCATCGAGGCGATGAAAATGGAGGCGGCGATCACGTGCGCCGTCTCCGGCACAGTCGGTCGGCTCGCCATTCCGCCGACCCAGCAGGTCGACGCCGGTGACCTTCTGCTCGTCGTCGAGTTGTAAGCTAGAGGGTCCGATCACGAAGGGCCTTGTGTAGTGGCTTCCAAGACCAGCGATACCGGCAGTCAAGCCGAATCCGACCCGGAGTCGGAGCAGGGTGCCGTCGCCGTGCCGGATTTCGAGACCCCTCCGACGAGCCTGACCATCGACGTGACGCTGCCGGAGGAAGTTCATTCCACCCCGGACGACGAACTGGCGGTTGCGCTGGGCGACGCCACCCTTCGCGCCGGGCAGGTGCTGGAGGAAGTGGGAGCGACCACATCCATCAACCTCGTGCCGGTGATTCCGGATCTCCCGAAACTCGCCGAACCCTCCGGCGCGCACAGTTCGAGGGCCAGGCCGCGCGGCCGAAGCGCGGTGGCGCCCGAGACGGCGGCCATGCTGACTTCGGAGCGGCTCGTCGAACAGCGCAGACGCCGGCGCGCCAGGCCGGAAGGCTTCTGGCAGGAGCTCGTCTATCACGGCACCCTGCATGTGGTGAATTTGGGCGACTCCGCGCGAGTGCGCGCCCGGAAGGAACTGGACGCGCGCATCGGAAAACGGCTCGACGGCGGAACGCGTTTCGTTCCCGTGCTCACCAGGAAAGGCGGCGTCGGCAAAACGACGATCACCGCGCTTTTGGGCATGGCGCTTGCTGACGTGCGGGAAGACCGGGTCATCGCCATCGATGCAAACCCTGATCGCGGCACGCTGGCCGAGCGGGTGGCAAAAAACACTTCGGCGACCGTACGGGATGTCATCCTCAACGCGCGCTCCATCGGCACGTTCAGCGAGTTCACGAAGCTCGTGTCGAGGGATGAAACCAGGCTCGACATTCTCGCCTCCGATTCGGATCCCCTCCTGTCGGAAGCGTTCGATGCGGATGATTACAACGTCGTCGCCGATCTGGCCGCCCGGTTCTATTCGATCGTGCTCACCGACTGCGGCACCGGCATTGTCCACTCCGCGATGCGGGCGACACTGCAGCACGCCGACTCCGTGGTCATCGTGTCCGGCGGAAGTGTGGATGAGGCCAGGCTGGCGTCCGAGACCCTGACCTGGCTCGAGGCGAACGGCTACGAGGAGCTTGCGCGCAACGCGGTCGTCGCCCTCAACACGGGCACCCAGGGGACGAACATGGTCAACATCGACGAGATCGAAGCGCATTTCAGCTCGCGCGTCCGCGAGGTCGTGCGAATCCCGTACGACCCGATGCTCGCCTCCGGGGCCGTGATCGACTTTTCCCGCCTCGAACCGCTGACGCGCGCCACCGCGCGGGATCTGGCCGCTTTCGTGGTGGACGGGCTTCCGTCGACCAAAGACGACTGAGACCTCAGAAGGACCAGATTCGATCATGACGGCGCGCCAGATCAGGGTTTTCGGTGACCCGGTTCTTCGCACGGTTTCCGTACCGGTAGCGGTGAGCGATCACGGCACGGCGGGACTCGTCGAGGACCTCCTGGACACGGTTCGCCTGCCGGGTCGGGCGGGTGTCGCCGCGCCGCAGATCGGAATCAGCCAGCGCGCGTTCAGCTACAACATCGACGGCGACGTGGGATACCTCCTGAATCCGGAGCTCGTCGAAGTGTCCGGGGAACCCGAACTCGTGGACGAGGGTTGCCTGTCCGTGCCCGGGTTCTATTTCCAGCGGATGCGGTACCCGTGGGCGCGCGCGACCGGCGTCGATCTGCACGGGAACCCGGTCGAGCTCGAAGGCGACGGCCTGCTCGCCCAGGCGCTGCAGCACGAAATCGACCATCTTGACGGCAAGCTTTTCATCGAGGGCCTCGACAAAGAGCGCAAACGCGAAGCGATGCGGATGATCAGGGAGTCAGACTGGTTCTGACCCGTCCCGTCAACCGACTACCGAGTGGCCCTGAGTGGCCGGCGCATCCTCGTAGAGTCCGTCGATCGTGTCCGCGAAGTCCGAAAGGACGACGTGCCGCTTGACGCTGAGCTTCGGCGTGAGATGGCCGCTGGACTCCGTCAGGTCGTGCGGGAGGATGACGAACTTCCGAACCGATTCGGCACGCGAAACTGCCGAGTTCGCCTTGTCGATCGCCGACTGGATCTCCGCGAGCACCTTCGGATTCTTCGCCGCCTCGTCGACCGTCATCGTGGCATCCTCGCCGTTGTTGTTAAGCCACACCGGGAGCATTTCCTCGTCGAGCGAGATCAGCGCGCCGATGAAGGGGCGCTTGTCGCCGACCACGATGACCTGCCCGATGATGGGGTTCGCCCTGATGGGGTCTTCGAGCGTCGCGGGGGCGACGTTCTTTCCGCCCGCCGTGACGATCATTTCCTTCTTGCGTCCGGTGATCTCCAGATACCCGTCCTCGTCGATGGTGCCGATGTCTCCCGTCTTGAACCACTCGCCGTCGAAGGTTTCCTTCGTGGCCTTTTCGTTGTTCCAGTAGCCGGCAAAAATGTTGACGCCCTTCGCCTGGATTTCGCCGTCCGCCGCGAGCCGGACCGCGCATCCGGGAAGCGGGGGACCGACCTTCCCGATCTTGAAGTTCGACGGGACGTTCACGGTGATCGGCGCCGTGGTTTCGGTCAGACCGTAACCTTCGAGGATCGTCAGCCCGAGGCTACGGTAGAAGTGTCCGAGGAACAGCCCGAGCGGGGCTGAACCGGACACCGCGTACTTGACGCGTCCGCCGAGCGCTGCGCGGATCTTGCTCAGGACGAGCCGGTCGAACAGGGCAAACTGGATCGCGAGTCCGAAGGGAACCTTTCCTGCGTCGAGCGCCTTCGAGTGCGCGACGGCAACCGCGGCGGCCTTGCGGAAGATCTTGCCCTTCCCGCCGCCTTCGGCCTTCTGCTCAGACGAGTTGTAGACCTTCTCGAACACACGAGGCACCGCGAGAAGGAACGTGGGCTTGAATGAACCCATCGCCGGCAGCAATTGCTTCGTGTCCGGCTGGTGGCCGACTTTCACGCCCCCGACGATCGCGAGAACGGAGATGAATCGCGCGAAGATGTGGGCGAGCGTGATGAACAGCAGGGTGCTGGATTCCGTGTTGACCACTTCCGGAATGGCTTCGCGCGCGTTGCGGGTGAGTTCGACGAAGTTGGAGTGCGTGAGCATGCACCCCTTCGGCCGACCCGTCGTCCCCGCCGTGTAAATGAGCGTCGCGAGGTCGTCGCCCTTCGCGAGATTTCGCCGGCGCTCGATCTCCTCGTCGGTGACGTCCTTCCCGCTGGCCGCAAGCTTCTCCAGATCCCCGGTGTCGATCTTCCACACGCTGCGGATGAGAGGAAGCTCCGGGTGGGCTTCGTCGAAGCGGGAAAAGTGGTCGGGAGTCTCGGTGATCATGGCGACGGTGCCGGAGTCGCCGAGGTTCCACTGGAGCTGGGACGGGGACGAGGTCTCGTAGATCGGCACCATGACTGCGCCGGCGAACCAGATGGCGAAGTCGATGAGGGTCCACTCGTAGCGCGTCTTGCACATGAGCCCGATCTTGTCGCCGGGTTCGATTCCCGCCGCGACAAAGCCCTTTGCGAGGGCATGCACCTGGTCCAGAAATTCTTTGGCGGTGACGTCCGACCAGCCGCCATCGTGGGTGGGGATGGAAAACAGGGCGAGATTCGGAGTGGCGCGCACCCGTTCGACGAGAAGGTCCGTTGCGTTCGCATTCGGATCGGCGGGAACGATGGCGGGCGTTTCGTAGTGGTCCACAGCGACTCCTTTGGTACCGGTCAGGTCATTCTTACTACTCTATCTGGTCGCGCGTCCGGGCTTCCCGGGTCGGCGCCGGTGCGGGCACGGGTAGGCTGGGAAGGTTCATGGTGAACAACAGAATCGACAGGATGGAAGGGTTCGGATGTTCTACTGGTTCATGAAGAACCTCATCGCCGGTCCCATCCTGCGCACGGCATTCCGCCCGTGGGTGACCGGCGAGGAGAACATCCCGCGCAAGGGTGGCGTCATTCTGGCGAGCAACCACCTTTCCTTCATCGATTCAGTGTTTCTTCCGCTCGTGATCGATCGTCGCGTGACGTTTTTGGCCAAGAGCGACTACTACACGGCGCGCGGCATCAAGGGCTGGGCGATCAAACACTTCCTGAAGGCTGCCGGGATGATCCCGATCGACCGCTCGGGCGGAAAAGCATCTGAGGCAAGCCTGCGGACGGGGCTCGGTGTTCTCCACCGCGGCGAGGTCCTCGGGATTTACCCGGAGGGAACCCGGAGCCCGGACGGCAAACTGTATCGGGGTCGAACCGGCGTGGCCAGAATGGTCCTCGAGGGGGGTGTGCCTGTCGTGCCGGTCGCCATGATCGACACCGAGAAAGTCATGCCGATCGGCAAGCGGCTGCCCAAGGTCCGCCGCATCGGGGTCGTGATCGGCGAGCCGCTGGATTTCTCCCGGTTCGAGGGGATGGAGAGCGACCGTTTCATCCTGCGATCCATCACCGACGAGATCATGTACGAACTGAGCCATCTCGGCGATCAGGAATACGTCGACGTGTATGCGTCGACGATCAAGGAAAAGGCCGGGAGCCGCAGCCGCTAAACCCGCCACGAAACGTCACATTCACGCGCACGCGCCTAAATTAGAGAGTGCAGGCGTGTCAACCAGCAACGTAAGAGGAGCAATCTGTGGTCGATCCAACCGAACCGGTCGTACTCGCCGAACCGGCAGTCATCGACGGGCTCGACCACTGGCGTGACCTTCCCATCGCCCAGCAGCCGCCGTGGCCGTCAGCGGACGATGTCGCCGCCGCCTCGCGCGAACTTTCGGGGCTGCCGCCGCTCGTCTTTGCGGGCGAAGTTGACATCCTCCGCAATCGGCTCGCGAGCGTCGCACGGGGCGAAGCGTTTTTGCTTCAGGGCGGGGACTGCGCGGAGACGTTCGCCGCGGCGACCGCAGACCAGATCCGCGACCGGGTGAAGACGATTCTTCAAATGGCGGTCGTTCTCACCTACGGCGCGTCGATGCCGGTCATCAAGATGGGCCGGATGGCCGGACAGTTCGCGAAGCCGCGGTCGAGCGAAAGCGAAACGCGCGGCGACGTCACGCTGCCGGCGTACCGCGGCGACATCGTGAACGGGTACGACTTCACCCCCGAGTCCAGAGCCGCCGACCCCTCCCGCCTGGTGCGCGGCTACCACACGGCCGCGAGCACGCTCAACCTCATCCGCGCGTTCACGCAGGGCGGGTTCGCGGACCTGCGCCAGGTGCACAGCTGGAATCAGGGGTTCGCGCGCAACCCGGCGAATGTGCGCTACGAGCACATGGCGCGCGAAATCGACCGCGCGATCAAATTCATGATGGCGTGCGGCGCGGATTTCGAGGCGCTCAAGCGCACCGAGTTCTACACGTCCCACGAGGCGCTCCTCATGGATTACGAGCGTCCGATGACGCGGATTGATTCCCGCACAGGAACCCCGTACAACACCTCTGCGCATTTCCTGTGGGTGGGGGAGCGCACGCGCCAGCCCGATGGAGCGCACATCGACTTCCTGTCGCGCGTGCGAAACCCGATCGGCGTCAAGCTCGGGCCGGCGGCCACGCCCGCCGACGTGCTCGAGCTCATCGACCGGCTGGACCCGGACCGGGAGCCGGGCAGGCTGACGTTCATCGCGCGGATGGGTGCGGGCAGGGTGCGGGACGTTCTGCCCACGCTTCTGGAAACCGTGAAGGCAAGTGACGCAACGCCCGTCTGGGTGAGCGACCCCATGCACGGGAACGGTCTCACGACGCCGACCGGCTACAAGACCAGGCGATTCGACGACGTCGTCGATGAGGTCAAGGGCTTTTTCGAGGCGCACCGGATGGTCGGGACCAACCCGGGCGGCATCCATATCGAACTCACCGGCGATGACGTCACCGAGTGCCTCGGCGGCTCGGAGCAGATCGACGAGTCAGCGCTCGCCACGCGGTACGAGTCGCTGTGCGACCCTCGACTCAACCACATGCAGTCGCTCGAACTGGCCTTCCTGGTGGCGGAAGAACTCGGGGCCCGCTAGGTGCGACGGAGTTCCGGGCGCGCCCGCAGTTCCGCGGTTGCGCCCTACTTCAGCTTGACGTTCACTTTGGAACCCTTGTCGGCCTGAGTTCCCGCTTCCGGATTGATGTCCTGCACAATCGCATCGTTGGGAATGCTGGCCAGGAGTTGGCTCTTCGGGTCGCGAAAGACGATTTGGAATCCCGCGGCCTCGAGAACCGGTTTCGCATCTGCCCACGTCATCCCGACCACATCCGGCACCGTGACTTGCTCGATGCCGTCGGAAACAATGAGTTCCAGCGTCGTGCCCGTTGTCGCGACCGTACCGTCAGGGAGCGGTCGGTAGCCGATCACGTCGCCCTTGGCGACGTCGTCGCTCCAGTCGTGGAGCCCCTCGCTCGTGGACCCCACCAGCCCCTTGTCGCTGAGCGCCTTCTTCGCCTCCTCGACCGACATGCCCTTGACGTCGGGGATCGCGCCGAGCGACACCACGAGCGTCACCGGCTGCCCTTCCCAGTATTGCTGGACGGTGGAAAGGTCGAGCGTCTTGCCTTCCTTGTCCAGCCCGAACGCGGAGATCACGGTGTTGGCCTCGACGCTGGAATCGAACTGGTACTGCGATTCCTGCACGTCGAACGAACTGCCGAGCGCGGCGCGGGCAGCGGTCTCGGATTCGCCGACCAGGTTTGGCAGGGTCAGCAGTTTCGGTCCCTGGGAGATGATGAGCTTGACCGTGCCGCCGTGAGACACCGACTGGCCGCTGGCGGGGTCTGTCCCCATCACCAGCCCCTCTTTGACGGTGACGCTGAACGCTTGCTTGTGGTCGGGCGACACCACAAGGTCGGCTTTTTCGAGGAGGGTGGTCGCAGCGGCGACTTCCTTGCCGGATACGTCGGGGATGACGACTTTGGAGCCCGGCCCTGAACCGAAATACCATCCGGTCGCCCCGGCGAGCGCCGCGAGAATGAGCACGAGGGAGAACAGCCACCACCCGCGCGACCGTCGACGGTCTGCGATGGCGGCAAGGGCGGTCGTGCTGTCGAATGCCGCTGGCGACGTGCGGGGCCGGGCCCGCGTACCCAGCACCTGTGTTTCGGCGTCGGATGCCGCCGGCATGACGGGCGGCATGACGACCGTCTTCGACGCGGCGGTTGCGGCGGCCGGCCCGGGACCGTCCTGCAGGATCCGCCGGGTTTCGTGAAGCTGTTCCAGCATCGCTCGGGCATCGCGCGGCCGCTGCTCCGGATCCCGCGCCGTCGCCCACAGCACGAGCTCGTCGAGTTCCACCGGGACCCGTGAGTTCTTGGTGCTGGGCGTCGGCACCGTGTCGTTCGCGTGCTGTTGCGCGATCTGGAACGGCTGCTCGCCCTTGAACGGTTGCTCGCCGGCGAGCATTTCGTACAGCATGATGCCGACCGCGTAGATGTCGCTTCGAGCGTCGGCGATGCCCCGAGTGACGAGTTCGGGGGAGAGGTAGGCAATGGTGCCGAGCAGCGCGTTGCCGGTCGCGGTTTGCGCGGTTGCAGCCCGCGCGAGGCCGAAGTCGCTGATCTTGATGCGCCCATCGTCGGCGAGGAGAACGTTCTCCGGTTTGAGGTCGCGGTGCACGATGCCGTTGCGGTGCGCGGCGGCGAGCCCGGAGAGAACCGCCTCCATGATGTCGAGTGCCTGCTCGGTCGTGAGAACCGGGTGCTCTTCCAGCAGTTCCCGCAGAGTGATTCCCGGCAGGTATTCCATGACGAGGTACGCGGTATCCGCGTCCTGGCCCTGGTCGTACACGTTGACGACGTTGGGATGGGCGAGACGGGCCGCCGAACGCGCCTCCTGGATGAACCGCGCCTTGTACTGGGCGTCGTCGGCGAGGTGGCCGTGCATGACCTTGATCGCGACCCGGCGTTCGAGGCGGAGGTCGGTCGCCAGGTAGACGGTGGCCATGCCGCCCCTCGCGATGCGCGAGCGCACCTGATACCGGCCGTCGACGAGGCGGCCGATCATGGGATCAGGGGTGGCAGAGCTCACCGCAGAAGTCTAAGGAGGTTGCCCTCGATCTGACCGTAAAAACACCGTGAACGGCGGCTTTGGGTACCGCTCAGCTCAGCTGCGCAAGCCAGGCGCGGGCTGACGCTTCCCACTTCGCGTACGCGTTCGGGTATGCGGAAATCTGGACCGCCTGCGCCGCCTGGGTGACGGTCATGGTTTGCCACCCGGGGATGTCCAGGAGCCCCCTCGTGTATCCCTTGTTGGGGTTGCTCGGGCCGCCGAAGAACAGTCGGCTCGCGTACACGGGATCGGTGACCTGCGCCGGGGTGCCCCAGCCGGTGCTCGGCCGCTGCTGGAAGAGCCCGAGCGAGTCGCGGTCGCCGTAGTTCAGGTTGCGCAGGCTCGATTCCTGCATCGCCGCGGCGAGGGCTATCACGAGACCGTAGTCGCTCACCCCGAGCGATCGTCCGACCGAAATGATGGTCCGCGCGTTGGTTTCCATTTCCGCGGTGAGCGGCGTCGTGCCGGAGCCGACGGATGCCGTGGAGGATCCGGCTCCAGGGATCGTGAGCGTGCGGCCCGCGTAGATGAGACTGGAGTACGACAGCCCGTTCGCGCTGAGGATGGACTGGATGCTCACGCCGAACCGCGCGGCAATTCCGGTGATGGTGTCCCCGGACTTGATGAGATACGTCGTCGAAGCGGGTGTCGGCGTCACGCTGACGACCGGCTCAAGCTCGACCACGGGAGGAGGCGTCGGCGCTGGCGGAGTCGGCGCCGGCGGGGTTGGGGCGGGTGGTGCCGGAGTGGGCGGAGCGGCGGTCGCTACGCCGGGGATGACGATCTTCTGGCCGGGGTAGATGATCGTGGACCAGCCGAGCGAGTTCGCCGTGAGAACCGACTGGGTGGAAACGCCGAATCGCGCCGCGATGCGGCTGATCGTGTCACCCTTTGTGATCGTGTATGTCGCCGCCGCGCCCTGCTGCGGAGTCGACGGTGTCGGAGCTGGTGTCGGTGGCGGAGTCGGGGATGCCGTCGTTGTGAGACGAAGGATCTGGCCGGGGAAGATGAGCGATTTCCACCCGAGCCCATTGAGCGCGAGAACGGATGCCGTCGACAACCCGAAGCGCGCCGCAATGCCGCTCACGGTGTCGCCGCCGACCACCCGATACGTTGCTGGAGTTGCCGTGGCGACGGCAGCGTTGCCGGGCGCTGAAGGCGCCGCCGAGGCGGCGCGCTGGTTCGCGGCGGCATTCATGGCGTCGATGACGGCCTTGCGCAACTGGGTGTTGGAATCCTTGGCCTTATCAGGTCCGGTCGCACTGGCCGGCGGGAGCGGGCCGGTGAGGTTCAGGCCCATGGCCATCGAACCAGCAAGCAGGATCGGCAGAGTTTGGAAGGCGCTGCGCGAGAGCTTTCCGGTCTGCTTTGGTGCGCGGTGCCGTGCACCGCCGAACGCGTCGCGAGTGCGCACGAAATTATCCGTCATCTGATTCCCCAAGTCTCCCTGATAAAAATGACACAGTTATATACACGTGTCAATCAGTGTGACGAAAGTGATTGGTGTGAATTTAGCTGAGTTCGATCGTGTCGCTGTCCGCCCGACGCGCGATTCTGGCAGTCTTTAACCGTGGAACCCACTCCTGCGTCGCCCGAGAACTCCGACATTCGCTGGCTCACCGTCCCCGAACTCGTCGAAATACTGGGCGTCGGCGTCAGCAAGGTACGCCGACTCATCGAAGATCGGGCCATCCTGGCCACGCGCGTGGACGGCGTGTGGCAAGTTCCGGAACTGTTCATTCGGGACGGGGAGCCGCTTCCCGAGCTCAAGGGAACGCTCATCCTCCTCGCTGACAGCGGGTACTCCGACGAGGAAGCCATGCACTGGATCCTGAACCGCGAGGAAAGCCTCGGCACGAGCCCCATCGAAGCTCTTCGGTCCGGCCGGAAGGCGGAAGTGCGCCGGATCGCCCAGGCGCTGGGGTTCTGACTTCCGTTACGCCGTGCGCGTGATCGCCGAGTCGGCGAGTCCCAGCAATTCGTTGCGGGCGCTCAGGGTGATCGCGGCGCCGCTCAGCGCCTCCTTCGCGAGTTCGACGTTGCGCTGAATGATCCGCTCGACATCCGTAACGGCGCCGCTGTCCCGGATCGTGTCCTGCAGTGCGCGAACCTGCAGGTCGGAAAGATCACGGTCTCCGAGAAGCTCATCGAACAACCGCGCCGCATTCGAGGGGAGTGCCGCGCGGGCGAGCGCCACCAGGACGGTTCGTTTGCCCTCCCGCAAATCGTCGCCCGAGGGTTTGCCCGTCACCGACGGGTCGCCAAACACCCCGAGCAGATCGTCGCGGAGCTGGTAGGCAATTCCGAGCGGCAGGCCGAACTCGCGCAAAGCCGCGAGATGATCCGCAGTGCCGCCGCCGAGGGCGGCGCCGATCGTCAACGGCGCTTCGACGCTGTACTTCGCCGACTTGTACATGATGACCCGGTGGGCGCGCGACAGCTGTTCCGATTCGGGGTAGCTCTTCCAGGCCTGCTCGTTCAGCACGTCGAGGTATTGCCCGAGCATGACCTCGCTGCGCATCCTGTGGTGTTCGGCCCGGGCGCTGGCCCGCGCCGACGACGAAGCCGTCATCGCCAGAGCCTCGTCGAAGGCTTCATCGCTCCAGGCAAGCAGCAGATCGCCGAGCAGGATCGCGGCGGAGCGCCCGAATGCCTCTGACGAGCCCGCCCAGCCTCCCGCGAGGTGAATGGATTCGAACCTGCGGTGGATGGACTCGCTGCCGCGGCGCGTATCCGAGTTGTCGATGATGTCGTCGTGCACGAGCGCGGCGGCATGGAACAGCTCAAGTGCGACCGAGGCGCGAACGATCGCGGACAGCTCCCGGTCGTCGGAGTCCGGGATGAGGTCGAATTCGTTCGCCGGGGTTCGCGTGGACTGCCAGCCCCAATAGCAAAACAACGCCCTGAACCGTTTCCCGCCCTTCAGCAGAGCGCGCGAGTACTCGGCAAACGGGGCAAGTTCCTCGGCGATGTCGCGCAATTGCGGTTCGCGGTCGTCGAGGAAGCGATCGATGTCGTCCTGGACCAGATCAACTAACCGCGTACTCTCAGCCACGCTGATAGCCTAGCCAGCCTCGTGAGCATACAATGGTGGACAAGACAGCGTCGGACTCGCAGGAGAGGAGAGTGACCATGCCGTTATCGGAGCATGAACAGCGCCTCCTCGATGAGATGGAGCGCGGTCTCTATCGCAACGACGCCGACTTCGTCGCGACGGTCGGCAGTGAGGGTTCGCGCCCGAACTACCGCATGATCGTCATCGGAGCGCTACTGGCGGTTCTGGGAATCGCGGGAATTGTCGCAGGGGTCATCACCCACCTCGTGATTATCGGTGTCGTGGGATTCCTCATCATGTTCGGCGGCGTGCTCCTGGCCCTGAGGCGGTCGGCAGCGCCAGAGGAACCTTTGGAACAGGGCGGCAGGAGTTTCGCGAAGCACGCCGGTTTCATGGACCGCATGAACGATCGCTGGGACCGGCGCCAGGAAGAGCGCGGCAGCTGAGCCGCCGCCGCTAGAGCGCACGCACAGGGCTGACCTTACGGTCGGCCCTTTTTCGTGCCCAATTTCGGCTCAAAAGTGCCGAATGTGGGAAAAATCCCTCCACTACCTGGTGCTCCAAATTCCCAATAGAATCAAGGCCTCCAGTTTTCGTATGCAGGAAATGATGTCGAAATTGATTGTTTTGTGGATGTAAGTGGAGTAAAGTGGAGGCTACCTGAATCCGGGCCGGAGAACGAGGGGGTGGACCGCGGATGTTCCTTGGTACCTACACCCCCAAGCTCGACGACAAAGGCCGCATCATCCTCCCGGCAAAGTTCTGGGACGAGCTCGAAGCCGGCGTCGTCGTCACGCGCGGTCAGGAGCGGTGCCTGTTCGTGTACAGCACGCGCGAGTTCGAGGTGCAGCTGGAGAGGCTTCGCGAGGCTCCCGTCACGAAAAAGCAGGCTCGCGACTACTTCCGGATGTTCCTGTCCGGCGCCCACTCCGAGGTGCCGGACAAGCAACACCGCATCACGGTTCCCCAGCTGCTGAGGACCTACGCGGGACTCGACCGCGAACTCACCGTCATCGGTGCGGGCAACCGGGCCGAAATTTGGGACACCGAAGCCTGGAACGAGTACTACGCCGAGCAGGAATCCGGATACGCCGAGATTTCGGAGGAGGTGATCCCGGGCATCTTCTAGCGCCTTGCTCCTGACTCCCAGCCGGATTCGTTCCTGACACCCTTCCCCAGTGTCAGGCCCGATGCGGAGGGGAATCAGGGGTCAGGGGCTCGTCTCCCGAAAGATATGGCACGACCCGACAAGTCCCGCACACCCTCCCGAGGAATCCGACCGGACCCCGAGCGCATCCACGAGCCCGTTCTGCTGGAGCGAACCCTTGAGCTTCTTGGCCCTGCGCTCGGAAACGACGGAGCCGTGCTCGTTGATGCGACGTTGGGCATGGCCGGCCACGCAGCAGCGTTCCTGGAGCGATTCCCCCGCCTGATTCTCGTCGGCATCGACCGGGATCAGGATGCCCTCGCGATCGCCCGCGAGAGACTGGCCCAGTACGCAGACCGCGCGCATCTGGTCCACGCGGTGTACGACGAGATTGCGGCGGTGCTCGGCGAGCTGGGCATTCAACACGTCGCGGGCATTCTGTTCGACCTCGGGGTGTCCTCGCTCCAGCTGGATCAGGCGGAACGTGGATTCGCGTACTCGAAGGACGCGCCGCTGGATATGCGCATGGACGCAGGATCCGAGCTCACCGCGGAGCGCATCCTCGCCGAGTACAGCGAAGCGGAATTGCGCCGGATCTTCTACCAGTACGGGGAAGAGAAACTTGCCCCGCGTTTTGCGAAGCGCATCGTCGACTCGCGTGCCACCACGCGACTCCGGACCTCGGTTCAGCTCGTCGCCCTGATCGAGGCGGCGACCCCCGCTGCGGCGCGCAGGGCCGGGCACCCGGCGAAGCGCGTATTCCAGGCGTTGAGGATCGAAGTGAACCAGGAACTCGCCGTGCTGGAAAGGGCCATCCCGGCCGCCATCGCCGCGCTTGAGGTCGGAGGGCGGATCGTGGTGCTGTCGTACCAGTCGCTCGAAGACCGCATCGTCAAACACGCCTTCGCCGCCGGATCCACCTCGAGCGCCCCGGCCGGGCTCCCCGTCGAACTGCCGGAGCACAAACCGCAGCTGAAGCTCCTCGTGCGAGGCGCCGAGCTTGCCAGTGAACGCGAAATCGACGCGAACCCGCGGTCGGCCCCAGTGCGGCTGAGGGCCGCGGAACGAATCAGGAGGGCCGCATGAGCGCTCTGCCCGTCGAGGCCCCGCGGCGGCATCCCGTCCAGCCCGCGCCCCGGCGTCACCTCGACGTCGTCTCCACGCGAGTCCAGAAGAAAGCGCGACCGAAGGCCGTCTACGCGCTCGTCACGGTTGCCGGGCTGTTCGCCATCCTCATCGCGCAACTTCTGCTGAGCATCATGGTGTCGGATGGGGCATACCAGATCTCCTCGCTCCAACAGGAACAGAAGGAACTATCCCGCGACCAGCAGTCCCTCACCGAGCAGCTGCAGGTTCTCGAGTCCCCGCAGCACCTTGCGGCGAACGCCCAGGCGCTGGGGATGGTGACGAATTCCAGCACGGCGTACCTTCGGCTCTCCGACGGCACGGTCATCGGCAAACCCGTGGCTGCGACCGCGAGCAGCGGAATCCGCACCGGCACGGACGGGGGGCCGCTCATTCCGAACCAATTGCTTGCGAGCGTCGGTCTGACCCCGGCAAGCAGCGTGCACAGCGCAACTCCGACGGCAGGCGCGCCTGAGGCAAACGGAAGTTCCACGTCAGTAGCCTCAAGCGATGCGGGGATTCCATCCCCCATAACCAGGTAGCTGCCCACGCCGAAAGATTGACACAGTGATCCACCAGAGAATGATCCGCCGCAGACTGGCCGTCGCGATCCTTCTCACCTTCGCGATCGTCGCCGTGTTCGTCGTCAGGCTCGTCGACATCCAGGTGGTGCGGGCCAGCGAATTGAACGCCGAAGCGCTGAGCAAGCGGATGATCCAAACCTCCATTCCCGCGCCTCGGGGCGAGATCGTGGACACCAACGGCGTCGTCCTCGCCGACAACGTCACGAAGTACAACATCACCGTGTCGCCGCGGGATGTCGCGTCGTTCAAACGCACGGCAGACGACGGCTCGACCCAGACGGTGTCCGTGCTGGATGCGATCACCCAGATTGCGAAGCTCACGGGCGCGAATGCCAACGATCTGCTGACCGCGGCGACGAGCGACCACGACTCCTATTGGGCGATGCTCGTCAAGGGCGTGGACACTGCGACGTTCCGCGCCGTCCGGGATCTTCGCATTCCCTGGGTGTACGCGGAACCCGAACAGCACAGGACCTATCCGCTCGGCTCCGTCGCCGGAAATCTTGTCGGGTTCGTCGGAACGGATAAGCCGCTCAACGGACTGGAGGCCACGGAGAACTCCTGCCTTGCCAGCACTCCCGGTTCATCGACCTACGAGCAGAGCGCCGATGAAGTGCGCCTGCCGGGAAGCACGGTGACGACGAAACAGACTGTTCCCGGCGGTACTCTGCACCTGACCATCGACAGCGATTTGCAATGGTTCGCGCAGCAGGCCATCGCCGAACAGGCGATAGCCATTGGTGCGGAATCCGGAATGGCCGCCGTCGTGCGGGTGAAGGACGCCCACATCATGGCCATGGCGGACTGGCCGGCCGTGGACCCCAACAACATCAACGGTACGGCCACCGACTTCCTCGGCGCCCGCTCCTTCAGCTACATGTTCGAGCCGGGATCGATCATGAAGGCGCTTTCGGCATCAATGCTGATCGACCAGGGTGCCGCGACGCCAGCGACCCGCGTCGACGTGCCCTGGTTGTGGTGGACGCCCGACGGTGCCCGCATCCGGGATGCCGAATACCACGGCGATGAGCACCTCACGCTGACCGGCGTGCTCGAGCAGTCGTCCAACGTCGGAATGTCCAAACTGGGCACGACCCTGCCGCAGAATGTCCGATACGACTACTTCCGCAAGTACGGGCTCGGAGAGCCGACGGCCGTGGACTTCCAGGGTGAAGCCGACGGGTTGCTCGCAAAGCACTGGAACGTGCAGCAGAACTACGACACCACCTACGGTCAAGGGGTCAGCGTCACGCTCGCCCAGATGGCGAGCGCCTACCAAACAATCGCCAACGGCGGCGTCCGGCTTCCCCTCACTCTCGTGGAAGGGTGCACGATGCCGGACGGCACCGTCGTCGACCAACCGTCCACGAACGGGAGCAGGGTGATATCCGAATCGGCGGCGTCGACAACCGTCAAGATGCTCGAGAGCGTGGTGACCGGCGGTTGGCTCTCCACCCAGCTCACGATCCCCGGATACCGCATCGCGGCGAAGACCGGAACCGCTGAAGTGGCAGCCAACGGCGTCTACACGAACGATTCCATCGTTTCCGTTGCCGGAATCGCTCCCGCAGACAACCCGCAGTACGTCGTCATCGTGACCTACGTGAAGCCGCACACCATCACCACGTCGGCAGCCGCGGCACCGACATTCAGTAAGATCATGAAGCAGGTGTTGAAAACGTATCGGGTGCCTCCGTCGCGGGGCACGGATCCCGGCTACCCCACGACATGGTGAGAATGAGGATGAATGACTGATCGGACCCCTCCGGTCTTACGTCCTGAGCATCCCATGGATCGTTCCCTTCCCGGCCTTGTTGCCGAGTTCGGCCTCGAGCACAGCGGAACCATCGACGGCGTGGAGGTCAGCGGCATCACGGTGCGCGCGAGCGAAGTGGAACCGGGCGATGTGTTCGTCGGGCTCCCCGGCGTTCACGTCCACGGTGCCCAATTCGCCGCGGACGCGCGCGAACGCGGAGCAGTCGCCATCCTGACCGATCGTGCGGGAGCCGAGCTCGCAGCAGAATCCGGACTGCCCGCAGTCATCGTGGATTCGCCCAGGGCGGCGTTGGGGGACGTGTCGGCATGGATCTACCAGACGCTGGAGGACCCGCCGCTCCTGTTCGGGATCACCGGAACAAACGGGAAAACGTCGACCGCCTACCTGCTGGAGGCGATCCTGAGGCAATTGGGCCTTGTCGCCGGGCTCAGCTCGACGGCGGAACGGCACATCGGCGAACGGCTCTCCGTGGTCAGCCGGCTCACGACCCCCGAAGCGAGCGAGTTGCACGCCCTCCTCGCGCGAATGCGAGAGAGCGAGGTCCGCGCTGTCGCGGTCGAAGTGAGCGCCCAGGCGCTCAGCCAGAACCGCATCGGCGGCATCGTGTTCGATGTCGTGTCGTTTACGAATCTCAGCCACGATCACCTCGACGACTACGCCGACATGGAGGAGTATTTCGCCGCGAAACTCGCGCTGTTCGAGCCGGAGCATGGTCGACGCGGGGTCGTCTCGCTCGACACCGAATGGGGTCACCGCGTGGTCGACCGGTGCCGCATTCCCGTCACCACCATCGCCACCGTCGACGGGGTCGATGCGGAGTGGCGGGTGGAGATCCTCGACAGCAGGGCCGAAGCGACCACGTTCCGCATCACCGGCCCGGAGGGCCGCACGCTGGAGACGACCATTCCGCTGATCGGCTGGCACATGGCCGCCAACGCGGGCCTGGCCATCGTCATGCTGGTCGAGGCGGGGTTCGAGCTCGAAGTGATCGGTCACGCCGTGCAGGACGGAATCGACGTATATCTTCCCGGCCGCACCGAGCGGATATCCGGCGACTACGGACCGAGCCTGTTCGTGGATTACGGGCACAGCCCGGATGCCTTCGTCAGCACTCTCGATGCGGTTCGCGCGGTCACCACCGGTCGCATCATCATGGTGTTCGGGGCCGACGGGGACCGGGACACCACCAAACGGCTCGACATGGGCCGGGTGGCGTCGGAGAATTCTGACATCGTGATCGTGACGGACTACCAGCCGCGTTCCGAAAATCCGGAATCGATCAGGAGGGCCCTCATCGAGGGCACGCTGCTGGCCGAGAACCAGGCCGAGCTGCATGAGGTGGCCGTGCCGGAGCAGGCAATCCGCCTCGCGGTGACCCTGGCCAGAGAAGGCGACACGATTCTGTGGGCTGGGCCAGGGCATGAGGACTACCGGGAAATCGATGGCGTGCGCATTCCGTATTCCGCGCGTGCGGAGGCCAGGGCCGCGTTGCGTGAGGCGGGCTGGTGATCGAACTCACACTCGCTGACCTTGCTGGCACTGTCAGTGGTGTGATTCACGGCGCCACCGACGAGACCCAAATCATGTCCGGTCCCATCGTGGTCGACTCCCGGCTTGCGTCGAGCGGGTCGGTTTTCATCGCGATGCGCGGAGCGACCACGGATGGGCACGAGTTCGTGCAGTCCGCCATCGACGCCGGTGCCCGGGCGATCATCGCCGAGCGCGAGCTGCCCGTCGACGTTCCGGTGATCGTCGTCGACGATTCGCTCCGTGCGCTCACCGACCTTGCCCGCGACGTAGTCGCGCGCGTCAGATCCAGGGGAAAACTGCGGGTAGTCGCCGTCACCGGTTCCAACGGAAAAACGACGACGAAGAACATGCTTCGCGAGATCCTCGGCACGGCGGGCTCCGTGGTGGCGCCCCGCGAGTCGTTCAACAACGAGGTCGGCGCGCCGCTTTCCATGCTGGACATCACCGCGGAGACGGATTTTCTCGTCGTGGAGATGGGGGCAAGCGCTGCCGGCGAGATCGCCAGGCTCGTCGCGATCGTGTGCCCGGACATCGCGATCGTTCTCAAGGTGGGCCTGGCCCACGCGGGAGGATTCGGGTCCATCGAGGAGACCCAGAAAGCCAAGGCGGAGATCGTCACGCAACTCCCCGGCGAGGCGACCGCAGTCCTGAACCTGGACGATTCGCGCGTGAACGCCATGGCAGGCATGACCCGGGCGAACGTCGTGACGTTCGGGCTTTCGTCCGATGCCCAGGTTCGCGCGGAAGACGTCGCGACGACCACGGCCGGGACGCGTTTCACTCTCGCAATCGGCAACGAGCGGCGGGACGTCCGGCTCGGCATCCTCGGCGAACACAACGTGATGAACGCACTCGCGTCGATTGCCGCCACCCGGGAGCTCGGCATCGAGACTGCCATGGCGGTCTCGGCGCTGTCTTCGATGAAACGCGCCGAACACTGGCGCATGGAGCTTCACCATGCCCCGGGCGACATCACGGTGATCAACGATGCATACAACGCGAGCCCGGACTCGATGGCGGCCGCGTTGAAAACCCTCGCGGAGATTACGCGAGGGACCCACCGTGCCGTCGCCGTGCTCGGGGAAATGGCGGAACTGGGGGAGTACGCAGACGAAGAGCACGACCGCATCGGGCGACTCGCCGTCCGGCTGAATATCGACAAGCTCATCGTGGTCGGCCACGAGGCCCGGCACATCCACGATGCGGCAGGGCTGGAAGGTTCGTGGGACGGGGAGTCGGTCTTCGTTGAGGACTCCAACCGGGCATACGATCTGTTGCGTAACGAATTGCAGTCTGGAGACGTTGTCCTCGTGAAATCTTCGAACTCTGCAGGGCTCCGGCTGCTTGGCGACCGAATCGCCGGGGTGAGCTGATGCTTGCACTTCTTCTTGCTGCCGCGTTCTCGATGATTTTCACGCTGGTACTCACCCCGTTGTTCGCCAGAGTGTTCCGTCGGCTGGGCCTCGGGCAATTCATCCGGGCGGATACGCCGACAACCCACGTCGTCAAACGCGGCACTCCCTCGATGGGCGGCGTGGTGTTCGTCACGGCATCGGTGGTCGGTTACTTCCTCGGCCACCTCGTGGGCGGCGGGCGACCGAGCGCGAGCGCCATGCTCGTCATCCTGATGATGGGCGGCCTCGGCATCATCGGCTTCATCGACGATCTCATGAAGGTGACGAAGCAGAACAGCCTGGGCTTGCCGGGCATCTACAAGATCATCGGCACGGTAGTCATCGGCGTGATCTTCGCCCTGATTGGAATCACGTACCGCGACAGCCACGGGCGGTCACCCGTATCGAGCGCCGTGTCGTTCATTCGCGACCTGCCGTTCGACTTCCTGGTCACCTTCGGAGTCGGCGTGGGGACCGTCGCGATCGTGGCGTGGGTCGTGTTCATCACGGTGTCCGCGTCGAACGCGGTGAACCTCACGGACGGGCTGGATGGGCTCGCCGCCGGCGCCTCGATCTTCGCGATCGGCTCGTACATCATCATCGGATACTGGCAATCGATTCAGTCGTGTTACAGCCTCTCCGTCAACCCGGAGAACCTGTTCAAGTGCTACACCGTTTCGTCGCCGCTTGAGCTCGCGACGATTGCCGCGGCCATCGTCGGCTCGCTTGTCGGGTTCCTGTGGTGGAACACGTCGCCGGCGCAGATCATGATGGGCGACACCGGTTCCTTCGCCCTGGGCGGCGCACTGGCGGCACTGGCCATCCTGTCCCGCACCGAACTGCTTCTCGTTCTCATCGGCGGGCTTTTCGCCATCATCACCGGCCAGGTCATCATTCAGCGGATCTACTTCAAGCTCACGAAGGGGAAACGGATCTGGAGGTCGAGCCCCTACCACCACCACTTCGAGATGAAGGGCTGGCCCGAAGTCACCATCGTCGTGCGATTCTGGATCATCGCCGGATTGTTCGTCGGAGCAGGAGTCGGGTTGTTCTACCTCGAGTGGCTCTCCAGCATCGCGCCATGATGGCGCAGCGGGATGTCCTCGGGCTGACCAGCTGGAACGCCAACTGGGCCGGACTGCGCACCCTCGTTCTGGGCCTCGGGGTTTCCGGGTTCGCGGCCGCGGACACCCTAGCGGAGCTCGGATGTTCCGTCCTGGTGGCCACCCCGAGCGCGGACACGGCGAAGAAGGAAATTCTGGACGTCCTCGGCGTCGACCTCGTGCTCGCGGACCTCGACGACGGCATTCCCGACCGGGTGGTCGAGTTCGATCCCGAACTCGTGATCGTCTCGCCCGGGCTGCGCCCGAGCCACCCCGCCGTGCGGTGGGCGCTCGACAGCGGCCGCGGGGTCTGGAGCGATGTGGAGCTCGCCTGGCGCCTGCGCGACAAGACCGGTACTGCCGCAGAGTGGATTGTCGTCACCGGGACGAACGGAAAGACCACGACCGTGCAGCTTGCGGCGTCGATGCTCGCGGCGGGAGGATTCCGAGCCGCGCCCTGCGGAAACGTGGGCGTGTCGGTGCTGGATGCGATCCGGGATCCGGCCGGGTTCGACGTGCTCGTGGTCGAACTCTCCAGCTTTCAGCTCCACTATCTCGGCGACATTTCACCGTGGGCGAGCGTGTGCCTGAACATTGCCGATGATCACCTCGACTGGCATGGATCGGCCGCTGCGTACCGTGACGCGAAGGGCAAGGTATACGAAAATACGCGAATCGCGTGCATTTTCAACGAGGAGGATCCGGTGACCAGGGAACTCGTCCAGAGTGCCGACGTCATCGAAGGGTGCCGCGCGATCGGATTCGGGCTGGGAATACCCCAACCGAGCAGTTTCGGCGTCGTGGACGGCATCGCGTGCGACCGCGCGTTCGTGGACGATCGCCACCACGCTGCTCAGGAACTCTTCACCCTGGAGGAACTGGCTGCCGTCGGCCTCGGCGGGCGCCACATGACCGCGAACGCTCTCGCGGCCGCCGCGCTCGCACGATCATTCGGCGCCACCGTCGATGCCGTCAGGGCCGCCGTGCTCTCCTTCCGTGCCGATCATCACCGCACGGAGCTCGTCGCGGAGAACGCGGGTGTGCGATGGGTGAACGACTCGAAGGCGACAAACGCCCACGCGGCGCTGGCCTCGCTCGGCTCGTTCGACTCCGTGGTGTGGATTATCGGCGGACTCTTCAAGGGAACGTCTCCCGCCGAACTCGTCCATGCCGTATCGGCCAGGCTTCGCGGCGCCGTGGTCATCGGAACCGACCGTTCTGCGGTGCTGGAAGCATTCGCACGACACGCCCCGCAACTGCCCGTGATCGAGGTCGACACGCTCGACACTAAAGAGGTAATGCCGACGGCTGTGCGGCTGGCGGCGGGGCTTGCGGCCGACGGCGACGTCGTGTTGCTCGCACCGGCGGCGGCCTCCATGGACCAGTTCCGGGATTACGCGGATCGCGGCGAGCAGTTCGCGAACGCCGTGAACGACCTGTTGGGAGGAGACGCCGATGACGACGAGTCCTCCGCGCTCCCGCCGAAACCCTGACTCCGGGCAATCCCGGCCGCCGGAGGTGAACGCTCCCGCCGTCGTGGTGGCGGTCAAGCGCATTTTCGGGTCTGAAAACGGCGACTATTTCCTGCTGCTTGGTTCCACGCTGTTTCTCGTCGTGTTCGGCCTCGTCATGGTGCTGTCCTCCTCCTCTGTCGAGTCGTTCAAGGCGACCGACGACTTCTTCACGGGCTTTCTCCGCCAGGCGCTGTTCGCCCTCCTGGGCATCCCTGTCATGCTGATCGCCGCACGCATGCCCGCAGTGTTTTGGCGGAAGTGGTCCGGCATGGCGATGCTGATCGCCGTCTCCCTGCAATTCCTCGTCGTCGCGACGAATCTCGGTGTCGAACACAATGGGAACCGGAACTGGATCCTTCTCGGATCGTTCTCCTTCCAGCCGTCCGAGCTCGTGAAGGTCGGCCTCGTCATCTGGCTCGGGGGAGTGCTCGCGCGGCGGGCATCCGTGCTCGAGGACTGGCGGGTGCTCTTCCGATCCATCGGAATCGTCTCGGGGCTCGCGATTGCGCTCGTGTTGTTCGGCGGGGACCTCGGCACCGCCATCATCCTCGTCGCGATCGTGCTGGGCACGCTGTTCTTCGCCGGCGTGCGTCTGAGGGTGCTCGCGATCCCCGCCTTCGTGATGGCGGTCGCGGCGATCGCGCTGTCGTTCTCGGGCGGATCCCGTCAGGAACGAATCCTCGCCTGGCAGAGCGGCTGCACGTCGGATGTCGACTACAACGGCCTGTGCTGGCAGCCGCTCCACGGCTGGTGGGCGCTCGCCTCCGGCGGCATCTTCGGCGTGGGTCTCGGGAACTCGAAGGCGAAGTGGTCGTGGCTTCCCGAGGCGGACAATGACTTCATCTTCGCCATCATCGGCGAAGAGCTGGGACTCATCGGGGCGATCGTCGTTTTGGCCCTGTTCGTGGTTCTCGCGTTCTCGTTCATCCGCATCATCCGGGGGTCCAGCGACCCCGCGGCGCGCATCACGGTAAGTGCCGTGCTCACCTGGATCGTCGTGCAGGCCTTTGTCAACATCGCCGTCGTTCTCGGCCTGTTACCCGTACTCGGGGTGCCGCTTCCGCTCATCTCCGCGGGCGGCTCTGCGCTCGTCACCACGCTGCTCGCCATCGGAATCGTCCTATCGTACGCGCGGCAGCCTTCGGCGGTCCGGGCTCAGCGGTGACGCGGTACCTGCTCGCCGGCGGCGGTACTGCCGGTCATGTGAACCCGCTGCTCGCGGTGGCGAATCGCCTGCGCTCCGCGGAGCCCGAGTCCCAGTTCACCGTTCTCGGCACGGCGGATGGCCTGGAGTCGCGGCTCGTACCGGAGCACGGATTCGAACTCGTCACGATCGAGAAGGTTCCCATGCCGCGCCGACCCGGAACATCGATGGTGCAGTTCCCGGGCCGGTTTCGGCGAGCGGTGCGCGAGGTTCGGCGTGTGATCGCGGAGCGTGACATCGACGTCGTCGTTGGCTTCGGCGGCTTCGTGTCGGCCCCGGCGTACATTGCGGCCTGGCGCGAAAAGCGCCCGATCGTCGTCCACGAGGCGAATACCGTGCCCGGATTCGCCAACCGCCTGGGAAGCTGGCTGACGAGGCACGTCGGTGTCGCGTTCGAGGGGACGCGGCTGAGGAACGCACGGTTTGTCGGAATGCCCTTGTCTTCGGCGTTGGAAGATCTGGATCCGGCCGTGACGAGGCCTGCAGCGCTTCGCCATTTCGGGTTCGAGGAGAAGAGCCGCGTGCTGCTCGTGACCGGCGGATCTCTCGGTGCGCGCAGCATCAACGACACCGTGTCCGCCGCTGTCGCCGGCATCCTCGGTGCCGGTTGGTCGGTGCTGCACATCACCGGGACTCGGTCCGAACTGGGGGAAAGCAGCCTGCCGGGATACCGCCTGGTTCGATACTGCGATCGCATGGATCTCGCGTTCTCGGCCGCCCAGCTGGTCATTTCCAGGGCCGGCTCCGCCACGGTCTCCGAGATCACCGCCCTGGGCATCCCGGCGGTGTACGTTCCTCTGCCGATCGGAAACGGCGAGCAGAAACGGAACGCCGCGGGGGTCGCCGCGGCCGGGGGAGCGCTCATGGTGGCGAACGCCGACTTCACCGAGTCCTGGATCGAGCGCACTCTCGTTCCGCTCCTGCTCGACCCCGCCGCCATCTCGGAGCTGGCCGCGAACGCGGCGGCGGTGGGCGTTCGGGATGGAACGGCGCGCACCGTCGCGCTCGTCATGGAGGCCGTGGCCGACGCGAAGGAAGATCGCCCATGATCAAGTCCGACTTTCGCCAGGCCATGCCGGAGGATCCGGGGCGGGTGCACTTCATCGGCATCGGCGGCGCCGGAATGAGCGGAATCGCGCTTCTTCTGCTTTCCGCGGGCCTTACGGTCACCGGCTCGGACCTCCGGGACACCGAGACGGTCAGGTCGCTGAGGGCCGCAGGCGCGCACGTCACGATCGGGCACGATGCCGCGTCGGTCGGTGATGCGGACACCGTCGTGGTGACGGGTGCCATCGACGAGGACAACCCCGAGTATCTGGAGGCACGGGAACGGGGCATTCCCGTCGTGCACCGTGCTGTCGCCCTGGCGTGGCTTGCCGGGCGTCACCGGCTCGTCGCGGTCGCGGGGGCGCACGGGAAGACCACCTCAACGGCAATGATCGTCACCGCGCTTCGGGAGCTCGGAACCGATCCGGGATTCGTGAACGGCGGCGTGATCACGTCCCTCGGCGTGAGCGCGATGCCGGGATCCGGACAGCTCTTCGTCGTCGAGGCGGACGAGTCCGATGGCTCGTTTCTGCTGTACGACACCGATGTCGCGCTCGTGACGAACGTCGATCCAGACCACCTCGACCATTTCGGCACCGCAGAGGCGTTCAAGGACGCGTTCGTGACGTTTGCGGCCGGGGCTGCGGAATCCGTCGTGATTTCGGCGGATGATGAGGGAGCCCGCGAGATTATTCCCCGCCTTGTGGATCGCGCCGTCGTGACGTTCGGAACGGATCCTTCCGCCGACGTGCGCATCCACTCGATCGAGCCGGGACCGACAGCATCGTTCGCCCTGTCGTGGCGCGGAGACGAGTTCCTCGTGGCGCTTCGCGTCCCCGGCGTCCACAATGCGCTCAATGCCGCCGGTGCCTTCGGGGTTCTCGTGTCGCTTGGGTTCGAACCGGCCCGGGCGATCGACGCGCTCGGGGCCTTCACCGGCACGGGGCGCCGGTTCGAGCTGCGCGGGGAGGTGAACGGCGTGCGGGTGTTCGACGATTTCGCCCACCATCCGACCGAAATCAGGGCGGCGCTCGGCGGCGCTCGAGCCGTGGTCGGCGACGGCAGGATCATCACGATCTTCCAACCTCACCTGTACAGCAGAACCGCACGTCTCTCCGCCGAGTTCGCTGAAGTCCTCGAGGAACTTGCCGATCACACGATTGTGGTTCCGATCTACGCCGCGCGGGAAAAACCGGTGGCGGGCGTGAGCGGTGAACTGATTGTGGAGCGATTTGCCGACCAGTCGCGGGTCGAATACTGCTCGACGTGGGTGGCGGCCATCGATTCGGCGGTGGGCATCGCCGCGCCGGGAGACATCGTCCTGCCGATGGGCGGCGGGGATGTATTCGGCCTCATTCCCGATCTTCTCGCCGCACTTGCGGAAGGCGGCCGGCGATCTGGCAGGTCGCTGTGAAGCGGCCGGAGGGATTTGATCGGCGGCCGGCATCGAATTCGGAGGCGACGCCGAAGCAGCGGCAGAAACGGTCTCCTCGACCGGGTGCCACCCCGATGCCGAAGCCGAAGCCGGCGTCCGAGCCGGTGCCGCTCACCCGAAGCCCGCGCCCGAAACGGCCGGCGCCCGCGCCCAGGACCACGGCGTCGCGCAGCCGCTCCGAGGTTCGCGCCGCGAAGCGGGAGCGGCGGCGGTTCGAGAAAAGCGAGATTCGCCGGTTCACGCGCCGCGCGCGCCACCGGAGGCTGGGCTGGGCCGTCGCGGCAGGCCTCGTCGCGATTCTGGCCGCGTTGCTGGCCGTCGCGGTGTATTCGCCGCTTCTGGCGTTGCGCACCATCACGGTGGAGGGCACCAGGGCGGTCAGCGCGAAGGAGGTGACCGCAGCCATCGACGGCCAGCTGGGTACGCCCCTCGCCCTGTTCGATTACGACAGATTGAGGTCCCAGCTCGACGCGTTTCCGCTCATCCGCAGTTTCGTCACCGAGGTTGTTCCACCGTCGACCCTCATCGTGCACATCGTCGAACGGGCCCCGGTGGGCGCGGTGGCGACGGCGAGCGGTTTCGCGATCGTCGATCCGGCCGGTGTCATCCTGACCACCACGGCGCGCCGCGCGGACGGGGTGCCGCTTATCGACGTCGGCAGGGCCGGCACGGATTCTCCCGCATTCTCTGCGGTCGTCGATGTGCTCCTGTCGCTGCCGGAATCCGTCCGGTCCAGAGTGGATGTCGCCACTGCCACCTCAAAGGACGATGTGCAGCTTGTGCTGCTGGACGGCGGCCAGCGAGTCGTGTGGGGGAGTGCGGAACGCTCCGCGCTCAAAGCCCGCGTGCTCCAGGAGCTCATCGCCGTTCAGGGTTCGAATGCCAGGGTCGAGTACGACGTGTCCGCGCCGCTGAGTCCCGTGGTGAGGTCGCGCTGAGTGTGCAACGTCACGTGCGCGGCTGACGGGATTCCGTGACTCTGCCATGGACTTCGCGACACGCTGGAGCGGATGCGCGCTAGCGGGGCCGGTCGCGCCTACCGTCAGGTCAGGAAATGCATACTGAGCATAACTTTAAACCTCAAGTAGAGATTGAAAGTAGCCCCGGAGGCCGGACGTGACATCGAACCAGAACTACCTCGCCGTGATCAAGGTGGTCGGCATCGGCGGTGGCGGCGTCAACGCCGTCAACCGGATGATCGAACTCGGACTCAGGGGAGTGGAGTTCATCGCCATCAACACGGACGCTCAGGCGCTCCTGATGAGCGATGCCGACGTGAAGCTCGACGTCGGCCGCGAACTCACCAGGGGCCTCGGCGCGGGAGCCGACCCAGAAGTCGGTCGGCGCGCGACAGAGGACCATGCCGAGGAAATCGAAGAGGCGCTGGCCGGCGCCGACATGGTGTTCGTCACGGCCGGGGAAGGCGGTGGCACGGGAACGGGCGGCGCGCCCGTCGTCGCGCGCATCGCCAAATCGATCGGCGCACTCACCATCGGCGTCGTCACCCGCCCGTTCGCGTTCGAAGGAAAACGGCGTGCGTCGCAAGCCGACATCGGCGTGTCCGCGCTCAAGAGCGAAGTCGACACCCTCATCGTCGTCCCCAACGACCGGCTGCTCGAAATCAGCGACCGCGGGATCAGCTTCCTGGAAGCGTTCGCCACGGCCGATCAGGTGCTTCTGGCCGGCGTCCAGGGCATCACCGACCTCATCACCACCCCGGGGTTGATCAACCTCGACTTCGCCGACGTGAAATCCGTCATGCAGGGCGCCGGATCGGCCCTCATGGGAATCGGCTCGTCGAGAGGGGCCGATCGCGCCATCAAGGCGGCAGAGCTCGCCGTCGCAAGCCCGCTTCTTGAGGCGAGCATCGACGGAGCCCACGGCGTTCTCCTGTCGATTCAGGGCGGATCGAACCTGGGCATTTTCGAGATCAACGACGCCGCCAGGCTCGTGCAGGAAGCGGTGCACCCCGAAGCGAACATCATCTTCGGAGCTGTCATCGACGACACGCTCGGCGACGAAGTCCGCGTCACCGTGATCGCCGCCGGATTCGACGGCGGCGAACCGACCGTGCGCAAGGCGGATCGCCGTTCCAGCTACGTCACGGCCGGTGCGCCACCCATGGAGGCGACCGCGGAGTACGGCGAGGGGTTCGCGGCAAGCGAAGGGCTCTCGGATCCGCGCGGCTGGGAGGATGAACCCGACGTGCCGGTCGTCGCCAAGGACCCGGCATTCGACGACGCGGGAGACGACCTGGACATCCCAGACTTCCTGAAATGACCTCGGTGCCCCGCGGGGCAGAGCCGGTGGGGCGAGCGCGGGATGGCGGCGACCCGCAGGATTCGCTGCGGGACCGGTGGGAACGGGTGCAGTCCGCGATCGGCGACGCCGCGCGGGAATCCGGTCGGAGCCCCGAGAGCATCACGACGGTGGTCGTGACCAAATTCCACCCCGCCTCGCTCGTGCGCGAACTCGCCGATCTCGGCGCGCGGGATCTGGGGGAGAGCCGCCACCAGGAGGCCAGAGCCAAAGTGGCCGAGGTCGCCGACCCCAGGCTCACCTGGCACTTCGTCGGTCAAATCCAAAGCAAGAAGGCGCGCCAGATCGCGGCCTATGCCCGCGTCATTCATTCGCTCGACCGGGAGAGCATCCTCGACGCGCTCGCCTCCGCCGAGCGGACGACGGAGTGCTTCCTCCAGCTCAATCTCACCGACGACCCGTCGCGAGGCGGCGTTGCACCGGATGGGCTGAATGCGCTGGCCGAGCGTGCTCTGGCCACGCCCGGCATCCGGGTGCTCGGAATCATGGCAGTGGCGCCGCTCGGCGACGATCCGCGACGGGCGTTCGCCACGGTCCGTGCGGCCTCCGAGCGGCTCCAGGCGACCGCCCCGGACGCGACGTTCATCTCCGCAGGGATGTCGGGCGACTTTCGCGAAGCGATACTCGAAGGCGCGACACACCTCAGGATTGGCACGGCAATCACGGGAAATCGCCCCCCGGCCGGTTAATCTCGAAAGCAGAAGTTCACCACTGGAGGCACAAAATGGCTAACCCGCTGCGCAAGACCATGGTCTATCTGGGCCTCGCCGACGAGGAGTACGACGACTACGGCGCCGTGCCATCCGTTCCGCAGGGGCCGAGCGGCAGCTCCCCGTCCGCCGCGTCGAGCCAATCCGCGCACCAGCAGGCGCAGCGCGCCCCGGTGACCCCGTTGCGACGGCCATCCAGGACGGCGGCGCCGGTTGCCGAAATGAACGAGATCCTGACCGTGCACCCTCGCCAGTACAAGGACGCGCAGACCATCGCGGAGAGCTTCCGCGAAGGGATTCCCGTGATCATCAACCTGTCGCAGATGAGCGAATCGGAAGCGCGTCGCCTCGTCGACTTCGCCAGCGGGTTGTCCCAGGGGCTCTACGGAAGGATCGAACGCGTCACGAACAAGGTGTTCCTGCTTTCGCCCGCACACGTCGCGGTGAGCGGCGACCAGGGCGAACCGGAACCGTCAGTCGACGCCGCGTTCTTCCCGGAGCACTGATCTTCCGCCCGGGCCCCGCGGTGCCGCTCACCCGCGGGCGGCGCCGGTAGACCCATGTTGATCGTTTCTGCCATCGCGGGGGTGCTGTACTTCCTCCTGCTCGCGTACTTCTTCGTCATGTGGGCCCGATTCATCGTCGATCTGGCCCAGAATTTCTCGCGAACCTGGCGACCCAGAGGGTTTGGCCTCGTGCTCGCGGAAATCGTGTACACGCTGACGGATCCGCCGATTCGGGCGGTGCGAAAAGTCGTGCCACCCTTCCGGGTGGGCCCCGCCGCGCTGGACTTCTCGTGGAGCATCGTGATGCTCGTGGTCATCGTGCTCATGTACATTGCGCTCGCGCTGAGTTCCGTCTGATCGGGCGCGTTCCACCGCCGCGAATATTTCTCCGGCAGGTTGTCGCGACCTATACAGGGGTTTACCAATAAATTTGGTACCTTTGTCAGTACGTTGAGTTCGACGTGCAACTGATCTTTGAAGGTGACTCTCATGGCTCTGACCCCAGAAGACGTGGTCAACAAGCGATTCCAGCCAACCAAATTCCGCGAGGGCTATGACCAGGATGAGGTGGATGACTTCCTCGACGAGGTCGTCGTCGAGTTGCGGCGCCTCGGCCAGGAGAACGAAGAGCTCCGCCAGCGGCTCATCGCGAGTGACGCCCAGATCGCCGAGTTCCAGCGCGGAGGCGGCGCAATGGCTCCGGCCGCAGCAGCTCAGGCCGCAGCCGCCCCGGTCGCGGAAGCGCCATCCGCACCCGCAGTCCAGGCGCCAGAGCCCGCGCCGGCGGGAGCCTTCCCCGGCGGGGATCCGTCGGCAGACCCCAACAACACGAACAACCTGCTCCAGCTGGCCCGCCGCCTGCACGAGGAGCACGTGCGGGAGGGAATCGAGAAGCGCGATGCGCTCATCGCGGAAGGCCACGCCACCGCTGCGCGAATTGTCAGCGAGGCGGAGGGCCAGAAGCTTTCCGAGCTCAGCGCTCTCGAACAGGAGCGCGCCGCCCTCGAAAGCCGGGTCGAAGACCTCCGGTCCTTCGAGCGCGAGTACCGTGCGAAGCTCAAGGGCCACATCGAGGGCATCCTGCACGAACTGGACTCCACGGCTGTGCCGGTAGGCGCTCCGGCTCCTCAGGAACCCGCTGCAGTCGGGGCTCCGCAGGATCCGGCAGGGTTCGGCGCGGTCCCCGCGCAGCCGCAGCAGAACTACCCGGGCTTCGGCGGTAACTGACCTGTCGTCCGAAACCCGCGCCGAGGCGCCCCAGCGCACGAGCCTGCGCGCCTTGACGATGCTCATCGGCGTTGCCGTCGTCGTCTACGGATTCGACCAGCTGACCAAGTTCCTTATCGTCTCCAATTTGAGCGAAGGACAGCAGGTCGATGTCCTGGGCCCCGTGCTGCAATTCCATTTCGTGAAGAATTCGGGTGCCGCGTTCTCGTTCGCGAGCGGGTCCACCTGGATTTTCTCGATTGTCGCGGCCGGCGTCACCGTCTTCATCATCTGGTACGCGCGCCGGATCCGCTCCGTCGCCTGGGCAATACTTTTCGGCATGCTCCTGGGCGGAACAACGGGCAACCTCACGGACCGGTTGCTGAGGGAGCCGAGTTTCGGGCTCGGGCACGTCGTGGATTTCATCCAGGTCTGGGGATTCCCGGCGATCTTCAACGTGGCCGACTCGTTCATCGTTGCGAGCATGGGCCTGTTCATCATCCTGTCCGTGCGCGGGGTGCGGATCGATGGCCGTCGCGTCATCCGCCACGCCGAGTCCTGACTAATGGAAACCCGCCGGTTTCCGGTTCCGCCCGGTGTCGCCGGCGAACGGCTGGACGTCGCACTGGCCAGAATCCTCGGATTCACGCGAACGTTCGCGGCGGAAGTCATCGAGTCCGGCGGGGTGAGCTCTGACGGCCGCCTCTGGTCGAAGTCGGACAGGGTCGCGGAGGGCGACACGCTCGAAGTCACCTGGCAGCCCAAATCCGATCCGGCCATCGTGCCCGTCGGGGTGCCCGGCATGGCGATCGTGCACGCGGATGACGACATCGTGGTCGTCGACAAGCCCGTCGGGGTCGCTGCGCACCCGTCCGTCGGGTGGGATGGGCCCACGGTGCTGGGGGCGCTGGCCGCCGCAGGAATCCGAACGAGCACCGCCGGCGCCGCGGAGCGTGCCGGAATCGTCCATCGGCTCGACGTCGGGACGAGCGGCCTCATGGTCGTCGCCGCGAGCGATCGGGCCTACACGGAGCTGAAGCGCGCGTTCCACGATCGGAAGGTGGACAAGGTGTACCACGCGGTCGTGCAGGGACATCCGGATCCCCTGCGCGGGACGATCGACGCGCCCATCGGACGGCACCCCGGCGCACGATGGAAGTTCGCGGTGACAAGCGACGGGAAACCGTCCGTGACCCACTACGAAACCCAGGAGGCGTTCCGGAGCGCATCGCTGCTCGAAATCCACCTGGAAACCGGCCGAACCCACCAGATCCGCGTTCACCTGTCGACCCAGCGCCACCCGTGCGTCGGCGACGACATGTACGGCGCCGACCCCGCGCTCACGGCCAGGCTCGGTCTCACGCGGCAGTGGCTGCACGCGGTGCGTTTGGGGTTCCGCCATCCGGGCACGGAGGAGGCGGTGGAGTTCTCCTCGCCGTATCTCGACGATCTTGCGCGCGCCCTCGAGGTGCTGCGGGCAGATTGACGGCACGTCGTCTCCGGGGCGGGCCGGGAAAGCCATAGTCTGGACTGACACGACGATCCCCGCGGAGAACCCTTTGCCACCGAGTTCCGATTCCTTTGTGCACCTGCACGTGCACAGCGAGTATTCGATGCTCGACGGCGCCGCCCGGGTCGGTCCGCTCATCGATGCGGCAGTCAACCAGGGGATGCCGGCGATCGCGGTGACGGACCACGGCAACATGTTCGGCGCCCACGACTTCTGGACGGCGGCCACCGCGGCGGGGATCAAGCCGATCATCGGCACGGAGGCGTATCTGACACCCGGAACAGACCGTCGGGACAAGACACGCGTGCGCTGGGGTGATGGCGGCGAGAACGATGTCGGGGGAGGCGGCGCCTACACCCACATGACCCTCCTGGCCAGGAACAACGTCGGCATGCACAACCTGTTCCGCATGTCGTCGCTGGCCTCCATCGAGGGCTTCTACTACAAGCCGCGGATGGATCGGGATCTGCTCAGCCGGTATGCGGAAGGGGTTATCGCGACCACCGGATGCGTCGGCGGCGAAGTGCAAACCCGCCTCCGGCTCGGCCAGTACGACGAGGCGCGCGCAGCCGCAGCCGAGTTCCAGGACATCTTCGGCAAGGAGAATTTCTACTGCGAGATCATGGACCACGGCATCGACATCGAACGCCGCACCATGAGCGAGCTCCTCACCCTGGCGAAAGAGCTGGGGATGCCGCTCGTTGCCACGAACGACCTCCACTACACGCACGCGGGCGACGCCGAAGCCCACGCCGCGCTGCTGTGCGTCCAGTCCGGGTCCACCCTGGACGATCCGAACCGATTCAAGTTCGACTCGCAGGAGTTCTACCTGAAGTCCGCGGCGGAAATGCGCTCGCTCTTCGCCGATCACCCGGAGGCGATCTCCAACACGCTGCTCATCGCTGAATCCTGCGATGTGTCCTTCGAGAAGCGCGACCTCATGCCGAGGTTCCCGGTCCCGCAGGGGCACACGGAAGCGACGTGGTTCGCCGCGGAAGTGGATCGCGGCCTGACGGAGAGATTCCCGAACGGAGTCCCGGAGAAGCACAGAGCCCAGGCCGATTACGAGGTTGGAGTCATCAACCAGATGGGGTTCCCCGGATACTTCCTGGTGGTGGCGGATTTCATCGCCTGGGCGCGGGAGAACGGCATCCGGGTCGGGCCCGGGCGCGGCTCGGCGGCCGGTTCCCTGGTTGCGTACGCCATGAAGATCACCGGCCTCGACCCCCTTGCGCACGGCCTCATCTTCGAACGATTCCTCAATCCAGACCGCATCTCCATGCCCGACATCGACATCGACTTCGACGATCGCCGGCGCGGAGAGGTCATCCGTTACGTCACGCAAAAGTACGGGGATGATCGGGTCGCGCAAATCGTGACCTACGGAACGATCAAGGCGAAGCAGGCGCTCAAGGACTCTGCCCGCGTTCTCGGCATGCCGTACGCGGTGGGCGAGAAACTCACGAAAGCCATGCCCGTGCCCATCATGGGCAAGGATATGGGTCTGGCCGATGTCACGGACAAATCGTCGGCGCGGTACAAGGAGGCCGGCGACCTGCGGGCGATCGTCGACGCCGACCCCGAGGCGGCGCGCGTGTTCCACACGGCGCTCGGGATCGAGAACCTCAAACGCCAGTGGGGCGTGCACGCCGCGGGCGTCATCATGTCCGCAGAACCGCTCCTGGACGTTCTTCCGATCATGAAGCGCGAGGACGACGGCGCCATCATCACCCAGTTCGACCAGCCGCCGTGCGAGAAACTCGGCTTGCTGAAAATGGACTTCCTCGGGCTGCGCAACCTCACGGTGCTTCAGGATGCGCTCGTGTCGATCAAGTCCAACCGGGGCGAAGACGTCGTGCTCGAAGACCTGGACCTCGGCGGCGACGCGAAGACGTATGAACTGCTGTCCCGCGGCGATACGCTCGGCGTGTTTCAGCTCGACGGCGGACCGCTGCGCTCCCTCCTCAAACAGCTGAAGCCGGACAGTTTCAACGACATCACCGCGGTGATCGCCCTGTACCGGCCGGGGCCGATGGGAATGAACTCCCACACCAAATATGCGTTGCGGAAGAACGGGCTCGAAGAGGTGGACGCGATCCACCCGGAACTCGCGGAGCCGCTCGCCGACATCCTGGGGGAAACCTACGGGCTCGTCATCTACCAGGAGCAAGTGATGGCGGCCGCGCAGAAGGTGGCCGGTTTCACCCTGAGCCAGGCGGACACCCTGCGCAAGGCGATGGGGAAGAAGGACCTCAAGGTCCTCAACAAGGAGTTCGCGAACTTCGCGGCGGGCATGGAGAAGAACGGCTACAGCAAGGACGCGGCGAGCGCTCTGTGGGACATCATGGTCCCGTTCTCCGACTACGGCTTCAACAAGTCGCACGGGGCCGCGTATGCGGTGCTGAGCTACTGGACCGCCTACCTGAAGGCGAACTACCCTGCCGAGTACATGTCGGCCCTGCTGACGAGCGTCGGCGACTCCAAGGACAAGCTGGGCGTGTATCTGGCCGAGTGCCGCCGGATGGGCATCCGCGTGCTGCCGCCGGATGTGAACGAGTCGGCCGGCGACTTCACCGCGGCGGGCAAGGACATCCGGTTCGGGCTCGGAGCCATCCGGAATGTCGGAGCGAATGTCGTGGAGGCCATCCGGGCGGCGCGAAACGAAAAGGGCCGGTTCGAGAGCTTCCACGACTTCCTCGCGAAGGTTCCGCTTCAGGTCGCGAACAAGCGCACGGTGGAGTCCCTCGTGAAGGCCGGCGCGTTCGATTCGCTGGGCTGCACCCGGCGCGCGCTCGTCGAGATCCACGAGGACGCGATCGACGCGGCAGTCACCCAGAAGCGCGCGGAGGCGAACGGCCAGGTCGGATTCGACTTCGACAGCCTGTGGGAGGAACCGCAGGCCGTCAACAAGGTGCCGGACCGCCCGGAGTGGTCCAAGCGCGACAAACTCGCGTTCGAGCGGGAAATGCTCGGGCTGTACGTCTCCGACCATCCGCTGGCCGGCCTCGAACTCCAGCTCGCGAAACACGCGAGCGTCGGTATCTCCGAGCTGCTCGCGGGTGATGCCGCGTCCGACGGCGACACGGTGTCGGTGGCGGGGCTCATCACGAGCGTGCAGCACCGTACGGCGCGCAACAGCGGCAACCCCTACGGCATCGTCCAGGTCGAAGATTTCGGCGGAGAGATCTCGATTCTGTTTCTTGGGAAGACGTATCAGGAGTTTTCCCCCGCGCTCGTGAACGACTCCATCATCGTCGTGAAGGGCAGGGTCAGCGAGAGAGATGACGGGGTCGCTCTGCACGCGGTGAGTCTGTTTGCCCCCGACCTCGGCCAGAGCCTCGGCGCCGGGCCGCTCGTCATTTCGGTGCCGGAGGTCCGGGCAACCACCGACGTCGTGACGGCGCTCAACGACGTTCTCATCCGGCATTCCGGCGACAACGAGGTGCGGCTGAAGCTCGTGAAGGGCGAAACGGCGCGGATGTTCGAAGTGCCCTACCCGGTGAGCGTGAGCGCCGACCTGTACGGGGAACTCAAATCGCTGCTCGGACCGAATTGCCTGAATTGACCGTCGTCGCCGCGCCACCGGCACCCGCGTACCTCGCGGCCGAACTAGGCTGTTTCCGCCATGATTTCCACGATTGATCTGCGCGGGACCAGCCCGACGCCCCGCGAGCTCCGCCAGCTCGTTCCCCGAGCCCAGGTGGATGTTGCCAGTGCGACCGCTCAGGCCACCCGACTCGTCGAGGACGTGCGCGAACATGGCGAATCCGCGTTGAAGGATCACGCGGAGACGTTCGACGGTGTGCGCCCGGAGCAGGTTCGCATCGCACCGGCGAGCATTGCCGCGGCCGTGGGGAAGCTCCGCCCCGCCGTCCGCGCGGCACTCGAGGAGAGCATTCGGCGGGTGCGCGCGGTTTCCGTCGCGGCCATGCCCATCCGCATCTCCACGGAGGTCGCCGAGGGTGCCATCGTCGCCCACCGCTGGCAACCGATCGACCGCGTGGGCCTCTACGTTCCGGGCGGCAAGGCCGTGTATCCGTCGAGCGTCGTCATGAACGCGGTCCCTGCGCAGGTCGCCGGCGTCGGTTCGCTGGCGATCGCGTCCCCGCCCCAGAAGGACTTCGGCGGGGAAGTGCACCCGGTGATTCTCGCTGCTGCGGGACTCCTCGGAATCGAGGAGGTGTATGCGATGGGCGGACCCGGCGCCATCGGCGCCTTCGCCTATGGCGTCCCCGAGCTCGAACTGGAGCCGGTGAACCTCATCACGGGCCCGGGCAACGTGTGGGTGGCCGCGGCGAAGCGGCTGGTGCGCGGCGTGGTCGGGATCGATGCCGAAGCGGGTCCGACCGAGATCCTGATCATTGCCGACGAGTCGGCGGATGCGGTGCTGGTCGCCGCGGACCTGGTCAGCCAGGCGGAGCACGACGAACTCGCTGCGGCAGTTCTGGTCACCGATTCCGACGGTTTCGCGGGCAGAGTGCGCGCCGAACTCGGGCTGCTGGCGGAAAGCGCGCGGAAGGGAGCGCGCGTGCGCGCGGCGATCGCCGGCCGGCAATCCGCGATCGTGCTCGTCGATTCGCTCGAGCAGGCTGCCGCGTTCAGCAACGCGTACGGGCCGGAGCACCTCGAACTCCAGGTCCGCGAGCCGGAAACCCTCCTGGACTCCATCACGAACGCCGGCGCGATCTTCCTGGGCGAGGACTCCCCGGTGAGCCTCGGCGATTACGTCGCCGGATCGAACCATGTGCTTCCGACCGGCGGCCAGTCCCGATTCGCCTCGGGGCTCGGGGTTCACACGTTCCTTCGCCCGCAACAGGTGATCAGCTACGACCGCAGCGCTCTCGGCGCCGTGAGGGCGCACATTTTTGCGCTGGCGACGGCCGAGGATCTGCCCGCGCACGCGGATGCCGTGACCGCACGGTTCCGTGGGGAAACCGCGGACGGCGCGCACCCCGTGCCTTAGGCTTGACGCACCATGTTCTGCCCCTTCTGCCGCTATCCGGACTCCAGGGTCGTCGACTCGCGCACGAGCGACGACGGGTTGTCCATCCGCCGCCGCCGACAGTGCCCCGAATGCGGCCGCCGGTTCAGCACGACGGAAACGGCGAGCCTCAACGTGGTGAAGCGCAGCGGGGTTGTCCAGCCCTTCAGCCGAGAGAAAATCGTGGCCGGCGTGCGGAAGGCGTGCCAGGGCAGGCCCGTGACCGACACCGACCTCGCCGTCCTCGCCCAGCGCGTGGAGGAGACGATTCGCGCGACCGGAGCATCCCAGATCGAGGCCAACGACATCGGGCTCGCGATCCTCTCCCCGCTTCGCGAACTCGATGAGGTGGCCTACCTGCGGTTTGCGAGCGTCTACCAGGGATTCGACTCGCTCGAAGACTTCGAGTCGGCCATCTCGCAACTGCGCATCGAACACGACGCGACACCCGCTCCCGAATAGCGCGGGTGGAGCGTGTACCGGTTTCTGTTCCGATTCTTCCTGTCGAGGATGGATGCAGAGCGAGCGCACGCGCTGGCATTCGTCGCCATCCGTGTGCTGGGCGCGCCGGCGATCGGCACGCTGGCGCGGTGGTTCACGCGGCCCGTCCCGTCCCTCGCCGTCTCCACCCTCGGCCTTCGATTCGCCTCGCCCTTCGGCATCGCCGCGGGTTTCGACAAGGATGCGACCGCGATCTCCGGTCTCGGGAACCTCGGGTTCGGGCACGTGGAAGTGGGGACGCTCACCGCTCTCCCGCAATCCGGAAACGAGCGTCCGAGGCTCTTTCGTTTGATTCCCGACCGCGCGGTCATCAATCGGATGGGGTTCAACAACCACGGAGCGCAGGCCGCCGTGCCGCGCCTGACCCGTGCCCGCCAACGCCGTGCCCGCTGCCGCTCCGGAGGTCCCGTGATCGGCGTCAACATCGGCAAGTCCCGCGTCGTGGACGTCGACGATGCGATTGGCGATTACCTCGAGAGCACGCGGGTGCTCGCCCCGGTGGCCGACTATCTCGCCGTGAACGTGAGCTCGCCGAACACGCCGGGCCTGCGCGGGCTTCAGGACCTGGACCGACTAAAGCCGCTCCTGACCGCGGTGGTTGCCGCAGCGGGGGAGACCCCCGTGCTCGTCAAAATCGCTCCGGATCTCAGCGACGATCACATTGTGCGCGTGTGCGAACTCGCCGTCGCGCTGGGAATCAGGGGAATCATCGCCACGAACACGACGCTCTCTCGGGACGGACTCGCTTCCGATCCGGAACTGGTCGCGGCCGCGGGGGAGGGGGGCCTTTCCGGCGCGCCGCTCGCGCGGCGGTCACTCGACGTGCTGCGGATCATCCGCTCGGTCACGCCCGGGGATTTCTGCCTGATCTCCGTCGGCGGTGTGGACACCGCGCACGACGTCGGCGAGCGCCTCGACGCCGGAGCGACGCTCGTTCAGGGCTACACGGCATTCCTGTACAGGGGGCCGCTGTGGGCCAGGCAGATCAACCGCGACCTTGCCCGTCAGATCAGACGGGGAACTGCCCGCGCTTGACCTGCGGTTTGGGCAGGCGCATGACCCGCAGCTGCATGCCGCGCATGGCGGCGTACCAGCGGTTGCCGCGCTGAACTTTGTCTGCGCCGAATTTCTCGCTGAGCCGCCGGTTCACCAACATCCCCAGGATGACGCCGTCGATGACCGCGGCGAGGAAGAACAGCCACAGCCCCGCAATCCCGATGAGTTGAAGCAGTTCATTGCTGACAAACGTGAGGATGATGACGACGAACATCACCGGGATGAGTACTTCCCCCACGCTGAACCGGGCATCCACGTAGTCGCGGATCCACCGCCGCTGCGGCCCCTTGTCGCGCAAGGGAAGATATTTTTCCTCGCCGGCGGCCATTCCGATCCGCGCCCGCTCCCGAACCTCAGCCATTTTCATGCGGGATTCTTTTGTCGCCGCACGGCGATCATTGCCGACCAACGGCCGAAGATTCGCGGCCTCGCGTTCCTTGCGGGTGGGTGTCGGCCGTCCCTTTCCCGGCGAAGCACCGTCGGTAGCGGGGTCGACATCAACCCTCTCGTCACGCTTTTCTGCCTTGGCCACGTTTCATCCCTGCTTTCCGTCTGCCGTTAAGATTACCCGCATGACTTCTTCTGCCGAGAACCCCGCTGCTGTGAACGCCCTCGCCGACGCGGTTGACGCCGGGCTGCCGAGGGCGCTGGCCGACCTGGGCGATCTGGTGAGAATCCCCTCCGTGTCGTGGGCAGCGTTCGACAGCGCACACGTTCACCGCAGCGCCGAAGCGGTGAAGGGCCTCATCGAGGATCTGGGCGTGTTCGATTCGGTAGCGATATCGCAGGCGCCGATCGGCGATTCCCAGACGCTCGGGCAGCCCGCCGTCCTGGCGACCAGGGCGGCGCGCAACGGGAAGCCGACGATCATGCTGTACGCCCACCACGATGTCCAACCTCCTGGGCGGGACGAAGACTGGCAGTCTCCGCCGTTCGAACCGACCGTGCGCGGCGATCGCCTGTACGGGCGAGGTGCGGCAGACGACAAGGCTGGCGTCATAGCGCACATCGCCGCAATCCGCGCGCTCATCGACACGGTCGGCGGCGATCTGGAGCTCGGGCTCGTGCTCTTCTTCGAAGGCGAGGAGGAGTTCGGTTCCCGCTCGTTCAAGAATTTCCTGCTTCAGCACAGGGACGAACTCGCCGCGGATGTCATCGTCGTGGCGGATTCGGACAACTGGGATGTCGACACTCCGGCGCTCACCGTCGCCTTGCGCGGAAACGTGACGTTCCGGCTCACCGTGCGCACGCTCGACCATGCCTCCCATTCCGGCATGTTCGGCGGCGCGGCACCGGATGCCATGCTCGCGATGATTCGGCTGCTCGCCACACTTCACGATGAGGCGGGAAGCGTCGCGGTGGATGGGCTGACAAGTTCGGAGGGTGAGACGCCTGACTATCCGGAGTCGCAATTGAGCCAGGAGGCGGCATTTCTCGAGGGAGTGCAGTCGATCGGGAGCGGGAGCATCCCCAGCCGACTGTGGTTCCAGCCGTCCATCACGGTCACCGGCATCGACGCGCCCACGGTCGCGAACGCGTCGAATACGCTCTTGCCTGCGGTGTCCGTCCGGGTGAGCGCGCGAATCGCCCCCGGCCAATCCGCGGCCGAGGCGTTCGACGCGCTCGAGCGCCACCTCCGCGCCAACGCCCCCTTCGGTGCCGTTATCGACATCGATGACGTCGACAAGGGGGACCCGTTCCTCGTGGACACGAGCGGTTGGGCCGTGGCCGAGGTGAAGCGGGCGATGGCAGATGCCTGGGGAGTTGACCCGGTGGAGACCGGCATCGGCGGATCAATTCCGTTCATCTCCGACCTCGTCGACTTGTTTCCCGCCGCGCAGATCCTGGTCACGGGCGTCGAAGACCCCGATTCCCGGGCGCACAGCCCCAACGAGTCGCTTCACCTCGGCGTGTTCCGTCGCGCCGTCCTGACCGAGGCGACACTCCTGGCGCGGCTGAACTCTCGCAGCTGATGCGCCTACACTGGAAGGTGACAGAGGGAGCAGTTCATGTCTGACACGACCACGGTTGACAACGGCACGGTGAAGACCGAAAGGCCCACCCACGGGGTTTCCCTGACGAGCACCGCCGCCGAGAAGGTCCGCGCGCTGTGCGAGCAGGAGGGCAGAGACGATCTGCGCCTGCGCGTCGCCGTGCAGCCGGGCGGATGCTCCGGGCTGATCTACCAGCTGTACTTCGATGAACGACTCCTCGACGGCGACTGCACGGTCGAGTTCGACGGCGTCGAGGTGGTCGTCGACAAGATGAGTGTTCCGTACCTCGACGGTGCGAAGATCGACTTCGAGGACACCATCCAGAAGCAGGGTTTCACGATCGATAACCCCAACGCGGCCGGAAGTTGCGCCTGCGGGGACTCATTCAACTAAGTTTTACCCCGTTTTTGGCCCCCTAATGGCATGGCGGGCGCGTCCTTCGGAGTAGGCTGGGGAGCGTTCCATAGACTGCAGTTGTCAGTCTCCGTGTCATCCGAGAGGTCTTCCTGTGCGTTCTCCTCGTCGTCTTCGATGGATTACTATCCCGGTAGCTTTAGGGCTCGCCATGGTGCTGGCCGGTTGCACCCAGCAACAGCTGCGCGGCTACCTCCCCGGCGAGTCGGGGATCACGAACCACACGGACACCATCACGGGCCTGTGGGTGACGAGCTGGATCATCCTCCTCGCGGTCGGACTCATCGTGTGGGGCCTCATCATCTGGACGGCCGTGGTCTATCGTCGCCGCAAGGGTCAGACGGGTCTGCCGGTCCAGCTCAGGTACAACATGCCGATCGAGATCTTCTACACCGTCGTCCCGCTCATCCTCGTCCTCGGATTCTTCGCGTTCACGGCGCGCGACCAGGCGGCGATCGAACAGCCCACCGAAAACCCCGATGTGTCCATTCAGGTGTTCGGCAAGCGGTGGTCGTGGGACTTCAACTACCTGAACGTCGGGCCGCAGAACAAGGGCGTCTACTACCAGGGTCTTCAGGCGCAGGAAATCGATCAGTCGCCGTACATCGATGAAAGCAAACTGCCCGTCCTGTACCTTCCGGTGAACAAGACGGTCGCCCTCGACATCGAGAGCCGGGATGTCGTCCACTCGTTCTGGGTGCCGGACTTCCTGTACAAGAAGGACATGATTCCGGGCAAGTCCAACCACATCTACTTCACGCCGACCAAGATCGGCGTCTACATGGGCAAGTGCGCCGAACTGTGCGGCGAATACCACTCGCTCATGTTGTTCAAGGTGCACGTCGTTTCCGAGGCTGACTATGAGGCGTACATTCAAAGCCTCGCCGATCAGGGGAACATCGGCGCGCTCGGTTTCGAGTACGACACGAACACCAATCAGCCGGGCAACGAAGCCCCGACCGGTAACGAGTAGGGCAGCAGAACATGAGCACAACGACCCAGTCACGCACGACACCGCAGGCGAAGCCCGGCCAACCGAATCGGGGGAGCAGCGGCGGTCACGACTTCGGCGCATCCAGGGTGGGAACCAAGGGCGATCTCGTCATCAGCTGGCTCACGACGACTGACCACAAGAAGATCGGCTACCTCTACCTGATCACCTCGTTCATCTACTTCTGCCTCGGCGGAGTGATGGCGCTCGTCATCCGCGCGCAGCTGTTCGAGCCCGGGCTCTCCCTCCTGCAGACGAAGGACCAGTACAACCAGCTGTTCACGATGCACGGCACGATCATGCTGCTCATGTTCGCGACGCCGCTGTTCGCCGGGTTCGTGAACGTGATCATGCCCCTGCAGATCGGCGCGCCGGACGTCGCATTCCCGCGGCTGAACGCCTTCGCGTACTGGCTCTACAGTTTCGGCAGCCTCATCGCCGTGGCGGGATTCCTCACGCCGCAGGGAGCGGCATCGTTCGGCTGGTTCGCCTATGCGCCGCTCTCGGAGACGACGTTCTCACCGGGGGCAGGAGGCAACCTGTGGGTCTTCGGCCTCGCGATGAGCGGATTCGGGACGATTCTGGGTGCCGTGAACTTCATCACGACGATCATCACGATGCGCGCGCCCGGCATGACCATGTTCCGGATGCCGATCTTCACCTGGAACGCGATGGTCACCTCGATCCTCGTGCTCATGGCGTTCCCGCCGCTGGCCGCGGCGCTGCTGGGTCTGGGCATGGACCGCGTGTTCGGCGGCCACATCTACAACGTCGAGGCCGGGGGAGCGCTTCTCTGGCAGCACTTGTTCTGGTTCTTCGGGCATCCGGAGGTGTACATCATCGCGCTGCCGTTCTTCGGCATCGTGTCGGAGGTGTTCCCTGTCTTCAGCCGGAAGCCCATTTTCGGATACAAGACGCTCGTCGGCGCCACGATCGCCATCGCCGCGCTGTCCGTCACGGTGTGGGCTCACCACATGTACGTCACCGGTTCGGTGCTCCTGCCGTTCTTCTCCCTCATGACGATGCTCATCGCGGTGCCCACTGGCCTCAAGATCTTCAACTGGATCGGAACGATGTGGCGAGGCTCCATCACGTTCGAGGCCGCCATGCTGTGGGCGATCGGCTTCCTCGTGACGTTCACGTTCGGCGGGCTCACCGGTGTGATCCTCGCGTCGCCGCCCCTGGACTTCCACGTGTCCGACACGTACTTCGTGGTTGCGCACTTCCACTACGTGGTGTTCGGAACCGTCGTGTTCGCGATGTTCAGCGGTTTCTACTTCTGGTGGCCGAAGTGGACCGGGAAGATGCTCAACGAGCGGCTGGGGAAGGTTCACTTCTGGTTGCTGTTCCTCGGATTCCACACCACGTTTCTCATCCAGCACTGGCTCGGCGTCATGGGGATGCCGCGGCGCTACGCGACGTACCAGCCGGAGGACGGCTTCACCTGGATGAACCAGTTGTCCACGATGGGCGCGATGCTGCTGGGCATTTCGATGATCCCGTTCCTGTACAACGTGTACATCACGGCACGTCGGGCGCCGAAAGTCACGGTCAACGACCCCTGGGGCTACGGCCGTTCGCTGGAGTGGGCGACATCCTGCCCGCCGCCGCGCCACAACTTCACTTCGATTCCCCGAATTCGCTCCGAGTCGCCGGCGTTTGACCTCAACCACCCGGAGGCGGCACCTGCGCAGTACGCGCTGTCCGCCGGCCACGACGACGAGAAGGTGAAGTAGCCGTGAAGACCAACGCCCACATGTTCTGGATCCTCTCCAGCTTCTTCTTCGTCGTCTCGGCGATGTACACGGTCTGGAGCCTGCTCGATTCCTTCCACGGCTATGTGGAGTGGGTGGGCACGCTGGCCCTCGCGCTGTGCGGAGTCCTCTTCGCTCTCATCGCGTTCTACCTGAGCCGCGCGCACAGCGTTCAGGGCGGCGAGCTCCCCGAAGACATTCCCACCTCGGATATTGACGACGGCGACACCGAGGTCGGCTTTTACAGCCCGTGGAGCTGGTGGCCGTTCATGGTCGGCACGGGCGCCGGCCTCGTGTTCCTGGGTCTGGCGATCGGTTTCTGGATCGCGTACATTGGTGCGGCGCTGGCGTTCGTGAGCATCGTCGGCTGGGTGTACGAGTACTACCGCGGATACTTTGGACGCTAAACCGGGCGCACCCCGCATGGTCGTCGTTCGCCGGGCTGCGGGCACCGACGGGCCGACCGTCTTCGGTCTGCTCGCACAGCTCGGGGAGCAGTACACTCCCCAGCGCGACGTGTTCGACGCGGCCTATGCGGATGCCGTGAAAGACGAGGAAGACCATCTCCTCTTCGTCGCTGATGACGGTGACGCCGTCGTGGGATATGCCCTCGCGACCATCGCCCGGCTGTTCTACACGAACGGCGATGCCGCCCAGCTGCAGGAGCTCGTCGTGGATGAGCATTCCCGCGGCAGAGGGATCGGCAGCCAGCTCGTGTCGGCGATCGAGGAGGAGTGCCAGAAGCGCGGGGTCCGCCAGCTCACTGTGGCGACGCTGAAGAGCGCATCCTTCTACGAGCGGCTCGACTACCGTTCGACGGCCGATTTCCTGAAGAAGCGGTTCGACGAGTAGCCTCGCGCTCAGCCCTTGCGGGCCAGGGGGCCGCTCCTAGTGGTGTTCCTTGCCCGACTCCAGTTCGGCGCGCGTCGCGGGGGAGATCCGGTCCTCGAAGAACCAGCGGGAGAACGCTGCACGAACGCGCTGCATGGGCGAGATTCGTCCGCGGGCGTCCGGGCGGACCATGAGCGGCTTGTAGTCGAGGTAGTCGACGAGTCGCCACCTCTCGTAGTCGCTCAGCTCCTTGTGGACCTCATGGTACTCGCCGCCGGGCAGTCGGATCATCCGGCCCGACTCATAGCCGTGGAGCGCGATCTCGCGGTCCTTCTTCTGCAGAGCGAGACACGATCGCTTCGCCACGAAGTAGGCGATGATCGGTCCGACAATGAGCAGCGCCTGCAGAGAGTGGGTCACCGCTTCAATCGTGAGATGGAAGTGGGTGGCGAGGATGTCCGACGCGGCGGCCGCCCACAGGACGGCGTAGAACGTCACCCCGGCGGCACCGATCGCGGTGCGGGTCGGCGCGTTGCGCGGGCGCTCCGTGATGTGGTGCTCGCGCTTGTCGCCGGTGATCCACGCTTCGAGGAACGGGTAGAGCACGACGGCGACGATGAAAATTCCGACGACGATCATCGGGATCAGGATGTTGAACGACCAGGTGTGACCCCACAGGACGAACTCCAGGCCGGGCGGCACGAGCCTCAGCGCGCCATCGAGGAATCCGATGTACCAGTCCGGCTGGGTTCCCGCCGAAATGGGGGAGGGGTCGTATGGCCCGTAGTTCCAGATCGGGTTGATGGTGAAGAACGAGGAGATGAGCACGATGACGCCGAACACGACGAAGAAGAATCCGCCGGCTTTCGCAGCGAAGTTCGGCATGATCGGCACGCCCACGACGTTCTCGTTGGTTCGTCCGGGGCCGGCGTACTGCGTGTGCTTGTTGATCACCATGAGCAGCAGGTGGAGGCCGAGCGCTGCGACGAGGATTGCGGGGACGAGCAGGATGTGCAGGGAATAGAGACGCGGAACGATGACCTCGCCGGGGAACTCGCCGCCGAACAGGAGGTAGGAGATCCAGGTTCCGATGACGGGGATTCCCTTGACCATGCCGTCGATGATCCGAAGGCCGTTTCCGGAGAGCAGGTCATCCGGAAGCGAGTATCCGGTGAAGCCCTCAGCCATGGCGAGGATGAAGAGTGTGAACCCGATCACCCAGTTGAGCTCGCGCGGCTTCCGGAAGGAGCCGTTGAAGAACACGCGCAGCATGTGCAACCCGATCGCGGCCACGAAGAGCAGTGCCGCCCAGTGGTGCACCTGGCGCATGAGCAGGCCGCCGCGGATGTCGAACGAGATGTCCAGGGTGGAGGCGTACGCCGCGGACATCTGAATGCCCTTGAGCGGGACATAGGATCCGTCGTAGTGGACCTGAGTCATCGTCGGCTCGAAGAAGAACGTCAGGAACGTACCGGAGAGCAGGATCGCGACGAAACTGTACAGAGCCACTTCGCCGAGCATGAACGACCAGTGGTCGGGGAAAATCTTGCGGCCGAGCTCCTTGGTGATGCCGGAGATGCTCGTGCGCTCGTCAAGGTAGTTTGCGGCGGCGGAGGTGAAGCGCGAACCCCGGGAGGGTGCCGTAGTCGTTTCCTGCGCGGTGGTCATGAACGCTCCCAGAAGCTCGGGCCGACGGGTTCATGGAAGTCGCTTCGCGCTACCAGGTAGCCCTGCGAGTCCACGGTGATCGGTAATTGGGGGAGTGGGCGTTTGGCAGGTCCGAAGATCACCTTCGCCTCGTGGCTGATGTCGAATTGCGATTGGTGGCACGGGCACAGCAGGTGGTGCGTGTGCTGCTCGGCGAGGGCGACCGGGCAACCGACGTGCGTGCAGATTTTCGAGTACGCGACAATGCCCTGGTAGTTCCAGTCCGCGCGGTCCGCGGAGACGTGCAGGTCTTCGGGCTTCAACCGCATGAGAAGCACGGCCGCTTTGGCCTTGTCCTCGATGTAGTGCTCGGAATTGGCCAGCGTCTCGGGAATCACGTGGAACACCGACCCGAGCGTCACATCCGACGCTTTGATGGGAGTGTTCGACGGGTCGCGCATGAGCCGGACGTTCTTGTCCCACACGGTGGACTTGAGAAGCGCAACCGGGTCCGCTGCGGGCGCGAGGTCCCGGAACATGACGACGGCGGGGAGTGGCGACACGACGAGTGCGCCGATCAGGCTGCGCCGGATGAGGGCGCGGCGGCCGAATCCGGACTCTTCGTTGCCGAGGCGGAACACTTCGGCGGCCGCCTCCCTGGTTTCTTCACGGCCACGGGTGGGATGACGGTGTTCCTCCCACTCGCCGTCCTTCATGAGGTTCTTCGCCCAGTAGATCGATCCGAGGCCGATCGAGATCAGCGCAAGGGAGATCCCGAGGCCCAGAAACAGGTTGTTGAGCCTGACCGAGGACAAATCGCCCGGGACGATCGGGAAGATGATGTAGGCGACGATCGCGAAGATGCTCGCCGCGATGGAGAACAGGAACAAGCCGCCGACGCGACGTTCGGCCGTCTTCTCCTTTTTGGGGTCGAGGTCGGTCGCGCGGATGCGGTCAGGAGGGGAACCGGGATTTTCGAAAGCACCGGAGGGAACAGCGACCGCAGTACCGGCGGAAACCGTGCGTTCCGCAACGGTATCGAGTTCGGAGCCGGCAGCGATGTCGTGTTCACTGTCGTGCTGTGCCATAACGTTCCCTTCGAGTTTCTGCGGTAGCCGTGCGACGTCAGTTCGGGCGGGCGGTAATCCAGATCGTCACGCCGACGATCGCACCGAGACCGAAAATCCAGATGAACAAGCCTTCGGACACCGGGCCGAGGCTGCCGAGGCTGTAGCCGCCGACCGACTCATTCTCATCAAGGAACTTGAGGTAGCTGATGATGTCCGCTTTGTCCTGCGGGGTGAGGTTGGTGTCGCTGAACACCGGCATGTTCTGCGGCCCGGTGACCATCGCCTCGTAAATGTGCCGCGCTTCGACGCCCTTCAGTGCTGGCGCGAATTTGCCTTCGGTGAGCGCACCTCCCGCACCGGCGACGTTGTGGCACATGGCGCAGTTGACGCGGAACAGCTCGCCACCGAGGGCGGTATTCGAGTCTCCCGTGAGCCATTTCTCGTCGGGGATGCCCGGCCCTGGCGCGAGGCTTGCGATGTACGCCGCAACATCATCGATCTGCTGCTGCGTGAACTGCGGCGGCTTCTGGGCGCCCTGTGGGCCCTGGAAGGCGAGCGGCATCCGGCCGGTGCCCATCTGGAAGTCCACCGATGCCGCACCGACCCCGTACAGGCTCGGACCGTGCTCGGTGCCCGCAGCCGTCATCCCGTGGCACGTCGCGCAGTTCGCGGCGAAAAGCTTCTGACCTTCGCTGATCGATTGCTGTGTCGCGGTGGTGGTCTCAGCCGACGCGGTGGTCGTGAGGAGCGCATACGCACCACCGGTGGAGAGCAGGCCGATCGTGATCAGCGCGATGGACGCGAGCGGGTGGCGGCGTCCGGTCTGGCGACGGCGAGCGTCAGTCGAACTTTTTGTGCGCATGTACGTTTCCGAGTTCCTATTTGAGTACGTAGATGACCAGGAACAGCCCGATCCAGACCACGTCGACGAAGTGCCAGTAGTAGGAGACGACGATGGCGCTTGTCGCCTCCTTGTGCGTGAAGTTCTTGACGCTGAATGCCCGTCCGATCACCAGAATGAAGGCGATCAAACCGCCGATGACGTGAAGTCCGTGGAACCCGGTGGTGATGTAGAACGCGGACCCGTAAGAGTTGGAGCTGATGCTGATGTGCTCGGCCACAAGGTTCGCGTACTCGAAGATCTGACCGATGACGAACACGGAACCCATCGCGTAGGTGAGGAAGAACCACTCGACCATGCCCCATTGGGTTGGCTTCCAGCCGGTCGCCCGCGGCTGCAGTCGCTCTGCCGCGAACACCCCCGCCTGGCAGGTGAACGACGAAAGCACGAGGATCGTCGTGTTTCCGAGCGCGTACCACACGTCGAGTTTGGAGGTTTCGAACGCCCATAATCCTGCCGATGTCGATCGCAGTGTGAAGTAGATCGCGAACAGGCCGGCGAAGAACATAACCTCGCTGCCGAGCCAGACGATCGTTCCCACAGACACGACATTCGGACGGTTGACGACAGGGGCGCCCACGTTTCGCGAGAGAGAGGTGCTGGTCACGGTTTCCATTATGTCCGAAATTGCGAAGGACTTCGCCATTTGGGCGGCCCGGTTCGGCGGAAAGCTAGGATCGCTTGTGTGTCTATAGCCCCGAACTGGCCCGATCTGCTCACGTCTCTGCTCGATCGCAGGAACCTTTCCATTAGCGAGGCCGCCTGGTCGATGCGCCAGATCATGGCCGGAGAGGCTTCGCCCGCGGTCCTTGCGGCATTCCTGGTGGCGCTGCGGGCCAAGGGCGAAACGGTCGATGAGATCGTGGGGTTCCGGGATGCCGTGCTCGAGCACGCCCGCCCGCTCCGCCTCGACCCGATGGCGATCGACATCGTGGGAACCGGCGGGGACCGATTCGGGACCGTCAATGTTTCGACGATGGCATCGGTCGTGGCCGCAGCATCCGGCGCCCCGGTGATCAAGCACGGGAACAAAGCGGCGAGTTCGGCATCCGGTGCATCCGATGTGCTTTCGGCGCTCGGCGTGCGGCTGGACCTGGGCGAGGACCGGGTGGCCGAGGTGTTCGCGCAGACCGGCATCACGTTCGCGTTCGCAGCCCACTTTCATCCCGGATTTAAGCACGCAGGGGGAGTGCGAAGTGAACTCGCGATCCCCACTGTGTTCAACTTCCTCGGACCGCTTTGCAACCCCGCGCGCTGCGAAGCGAACGCCGTGGGGGTTGCAGACCTTTCGAAGGTGCCTCTGTTCGTCGGAGTATTCCAGACCAGGGGCGCGACGGCGCTCGTGTTCCGCGGCGACGATGGGCTCGATGAGCTCACGACCACGGGCCACAGCCACATCTGGGAGGTCAGCCGCGGCGCCGTGACCGAACATGACCTGGATCCGCAGGAACTCGGGATTGCGCGGGCCGACCTTTCAGACCTGGTCGGCGGCGACCCCGCGCACAATGCGGATGTCGCGCGTCGGGTCTTCGCGGGCGAGGCAGGCCCGATTCGGGATATCGTCCTGCTGAATGCCGCGGCCGGCCTGGTCGCGTTCGACCTGGCGAAGGAGCCCGCTGAAGTGCAGAAGTCGATCGTGGGCCGATTCCGGGAGAAGCTCGCGATTGCGGCCGAGGCGATCGATTCCGGGGCCGCCGAACGCAAGCTCGACGAGTGGGTTGCCGCGACCAATCAGTGAGCCGGCGGGCCTTTCCGCGGTCGGGACTGCGCGTCAGGGGAGCGGGGCCCGGATCAGATCGTCGACGGACAGTTCCTTCGTGCTCGCGTGGCCGCTGAGGCCGAGCGCGATGTCGAACTCGGCGATGAAATTCCGCAACACCTCGTAAACGCCACGTTCGCCGGCGACGGCGAGACCGTAGACGTACGGTCGCCCCACGAGGACGGCGGAGGCGCCGAGCGCCATCGCTTTGAGGACGTCGCTTCCGCCGCGAATTCCGCTGTCGAACAGCACCGGAATGGCGCCGTTGATGGTCTCCACGATCGCGGGCAGCGCATCAGCCGAGCCCACGGCGCCGTCGATTTGGCGCCCGCCGTGGTTGGACACGATGATGCCGTCGACGCCCGCCGCGAGCGCACGCTTCGCGTCATCCGGATGCTGGATGCCCTTCAGGACGATCGGCAGGCTCGTGTGCGCCCGGGCGAAGTCCAGCTCTTCCCACGTGAGAGAGGGACGGGAGAACACGTCCAGGAACGTCTCGACGGCCGCCCTGGGTTCGCCGGAGCGCAGGTTCGGCAGGAACTTTCCCGGATAGTTGCGCGTCATGTCGAGGAGGGTTCGGATCGCACTCGGCGTCACTTTCGGGCGCGGTCCGGTCGCGGGACTGGATACGCGTTCGCGCACGAGCTCGCGGAACACCGGATCGCTCGTGTACTGCGCGATGCCGATGCCGTGGATGAATGGCAAATAGGCCAGGTCCAGGTCGCGCGGCCGCCAGCCGAGGGTGTGCGTGTCGAGCGTGATGACGATGGCCTGGGCTCCGGATGCCTCGGCACGTCGCAGGAGGCTCGCCACAAGGTCGTCCGAACTGCTCCAGTACAGCTGGAACCACCGTGGCGCGTCGCCCATGACCGCTGCAGTGTCTTCCATGCTCGATGAGGCCTGATTGGAAAATACATAAGGAATACCCAACTTTGCGGCCGCGCGCGCAACAACGAGATCTGCCTCGCGTCGCACGAGCCCGAGCGCGCCGATTGGTGCGGCAATGACAGGGGAGGGGTAGCGGTGTCCGAAGAGCTCGATCCCGAGGTCTCGCACGGCGACGTTGCGCAGGACGCGGGGGAGTACCCGCCAGCTCTCGAGTGCCGCACGATTCGCATCGGCGGTGGATTCGCTGCCGCTGGAGCCGGCAACGTAGGCCCAGGCTTCGGGGGACATGGCGGCGTGTGCGGCGTCGTAGAGCGCCCGTGCACTCGTGGGGACTGCCGGTTGACGCCCGCTGGCGCCATCTCGATAGATCGTCGACTGTGTGTCGCGGCCAAAACCTGGATGCATTGGCTTTTCCGTCATTGCGGTTACTCCCATTGATTATTGAGAGCGTACGAGAGTAACGAGTCTAAATTCTGCACTTATATGTTCGAAAGCAGGATCCAAAAGAGTGGTCAACTAGATTGGCATTGCCAAGGAAAGCTGAGCGGCAGGACAGTGGGTTTGATGGAAATCGTCACGCAGGCACCCTCGACCAAATTGACGATTCGCGCCCTATTCTGCTGGGACCTATTCGAACCTGACGCCTTTTCCGATCGCAACCACGGCTCTCTTCGATTCCCCAGGTGCGACCTCAAACTCATACTCGTACAGGTCGTCCCCGCCGAACCCCACTTCGAGCTGATGTTCGCCAGGTGCCAGATCGAATGACACACTCTGGCCACCAGACAATTGTTTCCCTCGTCCCTCGATACCAACCCACATGAGCAAGATCGCACCAGTCAATCGTCTCTCACGTGTTACGACCAAGGAGGCGGTCTTTCCTGCTGGGGATGGGACACCACACTTAGGGCATGTAGGAGCAGCAGCAGAAATTTCAGCGCCGCATTCACGGCAAGGTACGAGAGCCACGTATATCCTCGTTTCGGGATCAGAGAATCAAATTAGTCTCACTATAGTGAATTTCCCCGCGGGTCCACTAGCTGCTCCCAAAAGACGTGCTCACGATCAAGCCAGCCCGAGCCACGTACCCGAAGATTACGTTCGATGGCGAGCTTCGCCTTAAAGTTAGTCAGGATATTCCCACACAGTGCCTTTGTGGTTTGGGGTGTCGCTGTGCGCACAGACGTCTTTGACTCCAAACAAACGACCGAAGCACCAGATTGACTATTTGCTCACCGCGACGCTGATCAGGTTCGCAAACTGGATGACTGCACCACACTTTGCCGAGCGTGCCAGGACGTCGAAGGTACTAGCGTGTTTGAAACGACGTGCACTCGCCTCCGGTAATTGGCTACATGTAGGGCGGTACCTCAAGGCCATCAAGGCACTGTGACACCGGTGTGGCTGTACCAAACGGTGTGGCTCGCACCGGCGATGCTGCGAACGACCGCTCCTTTGGCTGCGAGTGCTTCCGACGCGGCGGGCGCTGCTTCTGTTGCCGGATCAAACCGGTCTGCCGCAACAGGCCTCGACGACGCAGTCCTGGTCGCAGTAATAGGCCGCCCTGGAGGCCCTGAGGCCCTCGTAGGTTCGCGCGAGTCGGTGCTTCTCGTACTCGGCCGTCAGTTCCGTATGATCCCAACCGTCCCGTGCTGTAGGACCGCGATTCGCGATCCCTGGCCGTGCGCGTCCGCGTGCAGCATCATCCGAATATGGAATCACTTGCGCTCTGAAAATCATCGAACTGACATAATGTGCATTATCGGATGTAAAAAATGCGCGCGGGAGGGGCTAGGACGCCACATAGGCCGCGAGGTGTTCCCCGGTGAGCGTTGACGACCTCCGGACGAGATCTGCCGGCGTTCCTTCGTAGACGATTTCTCCGCCGTCATGGCCGGCGCCGGGCCCGATGTCGATGATCCAGTCGGCGTGCGCCATGACCGCCTGATGGTGTTCGATCACGATGACGGACTTTCCGGAGTCGACGAGCCGGTCCAGCAGGCCGAGCAGATTCTCTACATCTGCCAGGTGCAGGCCGCTCGTCGGCTCGTCGAGTACGTACACGTCGCCTTTTTCCGCCATTTGCGTCGCAAGTTTGAGCCTCTGGCGTTCGCCGCCGGACAGCGTCGTGAGGGGCTGTCCGAGCTGGACGTAACCGAGCCCGACATCCGCGAGGCGCTCCAGAATGGTGTGCGCGGCGGGGATGGCCGACTCCCCCGGGGCAAAAAACGATTTTGCCTCAGACACCGGCATGGACAGCACCTCGGCGATGTTGCGGCCGCCGAACGTGTACTCGAGCACGGTGGCCTCGAACCGCTTGCCCTCGCACACCTCGCACACGGTCTCCACGCCGGCCATGACGCCGAGATCCGTGTAGATCACACCGGCACCGTTGCAGTTCGGGCAGGCGCCTTCCGAGTTCGCGCTGAACAGGGCCGGCTTCACCCCGTTCTCCTTGGCAAAAGCCTTGCGGATGGGCTCCAGGAGCCCGGTGTAGGTGGCGGGATTGCTGCGGCGCGAACCTTTGATCGCGCCCTGGTCGACCGAGACGACGCCATCCCGCCCCGATACGGAGCCGGTGAGCAGCGAGCTCTTTCCCGAGCCGGCCACCCCGGTCACGACGACGAGTGTTCCGAGCGGGATGTCCACATCCACGTTCTTCAGGTTGTTCACGTTCGCGCCGCGCACTTCGATTCTCCCCGAGGGTGTGCGTACGGCGGGTTTCAGTGCGGCGCGGTCGTCCAGGTGCCGTCCCGTCACGGTCTTGCTGCCCCGCAAGCCCGCTACGGTCCCCTCGAACGTCACCTCTCCCCCGTCGCTCCCGGCTCCGGGCCCGAGGTCGACGACGTGGTCGGCGATTTCGATGAGCTCCGGTTTGTGCTCCACCACGAGCACCGTGTTGCCCTTGTCCCTCAGCTGCAGCAGCAGTTCGTTCATCCGCTGGATGTCGTGCGGATGCAGGCCGACCGTCGGTTCGTCGAACACATACGTAACGTCGGTGAGCGAGGAGCCGAGGTGCCGGATCATCTTGGTGCGCTGGGATTCGCCGCCCGACAGTGTGCCGGAGGGGCGCTCGAGCGACAGGTAACCGAGCCCGATCGACACGAACGAGTCGAGCGTGTGGCGAAGTGTGGACAGCAGCGGCGCGACGGATTCGTCCCGGATGCCGCTGACCCATTCCGCGAGGTCGCTGATCTGCATCGAGCAGGCATCCGCGATGCTGATTCCCTTGATCTTCGACGATCGCGCCCCTTCGTTGAGGCGCGTGCCGTCGCAGTCCGGGCACGTCGTGAATGTCACCGCGCGCTCCACGAACGCCCGGATGTGCGGCTGCATCGCCTCCTTGTCCTTGGAGAGCATGGAACGCTGGATCTTCGGGATGAGCCCTTCGTAGGTGAGGTTGATGCCGTCGACCTTGATTTTCGTCGGCTCCCTGTGCAGCAGGTCGTTCAGTTCTTTCTTCGTATACTTCGCGATCGGCTTGTCGGGATCGAAATAGCCGCTCCCCTTGTAAATGCGCCCGTACCAGCCGTCCATGCTGTAGCCGGGGATCGTGATGGCGCCCTCGCTCAACGACTTGGTGTCGTCGTAGAGCGCGGCCAGGTCGAAGTCAGTGACGTTGCCGGTCCCCTCGCACCGTGGGCACATCCCCCCGGTGATGCTGAACTCGCGCCGCTCCTTGACCTTTTCGCCGCCCTTCTCGAATGTGACGGCCCCCGCGCCGCTGATGGACGCGACGTTGAACGAGAACGCCTGCGGGGACCCGATGTGCGGCTGCCCGAGCCGGCTGAACAGGATGCGCAGCAGCGCGTTCGCATCCGTCGCGGTGCCCACGGTAGAGCGCGGATTGGCGCCCATGCGCTCCTGGTCCACGATGATCGCGGTCGTGAGGCCCTCCAGAACGTCGACATCCGGCCTCGCGAGCGTCGGCATGAAGCCCTGGACGAACGTGCTGTAGGTCTCGTTGATCATCCGCTGAGACTCCGCGGCGATCGTATCGAACACGAGAGAGCTCTTCCCGGAGCCGGAAATGCCGGTGAACACGGTCAGGCGCCGTTTCGGGATCTCCACGCTGATGTTCTTCAGGTTGTTCACCCGCGCGCCCTGCACGCGGATCAGGTCGTGGCTGTCGGCCAGCGGCGTTTTTTCCATGGCATTCAGGCTAAGTGAATGGGAAGGTGACGTTCCCACCAGTCGAGGACGGCCTCGAATCGTTGCAGCCGGTGTCGTGGCCGCCCGCTCCGGCTCAGCTCGTGATTTTCACCCGGGAAGATGAGCAACTCCGTCTCGACGCCCTGCCGCTTCAACGCGGCGTAATACCGCTCCCCCTGCGACAGCGGGCACCGCAGGTCGTTCTCAGAGTGCAGGATGAGCGTCGGAGTTGTGACCTGGTGCACGAACGCCTGCGGGCTCTGCGCGCGGATCTGCTCGGGATCCGTCCCCGTGTATTCGTCGCCGAAGAAGTCGCCTATGTCGGAGGTGCCGACGAAACCCACCGGGTCGAGGAATCCTCGTTCGACGATTGCCGCCGTGAATCGGTGGTCCTGCGCTATCGTCCACGCCGTGAGGTAGCCCCCGTAGGATCCGCCCATGATGCCGAGACGATTCCGGTCGAACGAGGGGTTCGCGGCGAGTGCCCCGTCCAGGAAGTCGAGAACGTCCGTGTAGTCCACGGTGCCCATCTGGTGCCGAATGGCCCTGCCGAACTCCTCGCCGTAGCCGGATGCGCCGCGCGGGTTGCAGAGGACGACGCCGTATCCGGCCGCGACGTACACTTGCGCCTCGTCGAAAAAGCTCCCGGTGTACTGCGTGTACGGGCCGCCGTGGATGTTGAGAAGCACCGGGTGCGGACCGTCGCCCGCCGGAGCGAGCACCCAGCCGTGCACGGGAGTGCCATCCCGGGCGGGAACCGTGAGCTCGACCGGCGGCGCAACCCCGGCGTCGCGCAGCGCGCTGGAGAAGTCGGTGAGCGTTGCGATATCGCCCTTCCGCACCACGGCGACATCGCCCATGGTTGCGGCGTCCAGGTAACTCACGACGACGTTGCCCGCCGCTTCATCGAAACCGCGCACGACGCGGTCCCCCGCCACGACCCGGCTCAACTCACCGCGTGAATCAATCGACACCAGCTCGACGGCTCCGCGCCACGTGTTCTGGGCCAGCACGGCGCCGTCGGACGCGACCATCAGTTCGTGCGCGCCGTCGGAGAGGTCCGTCGCCGAAGGATCGGTGAGCCTCTGGGCGGGAGCGCCGTCAGCGCCGAGACGGTACAGCGCCCCATTCCTCCCGACGAAATCGCGCCCGGTGTCGCCCAGATCGCTGCCGACGAAATAGATGGTCCCGTCCGGCGCGAAGGCGAAGCCGTCGATCGAATACCGGGCGTGCCTTCCCGTGAGCGCGGCAGGCTCGGCGTTCGGATCGTCCAGGTCCACGAGGTGGATGTTGTTGGCGAGATCCACATCGCGTTCCGCGTGCCGGGCAGAGAGGAACGCGAGACGCCGGCCATCCGGATGGAAGCGCATTCTCGAATCATCGAAATCTCCCTCGGTGAGCTGACGCGGTTCGGGAACCCCGCGATGAGGTTCGGGAGTCGGTTCGTCGACCGACGGCGCTCGGCGGTACGTGGGCTCAGCAGAAGGATCGGGAGCATCGATCAGGAAAATGTGGGTGCGGCGATCATTCGTGTAACCGAGCCCGTTCGACTGGTATCGGAACGTGACGATTCTCCGCGGCGGTTCGGCATCGGCCTTCAGATCCTTGACCGTCCCATACCGACCGGGTTCCGCCCGCCGGGCCGTGTACGCAAGCGCAGAGGAATCCGGGGACCATTCGAAACTGCCCACGCCGAGCTTCTCGTCCGTGGCCGGGACCGCCTCTCCCCCGTTCGCCGCCACCACGTGAAGCTGCGCCGGCCCTTCGCCATCCGACCGCAGGAACGCGATACGAGAACCGTCCGGGCTGAACCGGGGCGCACTGTCGCTGAACCCCCGCGTGATCCGCCGAGGCCCCGAACCACCATCCAGGTCCACCCGCCACAACTGCCCGACGTAGGCATCCGCATCCAGATTCGGGGTGGCGGTGGCGAACACCGCCCAGGTGCCGTCGGGATGGATGGTGGGGCGGGAAACGCTCGTGAGGAGCGGAAGGTCAGCGGGTTTCACTCCACCACTCTAGGCACCACTCAGTTCGTGGTGAACCCCGAGATGTCGCCGATGTATCGCGTGTGGTTCTCCGGCACGGGTTCGACGGCCGCCCTCGCGACTTCGGCGGCGAACTCGGAGACGTTGTACAGGCGCCCTGCGGCCTCTTTCCGCGCGCTAATGGCGCCCGGGTTCGCCCGCTCGAGAAGCGTCGCCGTGATCGTGCCCTCGATCATGTCCCCGGAAACCACGACGAACTCGATTCCGAGCTCGTCCAGTTGCGGGATCATGGCGCGCAGCGCATCCTCCCCCGCGCGCTTGCTCAGGGCGACGGGTTCGTACTCCGGCATCGTCGGCACGGTGTGGATGAAATGGGCCTGATGGCTCGTGACGAACACGACCCTGGATCCGGCCCCGAGCAGCGGCAGTGCCGAGGTGAGGAGATTCACCTGGGCGTCGCGATTGAGTCGCATCGCGTAGTCCTCGCCCATGCCGGATTCCATGCCGCCGGACGCGTTGAGCACGAGGATATCGAGGCCGCCCCACTCGGCGCGGATGGTCGCGAACATCGACGAGACGGATGCCGGATCGGTGAGATCTGCCCCGACGGCGATCGCGGTGCCCCCCGCCGCTTCAAGCTTCTCCACGAGCTGGAGCGCGCGCTTCTCTTTGTTGCGGAAGTTGACCACGACGCGGGCGCCAGCTTCGGAAAGATAGCCGACGGTTTCCGCGCCGATGCCGCGGGACGAGCCGGTGACGAGGGCACGTTTTCCCTCGAGGGAGTGGGGCTGCAAAAGTATGCTCACCCCCCAGACCCTAGCAAGTCCGGCGTGCTAGTTTCAGTAGTAACACGACAAGGGAGAGGTGCTGGAAACCAGTGGAATTCCTCAACGACTACGCGTGGATTGTGTGGCTCGGCCTTATCCTCTTGTTCCTCATCGTCGAGATGAGCACTCTCGAGTTCACGTTTCTGATGATCGCCGTCGGAAGCCTCGGCGGACTGGTGTCCGGGCTTCTTGGACTGCCTTGGTGGGCGCAGGTGGTGATTGCCGCCATCCTCGCCCTCCTTCTCCTTCTCGCGGTCAAACCTCCACTGTTGCGGCGGCTCAAGCGCGGTGGCGACCCCACCAAGACGCTGGTTGATGCCCTCATCGGAATGGAGGGAACGGTCGTGAGCGATTTCGTGAACGGCCAGGGCCACGTGAAGCTCACGGTGGGCGAAACGTGGACAGCTCGCGTCTCCCCCGCGACGCAGCCACCGCTGGAGGTCGGTGACCGAATCACGGTCACCGCAATTGATGGGGCCACCGCCATGGTTGCTCCCGTGAAAGGCAACGAAAAGTGAACGATTTCGGCACCATCCTGCTCGTGCTTCTCATCATCGTCGTCGCGATTTTCGTGCTGACGATCCTGTTCCGGGCAATCCGTATCATCCCGCAGGCGCGGGCCGGGGTCGTCGAGCGGCTCGGGAAATACCACAAGACGCTCATGCCCGGATTGAACATCGTCATCCCGCTCATCGACCGCGTCCGCCCGCTCATCGACATGCGCGAGCAGGTGGTGTCGTTCCCGCCGCAGCCGGTGATCACCGAAGACAACCTCGTCGTCTCCATCGACACGGTCGTGTACTTCCAGGTGACGGATGCTCGCGCTGCGACGTATGAGATCGCGAACTACCTCGGCGCCGTCGAGCAGCTCACCACGACGACCCTGCGCAACGTCGTGGGCGGACTGAACCTCGAAGAGGCGCTCACAAGCCGCGACAATATCAACGGGCAGTTGCGCATCGTGCTCGATGAAGCCACCGGCAAATGGGGCATCCGGGTCGGCCGCGTCGAGCTCAAGGCGATCGACCCGCCGCTGTCCATCCAGGATTCCATGGAGAAGCAGATGCGCGCGGAGCGTGACCGCCGAGCGGTGATCCTCACTGCCGAGGGTACGAAGCAGTCGCAGATCCTCGAGGCGGAGGGTGCGCGCCAGGCGGCGATTCTCCAGGCCGAGGGCTATGCGAAGGCCGCGGTGCTTCGCGCCGAGGGTGAAGGCCAGGCGATCACGACGGTGTTCCAGGCAATCCACGACGGAAAGCCGGACCCCGAACTTCTCGCTTACCAATACCTGCTCACGCTCCCGAAAATCGCGGAGGGCGAGTCGAGCAAGCTGTGGATCATCCCCTCGGAGTTCACGGAAGCACTCAACAGCATTTCGGGTGGATTCCTTGGCAAAAAGGGTGCCCCCGGCGCGTAGCGGATCCGGCGAGGGAGGCTACTTCCGTTCCCCTCCCCCGCGGGTCCTTGCGCATCGCGGGCTTGCGCTCGACGCGCCGGAGAACACGCTCCTGGCGTTCGCGAAAGCCGTCGCGGCTGGCGTCACGTACCTCGAAACGGATGTGCACGAGAGCGCCGACGGCGTCGCGATCGTTAGCCACGACGACACGCTTGCCCGAGTCGCCGGGCGGAAGGTGAATGTCAATCAGCTCACCGTTGCGGACTTGCGACGCGTGGATCTGGGGTTCGGCCAGAACTTTTCCACGCTCGCCGAAGCGATCGACGCTTTTCCGGAGGCGCGTTTCAACATCGATGTGAAGTCGGCGGGCGTCGTGCAGCCGACGATCGACGCGATCAAGGTGACGAACTCCGTGAAGCGGGTTCTTGTCACGTCGTTCAGCAGGTCCCGCCGCGCCGCGACTGTGAAAGGACTTCCGGGAGTGGCCACCTCCGCGGCATCCGGGGAGATGGCGCAGATTCTGGCCGCAGCCCGGCTCGGCATCCTCCCCCGGGCGCGCACGCTTCTGGCGCGTTTTGACGCGCTCCAGTTGCCCGAAAAGTGGAACGGCGTGCGCGTCGTCACTCCCCCGCTTGTGCGGCTCGCCCACGAGGCTGGAGTGGAGGTGCACGTGTGGACGATCAACGATCCGCTCGACATGGCGCGCCTGCTGGATCTTGGGGTCGACGGCATCGTCACCGACCGTGCCGATCTCGCCCTCGAGGTGCTTCATTCGAGGCACTGATCCTCCCGCGGTGCCCGTGAGCCTGAGAACCCGCTGTGAAAGGCGTGCCGCGGAAAGGATTCGCCCAGCTTGGTGGTTTATAACTTGTGACAGGCGGCTGAGTACAAAGGGGACGAAATTATGGCGGATCGCAGTTTGCGCGGAATGAGACTGGGAGCGCAGAGCCTTCAGAGCGAAGAGGGTGTGACGTTCTCTCCCCGACGCCGCAGCACATATCAGCTTGATGACGGATCCACGTTCGAGGTCACGTTCGCTGCCGATGCGGAAATTCCACCGCTGTGGGAGTCCCCCAAGAGCGGCCAGGAAGGCCGGCTGCTCGGTGAAAACGGCAAGCCCGTTCCGCTGGATGACACGGACGTGCGCATCCCCCGCACCCACTGGGACATGCTGCTCGAGCGGCGCACCCGCGAGGAGCTTCAGGAGCTTCTCGACGAACGGCTCACGTTCCTGCGCGCCCGCCGGGGCAAGGCGAAGGCCAAAGCCGGCGTCTAGCCGTCCGCACTCCCGTTGTCGCGCCGTGAGGGTTTCCGGCGCCTGCTGAACATGCCCCACATCGTGACCCGCGCGAGCGCTTCGACGACGATTCCGGCGTGCATTTTCGATCGGCCGACCGATCGTTCGATGAACGTGATCGGGTGTTCGGTGACAACGAGGCCCGCCCGTTCGAACAGCCAGGCCAGTTCGATCTGGAAGCAGTAGCCTTGCGAGGCGACCGACGTGAAGTCGACCGCGGCGAGAGCATCCGAGCGGAACACCCGGAATCCGGATGTCAGGTCTCTGATCTGCGAGGCGAGAACCTTCCGGGCATAGGAATTCCCCGCCCGGGAGATCATCCGCCTCGGCCAGGGCCAATTGAGCACGGCGCCGCCGGGAATCCAGCGTGACCCGAGGACGAGATCCGCGCCGTCCTGGGCGAGAACCAGCATCGCGGAAAGATCGGCCGGGTCGTGGGAGCCGTCGGCATCGATTTCGACGATGAAGCGGTAGCCCGAGTCGAGCGCGTGCTGGAATCCTGCCAGATAGGCGCGGCCGAGCCCCTCCTTTTTGGGCCGGTGCAGGACGGTGATGGCGCTGTCCGCCGCCGCGAGCGAGTCGGCGAGCTCACCCGTGCCATCTGGGGACGAGTCGTCGACGATCAGGACATCCGCCCCGGTCACGGTCTGCCGAAGTCGGCCGATCAGCGATGCCAGACTCCCGCGTTCGTTGAACGTGGGCACGACCACGAGCGTGTCAACCATGGTGTCGCACCTTCCGTTGCTGACGGGAAACAAGCCAGCCGAGGACCAGAGCGGCCAGGGCGAATCCGCCTACGGCCGGGTCGACGTTCGCCCCGAGCACGGTGGCGGGCGTTGTCGTAGTGCTCAGAGGTACATTCTCGACCATCGAACCGGCGGTGAAGATCGGCAATCGGGAAATGGTGCGTCCATCCGGCGCCATGATCGCGCTCACGCCGACCGTGGACACCTGCACGACGCTCCGCCCCGTCTCGATGCCGCGGAGCCGCGCAATGGCCAGTTGCTGCACGTTCTCGTCCGAGTGGCCGAAGTCGGCGTTGTTCGTCGGGGCGAGAATCACCTGCGCCCCATCCGAGATCATGTGCCTGATGAGGGAATCGTCCACGATGTCGAAGCAGATGGCGAGGCCGGCCCGAACCCCGCTGATGGTGAAAATGTTGTCTCGGGTGCCGATCGAATAATCGCGCGGGACCAGATCGAACAGCGCCGGCGCGAACGGGTACCAGAAGCTGCGGTCCGGCAGGTACTCGGCGAACGGCACGGGGTGGATCTTGTCGTACTGGTCCACCGGTCCCGTGCCCGGCTCCCACAGCAGGAGGCTGTTGAACGTGCGGCCCTGATTGTCGCTCGTGATGGTTCCCGTGACGAGCGGCGCATCCATCTGTTCGGTGATGTAGTCGAGTGCCTGTGCGACGTCCGGATGCGTGAGCGGATTCAGGTCGGCGGCGTTCTCCGGCCAGATCACAGCATCGACGCGGTCGCCGAACAGCGGCACGGTGCCTGCGATGTGGTCATTGAGCGTCTGGCCGGGCGAGCGGTGGGCGAACAAGCCGGCGTCCGAGTTGCCCTGGACCGCCGCGACGCGAAACGTGCCCGAGGTCACGACGGGCCACGCCGGAAGGGCCAGGAGCAGAACGAGCGAACCCGAGGCCACAATCCCTCTCAGCGGTATGCGGATGCCGTGCTGCCGGGCGGCAGACTCGCGGAACGCCTGCACGAGGATCGCGCTCACCCAGGCGAGAAGAAAGGACAACCCGGAGATGCCGAACCAGGCGGCGAGGCTGCCGAACGGGCTCTCCGATTGGGAGAACGCGAGGCGCCCCCAGGAAAATCCGCCGTAGGGCCACGTGCTCGTGATCGACTCCCGCAGACTCCACACCGCGCCGAGTACGGCCGGCAGCAGGACGAGCGTGCCCCATCGTCCAGGCCACACCGCGGGCACCCACCGCCAGGCCAGGTTCAACAGCACCGCGCCGATCGCGAAGAACACGGTTTGCAGGCCTGCGAGGGCGAGCCAGGGCACGGGTCCGAGGTAGATGGTGAGCCAAAAGATATGTGTTCCCCAGAACGAGAATCCGCCGAGAAGGCCGAGGCCGAACGCTGTGCCGATTCTGCGTCCTGCGACGGACCACATCATGAGCCCCGTGCCGGCGAAAATGAGCGGCCACCAGTCCAGGGCGGGGAATGCCGCTGCGTTGATCGGGCCAGAGGCGCCCGCGGCGACGACCGCGAGCCAGAGCGGCGCGGTCGATGTCGGCGTCGTGACGGACGAGTGGGGCGCAACGGGGGTGCGCAAGCGGGTATTCATCGATTCCAGCCTAAAGTGGGATTTCCGGCCCCCGGACCGGCGATGCGGGCTCGACGGTGGGCGGTCATCCGACGCTCGAATAGGCGACGATCCCCCGCCTGATGGAATCGAGAGCGGCCCTCGCGGTGATGCCGACTTTCGCATCCGCGACGATCGAGATCTGGTCGAGCAGGTCAATGGCCTGCTTCGCGAGCCGCACGAAGTCTCCCGCGGCAAGGTCGGCGTCGTCCAGCACCCGCTCGAGAGCAGCGCCCTGCGCCCAGCGGCTCATCGCGAGCGACACGCCGGCGGACACCGGTTCGCTCCCCGGCAGCTGGTGTTCGCGTTCCAGATCATCCAGCTCGCTCCACAGCGTCGTCGTCCGTTGCAGCGCCGCGCGGAACGCCCCCCTCGGCAGCTGCCGGTCGGACAGTTGCCCGTCGTCGCGGCGGGGCTCATACACGAGCGCTGCGGCCATTGCGGCGAGGTCGGCAGCGTCGAGGCCCTCCCATGCTTTCGTGCGCAGGCACTCGGCGACGAGAAGGTCCCGTTCGCCGTAGATCCGCCGAAGCGTGCGTCCGGGAGCCGAGACGGTGAGTTCCCCCGCCTCATCCGCGGCGAGGTAGCCGAGGTCGATCAACACGTCACTCACGCGGTCGAAGACGCGCGAAATGGCGCCGGTGCGGCCGGTGATCTGACGCCGCAGGTCGTCGGCCTGCCGTTTGAGGCCCCACCAGCGTTCAGCCCACCGCGCGTGGGCTTCGCGGTCGCTGCAACCGTGGCAGGGGTGCTTCCGGAGGCGCGCCCGCAGAGACGAGAGCTGGCGCTGCCGCGAATCCCGTTCGCCCCGGCTCGCCGAGTGCGCGCGTCCCGCCCCCTTGCGCTCGAGGTCGGTGAGTTCGCGTCGAATGCCGGAATATTCGCGGAAGTCGCCGAGGTGGCAGACCATGGACTTTTCGTACCCGGCGAGGGACTCCTCCAACCCGCGAACCTTCTTCGCCAGGTTCACGACGCCGCGGTCCGCCTGAAACTGGGCGAAGGAGGATTCCAGGATCTCCCTCGTGCGTTGACGCCCGAATTGCGCGACGAGGTTCACCGCCATGTTGTAGCTCGGCGTGAAACTGGAGTTCAGCGGATAGGTTCGCCGTGAGGCGAGGGACGCCACCGCCTGCGGATCGAGGCCATCCTTCCACTGGATGACGGAGTGACCCTCGACGTCGATGCCCCGGCGGCCCGCCCGTCCCGTGAGCTGCGTGTATTCGCCCGGGGTGATCGGGACTCTCGCTTCGCCGTCGAATTTCTCGAGTTTTTCCAGAACGACGGTCCTGGCCGGCATGTTGATCCCCAGGGCGAGGGTCTCCGTGGCGAACACGACTCTCAGGAGTTTCCGGCGGAACAGCTCCTCGACGATTTCCTTGAAAGCGGGGAGCATGCCTGCGTGATGCGCCGCGACGCCCCGCTCCAGCCCGTTCAGCCACTCCCAGTAACCGAGCACGGCGAGGTCATCCTTGGGTATGGTCCGAACTTCCTGTTCCACCCAGGTGCGGATTTCGTCGCGTTCCGCCGCCGTCGTGAGCCGGATCCCGGATCGCAGCACCTGACCGACGGCGGCATCGCAACCCACGCGGCTGAAGATGAAGAAAATGGCGGGAAGCAGGTTGTGGTCGTCGAGGAGCCGGATCACCGCCGCCCGGTCGACGCGGAACTCCTGAGGGCGACCACCGCGCGAATGATATCGGCCGACATCCTTCATCTGGCGTGCGCTGAGCGTGCGCCCGCCGTACCTCGCCATCTGGACGAGTTCGGGGTTCACCCGGTGCAATTCGCCCTTGCCGGAGGAGGCGAACAGGTCGATCAGTTTGTTGCGCATGAGAATGTGCTGCTCGAGCGGCACCGGCCGCTCCTCCGACACGATGACGCTCGTGTCCCCTCGCACGGTTTGCAGCCAGTCGCCGAATTCTTCGGCATTCGACACGGTGGCGCTCAGCGAGACGAGTTTCACTTCCTGCGGGAGGTGGATGATGACCTCCTCCCAGACCGCGCCCCGGAACCGGTCGGCGAGGTAGTGGACTTCGTCCATGATCACGAACCCGAGGCCGGGCAGCAGCTCCGAATCGGCATAGAGCATGTTCCGAAGAACCTCGGTCGTCATCACGACGATGCGCGCGCGCGAATTGATGTTCGTGTCGCCGGTGAGGAGCCCCACGTTTTCGGTGCCGTACGTCGCGACGAACTCCTGGTATTTCTGGTTGCTGAGCGCCTTCATCGGCGCCGTGTAGAACACCTTCGTGGTTTTCGACTGCATGGCGAGGTAGACCGCGAACTCGGCGACGACTGTCTTTCCCGCGCCCGTCGGCGCCGCGACCAGAACGCTGCGCCCCTGTTCGAGGTAGGTGCACGCGCTCACCTGGAAGGGGTCAAGCTCGAACGAGAGCCCTCGCCGGAACGACTCGATCACGCGATGCTCGGTGAACCGAGGTCGGACTCCAGTTTTCTGGCCCTCTTCGCGGCCAGAGCGTCGTGCCAGTACGCGATTCCGACCGCGAGGAAATACAGGACCACCATCGGTATCGCGAGCAGGAACATGGAGAACGGGTCCGCAGCCGGGGTGGCGATGGCCGTGAACAGGGTGATTGTCAGGACGGCGATTCGCCAGCCTTTGAGGATCGTGCGGCCGGACATGACCCCGACGAAGTTGAGAAGGACCAGGAACACCGGCAGAACGAAGGCGACCCCGACCGCGAGGATCAGCTTGAGGACGAATCCGAGGTAGTCCTTCGCCTCGATGAAGCTCGCGTCTTCCGACGGGACGAAGGAGGTGAGGATGATGACGATGTGCGGGACCACGAACCAGCCTGCCGCGCATCCGGCAAGGAACAGCGGAATCGCGGTGAACACGAATCCGAACGTGTAGCGCTTCTCTTTCCTGGTCAGGCCGGGGACGAGGAACGCGAAGATCTGGTACAGCCAGATCGGGCTGGACACGAACACGCCCACATAGATCGCGATCTGCATGTGCACGTCGAACGCCGTCGTGATTCCCTGATAATTCAGAATGGCGTTGCGCGACTCGGCGATGACCTGGATGGGCGCCCGCAATGCGTCCCACACCCACGGGTACACGAGCCAGCCGACGACGGCTCCGAGCAGTATCCCTATCGCGGACCGGAACAGTCGCTTGCGAAGCTCGACGAGGTGCTGTCCGAGCGACATCCGACGTTCGCCGTCCGCGCCTCGCTTTTCACGCGCGGCCATGGGCACTACGACTTAGGCGTCGACTTGGTTTCGCCCGAGGCGTCCTTTGCCTTGTCTTCGGATTCATTCTCGTCCGCGTCGGTGCTCTTCATCTCGCTGCGGAAAATCTTCATCGACTGACCGACGCTCTTGGCAAGTCCCGGGAGCTTCGTCGCGCCGAAAAGGAGGACGACGACCACCAGAATGATGAGCGCATGCCATCCGGTAAATCCTTGTAACATCCTGATACGTCCTTGTCGTCGTTGATACTGGTGCGAACAGTTTAGCCGGGTCTACCGGGATTCGTCATAACGGTGCAGCCCGGCGGCAGCCCAGTCCGCGACGACTTTCCGCGCCTCGGGAGGGCCCGTGACCGTGACAAGGCCAGGGTGGCTGCAGGCGAGGCGCTTGACCGCGTGGAGGTGGGAAACCTGCATCGTGGTGTGCACGAGGCCATCCGCCGCGGGTGCTGACGTGGTGCCGCGAAGGTAGTCGGCGACGAGGGGAAGCGCGGCCGGCGCGACCGCGAGCTGGATTTCGATATCCTCCGGCGACCCTTCGAAGAGCGCATCCGGAATGTCCACATCGTGCGGATGGTACGAGATCGGTTCGGCAGTGATCTCGGGGTCGGCGATGCGGTCGATGCGGAACGTGCGCAGCGCCTCGCGGAGGTGGCACCATCCGCGCAGGTACCAGTCGGCGTCAACCGATTCGACCCGCAACGGGTCGACGCGGCGGCGCTCCCGTTCCCCTCGGGAGTTGAGGTACTCGAATTCGACTTGCCGCTCGGCCGCGACGGCTTCCCGGATGAGCGCGAGCGTCGCATCCGTCTCGGAGGCCTCGACCGCGACGGGGCTCGGCGCGGCGGATGCTCCCCGGGACAGCTTGGCCATGAGGACGGCGATGGCGCTGCGATCCGCGTTCTCCGGCAGTGCTGAGAGATACTGGAGCCCGGCGATGAGGGCGGCGGCTTCCCGTCCGGAGAACCGCGGCGAGTCGTCGATCGCGACGAGGTTGGTGAGAACGATCTGGTCGTTGTCCTCGAAATCGTCCCACGCTATGTCGAACAGGTCGTCGTGCTGGTATGCGGCGGTGTCCCCCGGGATGCCGGACACGGAAATGAGCCGCACCGCGTCGCGAATGTGCTCCTCGCTCACCCCGAATTGCCGCGCCGCCTCCTGCACGGACACCCGATCGTGATCCATGAGGTACGGGACGAGCGACAGCAGGAACGTGAGCTTGTCTCTGGCGTGGGGTTGTGGGGTGTGGTCAGCCATGCCCGTCCTCCCCCGCAGCCCCGGTATGTGCGGCGGCGACGGCGCTGAGCCGAGTCCGGACGGCCTCGACCAGTTCCGGCGGTGACACCACGACAACCTCCGGACCGTAGCCGGTCAACTCGTCGGCGAGGATATTGAGGTCGACGTAGTGGAGCAGGAGAGTCCCGTCTTTCGTCATCCCGGCGCCGCGCTGCTTGTGCAGGCGGGTTGCCGCGTCGGTGCCCTCCTCAACCCGCACCTGGGCGAGATGGCTGGCCCACACCTCGTCGAGTTCGCGAAGGCCCCGCTCGGCCTCGTCGTCCGTTGATGCCGCGAACGACTTGCCCGTCGCCGACACCTCAGTCACGATGCGCCGGAGCAGGAAGGTCTTGCGCTCCCCCGTGTCGGGCTCGACCGCGCAGCAGTGCCACCGGCCCTGGAACTGCACGAGCGCGAGAGGGGCGACAGTCCGCACCCCGGCATCCGACTCTCCCGGTTTGAGATAGCCGAACCGCACGATGTGGTGTTTGTCGATGGCGACGCGGAGCGGCTCGAACGCGGCATCCCGCACGCGCACGCGCGGCGCGTAGGCGAGCACCGGTTCCACCGTCTCCATGCCGAGCGCCTTGAGCTTGATGATGGCGCGGCGCGATTCGTCCGACAGCGATCCTTCCCGCCACACCATGGCCGCAAGCCCCAGCAGCGCCGTCTCCTCCGCCGTGAAGCTGATGTCCCGCGGGAGTTCGTATTCACCGCGAGGGATTCGGTAGCGCAGGTTCTGGTTATTGCCGGCCTGACCCAGGGGCTCCAGCGTTTCGATGGGCACGCCGAGTTCCCGGATGTCGTCCTTGTCCCGCTCGAACTGCCGTTCGAGGTTCGCGTTGTCGCGATTCGGCGAAAATCGCTGCCGGTAGCCCTGGACGGTGGAGAGAATCTGACCTTTGGTCAGCCCCTGATCGGTTGCGAGCAGTGCCAGGACGAGGCTGAACAGCCGTTCCTCTACGGGAACTCGCGGTGCAGAACCCTGGCCGACCACGTTATCCGTCGACTCCGAGGATGTCGACGACGTAGATGAGCGTCGAGCCGGCGGGAACACCGGCGCTGCCTGCCGACCCGTAACCGTCGGATGGCGGCGCCACGATGAGCACTTGAGAGCCCACCGCCTGGCCGACGAGCCCCTTCACGAAGCCCTTGGTGATCGTGTCTGACGGGGTCAGGGTGACGATCTTGGCCTGACCTTTCGTCCAGGTCGAGTCGAAGACGCTGCTGTCCGACCAGAGCAGAGCGGTGTACTTGACGACGACCTTGTCGCCGGCCTTGACGGTCGTACCGTTCGCCACGCGAAGCGCGTTCACGGCGAGTGTCGACGGCGGATTCTCCTTCGGCACGGTGACACCCGGCGCGCCGTTGGGGGCTGTGACGACGGATGGCATCCCGGCCTGCGGAATCTGGGGAGTCCCCCACGCCTTCCCGGGGTATGCATCCACGATGTCGATCACGAACACGATGGCGTCGGGGAACTTGGCCGGGTCCTGGCCGGCATTCGCGGCGCTCGACGCGATCACGACGCGGGAGCCGACGCGTGCGCAATCCAGTCCCTCGCTTACCGCCTTGTTGACCGACTTGCCGAGAGTGAGCGGCTGGCCCGGCCCGGAGTAATCTCCCTGCCCGACGATGTCGCCGGTCGCGCCGTTGTACGCGGTGTACTTGATCACCACGACGTCGCCGTCGGCGACCACGGGGCCGGTTCCGTCGAGCGCCTGCGTTCTTTCGACCTTCTTTGTCACGATGGGCGTCGGGAAGTCGACCGTCGGCTTGCTTCCAAAGGTGCCGGTGACCGTGACGACGTCAGACGCATCGCCGGAGTGCACGGTCGGCGTGCAGGTTTGGGTGAATGGTGCCGTCGCGCACGAGGTGAGGCTCGCGACGATTCCGGCGGTCAGCAGCAGCACGGGAAGGGCGCGCACGGATCCTCGATTCATCGTTCTTGGGGCGTGGACAATTCTAAGCCGAACCCGCGGGGGGCTCGTTCTCCCCCGCTGCGCGCCGTGCGCCGCTCTCGGCCTGGCGCGCCGCTTTCCGCGCACGTTTGTCGCTCGACTGGCGTTGGCCTAGCGCCCCGGGAGTCCAGGCTTCGATGTCTTCGGCGGAATAGTCGGGTTTCACCTTGCGTTTGAGTTCGGGAAGCACGGTGCCGGGGGCAAGCCTGCGGGCGGCGATCAGGAACCCGGTGTGGGCGACCATCCGGTGGTCCGGGCGTACGGCAAGCCCTTCGACGTGCCAGCCCCGGATCATGGTTTCCGACGATTCGGGGTCGGTGAATGCCGCAGTGGCGCGGATGCTTTCGGCGACTCTGGAGAGTTGGGTCACGGTGGCGACGTAGCAGAGGAGTACGCCGCCTGGCGCGAGAGCGGTGCTGGCGGCGTCGAGGCACTCCCACGGCGCAAGCATGTCGAGCACGATGCGGTCGACGGTGCCCGGTTCTGCCTCGTGTGCGAGCTCATCCGCGAGATCGCCGATGCAGACCTTCCAGTTCGGCGGCTCGGCGCCGAGGAACGCGGTCACGTTGCCGCGGGCGATCCGGGCGAATTCTTCCCGGCGTTCGAAGGACAGCAGCGTCCCCGTGGGGCCGATCGCCCTCAGCAGGGTGAGCGAGAGCGCACCGGATCCGACGCCCGCCTCGACGACGGTGGCGCCGGGGAAAATGTCGCCGACCAGGAGGATCTGCGCGGCGTCTTTCGGGTACACGATGGCGGCGCCGCGGGGCATCGACATGACGAAGTCGGAGAGCAGGGGGCGCAGGGCGAGATATTCGTCATCCACGGTGTTGCGAACGACGGATCCGTCCGGCAGCCCGATGATCGTGTCGTGCAGGAGGATGCCCCGATGGGTGTGGAATTCCCCGCCGGTTTCGAGCGTGATCGTGTTGAGTCGGCCCCGAGGGCCGGTCAGCTGGACCCGGTCGCCGGCCCTGAACGGCCCGTTCGGTCGCCGCTGCGCGTCGCCGCTCACGCGAACTCCCTGTGCAGTCCCGGCTGTTGCCTGCGGGATTGGAACTCGCCGACGAGGTCGTCGAGCGTGCGACCCTTCAAGGTTGGCCACAGGGTGTACCGGGGGTCCTCGGCAAGTTCGACGTGCGCCGGAATGCCGATCGTGACGGCGCCGGCAGCCGTGGCGGACGCAAGTCCCGGAGCGGAATCCTCCAGCGCGACACAGTCGGCGATGTTCACGTCGAGCAGCACCGCTGCGCGTTCGTACGGGTCGGGGTGTGGTTTCGGATGCTCTACATCGCCACCGGTGACGATGATGTCGAACAGTGGCTCGCCGAGAGCGCCGGACACGTGCTCGGCCAGCGGCCTCATCGACATGGTGACGAGCGCCGTGCGGATTCCTGCTTGTTTGACGGCGATGAGCAGTTCGCGCGCGCCGGGGCGCCACGAGATATCCACGGTCGCCTGTTCCAGCACCCGGTGGGTCAGCTTGTCGATGATTTCTGCCACGGACAGGGTGACTCCCCGGGACTGCAGGGATGCGGCCGAGTGTTCGAGCCCCTGGCCGACGAGCGCCAATCCGTCCGCCGCGGACCATTCGCCTCCGTGCTCGAGCACCAGTTCCCGTTCGGCCACCATCCAGTACGGTTCGGTGTCGACGAGGGTGCCGTCCATGTCCCAGAGAACGGCAGCAGGAGTTTCGGTGGTCACGACAACCGAGTCTACGGCGGCGCGGAGGGTACGCATCGCGCGCTGTACGGACCTATCCTTGACGGGGAGGTACTGCGTGACTGATGGATCCAGCCGGCTCTCTGGCCGAATACTGGTTGTTGCTTTCGAGGGCTGGAACGATGCCGGCGAAGCGGCGACCGGTGTCGTGAAGACGCTGCGGGAGGCGCTCGGCGTGCTTCCGATCGCTGAATTCGATGCGGAACGCTACTCCGACTACCAGTTCAACCGGCCCGTCGTCATGACCGGAGAGGATGGCAACCGGATTCTCGTCTGGCCGACAGTGACCGTGTACGGCCCGGAAGCGTCCCCTGATTCGGCGGCCGCTTCAGATTCCACCGCTCCGGAAATTTACCTGCTCCTCGGAACCGAGCCTGCCCGCAGCTGGAAGAGATTCACGGCGGAGCTCATGGAGGTTATCCGAGACCGGGAAATCGACTTCATCGTCATGCTGGGCGCCATGCTCGCGGATGTCCCGCACACCCGCCCGATTTCGGTGTTCGTGAGCAGCGAGAATGCCGGACTGCGGACCCTGCTGGATGTCGAGCGGAGCAGTTACGAGGGTCCGGTCGGCATTCTGTCGGTGATCGGGACGGAGGCGGAAGCCGCCGGGATTCCGACGGTGTCGATTTGGGCATCCGTGCCGCACTACGTCCACAACGCGCCGTCCCCGAAGGCCACGCTCGCGATGATCGAACGGCTGGAGGAGCTCGTCGAGGTCGAGGTGCCCCGCGGCGATCTCGCGGATGAGTCTGTGGCCTGGGAGGATGGCATCAACGCGCTCGCCGAGGATGACTCCGACATGGCGAACTACATCGAGCAGTTGGAGCGCGCGAGGGACACGGTCGACTCCCCCGAGGCGAGCGGCGACGCGATCGCCGAAGAGTTCGAACGCTACCTGCGGAAGCGGGACGGCAGGGCCGACGGGCGCGATCGGGCTTAGAGCGGGCGTTCCGCTGCGACGTCGACTCCCAGGAGCGCGTCGATCGCTGCGATGTCAGCGTGTCCGGGCCCCAGCCCTCTGGACCGGGATTCCTCTATTGCCGCATCCACCGCTGCGAGGGCGGCCGGGGCGTCCAGGTCGTTCGCGAGGTGGGCGCGGAGGGTGTCGCGCAGGCCAAGGTCGCCGTCCGTGGCATCCGCAGCCCAGTCGGTCCACGCCGTCAACCGCCTCTGAGCCGCCTCGAGGTCGTGGCGCGTCCACTCCCAGTTGGAGCGGTAGTGGTGGGCGAGCAGCGCGAGGCGGATGGCCCGCGGGTCAGCGCCGTCGGCGATGAGGCGAGACACGAAGACGAGATTGCCGCGCGACTTGCTCATCTTCTCGCCGTCGAGGGCGACGAGGCCGGCGTGCGAGTAGCTGTGCGACCAGTCGACGCCGGTGAGCGCCGCCGAGTGCGCTGCGCTCATCCCGTGGTGCGGGAAAACAAGGTCCAGGCCTCCACCGGTCAGCGTGATCGGCGCGGTGAGGTAGTGGTCGCCGATGACCGAGCACTCGATGTGCCAGCCCGGCCGGCCGCGCCCGACGGGAGAATCCCAGGCGGGTTCGCCTTCGCGCTCCGACCGCCACAGCAGCGGGTCCAGCGGATCGCGTTTGCCCGGGCGTTCGGGGTCTCCCCCTCGTTCGGCGGACAGCCTGAGCATGGTGTCCCGCTCGTATCGGCTCTCCTGCCCTAAATACCAGGTGGTGAGTTCCTCGGCGACGGCCAAATCGAAGTAGAGGTCGGGCCCGACATCCGCGCTGTCGGTCGAGGAGTCAACCCAGTAGGCGTAGCCGTCGTCGAGTAGTTTCTGGCAGGCGGCGGCGATCTCGTCCATGGCCTCGACGACGCCGATGTAGTGTTCGGGCGGGATGATGCGAAGCGCTTCCATGTCGCCGCGGTACAGGTCGATTTGCGATGCCGCGAGGTCGCGCCAGTCGACCCCGGTCTCGTTGGCGCGCTCGAGGAGTGGATCGTCGATGTCGGTGACGTTCTGCACGTAGTCGACGCGGAATCCGGCGTCGCGCAGGACGCGGTTGAGCGTGTCGTACGCGAGGTAGGTGGCGGCGTGGCCGAGGTGGGTGGCGTCGTACGGCGTGATGCCGCAGACGTACAGCTGCGCGAGATCACCGACGACGAGCGGGCGCAGCTCACCGGTCGGAGTGTCGAAGATTCGCGGCAGGCCGCCGTGACCGGGGAGGTTCGGCAGCGCGGGCGCGTTCCATGACCTCACGGGAGCAGGACGCCGGTGGACAGGAGGACGATGAGCGTTCCGCCGAGCAGGATGCGGTAGATCACGAACGGCAGGAACGAACGCTTCGTGATGTAACTCATGAAGAACGCGATGACGGCAAGCCCGACGACGAACGCGACGAGCGTGGCGGCGGCGATCTCCCATCCGTTGAAGATTTCGGGAGTGCACCCTGCGGTTGCTCGCAGGCACGGTTCCTTGATCGTCTTGTACAGCTGGAACAGTCCGCTGCCGAAGACCGCCGGTATGGCGAGGAGGAATGAGTACCGGGCTGCCGCGCGCCGCTCGTAGCCCATGAAGAGGCCCGCGGTGATGGTGCCGCCGGAGCGCGATACGCCGGGGATGAGCGCAGCGGCTTGCGCGAGCCCGTAGATGAGGGCGTGCGGCCAGGTGAGCTGTTTGAGCCGCAGCTCTTTTCTGCCGACCCAGTCCGCGATGCCGAGCAGGATGCCGAACACGATGAGCATGAAGGCGACGATCCACAGGGAGCGCAGTTTCGTTTCGATTTCGGTTTGGAATACGAGGCCGAGGAGCACGATGGGGATGCTGCCGAGGATGATGAACCAGCCCATGCGGGCATCCGGGTCGCTGCGCGGGATCTTGCCGAACAGGGATTTGAACCACGCGCCGATGATGCGGGTGATGTCGTGCCAGAAGTACACGAGAACTGCGGTCTCGGTGCCGAGCTGGGTGATGGCGGTGAATGCGGCGCCCGGATCCGCGCCGCTGCCCAGGAATTCGCCGACGATGCGCAGGTGTGCGCTGGAGGAGATGGGGAGGAATTCGGTGAGGCCCTGAACGAGCCCGAGTATGAGTGCCTCGATCAGTCCCACGTGCTGCTTCTTCCTCGTAGTTCAGGTGTTCGGTTGTTCAGATGCCCGGTTGTTTGCGTGCTCAATAGTTCAGGAGCAGGTCGCCAAGTACCTGCCTGCCAAAGACTAATGCGTCGAGCGGCACTCGTTCGTCAACGCCGTGGAACATGGCGGGAAAGTCGAGGTGGGCTGGCAGTTTCAGCGGGGCGAAGCCGTAGCCGGTGATGCCGAGCTGGCTGAGGGCTTTGTTGTCGGTGCCGCCGGAGAGCAGGTACGGGAGCACCTGCGCTTCCGGGTCGTGGGTGTTCAGCGTGGCGGTGATGGTGTCGATGAGGGGCCCGTCGAAGGTGTTCTCGAGGCCGATGTCGCGGTGCATGACGACGATCTCGACATCGTCGCCCACAAGTTCGGTGACGTGTGCGAGCACGGCGTCTTCGTCGCCGGGGAGGGTGCGGATGTCGATGAGCGCTTCGGCGGTGTCCGGGATGACGTTGTGCTTGTAGCCGGCGTTCAGAAGTGTGGGGTTGCTCGTGGTGCGCAGGGTGGCCCGGATGAATCCGGACGCGGTGCCGGTGGCGATGGCGAGTTCGTCCGGGCCGATCTTTTGCGGATCTTTGCCGAGGATCGTGGCGACGCGGTTCAGGAGGTCTGTCGTGGTGTCGGTGAGGGTGATGGGCCATTCGTGGCGGCCGATCTTCGCGACCGCTTCGGCAAGTTTGGTGACGGCGTTGTCCTGGATGTAGCGGGAACCGTGGGCGGCGACGCCGCGGGCGATGAGTTTGATCCACACGATGGATTTTTCGCCGGTCTGGATGAGGTAGGCGCGTTGTCCGCCGAATTCGACGGAGTAGCCGCCGACTTCGCTGATCGCTTCGGTGGCGCCGGCGAAGAGTTCAGGGTGCCGGTCGACGAGGTATTGCGAGCCGTACTCTCCACCGGCTTCTTCGTCGGCGAAGAACGTGATGATCAGGTCCCGGGAGGGCTGTTTGCCTGCGCCGAGGATGTCTTGCAGCGCCGTGACGATCATGGCGTCCATGTTTTTCATGTCGACGGCGCCGCGGCCCCACAGCATGCCGTCCTGGATGACGCCGGCGAACGGGTCGACGGACCAGTTGTCGGGCTGGGCGGGGACGACGTCCGTGTGCCCATGGACGACAAGCGCGGGCTTTGTTGAATCGGATCCCTCAACGCGCGCGACGACGCTCACGCGGCCTTTGTCGGATTCGAACAGTTGCGAGTCGAGCCCGAGCGCGGTGAGTTTGGCGGACAGGTATTCCGCGGCCTCGACTTCCCCGTTGGATTTGCCTTCGCCGTAGTTGGTGGTGTCCATGCGGATGAGGTCGCACGCGATGATCGCGGTCTCGTCGAGGGTTGCTTCTTCGGTGTCCGTGCCCGGCTTGTCGGTCATGGCTCAACGCTACCTGCTGGCGTGTCTGTTGGCCGTCGACTGGACTTCGCAGGCGGTCGTGACATGCTATTCTCGTGAGTCGGTGCAAGCCGAATAACATCCTGTCCGGATGGCGGAATTGGTAGACGCGCTAGCTTGAGGTGCTAGTGCCCGTATTAGGGCGTGGGGGTTCAAGTCCCCCTTCGGACACAGAGAGTATCCATCCGCCTAGTCCCCCACGATCACCGCGTTTTGCGTGTGAACACGTAGTGCACGACTCCGGTGGGCGACGCGGTCACTTCGACCTCGAAGCGCTGCTCGAGTCCTTCCAGGCCATCCCAGAGCCGCACCCCGCGTCCGAGCACGATCGGAACCACGACCACGTGAAGATGGTCGACGAGATCGGCTTCGAGAAACTCGCGCACGACCGTCGGGCCGCCCCCGAGACGCACATCGAGTCCGCCTGCGAGCTCTGTCGCCAGCGCCAGCGCCTTGGCTGGAGGCAATTCACGGAAGAGGAACGTCGTCTCGCCGACGACCAGATCCGGGCGATGGTGATGCGTCAGCACGATCACCGGGCTGTGAAACGGCGGCTCCTCGCCCCACCAGCCGCGCCAGGATTCGTCCTCCCAGGGACCGACCTGCGGGCCGAATTTGCGGCGACCCATGATCTCCGCGCCGATCCCCCGATTGGTCGCGGCCGCGAAGGCATCGTCGACGCCGTGCGTGCCCATTCCGACCGCTTCGTCCTCATGGCTCGACATGCTGACGAACGTGTTCGTGGGGAAGAACCAGCGCATCAGCCGGCCCTCGGCATGACCGAACGGCGTTTCGAGCGACTGACCTTCGCCCGTTGCAAAGCCGTCCAAAGACACGGCGAGGTTGTGCACTCTGAGCTTTGTCACGAGCAAACGCTACCAAGCACCGGATGCGCGGAAAAGGTGGCCAGCACAGTGGATCAGCCGACCGCGGCAACGTCGATGAGCACCTTGCCGGTGACGGCACTCTCCACTGCGGCGTGCGCCTCCGCGGTATGGGCGAGATCGAATCGGTGCAAAGGCAGACCGGACTCCTCCCCCACTCCCATGGCGCCGTCGCGCACTGCTGCGGTGACGTCGTCCACCGCAGCACGTATCGCCTCGTCGCCGACCGTATAGAGCAGCAGGAACTGGTAGCGCACGTTCAGACTGAAGTGTTTTCGCACGTCGAGGCTCATCGTGTCGCCGCCATTGTTCGCGTACACCGCGACGGTCGCATGATTGGCGGCGATGGCGAGATTCAACCCCGCATTCTGCGCCGGGGAGACTTCAACGATGGTGTTGACGCCGCCCGGGGCGATGCGGCGGATCTCCGCGGCCGCATCCGACTTCCGGTAATTGACAACGTGTTCGGCACCGGCGGCCGTTGCCAGCGCAGCCTTCTCCGCTGAGCTCACCGTCGTGATCACCGTGGCGCCGGCCCAGTGGGCGAGCTGGATCGCAGCGTGCCCGACCGCACCCGCACCGCCGGCGACGAGCACGATCGTGCCATCGAGCGCGCCCGGGTGCAGCCGGGAGGGGCCGTCCTCCGCCACGGTGAGGGCACGGTGTGCGGTCACCGCCGGCACCCCAAGGCTCGCGCCGAGGTCGAAGCTCGCGGAATCCGGCAACGGATGCACGCGCTCGGCGGGCAGCACGGTGTACTCCTGTGCGGTTCCCCCGCTCGCCCGCTGATATGCCGCGAGCGTGAGCCAGACCCGGTCGCCCACGCTGATACCCGTGACACTCGAACCCACAGCGTCAACGACCCCGGCGCCGTCCTGGTTCGGCACGACCTCAGAGTACGGCAACGCGTCACCCGGTTTGGCGCCCCGGCGCGACTTCCAGTCCGTGGGATTCACGCCGGAGACGGCAATTCGCACGCGGACCTCCCCCGGGCCGGGCGCAGCGACCTCTCGGTCGACAAGGCGCAGGACGGAGGGGTCCCCGGTTTCGCTGAAGATGACTGATTTCATGGTGAACTCAACCCAGCCGGACGCTCGGTTCTTCCCTGTGAACTCTATTCAACGGAGAATGACGAGAGTAAAGTTCGCGCATGAATAACCCAACTAAAGCTCAACCCCGGCTTTTGTCGCGCCTCGGCGCGCTCTCCCTCCTGACCACGGCGTTGATTTTTGGAACCTCCGCAGCCCCCGCCGCGGCCGTGACTCCACAAGGATGGTTTACCTCCTATTCGACAGCCGGCTATGTTGCGCTGGGAGATTCGTTCAGCTCCGGACAGGGCGCTCCGCCGTATCTGGCCGGCGACTGCCTGCAAAGCAAATACACGAGCTACCCGGTCATCACCGCGGCCCTCACCCGATACAAACTCGTCGCCAACGAATCGTGCTCCGGAGCCGACATGGCGCACGTTGCACAGCAGTTGGCCGATGTGCCTGCCGATGTGAAGTCGTCAGCAAAGCTGGTGACGCTGACCGTGGGCGGAATCGACATCGGATCCAATGTGGTGCTCGCCGCCTGCGGAACGGATGCGGGCTCAGCGCAATGTGCCGCTGCCATCGGCCAAGCGATGTGGCTACTGACCTCGCCGGATTCCCCCCTCAAGGCAAATCTCACCTCGACCTATGAGGCGATTGCCTCCGCCATGCCGAATGCCCGCGTCGTGGTATTCACCTATCCGTATCTGTTCAAAGAAGGGGTGCCGCCCCTGGGTGATCAGGTAAACGGCGCGCTGGCCCTGTTGAACGGGATCATAGAGAGTGCGGCATCTGGTATAGCTCACGTGCAGGTGGTGGACGTTACGCAGGAGTTCGCGAACCACGGCATCGGCTCGCGCATTCCGTATATCAGTTTCAATCCGAACGACTTGTACGCGACGGCTAACTTCCATCCGAATGCGCTGGGCAACGCGCTCGGCTACTTCCGGGCCATGGTGAACGACCACGTACTTGGATAAGTCAGGAGGAGGGCTTTCGACCAGGCGGAACACATCTGCCCAACAATCGGTCCGGGTCCTGCGTCCTAGACTCTGATTTATGACCGACCTCGCGGGCAAACATGTAATTGTTACTGGTGGCTCGCAAGGCATCGGGGCCGCCGTCGCGCGCGAAGCGGCGGCCCATGGTGCCCACGTCTCGCTGATTGCCCGCGGCGAAAGTGCTCTCCGTGCCACTGCCGAATCGATCGCGCCCACCGCGCGGTGGTCGGCCTGTGATGTTACCGACCATGAGGCGCTCGCGAAGACGATCGCGGCTTTGGAATCCGACGCTGGCCCGTGTGATGTTCTCGTGTGCTGCGCCGGTGTTGCCCTGCCCGGCAGGTTCCTGGACGTCCCCCTGCAGGAACTGGAAGATCAGTGGCGCGTCAACATGTGGGGTGCCGCCGCGGCCGTCGCAAGCATCGCGCCAGGCATGGCGGAGCGTGGTGCCGGCCATCTGGTGCTGGTCAGCTCGACGGCAGGGATTCTTGGTGTGCCCGGATATTCCGGATATGGCGCGACCAAATTCGCGATCCGCGGGTTTGCCGAGTCGCTGCGGTACGAGCTCGAGCCACTCGGGGTGAAAGTGACGGTCCTGTATCCGCCAGACACCAAGACACCCGGCTTTGATGCCGAAAACCTTCGCAAACCACCGGAAACGGCGGCAATCTCGGGCGCCATAAGACCTTTCGCAGCGACGAAGGTGGCGGAGAAGTTGGTTTACGGAATCCAACGCAATCGGCGCAGTGTCACGGTTGACGCGACGACCAGCATTCTGCGGCGATTTGGCGGCATGCTCGAGCCCGCGGTGCGGTGGTCATTCCTGCGAACCGTTCGTCGGGTGCGGGGCCTTTGAAGAGTGCGGGACGGCGAGGTGTCGGACACCGGTTCCCTCCCATGAGATCTTCGGCTTAACGATGTATCGTTGAGAGAATCGAGGGCCCATGGACGGACCCCGATGTACCGGACTCGAAGGACCATTCATGAGCAACGCACAAGGAAACAAGCGCCCAGGCTCCCGTCAGGGATTTCCCGGCAGCACACACCAGCCGGGATTCGGACTGTGGGAGGCGGTAGAGAATCTGCGCTCGGAGTTCGAGCGGCGCGTCGGCCCGAGGATGGGGCTACGGATGGGGCGCGGCGACGTCCGCGCAGCGATCCTGAGCCTCCTTTCCGAGGGGCCGATGCACGGCTACCAGATCATTCAGGAGATTGAAAAGCGCAGCAACGGCGCATGGAAACCGAGCGCAGGCTCCGTGTATCCGACGCTGCAAATGCTCGCGGATGAGGGCCTCGTTCTCGCGAAGGAAGCTGACGGCAGGAAGACGTATTCCCTCACCGAAAGCGGTACCGCCGAGGCCGAGACAGGCGGTTCAGCACCGTGGGAGTCCTCCTCGCACTGGGGCGGAGCTCGATCAACGGTTCTGCCGAAGGCCGGGGTGAAGCTGGCGGAAGTGGTCGGGCAGATTGCGCGCGGCGGCACACCGGAGCAGGTCGACGAGGCCGTCGCCGTCATCGACGAAGCCCGGCGTAAGCTCTACCTGATCCTCGCTGAAGACTGAGCGGATGCCGTCTCCACGTCGGCGTCGGGAAGAGATATGACGAACGTCAGGCACCTGCGCGCCCGCTATCGGAAGATCCTCCGGTTCGCCAGCCGATACATTGTGCAGGAGTGGTGGTTCGAAGTAGCTCTCCCCCGCATTGGGCTCGCGAGCATCGGGCGTCGCGGCCGCGCATCCAGAACACGGCGCATCGCGCGGCATTTCCACGACCTCGCGATCGAACTCGGCGGCCTCATGATCAAAGTCGGCCAGTTCATGTCCTCGCGGCTCGACGTGCTCCCGCCGGAAATCACGAGCGAGCTCGAAGGACTCCAGGATGAGGTTCCGGCCGCGGATTTCGCCCTGGTCCGTGAACTTGCCGAGGCCGACCTCGGTGTTGCCCTGGAGAGCGCGTACACGTCCTTCGACCCGACACCGGTGGCCGCCGCCTCCCTCGGCCAGGTGCACCGTGCGACACTGTCGCAACGCGACGCCGACTTGGTGGGCTTTGCCGATGTGGTTGTGAAAGTCCAGCGCCCCGGGATCGACGAGATCGTGAAAGTCGATCTCGCGGCATTGCGCAAGGTCGCCGACTGGCTCAACCGTGTCGCCTTCATCTCGCAGCGGGTCGATTTGCGCGCACTCCTCGGCGAGTTCGCCAGAATCAGCATGCAGGAGATCGATTACCTGCATGAGGGCAGCAGCGCAGAACGTTTCGCCGAAAACTTTGCCGATGATCCCCGGGTGCTGGCGCCAACGGTGGTGTGGGAGCGGACGACACGGCGAGTGTTGACGCTCTCCGACGTGACGGCGACAAAAATAAGCGACAGCGACTCGCTCAGAGCGGCGGGGATCAACCCGGCCGCCGTCGCGGAAGAACTCGCGAGCGCAATGTTTGACCAGCTCTTCACGCACGGCTTCTTCCACGCCGACCCGCACCCTGGCAACATTTTCGTCACCCCGACCGCGTCTGGGCCGACTGACGCAACCGGAGTGCCCTGGGCACTGACCTTCGTCGACTTCGGAATGATGGGTGAAGTTCCCGACTCGCTCAGGGGCGGCATGCAGCGGCTCGTCGTCGCCGTGGCCGCGCGCGACTCGAAAGGGCTGGTGGCCAGCATCCGGGAAATGGGGATGCTCCTGCCCTCCGCGGAAGGAGCACCGCTCGAGCGGGCGATGGGCGAGCTGTTCGACCGGTTCGGCGGGCTGGGTTTCGCGGAACTGCAGAAAGTGGATCCGCGCGAGTTCAAGGACTTCGCGGACAAGTTCGGGAAAGTGATGCGGACGATGCCGTTCCAACTCCCGGAGAACCTGCTCCTGATTATTCGCGCGGTGTCAGTGACGTCCGGCGTGAGCACTGCGCTGAATCCGGCATTCAACATCTGGACGGCGATCGAACCCTATGCCGCGCGTCTTACGCGCAAGCAGGGCTCAGATACGCTGCGCGCGTTCGCGGATCAGGCGCTCGCGACGGTGGGTGTCCTTGCACGGCTGCCTCAGCAACTGGACGACCTCAGCACCCTGATTCAGCGGGGACAGCTCGCTATCCGGACGCCGGGCCTGGATCAGCGCGTCCGGTCGTTCGAACGACTGACGCACCGGGTTCTCTCGGCAATAGTGTTCGCCGGACTTCTCCTCGGAGGCATCTTCCTCAAGCAAACGGATGAAGTATTTGGGTGGGTGCTCATGGCGGTTTCCGGACTCCCGTTGCTCCATGCGTTGTTCGCTGGCGTCTTCAGCCGGGACCCGTCGCGCTGACCTCCGTCGGCCCATCCCGCACTACGGGCAGTCACCCGTGGGGTGGGCGGCCTCCCACGTCGCGATGTGAGCCACCGAGTTCGTGATGCGCAGGCGGCCTCGCGACGCGAGCGTCGCCACATGCACCCTGAGGGCTCTCCGCTCGGGTTCGCTCTTGACGGTGAACTGCTGATCGCGGCCCCGCTCACGTTCCAGGGAACCAACGGTGTAGACGTTCACTTTCGTCTTGCACTTCCACACGCCGTCTTCGCAGACCCAAATCTGAGTTGGCTGGATCGTCACCGTCTGGAAATAGTAGGTCGCGTGCACGCTCACGAGCGTGTTCTTGCCCATCCACTCCGTCACCTTGCCGGCGACGAAGGCACCAAGGTTTGCCGTGGCAGCCAAACCCTGTGCGACCGCTTCGGGCAAACTCGTCGGAACATTGGGAATCACATCGATCGCTCCGAGACCGTCGACAGTGCCTTTGACCGCCTCAAGTGAGCCTTTGACGAACTTCCCGGTCTGGAGCGAACCGACCGCTTTCGCGCCGCCCAGCGCTGCGTTGCGGCCGCTGAGGGCCGAGCCGATCGTCGTCAGTGTTACGCCAGCATCTTTGAGACCGGTCACCAGATCGGCACCCACCAGATCGGCACCATGCTGCGAAGACTCCTCCACGTGGGAGATCACATCGAAGTCCCGGAACAGTCGAAACCGCTCTGCTGCTCCGACCGGTACGGCAACCGGGCTGGAAGCGGTATCCGAGTCACAGCCGCAGTCCGCACGGGGTGTGGAGCTCATTGGGGGCGCGACAACGACGCCCGGGGTGCTGGATCCACCCCGGCCTGTCGATGTCGGCGGCGGGTCCTTCGTGCCCTCGCTGCTTGCGGCCTCTGAGGATGCGGCGGCCGCCGCCATGCACGCCTCATACGCTGCGCGCGCGGCCGCCTCCTGTTCCTCCGCTTCGGTGAACCGGGCGAGTCTGCGGTCAAGTTCGACTCGTTCGCGGTCCGCATCAGATCGGGCGTCGGCGAGATCGGCCTTGAGGTGCCCAATGAGTTCCTTCAAGTCGCTGACAACAATCAACTCGCCGTCCAGTCTGGCGAATTCGGTGCCGCCCGAGCCCGCGGTGGGGCCCTCCAGGGCCTGTTCGTACTCCGCGAGAAGAGTTTCCACCTCGGTGACCCGAGCCATCCGTTCGTTGAACGCTTCGTGTTGGGATTCGAGAAGCTCGCGCGCCGCTTCCAGGCGTCTCTTCGCGTCTTCCCATTCCCGCCGTTCCCGATCGCACGCCGTGGGCTCTTTGCGTCGCGCGCTCAAGAACCAACTCAGTGCGATCAGGATGAAGAGCAGGACAAATCCGATAATCACGAGGGGTAACCACGGCAGGGTTCCGCTCTGGTCGGTGGCCGTTGGCGGTCGGGTCTCCTCGGCCGTCGGCTTGTCGAGGTCGATCGCAGTGGCCACGAGCGGGTACAGGTCGGCCGAGGTTCGCGGCACAGGCGGGTACGCCGTGACAATGGATGAGCACGTGGAGCACGAGCCGAAGGATCCGTCGTGCACGTGGGACGCGAATCCCCAACTCACCGGCCGAGGGTTGTACGCTTCGAGGGTGCCCCAGTCGACGGCGGCCATGGCCCAGTCCGGACCTCTGGCGAACAGTCCATTGAACGGGAGCGGTGCGAACCCGTTGCCGACGTCATAGAGCGTCGTAGTGAACTTCCCTTCCAACGTGAGCTGACTGCTCAACACGAGGGACGCACCCTGCCAGGTGTCGCCGGGGAACTTGGATTGCGCAACCCAACCGGTCTCGCCGGCGAACCCAATGGGAAATTCAATTTGCGAAACCAGCCCGGGCTGGGGGCTGGCCGTTGTCTGTCCCGCGCGTGTCGCGATGAAGAACAGGTAGTCGCCGAGGTCGTTGAGACCATTGCCGACGGTTTGATACTCGGAGGAAGAACCCTGGATCGCGGCATCCAGCCCGCCGAAGCCGGCGGTTCCGGGCCTCAGCACCATGGCGCCAATCAGATCGGGGGTCGCGGCCGGCACCACGTCGCGGTCGAGCGTAGCTGTGCCATGCGGGTCATCGCCAAAACGGTACGACGCGACGCCAGGAATTTTGGAGAGCAGGGACTCGATGTCCGTGACTGTGGTCGTGGCGATTTCGGCCCGTGAAATCACCGCAATTGCTCCGGGCTGATCTACAGATTCTGTCGTCGGCAAGGGCGATGCGAGAACCGCTCCGACCATGATTCCAGCTGCGATTGATCGCATGATGGGCTCCTCGGGGGCGAGTGCCCGGCACTATACCAGAACACTTTGCGTACGGCTACCCCTCGGCGGAGCGGGCGAATCGTCGGTGAAGACCTTTCGATTGCCTGTCAGAAAATCCCCGCTGCGGCGGGTTACCATGAATTTTCGGCTTTACGACTGACGAGAAAGCACTCGTGACCCACTTCAGCATCCCCAGCCCCGACCCCGCCTGGGCACAGTTCCAGCTTGGCCCGATCACCATCCACACGTACGCACTATGCCTGCTTGCGGGCATGATCGCGGCGGCCGTCATCACCCAGCGCCGGCTTGGCCGACGCGGGGCCCATCCCGGAGTGGTGCTCGACATCATCATTTGGGCGATTCCGCTCGGTATCGTGGGCGCACGCTTCTATCACGTGTTCACCCACGGCGGCGACTACTTCTACCCCGGCGCGAACCTGTGGAACATTTTCGCCATTTGGGACGGCGGCAACGCGCTGTACGGCTCTCTGCTGGGCGGTGCCGTCGGTGCCTGGATCGGGTGCCGCAGCACGGGTATTCGATTCTGGTCCTTCGCGGATGCGCTTGCCCCCGGGATGCTCGTCGCCCAGGCAATCGGCCGCCTCGGCAACTACTTCAACCATGAACTGTTCGGGCTCCCCACGACGCTCCCCTGGGGGCTTCAGATTCTGCCGACGGATGCGATGTTCCCGAAGGGCCTCCCCGCCGATACCCTGTTCCATCCACTGTTCCTCTACGAGATGATCTGGAACCTGGTCGGTGTGGGAATCATCCTGTGGGTCGAGCGCAAATTCCGTCAACGCGGTAACGGGTTGCGTTGGGGCCGCGCGTTCGGCGTATACCTCATCTGGTACGGGCTCGGCCGCAGCTGGCTTGAGGCGATCCGCATCGACCCCACGAGCGACGCACTGTTCGGAATCCCGGCCAATATTTGGGCTTCCTTCGCGGCCATCGCCCTGGGCATCATCCTGATCGTGGTTCAAAGCCGACGGCACCCGGAACCCGAGGTGTCCGTGTACCGGCCGGGCCGGGAACCGCACGCAGCGAACGCGCCGGAAACGGCGACCTCGCCGGCGAAAGTTGACGAGCACGGGGATTCGACCGATTCGGGTTCGCGTTGATCGAAATCACTGGGATTCCCTCGTCGCCGGGTCCCGCGCAACGGCTCAGTACTCGACGCAGCTTCATCCTCCGGATGAGCTCGGGGGTCGTCGGGATTGCGCTCATCGTGGCGATCGGCGCGCTCATGACTCACTCGGTCGGCTGGACCGCCGCAGAAATGAGTGTGCTCGAAGGGTTCAGTCGAATTCACACCGGAATTCTGGACGCCGTGTCGCTCGGCATCGACTTCCTGTTCAGCCCTCGGATAGCGGCCGTACTTCTCGCGGGTGTAGCGGTGCTCATCCTGCTTTTCACCCGACGCTGGCGCGCAGCGGTGGAATTCGTCGTGCTCGTGGCCGGCTCCTGGCTCGGAACCGAAGTGATCAAGTACATCGTGCAGCGGCCCCGGCCGGACTCCTCGCTGCTCGCGCATCCGCTGATCAGCGAAACCTCCTGGAGCTTTCCGAGCGGCCACACCGCCTTCGCCGCCTCGTTGGCGCTGGGGTTCATCGTGCTGGCCCGCGGTCGCTCCTGGCGCCTCCTGATCGTCGTGGCCGGAATACTCCTCGCGGTCGCCGTGGCACTGTCACGCGTCTATCTCGGCGTGCACTACGTGTCGGATGTGACCGCGTCACTCCTCTACTCGGCCATCGCCGTCAGCATTCTGGCTGCGCTGTGGAACCGATATATTCAGCCGCTACATGGGCGTCACAGAAACCGCGGCGCCAATTAGGCTGAGAAACACTTTCGTACCCGGCCGCGGGTTGTCTCGCACCGGGTGCTGAACCGCGATGATCGTCGTGTCATCATCGAGGAGCACGTTGGTGCGACGGAACGAACCGAGGAAGCTCGACGATATGACGGTTCCTGGCATGCCGGAACTTGTCAGCTCCACATCCTCCGGGCGAAGCAGGACACGTACCGGCCCATCCGCGACATTGGGCTGAAGGAGGGGCAGCTTCTGTCCAAGCACCTCGACCTCCCCCGCCGCGGCCACACCCGCCAGACGATTGCCGAGACCGATGAATTCTGCCACGAACGGGGTCTGCGGGCGACCGTAAAGATCTTCCGGCGTGCCGATCTGTTCGATGTTGCCCGCCTGCATGACGGCGACACGATCGGCAACGGCGAGCGCCTCCTCCTGATCGTGAGTCACGAACAGCGTCGTAATGCCGAGTTGGGTCTGGATTCGCCGGATCTCCTCCCGCAGTTGCACGCGCACTTTTGCATCCAGGGCGGAAAGCGGCTCGTCCAGAAGGAGGACGCGCGGTTCGGTCACAAGGGCACGGGCAAGGGCAACGCGCTGCTGCTGGCCGCCGCTGAGCTCATGCGAGTACCTATCGAAGTGACCGTCAAGGCCCACCATGGAGAGTGCTTTGGCGGCTCTCTCCTTTCGTTCGTCGACTCCGACTTTGCGCATCCTGAGCCCGAATTCGACGTTCTTTCCCGCCGTCAGATGGGGAAACAGAGAATACGACTGAAAAACCATCCCCATGTCGCGCTTATTCGTCGGCTGATCGGTCACGTCCTCACCGTTGATGGCAATGGTCCCCGAATCGATCGTCTCAAGTCCGGCAATCGACCGTAGCGCAGTGGTCTTTCCGCAGCCGCTGGGCCCGAGAAGCGCCACGAACTCGCCCGGTTCGACGGAAAGAGTCAACGCGTTGAGCGCGCGTTGGCCGCCGTAAGTCTTGGTGATGTCGGTCAGTTCGACGGATACACCCTGTGGTGAGTTCACGTTGTCTCCCGGTTCTGTGTGCGCCGTGAATTGCCGGCTGCCCCCGCCCATCCGATGAGAAGCAGGAGCAGGAAAACAAAGGCCAGCGCGAGCAGCGCGATGATGACGGCAACGTACGGGTCGCTCTGCGACATCAGGAGAATCGCGGTCTGAAGGTTCTGACGACTCAGAAGGGATGCGATGGTGAACTCGCCGAGGACGACCGCCACGGAAATGAAGGATGCGGCCATGATCCCGCGACGCAGGTTCGGGATGAGTACCCGCCAGAATACCGACATCCACGATGCGCCGAGTGACCTGGCTGCCTCGCTGAGAGTGTTGGTGTCGATGGCGCCAAGGTTGGACTGAATGGTCCGATAGGCATAGGGCAACACGGTGATGCCGTACGCGAATGCGAGCGTCCACACAGAACTGCCGAATATTCGGGCGACAACCGAATAAACGGGCGCAAGACCCACCACCAGCACAATGGCGGGAACCGTGATCGGGATGATGCAGATGAACTCGAGAACTCGTCGCAGGCTCGGAAACTTCAACTGCACGAGCACCATGGTCGGCAGCAGGACGAACAGGACAATCCCCACCGTGACCAGGGCGAGCATGAGCGAGTTCACGAGGCCGGTGTACACCACGTCGTACTTCGATGCGTTCGCCGGGTCGAACAATCCCGTCCAGTGATCGAACGTGTATCCGCCGACGAGTCCTTTGCGCAGGGTGAACTCGATCATGGCCAGAATCGGGATCGCGAACAGGAACCCGACGATCCCGAGGATGACCCGGCGAGCCAGCTTGCTCGGGGCGATCCCGATACGTGTCGTTGGAGTTGTCATCGCTGCCACATCGTCGTGCGTCTCTGAAGGAAGGAATATGCGGTCATCACGACGATCATGACGACGATCATGCCGAGAGCGAGCGCGCCCGCCATGTTCGCCCGGCCAAGAATCGTTTCACTGACCAGAGCGGCCCTGATCTGGAGCGGGACGATCTGGGAACCCTGGCTGATCAAGGCCGCTGCAGTCGCGTATGCGGAGAATGCGTTCGCAAAAAGCAGGAGCAGACTGCCGAAAAATGCCGGAGCAAGGACGGGTGCGGCGATCCGCGTCCAGTAGGTGAACCGCCCGCCCCCGAGTGTGGCATTCGCCTCCGCCCACTGCGGCTTCAGCCCTTCCAGCGCTGGCAGGAAGGTGATGATCATGAGCGGCACTTGAAAGTACACATACGGGAGGATCAACCCGGGCACCGAATACAGCCAGACTCCGTCGGCGTAAATGTTGAAGTTGAACAGATTTTGCAGCCACACGGTGACCAGGCCCTGGACGCCGACCGTCGCGATGAAGGCGAAAGCGAGCATGACGCCGCCGAACTGGGCCAGGACGCTCGAGGCGGCCTCGATCATCCGGCGAAGCGGACCGTCCGGGCGGGTTCCGAGGAGGGCGTAGCACACGAGCGCGCCGACGACCGCGCCGATGATCGACGTGAGTGCGGAAACCCAGAAGGAGGAGACAAACGTTTTGAGGATGACCGGGTCGAAGATCGCGGCAATATTGTCGAACGTGAACTTCCCGGCATTGTCGAAGAATCCGGTGGCCATGGCGATGACCGTCGGCAACGCGAGAAAGAGCAGGACGTAGGAAGCGAACGGGGTCAGTCCGAGGAAGGCGAGCCCGCGCTTCTGCCGTCGAATGATGATCGATCCGTTGTGCGGGTGGCGCCGAGGCAATGCCCCGGCGCCACCGCTGGCATCGGATTGATCAGACGCCACAGTCATTTTCACACTCTACTGGCCGATGGCCGCTGCCCAATTCTTGGAGAGCAACGCGTTCGCCGCATCCGTCTGCGCCGTGGTCGGAGTTACCCGCTGCTCGGGGAGCGCACCGACCGTGTCGAGCGCGGACTGGTCAACGGTTCCCGCCTTCGTCATGGCGTCAATGGTGACCGGGTACGCGCCGCTGGCGAGGAACAGGTTCTGAACCTCAGGGCTGTACACGAACTCTTCCCACAGTCGCGCTGCGGCCGGATGTGGAGCGTCCAGGTTGATGGCCTGGTTGTAGTAGCTGATGTACGCGGTTCCGGGAAGAGTGGTGACCTTCCACCCGGGGACGGTGGCAGCAGCTGCAAGGTTGTTGTAGCTCCAGTCGAAGACGACACCGGTTTCACCCGAGGCGATGGTTGCCGGCGTGGGGTCCACCGTGAGGAAGTTCCCCGCCTTGTTGAGTTTGGCAAAGTAGTCGATACCGGGCTGGAAGTTGTCCAGAGTGCCGCCGCTTTGCACTGTCGCCAGTCCAACCGCGGCAAACGCGGCGCCAGCCTGGGTGGGGTCACCGTTGATGGCCACTGCGCCCTTGTAGTCGGGCTTCAGCAGGTCGTCGAGGCTTGTCGGCTTCGGGTACTTGTTGGAGTTGTAGCCAATCGACATGCTTCCCGTGTAGTCGTTGACCCACAAGCCTGTCGGCTCCTTGTTGCCATCCGGGATGTCGCCCCAGTTGGCAACCTTGTAGGGTGCGAATTTCGCGGTGTTCGCCAGTGCGACTGCTGCGCCGAGGTCGAAGACATCCGGTGCGGTGTCCTGACCCTTGTTGTCGTCAGCGGCCTTGATCTCGTCCGCGCTGGACCCATTTGGGTTGGCGGAATTGACCGTCAGGCCGTACTTCGCTTTGAACGCGGCAATGATCTTTCCGTAGTTCGCCCAGTCGTCCGGGAGCGCAATGACGTTGAGGGTGCCTTCCTTCTTTGCCGCAGCGACGAGGGCATCCATGCCGCCGAAATCGGCCGCGCTGGTCGCCTTGCTCGCGTCGACCCCGCCACTGTTGTCGCTGGATCCGCCGTTGCCCGCCGAACATCCGGCGAGGGCGAGTGCGGCAACCGCGGCGATTGCCACGACGCCGTTGAGGGTACGAGGTTTGAACATTTTTTCTCCGATTCTCTACACAATGAAAACCACTGTCTTCTCCACTGGAGGTCACTCATCTGACTGATCTTTTGATCTTCCGCGCCCTCCCCTAATTTGTCAATGGCCTGATGTTAGGCATTTGATTTTTATTTCATCGCCACCGGGAGCGGTGACCGGCCCTATCCGGCTCATCGCTACTCGGTTTCTTCCTTGGTAACCAGCACTGAGACGACTCCCTTGATCTCGGACAACCCTTCGACAAGGTCCTCAAGCGGTCCCCTGCCGTGGCGGAACCTCATGCTCGCCTCAACCCGCGGAACCTTTCCCGGCACCTCGATCTTGCGCGTCTCTGAGAGCGATGCTTCGTAGCCGTGTCGCGTCGCCACGATGAGGATCTCCCGGAGAATGCCCCGATTTTCCTTGTAAGAAACGATAAAGACCTGATCGCGATCGATCTTCGGGATGTATCGTCCCAGCAGCGGCAGAAACATCACGGCGATGAGGTAAAACATCGTCGCAATGATGGCGATGAGCGCCATCCCCGCCCCACACGCCATTCCGACAGCTGCCGTCATCCAAATACTGGCCGCCGTCGTCAGCCCGCTCACCACGTTCTGTCGAACGAAGATGACACCGGCACCCAGGAATCCGATCCCTGACACAATCTGCGCTGCGATTCTGGAGGGATCGAGTACAACTTCCGGCCCGATGACATTCGCGAAGCCGTACGCCGAGACCAGCGTGAAGACTGCCGCGCCCAACCCGACCAGAGTGTGCGTGCGCAACCCGGCGCTCTTCAGTTTGCGTTGACGCTCTCCTCCGATAAGGGCGCTGAGCACGAATGCCAGAGCCAGCAGGACGATTTCGGTGAGGGTCGAATCGCTGATGAACTGGATGTGAAACATGATCTCCTTTTACTGTCGAGTCCAGCGGCGTCTAACGGGTGCCGGAGTTCGACCGATTTGCCCCGGCCGCGGCGATCAACCCTGCGAACAGTCCCTTGTCCTTTGTCGTTTCCGGATGCCACTGCACCCCAACCAGGAAGCGCTCGCCTTCCGCTTCCATCGCCTCAAGCACGCCGTCGCCACTGTGGGCCGTCGCGACGAACCCCGGATGCGTCGAGACGCCCTGATGGTGGTGGCACGCGACGATCAGACTCGGATCGACGAGGGCGGAAATTCGATGCCCCGATTCGATCATGACGTTTGTTGCGCCGTAGGCATTACCCAAGCCGGAATGACTCGAGTTGCCCACGTCGTCAGGGAGATGCTGAATGATCGAGCCGCCGGCGTGCACCGCCATGATTTGCATTCCGCGGCAGATCCCCAGCACCGGAAGTTGACGCGGGGCCGCGGCATCCAGCAGCCACAGTTCGGACGCGTCGCGGTCGTCGTACCACGTGGTCACCGCACCGTGCGGTTTCTGCCGGTACCGAGCAGGATTAACGTCGGAACCTCCGGCGATGATCAGGCCATCAATTCGGGTAACCAGCAATTTGGCCGCCGCCAGCGACGGCACGGGGGGAACGAGCAGCGGTGCGCCCCCGGTTTCGACGACGGATTCGGCGTACGCGGTTGGGAGAATGTCCGCTGTCACGCCTTCCCACGACGACCAGGATGCCGGCTGCCGATACGTGCTTATTCCGATGACGGGCATCGGCGGCTCTTCCCTAGTCAAAGTCGGCGTCCAAAGACGTTACATAGGCGTTCGAGAGGCCGCCATCCACGAGAAAGTCCGTGGCGGTGATGAAACTCGATTCGTCGCTCGCAAGGAAAGCCACGGCATTGGCGATCTCTTCTGGTTCCGCGAAGCGTCCCATCGGAATATGGATGAGCCGCCGCGCAGCGCGCTCGGGGTCCTTCGCGAAGAGTTCCTGCAGCAGCGGTGTGTTGACAGGGCCGGGGCACACGGCGTTGACCCGAATACCCTTCTTCGCGAACTGCACACCGAGTTCTCTCGTCATCGCCAGAACGCCGCCCTTCGATGCGGTGTAGGAGATCTGGGAAGTGGCGGCACCCATGATGGCCACGAACGATGCCGTATTGATGATCGAGCCTTTCCCCTGCTCGAGCATGTACGGGAGCACAGCCCTGCAACACAGGAATACGCTCGTGAGGTTCACCTGCTGCACTTTGTCCCATGCCTCAATCCCGGTCTTGAGGATTGAGTCATCGTCTGCTGGCGATATTCCGGCATTGTTGAAGGCGACGTCCACCCGCCCGTACGCCGACTTGGCGTGTGCGAACAGCGCGTTTACCTCCTCCTCCACGGCCACGTTCGTACGAACGAAGGACCCGCCGAGTTCGCGGGCAATGTCGGAGCCGTTGCTGGTGTCGAGATCACCGATCACGACCGTCGCGCCCTCTGCCGTAAACTTCCTCGCGGTTGCGAGCCCGATCCCCGAGCAGCCTCCCGTGATGACGGCAATCTTGCCGTCAAGCTTCCCGCTTCCCGTCATCGTGGCTACCTTTCCGTTGAAATGAACACGTTTTTGACTTCGCTGAACGAGTCGGGCGCGTCGGGCCCGAGTTCGCGGCCCAGTCCGGACTGCTTGAAACCGCCGAACGGAGTCCAGTAGCGCACCGAGGAGTGCGAGTTGATGGACAAATTGCCCGTGTCCAGCGCCCGAGCAACCCTCAGCGCTCGACCGAGATTCGAGGTGAAGAGCGATCCGGCCAGTCCGTAATCGGTGTCGTTCGCTTTCGAGACCGCATCCGCTTCGTCGGCGAAGGGCATCACGGCGACCACCGGTCCGAACAGCTCGTCCTGCCACACCGGGTCGTGCGAGCCGGTGGGCAGCACCACCGTCGGTGCCAGCCAGAATCCGTCGGTGCCCGTGACCGTTGAACCGCTGTAGGCGATATTTGCCTTATCCAGATAGGCGGAGACCGAGTCGCGTTGCCGTGCAGAAACCATCGGCCCCATTTCCGACTCTGGCGATGCCGGATCCATGACCTTCACGGCTTTCACCGCAGGCTCCAGGAGTTCCAGAAAGCGTTCGTACACGCTCTCCTGCACGAGAATCCGGGAGCGCGCGCAGCAGTCCTGTCCAGAATTATCGAAGGCGCCCGCAGGCGCGGATGCGGCAGCCAGTTCGAGATCAGCGTCGTCGAAGATGATGTTCGCCCCTTTGCCGCCCAGCTCGAGGGTCACGCGTTTCACCTGATCAGCGCAGCCGCGCATGATTGCCTTCCCCACCACTGTCGACCCGGTAAACGCCACTTTCCGCACAAGCGGATGCGTGACAAAGCGATTTCCGACAACCGTGCCTTTGCCGGGGATGACGGTCAGAACATGCTCGGGAATGCCTGCCTCCAGGGCAAGCTCGGCGATGCGCATTGCGGTGAGGGGGGTGAGTTCCGCAGGCTTGAGGACGACGGTGTTTCCCGCAGCCAGGGCCGGGCCGAAACCCCAGCTGGCAATCGGCATGGGAAAATTCCACGGCACAATCAAACCGACGACTCCCAGCGGCTCATGGAACGTCACGTCAACGCCGCCTTCTACCGGGATCTGTCTGCCGAAGTGGCGCTCTGGCGAGGCGGAATAGTAATTCAGTACGTCACGGACGTTCCCCGCTTCCCACCGGGCGTTTCCAATCGTGTGACCCGCACCGATGACCTCGAGCGCGGCGAGTTCCTCGACATGGGAATCGACGGTGGCCGCAAAGGCACGGAGCAACCGCGCCCGTTCCCCCGGACTGACCGCGCGCCAACTCTGGAAGGCCTCGTGCGCCGCCGCGATCGTCTCGTCGGTTTCGCGTTCGTCCGCGAGGGCCACGTCAGTGACCCAGGCGCCTGTCGCGGGATTGACCACGGTGTGCGTCCCGCCGGCACGGTACGCGGAGGTAGCGAATTTCATGGGAAGTCAGAGCCTCTCGAATCCGCGTCGAAGTTCCCAATCGGTGACTGCAGCATCGAATGCCGCAATTTCCGCATCCGCATAGTGGACATAGTGCTTCACTACGTCTGCGCCGAATACTTCAGCGGCGACCTGCGAATTCGCAAACGCATCCCGGGCCTGATGAAGGGTCGACGGCACCCGGGGCGCATTCGAGGTGTAGGCGTTTCCGACCGACTCCGGTTCTAGTTCCAACTCGTGCTCGATGCCGTACAGCCCGCCTGCGAGCATGGCTGAGAGTGCAAGATACGGATTGACATCGCCCCCTGGAAGCCGATTTTCCATTCTCGCGCTGGCTCCTTGCCCGATAAGCCGCACCGCGCAGGATCGATTGTCCTGACCCCAGGCCACGGCCGTCGGAGCGAAGGATCCCTCCACGAACCTCTTGTACGAGTTGATATTCGGGGCATAGAACAGCGTGAATTCGCTCATCGTGGTCAGGACCCCTGCGATGAAGTGTTCGTACAGCGGAGTGCGTTTGCCGGCAGCACTGTCCCAAAATACGATTTCGTCGGCCAACGAACGAAGCGACATGTGAATGTGGCATGAGCTGCCTTCGCGCGGGTTCGGCTTCGCCATGAACGTGATGGACTGCCCAGCCTGCTGGGCGATGTCCTTCGCCCCTGTCTTGTAGACGCTGTGGTTGTCTGCGGTGGTCATCACCTCGTCGTATTTGAATGCAATCTCGTGCTGTCCGAGGTTGCACTCGCCCTTGGCCGATTCGACAGTCATGCCAGCGGCCCACATCATGTTGCGGATCGTTCGCAGCAACGGTTCGACGCGCGAGGAACCGAGAATGGAGTAGTCGACGTTGTACTGGTTCGCTGGAACCAGGTTGTTGTAGTTTCCGTTCCAGGCGTCCTCGTACGACGTGTTGTAGACCATGAACTCCAGTTCTGTTCCCGCCACCGCTTTCCACCCGAGTGCGGCGGCCTTGTCCACTTGCGCCCTCAGCATGGTCCGCGGGGACACGGCAACGGCCTCCCCCGCCGTGGTGAGGAGATCGCACTGGATCATGACGCTGCCCGGACGATACGGCAGTCGGCGGATCGTCTCGAGATCCGTCTCGAACACCATATCGCCGTAGCCCTTGTCCCACGAGGTGATGTCGTAGCCGTCGACTGTGTTCATGTCCGTGTCCACCGCGAGAAGGTAATTGCAGCCCTCAGTGCCATGTTGCAGCACGGTGTCGAGGAAGAACTGCGCCTGAATAAGCTTGCCCTGCAATCGCCCCTGCATGTCCGTGAATGCGAGGATCACGGTGTCGGTCTCGCCGCTGGCAATGCATGCAGTCAGTTGATCTACCGTCAGCATCCGCTCGTTTCTCGGATGGGTGGTTGCCGTGCTCATGCCGAAGTGCTCATTTCAGTAGTCCCTTGAGGAGTGCCGCCGTCGCGTCGCAGTGATCTTCCATGACGCTCCTCGCTACCTCTGCATCTCCGTCGAGGATGGATTTCACTATTCGCTGGTGTTGCCGCTCGGAGTGCGCGATGTTCTTTTCCAGGAACGGGATTTCTTCGAGGAATTGGTGGATTTTGGTTTGGATCATGCTGCACGCCTTGGTTAATTCGCTCGACCCGCATACCGAGGCGATCGACAAGTGGAGTCGCGCGTCTGCCTGGCGGTAACGGGTCGGACTTGGCGCTTCGCTGAGATCGTTCAGACAATCGCGGAGGAGCGATCGTGACTCCGTGCTCAAGGTTTGAGATGCCGCGACGAAACAGGCCCCAGGTTCAATGACGCGACGGAATATTACGGTGTCGGTGATTTCGCTGTTGCGGTCGCCGATGTTTGCCTGGTCGGGCAAGCGCACTGGGCGCACTTCTTCGACGACGGTGCCACCGCCGCGCCCTCGCGTCGTGCTGACGAATCCTGCGGCCCGAAGCGCACTGATCGCCTCGCGAACTGTCGCCCTCGATACTCCGAGCTTTTCGCTCAGGATCCGTTCCGGCGGCAATAGCGTTCCCGGTTCAAATATTCCAAGCTGAATCGCCGATCCCAATTGTTCGACGCAGGACTCGAAGGCCATGTGGTCTCGAACCGGATGCAAGGCGGCATCTACCAAGTGGGTGCGTGCCATCTTTCTCTCCCAGGTGTTCAATGTGAATTCGGTTGCTTGTCGTGGACACTGATCGTGAACTGCCCTGCATGGAATTTGGCGATAGAGCGAACCCGTAATCTATTGACAATCTGTGGACATCATTCCTCCGCCGCCACTCGTTGTCAATGGCCTGACTCTAGACATTTCGTCGCCGCACACTCCTGCCCCCGGCAACTTGACGGAGAATATACAGCTGTATAACCTGCTATACATGCGTATAGCAGCGAATGGGCGGACCGCGGATCTGTCCACGCGCGCGCGGATACGCAATGCCGCCATCGAAGAGTTCGCGATCCGCGGGTTCGGCGCATCCGTCCGCGACATTGCGGCTCGAGCCGGTGTGACTGCCGGGCTCATCACCCATCACTTCGGTTCCAAGGACAACCTGCGTTCGGAGTGCGACACGGAAGTGATTCGCCAATACCGCACCATCAAAGGCGGCGGAACGGCGATGTCGCCCGCGCAATCGATAGCCGTCCTCGCCGAACTCGACGAGTACGCCCCCATGTTCGTCTACATTCTCCGCAGCGTGCGCGACGGAGGCGAAGCGGGCATCCAATTTCTGGAACAGATGATTCGGGAAGCGATCGCGTTCTCCGCCGAGGGGGAAAAATCGGGGCTCATTCGGCCGAGCCGCGACCCCGAGGCACGCGCCAGGTACCTCGTGACATCCAGCCTCGGCGGCATCCTCCTCCAGCTTTCCCTTCACCCGCAGCTGGACCTCGCGGATGTCGGTGTGACGGTGCGCAGGATCGTGGATGAAATTTCGCTTCCCGCCCTCGAGCTGTACACCGAGGGCGTGCTGACCGACCGCCGTTACCTCGATGAATACCTCCTCTACGTTGGCGATCCCCCCGGCACGGCCGAAACCTCGACCATGACCACCCCGCAAACTTTGGAGCACACGCCATGACCACCTCGAACGCAGTAAACGTGGAGGGCCTCGAGAAGAACTTTGGTTCGACTCGAGCACTCGACGGACTCAACCTGACCATCGAAACCGGCACCGTCGCCGGATTCCTCGGCCCCAACGGGTCGGGAAAGACGACCACCATCCGCATCCTGCTCGGACTCCTCAAAGCCGACGGCGGGCACGCAACCCTCCTCGGCGGCGACCCGTGGAAGGATGCCGTCGAGCTCCACCGCCGAATCGCCTACGTCGCCGGCGACGTGACACTCTGGCCGAGTCTCACCGGTGGCCAGGCCATTGACATCCTCGGATCCCTTCGAGGCGACCTCGACCGCATTCGGGTCGAACAGTTCCTCCAGCGATTCGACCTCGACCCGACGAAGAAGGCGCGCAGCTACTCCAAGGGCAACCGGCAGAAGGTCGGCCTGGTCGCGGCATTCGCGAGCCGGGCCGAACTTCTGATCCTCGACGAGCCCACGAACGGGCTGGACCCGCTCATGGAGGGCGTGTTCACCGAGTGCGTCGCCGAGGCGAAGGCGGAGGGCCGCTCTGTGTTGCTGTCCAGCCACGTTTTCGCTGAGGTGGAGAAACTCTGCGACACGGTCACGATCATCCGCGACGGCCGCACCGTCGAATCCGGCACGCTCGCCGAGCTTCGCCACCTGCAGCGCTCGACCATCACCCTGACGCTGGACGGGGACCCGAGTTCGCTCGAGACCGTCGGCGGGGTCCACGACTTCGTCGCCGACGGCGGCCACGCAACCTTCACGGTCGACAGTGCAGCGTTGCCGGCAGTCCTCGCCGCCATTGCGCCGCTGAAACCCCGCGAATTGGTCTCCACTCCCCCGTCGCTCGAGGAGCTGTTCCTGCGCCACTACGGCGTGCACCCGGTGGACGGCGCCGGGTCCGAGGCCCCACAGGCCGAGGCGGCACAGTCTGAGGCGGCACAGCGATGACCACCTCCACCGCCGCGCGCACCCACAGCGCGCCTCCCGCAGTGTCCTCGAACGCGTTCACGAACGCGTCAACCGGGTTCGGCATCATGGTGCGGTTCATCCTGCGCCGAAACTGGCTCCGGATGCTCATTTGGCTCGTCGTGCTCGCGGGAATGGTCGTGCTCGTGATCGACTCCCAGCGCGAGCTGTTCCCCACGCAGGCCGACCGGGATGCCTACGCGCTCGTGGCCAACACGCCGGCGATCGCCGCGCTCACCGGTCTGCCCTATGCGGCGGGAACGCTCGGCGGCATCCTCAACATCAAGCTGTGGATGACCATGGCCATCGCGCTGTCCTTCGCCGTCATCTTCCTGGTGACGCGCAACGGGCGCGCTGAAGAGGAGGCCGGACGCACCGAGCTCCTGCGCGCGGGCGTCCTCGGAAACTATGCCTATTCGCTCGCGAACTGGACGGTCTTCTCCGCGTTTGCGATCCTTGTCGGGCTCGCCAGTGCTGGTGCGGCCATCAGCCAGGAATTACCCGTCGACGGCGCACTGACGATGGGGGCATCCTTCGCTGCCACGGCTCTCGTGTTCCTGGGAGTGTCGGCCGTCGCCGGCCAGCTGACGAGAACGAGCGGCGGGGCGAACGGTCTCGCGTCGACCGTCCTGGGCATCAGCTACCTCGTGCGCGCCGTCGCCGACGTCCAGGGCGAGGGCGAGAACGCGAGCTGGCTCACCTGGCTCTCCCCTATCGGCTGGGCGCAGCAGTCTCGCTCCTACGCCGACAACAACTGGTGGCCGCTCCTGCTGTGCGTCGGCGCAGCTGTCATCCTCCTGGTCGTCGCGCTCGCACTCGAGCGCGGGCGGGACCTCGGCGCGGGACTTATCCCCGAGCGAGTGGGTCCGCGCAGCGCCTCCGCGGCACTTCGCACCCAGACCGGGCTCACGATTCGGCTCCAGCGCGGGTCGATCATCGGATGGAGTGTCGGCATCGTCGTGTTCGCGATGTTTTTCGGCGGCGTCGCCACGGCCATGGCGGATCTGCTCTCCGGCGACAGCCCCATCGCGCAGGCATTCCTCGGCGGATCGAAGAACATCCTGGACGGGCTTCTCGGGTTCTTCCTGATGGCGAATGCCCTCCTGGTTGCGGCATTCGTCCTGCAGAGCGCCGACGCGATTCGCGCGGCCGAGTCCAAAGGCCGCACGGAAATGCAATGGTCCTCGGCGATTTCTCGGATTCGGTGGGCGGCAGCCCGCATGGTTGTTCCCGCGGTCTGGTCGCTCGTGTTGCTCGCCGTGAGCGGAGCGGCGATCGGGGCAACATTCGGCGCGGCTGTCGGGCAGCCCGATCAGGCGTGGCGATTCCTGGGCGCATCAGTCGCCTATTGGCCTTCGGCGCTGCTCGTGATCGGTGTGGTCGTGCTCTGTGCGGCAGTGATCCCGCGTGCCGCAGCGGCGGTGACGTGGGCGCTGTACGCCGTTGCCGTGGTTCTGTCCATGTTCGGCGACCTGTTCGGGCTTCCGGACTGGGTCATCAACAACACGCCCTTCACCGCGATTCCACGCCTCGGAATGGATTTCACAGTACTGCCGCTTGTCGTGGTCACAGCGCTTGCCGTGATTGCCGGCGGCATCGGCCTGTGGGTCTTGAGGAACAGGGATATGACCAGCGCGTAGCAAACTCGGGCAGGATGTCGGTATGACGACACCCACTGCCCTTGACATCGTGTCCGCAGTCCAATCGGGCGAGCAGAGCCCGGTTGCCGTGGTGGAGGGCGCCCTGCAGCGCATCCGGGAGAACGAGAACCTGGGCGCGCTGCAGGAGGTCTTCGCGGAAGAGGCGCTCGCCGAGGCGAAGGCTCTGGCGAACGCCAAGGATCTCGCCACGCTCCCCCTCGCCGGTTTGCCGATTCTCATCAAGGACACGATTCCGGTCGCCGGGCACCCGATGCGCATCGGATCCCTGGCGACGAGCGCTGAGCCATCCGCGCAGGACCACGAGGTGGTTCGGCGGCTGCGGGCTGCGGGCGCGATCGTTGTCGGCCTCACGACGGTCCCCGAGTTGTGCGTGTTCGCGACCACGGACTCCCCCGCCGGCATCACCCGCAATCCGTGGAATCCGGATCGCACGCCTGGCGGTTCCTCCGGCGGGTCAGGGGCGGCAGTCGCGGCGGGAATCGTGCCGGTGGCGCACGGCACCGACGGCATGGGCTCGATCCGCATTCCGTCTGCCAATAACGGCCTTTTCGGCATCAAGCCCGGCCGCGGCACGGTTCCGGCGGACCTCGGCGGCGATTCCTGGGGCGGGATGGCGGAGAACGGCCCGCTCGCGACGACGGTGGCCGACGCGGCACTCGTCCTGTCGGTCATGGCAGGGAAACCGGAGCTCGGGGCCGTGACCGAACCGGCTGCGCCGCTGCGCATCGGGGTAGTGCCGGCAACGACGTCGTTCCTCGTCCGTCTCGATCCAGAATGGAAGAAGTCGCTTTTGGCAACCGCCGATGCGCTGCGCGAAGCGGGCCATGACGTCGAGGTCACGCGTTTCCCTTACCCAGCCAACCCGATCCCGATGGTTGCCCGGTGGTTTGCCGGAGTGGCGAAGGATGCCGAGGGCCTGGACGAGTCGAGGCTGCAGCCTCGCACCCTCCGCCACGTGAAGCTCGGGCAGCGCGCTCTGAAGAAGGGCTGGGTGAAGCAGCGCGACACCGACCGCATCGAATCGGACGCGCGCACGTTCTTCGCCGACCACGACATCCTGCTCACGCCGATGCTCGCGCGCTCCGCACCGAAGGCGCAAGCGTGGCACCGCCGCTCCTGGCTGCGGAACATCTGGTCCAACCTGCAGTATGCGCCGTTCGCTGCACCATGGAACATGGTGGGCTGGCCCGCGGCATCCGTGCCGGCAGGGTTCGACGTGAACACCGGGATGCCGACGGCCGTGCAAATCGTCGCGCCGCCCGGCGGGGAGCCGCTGATCCTCGGTGTGGCCGCGCAGCTCGAAAGGTTGCGACCGTGGCCCCGGACGGCGCCGGCGGGCGAAACGGTCAGCTGAGCGAACGCAGGGTGAGGATCTGCTCTGCGCGACCGAATGGCCCTGCCAAATCGCACAGAACCGTGGACGTGAGCCCGATGCCGTCGCTGCCGAACGAGACCGAGTTCTGCAGGCCAAGCCACTCTCCGTGCGGCTCGCGGTACAGGTGCAGCTGCAGGTCGACGTTCGGGAACGCGTATCCGCCCGGTCCCGGCTCCACCCTGGTCGCGATCCCGTTGGCAGTGTCGGCGACGCCGATGAGCCGGACGAGATCCGAGAACAGGCCGGGAGAGACGAGCGGATGCCTCGGCTTGATCCAGGCGCGGCCGTGCCCCGGCGCGTGGCCCGGAAGCGTGCGGATCTCGATCGAGTGGATGTAGCCGCCCGGCCACTCTCCCAGCGTGGTCGGTTTGGCTGACTCCGGCGGCCCGGACATCGGCTCGTCCTCGATGCCTTCGATGGCGCTCGTGTCCGAGAGTTGCAGCCGCCACGCTGTCGCACGCACGGCGGTGCGTCCGCCGGAGACGAGTTCCGCTTGCACGAGTTCGATGGTGCGGCCCGGGCGCAACATGGTCGTGACGACCTCGAACTCGCCATCCGGGATCAGTCCGAGAATGTCGTAGCTGATGCGCGCCATCCGCAGGTCGTCGCGCGGTTGGAACTTCTCGAGGCAGTGCGCGAGGATCCCGGAGACGGGCCCCATGTGCTGTTCGTGCGGGTTCCACGCGCCCTGCGTGTGCACGGTGGCGGTGAAGCGACCGTTTCCGTAGTCGACGTAGTAGGGCTCGGATGCCGCGCTCACTTCTGCTCCCCCGGTCCCGGTTCTGGCCACCGGCCGATCCCGGGAATGAACCGGCCCACGCGCTGCGCGTACGCGGCAAACTCCGGATGGCGTGCCGCGAGCATCCGTTCCTCCCACCGTGCCTTCACGGCAAAGAGGACGATGAGCGCAATCCAGGTCGCAAGATGCCACCAGGAGGCGCCGAGGACGACGAGCCCCGCCCCGGCGATCATGAGGCCCGAATAGATTGGGTTGCGGACGACCCCGAACGGCCCGCGAATGACCAGTGCGGCGTGATCTTTGGGGATCGGGCTGGCAGTGAGGGAGGACCCGAGGCTGAGGAGTGCTCCGGAGGCGATGATGAGTCCGGCCAGGACGAGCACGCCGGTCACGATCAGGACAGCAGGGTTTCGGGGCCACCAGCCGCCGTACGGCTCCAGTATCAATGCTGCGAGCAGGACCAGTTGCAGGGCCACGAGGCTCGCGGCCCCGGCCCTGCTGGCATCGTTCCGCGGGGCGCCGCTCGTGGTCATGCTCTCTGTGCCTCGGTCGTCGTCAGTCGGTGCGAATCATGGCGACCATCGCCATAACTCCGATAACTGTAACGACCGCACTGATGATTGCCATGATGGTGAGGAGGACAGCTTCCATGTGGCCAGTATCGCCCGGAAGTCGAAATAGGGCCAATCAGTGAGATTTAACCATGGCGACGAGCGCAAAAACGCCGAGGATGGCGACAATCGTCCCAATGGTGAGCAGTACGTATTCGATCGGATGCATAGTGCCAGTATTCTCCTGTTCGGCGGATTCGGCTAACATCACCGCACGAGTCTGATTTCCCGGATGTCGCCGTAGTCGCGGTCATTCTTCTCCGCTCCATCCGGTTCGAAGCCATTTCGACGGTAGAACGCGATCGCGCGCGGGTTCTCGTCGAGCACCCAGAGCATGGCAGGGCGATCGCCGAGGACGGAATCCAGCAGCGCCTGGCCGAGTCCGGAACCGTGGTGTGCTGCGAGGAGGTAAATGGTGTTGAGTTCAATGTCTCTCGGCGGGTCTTCATCGCGCGGTGGCCCGGTATGTGTGAAGCCGACGATCTCGTTGTCCAGCTCGGCAACCCACGCGTCGCCGAGCTGCTCCCCGATGATGCGTCGCCACATCCGCGCCCGGTGTTCGGGCGGATTGGCCTCGATGACTTCGGACGAAAACTTTCCCGTGTAGGTTTCCACGTGGGCGAGATAGTGCACGCGCCCGATCGCGTCGGCGTCCTCGATCGTCGCCTTCCTCACGCTCCCGTTCATGCTCAGATGGTACGCGCAGGCAGGCGGGACGCGGTTCGGGCACGAATGTCAGTGGTGGGGTATTCACTGAAGGTATGGAAGAAGTCAGCAGCGAAAAGGTCGCACAATGTGACCTCGACCGCGAGTTCGAACATGAGCTCGACTGGGACTTTGACCGCGAGTTCGATGATCTGGTGGCCGCGTGGTCCGCGCATCACGGCGACTACGACGAGACGCAGGATTGCCTGGATGCCCTCGTCGAGACCCGCACGATGATTGCCTCTCTGCAGGCACGCGAGCAGCGGTGCCTCGCGCGGCTCGAAGCAATTGCTCTGGAAAGCGCCAAAGCAGCACCGAAGTCGCCGCATCAGGACAATCGTGAGATCGCCTGGCGTTCCATGGTCGCCGAAATTGCCGTCGCGACGCGGCTTGCCGACCGCACCGTGCAAAGCATGGTGAGTTCCGCGGCAGCGCTGGTGGGGTCTTTGCCCGCAACGCTGATTGCTCTGGATGCCGGACGGATCTCCCTTGCCCACGCCCGCGTCATTCTGGAGCACAGTGTGGGAATCGATGAGGATCGGCGAGCGGATTACGAGCGGCAGCTCATCGAGCGGGCAGAGGCAACAACGCCCGGCAAGCTCGCGACGACGGCAAAGATCGTCTCAGCACGCCTCCGCACCGAAACGTTCGAGGAACGGCACGCGGCAGCCTGCGACACCCGGACCGTTTCGATCAGGGAACTCGACAACGGAATGTCCGAGCTGCTTCACCTGCTGCCGACCCCGTTCGCCGCCGCGATATTCGACCGGCTGACCCGGCAGGCGAAAGCCGTTTCCGCTGCGGGCGACCCGCGCACGCGGGACCAGTTGCGCGCAGACCTTGCGACGGACCTTCTGCTCACCGGTGAACCCGCGTGCGGCGAGGACGCTCCGCATACGGCGGCAGAAGGCATCAAGGCTCAAATTTCGATCACGATTCCTGCGCTCACGCTTCTCGGCAAGGGCGATGAGCCCGCCGCCCTCACCGGACGCGGGCCGATCGACCTCGACACGGCGCTTCGGCTCACCGCCAACGCGCCGGAGTTCACGCGCGTACTTACCCACCCCGTCACCGGGATGGTCGTGGCGGCCGACATCTACCGGCCAACCGCCAGCGTTCGGAGGTTTCTGTCGGCACGGGATCAGCACTGCCAGTTTCCGGGATGCACCCGCGATGCCCGCTGGTGCGATGCCGACCACACGGTCGCGTGGGAGGATGGCGGAAAATCCGTCCCCGAGAACTTCGCACTCCTCTGCCGCTGGCACCACATTCTCAAACACCATTCGCCGTGGAAAGTCAGGCAAGTCTCGCCCGGAATCCTCGAATGGACGAGCCCGCAAGGCGTCGTCGTGTCCGGCGGCGACCCGCCGGGTCCGAGATTCACATACGAGGAACCCCCACCGCCCTTCTGAGCACACTTCCGACCGCCGTTCCGACCGCTCTTTACGGCACGTCGTGGTGGATATGGTTAGTGCATGAGCACGAACTCCTCCGGAATCAAGCGCGTCGTCATCGTCGGGGCGGGAATGATCGGGCTGACGACCGCGTGGTACCTCCAGGAACATGGAGTGAACGTCACCGTCGTCGACCGCACCGGCGTCGCCGCCGGTTCCAGCTGGGGCAACGCCGGATGGCTCACCCCGGCGCTAACCCTGCCGCTCGGCGAGCCATCCGTGCTCATGTCGGGCCCGAAGGCGATGCTCAGTTCGAAATCTCCGCTCTACATCCCGCTCGCGCACGACCCTAGACTCATCCGGTTCCTGCTCGGATTCGCGGTGCACGCGCTCCCCCGCCAGTGGCGGAAATCCATCGAGATTTTCGCGAAAGTGAACCCCATCGCGATGGAACCGTTCCACGAGCTTGCCGCAGGTGGAGTGGCGGAACCGGTCAAGGAAGCCAAACCGTTCCTTGCCGGGTTCCTGAGCGAAAAGGACCGCAAAGGTCTGCTCCACGAGTTCGAGGCCGTCACCCGCAGCGGCGGAACCGTCGACTTCGACCTGGCCACGGGCGACGAGTTGCGCGAGTTCGAACCGACACTGTCGGATGCCGTCGTGTGCGGCGTCCTGCTGCGCGGCCAGTACTTCATCAACCCGCCCAGGTACGCAGAGTCACTCGGTGCGGCCGTCGTCGCACGCGGCGCAGAATTGAAAACCGGCTTCGACGTGACCGACATCCGCGACTCGGAAAACGGTGTCGAGATCATTTCGGCGTCGGGAGAGCCCATCGGCGCCGACGCCGTCGTCATCGCGACCGGGGCATGGCTCAACAAACTCACGCGCCGGTTCGGCGTCAAGGCGATCGTGCAGGCCGGCCGCGGTTACAGCTTCAGCGTGAAGCCGGAGGTCATCCCGACGCACCCGATCTACTTTCCGGCGCAACGGCTTGCGTGCACGCCCCTCGGCGACCGGCTTCGGATCGGCGGCATGATGGAGTTCCGCAGCGTCGATGCGGCACCGGATCCGCGCCGCATCCAGACTCTCATCGCGGCGGGCCGCCCCGTCTTCCAGGGGGTTGACTGGGATGCCCGCGAAGAGGAATGGGTCGGCGGCCGCCCCGTCACGGCCGACGGCCACGCCCTCATCGGAGCGACGAAGAACCCGCGCGTGTTCGTGGGCGGCGGCCACGGCATGTGGGGAATCGCGCTCGGACCGCTCACCGGCAAGTTCCTGGCCGGCGCGATCGTCGGCGAGCCCGATCCCCTGCTGAAACACTTCGATCCTCTCCGGTAGGGACGCCACACCGGTTGTTTTCATCGAATGGATGTTCGATACTTAAGGGATGTCCAATACTGCGATGGCGAGCGTCCCCGAGCTGCGGGAACGCATCCGGCAACTGCAGACGACGAAGCTCGACACGCGCAGCCTGCCCACCCACCCGGCGATCGCTCGGCTGCTGCCCGGCGGCGCGCTCCAGGAGGGGGCGACCTACTCGGTCGACCGCTCCCTCACCCTGATCATGCTGCTGCTCGCCGCACCGTCTGCCGCCGGGGCATGGTGCGGCGTCGTCGGGGTGCCCGAGTTCGGCGTGGAAGCCGCGGCCGGATTCGGCATCGACCTCGGGAGGCTCGTGCTGGTTCCCGACCCCGGTGACCAGTGGCTCGCCACGACGGGGGCGATCGCCGACGCGCTGCGTGTCATCGTGATTCGCCCGCCAAAACGGGCAAGCGATGCGAGTGTTGCACGGCTCTCCGCACGCCTGCGCAAACGCGGTGCAACGCTGCTCGTGCTGGGCAACGGGTCACACAACACCTGGCCGCAGAGCGAGGCGATGCTGAGCATCACCGAAAGTTCCTGGACCGGAATCGGCGACGGCCACGGCCACCTGCGCTCGCGCGAAGCCACCGTGACCGTCACGAGCAGGACAGGCGGCCGACCTCGCAGCGCGCGCATCCTTCTGCCCGAAAATTACGGTGACACGGGAGTGGGATCGCTCCAGGCAGCTCACTGGTAATTGTCGTATCTATGTTCGATACTTAATGAATGCCTGCCTCGATTTCTGCACCGGAGCGCGTGCTGCTCCTGTGGTGCCCGGACTGGCCCGTTGAGGCGGCCATTCGCACTCAGGGTCTGAAACCGGATGCCCTGATTGCCATCATCGAGACCGGCCGCGTGTTCGCGTGCTCGGCCTCCGCCCGCGCCGAAGGCGTGATCCGCGGGCTCAAACTGCGGGAGGCACAAGCCCGCTGCCCCACGCTCCTGGTCGCGCCGCATCACCCGGATGAGGAAGCGCGCGCATTCGAACCCGTGCTCACCGCGATCGAAGAGCTCATGCCGGGAGTGCAGTCGCTGCGCCCCGGCGTGTGCGCCATCCGGGCACGCGGCCCCGCCAGCTACTACGGCAGCGAGGAAGAGGCAGCGCTCTGGCTGCTCGACCAGCTCGACGAACTGGGCGTGCCCGGCACCCGCATCGGCATCGCCGACGGCGTGTTCACGGCGGAGCAGGCGGCCAGGCAGCGGTTTCCGCAGCGCATCCGCGTCGTTCCGGCCGGCACTGCGGCAGAATACCTCGCTCCCCTGCCGGTCGGAGTGCTCGATGATTCCAGCGCGGGCGAGGCCTCGGTCGTGACGCTCCTGCGGCGGCTCGGCGTGTACACGCTCGGCGACTTCGCTGCCCTCGATGCCGGCGATGTGCGCGACCGGCTCGGCGAGCAGGGCGCCCGGCTGCACGCGCTCTCCGGCGGGCTGGACTCGCGTCCGGTTGTGGCCCGCGTTCCGCCAGACGATCTGGAGTGCGCCATCGCGTTCGAACCCGCCGTCGACCGCATCGACCAGGTCGCGTTCGGAGTGCGCGCCCTCGCCGACCGGTTCATCGCGGGGCTCACGGCCGCGAAGCTCGTGTGCACGGCCGTGCGCGTCGAACTGGACTCGGAGAGCGATGAACTCTCCTCGCGCACGTGGCTGCATCCGCGCTCGTTCACCACGGCGGAAGTCGTCGACCGCGTGCGCTGGCAACTGCAGGGCGGCGCGTCCGAAGTGGGGTTGAGCTCCGGCATCATCGCGGTGCGGCTCATCCCGGCGAGCGTCGACTCGATCGGCAACCACGAGGAAGGACTGTTCGGCGGCGGACCGGATGAGCGCATCCACCACGCCCTCTCGCGCGTGCAGGGCATGCTCGGCCGCACCGCCGTGCTCACGGGCGCCATCGGCGGCGGGAGGGGCCCGGCTGACCGTGCAACGCTCGTCCCGTGGGGCGACCGGCTCGTTCATGACCGCGAACCATCACCGCCGTGGCCCGGACACCTGCCCGCACCTGCGCCCTCGACCGTGTTCGAACCGCCGCGGCCCGTGACCGTTTTTTCGGCATCCGGAGACACGCTGGCGGTGGATGTCCGCGGTGCGCTCAATGGTTCGCCTGCGAGCATGTCGAGCGGCCGCTCCACGCTGCGCCTCACCGCGTGGGCCGGCCCGTGGACGGTCGACGAACAGTGGTGGGACTCCGCGCGTGCGAGCCGCACGAGCCGCTTCCAGGTGGTCGACACGACGGGCACCGCATGGTTGCTCGCACTCGAGCACGGCCACTGGTGGGCCGAGGGCAGGTACGACTGATGGGCGCGCTCTGATGGGCTTCAAGAATCCCCCGATCTCCTGGTCGGAGTTCGAAAAGACGCTCTCGGGCAACCGCAGTGCGGATCTCACCCCTCCGGATGGCAGCGGCAGCCCTGGCTGGTCGCGCAAACGTGCGCCATATCAGCCGGCAGAGATCGCCCCGCCGACCGGCGCGGTGGTGCCTTACGCCGAATTGCATTCTCATTCCAACTTCAGCTTCCTTGACGGCGCGAGCCCACCGGAAGAACTGATCGAGGAGGCCGCCCGGCTCGGCCTGCACGGCCTCGCGATCACCGACCATGACGGCTTCTACGGGGTCGTGCGGATGGCGGAAGCCGCCGAGGAGTTCCCGCAGTTGAAGACGATCTTCGGCGCTGAACTCTCTCTCGGGCTCGATACTCCGCAAAACGGCGTCGCCGACCCGCACGGCAGCCACTTGCTCGTCCTCGCCCGGGGTCAGGAGGGCTACCATCGGCTCTCGGGCGCGATCACCGCTGCACAGCTCGCCGGGGCAGAGAAGGGCCGCCCGATCTACGACCTCGACGACCTCGCCGAGCGTGCCGGCGGGCACTGGCTCATCCTCACGGGATGCCGCAAAGGGCGCGTGCGGCAGGCGCTTGTTGACGAAAACACCAAGGCTGCCGCGCGCGAGCTGGGTGACCTCGTGGAGCGTTTCGGGCGTGACAACCTTGCCGTCGAGCTGCATCACCACGGAAACCCGCTCGACGACGCCCACAACGACGCCCTGGCCACGTTAGCTGCCCGGCAGGGGCTTCCGGTCGTCGCCACGGGCAACGTCCACTACGCGACGCCGGAGAGGCATCGGCTCGCCACAGCACTGGCCGCCGTGCGCGCCCGCCGGAGCCTCGACGACCTGGACGGCTGGCTTCCGGCATCCGGTGCCGCCCACGTGCGCAGCGGCGCGGAGATGGCCGCGAAGTTCGCGCGATATCCGGGCGCGATCGAGCGCACGGTCGAGTTCGCCGACGACCTGGCCTTTCGCCTGCGCAGCGTGAAGCCTGGCCTTCCGAAGCAGGATGTTCCGCCCGGCCACACCCCGATGAGCTGGCTGAGGCACCTCGTGTGGGACGCCGTGCCCGTGAAGTATCCCAAGGCCACCGGCGCCGACCGCGACCGGATCGAACGCGAGCTCGCCGTGATCGAACAGAAGGACTTCCCCGGCTACTTCCTCATCGTGCACGACATCGTGCGGGAGGCGCGCAGCCGCGGCATCCTGTGCCAGGGTCGGGGCAGCGCCGCGAACTCGGCCGTGTGCTACCTCCTGAACATCACGGCTGTCGACTCGATCTACTACAAGCTGCCGTTCGAGCGGTTCCTCTCGAGCCTGCGCGACGAGGAACCGGACATCGACGTCGACTTCGACTCGGATCGGCGCGAAGAAATCATCCAGTACGTGTACCGCAAGTACGGCAGGTACAACGCCGCCCAGGTGGCGAACGTCATCAGTTACCGCCCCAAAGTGGCCGTGCGGGACATGGCCAAGGCGCTCGGGCACTCCCCCGGTCAGCAGGATGCGTACTCGAAGCAAATCGAACGGCACAGCCTCACGACCGGCGACCATGACATCCCGGAACCGGTCATTGAACTCGCGCAGCAAGTGCTCACGTTTCCCAGGCACCTCGGTATCCACTCGGGCGGCATGGTGCTCACCGATCGTCCTGTTGGTGAAGTCGTGCCAATTGAGCACGGTCGCATGGATGGCCGCACGGTCGTGCAGTGGGACAAGGATGATTGCGCGTGGATGGGCCTCGTGAAGTTCGACCTGCTCGGCCTCGGGATGCTCGCGGCCATCCAATACTGTTTCGACCTCGTGCGCGACCATCTGGGCGAAAGCTGGGAACTGTCGACCATCCCGCGCGAGGAAGCCGGCGTGTACGACATGCTGTGCCGCGCCGACTCCATCGGGGTGTTTCAGGTCGAGTCGCGTGCCCAAATGGGGCTGCTCCCGAGGCTGCAGCCGCGCAAGTTTTACGACCTCGTCGTGGAGATTGCGATGATTCGCCCGGGTCCCATCCAGGGCGGGGCCGTGCACCCGTACGTGCGCCGCAAGCTGGGCAGGGAGAAAGTCACCTACGCGCATCCGAAGCTCGTCGAACCGCTCGAGCGCACGCTCGGCATCCCCGTGTTCCAGGAGCAGCTCATGCAAATGGCGATGGCGGTCGGCAACTGCACCGGCGAAGATGCCGACCTGCTGCGCCGGGCAATGGGCTCCAAGCGAGGCGTCGAACGCATCGAGAAGCTGCGCGAAAAGCTGTATGCGGGGATGGCCGAGAACGGCCTCACTCAGGAGGCCTCCGACGACATTTACCGGAAGATCCAGGCGTTCGCGAACTTCGGGTTCGCCGAAAGCCACTCGCTGAGCTTTGCGCTTCTCGTGTACGCGAGTTCGTGGCTCAAACTGCACTACCCCGCTGCGTTCCTTGCTTCGCTCCTGCGCGCACAGCCCATGGGGTTCTACTCCCCCGCCTCGCTCGTTTCGGACGCCAGAAGGCACGGCGTTGAAGTCCGCAAGCCCGACGTGCTCGTGAGTGGTGCAGAGGCTGGGCTGGAGGAACTCGGGCGGGAAACGCGGATTCCGCGTGAATCCTGCCTCGCCTTCGAACAGCCGCCCGTCGGCGCGTTCGACCGGTCAGCGCCGTTCACGACCGACGATCACCGCCGGGATGCGCGCATGGCCGTGCGGCTGGGGCTCGCCGAGGTGAAGGGCATCGGCAGCGCCCTCGCAGAACGAATTGTCTCCGAACGCGAAACTCACGGGCCCTACCGCGACCAGGCGGATCTCGTGCACCGCGTCGGACTCACCACGCCGCAGCTTGAGGCACTCGCTGCTGCCGGCGCTTTCGACTGCTTCGGCCTCACGGTGCGCGAAGCGTTGTGGATGGCCGGCTCGGCCGCCCAGAACAGGGCGGAGTATTTGGCGGGAACGCTCGTGACGGTGCAACCGCCACTGTTCCGGCTCCCCACGGAAGCGGAAGTCCTCATCGCGGACCTGTGGGCGACGGGAATCTCCACGACCGATCATCCGGTCCACCACGTCCGGCCGCTTCTGGACGACCGGGGCGTGCTCCCAGCAGCACAGCTCGTGACGGCGGAATCCGGGCGACGAATCGAAGTGGGCGGGGTCGTCACCCACCGGCAGAGGCCGTCCACCGCGAGCGGCATCACGTTCATGAACCTCGAGGACGAGTCGGGGCTCGTGAACGTCATCTGCAGCGTCGGAGTGTGGAAACGGTACCGCAGAGTCGCGCGCGAATCATCGGCGCTCATCGTGCGCGGCATCCTCGAACGATCCCCGGAGGGTGTCACGAACATTCTCGCCGACCGGCTGGAGCCGTTGCTTCTGGTGACCCGCATTCCCTCGCGGGACTTCCACTAACGCAGGCAGTCTGTCGCTACCGAAAAGAACGTGAACAAAACGTTCACAAAACTGTGTTGTGTGGACATTTCGTTCACAAGAGCGTAACCTGCACTGGTGATCAACGGCGCTGACACCCCCAAGCCGATACTCGTCCTCGACTTTGACGGCACCCTGTGCATCGGAGACGCACCCGTGTGGGCGTACGCCAACGCGATAGTGGAAACCATCGGCCATCAAAGCGGCGCCGCACACCATCAACTGCACGACGACATCCGCCGCCAACTGGAAGCGTTTCTGGACGGCGAACCGAACTCGCAGACCTTCTCGGACGGGTACGACGCAGTCGCCCAGCTCACAGCCCCCTACGCAACGCCGCAACAACTTCAGGCTGCATACGCCACGAGTCGGCGAGAACTTGCCCGCGGAGCGCTGGACGTGCACGCGCCGGCCGGGCTCAAAGGCCTGCTGAGCGAACTGCACCCCACGACAACGATCGTTCTCATCACGAACGCTCCGCAACCTGGAATTGCGGAAACCGTCGAAACCCTCGGGCTCGCTGCAGAAATCGACCGGGTCATCACGGATGCCGACAAGCCGAGCGGCTGGGAATCGATCATTCCCGAACTCCTCGTGACCGGCCCCGCCGGAAATCGACAGGCAGAGACGGTGATGGTCGTCGGGGACATCTGGTCCAACGACATCGCCGTTCCCCTCCGCCTGGGATGCGCGACCGCCTACATCGATCGTTTTGGCCAGCGCGCGGGTGTCGCGAACCTTGTCGCATCCGATTTTCCCTCCCTCTACGACGGGATCCGCGAGTGGGCAGGCAACCCCCTCGTGTTCAGCGCAGCCCATCCCCCTCATCTCGGCTCACCTGCCCCAACCCACGAAAGTCCAACTCACAGAACAGGAACGCAATGAAATCGAAAAGAATGAACATCGCGTCGGTCTCAGGCCTCGTGATAGTGGCCGCGCTCGCCCTCAGCGGATGCGGCGTGCAACAGGAATCAACGACACCGGGCGCAAGCAACTCCGGTCCGTGCACGGGAACCTCGAATGAGAACGCGCCCGACCCCACTTCGCTCACTCTCGCGCTCGTACCCTCCGGCGACGCCAGCAAGCTGGTGGAAACCGTCAAACCGCTGGAGGAAGCGCTCACGTCCCGCCTGGGAATCCCGGTCAAGGGCGTCATCACGCAGGATTACCAGGCCGCTGTCGAAGCGATCGGAAGCGACCAGGCGCAGATCGGCATGCTCCCTAGCCTGCAAATGAGCCAGGCCTGCGACAAGTACGGCGCGGTTCCCGCCCTGCAGACCCAGCGCAACGGGAAGAGCAGCTACGCATCCCAGTTCTTCACCAACAACCCGGACAAGTACTGCTCCGATACGCCCGTCGAAGGCGCAAACGGGATGCTGTACTGCAACGGCACGGAAGGCGGGACTGGCCCAGCAGGGCTTGACAGCCTCCCGAAGATCAAGGGAGCGACGGTGTCGCTGTTGCAGGCTGCATCGCCCGCCGGATACATCTTCCCCGTCGCCGCCCTGAAGAAGGCCGGAATCTCAGTCGACAGTGACATCACGGTGGTTCAGGTCACCGCGAACGACGCCAGCGTGCTGGCGGTCTACAACGGCGACGCCGAAGTCGGCACGAGCTACTGGGATGCCAGGAGCGTCCTGAAGAAGGACACCCCGGATGTCGGACAGAAGGTCGTCGTCTTCGCACTCACCGACCAGATCCCGAACGACGGAGTTTCCCTGAGCAGCAACCTCAGCAAGAAGTGGCAAACGAAGATCGCCGAAGCGATGAAAGACTACGCTTCGACACCAGAGGGCGTGAAAGCGCTCACCGCGATCTACCAGATCACCGGCCTCGTCGACGCCGACATCACTGCGCTGCAGAAGACGCAGGAGGTCGCCAAGTCGATCGGGCTCGGCTAACCACAGAGCGGATGAGGATGCTCCGGTCGGGTGCGCCACACTCGGGCGCACCCGACCGGGCATCTCGGATCGGCCGACAGCCAAAGGAGGAAGGCTCGCATGACAGCTCCCACTAATGGCGCCAGGACGGGCGCTGCGATCGTCTTCGACAACGTCAACGTGTCATACCCGAACGGCGTGATCGGGCTTCAGGACGTGAGTCTCAGCATCGCCCCGGGTGAAATGGTGGCCGTCGTCGGCCTGTCCGGCGCCGGGAAGTCCACCCTGGTTCGCACCATCAACGGGCTCGTACCCATCACCTCCGGCGAAATCACCGTCGGCGAGCATCGACTCTCCACCGCGCGCGGCAAGGAATTGCGGCGCCTGCGCAGCGAGGTCGGCATGATCTTCCAGAGCTTCAATCTCGCCAAACGCACCACCGTGCTCAATAACGTGCTCATGGGCCGGCTCTACTACACCTCGGCGTTCCGCTCCCTCCTCGGCTGGTGGAAAAAGGATGATGTCGAGTTGGCGATGCAGTCCCTCGAGCGCGTCGAAATCGTGAACAAGGCGTACACGAGCGCCTCGGAATTGTCTGGAGGGCAGCAGCAGCGGGTGGCGATCGCCAGAACCCTCAGCCAGCGCCCCCGGGTGATCCTTGCGGACGAACCCACCGCAAGCCTGGACCCGCCCACCTCCCATGTCGTCATGCGGGACCTCCAGCGCATCAATTCGGAGCTTGGCATCACCGTCGTCGTGAACCTCCACTTTCTCGATCTCGCCCGGCGCTACGGTCAGCGCCTCATCGGACTTCGTGACGGCCGGGTCGTATTCGATGGCCCGGGCGCGAAAGCGGATGAGAAGGTGTTCGAATCCATTTACGGCCGGTCGCTCACGGCTGAGGATGTGCTCGACGCCCCCGTGGTCGTCCCGTGAGCACTCCCCCCGTCGCGGTACGGCCACAACCTGTCCAGTCGGTACAGGTCAGGCCGGACAAGCCGCGAAACGGCCCGAAATACGCGATCGCCATTGTGGTCCTCGCCGGCATCACGGTGTGGTCCGCCCTGGCGGTCGAGGTGGATGTCGCTGCCCTGTTCCGGAATGCGAACAACGCCTCGCGGACCCTTATCCAGCTCGTGCAGCCGGATTACAGCTTCATCCCGCAAACCATGCCCGCGCTCATGCAAACCGTGCAGATGGCCATCATCGGAACCGCGATCAGCATCGCCGTTGCGCTGCCCCTCTCCTTCCTCGCCTCGCGTGCGACGAACCCCAATAAGACACTCCTCGCCGTCGTGCGCTTCATCATGAACGTCGTACGAAGCGTGCCTGATCTGCTCTACGCCTCCATATTCGTGACCGTCGTGGGCACCGGTGCGCTGTCCGGAATCATGGCGATCTTCCTCTTCGACCTCGGCATCATGGTGAAACTGATCTCCGAGGCGCTTGACGGGATCGACCGCGGCGGGCAGGAAGCCGCACGGGCGGCGGGCGCAACCTGGCTGAAGGCCAACCGTTCGGCGATGCTGCCCGAGATCGCACCGAGTTACCTTTCGCAGTCGATCTACGTGCTCGAATTGAACATCCGCGCGTCTGCGGTGATCGGCCTCGTCGGGGCCGGCGGGCTCGGGATGCTCATCGACAAGGTGCGGACGTTCTACCAGTACCACTACCTGAGCACCGTCATCCTGGAGATCCTCGTTCTCGTCGTGCTCCTTGAGCTCCTCAGTTCCTTCACGCGGAAGCGGTTGCTCACATGAGCGCAGACGCACCAGCACTCGTCGCCGCTCGGGATGTCGCCCGCCCGCGCAAGCCGTGGCGTTTGGCGAGAAAGGCGGTCTGGATCGCAGCGACGGTTCTCGTTGTCGCCGCGTTCTGGAGCATCGACATTTCCTGGAGCGCGCTCCTGACGATGCCCCAGCGGCTCGTACACTACCTCGGCCTCATGTTCCTTCCGCCCGCCTGGGCGAAGTTCCCGGACGCGTTCAGTGCCACGATGCTGTCCGTGGCGATGGCGTGGCTCGGAACCATGATCGGCATCATCGTGTCGTTTCCGTTGAGCCTCCTGGCAACGCGCGGCCTCACCCCGTTCTTCGTGAGGCTGCCGCTTCGCGGGCTCTTTGCCGTGCTGCGGGCGGTACCCGAGGTCGTGATTGCGGTCCTCATGCTGTCCGTGACCGGGTTGACGGCATTCACCGGAGCGCTCGCCATCGCCCTCGGGTCCATGGGCACGCTGGGCAAGTGGGGGTACGAAAGCTTCGAGTCGGTGGACACCGGGGCAATCGAAGCCGCCCGTGCCGCCGGGGCGTCGCGCGTTCAGGTCATGCGGTGGGGCGTCTGGCCGAATGCACGGCCGGACGTGCTCGCGTTCTGGCTCTACCGGTTCGAAATCAGCGTGCGCGCGTCGGCGATTCTCGGCCTCATCGGAGCGGGAGGCATCGGCAAAATGCTCATCGACAACATCCAGTTCCGCGTGTGGGACGTTGTCGGCATCCTCATGATCGTTGTCGTCGTCGTCACGATGACGATCGACCAGATTTCCGGAATGGTCCGCAATCGCATCATCAACGGATATTGGCAGCTTCCCCTGATTTCCGCGGTGTCGAAAGTGGTGAGGAAGGTGAAACGATGACCGAATCCACCCCTGCCGAATTGCGCATCCTTCACCTGTCAGACACGCACCTCACCGGCGACGGGTCGCTCCACTACGGGATCGTGGACACGCAGGAGCATCTCGAACGTGTGCTGGAGCGCGCGTCAATTCTCGATGATCTTGATCTCGTTGCGGTATCGGGGGATCTGTCCGAGGACGGGTCCATCGAGTCCTACGAGAACCTGAAACGCCTGATCGAGCCGTTCGCCGCCCGACGCGGTGCCGCAGTCGCGTTCACGATGGGCAATCACGATGATCGCGAGAACTTCGAAGCCGTCCTCGGTCCGCGTACCGGGGTGGAGGTGGTCCACGGGTTCCGGATCATCCGGCTCGACACCTCGGTGCCGGGCCAGGGCTTTGGCCTCGTCGATGACGCGCAACTCGAGTGGCTTCGGACGGAGTTGGCCGGGCCTTCGGGCCGTGGCACGGTGCTCATCCTGCACCATCCCCCGATCGGCGCGGAAAGCGCCCTTCTCGCGGCCCTCGAACTTCGAAATCCTTCGGCGCTCACCGACGCGTGCAGCGGGAGCGACGTTCGGGTTGTTCTGTGCGGCCATTACCACTGCGCAACCACGTCCAACGCTGCCGGCATTCCGATCTTCGTCGCTCCGGGCGTTGCCAACGCATCCGACCCTCTGGCACCGGTCGGGACGGAACGGGCGACATTCGCCAGCGGATTCTCGCTCGTGACGATTCCCCTGGCTGGTTCCCCGCGTGTTAACTTCATCACTGTTCCCGTAGCCCGTGACGGCGAGGAGATTTTCTCGCTCGACCGGGCCACCGTCGACACCATCATCAAGGGATTCGGACCGAAATGACGAACGAACACCGCCAGGGTCAGGTCATCGCCACCATCAGGTCGCTGCTGCCGTCGCTGCTTCCCACCGAGCAAGCGGTCGCGGCAGTGTTCCTTGCCCGATCGACCGAGATCATCGAACTCAGCTCACAGCAGGTCGCCGAACTTGCCGGCGCCTCGCGCGCGACCGTCGTTCGCACATGTCAAAGTCTCGGATTCTCCGGGTACCAGCAGTTGCGCGTACTTCTCGCCAGGGACGCGAGCCTCGAATCGCCACGGCAACCGGTGCCGGCCGGTGGCGACGGCATAGTGCGGGAGACGTTTCGCCACGTCGCCGACACTGTCAACGGGATGACCGCGCTGCTGGACGATTCGGAAGTGACCAGGGCACTCGGCGAGCTGGAAACGGCGGGCCGCGTCGTCGTCATCGGCAACGGGCTGTCGGCATCGCTCGCCACCGATTTCGCGGCGAGGCTCACGAGCATCGGCCGCCACGCGGAATCCCCGCTGGACCCCATTGGCCAGCAGATCACCGCGCGGCTTCTCACCGCGGACGACGTGCTTGTCGTGATCAGCGGCAGCGGCGCGACGCTTTCCACCTTGCGGACGGCCGAAGCTGCACGCGAAGCGGGCGCAGCCGTCATCGCGATCACCGCGTTCGCGCGGAGCCCGCTCACGCAAGTGGCCACGCTGTGCCTCGTCGTGACGATGCCGGACCTCACGTTCCGGGACGAAATCACCCTGACATCCCGCCTCCCTCAGGCGATCCTCATCGAGGGCATCGTGGCGGCGCTCAGCCACCACCTTGGCGAAAGCGCCGCCCGTGCAAAGGGTCTCCTTCTGGACGTCATCAGCAACAACCTCGCCGAGTAGCGCGGCGGGCGGGTCCGAAACAGGCACAACGAATGCACATTGAAATCTTTTCCGAATCGACACTGACGGAGGTCGTGCTTCTTCTGCTCGCGTTCGTTCTCTCCGCCATCATCGGTGCGGAACGGCAGCGTCGCCTGAAAAGCGCCGGGTTGAGAACACACACGCTCGTCGGCATCGGGGCAGCAGTATTCACGCTGGTTTCTGCCTACGGCTTTGCGACCGTCATCGGATCGGGCGTGGTGCTGGATCCGTCCAGGATTGCGGCCCAGATCGTCTCCGGCATCGGGTTCCTGGGGGCCGGCGTTATCTTTGTCCGGCAGAACGTGGTGAACGGGCTGACCACGGCCGCCTCCGTGTGGGTGACGGCGGCGGTGGGAATGGCGTGCGGGGCGGGACTGCCCGTCCTGGCGGTGCTGGCCACGCTCCTCTACCTTGCCGCCGCGAGCCTGTTGACCATTCTGGGCAAGCACATCCCGACCATCGACAAGGGGGACCAGTTCGTTCTCGAGTACAAGGCCGGCCGAGGGGTCCTGAGAACGATTCTGGCGACCGCGACGACGCTTGGATTTGAAGCATCGCTCTCCGGCATGCAGGTCATCGAGACGCCGGGCAAGGCCGCACGGGTGGAGGCGACGATGAAGTTCAGCCGGGACAAACGGGGCGCGGTCGACGATCTTGTCGCCAGTTTGTCGGAGATCAAAGGCGTCGTTTCCGTCCGCACGTCGAAGGACGAAACCGACTAGCTCGAGCGGCCGGCCGCCACGCGGTCGACACTAAAGAATGACCCGAAAGGCGTGGTTTGCCGCCGCCGTCAGCAGCAGCACGCATGCCGTGATGCCGGCGGCGGCCCCGATGTAGGCGACCGGTGCCAGTCCGGCGACGAGAATCGTGGCCACGGCGAGGCCCGCGCAGGGAAGAGTCAGCAGCAACAGCGCCCTGCTCCACAAGTCCCGGCGCGGCTCCGGCACGCTGAATCGCCAACCCAGAAGAACGAGACCGGCAAGGCATCCGAAGAACGAAACCAGCAGCAGGGCGGCAACCACATCGCTCGGGCGGTGCCACTGATTCGCGAGCGTCGACACACCGACCGCGGCGGTGAAGATCGCGCCGATCACGCCGATCAGGGGCCGGGTTCGCGGACTCGCCACGAGGAACACCACGAGTGCAGCGGATGCCGCCAAAGTCGTGTGTCCGGAGGGCAGCGAGTTCACGGCGTAGCCGGACACGCCGAGGTCGGGGCGGACCAGAAGCAGGTTCTTCACGATCTGGGTGAGAAGGTTCGCCAGCGCGGCCGCAACGACCCCCACCACGAGCACCCTGAAGTTTCGCCGAAACAACACGACGATGACCGCCACAACCAGAGCGATCGCGATCCCCGCGATGGGGACCGCATCGAGAAGGCTGAGCGTCACCGGGGCGACGGTGCGTTGGCCGAGCGTCGCGCCGTTGAACGCGCTTTGGTCGATTCCCTGACCGGTCCGCGTCGTGACGAAGAAGAACGCCACCCCGACGAATGCGGACCCGAGAGCGAGCGCACTCACGATGAAGAGCGCACTGCGCTTCGCCAACACCTTGTTCATGTAGGAACAACTCTGACACAGGAATGTGAGGCGTGCTGACGGTACCGTTGAAGCATGTGCGGACGATACGCCCTCGACGATCACATCAATGCGCTGATCGAGGAATTCGTGGCCTCCGGCGGCGACTACAGCGAATGGGTTCCCGCCTATTCGATCGCTCCGACCAACCGGGCGCCGATCGTGCGGGAACGCGCGAACGCCGAGGGTCAGGTCATCCGCAGTCTCGACCTGGCGCGTTGGGGGCTGAAACCCGCCTGGGCGAAACCGGGCGGTCCGGCACCCATCAACGCGCGAATGGAGTCTCTCGCATCCAACGGGATGTTTCGCGGGGCGTTTTCCGGTCAGCGGTGCCTCGTCCCCATGTCCGGTTACTTCGAATGGACCGACGAGCCGGACGGGAAGCAACCGCACTACATCCACGGGGCCCGCACGCTTGCCGCGGCCGGGCTCTACGCGGCCCGGAAGGACGACACGGGCGCCGAGGGTGCCGCGTGGGCGATGACGTTCACGATCGCGACCCGAGAGGCGACAGACGCCAGCGGCCAGGTGCACGACAGAATGCCGGTGTTCCTGCAGGAGGAGCTGTGGGCGGACTGGCTGAATCCGGCGAAGTTCGGGACGCCCGGCGCGCCGGATCCCGCCGACCTTCAGGCGCTCATGGACGAAAGCTCGCTGGCGGTCGCCGCCACCCTCCGGGCGCACGCCGTCGACCGCAAACTGAACAACACGAGAACGGTCGACCGAACGGACCCGACCCTTGTGAAACCGGTGGCAGAATGATCCCGCCGCTCGGACTCCTGCTCGATGTCGACGGGCCAGTATCGAGCCCTCTCAAGCGCCGCATCGCCATCCGGAGCATCATCGACGACCTCGTCACCCTGGCCAGCACAGGCGTCCCGATCGCGTTCATCACGGGGCGCAGCGACACGTTCATGCGGGATGAAGTTGTCGCGCCGCTTCTGGGCGCAGGGCTGCCCGACGGCATCCGGATGTTCGGCGTGAGCGAAAAGGGCGGCGTGTGGTTCCCCATCACGGGAGAAGGCATGGGCGACATCACCGTCGACAGCGAGCTCGCGCTGCCCGACGAGTACACCGCCGAGTTTCGCGAGATCGCCGAGGCCCGGTTCAGCGAGGAGATGTTCTTCGACGACACGAAACACGCCATGATCTCGCTCGAACAGAACAAGGACGCCTCGGCCGCGGACTTCCGGGCGGCTCAGGAGCAGGTCAATCAGGTCGCATTCGACCTTCTCGTCGAGCACGGGCTCGGTGCGCGCTACGCAGACCAGGAATTTCCCGACGCCGACGGCCTCATCAATTTCCGCGTCGACCCCACCATCATCTCCACCGACGTGGAGTCCGTGCTGCTGGACAAGGATCGGGGCGCCGCCCGCGCGCTCGACTACTTCCGTGAATCCGGCGACATGCCGACGCTGTGGCGGACCGTCGGCGACTCCCGCAGCGACTACCTGATGGCGGACTACCTGCACGACGAAGGGTTCGATGTCGCGCACGTCGACGTTCGGCCCTCGGACGGAATCCTCCATCGCCCCTACCGGGTCATCACGGAAGGCAACCTGATTCACGACGAAGCGGGAGCGGCATTCCTGAGGCACTGGGTTCGTGCGCTGGGTTCGCACTCTGGAGGAATAGCCTAAGCATGTGAAACGGCCAGCTACGGCATCGCCAGCCATCCTCGTCGTCGAGGATGATCCAGAAATGCGTGAGCTGCTTCACCGGGGCCTCGAGGCGGAAGGCTATGCGGTGACGGAGGTTTCGTCGGGGATGGACGCCCTGATCGCCCTCGGATCCCGCTCCTTCGATGCCGCGGTCATCGACGTCATGCTGCCCGGAATGTCGGGCTTCGAACTGTGCCGCCGCATCCGAGAATCGACGCCGGCAACCCACACGCTGTTGCTCACCGCCCGAAACAGCATCGAGGATCGCGTCTTCGGCCTGGATTCGGGCGCGGACGACTACGTCACGAAACCGTTCGCGTTCGCGGAGCTCGGGGCGCGCATCCGCGCTCTTCTTCGCCGCGAATCCGCCGAGCTCGTCCTCACCGTCGGCCCGCTCGTCATGGAAATTGTTTCGCACTCGGCAGCAGTCGGAGACCGGAAACTCACCCTGAGCCCGCGCGAATTCGACCTCCTCCGCCTCCTCGCCTCGCAAGCCGGCACACCGGTGAGTCGGGAGCAGATCTTGAAGGAATTGTGGGGCGGCACCGAAAACATCGACCACAACATCGTCGACCAGTACGTGAGCTACCTTCGGCGCAAGCTCGGTTCCGGATCGACTGGCCCGGCCGGCGTGGAGATCCGCACCGTGCGCGGTGCCGGATACCAGCTCGTGGGGTCCGACGCATGATTTTGCGCAGGCTGTCCATCCGCTGGAGGCTCACACTCGGAAGTCTGCTCGCCGCAGCCGTGTTCTTCGGCCTCGCCGCGTTCGCGTTCTACGGGCAGGTGGCCACCATTCTCGCGGATACGACCGAGACGCTGCTGCAACACGATGCCGCACCCATCAAATCCGAAATCAGTGCGGGTGCCACGACCGTCGTGGCTCCCGGGTATGCCCAGCTCGTGGCGGTTCTCGACCCTCAGGGCGCTGTGGTGGAGACTACGCTCCCCCATGACCTGGCGAAGCACACGGCGTCCTTTCTCGCGTTCCCCGACGAGCCCCAGCCGGTACGCGCCGGTGACGACGACTACCTCGTACTGACTCAGCACGTGAGCACCGCGCACGGCTCCTGGACGGTGATCTCCGCGCGGAACATGGAGGCCTCCACGCTCCTGCTTGACCGTCTCACCGCGACGCTGATTTTCGGTGCCGTCGCGTTCACTCTCGGGTTCGCCCTCACGTCGTGGATGCTCACCGGCGCAGCGCTCCGCCCGGTCGCGAGAATGCAGCGGCACGCGAGCGAATTGAGCAAGACCGGATCCGCCACGACGTTGCCTGTCGGGCCCGCGCACGACGAACTTTCTGCCCTCGCGGGAACTCTCAACGACTTCATCGTCGCCCAGCAGCATGCTGTGGCACGGGAACGTCAAATGGTTTCCGACGCGAGCCATGAACTGAGAAGCCCCATCGCCGTGCTCCGTAGCCAGCTCGAACTCGCCCACCTGCGCACGGGGAATGCCGCAGCACTCGAGGAGTCCATCGTCGAAGCCGAGCGATCGCTGCAGCGGATCTCCACCGTGGCGACCGGACTTCTCGACCTGGCCGAGGTCGAAGCGGGCCACAGCGCGGGAAAAGCCAACTGGGGCGAGCTTGTCGCCGAATTGGGCGAAGCGGCCGATCGCGCCCGCCTGGCAGGTTCTCGGTCGAACGTCACGGTCGATTTTGACGCGGAAGACACCGTGCGCGGACGTGCGGCATCAGAGCAGTTTCCGATTGCCGTCAGCCGGTTCGGCCGACTCATTGACAACCTGACCACGAATGCCATCAACGCCATGCCCGAGAGCGGTGAACTGAGGATGGCCCTTCGGCGCAGCCGCGGCGAGCTCACACTCGAAGTCTGCGACACGGGCCCCGGAGTTCCGGAGGACTTCATCCCGGTCGCATTCGACCGCTTCACGCGACCGGACGAGTCGAGAAGCCCCGCCACCGGTGGGAGCGGGCTGGGCCTGGCGATCGTGAAGGCGATCGTGCAGGATGCCCACGGGAGCGTCGAGCTGTCCAACCACCGTGGCGGCGGGCTTGTCGTGCGGGTTCGCATCCCGCGATCGGACGAATTCGACCGCTGATTTCCTGAAGAACCTTTCAGGAAAGCACGGCCCGTTTTCTAGATTGCCACAACTTCCGGTCAGGATGATGGTGGGGTGACCACGAATACTGCTCTGCGACCCGGAGCAGCCGTCGGTTCCAGACGGTCATGGCTCCCGATTCGGGCATGGAGCACGTCCCGCATCGCCGTCGGTCTCGGCGGCGTCGCGTTCCTCGTATCCTTCGCTGGATCCTGGATACCGTCGCTCTGGGGCGATGAAGCGGCCAGCGTTCTCTCTGCAGAACGTTCGCTGCCGTCGCTCCTGCACATGCTGCAGTCGGTCGACGCCGTGCACGGCACCTACTATGCCCTGCTCCACGTCTGGATTGGGGCTTTCGGGACATCCCCCCTTTCGCTGCGCTTTCCCAGTGCGATCGCGGTCGGCTTCGCCACGGCAGGTACTTTCGTTCTCGCCGAGAAGCTGTTCTCCCGCCGGGTCGGCCTCCTCGCCGGGCTCGTGTGCGTAATCCTCCCGAGGATGACGTTCCAGGGGGCTGAGGCCCGCTCGTATGCGCTGTCCACGGCCGCGATCGTGTGGCTCACGGTCCTGCTTGTTCACCTCGTTCAACGCCGAACCCAGCATCGGCTCGCCTGGCTCGGCTATGCCGCCGGGCTCGCGCTCTGCACCTACCTGTTCCTCTTCTCGGCGCTCATCGTGGTCGCCCACGGCAGCTATCTCGTGTCGTCGCCCGGCTCGCGCACCGTTCTGAAACGATGGCTTCAGGGTGTGGGCGTCGCCGTGCTCCTCGCGGCGCCCGTCATCGTCGTCGGGGTGTTGCAGCATCATCAGATCGCGTTCCTCGCGCACCGCACGAGGATCACCCCGGAACTTGTCCTCGTGGAGCAGTGGTTCGGCAAAGGCTGGCTTGCGCTCGCGTGTTGGGGTCTCATCGTCGTGGCGGGAACCTTCGGCTGGTCGCGGTGGCGCCGCGCGCGAAGCGGGGTGTGGCTCTCCGCATCCTGGCTCGTTCTCCCGACCGCGATCTTGCTCGGCGGAAGTGCGACCGTCGTCATGATGTACACGAATCGCTACCTGTCGTTTTGCGCCCCAGCGGCAGCAATCATGATCGCGCTCGGCATCGACGCGCTTTCCCGAACCTGGGTTCGCGTCGCGGCCTTCGTGTGCATCATCGCGCTCGCCGCGCCGATCTGGTACTCCCAGCGGACCGAGTTCGCCAAACCCGGCGGGAGCGATTGGGCGCAGGTGTCCGCGACCATGGCGCTCGTGGCGACGCCTGGGGACGCGGTCGTATTCGACCAGTCGGTGAAGCCATCCTGGCGGCCGCGGCTTGCCATGCGGACGTATCCGGACGGATTCCGCGGACTCGACGATGTCCAGCTGCGGACCCCCTGGAGCCAGACTCCCGGACTGTGGGACAGCGTGTACCCGCTCGCGTCCCTGCGCTCGCGCCTGACCGGTATTCCCGTCGTGTGGGCGCTCGAGACGACGAAGACCGACGAGAAGCGACCCGACTCGGACCTGAACGTTCTGCGCGGCGACGGCTACACGATGGTGGAGCGGATTCTTATCCACCGGACGATCATCTACAAGTTCACGAGGAGTGGATCATGAACCGGACCCTCGTCATCATCCCCACATTCAACGAACGTGAGAATCTTGAGGGAGTTGCCTCCCGAGTGCTCGTGCACCCCGATGTGGAGCTACTCATCGTGGACGACAATTCCCCCGACGGCACCGGTCGGCTCGCGGACGCCCTCGCCAACGCGGAGCCACGTCTTCACATCCTTCACCGTGCGGGAAAAACCGGGCTCGGGACGGCATATCGCGACGGGTTCGCGTGGGCATTGGGTGCCGGATTCGACACCGTCGTCGAAATGGACGGCGACGGCTCCCATCAGCCGGAGGAGCTGGATCGCCTCCTCTGTGCTGCTGAAACACACGATGTCGTCGTGGGGTCCCGGTGGGTGCGCGGCGGGATCGTGACGGACTGGCCGTGGCAGAGGAAACTCCTCTCCCGCGCGGGCAGCGCCTACGCCCGCCTCGCACTTGGCTTGCCCTATCGGGACATCACGGGAGGGTACCGCGCCTACAGCTCCCAGGCGCTCCGACGGATGGACCTCGACTCGCTCGCCAGCCAGGGATACTGCTTCCAAATCGACATGCTGGCGAGGGCGAGAGACGCAGGACTCGACATCGCCGAAGTGCCGATCACGTTCGTCGAACGCCAGCACGGCACGTCGAAGATGAGCGGCGCGATCGTGGGTGAAGCCATCGCGAACGTGACGCGATGGGGCGTGCAGCGCGTGGCAAATCGGATTGCGGCGCCGTTCGGTTCGGAGCAGCTCCGCGTGTTCGCCCACCAGCTGGCGATGTTCCTCGCTGTCGGCGGTGTGGGTTTCCTGATCGATGTGGGGGTTTTCAACATCCTTCGCATTGGTGTGCTCTCCCCCGCCGCCGTGCACGGCGGACCGATCATCGCGAAACTGATCTCCACCTCGATCGCGATCGCAGCCAACTGGGTCGGAAATCGGCTATGGACATTCCGATCGCAGCGCACGGAGGACATCCTTCGCGAAGGGATCGAATTCGCGGTGGCCAGCGTCGCCGGCCTTGCTCTATCCGTCGTCTGCCTGTGGGTATCGCACTACGTGCTGGGATACCGGAGCCTGCTCGCCGACAATGTGTCCTCCAACGTCATCGGGCTGGCGCTGGGTACGGCGTTGCGCTTCGCCCTGTACCGATGGTGGGTGTTCGGACACCGGGCCACCAGGCCGCAACCCGCCCTTTCCGTCGACACGGCCGAGCGGATGACGCCCACAGCACCGTAGTCGATCGATTCCGGCCCGCTACCGAACCTGTTATGCCCTGGCTCGGCCTTTCGTGATGAACCCCCAGATGAGCAGAACGACGATGGCGCCGCCGATAGCCCACAGCCAGGCCCCGATGGACCAGAAACTCGTGTACGCATCCGCAACGCCGACGAGCCCGGCAATCCAGCCGCCGATCATGGCCCCGATCAGTCCGAGGATGAGAGTGGCGATCCACCCGCCCCCCTGCTTGCCGGGAAGGATCAACTTCGCAATTGCTCCTGCGATGAGCCCCAGAATGATGAACGAAAACCAGCCCATGACGACCTCCTCATTGGTCATTCAATGCCCCCGCGGTGTGGTGGCGTTGCCCTAGCCTTGCATGACCCCCGATTGGGGGGCAAGCAATTCGGGCCAAAAACGCCCAACCTGAGAATTCGCTGGTTTCACGAACCTGGTTTCCCGAACGGGAACCGGTGAGGCATTCTGGACATATGGTCCAGCAGCACCCGTGGTCTCGATTCGTGGCGATCGGCGACTCGTTTACCGAAGGCATAGGCGACCCTGAGCCGCGCAGCGACGGCGGCAACCGAGGCTGGGCCGATCGGGTCGCCGAAGTGCTCGGCGCGAAAACCGACGACTTCGCGTACGCGAACCTCGCGATCCGCGGCCGGTTGCTCCAGCAGATCATCGACGAGCAGGTCGAGCCGGCGCTGGAGCTTCGGCCCGACCTCATCACTATTTCGGCCGGCGGCAACGACATCATTCGGCCCGGAACCGATCCGGACGAGATTGCGGACCGCCTGGAGGATGCCATCGCGCGATTGCGGTCCGACGGCGCTACCGTGCTCCTGTTCAACGGGCCGGATATCGGCATGACCCCGGTTCTTCGCCGCTCCCGCGGGAAAGTCGCGATCTACAACGAGAACCTGCGCGCCATTGCGCAGCGGCACGACGCGATCGTCGGAGACATGTGGGCGCTGCGCGAGCTCAAGGATCCGAGAATGTGGGCACCGGACCGGCTGCATTTCTCCCCCATCGGGCACCACACCATCGCGAGGATGGTGCTCGACGCCCTGGGGGTCGAGCACGAGCTCGAACCGTACCAGCCGGAGCCTCTCCCTCCCGTCACCTGGCGCCGCGCCCGCGTCGAGGACATCGGCTGGGCGCGCGAGTACCTGGTGCCGTGGGTGATCAGGCGCATCCGCCACCAGTCGTCGGGCGACGGAATCACGCCCAAACGACCGCACCCGACGCAGGTCGCAGGACCGAACGGGGCGCGTTAGCGCCCGAACTGGGTCGCGGCAGGGCAGTCGAACGGATCCCCGCCGGCCGCAAGGCCCACCCGATTGAGGTATCGGATCACGATCCCGTACGACTCGAGGATGGAGGTCTGCGTGTACGCGATGCGGTGCGTTTCGCAGTACTCGCGCGCGATCGCGGCGGCGCGCGCCAGGTGCGGCCTGGGCATGTTGGGGAACAGGTGGTGCTCGATCTGGTAGTTGAGACCGCCCATGAACGAGTCCATGAGCCAGCCGCCCTTGATGTTCCGGGAGGTGAGCACTTGCCTGCGCAGGAAATCGACCTTGCTGTCGTGCGGCAGGATCGGCATCCCCTTGTGGTTGGGGGCGAAGGATGCTCCCATGTACAGCCCGAAGACCGCGAGCTGCACGCCGAGGAACGCGAACGCCATCCCGACCGGCAGCACGAGGAAAATCACCGCGAGATAGGCACCGATGCGGGAAAAAATCATGCTGATCTCCACCCACCGGCGGTCGACCTTGTGTTTTCCGAGCACCGTGCGAATCCCGTGTATGTGCAGATTGATTCCTTCGAGAAGGAGCGCGGGGAAGAACAAATAGCCCTGACGTTGCGTCGCCCAGGCGTAGAGTCCCTTCGCTTTCGCCGCGTCCTCCGGCGTGAAGGAGACGAAATCGCGCTCGATGTCGGGATCTTTCCCGAGAATGTTGGGGTTGGCGTGGTGACGGCTGTGCTTCGTCATCCACCAGGAATAGCTGATCCCCACGAACAGGTTCGCGAGGGTGCGGCCCGCCCGGTCGTTGAGCGGTCCGGACAAAAACACCTGCCGGTGGGATGCCTCGTGGGCCAGGAATGCGTACTGGGTGAGAATGATGCCGAGGGCTGCCGCCATGAGCAACTGGAACCAGCTGTTTCCCAGAAGCACGAACCCGGCGACGGTACCGCCGAGGGCAAGCGTGATGATCCCGAACACGGTCCAGTAGAACCGGGTGCTGCGGCGAAGCAGGCCGGCGTCCCTCACGGTTCTGAGAAAGGCGGAGTACTCGGTGGTCGGGCTTTCGCGGTTGCCGCCGGGGCGGGTTTTCGTGAAGGTGACGACAGGGGATGCGATGGAACCGGACATAGGACCTCAATTCGGGGCGACTTCCCGGACGCGATCGCGAGTGAGATGCCTTGGCAGTTGCGTTCGACTCTACGGCACGAAACCGTGAACGGGCCGCAAGCGGTGCAATCCGTCAGCCGAAGGGGTGGGTGAGCCGCCACCAGGGCCCGGGGTCCGCCACCGTCCCATCCAGATCGAGAGGCACCGACACTGTCGTGCCACCCACGCTGAACGTGACGGCGCCCACGGTGTCTCCCGTGTGCCCTTCCCGCAGCTCGGACGCGGTGGTGGCCGTCCTGGTGACCGTGGTCCCCGCCCAGACGAGGGCAGATTCGTCCTTCGACGCGACGGCCCTCGCAGACTGGTCCCATACGGTCGAGTAGGTGTAGAACACCTCGCCGGCGGTGACGAGCGGCAGTTCCCGGAATCCCTTCGCCGCACTCGCCAGCAGCGCGCGGATCGCGGCATCGATGGTGGGGTGGTCCGGCCCGCCGAGGACAACCCCGATGATCGTGACCGGATGGCCGTCCACCTCGATGTCCGAGGCGAACAGCAGGCAGGCGCCGGCCTCGTCGAGCGTTCCGGTCTTGATTCCCCTGACTCCGTCGATCCCCAGGAGCTTATTCGTGTTGTTGACCGTGCCGAAATACGGGAGGTTCACCGACTTCATCGCGACGATCGACGACACGGTGGGGTCGGCGATCGCAAGTTTGCCGAGCGCGATGAGGTCGGCGGTGGTGCTCGTATTTCGCGGATCCATGCCCGTGGAGTCGTGGAGGGTCGTGTGGTTCAGGCCGTGTTCGGAAAGCCACGCCGCCGCCGCGCTGAGAAAAGCATCCTCGGAGCCGAATGCCCACGTCGCCATCGATTGCGCGTAATTGTTGGCCGACGCGATCAACACCACCTCGAGAAGCTGCCTCTGGGTCAGCGACAGGCCGGCCCAGACGGGCCGAACCTCGCCGTCACGCGCAATGAAACTGTAGTACAGTTCCACGTCCGCCGATGTCATGGTGATCGTCGGGCCATCCGTGCCGTCCGAAAGAGGCATCTTCTGCAACACGACGAGGCTCGTGACGATTTTCGTGATGCTCGCGATCGTACGGGGGGTGGTTGGCCCGCTGGAGGCGAGCACCCCGGGGAAGCCCACCGCGCCGATCGCGCTGGAACCGAACCCGGGCCAGGCGAGTTCGACCGCAGGGTTGTCGGGAACGGCCGTCGCGACTGTCGTCGCGGTCGCCGCAGGCAGGGGCGCGAGCAGCGTGACAGGAAGGTAGAACGCGGCGAGCAGAAATATCCCGAGGCCGCCGAAAACGCCGAATCGTCGGCGAATGTACGTTTTTCGGCTCACGGGCATCAGTCCATGATAGGAGCGAACCGGCTCAGCCCCGCAAAGCCCACAACGCGACTGCGCTCGCGGCGGCGACGTTGAGGGAATCCACCCCGGGGCGCATCGGAATTCTCACTGTCACGTCCGCGGACGCGATGGCACGCCGGGTCAAACCGTTTCCCTCCGTGCCGAGCACGATGGCGATGCGCTCCGGTACGTCGCGGGCGAATTCGTCGAGGCTCACGGCATCGTCGGACAAGGCCAGAGCGGCAATCACGAACCCGGCATCGCGCAGGAGATCCGCGCCGAGCGGCCAATCCGGAAGCCTCGTCCACGGCACCTGCAGCACGGTTCCCATGCTGACCCGCACGCTCCGGCGGTACAGCGGGTCCGCGCAGCGCGGCGTCACGAGCACGGCATCCGCCCCGATTCCCGCTGCCGTGCGGAAAATCGCCCCGACGTTCGTGTGATCGACCACATCCTCGATGACCACGACTCGTCTCGCGTCGGAGAGCACCTCGCCGACGGATGGCAGGGCTGGCCGGTGCATGGAGGCGATCGCGCCGCGGTGCATGGCGAATCCGGTCACCGATTCCAGAACCTGCGGCGAACCGACGAACACCGGGATGGGGTGTGCCGAATTGGGGACGGCCGCCAGTATTGGCTCCACGTCGGTCAGCCACTTCTCGAGCAAAAGCACCGAACGCGGCCGATGCCCCGCAGCCACGGCCCGCGCGATAACCTTGGTCGATTCGGCCAGATAGAGCCCCTCCTCCGGCTCGCGGAGGCGCCGAAGTGCGACATCGGTCAAATTCCGGTAGTCGTGGAGAGCCGGATCGTCCGGATTGTCGATCGGAGTGATGCTGAACACATGGGGAAACATATCGGATCGATCCGGCGTTGGCATGGAGTGTGAGCGCAATCGAGGAAGCTGTTGAGGTTCTCGCGGGGAAATCCATCGCGGTGCTCACGGGCGCCGGCGTCAGCACTGACTCCGGAATACCGGACTACCGGGGCGAAGGGACTCCGCGCCGCACCCCGATGTCCTTTCGGCAATTCGTCGACGATGATGAGCGCCGCGAACGGTATTGGGCCGGCAGCCACCTTGGTTGGAGGCGTTTCACCGACGCCAAACCCAATGACGGGCACCTCGCCCTTGCCGAGCTTGAGCGGGTTGGGGTCATCCGCGGCGTTCTCACCCAGAACGTGGACGACCTCCATCGTCGTGCCGGATCCGCGAGGGTCATTGAGCTCCACGGCGCGATGAACTCCGTCCTGTGCCTGTCCTGCGGGCAGCTGTTCTCCCGGGACGACATCGCCGCGCGGCTGACCGAATCCAACCCCTGGCTCGACCTACCCGACGACGTCGTGCTCCTGCCGGACGGCGATGTCGACGTTCGGCGAATGGCCGGATTCACGATCCCGGACTGCACCAATTGCGGCGGGATGCTGAAACCCGACGTCGTCTTCTTCGGCGAACTCATTCCCAAACCCCGCTTCGACGCTGCCGCAGCGGTTGTGCGGGAAGCCGATGCCCTGCTCATCGCCGGATCGTCCCTCGCCGTGAATTCCGGCATTCGGCTGCTGGACCTGGCCGCCAGGCTGAACCATCCCGTCGTGATCATCAACCGTGGCCCGACGAAGGGAGACAACCGCGCCACCGTTAGGCTGGAAGCCGGAACAACCCAGGCCCTCGCAGCGCTCGCGGAATCGCTGAAGGGCGCGTGAGACGTGGAAAGGGCGGTGGTGCGGTAGTGACGTTCCTCTACCTTGTTCGCCACGGCGAAACCGACTGGAATCGAGCGCACCGCGTCCAGGGCACCACCGACATTCCGCTCAACGAAACCGGGCGCGCTCAGGCGCTCCGCGCGGGGCGGCTGCTTGCCCGACGCAGCTGGGACGGCGTCTACACGAGCCCGCTCTCGCGGGCATCCGAAACGGCGACAATCATCAGCGCGGAACTGGGCCTCATGGACCCTTCCCCTGTTCCCGAACTCGCGGAACGCAACTACGGCGAAGCGGAAGGGCTCACCGACAGGCAAATCGCGCGCCGTTACCCCGGGACGACGCCGGTGCCCGGCCGGGAATCCCGCGAAGCAGTTGCCGCCCGCGTCATCCCCGCCCTCCTCCAGCTCGCCGAGGGAAATCCGGGCCGCCGTCTCATCGTGTGCTCGCACGGCGCGGTCATTCGCACGCTGCTCATGGCGGTGGAAGCACCCATCCAGCGCGGCGTCCCGATCACGAACGGTTCCATCCACAGTTTTCGGCACATCGGCGGTTCCCTCGAACTGATCGAGTTCGACGACCCGATCGAACGGGCCTCGGTGGTTGAAGGGGACGAAGATCTTGAACAGCAGAATGCGCTCGAAGAGCGGGAAGCGAAAGGAGTCAGCTAGTGGCGGATGCAGTCGCGCGGTTCACCGATGCCGCGAAAGAACTCGGGTTCACCGTCCAGGTGGTGACGATGGACCAGAGCACGCACACCGCCGTCGAGGCGGCCGAAGCGGTCGGCTGCGAGGTGGGCGCGATCGTCAAGAGCCTCGTGCTGCTCGCCGACGGTGAGCCGCTCATCGCCCTCGTATCCGGCCCCAACCGCGTGGATACCGCGCTACTCGGCCGGGAACTGGGCGCGACCGTGACCATGTCTGATGCGCGGCGGGTGAAGGAAACAACCGGATACTCGATCGGCGGCGTGCCTCCGTTCGGTCACACGTCAACGCTGCGCACAGTCATCGATTCCGATCTCCTGCGGTACGAGCGCGTGTGGGCCGCCGCGGGGACCTCGACCGCGGTGTTCAGCATCGACCCCGACAGCCTCATCGCATTGACCGCGGGCGAGGTCGCGCACGTCAGCTGACGTCGGAAACCAGTGAGCGGGCGAGCGCCAGCAGCTTCTCGGCTGAACGATCCCAGGTGAACTTCGCCGCCTGAGCCGGTCCCGCCGCGGACAACTGCTCCCAGACGGTGTCATCCTCCAGAGACCGGACAACGCGGGCGATATCCGAGGGGCTGTGCGGGTCGAAATATGCCGCCCCCTCCCCCGCGACCTCGTGAAACACGGGAATGTCCGTGCACACCACGGGCGTACCCATGGCGAGTGCCTCAATGAGCGGAATGCCGAATCCCTCCTCGAGTGATGCGGTGGCCAGGGCCGTAGCCCGCTCGAGCAGCCCCGTGTACTGCTCATCCGTTACCCCGTCGAAGAATTCGATGGCGCCCTCCGGCGCGAGGGCGGAATACCGCGCACGGTCGCTGTCGCTGATTCGGCTGAGGAGCTGGAGCCGGTACCCGGGGAGTTCGGTGAGCGCCGAAGCGAGCGCCTCCACGTTCTTGTACGGCATGAACGATCCCATGTACACGAGGGTCTTGTCGCGCCGCGGCGAGCGAATCCGCGCCGCGGGCTCGACCGCGCTGCTCACCACGGTGATCGGGCGCTTCGTGAGCTTCCTGTCCAGGATCTGGCCCTTCGCGACCTCGGTTCCGGTGACGATCGCATCCGCGCGGTTGAGAACGAGGCGCTGGGGCCAGTACGCGAGATGGAACAAACGCCATCCGAGTCGGACGAACCACGGCAAATCACGCGGCGGCGTCGGATTGTTGTAGTAGATGAGGTCGTGGAGGGTCAGGATGAGCTTGTACCTGCGGCCGATGGATCCCATCGTCTGCATCGGGCTGAAGACGACGTCGGGGTGCGCGCGATTCACGATGAGCGAAACCCACGGCTCCCGCAGGCTCGTCGGGGAGTACCCCAGAATCCACGGCACATCGGGAAGCATCTCCAATTGCCGGGGGTCGCTGATGAGCATCGTCACCGGGTGGAGGCGGCTGAACGCCTCCACGACCCCCGCGGTGTACCGGCTGATCCCGTCATGCCTGCCGATGCGCGTGTAGCGGCAGTCGAAAATAACCTTCACGAGCCCGGCAGCCCGTCGAGGAAGTCGCGGATCGCGTCCGCCGCCAGATCGGGAACCTCGTAGTGGATGAGATGGCCGACGCCGCCCAGAACCCTCAGTCGCGCATCCGGAAACATGCGCTGCAGGATGTACTGGGCCGACACGGGCGTGATGTCATCGAGCTGCGCGGCCACGAGCAGCGTCGGGACGGCGATCTCGGAGGCGAACTGGCTCACATCCGCACTCACGGAGGCGTCGAACGCCTCCACGACCGTATCGCGATCCGAGAACCGGCTGAAGAACGTGTGATGTTCGCGATGGATCCATTTCCGCAGTGCCTTGTCCTTCGTTTTCACCAGGCTCGAGCTCATGAATTGCACGACGAGCCAGTTGTTGAGGAGCGCCCGGCCGAGCCGGCGCGGCAGCTTCGCGGCAACCCGGTAATACAACACCGTGACCGCGGTGGCGACCGGCCGCGGACCCTTCGCCCCCGGCATGGCGATCGGATTCACGAGGATGAGGGCGGGGGTCTGCAGCCCGTTCGCAACGGCGGAAGAGGCCACGATCGTGCCGAAGGAGTGGCCGAGGACCACGGCCGTGCCGCGAACCTCGAGTTCGGCCATGAACGCGTCGAGCCACGCCGCGTAGCCGTCGATCGAATGGGATTGATCCTTGAGCGGCGTCGACTCGCCGAATCCCGGGAGATCGGCGCTGATGAACCGGTATTCGGGCAGGTGGGCGACGATCGGCTCGAGACCGTGGTGCTCCCCGCGGTACCCGTGCACGACGACGATCGTGGTTTCGGCATCCTCGGGTCCGTAAACCCAGTAGCGGGTTTCGCTGCCGAGGATGGCCGCCTCGCGGTGTTCGACGGGAATTTTGTCAAGTTGTGCAGCATAGGGCGAATGGGCAGTCATCGCTTCCAGTCTAGGCAACGGGCGCCTCCCATCGGCGCAGCGCAGACAATGACTGCGGTCGGCCCTAGGCTGAACGTGTGTTAGCCGACGAGAACCCCGCACCCTGGTACGAGAAACTGGGAGTCTTCGATCTGGAGACAACCGGCATCGATGTCGCCACGAGCCGCATCGTGTCCGCGAATGTGAGCGTCATCGGTCCCGACGGTCAGCCCATCGAACGCACCGACTGGCTGGCAGACCCCGGCGTAGACATACCGCTCCAGGCCAGCACTGTGCACGGCATTACGACCGAACGCGCCCGCCGGGATGGTCGACCGGCCGCCGAGGTGGTCGCGGAGATCGTTCAGGCGATCCGCACGGTGTTCGACAGGGGCCTCGCGCTCGTGGTCTACAACGCACCCTACGACCTGTCGCTGCTCAGGCACGAGTCGATCAGGCACGGCGTCGCGCCGCTGCAGGATCCGTCCCCGATCATCGACCCGCTCGTCATCGACAAAGCCGTCGATCGGTACCGCAAGGGCAAGCGGACGCTCGAAGCGGCGGCTCTCGTCTACGGTGTGGAACTTCTGGACGCGCACGATGCCGGTGCCGACGCCATTGCCGCCGGACGGGTCGCCCAGGCGCTGGCCGCACGCGAACCCGGCACGCTCGATGTGCCTGCCGGCGAGCTTCACCGGCTTCAGGTGAAATGGAGTGCCGAACAGTCGGCGAGCTTTGCCGAATACATGCGTCGCACCCACAAGCCCGACTTCGTGGAAACCGCGGGCTGGCCACTGCGCTGATTCAGGCTGTGCTAGCTGCCGAAGCTCTTGTAGCGCGTGTTGAACTTCTCGACGCGGCCCGCGCTGTCCAGAATGCGCTGCTTGCCCGTGTAGAACGGGTGGGACTCCGAAGAAATTTCGACGTCGATGACGGGGTAGGTCGAACCGTCTTCCCACTCGATCGTCTTGTCGCTCGTCACCGTGGAACGCGTCAGGAAAGTCGCTCCCGACGCAAGGTCGCGGAACACGACCGGCGCATAGTCGGGGTGGATGTCAGACTTCATGGTGGTTCCTTGGGTGTTCAGGCTGGATAAGATTTTCGGCCGCGAACGATGCTGCAGGGCCGACTAGCTACTTTATCAGAGATCGCGCCGTGTACCGCGCGTTGTGGCTCTCCAGCTTCAGCGGGACGCCGAATGCCTCGGTCAGCTTTTTCGAGGTGAGCACCGTCGAAATCGGCCCGGATGCCGTGACTCTCCCCTCCCGCAGCAGAAGGACGTGGCTGAACCCCGGCGGGATTTCCTCCACGTGGTGGGTGACCATGACCATCCCTGGCGCATTGGGTGCTGTCGCGTAACCGGACAGCAACCCCAGCAGTTCTTCCCGAGAACCCAGGTCCAGGCTCGCCGCCGGCTCGTCGAGGAGCATCAACTCCGGGTCCGTCATGACGGCACGCGCAATTTGCACCCGCTTTTGCTCGCCATCGCTCAAATGGCCGAATTTCCGATCGGCGAGGTGGTCCAGTTTCCACTCCCCCAGCACGCGATGCGCTCGGCGGATGTCGACGTCATCGTAGGATTCGTTCCACCGGCCCGTCACGGAATACGAGGCGGTGAGCACCACATTGAGGACGGTCTCGGTTGCGGGAAGTTTCCGCGCGAGAGCCGAGGAGGCGAATCCGATCCGGGTGCGCAGTTCGAACACGTCGACGTCGCCGAGCGTTTCGTCGAGAACCGTGGCCATGCCGGAGCTCGGGTGGATGAGGGCCGCAGCCAACTGGAGCAGCGTCGTCTTGCCCGCGCCGTTGGGGCCGAGCACTATCCAGCGTTCGGAGTCATCCACCGTCCACGTGACGGAATCGAGAATTCGATTGCCACCGCGCACCACCGACACGTTGTCGAATTCGAGAACACTGGCCATATGTTCAAGCCTAAGCCACCCGGAACGCGCTCACAGCAGCGAGTCGTAGACCGCCCGCGTGCTGTGGGCGATCCGGTCCCACCCGAACTCGCGCTCGACTCGCGCACGCCCCGCCTGCCCCATCATGCGGGACCGCACGGGGTCCCGCAGGACGTCCAGGATCGCCGCCGCGAGATCGGCGACGAACGTCTTCGGCTTCTTCGGGACACCCGAACCGTCGGTGCGCTGGTCGATCGGGACGAGGCGGCCCGTGATGCCGTCTTCCACCACCTCGGGAATACCGCCGGTCGCGGTGCCGACAACCGGCACCCCGCACGCCATTGCTTCAAGATTGACAATGCCGAGCGGTTCGTAGATCGAGGGGCACACGAACACGGTCGCGCCCGACAGCACGGCGACGAGTTCGTTGTGGCCGAGCAGGCGGTCGAGCCAGACGACCCCCGAACGCTCCTGCTGAAGGGACTCGACGAGTCCCTGGACTTCCGCGAGCAGTTCGGGCGTATCCGGCGCGCCAGCGCACAGGACGAGCTGCACATCCGCCGGAAGCTCCTTCGCCGCGCGCAGCAGAAACGGCAGCCCCTTCTGCCGCGTGATCCTGCCGACGAAGACCACCGACGGCCGGTCGGGGTCGATGCCGAGCGAGCGGGAGGTCTCCTCGTTGGGGGCCGGACGCCACCGGTCCAGGTCGATCCCGTTGTGTACCACCGTGACGCGCGACTCATCCAACCCAGGGTAGGAGCGAAGAATGTCCTCGCGCATCCCCGCGCTCACCGCGATGATCGCATCGACCGCGCGGAACGCCGACTCCTCGATTGCGCTCGAGATCCGGTATCCGCCGCCAAGCTGCTCCGCCTTCCACGGTCGAAGCGGCTCGAGGCTGTGCGCGGTGACGACGTGCGGGATGCCGTGCAGCAACTGGGCGAGTCGGCCTGCCCCATTCGCGTACCAGGTGTGGGAGTGCACGAGGTCCGCGCCGGCGACATCCTGCGCCATCTGCAGATCAACACCCAGCGTCGCCAGGGCGGGATTGGCGTTCACGAGTTCGGCCGGGACCAGATACGGGAAGACGCCCTCCTCCTCGCGCGGCGCACCGAAGCAGCGCACCACGACATTCACTTCGCCGCGCAGGGCGCGGACCAATTCGCCGACGTGAACTCCCGCGCCGCCGTACACCTCCGGCGGGTATTCCCGCGTGAGCAGATCGACTCTCATGACTGCGACGCTAGTACAGTCCAACCCGCTCATCTACTGTAAGAAGATGGCGCCCAAGAAGATTTTCGCGATCGTGCTCGCCGGCGGCGAGGGCAAGAGGCTCATGCCCCTGACGGCGGACCGGGCGAAACCGGCCGTCCCGTTTGCCGGAAACTACCGGCTCATCGACTTTGCGCTGTCGAACCTGATCAACTCCGGGCTTCTGCAGATCGTCGTCCTCACCCAGTACAAGTCGCACAGCCTGGACCGGCACGTGTCCCAGACCTGGCGCCTGTCCAGCCTCACGAAGTCCTACGTGGCTTCCGTGCCGGCGCAGCAGAGGCTCGGCAAGCGCTGGTTCGCGGGTTCCGCCGACGCCATCCTGCAGAGTCTGAACCTCCTGCGCGACGAAAAGCCCGACATCGTCGTTGTTGTGGGCGCAGACCACGTGTACCGGATGGACTTCAGCCAGATGATCGAAGCCCACATCGAGTCGGGGGCGGCCGCCACGGTGGCCGCGATCCGCCAGCCCATCGCTCTAGCCAATCAGTTCGGCGTCATCGAGCTGTCCCCCGACGACCCGACGCGCATTGCCGCATTCCGGGAGAAGCCGTCGGACACGGTGGGACTGGCGAGTTCCCCCGGCGAAGTGCTCGCCTCCATGGGCAACTACGTGTTCGACGCGGATCAGCTCATCGATGCCGTGCTGCGGGACGGTGAGCGCGCCGACTCCCACCATGATATGGGCGGCGACATCGTGCCGGACTTCGTCTCGCGGGGCGATGCGGCGGCGTATGACCTGATCCGCAACGACGTTCCCGGCGCAACGGATCGCGACCGCTACTACTGGCGGGACGTCGGGACGATCGACTCATTCTTCGACGCACACCAGGACCTCATCTCCGCGCTCCCGGTGTTCAACCTGTACAACCAGGAGTGGCCCATATTCAGCGAACAGTTGAACTCGCCGCCCGCGAAGTTCGTGCGGGATGCCGGTGGCAACAACGGCACCACGATCGATTCGATCGTCGCACTGGGCTGCCTGCTCTCGGGCGCCTACATCGAACGCAGCGTGCTGGGGCCGTGGGCGACGATCGAGTCCGGCGCGCGCGTCATCGACTCGATCCTTTTCGACCGGGTTCGCATTGGCCCGGGCGCGGCAGTCCATCGGGCTATTCTGGACAAGGAAGTCGTCGTCGAACCGGGCGCCACCGTTGGAGTGGACCCCGACTCGGATCGAGCGCGCGGCTTCACCGTCACCGATTCCGGAATAACCGTCGTGGGCAAAGGCGTTCACGTTACCTGAGGACACCCATGGCCCGCTTTCTCGTTGTGCTCGACGTCGATTCCACGCTCATCGAAGAAGAAGTGATCGAGATGCTGGCCGAAGCGGCGGGCTCGCTCGATCAGGTCGCCGCGATTACGACCTCCGCGATGAACGGCGAAATCGACTTCGAGGAAAGCCTCCATGCTCGCGTCGCCACGCTCGCGGGGCTGCCGGAACACCGGGTGTACGACGTTGCCGCGCGAGTCCGGGTCACCCAGGGCGCGCAGGAACTGATCGCGGGCGTGCAGTCCGCGGGCGGGCGCGTCGCCGTGGTGTCCGGAGGATTCCACCAGGTGATCGACCCTCTCGCCGCCGGGCTCGGCCTGGACCGCTGGCGGGCGAACACGCTCGAGATCGTCGACGGCGCGCTCACCGGACGCGTGGCGGGCAGGATGATCGACGGTGCCGCGAAGGCGGAGGCGCTCAGGGAGTGGGCGGGAGTTTACGGGATCGGGCTGCAGCAGACCGTCGCCGTGGGCGACGGCGCCAACGATCTGGCCATGATGCACGCGACCGGCCTTGCGGTCGGATTCGATGCGAAAGCGCCGGTGCGGGACGAAGCGAACGTGATCATCGATGTCCGCGACCTTTCCCAGGTTCTGCCGCTCCTGGGGTTGCGAGGCTGAACGGCCGCGCTAGTGGCCCATCCCCAGACCACCGTCGACCGGGATGACAGCGCCGGAAATGTAGGATGCGTCCTCGCTCGCGAGCCAGACGATCACGCGGGCGACTTCATCGGGAGTGGCGAACCGCCCCAGCGGAATCGATGAGCGGTATGCGGCCTGCTGCTCCTCGGGAAGAACGGCGGTCATTTCGGTCTCGATGAATCCGGGCGCTACGACGTTGGCGGTGATGTTCCTGCCGCCGAGCTCGCGGGTCAGGGAGCGGGCCAGGCCGATCAGACCGCTCTTCGATGCCGAATAGTTGACCTGGCCGGCCGAACCCAACAGGCCGACGACGCTCGACACGAGGATCACGCGGCCGAACCGCCCTTTGAGCATATTCTTCGACGCGCGTTTGACCACCCGAAACGAACCGGAAAGATTCGTGTCGATCACCGACGTGAAATCCTCTTCCGTCATGCGCAGGAGAAGCGTGTCCTTCGTGATGCCGGCGTTCGCCACGAGGACCTCGACGGGGCCGAGCTCGGATTCGACGGCCGTGAACGCGGCATCGATCGAATCCGAATCCGTGACATCGGCCCGAACCGTCAACGTTCCGGACGGACCGTCGCCGGAGCGGGCGGTGACAGCCACCCGGTGACCCGCTTCGTGGAACGCCTGAGCGATGGCGAAACCAATCCCGCGATTGCCGCCCGTGACGAGAACAGTGCGTGCTGGAGTTGTCGTGTCCATCCGCCCATACTAGAGCCGCGGCTTCGAGCGCGGCATCGTAGGCTGGAGGTGAAGCCATGGCACACCAGTCCACCAACATCACGAGCCTCCCCCGGTCTCCCGTCGACGACCGGCACTCCCGCATGATCAAGTACACCGTGACGATGTGCATCCGGCTCGTGTGCATCGCACTGTGCCTCGTCGTGCAGGGCTGGTGGCTCGTCGTGTGCATCGCGGGTGCCGTCTTCCTGCCCTACGTCGCGGTGGTCCTCGCGAACGCCGCGAACTCCAAGACCGTGGACGTCGAACGGCCGGGGTCGATCGTTCGCGCCGACGGAGACCAGTCGGCAGATCACCCTGCAGATCACCCTGCAGACCAGCAGTGATGGCCGAGGCACCGCACTGTTCGCGGGCGCAGTGCCGCGCACCCGCCATCTGGAGCGTCAATTGGCGCAACCCGCGTATCCACACCGAGGATCGGGTCAAGGTCTGGCTGGCCTGCGACGACCATCGGGAGTACCTTCACGACTACCTCGCATCCAGGGGTTTCCCGGTCAGCGTTGCGCCGTACGATCCCCGCACCGACGAAGCTGTGGACGCGCCGGCATGAGCGGATGGCGGTTTGTGAGGTCGTGGCGCTGGACCGGATACCTTGCCTTCGTGATTCTGTTCGCGATCGCCTGCGTGCTGTTGTCGCAGTGGCAGCTTGCCCGCCGCGCCGAGGCGGTGGCGGCCAACACGAAAGTGGAAAACAATTACGATCGCGCTCCCGTGGACATTCACGCGATCCTGCCCGATCTGGCCGCGTTCTCCCCCGAGGACGAGTGGCGCCAGATTCGCGTGACCGGCAGTTATCTGCGCGACGAGCAGCTGCTCGTGCGAACCCGGCCGCTCGCCGGCAGCCCGGGTTTCGAAGTCCTCGTGCCGCTGCGGCTGGCCGACGGAGACGTGTTCATTGTCGACCGGGGATGGGTTCCGGTCGGAACCAACCAGGATGCGCCGGATGCCGTTCCGGCCGCGCCGCCTGGCACCGTCACCGTCGTTGCCCGCGTGAAACCGGGCGAGCCGCACCTGCCGGGCCGCTCGGCGCCGCCGGGGCAGATCGCGACGATTGAGCTGGACGAGATCCGCTCCCGCCTCGGCGCTCCGACATACACGGGCGCTTACGGACTCATGGTGTCGGAGGACCCGCCCGCTGCCGCCACGCCGACCGCGCTGCCGAAACCGGCGCTCGATGAGGGACCTCACCTCTCCTACGCGTTTCAGTGGCTCGTCTTCGCGATTTTGGGATTTGTCGCCCTCGCCTGGGCGGTGCGCCAGGAGTATCGGAACCTCAACGCCGACGACCCGGCGGAACGACAGCGCTCCGAAGCGCGTCGCGCTCGGAAACTCGCCCGGCTCACCGACGCCCAGATCGAGGATGAACTCGTCGACCGGGCCGAGCAGGCTTCGGGGCGCCAGGGTCCCTGAGCGATCGGCCGATCAGGCCAGACTCACCAGATCCGCGTAGTCCGGGCTCCAGAAGTCCTCGACGCCATCCGGAAGGATCAGCACGCGCTCCGGGTTCAGAGCCTGCACCGCGCCCTCGTCGTGGCTGACGAGCACGACCGCCCCCGAGTAGTTCGCGAGCGCATCCAGGATTTCCGCCCGGCTCGCCGGATCCAGGTTGTTGGTCGGTTCGTCCAGGAGAAGCACGTTCGCCCCGGACACCACGATCATGGCCAGAGCCAGTCGGGTCTTCTCCCCGCCGGAGAGCACCCCGGCCGCCTTGTACGAGTCATCTCCCGTGAACAGAAACGAGCCGAGCACCCTGCGCGCCTCGGTCTCCGTCAGGTTCGGCGACGCCGACACCATGTTCTGCAGGACGGTGCGGTTGACATCGATCGTTTCGTGCTCCTGGGCGTAGTAACCGATCCGCAGCCCATGGCCGGGCTCCACCGCCCCGGTGTCCGGGTCGTCGATGCCGGCGAGGATGCGCAGCAGCGTGGTCTTTCCTGCGCCGTTCAACCCGAGCACGACGACCTTCGATCCGCGGTCGATCGCAAGGTCCACGGCGGTGAAAATCTCCAGCGAACCGTAGCTCTTGCTGAGATTGCTCGCCGCAAGCGGGGTTCTGCCGCTGGGCACGGGATCGGGGAAACGCAGCTTTGCCACGCGATCCGCGGAGCGCACCTCCTCGAGCCCTGCGAGCATCCGCTCCGCCCGACGGGCCATCTGGTGCGCCGCGGTGGCCTTCGTCGCCTTCGCGCCGAACTTCGCGGCCTGCAACTGCAGCACCTGCGCCTTCTTCTCCACGTTGGAACGCTCCTTGCGGCGGCGCTCCTCATCCGCCTCGCGCTGCCGGAGGTAGTTCTTCCAGTTCATGTTGTAGATGTCGATCACCTGGCGGTTCGCGTCGAGGTAGAAAACCCGGTTGACCGTCGTTTCCACGAGGGCGACATCGTGGCTGATCACGATCAGTCCGCCCGGGTAGTTCGAAAGGTAGTCGCGCAGCCACACCACGGAATCCGCGTCCAGGTGGTTGGTCGGTTCATCGAGCAGCATCGTCTCCGCGCCGGAGAACAGGATGCGGGCGAGTTCGATCCGGCGCCGCTGTCCGCCGGACAGCGTCTTGAGGCGCTGGTCGAGGATGCGGTCGGGCAGATTCAGGTTGCTCGCGATGCTCGCCGCCTCCGCCTCCGCGGCATAACCGCCGAGCGCGAGGAATCGATCCTCGAGCCTGCTGTACTTCGCCATGGCTGCCGCGCTCACCTGAGGATCCGGGTCTCCCATGCCCTCCGAGGCCTTCGTCATTCCCAGCGCAAGCGCGCCGAGCCCCCTCGCGTCGAGGATGCGCGTTCGGGCCAGGTCCTCAGGGTCTCCGCTTCGTGGATCCTGCGGCAGGTAGCCGACCTCTCCCCCGCGGTCGATCGTCCCGGATGCCGGCTGTCCTTCGCCGGCGAGAATTTTCGTGAGCGTGGTCTTCCCTGCGCCGTTCCGACCGACAAGGCCCACCTTGTCGCCGCGATCCACGCGAAACGACACCCCGGCCATGAGGGTGCGCGCGGCCACCCGGACCTCGAGGTCGTGCACGTTGAGCACAGGCAGATTCATTTCTTTGGTTGCCGAAAGACAACACACGGTGGTGGGGAGAACGTCTAGTCTAAAGGAATGACCACCCTGAGCCTCGCCATCGGCCGCCCGACTCTCGCTGATCGAATCTTCGCACGGGGCATCATCATGGATGTCGTCCTCGTGGCTGCGGGAGCCGCGCTCACCGCCATCGCCGCCCAGGTCGTCGTTCCGCTGTGGCCGGTGCCGATCACCGGCCAGACCCTCGCGGTCCTCCTGGTCGGCAGCTCGCTCGGCGCACTCCGCGGCACGCTGTCCATGCTCCTCTACGCGGTTCTGGGGATCGCGGGTCTTCCCGTCTTCAGCGAGGCGAGTTCAGGGATGTCCATCATCCTCGGCCCCACCGGCGGGTACATCATCGGCTTCGTGTTCGCTGCGGCGTTCACCGGATGGATCGCGCAGCGCTCCTGGGACCGGAAAATTCTGCGTTCCATTCTCGGTTTCCTCGGCGGAACCGTCGTCACGTTCGCGATCGGCCTGCCATGGCTCTCGTTCACCCTGGGTCTCAATCTGGAGCAGACCCTGAACGCGGGGCTCTACCCGTTCATCATCGGCGGCATCGTCAAAATGGTCATCGCCGCATCCGTCATGACGCTCGGCTGGCGCTTCTTCGAGCGCGAAGATCAGCGCAGGGCGGCCGGGGAACTGCGCGACTAGATCGCGAACCCGATGGCGCGCATCATGTCGCGCCCATCGTCGGTGATCTTCTCCGGCCCCCACGGCGGCATCCACACCCAGTTGATCCTGAACTGCTCGACGACCCCGTCGAGAGCCTGAGACATGTCATCCTCGATCACATCGGTGAGCGGGCAGCCGGCGGAGGTTAGCGTCATGCTCACGATGAGGGCATTGTTCTCGTCGTCCCAACTGAGGTCGTAGATCAGGCCGAGATCGACGATGTTGACGCCGAGCTCGGGGTCGACGACATCCTTCAAAGCCTCTTCAACCTGGTCGAAAAGCTTGGGCTCCAGTGCTACAGCCATGGTTCTAGTTTACTTTTCCCGCAGCGAGATAGCGATCGTAGCCTTCGTCCTCCAGGCGGTCGGCCAATTCCGAGCCGCCCTCCTCGGCGATCCGGCCGTCGACGATCACGTGGACGAAGTCAGGGCTGATGTACCGCAGGATCCGCGTGTAGTGGGTGATGAGGAGCACTCCGAGGTTCGTGGCCTCCTTCGCGCGGTTGACCCCGTCGGCAACGACTCGCAGCGCATCGACGTCCAGACCGGAGTCGGTCTCGTCGAGGATCGCGAACCGCGGTTTCAGCAGCTCGAGTTGGAGGATCTCGTGGCGCTTCTTCTCTCCGCCGGAGAACCCTTCGTTCACATTGCGGTCCGCGAAGGAGGAGTCCATCCGCAGGTTGGCCATCGACGCCTTGACGTCCTTGATCCAGCCCCGGATGGCGGGAGCGTGCCCGTCGACGGCGGTTTTCGCGGTGCGCAGGAAGTTGGTGACGGTAACCCCGGGGATTTCCACCGGGTACTGCATGGCCAAAAAGAGCCCGGCACGGGCGCGCGCATCCACGGTCATGTCCAGGAGGTCCTCGCCGTCGAGCGTGACGGTCCCGCTCTCCACGTGATACTTCGGGTGCCCCGCGATCGTGTACGCGAGTGTCGACTTGCCCGAGCCGTTCGGACCCATGATGGCGTGGGTCTCGCCTTCCCGGATGGTCAAATCCACGCCCTTGAGAATGGGCTTCGTCCCTTGTTCGGTCTCCACACTCACGTGCAGGTCCTTGATTTCCAGTACAGGCATGGTCTTAGGCTTCTTTTCTTTCGTAGTCATATCTCGGGGTCGGGTCGATGTACACATCGCCGTCGACGATGGTCACGGTGAACACGGGCACCGGCTCGTATGCCGGGAGGGTGAGCGCCTCGCCCGTGCGCAGGGAGAAATGGGATCCGTGCGCCCAGCACTCTATGACGTCGCCTTCGACGAAACCCTCCGACAGCGAAATGTCGCCGTGCGTGCACGTGTCGCCGATCGCGAAGATTTCGCCCGCGGAATCCTTCACGAGGGCGATGGGCTGGTCGTCGATCACGACACGCACGGCCGAGGAGAGTTCCACCTCGGATGCCGCGCACACCTTGACCGCGCTCACGATGCCGCACCTTCCGCGGAGACGAGCAGCTCCTCCTCGATGGCGTCCTGAAGTCGCGCCTGAACCGCCTCGACGCCGATTCGCTGGATGATCGAGGCGAGGAATCCGCGCACGACGAGTCGGCGCGCCTCCGCTTCCGGGATCCCCCGCGATTGCAGGTAGAACAATTGCTCGTCGTCGAATCGGCCGCTCGCGCTCGCGTGCCCCGCTCCGGCGATGTCGCCGGTTTCGATCTCCAGGTTGGGCACCGAATCCGCGCGCGTGCCTTCCGTGAGCAGCAGGTTGCGGTTTTCTTCGTAGCTGTCGGTGCCCGGAGCGGTGGGGCGGATGAGCACATCGCCGATCCATACCGCTCGCGCGTTGTCCCCCTGAAGCGCGCCGCGGTAGCTGACCCTGGACTTCGAGTGCGGAGCATCGTGGTTTACGAACGTCCGCTGTTCGAGGTGTTCGCCCGCGTCCGCGAAGTAGACGCCGAACAGTTCGACGTCGCTTCCCTCCTCCGCAAGGTGGGCGTTCGTGTTGACCCGGACGATGGATCCGCCGAGCGAAACGACGACGTGCCGGAGCCTGGCGTCCTTGCCCAGGCGGGCGAAGTGGGTGGCGAGATGGGTGGCGCCGTGATCCCATTCCTGCACGCTCACCACAGTGAGCTGGGCGCCGGCGCCTACGGAAATTTCCACGTTCTCACTGAGCATCGCGTGCCCGGAGTTGTTCACGACGACGACGCCGTTGCTGCCGGGCTGCGCCTCGATGAACAGGTGGGCGGCGCGGGCGGAGGTGCCGAAACTCGTGCGGGACAGCGTCACTTCCGCGCGCTCGTTTCCGGACACCGTGACGGCGAGGGCATGGTCGAATCCGGTCCACGCGTTGGCCGAACCGCGCTCTTCCGGCTTGCCGACGCTGCCGATCCGAGGATCCGTTCTCGCCACCCAGTCGACCGAAATGCCGCGCGACTCCCCCACGCCGGGTTCGATCGCGACATCGTACCGGGCGCCATCGAGCGCTCCGTCCAGCAACGCCGCGAGCTCACGGACCGGCGTGTACTTCCATTCCGCCTCGAAGCCGCTCACCGGCTCGAAGTCGGCGACATCGAAAGAGGAGAAACGTCCGGCGCGGCTCTGAATGGGAACGAGCCCCCAACCGCCGTCGCTGTGCTGTTTCGACATCAGTTTCGAGTGGTCGAGCTTTGCCGAGCCTGATGGTCGGCGCAGGATTGATACTTCTGGAGTGGTCGACGAGGGTGACATCGTTAGCCGACGGATCCTTCCATGCTCATCTCGATGAGCTTGTTCAGTTCCATGGCGTACTCCATGGGCAGTTCGCGGGCGATCGGTTCGATGAAGCCGCGCACGATCATCGCCATCGCTTCCGTCTCCGTCATCCCCCGGGACATGAGGTAAAACAACTGTTCGGCGCTCACCCGGGACACCGTCGCCTCGTGCGCCATCTGCACGTCGTCCTCGCGGATATCGACCGTCGGATAGGTGTCGGAGCGCGAAATCGTATCGACGAGCAACGCGTCGCACATGACCGAGTTGGCGGAGTGGTGCGCACCTTCGGCCACCCGCACTTCGCCCCGGTATCCGGAACGCCCGCCTCCGCGCGCAATGGACTTGGACACGATGGAGGACTGCGTGTGGGGCGCCATGTGGATCATCTTCGCGCCGGCGTCCTGATGCTGCCCGGGCCCGGCGAAGGCCACCGACAGCGTCTCGCCCTTCGCGTGCTCCCCGACCAGGTAGATCGACGGGTACTTCATGGTGACCTTCGAGCCGATGTTGCCGTCGACCCACTCCATCGTGGCGCCCTCGTGGGCGATCGCGCGCTTCGTGACGAGGTTGTACACGTTGTTCGACCAGTTCTGGATCGTCGTGTACCGCACGCGGGCATTCTTCTTCACGACGATTTCGACGACCGCGGAGTGCAGAGAGTCCGTCGTGTAGATCGGAGCAGTGCACCCTTCGATGTAGTGCACGTAGCTGCCCTCGTCCGCAATGATCAGGGTGCGCTCGAACTGGCCCATGTTTTCGGTATTGATCCGGAAGTATGCCTGCAACGGAATCTCCACGTGCACTCCGGGCGGAACGTACACGAAGGAACCGCCGGACCAGGCGGCCGTGTTGAGGGCGGCGAACTTGTTGTCGCCGGCCGGGATGATCGTGCCGAAGTATTCTTCGAAGAACTCCGGGTGTTCGCGCAGCGCGGTGTCCGTGTCCGTGAAGATGACGCCCTGGGCGGTCAGGTCCTCGCGGATCTGGTGGTACACGACCTCGGACTCGTACTGCGCGGTGACGCCGGCGACGAGGCGCGACCGCTCCGCCTCCGGAATGCCGAGTTTCTCGTAGGTGTCCTTGATTTCCTGCGGCAGGTCTTCCCACGTCTGCGCCTGCTTTTCCGTGGAGCGGACGAAGTACTTGATGTTGTCGAAGTCGATGCCGGAAAGGTCCGCCCCCCAGGACGGCATGGGCTTCTTCTGGAACATGCTCAAACCCTTGAGGCGGTTCTTCAGCATCCACTCCGGCTCGCCCTTGAGCCGCGAAATGTCGGTGACGACTTCGTCGTCTATTCCGCGTCGGGCGCTCGCCCCCGCGACATCCGAATCGGCCCAGCCGAATTCATAGACGCCGAGGTTCTCCAGTTCAGGTCGGTTGATCAGTACGTCTGACATGTTCCACCTCTCCGCAACTGCAGTGATCTCTTGACTCATCCAACCCGCGCCGACTCCACGTCATTCCCTGCGGAATTCGGATGTTTACCACGGTATCTCGTGTGCAGGACGACTGCGTCGCCTGCTTAGACTGGGCGAAGACTCCGGCATCCTTGCCGGGCACACGTGTGCGGGAAGACTTCCGGCCACTCGCCCTCGATGATTCGATTCTACAGGGCCGGGGCCGGAAAGCTAGGTCAGGGCGCTGCGCGTGGACGGATATCAACGGCGGGAGCACATGACGGTGATCAGGGAGACACGGCTGGCTACCGGGACACGCGCGTTCGCCTGGGCGTCGCTCGTCACGGAACTCATCATCGTCGGGACGGGCGGTTCGGTGCGCCTGACCGCATCGGGGCTGGGCTGCCCGACCTGGCCGCAGTGCACGCCCGGCTCCCTCATTCCCACGCCCGAACTCGGGTTCCACGCGCTCGTGGAGTTCTCGAACCGGATGATGAGCGGCGTCGTCGCCCTCGTCGCACTCATCACGTTTCTGCTGCTCATCCGGGTTCGCACGTCCCGGCCGGAATTGTTCTGGCTGAGCTTCTCGCTCGGAATTCTCGTGCTCGTGCAGGCCGGGATCGGCGGCATCACGGTACTCTCGAGCCTCGAGTCCTACATTGTGGGCCTCCATTTCGTGATTTCCGCAGCCATGGTCGTTCTCGCCGCCGCGCTCGTGTGGTTCGTCCACCTGCCCGCCCAGCGGATTCCGCCACTCGCCGGCTGGGTGCGCCCGCTCGCGTGGGCTGCGGCCGCGATGGCCGTCGTCACGGTTGTCATGGGGGTGCTCACGACCGGCTCGGGACCGCATGCGGGCGACGTCGACACCCCGCGGAACGGCTTCGACACCGCCGTCATGGAACACCTGCACGCCTGGCCCGCGTACGCGGTGTTCGGTCTGACCGCCCTCCTGCTGCTGGTCGCCTGGCGCGGCGGGCACGTGTCGACGCGATACTTCGCCCTGTGGCTGCTCGGGATCGAGTTCCTGCAAATCGCCGTCGGGCTGTACCAGTCGCGCAATGGTCTTCCCGCGCTTGCGGTCGGCGTGCACATGGTGCTCGCGTGCCTGCTCCTTGCCGCCATGACGGCGGTGGTTCTCTCGACGGTGCGGCCGCGCTCCGTCAGCGGCAGTTAGCTCAGAACGGCAGGAGCGGGTCAATCCCGACGGCCACGAACACGAGCGTCAGGTACGTGATCGACGCGTGGAACACGCGCATCGGCGCCCCCTCCCTGTGCCGGATGACTTTCGAGTAGAGGCGGTGCGCCTCGACGATGAACCACCCTCCGGAAAGCACGGCCACGCTCGTGTACAGCAGCCCCATCTGGGCGACGGGAATGAGGAGAAGCGAGCACGCCACGGTCGCCCAGGCGTACAGGATGACCTGGAGTCCCACTTGCGTCCTGCCCCTCACGACGGCCAGCATCGGAACATTTGCCGCCTGGTAGTCCTCGCGGTACCGCATGGACAGCGGCCAGTAGTGGGGCGGCGTCCACAGGAACACGACGCCGAACAGGATGACCGGGGCCCAGTCCAGAGTGCCGGTGACCGCCGCCCAGCCCACGAGGACAGGAACGCAGCCGGCGGCACCACCCCAAATGATGTTCTGCGAGGTGCGGCGCTTGAGCCAGAGAGAGTACACGACGACGTAGAACACGTGTCCGGCGGCCGCGAGCCCGGCCGCCACCCAGTTCACGAGCAGTCCGAGCCACAGCGTGGAAACAACCGCGAGCACCCACGCGAACACGAGCGCCTCGCGGTCGGTAAGCTCACCGGTCACGAGCGGCCGGCCGCGAGTTCGCCGCATGACCCGGTCGATGTCGCGGTCGATGTAACAATTGAACGCTCCGGCCGATCCGGCGCTCAGTGCCCCGCCCACGAGAGTGGCGAGCACGAGCCACAGGCTGGGGATACCCCTCGCCGCGAGGAACATGACGGGGATCGTGGTGATCAGCAGCAACTCGATGATGCGCGGCTTCGTGAGTTGAAGGTACGCGCGTGCTTTGGCCGCCGCGCCGATCCGCGTGTGTGGGTGAGGTGTCGTTACTGCCGTGTCCATCGCTCCTCTTTCGCAGCCGAAATCCTCCGGCAGAACGAGTCTAGGCGACCCGTGCTCCCGCTCACCGACGATGCCCACGCAGGTTGCCTATACTGGAAATTGCTTGCCAACCGGGTTCCGATCCGGCAGTGCCGATGAAGTCAGGGCGGGCCATCCGTAACAGGTCAGCGACCCGACTCGGTCGTGCACAACGGTAAGAGAGGTCATCGATTCACCATGGCGAAACTGGACTGGGAACCCATCGACGACCGGGCGGTCGACACCGCGAGAGTGCTTGCCGCTGACGCGGTGGAGAAGGTCGGGAACGGCCATCCGGGCACGGCGATGAGCCTTGCGCCCGCCGCTTATCTGCTCTTCCAGAAGATCATGCGCCGGGACCCCGCGGACAGCGCCTGGCTTGGGCGGGACCGGTTCATCCTCTCCCCCGGGCACACCTCCCTCACCCAGTATGTGCAGTTGTACTTCGGCGGCTACGGGCTTGAGCTCGAGGACATCGAGGCGCTTCGCACGTGGGGTTCGAAGACGCCCGGCCATCCGGAGTACGGGCACACCGACGGCATCGAAATCACCACCGGTCCGCTCGGCCAGGGGATTTCCTCCGCCGTCGGATTCGCCTACGCCGCCCGGTACGAACGCGGCCTGTTCGACCCGGACGCCCCGGAAGGCTCGAGTCCGTTCGACCACTACGTCTACGTGATCGCGAGCGACGGGGATCTTCAGGAGGGCGTGTCGAGCGAGGCATCGTCGCTGGCGGGCCACCAAAAACTCGGCAACCTGATCGTGATCTACGACGACAACCAGATTTCCATCGAAGGCGACACCGACATCGCGTTCACCGAGGATGTCGCCGCCCGCTACGAGGCGTACCACTGGCACGTTCAGGTCGTGGACTGGAAGAAGACCGGCAGGTACGTCGAAGACGTCCAGGCGCTCGCTGATGCGATCGAGGCGGCCAAGGGTGAGACGGATCGCCCGTCCATGATCGTGCTGCGCACCATCATCGGGTGGCCATCCCCCACCAAGCAGGATTCCGGCAAGATCCACGGCTCGGCGCTCGGCGCCGACGAGCTCGCGGCCGTGAAGAAAGTCCTGAATTTCGATCCGGAGAAGCATTTCGTCGTCGAACCGGAGGTGATCGCCCACACGAGGAAGGCGATCGACCGCGGCAAGGCTGCCCGCGCGGAGTGGCAAAAGGGTTTCGACGCCTGGGCGTCCGCGAACCCGGATCGGAAGGCGCTCCTCGATCGGCTCGAGAGCGGCGCGGTCCCGGAGGGCCTCGAGGCGGCGCTGCCCTCCTTCCCGGCGGGAAAGGACATCTCAACCCGCGCGGCATCCGGCAAAGTCATCAATGCCATCGCGCCGCTCATGCCGGAACTCTGGGGCGGCTCCGCGGACCTCGCCGAGTCCAACAACACCACGATCGAGTCGGCGAAGTCCTTCGTGCCGACCGAACACTCCACACACGAGTGGGCCGGAGATCCGGAAGGGCGGATCCTGCACTTCGGAATCCGCGAACACGCCATGGGCGCCATCCTCAACGGGATCGTGCTGCACGGCCCGACGAGGGCATTCGGCGGAACGTTCCTGATTTTCAGCGACTACATGCGACCGGCCGTGCGGCTCGCCGCGCTCATGCAGATCCCGTCCATCTACGTGTGGACCCACGACTCCGTCGCGCTGGGAGCGGACGGACCGACCCACCAGCCGATCGAGCACCTCACAGCGCTGCGGGCGATCCCCGGATTCGACGTCGTGCGCCCTGCGGATGCGAACGAGACCGCCTATGCGTGGCTTGAGATGCTGGAACGCAGGAAGGGTCCGGCGGGCATCGCGCTCAGCCGCCAGAATCTGCCCGTCTTCGAACGGGGAAGCGGCGAAGCGTCCGGCGACTCGCTCGCCTCGGCCGCGAACACCGCGAAGGGCGCCTACGTGCTCGCCGAAGCGCCGGGCGGAACCCCGGACGTGATCCTGATTGCCACCGGATCCGAAGTGCAGTTCGCGCTCGAAGCGCGGACCCAGCTCGCTGCGGAGGGAATAAAGGCACGCGTGGTTTCCGCACCGTGCCTCGAATGGTTCGCCGAGCAGGATGCCGAATATCGGGAATCGGTGCTCCCGGCGGCGATCACGGCGCGCGCGTCAATGGAAGCCGGAATCGCGATGTGCTGGCGGGGAGTCGTCGGCGATCGCGGCCGCAGCGTCTCCATCGAACACTACGGCGCCTCCGCCGACTACGAAACCCTCTACCGCGAGTTTGGCCTGACGAGCGAACACCTCGTCCAGGCAGCAAAGGATTCCCTCGCCGCGCAAGGCCAGGGAGCCAGAAAGAAGACACCATGACCGACAACACCAGCCCACTAGCCGAACTCTCCGCCGCGGGGGTGAGCGTGTGGCTCGACGACCTGTCGCGCGAACGCATCGTCTCCGGCGGTTTGAAACAGCTCATCGAAGACCGGCACGTCGTCGGAGTCACCACGAACCCGACCATCTTCGCGAACGCGCTCGCGAAAGGCGACGACTACGACGAGCAGGTAGCGCAGCTCGCTGCGAAGAACACGAGCGTGAGCGACGCGGTCGTGGACATCACGACGCATGACGTCGCGCGAGGCTGCGACATTTTCCGCCCCCTGTTCGACGCATCCGACGGCCACGACGGCCGTGTGTCGATCGAGGTGGAACCGGCGCTCGCACACGACACCAAGGGGACCATCGCCGAAGGCAAGCTGCTGTGGGCCACGGTCGACCGGCCGAACGCGATGATCAAGGTTCCGGCGACCGTCGAAGGACTTGAGGCGATCACCGAGCTCACCGCGCTCGGCATCAGCGTCAACGTCACCCTCATTTTCAGCCTGGAGCGCCACCGCGAGGTCATCAACGCGTATCTCGCCGGCATCGAGAAGGCGAAGTCGGCGGGTCTGGACATTTCGAAGATCCGCTCCGTCGCGTCCTTCTTCGTGTCGAGAGTGGACACCGAGGTCGACAAGCGCCTGGAGAAGATCGGCACGCCGCAGGCTCTTGCGCTCAAGGGCAAGGCAGGAATCGCCAATGCCCGCCTCGCCTACCAGGTGTTCGAGCAGGCATTCGCGAGCGAGCGCGCCAAGGGTCTTCTCGCGGCGGGAGCAAACGTGCAACGGCCGCTGTGGGCTTCCACGGGAGTGAAGGATCCTGCGTTCAGGGACACCCTCTATGTCGAAGAACTCGTCGCGCCGGATGTCGTCAACACGATGCCGCAGAAAACCATGGAAGCGACGTTCGATCACGGCGTGATCCGCGGCGACACGGTCACTGGCAATTATGGGGATGCCAATGCCGTGCTCGATGAGATCGCGGCGCTCGGCATTTCCTACGACGAGGTGACCGGCCTCCTGGAAAAGGAGGGCATCGAAAAGTTCACGGTCTCCTGGAACGAACTGCTGGACACCGTGTCCGCCGCCCTCGCGGCGGCAGGCGGGAAAGCGGGATCGTGAGCTTCGACATCACGGTGAGCGGCCCGGCCCTTTCGGCGGTCGAGCGGGTGGTTCCCCAGCTCGTGTCCGATCTGGTCGCATCCCGCATCGCCGGCCAGGATCCGACGCTGTGGGGGTCGTCCGCAGAGGAGGAAGCCGCGCGTCGGCTCGGCTGGACGGAAGCCGTCGTGATCTCCGAGCCGCTTGTTCCGGACATCCTCGCCCTGCGCGACAAACTCCGGAAGGAGGGCGTCAACCACGTCGTGCTCGGCGGAATGGGCGGTTCGTCCCTCGCACCGGAAGTCATCACGCGCACCGCGGGCGTCGACCTCACGATCCTCGATACGACGTCCCCAGGCCAGATCGGCGCGGCGCTGCGCGACCGGATCGCGACAACGGCCGTGGTGATCTCGTCCAAGTCCGGCTCCACAGTCGAAACGGACAGCCACAAGCGCGTCTTCGAGAAGGCATTCCGCGACGCGGGCATAGACCCGACCGATCGCATCATCGTCGTGACCGACCCCGGCTCGCCTCTGGACGAATCGGCGCGCGCGGACGGGTACCGCGTGTTCAACGCCGACCCCAACGTCGGCGGGCGGTATTCGGCGCTCACCGCGTTCGGCCTCGTGCCGTCCGGGCTTGCCGGCGTGGATATCGCCGCGCTCCTGGACGAAGCCTCGTCCGTTGCCGGCCGCATCGCGGTGGACCACCCCGAGAACCCGGCGCTCATCCTCGGAGCCGCGATCGCCGGAACCCGCCCGCTGCGCGACAAGCTCGGAATCGTCGCCGACGGCACCTACATCCTCGGTTTCGCCGACTGGGCGGAGCAATTGATCGCAGAGTCGACGGGGAAGCTCGGCAAGGGCATCCTCCCGGTCGTCCTCGACCCCGACTCCCCCGAACTTTCCAAAAACCTTCCCGACCTCCAAATTGTCCGCCTCGTGGAAAGCGCGCGCGCCACGGAAGAAGTGGAACCGGGGGAAATCGAGATCAGCGGCACTCTGGGCGCCCAAATCCTGGTGTGGGAAACCGCGATCGCCGTCGCCGGGCGGCTGCTCGGCATCGACCCGTTCGACCAGCCGGACGTCGAATCCGCGAAGGAAGCGACGCGCGGACTGCTCGATTCCCGCCCGAAACCAGCACCCGCCGCGTTCGTGGAGTCCGGTGTCGAGGTGCGCGCGACGGACTCTGCACTCACCGCCGGCGGAACCCTCGACGGGGCCATCAATGCGCTGCTCGCCGCCCTCCCCGACGACGGCTACCTGAGCATCCAGTGCTATCTCGACCGCGTGCACCTTGCCGAAGCGGTGAACTTGCGGGACCTCCTCGCCGCGCGGATAGACCGTCCAGCCACGTTCGGCTGGGGCCCGCGATTCCTGCACTCGACGGGGCAGTTCCACAAGGGCGGGCCCGCTGTGGGGGTATTCCTGCAGATCACCGCCGAGGAAAGCCGCGATATTCCCATTCCCGACCGCCCGTTCACGTTCGGCGAGCTGATCCGCGCGCAGGCGCAGGGCGATGCAACGGTGCTGGCACAGCACGGGCGGCCCGTGCTGACCTTGAACCTCACCGACCCGGCCCAGGGGCTCGCGACGGTGCTTTCCCTCGCTGGCCGGCGCGGCTGAATCGATGGCGCCGGTCGAGATCACGCGGGATTTCAACCCGCTGCGATTGCCGACCGACCGCAGGCTCAACCGGATCGCGGGCCCGAGCGCGCTCATCATTTTCGGCGTCACAGGCGACCTCTCGCGCAAGAAGCTCATGCCTGCCGTATACGACCTCGCGAATCGCGGGCTGCTTCCGCCCGGGTTCGCGCTCGTCGGGTTCGCGAGGCGCGACTGGGACAGCCAGGATTTCGCCAGGGAAGTGCACGATGCGGTGAAAACCCATGCGCGGACGCCGTTCGATGAGGAAGTGTGGTCCCAACTCGCGCTCGGCATCCGATTCGTGCAGGGCGAGTTCGACGACGACGACGCGTTCCGACGGTTGCGCGACACTCTCCGCGAACTCGACGAGACCCGCGGCACGATGGGAAACCACGCGTTCTACCTGTCCATCCCGCCCAAATCCTTTCCGCTCGTCACCGAGCAATTGCGCCGATCGGGCCTCGCCGAGCAGACCAACGGCCAGTGGCGCCGCGTGGTGATCGAAAAGCCGTTCGGCAGCGACCTGACCACGGCACGCGCGCTCAACAGCGTCGTCGAGTCCGTGTTCCCGCCGGACTCGGTGTTCCGAATCGATCACTACCTCGGCAAAGAGACCGTGCAGAACATCCTGGCACTGCGCTTCGCGAACCAATTGTGGGAGCCGATCTGGAATGCGCGATCCGTGGACCACGTGCAAATCACGATGGCAGAAGACATCGGCGTCGGCGGCCGCGCGGGATACTACGACGGCATCGGCGCTGCCCGCGACGTCATCCAGAATCACCTTCTCCAGCTGTTCGCGCTCACCGCCATGGAAGAGCCCGTCTCGTTCGACGCGCGGGACCTGCGCGCGGAGAAGGAGAAGATCCTCTCCGCCGTCCGGATCGGCTCCGACCTCTCTCTGACCACGGCGCGCGGCCAGTACACCGGCGGCTGGCAGGGCGGCGAACGCGTCATCGGGTTCCTCGAAGAAGACGGGATGGATCCCAAATCGGTGACCGAGACGTACGCCGCGATCCGCCTCACCATCGACACTCGGCGGTGGGCCGGCGTTCCGTTCTACCTGCGCGCAGGGAAGCGGCTGGGGCGCAGGGTGACGGAGATCGCCGTCGTGTTCAAGCGTGCTCCGCAATACCTGTTCGAGGAGAGCCAGACCAGCGCCCTCGGCCAGAATGCCCTCGTGATCCGGGTGCAGCCCGACGAAGGCGTCACCATTCGGTTCGGCTCCAAAGTTCCCGGCGCGGGGATGCAGGTCCGCGATGTGACCATGGATTTCGGATACGGCCACGCGTTCACTGAGGCGAGTCCGGAAGCGTACGAGCGGCTCCTCCTCGACGTGCTCCTCGGCGACCCGCCGCTTTTTCCGCGCCACGAGGAGGTCGAACTCAGCTGGAAGATCCTCGACCCCATTGAAGAGTTCTGGTCGACCCAGGGCCAACCGGAACAGTACCGGCCCGGCACATGGGGTCCGGCGTCGTCCGACGAGCTTCTCGCACGCGATGGCCGGGTCTGGAGGCGCCCATGATCATTGAGTTGCCATCCACGACCACGAGCGGGATCTCCCGTGCGCTCGTCAAAATCCGCGAAGAAGGCGGGGCCGTCGCCCTCGGGCGAGTCCTCACGCTCGTCATCGCCACCCGGCACGGCGCCGAAGAGGAGGCGATCGAGGCGGCGAACGATGCGTCGCGCGAGCATCCGATGCGCGTCATCGTCGTGTCCACCCCCGATCAGGAGAACACGCCCCAGCAGCCGCGGCTCGACGCGCAAATCAGGGTCGGCGGCGACGCCGGCGCGAGTGAAGTCATCGTGCTTCGCGCTTGCGGCGATACTGCGAAAAACGAAGAAGGCCTCGTCACCGGGTTGCTGCTTGCCGACGCTCCGGTGGTGGCGTGGTGGCCGGCGGCGGCACCGGAAGTGGTGTCGTCGTCCCCGCTCGGGCGCATGGCGCAGACGCGCATCACCGACGCCGCGGCCCAGCCGGACCCGCGCGCCTTCCTCACGCGCCTCGCCGACACCTACCGCCCCGGCGACACCGATTTCGCCTGGACGCGGCTCACCCTGTGGCGTGCGCAGCTCGCCGCGGTACTGGACCAGCCCCCTTACGAGCCGATCACCGCGGTGGAAGTGCACGGCGCATCGGATTCCCCCTCGACGATCCTGCTGGCCGCCTGGCTTCAAGCCCAGCTCCAGGCGCCCGTGCACCAGGAACTGCGCGGCCCGTCGGGGTCGAAGGCAGGAATCTACGAGGTCCGTCTCGAACGAGCATCGGGCACGATCGCGCTCGTGCGCACGCAACCCTCCATCGTCACGCTGAGCCAGCCCGGCCAGCCGACCCACGACATATCCCTTCCGCGCCGAAGCCTGCGGGACTGCCTCGCGGAGGAACTCAGGCGGCTCGACCCTGACGTCCTGTTCGGCGAGGTGCTCCAGCACGGGATTCCGGGCCTCGCAGCGCCGACCACCTCCTCCATTCCCACCCACTCCACGACAACGGCCACCCGCCGGGCAAGGACGTGACATGAGTACCGATCGAATCGTGCACATCATCGAGGACCGCGACGCGCTCATCGAGAACATCGCCGACGAGTTCGTCGCAGTTATCGGCCAGGCCCTCGCCGATCGGAAGGTGCTGCACCTGTGCCTCACCGGCGGCACCGTGGGAATCGGGGTGCTCGCGGCCATCGGTGCCGAACGTCGGCGCACAGCCCTGGACTGGAACCGAATCCACCTCTGGTGGGGGGACGAACGGTGGCTGCCCTCTGGGGACCCCGAGCGCAATGACGCGCAGGCGCAGGATGCGCTCCTGAAGCACCTCGCCATCCCGGTGGAGAACATCCACCGGTTTCCGGCGTCGGACGGCGAGCACGATCTGGACGCTGCGGCCGAAGCATATGCCCGCGAGCTTTCGGCCAACGCGCCCGAGTCTTCGGCGGGTCCTGAATTCGATCTGGTGTTCCTCGGCGTCGGCCCCGACGGGCACATCGCCTCCCTGTTTCCGGGCCGCGAAGGCATCAGGGAGAAGGATGCCACAGTGATCGCGGTGCGCAACTCACCGAAGCCGCCGCCGGAACGCCTCAGCCTGACGCTTCCCGTCATCAATTCCGCCGAACGGGTGTGGCTGTGCCTCGCCGGCGCCGACAAGGCGGCAGCGCTGGGCCTTGCGCTTGCCGGCGCAAGTGAAATCGACGTGCCGGCCGCGGGCGCACGCGGGCGCGGGAAGACCGTGTTCTTCGTCGACGGCGCCGCAGCCTCAGAAGTCCCGCAGGACCTCCTGAACGACCACAGAGCGGTGTAGCGACGCGGGTCAGGCCGAGGTGCGTCCGCGCCGCGAACGAAGCTGCGCGAGTGCTTCGTCCAGGAGCGTCGCCGCTTCCTGCTCTGTCCGCCGCTCCTTCACATACGCCAGATGCGTCTTATACGGTTCGAGCTTCGAAACCGATGGAGGGTTTTCCTTGTCGCGCCCCGCCGGAAAACCGCAGTTCGGGCAGTCGAACTGCTCCGGAATCTCCTCCGCCTCGATCGTGGCGAGGAAGTACGGCTTCAGTTCGTGCCCGTTCGCACACCAGTAGGAGATCTGGATCCGATCCGCATGGAACCCGCGATCCTGCTCCCCCATCGGCCCCGCCCCGACGCGGGAACCGCGAATAGCACTTCCACCTGATGCCATGACAGCCTCCTACGCGCCGGCGCTGAATTTGGTGATGAGCCCGAGAACCACGATGCACGACACCCAGACGAGGCCGAGGATCACCGTGAAGCGGTTCAGGTTGCGCTCCGCCACCCCCGACGCACCGAGATTCGAGGTGGTGCCGCCACCGAACATGTCGGAAAGTCCGCCACCGCGACCCTTGTGGAGCAGGATGAGGAGGGTCAGCAGGAGGCTCGTGATGCCGAGCACGACCTGCAGGATGACCTGAAGAATTTCCACGGGATTGGTGCCTTTCTGGGGGCGCTGGCCGTTGACCAGTATAACTTGCGGTGAGCGGTGGGACGATTCCGCGACGGGATGTGCGGGCTACACGCCGACGTGGCTCTGGAATCGCGCGATCTTGGCGAACTCGTCCACGACGAGGCTCGCTCCCCCGACGAGCGCGCCATCGACATTCGGTTCGCGCAGGAAGCTGGCGATGTTTCCCGACTTCACCGACCCGCCGTACAGGATTCGGGTCCGGTCCGCCGCTTCCGGGCCAAGGGCATCGGCGAGGACGGCACGCAACTGGATGGCGACGCTCTCGGCCTGCTCTGGAGTGGCCGCCTGGCCGGATCCGATCGCCCACACCGGTTCGTACGCGACGACGACGTCCGCACCGGCGCCATCGGGCAGTTGCTCGAGCGCCACCGTGAGCTGCTCGACCGGGACGGCGCTTGCGCCGCGCGCCTCGAGATCCTCGGCCGTTTCGCCCACGCAGATGATCGGAACGACGCCATGGCGGATTGCGGCGGCAGCCTTCGCTCCGACCTGTTCGTTGGTTTCGTGGTGGTAGGTGCGGCGCTCGGAGTGGCCCACGAGCACGTAGCTGCAGTCCAGCGCTTTCAGGAACGCGCCGGACACTTCACCGGTGTACGCCCCGGAGTCGTGTTCGGAAATGTCCTGCGCTCCGAACACGATCGGAAAATGGTCCGCCGCGATGAGTGACTGCACGGAACGCAGGTCGGTGAACGGCGGGAACACCGCGACCTCAACCTTGCGGAAATCGAGTCGCGCATCCTGCAGGGTCCACGCGAGCTTCTGCACGAACGCGATCGACTGCAAGTGGTCGAGGTTGAGCTTCCAGTTCCCCGCGATGAGCGGGATTCGCTGCGCTTTCTGCGTCACGGCCATCCGAGTACCTCCAGTCCCGGGAGCGGCTTGCCTTCCAGAAACTCCAGACTCGCACCGCCGCCCGTCGAAATGTGCCCAAAACTGCTGTCGGAAAATCCCAGAGCACGCACCGCTGCGGCCGAATCGCCCCCGCCCACGACCGTGAGGCCGTCGACGCCGGTCAGGGCCTGTGCGATAGCGCGTGTGCCGCCGGCGAATTCGGGGAACTCGAATACGCCCATAGGTCCGTTCCAGAACACGGTCTTCGACTGCGCGATGATCGCGGCGAAGCGCGCTGCGGTATCCGGTCCGATATCAAGGCCCATGCCGTTTGCGCCCCACGGGGTGTCCTCGATCGAGTCGGCGGCCCGGATGAGGTGGTCGGCATCCGCGGAGAACGACGACGCGACATCGACATCCGTCGGAAGGGCAACCTCAACGTCCAGCCGAGCCGCCTCGGAAAGATAGCCGCGAACCGCATCAACCTGGTCCTCCTCGAGCAGGCTCGAACCCGTCTTGTGCCCGAGTGCGGCGAGGAACGTGAACATCATCCCGCCGCCGATGAGAAGCGAAGACACCCGGGGCAGGAGGTGGTCGATGACACCGAGTTTGTCGGACACTTTGGAACCGCCCAAGACCACCGTGTACGGAGTCCGAGGTTCGGTTGTGAGGCGTTCGAGAACCGTGAGTTCGGTTTCAATGAGCCTCCCGGCCGCGCTCGGCAGCCGCTTCGCCAGTTCGAAAACGCTCGCCTGTTTGCGGTGCACAACCCCGAAGCCGTCGGAAACGACAACGTCGCCGAGCTCGGCGAGCTGGGACGCGAAGCCCTCCCGTTCGGTTGCGGACTGTGAAGTCTCTCCGGGGTTGAACCTCAGGTTCTCCAGGAGGGCGATGTCTCCGTCGCCAAGCCCGTCGACGGTCTCCTTCGCGGCCCCGCCGACCGTGTCGCCCGCGAAAGCGACGGGCCGGCCGAGAAGCTCGCCGAGCCGCCTCGCCACGGGGGCGAGGCTGTACTCCGGCACCGGCGTGCCGTCCGGACGTCCGAGGTGCGACATTACGACGACGCGCGCGCCCGCCTGCGCCAGCTCGTCGATGGTCGCCTGCGATGCCCGGATCCTGCCGTCATCGGTGATCTCGCCACCGTCGAGGGGGACGTTGAGGTCGCACCGGACGAGCACCCTCCGGCCCGCGAGCGGGCCGAGCGAATCAATGGTTCGGAGCATCGTCGCGGGGTCAGGCGAGTCGGGCCGCGACGTACTCGGTCAGGTCGACCAGCCGGTTGGAGTAACCCCACTCGTTGTCGTACCAGCCGGCAACCTTGACCTGGGTTCCGATGACCTTGGTGAGGCCGGAATCGAAGATGCAGGAGTGAGGATCGCCGACGATGTCACTCGACACGAGCGGGTCCTCCGAGTAGCTCAGGAAGCCCTTGAGCGCGCCCTCGGCGGCCTCGCGGTACGCCGCGTTCACGTCATCGACCGTGAGCCCGGCACGGGTCTCCACGGTGAGGTCGGTGATCGACCCGGTGGGAACCGGAACGCGGAGCGCGTAACCGTCCAGTTTGCCGATGAGTTCCGGAAGCACCAGACCGATCGCCTTCGCCGCGCCCGTGCTCGTGGGGACGATGTTGATGGCGGCGGCCCGCGCGCGCCGGAGGTCCTTGTGCGGCCCGTCCTGGAGGTTCTGGTCCGCGGTGTAGGCGTGCACCGTCGTCATGAGCCCGCGCTCGATGCCGAAGTTGTCCAGGAACACCTTGGCGAGCGGCGCGAGGCAGTTCGTCGTGCAGGAGGCGTTGGAGATGATGTGGTGCTTCGTCGGGTCGTAGTCGGCCTCGTTGACCCCCATGACGAACGTGGCGTCCTCCCCCTGGGCCGGCGCAGAGACGATGACCTTCTTTGCGCCCGCCTCCAGGTGCTTGCGGGCATCCTCTGCTTTCGTGAACCGGCCGGTCGACTCGATCACAATGTCCACCCCGAGGTCGCCCCAGCCGAGTTGGGCGGGATCCCGCTGCTCCAGAACCGTGATCGGTTTGCCGTTCACGATGATCCGGTCGCCGTCCAATTCCACCGTCGCGTCGATTCGGCCGTTCACCGAGTCGAACGTGAGCAGCGTGGCGAGGGCACGATTGTCCGTCAGGTCGTTGACCGCGACGATATCGAGGTCACTGCCCTTGGCGAGGGCTGAGCGGAAATAGTTTCGGCCAATTCGGCCGAAGCCGTTGATTCCTACTTTGACGGACACGGCGATGCTCCTTGACAGATCTCAGTGGTGAAAGGTGCGATGGCGACGGTGCAGCTACGGCAGCGCGATCAACCCGGAGGTCATTTCGCGCGCGCGGGTGAATCGCTCCTGAACGTTACCCCAGTGGGCGATATTCCAGAACGCCTTGATGTAATCCGCCTTAACATTCACGTAGTCGAGGTAGAAGGCGTGCTCCCACATGTCCAGCAGCAACAGCGGCACGGTGCCGGTCGCGAAGTTGCCCTGGTGGTCGTAGTACTGCTGCACGAGCAGCTTCTGCCCGAGGGAATCCCACACGAGCGCGCCCCAGCCGGATCCCTGGATCCCCGCGGATGCCGCCGTGAAGTGCGCCTTGAACTTGTCGACGGAACCGAAGTTGTCGTCGATAGCTGCGGCGAGTTCACCCTCAGGGGCGCCGCCGCCGTCCGGCGAGAGGTTCGTCCAGAACACGGTGTGGTTCACATGCCCGGCGAGGTTGAATGCGAGATCCTTCTCCAGTTTGTTCACGTTGGCGAAATCGTTACCGTCCCGCGCCTCGGCCAGCTTGGCGAGGGCGGTGTTCGCGCCGTCGACGTAGGCCTTGTGGTGCTTGTCGTGGTGCAGCTCCATGATTCGCCCGCTGATGTGCGGCTCGAGCGCGGAGAAGTCGTATCCCAGTTCCGGGAGCGTGTATTCGGCCATGGTGTGAACCTCCTGAAGTTCCTCAGCATCGGCGGCAGTGGTTGCTGCGCCGGATGGCCATTCCAGTCTAACGTCGTGCGCCGCGGACGGTTTCCGGCCGTCGGGCGGCGAACTGCCGGACGGCTCAGGAATCGTCGTAATCCGAGGGCAGGTTCGCGTCCGTGCCGGGAATTCCCCGATCCATGGCGACCTTGTCCGCCATCGCGAGCAGACGCCGGATCCGCCCGGCCACGGCATCCTTCGTCATCGGCGGATCCGCGTGATGGCCCAGTTCATCCAGGCTCGCATCGCGGAAGCGCAGCCGGAGCTCACCCGCGTACTGGAGATGCGCCGGAACTTTCCCGTCGAGGATCTCCAGGGCTCGCTCCACCCGCGCGCACGCGGCAACGGCCGCCTGGGCGGAACGCCGAAGGTTCGCGTCGTCGAAGTTCACGAGCCGGTTCGCCGTGGCTCGAACCTCGCGACGCTGCCGAAGTTCCTCCCACGCGGTCACCGTTTTCGTGGCACCCATGGTGCGCAGCATCGTGCTGATGGCTTCGCCGTCGCGGATGACCACCCGATGGACGCCGCGCACTTCCCTGGCCTTCGCGGGCACGTGCAGCCTCCCGGCGGCGCCGACGAGCGCCATCGCCGACTCGTTGCCCGGGCAGGTGACCTCGAGGGCGGACGATCGGCCAGGATCGGTGAGCGAACCGCGGGACAGGAAGGCGCCGCGCCACACGGCGGCAAGTTCGTCCGGCGAACCGGTCGTCAGCCGATTGGGAAGACCGCGGACCGGCCGGCGGCGCGCATCGAGCAGGCCCGTCTGCCGGGCAAGCGTCTCCCCGTCGAGGACCCGCACGAGATAGTGGCTCGTGCGCCGAACACCGGATGCGGAAATCACGGAAAGTTCGCTGCGCACGCCATACAGTTCCACCAAATCCCGCCTCACCCGCTGCGCGATCTCCACCGTGTCCAGTTCCGATTCGACCGCGACGCGACCCGAAATGAGGTGCAGGCCGCCGGAGAACCTCAAAATGGTGGCGACCTCTGCGGCCCTGATCGAGGTTCTGCTCGATTCGACTCGAACGAGCTCCTCCTTGACGTCAGCAGTCAATGCCACGAATTTTTTCCTTTCCCCACCGGAACCGCTCCTATTCTCTGCCCAGATCGCGGTGCTTCACATTTACCGCGACGCCGGGAAAACCACGAATGATGGTCGCGAGCTGCTCGGCGACGGCGACCGAACGATGCTTGCCGCCCGTGCATCCGATCGCGAGCGTCGCGTGGCGTTTGTTTTCTCGTTGATAACCGGCGAGCACAGGTTCGAGGGCGCTCGCATAGGCGTCGACGAAATCGCGGGCTCCTTCCTGCGCCAGCACGAATTCGCTCACCACCGGGTCCAGGCCGGTTCCGCCCCGAAGCTCGGGAACCCAGAACGGGTTGGGGAGGAACCGCATGTCGGCGACGAGGTCGGCGTCGGTAGGAACCCCGTACTTGAACCCGAAGCTCACGATGGTGATCTGCACGCCGGGTGCCCCAGCTTCCGCGAACAGCTCGGACACCTTGGTGGCCAGTTGGTGGATGTTCAGGTCAGAGGTATCCACGATGATGTCGCTGGATTCCCGCATCTCCAGCATGCGCGCGCGCTCCGCGCCGATGCCGTCCAGCAGCGTTCCGTCGCCCTGGAGCGGATGCGGTCGCCGCACCTGCTCGAATCGCCTCACGAGGGCGTCATCGGTGGCTTCCAGGAACAAGACGCGCACCGAGGAGATGGCACGCAGGGATTCGACGATCTCCTGAAGGTCGGAAAACAGGCGCCCGCCCCGGACATCCGTGATCGCCGCGATCTTCGGGATTGTGCCCGCAGCCTTCATCGCGAGTTCGACGAGCGGCGTGATCATTTGCGGCGGCAGATTGTCGACCACGTACCAGCCGAGGTCCTCCAGCGCGTTGCCGACCGTGGATCGCCCGGCGCCGGACATGCCCGTAACCACGAGCACTTCCTGCCGTGCGCTGTCCGGTGTCATCGGTGAATCATGCCCTCATTCGCCTGTTTGCTCTGTGTCCGGCGTTTCGCCCGAACCGTGCACCAAATCCTACCGACATCACGGGGCCGCCGAGTTCGGCTGCCCCAGTCGGCCGTGAACAGTCTCGGCGAGTGCCGGTCCGATGCCCTTCACCGCGGCGATTTCTTCCGGGCCGGCCTCCCGCACCCGCTTGACCGAACCGAAGTGGCGCAGCAGGGCGCGCACTCGCGCGGGGCCGAGGCCGGGGATGTCGGAGAGGATCGAATTCAGATCGGACTTTCGCTTCTGCCGCTGAAAGCTGATGGCAAACCGGTGTGCCTCGTCCCGGATGCGCTGGAACAGGAACAGCGCATCGCTGTTGCGCGGCAGGATGACCGGGTAATCGGTATCCGGCGACCAGATTTCTTCGAGCCGCTTCGCGATTCCGCACAGGGCAATGGAACCGGGCCCGGACGTGTCGACTCCCGCGTCGCGCATCGCGCGGCGCGCAGCCTCCACCTGGGGTTGGCCGCCATCCACGATGAGCAGGTTCGGCCGGTAGGCGAAGCGCGGCCGCGCCGCGCCGTCTTCGGCTGGCGGCGGCTCCGGGTCCTCCAGCCTGGCGAGGCGCCGCGACACAGTCTGGAAGATCGACTCCGTGTCATCGGTCGAATCCGGAATGCTGAATCGGCGGTAGAGATCCTTCCGCGGGAGTCCGTCTTCGAAGACGACCATGGACGCGACGATGTTCGTGCCGCCGAGATGGGACACGTCGAAACACTCCATGCGCAGGGGCGCCTCAGCCATGCCGAGGGCGTCCTGGATATCCGACAACGCCTGGGATCGCGCCACGAAGTCCGCCGTCCGATGCGTCTTGTAGCTCGCCAGCGCGCTCTGCGCGTTCTTCGTCACGGTTTCCGAAAGTTGGGCGAGGTCTCCGCGCCGGGCAACGCGCATCGTGACTTTGCCCGGCCTGTCGTGTTCGATGCGCAATTCGCTGAGCAACCGCTCCAGTTCTGCCGCGTCGGCGGGAAGCGTGGGGACCACGACGAGCCGCGGCGGGACGAGGTCCCCGCCCGTGTCGCCGCGCCGCCCGGAACCGACCGTGTAAGCGTTCGCCACGACGGTTTCGACGAGTTCCGCCTCGGGAAGGTCCAGTTCCTTGTCGACGACCCAGCTGCGCACGCCGCGGATGCGCCCGCCGCGCACCGAAAACAGTTGCACGGCCGCTGCGAGTTCGTCGTGGGCGATACCGAACAGGTCGGCGTCGACGGTTTCCGGCAGGACGATCGTGTTTTTCGACAGCACGGTTTCGATGGCGGAAAGCTGGTCGCGGTACTTCGCGGCGCTCTCGTAGTCCAGCTGCGCGGACGCCGCGGCCATTCGGTCCGACAGCTCGGCGATGAAGGTGGAGTCGTTGCCGGCCATGAACGACGCGTAATCGAGGGCGATCGACTTGTGATCCTCTTTGCTGATCCGTCCGACGCACGGCGCCGCGCATTTGCCGATTTCTCCCAGCAGGCACGGCCGGCCGCTCTGCTCGGCCCTGCGGTACACGGAATCAGAGCAGCTCCGCATCGGGAACACCTTGAGCAGAAGGTCAAGCGTCTCTCTGATCGCCCATACCTTCGTGTACGGCCCGAAGTACCGGGCACCCGGAATGGATCGGTTTCGCGTGATGAGGACCCGGGGGACGTCGTCGGCGAGCGTGATCGCCAGAAACGGATACGACTTGTCGTCCCGGAATTGCACGTTGAACGGCGGATTGAACTCCTTGATCCAGCTGAACTCGAGCTGCAGCGCCTCGAATTCGCTTCCGACGACAGTCCACTCGACGGAAGCGGCTGTGGTCACCATGCGGCGGGTCCGTTCGTGGAGGCTCGACAGCGGCGCGAAATAGTTGCTCAGGCGGGCACGAAGATTCTTCGCCTTGCCTACGTACAGGATGCGGTTTGCGGAATCCCGGAACCGGTACACGCCGGGAGCTACCGGGATCTCCCCCGTTTTTGGCCGGTAACTGACCGTGTCGCTCATGACGACGAGTGTTCGAGCGCTTCCCTCAGGAACTGCGCCGTGTGGCTTTTCTTCGATCGCGCGAGCTTCTCCGGCGTCCCCTCGGCGATGACCTCGCCGCCGGCGGCACCGCCCTCCGGGCCGAGATCAATGATCCAGTCTGCAGACTTGATCACGTCAAGGTTGTGTTCGATCACGATCACGGTGTTGCCTTTGTCCACGAGGCCGTTCAGGACGAGAAGCAACTTGCGCACATCCTCAAAGTGCAGCCCGGTGGTCGGTTCGTCGAGCACGTAAATGCTGCGGCCGAGCGACCGACGCTGCAGCTCCGTCGCGAGTTTGACGCGCTGAGCTTCTCCGCCGGAGAGCGTCGTGGCACTCTGCCCCAGCCGAACGTAACCCAAACCGACTTCCTCGAGGGTTTTCAGGTAGCGGTGGATGGACGTAATTGCTTCGAAAAACTCCGCAGCCTCGCTGATCGGCATATCGAGCACCTGGGCGATGTTCTTGCCCTTGTAGTGCACCGCGAGGGTGTCGCGGTTGTAGCGTGCGCCACCGCACACCTCGCACACGACATAGACGTCCGGGAGGAAGTTCATCTCGATCGTGATAGTCCCGTCGCCGGAACAGTTCTCGCAGCGTCCGCCTTTCACGTTGAAGCTGAATCGCCCTGGCAGGTACCCGCGGGCTTTCGCCTCCGCCGTCTCGGAGAACAGGGTGCGGATCCGGTCGAACACCCCCGTGTAGGTCGCCGGATTCGACCGGGGCGTGCGGCCGATCGGAGCCTGGTCCACGTGCACGACCTTGTCGAGGTTGTCCAGACCGAAAATGCGCGTGTGCGGGCCGGGAATCTGCCTCGCACCGTTCAGGGAGTTCGCGAGCGAACGGTACAGGATGTCGTTCACGAGCGACGACTTGCCCGATCCGCTCACCCCGGTCACCGCGATGAACGTACCGAGGGGGAACCCCACGGTGATGTTCTTGAGGTTGTTCGCGCGCGCCCCCTCGACGGTGAGGATGCGCTCGGGGTCGACCGGCCTGCGCTTCGGCGGCGCCGGAATGGACTTCCTCCCGGAGAGGTAGTCGCCCGTGATGGAGCGCGTATTCGTCAGGAGCTCGTCGAATCCGCCGGAGTGCACGACCTCTCCCCCGAGCTCGCCCGCGCCCGGGCCGATGTCCACAAGCCAGTCGGCGGTGCGAATGGTGTCCTCGTCGTGTTCGACCACGATGAGCGTGTTGCCGAGGTCACGAAGTTTCAGGAGCGTTTCGATGAGCCGCCGGTTGTCCCTCTGATGCAGACCGATGCTCGGCTCGTCGAGAACGTACAGCACCCCGGTGAGTCCGGAACCGATCTGGGTGGCGAGCCGGATGCGCTGGGCCTCGCCTCCGGAGAGGGAGCCCGCCGCTCTGGACAGGTTCAGGTACCCGAGGCCGACTTCGAGGAGGAATTCGAGCCGCGCGCGGATTTCCCGCAGCACCGCGGCAGCAATTTTCGCTTCGCGCTCGCTGAGCTCGATGTCGTTCATGAACGCAAACGCGTCGATCAGGCTGAGGGACGACACCGCGGCAATGCTGTGCTCTCCGACGGTGACCGCGAGAACTTCCGGCTTGAGCCGCTGACCGTCGCACACTGCGCACGGGATCTCGCGGAGGTAATTGGACCAGCGCTGCCGCGCAGAATCCGTCTCCGCCTCGAGGTATTTCCGCTCGATGTACGGCATGACGCCTTCGAAGCCCGTGGAGTACGTCATTTCTCTGCCGAAGCGGTTCTTCCACTTCACCGTCACCTTGAAGTTGTTGCCGCGCAGGACAGCCTCCCGCGCGTCCTCCGGGAGCTCCGACCAGGGCGTTTCGAGGGAGAACCCCAGCTCGCCGGCGAGCCCTTGGAGGAGCCGCTGGAAGTAGTTGTAGAGGCCCTTGCCGGATTGGGTCCACGGAAGGATCACGCCATCGGACAGGCTCAACGACGCGTCGCCGAGAAGAAGCTCCGGATCCACCGACATCCTCGTACCCAGGCCCGAGCATTCCGGGCACGCGCCGAATGGCGCGTTGAAGGAGAATGTGCGCGGTTCGATCTCGGTGAGTTGGACCGGGTGGCCATTCGGGCAGGAGAGCTTCTCGGAGAAACTGCGCCACGCCGACGGCCCCGACTCGTCGACGAAATTGATGGAGACGAGGCCGTCCGTGAGCCGGAGCGCCGTCTCAAGCGAATCGGTGAGGCGGCCGAGGATGTCTTCGGAGGCGACGAGTCTGTCGACGATCACGGCAATGTCGTGCTTGTACTGTTTCTTGAGCGTGGGCGGCGAAGTCAACTGCACGGCTTCGCCATCGACGAGCGCCCGCGAGTACCCGCTTGCCGCGAGCTCCTTGAACAGGTCGACGAATTCGCCTTTCTTCTGGGACACCACCGGGCTCACGATCTGGTACCGCGTGCCGAAGGGGAGTTCCATGAGCTGATCGGCGATTTGCTGCACCGTCTGCCGCTCGATCCGCTCCCCGCACTCCGCGCAGTGCGGGATGCCGATTCGGGCCCACAGCAGCCGCATGTAGTCGTAAATTTCCGTGATCGTGCCCACCGTCGATCTCGGGTTGCGGTTCGTGGACTTCTGGTCGATCGACACGGCGGGGCTCAGGCCCTCGATGAAGTCGACGTCCGGGCGGTCCACCTGCCCGAGAAATTGCCGCGCATAGGCGGACAGCGACTCGACGTATCTGCGCTGCCCCTCGGCGAAGATCGTATCGAAGGCGAGGCTGGACTTTCCGGATCCCGACAGTCCGGTGAACACGACGAGCGAGTTGCGCGGAATTTCGATGTTCAGATTCTTCAGATTGTGCACGCGCGCGCCCCGCACGCTCAGGTGCGCGTGGGCTCGTCCGCGGTCCTCGATCGCGGACAGCATGGCCTCCTCGTCGAGGTCCGCCATCTCGCGCTTCGCGGCACTCAACTGGGGTATGGACACTCTCACCATTCTACGGAAGGCCACCGACACGCTGCTGCGCAGAAGCTCATCAGGTCGTGTGGCCCGCTGCTTCCATTTGGCGCAGTTCCTTCTTCAAATCCGCCACTTCGTCGCGAAGCCTCGCCGCAAGCTCGAACTTGAGTTCGCTCGCGGCCTGGAGCATTTGCTCGTTCAGGTCGCGAATGATCGCCTCGATGCTGTTCGCCCCCGCCGCCGCGAGGCCCTCGCGCTGGAGCGCCGCACTGCCGAGCGCAGGAGTGGGCGCCCTCTTCGTGCCGTCACGACCGGCGAGGAACCGTTCGGTGTCTGCATCCTCGCGCGCGAGCACATCCGTGATGTCGGCGATGCGTTTGCGCAAGGGGGTCGGATCGATGCCATGCTCGGCGTTGTAGGCGACCTGCTTTTCGCGTCGGCGTTCGGTTTCATCGATTGCGAGCTTCATCGAATCGGTGAGCGCGTCAGCGTACATGTGGACTTCCCCTGACACGTTGCGGGCGGCGCGGCCGATCGTCTGGATGAGGGAGGTCGAGGATCGCAGGAAACCCTCCTTGTCCGCGTCGAGGATGGCCACGAGCGACACTTCGGGCAAGTCGAGCCCCTCGCGCAGCAGGTTGATTCCGACGAGGACATCGAAGACGCCCTGCCGCAGTTCGGTCAGGAGCTCAACGCGGCGCAGGGTATCGACGTCGGAGTGGAGGTAGCGGACCCGGACGCCCGCTTCCGTGAAGTAGTCGGTGAGCTCCTCCGCCATCTTCTTCGTGAGCGTCGTCACGAGCACCCGCTCATTGCGTTCGGCGCGCACCCGGATCTCCTCCAGGAGATCATCGATCTGGCCCTTGCTCGGTTTCACGACGATCTTCGGGTCGACGAGCCCCGTGGGGCGGATGACCTGCTCCACGACGCTGTCCGTGATGCCCAGCTCGTATCGCCCAGGGGTCGCGGAAAGGTATACCTTCTGCCCCACGCGCTCCAGAAATTCACTCCAGGTGAGCGGACGGTTGTCCAGCGCGCTCGGCAACCGGAACCCGTGCTCGACGAGCGTACGCTTGCGGCTCGCATCGCCCTCATACATGGCGCCGATCTGCGGAACGGTGACGTGGGATTCGTCGATGACGACGAGAAAATCTTCGGGGAAATAATCGAGGAGGCAGTTCGGCGGCTCCCCCGCGCTGCGCCCGTCGATGTGCCGCGAATAGTTCTCGATGCCGCTGCAGAACCCGATCTGCTCCATCATTTCGAGGTCGAACGTGGTGCGCATCCGCAGCCGTTGCGCCTCGAGAAGCTTCCCCTGCCGCTCCAATTCCGCGAGCCGCACCGCCAGTTCCTCCCGGATCGTGCCGATGGCGCGCTTCATCGTGGCCGGGCTCGCAGCGTAGTGCGTCGCCGGGAACAGCGAGACCGCATCCATCGATTCGATGACGTCGCCGGTGAGCGGATGCAGCGAGTACAGCGCCTCGATTTCGTCGCCGAACATCTCGATGCGGATCGCGTGCTCCTCATACACCGGGATGATTTCGATCGTGTCGCCGCGCACCCGGAACTTGCCGCGCGAAAAATCGATGTCGTTGCGCTGGTACTGCATGGCGACAAGTCGGCGGATGAGCCGGTCGCGCGGAACCTTTTCCCCCACCTGAAGGGCGACCATCGCTTCGAGGTATTCCTCGGCAGCCCCGAGCCCGTAAATGCACGACACCGTGGACACGACGACGACGTCCCTGCGGCTCAACAGCGAATTCGTGGTCGAGTGCCGCAGCCTTTCGACCTCGGCGTTGATGGAACTGTCCTTCTCGATGAACGTGTCAGTCTGCGGGACATACGCCTCAGGCTGGTAGTAGTCGTAGTAGGAAACGAAATACTCGACGGCGTTGTTCGGCATGAGTTCGCGGAATTCGTTCGCGAGTTGGGCTGCGAGTGTCTTGTTGTGGGAGAGGACGAGGGTCGGGCGCTGCACCTGTTCGATGAGCCAGGCCGTCGTCGCCGACTTCCCCGTTCCCGTCGCGCCGAGGAGGACGACATCGGTTTCTCCCGCATTGATGCGCGCGGCGAGCTCGGCGATCGCGGCAGGCTGATCCCCGCTCGGCACATATTCGCTGACCACCTCGAAGGGCCGAACGGCGCGGGTTGGCTGCATTACTCCAGCCTAAACAGAACCACCGACGTCGGCAGGCGTGTTTGCCTGCAGCGCAACTCACGCCGCTCGGGACACGCTCTCCCAGAGTGCATCGGCCTGGCGGAACGTTTCCTCGAGGCTGCCGTTGTTGTCGATGACGACATCCGCGATCGCGAGCCTCTCGGTGTCGCTCACCTGCGAATTCAACCTGTGCACGGCCTCCGCCCGCGATAGTCCGCGCAGTTCCATGAGCCTCGCCAACCGCGTCTGGGTGTTTGCGTTCACGACGACGATGAGGTCGAATTCGTGTTCCGCATCCACCCGCGCCTCGATCAGCAGCGGAACATCGTACACGATGACGGCGTGCGGGTTCTCGGCCGCCGCCGCATCCATGAGCTCTCGCGCCCTCTCCTTCACGGCCGGATGCGTGATGGCGTTGAGAACCGCCCTGCGCTCCGGATCGGCGAAGATCACCGAGGCGAGCGCGGCACGGTCGAGGTGGCCGTCTGCGCCAATCATGTCGGACCCGAAATGCTTCTCAATCTCCGCAAGCGCGGGCTGCCCCGGCTCCACGACCTCGCGAGCGAGCGCATCCGCGTCGATGTGGACCGCGCCGTGCTCGGCGAGCCGGCTCGCGACCACTGATTTTCCGGATGCGATCCCGCCGGTGAGTCCAATCAGGTACACCCCGCCATGCTAGCTTGCGGCGTGTTAGCGTGATGCCACGAATCGAAGGAGCCACATGCTGGAGTTCCTTACCGGCACCGGTCTCGCGGTCTCTGCCGGACTCAACGCCTACATTCCGCTTCTCGCCCTCGGGCTCGCCGGGCGATTCATCGACGCGGTCAGCCTGCCTGCCGGCTGGACATGGCTGGAGAACCCCTGGGTTCTCGGGATTCTCGCCGTCCTCCTCGTCGTCGAACTCGTCGCGGACAAGATTCCCGTCGTCGACCACTTCAATGACTGGATTCAGACTGTTGTGCGGCCCACCGCGGGCGGTCTGGCTTTCGGATCCGGCGCCACGGCTACGACGGCGGCGGTGACGAATCCCCAGGACTTTTTCTCCGCCAACCAGTGGGTCCCCATCGCGCTCGGCGTGGCGATTGCGCTCGCTGTGCACCTCGCGAAGTCTGCTGTTCGGCCCATGGTCAATGCCGCGACGGCCGGCATCATGACTCCGGTCGTCAGCGCGGCAGAAGACGTTGGAAGCGTCGTGCTGACGGTTTTCGCCATCCTCGTCCCCGTGCTCGTCGTCCTCGCCCTTGCCGTGGCATTCTGGTTCCTGTGGCGCGTTTCACGCCGCTGGCGGAAACGAAACGGCCGGTCCCGCGAGGAACCGGCCGCTTCGGCGAAGGACGAAGTCCTTCCGTGACTCAGTTGTTGCCGGAGAGCTTCTCGCGAAGCGCCGCAAGCGACTCGTCGTCGGCGAGCGTTCCCGATCCCGCCTCGTCGGCGGAGAAGGAGGAGCCGGCGGAGGCCGGGACCTCGCCGATCGGCTCGTTCGCTGCCGCGGCAACCTGGAGCTTGTGGGCCTCCCAGCGCGCCTGGGCCGCTGCGTAGTCCAGCTCCCACTTCTCGCGCTGAGTCTCGAAGCCCTCTTTCCACTCATTCGTCTCCGGGTCGAACCCGTCCGGGTACTTGTAGTTGCCCGCCTCGTCGTACTCGGTGAGCATGCCATACAGCGCCGGGTCGAACTCGGTGCCCTCGGGGTCGACACCCTCGTTCGCCTGCTTGAGGCTCAGCGAGATACGGCGACGCTCCAGATCGATGTCGATGACCTTGACGAACACTTCGTCGTTCACCGAGACGACCTGCTCCGCGAGCTCCACGTGCTTGCCGGAGAGCTCCGAAATGTGCACGAGGCCTTCGATGCCATCCGCGACGCGGACGAACGCGCCGAACGGAACGAGCTTCGTGACCTTACCCGGTGCGACCTGGCCGATCGCGTGGGTGCGGGCGAAGAGCTGCCACGGGTCTTCCTGCGTCGCCTTCAGCGACAGCGAAACGCGCTCGCGGTCGAGTTCGACGTCGAGGATCTCGACGGTGACCTCCTGGCCAACCTCGACAACCTCGCTCGCGTGCTCGATGTGCTTCCAGCTGAGTTCGGAGACGTGAACGAGGCCGTCCACGCCGCCCAGGTCGACGAACGCGCCGAAGTTCACGATCGAGGACACGACTCCCTTGCGGACCTGGCCCTTGGCGAGGTTTCCGAGGAAGGAGCTGCGGCTCTCGCTCTGCGTCTGCTCGAGGAGCGCGCGGCGGGACAGCACCACGTTGTTGCGGTTCTTGTCGAGTTCGAGGATCTTCGCCTCGATCTCCTGGCCGAGGTACGGCGTGAGGTCGCGGACGCGGCGAAGCTCAATGAGGGATGCCGGAAGGAAGCCGCGGAGTCCGATGTCCACGATCAGGCCGCCCTTGACGACCTCGATGACCGTTCCGGTGACGACGCCGTCGTCATCCTTGATCTTCTCCACATCGCCCCACGCGCGCTCGTACTGCGCGCGCTTCTTCGACAGGATGAGACGGCCCTCTTTGTCCTCCTTCTGGAGCACAAGGGCTTCGACCATGTCGCCGACCTTGACGACCTCATCCGGGTCAACATCGTGCTTGATGGAAAGTTCACGGGAGGGGATTACGCCCTCCGTCTTGTAACCGACGTCGAGGAGAACCTCGTCACGATCGATCTTGACGACAGTACCTTCGATAAGGTCGCCGTCATTGAAAAACTTCAGGGTCTTTTCGACCGCGGCGAGGAAATCTTCAGCAGATCCAATGTCGTTGATGGCGACCTGCTTGGGGCCTGCGGTCGTTGCGGTTGTCATGTAGTTGTTGCTCCAGTGTGGACATAAATCAGGCCACGAACGAGGTAGTGCAATGGATTGTTCGCCGTGGCAGGCGGATAGGACGTCACGGCCGTGTAAGCACAGACGTGACGTTCCAGCCTAGCGCGTCAGCCCCGCGGCGACAAAACGCAGAATTCGTTGCCCTCGGGGTCCGCGAGGACGACCCAGGTGACCTGCGACTCATCCTGCCCGACGTTGACGCGCGTCGCGCCGAGCGCCTCAAGCCGCGCGACTTCCGCCGCCTGATCATCGTCCGGACCGGGCGCGAGGTCGATGTGGAGCCGGTTCTTCACCGTCTTTCCTTCGGGAACGGTCACGAACACGAGCCCGGGACCCTGCTCGTCGAGCGGGACCTGATGGTTCTCCTCAAGGGCACGCGGGGGCACGATGACCCACTCGTCCTCCGATTCGTACGCCACGCGCCAGTCGAGGACTTCGGCCCACCAGCGCGCCTGCGCGGCGACATCCTTGCAGTCGACGACTATCGAATACCAGCGAACTGCCACAGCACAACCTGTCTGATTCGCATCACTTGCGGAACGCGGCCTTCAGGGTATCCAGGCCGACACCGCCCATGTCGAGCGCCGTGCGGTGGAACTCCTTGATGTTGAAGGAGGCGCCCTCGCGCGCCTTCACCTCGTCGCGGAGCTGCTCCCAGATGCGCTGGCCGACCTTGTACGCCGGCGCCTGGCCGGGCCAGCCGAAGTACCGGTTCACCTCGAACCTCACGAACGGCTCGTTCATGTTCACATTGCTCTTCATGAAGGTGAACGCGTAGTCGTAGTCCCACACGCCGTTGCCGTCGAGCCGCTTCTTGCCGAGGTGCACTCCGAGGTCGAGCACGACGCGCGCGGCGCGCATCCGCTGGCCGTCGAGCATTCCGAGTCGGTCTCCCGGGTCATCCAGGTAGCCAAGGTCCTCCATGAGGCGTTCCGCGTACAGCGCCCAGCCTTCCGCGTGGCCGCTCGTGCCGGCGAGCTGACGGCGCCACGTGTTGAGCGTTGCGCGGTTGTACACGGCCTGACCCAGCTGCAGGTGGTGGCCGGGAACGCCCTCGTGGTACACGGTCGTCGTCTCGCGCCACGTGTCGAACTCCGTAACGCCCTCGGGCACCGACCACCACATCCGTCCGGCGCGGGAGAAGTCGTCGCTCGGGCTCGTATAGTAGATGCCGCCCTCCTGGGTCGGAGCGATCATGCACTCGAGCTTCTTCACCGGGTCCGGGATGTCGAAATGCGATTTCGAGAGTTCCGCGATCGCCGTGTCACTCAGGTTCTGCATCCACTTCTGCAGCGCATCAGTTCCGTGCAGTTTGCGGCTCGCGTCCGCATCGAGAACGGCGATGGCCTCCTCAACGCTCGCCCCCGGCTTGATCTCCCCTGCGATCCGCGTTTGCTCCTCGACCATGCGGGCGAGCTCCTCGATTCCCCACTCGTAGGTTTCATCAAGGTCGATCTTCGCGCCGAGGAACCGGCGGGACTGGAGGGCGTACAGTTCGCGCCCGATCGCGTCGGACTCGCTCGCGGCGGGGCCGAGTTCGTTCGCGAAAAAGTCGGCGAGTTTCCCGTAGGCGGCAGCGGAGGCCTCGGCGCCCTTGCGCAAATCTGCCTTCAACGAATCGGGCAACTGTGTCCCGTCGCCAAGAGTCGCGCCATCCGTAAAGGCGAAAAAGAAGCCGCTCTTCGACCCATGCTTCTTCGCCTGCTCCAGCACCTCCATAACCTGGCGGCGGGCGGGCACCGTGCCATCCGCGATCCCCTGCCGCAGCGTCTCGATGTACCCGTCCATGGCCCCGGGAAGATTCGACAGCTTCCCGGCGATCGTGGTCCAGTCGTCGACCGTATCGTGGGCCATGAGGTCCAGAACGTCGCGGAATCGTTGCGCGGGAGACGCGATGACGTTCAGGTCGCGTTTCCACAAACCGGCTTCGTGCGCTTCGAGGTCCAGCTGGAGTTCGTTGGACATATCCGTCTTCGTCACCCAGTCGACGTCATCCGCCGGCTCGACCCTGGAGAGACGGTCCAGGACCTTTTTGCGCTCGTCGACGAGGCGCTGGTGTCCGGCCGGCGACTGGTCGCCGTATTCCTCGTACCGGCCCGGGATGCCGATCCAGATGGCGATGTCGGGCTCAAGGTCGGCAAGGGTCGTGACCCATTCTTCGGCGATCGCGTCGATCGCGGTAGGGGTTCGGTCGGCCTCGTGGGCCCGCACATCGGCAGAATTGTCAGCAGTCATGAGTCGAGCTTATGCGCGGGCATTACCCGGAGGAAAGTTGGCAGTTCTAGTGCGCCGCCGCGTCCCAGTTCGGCCCCGTGCCGATTTGCACGTCGAGGGGAACTTTCAGCTCGGCAGCATGGCCCATCCGATCGCCGACGATGGCCGTGACCGCGTCCAGTTCCCCTGAGGCGACCTCGAAGACGAGTTCGTCGTGCACCTGCAGGAGCATCCGCGATTTCAGGCCCTGGTGGGCGATATCCCCGGCGACACCGAGCATGGCGATTTTCATGATGTCGGCTGCCGAGCCCTGAATCGGCGCGTTCAGCGCCTGGCGCTCCGCGTTCTCGCGAAGCACCCTGTTGTTCGAGTTCAGGTCGCCGAACGGGCGGCGCCGGCCGAAAATCGTCTCCGTGTACCCGTCGCTTCTGGCCTGATCGACCACGTTCCGCAAATACGCGCGCACGGCGCCGAACCGGGCGAAGTAGTCGACCATGAGCTGCTTCGCTTCCGCGACGTCGATGCGCAATTGCTTGGACAGGCCGAACGCGCTCAACCCGTACGCGAGGCCGTACGACATCGCCTTGACCTTCGTGCGCATGGTCGGGGTCACCTCAGACGGTTCGACGCCGAAGATGCGGGCGCCCACGAAACGGTGCAGATCCTCCCCCGCATTGAAGGCTTCGATGAGCCCCTCGTCCTCCGAAAGGTGCGCCATGATGCGCATTTCGATCTGCGAGTAGTCGGCCGTGAGGAGCGTGTCGAATCCTGCGCCGGGTTCGAACGCCGCGCGGATCTCCTTGCCTTCGTCCGCCTTCACCGGGATGTTCTGGAGGTTCGGGTCGTTGGACGAAATCCGCCCGGTGCTCGTCCCGGTCTGATCGTAGGTGGTGTGGATGCGCCCATCCGGACCGATCTCGCGCTCCAGCGTCTCAATCATCTGCCTGAGTTTGGTGGCATCCCGATGCTGCAGGAGCAGGTCGAGGAACGGGTGCGGTTCCGGGAGGCGGTCCTGCAGGTCGGCGAGGGCCGCGGCATCCGTGGAGTATCCGGTCTTCGTGGCCCGGGATTTCGGCATGCCGAGTTCCTCGAACAGCAACTGCTGCAGTTGCTTCGGAGAGCCGAGGTTCACTTCGCGGCCGATAATGGCGAATGCCCGCGACGCGATGTCCGCAGCGCGCTCGGTGAGGCGTGTGTTGAGTTTCGCCAGCGCAGCGGCGTTCACCGCAACGCCGTCGAGTTCCATGCGCGCGAGCACCGGAACGAGCGGCAGCTCGATGTCCTTCAGCACTGTCAGCGAGCCGGGACTCAGCCGCGACTCCAGTTCTCTCGCGATCCGGAGCACATACCACGCCTCGGTCGCAGGACTCAGGCCTTCCGTATCCGGCACGAGCTGGTTCTGGTCGGCCTCGACGACGGTTTCGCCCAGGTGGGTGTACACCTGCCCGGCAATCGACTCGTCCTTGCCGCCCGGTTTCAGGAGCCACGCGGCCAGGGTCGTGTCGAACGCGATGCCGTTGAGCGTGATGCCCGCGCGCGACAGCGCCTTCACAGCGGGTTTGGAGTGGAACAGGTGCTTCGGGGCGTCGCTTTCCAGCCACGCTTCCAGGGCGGCGTAGTCCGGCCGGTGCGCGCCCCACGGGACGTATGCCGTGTCGTCGTCCTTCGCGATCCCCAATCCGGCGAGTTCGCCGCCGCTCGACTCCACCATGAGCCCGAGCGGCCGGGAACCGTCCCCCACTGCCGACGCGAGCCACTTCGCGAGTTCCTCGTCGACGAGTTTCTTCACGGCCGGTTCCGCCGTAGACGCCGCCGTCGGCTCGGGCGCGCCCGCGCCTTCTGCCGCGGCAATCTTGAGAACCCGGTCCAGGAGCGTGCGGAACTGGAGCTTGTCGAACACGTCGCGCACCGCGGCCGTGTCGATGGGCGAGCGGGCGAGATCCTTCGGTCCGACGGGCAAATCGACATCCGTCACGAGCCGATTGAGCTTCCGGTTGCGGATTGCCCGGTCCTTTTGTTCGCGCAGCTTTTCGCCCACGACGCCCTTGATGTCCTCCGCGTGCTCGAGGATCTGGTCGAGTCCGCCATATTCGAGCACCCACTTGACCGCGGTCTTCTCCCCCACCTTGTCCACGCCGATGAGGTTGTCGCTCGTTTCTCCGACGAGGGCGGCGACGTCCGGATATTGCTCAGGGCGGATCCCATAGCGCTCCTCGACGGCGGCCGGATCGTAGCGTTTGAGTTCGGAGACGCCCCTGGCGTTCGGGTACAGGAGGGTCACGTCGTCGTTCACGAGCTGAATGCTGTCGCGGTCCCCGGAGACCACGTAGACGTGGAAACCCTGCTCGGCACCCTGCGTCGAAAGCGTCGCGAGGATGTCGTCCGCCTCGAAATCCTCTTTGCTGATCGTCGCGATGCCCATCGCCTTCAACGCCTCCTCAAGAAGCGGGATCTGGCCGATGAACTCGGGGGGCGTCTCGGCGCGGGTGCCCTTGTATTCGGGGTATTCGCGCGTGCGGAAGGAGAATCGCGAAATGTCGAAGGCGACGGCCAGATGCGTCGGTTTCTCGTTCTGCAGAAGATTGATGAGCATCGCGATGAACCCGTGGATCGCGTTCGTGTGCTGACCCTCGCGGTTCACGAAACTGTCCACCGGGAGCGCGTAAAACGCGCGAAACGCCAGCGAGTGACCATCGATGACCATGAGGGTAGGCTTTTCGTTGTCCGTCACGAGAGTCAGCCTAGCCGCCGCCCCCGTCACGGCGGGAGCATCGGCGGCAGTCAGGAAATTGAGGGTTTCGTCAGATCATGCGCATCACCGACACTGCCGTTGACCCTGCGGCGCCCGCCGGCGCCCTCGGCGTGAAAATGGGCATCGAGTTCATCGAAGCGAGCCCGAACCTCGCGGTCGCGCGGATGCCCGTCGAGGGCAATACCCAGCCATACGGCATCCTGCACGGCGGCGCGCACCTCGTGCTCGCCGAATCGCTCGGGTCCACGGCAGCGCACCTGCACGCTGGCGCCGGACGTTACGCGGTGGGAATCGAGATCAGCGCGAGCCACTCGCGTTCGGTCACGAGCGGCTGGGTGACCGGCACCTGCACGGCGATCTCGCTCGGACGCACCATCACCGTCCACGAAATCGTCATGACCGACGACGACGGCAACCGGCTCTCCACCGTGCGGATGACGAACATCCTCCGGGACGCCTAGTCCTTCTGGGGCGCGCCCTTCTTCGGCGCGAGCTGATCGATGATCGCCACGGCGACGTCGTGCATGGTGAGCCGGCGATCCATGGAGGCTTTCTGGATCCAGCGGAACGCCTCCGGTTCGGAGAGCCCCATTTTCTCGTTCAGGAGGCCCTTCGCCCTGTCCACGATCTTGCGGGTCTCGAATCGTTCGACCAAATCCGAGACCTCATCCTCGAGCGTCACGATTTGCGCGTACCGGGCGAGTGCGATCTCGATAGCCGGCAGCAGATCGCTCGGAGTGAACGGCTTGACGACGTAGGCGAGCGCGCCAGCCTCCGTCGCGCGCTCGACGAGGTCCTTCTGGCTGAACGCAGTGAGCAGAACAACCGGCGCGACGTGATCCTTCGTGAGCTGCTCAGCCGCGGAAATTCCATCCAGCTTCGGCATTTTCACATCCATGACGACGAGGTCGGGTCGAAGCTCCCTGGCCAGCGCCACCGCCGCTTCGCCGTCGCCAGCCTCGCCGACGACATCGAATCCGTTGTCGCGCAACGTCTCCACGATGTCGAGCCGGATCAGGGACTCATCCTCCGCCACGACCACGCGGCGGGCTGCTGGGGCTTCTGCATTCTCGTCTGGCACAACTCAAAGCCTACGGGAAAGAGGCGGAAAGGCGTCGGGCGCTGCGATACTCTTTTGACGTACTGTGCGCCGGTGTGGCGGAATGGCAGACGCGGAGCACTCAAAATGCTTTGCTCGAAAGGGCGTGTGGGTTCAAGTCCCACCACCGGCACAGAATTCGCGTGCGGGTCAGGCCGGCGATGGCGCTTTCAACGCGTCGCCGATGTGGTGCACGCGCATGTCGTTCGTGGAGCCGGACGTCCCGGGAGGCGATCCGGAGATGACGACGACGACATCGCCCACCTCGGCGAGCCCCAACTCGAGCAGGGTGTCATCCACCTGGCGGAACATCGCGTCCGTGTGGGTCACCGAGTCGACGAGGAATGCGCGGATACCCCAGGTGAGCGCCATCCTGCGGCGGATGCCCTCGATGGGCGTGAACGCGAACATCGGAATGCGAGAGCGGATGCGGGACATTCGCCGCGCGGAGTCGCCGGACTGGGTGAAAACGCACAGGTATTTGGCCTCCACGAATTCGGCGACCTCCGCGGCCGCGAGCGTGACCGCTCCACCCTGCGTGCGCGGTTTCGTCCCAAGCGGCGAGATGCGGTCGAGACCGTGCTCTTCCGTCGACTCGATGATGCGCGCCATCGTCTGGACGGTGATGACCGGGAACTCTCCGACGCTCGTTTCTCCGCTCAACATCACGGCATCCGTTCCATCCAGAACCGCATTGGCCACATCGGAGGTTTCCGCCCGTGTGGGCCGCGGGCTGGAGATCATCGATTCCAGCATTTGCGTGGCCACGATGACAGGCTTCGCCATCCTGCGGCACAGTTCGACGGCGCGCTTCTGCACGATCGGCACCGCTTCGAGCGGAAGCTCGACCCCGAGATCCCCGCGGGCCACCATGATGCCGTCGAAAGCGTCGATGATGGCTTCCAGATTGTCGACGGCCTGAGGCTTCTCGATCTTCGCGATCACCGGAATCTTGCGCCCCTCCTCCGCCATGATCTCGTGCACGCGGACTATGTCGTCGGCGCTGCGCACGAACGACAGGGCGATGAGGTCCGCGCCGAGGCCGAGCCCCCACCGGAGGTCCTCCTCGTCCTTCTCCGAAAGGGCCGGCACGTTGACGGCGACGCCGGGAAGGTTGATCCCCTTGTTGTTGGACACGGCGCCGGGCACTTCGACGACCGTCGTCACGACCGTTCCGTCCGTGTCGGTGACGCGGAGTGTCACCTTGCCGTCGTCGATGAGGATCGGGTCCCCCGCCTTGACATCGGCGGGCAGCCCCTCGTAAGTGGTCGAGGAAATGTCCCTGTTTCCCACGATGTCCTCCGTCGTGATGCGGAACACGTCGCCGACGGCAAGCTCGTAGGGGCCGGCCTCGAACTTTCCCAGCCGGATCTTCGGACCCTGCAGGTCGACGAGCACCGCGACGGCCCGCCCGGAGGCGTCCGCCGCCTTCCGGACGTTCGCGTAGACCTCCTCGTGGACGTCGTAGGTGCCGTGGCTCAGGTTCATCCTGGCCACGTCCACGCCCGCGTCGATGATGGCCCGGATGTTCTCGTAACTGGAGGTTGCGGGGCCGAGGGTTGCGACGATCTTTGCGCGTCTCACTGGTGTCCTTCGTTCGTGTTTATTGCGTGGTGATGTCCGGGTCGGGTGGTCACAGGCTGATCGGGCGATCCGTGGGCAGCACGGGCGCGGGCAATTCCGTGTCACCTTCAAGGTACCGGTCGACGGCGGCGGCCGCGGCACGTCCCTCCGCAATCGCCCAGACAATGAGGGAAGCGCCCCGTCCCGCATCGCCGGCGACGAACACTCCCGGCGTGTTCGTCTGGAACTGGGAATCCCGAAGCACCGTCCCGTCTTCGCTGCCGATGCTCAGATCGGATTCGAGCGCCGCAGTTTCGGTTCCGGTGAATCCGAGGGCGAGAAGGACCAGGTCGGCGGGGATTTCGCGTTCGGTGCCGGATTTCGGCACTCGCCGGCCGTCGAGGTATTCGGTTTCCGCGATGCGGATGCCGCTCACTTCTCCGGAACCGTTCGACAGGAACTCGACGGTGGAGGCCAGGAACTCGCGCTGCCCGCCCTCCTCGTGGGCGCTCGACACCTCGAACAGCAACGGGTGCATGGGCCAGGGCTGTTCCCCGGGGCGTTCGCCGGGGGGGCGCTTTCCGATCGCCAGCGTCGTCACGGACAGAGCGCCCTGCCGGTGCGCGGTCCCGAGGCAGTCAGCTCCCGTATCGCCCCCGCCGAGAATCACGACGTGGCGCCCTTCCGCCGTGATCTGCCCGCTGACGTCGTCTCCTGCGCCTCGATGGTTCTGCTGCACGAGGTAGTCCATGGCGAAATGGACGCCGGCGAGTTCCCGCCCGGGAATCGGCAGGTCGCGAGGGACGAGCGCCCCGGTGGCGATCACCACGGCATCGTAGCGGCCGCGCAAGTCGGCCCAGGAAATGTCAACGCCGATGTTCACGCGCGCGCGGAACCTCGTGCCTTCGGCCTGCATTTGCCGGAGGCGGTTCTCGATGTGCTTCTTCTCCAGCTTGAAGTCCGGGATGCCGTACCGCAGCAGCCCGCCGATCCGGTCATCCCTCTCGAACACCGCGACGGTGTGGCCCGCGCGGGTGAGCTGCTGGGCCGCGGCGAGCCCCGCCGGTCCCGAACCGACCACGGCGACCGTCTTTCCGGTGAGCCGCTCCGGCGGGTGCGGCTGCACCCAATCCTCGGCCCACGCGGTGTCGATGATGGACTGCTCGACGAGCTTGATCGTGACCGGCTCCTGGCTGATGCCCAGAACGCAGGAGCTCTCGCACGGCGCGGGACAGAGCCTCCCGGTGAACTCCGGGAAATTGTTCGTGGCGTGCAGTCGCTCGCTCGCCTCGCGGCCTTCACCGCGGCGGACCAGGTCATTCCACTCCGGGATGAGGTTCCCGAGCGGGCACCCCTGATGGCAGAACGGAATCCCGCAGTCCATGCAGCGGCCCGCCTGCCGCCGCAGCACAGTGTCATCCCCCGGTTCGTACACTTCCTTCCAGTCCAGAAGCCGAACGGAAACGGGCCGCCGCGGCGGAAGCTCGCGGGACCTGGTCTTGAGGAAACCCTTCGGATCAGCCACCCGTCACCTCCACGATGCGCTCCCACACGACGGCGCCGTCGGGGTCGAGACCTTCGTCGACCGCTGTCGCCCGCGTCTCCAGCACTGCCGCGAAGTCACGGGGAAGCACCCGGACGAACTCCGACGCGGTCGTCTCGAAATCCTCCAGCATGGCGGAGGCGAGCGTCGAGCCGGTGTGCTCGACATGCTGGTGCAGCAGGTCGCGCAGGAGTTCGACGTCCGCGCGGTCCAGCGGATCCAGCCGCAGTTCGCCGTGTTCCAGCGCATCCCGATTCACTCGATCGGCGGGCAGCCGGTACACGTACGCGGTGCCTCCGGACATGCCGGCGCCGAGGTTTCGACCCACGGAACCGAGGATCACGGCGACGCCGCCCGTCATGTACTCGAGCGCGTGGTCGCCGGCGCCCTCGACGACCGCGGAGGCGCCGGAGTTGCGCACCAGGAAGCGCTCGCCCACGATGCCCCGGATGAACAGGCGGCCGCTCGTCGCGCCATACCCGATGACGTTGCCCGCGATCACGTTGCGTTCGGCGCGGAACACGCTCGTGCGGTGGGGGCGGAGCGATACCGTTCCTCCGCTCAGTCCCTTGCCCACGTAGTCGTTGGCGTCGCCTTCGAGGTGGAGCGAAATTCCGCGCGGCAGGAACGCGCCAAGCGATTGACCGGCAGTCCCGGCAAGCGCAATGCTGATGGTTCCGTCCGGCAGGCCCTGCTCTCCGTGGCGCACCGTCACCTCATGGCCAAGGAGTGTTCCGACGGCGCGGTCAGTGTTCTTCACGGTCGCCGAAATGTCGACGCTTTCCTGCCGCTCCAGGGCGCCCTCGCACTGGGCGATGAGGGTGCGGTCGATGTGCGCCGCCAGATCATGGTCCTGGTCGATCCGGTGGCGCAGCGGCGCATCCGGATCGTGCTTTCCGGTGGCGAGGATCGGCGCGAGATCCAGGCCGTCGGCTTTCCAGTGCGAAATCGCCCTGTCGACGTCCAGAAGTTCACGATGGCCGATCGCTTCCTCAAGGCTCCGGAATCCGAGTGCGGCAAGGTACTCGCGCACTTCCTCGGCGAGGTATTCGAAGAATGTCTCGACGAACTCGGGTTTTCCGGTGAATCGGGCGCGCAGTTCCGGGTTCTGCGTGGCGACGCCGACCGGGCACGTGTCGAGGTGGCACACCCGCATCATGACGCAACCGGAGACCACGAGCGGCGCGGTCGCGAAACCGAACTCCTCCGCGCCCAGCAATGCCGCCACGATCACATCGCGCCCGGTCTTCAGCTGGCCGTCGACCTGCACGACGACGCGGTCCCGCAGTCCGTTCGCCATGAGCGTCTGCTGGGTTTCCGCAAGTCCGAGCTCCCACGGGGTTCCGGCGTGCTTGAGCGAGGACAGCGGGCTCGCCCCCGTGCCGCCATCGTGACCGGAGACCAGAACAACGTCGGCGAGGGCCTTGGCCACGCCGGACGCGACGGCGCCGATCCCGGACTGGCTCACGAGCTTGACGTGGATTCTGGCGTTCGGGTTTGCGCGCTTGAGATCGAAGATGAGCTGTTTCAAATCCTCGATCGAATAGATGTCGTGGTGCGGTGGCGGCGAAATGAGTCCGACCCCTGCCGTCGCGTGCCGGGTGCGGGCGATCCACGGGTACACCTTCGCGGGAGGCAATTGTCCGCCCTCTCCGGGTTTCGCACCCTGGGCCATCTTGATCTGGATATCCGTCGCGTTCGTCAAATACAGGCTCGTCACGCCGAATCGCGCCGACGCGACCTGCTTGATCGCGCTGCGGCGCTCGGGGTCGAGCAGTCGCTCCACGGTCTCCCCGCCCTCCCCCGTGTTGCTCCTCGCGCCCAACCGGTTCATGGCGATCGCGAGCGTCTCGTGCGCTTCCTCGCTGATCGATCCGTAACTCATCGCGCCGGTGGAGAAGCGTTTCACGATCGACTGAACCGACTCGACCTCTTCCAGCGGCACGGCAGGCCGCTCCCCCTCGCGCAGCGTGAACAATCCCCGCAGGGTCATGAGGTTTCCGGACTGTTCGTCCACGAGCCGGGTGTAGTCGCGGAAGATGTCATAGCGGCGTTCCCGCGTGGAGTGTTGCAGCCGGAACACGGTGTCCGGGTTGAACAGGTGCGGCGGGCCGCTCCTGCGCCACTGGTATTCGCCCCCCTGTGCGAGGTGCTCGTGCACGGTGCTCGCGGCCTCATCCGGGTATGCGCTCTGATGCCGGGCCAGGTTCTCGGCCGCGATGACGTCCATGCCCACGCCGCCGAGCCGGGAGGTGGTGCCGGTGAAGTACTCGTCGACGAAATCCTGGGCCAGGCCGATCGCCTCGAAAGCCTGGGCGCCGGCGTAGGAAGACACGACCGAGATGCCCATTTTCGACATCGTCTTCAAAACGCCCTTGCCCAGCGCCGTGATGATGTTGCCCACCGCCTGTTCGGAGCTCACGCCGACGAGATCTCCGCTGCGTACCAGCTGCTCCGCCGTTTCCATCGCGAGGTACGGGTTGATCGCGGACGCGCCGTAGCCGACGAGCATGGCAACGTGGTGGACTTCCCGCACATCCCCCGCTTCCACGATGAGTCCGACGCGCAGCCGGTTCTCGCGCCGAATCAGGTGATGGTGGACGGCGGACAGCATGAGCAGCGAGGGAATCGGCGCGAGATCCTTCGTGGAGTCGCGGTCGGACAGCACGATGTATTTGGCGCCGCGTTCGATCGCGTCGTCGACCTCGGCGCACATCGCCGCAAGCCGGTCCGCGAGCGCGCGCGGGCCATCGTCGACGCGGTACAGCCCGCGCACGGTCGTCGTCGTGCGGCTGCCCGGCGAGGCATCGATGTGCTGGATTTTCGCGAGCTCGTCGTTGTCGATGACCGGGAAGTCGAGGATGATCTGGTACGCGTGCTCCGGTGTCGCATCCAGCAGGTTCAGCTCCGGGCCGAGCCCCATCGACATCGAGGTGACGACTTCCTCGCGGATGCTGTCGAGCGGCGGATTCGTGACCTGGGCGAACTGCTGCGTGAAATAGTCGAACAGGAGCCGGGGTCGGTCCGCGAGGACCGCGATCGGAGTGTCGGTGCCCATCGCCCCGATCGGCTCGGCGCCATTCTTCGCCATGGGCGCGATGAGGACCCTCAGCTCCTCCTCGGTGTACCCGAACGTGCGCTGGCGGCGGCCGACGGATGCCGGAGTGTGCACGATGTGTTCGCGCTGCGGGAGGTCCCGGAGGTTGATCCGACCGTCGCGAAGCCAGTCGCCCCACGGCTGCTGCGCCGCGAGCGACTGCTTGATCTCGTCGTCTTCGATCAGTCGGCCCGCTTCGGTGTCGACGAGGAACATTTTTCCCGGCCGGAGCCTGCCCTTGCGGACCACCCGGCTGGGATCGAATTGGAGCACGCCGATCTCGCTCGCGAGCACCACGAGGCCGTCCTCGGTGACCAGGAACCGGCCGGGCCGAAGGCCGTTGCGGTCGAGGGTCGCCCCCACGAGCGTGCCGTCGGTGAACACCATGGCCGCCGGGCCGTCCCACGGCTCCATGAGGCCGGAGTGGTATTCGTAAAATGCCCGCCGATCGTCGGCAAGGTTCGCCTGATTCTCGAACGCCTCGGGGATCATCATCATGATGGCGTGCGGCAGGGACCGTCCCCCGAGCGTGAGCAGCTCGAGGACTTCATCGAAGGATGCGGAGTCGCTTCCGCCCGGCGTCACGATCGGCAGGAGAGGCGCCAGATCGCCGAGAAGGTTCGATTCCAGTTGGGACTGCCGGGCCCGCATCCAGTTGCGGTTGCCCTGAACGGTGTTGATCTCTCCGTTATGGGCGAGCAGCCGGAACGGTTGCGCGAGCGGCCACGACGGAAACGTGTTCGTGGAATACCGCGAGTGCACGAGCGCCAGGCGCGAGGCGAATCGCGGGTCGGAGAGGTCCGGGTAGAACGGTTCGAGCTGGAGCGTCGTAACCATGCCCTTGTACACGAGGGTGCGGCAGGACAACGAGGGAAAGAACACGTCGAGTTCGCGCTCGGCACGTTTGCGCATCCGGAACGCGAGGCGATCCAGCGCGATGCCGGAAGCGCTCGGGTGGGTGAGGAAAAGCTGCTCGATGGCGGGCATGGCCCCTCTCGCGAGGCTTCCGAGCACGCTCGCATCAACCGGCACGCGGCGCCAGCCCAGGACCGTGAGACCTTCCTCCCGCGCGAATTCCGCGAGGCGCCGCGCGACCTCGGCCCGTTCGGCCTGATCGACGGGAAGAAAGGCGGCGCCGACGGCGTAGCGCCCGGCGGCGGGGAGCTCGAATTCCACGACCTGCCGAAGGAACGCGTCCGGGATCTGGGTCATGATCCCCGCGCCATCGCCGGTTCCCGCGTCGGATCCGACGGCACCCCGGTGTTCCATGTTGCGCAGCGCGGAGAGCGCCAGATCCACGATGTCGTGGCCCGCGCTCCCCCTCAGCGTCGCGACCATGGCCAGGCCGCAGGCGTCCCTCTCGAAGGCAGGGTCGTACAGCCCGTGCGGCTCGGGTACCGTGCTGAATCGCGAATGCGGCGGCCTGGGGACCATGAATTGTCCTCCCGGAAAGAGTGGAGGGACGTCACTGGCCCATGGATGCCCACGCCGACCCGAGGGCCGCGGATTTATGCGCTGGACTGTTACGTAGCTCGACCGCTTGTGGCGACCGTGGTGCCTTTCGTTTTCACCGACGAAACTGGTTCGGATGACTTCGAGCCGTCATTGCCTTCGAAATCGGCGTCCGTGTAAACGTCTTCAGAGTGTACAACAGCATCGGGCGACCATTCGCGACCGGGCAGGTACGGGCTCGGTTCGACCCCCGGGTGCCGCCGCGACTGCGCGATGATGATGACGAGCCCGACGAGGATCGCGCCGAACGCGGCCCACACGTTCGTCCGGATGCCGAAAAAAATCTCGCTCGGGTCGATTCGGATCGACTCGAAGAAGCTGCGGCCGACGCCGTACCAGATGAGGTACAAGCCGAGCACCTTGCCCCACTGGAGGCGGAACGCGCCAGCGATGGGCGCCGTGACGTCGACGCCGACGAACGGGACGGTGACTGTGCCGAGCCGCCAGCGGCGCTCGACGTACAGGAGCACGGCGACGCCGATGAGGTTCCAGATGATCTCGTACAGGAACGTGGGGTGGAACAGCGTGCCGGCGGGAAGTCCTGCCGGGAACGCGGGGTTCGTGGACTCGATTTCGAGGCCCCACGGGAGATTCGTCGGCAGGCCGAACAGTTCGTGGTTGAAGTAGTTGCCGAGCCTGCCGAACGCCTGCGCGAGCAGCAGGGCAGGGGCGACGGCATCCGCGAAACTCCAGAACCGCACGCCGGCGAGGCGGCAGCCGATGAGCGTGCCCACGGCGCCGAGGATGAGCGCCCCGAAAATAGCCATGCCGCCCTCCCAGATGTAGAGGGTTTTCAGCAGATCCTTCCCGGCCCCGAAGTAGTCGTCCGGGTGCGTGACGACGTGGAAAATACGGCCGCCGATGATGCCGAACGGCACCGCCCACAGCGCGATGTCCAAAACGACCCCCGCGTCGGCCCCGCGCTGCTTGAGGCGGTACGCGGTGAGGATGGTGGCGGCGATGATGCCCGCGAGGATGCACAGCGCGTAGGTGTGGATCGGGATGGGGATCGTCACCCAGGTCAGTCCGATGTCGTGCAGCCACGTGCCGAAGTTGAAAACCTGCCATGAGTAGTCAGGGCTGGGGATGCTTGCGGGAAGCGGGGCCAGAATTCCGAACACTGTCCGTTGTGCCTTTCGAAGAGGGAGCGAGCTAGATCAGCCTAGTACCGACCGACAGAGCGGACGCCGTGCGGGCAAGCTCCGCGACCCCTCCCGCGTCCAGCGCGGAGACGAGCGCGGAGCCGACGATCGCGCCGTCCGCGTAGTCGAGGATCTCGCGCACCTGCTGCGCCGAGGAGATGCCGAGGCCGACGCATGCACGCTCGGCACCGGCGTCGCGCAGGCGGCCGACGAGCGCGCGGGCGGCGCTGTCCACTTCGGATCGCGCTCCCGTGATTCCCATGGTCGATACGGCATAGACGAATCCGCGGGACGACTCGGTGATCATGCGCAACCGGTGATCGGTCGAGGAGGGTGCCGCAAGGAATATCCGGTCGAGTCCGGTGCGGTCGGATGCGGCGAACCAGTCCGCGGCGTCATCCGGGATGAGGTCGGGCGTGATGATCCCGGATCCTCCGGCGGCCACGAGATCGTCGGCGAACCGGTCGACGCCGTACTGGATCACGGGGTTCCAGTACGTCATGAGCACGACGGGAACGGGCACGCGCTCGGTGATGGCGTGGACTGCCTCGAACGCGTGGGCGAGGCGGAACCCGCCGGCCAGCGCCGCCTGCGTGGCTTTCTGGATGACGGGGCCGTCCATGACCGGGTCGGAGTACGGCAGGCCGAGCTCGATGACATCCACGCCGTTCTCGGCGATCGCGACAGCCGCCTCGATGCTCGTCGCAAGGTCGGGAAACCCGACGGGGAGGTAACCGATCAGGCAGCCACCCGTGGCCTTCTTCGCGTCGATCGCGGCGCCGACCGTGCTGGTCCCGGGGGTCACGATTGCTCCAGCAGGTCGAACCACTCGCCCGCGGTTTCCATGTCCTTGTCCCCGCGGCCGCTGAGGCTCACCAGGATCGTCGCATCCGGGCCGAGGTTCTTCCCCAGGTCGATGGTTCCGGCGAGGGCGTGCGCGGACTCGATGGCCGGAATGATCCCTTCGGTGCGGGCGAGGAGACGGAACGCATCCATCGCCGCGGCGTCGGTGATCGGCAGGTACCTGGCCCGCTCGATGTCGGCGAGCCACGCGTGCTCCGGACCCACCCCGGGGTAGTCGAGGCCGGCGGAGATCGAGTGCGACTCGATCGTCTGTCCGTCGTCATCCTGGAGCAGGTACGACCGGGCGCCGTGCAGGACGCCTGGACGTCCCTTCGTGATCGTCGCGGCGTGGCGGGGCGTGTCGGCGCCGTCCCCCGCCGCCTCGAATCCGTACAGGGCTACGGACTCGTCATCGAGGAACGCGTCGAAGATTCCAATCGCGTTCGACCCGCCGCCGACGCACGCCGCCACGGCATCGGGAAGCGACCCGGTGAGGTCGATGACCTGCTGCCTCGCCTCGTCCCCGATGATTTTCTGGAAGTCCCGGACCATGGCGGGAAATGGATGCGGTCCCGCAACGGTACCGAAAATGTAGTTGGTGGTCGCGACGTTCGTGACCCAGTCGCGCATCGCCTCGTTGATGGCGTCCTTGAGGGTTCGCGACCCCGTCGTCACCGGGACGACTTCGGCGCCCAGGAGGCGCATCCGCGCGACGTTCAACGCCTGCCGCTGCGTGTCGACCTCACCCATGTACACGACGCACTCCATGCCCATGAGCGCGGCAGCGGTCGCCGTCGCGACGCCGTGCTGCCCCGCGCCGGTCTCGGCGATCACGCGGTGCTTCCCGATCCGTTTGGTGAGGAGCGCCTGGCCGAGCACGTTGTTGATCTTGTGGGACCCCGTGTGGTTCAGGTCTTCGCGTTTCAGGATGACGCGCGCGCCGCCGGCGTGTTCGGCGAATCGCGGCACCTCGGTGATGATCGACGGCCGTCCCGTGTACGTCGCGCCCAGTCTCGCGAACTCCGCCGCGAACGCGGGATCGGCCTTCGCTGCGTCGTACTCCGCGGTGAGCTCATCGAGCGCCTCCACAAGCGATTCGGGGACGAACCGCCCGCCGTAGCCGCCGAAGTAGGGCCCTGAGGCTTCCCGGAGCCCCATCAGACGGCCAGGAATTCTGCGAGGGTCGCGATCGGGTCGGCGGTGACGAGCGCTTCGCCGATGAGAACGACATCCGCCCCGGCGTTCCGATAGCGCGCCACGTCGGCGGCGGAGGACACGGCGGATTCCGCGACCTTGATCGCCCCGTCGGGCACGAGATCGACGAGGCGGCCGAACAGGCGCCGATCGAGTTCGAACGTGGTGAGATTCCGCGCGTTGATCCCGATGAGCTTCGCGCCGATGTCCGCGGCTCTGGCCACCTCGTCGGCGTCGTGCGCTTCGACGAGCGCCGTCATGCCCAGGTCGTCCACGAGACGGTACAGCTCACCCAGGTCGGCCTGGTCCAGCGCGGAGGCCATCAGGAGGATGAGGTCCGCGCCCGCCGCCCTGGCCTCGAACACCTGGTACGGCTCCACGATGAAGTCCTTGCGCAGCACGGGGACATCGACGGCGGCGCGGACGGTTTCCAGATCCGCGAGGGACCCGCCGAATTTCCGTTCCTCGGTGAGCACGCTGATCGCGCTTGCCCCACCCTGGACGTACCGCGCAGCGAGAGCTGCCGGGTCGGCGATGTCCGACAGCCGGCCCCGCGATGGACTCGCCCGCTTGATTTCGGCGATGATTTTCACCCGCGCGGCCGGCGCGAGCGCCGCGAGTGCGTCGCGTGCCGGCGCTCGGGCTGCCGCCGCCCGCTCCACCTCCGCGAGAGGGCGAATGGCCCTTCTCGCCGCGGCGTCGGCGACGGCCCCGGCGATGAGTTGCGTAAGCACCCGCCTAGTGGGTCTGCTTGGGCACGTACCGCGGCCCTGCGACACCCCAGCCGGCCTTCGCCATGATCCAGCCGACGATCGGACCGACGACCACGAGGGCGAGGGAAACCCAGATGAGCCACATCGAGGCGAACCAGAACGCGATGGTGCCCAGCAGGAAGGCGATCATCATGATGATGACGGCCGTCCACGCTGCGGGCGAGTGCCCGTGGCCCGGGTCGGAGATGTCTGCGCTGCTCATGTCACTCCAGTGAATCGTGTCGGACTTAAGTCTCCGCCAGTCTAACCGTACCGACGTGCTGCGCAGGCTAGCGGGAGGTCGGGTCCGATCCCCCGCTCAGCTCGTCCCAATCGGATACCGCGCCGCGCGGTTCCCGGCCGCCGCCGCCGGGCGCATCCGGATCTGCCGGATCGAACCGCACCACCTCGAATCGGCGGCCGCCTGCGGGCCACAGGCGCCCGGTCAGTATGATGCCGATGCCGAGGACGCCCAGCAGGGCGCCGGCACCGAACGTCACGAACGGCCACGCGGTCGGCGTGTTCGATGCGATGAGCGCCTGGACGGATTCGAGGCCCGCGACGCTCGTGGCCTTCGTGACGGCGGCTTCCACGGCGCCGGAGGGGGCGCTCAGGGCCAGAACGGACGACACCAGGATGCTGGCGCCGAGGAGCACCTCGAGGACGGCGAGGACGGCGCGGAAGAACGCCCCGGAAATCGCCATCGCCCCGAATGCGGCCGCGGCGGCGATCGCGAGTGCCGCGACGGCCGGCGCGCTCACGTCGCCGGCGACATGGAGGTCCGGATGCTGGGCGGACTGCCCGCCGAGCACCACCACGAACCAGGGTTGCGACCAGCCGAGGAGCGCGAGTCCGGCGAGCAGGACGCCGCCGAAGATGCTCGCGGCGCGCAGCGTGCGCGGGTTCATGCGGTGACCCTGCGCATCCGATTCGCAACCGCGACCGCCCGCAACGGGGCAGCGGCTTTGTTGTGCGATTCCGCATACTCCGCCGCAGGGTCAGAGTCCGCGACGATTCCCGCCCCCGCCTGCACCCGCGCGACACCGCGCGAAATCGTGGCCGTGCGAATGGCAATGGCAAGGTCGACGTCTCCGGAGAAACCGAAGTACCCCACGACGCCGCCGTACAGGCCTCGTGCCGCCGGCTCCAGTTCGTCAATGATTTCCAGCGCTCTCGGTTTCGGCGCGCCGGACAGGGTTCCCGCGGGGAACGTGGCACGGAACACGTCGATCGGGCCTATCCCCTGCCGCACATCCCCTTCGACGGAGGACACGAGGTGCATGATGTGGCTGAATCGTTCGACCTGCATGAATTCGGTGACCTCGACGCTTCCCGGCTCGCACACCTTCTGGAGGTCGTTGCGGGCGAGATCCACGAGCATGAGATGCTCTGCGCGTTCCTTGTCGTCGTCGGCGAGCTCTGCGGCCAGGTCCAGATCGTGCTCCGGGTTGTTCCCCCTGGGCCGGGAGCCGGCGATCGGGTGCATGTACGCTCGGCCGTTCTCGACCTTCACGAGCGCCTCCGGGGAGGACCCCACGACCCAGTACGGCTCCCCCTCGGGTTCGGACAGCGACAGGAAATACATGTACGGGCTGGGATTGAGCGCGCGGAGGATCCGGTACACGTCGATCGGTTCCGCCTCGACGTCGTGGTCGAATCGCTGAGACAGCACGATTTGAAAGACGTCGCCCTCGCGGACATACCGCTTCGACGCCTCCACGCCGGCACGGAACGTCGCTTCGTCGACCCGGGGGCGCGGCTCGGGCTCCACCGTCAGGTCCACGTTCGCCACCCACGGCTCCGAGCGCGCCGCAAGGCGCGACTGCAGGGAATCGAGCGCCTCGCCGGCATCGCGCCACATCGTGTCGGGGTCGTCCGTCCCGTCGTTCAGGACCGTCACGATGAGCAGCAGCGCGCCCGTTCGATGGTCCACGACGACGAGCTCGCGCACGAAGGACAGCGCCTGGCCCGGGATGTCGAAGTCCGCTTCGGGCGGATCGGGCAGCCGCTCGATCTGCCGCACGGCATCCCAGCCGACGAAGCCGATGAGGCCGCCGGTCAGCGGAGGCTGGCCCGGAATGTGCGGGGTGCTCCAGCGCGCGTGGAGTTCGCGGATCGCCTCCAGCGGGACGCCCGGTTCCGATTCCCCGAACGCCCGGTCCGCAGAAAGCCCGTAATCCAGCCACAGAGCCCGGTCGCCGGACTGGGTCAGGACCCCGAAACTCGAGACCCCGATGAAGGAGTATCGCGACCAGATTCCGCCCTGTTCCGCCGACTCGAGCAGGAACGTGCCCGGCGCCCCGGCCGCGAGCTTCCGGTAGATGCCCACGGGCGACTCGCTGTCCGCGAACAGTTCGCGGATGACCGGGACGACGCGATGCCCGGCGAGCAGGCCATCGAATTCCGCTCGCGTCGTCACTGCCCGTCCCCGGCGTCGTCGAAGCAACTGTGGGCTCCCGTGTGGCACGCGGCGGCCACGGGCTCCACGGTGATCAGGAGGGCATCGGAGTCGCAGTCGAGGGCCGCTGAACTCACCAGGAGCCGATTGCCCGACGTGTCGCCTTTTCTCCAGTATTCCTTCCGCGACCGCGACCAGAACGTCACGCGGCCGTCCCGGAGGGTGCGCGCGAGGGCTTCCGCATCCATCCAGGCGAGCATGAGGACAGCTCCTGAGCCGTTTTCCTGGATGATGGCCGGCAGCAGCCCATCGGCGCCGAACCGCGCCTGCTGGACGAGGTTCTCCGACTCCCGCGCCGTCATGCCGTCTCCCTCACCGTGATGCCGCCGTCGGCAAGCGACTGCTTGACTTCGGCGACCGTCAGGTCTCCATTGTGGAACACGGAGGCCGCGAGCACAGCATCGGCCCCGGCCTGCACGGCAGGCGCGAAGTCGCGGGCGGCGCCCGCTCCCCCGGAGGCAATGATCGGCGCGCTGCTCACCGCGCGGACGGCGGCGATCAGTTCGAGATCGAAGCCGGCCTTCGTGCCGTCCGCATCGATCGAGTTCACGAGCAGTTCGCCCGCGCCGCGGCGCACGGATTCGGCCGCCCATTCGATGGCGTCGAGTTCCGTTTCCGTGCGGCCACCGTGCGTGGTCACGACGAATCGGCCGCCGGAGCGTTTCACGTCGAGAGACAGCACGAGCACCTGGGCGCCGAACCGATCCGCGATGTCGTCGATGAGCGATGGCCTGGCGATTGCGGCGCTGTTCACGCCCACCTTGTCGGCACCGACGGAAAGCAGCCTCGCCACATCCTCGACGGTGCGAACTCCGCCGCCGACCGTCAACGGGATGAAAACCTGTTCCGCGGTTCTCGTGACGATGTCCCACGCCGTCTGGCGATTGTCGACGGTCGCGTTGACGTCCAGGAACGTCAGCTCGTCCGCCCCCTGCTCGAAGTAGCGGCGCGACAGCTCGACCGGATCCCCCGCATCCCGAAGCCCGCGGAAATTGACGCCCTTCACGACCCGCCCCTCCGCAACGTCAAGGCACGGGATCACGCGAACCGGGAGCGCCATCAGATCCGCGCAGCGTGGATCGAACTGACCAGGATCGCGCGGGCACCCAACTCGTACAACTCGTCCATGATGGCGTTCGTTCTGGCGCGCGGAACCATGACCCGCACGGCGACCCACTCCGAGTCCCTGAGCGGCGACACCGTGGGCGACTCGAGCCCCGGGGTGATCGCGGACGCCTGCTCGACGAGCGAGGCGGGCAGGTCGTAGTCCATGAGCACGTACTGGCGGGCGACCAGCACGCCCTGGATGCGCCGCTGGAACGTCGCGAGCCCCGGCAACGTTGCACCCGAACTGATCAGCACGGCGGTGGATTCCAGGATGACCGGCCCGAACACGTCGAGCCCCTGCTGCCGCAGTGTCGTCCCGGTCGACACGACATCGGCGACCGCATCGGCGACCCCGAGCTGCACCGCAGACTCCACCGCGCCATCCAGCGTCACGATGCGCGCGTCGATGCCCTCCCGGGCAAGGAACGCACCGACCAGGCCGGGGTAGCTCGTCGCGACGCGCACTCCGGCGAGGTCCGAAAGCGACGAGAAGCGGCCCGTCGGGCCCGCGAAACGGAACGTCGACTCGGCGAAATCGAGCCCCGCGATCTCGGTGGCGCTCGACCCGGAGTCCAGCAGAAGGTCCCGACCGGTGATGCCGACATCCAGGGCGCCGGAGCCGACATAGGTCGCGATATCGCGCGGGCGAAGATAGAAGAACTCGGCGCCGTTCGCGGGGTCGAAGACGATGAGTTCCTTCGGATCGCGCCGGGTGACATACCCGGCTTCCGCGAGCATTTGCGTTGCCGTGTCGGAGAGCATCCCCTTGTTCGGGATGGCGATTCTGAGCATGCGTGTTCTCTTCTCCCGTCGTCTGGGCTTTCAGAGCGGCGTGGTCGTACGTCCAGGGCGAGGGCGCGATCACAAATGTCGGTAGACATCCTCGGTGGTCAAACCCCTGGCCAGCATGAGCACCTGAACGTGGTACAGAAGCTGCGAAAGCTCCTCGGCGGTGCGGTCGGCGCTTTCGTGCTCCGCCGCCATCCAGGATTCCGCTGCCTCCTCGACGAGCTTCTTCCCGATGGCGTGAACGCCCTCATCGAGCCGCTGCACCGTCCCGGAACCCGGCTGCCGGGCCGCTGCCTTTTCGGACAGCTCGGCGAACAACTCGTCGAAAGTCTTCACAACCCCAAGGGTACCGGTTAGGAAACGCCCAGCAGGTCTATGACGAAGATCAACGTGCGCCCGGAAAGGGCATGTCCTCCGCCCGCCGGGCCGTACGCCAAATGCGGGGGGATGACGAGTTCGCGGCGGCCCCCGACGCGCATCCCGGGAATGCCCTCCTGCCAGCCGGCGATGAGGCCCCGCAACGGGAACGTGATCGACTGGTCTCTGGACCAGCTGGAGTCGAACTCTTCCCCGGTCTCGAAGTCGACTCCCACGTAGTGCACCTCGACGGTCGCACCGGGCATCGCCTCCGGGCCGGAGCCCACGTCGATGTCCCTCGTCTCGAGGACGCTCGGCGCGTCAGCGCCGTGGAAGTCAATCTCAGGCTTGGTCCTGTTGAACTCTGTCATGAATCCATCCAAGCAGAACTAGTGCACGTGCGGCGCGGCGGCGGCCCGCAATGCGGCGATGTTCCCCGCAGCATCGTCGGAGTTGAACACGCTCGATCCGGCGACGAACGTGTCCGCTCCCGCCGCGGCGGCGATGGCGATGGAGCGCACGTCCACCCCGCCGTCCACCTGCAGCCAGACGTCGAGGCCGCGTCGGCGCACCTCCCGGGAGAGCGTGGCGAGCTTCGGCATGACGGATTCGATGAAACTCTGGCCGCCGAAACCCGGCTCGACGGTCATGACCAGAATCTGGTCGAATTCGGAAAGCAGCTCGAGGTACGGTTCGATCGGCGTGCCCGGTTTCACGGCAAGTCCCGCGCGGGAGCCGATTTCGCGGAGCCGGCGAGCGACGCCGACCGCATCCGCCGCGGCCTCGGCATGGAATGTCACGGAATACGCGCCGAGTTCGGCGTAACCGGGTGCCCACCGGTCCGGGTCCTCGATCATGAGGTGTACATCGAGCGGGATCGGCGAGACATCCTGGATTCGGCCCACCATTTGCGGGCCGAACGTGAGGTTCGGGACGAAATGGTTGTCCATGACATCGACGTGCACCAGATCGGCGCTGTCGATGCGGGCGATGTCCCGCTCGAGGTTGACGAAGTCCGCCGCGAGGATGCTGGGATTGATGCGGACCGGCATGCGGCAAGCCTACCGGTGTCCCCCGTCCTCGCGCGGCTTCTCCAACAGCGCGATGAACATGGCGTCCGTTCCGTGGATGTGCGGCCACAACTGCGCCGCCCCGTCTCCGCGCACATCCGGATCGCGGCCCGCGATGTCCGCAAGCACGGCGGGGGTGTCCAGAAGGATCAGGCCGCACTTCTGCACGGCATGGGCGACGGCGACGCGGGTTTCTGCAAGGTGCGGCGAGCACGTGACGTACGCGAGCAGGCCGCCCGGTTTCAGCGCCGCGGCGGCGGCCGAGGTGAGCTCGAGTTGAAGCGCGGTGAGCGCAGGCAGATCGGACAGCTGCTTTCGCCAGCGCGCCTCCGGGCGCCTCCGAAGAGCGCCGAGACCCGTGCAGGGCGCATCCAGAAGCACCCGGTCGAGAGTTCCCGCGAGTTGGTGGCCGAGCGTCCGCCCATCGCCCTCCAGCACTTGCGGTGGGTCGTCGAACACCGCGAGGGCGTTGCGGACCAGACCTGCCCTGGCCGGAGAAAGTTCATTCGCCACGAGGGTCGCGCCGCCGGCTAGCGCCTCCGCGGCCAGTAGCGCGGCCTTTCCTCCCGGGCCCGCGCACAAGTCCAGCCACCGTTCGCCGCGTTCGATCGGCCTCGCCCGGCTGAGCGCGAGCGCGGCGAGTTGGGAACCCTCATCCTGCACCCTGGCGCGTCCGTCGCGCACCGCCGCGAGCCGTGACGGATCCCCTCCGCGGCTGTGCGCCGCCACGGGCGAAAGATCGCCCGGCCTCGTGCCGCCCAGTTCCTCGCGGAGCGCACGACCGGGAAGAGCGGCAAGGGTCACCCCGGGGGCGGCATTGTCTGCCGAAAGCAGCTTGTCGAGGTCGCCGTCCCGGCCGTCGGCGGCGAGCGCCTGCCGAAACGCCCGGACGATCCACACCGGATGCGAAAACTCGGCCGCCAGCCGGTCGTCGGCGGTCGACTGTTCGCCGATCACGAGGGACCGCCACTCGTCGGGCGCGGTGCGAGTGATGGTTCGCAGGACGCCGTTCACGAACCCGGTCGCCGAGCGCGAACCGACGAGCCGGGCAAGCGACACCGCCTCATCCACCGCGGCGTGCTGCGCCACCCGAAGGGACAGCAGTTGGTGGGTGGCGAGCCGCAGCACGTCCAGGATGGGCGGATCGATCCGCTCGAGGGGCCGCCCTGCGGCGCGTTCGATCACGCGATCGTAGAGTCCCTGCTGGCGGAGGGTGCCGTACGTCAGTTCCGTCGCGAGTGCGGCATCCGCACCGTGGAGCTTGGCCCGCTCGAGTTTCACGGGGAGCAGGAGGTTGGCGTACGCATCCGATTCGGAAACGGCACGAATCACCTCGAACGCCACGCGGCGCGCCGGCTGAACCGCCGAACTCATGTGGCGGCCGTTTCGGCATCGATGCGGCGGCCGCGCCACCAGTCCGCGGCCGGCATCGGCCGTTTTCCGGCCGGTTGGACGGTGAGCAGTTCGATCGGCTCCGAGGCCGTGCCGACGAACACGCGCTTGCCGTCGGCCGAAATCCGGCCGGCATCGTGCCGTGGCGTGTCGCGGGCACGTGCCGCGTCGATGATCTTCAGTCGGTCACCATCCACGATGGTGAATGCCCCGGGCTCCGGGGTGACCCCGCGGATACGGTCGTGCACCGTGGCGGCGGTGCCGGACCAGTCGATGCGGCCGTCCTCGATGGTGAGTTTCGGCGCGAACGTGACGTCTCCGGATTGTTCGGACGCGCGGGCGGTGCCGGTGCCCATCGCATCCATCACGCCGACAAGCAGCTCCGCCCCTGATACGGACAGCGACTCCAGGAGGTGGCCGGCGGTTTCGTTTCGTCCGATCGCCTGGGTCATCGTCCCCAGGATCGGGCCGGCGTCCAGCTCCTCCACGAGCTGGAACACGCTCGCCCCGGTCACGTCGTCCCCCGCGATGATCGCCCGCTGCACCGGCGCCGCGCCGCGCCAGCGCGGCAGAACGGAAAAATGCAGGTTGATCCAGCCCAGATTCGGCGCCGAAAGCAGCGGCTCGCGAACCAGACCCCCGTACGCCACGATCACGCCGAGATCCGGTTGAAGCCGAAGGATTCGCTCTGTCGGTTCCCCCGCCAGGGAATTGGCGGCGATCACGGGGATACCGAGTTCGTGTGCGGCCAAAGCAACCGGGGTCGGGGTGCGGATGCGCTTTCGTCCGAGCAGGGCGTCCTCGCGGGTGATGACGGCGGCGATGTCGTGGCCGCTGCGGGCGATCGCGAGCAGGCTGGGGACCGCTGCGGCAGGGCTGCCGGCGAACACGACGCGCAAATTCGTCACGGGTGCCCCTACAGTTGCTCGAACGGTTCGAGGTCGTCAAACCGGACTCTCAGTGTAGGCGCTGGAGCTGGAGCGCCGGCAGCGGGCACCCGCTTGCGCCGCGATGTCGCATTGCGGATCACGTCGGCCCGCAATGCCGCCGCGACGGCGGCGCCGCGAGAATAGTCGAACCGCACAATGGCGCGCACGTGCCCCGCTTCCGTCTCCGTCGGGCCGAGGACGTCGACGCCATCCAGTCCCGCCACGCTGGAGAGTGCCCGCTCGGTGGATTCAGCGTCGCCGGACACGGTGGCGACCCGCACCGCCGGCGGGAACCGGAGTCGGCGGCGGTCCGCGAGCTCTCCCCGCGCGAATTCGCCGAGCTGCCAGGTCGCGAGAGCTCCGCCGAGCGGCCCGCCCACCCCGACGAGGATGCTCGGCGCGCCGTCCGCAGCCAGGGCGATCGCGTTGGACCACCAGCGCAGGCAATCCTCGCCGACCCGCAGGCTCTCCCTCGCCAGCATCCGCTCGCCGTCCAGCAGCACGACCGCCCGATAGCCGCCCGCCGCGATGGGTTCCGCACCCCGCGTGGCGATGACCAGCGCCGGGCGCGCCCCGACGTCGAGGATGGGGCGTTCGCCGTCGGCGATGATGACCGGAACCCCGGGGAACGCCCGCCCGAGGTCCTCTGCCGTGCGCGTCGCGCCCTGCCCCTGGATGCGGAACCTGGTGGCAGCGCATTCGGCGCAGCGCCACCGGGCGGCGATCGCACCGCACCAGGAGCACGACGGGGCCGCACGGGAGGTTTTCAGGCCAAGCGGTCCGTTGCAGCGGGCGCAGCGGGCCACCACTCCGCACGAATCGCACACGATCCGCGGGGCATAACCGGGTCGGGCGACCTGAATGAGCACGGGGCCGTGCTCGAGCGCCGATCTTGCCTCACGCCAGGCGCTGGAGGGGATGCGCGCCCTCGCGGCCAGGGCATCCTCGGATTGCTGCTGCGCGGTGGGAATGACCTTCGGAAGGTACCGTTTTGCGGGCGAAAGCGCAGCGCACCAGCCCAACTGGACGAGCCGCTCGACCTCAACGGTTCGTGCGTGGTTCAGGAACACGAGGGCGCACTGCTGCTGCTCCTGGCGGATGAGCGCCGCATCCCTGCTGTGCGCATACGGCGCGAGCGGTTCCGCCAAAACCGGGTCGCCGTCGTTCCACAGCGCGATGAGCGAGAGCTTCGCCGCGGGAGCGTACACGGCGGAACGGTTTCCCACGATGACTCGCGGAGTGTCATCCAGGCACGCGAGGTGCGCACGGTAGCGGTCGGCGTTCGGCTGGCGCGCGTCGACTCGGAGGATGCGCTCCGCCGGCAGGAGGGCATTCAGCGCGACCTCGAGCTGTGCCTGGTCCCGATAGTCGGGCACCACGAGGATTACGGTGCCCGCCATGAGTGCACGGGAGGCGAGTGCCGCCATGGTGACCGCCCACTGCCCGATCCACTGTCCGCCCACCTCGACGATCCGAGGGATGGCTTCCACGGCCAGCCGGGCGGAGCCCGCGATCGCCTGATCGATGGCCGCCGTGCCGTACTCGTCGACCGCGACCGGGACGACCTCGCCGGGCGCTGCGGGCTCGCCGCGGCGCGCAACCCAGGCTTTTTCGACGCGGACCTGGCGCTTGGGCACGGCGATCCGCACGATATCGCTTGCGCTGCCTGCCGCACGGTCCGCCACGGCTCGGGCGAGCGTGTACACCTCGGGCGGCAGCACGGAAACAGCAGAGACGACCGTATCCAGTTCGCTCAGCACACCCTGGTAGTCGACGCTCGACACCACCTCGATGACGAATCCGTCGGCGATCCGATTCGCGGACCTCAGCGGCACGCGCACCCGGCAACCCGGGCGGACCTCGCCCATCTGATCCGCGGGGATCCGGTAGTCGAACAACCGGTCGAGCTGCGGGAGCGGCGAATCGATCAGCACCCGCGCGATGGATGCCGCGGGCATGCCTACAACCCGGCCTCGGCGCGCAAGGCGTCCACGCGATCCAGGCGTTCCCACGTGAAGTCCGGCAGTTCGCGCCCGAAATGCCCGTACGTGGCGGTCTGGCGGTAGATGGGCCGCAAGAGGTCCAGGTCGCGGATGATCGCGGAGGGCCGCAGGTCGAACACGCTGCGGATCGCGCGAAGAATCGTCTCATCGTCGACCGTGCCGGTGCCGAACGATTCGACGTAGAGGCCGACGGGCGCCGCTTTGCCGATCGCGTAGGCGACCTGAACCTCGAGCCTGTCGGCGAGCCCGGCCGCGACCGCGTTCTTGGCCACCCAGCGCATCGCATACGCCGCGGAGCGGTCCACCTTGGACGGGTCCTTGCCGCTGAACGCGCCCCCGCCGTGCCTGCTCGCGCCGCCGTACGTGTCGACGATGATTTTGCGGCCGGTGAGGCCCGCGTCGCCCTGCGGTCCGCCGATCTCAAATCGTCCGGACGGATTGATGAGGATTCGGGTCGACGTGGTGTCCAGACGAGCCAACTCGAGCACGGGTTCGATCACGTGAGCGGCGATGTCGGCGCGCAGCGTCGCGTCCGAAACGTCGGGTCCGTGCTGGGTTGAGAGCACGACGGTGTCCACGGCCCGCGCGACGTCGCCCTCGTAGCCGATCGTCACCTGAGTCTTGCCGTCCGGCCGCAAATAGGCGAGGTCGCCGTTCCTGCGCACCGCGGCGAGGCGTTCAGCGAGGCGATGTGCGAGCCACACGGGAAGCGGCATGTACTCGGGCGTTTCGGTCGTGGCGAAACCGAACATCGTGCCCTGGTCTCCCGCACCCTGCCGGTCGAGTGGGTCGCTGACCGAGCCTTCGCGAGCTTCCAGCGCGCGATCCACTCCCGCCGCAATGTCCGGGGACTGGTTGCCGATCGACACCGCGACGCCGCACGATGCCCCGTCGAAGCCCACGGCCGAAGAGGTGTATCCGATCTCGGTGATGATGTCGCGCACGATCTGGGGAATCTCGACGTAGCCGCCGCACGTGACCTCGCCGGCGATGTGCACGAGCCCGGTCGTCACCATGGTCTCCACGGCGACGCGGCTGCCGGGGTCCACGGTGAGAAGCGCGTCGAGGATTCCGTCCGAGACCTGATCGCAAATCTTGTCCGGGTGCCCCTCGGTGACGGATTCGCTCGTGAACAGTCGGAGAGAATTGCCCAAGATGTGCCAATCAGGTGGAGGTGTCGTGTCGTGTTCGGTTCAGCAGGTCGAGGATACGGCCAGCCACCGACGGCTTCGTTCCCGAAGCCTCCATCACTATATCGCCGGCCCGATCGAGCACCACGACCGAGTTGTCGTCGGTGCCGAAACCTGTGGTCCAGCCCACCCTGTTGACGACGAGAAGGTCGCAGCCTTTCCGCGCGATCTTCTCCCGGCCGAGTTCCAGGAGCGCAGGGTCGTCGTTTTCGGTCTCCGCGGCGAAGCCGATCAGGACCTGGTCCGCAGGTTTGGATTCCGCCAGCGACGCGAGGATGTCCTGGGTTTTCACGAGCCGCAGCGTCAACTCGTCGCCCTGCGTGTCCTTCTTGAGCTTGGATGCTGCCACGGCATCCGGCCGGTAATCGGCGACGGCGGCGGCCATGATGACCACGTCGGCGCTTGAGGATGCGCCGAGGGTCGCTTCGGCGAGTTCCTCCGCCGAGCTCACGGCGACGAGGGTCACCGCGGGCGGCACCGGGACATCCAGGTTCGCGCCGATGAGCGTGACGCTCGCCCCCCTGGCTGCGGCTGCGGCCGCGATCGCCACGCCCTGCTTCCCGCTGGAGCGGTTCCCGATGAACCGCACGGGGTCGATCGGTTCGCGGGTGCCGCCGGCGGTCACGAGAATCCGGGTCCCGGCGAGATCCTTGGGGCCCACCGCGGCGAGAACCGCGTCCACGATGTCGTCGGGTTCGGCCATCCGTCCCGGTCCGCTGTCCGTGCCGGTCAGCTGGCCCGACGCGGGGCCCACGATGATGACCCCGCGGTCCCTCAGGGTCGCGATATTGTGCACGGTCGCCGCGTTCTGCCACATTTCGGTGTGCATGGCAGGAGCGATCACGAGCGGGGCGGTGCTCGCCAGAATGGTTGTTCCCAGCAGATCGTCGGCGAAACCGGCGGCCAGGCGCGCGATGGTGTTCGCGGTAGCCGGGGCAAGCACGATCACGTCGGCGGATTGCCCGATCGCGACATGCCTTACTTGTGCGACGCCCTCGAACAGTTCGTGACTCACCGGATTGCGGCTGATCGCCTCGAGCGTGGGCAGTCCGACGAATCGGAGCGCCGACTCCGTCGCGACGACGTGCACGTCGTGGCCCTCCAGCACAAGAGCGCGGATGACGGCCACCGCCTTGTATGCCGCGATCCCGCCGGTGACGCCGACGACAACGTTCAACGGGCTCCGCTCACTCTCGCTCACCGTGCAGTCCAACTCCTTGCCTTCCAGCGAGTGGCCCGGAATCTACTCGGCGAGTGGTTTGAGGACGAGCTTGCCCTCGTTGATTTCGCGCATCGCCACGGACAGCGGCTTGTCGTCGATCGTCGAATCCACGAGCGGTCCGACGTTGTTGTACAGGCTTCCCTCGTGCAGGTCGGCGTAATAGTCGTTGATCTGCCGTGCCCGCTTGGACGCGAAGATGACGAGGGCGTACTTCGAGTCGACCTTGGTCAACAGTTCGTCAATGGGCGGGTCGATGATGCCCTTGGCGCGCTCAACCATGTCTAAACTCCTTAGATTTCGTCGTGGATCGCCATCAAGTCTACGACCTCCTGCGCCGCCTGGCTGACGTCGGTGTTCACGACGCGGTAGTCGAACTCGTCCTGGGCGGCCAGTTCGATCTTCGCCGTCTCCAGTCGGCGGGACTGCTCGGCGGGGTCCTCGGTGCCTCGCCCGATGAGCCTGCGCACGAGTTCCTCCCAGCTCGGCGGCAGCAGGAACACGAGAATCGCGTCCGGCATGACCGCTTTGACCGCCCTGGCGCCCTGAATGTCGATTTCCAGGAGCACGCTCCTGCCGTCCGCGAGTGCCGCCTCGATCGGCGCCCGGGGCGTCCCGTACCGGTAGGCGTTGTGCACGGTCGCGGTTTCCAGCATGGCGCCGGCGCTTACGAGGCGATCGAACTCGTCGTCGGTCACGAACCGATAGTCGACGCCGTCGACCTCTCCCGGCCTCGGCGGCCGCGTGGTGGCCGACACCGACAGCAGGACGTTCGGGTGGTGCTCGCGGATGTGGCGCGAAACCGCGCCCTTCCCGACGGCGGTGGGGCCGGCGAGCACGACCAGGCGGGATGGGGTCGGCGCGGATCCGCGCCGCTCACGGCGCGCGAACCAGTCCCGCAGGATGGCGCGTTGCCGCACCCCGAGCCCCCCAACGCGCTTGGATTCCGAAATGCCGAGTTCTGCGAGGATTCTGGCGGAACGCACGGGTCCGAGGCCCGGGACGCTGGAGACAAGTTCCCGGACCCGGAGGGTCGCCTCGGCGCTGCCGGGGTTTGCCCACCCTGCATCGAGCACTTCGCCGGGGCTTCGTCGTTGATCGGCGACCGATTGCTTCACAGCGGCGCGGGCTCGGCGTGCGGCGACGGCCGCGCGCGACGCGGCGACGCGGTCGACATCCGGTGGGGTTACGCGAGGCATTCCGACACCTCCCCTGCCGCCCGAGAAATGGCCTCGGATACCCGGTCCGGTCCCGCGGAAAGCACGCCCCGGGAGATCGCGACGACGGTGAACGGAGCCGACGCCCCGAAGCGGGGGCGAACCTCGGCGAATGTTGCGCCCTGAAACCCGAAGCCGGGCGCGAGCACGGGTGTCGCGGGCACGCCGGCGAGCTCCTCGAGCGAAATCCCGTAGTCGTCGGCGGAAACGGTTGCGCCCAGAACGACTCCGAGCGACCCCACAGGGCGGGCGGCGGCACGGTTGATGGCGTTCACTCCTTTGACAATAGCGGCGGCCACCGTTTCTCCGGCATACTCCCCGGTGGCGACGCGGGCCGTCTGGATGGTCGCCGCCTCCGGGTTCGATGTGGCGGAAAGGACGAACAGGCCCTTCCCCGTCGCGTGCGCGAGCGCGATCGGCCCGGCGATCGATCCGAGGCCCTGGTAGGCGCTGATCGTCATGGCGTCCGCTTCGAGGGCGCCGCCCGGCGTGAGCCAGGCCTGACCGTACGCCTCCACGGACGTGCCGAGGTCGCCGCGTTTCACATCGGCGATCACGAGAAGGTTCGCCTGGCGCGCGCGGTCGAGGATCTGCTCGAGCGCCGAGTATCCGGCGGACCCGTGACGCTCGAAAAACGCCACCTGGGGTTTCAGGATCCCCGCCCGGCCCGCGGTCGCCTCCACCACCCTGAGCCCGAACTCGCGAAGGCCCGCCGCGGAGTCCGGCAGGCCCCACTCGTCGAGGAGAAACGGATGGGGGTCGATACCGACGCAAAGCTGGCCGTGCTGTGCGAACGCGGCCGCGAGTCGTCCGCCGAACGCGAGGTCAGACATGATCGGCCACCCGGAGTGCCGTGTTCGCTCGAGCGTCCTCGAGCCGTCCGGCGCGATCCAGCGCGTAGTCCTGAAGCGACCGCACGGTGAACCCCTCGCGGATTGCCTCCACGGAGGAGACCGCAGCGCCCAGTTGGGCGATGGTCGTGAACAGCGCCTTGTCTGCGGCGACCGTCGCGGTCCGGATTTCGTATCCGTCGGCGCGGGCGGTTCGGCCGCTCGGAGTGTTGATCACGATGTCGACCTCCCCCGCCGTGATGAGGTCGACGATCGTGCGCGGGTCGCTGTCCGGGGTTTCGGCGTCGGATTGCTTTCGGACGATGCGCGCGTCAATACCGTTCCGGGCAAGCACTTCCGCTGTTCCCTGCGTCGCGAGGATGGCGAACCCCAATTGCTGCAACCGGAGCACGGGGAGCACGATGGCGCGCTTGTCGCGATCCGCGACGGAGACGAACACGGTTCCGCTCCCCGGCAGGCCGCCGTACGCAGCCGCCTGGCTCTTCGCGAACGCCTTCGGGAAGTTGGAGTCGATTCCCATTACTTCGCCGGTCGAGCGCATCTCGGGCCCCAGGATGGAGTCGACGATTTTCCCCTCCGCGGTGCGGAATCGTCGGAACGGGAGCACGGCTTCCTTCACGGCGACCGGTGAATCCATGGGGACGTGCAGCCCGTCCACGGCCGGCAGCATCCCCTCATCGATGAGCGAACGGATGCTGGAGCCCGCCATGATGAGCGCCGCGGCCTTCGCGAGCGGAATTCCCAGCGCCTTGGACACGAACGGGACGGTTCGGGAGGCGCGCGGATTCGCCTCGAGCACGTACAGCACGCCCTGGCCGATCGCGAACTGGACGTTCAGGAGCCCGCACACGCCGACTCCCCTCGCGATCGACTCCGTGGCGTCGCGGATCCCGTCGATCACGGTGCGGCCGAGCGTCACCGGCGGCAGGGTGCACGAGGAATCCCCCGAGTGGATCCCGGCCTCCTCGAGGTGCTCCATGATGCCACCGATGTAGAGTTCCTCGCCGTCGAACAGGGCGTCGACGTCGATTTCGATCGCATCGTCGAGGAATCGGTCGACCAGCAGCGGCAATTCGGGAGAAATGATGACCTGATCGGCGACCCGGTCGAAGTATCCGCGGAGCGTTTCCGCGTCGTAGACGATCTCCATTCCGCGACCGCCGAGCACGAAAGAGGGACGTACGAGGATCGGGTACCCGATCACGTCCGCGACGGCGATCGCGGTGTCCAGATCCGTGGCCGTGCCGTTGCGCGGCGCGAGAAGGCCCGCCTCGTCGAGGATCCGCGAGAAGAATCCCCGCTCCTCGGCGAGGTCGATCGCCGTCGGCGAGGTTCCCAGGATGGGCACCCCGGCGGCCTCAAGCCCTTTCGCGAGCCCGAGCGCCGTCTGGCCGCCGAGCTGCACGACGACGCCGACGAGTTCGCCGCTTGCTCGTTCGGCGTCGATCACCGCAAGGACATCCTCGAGGGTGAGCGGTTCGAAATACAGCCGGTCGCTCGTGTCGTAGTCGGTGGACACCGTTTCGGGGTTGCAGTTGATCATGATCGTTTCGAATCCGGTGTCCGAGAGCGCGAATGCGGCATGCACGCACGAATAGTCGAACTCGACCCCCTGACCGATTCGGTTCGGGCCCGACCCCAGAATCACCACTTTGCGACGATCGCTCGGTTCGACCTCGGTTTCGTCGTCGTAGCTCGAGTAGTGGTACGGGGTGAGCGCGGGGAACTCGCCCGCGCACGTGTCGACCGTCTTGAACACGGGCCGAACGCCTTCGTGATGGCGAATGGCGCGGACCGCCGCCTCATCCAGGTCGCGAAGCTCGGCAAGCTGGGCGTCGCTGAACCCGTGGTCCTTAGCGCGACGCAGGATGTCGCGATCGAGCGTCTCTGCCGCGCGCACCTCGTGGGCGATCTCGTTGATCAGGACGATCTGGTCGAGGAACCACGGGTCGATGCCCGTCGCCGAGAACACGTCGTCGATCGTCGCGCCGGCCCGCAGCGCCTGCTGCACCGTCACAATGCGGCCGTCCGTGGGGATGCTCGCCTTTGCAAGCAGTTCCGCCGTGTCGCCGGTGGAACCGGCCCAGTGGAAACTCGAGCCCCGCTTCTCGAGCGAACGCAGCGCCTTTTGCAGCGCCGACGCGTAGTTCCGGCCGATCGCCATCGCCTCGCCGACCGATTTCATGGTGGTGGTCAGGGTCGGATCGGCGGCGGGGAACTTCTCGAACGCGAACCGCGGCACCTTCACGACGACGTAGTCGAGCGTCGGTTCGAAGCTCGCCGGGGTCACGCGCGTGATGTCGTTGGGGATTTCATCCAGTCGGTAGCCGATCGCCAGCTTCGCCGCGATCTTCGCGATCGGGAACCCGGTGGCCTTGCTCGCGAGGGCGCTCGAGCGCGAAACCCGCGGGTTCATTTCGATCACGATCACGCGGCCGTTCGACGGGTCGACCGCGAACTGGATGTTGCACCCGCCCGTGTCGACACCCACGAGCCTGATGATTTCGATTCCGATGTCCCGCAGGTTCTGGAATTCCCGATCGGTGAGCGTGAGCGCCGGCGCGACCGTGATCGAATCGCCGGTATGCACCCCCACCGGGTCGACGTTCTCGATCGAACACACCACGACGGTGTTGTCGGAGTTGTCGCGCATGAGCTCGAGCTCGTATTCCTTCCAGCCCAGGATCGTTTCCTCCAGGAGCACCTCGCTCGTCGGCGACTGGTGCAGCCCATCCGAGACCATCCGGACGAGTTCGTCGCGCGAGTGGGCGAAACCGCTGCCGAGGCCGCCCATCGTGAACGACGGCCGGATGACGAGCGGATACCCGAGATCCTCCGCGAAGTCGATCGCTTCCGCCACGGTGCGGGCGATATGCGACCGCGCAACGTCGGCCCCGGCCTGGATGACGAGGTCCTTGAACAGCTGCCGGTCCTCTCCCTTCCGGATGGCGTCCAGATTCGCACCGATCAGTTCGACGCCGTACTTCTCCAGCACGCCGTGCTCGTGCAGCTCGACCGCGGCGTTCAGCGCGGTCTGCCCGCCCAGGGTCGGAAGGATCGCATCCGGCCGTTCCTTCTCGATGATCGATTCGATCACTTCCCACGTGATGGGCTCGACATAGGTGGCATCCGCGAAATCCGGGTCCGTCATGATCGTCGCGGGGTTCGAATTGATGAGGATGACGCGCACGCCCTCCTCGCGCAGCACCCGGCACGCCTGGGTGCCCGAGTAGTCGAATTCGCAGGCCTGGCCGATCACGATCGGGCCGGACCCGATGACGAGGACGGAGCGGATGTCGTCGCGCTTGGGCATTATCGCTCGGCCTTCTTCTCGACGACGAGAGCTCGGAATCGGTCGAACAGGTAGTTCGCATCGTGCGGGCCAGCGGCCGCCTCCGGGTGGTACTGAACGGAAAACGCCGGAATGTCCAGCGCCCGCAGGCCCTCCACGACGTTGTCGTTGAGGTTCACGTGGCTGACCTCCACGCGGCCGAAACCCGCCGGAGACTGCGTGACCTCGTCGATCGGCGCGTCGACCGCGAAGCCATGGTTGTGGGCGGTGATCTCCGTCCTTCCGGTGGCGCGATCGAGCACCGGCTGGTTGATGCCGCGATGGCCGAACGGGAGCTTGTACGTGCCGAATCCGAGTGCGCGGCCGAGCAACTGGTTGCCGAAGCAGATTCCGAAGAACGGCACGCCGGCGCGAAGCACCTCCCGCAGAAGTTCGACGTGGCGGTCCGAGGCGCCGGGATCCCCCGGCCCGTTCGAGAAGAAGACGGCGTCCGGTTCGAGGGCGAAAACCTCCGGCGCCGTGATCGACTGGGGAACCACGAGAACGTCGAATCCGCGTTCGGTGAGATAGCGCAGGGTCGAGGATTTCACGCCCAGGTCGAGCACGACGACGGTGCCGGCCGGTTCGCCGCGCGCCGGGAGCCGATCGAGTTCGGCGATGGATACGCGTTCGGAAAGGTTCCGCCCCGCCATTTCCTCGCTGCCCACCACCGCGGCCAGCTGCTCGGCCGCCGAACGCTCGCCGTCGCGCCCGGAGAAGATCCCCCCGCGCATGACGCCGACCGATCGCAATCTCCGCGTCACGGCCCGCGTGTCGATGCCGCTGATCCCTACGATGCTCTCCCGGTGGAGCGCCGCGTCAAGGCTCTGGGTCGCGCGATGGCTGGAAACCACGCGGGACGGGTCTCTCACCACGAATCCGGCAACCCAGATTCGGGTCGACTCGGTGTCCTCGTCGTTGACCCCGGTGTTTCCGATGTGCGGCGCCGTCATGAGCACGATTTGCCCCGCGTAGGACGGGTCCGTGATGGTCTCCTGGTATCCGGTCATTCCGGTGGCGAACACGACCTCGCCGAGCGCCGTGCCCTGCGCGCCGTAGGCGCGCCCCTCGTACCGGGAGCCATCCTCCAGAACCAGGACTGCCGCTTCCGTCTGCTGCGTCATTGTCCCACCCCCGCGAGCCCGGCTGCGGCGGCCACACACTCGCCCGCATCGTCATCCAGCCGGAAGTACGTGTCCACGTCACGCGCCCCCCAGCGCCACGAAATCACCACGAGGCCGCGTTTCTCTACCGCTTTGTCGATGGTCCAGGAGGCGCGCTGAACGGAGCGCAGCTCATGCCGGGAGATGAAGAACGGCTCGCGGCCGGTGAGGCCGACCGTGATGCCCTCCTGGCGGACGGTGATCTCCGCCCGCGAGCGGAACCCGAGACCCTGTGCGGTCACCCTTTCCAGCGGCTGGCCGAACAGGGTCGTTGCGACATACAGGCCGTTCGCGGCCGCGAGCACCTCTCCGGGGTTCGCGGGCGCCGGCTGAAGGTCGCCCAGATCGCCCTGCGCTCGGGAGCGCGCTCGCCAGCCGACGTACATGCCGGCAATCGCCAGTACGAAGACCGCGCCGATGATGATGCTGGGAAGATACCTATCCACGACTCTCGTTTCCTTCCTTCCCTTTGCTGATCGCAACCTGCTGCACGCTTCGGAGTTCGCCGTCCAGCACGGTCGGATAACCGCGGTGAATCGTCGCCACGACGCGCCCGGGAAGCGTCATCCCCAGGTACGGCGAGTTCGCGGATCGGCCCCGCAAATCACCCCTCGCGAACTCTCGCCGCGCCGCCGGGTCCACGAGCGTGATGTTCGCCGGGGCACCCTGGGCGATTCCCCGGTCGTATCCGGCGACTCTGCCGATTTCGGCGGGCACGCGCGAGAGAACCCGCGCGACATCCGCCCATCCGAGTATGCCCGATTCGATGAGCGCGGACTGGACCACCGAGAGAGCCGACTCCAGGCCGACCATCCCGAACGCGGCATCCGCCCACGCGCAGTCCTTGTCCTCCACCGGATGCGGCGCGTGGTCGGTCGCGATGATGTCGATCGTGCCGTCGGCAAGACCCGCGCGAAGCGCTTCGACGTCGGCCTGGTTCCGCAGGGGCGGATTGACCTTGAATCGCGCATCATAGGAGCGCGCGAGGTCCTCGGTGAGGAGCAGGTGGTGCGGCGTGACCTCCGCGGTGACCCGGATTCCCCGCGCCTTCGCCCACCGGACGACGTCCACGGAGCCCGCGGTGGACACATGGCACACGTGCAGCCTCGCTCCCACGTGTTCGGCCAGCAGCACATCGCGGGCGATGATCGCCTCCTCGGCGACCGCGGGCCATCCCTCGAGCCCCAGCTCGCTGCTGAGCGCCCCCTCGTTCATTTGCGCGTCCTCGGTCAGCCGCGGCTCCTGGGCGTGCTGGGCGACCACGCCGTCGAACGTCGTGACGTACTCGAGCGCGCGTCGCATGAGAACGGCATCCGACACGCACTTTCCATCGTCGGAGAACACGCGCACCTTCGCCCGCGATTGGGCCATCGCGCCGATTTCCGCGAGCTGCCCTCCGGCGAGCCCGATCGTCACGGCCCCGACGGGGCGCACGGTCACGTAGCCGGCGTCCTCGCCGAGCGCCTGAACCTGTTCGACGACGCCCGCCGTATCCGCCACCGGCGACGTGTTCGCCATGGCGTGCACCGCCGTGAAGCCGCCGGCCGCTGCCGCCCTCGACCCGGTGAGCACGGTTTCGCTGTGCTCGAATCCCGGTTCGCGCAAATGCGTGTGCAGGTCGACCAGCCCGGGCAACGCGATGAGCCCCGCCCCGTCGATGGCGAGCGCTTCCGCGTCGGACAGTCCCGTGCCGAGTTCCGCGACGATTCCGTCGGAAACCAGAATGTCCGTCGGCGTGCCGTCGGCGAGCACGGCGCCCGTGATCAGGATCCGCCGGCTCATGCCGCCTCCTCCATCGCCCCGGCCAGCAGAAGGTAGAGCACGGCCATCCTGACCGACACCCCGTTCGCGACCTGTTCGCGCACGGTCGAGCGCGGGGAATCCGCCGCGCCCGCGGAGATCTCCAGCCCCCGGTTCATGGGACCCGGGTGCATGACCATGCTGGATTCGGGGAGGCGCGCCAGGCGCTCGTCGTCGAGCCCCCACTGCCGGGAATACTCCCTCGCATTCGGGAAGAACGCGTCGTGCATGCGTTCGGCCTGGATGCGCAGCATCATGACGACGTCCGGGCCGGCCGAAAGCGCGTGGTCCAGGTCGTAGTCCACCTCGACCGGCCACTCGCCGATGGCCAGCGGCATGAGGGTCGCCGGCGCCACGAGGCTCACCTGCGCTCCGAGGCACGTGAGGAGCCACACGTTGGAGCGGGCGACGCGGGAGTGCAGAATGTCCCCGACGATCGTGACGCGGCACCCCTCCAGGCCCTTCCCGCGGGCGGCCTGCCCGTGGATCCTTCGCCGAATCGTGAACGCGTCCAGCAGGGCCTGCGTGGGGTGTTCGTGGGTGCCGTCTCCCGCATTCACGATCCCCGCGTCGATCCAGCCGCTGCGCGCGAGAACCTCCGGCGCGCCGGACGACTGGTGCCGAATGATCACGGCGTCCGCGCCCATGGCGGCGAGGGTCTGCGCCGTATCCTTCAAACTTTCCCCCTTGGACACGCTTGAGCCTTTCGCGCTGAAGTTGATGACGTCGGCGCTCAACCGTTTCGCGGCCGCTTCGAACGAGATGCGCGTGCGCGTGGAGTCTTCGTAGAACAGGTTGACGACGGTCTTGCCCCGAAGCACGGGAAGCCGCGGGACTTCCCGCGTCGCGACATCGGCCATGTCCTCGGCGACGTCGAGGATCTGAACCGCCTGATCGCGCGTGATGCCGCGCGTGCTGAGCAGATGCCTCATGGTTCGATCGTCACCTCCTCCACGCCGTCGATCTCCGTCACGCGGACGTGGATGCGTTCGGCGAGCGAACTGGGCAGGTTCTTCCCCACGAAGTCGGCGCGGATGGGCAGTTCGCGGTGGCCGCGATCGACGAGCACCGCGAGCCTCACCGCGCGGGGCCGGCCGAGGTCGACCATGGCATCCAGCGCCGCCCGGACGGTGCGGCCGGAAAACAGGACGTCGTCGACGAGAACCACCGTCTTGCCGTCGATCCCGCCAGGCGGGATCCGGGTGGGGCTGGGCGTCCGGGTCAGGTTGCGCCCCAGATCATCCCGGTACATCGTGATGTCGAGCGTGCCGACGGTGCCGCTGCCCGGTTCGATCGACTCGAGGATCGCGCCGATGCGCTCGGCGAGAATGGCTCCGCGGGTGGGAATTCCGAGAATCACGAGATCGGATCCGCCGTGATTGGATTCGAGAATTTCGTGCGAGATCCGGGTCAAAGCCCGAGAGATATCAGCTTGCTGCAGCACGACGCGCGACGGCATTCTGACCTCCTTCCCCGCCTCTCCGGACGGCTGTTAAAGGATGTCTTCCAGTGACAACTATAGCCCCGCTCACACCCGGGTCTGTGCGATGCGCCCGAGCAGTCCGTTCACGAATCCCGCGGAATCGTCGGTGCTGTAGGTGCGAGCGGCGGCGACCGCTTCGGAAATCGCGACACCGTCGGGAACCGCGGGGTTGTACATCAGTTCCCAGATCCCGATCCGCACGATGGCCCGGTCGATCGCCGGCATCCTGCTGATCGTCCAGCCCTGCATGTAGGTTTCGATGAGCTCGTCGATTTCGCTCGCATGCTCCGCGACGCCCTCGGCGATCTCGCGCGCATACTCCCAGGAGGCCGCCCGGCGCGGTTCTGCGGCGGCGCGATCCGCTGCAGTCGCGATGGCGTCGCTCAGCGTCTCCGAACGGAGGTCGGCACCGTACAGGAGGTCGAGGGCACGCTTGCGTGCCTTCGTGCGTGCGCTCATGGGCCCGAGTGCCCCGTCAGTCGTTCACGCGGCCGAGGTAATCGCCCGTCCGCGTGTCCACCTTCACCTTGGTGTTCTCTTCGATGAAGAGCGGCACCTGGATCTGGTACCCGGTTTCCACCGTCGCAGGTTTCGTGCCCCCGGTGGAGCGGTCCCCCTGGAGGCCGGGATCCGTCTGCGTGATTTCAAGTACGACGGATGCCGGAAGCTCCACGTACAGCGGTTCGCCGTCGTGCAGCGCGATCGTCACGCTCTGGTTCTCCAGCATGAAGTTCGGGGCGTCGCCGACCTGTTCCTCGCTCAGGGTGATCTGGGTGTAGTCGGATTCGTTCATGAAAACGTAGCCCGCGCCGTCCTTGTACAGGTACTGGTAGTCGGAACGGTCGACGGTTTCGATCTCCACTTTCGCGCCGGCGTTGAACGTGCGGTCGATGGTCTTGCCGCTTCGCACGTTCTTGACCTTCGTGCGGACGAAAGCGCCGCCCTTGCCGGGCTTGACGTGCTGGAATTCGATGACGGTCCAGAGTCCGCCATCCATGTTGAGCACGACGCCGTTCCGAATATCTGCAGTAGAGGCCATGGCCCAAGTTTATGGGGTCACGCCGAACGTCGGCGCACCAGCTCGAGGGCGAGCAGGTAGGAGTCGAACCCGAGGCCCGCGATCACGCCCGTCGCGACGCCGGAAATGACGCTCGTGTGCCGGAACACTTCGCGTGCGTGCGGGTTGGACAAATGAACTTCGATGAGGATGAGCCCCGCAGCCGCGACGAGCGCCGCGGCGTCGCGGAGCGCGTAGGAGTAGTGCGTGAACGCGGCCGGGTTGAGGATGACGTGGGACCGGGTGTCCACCGCCTCGTGCAGCCATCCGATCAGTTCGGCCTCATCGTCGCTCTGGCGCAGTTCCACCGCGAGGTCGCCGGCGGCCGCGAGCAGCTGGTCGCGCAGGTCGTCCAGGCTCTGCGACCCGTACACGTCGGGTTCCCTGCTGCCCAGGCGCGACAGGTTCGGGCCGTTCAGTACGAGTACTCGCGTCATGCCTGCAACTCTAACTGCCGACTTCCTGCCACGCGGCGAAGAGCAGCGACTCGTCGGGTCCGGCCAGAATGGTGGGGCGCGCGACGTCGTCGAGGATGACGAACCTGAGCAGATCTCCGCGCGCCTTTTTGTCCCGCTTCATGACGCTCGCCAGCGTATTCCAGCGACCGAGTGGGTAGGTGACCGGCAGGCCGAGGGATTCCAGGATCGTGCGGTGACGGTCGGCAACATCGTCGCTCAACCGGCCGGCGAGCCTCGCGAGTTCGGCGGCGAACACCATCCCGACGGCCACCGCGTCGCCGTGGCGCCAGCGAAACCGCTCCGCGTATTCGATCGCGTGGCCGACCGTGTGCCCGTAGTTCAGGATTTCCCGGATGCCGGCCTCCCGGAAATCCTCGCCGACGACGTTCGCCTTCACGGCGACGGAGAGCTCGACGAGGCGGCGGAACTCCTCTGAGCCGGTGTCGGTTGCCGCGTCGACGTCGCGCTCGATGATGTCGAGGATTTCCGGATCGGAAATGAAACCGCACTTCACGACTTCGGCGAATCCGGCGCGGATGTCGAGGGGGTCGAGACCGGCGAGGATGTCCAGGTCGGCGAGGACGGAGGACGGCGGGTAGAACGACCCGACCAGGTTCTTCCCTTCCGAGGTGTTGATCCCGGTCTTTCCGCCGATTGACGCATCCACCATGCCGAGCACCGTCGTGGGCACCTGGATGAGTGTGACCCCGCGCAGCCAGGTTGCCGCGACGAATCCCGCGAGGTCGGTCGCGGCTCCCCCGCCGAATCCGATGATGGCATCCGACCGCGTGAAGTCGGCGGTGCCGAGGATTTGCCAGCAGAACGCCGCGACTTCGACGCGTTTGGCCGCTTCGCCGTCCGGAATTTCGGCCAGGAGCACCTCATAGGCCGGCGACAGTTGCTCGCGCAGAGTGCCCGCGATGCTCGCCAGAGATGGCTGGTGGACGATGAGCACTTTCTTCACGGCAGCACCGAGGTGCGACGGCAGTTCGGGCAGGATGCCCCGCCCGATGTGCACGTCGTAGGGTGCCGCGCCGGGGACGGTGATGGCTCTCAACTGCCCTCCTCCAGGTTCTGGACCCATTCGGCAAGGTCGTGGGCGATGGATCGCGCCGTGCGATCCGAGGTGTCGACGGTTCGCGTGGCGAGCCGCTCGTACACGTCCTTGCGCTCGGCGACGATCCGCTTCCACGATTCGATCCCGCCGAGCAGAAGCGGTCTGGTTGAGCCCTGAATCCGGCTGTCGACCGCTTCGGGCGACACCGTCACGTGCACCACGCGCGCCGAGGCGAGCTCTTTCTGCGTATCCGGGTTGAGAACCGCTCCGCCGCCGAGCGCCACGACGGCGCGCTCCGTGAGCGCGTGCGCCACCTCGATGCGCTCCGCCGCGCGGAACCATTCCTCGCCGTGCTCAGCGAAGATCGTCGCGATGGGGCCGTATTTGGCCGCGATTCGTCGGTCCGTGTCCACGAACGGGACGTGCAGGAGTTTGGCGACGATCTTCCCCAGCACGCTTTTTCCCGCCCCGGGCGGGCCGATGACGACGAGATACGGGGTCGATCCGGTCATGTCGCGCCGGACGCGTCGTCTGTCCAGGCGCTCGCCGACATCCGCAGGTTCTCCGGGATCGCATCGAGGTAGCCGCGCACGTTTCGGCGGGTCTCCGCGAGCGAATCCCCGCCGAACTTCTCCAGCAGGGAGTTGGCGAGGACGAGAGCGACCATTGCCTCCGCGACGATGCCTGACGCGGGGACGGCGCAGACGTCCGACCGCTGGTGGTGCGCTTCGGCGGCGGTGCCCGTGGTGACGTCGATCGTGCGCAGAGCGTGCGGGACGGTGGAGATGGGTTTCATGCCGGCGCGAACGCGGAGCACGCTTCCCGTGCTCATTCCACCCTCGGTCCCTCCCGCCCGATCGGTCGAGCGCGCAATGCCGGACTCCGTCGTGAACAGCTCGTCGTGCGCCTTCGACCCGCGCCTCGTGGTCGTGAGGAACCCATCGCCGACCTCGACCCCCTTGATCGCCTGGATTCCCATGATGGCGGAGGCGAGCTGTGCGTCGAGGCGCCGATCCCAGTGGGTGTAGGAGCCGAGCCCGGGCGGCAGGCCGAACGCGAGGACCTCGATCACCCCGCCGAGCGTGTCGCCGTCCTTCTGGGCGGAATCCACCTCGGCGACCATGAGGGCGCTCGTGTCCGGATCCGCGCACCGGAGCGGGTCCTCATCGAGTCTTGCGACATCATCCGGGCCCGGGAGCGGCGTCCCCTCGGGAACGCGCACGGTGCCGATGGACAGCGTGTGGCTGAGCACGCTGACACCGAATTCGGCCAGAAACGCGCGCGCGATGGCCCCCAGGGCGACCCGGGCGGCAGTTTCGCGCGCGCTGGCCCTTTCGAGAACGTTCCTGGCTTCCTCGAACCCGTACTTCTGCATGCCGACCAGATCGGCGTGGCCCGGTCTCGGCCGGGTGAGCGGCGCCCCCCTGCCTTTCGGCAGAGTCGCGGGATCCACGGGTTCCGCGCTCATGACGTCGACCCAGCGCGGCCACTCGCTGTTGCCGATGCGCAGCGCAATCGGACTTCCCATCGTGAGGCCGAATCGGATTCCGCCGGAGATGGTCAGTTCGTCTTCCTCGAACTTCTGGCGGGCTCCGCGCCCGTAGCCGAGCCGCCGGCGGGCGAGATCGGCGCGGATGTCCGCAAGGCCGACCGGAACGCCGGCGGGCATTCCCTCCAGGATGGCGAGGAGTTCCGGGCCGTGCGATTCCCCTGCCGTGAGCCATCGAAGCATGGTTTCATCCTCCCATGCTCAGAACGAGCCGAGCGCCGCTTCCCTCATGGCCCGGAGCACGGCGGCCTCGCCGGGGAGTTCTCGCTCGGGGTCGCCTGCCACGAAGATGCGCACCTGGACCAGCGCCTGGTACACGAGCATTCCCAGCCCGTTGTTCGCGACGCCCCCAGCTGCCTCGAGCCAATGCCGGGCGATCGGAGTCGGCCAGGGATCGTAGGCGATGTCGACGAGGGGGACCGTTGCGCGAAGCCGGGCCGGGAACTTCCGTACGAGCGGGGCGGTGCCGGGGAGCGTGCTCACCACGACGTCGAGAGCCTCCGGCAGAACGTCCGGGCCGCTGACGGCAAGCGCCACCCCCAGTTGATCGGCGACGGCCAGCAGTCCCGTCGATTTTTCGGGGGAACGCGTCGACACGGTAATCTCGCTCGCGCCGCAATTCGCGAGTGCGACGAGGAGCGAACCGGCCGTTGCGCCCCCGCCCAGGATGAGGGCGTGCCGAACGGCGCCGGGCACCGACTCGCTGAGCATCCGCTCTGCACCGACCACATCGGTGTTGAACCCCGCGAAACCGTCCTCGGTGACGAGCACCGTGTTGGCGGCGCCGACGAGCCTGGACACCGCGTCCTGTTCCGCGAGGTACGGCACAATCTCGCGCTTGAGCGGCATGGTCAGGGACAGGCCCCGACACGAACTGCCGCATCCGTTGAGAAACGCCCCCAGGTCGCCGGACGCGACCTCCACGGCGTCGTAGCTCCAGTCCAGGCCGAGCACCCGATATGCCGCCACGTGGATGGCCGGCGACTTCGAGTGCGCGATGGGCGAACCGAGAACCGCGAGTCGGTTCCGGTCCTCAGCCACAGTTCGGGCTTTGCGACGTTCGGCACCACTGTCTGAGCTGCTGGACCGCCGCCTCGTGTTGCGCGTTCGTGTCGGAGAACACCGTTTCGCCCGTGTCGAGGTTCACGGTGACGAAGTACAGCCAGGACCCGTCCGCGGGGTGCAGCGCGGCGTCGATGGCCAGGTCTCCCGCTGCGCCGATCGGTCCGATCGGCAGGCCGGGTATGACGTACGTGTTGTACGGGTTGTCGTCGGTGAGTTCGGCATTCGTGCTGAAGACGCCGCCGTCCTCGCGTTCGCCGTGCTTCCACGCATACCCGTAGTGCGAGGTCGAGTCGAACTGAAGCTTCATCCCGTTCGCCAGGCGGTTCTGGATGACCCTCGACACCTTGTAGAAATCCTCGGCATTACGTCCGGCTTCGCGTTGGATCAACGAGGCGATCGTGAGCACCCGGGTTCTGTCCGCGGGAGCGACGCCCGCGGCATCCAGCGACGTGAACGTCCGGTTCACGAGCGTGGTCAGCACGGTGCGGGCATCCACGCCGGGGTCGAATTTGTAGGTCGCGGGGAACAGGTACCCTTCCAGGCTGGGAGCGTCGGCCGCCACCCCGTAACTCGTCGGATCTTTCGCGGCATCGACGAAATCCGAAATCGGAAGCCCCGTCGCGGTGCTCAGGATGTCGAACACCTGGTTGATGCTCTTTCCTTCCGGAATGAGGGCGACCCGTTCGACCCGCCTGGACGGGTCCTGAATCGCGGCGAGGGCCGCGGCCGAACTCATTTTCTGGGCGAGAACGTAGTAGCCGGGGAAGAACTCCACGGGAGGTTTCTGGACGAGCAGCAGGTTGTAGAACGTGTCGAAACTCTTGATCACGCCAGCATCGAGGAGGGAATTGGTGACCTCCACCCCCGTGTCGCCGCTCGCGATCACGATCGTCGCCTCCCCCGTGCCCTGTCCTTCGTAGTCGGGCGGCGGCAGTTCCCAGCCGAAAACCTTGCGGATCTGCGGTTCGAAGTTGAGCCACGCGTACGCTGCGCCGCCCCCGGCGAGTCCGAGGATCGCGACAACCGCGACGAGCCAGGCGATCCACCGGCGCCGACGGGGCGCGGTGCCGCCCGGGTCTCGCGGCGGCTTCGAACCGCCCGGTTTCCGTGGCGCCCTGGGCGGCCTCGCTTTTCCGGCCCGGCGAGCGGAGGATCGGGCGTTCTCGGCATCCCGGGCCTCGCGGCGGGACTGCGGAGCGGGCGGCGTGCCCGTCGCGTCGGCTGGCGATCCTTCGGGCTGCGAGGAGAAAATCTCCTCCCAGCGGGGTTCGTCTGCCACGTTTCGCTATCCTTCGATCGGGATGATGAGTTCGCCGGGCGGGGTTCCGCCGGATCGTTCGGCATCGATGGCGTGTTGCAAAATTATAGTGGCGGCCACCTGATCGATGACCGGACGGGAACTGCGAGTGTTCCGACCCGCCTCGTGCAGGGAACGCTGCGCCGACACGGTGGAGAGGCGTTCGTCGACGAGTCGCACCGGGAGTCCGGTTGCGAGGCCGAGGGCCGCCGCGAACTCACGGGCGTCGTCGGTGGACGCCGTGCGGGCACCGGACAGCGACAGCGGAAGGCCGACGACGATTTCCAGGATGTCGTTCTCGCTCGCAATCCTGGCGAGTTCGGCGACATCCCCTTTCCCGCGCACGAGCGTCGCGACGGGACTCACTAGAAGCCCTTCGGGGTCGCACCGGGCAACCCCGATGCGCGCACGGCCCACGTCGATGCCGAGCCGCGCTCCCGTTCGGAACGTCACGCGGGCAGGGTTCCCGCGACGGCTGTGAGCGCGTCGCCGATCGCCGCCGGGTCGGTGCCGCCGCCCTGGGCGAGATCATCCTTGCCGCCGCCGCCGCCGCCGAGCACTCCCGCGGCAAGCTTGGACAGCGCGCCGGCCTTCACTCCGGCATTCCGCGCCGCTTCGTTCGTGGCCACGATCACCACGGGCTTTCCCGCTCCGCCGCCGGAGGTCACCTCGGCGGCGAGAACCACAACGCTCGGCTCGCTGCCCAGCCTGCTCCGAACGGTCGTCGCGAGCGTGCGGACGTCGTCAGCGGAGGCGACGCTGCCCAGGTTTTCGATCACGCGCACGAGCCCGCCGGCCCGAGTGGCCGAGTCGACGAGCGACGGCACGCGCTCGGCGAGGGCCGCGGACTGGAATTCGGCGATCTTCTTCTCGGCAGCTTTCAGGCTCGCCAGGAGTTCGGCGATGCGTTCCGGCAGCAACTCGCGCGGCGTCTTGAGTTCCGCGCTCAACTGGGACACGATCGTGCGCTCCAGAGCCAGATCCTTGAAGCCCTCGATGCCGACGAGCGACTCGATGCGGCGATTGCTGGAGCCGACGGAGGATTCGCTCACGAGGTTGATGAGCCCGATCTCCGCGCTGCGCGCCACATGGGTTCCTGCGCACAGTTCGCGCGACCAGGGGCCGCCGATGTCCACGACGCGCACGGTCTGACCATACTTTTCGCCGAACAGGGCCATGGCGCCGAGGGCTTTCGCCTCGTCGAGGGGCATGACGCGGGTCTCGACCTCGAGGTTGCGGCGGATTGCGGCGTTGGAAATCTCCTCGATCTCGCTGCGCGTCGCCGGGGACAGCGCCTGGTTCCAGTTGAAGTCCAGGCGCATGTACCCGGCCTTGTTGTAGGAGCCGGCCTGGTGCGCCTGCGGGCCGAGTACCTCGCGCAGCGCCGCGTGGATCACGTGCGTGGCCGAGTGCGCCTGCGTCGCGCCCTTGCGCCATTCGGGGTCCACGACGCTTGTTGCGGCGTCTCCGACGCCGACTTCGCCGTGCGTGACGTCGACCTTGTGGCTGATGAGCCCCTTCACCGGTCGCTGGACGTCGAGCACCTCGAGCTCGAACCCGGTTCCGACGATCCGACCTGCATCGGCCTCCTGGCCTCCGGACTCCGGGTACAGGGAGGTCTCGGCGAGGATGATGTCCGCGATCTGGCCGGCTGAGGCGCGCTGCACGGACTCCCCGCCGACGATGATGCCGAGAACGGTGCTGTCCGTGTCGAGGAACTCGTAGCCGGTGAAGAGCGTTTCGCCCTTCGCCCTGAACGCGCTGTACACCGAGAGATCGGCCAGCAGTGTCTTCTTGGAGCGCGCATCCGCCTTCGCCCGATCCCGCTGCTGGGCCATGAGCGTGTCGAAGGCCGCGCGGTCGACTGTGAGCCCGGCTTCCTGGGCCATCTCCACGGTCAGATCGATGGGGAACCCGAACGTGTCGTGAAGCTGGAACGCGACGTCGCCTTCGAGTTGCTTCGTGCCGGATTTGCGCACCGTGTCGACCGCGACATCGAGGATGCTCGTGCCGCTTTCCAGCGTCTTCAGAAACGTTTCCTCTTCACCAAACGCGAGCCGTCCGATCCGGTCGAAATCGGTTTCCACTTCCGGATAGGCCGATTTCATGGCATCCCTGGAGGCGGGGAACAGTTCCGGGAATGTCGCGACGTCCACGCCGAGGAGCCGCATAGCCCGCACGCTGCGGCGCAGGAGGCGGCGCAGGATGTACCCGCGGCCCTCGTTGGATGGCGTGACGCCGTCCGCCATGAGCATGAGCGACGAGCGGACGTGGTCGGCGACGACGCGCATCCGAACATCATCGTCGTGGTCGGCGCCGTAGCGCTTGCCGGACAGCTCGGAGGCACGATCAAGCACCGGCCGCACCTGGTCGATTTCGTAGAGGTTCTCGACGCCCTGTTTGATGAACGCGACCCGCTCGAGCCCCATGCCGGTGTCGATGTTCTTCTTCGGAAGCTCACCGAGGATCTCGAAGTCGTGTGCCCCGATGGAGGCTCCGCGCAGCCACTGCATGAACACGAGATTCCAGATTTCGATGTAACGATTGTCGTCGGCGGCCGGTCCGCCGTCGCGGCCATAGGCCGGGCCGCGGTCGAAGAAGATCTCCGAGTCCGGCCCCGCCGGCCCCGGAGTGCCCATCGACCAGTAATTGTCGGCCTTGCCCATGCGCTGGATTCGCTCGTCGGGCAGGCCCGCCGTCTTCTTCCAGTACCTCGCGGCATCGTCATCGTCCTGATAGACGGTGATCCACAGATCCTTCTCGTCGAAGCCGTAACCGCCGTCGCGTTCCGGTGTCGTCAGCAGCTCCCAGGCATACGCGATGGCCTGTTCCTTGAAATAGTCCCCGAAGGAAAAGTTGCCGGCCATCTGGAAGAACGTCCCGTGCCGGGTGGTCTTGCCGACCTCCTCAATGTCGAGGGTCCTGATGCACTTCTGCACGCTCGTCGCGCGCGGGTACGGCGCCGGCACCAGGCCAGTGAGGTACGGCACGAACGGAACCATTCCCGCGACCGTGAACAGCAATGTGGGGTCGTCGCTCACGAGCGAGGCCGAGGGCACGACCGTATGGCCGCGCTCGCCAAAGAAGTCGAGCCAGCGGCGGCGGATCTCAGCGGTCTGCACTAAGTACTCGGTACGCGGCGGACGAGGCTATTTGCGCTTCGTGAAGTCGGCGATCGCGTCCTCCGCATCGGCGACGGCGGCACGAAGTTCTGCTTCGCGCGCCTTGTACCCGTCGACGACGGCGCCACCGAACTCGCGGGCTTTCGCATCGACATCCTCGAAGAACCGTCGGCCTTCCGGCGTCTTGTTCAACTGGTGCGCAGCGACGAATCCCACGCCGATTCCGACGATGAGCCACACAATTTTCTTCATGAGCTTTGCTCCTTCACGTTTGAGCCGCAGGGGTTTCCCAGCCTACTTCGAGAGTCTGGACGGGCTACCGGGCGGCGTAGTACTCGACGACGAGCTGAACGTCGCACGTGATCGGCACTTCGGCGCGCTTCGGGCGGCGAACCAGCCGCGCCTGAAGGCGGTCGAGTTCGACCTCGAGGTAGCCGGGAACCTTCGGAAGGACTTCGGCGTGGCCGCCGGCCGCTGCAACCTGGAATGGGTCCATCTGCTCGCTCTTGGGGTGAACGTGGATGAGCTGTCCGGGCTTCACGCGGTAGGACGGGCGGTCGACGCGTGCGCCATCGACCATGATGTGGCGGTGCACGATCTGCTGGCGGGCCTGGGCGGTCGTGCGGGCGAACCCGGCACGGACGACGAGGGCGTCCAGCCGCATCTCGAGAAGCTCGACGAGGTTCTCACCGGTCAGGCCGTTCGTGCGGCGCGCCTCCTGGAACACGATCTTCAGCTGAGCTTCGCGGATGCCGTACTGGGCGCGCAGGCGCTGCTTCTCGCGCAGCCGAACGGCGTAGTCGCTGTCCGTCTTGCGGCGGGTGCGGCCGTGCTCGCCCGGGCCGTAGGGGCGCTTCTCGAGGTAACGGGCTGCCTTCGGCGTGAGCGGGATGCCCAGCGCGCGGGAGAGGCGGGTCTTGCTGCGTGTACGTGACTTGGTAGACACGGTGTCCTTTCGGTACTGATGATCATCGGTCTTCTGGAGTGAGCGTTCACGAAACGTGCAGCGTGAAACGCCCAAAGTATGTGAAGAGGGATGGTGCCGCGGAAACCATTCGGCTAAAGAACGATTCCTCCAGGACTGGGATCCGCTGCAGCCGTGCGCGGAGTCCCCCTGTCGGCGGACTCAAGAATAGCAGATCAGCGGCCCCGAATGATGCGGCGCAGCTTCTCGAGGCGCGCGGACACGTCGCGCTCGTTTCCGTGATCGGTGGGTTCGTAATACACGGCTCCCCGCAGCTCCTCCGGCGCGTAGTCCTGCTCGAGCACGCCGATCTCGGCATCGTGCGGGTATTTGTACCCTTTGCCGTGCCCGAGGCTCTTCGCGCCCGGGTAGTGGGCGTCTCGAAGGTGGGAAGGTACCCGCCCGATTCTGCCGTTGCGGACATCCGCGATCGCCTTGTCTATCGCGAGGTAGGCGGCGTTGGACTTCGGCGCCATCGCGAGGTACACCACCGCTTCCGCGAGCGGAATGCGCCCTTCCGGCATCCCGATGAGCTGCACCGCATCGGCCGCCGCGACCGCCACGACGAGCGCCTGCGGATCCGCGAGCCCGATGTCTTCCGCCGCGAGCACGATGATGCGGCGCGCGATGAACCGCGGGTCCTCCCCGGCTTCGATCATGCGGGCCAGATAGTGCAGCGACGCATCGACATCGGAGCCGCGCACCGACTTGATGAACGCGCTGATGACGTCGTAGTGCTCATCCCCCTGTCGGTCGTAACGCAACAGCGCGCGGTCCACCGCGGCGGCGACGATCTCCGGCGTGACAGTGGGTTTGCCCTTGGACGTGGCCGCCCTCGCGGATGCCGCGGCGGCTTCGAGCGCGGTGAGCGCCCTCCGCGCGTCGCCCGATGCCAGCCGGATGAGGGCGGCGCGCGCGTCGGCCGCCACCGTCACCGCGCCATCGAGTCCCCGCGGATCCGCCACCGCGCGATCGATGACGGTGCCGAGGTTCTCGTCGGTCAGCGCTTCGAGCGTGAGCAGGAGCGACCGCGACAGCAGCGGCGAGATGACGGAGAACGATGGATTCTCGGTGGTCGCGGCGACCAGGATGATCCACCCGTTTTCCACGCCGGGCAGCAGCGCGTCCTGCTGCGATTTGGAGAATCGATGGATCTCGTCGAGGAACAGGACCGTGGACAGGCCGTACAGGTCGCGCGACGACAGCGCCTGCTGCAGGACATCGCGCACATCCTTGACGCCCGCGGAGACCGCGGAGAGTTCGACGAATTTTCGGCTGGAACTGTGCGCGATCGCCTTCGCGATGGTGGTTTTGCCCGTCCCCGGCGGCCCCCACAGGATGACCGAAGTCGCGGCCTGCTCCCCCGCGGCCTCGCCCGCCAGAGTCGCCAGCGGCGATCCCGGCCCCAGCACATGCTCCTGGCCGACCAGTTCGTCGAGAGTGCGCGGCCGCATCCGCACCGCGAGGGGGCTGGATCCGCTGTGCAGTCCGGGCGAGTCGACCATAGTGGCCATGGTAGTTGCGGCGGCCGCGGGAATCGGCACGTCGCGTTCGGGCGGGTAATGTACTTCTGGGCGAAACACCCCGACTGGCATAAGGAGCACCGTGGCACGCAGCAAGAACGCCGAACGTGAGGCACGCGAGGCACGAACGAGGCTTCGCCGCTTCACCGCCCGACAGTCGGTGCACGAGCATCAGGTCGGCCGTCGCCGTCGCGACAACATTTTCGCCATCGCCGGAGCGGTGATCGTCGCAGTCCTCGCCACGGTCACCCAGGTCGTGTATTTCGAGGCCGGGCCGGGAGCGCCGGTCCCCGAGCCTTCCCCCACCGCATCCGTCGACCCGACGACCGGACACAACATCGGCGACATCCCCGACCCGTCCACGGCCGAGGGGCGCACCTGGACCGGTTCGCTCAAGCTCAACGACATCACGCTCGGCATCGAGCTGGACGGCGCCAAGGCGCCCCAGGCCGTCGCGGTGTTCGTGCAGGAGGTGAAGGATGGCTACTTCCCTGGGAAGACCTGCCACCGACTGACCACGGGTCAAACCAGTCTCATCCAGTGCGGGTCCCTCAGCGGAACCGGCGCAGGGGACCCCAACTTCATGTTCGGGCCCATCGAGAATGCGCCGGCGGATTCGATATATCCGGCGGGGACGATAGCGATGGCGCGTGCCGGCGGGGCGGCGTACTCCCAGGGGCACCAATTCTTCATCATGCTCTCCGACGGAACCCTCCCCAACGACGCGGCGGGCGGGTACACGGTGTTCGGCACGGTCACGAGCGGCCTCGACTCGGTGATCAGCCAGATCGCGGATGCCGGCACGAAGGACGGTTCGGCGGACGGCCAGCCGGCCGTGCCGACCACCATCACCGACGTCACGATCAAGTAGGCGCGGGCCCAACCGATTCATCCCGTGCAATAGGCTGGTGCACGGCCGGCGGGATTAACGATCGGCGGGCATCGGCAGACGAATCGACAGGAATGGAACAGGTGGCGGATACGCAGGCACCGTGGGGCCGCGTCGACGAGACGGGCACCGTTTTCGTGCGCACGGCGGACGGCGAACGTGCGGTCGGGCAGTATCCGGACGGCACCCCCGATGAGGCGCTCGCGTACTTCGAACGGAAGTTCACCGAGCTGGCCGGTCAGGTCACCCTGCTCGAGCAGCGCGTCAAGCGCGGAACGCCGGGCGCCGATGTGGCCAAATCGGTTGCGAACCTGCGCGAGAGCATCGCGGATGCCAATGCCGTCGGCGACCTTGCGTCGCTCGAGGCGCGCCTGGACGCCCTCCAGGGCTCGGTGGACAAGCTCACCGAGGAGCAGGCCGCCGAGGCGAAGGCCGCGGTAGAGGCGGCTCTCGCGGAGCGCACCGCGCTCGTGGAGGAGGTCGAGGCGCTGTCCAACCAGGATTTCTCGAAGGTCCAGTGGAAGCATGTGAGCGCGAACCTCGATGCGCTGTTCGAACGCTGGCAGAAACACCAGCACGACGGCCCGCGGCTTCCGAAGGGCGAGAGCAACGAGCTGTGGAAGCGTTTCCGCGCCGCCCGAACAGTCATTGAAAGCCACCGGAAAGCGTTTTTCGCCGAGCTCGACTCCACCCACAAGGAGGTCCGCATCCGCAAGCAGGAACTCGCGGAGAAGGCGGAAGCGCTCGCGCCGAAGGGTGTCGACGGGATTCCGGCCTACCGCGCGCTGCTCGACGACTGGAAGCGCGCCGGCCGAGCCGGGAAGAAGGCCGACGATTCGCTGTGGGCGCGGTTCAAGGCCGCGGGCGACGTCCTCTACGCCGCGAAAGCCGAAATCGACGCTCGGGACGACGCCGAATTCGGGGCGAATCTGGAGAAGAAGCTCGCCCTGCTGGACGAAGCGGAACCGCTGCTCGCCGAAACGGACCGCGACGTTGCGCGCGAGGCGCTCCTGTCGATCCAAAGCCGCTGGGACAGCATCGGGAAGGTTCCCAGGGACAAGGTCAAGCAGGTCGAAGACCGGATGCGCAAGGTCGAATCCGCGGTGCGCAAACTCGACGAGGACTTCTGGCATCGGAACAACCCGGAGAAGAAGGCCCGCAGCGAGGGGCTCGCCGCTCAGCTGGAGGAGTCGATCGCCAAACTCGAAAAAGAGCTGGAATCCGCGACCGCGGAGGGCGACGCGAAGAAGATCGCCGAAGCCCAGGAAGCTCTCGACGCCCAGAAGGCGTGGCTCGACGCCCTGAACTGAGCGGCCGCTATCGCCGACTTTCCACAGGCGCAGAAGTCCACAATCCGCGGGCGCGCCGAGCTGCGGCGCCGGCCGGCGCTCCATGATGGTGGGATGCGCATGCCCACCGTCCTTTCCGGCGCCGAACTGCCGGAGCAGGAACTGATCTCCGCAACGCTCGACGGCGAGCTTCAACGCGTCGGAGACGCGTTCTGCCCCATCGACACCGTGGTGGGCGTCTCGCAGCGCGCGGCGTCCGTCGCCGCGTGCGCGCCCGACTGGGCGATCGCGGAACGCCTCACGGCTGCGTGGATTTACGGTGCGATACCCGGATTGCCGCGCCCACTGCAGTTGTCTGTGGACTCGCGCATCCGGTTGCACCCGATCTCGACGCGATTCGTCGTGTACCGCGAGGTAGTCGTCGACGAGGGCGATCTGGCGGTCATCGGCGGGATGCCGGTGACGACGGCGTTGCGGACCGCGATCGATCTCGCACGATCCTTCGCGCACTTCTCGAGGCGGCACGAGGACATCGTTTCCCGGCTCGCGGCAGTCGGGGAGTTTTCTCTCGCCGAGTGCGTCGACGCCATCGACGCCCGAATAAATCTGCCGAACAAGCACGCCGCGCTTCAGCGGCTGACGCGCTCCCTCGCGGATCGTCAGCCCGCGTTCACCCGATAGACGTCGTACACCTGATCCACCCGCCGTACCGCGTTCAGAACGCGATCAAGGTGGGTCGTGTCCCCGGTTTCGAACACGAATCGGCTGAGCGCGAGACGGTCGCTGGAGGTCTGCACGGAGGCGGAGAGAATGTTGACCTTGTGTTCGGACAGCACCCTCGTCACATCGGACAGCAGGCCGGCCCGGTCGAGCGCCTCCACCTGAATCTGCACCCGGAACACGTTCTTCGCCGTCGGCGCCCACTCGACGTCGATCATCCGCTCCGGTTGCGCCACGAGCGAGGCGACGTTCGAGCACTCTGCCTGATGCACCGACACCCCGGATCCGCGCGTGACGAACCCGACGATCGGGTCCCCTGGGACGGGAGTGCAGCACTTGGCCAGCTTCACCAGGATGTCCGGCGCGCCGCGCACGAGAACCCCCGACTCGGCATTCCGTAACTGCCGAACCCGCCCGTGGACCGGGATGGGGAACTCGGATTCGTCGTTTTCCGACTCGGACTGCAGGTTCTGGGCGACCTTCTCCAGCACCGACTGGGTCGACACGTGTCCTTCGCCCACGGCCGCGTAGAGCGCCGACACATCTTCGTAGCGCATTTGGGCGGCAACTTCGTTGAACGAGTTCTGGCTCATGAGCTTTTGCAGAGGCAGGTTCTGCTTCCGCATGGCGCGGGCGATCGCATCCTTGCCCTGCTCGACGGCTTCCTCGCGCCGTTCCTTCGTGAACCACTGCTTGATTTTGTTGCGCGCGCGGGGGCTCTTGACGAACGACAGCCAGTCTTTGCTGGGTCCGGCGTCCGGATTCTTCGAGGTGAATACCTCGACAACTTCTCCGCTGGTCAGTGTCGTGTCGAGGGGCACGAGCCTGCCGTTGACTTTCGCCCCCATCGTTCTGTGGCCGATTTCGGTGTGCACGGCGTAGGCGAAGTCCACCGGCGTCGCCCCGGCCGGCAATCCGATCACTTTGCCCTGTGGGGTGAAGACGTAGACCTCTTTCGCGCCGATCTCGAACCTCAGCGATTCGAGGAATTCCCCGGGGTCGCTGGTTTCGGCCTGCCAGTCGGTGATGTGCGCGAGCCACGCCATGTCCGTGTCGGGTGCCAGAACCCCGTCGGTACTCTTGCCTCCCGTGACGCGTTCCTTGTACTTCCAGTGCGCCGCGACGCCGAATTCGGCGCGCTGGTGCATTTCCTCCGTGCGGATCTGCAGTTCGACGGCGCGGCCGTGCGGCCCGATCACCGTGGTGTGCAGCGACTGGTACAGGTTGAACTTCGGCGTGGCGATGTAGTCCTTGAAGCGCCCGGGGATGGGATTCCAGCGCGCGTGGATGGCGCCGAGCACCGCGTAGCAATCGCGCACGGAGTTCACCAGGACGCGAATCCCGACGAGGTCGTAGATTTCGTCGAACTCGCGGCCGCGAATGACCATTTTCTGGTAGATGGAATAGAACTGCTTGGGCCGTCCGGCGACTTTCCCGCGAATCTTCGCGGCCTTCAAGTCCTCGGTGACCGCATCGATCACTTCCTGCACGAACTCTTCGCGCTGCGGGGACCGCGCCTTCACGAGCCCCTCGATTTCCACGTACAGCTTCGGATACAGCACGGCGAAGGACAGATCCTCCAGCTCCCACTTGATGGCCTGGATTCCGAGCCGGTGGGCCAGCGGGGCGTAGATCTCCAGCGTTTCCTGGGCTTTGCGCGCAGCCGATTCCGGCGACACGAAGCCCCAGGTTCTCGCGTTGTGCAGCCGGTCGGCGAGTTTGATGACGAGAACCCGGATGTCCTTGGACATGGCGACGACCATCTTGCGCACGGTCTCGGCCTGCGCGCTGTCCCCGTACTTGAGTTTGTCGAGCTTCGTGACACCGTCGACGAGCATGGCGATCTCATCGCCGAAGTCTTCCCGCACACGCTCGAGCGTGTAGTCGGTGTCCTCAACCGTGTCATGCAGGAGCGCCGCCGCGATCGTCACCGGGCCGATTCCGAGGTCGGCGAGGATCTGCGCCACGGCGATGGGGTGGGTGATGTACGGTTCGCCGCTGCGCCGAAGCTGGCCCTCGTGTGCAGAATCCGCTGCACGGTAGGCGCGCTCGATGATGCCGATGTCAGCTTTGGGATGCTGGGTGCGCACGGTCTTGATGAGGCGATCCACCGCCCCGGCGGGCTGCGCTTTGGAAAACAGTCTCGGCAGCAGGGCCCTGCGCGACGGGCTTGCCGGCGCGGCGGGCGGTTCAGCGACGGCGACGTCGTCCGCGGCGGGCGCGGCGGCAGGAGGCTTCGTCTCGGTCATGGTGCCTCCTCCCCTGCAAAACTAGCATTCGGCGCTGGGAGTCGGCCGCGTCTCCCGACGCTATTCTGCCGTGACCGCCGCCCTGTTGCGGGCCTGCAGGATCTTCTTCTCGTTCTTGCTGATCGCGTCTTCGGAGCTGCGCAGGTGAGCGTAGAGCGGCGCCGCGATGAAAATCGTCGAGTACGTGCCGACGAGCATCCCGATGAACAGGGCGAGGGAGATGTCCCGGAGCGTCCCCGCCCCGAGGAGCGCTGCGCCGATGAACAGGATTCCGCCGACCGGAAGGAGCGCGACAACCGAGGTGTTGATGGACCTCACGAGCGTCTGGTTGACCGCGAGGTTGACGGATTCGGAGAAGGTTCTTCGCGAATCTGCCCCGTCCTCCGACGTATTTTCGCGGATCTTGTCGAACACCACGACGGTGTCGTAGAGCGAATACCCGAGGATCGTCAGGAACCCGATGACCGCGGCGGGGGTCACCTCGAACTGCAGAACTCCGTACACTCCCGCCGTGATGACGAGGTCGTGCAGCAGCGCGATCATCGCCGCGAGCGACATCTTCCAGGTTCGGAAGTAGATCGCCATGACGATGGCGGCGAGCACGAGGAATGTGATGAGGCCGCGGATCGCGGTACTCGTGATGTCGGCCCCCCACGTCGCGCCGATGTACGACGCTGTCACGTCCTCCGGGGCGAGCTGGTAGGCGGCCGCGAGGGCATCCCGGACCTGGTCGTTCTGCGCATTCGTCAGCTGGTCGGTCTGGATGCGCACCGAGTCGCCGCCGATGATCGTCACCCGGGGGTTCGCCGACGGCACTTCCTTGATCACGGCATCCGAAGCGAACTTCTGGTTGAGGTTGGTCGCCTGGCTGATCTCGAACTGCGAGCCGCCGCTGAATTCGATGCCGAACTCGAATCCGCCCCTCAGCAGGGTGATTCCGAGGGCGAGCGCGATCATGACGAACGCGATCGTGTACCAGAGGTACTTCTTGCCGACGAAGTCGTAGGAGCGCTTGCCGGTGTAGAGGTCGTTGCCGAACTGGGCGAAGCTGGCCATCAGGAATCCTTCCCCTTGGCGCGTGCCGAGGACTTCTGGGGGGCTGCCGCCGCGAGTTCGGCCGCTTTGCGTTCAGCGATCGTCTGACGGCGTGCCGCCTCTTTGCCCGCCGCGATTCCCTTGCCGCTCTTCGTGGTGGGAACGGGCTCGCGGAACTGCGCGCGTCCGCGATAGACGGCGCCGAGCGCGCGCGGATCCAGGCCGCTGAATCGGTGCCCGCCGCCGAAGAACTCGGTGTTCGCGAGCAGTTGCAGCATCGGGTGGGTGAACATCGTCACGACGAGCACGTCGACGATCGTGGTGAGGCCGAGCGTCAGCGCGAATCCGCGGACGTTGCCGACCGCCAGCAGGAACAGCACGATTGCGGCGAGGAAGTTCACGGCATCCGAGGCGAAAATCGTTCTCAGCGCCCGCTTCCACCCCGCCTCGACGGCGGAGACGAGAACGCGGCCGTCCCGAAGCTCATCGCGTATTCGCTCGAAGTAGACGATGAACGAGTCCGCGGTGATACCGATCGCCACAATCAACCCGGCGACGCCGGCGAGGGACAGCCGGTACCCTTCCCGCCAGCCCAGAATCGTGACGATGAGGTACGTGATCGAGAACGCGACGACGAGCGAGGCGACCGTCACGAGGCCGAGGGTCCGATACTGCAGCAGCGAGTATCCGATCACGAGGATCAACCCGATTGCCCCGGCCAGGAGGCCGCTGAGGAGCTGGGTCGTGCCGAGTGTCGCCGTGATCGTGTCCTTGCTCTGGACCAGGAATCCGATCGGGAGGGCGCCGAACTTGAGCTGGTCGGCGAGGGTCTTGGAGGTTTCCTGGGTGAACGATCCGGTGATCTGCGGCTTTCCGTCCGTGATCACGGCGTTCACGGTCGGCGCGGAAATGACCTTGCCGTCGAGAACGATCGCGAACTGGTGGCGAGCGCCGGTGAGCCCGAACAGGCGGGTCGTCACCTCGCCGAATTCTTTCGCCCCCTCGGCGTCGAACACGATGTTCACGCCCCACTGGTTCGTGCTCACTCCCTGGCTGTTGGCGACGAGCCCGTTCGTGGCGTCCTTGATCCGCTCGCCCGAGACCTCGACGGGCCCGAGAATGTACTTGTAGTCGGGGATCGCGTCGTTCAGCGTGCCGTTGATTTCGCACGTGATGAGCGGCTTGTCCGCCGGGGCGACGTTCGTCTGCTTCTTGTCGAGGCTCGCGCAGTCGAACGAGTCGAACTCCTTCTGGAGTTCCGGGGTCACCCACGCCGGGTCGCTCCCGTTGCTCGGGCTCACGGACGGTTCGGGTTCCGGCGATGCCGAGGGCGCCGGGGAATCGGAAGCGCCCGGCGACGGAGACGGTGACGGCGTCTCGTCGACGGTCGACACGGCTGCGGCGTCGGACTGGATCACCGCGCGGAACTCCAGCTTCGCGGAGGATTCGATTCGGTCGATCGTCGCCTGATCCGGGATGCCCGGGAGCGACACGACGACGTTTTTGTTGCCCTGCGTGTTGATTTCCGACTCGGAAACGCCGGCGGCATCGATGCGCTGGCGGATGATCGAGACGGCCTGGTTGAGCTGGTCGGTGCTGACCGTCTGCCCGCTCTCCAGCTTGGGGGCGAGGATGATCTGCGTTCCGCCCTTCAGGTCGAGGGCGAGTTCCGGCAGCCAGGTTCCCTTGGCGAACAGCACCCCGGCCGCGTTGATCGCGATGAGTCCGACGATGATCACCGCGAGCCAGGTGAGCGAACGCCATGCTTTCTTCACCGGGGTTGAGCGTGCCGCCACGTGTGACTCTGCTTTCTAACGAGAAAAGGTAAAAGGGTTTCCGGCGACTATTCGGAGTCCGCCGACGGCTTCTTGCGGTTCGGCTTCTTCGTGCGCTCGCCGAACTCCGGCTCAGTCATGGGCGTCGAACTCGACGTGTTCAGTTCCGGGCCGGATTTCGCATCCTCTGTCGGCTCCTCCGGGACAACCGGGTCCACGGCCTTCAGCAGAACCTGGCGGTGGAGTTTGATGACCGTCTTCGGGGCAACCTCCACGTAGGCCATGTTGTCGTCCTCATCGATGGACACGAGCGTGCCGTACAGACCGAAGTTCGTCATGACCTCGACACCGGGCAGCAGGGTCGCCAGGCGCTCGGCGGCATCGCGTTGGCGCTTCTTCGAGCTGCGGTACTGGAAGAAGACGAACACGGCCAAGACGACCGCGATCAGAATGAGGGTGTAATCCATGGTGGCGTTAGGCCTTCCGGGGTTGTGTGCGTGGCCGATTCACGAGTTTTCAGCGCGACAGGACATCGCGAGGGTGTTATGGCCAGATTGAATTATAGGTCATCACCGAAGAGGTCATTGGACTGCCGGGTGAGGCCAAGATGCTGCCAGGCCTGTTTCGTCGCCACCCGGCCCCGCGGAGTCCGGGTCAGCAGGCCGATCCGGACGAGGAACGGTTCGACCACCGATTCGATCGTTTCCGCTTCCTCCCCCACCGAAACCGCGAGCGTGTTCAGCCCGACCGGTCCGCCATCGAACCGGCTCACGATGGCCGTCAGCACGGCCCGGTCGAGGCGATCGAGCCCGAATTCGTCCACGTCGTACAGTTCGAGTGCCGCGCGCACGGCGCTCAGCCCGTCGGAGTCGTGCACGAGCGAATAGTCCCGCACCCGGCGAAGCAGCCGGTTCGCGATGCGCGGGGTTCCCCTGCTCCGCCCGGCGATCTCCGTGGTCGACTTCGCGTCGACGTCGAGTGCCAGCAGTCCGGCAGCCCGCACGAGAACCTGTTCGAGTTCGTCGGTCTCGTAAAACTCCAGGTGCGCCGTGAACCCGAATCGGTCCCGCAGCGGATTCGGCAGCAAGCCGGACCGTGTGGTGGCTCCGATGAGGGTGAAGGGGGCGAGGTCAAGGGGGATCGACGTGGCTCCTGCACCCTTGCCGACCATGATGTCGATGCGGAAATCCTCCATCGCTAGATACAGCATCTCCTCGGCGGAGCGAGCCATCCGATGGATTTCGTCGATGAACAGGATCTCTCCGGGCAGCAGAGAGGAGAGAACAGCGGCGAGGTCGCCCGCGTGCTGGATGGCGGGACCGCTCGTGATGCGCAGCGGGTGACCGCTCTCCTCGGCCACGATCATGGCGAGGGTCGTCTTGCCGAGCCCCGGCGGCCCGGCGAGCAGGATGTGGTCGGGGGCGCGGTTCTGCATCCGCGCGGCATCCAGCAGGAGCTGCAGCTGGGCCCGAACCTTCTGCTGTCCGACGAATTCGGCGAGAGTTTTCGGCCGGAGCGCTCCCTCGAACGCGAGCTCGACATCGGACTCCGGCGTCGGCCGGACGACCGCGGTGGACTGGTCATCGTCGCGTGCGGTCATCGTGACCCCGGGGATGATGTCGGACCGAGCTGGGCGAGCGCGTGGCGAAGCAGATGCGGAACGGAGTCCCGTTCGCTTTCCGGCGCACGGGCGATGGCGTCGTCGACCGCCTGAGCGGCGACACGCTCCGACCAGCCGAGGCCGACGAGGGCGATGAGGACGTTCTGCGCGATGGTCGGCGCTGCGCCGGACGGCCGCGCGCCGCGCGCCGCGGCGGCGGTCATCTTCCCGGCGAGCGAAACCACGATGAGTTTTGCCGTCTTGGGGCCGATGCCGGACACCTTGCGGAACGCCGCATCATCCTCGTTCGCGACCGCGGCGGCGATCTCTGCCGGGGTGAGCGCGGCGAGCACGGCCATGGCCGACTTCGGGCCGACTCCGCTCACGCCGCGGAGGAGATCGAAGACCTCTTTGCCCTCGTCGCCCGCGAAGCCGTACAGGGCGAGTTCGTCCTCCCGCACCACGAGCGCGGTTCGGAGTTTCGCCTCGGCGCCGATCCGCAGTTCCTGCGCGTGCGCCGGGGTCACCGCGACCTGCAGGCCCACTCCCCCCACCTCGATGATCACGGTCGTGCCGGCCACGGCCAGCACGGTTCCACTCAGCGACGCGATCATTCATCCAGCCTAGGGCGGGCCGGTGTCCTTCCCGTTGACCGTTCGGCGGCGCGCCACGCCTCCTGGGCGGGAGTCAGGGTCTCGGTGGGCGCGGGCGGCGTGTAACCCTGCCGCCAAGCGTGGCAGATCGCCAGAGCGAGCGCATCCGACGCGTCGGCCGGCGTCGGCACGGCATCGAGGCGGAGGATCCGGGCGACCATCGCTCCGAGCTGCTTCTTGTTCGCGCCCCCGTGCCCGGTGAGCGCGGCCTTCACTTCGGTCGGCGTGTGAAGGCCGACGGAAAGGTTGCGCCGGGCCGACAGCAGCAGCGCCACGCCGCTGGCCTGGGCCACGCCCATGACCGAGTGGAGGTTCTGCTGGGCGAAGACGCGTTCGAGGGAGACGGCGGCCGGTTCGAACTCGTCGAGAATCGCCTCGAGCCCGGCTCCGATGTCCAGGAGGCGCCGCTCGAGCGGGGCGGACTTGTCCGTCCGGATGACGTCCACGGCCACGAGAGTGGCTGTGCGGTCCGACGACACGTCGACGACGCCGACGCCGCACCGGGTCAACCCGGGGTCGATGCCGAGCACGCGAAGCGTCATGCGCAGCTCAGGGGTTACTCGTCGTCGGCATCCAGCACCGCCTGGACGTCGGGCGGGATGTGGAAGTTCGCGAAAATGTTCTGCACGTCGTCGCTGTCCTCGAGCGCGTCGATGAGGCGGAAGACTTTTCTGGCCGTTTCGGCATCCACTTCCACGCTCACGTTGGGCACGAATTCCGCTTCGGCGGAGTCGTAGTCGATCCCGGCCTCCTGCAGCGCGGTTCGCGCATCCACCAGTTGCGAAGGATCCGTGATGACTTCGAACCCGCCGCCCTGGTCGTTGACTTCCTCTGCGCCGGCATCCAGCACGGCCATGAGGATGTCGTCCTCCGTGACCCCGTCCGCCTTCGTGATCGAGATGACCCCTTTGCGGTTGAAGTTGTAGGCGACGCTTCCCGGATCGGCCATTGTCCCGCCGTTGCGGGACATGATGGTCCGTACTTCTGCGGCAGCACGGTTTCGGTTGTCGGTGAGGCACTCGACGAGGAGGGCGACGCCGTTCGGACCGTACCCTTCGTACATGATCGTCTGGTAGTCGATCGACTCGCCGGTGAGCCCTGCGCCGCGCTTGACGGCGCGATCGATGTTGTCGTTGGGGACGCTCGTCTTTTTCGCTTTCTGGATGGCGTCCACGAGCGTCGGGTTGCCGGAGAGGTCCGCTCCGCCGATCTTCGCGGCAACCTCGATGTTCTTGATGAGTTTCGCGAAGGACTTCGCGCGACGCGCATCGATGATGGCTTTCTTGTGTTTGGTGGTTGCCCACTTCGAATGCCCACTCACGACGCGCTCCTCACCATCAACACCGCACACCTCTCGTTTGGTCAGTCGATTCTATCCGGCGATCCGCACGCCCGCCCTCCGCAGCTCGATCCCGGCAAGCCTCCGGATGGCTTCCAGATCGCCGGCGCGCCACGCCTCAACGGGGCGCGCGTCTGCCGCGGCCAGTTGCTTTCTCGTACCCGTCACGAGCGCCCGCAGGGCGAGCAGGTCGGGTCCGTCGCCGAGTTTCGCCAGGCGGTTCGCCTGGGTTGCCCGCCGCGCGAATCGGATCCGCCTGCTGAGCCAGAGCCAGCCGACGGCGAGGACGATCACTCCCCCGACGACGACGCCGACGATGAGCGCTGTCGTCGTGATGAAGGTTGTCGTGGTCTGCCCCATGTCTTCGAGGATTCCCCCCGTGCCGCTTGCGGCGTCGAACGGCTGGCGGATCGCCGTGCCGATGAATGGGGCGCTTTCGAGCACGTCGGCGACATCCGTCATCGCGCCCCGAAATCCGGCCCCCGCCGACTCCAGCTGGCGGCCGACGTCGGCGGCGGCCGCGATCGCCGAGCCGACGAAGGTTCCCAGCCAGATCCCGAAACCGATCACGGCGACCGCGAGGATGTCTGTGATGATTTGGAGGGCACGGCGTGCCGGATAGTCCGAGTAGATTTTCATGCCCCCCAGCATGGCACCGTGCGCCCGGTCCTCAGCGGTTCGCGCGCACCCGTTCCAGAAAGTACTTGTGGAAACGGTGGTCCTCGGTCATTTCCGGGTGAAACGACGTGCCGAGAAGGCTGCCCTGTTCGACCGCGACGACGCGACCGTCGTCGAGCGTGGCAAGTGCCGTCACCGTCTCGCCGACCCGTTCGACGACGGGCGCCCGGATGAACACCGCGTGGAGCGGCGGTGCGCCGATCGCCGGAACATCGAGGTCAACCTCGAAGGAATCGGTCTGTGAGCCGAACGCGTTCCGCCGAACGTCGATGTCGATCCCGCCGAGACTCTCCTGCCCCTCGATGCCGTCCAGGATGTTCGCGGCGAGCATGATGAGTCCCGCGCACGTGCCGTACACGGGCAGCCCAGACGCGATGGCCTGCCTCAGCGGGTCGCGAAGCCCGAACGTGCGGGAAAGTTTGTCCATGACGCTCGACTCGCCTCCGGGGATCACGAGCCCGTCGATTTCGGGCAGTTCGCTCGCACGGCGAAGTGGAATGGCATCCGCCCCGAAGCCGCGAAGAACCGTGAGGTGTTCGCGGAAATCACCCTGGAGTGCGAGAACCCCGATGCGCAGCGCTGACGTTTTCGTGACCTACCAGCCGCGCTCGGCCAGCCGATGCGGCGCGGGGAGGTCGGACACGTTGATCCCGACCATCGCCTCTCCGAGGCCCCTGGACACCTCGGCGAGGACTGCCGCATCGTCATAGAACGTCGTCGCCTTCACGATCGCGGCAGCGCGTTGCGCTGGATTGCCGGACTTGAAGATTCCGGATCCGACGAACACGCCGTCGGCGCCCAACTGCATCATGAGCGCGGCATCGGCCGGTGTCGCGACGCCGCCGGCCGTGAACAGGACGACGGGGAGTTTTCCGGTTTCGGCGACTTCCGCAACGAGGTCGTACGGTGCCTGGAGCTCCTTCGCCGCGACGTACAGCTCATCCTTCGTCTTCGACTTGAGCGCGTTGATCTCGCCGAGGATCGTGCGGATGTGCTTCGTCGCCTCCGAAACGTCGCCGGTCCCTGCCTCGCCCTTGGAGCGGATCATGGCCGCGCCCTCCGTGATGCGGCGGAGCGCCTCGCCGAGGTTGGTTGCACCGCACACGAACGGAATCGTGAACTTCCACTTGTCGATGTGGTTGGAGTAGTCGGCGGGGCTCAGCACCTCGGATTCGTCGACGTAGTCGACTTTGAGCGCTTCGAGGATCTGCGCCTCGACGAAGTGGCCGATGCGCGCCTTCGCCATCACGGGGATGGAGACCGCATTGATGATTCCGTCGATGAGGTCCGGGTCGCTCATCCGGGCGACGCCGCCCTGGGAGCGGATGTCCGCCGGAACCCGCTCGAGCGCCATGACCGCTACCGCGCCGGCGTCTTCGGCGATTTTCGCCTGATCGGCCGTAACGACGTCCATGATGACTCCGCCCTTGAGCATTTCTGCGAGCCCCCGCTTGACGCGGCTCGTGCCCTGTTCTGCGGTGGATTTGTCGTTCTTAGCCATGCCCCTATTCTATGTCGGCCACGCGTCGGCGATTTCCCGCCGGACCTCGCCGAGAAGCTTCGGAAGCGCTTTCGTTTCGGCGACGATGGGGAAGAAGTTCGAATCCAGAGCCCAGCGCGGAACGATGTGCTGGTGCAGGTGGGCCGCGATTCCCGCGCCGGCTATGCGCCCCTGGTTCATTCCGAGGTTGAATCCGTCGCAGTTCGACACGGCCCTGGTCACGGTCATCGCGGTCTGCGTGAGGCTCGCGATCTCGTTCACTTCCTCGGCGGTCGCGTCGTCATACAGCGCAACATGCCGATACGGGCATACGAGAAGGTGCCCCGAGTTGTAGGGGAACAGGTTCAACAGCACGTAGGCGTGCTCGCCGCGGGCGACGATGAGCGCTTTCTCGTCGTCCATCGCGGGCGCGGCGCAGAACGGGCAGGTGTGCTCGTCGGGTTGCGTCTGATCCTGCACGTACACGAGGCGGTGCGGCGTCCACAGCCGCTGGAACGCATCCGGAACCCCGGCGAAGTCGGCGGAATCTTCCATGTCAGACCTGCGCGTGCTCGGCGATGGCGGTCGTGATGCGTTCGATCGCCTCGGCCACGGGAATGCCGTTCTCCTGATGGCCGTCGCGGAAGCGGAAGCTCACGGCACCGGCCGCGCGGTCGTCTTCCCCTGCGATGAGCTGGAACGGGATTTTCTGCAGCGTGGCGTTGCGGATCTTCTTCGGCATCCGGTCGTTGGAGAAGTCAACCTCGGCGCGCACGCCGGCCGACTTCAGCTGGTCGATGACGCCGCTCAGGTAGTCGTAATACTCTTCGGCGACCGGGATGCCGATCGCCTGCACCGGCGACAGCCACACCGGGAACGCCCCGGCGAAGTGTTCGAGCAGGATGGCGAAGAAGCGGTCGATGGAGCCCATGAGCGCACGGTGGATCATGACCGGGCGCTGTCGGGTGCCGTCCGCCGCGGTGTATTCGAGCCCGAACCGCTCCGGCAGGTTGAAATCCACTTGCACGGTCGACAGCTGCCACGACCGTCCGATGGCGTCGCGCGTTTTCAGGTCGATCTTCGGCCCGTAGAACGCCGCTTCGCCCGGCTGTTCCGTGACTTTGAGCCCGCTTGCGTGAGCAACCCGCCGCAAGGATTCCGTTGCCGCGTCCCAGTTCTCGTCCGATCCGATCCACTTGGATTTTTCGTCGTCGCGCAGGGAGAGCTCGAGCTCGAATTCGGTGAGACCGTAGTCGCGCAGCAGGCCGAGGACGAATTCGAGAACGCGGGTGGACTCTTCCTCCAGTTGCTCTGGCGCCACGAAGATGTGGGCGTCGTCCTGGGTGAATCCGCGGACCCTGGTGAGGCCGTGCAGCGCGCCGGAGAGTTCGTTTCGGTACACGGTGCCGAATTCGCTGAGCCGCATCGGCAGGTCGCGGTAGCTTCGGCCGCGTTCGCGGTAGATCAGGATGTGCATGGGGCAGTTCATGGGTTTGAGGTAGTAGTCCTGCCCCTGCCTGGTGATGTTTCCGTCGGCGTCGCGCTCTTCATCCATGTGGATGGGCGGGAACATGCCCTCGGCGTAGGTGACGAGGTGGTTGCTCTCGACGAAGAGGTCGGCTTTCGTGATGTGCGGCGTGTACACGTACGAGTAGCCGGCTTCGCGATTGCGCCGGAGGGAGTGCTGTTCGATTTCCTGCCGCACGACCCCGCCGCGCGGATGCCACACGGCAAGGCCCGAGCCGATTTCGGTGGGGAACGAGAACAGGTCGAGCTCGACGCCGAGTTTGCGGTGGTCGCGCCTGGCGGCCTCCTCCATCCGGGTCTGGTATTCGCGCAGCTCGTCTTTGGTCGGCCACGCCGTGCCGTAGACGCGCTGCAGCTGCTTGTTCTTTTCCGAACCGCGCCAATAGGCCGCGGCGATCCTGGTGAGCGCGAATCCGTTGCCGATCAGGCGCGTGCTGGGCAGGTGCGGACCGCGGCACAGGTCCTTCCACACGGTGTCGCCGGTTTTCGGGTCGACGTTGTCGTAGATCGTCAGCTCGGATCCTCCGACCTCGACGGATTCGTCCTCGGCGTGATTTCCGCCCTTCAAACCGATGAGTTCGAGCTTGTACGGCTCAGCGGCGAGCTCGTTTCGTGCCTCAGCTTCCGTGACGACCCGGCGCCGGAACTGCTGGCCCTTTTTGATGATGGCCGCCATCGCCTTGTCGATTGATTTCAGGTCGTCAGGGGTGAATGGTTCCTCCACGTCGAAGTCGTAGTAGAAGCCGTCGGTGATGGGCGGGCCGATTCCCAGCTTCGCATCCGGGTTGATGGACTGCACCGCTTGCGCCATGACGTGGGCGGCGGAGTGCCTCAGGATGTTCAGGCCGTCCGGGGAGTCGATGCTGACCGGTTCGACGGTGTCGGCATCCGTCGTCGTCGCAGCCAGATCCTTCAGTTCGCCGTTGACCCGCATCGCGACGATGCTGCGGTCCTCAAAAAGGTCGAATCCGGTTTTCTGGCTGCTCATTCCATCAACTTTAGCGGCGGACGGCGGGTCGAATTTCCGGGCAGCGCACGGGACAACCCTTTCGCCCGCGAACCCCCGAAGTGGGGTGCTGAGCATGCGTCATGAACGGCGTCCGCGCGGGTCTCCCATATCGGGAAACGCTTTCCTGCCGCCCGGTTTCGGCCGACGCAGGGGCGCGACCTGCCGAGGCTGATGGTGCCCTGTGTCGATTCGGCCCCGGCGGATCCCCTCCCTGCTTACTCGGGAGGGGGTCCACCCCCGGCTAGTGGAGCTGACCCAGCAGGACGGCGCCGATGGAGTTCATCCATTCCTGGACGATGGGCCTGTCGATGGCCGTCATCCAGGCGATCACGATCTGTGCCACCGCGACAATGTCGACGAGAATGTTGGTGATCGGGGTTCTGGCCGTGGGGATGAGGGCGATCGCGAGCAGGATCATCATGATGTACGTGTTGCCTGCTGAACCGGGCGGCAGCAGCCCCACGACATACGCGCCGAGCAGCGCGAGGAACACCAGGCTCGACACGATGATCGCTCCCGGCCTGTGCACGATGAGCGCGATCATCCACGCGCTCACGACCGGTGCGAGGAGAAGCCACCCGGTTGGCGTGCCGAAAATACCCACGAGGGTGGACAGCCGCTCCCCTGATCCCTGAATGAGCTCCCGGCCAAGCGGCCCGGCGGGACGGCCCAGAAAAATGAGGTTCAGCAGGATGATCGACGCGAGCGCCCCGACTGTCGGATACACGATCACGAGGACGTTGGCGCGCCGAGCCCCCGGCTGGTGGGCACGCGAATGCTGGAGGAACGGCGATGCCAGGGCGGCGGTCGCGACGTACAGCAACCCGCTCAGGTCGCTCAACGCCGCGAGCATCATGAGCAGTCCGGCGCGGAATCCGGACTGGGTGTTCCCCCAGACCACGAAGCGGACGACGTGCGTGAGCGCGTTTCCGAAGAATGCGAGGCCGAGGAAGGCCGGCAGGTTTTCGATCGCCATGAAGAAGAACAGCGGGTTGCCCGCCAGCGCCAGCATGAGGATGACCGTCGTCGACTTCGGCACGCGTCGCTGCACGAGAATCGTGAGGACGCGTTGCAGGAGCACGCCGGCAAGCAGCGCGCCGAGAATTCCCAGGCCCAGCCGACCGCCTGGCGTCACCGCCGCCAGCAGGGAGGAAATGGGCGGATAGATTGTGCTCAGCCACGTCGCGTCAACGCTGTTCCACGGGATGGTGAGCACGTGTTCGGCGAGCTGCGCGTTTCGGCTTGCGCCGAGCGGCGTCGGGTTCGCGGACGAGATGAAGGCCGCGATCAGGAATGGCACCGAGAATCCCAACCGCAGCAGCCACCGGGCAGTCGGGTCGCGCGGGTACGGGTCCAGGCGGGTTCGCGGCGGGCGCCTCAGTTCCCGCGTCCGCGGCCTCAGGGGGGCCGGGGTGTGCAGCTCAACCGTGGACATGGCTGGTGAGTCCATGGTCGGTTTTTTCCCAGTAGTGGGGTTTGGTGATGAGCTGCCACAGCCCCTTGTATGCGGCAATCGAGTGCAGAATCCAGTACACGGGGTTGAGCATTGCCCACCAGATCAACCCGAACGTTCCCCTCTTGAACGGCCCCATCATGGACAGGTAGACCATGACCGATGTTCCGATCACGAAGTTGAGCAGGCACAGCCACAGCAGCCACCACGGGAATACCTGGTTGAGCACGTCGGTCGGGATGAACACGGTGAACACCGTGAGCACGTAGAACGGGATCACCCCGAGGAACGTGATGGGAGTACCGCCGATGAGCAGCGCAAAGGAGGCGAAACGGGTCAACCCGATCTGGCGGAGCAGCGCCCTCGGCGACCGCGCGTGAACCAGAGCCGTCTGCAGGTAGCCCTTGATCCAGCGGCTGCGCTGCCGGATGAAGTTTTTGACCGAGGTGTTTGCTTCCTCCATCGTGGTCGAGTTGACGACCCCCACCCGGTACCCGAGCGCGCTGGCGCGAATGCCGAGATCCGCGTCCTCCGTCACGTTGAACGGATCCCAGCCGCCAAGCTCGTTGAGTGCGCTCGTGCGGAAATGGTTTGATGTGCCTCCGAGTGGGATGGGGAGTCCGGCGGCCTCGAGGCCCGGAAGCATGTAGTCGAACCAGTAGTTGTATTCCAGTGTGAACATGCGCGTGAGGGTGTTCTCGTCGGCGTTGAAGTAGTTCAGTGCCGCCTGCACGCAGATCGTGTCGTCGCCGCCGCGGTCGAAGGCGATGAGCGCCTTTTTGAGCTGGTCGGGTTCCGGGTTGTCTTCCGCGTCGTAAATGACCACGAAGTCCCCGGTCGCGAAGAACAGGCCGACGTTGCACGCCCGCGGCTTGGTTTGCGGTACCCCGCGCGGGATGGTGACGATTCGGAAGTTGTCGGGCGGGCTCGCCGACTCGAGGGCGTCCCGGGTTTCGGTGTCGTCCTCCTCGAGCAGGATCAGCACTTCGAGTTTGTCTTTCGGGTAATCCAGTTTGCCGAGATTGCCGACGAGCTGGGCCACGATGTTCGCTTCCTTGAACACGGGAACCAGCACGGTGTAGATGGGAAGGTCGCTGTCGGAAAGCGCCTCGACCTCGGCGTCGCTGATCCGCTCGACCACGTCGTACTTCGCGCCGCGGAGGGCGACGAAGAACTTGAATGCGGTGCCGGCCAAGAATGCGAGGCTGCCCGCGGCAACCAGCCCGGTGACGGTGGGCCACGGCCACAGCACTGCGCTGACGGTCAGGAGGATGAGCGCAATCGTTCCGCCGATTTTCTGCCCCCGCGAGAGCACTGTGCGTGCCGAGAGTTTCGGGCTTTGCTTCCAGAGGTTGTTGGCGGCATCGTCCGCAATGGCGCCGCGATAGATCCGCAGAATGGCCTGTTTGAGGCCCCACGGCGTGGTCGCCGCAATATCGATTCCACCGATGAACTGCGAGTGGAGGCGGGAGATCAGTGCGGCATCGGGCGTGCGGGCGAGCGCAATCTGCGTTACCCCGTCCGCGGTTCGGCGAAGCGGCATCCAGCCTTCGGCGATGAGCACCTGGCCGGAGTGTTCGCGCACCAACGCGTCATCGATGCTGCTCGGCGTCATGTCCGCCGTCGGCAATGCGAGTGGCGTTACGCGCTCGGCAAATCCTGTGCCAGACATCTCCGACCCCCCATCGGTTCCCCATGTCGTACTTGGTAGGGAAGCGTTGGTGCCGGGCTGAAACTGGTGGTGTGCGATCCGTGAGGATTCGCATCGGGACTGCCATTCTATTCGACGAGGATGCCGGATTCACGGGGTTCCGACGTCCCAGTCCGGGGGTAACGGGAGGGCGTCAGTGAATGCCCGCCACGACGTAGAGCATGGGTTCCAGGTTCGCGCTGAACAGATCCGACGGCAGCGACTCGCGCGCGAGACGATCGGTCGTCAGGTGATCTATCGCATCAACTTCGTACTCGTTGGTTGGAACGCTCTTGTCTGAGCTGTAGTAACTGTGCTCCGTCTTCGGGTCAACGTTCTGGGAATCGTTTCGCACGTATCCGGCCGCTTCGAGAATTGTGGCGAGCGCGTCGTAAACCGTGCTGTCGCTGGCGGGAATGAGCACATGCGCGGCCTTCTGGTCCGCGCTGACAAAGCACCCGGTATCGAGGACGTTCGCCGGAAGCCCCTGAATTCCGATGATTCTCATGGGATCGACCGCGACGTAGGTGAAGGCCGCCCCCTGCGATTTCGACTGATCGGTGAAACTTTTCGCCACGGCTGCGCAGTCCAGGGCTGTCGGCTCCGGAGCGGCTGATGGCCCTGCACTTGCCGTTCCTGCGTCAGGGCCCCCGCTGGAACCGGCCGCGGAACACCCGGTCAAAGCCACGAGGATGACGGGGATTGCGACGAGAAATCGAAGGGCTGAACGCGAGTGCATTGTGACCATGATCGGGCCTGATTTCGCTGAGGGTGAGCAGATGCTAGCAGCGTCCTGAGGTGAACTCAATAGGTCGGGAAAGCCGGATTCGTGGTGGGCGATACTGGGATCGAACCAGTGACCTCTTCCGTGTCAGGGAAGCGCGCTACCGCTGCGCCAATCGCCCAGGTTGTTACACCTGGAGGTGGAGACGGGATTCGAACCCGTGTGGACGGCTTTGCAGGCCGCTGCCTATCCTCTCGGCCACTCCACCATTCACGGCAAGCGACAGCGAGGCTGACACTTCCCACTCGAGCGGATGACGAGATTCGAACTCGCGACCCCAACCTTGGCAAGGTTGTGCGCTACCACTGCGCCACATCCGCATTCGACACGCATTTCTGCGTGCTTAGAGACTCTAGCTTAGCCGTGCGACTCAAGACAATTCTCACGCGGAGTGTGACAAAACCAGTTGCCCAACGTGTGGCAAGATTGACGAGCCGACAGTTTCGGCGCGGGCGATTGGCGCAGTTGGTAGCGCGCTTCCTTCACACGGAAGAGGTCATCAGTTCGAGTCTGGTATCGCCCACCAATGACACGCTGGCGATTTGCCAGATCCGTCAAGTGACGCCTATCCCACGTCAATGCTTCCCACGACGATGAGCCCAATCGACTCATCGAGGCAAGCCGGCATCGGGTTGATCGGAACAGATCGTGCCCAACCGATCCCGTCCGAATATGGAATGTCCGGCGCATCGGGAAGTCTCACAAGAAGCTTTGAGGTTTCGAGTGGATCGCACACTCCCGTTACCGCGGCATTAGTGATCGTCACCTCCGACACCGCCGCACCGCCCGACGGGGCAAGCACGACGGGACCTGTGGGCGATCCATTAGCGCTTGAGCGCGCGCCGATCGGTCCCGCCACTTCCGGATTGCCGAAATACACGATCGGGAATCCCTCGAGCAGGCACGAGTGAGAACCCACATTGGTAAACACGAGCGTGCCGTGGAAATGCCCAGCGCTCCCATCACCGGCGAGGTAACTGATATCGACGCCATCCGCATTCAGAGTGCACGGCGCAGTCGCCTCGGGAGGCGAGGTCGCCGACGACGGTGTCGGCGTTGCGGTCGCCTCCGGCGTCGACGCACTCGACAGCGTGGCAACCGGGCCACCCGAGGTGCCCGAGGCGCAACCAGCGAGCGCGAGCCCGAAAGCAACGGGAAGCAGGAGGAAACCGATCCTCACGTTCACACCGACAGTATGTGCCCGTGAACCGCGGCATTGCAAGGCCGCCTCAGCGATTCAACGATCATCGGCGGAATCGCCCGCGAAGCGGTATGACCAGCGCCAGCGACACGATGGCGGTGTAGATGAGCGAAACGCCGACAACCAGCGCCTGGCGGGCAAGAAGCATTGGCTGCCCGGAGTACACAAACCCGACATCCAGCCCGAAAATCCCCAGGAACAGCATTCCGGTAATACCGCCGATCAGGAGCGGCGTCGCCAGCCGCCAGGCGGCCGAGGCGCCGCGAAACGCCGCCTCGGCGACCGCGCCGGCGAGAAGTCCGAGGATGAGGGCAGACACCGTCTCGAGGTACGCACTCGTCGCGAGCGCCGCTGCTGTTCCCGCGAGCGTCCCGGCCCCGAGCCCCTCGCGAGTGTTGCGGCCGCGCTTCACCCGCTCGATCCCCGCCGCCGCCAGAATCGCGATCGCCGGAGTCATGAGCATGTGCAGCGCAATGGCCGGCGTCAACTCGTCGATCCGCAACTCCAGTCCGACGGCGCACGCAACAGCCGCAACGGCCACGAGCATCGCCCCCCTCAGTGCAAGAACCCGTTCGCCCGCCGCACTCCTGCCTGATGCGAGAGCGACCACCGTCAGGAAGCCGCCCGCGCCGATCGCCGCAGGGAGTGCTCCCGCAAAATCGAGGCTTCCCACCTCCCGGTACAGCCACGTTCCGCCGCCCCCGAACACCACGAGGGCAAGCGGCACAAAGATGAGCAGGCTGAACCCCGCCAGCAGCATGGCCCGGATGCCGCGTGCCTGGATCCGCTCCGCTAGAGCCGCGGCAACCCCGGTCCCGGCCACGAGGCCCAGAACGGGCACCAGAATCGCGAAACCGCCCGGGAGCGCGCCCGTCACTCCCGCCACAGCACCGACAACAAGCCACAGGCCGGAAAGCAGGGCAACGTCCGGGGCCGATTTCGACCAGGTTCCACCCGTGTACAGCAGCATCCCCGGGACTCCGGCAAGCGTGACGACGGCGCACGCCAGATAGAGGATCGGGTCAGCCACTCTCCATGATTACCACGAAGGCGAGGGCGCGAGGTCACGAATTTTCAAACCGGATCGAGCACATACCCGTTTTCGCCGTGCACGACCGTATCGATTCCGGCCAGTTCCTCGTCGCTTTTCACCCGGAACCCCATCGTGCGGCTGATCATCCAGCCGATCGCCAGCGCGATCACGAACGAATACACGAGAACGGCAAGCGAAGCGATGAGCTGCAGCACGAGCTGCATGGCGTTGCCTCCCACGAACAGGCCGGTGCCGGTTGCGAAGAATCCCAGGTAGATGGTCCCGAGGAGCCCGCCGATCATGTGGATTCCCACGACGTCAAGCGAGTCATCGAAGCCGAGCTTGAACTTGAGTTCGACCGCCAGGGCGCACACCGCACCGGCGATGAGTCCGAGAAGCAGCCCAAGCCCCGGCGTGAGGTTTGCGCAGGATGGCGTGATGGCGACGAGGCCGGCGACCGCGCCCGAGCTCGCGCCCACCGCCGTCGGCTTACCCTCCTTGACCCGTTCGACGACGAGCCAGCCGAGGATGGCGGCACCCGTAGCACCCAGGGTGTTGACCGCGATCAGACCGGCGTTGGCCATGCCGTTCAGGTACTCGGCACCGACATTGAACCCGAACCAGCCGAACCAGAGGATGGCCGCCCCGAGAAGCACCAGCGGGACATTGTGCGGTTTGTGCGCCCCCTTGCCGAAACCCACCCGCTTCCCGAGCACGATCGCCAGGGCGAGCGCCGCCGCACCCGCGTTGATGTGCACGGCGGTACCGCCCGCATAGTCGATGACGGTGTAGTCGAGCCCCAGCGCATAGCCGAGATTCATGATCCATCCGCCACCCCACACCCAGGCGGCAACGGGAAAGTACACGAACGTGGCCCAGAGCCCGGCAAAGGCCAGCCACGCACCGAATTTCGCCCGGTCGGCGATCGCCCCGGAAACCAGGGCGACCGTGATGATCGCGAATGTGGCTCCGAACAGCGCACCGATGAGCGTTCCATTGTCTGCGGAGTCGAGCGCGAAATCGGAGAACGGGTTCCCGCTGAACTGGCCCGGCGTGTCAACGCTCGACATGTTGAACCCGTAGAGGATCCACAGCACGCTGATGAGGCCGAGGGCGCCGAAACTCATCATCATCATGCTCAGCACGCTCTTCACTTTGACGAGCCCGCCGTAGAAGAACGCAACACCGGGGGTCATGAGCAGCACCAGGGCTGACGCCGTCACCGCCCAGGAGATTTCGCTGGCATCCATCATCCACCCGCCTTCCGGTCAGCTTTTCGGGGTTGGATGACAGCGTGCACCGTGCGGGTTACGGCAAGGATGCACCGGGCGTTTCCAGCGTGTTACGGGTGGGCTCCGAGTGTAAATATTGCGTTAACGCGCGCCCGGCTCAGGCGAAGTACCGCAGCCACACGTACGGCAGACTCAGCGAAATCGTGACCGCGGTGACGAGAATTCCGTACTTGGTGAACATCCAGAACGAAATCGGATGTCCGGCCCGCTTTGCGATACCCAGGACGACCACGTTGGCGCTCGCCCCGATCGCGGTGAGGTTACCCCCGAGGTCGGCACCGAGCGCCAGGGCCCACCACAGCGGCTGCGCGGCGGCGCCGCCGGCCTGGACCAGATCGTTGGTGAGGGGCGCCATGGTCGCGACATAGGGAATGTTGTCGATGATGCCCGACACCACAGCCGATCCGAACAGCAGCCCTGTGGCGGCACCGAAATAGTTGTCGCCGATCGCATCGACCGCGAGCTGGCCCACGTAGCCGATGATGCCGAGGTTCACGAGGGAACCCACCATGACGAACAATCCGACGAAGAACAGCAGCGTCTCCCACTCGACGTCGGCGAAAATCTTCCGCGGCTCGAGCCTCGTGATCAGCACGAGCACGCCGGCGCCCAGAAGCGCGACAATGGCCGGCCCCACCTCGATAACGGAGTGAAGGATGAAACCTGCCAAAACCAGGGCGATCACGATGAGGGACTTCACCAGGAGAGGAACGTCGCGGATCGCCTCCCGCGGATTGAGCGCCATGACCCGTTCAACTCGCTCCGGGTCGTAGCGCAACTGCTTCCGGAACAGCAGCCAGCACAACCCGATGAACACGATGAGCAGGACGACGACGATCGGTGCGAGGTTCACGATGAAGTCGTTGAAACTCAGTCCGGCCCGGCTGGCGATGATGATGTTCGGCGGGTCGCCGATGAGCGTCGCGGTGCCGCCGATGTTGCTCGCCATGATCTCCGCAATGAGGAAGGGCGCGACAGGCACAGCCAGCCGTTCGCAAATGAGCAGGGTGACGGGAGCGATCAACAGCACGGTCGTGACGTTGTCGAGGAATGCCGACAGCACCGCCGTGATGAGAACGAGCATGACCATGATCACGAACGGACGGCCTCTGGCGCGCTTGGCCGCCCAAATCGCGAGGAACTCGAACAGCCCGCTCTGCTGCAAAATTCCGACGATGATCATCATTCCGAGGAGAAGGAAGATGACATTCCAGTCGATCCCGGTTTCTTCCGAAAAGAACACGCCATGGTCGTCGGTGGCCCCAATGACGATCATGAGACCGGCACCGACCAGCGCTACCGTCATGCGGGGAACCCACTCGGCGACGATGAAGACGTAGGCGCCAGCGAAAACGATGAGCGCCAGAATTATCTGCACGCTCATGCGTTCGAGTCCCGGCCGCTGGCGCCGAGCCCGACATGCAACACTGCGTCGAGCACTGCGGGCAACGTCACGAATCTGGCCGGCTGATCCGGCTCCCCCTTCACGAGCGCGATCACCGCCCTGGCATCCGCCATCCGCGCCGCAACGGCGAGAAGCGTGTCGTCCGGATCGACGTCGAGGATGTCGAGAACGCGCGACTCATCGTCGTCGACGAGTTCACCAATGGTGCGGCTTGGCACATCCCGCCACACCTCGTCTGCGCCCTTCTCATCGAACACCGCAGCGAGGGAAACATCGTCCATCACGTAGCGCGGAACGAGAACCCTCAAGACGTCGACAGCGGAGATCGCGGCGGCCGGGACACCCTCGGCATTCGCCACGACGATGCTCGCCCGGCTGTCCCTCGCGATGATTTGCGCCGCAGACACCACGCTCGTGTCACGATCGAGGACGGGAAGGTTGATCGCCAGTTCAGATGCACGCACGGTAATCTCCGATTCATCGGCCAACTCATCACGTCACTGTAGTGACATGCTGCCGACCCGACTTCCCGGCGCTCCGCCAAAGACACTACACCCGGCGCATTTCCGATCAGTCCAGCGAACCGCTCGTCAGCGACATAAGACGGGACATGGCCCGCAAATACTTCTTTCGATAGCCGCCGGCGAGCATGTCCGGCGCGAACACCTCGTCGAGCGGGATTCCGGTGGCGATCACCCGGATTCGCGCGTCGTACAGCCGGTCGACGAACGCCACAAGCCGCAGCGCGTTGGACTGGTTCTTCAGCACCGTGACATCGCGGATGCCGATGACCGTCAGACCCTCCAGAAGCTTGACGTATCGGGACGGATGCACTGTCGCCAGGTGCCGGATGAGGGTGGCGAATTCGTCGACGGTGACCTCGCCCTGGATGTCCTCGATCGCGTTGTCGAACTCCACCTCGGACACCGCGACCGCGTGGCCGTCGAGCGCCCTGCGCCGATAGTCGAGGCCGTCGATGCGGATGATGGTGAACTTCGCCGCCAGGGAGTCGATTTCGCGCAGAAAGTCGACGGCGGCGAACCGTCCGTCGCCGAGAGCGTTCGGCGGCGTATTCGATGTCGCGGCGAGCCTCGTGCCGGTGGCGACGAGATCTCCGAGCAATCGGGACATGAGCCGGGTGTCGCCCGGGTCGTCCAGCTCGAACTCGTCGATGCAGATGAGACTCGCCCCGCGCAGCAGATTCACCGTGCCCGCGTACCCCATCTCCCCGACGAGCGCCGTGTATTCGATGAACGTGCCGAAATACTTTCGCCCGGGGGCCAGACTCCACTGCGCCGCGAGAAGGTGGGTTTTCCCCACGCCGAAACCGCCGTCCAGATAGATCCCGGGAAGGCCCGCATGGTTCTTCCGACGCGTGAAGAACCCGGTGGCACCCGGCAGCCAGGACGCCGCGAAAGCGCGCACGGCATCCACCGCGGCCGCCTGCGACGGATATTCGGGGTCCGGCCGATAGGAGTCGACCGTTGCCGATTGGAACTGACGCGGCGGGACGAGGTGATCGACCATTTCGGTGCCGGAGAGCGCGGTTCGGCGGGTGGTGATACTCGCGTGATCAGTCTTCGGTGTTGGTGGCACGTCTCTCTTCCTCGGATACTTGCTCAACCGCGCTCGAGGATGTCGAGGGGTTGCCGGCTGGTCGTCGTCCTCGCCACGACGCGGAGATAGTGCGTACATTGGTATCAACGGGACCACACAAGCCTATCGCCGACGCTCCCGCATCGAGGATGCCCGACGCTCGGGCAAACACAGGAGGTACTGCATGGCCGTCGACGCCGATCCGACAGCCCGATTCGCCGACTTCGCCCATCCGGAGCGGCTGGTGAGCACCCAGTGGGTGGAGGAGAACCTCGGCACACCGGGACTCGTCGTCGTCGAATCGAATGAGGATGTGCTGCTGTACGAAACCGGGCATATACCCGGCGCCGTGAAAATCGACTGGCACACCGAGCTGAACGATCCCGTCGAGCGCGACTTCCTCGACGGCGAGGCGTTCGCGAAACTTGCCGGATCCAAGGGGATATCCCGCGACACCACCGTGGTGTTTTACGGCGACAAGAACAACTGGTGGGCCGCCTATGCACTGTGGGTTTTCACGCTGTTCGGTCACGAGGACGTCCGGCTGATGGATGGCGGGCGCGCCAAATGGCAGGAAGAAGGCAGGGCGCTCACGACCGACCCGGTGACCCCGGTTCCCGTCGACTACCCGGTGGTCGAGCGAGACGATTCCACCAACCGTGCCTGGCGCGACGACGTTGTCGCCCACTTCGGCAAACCGCTCATCGACGTGCGTTCCACCGAGGAATACACGGGCGAGCGCACGGAAATTCCGGGCTACCCCGCTGAGGGCTCCCTCCGGGGCGGGCACATTCCCTCCGCCGCGTCCGTGCCGTGGGCGCGCGCGGCAGCGCCCGACGCGACGTTCAAGCCCCGCGCGGAACTCGAGGCGATCTACCTCGACGAGGCCGGACTCGCCGAAGGCGACGATGTCATCGCGTATTGCCGGATCGGCGAACGTTCCAGCCACACCTGGTTCGTTCTCAAATACTTGCTCGGGTTCGAGAACGTGCGCAACTACGACGGTTCCTGGACGGAGTGGGGCAGCGCCGTGCGCATGCCGATCGCGACCGGCCCCGAACCGGGGGAAGCCCCTCGCCGTTGAGAAGCGGTGGAAGAATGGGGGGATGACGTCCGACGCTTCGCTCCCCCAGGCGCTTGCCGACATCCGCGAGGAATTCGGCGAGTTGGACCTTCGTGACCGCCTGACCCTGCTTCTGGAGTTCGCGGGCGAACTGCCTGAGTTGCCGGAGCGTTACCGCGACCATCCTGACCTGTTCGAGAGAGTCGTCGAATGCCAGTCGCCCGTCTACATTTTCGTGGAGGTCGATGACGACGATGTCGTGCACCTTTATGCGACGGCACCCATGGAGGCTCCGACCACGCGCGGCTTCGCGTCGATCCTGGTCCAGGGGCTCGCGGGGCTCACCACTCAGCAGGTCCTCGACGTCCCGGATGATTTTCCGCTCACGCTCGGCCTCACCGAGGCGGTCAGCCCGTTGCGCATCCGCGGAATGAGCGCGATGCTCGGCCGCACGAAACGTCAGGTGCTCAGCAGGATCGCTGCGTGATCCTCCGGCGGCTCCACCCCGAACCTCACGCGGTGATCGACGCGGACTCCGACGACGGCCGCGCCGCGCTCGACGACCTGTACGCATACCAGAGCGGGCCCTGGCTGCGACTGAACTTCATTGCGAGCGTCAACGGACAGGCTGCCGGTTCAGACGGGACTTCGGAATCGCTGACTAATCGGGTGGACCGTCGAATCCTCGGCACCATCCGCCGCCTCGGAGACCTCGTTCTCGTCGGAGCGGGAAGCATCAGGACGGAAGGGTACTTCCTGCCGAAAACGGCGCCGCTCGCCATCGTCACGAACTCCGGCGACCTCACGGGGCACCGGATCCCCAACGACGTGGCGGCGGGGCGAGTCATCGTGCTGTGCCCGTCGGCGGCGGCCCCCGCAGTGCGGAGCACACTCGGAGCATCCGCCGCGTCGATCATCGAGCTGGCCGCATCCTCCGACGGCTCCCGGGTCGATCTCGCCGCGGCGATCGACGCGCTGCACAGGCTCGGTTACCACCGGATCGTGTGCGAGGGAGGCCCGACGCTTGCCGGACAGCTCGTCAATGCCGGCCTCGTCGATGAGCTGTGCCTTTCGACGAGCCCGCAGCTGAGCGCGCACGTCATGCCCGTGCTGCCCGGGCTGACCTCCGCCCATGCCCTGCAGCTCACCCACCTGCTCGTGGATGCGGACGGGCAGCTCTACGCGCGCTGGCGCCTTGCCGGCTGAACGCTCACGAGTCGAGCGCCGCGAGCCACTTCGCGATGGCGGCGTTCCACCGTTGGGGATCCCGATTCCACAGCTTCGTGTGCCTGGCGCCGGTGAACGCAACGAGGGTGACGATGTCCGGGCGCGCCGCCGCGAGCGCGTGCGACGCGTCTGCGGGAATGTAGGCGTCGTCGTCGCTGTGCAGGATGAGTATGGGAACGTGGAGTTCGCTTGCCCGCGTCACGAAATCCAGTCGCGCGAAGTCGATCGGTTCACGTTGACCGGTGAATATCCGCCCCCACCGGTTACCGAGCATCGCGTAGACGAGCGCCCGCAACGGCCGAATGATGCCCTTCGCTCTGGCCTGGTAGTCGAGCGCGGTGACCCAGTCGACGACGGGAGAATCGAGGACGGCGCCGGAGACGATGTCGGAATACGGCGAGCGGGCGATCGCCTGAAGCACGCCGGCGCCACCCATCGACCACCCCATGAGCACAATCGACCGGGCGCCGTGGTCCCGCGCGAAACGAAGTGCCGCATCGATGTCGCGCCATTCCGTATCGCCCAGCGCGTAGCGCGCATCCGCGCTGGGCGGTGCTTCCGTGTCGTTGCGGTAGGAGATCAGCAGCGACGTATACCCGGCATCGCGAAACACACCAATCGCCCGAATGGTTTCGGCGCGGACAACCGCGCGGCCGTGGACCTGGATCACCCACCGATCGGGCGCATCGGGCGGCTCCTGCTGAGTTCGACCTGGCGGGACGAGCCACGCGGGCGCCTGTCCGAGTTCCGTGTCGACGATTGCCTCCTCGAACGGCACGCCGAGGTCGCCGGGGCTCAGGTAGAGCCACCCGTTGAAGCGGCCGCGGCGGGCCGTGTCGAGGTCGCCGAAATCGACGGCGAGCAGTTCGCGGGTCACCGTGTCGGCCGTTTCGGAAAGGATGCCGCCCACCCTGGCGTGCCCGGTCCCGTCCGAGAACCAAAAACTGTATCGCCCGTCGACGATTGAGTCTGGGGAACGGCTGAACGTGATTGTGCCCGCCGCACGATCGAATGCCGCAATGCGCGTGTCTTCAATCCGCGATCGCGGGGGAACGATGATGGTGCGGGCCGCGGCAACCGCGACGGCCATGGCGGCGGAGAGAATGGCGACGGGGATGAGTGCCAATGACCAGATGGCGGCGTGCCTGCGCGAATCCTTCACCCTCGAACTTTAGTCTTCAACCGTGCCAGCAAACGCGACGGGTTCGGGACTCCCCGCTGTGTTCGCTGCTGCCGTCGAGTCCCTGCAGCGCGCCCAGTCCCGCGCGGAGCTTCGCATTGCCGAAATCGCCGCCCCGGTCAACCTCGCGCCGTTCTCTATTGCGCTTGCCGCGGACGTCACGCCCGCGCGGCACAGCGAGGATTCGGATCTGGCCACCGGAAGGTTCATCCTGCTTTACGACCCTGAAGCGCCCGATGCGTGGGGTGGCCCTTTCCGGGTCGTGTGCTACGCGCAAGCGCCGCTGGAGACCGACATCGGGATCGACCCGTTTCTGGCCGAAGTCGCCTGGTCGTGGCTCATCGACGCGCTGAACGCCCGCGGAGCGGCGTATTCGGCCTCGTCCGGCACGGCGACGAAAATCCTCTCCACCGGTTTCGGCGGCCTTGCCGAGCAGGGGGACGGCGCCCAGCTTGAGCTGAGGGCGAGTTGGACCCCGTCGGATGATTCCATCGCTTCGCACGTGGAGGCGTGGGGCGACCTCGTGTGCATGCTTGCCGGGTTGCCGCCGACACCGGAAGGCGTGACCCTGCTTTCAGCGAGGCGCGCGACCACGTGACTGCGGAACAAGCTCCCCACGAGCCCGTCAAGGTCATCGATTCGCACGACGAGTTTTTGGTCGCGGTTGATCGGATTTCGGAAGGCTCCGGCCCGATCGCCATTGACGCGGAACGCGCCTCGGGATTCCGGTACTCGCAGCGGGCCTACCTCATTCAGGTGTTCCGGCGCGATGCGGGAAGTTTTCTCTTCGACCCGCCGGCGATCGGCGAGTTCTCCGAACTGCAATCGGCGATCGGCGATCTCGAATGGGTGTTCCACGCGGCAAGCCAGGATCTCGCCTGCCTGCGCGAGGTGGGACTCTCCCCCGACCACATTTTCGACACCGAGTTGGGTGCGCGCCTCGCCGGTCTGCCCCGGGTGGGGCTTGGAACCGTCGTGGAAGAACTCCTCGGCGTCCATCTCGCCAAGGCGCACTCGGCCGCCGACTGGTCGACGCGCCCTCTTCCTCAGCCGTGGCTCGTGTATGCCGCGCTCGACGTCGAGTTGCTCGTCGATTTGCGCGACGCCATTGCCGGCCTCCTCGATGAGGCGGGCAAGATCGACATTGCGCACCAGGAATTCGAGGCAACTCTCGCGAAGGAACCCAAGCCTCCGAATCCGGATGCCTGGCGCCGCCTGTCCGGGTTGCACTCGCTCAAACAGCCCCGAAACCTTGCCGCCGCCAGGGAACTCTGGCTCGCGCGGGACGAATACGCCAGGGACATCGATATTGCACCGGGCCGCCTCCTGCCGGATGCCTCCATCACCGCGGCGGCGAAGGCGTTGCCCGCGACGAGGGACGAGCTTGCGAAGCTTCGCGAATTCAACGGGCGCGCGAGCCGGAGCCAGCTTTCCCGATGGTGGGCCGCGTTGGAAGCGGGGATGACGACTGACGACCTCCCCCGCGTGAGGGTGCCAAGCGACTCGATCCCGCCGGCCAGGGCATGGGCGGACCGCAAACCGGAGGCCGACCGGAGGCTGAAAGCCGCGCGCGCCTCCTTTGCCGACCTGTCCGAGACCCTCGCGATCCCGGTCGAAAACCTCCTCACGCCGGAACTGCTTCGCCAGATCGCGTGGGACCCGCCCGACCCCCTCACCCTGGACAGCGTCGAAGCCCGGCTCGCCGCCGGTGGCGCGCGGCCGTGGCAGCGCGACGCGACCGCGCAGTTGATCGTCGACGCATTTGTCGAGGCAAGCCAACCCGAGACGCACGGGGACGAGTCGGCCTCGTAGGAAGAATCAAAGGATCAGCCCCGTTTTTTTGACACGCCTAGTATCGGAAGTGTCATCACCAACAGGGAGTCCTCATGGCCGAAGTATCCAAAGTCGTTTTCGTGGACGGAGTTCGCACCCCGTTCGGGCGGGCCGGCGAAAAGGGAATGTACTGGAACACGCGGGCCGATGACCTCATCGCCAAGGCCATGATCGGTTTGCTGGAGCGCAACCCGTCGATCCCGCTTGACCGGTACGATGACGTCGCCGTCGCCGCCACGACGCAGCAGGGAGACCAGGGTCTGACTCTGGGGCGCACCGTCGCGCTCCTCGCGGGGCTGCCGCGGTCTGTTCCCGGATACGCGATCGATCGGATGTGCGCCGGCGCGATGACCTCGGTGACGACTTTAGCGAGCGCGATCGGTTTCGGGATGTACGACATCGCCATCGCGGGCGGCGTTGAGCACATGGGCCATCACCCGATGGGTTCGGGCGTCGACCCCAATCCGCGGTTCCTCGCCGAGAAGCTCGTCGGCTCCGATGCGCTCAGCATGGGCGCGACCGCCGAGCGCATCCACGACCGGTTCCCGCACCTCACGAAGGAACGCGCCGACCGCTTCGCGATGAACAGCCAGCACAAGCTCGCGAAGGCGTACGAGAACGGGAAAATCCAGCCGGATCTGATTCCGATTGCCATCCGCAGCGAAGCCGGATGGGGGCTCGCGGAGCGCGATGAGGCCCCGCGCCCGGACACCACCATGGAGGGGCTCGCCGGGCTCAAGACTCCGTTCCGGCCGCACGGTCGGATCACCGCCGGAAACTCCTCGGGACTCAACGACGGCGCCACGGTGAGCATCATCGCCAGTGCCGACGCCGCGAAAGAGTTCGGTCTCGCGCCGAAGATGCGTCTGGTGAGTTTCGCGTTCGCCGGCGTGGAGCCCGAAATCATGGGCATCGGCCCGATTCCGTCCACCGAGAAGGCACTGCGCAAGGCCGGCCTCACGATCGACGACATCGGCCTGTTCGAACTGAACGAAGCGTTTGCCGTGCAGGTGCTGTCCCTTCTGGATCACTTCAACATCGCCGACGACGACCCGCGCGTGAACCTGTGGGGCGGCGCGATCGCGATCGGGCATCCGCTCGCCTCCACCGGCGTGCGGCTCATGATTCAGCTCGCCCGGCAGTTCGAAGAGCACCCGGAGGTGCGGTACGGCCTGACGGCGATGTGCGTCGGCCTCGGCCAGGGCGGTTCCGTCATTTGGGAGAACCCGCACTACAAGGGAAGCAGGAAGTAACGATGGCGAAGGATGCTGCAGTGAAGGATTTCGACGAATTGCTCTCCCTGACCGAAGACGAGGTTGTCACCCACTCCTTCGTGCGCGATATTGCGATCTCCGAAGGACGGACGCTCGCTCTCGTCACTCTCGACAACGGCCGCGACCACACCCGCCCGAACACCCTCGGGCCGCGCACCATGAAGGAGTACGGCGAGACCATGGCCGCGCTGAAGGAACGCGCAGCGAACGGTGAGATCCACGGCGTCGCGGTGACCGGGAAGCAGTACATTCTCGCTGCCGGCGCAGACCTCACGAATGCCGGTGACATCCCGAGCAAAGCCATTGCCAGGAAGATCGCCCAGCAGGGCCATGCCGCTCTCGGTGCGCTCAGCGAGCTGGGCGTGCCCTCGTTCGTGTTCATCAACGGACTGGCACTCGGCGGAGGTGTGGAGATCGCGCTCAACGCCCACTACCGCACGGTCGACAGCTCGATTCCGGCGCTCGCGCTCCCGGAGGTTTTCCTCGGCATCATCCCGGGGTGGGGCGGCGCGTGGCTGCTGCCGAACCTCATTGGCATCGAGAACGCGCTCAAGGTGATCGTCGAAAACCCGCTCAAGAACAACCGCACGCTCAAAGGCACGGACGTGCTGGAACTGGGCATCGCCGACGCGATGTTCAGCCCGGCGACGTTCCTCGAGGACTCGATCCGGTGGGCGGATGGCGTGATCTCCGGAACGACGAAGGTCAAGCGCAAGAACGAACCCGGCAAGATCGAACGCGCCGTCAAGTGGGATGTGGCGATCGGCATCGCGAGGAAAATGCTGGAGTCCCGCATCGGGACGGTGGCGAAATCCCCGTACGCTGCGCTGGAACTTCTCCAGGCGGCGAAGAACACCGATCGCGCGACCGGGTTCGCCGCCGAAGACGAGAAGCTCGCCGAGCTCATCACGGGCGACCAGTTCCGCGCGAGCATCTACGCGTTCAACCTCGTGCAGAAGCGCGCGAAGAAACCGGCGGGAGCACCGGACAAGGCTCTCGCGAAGCCGGTCACGAAGGTGGGCGTTGTCGGCGCGGGGCTCATGGCGAGCCAGTTCGCGCTCCTGTTCGTGAGGCGGCTCAAAGTTCCCGTGGTCATCACCGACCTCGACCAGGGCCGCGTCGACAAGGGGCTCGAGTACATCCGCAAGGAGATCGCCTCGCTGCTGGAGAAGAAGCGGATCTCCCCGGATGAGTCGAACCGCTTGAACGCGCTTGTCTCGGGCACTACCGACAAGGCTGACTTCGCGGACTGCGACTGGGTCATCGAGGCCGTGTTCGAAGAGCTCGGCGTCAAACAGGACGTGTTCGCCGAAATCGAAAAGCATGTCTCCGACACGGCCGTGCTGGCGACGAACACGTCGTCGCTCAGCGTCGAGCAGATCGGCGCGAAGCTCAAGCATCCGGAGCGCGTCGTCGGATTCCACTTCTTCAACCCCGTGGCGGTCATGCCGCTCATCGAGGTCGTGAAGGCTCCGAAGACGGATGATGCGACGCTCAGCACCGCGATGGTGACCGCCGCCGCGCTGTACAAGAACGCCGTCATCACCACCGACACCCCGGGATTCGTCGTAAACCGCATTCTCGCGAAACTTCTCGGCGAAGCCATGCACGCCGTGGACACCGGGACCCCGTTCGAGGTCGTGAACGAATCCATCAAGCCGTTCGGCCTGCCCATGACGCCGTTCGAACTGCTCGAACTCGTCGGCCTCACGGTCGGCGCCCACGTGCTCGACACGCACCACGCCGCCTTCCCTGATCGGTTCTTCGAGAGCGAGAACCTGCACAAGCTCGCCGAGTACGGAAAAATCTTCGACCGGGACGGCAAGGGAAAGATCACCGGGTTCGACAAGAAGGCCGTCGCGATCGTCTCCAAGGGGGCGGGCAAGGGCACGGCAATGACGGGCGAGGAAATCCTCCGCCGCGTCGAGGATGGCCTCGCCGACGAAATCCACCGCATGCTGGAGGACGGGGTCGTCTCGGCTCCCGAGGACATCGATCTGTGCCTCCTGCTCGGCGCCGGCTGGCCATTTCAAATGGGCGGCGCGACACCGTACCTGGACCGCGTGGGCGCGTCAGAGAGAGTGTTCGGGTCGACGTTCCACACCCCGCCGATCCGCGGGGTCGAATGACGGTGGTCTGCGCCTAAACGAGACTCCTGAGCACGAACTGCAGGATTCCGCCATTCCGGTAGTAATCCGCTTCCCCTGGCGTGTCGATGCGCACGACGGCATCGAACTCGACGGGGCGCCGGCCGGCGGCCGACTCGACGGTCGGCTCGGCGAGCACTCGCACCGTTTTCGGCGTGGAGCCCTCATTGAGCGCCTCCAGTCCTGAGATGCTGATGCTCTCCGTGCCGTCGAGTCCGAGAGACGCCCAGCTCTGGCCGGCGGGGAATTGGAGCGGAACCACTCCCATGCCGATCAGGTTCGACCGGTGGATCCGCTCGAAGCTTTCGGCGATCACGGCGTGGACGCCCAGCAGGCTCGTGCCCTTGGCCGCCCAGTCGCGGCTGGAGCCGGAACCGTACTCCTTGCCGGCAAGCACCACGAGCGGCGTCCCCGCAGCCTGGTAATTCTGGCTCGCATCGTAAATGAACGCCTGCGGGCCGCCCGGCTGGGTGAAGTCGCGCGTGTAACCGCCCTCAACCCCTGCGCCGTCATTTTCTCCCGCGAGCAGCTGGTTGCGCAGGCGGATGTTTGCGAACGTTCCGCGGATCATCACCTCGTGGTTGCCCCGACGCGACCCGTACGAATTGAAGTCCTTCCGGTCGATCCCGTGGGCGGTGAGGTACTGGCCCGCCGGGCTGTCAGACTTGATACTTCCGGCCGGGCTGATGTGGTCCGTCGTGACCGAGTCCCCCAGGGTTGCCAGAACGCGGGCGCCCGCGATGTCGGCGACCGGCGTGAGTTCCATCGTCATTCCGTCGAAGTACGGCGGCTTGCGCACGTACGTGGATGCTTCGTTCCACTCGAACACGTCGCCTGCCGGCGTCGGCAGGGATGTCCAGCGCTCGTCGCCGTCGAAGACGCCCGCGTACTGCGTGACGAACATCGAACTGTCGATCGAGTCGTCGATCGTCTTCTGAACTTCGGCGGCATCCGGCCAGATGTCCTTCAGGTACACATCTTCGCCGTCGGTGCCCTGACCGAGCGGCTGGGCGTCGAAGTCGAAATCCATCGAACCCGCAAGCGCGTACGCGATCACGAGCGGCGGGCTCGCGAGGTAGTTCATCTTCACGTCGGGGTTGATGCGCCCCTCGAAGTTCCGGTTGCCGGAGAGCACTGCGGTCACGGCGAGGTCGTTCTGGTTCACCGCGGCCGAGATTTCGTCCTCGAGCGGCCCGGAGTTCCCGATGCACGTCGTGCAGCCGTAGCCGACGAGGTAGAACCCGAGATCCTCGAGGTAGCCGTTCAGCCCGGCCTTCTCGTAGTAGTCGGTGACAACCTTGGACCCGGGCGCAAGAGTGGTCTTCACCCAGGGCTTGGACTTCAGGCCCTTCCTCGACGCATTGCGCGCGAGCAGTCCGGCCGCGAGCATCACCGAGGGGTTGGACGTGTTGGTGCAGGAGGTGATCGCGGCGATCGCCACGGCGCCGTGATCGACCGTGAACTCCCGGCCGTCCTTCAGCGCGACGGCGGCGGGGTTCGTGTGGGAACCGGAGACGTACGCGTCAAGGTCCTTCTCGAACTGGCTCTTGGCCCTCGTGAGTTCGACGCGGTCCTGGGGCCGCTTCGGACCGGCGATCGAGGGGACGACGCTTCCGAGGTCGAGCTCGAGGTACTCGCTGAATTCCGGCTCGCGGCTGGGGTCATGCCACAGCCCCTGCAGCTTGGAATACGCCTCGACGAGCTCGATCTGCTCCTCGCTTCGGCCGGTGAGGCGCAGGTAGTCGAGGGTCACCTGATCGACCGGGAACATGGCCGCGGTGGATCCGAATTCGGGGCTCATGTTGCCGATCGTGGCCCGGTTCGCGAGAGGGACCTGGGCCACTCCCGCACCGTAGAACTCGACGAACTTGCCCACGACCCCGTGCGCGCGCAGCATTTGGGTGATCGTGAGCACGACATCCGTTGCCGTCACGCCGGTGGGAATTGCGCCGCTGAGCTTGAATCCGACGACCTTCGGGATGAGCATGGACACCGGCTGGCCGAGCATGGCCGCTTCGGCTTCGATGCCGCCGACGCCCCAGCCGAGCACCCCCAGGCCGTTGACCATTGTGGTGTGCGAGTCGGTGCCGACCAGAGTGTCCGGGTAGGCGTTCAGGACCCCGTCGACGATCCGCGTCATGGTGACTCGCGCGAGGTACTCGATGTTGACCTGGTGCACGATTCCGGTGCCGGGCGGAACGACCTTGAAGTCGTCGAACGCGGTCTGGCCCCAGCGCAGGAACTGGTACCGCTCGCCGTTGCGCTCGTACTCGATCTCCACATTGCGCTCGAACGCGTTTTCGGTGCCGAACAGGTCGGCGATGACCGAGTGGTCGATGACCATTTCCGCCGGGGCGAGGGGGTTGATCTTCTTCGGGTCTCCCCCGAGTTCCGCCACGGCCTCGCGCATGGTGGCGAGGTCGACGATGCACGGCACGCCGGTGAAGTCCTGCATGATGACGCGAGCCGGCGTGAACTGGATTTCGGTGTCGGGCTCGGCTTTCGGGTTCCAGGATCCGAGTGCCGTGATCTGCTCGGCCGTGACGTTCTTGCCGTCCTCGGTGCGCAGTTGATTCTCCAGCAGCACCTTCAGGCTGTACGGGAGCTTCTCGTGGCCGGGTACGGAATCAATCCGGTAAACCCGGTAGTCCTTGCCGCCGACCGACAGGGTGTCTTCGGATCCGAAACTGTTTGCTGCAGACATCCCGTGTCTCCTCTGATCGCCGTACTGCTCTACAAAAACTATCTTGATATCAAGATAAATATACCACTTCTACGTCGACGGTGGTGGCGGCTCGCCAGCACGCCGGTACACCGATGTGACGAGCAGCCACGTCACCCACAGCATGGCGGCGTACAGCGGGACGCCCATCAGCAGCTTCATCGCGGCCAGAAGCTCCGTTTGCTGCGTGAAGTACAGCGGCGCCTGCACGGCCAGCCGCAGGGCGAACACCCCCACCCACAGCCAGGTCGCAACGGTGAGAACGCGTCGTTTGGCCTTGTTTTTCCGCCACTCGGTGAGTTCATTCGTGAGGACGCCGGCGACGAGGCCGATGAGCGGCCAGCGCACCGCCAGGCTCACCAGGAGAACGGCGAGCGAGACCACGTTGATGATGAGCCCGAGTGCGAAATTGTCCTCGGCGCGCCCGGTGAACAGGGCCAGACCGGCGGACAGCGCGATGCCGAAAACTCCGGCGAAAGCCTGTGTCGCCGGCGTTCTCGAAACCAACCGGACGATGACGAACGCGAGCGCGAGAACCACCGGCGCAATGACGGAGGGGAGAACTTCGCGCGTGATGGCGTACACCACCAGAAATCCGAGCCCGGGAAGAATCGCCTCGACCAGCCCCCTGACCCCGCCGACGGCGCGCAACAGGGACGACCCGGTGGGTACCTCCCCTGGTGCGACCTGCCCGATCCCGGCCTTGCTGACCGCCGACCGCAGCGCTTCACGGAACGACTCGTCCTGGGGCGTGCCGTCCTCGGCGTCGTCGTTCTGCGCCGGCACCGTCACACGTCCAGCGGACCGGAGGCGACCGGGCCCGTGGAGGTCTGCGGAACCGCGAGCGGGATGAGATCCCGCGGCGGCATCGGCGTTGTGCCCCGCACGACCACGATGCTGCGGAACAGGTCCTCGACTTTCGCGGCGGCATCCGGATCCGTGACCGCTTCACCCGCGATGACGCCTCTCAGGAACCATCGGGGGCCATCCACGCCGATGAACCTCGCCAACCGCTTCGCTCCCGGCTGGCCCTGCCCCGCTGCAGGTATTTCGGCGAGCAGCTCCGGCCCGAACGGGCCGACCGTCACCCTGGTCGTTCCGCCCTGCTTGGCGATCTGATCCGCGATCTGATGGCGAATCTCGTGCCACAATCCGGTGGATCGCGGCGCCGCGAACGGCTGAACCTGAAGGGTGGAACTCGCATAGTCCAGGCCGACGGCGACGACCCGTTGCGTGCTCTCCTCCACTTCCAGACGCAATTGAAGTCCCTCACGCGGCAGAATCTTGACCCCGCCCAGGTTCACGTACGGTCGCACCGCGTTCGCTTCCGCCTCGTCGAACGGGCCGGCCGTTGCCCGGTCGGCAGGACCGGATTTCGCCTGGTTCTGCTCGTCCTGACCGTCCTGCGCCGGGTTAAGTATTTCGTCCACTCCGTGTGCTCCTGCCTACGATCCGTCGACGGTTTCGCCGCTCGAATCTCCATATCCGGTCGAACCGAAGCCTGACTGCCCCCGATGGCTCCCGGGGAGCGAGCCTACCGGTGTGAACCGTGCCCGCGACACCGGCATGACGATCAATTGGGCGATCCGATCTCCCACCGCTACAGAATACGAGTGCGAGCTGTCCGTATTCAGGAGAGTCACCCGGATTTCTCCGCGGTAGCCCGCATCCACCGTGCCCGGGCTGTTCACAATGGTGATGCCATGGCGGGAGGCAAGGCCGCTGCGCGGAACGACGAACCCCACGTAGCCATTCGGCAGCGCGATGGAGACCCCGGTGCCCACGGTGGCGCGTTCGCCGGGGCCGAGCTCGACGGGTTCGGCCGCAGACAGATCCGCGCCGGCATCGCCCGGGTGGGCGTATTTCGGCGCATCCGTCCCCACGAACAGCACATCCACGTCGTCGATCACGTTTCGAGGTTAGTGCAGAGCGTGCCGGAAAGTCTGGTCGAATAGGGGTATGACACTTTACCGGGAGAAACTCTGGGCCTCAGCGTGGCTCTACCTTGCGATGGCTCTCGTCATGCCGGCGAGTCTGCTGGTATTCCTCCCCATCAACGTCGCGGTCGGCATTGTGGTCGCCGTGGTGCTGTACGGCGGATGCGTCGCCATTCTCGTACTGGCGTCGCCCACCATTGTCGTGACCGATGACGCGCTCGTGGCGGGACGGGCAAGCCTCCCCTTGCGCTTCGTGGGAACGGCGACACCGTTCCGCGAGCCCGAAGCGACGCTCGAGCGCGGCCGGAATCTGGATGCGCGCGCCTGGCTGCTGATTCGCGGATGGGTCGGTCCGGTCGTGAAAGTCGAGAACACGGACCCGGATGACCCGACACCGTACTGGCTCGTGTCGTCCCGAAAGCCGGAAGAACTGGCAAGCGCGCTGTCCAGGCGCGCTTCGCAGGTTTAGAGCGCCCGGTTCAACTCGCGCATTCGAGGCAGATCGGACCGAGCTTTTCCTCGTGATCGATCTGGGACCGGTGCTTGACGAGGAAACAACTCACGCACGTGAATTCGTCAGCTTGCGGCGGAAGCACGACGACGTCGAGATCGATATCCGAAAGATCCGCGCCGGGCAGCTCGAAACCGCCCGGGTTATCGGCATCATCGACGTCGACGACGCCGGACATTTTGTCCGGTACTCGTTCTTTCAGCGCCTCGATCGACTCGGAATCGTCGTCGCTCTTGCGTGGCGCATCGTAGTCGGTTGCCATTCCCATCCACTTCTTGGTTGTCGTCGTTGTTCGAAATCGGCGGGGGTAGTCTGCATCAATTGAATGTCAATAGCAAACTGCCCGCCAATACTCACATGTTCTCGCCAGACTGAACTTGCGGCACGCCCGGGATATTCCCTGATTGCCGGGTGTTTCATGGCACCCTAAAGGCATTCTTGCGATGTGGAAGAGGCATGCTCATGGAGGACCTGAGAGTCATCGGTGTCGAAGACGGCGCACTCCTTGTCTCCTCGGATGCCGGCGAACGGTTTCGGATCGCCGTCGATGAGGCTCTGGCGCAGCAGTTGAGACGCGCTGTGCCGGATTCCGGCAACTCCCCCCGGCTGGCCCCGCGGGAAATCCAGGCGCACATCCGCTCCGGCATGTCCGCTCAGGACGTGGCCTCGATCACCGGAGCATCGCTGGAGTACATTCAACGCTTCGAAGGCCCCATTCTCGCCGAGCGCGAATTCGTGATCGAGTCGGCGCTGGCCGTGCCCGTACACACAGCCATGGATACGGAACTGGGCGATGCGCCAGAAACGTTCGGCTCGGCAATTCTTGCGAGGCTCCACGGGTTGGGGGCGACGGGCGAACGCTGGGCGAGCTGGAAAGAGGAGGGCCAGGGCTGGGTCGTGAAACTGTCGTTCACCTCCAATCAGATCGACCACGATGCCCGTTGGCGTTTCGACCCGCGGAAATCCGCGCTCGCCCCCCTCAACAACGAGGCGGAGTCGCTCTCCCGGCAAGGGGACCTGACCGGCACGCTCATCCCGCGGTTGAGAGCGGTCGACGGGCACGACCGGGTTGCTGACAGCTCCCGTTTTGACAGCGGAGCCTTCGTCGATCAGGAATTGTCTGAGCTGAGTTCGGCGCCGCCGGCCGGCGCGGCGCTTCGCGCAAATCCCGAGCACGATTCATCCCTGAAGGACACGGCGCCCCATCTTGCGGCGGTTCCGCCGGATGGTGTCGACTCGCGAATCGAGGAGGGACCGGAATCGCATCAGACCGCTGACCTTCTCGAGGCGCTGAGGCGTCGACGCGGCGAGCGTGAAAGCGCCCGCTATGACGATGAAACCAATGCCATGGCCGACCACCCCTCGACCGGAACCATTCACCTGGTGGATGTGCCGCTGGATGATTTCGACGAGGACGAGTCGAGCGATTCCGCAGGGCAGACCCGAACCATTCGGAATCTGACGCAAAAGCCGGCAAAGCGCGGCCGTGCCGCCATGCCGAGTTGGGACGAAATCGTCTTCGGCGCGCGCTCGGACGACGACCCGGCCTAGTTGCCGGGAAGCCGGAACGCTCCGAACCTCAGCAGCGGCACCGCAGACTCCTCCGGGGAAAAGGAACCGTGCTGGCCGATCATGTTTCGGCCGGTCTGATTCTCCGCACGAACGTCGTAGTAGGCGATCGCGCGCCTCGCGGCGACGAGGATGTCGCCGATGCGCGGCGCGACGGCGGGATCGACGGTTGGACCGAACCAGCCCTGCACAATCGCCTCCTCGCGGGTGAGGACGAGGGATCGCCCGCTTTCCGCCGCCTTCCAGCGATCCAGGATGTTGTCGCGGAACCGGGTGCCGGCATCCGGTTCGAAGTGGAGCTGGAGGCACCGCGGTTCGCCGGCGACGAATCGGATGCCGTCGACGAGCGCTGGATCGTCGCCGAACAGCACGTGCGAGGTTTCCGGAACATCGATGACGCCGTGATCTGCGGTCACGAGCATCCCCTCCCGCTCCCCAAGCAGCGGGACGAACCGGGACAATTCGGAGTCGACGGCCTCCAGCGCGTCGCGCCACTTCTGGGACTCGCATCCGTGCGCGTGCGCGGCCTGGTCGAGTTCGGGGATGTACAGATAGACGATCCCCTGCCGCACATCGTCGAGTGCCTGCCGCGCGGCCGCGAACCGGTCCGCAATGGACTTTCCCGACACGTAGCGGGCGCCCCGCAGCACCGCGTGGGTGAACCCGGAGTGCCGGTACCGTTCCTGGGCCACGACGACGCCGGTCACCCCGCGGTCCGACGCTCGTTCGAACACGGTGGTCGCACGCTGCCAGGTTGCCGGATCCAGTCGATCATCCCAACCGGTCAGCTGGTTGACGATCCGATCGTGTGCGGGGTCGAGCACGGTGTAGCCGACCAGTCCGTGGATGCCTGGGGGTTCCCCGGTCGTGAGGGTGGCGAGGTTCGCGGCGGTGGTGGTCGGGAATCCGGCGGTCGCGACAGAGGCTTTGGTCAGCGCCCGAGCCAGGGTTCTGGCATGGCCGGCCCGCGCCCGCAGCGCGGAAACGCCGAGGCCGTCGACGAGCAGGACAACGGCCCGATCCACGGGGGGAAGAGCCAGCGAGTTGGGCTCTCCGAAAATTGCGGCCAGGCAACTCGGAAGAACATCGGCAAGGCTCGGCCGCCCTGATTTCGTGGCCGGTAGCATGGTCGCAATCCTATGACTACACCTTCCACACCCCCGCCCAGCACCTCCGAGCCCGGTTCATCTTCCGCCGCTGGCGAGCGCATCGACGACATCGATGTCTCGACCGAAATGGAGGGCTCGTACCTCGAGTACGCCTACTCGGTCATCTACTCTCGGGCGCTCCCGGATGCCCGCGATGGGCTGAAACCCGTGCAGCGCCGCATCCTGTACCAAATGAGCGAAATGGGGCTTCGCCCCGATCGCGGCCACGTGAAGTCGTCGCGCGTCGTCGGGGACGTCATGGGCAAGCTGCACCCGCACGGCGACGCCTCGATTTACGACGCCATGGTGCGCCTCGCGCAACCGTTCATCCTCCGGGTGCCGCTCGTCGACGGCCACGGCAACTTCGGTTCGCTCGATGACGGTCCGGCGGCCCCCAGGTACACCGAGGCACGGTTGGCCGCCGCCGCAATGGCCATGGTGTCCGACCTCGACGAGGATGTCGTCGATTTCGTGCCGAACTACGACAACCAGCTCACGCAGCCCGACGTGCTGCCCGCCGCATTCCCGAACCTGCTCGTGAACGGCGCGTCGGGCATCGCGGTCGGCATGGCGACGAACATGGCACCGCATAACCTCATCGAGGTCGTGGGCGGCGCGCGCCACCTTCTCGCGAATCCGGATGCGAGCCTCGATGACCTCATGGCGTACGTGCCCGGCCCCGACCTGCCCACGGGCGGAACGATCGTGGGGCTCGACGGCATCCGCGAGGCGTACGAGACGGGGCGGGGAAGCTTTAAAACCCGAGCACGCGTCTCGGTGGAGAACATCACCGCGCGCAAGACCGGCCTCATCGTCACGGAGCTTCCCTACATGGTCGGCACCGAGAAAGTCATCGAGAAGATCAAGGACGGGGTGAACTCGAAGAAGCTTTCCGGCATTTCGGATGTGACGGACCTCACCGACCGCAAACATGGGCTGCGGCTCGTCATCGGCATCAAGACCGGATTCAACCCGCAGGCCGTGCTCGAACAGCTCTACAAGCACACGCCGCTCGAAGACCAGTTCAACATCAACAACGTCACGCTCGTCGACGGCGGGCCGCGAACGCTCGGCTTGCGCGACCTGCTGCAGGTGTATGTCGACCACCGCATCTCCGTCACGACGAGGCGCACGACGTTCCGGCTCGCCCGCCGGCAGGAACGGCTCCATCTCGTCGACGGGCTGCTCATCGCGATCCTCGACATTGACGAGGTCATCCAGGTCATCAGGGCCAGCGATGATTCCGACGTCGCCCGCAAGCGCCTCATGGATGTTTTCGACCTGAGCGAAGTGCAGGCGGAGTACATCCTTGAGCTGCGTTTGCGCCGGCTCACGAAGTTTTCGCGCATCGAGCTCGAGGCGGAGCGCGACAAGTTGCGCGCGGAGATCGCCGAGCTGGAGCGCCTCCTGTCGGACGCGGCGCTCATCCGCCAGCTGGTCTCAGAGGAGCTCGAGGCGGTGGCCGAGGAGTTCGGAACCCCCCGCAGGACGCTCCTGACGGAGGCGAGGGCGTCGATCGCCACTGCGGACTCCTCCAGGGCTGCCGGGTCGAAGGCGGCGCCCGTATCGCTGGAGATCGAGGACACGCCGTGCCGCGTGCTGCTGTCGACGACCGGACGCATCATCCGCGTGGATCTCGGCGACGGGATGTCAGACGGGCCCGCGCGCGCTGCTCGGCGCAGCAAGCACGATGCGATCCGGTCCTCGGTCGTGACGACGAGCCGTACGGAGATCGGGGCGATCACGAATCTGGGGCGGCTCGTGCGCCTCTCCCCCGTCGATCTGCCGCAGGTTCCGGAGAATTCGATCCAGCTCGCCGCCGGCGCGAAGGTGGCGGAGTATCTCGCTCTGGACGCGAAGAAGGAGCGCGTTGTCGCACTCGTGTCTCTCGAATCGGAGGCCCCCGTCGCGGTGGGAACGAAGCAGGGAACTGTGAAGCGACTGGCGGCTGGAGACTACCCGAGCCGTCCTGATTTCGACGTGATTTCACTCAAGGACGGCGACGAGGTGGTCGGGGCTGCCCAGGGCACTGACGCCGAAGAGCTCGTGTTCGTGACCTCGGATGCCCAACTCCTGCACTTCCCGGCAGCGTCGGTCCGCCCGCAGGGTCGCAGCGCCGCCGGCATGGCGGGCATGAGGCTCTCTCCCGGTGCCGTGGTCATCCACTTCACGTCCGTCGATCCGGGCGCAGACGTGGTCGTCGCGACGATCTCCACGCACAGCGACACGATTGCGGGAACCGATCCCGGCCGTGCGAAGGTGTCGTCGTTCGCAGAGTTCCCGGGCAAGGGCCGTGGTACCGGCGGGGTGCGCTGCCACGCGTTCCTGAAGGGCGAGGATTCCCTCGCGCTCGCCTGGGCGGGAACAGCCCCCGCACTTGCTGTGGGCACGGACGGCGCCGCACGAGAGCTTCCGGATGCGGGAGCGAAGCGCGACGCCTCCGGCTCTCCACTCGCGGCTGTCGTGGGTTCCGTGGGAATGTCGGCACAGTCAGCGTGATGGGTCGCCCGTGGTGAACCGCAGGGCGGCCCGAGTGATCCTGTTCGACGAGCGGGATTGCGTGCTGCTGTTCCGCGGCATCGACTCGACCCGGCCGGATGCCGCGCCCTGGTGGTTCACCCCGGGCGGAGGTCTGGAGCCGGGCGAAACCCCGCGCGATGCAGCGCTGCGGGAAGTGCTGGAGGAAACCGGAATTCGGCTCCCATCCGTTATTGGTCCGGTTTTCGACCGTGAGACCGACTTCACATTCGAGGGCGAGCCGCTGCACCAGTACGAGCAGTTCTTCGTGGCCCACGTCCATGGGATTGAAATCAATTCGGATGGCTGGACCGATCTGGAGAAGCGCATCATGCTCGAGTCCCGCTGGTGGTCGCTCGACGAATTGGAGTCCACGTCGGAGACGATTTACCCGCACAACCTCGCCAATTTGGTGCGCGTGCAACTTCGCGTCGAATGATGCGGAGTTTTGTTATCAATGCGCACGACACAACCTCCGCACTGTTCACAAACGTCCGCATCGTTTCCTGACAGGGTCGGCCCCCAGGTAGCGGCTCGACGCTACACGTCGATGCGGTCGCGGCTGAGGTCCGCGGCGCCGGCGATGATGAACTCCTTGCGCGGTGCGACGTCGTTGCCCATGAGAAGTTCGAACACGCTCTCGGCGTGCTCGGCATCCGGGATGCGCACGCGGCGCAGCGTGCGATTCCGGCGGTCCATCGTGGTCGCCGACAGCTGGTCGGCATCCATCTCGCCGAGGCCCTTGTACCGTTGGATTGGATCCTGGTACCGCTTGCCCGACTTCTTGAGGCCGGCGAGCACCGCGTTCAACTCGCCTTCCGAGTAGGTGTAGATCGTCTCGTTGGGTTTCGAACCCGCGTTCATCACGACGACGCGGTGCAGCGGCGGAACGGCGGCATACACCCGGCCGTCCTTGATCATCTCCGGCATGTAGCGGTGGAAGAGCGTCAGCAGCAGAGTGCGGATGTGCGCGCCATCCACATCCGCATCGCTCATGATGATGACCTTGCCGTACCGCGCGCTCGACAGGTCGAAGCTGCGCCCGGAGCCTGCGCCGATCACCTGGATGATGGATGCGCACTCCGCGTTGCCGAGCATGTCCGGCAGCGACGCCTTCTGCACGTTCAGGATCTTGCCGCGAATCGGCAGAAGCGCCTGGTATTCGCTGTCCCGCGCGAGCTTCGCCGTGCCGAGCGCCGAGTCGCCCTCCACGATGAACAGCTCGCTGTTGGCGACATCGTTGCTGCGGCAATCCACGAGCTTCGCCGGCAAGGACGAGCTCTCCAGCGCGTTCTTCCTGCGCTGCGTTTCCTTGTGCGCCCGCGCGGACACGCGCGCCTTCATTTCCGCGACGATCTTGTCCAGCACGAGGGCGGCCTGGTTCTTGTCGTCGCGCTTCGAGGAGGAGAATCGCTCCCCCAGCCCCTTCGCGATCACGTTCGCGACGATGTTGCGCACCGCGGGCGTGCCCAGCACTTCCTTCGTCTGCCCCTCGAACTGCGGTTCGGGGAATCGAACCGTCAGCACGGCGGTGAGTCCGGCGAGGATGTCGTCCTTCTCGAGCTTGTCATTCCCGGCCTTGAGGCGGCGGGCATTCTGCTCCACTTGCGCGCGCAGGAACTTCATCAGACCCTGGTCGAACCCGGCGAGATGCGTGCCGCCCTTCGGCGTCGAGATGATGTTCACGTAGCTGCGGATCTCCGTGTCGTATCCGGTGCCCCACCGCAGTGCGACCTCGACCTCGCACTCCCGCGTCAGTTCGGTTGGGGTCATGTGCCCGGAGTCGTCGAGCACCGGCACCGTTTCGGTGAACGTGCCGGACCCGGTGATGTGCCACGTGGATGTGACGGGCGCGTCCCCGGCGAGAAAGTCGACATATTCGACGATTCCGCCCGCATACCGGAAGTGCTCGTTGACGGGTTCGTCGCCGCGGCGATCCTCGACGCGGATTCCGAGACCCTTCACGAGGAAGGCGGTCTGCCTGGCCCTCCCCAGCAGTTCGTCGATCTGAAAGGCCGCACCTCGCGTGAAGACCTGCGGGTCCGGCCAGTACCGAACGCGCGTGCCTGTTGCGCCCTTCGCAACCTTCCCGACCACGCGGAGCTCGCTGCCGGAGACGAACGGAGTAAATGGCGCATCCGGCTGCGGCTCGCCCGAATCCGCGAACGTGCCGGGCTCTCCCCGGTGGAATGACATCGCCCAGGTCTTGCCGTCGCGGTCCACTTCGACGTCGAGCCGCTCCGACAGCGCGTTCACGACGGAGGCGCCGACGCCGTGCAGCCCGCCGGATGAGGTGTAGGAACCGGTGCCGAACTTGCCGCCCGCGTGCAGCTTAGTGAACACGACCTCGACCCCGGAGAGTCCGGTCTTCGGTTCGATGTCGACCGGAATTCCGCGGGCGCGGTCGCGAACCTCGACGCTGCCGTCCGGCCGAAGGATGACCTCGATTTCGTCGCCTGCGCCGCCGAGCGCCTCATCCACCGAGTTGTCGATGATCTCCCACAGGCAGTGCATGAGGCCGCGCGAGTCCGTCGAGCCGATGTACATGCCCGGGCGCTTGCGGACGGCTTCCAGACCCTCCAACACGGAAAGGTGCCGTGCTGAGTAGTCAGAACTCGCCACAGAAGACCTCCCGGTTGTCACAGCACTGCCGGCGCGCAGGATCGCCGCCGGGCCCTCTCCACCCTAATGACCCGCACCGACCGTGGACGGCTTCGACACCCTAATCGTGCCGCCCGCTACGCGTACAGCGAAATACCCTGCGGGAACCCACGAAAAACGGCGAGACGTGTTTGTATTGGTGTACGGACAACAGCGAACAGGAGTGCAGATGTCTCAGGTCTCCGCAGGTACGACGGCTACGGTCGAACGTGACGCCTACGAGCTCACCGCGCTCGACCGCTGTGACAGTTGCGGCGCCCAGGCCTACATCCGCGTGATGATCGGCGAAAGCGAACTTCTGTTCTGCGCGCACCACGGCCGCCGCCACCAGGAAAAGCTCGCGGCTGTCGCGACCTCCTGGCACGACGAATCACGTCGCCTCCTGGAGGACAACTAAGTGGGCGAACGCCGCGGCCTCGGCCTGTGGCGACGCGTCAAATACTTTGCCTGGCGAGCGTCGAACGTCGACACGGCCAATCTGTTCCGAATCGCCCGAAAGCTGAGCGCATCCTCGAGTAAGCCGATGCTGTGGATTGCGGCGGACATGATCTGGTCCTCCGCCGTGCACGAGACAGGTTTCACCGACTACCAGGACTGGGATTTCCACCTGCTCAAACACCGTGAGCGCATCACCTACATGACGCACCCGAAGTCGAATCACATCGCCCAGCTGGTCAACCAGAAACCCTTCCGCCATCACTTCGCCGACAAGTCCGAGTTCGTGCAGCTTTTCTCCACCTACATCGGTCGCGAAACCATCGACATCCGCACCGCGTCGGTACCCGAGCTTCAGGCCTTCGTGGAGAAGCACGGATCCGTCATCGTGAAAGTGACCGACAGCGACGGCGGCCAGGGAATCGAACGAAAGAATTTCGATGACATCGGCGACTTCGAGGCGTTCCGGGACGAACTGCTGTCGAACCGGCAATTTCTCGTGGAGCAGATCATTCCGCAGCACGCCGACATGGCCAAACTCAACCCGAGCAGCGTGAACTCGCTGCGAATCGTGTCGTACTTCGACGGCACCGACGTCCACATCCTGGCCCGCGTGCTCAAGATGGGCAACGGCGGCGTCATCGACAATTTCGCGCACGGCGGGATGTACACGATGCTCGACGAAAACGGCATCGCCCTCCACGCAGCATTCGATATCGCCGGCGATGCCTACGAAATCCATCCGATTTCGGGAATCCGGATTCCCGGTTTCGCCGTTCCGCTCTACCCGAAGGTCCTGGAGCTCGTGGACGAGATCGCGCGCGTGGTGCCCGAAATCCCCTATGTGGGCTGGGACATCGCGATTTCGCCCGACCGGCCGGTCGCCATCGAAGGCAATTACAACACGGGGGTCTTCCAGGCCAAACCGAGCCTCACCGGCACCAAGACCGGCCTCCTGCCGCTGTACCGCGACGTTATCGGGTTCTAGTCACGCTACGCGGCGGATGATCCCAAGCGGCGTGCTCTGCGTCCCCTGCCCCAGCGGGTTGTCGGCGAGGATGCGTTCGACCCTCTTCTCATCGGCCCTCGGCAGCGTCGACCCAAGGACGTTGCCGCCGAAGTCGTTGATGTCGACAATGAGCACCTCGGCCCCGAGCGCCTCGCCGAGCTGCCTTGCAACACGTTTCGGTCGATCGGGAGCCAGCACAACCGACGAGTCGTAGGGGGGGATCGTGCCTGTCGTCGGACCATCGATTCCGCGGGCTTTCGGTCCCGCGACCCGATAGAACGTTCCCCGGCGACCGAACAGTTTTCCAATCACGGATGCTGCCGCGGCCAGAAGGATCCGCGGAGTGCCGCATTCCCGAAGCGCCATCTCCATGGTTTGCGGCATCCCCAGGCCAATCCCGGCGGGGGTTTTCGTCACGCGGCTGGACAAGCGAACGGCAAGCGGCCGCGGAACGATGGAGTCGATCGGAAGCGAGCGGCCCTGCGTGATCGCGACGATCTTTTCGGTGACGAAAAGGAGATCGCCCTCCTCGAGTGTGCCCTCGACGACGTTCGCGACCTCCCGGATCAAGTCGTCGTCCGGGCCGATCAGCTTCGTGCGCAGCGGGATGCGCTGATACCGCACCCCGTCCACCTCGATGTCGAGTTGCTTGCCGTCATTGGCCTTCGCCGGCATCAGCCTACTCCAGGTAGTCGCGCAGCGACTGGGAGCGGGAGGGGTGGCGAAGCTTCGCCATCGTCTTCGACTCGATCTGGCGAATTCGCTCGCGCGTGACCCCGAACGTGTCGCCGATCTGGTCGAGAGTCTTCGGCATGCCGTCGCCCAACCCGAACCGCATCCGGATGACGCCGGCCTCGCGCTCGGAGAGCGAGTCGAGCAGGCTCTCGAGCTGCTTCTGCAGCATCGTGAAGCCCACGGCATCCGCGGGGACGACCGCCTCGGTGTCCTCGATGAGGTCGCCGAATTCGCTGTCGCCGTCTTCACCGAGCGGCGTGTGCAACGAGATCGGCTCCCGGCCGTACTTCTGCACCTCGACGACCTTCTCGGGCGTCATGTCGAGTTCGCGGCTCAACTCCTCGGGAGTGGGTTCGCGGCCCAGATCCTGGAGCATCTGGCGCTGCACGCGGGCGAGCTTGTTGATGACTTCGACCATGTGCACGGGAATGCGGATCGTGCGGGCCTGGTCGGCCATCGCGCGCGTGATCGCCTGGCGGATCCACCACGTCGCGTAGGTGGAGAACTTGAAGCCCTTCGTGTAGTCGAACTTCTCGACCGCGCGGATAAGTCCGAGGTTGCCTTCCTGGATCAGGTCCAGGAACTGCATGCCGCGGCCGGTATAGCGCTTGGCGAGGGAGACGACGAGGCGCAGGTTCGCACCGAGCAGGTGCGACTTCGCGCGCTGGCCGTCCCTGGCCACCCAGCGAAGCTCCCGCTCCAGTTCCTTGCTGATCTTGCCCTTGGACTCGGCCAGCTTGTCTTCGGCGAAAAGCCCCGCCTCGATGCGCATCGCGAGTTCGACCTCTTCGGCCGCGTTCAGGAGCGCGACCTTGCCGATCTGCTTCAGGTAATCCTTGACCGGGTCGGCCGTCGCGCCGGTGATCGCTGCCGAATACACCGGAACGTCATCATCATCGTCCACGAGCGAAAGCCGGAGCGCGCCGGTCGGCAAGGGCTCTTTCGTCCCCTCCTCCTCGGCGTCGTCATCTGAAGAGTCCTCAGAGTCATCCTTCTTCGCGGTGGGCGTTTCGTCAGCGTCGTCCGTCGAATCGTCGTCGGAGTCCGCATCATCCGAGTCCGCGTCATCAGTGTCCACGTCGGCGACATCCACGTCGTCGGTGTCCGCGTCGTCAACGTCGATGACGATCTCTTCATCCTCGCCCACCTCGGCGTCGAGGTCGATCGACTTTGCCGTGGATGCGCCCGTGCTCTTCTTGGACGCCTTCGCCGCGCCCTTCTTGGGTGCAGATTCCTTCGACGCGGTTTTTGCCGCAGCGGATTTCGCGGATGCGGGCTTGGTGGCCGTGGCCTTAGCGGTCTTCGGTCCGGCGGTCTTGGTTCCCGCAGCCTTCGTTGCCGCAGTCTTCGTTCCCACAGCCTTTGTCCCCGTGGCCTTCGTTGCCGCAGTTTTCGCCGGAGCGGGCTTGCCTGCCGTTGCCTTCTTCGCGGTCGCGGTCTTGGTTGCCGCCGCTTTCGTCGTGGTCGTGGTTTTCGTCTCGGCCTTCTTCGTCGTCGTTGTTTTCGCTGGTGCAGTCTTCGCGGTTTCCGTCTTCGTTGCCGCCGTCTTCGTTACCGCCACCTTCGTCGCGGTGGCCTTCGCTGGCGCCGCTTTCGCCGGCGCCGCTTTCGCCGGCGCGGCCTTCGCAGTCGCGGCCTTCTTCGCGGGTGCGGACTTCGCGGTCGCAGGCTTCGTCGCGGCAGGCTTCTTCGCTGCCGGTTTTGCTGCAGCTGCTTTCGTCGCGGCCGGTTTTGTCGCTGCCGGTTTCGCCGCCGTCGGCTTCTTTGCGGGCGCCTGAACTGCTGGCTCCTCCGTCACTGCGGAACCGCGACGGATCCCGGTACGAACGGCGAACGCCTTGGCTGCGGCGGCAACTTTTCCGGTCGACGACTTCTTGTCGGTCGCCGGCTTAGCATCGGCCTTGTTCCTGGCTGCCATTGGGTCACCTTTCCTCAGCAGTTCTCCCGCACGGTCCATGCGCGATGAATTTCGCGCGCCCCAGCCGACCGTTTTCGGGCAGTACTAGGACCCATGTCAAGTCCCTGCGCTGAAATCAAAGGAGATGCCAGCCACTCGAGAACCTGAACGGGTCCGTGGTCAATTATTGCATGGAATGGGTGGCGCCCCCGACAGGCGAGCGCGCACGCGTCATCCGCTGCAAACGTCAACAGGGACAACAGCCGGACGGCACGAACTATTCCGGTCGCGGGGTCTGCTGGTCGTCGTCACCGTTGTGGCGCAAGGCGAGGAAGATCTCCAGCTCCGCCGCGATCTCATCCGCCGTCGGAAGCTCGCCATCCTCGTCGATGAGCGGAGAGCGCAGCGGGTTTCCCGCCATGTAGGCGTCGTGCCGCTCCTCGAGGGTTCCGACAAGTCGCGCCAGTTCCGGATTGCTCTCCACCTGCTGGTCGATTTTCTCCACGAATTCCCGACCCTCATCGCGAAGTTTCGTCGTGGCGAAGATGAGCCCGGTCGCCGAACTCACCGACTCGAGCGCCTTGAACGCCGCATCCGGGAATTCGGTATCGGACAGGTAGTGCGGGATGAGCAGCACGAAACCCGCAACCGGATGGTCGAGCCCCTGAAGCCGATACTCCACCACGTGAAGAGCATTGGCGAGAACCTGGGTGTGCGGTTTCCACACCGAGAACGTCTCGATGAGTTCCGTGCGGTTGCCGCTCACCGTGACCCCGATCGGCCGCGTGTGCGGGACGGGCATCGGGATCGCGTGCACCCACGTCGTGGACTTGATCTGGAACTTCTCGACGAGGCCGATCACCGCCGCGGTGAAACGGTCCCACTGGAAGTCGGGTTCGTACCCGGTGAGAAGGAGGAATTTCTGGCCGATCTCGTCCGTGGCCAGTTTCAACGCGAGAGAAGCCGGCTGGTAGTTCGTGAGATGGTCCTGCTCGAAATAGATCGTGGGCCTGCGGGCGCGATAGTCCAGCAGGGCATCATTGTCGAACGTCGCGATCACCGTGGTGTCGAGGGTCTCGTTGAGAGTGGAAGTGAACAGGCTGACCGACCCACCCGCATCGGCGAATCCCGTCAACCCCGCGACAAGCGGCAGCCCCGCGGGAACATCCGCGGCGTCGGGGCTGAGCGTGTAGAGGCCCGTTGGGTCTTCCATTCCTCAACTCTAACCGCGACCAAACTCGGCCCGCAGACGGTACGGCGCCCTGTCAGCATGCCCTCAGCGAACATGCCATGGGGCGAGGACGGCCGGTGCAAAGAAACGACAGATACCATGGCCCCATGACCCTTGCTTCTCTTCATCTTTCCGCTGAACCCGTCCTTTCGGTCGCTTCCGACGTCCTTGTGGTGGGTGTGGCCAGCTCCGATGCCGGTCCGGTCCTCCAGTCCGACGATGCGGCGCTGGAGCCCATCCGGGCCTCCCTTGGAACGCTGGGCATCTCCGGCTCGGAAGACGAGGTGCGCCGAATCGCCGCGCCTCCGGGTGCCGCGAAAAGCATTGCCCTCGTCGGGCTGGGGTCGACTCCGCTGACGGCGAACCTGCTGCGCAGGGCGGCCGGATCCGCCGTGCGGCAGCTCACCGGGGCCGGCACGCTGTCGATCGCGCTGCCCACGGCAACCAGCGACGATGTCCTCGCCATTCTGGAGGGTGCGGCGATCGGCTCGTACTCGTTCACCCGGTACCGTTCCAAGCCGCAGGAGGCCGCGAAGCTTCCCGCCACCGACATCACCGTCCTCACGACCGTGAAGGTCGGCGACGACGTTCTCACCCGTGCGGGCATCGTCGCCCGCGCCGTCCACGACGTCCGCGACCTCGTGAATACGCCGCCCATCGACCTCTACCCCGAGTCGTTCGCGGCTGCGGCGAAGGAGCTTTCGAAGGACGCGCCCGTCGCAGTGACCGTGTTCGGGGACAAGGAACTCTCCGATGGCGGCTTCGGCGGAATCATGGGCGTCGGCCAGGGGTCGACGCGGTCGCCCAGGCTCGTGAAGGTGGAGTACTCCCCTGCCGGGGCGTCGTCGCATCTCGCGCTCGTCGGCAAAGGAATCACGTTCGATTCCGGGGGCCTCTCGTTGAAATCTCCGGCGGGAATGGTGGGCATGAAGTACGACATGACCGGTGCGGCAACCGTCCTGGCTGCCACGCTCGCCATCGCCCGTCTCGGTTTCGGCGTGCGCGTCACGGCCTGGCTCTGCCTCGCCGAGAACCTTCCCTCCGGTTCGGCGATTCGCCCCAACGATGTCCTGACGATCCGCGGCGGAAAAACCGTCGAAGTTCTGAACACGGATGCGGAGGGCCGGCTCGTTCTTGCCGACGGCCTGGTCGCCGCGAGCGAGGAACACCCCGATGCGATCATCGATGTCGCGACGCTCACGGGAGCCGCGCGGGTTGCCCTCGGCGACCGCTACGTGGGCGCCATGGGCGAAGAAAAACTCGTCGATGAGGTCGTGGAGGTATCGAAACAGGCGGGCGAATTGGTCTGGCCGATGCCCCTGCCGACCGAACTGCGGTCGCTGCTCAACTCGGACGTCGCCGACATCGCGAACGCCAAGCCGGGCAATACCGCGGCCGGAATGCTCCTCGCCGGCGTATTCCTCCAGGAGTTCGTGGGCAATGCAAAGGATGGTGCGCGCATCCCCTGGGCGCACCTGGATATCGCCGGGGCCGCGAACAACGACAACTCCGGCTTCGGGTACACCGGCAAGGGCCCGACGGCCGTAGCCGCACGCACCCTCATCGCGCTGGCCGAGCGGATTTCGCTCGCGTAGTAAAGTCGAGGTGGCAGGAAAACCTGTCGGACCAATCCCCCGCCGCGCTCGCCAGCGTACGGGTGCGTGAACAGGCTGAAACTCGAGGGAGTCGCCCGGTGTCGGAACAAAATTTTGACCTTGTCATCCTGGGAGCTGGAAGTGGCGGATATGCCGCAGCTCTCCGTGCATCAGAACTCGGGATGAGTGTCGCGCTCATCGAGAAGAACAAAGTCGGCGGCACGTGCCTCCACGTCGGCTGCATTCCCACGAAGGCTCTCCTGCACGCGGCCGAGGTCGCCGATGTCGCGAGAGAGTCAGCGAAATTCGGCGTAACCACCCAGTTCGAGGGCATCGACATCGCGGGCGTCACCGCCTACCGCGAAGGAATCGTTTCGAGCAAGTACAAGGGCCTCCAGGGGCTCATCAAGACGCGCGGAATCACGGTCATCGAGGGCGAAGGCAAACTTGTCGCGCCGACGGCGGTGCAGGTCGGCGACGATCGGATCACCGGCAAGAATGTCGTGCTGGCCACCGGATCGTACTCGCGCTCGCTCCCTGGCCTCGAGATCGGCGGACGGGTCATCACGTCAGAGCAGGCGCTCGAACTTCCCTTCGTCCCGCGCAAGGTTGCGGTTCTCGGCGGCGGGGTCATCGGGGTCGAGTTCTCCAGCGTCTGGCGTTCGTGGGGCGCGGATGTCACCATCATCGAGGCGCTCCCCCACCTGGTCCCCAACGAGGACGAGACCGTGAGCAAGCAGTTCGAGCGCGCGTTCCGCAAGCGCGGCATCGACTTCACCGTCGGCGTCCGCTTCCAGAGCGTCACCCAGAACGATTCCGGGGTTGTCGTGACGCTGGAGAACGGCGACACGGTGGAGGCCGAAATCCTGCTCGTCGCCGTCGGCCGCGGCCCCTCCACGGCGAACCTCGGATTCGAGGAGGTCGGTGTGACCATGGATCGCGGCTTCGTGATCACCAATGAGCGTCTGGAAACCAACATCCCCGGGCTTTATGCCGTCGGCGACATCGTGCCAGGCCTGCAGCTTGCTCACCGCGGATTCCAGCACGGGATCTTCGTCGCCGAGGAAATCGCCGGCCTGAACCCGATCGTGATTTCCGACACGAACATCCCCAAGGTCACCTACTCGGACCCCGAGGTCGCATCAATCGGCCTGTCCGAGTCGAAAGCCAAAGAAGAGTACGGCGACGACAAGATCACGAGCTACGACTACAACCTGGCTGGGAACGGCAAGAGCCACATCCTGGGCACCTCCGGCTCGATCAAGGTGGTCCGCGTGAACGACGGCCCGGTCGTCGGCGTCCACATGATCGGCGCCCGAGTCGGCGAGCTCATCGGGGAAGCCCAGCTTGCCGTGAACTGGGAGGCGTACCCGGAGGACATCGCCCCGCTGATCCACGCACATCCAACACAGAATGAAGCACTCGGAGAGGCTTTTCTGGCGCTCGCCGGAAAACCCCTCCACGCGGTGTGATCCCGCAACCGGAACTATGCTGGTTGGTACAGCCTCGGCCATATAAGGAGCATCACAGATGAGCGAATCCGTCAACCTCCCGGCACTTGGGGAGAGTGTCACAGAAGGAACGGTGACCCGCTGGTTGAAGAAAGTCGGCGACCAGGTTGAAGTCGATGAACCCTTAGTGGAGGTTTCGACGGACAAAGTCGACACCGAGATCCCTTCGCCGATCGCGGGCGTTCTCGAGGCGATCCTCGTCGCCGAAGACGAGACGGTCGAAGTGGGTACACCCCTGGCGACGATCGGCGTGGGCGCAGGAGGTTCGCCGGCGCAGGATTCACCCGCTGCGGACGCTGCACCTGCTCCGGCTGCACCAGACCAGGCTGCACCAGCCGCGCCTGCTCCCGCCGCGGAGGCACCGGCGCAGGCCGCGCCGCCCGCGCCAGCACCCGCGCAGGAACCGCCGGCACCCGCGCAAGCGCCAGCACCCGCGCCCGTTGCCGAAGAAGCCCCTGCCCCCGCGCCGACTCCGGCGCCCGCACCGGCACCCGCGCCGACTCAGGAGAGCGCACCCGTTGCGCCACCGGCTCCCCCGGCGCCAGCTTCCGCAGCACCGGCACCCGCCGCCGAACCCGCACCGGCGCCCGCCGCCGAATCGGCACCGGCGCCTGCCGCGTCGGCCGCACCGCCGCCACCCGCGGCTGCGCCAGCGGCACCGTCCTCCAGTCCGGCGGCGAACGCGGGGTACGTGACTCCTCTCGTGCGCAAGCTTGCGAACGAGAGCGGAATCGACCTTTCCACCATCAGCGGGTCCGGGATCGGCGGCCGCATCCGCAAACAGGATGTCCTGGCCGCGACCGGCGGTGCGGGCGGCAGTGCCCCCGCCCGCAAGCCGCTTGAGACATCGCCGCTGCGCGGAACCACCGTCCCCATGTCCCGGCTTCGCAAGGTCGTCGCGGAACGTGCCGTGGTGTCGATGCAAACATCCGCTCAGCTCACCACCGTCGTCGAAGTGGATGTCACGGCCGTCTCCGCCTTCCGCGACTCGGTGAAGGCCGAGTTCCTCGAGAAGACCGGCAATAAGCTCACCTTCCTGCCGTTCTTCACTCTCGCCGCCGCCGAAGCGCTCAAAGCGTTCCCGATCATCAACGCGTCGATCGATGGCGAAAGCATCGTGTACCCGGGCCAGGAGAACATCAGCATCGCGGTCGACACCGAGCGCGGCCTGCTCACACCGGTGATCCGGAACGCGGGCGACCTCAATCTCGCCCAGCTCGCCGGGGAGATCGCAGACCTCGCGGACCGCACGCGCAACAACCAGTTGAAGCCGGACGAGCTCGCCGGGGGAACCTTCACGGTCACCAACACCGGTTCGCGGGGCGCCCTGTTCGACACCCCCGTGGTGTTCCTGCCCCAATCCGCAATTCTGGGAACCGGCATCGTCACGAAGCGGCCGGTTGTCGTCACGGATAACGGCCTGGACGCGATCGCAATCCGCTCCATGGCCTACCTCGCGCTGTCCTACGATCACCGCATCGTGGACGGCGCGGACGCCGCTCGATTCCTCGTTGCGGTGAAGGAGCGCCTGGAGTCGGGAGACTTCGCCGGAGCGCTCGGCCTGAATTGACCGGAGCCGTGCGCTACCCTGAAGCCTGATCGGCAGCGATCAGGTCGCGAATCCGCCAACCGCGGTCACCCCGAATGAGCAGGAGCGATGCGGGGGCTCCGGTCGCCGATGCCGCACCCGCTTCTGCGGCGAGGGAGAGCGACAGCAGCACCGTGTCTCCCAGGCGCTCTACGACCGCGAGTTGAAGCGCGCCTGGATGAACTGGCGAACCCTCGACGATCGAGCTGAGTTGGGGTTTCGGGCCGCCTGCCGCCTGGCGAATTCGGATCCGGTAGCCGTCGGATTCCATTGCCGAGGAGCCCTGCTGGTCGACCGCGTCAAGGCACAGGACTGACGCGGAGTCGAAACACTCGGCGCGGGCGCGCAACAGTGCCATGCCGGCCGCGACGGGATCGTCGCCGACGATGGCGGGGTCGGCACCGGCCGCACCCCGTTCCTGCACGGGGGCCGCCGGGCTCGGAACCACAGGCCCCGGACTCGCAGCGGGAGGCCCGGTGCGAGCGCCTGCCCCGGTTCCGGTCTGAGCGGGCACGAACGCGGTGAACGCGACAATGGCCGCCGCCACGGCCGCAGCGATGATCCACACGGGTTTCCGCACCGGGCGCAGCACAGCCGCGATTCTCACTTTCAGCGCAGGGATCGACCAGGTGGCCCAGATTCCGGCGAACCGGCCGACGATCGCGCTCGACATCGATTCCGGCATGTGCAGCACCCCGAGGACCTCCGCGAGAATGCCCCCGCTCGGCGGACGTGCCGGGAGGTTGGCGTCCTCGTTCGCCGCGGAAAGCGGCAATGCCGCCGTGGTGTCACCCCTGTGCGGCCGCAGCGAATCCGGCGCGCTGCCGCGCCCATCGCCGCGGTCCCCCACGGTAAGAAACACCGGACTCGGGGTCGCGAGGGAAAAGAGCCGATCCGCGAGTTCCCGTGGAAACGAATCCGGCGCCCGCTCGGATTCGGTGGCGAGCCAGCGCGTCACGTCGCCACCCGCGCGTCCAAGGGTCGACACGCACAATTCGACGAGTCGATCGAGATCGGCGGACACAGCGCGCTCCTGCGCGAGCAGAGCCGGCGGCAGACTCGCGGGTGCCGATTCCTCCGGGAAGTCCCCGAACAGCTCGGCAGAACCGAATCGCGCCAGGACGGGAGCGCCGGACTCGTCGAAAAGCACCGCTCGGGGCGCCACCGCACCGTGGGCGACGCCGACGCGATGAAGTTCCGCGATGGCGGCCGCGAGCGGGGCGAGAATCGTGACCGCTTCCCCCGCGGCGGGCTGGCGGGCCGCCAGAAGCCGGCCGAGGCTGAACGTCGAAAGGCGCTGCAGGATGAGGCACGGCAGGCCATCCGGGCCCGTCGACAGGTCATCGAGCGTCAGCAGATGGCGATGCGACGCACGCCCGAGCGCCTCAATTTCGGCATCAATCCTCGCGGTGTCCGCTCCGGGCCGGTACACCTTGAGCGCTGCGGAGTGCGAACCGTCGCTGCCCAGCCACACCTCGGCGCTCGATCCCGAGCCCAGCTTTCTGACGAGCCGATATCCGCCGAGCGTATCCACCCTGCCATCGTCGGACACCGGCGCCGCGCTCAACGCGATTGGGCGCCGTGGTGTGCACTCCGCCGGCATGCGGTGCATGCGCAGGAGGAGAGCCGGTATCGTTGACGGCATGGCACGAACGAGCAAATCCAGCCCGAAGTCCGCGAAAGAGCCCGGTCGCCTCAAGCAGATGTACCAGGTTTTCCAAATGACCCGACGGTACGACTCGACGGCGATCTGGTGGATGGCGCTCGGGTTTGCGCTCCCCGTGCTCGTGGGCATCGTGCTCGGTCTGATCCTGTCCCCCGGGAATGTCCCCGGTTTGATCCTGTGGATTGTCGCCGGCGTTCTGGGCGGTCTGCTGGCGTTTCTCGTCATCCTCGGCCGCAAGGCAGAGCGCGCGGCGTACTCGCAGATCGCCGGCCAGCCGGGCGCCGTCGGAGCCGTGCTGAAAAGCTCGCTCCCCCGCGGCTGGACCGGAAGCGAAATGCCCATCGCCATCAGCCCCAAAACCCAGGATGCGGTGTACCGCGCGGTCGGGAAGGGCGGCGTCGTGCTCATCGGGGAGGGTCCTGAGACCCGCACGCAAAAGATGGTGGACGACGAGCGTCGCAAGATCTCCCGCATTCTTCCGAACGTCCCCATCAACGTGCTCCATGTCGGGCCGGATGAGGATTCCATCCCGCTGCACAAACTCGCCCGCCGCCTCGGCCGGTTCAAGAAGGCGTTGAACAAGGCGGAGGTCTATGCCGTGAGCAACCGCGTCAGCTCACTGCACAAGGGGCCGAACCTTCCAATTCCGAAGGGGATCGACCCGATGAAGGCGCGCGCACAGCGACGCGTCTGATCCCCGACCCGATGTGCGATCACGCGGTGCGAGGGCCGGTTTCCGGAGCGTCAGCGGACGACGAGGACGGTTCCGGCCGCCTTGTCGTGCAGTCCGCGCTGATCCCTGTCCCAGATCAGTGCGGGAATCACGACGCACAGCAGAAGCGTTCGCACGATCGGACGCCACACCCCGATCCAGCCGCCCGCGATCGGGACGGCGCGCATCCGGAACATGACGTGCCCGATGCTGCCGTTGACCATGGTGAGGAACACGATCTGGGTCAGCGCGAAAATGCCGAGGGTCGCGAACGCGTCATAGCGGAAGAATGCCACGGACACGAGGACGCTCAGCCCCCAGTCGACGATGAGCGCTCCGATCCGGCGCCCGGGGCGTGCGATGGATCTCGGCCCCGACTGCGGCAACCCGAGCCGTTCGCCCGGCCATCGCTGCTCGGCGGGCGACGGCGGGGAATCGGCTACGGGCACCCTCCGATCCTAGGTGAGACGCGAAACACGACCGAAACACGGGTGATACCGGTGCGAAACCGCGCCCCCGTACTCTTTTTCTGGCTACACAAGCAAGTCTGGCCACACCAGGCAACCGGGACCGGAACCACCAACAGGGAGTCAGCGCATGTTCAGTAACCCGTCCGAAGTGCTCAAGTTCATCAAGGACACCGACGTCAAATTCCTCGATGTTCGATTCACCGACCTCCCGGGGGTGCAGCAGCACTTCAACATTCCGGCGGCGTCCGTCGACGACGACTTCTTCAGCGTCGGGCAGCTGTTCGATGGCTCCTCGATCCGCGGTTTCGCCTCCATCCACGAGTCGGACATGCAGTTGATTCCGGACATCAGCACGGCCTACATCGACCCGTTCCGGGTCGAGCGCACCCTCATCATGGTGTTCGACATCTACAACCCGCGCAACGGCGAAGTGTACGGGAGGGATCCACGCCAGGTGGCGCGCAAGGCAGAAAAGTACCTCGCATCCACCGGCATCGCCGACACCGCGTATTTCGCGCCGGAAGCCGAGTTCTACATTTTCGATGACGTGCGGTACGACGTGAAACAGAACTCCAGTTTCTTCTCCGTGGACTCCGAGGAAGGTGCCTGGAACACGGGTCGCGTCGAAGAGGGCGGCAACCTGGCGAACAAGACCCCGTTCAAGGGCGGTTACTTCCCGGTGAGCCCGGTGGACAAGCAGGCCGACCTGCGCGACGACATCAGTCTCAAGCTCATCGACGCCGGCCTCGTCCTGGAGCGCGCGCACCACGAGGTGGGTTCAGGCGGCCAGGCCGAGATCAATTACCGGTTCGACACGATGGTGCACTCGGCTGACGACATCCTGAAGTTCAAGTACATCGTCAAGAACACCGCAGAGCAGTGGGGCAAAACCGCGACGTTCATGCCGAAGCCGCTGTACGGCGACAACGGATCCGGGATGCACACCCACCAGTCCCTGTGGAACGACGGCAAGCCGCTGTTTTACGACGAAAGCGGGTACGGCGGACTTTCCGACATCGCGCGCTGGTACATCGGCGGGCTCCTGAAGCACGCACCGGCAGTTCTCGCATTCACGAACCCGACGATCAACAGTTACCGCAGGCTCGTGAAAGGCTACGAAGCGCCCATCAACCTCGTGTACTCGGCCGGAAACCGCTCCGCGGCGATCCGCATCCCGATCACGGGCACGAACCCGAAAGCCAAGCGCATCGAGTTCCGGTGCCCGGATGCCTCCGGCAACCCGTATCTCGCGTTCGCGGCCCAGCTCATGGCCGGGCTCGACGGGATCCGCAACAAGATCGAGCCGCTCGACCCGATCGACAAGGACCTGTACGAGCTGCCCCCGGAGGAAGCGAAGAGCATCCCCCAGCTGCCGGTGACCCTCGATGCCGTGCTGCGCGAGCTTGAAGCGGACCACGACTTCCTGCTCGAAGGCGGCGTGTTCACGCAGGACCTCATCGACACCTGGATCGCGTACAAGCGCGAAAAGGAACTTGCGCCCATGTCGCTGCGACCGCACCCGTACGAGTACGAGCTGTACTTCGGGGTCTGATTCCGAGGGGTTTTGGGACCGCACTCCCGGTCTCAGAGGCCAGCAATTTACTGAGCCCCAGGCGGCAGTCGCCGTCTGGGGCTCAGTCTACCTCTGGACGTTTACGGACGGCTACGGGCGGTAAACGGACAGGTTTTCGGACGGGACGGACGACCGCTTCTGCGGTGCCGTCAGCGGCTGCGGCGCGGCCAGGCTGACCGACAATCAAGCCGCGTCGTGTGACGATGCGGTCACACCGCATTGACCCACGGCCCCCGTCCGGTCGACGGCGCTGTTACCTGTTCACTGTCGTGACCGGGTCCGTAGTCACGCCCGATAGCCGATCACCGTGGTCATGCCGGTTTCTGCGTGGTAGATGTTGTGGCAGTGGGCGACCCAGAGGCCGGGGTTGTCGGCGTCGAAGTCGACGGTGAGGGTCTGTTGCGGCAGGATGATCGAGGTGTCCTTCCGGGGGCCGCCGTCTTGATGCTGGTAGGTGTGACCGTGCAGATGGAAGGGATGCCACATCGTCGTCTGGTTGTCGATCGTGAGCCGGACACGCTCCCCCTGCCGGATCTCATGTGCGCCTCGGAGCGGGTCGCTCATGTCGAAGCGGCGGCCGTCGACGCCCCAGTCGTAGGCGGCCATGCTTCCGGTGAGCGCGATGGAGACCTGTCGATCGGGCCCTCTTGTCGGCAGCGTTACCTCACCGGCTGCCCTGAGTAGGTCTGCGGTACCGACGCGGTCGCTGTCCAGTTCCGGGACGCTTACGTCGACTGCAGGCACCGAGCCGTCGCCGGTGCGGACGAGCGCGAAACCGCGGTCGCGTTTGCCTTCGGCTTGCGCGATCAGGGGGAAGACGCCATCTGCAAGGGTGATGACCGCGTCGTATCGCTCTCCCATGCCGATGAGGATGCTGTCGACTTCGCTCGGAGTGACGGGAAACCCATCCGTGTGAGTGATCGTGAGCGTGTGTCCGCCGACTACGACGCGGAATGCGGTGTCGCTACCGGCGTTGATGATCCGAAGCCGAATCCGCTGACCAGGCGAGGCAGTGAACTGGGCGGGGTCCCCAGCCGGTTTCCCGTTGATGAGGTAGGTCGGGTAGTAGACGTCACCGGCGTCGCCGCCGAGTAGGTCGGACGTGGCGCCCATGAGCGTGTTGCCCATGCGCATGAACATGTCGCCTGTCATCGTTCCCATCCCCCGGCTCAACTCGGCGAGGACCTCGTCGGGAGTGGCGGTAACGCCGTCGAGCCAGTCGTCGAGGATGATGACCCATTCGTCGTCGTAATCTCCGGCCTCGGCAGGATCCTCGACGATCAGTGCTCCGTAGAGGCCGCGGTCCAGCTGCACCCCGACGTGGGGGTGGAACCAGTAGGTTCCAGGGTCGGAGGCGATGAACTCATAGTCGAAGCTCTCGTCGGGCCGAATGGGCTGCTGGGTGACTGGCGGTACGCCGTCCATGTCGTTGCGCAGTGCGAGCCCGTGCCAGTGCACGGAGGTGTCGGTGTCCAGCTGGTTGCGCACGGTCGCTTTCAGTGTGTCTCCAGCGCCGAGACGGATCACGGGGGCCGGGATCGAACCGAACGCCCAGGTGGCTGCGGTGGTCCCGGCGAGGTCAAGCGCACTGGGTGCGGCGGTCAATGTCGCGGTGGTGACCTTGCCGGTGCCTCCGCGGCGGCGTTCGGCCTCCCGCACGGGGGCGCCGTCGGGCTGCACCCAGTTCGCAGCGGGAGCGCAGGAGGCCAGCGCAATGGTCGCGAGGGTGCCGACGCTAACGCCGAGGAACGCTCGTCGTGTGAGCAGGAAGCGGGTACGCGGGTCTGATGGCACAGTCATCGGTGTTTCCTCTCGGGTCGCATGGGGTGGCGGTGACTTTCGTCTCGTCCGTCCGAGTCGGGCGTTGCGTGTTCGGCGGTTCGTGGGACGGTAGCTACTGCCGCGATTCCCGCCGCGGAGGATCGGCACCGGGATCCCGCTGCGAGCAAGGCCATCGAGATCAGCACGATGACAATGCCGATCCAGCCCCACAGACCGGGGTCTTCCCGCAGGACCACCAGGGACAGGAGCACTCCGAACACCGGCACGAGCAGGGTCCACGCAGCGAGGATGTCAAGACGGGCACGTCGGGTTTCGGTGAACCACGCGACTGTCGTCGCGGCGGTCCCGACCAGCGACAGGAACAGGAGGGCGAGAAGGAACGGGATGCTCCAGTAGATCCTCGGGGGTCCTTCCGCGAAAGCGGCGGTGCCAGCGAGGAGAGCCCCTCCGATGAGCAGTTGCGCGGCGGCCACGAATCGCGGGTCCGCCTGCACGATCCGCCCGATGAGGGTGCCGGCAGTCGTAGCGGCCGCCGAGGTCAACGCGATCCACGCCCCACTGCCAAGCCCTACCGGCAACACGATCACGAGCAGCCCGGCGAAGCCGAGGGCGATGGCGACGATGGCGACGGGGGTGGGGCGTTCGCGATAGATCCACCACGCGGGCAGAAGGATGAGGATCGGCTGAGCGTTGGCGAGCACCGACACGATTCCGGTAGACAGTCCGGTAGCAGCGCCGAACATCGTCGCGAACACCACGGCGATGTTCACCGCTCCGAGGCAGACAACGAGCGCCCAGGTCCGCGGGTCGCGCGGGATCGGCACCCGTTGGATGCCGATGAGCAACGCGAGGGCGGCACCAGCGATGAGGGCCCGCAGTGCCGCGAGCCACAGCACCGGCGCGTCCTCAAGGGCGATGGTGATGCCGACGAAACAGGAACCCCAGGCTGCCGTGATCCACAGCATCCGCCAGGGCCGAGGATGTCCGACTGGGGTGGCACGCAGCCACGGGTGGGCGACGGTCATGACGGATCGCGGGGGCCATTGCTGGTCTCACCGTCGACGGCGGCGCCATCCTGGCGAGCACCGCCTGCGTGGTCGTGATTGGTGTGATGGCTGCCGCCGTGGTGGCCGTGGCCGAAGATGTGCATCGCTGCCATGCCAATGATCGCCACATATGGGAGGGCCGCGAGCACGCGCGGCAAGTGGTCGATGAACAGGTAGATGACGATTCCGACGACGGCCAGGCCGATGATGGCCCAGGCAGACAGGGGCATCCGTCGCCGCGGCGCAGCGACACCTGGTTCCTGACCGGGGTGCGGATGCTGGTCATCGGTCATGGTCGGAGTCCTCCGGACGGGTGAGAAAGTCCTGGCGCATGCCAAGGCTCTTGTCAGTAAGGCGGATCGAGGTCTCGGCATCGGTGACGGTGCCGGAGAGGGCGCGGATCGCGTCGATGGTCTCGGGCACGACGATGGCCTCGTTGTAGACCTGGTAGGCGAGGTACGCTTCGTTGCCGGTGACGGTGACCAGGTCTTCCCATATGGCGACTTCCCACATGTCCCCTCGGGGCCGGCCGAGGTCGCGCATCAGCTCGATGGTGGAATTGAGGGCGATCAAGCCGTCGGACATGCGGATGAAGGCTATGCGGGGCGCGGCATGGAGGGCGTCCAGCACCTCATCCCGGGCGGCCTCCCGGGATAGTTGCAGTGTCCAGAAGTGGGTGTGCGTCTGGGTGTGGGCGCCCTTGGCTGCGATGGTGACGACATCCAGGCCCGGGAGAACGGTCTGCGCGTCGGGACCTTGGTGGGAGGGGATGGTCGGCTCCGGGACCATCGTGTTCATGATGCCACCCAGGTGCGACTCCCACGGGTCGGTGGCGCGGCGGATGAGCACTCCGCGGGCGCGCTGAAGCAGCCCCGCCGTGTCCAAGGCGCCGAGGACGCGGACGATGCTGGTCGTATTGCAGGACACCACCCGGGTGCTGTCGCGGCCGAGGGCGGTGGCGTAATTGGCTTGGGCGACGAACGAATGCCCAGTGGTGGCGTGGGATTCGCCACCCTGCAGCACCGCTTTCACCCCAGCCCCGCGGTAGCGCTCCAGGTTGCCGGCCGCGACATGCTTGGGGGTGGTGTCGACGATCACGTCGCACTGCGTGAGCAGCTCGTCGAGGCTCCCGCGGACGGTCACACCCGCGTCGTGCATACCCTGCCGCACCTCAGCGGTGGAGGCGAACACGGGCAATCGGTTCGCGGCGGACTTGATGCGCCAGTCGGTGGCGATGTCCGCGACGCCGATCAGGCGCATGTCCGGTTGCAGGAGGATCGCGTCAGCGACGCGCTTGCCGATGACACCATAGCCGTTGACGCCGACTCGGATGGGGTTCATGAGCGTGCCTTTCTGAGAGGGTGCGGGGGGCGCGGTCGTCATCGTCGCCGCCGCGTGGTCCATAGCAGATAGCCGCCGAGGGAGGTGACCGCGCCCGCGCCGGCACCGATCAGGCCGGTGGCCAGGCCGAGGCCATGCCTCTCCAGAACCGATGCGATCCGCCGGTATCGGCGCCGGTGCGTGCTCATCGAGACTCCTTGGAGACGGAGCGCGTCCTGGCATCAGCTGAGCGGACGGCGAACACCTTCGTTTCGCCGGCGGAGAGCTGGCCGCCGTCGCTGCCGACGCGCAGCCGGATGACTGGGGCCGTGGTCGGGTGGGCGTGCAGTTCTAGACCGCTTCGGCCGAGAGTCACGTCGAGGAGATGGTCGCGATATCTGACCTGGAACGCGACTCGGGTCAGGTGTGGAGGGAGTTGCGGCGCGAAGGTCAGCTCGTCGTCGCCGACGGTCATGCCGGCGAAGGAGCGGACGGGCAGATCTACCGTGCCGGCCATCGCACCCAGGTGGATCCCTTCGCGAGTCGTGCCGCCTTGGGAGTCGTCGAGGTCGGCGATCAGGGCTTCGCGGAACGCGATCCACGAGCGTGCAGGGTCGATGCCGGCCAGGACAGAGGCGTTCACGACGCGGCTGAGCGTAGAACCGTTGGCGGTTCGGGTCAGGTAGTAGTTGACGGTGCGGACCAGGTCGGCCTCGGAGAACGGGTAGCCGAGGGCGGCGAGCTGCTTACGGAGCCCGTCACGGCCGAGAAGGTAGACGAGCATGACGACGTCGGGCTGCTTGGCGAGCTTGTACCGATTGGTGCTGTCGTTCTCGGATTCGAGGATGAGATCGAGTCGGCCGATGTTCCCGTACTCGTCGCGGTAGTGACCCCAGTCCAGCTCCTCCAGGTCCTCATAACCGTCGAACTGGGTGAGGATCCCATCGGCGTGGAACCCGACGGTGAGCCGTCTGCTCAGGCGCGCCCAGAGCGCGATCTCGTCGTCGGTGACGTTGAGCCGGTCGCACAGGCCGTCGGCTCGGTAGCCGGCCAGGACTCCCAGCGTGTCGCCGGCCCGCTGGGCGACCCAAGAGGCCAGGACATTGGTGTAGGTGTTGTCGCGCAGCCCGGTGCCGGGAGCGTCCGGCGGGCCATCGTGGAACTCGTCGGGACCCATCACTCCGGCGATGTGGAATCTGTCCGTGGTCGGGTCGTGTTCGGCGAGGGAGGCGAACAGGCGGGTCACCTCGATGATGAGCTCGGCGCCGCGCTCGGCGAGCCAGTCGAGATCGCCGGTGGCCTGATAGTGCTGCCAGGCGTTGTGGGCGATGGCGAGCCCGACGTGACGCTGGCGACGTGAGTTGTCCGGCATCCATCTGCCGGAACGCGGGTTGTAGAGCGCGGTGGGCGTCTCCTCGCGGCGGTCGCTGCCGCTCTGCCAGGGAAACAGCGCCCCGCCCAGGCCGGCGGCCGTCGCGGCTGTGCGAGCTTCGTTCAGGCGCCGCCACCGGTACTCGATCAGCGACCGGCTCACTTGCGGGGCGCGGGTGTCGAGGATGGGCAGCACGAAGACCTCGTCCCAGAAGACGTGACCTCGATACCCCTCACCGTGCAGGCCGCGTGCGGGCACCCCTGCGTCGAGCGCGGTGGTGTGAGTGGACACGGTCTGCAGCAGGTGCAGGACGTGCAGATTCAGTACGAGTTGACTGTGCGTATCGGCGTCCAGCGTCACCGCGAACAGGTGCCAGAGGCGTCGCCATTCCGCCTCGTGCCGTTCGAGGAGCCCTGCGACATCCTGGCCGCGCCTCTCGAACAGGTCGAGTGCGGCGGCACTCGGTTCGCTGATGGCTCGGTCGTGGGAGGTGAAGATCGCCGCGGTCTTGGTGAGAGTGACCGCTCGGCCCCGTTCCAGCTCGACGCGGAACTCTCGCGTTGCCTGCGAGGCCGTTTCGGTGAGGTGTTCCGTCACGGCGGCGGCACCGGTCAGACGCGTGCGGACGGCGGTGACGATACGGATCCGGCTCTGCCGGGTGTGTGTCTCGCACACGGTGATGTCGTCGGCGTGGCGGAACGCCGGCGGGGCGAGGTGTGTGGTGTCCGAACCGATATAGGCGGCCACGTTGGAGTTGCGTACCCCCGCGTCGACTCCTGCTCGCAGGGTGAGCGTGCCGTTCCAGTCGGGTGCACTGATCGTGGTCTCCAGGACGGCCAGGTGAGGGTCGTCCATGGAGATGAAGGACCTCTGCACGAGGAAGAGCTGATGCCCGTCCGGGCCGGCAAGGACGGCGCGGCGTGTGGCGAGCCCTCGTCGGAGGTCGAGCTCGCGTCGTTCGCTGAGCGTCGGCGCCTGTCCGGAGGAAAGCCATGGTCCGTTTCCGATTCGGAGGTCCACCGGAAGCCAGTTCGGTGTGTTGACGAGGTGTTCTTCTTCGACAGCGCGGCCGTGGATAGTGCTCATCAGTCGGTTGTAGACGCCAGCGAGGTAGGTGCCCGGGTAGTGGATGCCGTCGTCGTGGTGCTCGGGACGTACCCCTCGCGTCACCAGATAGCCGTTGCCCAGCGCGGTGAGTGTCTCCCGGTGCCCCTCGTGCGCGGGGTCGAAGCCTTCGTAGACCAGCCGCCAGGGATCCGTCGTGGAGAGGCCCAGATCCAGCTCGCCGACATCGTTGAGCACGACGTCGGCGCCCGCGGCTTCGAGTTGCTCGCGCTGTTCGGCGCGGTCGATTCCGACGACGAGCCCGAAACCGCCGCGTTGGCCGGCTTCCACGCCGGCGACCGAGTCCTCGACGATCGCAATGCGAGCGGGAGGAACGCCGAGGCGGCGTGCTGCCTCGGCGAACATGTCGGGGTAAGGCTTGCCCTGCAAGTGATGCGTGAGCGCGGTTTGGCCGTCCACGACCGTGTCGAAGGCGCCGGTAAGACCGGCTGTGTTCAGCAGTTGCTGCGCGTTTCGACTCGCGGTGACCAGACCGGCCGGTACGGCCGCGTCCCGCAGGCGCCGCAGCAGCGCTGCCGTGCCCGGATAGACCCGCAGTCCGCGCGTGCGCAGCTCGGCAAGGAAGAGTGCGTTCTTGCGCGCGGCGATCCCGGCGATCGTCCATGCCGACGGTGGGTCGTCGGATTGCCCGGCATCCAGCCTGACGCCGCGGGCGGCGAGGTATCTCGCCACTCCGTCCTCTCGGCTCCGCCCGTCCACGTATCGCCGATAGTCAGCCACCGGGTCGAAGGTGTTCTGCGGATCATCCACGTGGACGCGCGAATCTCGCAGCACCTCGTCGAAGAGCTGCTTCCACGCGGCGGCATGGATGGCGGCGGTGTTCGTCACGACGCCGTCCAGGTCGAAGAGGACTGCGTCGTAGGCAGTGTCAAGACGATGAGTCCTCTGCGCCTGCGATCGCCGATCGGCCCTCATCGTGACGCACCGTGAGGGTTCATGACGCACCGCCGGACGCCGAGGCCGTGGTGGAAGTGCTCGCGGTTGCCGGATCGGCCGGGGCGGGCAGGCGCAGCCGCTTCAGAAGGAGCGCGTTGACTGCGACGATGACGCTGGAGCCGGACATGCTGATGGCGGCGATCTCTGGGGTGAGCATGATCCCGAAGGCCGGGTAGAACACTCCGGCAGCGATGGGCAGCGCGATGGCGTTGTATCCGATGGCCCAGCCAAGGTTCTGCCGCATCTTCCGTAGCGTTCCCTTGCCGATCTTCAGCGCGATTGCGACGTCCAGCGGGTCGGAGCGCATCAGCACGACGTCGGCGGTCTCGATCGCGACGTCGGTGCCAGCGCCGATCGCGATGCCGAGGTCCGCCTGGGCGAGGGCGGGCGCGTCGTTGACGCCGTCGCCGACCATCGCGACCTTCTTGCCGGCCTTTTGCAGCTCGGCGATCTTCGCGGACTTGTCCTCGGGGAGCACGTCGGCGATGACCGTGTCGATGCCCAGCAGCGACGCGATCCGTTCGGCGGTGGGCTTGTTGTCGCCCGTGAGCATCGCCACCTCGATACCCTGCTCATGCAGCGCGTCGATCGCTGCTCTTGCGGTGTCACGGGCGGCATCGGCAAGGGCGATGACCCCGGCGATCTTCCCGTCGACAGCGAACATGATCGCGGTGCGACCACCGTTGGCGAGGGCCTGCTGCTGCGCGGCGACCGCGCTGGTGTCGATGCCCTCGGACGCCATCAGCCGAGCGTTGCCGAGGACGACCTGCTTCCCGTTGACGGTCGCGATCGCCCCCTGCCCGGTGACGTTGCGGAATGCCGTCGCGGTCCGCCGAGGGATGCCGCGCTCGTCGGCATAGGTCACGATCGCTTTCGCCAGCGGGTGCTCGGACTCTCGCTCGAGCGCCGCAGCGAGGGACAGCAGCTCCAGGTCGTCCGTGCCGACCGGGAGGTAGTCGGTGACCTCCGGTTCGCCCTTGGTGAGGGTGCCGGTCTTGTCCAACACGACTGTGTCGATGCGGGCGGCGGTCTCGATCCCGGAGGCGTTCTTGAACAGCACGCCGCGCTTGGCGCCCAGGCCGGTGCCGACCATGATCGCGGTCGGGGTCGCGAGTCCGAGAGCGTCGGGGCAGGTGATGACCACGACGGTGATGGCGAACAGGATCGCCATCGGCACGTCCATCCCGGCGAGGAACCAGACCAGGAAGGTGAGGGTGCCGCCGATCAGGGCGACCAGGACGAGCCAGAACGCCGCCCGGTCGGCAAGACGCTGCCCGGGTGCCTTGGAATTCTGCGCCTCCTGCACGAGCTTGACGATCTGCGCGAGCGCGGTGTCGGCGCCGACCTTCGTCGCCCGCACTCGCAGCGTGCCGACGGTGTTCACGGTCGCGCCGATCACCTCTGAGCCCGGCGCCTTCTCAACCGGCATGGACTCGCCAGTGACCATCGACTCGTCGACCTCGGACTCCCCTTCATCCACCGTGCCGTCGGTGGGGATCTTCGCCCCGGGGCGGATCAGCATCAGGTCGCCAGGGACCACCTCGGACGTGGGGATCTCCACCTCCTCGCCACCGCGGATGACGACTGCGCGGGCCGGGGCGAGCTCCAGTAGGCGGCGGATGGCGTCGTTCGCCCCACCGCGGGCACGCATCTCCACCCAGTGCCCGAGCAGCACGAAGGTGGCCAGCACGGTCGCGGCCTCGTAGAACACCTCGCCGCCGCCGGTGAGGGTGATGATCAGGCTGTAGATCCAACCGGCGCCGACGCCGACCGCGACCAGCACCATCATGTCCAGTGTGCGGGCGCGCAGGGCACGGTAGGCCCCGTCGAAGAAGATCCAGGCCGAGTAGAAGATCACCGGCAGCGACAGGATCAGCATGAACACGTCATCGCGCAGCCCGAACGGGGCCGGCACCTCGAACCCGATCACCTCCCGGCCGATCGGCGACCACAGGGTGATCGGGATCGACAGGATCAGCGCGACCAGGAACCGGTTGCGCATGTCGCGGATCATCGCGTCCATCGACATCCCGCCGTGCCCGCCGTGGCCCATCATCTCCTGCGCACTGTGCCCGGACGCCTCCGTCCCGTGATCGTGCCCGTCCGCGGCGGTTGCCGGATGGCCAGCATGCTCATCACCCGCGCCCGCCGCCGGGTGGGCGTGCTCGCCAGCGACCGCGGTACCAACGTGATCGTGTCCGTCCGCTGCGATTGCCTGATGGCCTTCATGCCCCTCGTGCCCGTCGTGCGGTTCATGGCCAGCATGCTCGGGATGCCCGCCGTGATCGGTGCGCGCCTCGTGGCCCCCGTGGCCGACATGCGTGTCGTGCCCCTGCGTGGTCGCGTGGTCGTGCGGCTCGTGGGTGGGGTCGCAGATGTGGTCGGGCACGGACTGCCCGGCGCAGTGGTACCCGCATTCGATGACCCACTGCTGCAGGTACGCGACGGAGGTGGTCTGCGGATCGTAGGTGACGGTCGCGGTCTGCGAGACGGGGTTCGCGTCGACGCTGATCACACCCGGCTGGCGGGCCAGGTGGGCTTCGGTGACATTCTTCGAAGTCGCGCGGATCATGCCGCTGACCTGCAACGTCACGGTCTTGGTGTCGTTCATTGGGGTTCCTTCCCGATGGCGAGGTCGGTGGTGCCGGGATGGGGCCATTGCCAGTCGGCGACGGCGGGGATGTCGGTGCCGTGCTCGCGAGTGTGGGCGCGGGCGCGCAACCGGGCGTCCTGCAACTCCTGACGCAGTTCGGCGCGACGTGCGGCCAGGCCTGGGACGTGGTCCAGAACGTCGATCGCGAGCCGGTACCGGTCCAGGTCGTTGAGCATGACCATGTCGAACGGGGTCGTGGTGGTGCCCTTCTCCACGAAGCCGTGGACGTGCAGGTTCTGGTGCCCCGCGCGCTTGTACGTGAGCCGGTGGATCAGCCACGGGTAGCCGTGGTAGGCGAAGATCACCGGCTTGTCGGGAGTGAAGATCGCGTCGAACTCCCTATCCGACAGTCCGTGCGGGTGCTGGTCCTCGGACTGCAGACGGGTCAGGTCGACGACGTTGACGACCCGCACGCTCAGCTCCGGGATGTGCTCGCGCAGCAGCGCGGCCGCGGCGAGGGTCTCGAGGGTGGGCACGTCTCCGGCAGCGGCGAGGACGACATCCGGCTCGGTGCCTTCGGTCTCGGTGCCGGCCCAGGGCAGGATGCCGAGCCCGCGGGTGCAGTGCTCGATCGCCTCATCCATGGTCAGCCACTGCGGGGCGGGCTGCTTGCCGGCGACGACGACGTTGATGTACCCGGTGGAACGCAGGCAGTGGTCGTAGGTGGACAGCAGGGTGTTCGCGTCGAACGGCAGGTAGACCCGCACGACGTCGGGGCTCTTGTTCAGCGCGACGTCGATGAAGCCGGGGTCTTGGTGGCTGAATCCGTTGTGGTCCTGCCGCCAGACGTGACTGGACAGCAGGTAGTTGAAGCTCGGGATGGGCTCCCGCCACGGCACATGCCGGGCGGCTTCGAGCCACTTGGCGTGCTGGTTGAACATCGAGTCGACGATGTGGGTGAATGCCTCGTAGCAGTTGAACAGCCCGTGTCGCCCGGTCAGCACGTAGCCTTCGAGCCAGCCCTGGCACTGATGCTCGCTGAGCACCTCGATCACGCGGCCGGTCGGGGCGAGGTGCTCGTCTACCGGGAGCACGGCCGCGTTCCACTGTTTGCCGGTGGCTTCGTAGACGGCGGGTGCGATCCGGTTGGAGGCGGTCTCGTCGGGTCCGAAGATGCGGAAGTTGTCCGGGTTGTCCCGGATCACATCGGCAAGCCATTCTCCGAGCACCCGAGTCGCCTCCGCCGATGTGGCGCCCCGCCTATCCGGGTGAACCAGGTGGGCGTACGCGCGGAAGTCACCGAGGCGCAGCGGGACGCTCAGCTGCCCGCCATTGCCGACGGGGTTCGCGCTCATCCGCCGCGCGCCGTCTGGCGCGACCGCGACCGTCGCCGGGAGCGGGGCGCCGGCGGCGTCGAAGAGTTCGTCGGGACGGTAGGAGCGAAGCCAGTCCTCGAGGATCCGCAGATGCTCCGGGTTGTCGCGGACCTCGGCGAGCGGGACCTGGTGGGCGCGCCAGGTGCCCTCCACGGGGAGCCCGTCGATGACCGGCGGGCAGGTCCAGCCTTTCGGGCTGCGCAACACGATCGCCGGCCACACTGGCCGCCCCTCCAAAGTTCCGTTCGCGGCGCGGCCCTTGATGTCGGCGATGCGGTCCAGCACCGTGTCCAGCACTCCCGCGAACCGCGCGTGAGACTCCCGCGGGTCCTCGTCGTCGAAGCCGACGGTGACGACGAACGGCTCGTGACCGTAGCCGCGCAGCAACGCGACCAGCTCCTCCTCGGGGATGCGGGACAGCACGGTCGGGTTGGCGATCTTGTAACCGTTCAGGTGCAGGATCGGCAGGACGACGCCGTCGTGGGCGGGGTTGAGGAACTTGTTGCCGTGCCAGGCCGTGGCCAGCGGCCCGGTCTCAGCCTCCCCATCGCCGATCACGCACGCGACCAGCAGGCCCGGGTTGTCGAACGCGGCGCCGTAGGCGTGCACGAGGGAGTACCCGAGCTCCCCGCCCTCGTTGATCGACCCGGGCGTCTCCGGGGACGCGTGCGAGGGGATGCCACCGGGGAAGGAGAACTGCCGGAACAGCGCCCGCAGCCCGTCCTCGTTCTGAGCGATCTGGGGGAACAGCTCCGTGTAAGTGCCGTCGAGATAGGCGTTGGCAACCATCCCCGGCCCGCCGTGCCCTGGCCCCGTGACGTACAGGGTGTCCAGGTCGCGGTCGATGATCGCCCGGTTCAGGTGCGCGTAGAGGAAGTTCAGCCCCGGGGTCGTGCCCCAGTGCCCCAGCAGCCGCGGCTTGATGTCGTCACGGGTGAGGGGCGTGCGCAGCAGCGGGTTGCCCTGCAGGTAGATCTGCCCGATGCTCAGATAGTTCGCCGCGCGCCACCACGCGTCCACCCCGGACAGGGTTTCCGCGGTGAGCGGGGTGGTGTGGCGGACCCAGCGGGTCGATGTCGTGCTCATGGTCGGTGTCCTCCGGATCCGCGGCTGCAGCGGCCGCCGGGTGTGATGGTGTTCATGATCGTGCTCCTGACGGGAGGACCACGGTGGCTTCGGTGCCGCGCATCCACACGACGCCGCGGTCGTCGACGAGCACGATCGCGCCGTCGGCGGTGGTGCCGAGCGCCTGGACGGTGCCGCTGGCCGTTCCGGACCTCTCCCAGCCGGCGCCGTTGAGGCGCCAGAGGGCGCCGTCAGTGTCGACGCCGACCAGCCCGCCCGCCGGATCAGACTCCAGCAGGTACAGCAGCGGCGCGTCGGGGACAGGGGCGAAGGTGGCTCCGGCATCGCGGCTCTCCTGGACCCCATCCTGCGTCGCCGCGTAGAGGGCGCCGTCGAGTGTGGCGGCAAGGTCGACGGCAGGCAGATTGGCGCCGTCGACCCAGGTGGTTCCGCCGTCGGGGCTGGTGCGCACGGTGATCGAGCTGGACCCGATCCCGTAGATCGCCTCGGCGGTGGCGGTGAGGACGTGGAAGTCTTCCTGCCCGGTGAAGGCGACCGGCTCCCAGGTGGCGCCGGCGTCGATGCTGCGGACGATGCCGAGGTTGTGTTCACCGAGCTCGGTCGGCGTGGCCGGTCCCGGGTGCCCGGATGCGTAGAGCGTGTCGCCGTGGGCGGTGAGGCCCATCGCGTCGAAGTCGTTGCCTCCCACCGGGCCTGCGAGCACGCCGGCGGCAGTGAGCGTGTACAGGCCCGTGTGCGCGCCGAGCAGCACGGTGCCCTCACCGAGGTCGATGATGCCGTGCACATGCCCGAACGCAGGCTCGGTCGGTGCGGGCGCCGGGGCGGTAGAGCCCGCGCAGCCGGCCAGGAGGAGCCCGACGGCGACGATTGCCGCCGCGGCGACGGTGATGGTTTGGCTTCTCATGCGATGGCTCCGATGAAGAGAACAGTCGCCACGGACAGGATGATCAGGGCGAGGAGGATGGCCACCAGGGAGGCGGCCAGGGTGCGGGACGTCATGACGGGGGCCTTTCGACGGGTCACGCTGCCGGTTCCTGGAAGCGATGGCCTGGCGGGTCGCCGGGGCTCGGGCGGAGCCGGCTTGGTATCGGCTCCGCCCGAGGGGCCGGGGGGGTCAGAGGGTGGCGAGGATGTCCTGCATCGTGGTGATCTCGTCGGTCTGCCCGTCGATGATCTGCTGCGCCAGCGCGGCGACATCCGGGTTCTGCCCGTTGTCGAGCACCATCTCGGCCATCATGACCGCGCCCTGGTGGTGGGTGATCATGCCCTCCAGAAACAGGCGGGTCGCCTCGACACCGGTAGCGGCATCGAGGGCCGCCATGTCCTCCTCGGACATCATCCCGTCGCCGTGGTCCATGCCCTCCATGCCGCCGATGCCGGACATGGAGTCGTCGTAGGGGATGCCCCAGTCCTCGAGCCAGCCCTTCATGGTCTGGATCTCGGGATCCTGAGCGGCCTTGATCTGCTCGGCGAGGGCCACGACCCGCTCGTCGATGCCGTCCTTGGCCAGGATCTGATCGGCCATCTGGATGGCCTGCTCGTGGTGGGGGATCATCATCGTCACGAACATCTCGTCCGCCGAGTTGAACGACGCTTCCTCGGTGGTGTCGGGTGTCGTGCTGGTCATGCCGCCGGGGCCGTGATCCATGCCGGGCATAGAGCTGCCCGTGGGGGCGCAGCCGGCGAGCACGAGCGCGATGGCGAGAGCGCCGGTGGTCAGCGCGAGGGTACGGAAACGCATGAGAGGGGTCCTTATCTGTCAGTCGAAACGGGTGAGCTGATTCCGCCCGCCCGGGGTGGGCACGGCGAGAGAACCGTCCGGCACGCGGTCGCGCCGGCACGGGCGGGGAATCAGGTTCGACTGATGGACAGGACGAGGAGAGAGGGTGGTCGCGGGTGCGGCAGCGCGGCCAGGACAATGCGTCCGTGGAGTCGCAGCAGGGCGAGGGCGACGCCGAGGCGAGCCAGCAGGACCGGCGCCAGCAGCACGATGGCGGCGGCTAGCAGTGCTAGCGCGCACACCATCGTCAGCATCGAGTGATCCGGCACTCCGCCCGAGCCGCCACAGTCGCCTGCGCAATGACCGGCAGCAGCTTCGGAGTTCATGCCGGGCGTGGTCTCGGTCGCGGTGACGGCGCTCATGTCGGTGCCGGCGTCCACATGGGCGGATTCGAACGCGGTCGCCGTCGTGTCGGAATGCCCGCCCAAGAGGGTGCCGGTGAGTGTATGCATGGCCAGCAGGCCGGCGATCAGCAGAAGGGCGGTGGTGAAGGTCAGCAGGAGCCGGTGCAGCCCGGACCGGGCGTGCACGAGAGCTCGGATGTGGTTCACCGCCGACCTCCTTCCCGCATCCAGGTTACTCCGGGCGCGCCGGATTCTGATCGGCGCGCACCTGAGGCGACGCGCGAGCGTCGTGACCAGCCGAGTCGACTGAACCGGGCCGCGGTGCGGGCGAAGATCCTGGATGGCACGTGTCGGGCGCTCGGTCATCGTAGGCCGGCCCCGCTGCGATGGGACTTCTCGATCAGTGCGAGCAGCCCGAGGGTGTCGTCTTTGATCTGGGTGCGTCCGACGGCCGCCCAGTTGCGGTCCAGGTGGCGACGGAGGTAGTCGAGGACGTGCGCGAGGGCGACGGTGTGCCACGAGGCCGATTGGGCTGGATTCGCGGTATTGCCGAACGCGACGGCGCGAATCAGGTGACCTTCCGGGGCGGTGACCTGCCCGACCGTGAGCAGCTCTTGCACGAGGGCGGGCGCGTCGGCGGGTGAGCAGCAGCCGAACCGCGCGAAGGCGGCTTCCAGCACAGCGGGGTCGCGCATAGCCGGGTTGAGTTTAGGGGCGCCTTCCTTGACCTCGCCCACGATCATGTCCGGCATGCCCGGCCGGGCGCCGAGCGCAGGGTCCGGATCGTCGCCGGGTGCGCGGTTGAGCCGGATCGCGAGGATGTCCAGGTCGGTGACGGTGCGGGGCCTGTCGGCACCGGCCGCGTCCAGCACCGGGTACTCGGCGACGGTGAAGTATCCGTTTACCCGCAAGTACGCTTGCACCAATCCAACCGCGGTGTCCACCGTGCGCTCCGTTCTGTCGCCGTCGTCAGTCAGGCGGCGTGGGCGTAGCGGGCCGGGTCGGCGTCGAACAGCGGACCGCACTCGGGGCAGCAGAACCAGTAGCGGGCGCCCTCGTAGTCCCGGAACAGGCCGCGTTGCTCGGCCCACGCCGGATCGACCCGGTTGCCGGGCATCACCGGACAGGTCACCAGGTTCGTTGCCCCCGCCGGAGGCTCGTGATGGTGATGCTCGTGCGCGCTGTGATTCTGCGCTCCGTGAGCATGCTCGTGAGCGTGGTCATCCGTGTGGTCGCGCCCCGAGTGATCGTGGTCGTGGGACATGATGTCTTTTCCTTCTTGAGCGATGGGTCAGGCCCGGATCGGGGCGGGCTCCCGCGAGACCGGGGCTGCGCTGGGGGTCGGGACGGACAGGGGGCGGAAGCGGCGCAGCCGGAGGCTGTTGGTGACCACGAACACGCTGCTGAACGCCATAGCGGCGCCGGCGAGGATGGGGTTGAGCAGGGCGAGCATCGCGACCGGGATCGCGGCGACGTTGTACGCGAACGCCCAGAACAGGTTCCCCTTGATCGTGCCCAGGGTGCGGCGGGCCAGCCGGATCGCATCCGGGACCAGCACCAGGTCTCCGGAGACGATGGTCAGGTCGGCGGCGGTGATGGCCGCATCGGTGCCGGTGCCCATCGCGATGCCGAGGTCCGCGGCGGCCAGGGCGGCGGCGTCGTTCACGCCGTCGCCGACCATCGCGACCACGCGTCCCGCGGCCTGGAGCTCTCGGATGGTGTCGAGCTTGCCCTGCGGGGTGACCCCGGCACGGACGTCCTCGATGCCGACCTGGTCGGCGATCGCGCGGGCGGCGCCCGGGTTGTCGCCGGTGAGCAGGATCGGGGTCAGCCCGAGCGCTCGGAGTCGGGCGATCGCCTCGGGGCTGGTGGGCTTGACGGTGTCGGCGACGCTGATCGTGCCGCGCATCTGCCCGTCCCACGCCACCACCGTCACGGTCGCTCCCGCCGATTCGTCCGCCGCGATCGTCGCGGCGAGCTCCTCGGGGACCGGGATGGCCCATCGCGTCGTGATCCACGAGGCGCGGCCGGCAGCGACCATCCGGCCCTCGACGATGCCGTGCACGCCCTGACCGGCTTCGGCGGAGAAGGACTCCACCGCGCCTGCCGCAACGGTCGCGGCGGCGGTGATGGCGCGGCCGATGGGGTGCTCTGAGCCGTGCTCCAGCGCGGCGGCGACTCGGAGCAGTTCCGCCGGGTCGGTGCCTTCGGCGGGGTGGATGCCGGTGACGGTCATGGTGCCGGCGGTGACCGTGCCGGTCTTGTCCAGCACGACGGTGTCGATGCGGCGGGTCTGCTCCAGCACCTGCGGTCCGCGGATCAGGATGCCCAGCTGCGCGCCGCGGCCGGTTCCCACCAGCAACGCGGTCGGCGTCGCCAGCCCGAGCGCGCACGGGCACGCGATGATCAGGGTCGTCACCGCGGCGGTGAAGGCGACCTCCAGCCCGGCTCCGGCGATCAGCCAGCCGGCGAACGCGGCCAACGAGAGGACGATGACGACGGGCACGAAGATCGCCGAGACCCGATCGGCGAGGCGCTGCACCTGCGCCTTGCCGGTCTGCGCCTCCTCGACCAGCCGGGCCATCCGGGCCAGCTCGGTGTCCGCTCCGACGCGGGTGATCTCCACCAGCAGGCGACCGCCGGTGTTCACGGTCGCGCCGACGACGCGGGAGCCGGGGCCGACTTCCACCGGCACGGACTCGCCGGTGAGCATCGACTCGTCCACCGCCGAGACGCCCTCGGCGACCAGGCCGTCGGCGGGGATCTTCTCGCCCGGCCGCACCACGACGCGGTCGCCGGGGACGAGCTGGCCGACGGGGATGCGCTGCTCGACGCCTGTCCGGAGGACCACCGCGTCCTTCGCGCCGAGCTCGAGCAGGGCTCGAAGCGCTTCCCCGGACTGCCGCTTGGCGCGGACCTCGAGGTAGCGGCCGAGCAGGATGAACACGGTCACCAGCGCGGCGACCTCCAGGTATACCTCGTGACCGCCGGACTGCGGGGTGCCGACGAAGGTGACGCTCATCCGCATCCCTGGCATCCCGGCGCCGCCGAAGAACAGCGCATACAGCGACCAGCCGAACGCGGCCAGCACGCCGACGCTGATCAGGGTGTCCATCGTGGCCGCGCCGTGGCGGGCGTTGATCGCCGCGGCCCGGTGGAACGGCCATGCCCCCCACACCACCACGGGGGCGGCGAGGGTCAGGGCGAGCCACTGCCAGGAGGTGAACTGCAGCGCAGGGATCATCGACAGCACCCCGACGGGCACCGCCAGAAGCGTCGAGATGATTAGCCGCTGCCGCAACGACAGCAGCTCCTCATCGCGAGGCGCACCAGCTTGCCCCTCGACGGGGTCGGTGGCGGGTGGGGCAGGAACGGTCGCCCCGTACCCCGCCTGCTCGATGGCCGCGATCAGCTCCTCCACCGCCACCGGGGACTCGGCGTGGACACGGGCCTTCTCGGTGGCGAAGTTGACGGTCGCCTCCACCCCGGGCAGCTTGTTCAGCTTCCGCTCGACCCGCGTCGCGCACGACGCGCACGTCATCCCGGTGATGTCGAGATCGACATCCGTAGCCGTACTCATGACGCGCTGGCGAGGCTGTATCCGGCCTCCTCGACCGCCTCCCTCACGCGGGCAGCGTCCACCGGGGCGGTGCTGGACACGGTCACCGTCGAGACGCCGCCCGCGTGCAGATCGACCTCGACGCCGGAGACGCCGTCGATGGCGGAGACCTCCTCGGTCACACTGCGCACGCAATGCGAGCAGGTCATCCCTTCCACCAGGAACTGCGCCGACACGCCACCCACCCCAGGCTGAGCCGGCGGTGCAGCCTCGGCCTTCGCCGCGGTGCCGTGCGTGGTCGGGCTGCAACACGCGCAACCGCCGCCGCTAGTCGCCTGCAGTCCGAGGTCCTGGAATCCCTGTCCGGTCATGATGTGCTCCCTTCGCGAGCATTGAATGAATGTTTGTGGGGACGAATGTTTAGGAGCGGACCAGCCGCGCGATCGCGGCGTTCGCCTCACGCAGCTTCTCCTCCGCGACGGGGCCACCCTCGGCGGTCGCCTGGGCGACGCAGTGCCCGAGGTGATCCTCGAGCAGGGTCAGCGCGACCGACTCCAGCGCCTTCGTCACCGCGGAGACCTGGGTGAGGATGTCGATGCAGTACACGTCCTCATCGACCATCCGCGCGATCCCGCGCACCTGACCCTCCGCACGACGCAACCGCGCCAGCAGCGCCTGCTTGTCATCCACGTATCCGTGTGCCATTCCGACCACCTCCTACCTGACCATATACCTACTAGGGGTATAGGGTACATGTCAGTCCAAATATTCCCGGAGAACGCAAATTGAAAGGGCGAACGTGACTAACTGGTACGTCATCACCGGTGGGCCTAGCTCGGGCAAGACCACGACCGTGAACCTGCTACGCGACCGCGGCTACACCACCACCATCGAGCACGCCCGCCACTACATCGATCTCCAGCGCATCGAGGGGCGAACCGTCGAGGAGGTCCGCGCCAAGCAGCGCGAGTTCCAGCGCGGCGTGCTGGACATGCAGCTCGCCGAGGAAGCCGCCCTCGATCCCGCCACGACGGTGTTTCTGGACCGGGCCATCCCAGACTCGCTGGCCTACTACCGCTTCCTGCAGCTCGAACCCGACCCGATCCTGGTGGCCGCGCTCGAGCAGGTGGACTACCGCACGACGTTCATCCTGGACCTGCTGCCGCTGGCGCCGGACTACGCCCGCACCGAGGACACCGCCGCCCAGCAGCGGATCCATCACCTGCTCACCGAGGTATACGCGGCGCTGCCGTTCCCGATCGTGCACGTCCCAGTGCTCGGGGCGCAGGAGCGGGTCGACTTCATCCTCGACCGGCTCTAGCGCCGGTCGCCGCTCCCGGGCGCCTACTGCCCGGGTGTGGAAGGCAGGACTCCTCATAACATACCCCCCTAGCGTATGCAAGCCGGTCGTCGACCGCTGCCGCCCGGCCTACGGTTCTTCGCAACCGACCCGATACGGGCCGACGAGAAGGAGGACTGAGATGACCATCGCGGATCAGATGCTCCGGACCCACCCGAAGGATCTGGGAGACCTCGATCAGGCGGCACTACTGGCCTGCATTCAGGCCTGCGTCGACTGCGCCCAGGCGTGCAGCGCGTGCGCCGACGCCTGTTTGAGCGAGGACATGATCGCCGACCTCACCAAGTGTGTGAGGACCAACCTCGACTGCGCGGACCTATGCGAGACAACCGGTCGCATCCTGTCGCGGCGCACCGGCTACGACGCGAACGTCACGCGAGCCACCCTGGAAGCCTGCCGCACCGCGTGCACGGCCTGCGCCGACGAATGCGAACAGCACGCCGGCATGCACGAGCACTGCCGGGTGTGCGCGGAAGCCTGCCGGACCTGCGAGCAGGCCTGCGAGAAGCTGCTCGGCCTGCTGTGAGCGACCACACCCCGCACGAACGGGCCTCGCACACCGGCGGTGCGAAGAGCTACCTGCGCCTGCTCATCGCGCTGGCCCTGAGCCTGGTGGTGATGTACTTCTTCACGTTCGCACTGATCAACGTCGTCGGCGATCTCTACCTGAACATCAGCAACCTCTACATGGCCCTGATGATGGTGTTCCCGATGGGCATCATCATGATCGCGATCATGTGGCGCATGTTCCCGAACAAGCCGCTCAACATCGGGCTCATCGTCGCATTCGCCCTGCTCACGGTCGGCGCGTTCTTCATGGGAAGGGCCGCGACGTTCGTGGGAAACCAGCAGTTCCTGGACTCGATGATCCCCCACCACTCCCGAGCCATCCTGCTCTGCGAACAGTCGAACATCACCGACCTGGAGATCAAAGACCTCTGCGGCGAGATCGTCGAGTCCCAGCAACAAGAAATCGATCAGATGAAGGACATCCTGCAGCGGCTCGGGAACTAGACCGGCCCTGCTGGATCAGCGTCGGGCCGAGTCACCGCGGCTAGAGACTGCCGGGCGATCTCGAGCTCCTCGTTTGTGGGCACGACCAGGACGGCGGTCGGGGAGCGGGAGTCGGAGACCGTCCGCGCCTCCCGCCCCGCCGTCGCGCGGTTGCGCTCGTCGTCGAGGCGAATCCCGAGACGCTCCATGCCGGAGACGGCGGCGGCGCGGGTCGCCGGGGCATTCTCGCCGACACCGCCGGTGAACACGATCGCGTCGGCGCCGCCGAGCTGGCCGAGGTAGGCGCCGAGGTAGTGCCGCAGCCGGTAGTGGTAGACCTCCAGCGCCGCAGTCGCGGCGGGATCGCCGGCGACCGCAGCCGCGTGGATGTCGCGCATGTCCTCGGTGCCGGCCAAAGCGCGCAAGCCGCTCTCGCGGGTCAGCAGCTCCTCAAGCTCGTCCCATCCGAGGCCCGCTCGGCCGAGGGCGATGAGCACTCCGGGATCGAGGTCGCCGGCGCGGGTGCCCATGACGAGTCCTGCCAAGGGCGTCATGCCCATCGAGGTGTCCACGGACCGCCCGCCGGCGATCGCGCAGGCGGAGGCGCCGTTCCCCAGATGGAAGACGATCAGCCGCAGCTCCGACAGCGGCCGCCCCAGCCGCTCGGCCGCCCGGGCGGAGACGTATTGGTAGGAGATGCCGTGGAACCCGTACCGGCGGATCCGATGCTGCCGGACGAGCTCCGGCGGCAGCGCATAGGCGGTGGCTGCCGGGCGCAGGGTGCGGTGGAACGCGGTATCGAACACCGCCACGTTCGGGACGCCGGGGAACACGGCGCGGGCGGCGCGGATGCCCGCGAGATTGACTGGGTTGTGCAGCGGCGCCAAGGCGGCGAGATCGTCGATCTGCTGCTCCACCTCGTCGGTGATCAGCGTCGCGGAATCGAACCGGCTGCCGCCGTGCACCACCCGGTGACCGATGACGCCGACAGGTTCATGGCGCAGCTCGGCAAGCAGATCCCGGATCGCGGCACCGTGCCCCGTTCCCTCGGAGGCATCGTGACCGAGCCGTTCCACGGTGCCGCCCCGGATTGCCGTTCCGGACTGCCCGTCGACCAGCCGCCACTTGATCGAGGAGGAGCCCGCGTTCAGCACCAGCACGACGGTCATCCGTAGCCCCCAGAAAGTGCTCAATCGTCATCGTCGTCGGATTCTATGTGCCATGAGTGGCCCCCCGTCGATGCCAACTCCGAACCTTCCACGCGTCGGTGCTTCTTGCGCCTGACGGCGTCCAACGAACAGCCGGAGTCGGCTAATCGGCGCGCTAGCGCGGTAGCGCCTCGGTCGCTCCCTCCCCCCTTTCGCGCGGCCTGCGGTATGAGAGGCGCGACAGCGGGGCTTGTCAGCCTCTCGTAGAGGCGAGCACCGGAGGAGGCCCGCCCATCGCGTAAGCCGCCGACTTCTGCTCGAAGGCTTGGCGCCGCTCGGCGCGGCGAGCCCGGATCAGGATGATGAGGGTGATCGGGCCGTTGACGAGGAACTTCAGCGCGTTCCAGATGAACAGCAGCACGACCAGGTTCAGCCAGCCCGGCCCGCCGTCGGCGATCCACACCGTCAGCAGCCACGCGCCGAGCAGGTACAGCACGGCGATGAGCATGGCGGGCACGCCCCACTTCAGGCCGCGGCGCGTGTGCAGCGCGTCGAGCAGGATGTTCGTCGGCATGTACGTCCGCAGGAACAGCCGAACTCGGATGCTGAGATTCCAGAGCAGTCGGAACACGATGTCCGCCTCCCGAGAGGGTGCGTAGCTCCGCCGAGGAGGTAGATCATGTGGTGAGTGTCCCGAGGGACCGTCGAAAGCGACCTAGAAATCGTGGCTACTACCTCAAGATCAGGGTACGCCCGACCCGCGAGACGCGGAAGGGATGCGGCGGGAGTCGCGAGAGCGCCAAGTAAGGAGCCCCGCGTCTGGCGCGCACTCCAGCCCAGTGGCATGTCGGCTCGCAATGAGCAGTCGCTGAGCATGCCCGTTCTGCCCTTACAGGCGCGGCCCAGCGACCCTGAGACTGCGGGTGGTCGGTCCAGGTTCTGCCGCGCGTACCGCGAGCTGTTGCGCGCGAAGGGTCGCGGCGCGTGCTCGTGCCGCGTCTGCGCGTTGCGAAGCATCATCGCCGACAAGGCCGAGCCCCCTGGCCACGGCGATGCCGTACTTGTCGCGATAGGCCGCGACGGTGCGTGCCTCGCGTCGCCAAAGTGCGGCGAGCTGCGGATCAGAGGGTTCCATCCCGAGTCCCGAGATCCACTCCCCCGAGGACTCGACGGCCTCGGTGACGAGCGCGTCTGCTCGCTGCTCGATGAGCGCGGCACGTTCACGGAGTGCGCTGCGCATATCGTCGTCCATCGGGCCGAGCGCGGGAGTGACGACTCCGGCGATGGGCGTGGCGGGCTGGCGCACGCGCCCCGCGCCGTTCGTGTGCTCCAGGGCGCGGATCACCCGCTCGTGGAGCACCGCGGCCACATCGCCCGCGTCATTGAGCGGACGAGAAGCGACGAGAGCGCTCAGAAGGCGCTCGGCATCGTAGCCGTCGGCTTCGGCTCGGCGCACCTCTGCGCTGAGCACGCCGAACGCGGTCGAGTCGATTGCTGCGGATGCCTCGGCCTCGGTGAGCCGCGTCCTTCGCAGCAGAGCCTCCCACCGTGGCTGTTGCGCGGCGGCGGCGATGGTCTCGTATTCGGCGGCGAGTTGCGCGACCGAGCCCCACACATCCTGCTCGGCGGCGATCGTCTGGCGGGCGGAGAGTTCCGCGCCGACGTGCTGGAGCACCCCGGCGAGCACCTTGCGCGCCGCGACCACGAGGGTGTCCTGAGCGGGCGGGTGAATGTGGTCATCATCGGGGCGGTTGAGGGAGACATAGGCGAAGTTCCCGGCCTTGCCACGGGTCATGGCGACGTAGAAGTTCTCGCGGGTCGCGCCGGGCTCGATGAGCGTGTGTCCGGTGTCGACCGTGACTCCTTGCGCCCGGTATGCGGTGACCGCGTAGCCGAGTTCGACATGCTCGGCGACGTATCCGGCAGTGAGTCGCAGCGTCGCGCCTCCGCGTCGCCCGGCAGGCCGCACTCGTAGCGACCCGTCGATGCCGATGGCGGTGATCGTCCACCGGCTGCCGTTGCGCACCCAGCCGCGTCCGGTGCGCAGTTCACGGTCGTTGCGGCGGGTGATGATCGCGTCCCCGACGGACGCCTCGGTGCAGTCGTGCAGCCGCACCTCGGCGCGCGCGTCGACCTGCCCGGCGAGGATGAGGTCGGCGCGGGCGCGCCGGTTCAGGGTGGTGACCATCGCGCTCGACTCGGCAATGAGGATGCTCGCCAGCCCCAACGCGCGGTCGCGCTGCCAGGCGGCGTAGGCGGCGTCGGCCATGCGCTCGGTTTCGCCCGCCCGGATACGACCGTGGGCCTGGTAGGTGTCGATGGCTTCGATGCGGCCGTTGCGTAGATCGCGGGTGGCACCCTTCTCCCAGGCTGCGGTGATGCGGCGCACGTCGGTCAACTCGGGCACGTCGGCACGGTCGGCGACGAGCATCCCGAACGCTCCCCCGGCGTCGACGGACTGGAGTTGCGCGGGATCGCCCACGAGCAGCACCTTCGCTCCGGCGTCGGCTGCGACGCGCACGAGCCGGTCGAGCGCGAGCGTCCCGGCGAGGGATGCCTCGTCCACGATCACGAGCTGCCCGGCGGTGAACCCGGTGCCGTGGTCGCGGTGGGTCTGCCACCACTTCGCGGTGTTCTCCGTCGGGATGCCGAGGTCACCGGCCAGCACCTCGGCCGCGACCGCGGACGGTGCCAGACCGACGACCGCGCCGCGCCCGTGCTCGGCCTCCCACGCACGCCGCAGCGCGCGCAGCGCGGTGGTCTTCCCCGCCCCCGCAGGGCCGACGAGCAGGTCGAGTACCCGACCCGACGACGCAATCGCTGCGAGCGCGGCGCGCTGGTCGTCGCCGAGCGTGCGCCCACGGTGGGGTTGCAGCGCGTGCGCGATGGTTGCGTCGGCCAGGCGCGGTGCAACCTGCTCGCGGGAGCGTGCAAGCAGACGGTCCTCGGCGGCGAGCACCGCGGCACCGCTGTAGCGGGCGGTGTTGCGGGGGCGGAACATGCTCGTCCCGTCCGCGCGCTGGAACGCGGCGGGGCTGGAGGCCAGCTCGGGCGGCGTGAGCCGGATGGACGCCTGCTCCGCGGCGTCGGTGACCATCCCCGTGATCGCCTCGCGGTCCTCGGTGGCGGTGAAGCGCCAGCCCATCGTCTGGCGTGCGGCCTCGGCGTAGAGATTCCAGTGGCTCCACGTCGTGCGCTTCTCGGCAACCGCGGCGACCACCGACGCGCCGAGCCTGGCGATCCGCTCCAGCGGCACATCCTCCGCGCGCAGGAGCTTCGCGGGCTCGACCGCGACGGCTTCTCGCGCCCATTCGGTTGCGTCCCGGCCCAGCAGTCGGCTCGCTCGGGTGCGCCACTCCTGGGCGAGGTCGGCGAGTGGGCGGACTTCCTTGTCGGGCCGGGTTGCCAGCGTCGCCTGCTGCCGCAGCCGGATGATCGTCTCCCGCGACGGCGCGTGCCCGTGCGCGATCTCGTACTCGGCGATCAGGCGGTCCTTCTCGATGTCGATGTGCCGGGACCGGGACGAGAACTCCGCGACCAACTCCTCCGGCACCGTGGCGACCGCCCACACCGGATTGCGGTCAGCTCCCCGCTCGCGCCGCTCCCAACCCACGCCGAGCGCGCGGGTGAGGTGGTCGGCGAAGACCGCGTTGTGCAGCTCGCTCAGCGCCACGGTCGCCGCGTGCAGCGGCCGGCTGTCCAGCGACCGCCACTTGCCGTCGAACAGAGTGCGCACCTTGTTGCTCACCACTACATGCGTGTGCAACTGCGGATCACCCGCCCGCGAATCGAAATGATCGAACGCCGTGGCGATCAGCCCCGTCACTTCGACCTGCGCAACAGCGCCGTCGCGGGTGGTTGCGCCCGAGCGTGTCGCCGCAACCTCCCGCTCCATGAACGCAACGACCTCTGCAACGGCCGCATGGTGCGCCCCTGCGAACTGCGCCTGAGTCGCTGCGTCCGCAAGACCCCACAGCACCGACGCGGACTTCGGCAGTGAGAACGTGAAGTCAAACCCCGCGACCGCCCGCCGCGACCTGCGCGCCGATTCCTCGGTCTCGATCACCGCGACTGCCTCGGCGCGATCCGCCGCGCCCAGCGCCGGATCGAGCCGGGAGAGCCGCGTGGCGATCCGATCCTCAACGGCCGGGAACACCGGGTACGCCTTCCCCATCGGATCGCCCGTCACCGGGTCAAGGCCCATACCCAGCAGGAGCTGGAGCTGCGCCTCGGACACCTGCGCACCTTCGTGGATCTCGCCGTTCCCGAGCGCGGCAAGGCCGCCGCCCATCCAGCAGCCGGGTGGAGTGCCCTGCTCTGCGTAGTAACGGGTCAGCGGAGTCGAGAGCGCCCGCTCGCCGTCGGCGGATGCCACGGTGCGCAGCAGGTACTTGTAGCCGTCCCCCGCATCCATGACCCGCATCGAAACCGACACCCGGCACCGCCTCTCTCGTCAAAGAAGAGGTGAGCCGCTGAGCCCGCCGTCAGGCGGGGTCAGCCTCGATGTGCCAGACGTGTACCGGTCATGGCGGGCTTCCGAGGTCAGACAAGGCGGGCGCGGACGACGGCGATGTCGCGCTCATGATCGCGCACGATCCTGTCGGCCTTGGTCGTGAACTCCGACTTGTGGATCACGACGAGCCGGATACCCTGCTGCGGCAGGATCTCCGCCTTTCGCTGGTCGTAGAGCCGCCGCTGCTCGCCACGAGGCACACCGGAGACGGTCGCGCGACGGTCGAACAGCGGGACGGCCACGGTGTATTGCTTCTCCTGGAACTCGACGACGAGCCCCAGCGCAGGCCAATACCCGTCGACGGGGAGCCTGCGAGCCCGTCCGGTCGTCGGCGACACGTCACCGACAAGCCACAGGAACGTCGCCTGTCGCTCCCCGCGGACCCCGATCACCTCGTCGCAGAGGTCGAGAACATAGTTGACTTTGTCAACCTGATCTGGCCCCGGGGTGACGTTTTGAAGTGGCCCCGTCGAGGCGTCGGTTCGATGTGGGGCGCTGTCTGCTGTCAGGCGCAGCAGGAAGTGGGGAGTTCGTTGCGGAAGAGGTTCGCAGTGAGGCGGATGCCTTCGGCCATGGTGAGGTACGGGGCCCACGTGTCGGCGAGTTGGGTGACGGTGAATCCGGCTTTAATGGCGTAGGTCGCGGCGAGCATCATCTCGCCGGCGGTTTCGGCGAGGGCATGGACGCCGAGGACTTTGCCGGTGTCCGCGTCGGCGACGATCTTGATGCCGCCGCGGGTGTTGTGGTTCGTGATGGCTCGGGGCACATCGGACAGCCTCAGGTATCGGCAGGCGCACCGGTATCCGGCGGCGATGGCTTCGGCTTCGGTGATCCCGGCCGAGGCGAGTTGGGGTGAGGTGAACAGGACGGAGGGCAACCCGGTGTAGTCGACCTGCTCAGAGTGACCGAGGGCGTTGTGTGCGGCGATCTTCCCGGTCCTCGCGGCGACGTACACGTACTGGGGCACGTCGGTGACGTCGCCGGCGGCGAACACCGCCGGGTTCGTGGTCCGCTGTTGTTCGTCGACAATGATGAAGCCGCGGGTGTCGGTCGCGATGCCCGCAGTGGCGAGGCCGAGCCCGTCGGTGCGGGGGGTGCGGCCGGTGGCGACGAGGACGCGTTCACCGGTAGCTACTTTCCCGGTGCGGGTGAGGACTCGGACCAGGTCGTCGTGTGGGGTGATCGTTGCGGCGCGGTCGCCTATGACGGTGATTCCGTCGGTCAGGAAGGCTTTGCGGAGCTCGGAGGAGAGTTCTGGTTCGGCGTGCGGGGCGAGCCGGCCGATGATGGTGACCTCGACCCCGAGCCGGGCGAACAGCTGGGCCTGTTCGAGGCCGACGAATCCGCCGCCGATCACCACGAGCGAAGCGGGCAGCTCGGTGAGTTCCATCGCCGTGGTCGACGTGAGGTAATCGATCTGCTCGAGGCCGGGGATCGTTGGGATGGTCGGTTCGGCGCCGGTGGCGATGAGATACGACTTGGCGCGAACCGGTCGTCCATCGACGAGCAGTGTTGAGGGATCGGTGAATGTTGCGGTGCCGGGGAGGATGTCGAACCCGTAGGCGGCGGCGATGTCGGCGTACTTGGTCTGGCGGAGCATGCCGACCAGCTCATCCTTCTGCTGCACGAGCGCGCCGAGGTCGACGGCCCCAGCGGAGGTGGCGGCGCCGGGGAACGGGTTCGTGAGCGCGGCGTGGCGGGTGTGCGCGGCCGCGAGGAGTGTCTTGGAGGGCACGCAACCCACGTTCACGCAGGTGCCACCGAGCGTGCCCGATTCGATGGCGACCACGCTCGCCCCCTCGAGTCGGGCGTGGATCGCCGCGGACATCGCCGCGCCGCCCGTCCCGACCACCGCAAGATCGAACTCGTTGTGCTGAGTCATGATGCCTCCTCGGGTGGACCGGGCCGCACGTGCGGCCCTATGCGACAGAATGGACCTTCAAGCATGCTTGAAGGTCAAACTGACGGTGGAGGTGTCACGATGCGGATCGGAGAACTCGCGGAGAAGGCGAGGACGAGACCGTCGACGCTGCGGTACTACGAGGAGCGCGGGCTGCTGCAACCGCCGGAGCGCACCCCGGCCGGGTACCGCAGCTATGGTGACGAGACGGTGCAGCGGCTCGAGTTCATCGATCGGGCTCGCGCGGCGGGGCTCACCCTTGCGCAGACCGCGGAGATCCTCGATGTTCGCGACACGGGTGGTTCGCCGTGCGCTCACGTGCTGGATCTCCTTGACCGCCGGCTCGTGGAGATTGATGAGCAGCTCGAGCAGCTGCGCGCCCTACGAGGGAGCATCGTCGAGCTTCGGGCGCACGCGACGGCAACGGCGTCCGAAGCCTGCACGCCGGAGTCCATCTGCCGCTACCTCTGAATGGCTTTCGGATCGCTACTGCCGCTGACGGGTGTAGTTGAGGCGGTACGAGGTGGTGCCGGTTTCGATGATGGTGCCGTTGAACGTGAGCCGGTCCACGATCGCCGCGCACAGGCGCGGGTCAGTGAAGGTCTTCGTCCACCCGCTGAACGACTCGTTGGATGCGATCGCGACGGAGTTCTTCTCTTCCCGCTCTGTGAGGACCTGGAACAGGAGTTCCGCGCCGCGTCGGTCGAGTTCCATGTAGCCGAGCTCGTCGATCAGGAGCAGGTCGACGCGGCCGTACCGGTTGATGGTACGGGTGAGCTGTTTCTCGTCGGCGGCTTCGACGAGCTCGTTCACGAGCTTCGTCGCCAGGGTGTACCGGACGCGGAAGCCCTTCTCTGCAGCGGCGGTGCCGAGGCCGATGAGGAGGTGCGACTTCCCGGTGCCGGAGTCCCCGATCAGACACAGCGGATCGCCGCGGCGGATCCAGTCCCCGTTCGCGAGGGTATGGATCGTTGCAGGGTTGACGTTCGGATTCGCGTCGAAATCGAAGTCCCCGAGCCACTTGTTCCTCGGGAATCCGGCTGCCGACACGCGGCGGACAACGGACCGGCGGTCCCGGTCGTCGCACTCGGCGAGGAGGAGCTCGGCAAGGAACCCTTGGTAGGTCAGCTGCTCACGTTCCGCGGCCGTGATCGCTTCGTGCATCACCGCCCGCATGGTGGGTAAACGGAGCCTGCGGCAGGCTTGGTCAACTGCGGCCGCGGCGGCTTCTTCGGTCAGCCCGCGCTGCCGACGCAGGGTCGTGGTGACATTCGTGGGGTTGCTCATGATCCGGCGATTCCTTCTCTCTCATCGGTGACCGGCGGTTCTGGTTCGGAACGTCGGTTAAGGAGTTCGTCGTAGTGCGCGACGGATGGCAGTGGCCGCCGGTCGGCTGGGAGTCCGGCGATCACCGCGGCCGGATCCATGAGGCGACGCTGGGTCAGGCTGACAACTCGCTGCACGTCACGTCGTGGTTGTTCAACGCGATGACGGTCTGACTCGGGCCCGGCGGCGTGCAGTCGGGCTTCGACCGCGACGACGTCGGCGGACACCGCCCCGACCGTGAGGGCGGCACGGATCCCCGCGATCACGTCGACGGTTCGCATGGTCCTGTGGAGCAGGAGCACATCGATCAGAGCCCTTGTGCCGGCGCTGTCGCCATCGACCTTCCGCGCTTGCTGCCAGAACGCGTCATGCGCTGTCGTGAACACGCCGGCTTCGCGTGCACGGGCCAGCGCGGTGGACCCGGGCAACGCGCCGGGCTTGCGCCTGAGGACCTCGAGGTAGTGGTCAAGGTTGATCGACTCCCCGCCGCGGGCCACGACCCGCTCGTGCCGAGCGACCTCGGCGTGGCCGTCGAACACCACGAGTTCAGACGCCCGCAACGAGACCCGCACCTTCCGCCCGATCAGACGGGCGGGCACGGAGTACCTCGCCATCCGCACGGTGATCAGGCTCGAGCGGTCTACCCGCGGGTAGAGCACCAGGCCAGGATCGAACCGCTCGCCTGGCAATGGCGTAAGGCGGGCTTGTTCGTCGATGAAGTCTTGCCCGACAGTGCGGATCCGGGTGTTGATGCGTCGCTCGTTGTCGCGGGCGTCCCACCGGCGGATCTGCTCGTTCAACTCGGCGAGCGAGTCGATGACCGGCATCGGCGACAGCCAGGTGCGGCGAAACCGACCAACTTCGCCTTCGACGCCACCCTTCTCGTGGGCGCCGTCGATTCCGGGCTGGCAATAGAACGAGTCGAACCCGTAGTGCGAGCGGAACAGTACCCATCGGTCGTTCTCTACTCGGCTACGGCCCTTCCCATACAGCACCGTCTGCACCGCGGCAGTGAGATTGTCGTACCGGATGTGCCGGGTCGGGATCCCACCTATCTCGTCGAACGCGTCGATATGTCCTTCCAGGAACGCTTCCTGCGATTGCGTCGAGTACACCCGGTGCACCGCCTTCCCCGAGTGCGAGAGCCGGAACGTGAACATGTGGCACTTCGTTTTCACCCCGCCAAGGATCACCCAGACCTCGCCGAAATCGACTTCGGCTTCCTCACCAGGTGCGTGTTCCTGTGGGACGAACACCTCGACGCGGCGCCCGGCTGCGGCATCGATCTGGGCACGACGTACGCGCACGTAGTCGCGGACCGTCGAGTACGACAGTCCCGCCGCTTCGTGCTCGTCGACCAGCCGCGCGAGAACCCTTGTCGCCGTGTGCCGCTGCTTACGAGGCGCGTCCAGATCCTGAGTGAGCATCGCGTCGATCACCGCCTTGTACGGCCCCAGCCGTGGAGACATCCGTGACGGTATCTTCCGCGGCGGCGGAATTGGCGACGCCAAGGCCTGCCGCACCGTGCGACGGTGGACCCCGAACCTGTCTGCCAACGCGCGCACCGATAGCCCGTCGACGCGCGAGGCACGGCGGATATCCGCGAACAATTCCACTTTCGACCCCTGCCGGGCCCGCTCATCCTGAAGCAACACGAAACACACGCTCGGGTGGGGCCAGATCAAACCGTCAGAACCGCCCCGGCAAGTCAGAAAGTGGGTCCACTCCTAGCCGTCACTCCGGGGCCAAAACAGACTGACAGAGCCACGGTTCCAGATCCACGACATGGTCGCGCCGTAAACGATCGTTTGCGGTGTGATCCGGCTCGCCGCTCTGTAGCTGCTGCCACAAACGTGCCCCGCAACCCAAATTCGGCAAGGGCGCTTGACCCCTGATCTTGGACACGCTGATTCCAGCACGATGCTGGGGAAGCGAGAATCCAAGGGATGGCTAGGAAGAACTACACGGACGAGTTCCGGCAGCGCGCGGTGGACTTGTATGAGTCCACGCCGGGTTCGACGCTCAAGGGCATCGCCGGGGATCTCGGGATCTCTCGGGGTGCGCTGAAAGAGTGGGTCGACAAGTTCGGCTCCGGGGTCACGGTTGCCGCTGCGTCGCCGCCGGGGGCGACGGGGCGACCGGAGTCACAGGCGGCGAAGGTCCTCCGGTTGGAGGCCGACCTCGCGGCCTTGCAGGCCGAGGCCCGCAAGCTCGAGACGGAGCGGGACATCCTCCGTCAGGCGGCGAAGTATTTCGCCGGGGAGACGAACTGGTGAACCGCTTCCAGTTTGTTGAGGATCACAAGGACGCCTACGGCGTGAAGCGGTTGTGTGAGGTCGTCGAGGTCGCCCGCTCGTCGTTCTACGCCTGGCTGGACTCCGCCGGGCGGCGAGCCGCGAAGGCGACAGACGACGCGGTGTTGGCGGCGCGGATCCGGGTGCTGCAAGACCCCGCTCAGGGTGGCGACCGCGCCTACGGGGCGCCCAGGATCACCGCCGACCTCAACGACGGTGTGCCCGTGGCGGAGCGGGTGAATCACAAGCGCGTCGCGCGGGTAATGCGTGAGCACCGTCTCGCGGGGATCCGGTTGCGACGACGGGTGAAGACCACGATCCCGGACCAGTCCGCCAGGCGCTTCCCCGACCTGATCGGACGGGACTTCTCCGTCGGCGACCCCGGCCGCCGCTACGTGGGCGACATCACCTACCTGCCTATCGCCGACGGCACGAACCTCTACCTCGCGTCCTGCATCGATCTCGGCTCCCGGAAGCTCGCGGGCTGGCAAGTCGCCGACCACATGCGCACCGAACTCGTCAAAGACGCCCTCCGTGCCGCGCACCGCGACCGCGGGTCGCTGGTCGGCGCGATCTTCCACTCCGACCACGGCAGCGTCTACACCTCGAAGGCCTACGCCGCGCTCTGCGAGCAGCTGGGCGTGACCCAGTCCACGGGCGCGGTCGGCACGAGTGCCGACAACTCACTCGCGGAAAGCTTCAACGCCACGCTCAAGCGCGAACTCCTCGCCGGCCGGTCAGCGTTCCCGGACCAGGCCACCGCCTACCGGGCCGTGTTCCGGTGGGCGAACCGCTACAACACTCGCCGGCGCCACTCCGCGATCGGCAACATCAGCCCGAACGCCTACGAAGCCGCACGCTCCGCTACGCTCGCGGAAGCGGCATAACCGAACCGACACCGTGTCCACGATCAAGGACCAAGGCCCAAGGGCGTACTCTTGTCCGATGACTCGACCTCTCACGAAGTGGCATTCCGCGCACGTAGAGCTCGACCTCCGTCGGGATGTGCCTTCCATAGCCGCGCCGGGAGAAGGAACGGGGCGGTGATGTTGGCGACGCATCCGGGTGAACCCCACCGCGGCGATCTCGCTGGGCGGCTCAACTGGCTCAGAGCCGGAGTGCTCGGCGCGAACGACGGCATCGTGTCGGTCGCGTCGCTCGTCGTCGGTGTCGCGGGGGCGACGACCGATTCCGCGACGCTGCTCGCCGCGGGTGTCGCCGGTCTCGTCGGCGGTGCGATCTCGATGGCGCTCGGGGAGTACGTGTCGGTGAGCAGCCAGCGAGACAGCCAACGGGCTCTGATCGAGAAGGAACGAGGCGAGCTGGCCGATGATCCGGCTACCGAGCTCGAGGAGCTGGCGAGCATCTATCAGGCGAAAGGACTTAGCCCGGCGACCGCACGCCTCGTTGCGGAGGAGCTCACCGCGCACGACCCGCTGACCGCGCACCTCGAAGCGGAACTAGGCATCACGGAGAACCAGGTGGTCAGTCCGTGGGCGGCGGCGGGGGCCTCCGCACTTGCCTTCGCACTCGGAGCGCTGCTTCCGCTCTTGGCGATACTGCTCCCGCCTCCCGAGATCCGGGTGCCGGTCGCTTTCGCGGTGGTGCTGCTGGCGCTCGCGCTGACCGGATTCGTCAGCGCGAGGATCGGCGGGAACCCCGCGCTGAGGCCCACGATCAGGGTGGTGCTCGGTGGGGCGATCGCGCTGGTGGTCACGTTCGCGATCGGCACGCTGCTCGGGACGAGTGGCGTTGCCTGAGAGACAGCTATGAGTTGCCTATCGGGAGCCGTTCCTTAGACCTGTCTCAGAGTCGGCGCAGCACGATTCCCCTATGACCACTCTGACGACGAGACCGCGTGCTTCCGTCCCCGCCGCTTCCCCTGAGCCACGGCGGGCAGCCCATGGCCGCGCGCAGCTCTGGCGTGCAGCGGCGATCACGGTGATCTGGGCGACCAGCCTGTTCGTCGTGGCTCCGTGGGTCGCCGGTGGTGGAGTGACCGCAGTCCTGGGGGTCAACGCCGAGACCATCACGTCGCTCGGACGCCTCACCGGGCTGGTCGCGGCGAACCTGTTGCTCTATCAAGTGCTGCTGATGGCACGCGTCCCGCTGTTCGAGCGCGGATTCGGTCGCGACGGGATCACGCGGCTGCATCGCTTCGTCGGATTCTGGTCGTTCTGGTTGATGGGCGCGCACATCGCGCTGCTCGCGGTGGGCTACGCGATGGCGGCCGGCATCAACCCGCTCGTCCAGCTGTGGAGCTTCATCTGGGACTACCCGGGCATGCTCCTAGCCACGGCCGGCACGCTGCTGATCCTGCTCGTGGTCGTCACCTCCATCCGGCGTGCTCGTCGTCGCCTGCGGTACGAGTCCTGGCATCTCCTGCACCTCTACGCCTACCTGGGCGTCGGGCTCGCGCTGCCGCACCAGCTGTGGACGGGCGCCGACTTCCTGTCCTCGCCGATCGCGACCGCCTACTGGTGGTCGATCTGGGCCCTCGCCGCGGGATCGGTGCTGGTGTTCCGCATCGGGATGCCGCTGCTGCGGTCCACACGTCGTGCGCTGCGTGTGGCAGGGGTCGAGGCGGACGGTGCTCGGGGCGTCACCATCCGAGTCACGGGTCGCGACCTTCCGACGCTCGGTGCCCGGGCCGGTCAGTTCTTCGTCTGGCGATTCCTCGACGGGCCCGGCTGGACCCGCGGACACCCGTTCTCGCTCTCCGCTGCGCCGGGAAGCGAGCTGACGTTGACCGCCCGTGTGGTGGGGGACGGCACACGCCGGCTTACCGCGCTGCGCTCCGGCACCCGGGTCATCGTGGAAGGACCATACGGGGAGATGACCGGCGAGCGGCGGACCGGGACGAAGCTGCTCATGATCGGCGCCGGCGCCGGGGTCGCACCGCTCGTCTCGCTGCTCGAGACGGAAGGCTACGGACCAGGAGACGCGATGCTCATCACCCGGGAGTCCGCCGCAGAGGACGCTCTTCGACAGGAGGCCATCGCTCACCTCATCAGCACCCGGGGCCTGAGGTACCTGCCGTTCGTCGGCCCGCGTTCGTCGGGCGCGTCGAGCTGGATCCCTGCCACTCACGAGGCGTGGTCGGGCGCAGATCTCCTCCACCATCTCGTGCCGGAGCCGAAGGACCACGACGTCTTCATCTGTGGCGCTGAGGCCTGGATGAAAGACCTCCGGCGCGACCTGGTTGACGCCGGGTTCCCCGCCCATCGCATCCATTCCGAATCGTTCACGATCTGAGCAGGGAGACGGCCATGAAGAAGATCCTCTACACGCTGCTCGCGACCGTCAGCGGCCTCGTGCTGCTGTTCAGCTACCGAACGTCTCTGGAGGCGGTCACCCCGACCGACGCCAGTGCGGCGACAGCGGGCAGTTCGTCGACGACCGCCGACACCGGCGCGAGCGGCTCGGGAACCACGTCGAGCTCGGGAACCACGTCTGGCACCGGCCTTGCCGACGGAACCTACACCGGCGCATCGTCGCAGACCCGCTTCGGGCCGGTGCAGGTGCAGATCACCGTCTCCGGCGGGGAGATCACGGATGCGCAGGCGGTCGACTACCCGAACAGCAACGGTCGAGACCGGCAGATCAACGGGACCGCTATTCCGAGGCTGGTCTCGGAGACGATCCAGGCGCAGAGCTCCAAAATCCAGATGGTGTCCGGCGCCACCTACACGAGCGATGGCTATCTCTCGTCGCTGCAGAGCGCGATCGACGAGGCGCAGAGCTGATGCGTACCGCGAATGAGGGGACGCGGGTCTGGGTCGAGGAGATCATGGGCATCCCGATGAGCATCCATCTGATCGCTCCGACAACGGGACCCGATGTGGGCGCCGACCGGGCAGTGCGTGCGTGCTTCGACGAACTGCGGGACATCGACCGGGTCTTCTCGACGTACCGCACGGACTCCGACATCAGCCGCATCCACCGCGGCGAGCTCTCCGTCGCCGACGCTGACTGCAGGGTCGCGCTGGTCGCGGATGCCTGCGAACGCGCCGAACAGGAGACTGGCGGCCTGTTCTCTGCTCGGTGGCGGGGGTGGTTCGACCCGACGGGATACGTCAAGGGCTGGGCTGTGGAAGCGGCTGCCCGTCGACACCTCGAGCCGCTGCTGGCTGCGGCGACCGCGGTCGGGATCAACGCCGGAGGAGACCTGCAGCTGTTCACTGCCGAGGGAGCCGACTGGCGATGGCCGGTGGGAATCGCCGACCCGCACGACCGCGGTCAGTTGATCGCGGTGGTCGACGTGTCGAACGGTGCGGTGGCGACCTCAGGGACGGCGGAACGCGGGCTTCACATCCTCGATCCCCGCACCGGCCGGCCCGCGACAGGCACCGCGTCGGCCACGATCGTGACCGACGGTCTCACACAGGCGGACGTCTGGGCGACCGCTGCCGTGGTGGCCGGCCCGGCGAACCGCTCGTGGATCGCGGCTGCGGGGTCGCGCACCGGCATCATCGTCGATGATGAGCACCACGTCACGCGCTGGCTGGGCGCGACGATGGTGGACGTGCAGACGACGACGGCCGGTTCGCCGCCGATCGGAGGATACGCACTCGTTCAGGGATGAGCCGGGAGTGTGAGCAGGAAGGTCGTTCCGGATGCCGTCGATCGTTCGACCTCGATGGAGCCCCCGGCACGGCGAGCGACATCTCGCACGAGTGAGAGCCCGAGACCGAAGCTACGGGGGCGTCCACTCTCGCGCGGACGCGCGAACCGCTCGAAGACCTGCTCGGGCGAGATACCTTCGATCCCCGATCCCTCGTCGATCACGCGCACCGTCACGTTCCGGGCGTCCCGCCCGATGCGGATCGAGACGGTACCTCGCGCCGGGGAGTGCTGCACGGCGTTGTCGAGCAGCGCGACCAGGATGCGGACGAGCGTGACTTCCGGCAGCTGCGCCTTCACCTCCTGATCGACCGTGATCGTGAGCGAGACGTCGGAGTCCTGTGCGCTCGCGGTCATCGCTGCGACGGCTGCGGCTGCCGCTGTCGCGACGTCCGCGTTCCCGTCGGCAAGCGATTCCCCCTCCGCGGCGATGAGCAGGTCGTTGAGCACGTCTGCCATCATGTCCGCATCGTGCCGCAGGTCGGTGAGACCCGCTCCGAGCTCCTCGCCGCGATCATGACGGCGCTGCAACACCTGGATACGGCTTGTCAGTGTCGTCAGCGGGGTGCGCAGTTCGTGACTCGCGTCGGCCACGAAGTTCCGCTGCCGACGCAGCGCCTCCCCGAGCGGGCGGACCGACCGTCGCGCGGCGACCGCGGCGACCACCCCGAGCAGCACCACGCCGATCAACCCGAGGATGATCACGGTCGGTACGATCACGTCGATGTCGACGATGAAGTCGTCTCTGACACCGTCACCACCGCCGAACCAGCCGCCGCCGTGCTCCTCGCCTTCGCGGCGCGACGTTGAGAGCACCACCGCGATCAGCACCCCGATGCCGATCGCGACGATCACACCAGACGAGATCCCGACCCAGAGTCCGATGAATAGCGCGGCACGACGCACGCGTCTCGTATCGGCGTTGCTCATGACGGTGTTCCCGCGCGGTAGCCGCGTGCGCGGACGGTCTCGATCATGTCGGGGGACGTCTTGCGCCGCACATAGTGCACGTACGTGTCCACCGAACTCGTCGTATCTCCTTCATGGAACACGGCGCGGAGGATCTCCTCCCGACTGAACACGTGCTCGGGGCTGGTGCTCAACAGCTCCAGGAGCGCGCTCTCCGTCGCCATCAGCGCCACTCGGATTCCAGATGGATCGTACGCGGCCTGGGCGTCCGGCGTGAACACCCACTCGCCGAGGCGTCGACGTACCCCATCAGCCCTGAACGCGCGTCGCAGCGCCCGAAGGCGCGCCAGCAGCTCGTCGTAATCGAACGGCTTCACCAGGTAGTCGTTCGCTCCGCCGTCGAGACCGGTGACACGATCGTCCACGGTGCCGAGCGCGGTCAGCATCAGGACCGGCGTCGTGATGTGCGCGGTACGCACGGCACGGATGAAATCCACACCGTCCATGCCGGGCAGACGTCGATCGACGACCATCGCGTCGTACCGCCTGCTCAGCGCGAACCGGAGCGCGGTCTCGCCGTCCGAGGCATGCTCGACGTCGTACACCTCTTCCAGCACTTCGACCGTCAGCGCAGCGATCTCCGTGTCATCCTCCACATAGAGCAGCGAACCGCGTGGCCCCTGTGCCGAGTCGCCCATGGTCGTCGTCCTGTCTTCCGCGATCGAGACCATCAGCGTACGCCCGGCGCAAACCGGGTCGGGTAACCCGGATGATCTTCCGCATGCCGTCGTCCGTCACACCAGAAACGATCGTTTTGGCGTCACTGGCCCGGTGGCTCCTTATGAGGCGCCACAAACGATCTTCGGAAACCCCTCTCGGCAGGGATTTTCGGCGCACCACGTCAAGAGGCGTTGTGTCCGTGATCGCTTAGACAGAACTAGCTGACAGCTGGAGGTGTGGGTGGCGTTCAGCTCTCGTCTGCGCTGCTGGGCTGATGTTCCACCGCTGGCGCGCGTCCTTCTTGGTACACGGAGGGTTCGGGTTCGGGGTGTCGTCGCCCCTGGACGACGAATAGCGCGATGCCGAGGGCGACGACGACGACGGATGCCCAGACGTTCGCGGGGATGCCGAACAGGGCGTCGCTGGTGGGGTCGATCCTGATGGCCTCGAGCCAGCTGCGTCCGAGGCCGTACCAGATCATATAGAGGGCGAAGGTTCGTCCCCACCGGAACCGGTATCTGCGCTCGAGGAGGAGGATGATCGCCACGCCGATCAGGTTCCAGATGATCTCGTACAGGAACAGCGGGTGGAACAGCGTTCCGGCCGGGAGGCCGTCCGGGAACATGGTGTCCGTCGGCAGGATCTCGAGCCCCCACGGCAGCGTGGTGGGCAGCCCGAAGAGTTCGTGGTTGAAGTAGTTGCCGATCCGACCCATGGACTGCGCGATGAGCATCGCGGGCGCGAGAGCGTCGGCGAAGGACCACAGCCGGATACCGGTTCGTCGGCAGCCGATGTACGCACCGACAGCGCCGCCCAGGAGGGACCCGTAGAGGGCGTTGCCGCCGTCCCAGATGGCGAAGATGTTCCCGAGGTTCGCGCCCGGATAGAAGTAGTCCCCGACGTGGGTGAACACGTGATAGAACCGGGCTCCGATGATGCCGATCGGGACAGCCCAGATGACGATGTCGACAACCACGCCGTCCTCCGCGCCTCGTGCCGACAGGCGTCGTTGGGTGATGATCACGGCGGCGATGATCCCGGCGATGATGCACAGCGCGTAGGTGTGGATTGTGAGCGGCCCGAGGGTGAACTGTGCCCACGACGGTGGGGGGCTGGGAAGACTCGTCAAAAGCACGAAGCACCGCTCCTCATCTGGCATCACTGTGAATGCTTCAACACATCATTGTTCAGCGCCGGTCCCATGCGAACAGCGCCCTGGGAAGACTAACGGTGTTCGACACGGGAATCGTCGAACTCCTCCCAGGTCACCAGGCGAGGGCCCCGAGGAGCGGGCCTGACCGGTTCAGGCCAGGGAGAGGAAGAGCTTCTCCAACTCGGCGGGGGAGGTGACGTCGTCGGCGTCCGGATCGGTGAGGCATTCCCGCAGCGCGGTCGAGATCACGAGGAATCCGGCCCGGTCGAGGGCCTTCGAGACGGCGGAGAGCTGCTGCACGACGTCGCGGCAGTGCGCGTCGTCCTCGACGGCCGTAATGACCGCCGCCAGCTGGCCCTGAGCTCGCTTGAGGCGGTTGACGACTTTGCGCTTGGCTTCGGGGTCGTGGACGAGCGGGTCGCCGGTGACGAGGGTGTCGGTCATGGGTGGTCCTTCCGTCGAGTTGACAACCACTATACCCCCTGGGGTATCGTATTCACATGAACTGATACTCCCCGGGGTATCGCCGAGCAAGGAGATCAGCGTATGTGCAGAGCAACGAAGTGCCACACCTGTGGAAAGACGACCTGGACCGGGTGCGGTCAGCACGTCGCATCCGTGCGGAAATCCGTGCCCGCATCCGACTGGTGCAATGGCAGCCATACCCGTGCCGAAGTCCAGGCCGCCCAGTCTCAGCGGGGTGGCTTCTTCGCCCGCCTGTTCGGACGGTGATCGGCGATGGCAACTGTTGAACTGACCACCGGGAACTTCGAACAGCTCACCCACGCCGAGGGCATCGCGCTGATCGACTTCTGGGCTGAGTGGTGTGGACCCTGCCGGGCCTTCGCCCCGGTATTCGATGCAGCATCCGACAGGCACCCCGACATCCTCTTCGGGAAGGTCGACACCGAGGCCGAGACCGCTCTGGCCTCCGCCCACCGCATCACCTCGATTCCGACCCTGATGGTCGTCCGCGACGGCGTCCTGGTCTACCGGCAGCCGGGAGCTCTTGCCGAACCGCAGCTCGAGCTGCTCATCGAGAAGGCCCGCGAACTGGACATGGACGACGTCCGCCGCCAGCTCGCCAACACCGCTACCCCCTGAAAGGACCTGGCACCATGTGCGCACGAATCACCTGCTCCTCCTGCGGCAAGCCCACCTGGGACGGCTGCGGCCAGCACATCGAACAAGCCCTCGCGGGCGTCCCCGTATCCCAGCGCTGCACTTGCACGCACTGACCCAGAAGAAAGCGACGGAGACCCTTATGCTCCTCGAACGCCTCTACGACGACGACCTCGCCCACGCCAGCTACATCATCGGCTGCCAGCGCACCGGTGAAGCGATCGTCGTCGACCCGCGCCGCGACATCCAGGTCTACCTCGACCTCGCCGCGAAGAACAGCATGACCATCACCGCGGTCACCGAGACCCACATCCACGCCGACTACCTCTCCGGCACCCGCGAGCTCGCAGCCCGTACCGGGGCGACGATGTATGTCTCCGGCGAGGGCGGCCCGGACTGGCAGTACGGTGTCGGGTTCCAAGACGCCACCCGGATAATGCACGGTCACCGCATCACGGTCGGCAACATCACGGTCGAGGCGGTCCACACTCCCGGGCACACCCCCGAGCACCTGTCCTTCCTCGTCATCGACGGCGCCACGACCTCCGAGCCGGGCTATGTCCTCACCGGTGACTTCGTGTTCGTCGGGGACGTCGGACGCCCGGACCTGCTGGACGAGGCCGCAGGCGGCATCGACACCCGCTTCGACGGCGCACGGGATCTATTCGCGAGCCTCCGCGACCACTTCCTCACCCTGCCCGACTACGTGCAGGTGCTCCCCGCGCACGGGTCGGGGTCCGCCTGCGGCAAGGCGCTCGGCGCCGTCCCAAGCTCGACAGTCGGATACGAGCGGCGTTTCGCCTGGTGGGCTCCCTACCTCGAGGCCGGCGATGAGCAGGGATTCATCGACACGCTGTTGAACGATCAGCCCGACGCACACGCCTACTTCGCACGAATGAAGCGGCAGAACCGCGTCGGACCGGCCGTGCTGGGCGAACTTCCTCCGCTCCTCGAGCGCAGCGTCTTCGATCTTGACGCCGACATCGACGCCGACCGGGTCATCATGGTCGACACCCGCCACCACTCCCTCGTGCACGAGGGCACTGTTCAGGGCGCGCTGAACGTGCCCGGAGTCGCGAAAGCAGCCAGCTACGGCGCCTGGGTCTACGACCCCGACACCGAGACGCGGCCGCTCGTCCTCATCATCGACTCGGGGGACGCCGCGGCCCGGTTCCGGGATCATCTGCTGCGGGTCGGCATCGATCAGGTCGACGGGTTCATCACCACACTCGATGGCCTCCCCACGGTGCAGCCCAAGACGATCGCCCCCACCGACCTGGACCAGGTCGACGCGGCGCTCCTCCTCGACGTGCGAAACCGTACCGAGTACAACGCCGGGCACATCCCCGGCGCCGCGCAGCTCTCCGGTGGTCGGGCCCTCTGGCACACCGACGAACTGCCCGCCGGCAAGATCCTCACCTACTGCCAGAGCGGCGTCCGCAACAGCGTCGCCGCCAGCGCCCTGCGCCGGGCCGGCCTCGACGTCATCGAGATCGAAGGCAGCTACAACGCCTGGCTCGCCGCGACGCCGTCTCGGCCGACGGCCGCCTGAGCGGCCGAGGAGCTCGAGTGGACACCTCCATCATCCTCGCGATGACTCTCGCGGCCCTTGTCGGTGTCGCACTCGGGCTCCTCGGCGGCGGGGGCTCCATCCTCACTTTCCCCATCTTCTCCCTCGTCCTGGGCATCGGAACGAGGGAGACGATCGTATCCTCTCTCTTCGTCGTCGCTATCACCAGCGCCGTCTCCGCCGCCTTCCGTGTGCGCCGACGCGAGGTGCGCTGGAAAGTCGCCGGCGTCTTCGCGGCGACCGGCTTGATCGGGGGAATCGGTGGCGGGATGGTTGGTCAGCTGCTACCAGAAACCGTGCTCACCGTTCTGTTCGCGGCGATCATGATCGTCACAGCGATCGCCATGATGCGGCCGCGACGAGAACGCGCGGCGCGCCCTCCGACGCGGCCGGTCGTCCGTGGAATCCGAACGACAGCTACGGGACTCGGCGTGGGAGTCCTCACAGGGGCACTGGGAGCAGGCGGCGGGTTCCTCATCGTCCCCGCCCTCACCTTCCTCGGCCAGCCCATCGCCGCTGCAGTGGGGACATCGCTGCTAGTCGTCGCCGTGAACTCGTCCGCCGGCTTCCTCACCCAGATCACGACCGTGGCCATCCACTGGCCCATCGTCCTCACCTTCACCGCGCTCGCCGTCGCTGGATCCTTCATCGGTCTGGCACTGTCGCATCGCCTCCCGGCTGCCGGCATCCGGACCGGGTTCGGGGTTCTGGTGCTGGCCGTGGGGCTGACCATGCTCGCCACCCTCATCATTCAGACGCTCTCCGCCTGACCACCACCAGAAAGAAGCCCATGCCTCACGCGACCGACACCGCGCCCCGCACCGGGGAACACGTCGACGGATACGAGGTGCCCGTCCTCGACGAGCACGCCGTCCGCATCGCCGCCGGCATCCTCCTCGCCATAGGCATCACCGCCCTTACCATCACGCTCGCCTCCGACAGCATCAGGCCGCTGCAGACTTGGATTCCAGCGATCGTCGCAACACCAGTGGCGAGGAGCAGGGATGCCGGCGCGGAAGTACACGGAGCAGCAGCGGCTTGAGTTCGTGGCGTTGATCGATCGAGGCGGGTCGGTGCGAGCCGCGGCGCAGCGGGTCGGTGTCGATCCGAGCACGGCTTACCGGTGGGTGAAGGCGGCTGGCTTGTCGACGCCGCGCAGCACGCAGCGGCGGTACTCGCCCGAGCAGAAGGCGGCGTTCCTGGCGCGCCTGGGCGAGGTCGGCAATGTCTCGGCGGTCGCGCGCGAGCTCGGGTTCAACCGGGTGACGTGCTATGTCTGGGCGCACCGCGCCGGGATTTTCACCGGCGCTTACGCGGATGCGAAACGCCAGGAGTTCCTCCGGCTCCGAAGTGAGGGGGTGTCGCGGCGGGAGGCGGCGAAGCATCTGGGCGTCGAGTCGCATCAGGCGCTGGACTGGGACAAGGGCATCCGCGGGTTCTCCAAGGGGCGCATCTACCCGGACGGGCGCGTGGTGCTCTACAAGTCGGCCGAAATACTGGCGAACGTGAAAAAGCCGAGGACGGCCTGGCATCAGGGTGAGCGCGTCGATCTGGGTCGGGTCGAGCAGGTGATCGATGCCCGCTACCTCAGCCTGCTTGAGCGAGAGCGGTTGAAGGACTTGCAGCAAGGCGGCTTGTCGATCCGGCAGATCGCTGTCGCGATGGGCCGCGCCCCGTCGACGATCAGTCGGGAGCTGCGACGCAACACGGTCAGTCGCCACGGCTATCTGCCGCACTCGGCGCACCGAGCCTCGGTGAAGCGGCGGGAGCGGCCCCGGCAGGCGAAGCTGAGCGTCGAGGGACCATTGCGCGACTACGTGACCGCGAAGCTCGCGAAGCGGTGGTCGCCGGAGCAGATCAGCCGTCGGCTTCGGCGAGACTTTCCGCATGATCCCGGGATGCGCGTGAGCTGCGAGACGATCTACCAGGCCGTCTACGTCCACGCGCGCGGCGAGCTCAAACGCGAGCTCGCCCGGTCGTTGCGCCGGGGTCGCGGCGCGCGGAAACCGCGCCGCGATCCGCAGGCGCGCACTGGTCGCTTCGTCGACCCGATCACCTCGCTGGCGGAGCGTCCTGCCGAGGTCGAGGATCGCGTCCTGCCCGGGCACTGGGAGGGGGACCTGATCGTCGGCGGGATGCAACGATCAGCGGTCGCGACCCTGGTCGAGCGCACCACTCGTTACACGCTCCTCGGTCACCTGCCCGTCGAACGCACCGGGGAAGCAGTTCGCGACAGCCTCATCGCGGCCCTCGCCGATCTGCCCTCGGGGCTGCGTCGAACACTGACCTGGGACCAAGGCGCCGAGATGAGCGAGCATCGCGCGTTCGCCGCCGCAACCGATATGCAGGTCTACTTCTGCGACCCCGCTTCGCCCTGGCAACGCGGCACGAACGAGAACACCAACGGGCTACTGCGCCAGTATTTACCGAAGGGCAGCGACCTCAGCATCCACACCGTTTCCGACCTCGCCGCCATCGCCGCCGAGCTCAACGGCCGCCCCCGCAAAGCCCTCGATTGGGACACCCCCGCCGAGCACTTCGCTGCTTTACTGGACAGCGCATAGATCAGACCGTTGCGACGATCGCTGGAATCCAAGAGATGTTCGGCATGTTCTTCCTCCTCGACATGACGACGCGCGTACTCATCAGCGACCGGCTGTCCCTCACTCTCGCCCTCGGCCGTGCTCTGACACGCCGCCGCCGTCGGCACTGGGTGGGCGCGCCGCAGAAGGTCTTCGCCTGGTGGCTCGCCCTCGGTCTCGCTGCTATCTCGTGCGTGACGATGAGCGCTGGAATGGTCCCGCTACCCGTGACTCTCGGGCTCTGCGGAGTCTGCTTCACAGTCCTGCTCCTAGAAGCCACCCTCGGGTGGTGCGCGGGATGTGCCCTGCACCAACGCTTCAGTAGGCAGCCCACCCGCCACTGCGCCAACGGCGCCTGCGACCGCTGACACTCTCGCTCCCTCACAACGAAAGGACGCACATGGGCCGCCTAACCCTCACCACCCTCGCCGTCATCACCGCACTCACGCTCACCTCCTGCGCCAGCACACCCACACCACAGGCTGACCTCGGCCCCGACGCGGTCATCATCGACGTGCGCACCCCCGCCGAGCGCGCCACCGGCCACCTCGACGGCGCCCTCCTGCTCGACGTCACGGGCGGCGACCTCCAAGCTGCGCTGCCGGACCTTGACCCCGAAGCCACCTACCTCGTCTACTGCCGTTCAGGTAACCGGGCAGGAGTCGCCATCGACCTGATGAAGCAGGCCGGCTTCACCGACCTCCTCAACCTCGGCTCCCTGGAAGACGCCGCCGCCACGACAGGCCTCCCCGTCGTGCAGCCCTGAGACGTACGTGCTCGCCCCCACGAGCACGTACCTGCGTGCACAGCACGCCACCGCATCGCTCGAGCACTGCCTCGCGATGCACAGTCGGGGCGGGGTCGCCAGATGCCCGCCCCGACTGTTCAAACCTGCTCGCCTTAGCCCACCGAAAACGATCGTTTGCGGCAGGGTCGTCGACGTTGACGGCTAGGTGAGCGACACGCCGTCAGATGATCCGCCGAAACCCCCTGCCGAAACCGAAACGCGCCGGAACATAGGCAGTACCGTTTTCGGCATGGCACACGAAGTCGGATACGCCCGCGTCTCGAAGCGGGAGCAGAACCCCGAAGCGCAGGAGGCCGAGCTGCTCGCCGCCGGCTGCGAACGAGTGTTCGTCGACCACGGTGAATCGAGCCGCGTTACCGATCGCCCGCAGTGGCTTGCCTGCCTCGATTACCTCCGACCGGGGGACACGCTCAAAGTCCGCCGCCTCGACCGGCTGGCCGGCAGTGAGCGCATCCTGATCGAAACGCTGCAGGACCTCGACGCACGACAGGTGAACATCGTGAGCCTGACCGAGCCGATGATCGACACCACAACCCCGATGGGCCGAGCCCTCTATGGCATCGTGGCCGTGTTCGCGCAGCTGCGCGTGGACACCATTCGAGACAACACGCAGCGCGGCCTCGACTACGCACGCAGTCAGGGTCGCGTCGGCGGCCGCCCAAGCGTGATGACCCCTGAGCGGATCGCGACGGCGGAGCGCATGCGCGCCGAAAAGCAGAGCTGGGAGAGCATCGGTCGAGTGCTCGGAGTTGGCGCGACCAGTGTGCGGAGAGCATTGAACTCGAGGTGATCCCAGACCGTTTGATGACCCCGCAAAGCTGCCCAGGGTAGCCCTTCTCTGCCGGGGTGACCGAGCAGCGCGGCCACTAGGCTGAGGACGAGTCCGCGCCGCGCGCAAGAGCGGTCGTGGGCTCTTCTCATTGATCACGAAAGGTTGAGATGTCGCGGCTATCGGACCTGTTGCGTGCTGCAAGTCAGCTCGATCCGCAACTCGCCAAGGATCTAGAGGAAGAGATTCAGCCGCTGCAGAAGAGGCTCCGATTTGGCCTGAATTTTGAACGCCATGCTCCCGAGGCAGTGGAGCTTGCCGGCCACAAGATTCGTAAGGGGAGCAAGGTCCGCGTTCTACCTCCGCGCGGTGATACTGCTCGTGGCGACCGACGACTCTGGCGAGTCGAGTCTCTTACCGCTGGCGAAGCGGTCATCGTGACGCCGAACGGTGATGACACCGAAACCGACACAGTCGCGGTCGACGATCTGTTGCTGGTCGCGGAGTTCAGGGACCGAATCTATCCGGGCTTGCGGCCAGATGGAGATGTGCGTCGAGGGGGAGATAAGCCCTTTCACACCGTGATCAACGGTGAGAACTTCCATGTTCTCGAGCAACTGACTTTCACGCACGCAGGGGTCGTGGACGCGATCTACATCGATCCTCCCTACAACACGGGTGCTCGTGATTGGAAGTACAACAACGATTACGTCGAGGGCGACGATCTTTACAGACATTCGAAGTGGCTGGCATTCATGGAACGCCGGCTCAAGATTGCGAAGCGGCTCTTGAACCCGGAGGACTCAGTTCTCATTGTGACGATCGATGAGAAAGAGTATCTGCGGCTGGGGCTGTTGCTGGAGCAGACCTTCCCCGAGGCGAACATACAGATGGTGACTTCTTCAATAAAGCCGTCGGGGTCCCAGCGGGGCGATGAGTTCTCTCGTGTGGAGGAGTTCGTCTATTTTGTGATGCTGGGTGACGCTCACCCCGCGACTAGCACGACCGACATGTTGCGGGATGCCGAGGGTGGCGCGCAGCTAGCGAAGGTCACCTGGCAGGGCCTTCGTCGAAGAGGGAGCACGGACTGGAAGCGTGAGCATCGGCCCAATGGCTTCTACCCGATCTTCGTCAACATCGTGGATGGAAGCGTCCACTCCGTCGGTGAGCCAATTCCGCTCTCGACCGACCGACAGGCTGTGTCCCCGCCTAGTGGAGCCTGGGCCGCATGGCCCCTTGATCCACGTGGCGCCGAAGGCCGGTGGCAGATTTCTCCCGAGCGGTTGCGCGAGCAGCTCGCTGAAGGGACCGCGGCCCTTCGCAGCGCAGATTTCCAGGTGGGCGCGGCTTCTATCGTCTACCTCAAAGGCGGCGACCTCAACGCGGTTCGCTCCGGCGCCTTCAAAGTGGATGGTCGTGACGCGGAAGGGAAGCTGAACGTTCTGCCGACGTCTATCGCGACAAGAAAAGCGAAAACCATGTGGCTAATGCCGTCCCACGACGCCAGCGCACACGGGACAGCCCTACTATCTCGTTTCCTTCCTGGACGTCAGTTCCCTTTCCCCAAGAGTCTCTACGCTGTCGAGGATTCACTTCGGTTCTTCGTCGGGGCTTGATCTCGATCAGCGACTTGTCGACGGCTCCTTTGCTCACTTTGAAGTCCACGGGACCGCGCCCGTTGTTGACCTCGCGGTTCACGTCGAACTCGCTGCCGAAGAAAATGAGGCCGAAGAAGAGCTGGACCTCCTTCTCCGTGGCGAGGGGGCGTTCCTGGCCGGGCTTGTTGAGGAGCCGGTGGCCGTCCTGGTTCTCGACGTACTTCTTGAATCCGTTGGCGCGGGTCAGCGCCTCGTCGTAGCTGGTGACCGGCGTCAGGTACAGCGAGGTGTTGGTGCGGATGTCTTCGACGACTTTCTGCACCATCTGCACGAGGATCTCGAAGACCTCCTGCCGCCGTCTTGCGCTGAGGCCGACTGCCTGCTCCCCGGTTTCCTCCTTCTGGCGGATGTAGTAGTCGATGACCTCGGGAAACTGGAGGATCGCCGCAGCCGCCAGGTCCGAGTACTCCTTCTTGGTGGGCTTGTCGCTCAGCTTCTTGAAGAGGTAGTTGTTGACCTGCGCGCGAAGCTGGTCATCTTCGATGGCGTCGGGGATGCTGCTGAATTCGCGCACCAGGTCGGAACGACTGATCCAGGTGTCGTCCTTGGTGAGCATGTCGGCCGGGGTGAGCAGAACGTAGTCCCCGCGGAGCGCGGGCAGTTCGTATTGGCGCGATTCCCAGATCTCGGTCTCGTAGTTGAAGACCGCGCGGGCGACCGAGAATGTGCCGCGCCGGTCGGCCGACAGATGCGCCTGAGCGAACGCCTGCGTGTACTCCAGCAGGTAACCCTTGATGAGGTTCGTGGTGAAGTCGCTGATGTTGTCGCGCCCGACGCCTTCTTTGATGAGCGCGAGCTTCTCCAGGTGGGCACCCTTGGTGATCGACTCCGACCCGAACCCTTTCAGGATCGAGCCGAGAGAGCTGTGCAGTGCGCGGGCGAAGTCCTTGCCGAGTCCACTCCCCGAGTTGCCGAGGACGGTGAATCCGAGCCAGTTCTGCTTCACCTCCTGGAACATGTACCAGGCCTTGATGAGCCCCGGATCGAGATCGGGGATGGCCCGGTCGCGGAGGAATACGAGGTAGCGGATCATTCCGTCGTGGAGATCGCGGTACTCCTGCTTCTTGCTGTTGAAGAGCAGGAAGGGGTCGACGAAGAGTGGTAGGTCGGAGGCGAGGCTGACATCGAACGCGCCGTAGTCCTCCAGCACCTTAGGCGATACCCCGAAGTGCTGGGAGAAGTACAGCTCGATGACCATCCGGCTCACGCTCCAACGAGTTGCAGCAGATGGTCGTAACTCGTCACGCCGTGGTACCTGACGCCCGGCGTACCGGCTACCTGGTCGAGCTTCTCGAAGAGCTTGTTGGCGCAGTCGATCTTCGCCTTCTCAGCGCCGCGCAGTTCGAGCGATGAAAGGGAGAACTTCGTTTCGGCGACGAAGTAGACGTGCTTGACTGCCCCTTCCTGGAAGGCGATTGCCCAATCAGGGTTGTAATCATCGAGCGGAGTCGGAATCTTGAAGCCGCGCGGGAGCTTCGTGAAGACGGATACCTCTTCGCTGATATCGAGTGCCGCACCGAACTCACGCTCGACCTGCGAGTCGTCGAGGACGTACTCGTAGACGTTCTTGTTCGGAGTATGCACGGCCTTCGAGAGATCCTGTGCGGTCTGATTCTCGGTGAAGATCGAGGTGTCGTAGCGGTCTTCGAGGATGTCGTACTCGATGTGCTCGACCATCGTTGCGGCGGCTTGCTCGCGGATGAGTCGGGCAGCCTCCGTGATGAACTGCTCCGGATTCTGCTTGAACTTCGTAAACGTGTCGGGCCTGACGCCGCGAAGGATCGTCGCAACGGTGCGGCGGGTGAGCTTGGTCTTCTCAGCGATCTCGCCGATCAGGTCGTAGGGAACCGTGGAGCTTGCGCTCAGTGTCGACTCCGACGACTTGGTTCGGGTCACCTTGAAGCTCTCCCCAGACTCGAGGTGCTCCGCCTCGATGACGTCACGTTGGACGCCTTCGGTCACGACGTACTGGAGCCTTGCTACTTCGAGAGAGGTGTCGAGGATGCGCGTGCAGTTGTCGATGAGTTCCTGCGAGTCGAACTCCACCTGGTACACGACGCGGTGGTTGATGCGCGCCCAGAGCTCCTGGAAATCCTTCTTGTTGAAGTTCGCCTTGTTCATCGGCACGATCTTCGCCTTGCGGCCGTCGTCGACCTTCGGCGCCTGGATGTGGAGCGAGTCGATCAGCTCGGCGACCTGGTAGAAGTACGGCTGGAGCGCCGGTGGCATGGCCGGAATCTCGGGGAGGTCGCCGCGTCCGAGCCACTTGTCGGTGAGGTGCTGGTCGTAGTCGATGAAGTCGTGCTTGATGAGCCAGTGCTGGAGCTGCTTCGCCTCGTCGAGCGTGACCTTGTGCTCGGCTCCAGCGATCACGTCGCGCAGGACTGCCCCGACGAAGAACTCGGGCGTAGCCTTCCGTGGCCGCGCGCTGAGCAGGCCCAGCGTTTCCTTCTGGAACCCCGCGACGAAGTCGACGTAGGACTCCTCGGTGACGACGGTGAGAACGTTGATGTCGTGGACGGTTACGGGATTGTCTGCCCGGTCGCCGTTGTGGTCGACGGCGAGGCGAAGGCCGCGCCCGACCTCCTGGCGACGCGAATCCCCGGCGGTCGCCTTCTTGAGGAATCCGAGCGTGAACACGTTCGGGTTGTCCCAGCCCTCCCGCAGCGCGGAGTGGCTGAAGATGAACCGGAGCGCGTAGTCGCGGTCGAGAAGCTTCTCCTTGTCACGCAGGATGGCATCGTATGCCTCGGCATCCTTGGACAGGCCCTTCCCCTTTTCGTCGGACGCATCAGAGGCATCGCTGTCGACCCAGCGCCCGGTCTTCTTGTCGACGGAGAAGTAGCCGTTGTGGATGTCGCGAACCGCGTCGCGCTCCAGGAACGTCCGATACTCCTCGCCAGATTCGTCGAAGTCGAGTTCGCTGAGCCGCTCGATCTTGAGCGCCTCGTACTCCTGCTCGAAGACGCGGGCGTACTCGCCGAGTCGGTCGGGCTGGTCGTAGTCGCGGTACTTCAGCACCTCGTCGATGAAGAAGAGCGAGAGCACCTTGATGCCGTGTCCGAAGAGCTGCCGCTCCTTGTCGAGGTGCGCGCGGATGACCTCCCGGATCTGGAGCCGTCGCTTCTGCTCGTCGGTCACATCGTTCGTGACCTGCCCGCCCTGGAGCACTTGCCCGTCCAGGAGTGTGACGGTGTTCGCGATCGCGTCGATGTCATCGATGACGAGCCCCTTGTAGGCTTCGATGCCGCCGGAGATGTCGTGGAGCCGGTCGCCCTGCTTGACCTTGACGGTCTTGAGCGTGATGCTCCCGTTCTTCGGCTGGTGCTGGATTTCGACGCGTGCCTTCGGGAAGTCGGCACCTTTGCCGAGTTCGAGCCCGTCGACGTAGAGGTACGCGCTGCTCCCTGCGAGCCCTTTGACGCTGATGCCGCGCGCGGCGATCTTCTTGACGAGCTTCTTGTTGTAGGCATCGAGGGCGTCCAGTCTGTGGACCTTGTTGTGCTCGATGGCGTGGGTCGCCGAGTAGCGCAGAGCGAAGAGGGCGTTGAATCGCCCGAGGGCCTTCAGGGTTTCGCTGGGCTTCGACGGGTTGCCGCCGAGGCGCTGCGGCTCGTCGATGATAAGGATCGGGCGGTTCGCGGCGATCACGTCGATGGGGCGACGGGACTTGAAGCCGTCGAGTGTCTTGAACATCTTCAGGCCCGAGGACTTGCCAGTCTCGGCGGCATCCTGGTCGGCCTTCTTGGCGTCGCGGTTGAAGTTCTGCGCATTGATGATCATGACCTGGATGCCGGTGTCCGACGAGAAGGTCTCAACGTCTTCGAGATGCTCGGAGTCATAGACGAAGGCCCTGGCCTGAGTCCTGTACTCGGAGAGGAAGTGGTCGGCGGTGATCTCGAAGGACTTCTTCACGCCTTCGCGGATCGCGACGCTGGGAACGACGACCACGAACTTCGACCAGCCGAACTGCCGGTGAAGCTCCATGATCGTCTTGATGTAGACGTAGGTCTTGCCGGTGCCGGTCTCCATCTCGACGTCCAGGTTCAGCCCTGCCGCCGGGCTGGCAATCAGTTCTCCCGACAGCGGGAGCCCGCTGGTGCGCCGCTGGACGGCTTGGATGTTATCGAGGAGTTGGGCTGGGTTTAGCAGCAGGGCGCTGTTGCCGTAGCCCGTCTGCGCCGCGGCGTCATCGACGCCGTGATCCAGCTCGGGCTGGCCGCGTCGGCCTGTCGTGCGGCCGGGGTCGATCTTGTAGGTGACGTTGTCGGCGAACGGCTGCCGATGCACAGCGCGGAAGCACTCCACAACCGCGTCGACGGCGGCCGTCTGGTACTCCTGGACCTTGAATTGCAGCTTCACCGGGTCAGATCACCTTCACCGCAGTTTCGGGCGCGAGCTGCTCGAAGACCTGGTATGCGTTGATCGCGGCGTCATCCGAGGCGAAGCCGGTGTCCTTGAAGACGACCTTCTGCGTGGTGTCGGCAGCAGCGCGCAGCGCGAGCGCATGGATCAATGCCTCGTCGAGATGGTCGTCGAAACAGGCGAGCAGTGCCCCGTCTTCAACGGAGTAGACCTGATGCCCCTCGATGGTCTCGACGTTGATCGGCGCCGAGAGGTCGAGCCCCCAGGCGATGAGCACTTCGATCAGCACGTCCAGGCCGCCGCGGTCGCCCTTGACGCTCTCAACGAGGTCGAGCAGCGCCTCCTGGTCGGCGGCATCCGGGGTTGTCGTGATCTCCGTGAAGTTGCTCGTGTCGACGGTGAACGCTCGGAAGCCGACGTCGCCATTCCAGTCCGACGGCGTGCGGTTCGCCAGAATCTGCTCACCGGCTTTCTGGATGCGGATCTTGGTCAGCTCGGCGATGGTCAGGGGCTTGTCGAGCTTCTGGAGGATCTTGATCGCGTTCTGGATGGTCGTCTTCGCCGAGCCCGTCGCCGACTTGAGGTTGTCCTCCAGCAGCTCGGGGAGCTGCACCAGGATCACCGGGCAGTTGAGGCCCGCGCGGGCGCTGAGGTCGAAGACGGCTTCGGCGGTCGTGCCCGACCCGGCGAAGAAGTCCATGACGATGCCACCCTTGCCCCCGAGGACGTACTCGAACAGCCGGGACAAGACCTCGTGGTCCTTGGGGTTGTTGAAGACCTTCGCCCCCATAAGCTCCCGGAGGTGCTTCACGGACACCTGCGACTGCTTGTAGAAGTAGGTGCCGCGAACCTGTGTGGCGAGTTCTGCTTCACCCTCGGTCTCTTCCGCCTCATCGTCGCTGACGTCGGAGCCCTCACCTTCGACGGGGCGAAGATGCGCCTTACGGAATGGAGTCGCTGCCGGGTCGTCTTCTCGGAAGACGACCAGCCCAAGCTTGATCTGGCGCTTCATCTCCTCGGGATCGCTGTAGCGCCACCCTGCTTCGGGGATCTTGACTGGCTTTCCCGTGGCGGGGTTGATCACGGTATACGTCGGGCCGTTGCCTCCTGGCCACGAGATGTCGCGGTCTCGCCACGGGCCGTTAGCGTCGATTCGCTTGTATCGCGCCCACTTCTTAGACGGGTCAGTTCTTGGAAGTGCGGCGAACCACGCCGACAGGTCTTTCTCGATAGCCACGTCATCCCCGCCATGCACTTCACGGAGCCTCATATACTCATCCCAGATCTCTCGCGCACCCGGCTTCTCCTCGCGCCAAGCGGTCTTTCGCTCGCGAAGGGTCGACTTTGACTTCGCGTAGACCATGACGTACTCGTGCCCGTTCGAGAAGAACTTCGCATCGTTCTTGCGTCCCTTCTCCCACACGAGCTGCGCGATGAAGTTCTGCTCCCCGAAGACCTCGTCCATGAGACGGCGCAACGATGCCTGCTCGGCATCGTCGATGCTCACTAGGATCACCCCGTCTTGGGCGAGGAATCGCTTGGCCAGTCTGAGCCGCGGGTAGATCATGCTCAGCCAGTCGGAGTGGAAGCGCCCGTTCGCCTCGGTATTCGACACGAGCTTCTCGCCAGCCTGGTTCACCTGGCGCGACTTCCAGAGGAACTCCTGCGTAGAGGACGAGAAATCGTCCCGGTAGACGAGGTCGCCGCCCGTGTTGTACGGCGGGTCTATGTAGATCAAGCGGACCTTGCCAAGGTACGACTCCTGGAGGAGCTTCATCGCTTCGAGATTGTCGCCTTCGATGAAGAGGTTCTTCGTCGTGTCGAAGTCAACGGAGTCTGCGAGGTTGGGCCGCAGGGTCTTGGCGATGGGTGCATTGGAGGCGAACTCGGCGGCGAGTTTGCCCGGCCAGTCGATCTGGTAGACCTCCTTGCCCTCGATGACGTAGTCGCTCAGCTCCTGCCGGAGCGCCTCGAAGTCGACCTGGTGAATGAGTTGGCCGTCGTCGTCCAACGCCTCAGTGACGATGTGCGGGAACAGCGCGGCCAGTGCCTCGACGTTCTTGCGCGTCACGTCGGCTGACTGCAACTCCAGCTTGTCCGGCTTCGTCATCTCTCCCTCTCACGCCAGGGCCGCGAGCGCGGCCTGGCGATCCTTCAGCTCTCGGCGCAGCTCGACCTTGCGGTTGAGCTGCGGCTCGGTGCGGAGCTTCCGCTCCAGTGCGGTGATCTCGCGTTCAAGCTTCTTCGCCCGTTCCATTCTCTCGGTGGCATCCGACACGGACTCGCCGCGGCGCGACGCCACGGGGAGCAGCGAAGCCAGCAGCGCCTCGTAGAGCGCAGACAGGTCGATAGCCGTCGGCAGCGGTGTGCGGGCCGCATCGAGCGGAAGCCACGCGGTCGTGAAGTACGCACTGACCTTCGGGGTCGTGCCACTGAGCGTCTTGTGCGCCGCGACCGTGCGCACCTCATCGCCTCTTGAAACTTCGAAGATGGTCGGGAAGTGGACCGACTTATCGATGGCGGTCAGCACGTCGTCGCCGACGTCGCCGCCCTTCGTCTCGACGGTGAAGATCTGGATCTCCGGCACCGACTCGGTGCCTTTCAGCCGGATCGTCGATTCGGCGAGCTTGTAGGACCAGGTGACCCGCTGGATGTCCTCGACGAACTTCTCGCGCAGCGCGGTGCGCACGTTGCCGTGTTCGTAGAACTTCGTCTTCGGCACCACGCGGCCGAACCTTGCGGTCGGTGGCCAGCGGTAGAGGGTAGGCGGCGGCTCGTCAGTCATCGGCGGGCTCCTCCACGATGGCGAGGAAGGCGATCAGCTCGAAGTCGTCGAGCCCGGCGATGGTCTGCACGAGCGCGGTGGTGTGGCCGGGGCTGAAGAGGCTCTCGACGTCGCGTTCCTCCGTGACGTCGATCATGGAGCGGATCGCCTCGGTGAGCAGGTCGCTGTACTTGCTCATCTCTGCGCCGTCGCGGGTGGCCGCGTTGAAGACTCGACAGACCTCCCAGGCGGGTTCGTCGCGGTTGCGGCACCCGGCGCGGATCAGGTCGAGCAGGTACTTCACCTCGGTGTGGTCTGCGATGACCTTGCCCTCGTCGTCGAGGTAGACGAGGTAGTGCGGGTGCAGGCGGTTGCCCCGGTGGAGCATCTCGTCGGCGTTGATGTTCCGCAGCGCGAAGAGCGCGCCCGGCTTCAGGCCCTTGTCGGGCTGCGCGGGGACGACGGCGTGCGGGCCCTTTGGGGGTGTTTGCCAGGTCGCCGTACTCCTTGATGTACCCGAGCAGGTCCATACGGAAATCGTTGAGCCCGAGATCGGTGATGGAGATGCCGGTGCGCACGTCCTCCAGCTCGATGACCTCCTCCTGGAGTTTGCGGAGCTGCTCTTTGCGGAACGCAGTGTCGCTGGCCTCCTGGGTGAGCACGTTGTCGTCGGCGGTCGCCGCGAGGTCGGCGATGACCATGCGGTTCTCGACCCGCTCCTTCAGGTTGATGTACTCGTCCAGGGAGATGTCGGGCCAGAAGTTGACGAGCTGGATGCGCTCGTTGGTCGAGCCGATGCGGTCGATACGGCCGAATCGCTGGATGATCCGCACCGGGTTCCAGTGGATGTCGTAGTTGACGAGGTAGTCGCAGTCCTGGAGGTTCTGGCCCTCGCTGATGCAGTCCGTGCCGATGAGCACGTCCAGCTCGGCGGCCTCCCGCGGCAGCACCAGATGCCGCTGCTTCGAGCGCGGGGAGAACAGCGTGAGGGTCTGCTGGAAGCCATACCCCTTGCCGAGCGTGGTGCTTGGGTTGCCCTGCCCCGTCACGAGCGCCGAGTCGTATCCATGCTGCTTCAGCACCGGGCTCAACTCCCGATAGAGGTATCCCGCGGTGTCGGCGAACGCCGAGAAGATCAGCACCTTCCTGTTGCCGGGGTTGATCGGTTCGGCGAACTTCGCCTCGATCAGCCGCTTGAGCTGGTGGAGCTTCAGATCGTGCTCCGGGGTGATCGCCTCGATGGACGCGAGCAGGCGCGAGATGACCAGGCCGTCGTGGGACAGGTCGCGGTTCCACGACTCGACATCCATGTCGGCGAGGTCGATCTGCACCTTCTTGCCGACCGTGCCGCTGGTCGGGAAGTCGAAGTCGTCGTCATCGGCGTCCAGATCGGTAAGGCTGGAGGCCACATCGGTCACCGCGCTCGCATGGTCGTCAATCGCCTCCAGTGCCTCCGCGACCGTGCCCTCCAGCCGCTGGAGCGTGAGCCGGAACGCCTCCACGCTGCTCTCCAGCCGCTTCAGGAGGTTCACGGTCATCAGCTTCTGGATGCCCTTTTCGCGGCTGGCCGCGCCGAGATTCGCCACCGCGCCTCCGGCGAGGTTGCGCCCACCCCCGACGTTCCCGTAGAGCAGCTCGTACTTCTCTGCACGGCTGGGGAAGACGTAGGCGAGCGGCGCGTAGACCGCGAGCTTGAGCGACTGGAGCTGGTCGAAGATCTCGTTGAACGTCGGCGCATCGGGCAGGTCCGTCAGCGGGGCATGCACGGACTGCGGCGGGAGGCGTTCAGGGAAGGCCCCGATGTCCGCGGTGTCGTAGAAGGCCTGGATGTGCTTGCGGGAGCGCGCGATGGTCACCGAGTCGAGCAGCTCGAAGAAGTCGAAGTCGAGCCGGGACAGGATTTCATCCGGGGTGCGTTCCTCCGTCGGCAAGTCGGACCATTCGTTGAACGCGCGCTGCGCCTGACGGAAGACTTCCTCCACGGTCGTGGAGATGTTTAGCTTCGCCGCGAGTTGGGCGGAATCGCCTTCGTAGGCGAGGGCGAGCTGGTTGCGCAGGTCATTGAAGCGGTTGTTCACCGGCGTCGCCGAGAGCATCAGCACCTTGGTCTTCACGCCCTCGCGCACCACCTTGCGCATCAGACGCTGGTAGCGGGTCTCCTTCTCGCTCGTGAAGTCGGCGTTGCGGAAGTTGTGCGACTCGTCGATCACAACCAGGTCGTAGTTGCCCCAGTTCACGCGGTCGAGGGGGACGCCAAGCGACTCCCCCGACTCGCGCGACAAGTCGGTGTGGGCGAGCACGTCGTAGTTGAAGCGATCCTTGGCGAAGATGTTGGTCGTCAGGTTCGCGTTGTAGTTCGTCCAGTTCTCCGCGAGCTTCTTCGGCGCGAGCACGAGCACCGATTTGTTCCGCAGCTCGTAGTACTTGATGACCGCGAGCGCGGTGAACGTCTTCCCGAGCCCGACGCTATCGGCGAGGATGCAGCCGTTGTAGGTCTCCAGCTTGTTGATGAGGCCGGTCGCCGCGTCCTTCTGGAAGTTGTAGAGGGCGTTCCAGACCGCGGTGTCCTGGTAGCCGGTGAGGTCGTTCGGCAGCACGTCCTCGTTGATGTCGTCGAGGAACTCGCTGAACAGGTTGTAGAGGATCAGGAAGTAGACCCGCTGCGGCGAACTCTCGGCGTAGACCGACGCGATGTGGTCGTAGACGGTCTGCGTCACGTCGTCGAGCTGCTCAGGGTTGTGCCAGATCTGATCGAAGAGCTGGACGAACTGGCGGGTCTCGTTCGCCCCCTCGAACTTCGGGACGTAGTTCGAGGTCGCTGGGCCGCGCTCGTAGCCGAGGTCCGCGGTGGTGAATCCCTGGATCGGGAAGTACGCCGCGGCGTCACCCACGGCGGCGAGTGGCTGCATCGGCGCACCCGTGCGATTGGAGCGGAAGGTCACCTTCTGACGTACCCACTCCGCGCACTCGCGGGCAATGGCGCGCTGTGTGAGCTTGTTCCGCAGCCGGATCTCGAACTCAGACCCGTAGAGGGTCGACTCGGTGCCGTGACGTACCTCGAATTGACGGCGCTCCGGCGTGGGCTTGTCCGTCGCCTTCGCAGCATTGAACGAAGGAGCGGTGAAGATGAACTCCAGTTCCTTGATCTGCGAGAGTTCCTTCTTTAACGCCTCGAACGCGAAGATCGAGAACGTCGAGGCCGCGATGCGCAGGCGCGATCCCGGCCTGATCTCGGCTTTCAGGTCGTCTCCGAGCAGCTCGTTGACGTTGTCGATGATTCGCACTCAGCCCCGCCCCCGCGTCGAGTCGGAACTGTCGGTATCCGACGCGCCCGCACGCCGCACCCACTCGTCGACCTCGCTGACCTGGAACTTCCACAGCCGACCGATCTTGTGCGCGGGCATGCCCTTCTCGGCGATCCAGGCGTACACCGTGTCTTTCGTGATGCCGAGATGGTTCGCGATGTCGTCGGCAGACAGCCAAGGTTCCGCCATCGGCTCCTCACCTCCGCTCCTACGCCGCTCCCCTACACACTACCGGCGAGGTAGGCCGCTTGAGCCGGGTTTGACCGGGTGTTGCCGGTGGAAGTCGCACAGTGCGACCTTCCACCCCAAGTCCTCCCCAGCGGATGCCCTGGATGGATTCAGGATGGGACGTGCGCGGCGAGCCAGGCGATCACCGCGCTCTGCCATCGGTCGGGGTCAGAGTTCCACGAGAGCGTGTGTCCGGCCTCGAAGGTCTCCAGCGAGACAAGGCCAGGCCGAGCATCTCGGAGTGCTTGTGAGAGCCGTATCGGTACGGAGTCGTCGTGGGTGCCGTGAAGGATGAGCGTGGGCGCGGTGAGTTCCTCGGCACGAACCGTCCAGTTGAAGGATCGGAGCGGGATGCGCTCGGGCAGGCCGACCATGTGGGCCAGCGGGCGGAGCGTCAGCCACGGGATCGCGAGGCTGCCCGCGGCTGCGGGGAGTCCGCTGCGGGTGCAGTTCGCTTTGATGACTTCCGTCCAGTCGAGCACAGGCGAGTCGAGCACGAGACCTGCGATGCTGCGTCGATACGACGGGTGGTGAGCGAGCCGGAGCGCGATGGCCGCACCCATCGACCATCCGAACAGCACGACCTGTCGCGCTCCGTGCCGCATTGCGTACTCGATGGCGGCCGCCGCGTCGTCGGTCTCGGCGTAGCCGAGTGTTGAGCGCCCGTTGCCGACTTCCGGGCCTTCGCCGTCGGCTCGGTAGCTGATGACGAGCGAGGTGTAGCCGCGCTCGGTCGCGGCGAGCACGCCGCGAAGCGTTCCGGCTCGGACGCTGCCGAGGCCATGTAGGTGGATCGCCCACGTCGACCTGGCACCGTCGCCGTCGATGCGCCAGGCGGGGGCAAGCCCCGCGGGGGTGTCGATGGTGATGTCGTGTGCGTGAAGGCTGGCGTCGTTCGGGGTCGCGTAGTAGATGCCGCTCCAGGAGACGTGATCGCCAGCCCTGAGAGTGAGCCTCGATGCCATGCTCGTCACCCGTCGTGCGATCAGAGTCGGTCCACGGTCAAGCACGTCTTCGGAGAGTTGCGCCCAGCCTCCGTTCTCGAACCAGAGGTTGTAAGCGCCTTCGGCTGCGGTCTGGCGAGTTCGGTCGAGCACAATGAGACAGGCGTCGCCGTCGTATTCCACATCGCGGAGGATCAGGTCGTATCTTCGCGTGCTGGGGGCTGTCAGCCGCCGCGCGATCGCCCATCCGAAACCCAACGCGCCTGCCGCAACGAGTCCGGCACCTAGCGCGACCCGTCGCATCACGAAGTGCCCCCCTGGTCTACCCGGCTTCCTGGCGAAGCGTTGGTTCGTGTCGCTCTCGTGTCGAGTCCGAGGAGGTGGCTCTCGGCGCGATTCAGTAGGGCGCGCTCGGCTGTGCTGATGTCGAAAGTGACGCGGGGGTCGATCATCGCGTCGCGGATCTCAACGATCTCTCGGTGTAGACGGCTCTCCAGGTCATCCGCGCTCGCAGCGAGCGGGTCTGCTTGGCTCAGCCCAGGCCGCACGAGGGACGCCCGCTTCCAGAGAGGCTCCAACTGTGTTGCGAGGCCGACGGTGCGCTTCCGGCGCATGTCGTGCTGTGCGCGGCGGACGGCAGGCTGCGCGGCGAAGCCCGCGCATAGGAAAAGGAACGCGAGCAGAGAGAGCGGTTCGTAGGCGGGTTGGACGGCGCGCATGAGATCGAGATGTCCTGTGACGTGTGCGACGTCCATGATGAGCACGGCCAGGCACAGTGCGCCGCCGAACGCCGATCCCAGGCTCAGCAGAGCCGCGGGGAGACGCTGGATGCCGGAGCTGCGCAGATACTGCCGCGCGGCGAGGATCATCATCGTCGTGATGACAAGGAAGAAGTAGCTGAAGTTGATGATCGAGTAGGCCGCTGCTGCGGGTTGCGCGCCGAGGTCGATCATGAACCGAGTCGTGGTTGTGCCTCGGTGAATGAACACAAACGTCGTGGTGATCGCAAGAAGCGAGGTGAGGAGCACCGGGATGCCCACGGCGACCCGCACGAGCCTGGGGCGGTACTCGTCAGCCTTCATGACGCCTCGACCGAGAAAGAAGATCCCGGTCATCAGCAGCCCATCCGAAACGAGGGTTGTGACGTTCGTGCCGCCAAGAAGCGGATCGGTGGCGAGGTAGATGGCGTCGACGTTCAGGGTCATCGCGACGGCAATCGTGAAGGAGGCGTAGGTGATGCTTCGATCCGCCCGTTTGCGGCGGAAGATGAGCAGGCTCGCCACGAGCGCCCACATGAGCGTCGCGACGAGCGCCTGGATCACCCGAAAATCTCCGAATAGCGGGACTCGGCGAACACCGATCCTCGGATGCCCGCGGCCAGCCGATCTGCGAGCGACTCGGCGGCGATCTCCGTCTCACTGTCAATGTCCTGTCGCTTGAGCAGGCGTCCGCGCGTGTGAGGAGGGATGTTGGGCAGCAAGACGTCCCCGGCTGTGCAATCGTCGCCCTCCGTGTGACCGAGGATCATGTGGGCCAGCTCGTGAAGGACGAACTGCTGGCGGTGCAGTGCAGAGTCGCTGCGTGCGTGGAGCACGAAGTCCTCGGTGTCGGTGACCAGCCAGAGCGCACAGATGCCGTCGCGGGTGTCGAGGTCGGCGAGTTCGACGACGCGGAGCCTACGATGGCGCCGTTCCTGTATGGCCTGGAGAAGGTGCGCAAGCGTGAATCTGCTGCCGAGCCGCAGATCGGAGACGGCGGCCGTTACGGTCTCTTCGGTGTTCACGTTTACCCCCTCTCGGCCGAGCAGCTACTGGCCTCGGCTCCGTGGTGCGCGACACCCGTCAGTGCTCGGGTGTTCGCATCATTTCCTCGTCCAGGAACTTGCTGATGGCTTGGAGCGCCTTCGGCGAGATGTCGCCGAGTGTGCGGGCAGCGTAGGACTTCACCTTCGCTGCACGCATCGAACGCACGAGGTCGAGTTGGGCGGAGACCTTCTCCGGGGTTGCCACGCCGCTCTCCCCCGCAAGAAAGGCAGCATCAACGTCGAAGAAGTCCGCGAGTCCCTCGAAGATTGCGGTGTCTTGAACGTATCGGTGGCCGTTGACCATGTACGTCCATCGAGATCGAGACAGGCTGATGCCACGTTGTCTCAGATACTCCGCGATCTGCGAGTAGGTCGGTTCGGAGCCGGACTCGGCGACAGCGACATCCATCAGAAGTCGCAGGCGTTTGGCGAGGTCGTCAGCCGCAGCCTGACTTTCGTCTTCAGTCATCGTCGCTGACCCCCCTTCCCTTCGGGAGGGCCAAGGCATCGACGTAGCCCAGGCCCAAGGGTAGTTGTGCATGCTCAATCTACCCGTTGAGCATGCACAAATCAACTGTTGCGCATGCTCAACGTGCGGTGTTAGAACGGAATCTCGGGAGAGTTTTGAGCATGCTCAACGCGGCTATCCGGTGAGCGGGAGGTTCCATGAACGCAGCGCGACCCCGCAGCCTGCCTGCGTTGCCCGCCGGACGGCGACCATCTCTTGGGAACCCCGGCGCACCTGATCGACAAGAGCCGCACAGCTCACGACCAGGCCAGAGGAGGTGCCGAGATGACGATGCCGGAAGCCTCGCGCGGAGAGCGCCAGTCGCTGGATGCCGCCGCCCTGCTCGCCTCGCTCACCGGGCTGTCGCCGAGCGCCGCAGCGTGTCGCTACGCCGAGGCAGGCATCCCGGTCTTTCCCTGCGTCGCAGGAGGCAAGCGCCCGCTGACCAAGCGGGGATTCCACGAGGCGAGCACCGAACCACGCCAGGTCGCTCGCTGGTGGGCGCGGTGGCCGCGCGCCAACATCGGGATGCCGACGGGCCAGCTCTCCGGGCTGGAGGTCGTGGATGTCGACGTGCACGGGGCGATCCGCGGCTTCGCAGCGTTCGAGCTGGCCCGGCGCGAGGGGCTGACGGATCGCTGGGCCGCGTTCATTCGCACGCCCTCGGGCGGAGTCCATGCCTACTACCCGGCCGATCCCGAGCTGGCGCAGCCGTCCTGGCAGGTGGCGCGTGCTGGCATCGACTTCCGAGGATCGGGCGGCTACGTCATCGTGCCGCCCTCGATCATCGCCACCGATGCGGGGCAGAGTGCGTATGCCCTCATCGGCTCCGGGCGAGGCGATGCGGTTCCCATCGATGCCCGCGCGCTGCGGCAGTTTCTCGATCCGCGATCGGCGCGCCCGATGCCCGTCATCCCTGTCGAGCGAACAGACGGCGTTGACGTGGAGCGGATCGCCCGCTGGGTCGGGATGCGCGGCGAGGGCGAGCGCAACCGCGGCCTGTTCTGGGCCTCGTGTCGGCTCATCGAGGCGGGCATCCCGCCCGACCGCGTGCGTGCCGCGCTGGTGCCGGCTGCCGAGCGCGCAGGCTTGCCCGCGCCGGAGATCGAGACGACGATCCGCTCGGCGCACCGCGTAGCGAGGGGCGCACCGTCTGCGCCCGCCGCCAGTTCCATGCCCAGCCATGCAGCTCAGCCTTCATCGGGTCAGGTGCTCTCGTGATCCCCGGCAACACGCAACAGCCGCGCGGGCGGATCGCCGTGTGGACGGCGGTGGCTGGGACCGTATTCATCGCCGCAGCCGCCTTCTGGCTGTCGTTCACGGCGCTCGCCGACCTCGCGCGACGTTCCGGCGTCGATGAGAGCCAGGCGTGGGCGTGGCCGCTCATCGTGGACGGCCTCATCGTCGTCGCCACGGTGTCCGTCGTCGCGCTCGCGGGGCAGCGTGCCGCCTGGTATCCGTGGCTGCTGCTCATGGCTGGTGCCGCGGTCTCGGTCGCAGCCAACGCGATCCACGCGGTCGTCGCCGCAGACGCCGACGTTCCTTCTGCGCTCGCGGGATCGGTTGCCGCGGTTCCGCCGCTCGTGCTGCTGGCGATCACGCACCTGACGGTGGTGCTCACCCGACGGTTCCGTGCAGAGCCGTCGACCCAGACGACCGAGTTGGTGCCGAGCGCGGTCGAGTACCTGTCGCCGGAAGCGCCTGCGCACCTTGCTCCTAGAGAACTCGCTCTGCGGATGAAGGAGGACGGCATGACGAATACCGCCATCGCTCGTGCGACCGGGGTGCATCCGTCCACGGTCGGTCGTTGGCTGGCGACGCCCGCGCTCGCCGCCGCATCGGAAGGAGGCGCGCTGTGAACGACGAGCTGCCAGAAGACGAGCATGCCCGTCGGCTTGCCGATGTCCTCCACACACTGAAGCCGACTCCCAGCGAGGCTGCTGAGATCTCCGAGCTGGCGCGCCACACCGACCCGTGGCTCGCCGCGCAGACGTGGCGCGGCGGCCACCCACTCCTGGAGCGCCTGAGCGCAGAGCACGACCGCAGCCAGGTGGTGTGGGTGCGCCCGACCGAGCTACTCCCGTCCGCTTCGGCCCGCATGATCGGGCGCGGCATCGACCTGCGCACCGAGCTGGCACGCCGCGTCGAGGAACGTCGGCAGACCTCGCCGCAGGCAACTCCGATGACCCGGCCAGGCATCCGGGCGCGTGCCCAGGGCATCGCGCCGCTCTCCGCGTTCGGGCAGTCGCCCGCACACCAGTCCCCTGTCAGCCGCGACCCGCTCCGACGCCTGTGAGCACACCATGTCTGCCCCGCCCGCTCCACCGTCGTTCCGCACCCCGGAGGGATTACGCGCGCTCCTGGAACGTCTGCACGACGATGGGAAAGGCGCGTGGCAGCGCGACGTGGATGTCGCGGCGCTCATGGATTACACGGCGGGTCGGTACGCGAGCCTCGCGCGAAAGCACGGCCTCGACCCGTGGGAAGCGGCGAGCGCCGCGTTCGACGCGATGCGCACCCCGGCCGTGCGCAACGCGGAAGATCCGTGGGCAGTCGTCACCCGTGCTGTGCAGGTCACACTGATCGCCGAGGAACGAGGCAACGGACTGCTGTGCTCGACGCATCAGGCACGCAGGCCGCAATACAGCGGTTTCCACGACCCGGAGCGGTTCAGCGACCGGGAGAACCCGCTCACCGCCTACCACGAAGCGTTGCAGGTCGCGCCCGCGGGTGAGGACGAGAACGAATCGGACGACGAGGCATCTGGCGTCGTCCGTGCAGTCGAGGACGCGATCAAGCTACTGACGCTGCTCGACTGGCCGGAGCAGACGGCGCGCGCAGCCATCGAGCACATCTGCACTCGACTCGGCGACGCGCCGTCGCGGGCGAGCGCAGCGGAGTCGCTTCGGCGAGACCCACACGCTCGGGCCGTGCTCGATCTGTCGTCGACGAGCTGGAACGCGCTGCTCCGTGCGATCCTCGGCAACCCCGATCCCGATCAGGCCCGCACCGCCGTCGGCCGCGGCGTGCTGTACCGCCTTCTTGTCGGCGAACCCCTGCGCGCGCTGCTCACCGATGACGACCTCGTGCTGCTGCTCGGCCTGAACGCGCCCACTCTGGCGGGGGCGAGGTGAGCGCATGGCGGCGAGCACCGGGCACATCGAGCTGGAGCGCACCATCGACTCCATCGTCGTCGGCAGCCGTCATCGCGTGGAACTGGGCGACATCGACGCACTCGCAGCATCCATCGAACGTGACGGACTGCTCCAGCCCCCGACCGTGACGCCGGAGGGGGTGCTCGTATGCGGCGCTCGCCGCATTGCCGCGCTGCGCAAGCTCGGCTACAAGAAGGTCAACGTGTTCGTGCGCTCCGGGATCAGCGACCGGCTCCAGAGGCTCATGGCTGAGCAGGCCGACAACGTGCTGCACAAGCCGTTCACGCAGACCGAGGCCGCGGCGCTGTACCGCGAGCTGAAGACGCTCATGGCCGAGGATGCCGCCCGTCGTCAGGCGGCGACGCAGTTCGGTGCGGGCTGGAAAATCGCCGGAACGAGCGGTGGTGCCGTCACGGCACCACCGCTGATCGGTGCCCCTGGCAAGTCCCGTGCGCAGGCCGCGCTCATGGTCACCGGGCGCAAGTCGTACACGAGCCTGGAGCAGATCAACGATCTCCAGCGGATCGCGAACGACCCCCGCCAGCCGGAGGATGTGCGCAGCTTCGCCCGCTCCGAACTCGACGCCATCGACCGGGGCGCGTCGATCACCACGGCGCACGCCCGCACCATCGCCATGCTCGCGATCCCGCAGGATGAGCCCGAGCCGCCCGGCGAGCTGGAGCTGCTCGCTCAAGAGGCGCTGGAGCGCGCGAAGCAAGGACGCAAGCGAGGCCCGGCTCCCGCGCCAGCGACAAGCCCCGTGCCGGTTCGCTACCCGGTGCGGGCGTTCACGCTCACCTGGAACGACCTCGATCAGTGGTGGTCGCACTACGACCCCGCCGAGGTCGGCACCGCACTGAGCGACGAACAGTGGGAGCACGTCGAGGCGATCCTCGACGCCACCGTCCGCTTCTTCGACGCGGCCCGAGCCGCCCGCGCCGCCCGCCAACGTCGCGCCAAGGAGAGTGCCTGATGCCGCAGACTCGCTTCCCTCGTCGCCTCATGATCCTCCTGATCGTCGGTGCCGCCGTGCTTGCCGTCCTCGTCGGAGTCGGGCTCTACGGGTTGCTGCTCGCACCTCGATCCGAGCCTTCGCCGGGCGGCAGCTCCACGAGCGGCCCATCAGGCGCTTCCACCAACGCACCGTTCCCGACATCGAGCGCGCCGCCCGCCGTCCGTGAGTCCGACGACCCCGAGACGTTCGCGCGAGCCCTCGCCATCGCGCTGTTCACATGGGACACCGCGACCGAGTTCGGGCCGACCGACTACGCGCAGGCCATCGTGGATGTGGGCGACCCCTCCGGCAATGAGACCGCCGGACTCGCCTCTGACGTGCGCACCTATCTCCCGACCGCGGACGCCTGGGCGCAGCTCCGCACGATGCAGACCCGCCAATGGCTCGACATCAACGACGTGTTGGTGCCGGACGAGTGGGCGACGGCGCTGGAGCAGGCAGCCGAGGGACAGATCCTTCCGGGCACCGTCGCCTACACGATCACCGGCATACGACAACGTGAGGGCGTCCACGGCATCGAGCCCGTGACCAGCTCCCACGAGGTCGCGTTCACCGTCTTCATCACCTGCGAGCCGACCTTCGATACCTGCCGCGCGCTTCGCATCTCCGAGCTTGACAACCCCCTGCGTTGATCGGCACCCGCATGAAGAAGTTCGTTGTGGTCATCGCCACCCTCGTCGCAGTGCTCCCCATGAGCCTGGTCGGCGTGGGTCTGCTCGTGTCGCCCGCTGTATTCGCCGCATGTCTCTCGTCAAGCTCCCTCGTTGTCGGGCCGATCCCGGAGTCGCTCACAGCCACGACGCGCGCGGGCGAGACCGTGACCCTCAACCACGAGCAGCTAACCCATGCAGCCACCATCATCACGGTCGGCGCGCAGACCGAGGGCGTTGGTCGCGCTGGCATCGTCATCGCGCTCATGGCCGCACTCACCGAGTCGCGGCTACGGATGCTCGCAAACTCGGCTGCGATACCAGAGTCGAACGATTTCCCGAACGACGGAGAGGGCAGCGATCACGACTCTCTTGGTCTATTCCAAATGCGGCCGAGCGCAGGATGGGGCACCGTCGCAGAGCTGATGAACGCGACCTACCAATCGCGCGCCTTCTACGGAGGTTCGAGCGGGCCGAACTACCCATCACCGCGCGGACTGCTCGACATACCCGACTGGCAGCACCTCGACCCTGGCGAGGCAGCGCAAGCGGTCGAGGTCTCGGCATATCCCGACCGCTACCAGAACTACCAGCCGGTCGCCGAGGCGATCCTCGCTGCACTCACGCGCCGCGCCGAAACCACGCCGGGCGGTACGCCGCTCGGCAACGTACCCGAGACGACCGCCATCGTCTTCCCGCTGCCGAGCGGGACGTGGGTGAACACCAGCGACTTCGGGTGGCGCGAAGACCCCTTCACTGGTGAGCGAGCGTTCCACTCGGGAACGGACTGGGCTGCCGACGACGGCACGCCGATCCTCGCGCTCGCCGATGGCGTGGTCAGCTTCGCCGGGCCGTCGGGCGGCTACGGCAACCTCATCATCATCGAGCACACCATCGATGGACAGCGCATCGCCTCCGCCTACGCCCACATGTGGCAGAGCGGCGTCCTCGTCAGCGTCGGGGATCGCGTCGTTGCAGGGCAGCACGTCGGCAACGTCGGTTCGGCGGGCAGGTCGACCGGAGCCCATCTGCATTTCGAGATCCGGCCAGGCGGCTCGAACGCAGCGGCCGTCGATGCCGAGCCGTGGCTTGCCGCCCACGGAGTGCAGAACCTCGATGCCGCAAGCACCGCGGCGCTCTGCTCAGCAGAGATGGCCGCGTGACATGGACATATTCCCCGACTTCGGAGCCGTCGGCGGTCAGGCAGAACTGCGCGCCATCGTTGGCGCGCTGCTGACCATCGTGCTCATCCTCGCCGTGCTCATGCTCGTCATCTGCGCCGCAGTGTGGGCGATCTCGTCGGCGAACGGCAACATCACTTCGGCTGTCCGCGCGCGCACCGGATTCCTCGTCTCCGTCGGAGCTGCCGCACTCGCCGGCCTCGGCGTCACCTGGGTCAACTTCCTGCTCGGAGTCGGCGCGGGCATCTGAGGCCAATCCAATCGGGACAGCGTGCGCACCTACAGGGTAAAGGCGTCCCTCGCCTGCTGAAGGAGCACACAGTGATCGACATCGACCCCAATACCGACGGGTTGCCCGGCATCGAACAGCTCCGCGTTATCGTCGGCGCGGCCATGACGGTGGGGCTCATCCTCGCTGTCCTCGCCCTCATCATCTCGGCCGTGGTCTGGGGCTACGGGACGAACAGCTCGAATCCGCACCTCGCCAGCCGGGGCAAGGTCGGCGTACTCGTCTCGTGCGGCGCGGCGATCATCTGCGGTGCGTCGGTGACGCTCGTGAACTTCTTTTGGAACGTCGGCCAGTCAGTCTGACTCCACGACCGAGTTGAGATGGCTGAGCCGATGAGTATCTGTGATGTGCCCGTCATCGCCTCGGTGTGCGATGCCGTGGGTGAGGGAACTGCGTCGCTCATCTCCGCGCCGTTCGACTGGCTCGCGCAGGCAATGGGGCAGGCCGCCGCCTGGCTGTTCGAAAGCGTGTGGGCGGTGTTCGACTCGACGACGCTCGTCGACGTCACTGGAAGTCAGTACGTCTCGGTCTACAACGTGCTGTTCGGTGTGGCGATCTTCGTCATGCTCGTCTTCTTCTGCCTCCAGCTCATCACCGGGCTCGTGCATCGAGATCCGATGGCACTGTCGCGCGCGGGCGTGGGACTGGCCAAGTCGGTGCTCGGATCGTTCGTCGCCATCACCCTCACCGCGACCCTGTTGGAGGTCACCGATCAGCTCACCATCGGCATCGTGCAGGCGACTGGCAACACGATGGAAGGCATCGGCGACCGCATGGCACTGCTCGCCGCTGGGCTGACGACGATCAACATCGCCTCGCCCGGCGTCGGTGCAATCATCACGATCTTCCTTGCCGGGCTCGGCATCGCGGGTGCGGGCATCGTGTGGTTCACGCTGCTCATCCGTAAGGCGCTGCTGCTGGTCGCCATTGTCTTCGCGCCCATCGCACTCGCCGGGTTCACCTGGGATGCCGCGAAGGGTTGGTTCGGACGCTGGGCGGCGTTTGTCGTGGCGCTCATCTTCTCGAAGCTCGTCATCGTCGTCGTATTCCTCGTCGCCATTGGGCAGATCAGCGCGCCCATCGACCTCGACCTGGCCTCGATCAGTGACCCGATCTCGGGCGTCGTGCTGATGTTCATCGCCGCGTTCGCGCCGTACCTGACGTACAAGTTCATCTCGTTCGTGGGCTTCGACATGTACCACGCGATGTCGAGCGAGCAGGAAGCGAAGTCGGCGCTCAACCGACCCGTCCCGCTACCGGTCAAGGCTCAGCCGAACGCGGCAAAGTCCGTCCTCGGAGGGCAAAGCGGCGCGAGAGGCGGGACTCCTCCCGCGCCGAGCACAGCTCCCGCTGCAAGTGGCGCAGCAGGCGGCGCTGCGGGCGCAGGTGGCGGGGCGGCCGCTTCCGGTGGGGGGGCTGCGGCCTCGGGGGGCGCGGCAGGTACCGGGGCAGCAGCGGCCGGACCTGCGGCCGCAGCCGTCGTCGGGGCGCAGGTTGTCAAGGCGGCGGCGACAACTGGGCCGAAAGTCGGTGCCGCAGTCGGCGGCGCAGCAGCCGGGCACGCAGAGACATCAACGCCGCCGATACCCGTGGCACCGAGGAAGGGGTAGAACATGGCCACCCGGCACCCTCCGGCTCCCGAGCAGCAGCTCTCCCCCGTGCAGTTCTCGCGCCTCGCGCACCGTGGCATCCTGCTCGGACTGTCGATCTCGCAGTTGATCGTGCTGGGCATTGGCGTGGTCACGGTCGTCGCCACGATCTACACGGGCGGTGGCATGGGGCTGGTCTGGACATCCCCGATCTGGCTCAGCTGTCTGCTGCTCGCGATCGTCCCCGTGGGCGGGCGCAAGCTCGTGGACTGGCTGCCCATCGTGTCGCGCTGGATGTGGCGGAGCACCGCTGGGCAGTTGATCTTCCGCCGCCGCGTCATCAAGCCGCGTCCCGTCGGCACGCTCGCGCTCCCCGGCGATGCGACCGCGCTGCGTGAATGGGTCGATCCCGACACGGGCACGGCGATGGTGCACGACCCCCACGCTCAGACCCTGACCGCGGTGCTGGGGGTGACGCACCCGGCGTTCGTGCTGCTCGATCCGGGCGAGCAGGAGCGGCGGATCAACGGCTGGGGTCGGGTGCTCGCTACTGCGTGCCGCTCAGGCCGGATCGCCCGGCTCCAGGTCTGCGAGCGGACGCTGCCGGACTCAGGCACGGGGCTCGCCGAATGGTGGGCCAGGCACGGCACCGACGATGAATCCTGGCCTGCGACCACCTACCGGGAGCTGATCGAGCGTGCTGGGCCGACCGGCGAGCGCCATGCGACGACCATCTCGATTGCGCTCGATATGAACGCCTCGGGACGACAGATCCGCTCAGCGGGCGGCGGCATCCGTGGAGCTGCCGCCGTGCTGCGTCAGGAGATGACCACGCTCGTCACGGCGCTGCGAGCTGCGGACCTCGCCACGACCGGCTGGCTCGCGCCCGGCGAAGTCGCTGTCATCCTGCGCTCCGCTTACGACCCGGCTGCTGCGCCCGCGCTGGAGCGGCACGCCGACATCGGGCGTTCCCTCGCCACCGCGGGACCAATCGCGGTGACCGAGAGCTGGGATCGCGTGCGCACCGACTCCGCGCACCACACCGTGCTTTGGCTCTCCGAGTGGCCGCGCTCGCAGGTGTTCCCCGGATTCCTCGCCCCGCTGCTGCTCACCTCCGGCATGCAGCGCTCGTTCTCGCTCATCTGCACGCCAGTTCGCGCCGACATCGCGGCCCGCGACCTACGGAAGAAGAAGGTCGGCCTGCTCTCCGACGCGGCCCAACGTGCGAAGATCGGGCAGGTCGAGGACGCCTCGCGCACGGCTGAGTACCAGGACGTGCTCCAGCAGGAGTCCGACCTCACCGCGGGGCACGGCGTGCTCCGCTACACGGGCCTCATCTCCGTCTCCGCGCCCACGGTCGATGAGCTGGATGCCGCCGTCGCCGCCATCGAGCAAGCCGCGGTCCAGGCGTCCTGTGAAACGCGCAGACTCGTCGGCCAGCAGGCCACCGCATTCGCCGTCGCCGCGCTCCCGCTCTGTCGAGACGTGTGACGACGCGCACGCTGCGTCCCCTCTCGCCGATCAGGTCGTAGTCACTCGGCCGGACGCACGAGCAAAGTCGCGGATGGGTCGACGCCCTCTGCCCAGGCTAGAGTCGGCAGGTCGGCACCATCGAGACCCGCCAGTTGCAGAGCCGCCTGCCCAGACAGATGGGCCGAGTTAATCGACTGTCCGTTCGCCACCGCGGCGTAGAACTGCGCCGCGTAGCTGATCGCGTCACCGTCTTCAATCTCGTCTGCCATGCCGATTGCGAACGGAACAATGTCGGCAACGAGGGCGTCAAGCTGACCAGCAGACCGGCAGGAGTTCAGAAGAACGAGCAAGGGCGGATCGTCCGTTGCATTGATCGCGGCAGCGAAGGCGCGCGCGCTCACGATCACACCCTCGTGGGGCGTATCGGTTTCGTCTTCGAAGACGATCAAGTCCTCATTGCTGTGGCCGGAGAAGTGAACGACGTGCGGACGGAACTTCGTGATGCCATCCAGCAGATCGGCCGTCGTTGCAGCAGGACGGACATCCAGCTCAACCAAGTCACGATGAAGCGCCGACTCGACCGCTGCACGAATCCGCTTCTGCTCACGCCCCACGCGCAGATCGCCTTCCGACGATGCGCCGAGCATCAGCACGCGGAGCTTCTCAGGCTTCGGGGCAGGAAGCTCACGAATGACTTGCGAGACGGCGGACTCCGTGGCGCTCAGCCGCCGCTCGAGAACGGCGCGCTGGGCCGCGGCTTGCCGATCCGCACGCTGTTGGTCCAGCTTGCGTCTACGTTCAGCGGCGTTGCTCTCGGATGCTTCTGCCCGTGCGAGCTTGTCGGCAAGCGCCATCTCCTCCTTGGCATAGCCGGCCGCGCGCGACTGCCATCGACTCGCCTCCTTACCTGCCGCGGCAGCCTCCGATTCCTTCCTTTCGGCTTCGCGCAGCTTGGACTGGATGGTGCTGGAGCTCTTCGACTTGCTGGCCGCAGCACGAGCTGCCGCTGACTCAGCTCGCTTTTTCGATTCCTTCCCGCGGTACTCTCCAGCCTTCTTTTCCGCGTCGATGCGCTGCTTCCGCTTGCGCTCAAGTTGGCCGCGGTATGTGCTTGCGCTCATGCTCTTCCTCACAACAGGTCGTCGGATCGACCGTAGCCTCGACCTCTGACGTCGGGGATAACGTGCGCACCTTCCTGGCAGATCGAGACGCCAGGGAGACGAAATGCCGACGTTCAGCAACCCTGTAGAGGACGCCGCAGACGCCCGCGAGGCGGTGCGGGCGCTCGCGCACGCGAGCCGTGCGTTCGCTGATCCCGCGGACACATATCAGGTGGTCGGCGAGTTGCTAGGGACGCTGCGATCCCTGGAGCAAGTGTTGGAGCAGGTCGCGGCGGCGCATGTCCTGCACCAGGACAAGGCGTTCCTCGACAACGGCGACCGCGAGGCCGGGGTTGACGAGGCTTGGGCCGCCGCCAACGCACTGCGCAGGGCCGCAGAACTCGTCCAGTCGGCCGAGACCGCCGTCGATCAGGCGTCGCAGCATTCGAGCTACATCGCGTGGCACCCGGCACCTGTCGCCAGTCGACCTGAGTTGGACCCGTTCTCCCGCGACCCGTTCGAGGCACTCCCGGTCAGCTCCCGGCGAGGATTATCACTATGAGCCCCGGCGACCGCGAGCGCCTGCACACCGCGGTCCTGCTCGACCCGGCAGGCGAGCGCCGCGCCGCGCGGAAGGCGCGACGGCGAGCGGCGAGCAAGATCGAGACCGCCGACCGCAAGGCTCAGCAGGAGCGGGCGCGGGCGACATGGGAGGCCGAACGCGAGGCAAGGCGGGCGACGACCTACCTGCCACCGTCCGGCGAGACGCGGCCCGCAGCACTCCGCACGCCCGGCCGTTTTCGGCTGCCGCGCCACCAGGACACAAGCGCGACGCTGGCAGGGGCGTATCCGTTCCTCGCCGAGGGCGGGCTCGGCTCCGCTGGCGTGTTCGTCGGCCAGGATCTCTACAGCGGGGCTTCGTTCGTCTACGACCCGTGGGTGCTCTACGCGCAGGGCATCATCACCGCACCGAACATCGTGCTCGCGGGGATCGTCGGCTCCGGCAAGTCCTCGCTCGCCAAGAGTCTCTATACACGGTCAATCCCATTCGGTCGGAGGGTGTACGTCCCCGGCGATCCGAAAGGCGAGCACACGGCCGTCGCTGAGGCGGTCGGCGGTCGGGCGATCATGCTGGGGCACGGGATGTCTACGCGGCTGAATCCCCTCGATGAAGGGCACCGGCCTTCGGGCCTCAGCGATGCCGAGTGGCAGAGCCAGGTCACCTCACGGCGACGCGACCTGATCGGCGCGCTCGCCGAGACCGTCCTCGACCGCGGCCTCACCCCGCTGGAGCACACCGCCGTCGACATCGCGCTCGCCGATGCGGTGCGCTCGGCCGATGTGCCGATCCTTCCGATGGTGGTCGACCGCATCCTCGCTCCGAACGCCGAGAACGACGATGGCAGGCTCGCCGAGGACGGCCGACTCGTCGGACACGCGCTTCGGAGACTCGTGGCCGGTGACTTGGCGGGACTGTTCGACGGCCCGAGCACCGTGCGCTTCGACCCGTCGCTGCCGATGGTGTCGCTAGACCTGTCGCGGGTTGCGGAGAACTCGACGCTCATCTCCGTGCTCATGACGTGTTCGTCGGCGTGGATGGAGTCGGCGCTGCTCGACCCGGCGGGCGGCCCGCGCTGGGTCGTGTACGACGAGGCGTGGCGGCTCATGTCGCATCCGGCGCTGCTGCGCCGGATGGATGCACAGTGGCGGCTCGCGCGGCACTACGGCATCGCCAACCTGCTCATTTTCCACAAGCTCAGCGACCTCGACAACGTAGGCGACCAGGGCTCGGCGATGCGCGCACTCGCCTCGTCCCTGCTCGCCAACGCCGAGACACGGGTGATCTACAGGCAGGAGAGCGATCAGCTCGGAGCGACTGCGCAGGCCCTCGGACTCACCGGAACTGAGCAGGGATTGCTGCCCGGCCTCGGCACCGGGCAGGGGCTCTGGAGGATCAAGAACCGCTCGTTCGTCGTCCAGCACCAGCTCCACCCTGCCGAACTTGCGATGTACGAGACAGGTCAGAAGGCCAGAGGAGCGTGAAATGTCCATCACCCTTTCGCGGCGACGCCGCGCTCGCTCAGAGAGCGCCGAGCAGGAGGACTCAGCCAACGTGCCGCCCGTGCTGCCGGTCGTGACGATGACCGTGCAGGCGGACGCGACGCTGCGCGTCGTGGTCGACGGGAAGCTGTTCGGTCCGCCGACGTTCGCTCCGCCGTGGCAGCGGCACTCGTTCGCGCAGATCATCAGCGAAGTGATCGAGCAGCGCCGCTCCCCAGTCCGCGTCGTGGTGCACGAACTCGATGGCACCGTCTACACGGATATCGTGACCGCTCCACTGCACCCCGTGTCCCTCGACCAGTCCCCGCCCGCAGGACCGCGGGCCTCGGTCGAGGATGGCGACTCCGCGCGGGATGCGACGGAGCCTTCGCACCCGCGCGCACTCCAGAATGGCGAGGGCTTCGTACCAGGCGAGGATGTGGCCGTAGCGGTCATCGTCCGGCACGCCGCGGCAAGCGGCGACGGAGCGGCAAGGGCTCAGATCGAGCCGGGTCTGCTCGATCTGAGCCCCACGCACGAGGTCATCCTGCTCGGCCGCGTCTCGGGCACCTGCGTCATCGGACACCCGGCATGACCAGTTCGTCACCGCGAGCCAGGGCGTTCGGCGACGAGCTGACGAACCTCGCCCTCGGCGCGCTCATCGGTGCGATGCTGCTGGCCGGTGCGCTGCGCTTGGCCGGGAGCATCGCTGCGTTCGTCACAGTTGCGCCCCAGCCTGCGGCAGGTCTCGAAGCGGGAGTCGGCGTGGTCTTCCACCCCGATGACCCCGGCTCGGCACTCGGCTCCGCGTCACTCAGCCCGGTCGCCTACTGGATCACCGTCGCACTCCTGCTCACTGCCGTCGGAACGGCGACGTGGTTCATCTGGCGATGGGTGCGCGAGCTGGGCAAGCGGACCAAGGCCGACCCGAACCGGATCGAGGGAATCGCCGAGGGGCGCGATGTGCAGCGGGCCGCATCCGAACGCGACCTCCTGCGTCGAGCGAAGACCCTGCGCCCCTCGCTCACCGACCCGAAACCCGAGCAGGTCGGCTACCTCCTCGGCACTTCGCGCGGCAAGCGCGTGTGGACATCCGTGGAGGACTCGATCCTGCTGATCGGCCCGCCGAGATCCGGCAAGGGCGCGAACATCGTCATCAACACCATCCTCGACGCGCCCGGTGCGGTCATCACGACCTCGACCCGGCCAGACAACCTCACGGCGACGCTCCGCGCCCGCCAGTCGCACGGCGGCCCAGTCTCCGTGTTCGATCCCCAGCACCTCGCCGAGGGCGTGCCCGCGGGTCTGCGGTGGTCACCGATCCGCGGGTGCGAGGTGCCCCTGACCGCGATGATCCGCGGCACAGGTCTCGCCGCGGGAACCGGGCTCTCCGGCCCCTCTGTCGAGAACGGCGGATTCTGGGAAGGCAAGACGCGCACGGCGCTACAGGCGCTTCTGCACGCCGCGGCGCTCGATCACCGGCAACCCGCCGAGCTATTCCGCTGGACGCTCGACCCTGCGGCTGCGGCGGATGCCGTCTCCATTCTCGCGTCGCACCCCCACGCCGCGACCGGATGGGCCGAGTCGCTCGACGGGATGCTGCAATCCGACCCTCGCACCCGCGACTCCATTTGGCAGGGCGTCTCGCTCTCCCTCGCCTCGCTCGCCGACCCACGGGTGCTGGAGGCGGTCAGCCCCGGCGAGGACGAGCAGTTCGACCCCGAGGCGTTCCTGCGCGGGTCCGGCACGCTTTACCTGCTGGCGACAGGAGCCGGAGCGGGGGCGTCCTCGTCGCTCGTCGCGGCGTTCATCGAAGACCTCGTAGAGACGGCTCGGCGCATCGCCGCGCGCTCGCCGGGCGCGCGGCTCGATCCGCCTGTGCTGCTCGCGCTCGACGAGATCGGGAACCTCGCGCCTCTGCCTTCGCTTCCGGTCCTCATGGCGGAGGGCGGCGGCACCGGGCTCACGGTGATGCCCGTGTTCCAGTCGCTCGCCCAGGCGCGAGGTCGTTGGGGCGACGACGCCGCGACCGCGATGTGGGATGCGAGCATCACCAAGATCGTCCTCGGCGGCGGGACGGACACACGGCACCTCCAGGACATCTCCACACTGATCGGCGAACGCGACGAGACGACTGACTCCGTGACCATCGGGGAGCGCGGCTTGCGCTCGAACCAACGCTCGATCCGCCGCGTCCCGATCATGAAGGTCGAAGACATCCGCACCCTGCCCCAGGGCACCTCGCTCGTGTTGCTGCGCTCCGCGCCGCCGATCATCACGACCATGCGTTACTGGCTCCATCGGCCGGAAGCCGAGACGCTGCTCGCCCAGCGCGCCGAGGTCGAGGCGATCATGCGGCCGGGCACCGCAGGGATAGGTGAGGCAACAGTCACCGACGACTGACTGTGAGGAGGCTAGATCGGCCAGTCTTTGTGCAGCTGCGAGCCGATACCAAGCGAACTCAGGTCCGCGGTAACGGCAAGCCACAAGTCATTGAAGATCTGGTCGGCGTCGCCCGTCCAGTCGTTTGGAATCGGGGTCGGCGAATCGACGGTATACGAGACGACGTATCCCGGAGCCGAGTAGTCGTCCCAAGTCAGCGAGACGTTGAGCCTCGCGTTCTCCAGTTTCACGTCGTCATCACCGTCGCCGAATCTGTCGGCGACGTACTCATAGTCGTATGAGAACTGGTAGGAGTCATCCTGCTTCATCGAACGCAGGTACTCGTCTTCATCCTCGAACTCTTCGCCGGTCGAGTTGTTCACGAACGACACTGGACGACCTACCTCTCGCGTTTGTAGGGACCGCTCAGAAATGTCCATCTTCGCAGCGGCAGGACGCGGAAGTGACAGGCGGAATGTCCTCGAAAGCCGCCGCGAGCATGCTTCTAGATGTCTTTCGGAGTCGATCTGTGCTCGTCGGGCTGATGACTCGACCTTCTGCCCTTCGACTGCGAGACGTAGAGGAGTATGCCGAGGGCGACGCCGACACCGAGGATGACGTCGGCAAGGTTGCCGATGAACAGGTTGCCGTAGGCGAGGAAGTCGGTGACGTGGCCGCGACCGAATCCGGGTGGGGCGAGCAGGCGGTCCAGGAGGTTGCCGACCGCGCCGCCCCATAGCAGGCCAATCGCGACCGCCCACCCGGCGGTGCGGGCGCGCGTGGCGGCGATGAGCAGAGCCACGGATGCCGCGGCCGCGATGATGGTGAGCAGCCAGGTTGAGCCGGATCCGAGGGACATGACGGTGCCGGGGTTGAACGCGAGCTGCAAGCCGAGCCAGTCTCCGAGGAGTGGGATGCGGGCTTGTTCGCTGAGCCGTGAAAGGGCGAGTGCTTTGGTTCCCTGGTCGATCAGCACCGCCCCGGCAGCGACGGCGCACGCGATCAGGAATAGACGTGGTCGGACGCGCGAGCCAATAGGGCCGGCGGAATTCATTTTCACGGCATCCGCCCTTCCCTGCGCGAGGCCATGAACGAGACCGGTCATGCCTTCGTGCGCCGCGCCGCGCGGAGCCCGTTGAGGATCACAATGACCTCCGCGACTTCGTGCACCAGCACCACGGCGGCGAGGCCCAGAATGCCGGTGATCGCCAGCGGCAGCAGGATTGCGATGATCGCGATGGACAGCACAACGTTCTGGTTGATGATGCTGCGGCCGCGACGGGCGTGAGCGAGAGCCTGCGGGATGAGACGCAGGTCGTGGCCGGTGAACGCGACGTCGGCGGACTCGATCGCAGCATCCGCGCCCTTGGCCCCCATCGCGATCCCCAGGTCCGCGGCCGCGAGAGCGGGGGCGTCGTTGATGCCGTCCCCGATCATCGCGGTGGGCTGCGACTTCGACATTTCCGCGACAGCGGCGGCCTTGTCCTCGGGACGCAGTTCGGCGCGCACGTCGCTGATGCCGGCCTGTACGGCGAGGGCCGCGGCGGTGCGGGCATTGTCGCCGGTGAGCATCGTCACCCCGATCCCGCGCCGGTTCAGCGTGGCGATGACCTCAGGAACCTCAGGACGCAGCTCGTCCCGCACCCCGATCGCGCCGACTGGCTGGTCGTTGCGGTGGATGATGACAACGGTCATCCCCTCGGACTCCATCGCCTGCACTTCGTCGGCCAGCGTGCCAGCGTCTAGCCAACGTGGACTCCCTACGGCGAGACGAGCTCCGTCGAGGGTGCCGACAATGCCGTGGCCGGCGGTCTCGCGGACGTCTGTAGCGGCCGGAGCGCCGGGAACCGCGTTGGTGATCGCTGCGGCGAGGGGATGCGTGCTGTGGCCTTCCAGGCTCGCTGCCCATGCCAGCACACCATCCTGGGTCGCGCCGGTGGTGACGACATGGGTAACAGTGGGCTTGTTGCGGGTCAGAGTGCCGGTCTTGTCGACGGCGAGGTGGCGGATGCCACCGAATCGCTCGAACGCGGCACCGGACTTCACAACCACACCGAACTTTGACGCGGCGCCGATGGCAGATACGACGGTGACCGGGACAGCGATCGCCAGAGCACACGGCGACGCTGCGACCAGCACGACCAGAGCACGGGTGATCCACACCCCGGGGTCGCCGCTCAGCAGCGACCCGAGCACGCCGACCAGCACGGCGAGGATCATCACGCCGGGAACGAGGGGGCGGGCGATGCGGTCGGCCAGGCGGGCGCGGTCGCCCTTCTCGCCCTGCGCCTGCTCGACCAGTTCCACAATCGTGGTGAGCGAGTTGTCGGTGCCAGCGGCGGTGGCCTCGACCTCGAGGACGCCGGTGGTGTTGATCGACCCGGCCGACACGTCAATGCCGGGCTCGACCTCGACCGGGATCGACTCGCCTGTGATCGCGGACGTGTCCAGGCTGCTCCGCCCGGCACGCACGATGCCGTCTGTCGCGATCCGTTCGCCCGGCCGGACAACGAGCACATCGCCGACACGCAGCTCCTTCGCCTCCACCTCCGTGGTGGCGTCGCCGCCCTTGACGAGTGCGGTGTCGGGCACGAGCTTCAACAGTGCCCGCAGCCCTGCGCGGGCGCGGTCCATGGCCTTGTCTTCCAGCGCCTCCGCGATGGAGTACAAGAACGCGAGTGCGGCGGCCTCCTCGACGTAGCCGAGGATCACCGCCCCGGTGGCGCTGATCGTCATGAGCAGGCCGATACCGAGCTTGCCCTTGGTGAACAGTTTGCGCAGCGCGCCCGGCACGAACGTGTACGCGCCCAGCAGCAGACCGATCCAGAACAACACCAGACCCGCGGTCTCCGCGCCGGTCCACTCGCACACCAGACCGGCGGCGAACGCGACGCCGGAGGCGATCGGGATCAGAACGCTCGGGCTCCGATACCACGGCCGGTGATCGTCATCATCGTCGTCGAGGTCGACGTGTTCGGCTTGCGAGCCCGTGACCGCGCTCACGCCCGAACCTCCCCCGCCACGCAGCCCTCGACCCCGCAGTCCGGGTCCATGCATGGCACGCTCTCGTCGACCGCGAGCGTCACATCAACCAGCGCCGTCAGCGCGCGCGCGAGGTGCGGGTCTGCGACCTCGTACCGGGTCTGCCGGCCCTCGGGCTCAGCCACCACGATCCCGCACCCGCGCAGACACGTCAGATGGTTCGACACGTTCGAGCGGGACAGCCCCAAATCACGAGACAGCACCGCCGGATAACTCGGGCCGGTCAAGAGGGTCAGGAGGATCCGAGAGCGGGTCGGGTCGGCCATAGCTCGGCCGAGCCGGTTCATCACATCGAGTCGATCGGCAATAGTCAGCACATGCTGACTATACATCAGTGGCTGTACTCGGTCTCGCGCTTGCACCTTCGCTCTTCGACCCGCGATCCTCCCGGAAGATGTCCCGGATAGACATCTCGTGGACATTTCCTCCACGAAATGGACATTTCCGAAGAGTCCCTACAGCGTTCTCTGCCCAGGCGACGCTCGCCTCTCAGCCATGTCATCACAGTAGCCCGGGGCGCGGACGGTCGAGCTTGCGCACCTATCGGGTAGCAGTCCTCTCTCGGCAGGAGAAGTTAGGAGCATCCCGATGCGAACCAAAGAGTCCCTGTGGGGCTTCTTCGCCAGCGACCCGCAACTGTCCTTCAACGAGAAAGGAGAGGCGCGACTGTTCGCCTGGATCGGTCAGGAGCAGTTCGAGCGCAACCCGGACGGCTCGTTCACCCAGGGCGAGACGAAGTTCTACCCGTTCAAGATGTTCCGGAAGACCGCGGAGCACGCCTACGAGAAGTTCGCGCGCGGCGACACCTTCGTCGCCAGCGGGCACGTCCAGAAGTTCAGCTACGAGAAGAACGGCGAGACGATCAGCGGCGAGGAGTTCATCGCCACGCACATCGGCCCCGATGCCGCCCGCACGAGCTACGCCGTCGATCGCGGCCGCTCGCGCACGCAGCACGTCGAGAGCGCAGCCATCGAAGCGCCAGACCCGACCATCCCCCAGCAACCGTCACCCCGTCCGATGACGCTGTGAGGCCGCGTCATGACCACCGACGAGACGCTGTTCCCGCCCGATGACCCCGACTTCGATGTGCCTCCGCTCGAGGAACCGGAGCCCGAGCCGGTGACACCTTCGCCGAGGCCGGCCAAGGAGCCGGACGCCGAGGCGAAGGACACGCCGGAGCCGCCGCGCCCCGTCAACTGGAACATCCTGACCGCGGCCGAGGCGCAGGTGGAGTGGCTGGAGCTGAACGCCTTCGTGAACTGGCTGCGTCACGAGTTCGGCCTGAGCGTGAACGTCGTGCCGCCGTTCTGGCATCGGCACCCGGAGCTGGTGTGGCCGCTGTCGGCGCTGCGGCAGCACTACCTCAACGCCTACGACAAGAAGCAGCACGGCTCGGCACCGTTCGGCTGGTGGCGCGACTTCTGGGCGTTCGTGCCGCAGCTTCGGGACGCGGTGACCGCGTGCGGCACGAAGCTCAACACCGACCGTCCGACGCGGCAGGCGGTGTGGCCGGGCGAGGACGAGCATCCCATGCTGGTGGAGACGGTGATCCCCGACCGGGATGCCGACTTCACGCAGTTCGTCAAGGACGACGTGGCTCGCAGGCAGGCCATCGAGGACGAGTTCTACGCCCATCTCGCGGCGGAGCAGTAGGGCGCGGGCGGTGACGGCGAATGGCGCGGCAGCGATCCCGGAAGCCCTGGCCGGGGCAACTGGAGTTCGACCTGTGGGGGCTCGACGAGCCCGCCGCTGACACCGCGCTCGCCACCGCTCGCGAAACCGGGGCAGGCGATGAACAAGTACGGGCAGATGGCGCTGGAGCACTGGCAGGCGACAGCTCCGAGCCGAGTGGCGGAGCTGAGCGATCCGGCGACGTTCTTCGAGACGCTGGGCCTGGAGATGCAGGCGCAGGTGACGAACCTCGCGTCGATGCTGGCGGGCAGCGACCGGCAGGGGGAGACTTTCTTGCAGAAGGTCGCCCGGCTGACAGCGGCCCGGAGACAGGCGGAGGAGGTCGTGATGTCGCAACTGGCGTGGGTCACCGACCCGAGCCTGCCGCTGGATCAGGCACGGGAGGAATGGGAGCAGACCCGTCCCTCCGACGAGAACCTGGTCCTCTGGGCCGAGCGGATGCAGGACTGCCCGGATTCGATGCCCTCCTCCGTGGAGTTGGAGGAGATGGCGAAGACGTGGGCGCTGCCGGTCGAGTTCCTGCTGGAGCTCGTGGCGACGGAGCCCCCGCGGGAGTACATGCGGGCGAACCGGGCGACGCTCGCCGAGGCGGCGACGATCCGCTTCTTCCGCGAGCTGCGGTAGCGCCTCGGTTCGTTCCCGCCTCGCAGGACGACCTTGGCCCCTCGGGCGCGAAGGCACGCTATCGGGCGAACGTGGAGGCGATCCACCTCATCCACGATCTGAACTCGACGGGTCGCCCCGCGTCTCCAGAGGGTCAGCGCGTGCTCGCCCGCTGGTCGAGCTGGGGCGCGATCCCCGAGGTCTTCGATGATCTGAAGCCCGAATGGGATGCCGAGCGCGCTGAGCTGCGCGAGCTGCTGAGCGACGACGAGTGGGATGCCGCCGCGCGCACGACGATCAACGCGCACTACACCGACCCGATGATCGCCCGGCAGGTGTGGCGGCTGCTGGACGGGCTGGGGTTCCGCGGCGGCGCGGTGCTGGAGCCCGGTTCCGGCGCGGGTACGTTCATCGGCCTCGCGCCGGCGTCGGCGCAGATGACCGGGGTGGAACTCGATCCACTGACGGCGGCGATCTGCGCCGAGCTGTACCCGCACGCGACCGTCCGCGCCGAGTCCTTCGCCGACACCCGACTGCCTGAAGGACACTTCGACGCAGCCATCGGCAACGTGCCGTTCAGCAGCGTCACTCTGCACGACCCGCTGCACAACGCGACCCGGCAGTCGATGCACAACCACTTCATCATCAAGTCGCTGCGCCTGACCCGGCCCGGCGGAATCGTCGCGGTGCTGACCTCGCACTTCACGATGGACGCGCAGAACCCCGGCGCGCGGCGGGAGATGAACGAGCTGGCCGACCTCGTGGGCGCGATCCGCCTGCCCACCGGGGCGCACCGCCGCGCCGCAGGGACGGAGGTGGTGACCGACCTGCTCGTGTTCCGGCGGCGACCGGAGGGCGAGCAGATGCGCGACGACGCCTGGGAGACGGTCGCGCAGGTGCCCATCGACGGCGTGCCGATGCGGATCAACCGCTACTTCGACGAGCACCCGGAGCAGATGCTCGGGGAGGTCGGCGTCGGCCACGGGATGTACGACGCGGCCACGCTCACCATCACGACCGATCTGGCTGACTTGGAGGCGGAACTCGCGGTCGCCGTCGACCAGATCGTGTTCTCCGCGCGCCGGGCCGGGCTGACGATGACCGAGCGCACCGCCGAGCAGCAGGCGCGCCGGGCAGCGTTCACCCCGTCGGCGCCGGAGCTATGGGACGGCAGCATCGTGGCGAGCGAGACCGGCGGCTTCCGCACCGTTGTCTCCGGCTCGCTGGAGCCGCTTGCGGTGCCGAAGTCCGCCGAGCGCGAGCTACGCGCACTGCTGCGTCTGCGCGACGGGGCATCCCGCCTGCTGACCGCGGAAGCGGCGAGCGTGGACGACACGCCTGACATCGTGCTCACCCGCACGACGCTGCGCCGCGACTACCTGAAGTACGTCGGCACCTACGGGGCGCTGAACCGCTACACGCTGCGCCCCACCGGGCGCACGAACGAGGACGGCGAGGAGACCTTCGCGCGCATCGTGCCGACACCGATCCGGCTGCTGCGCTCCGACCCGTTCGGTCCCCTGGTGCTCGCGCTGGAGCAGTTCGACGACGAGGATCAGTCCGCGTCGCCTGCCGCGATCATGAGCCACCGTGTGGTGGTGCCGCGCGCCGAGGTGCAGGGTGTCGACAGCCCGGCCGACGCCATAGCGGTCAGCCTCGACCGCACCGGCCGCATCGACATCACCCTCGTCGCCGATCTGCTCGGCATGAACGACCGCGAGGCGCGCGCGGCGCTGGGAACGCTCGTGTTCGCCGATCCGGTCACGAACCAGCTCACCCACGCGCCGGAGTATCTGTCGGGCGACGTGCGGGTCAAGCTCGAAGCGGCACGGCTCCGCGCCGAGGACGACCCGGAGTTCCAGGTCAACGTCGATGCGCTCGCTGAGGTGTTGCCCGCGCCGCTGGGCATCCAGGACATCCACGCGAAGCTCGGCGCCGTCTGGATCAGCGCCGACGTGCACGAGCAGTTCCTGCGTAGCACTCTGCGCGCGCCCGACGTTCGCGTGGAGAACCCGCTGCCAGGCATGTGGGAGATTCGCGGCGGTCGGCAGGGGCTGCCCTCCACCTCGGAATGGGGCACGCCCCGCCGCCCCGCGCCGGACATCGCACAGGCCGTCATGGAGCAGCGGACGATGCTCGTTTACGACGAGGAGAAGGACATCGACGGCAAGGTGCGTCGCGTGCTCAACCCCGTCGAGACCGCCGCAGCGCAGGAGAAGGCCGACGGCCTCCAAGAGCGGTTCAGCGAGTGGGTGTGGGAAGACCCGGCACGCGCGCAGGCGCTCGTGGACGAGTACAACCGGCGCTTCAACTCCATCGTGCTCCGTGACTACACGGATGCCGGGGCATATCTGTCGTTGCCCGGCCTGGCGTCGAACTTCGAGCCGCGCACGCACCAGCGAGCCGCTGTCGCGCGCATGGTGTCCGAGCCCGCCGCGGGCCTGTTCCACGAGGTCGGCGCGGGCAAGACCGCGGAAATGATTATGGGCGCGATGGAGATGCGCCGGATGGGGCTCATCGGCAAGCCCGTCGTGGTCGTGCCGAATCACATGCTGGAGCAGTTCGGGCGCGAGTGGCTCCAGATCTACCCGCGCGCCCGCGTGCTCGCGGCGTCGAGCCTCGACCTCACGGCAGACAAGCGGCGGCTGTTCGTCGCCCGCGCTGCCGCGAACGAGTGGGACGCGATCATCCTCACGCAGGGGGCGTTCGCCAAGATCCCGCTGCGCGCCGAGACGCAGCAGGAGTACATCCGCGGGCAGGTAGACGACGTGCGGCGAGTGCTGGGCGAGGCGCCCGGCGAGCAGCGGATGAGCGTCAAGCGCATCCAGCGGAAGCTCCTGGCGATGGAGAACAAGCTCAAGGATCGGCTCGACTCCGACCGCGACCGCGGCGTCTGCTTCGAGGACACCGGCATTGATTACGTCATCGTCGACGAGATGCATATGTACAAGAATCTCGCCACCGAGTCGAACATCAGGGACGCGGCCATCGAGGGCTCGGATCGCGCGAGCGACCTGCACATGAAGCTCGAATACCTCCGCTCCGCGGGGCGCGAGCGGGTCGTGACCGCCGCGACCGCGACGCCCATCTCGAACTCGATCACCGAAACCTATGTCATGCAGCGATACCTGCGGCCCGACGTGCTGGAGTCGGCGGGTGTCGGCGCGTTCGATGCGTGGGCGGCAACGTTCGGCGAGCTGGTCACGCAGATGGAGATCTCGCCGACCGGCAGTACCTTCCGAATGAAGACCCGCTTCGCCCGGTTCCAGAACGGGCAGGAGCTGCTCCGGATGTGGTCGGTGTTCGCCGATGTGAAGACCGCTGAAGACCTCGACCTGCCCGTGCCCGCGCTCGTGCAGCGCGACGACGGCAGCCGCGCGCCCTCCACCGTGCCGGTGCAGCCGACCGTCGAGCTGGAACAGTACGTCGCATCCCTCGCCGAGCGCGCCGAGAAGGTCGCCACCCGCCAGGTGCGGCCCGACGAAGACAACATGCTCCTGATCGCCACCGACGGACGCAAGGCCGCGCTCGACATCCGCATGGTCATCTCCCGCGACCCGTCCGGGCCGAGCAAGGTCGACGTCGCCGCCGACGCGATCCACCGCATCTGGGAGCGCACCCGCGACAACGAGTACCTCGACACGGTGACCGGGCAACCCTCCACGGTGCGCGGGTCGCTCCAGCTCGTGTTCTCCGATATCGGCACCCCGAACCAGGACAGGTGGAACGCCTACGACGAGCTGCGGCAGCAGCTCGTGCAGCGCGGCATCCCCGCCGAGCAGGTCAGATACATGCACGAGGCGAAGACCGACGTGGAGAAGGCCCGCCTGTTCGCCGCAGCCCGTGCCGGCCACGTCGCCGTGCTCCTCGGATCGACGGAGAAGATGGGTGTCGGCACGAACGTCCAGGCCCGCGCCATCGCGCTGCACCATCTGGACTGCCCGTGGCGGCCCTCCGACATCGCGCAGCGCGACGGTCGCATCATGCGGCAGGGCAACCAGAACGAGGAAGTGGCGATCGTCCGCTACGTCACCGAGCGTTCCTTCGACTCCTACATGTGGCAGACCGTCGAGCGGAAGGCCGCGTCGTTCGCGCAGCTCCTGCGCGGCAAGATCAACGCCCGAGAGATCGAGGAGATCGACACCTCCGCGTTGTCCGCAGCAGAGGCCAAGGCAATCGCCTCCGGCAATCCGCTCCTGCTGGAGCACTCCGTCATCCTCAACGAGGTGAACCGGCTCCGCCGCCTCCAGCGCGCGCACGAGCGCAACGAGGACATGCTCGTCCACACCGGAAACCGCGCCCGGTCAGCCGCCGAGCGCGCCGCCGCGGACATTCGCGGGCTGGAAGCCGCTGCCCCGCGGATGATCGACACGAGCGGCGACAGGTTCCGCATCACGCTCGGCGCGCGCGACTACGACTCCCGCTCCGAAGCCGCCCACGCCCTCGCCGCATGGATGGGCGACTCCGGGCTGAAGTGGCTGCCGCGGTACGGGCACAAGGACTTCGGGATCATCGGCCGCATCTCAGGCTTCGACATCCACGTCGAGGCCCGCTCCGGGCTCGCCGCCCTCGATGTGACCCTCTCCCTGCCCGAGGTGCCCCGCTCGGGATTCACGCTGCCGAAGGAGTCATTCCTTGAAGCCGGGCTCGGGCTCGTGCAGCGCATCGAGAACCGCGTCAGCGGCATCCCCTCCCTTCTCGACCAGGCCCGCGAAGACCTGGAAGAAGCCGAGCAGACCGTCGCCGACACCCAGCAGCGCCTCGGCCAGCCCTTCCGCCACGCACAGACCCTCGCCGACGCCGAGGAAGACCTCGCCCGCGTCGAGTCCCAGCTCGCCGCGATGCAGGACGAGCCCCGCCCCGAGCCTGACTCACTCGAGTCAGAGCGCGTCGAGCTAACCATCGAGGCTGTGCGCGGCTACCAGCCGAACCTGGGGTCGCGGGAGGGAGCCGTCACGGTGACGGTCGAACCGTTCGACTCCAGCGATCCGACGCGACAACCCCCGAGCAGTACGCCGTCCCTGTAGCCGCCACTGCCGAGCCGCCTCCGGGCGGCACCACGGGTGCACCTCTCTCGTGAGGCCAGGTGCCTGGACAGCGGAGAGGACGCGAACATGGAGACGATCGAATCGCTCACCACCAATGAGCGGAGCGCCAGGATCGCGCTCGCCATCGCCTTCGAGCCGGGCGAGGCCACCACCGCCGCGGTGATAGCCGCGGTCGGGGCCCAGGAGACACTTCGCCTCCTCACCTCGACCGAGCCTGTCCCCGGCGTCGATACGGAGGCTGCCGCGCTCTGGCGAGACCTCGCCGCTCCCCGGCTCAGGCCCCAGGCGTTCCAGCAGGTCATCGACGCAACCCAGCGTCACCGCCTGCACGTCTCGATCCCCGGCGATCCCGAGTGGCCCGAGGGCTTCGCCATCGGCGGCGTCACCCCGCCGCTGGCGCTGTGGGTGCTCGGTGAGGTCGACACCCTCCGAACCCCCGTCCAGCGGCTCGTCACGCTCACGGGATCTCGCGCCGCGTCGAGCTACGGCGAGTTCGTCGCCGCCGAGCTTGCGACCGGAGCCGCTGAGCGCGGCGGCATCGTCGTCGGTGGAGGCGCCTACGGCGTCGAGGCCGCCGCCCACCGGGGCGCGCTCAACGCGGGCGGTAAGACCATCGCCGTCCTCGCTGGCGGCCTGGACAGGCCCTACCCGGCGGGCAATCAGCAGCTGTTCGAGCGCATCGCCGCGAACGGCGCTCTGCTCAGCGAGATCCCGCCCGGATGCGCGCCGACCAGGCTGCGCTTCGTGCAGCGCGCACGGCTACTCGCCGCACTCTCGGACACGAGCGTCATCGTCGAGGCAGGCGTCCGCTCTGGCTCGCTCCTGGTCGCCGCTCGCGCCGCCACCTTCGGCCGCGATGTCGGGGCTGTGCCTGGCCCGATCACGAGCGCCACCAGCTCAGGCCCACACGAACTGCTGTGCAGCGGGACAGCGCGGATCGTCACCGGAGCCCACGACATCCAGATGCCGGAACCCCCGGCCTCCGACGGCCTGAACGCACCCGGCGTCCAGACAAGCTGCACCGAGCTGACCGTCGAGACCGTGCGCACCTACGAGCCGAACCTGGGCTCGCGAGAGGGCACGGCACGGGAAGACGACTCCCCCGCCTTCGTCGCCGCGACGCCCGCGGCCACGCTGTCGGGCAACGCCCCGCGGCTGTAGCTCAGCGGCACTCCGGGCCGAGCCCGTCGATGACCGTGGCCGGATCCGCGACGATCCGCTCGCAGCGCAGGCAGCGCGTGCCGCGGAAGATCACCTCCGGCTCGCCGTGGATGCCGCGCTCGGGCTCGACCTCGTAGAGGTCAGCGTGTGTGGCGAATAGGCGCGGGTGGTTCTTGGCGATGGCGGCATGGAACTGCGCGGGCGTCGTCGGTGGACTCACCTGGAGTTCCACGAATCGCCGGATGACAAAGGTGTACGCCGCGCGCGTCAGACGCTCCGCAAGGAACAGGTCGGGGTTCACCGCCGAGATGCCGACGCTGGCAAGATCGGCCAGCCCGTAGTCGTCCACATCCTCGGTGACGATGAATCGCGCCCCGGCCGCTTCCGCGTCGGCAAGGAGTTGGCGGTCCTTGGCGTCCGTGGCCTCGAACCGCCTCGCCACGTTCCCGGTAGGGGTCAACTCGCCGCCGTAGCGCCGCCGCAAGTCCACGGGCCGGGTCGCGTTCGGGCGCATGTGGCGGGCAGCCTCCGCCTCGGCGGTCGCGCTCCATCCCACGACGAACCCGCTGCGGCTCGCGCCGACCATCAACAGGGTGCGTGTGACGGGCTTGGCTACGACATTCGCATCGAGGAAGACGAAGGTCACGTCACCGGGTGCCGAAAAGGTCTTCCCGGAGGTCATCGCGCACCAGCTCGATCACGTCGCCCATCGCCTGGTCCCACCACCGCTGGTATTCCTCGTAGGGGATGCGGTTGCGGTTGCCGACCTTGACGGCGTGAATCTCCCCCGCCTTGATCTTGCGAGAGATAGTGGAGCGCGACACCCCGGTCAGCGATGCGACCTGCTCCGGGGTGAGCATCCGCTGCTTCGCCGTCAACGTGACGGTCTCGCCCTCGGAGGCCGCGCGCTGGACGTACTCCGCCACCTTCTCCAACCAGGCGGGGAGCTCCGAAGTCTCCCGCGCGCTGGCGCGCACGTCCTCGGGGTCGATCGTCAAGGGTGCCGGGGTCATGCTCACATCCTACCTCCACCTGCACAGTCAGCGAAGCGTATCTGTGCATCATCAGTTCTCCCTCTTCGCGGCAGTTCATGCGTCGATGCCCGCGAACACCTCGTCGAGCGCATCGGCCGCGACTTCGACGATGAGATCAGGGCGCTTCGCGTAGTGCCCCTCGGTGATCGCCGCGTCACTGTGCCCGAGCAGATCGCGTGCGACCTCGACGCCGGCCGTGTCCGATACCGCCGCAGCGACGGCCTTGCGGAGGCTACGGAAGGTGAGGTGCTCGGCATCGACCCCGATAGCCAGCAGCTCCGGCTCGAACTCGCGGCGGAACATCCGCAACAGTTCGCCGACCGCGCTGGGATCGCGCGGACGGCCGCGCTCGGTAGTGAACAGGACGTCGTCTGGATTCCGTTCGGGATCGGGAACGTGGCTCGCCACGAGTTCACTCAGAACCTTGGCTGCGAACTTCGGAACGCGAACCCAACGCTTCTGCCGCTCCGCCTTGGGCGAGTCCTGACGGAACAGACCGCGGGACTTCGTGCGAACCATCGTCCCGCCCACCCAGACGAGTGCCTCCATCGTCAGGCTTCCGTCCGGCTGCTCCACCGCCTCGAACCGCACGTCCTGGAACCGGATCGCAATCGGCTCCGCGGTCCTCTCGGAGGTGCCGAGCGTGATGAGGATGTAGTCGGCGAGCAGCTTGTAGTTGGGCCGACGGCCCACCGGATAGCGCGTCCGATGCCGCTCCGGCCACACGTCGCGGATGAGATGGAGGACGTACTTTACCTGCACCGCGTCGAGTTCGAAGTACACCGTGTCCGGCTCATCCGCTCGCCTGGTCGCACGGATCGGGTTCGCCACAACGACCGCTCCATACCGCGTCTGCTGGATCGACCCGGCAGCCGAGAAGTGCCCTTGCTGGATCGCCCAGTCGAACATGAGCGACATCACGTTCCGCACCTTGTTCGCGGTCGTCACCGACTTCTCTCGTGCGATGTCCATGAGCAGACCGTCGGCGCGGTCGGCGGTGATGTCGGCAATGGGGATGGCACCGGCACGCGGGATGACATGCGCTCGGACCACCGATGCGTAGCCATCGACCGTCTGCTCGCGGCGCTGGCGCAGCACCCGTGGATCGTCGTCGTGATACGCCGTCTTCAGCCACGTCGTCGCCAGCTCTGCGACGGTCATGAACTGCGTTCGTCGCGCCAGGACTCGACCGACAGCGACATCAGCCGCCTCCTGCAATGCGGCCAGCGCCTCGGCCTCGGTCGCTCCGCTGCCGCTCGGACGGCGCTCATGCCCGTTGCCGTCATAGACCCGTCCTCGCGCGATGACGAGACCGCTCGGCTCGACGGTGTAGGTCACCTTGCCGAGTTCGCCGAGTGCGCGCTTCGGCCGCGCCATCAGTCGCCCGCCCTGTCCGTCGGGGCCACGATCCGCCCGGCGATGAACGCTTCGACATCCTCATCGCGGTAGCGGACGTTGTGCGACGAGAGTGCGACGAACGGCAATCCGAGACCTCGGCTGCGCGCACGCTCGGTCCGCCAGTCAGCGAGCGTCCTGATCGGGATGCCCGTGTACTCTGCAAGCTCCTGCGGAGTCCAGAGGCGGGGGCGGTCGTCGCTCATACCAATGAGGTAGGCGGCACCACCCGTCGTCCTCCAGCGAACCCCGTAGGACGGCCAAGAATCCGCAAAACGGACAGGTTCTCGGACAGCGGCAGCAGCGACCCACCCCATGCTTAACATCGCACTTCCCTGTATTCACAGGGGAGTACGATCCTGTGGGACACCCTCCGGTTCTCAGATCCTCAAGCCGAGCTGTACTACGGGGTGTAAGCCGCCTGGCTAGCGGGCGTGCGCAGGAGAGACTGTATCGCCGTAGAAGCGCGTCTCGAACACCAGGCGCGCGCGCCGGGTAACCCGCAGGTATTCGTCCTCGAGTCGGCTCGCCGACCGGGGCGGATACCCCATGAGGCGGGCTATTCCGTCGAGCTGCTCGCGGTCGCGCGGCAGCACGTCGGAGGTCTTCGACGTCCACAGGGTCATGGCCGAACGGGTGCGCGAGGCGAACAGCCAGGCGGCGCGCAGCGTGCGCACATCGGACGCCGTGAGGAGATCGGCCTCCTGAGCGACCTCAAGCGCCTGAAGGGTCGATGTGGTGCGGAGCCCGACCACGCTGGCGGCGTGCTGCAGCTGCAGCAACTGCGCGAGCCATTCAATGTCGCTCAGCGAGCCCCGGCCGAGCTTCAAATGCCGCGCCGGCTCGGCGGCCTGGGGCAGCCGCTCCGCCTCGACCCTCGCCTTGATCCTGCGCACTTCGCGGATGTCCGACTTCGACATCGCCGCCGGGTACCGCACCTCATCCGCGAGCAGTTCGAAATCGCGGGCCAGCGGGTCGTCTCCCGCGACTGTGCGGGCGCGCAGCAGAGCCTGCGCCTCCCAGGTGAGCGACCAGCGTTCGTAGTAGGCGCGATAGGAATCGAGGGAACGGACTATCGCGCCGGACTTCCCTTCCGGCCGCAGCCCGCTGTCCAGGTCGAGCGGAAACTGGATGTCCTCGGTGAGCTTCCCCAGCTCCGCAATGATTCGCTCGGCGGCTTTCTGGGACTCCTCGCCCTTACCCTCCGGCGCGCGGTACACGTACATGACGTCGGCGTCGGACCCGAAACCGAGTTCCCGGCCGCCGAATCGCCCCATCCCGATGACCGCAAACTCCATTCCCTTAGGCGAGTCGCGGCCCACGGTTGCGCGCGCGAGGGCCAGGGCCGTGCGAATCGTCGCGGTCATCACGTCGGCGAGGGCGTGGCCCAATTCCTCCACCGTGAGCAGATCGAGTATGCTCGCGACGGCGATGCGCAGAATCTCGCGCCGACGCGCCGTTCGCACCGCCACGGCGGCCGCCTCCGGCTCCGACGAATGCCGTTTCGCAATGGCGCGGCCCTCTTCCTCGAGCACGGCGAGGGGCCGGGGAACCAGTTCTGCGTCGCTTTCGAGCCAGGCGACAGCCTCCGGAATGCGCTCGAACAGGTCGCCGACGAGCCTGCTTCCGGACAGCAACTGGGTGAGGCGATGCCCGGCACCGGACGAATCGCGGAGCATGCGCAGGAACCACGGCGATTCGCCCAGCGCGTCGCTCAGGCGGCGAAACACAAGGAGCCCGCGATCGGGGTCAGCGCCTTCCGCGAACCACTGCAACAGGATCGGCAGGAGGTTGCGTTGGATGGTTGCGCGACGGGACAACCCCGCCGTGAGCGCCCCGATGTGCCGAAGAGCCCCCTCGGAGTCGTGGAACCCGATCGCCGAGAGCCGTGCGACCGCCTGCTCGCTCGTGAGCGCGAACCCTTCCTCGGGAAGCGACGCAACGGCGGAAAGCAGGGGGCGATAGAACAGCCGCTCGTGCAGGGACCGCACCTCGGTCTTCACGGTGCGCCAGCGTTCGCTCAACTCGGTTGCCGTGCTCGCGAGGCCGCTCGAGCGGGCGAGCACCCTCAACGCATTCTCGTCGCGCGGCATGAGGTGGGTGCGGTGCAGTCGTGACAGCTGGATCCTGTGCTCGAGGAGCCTCAGGAACCGGTAATCCCGCCCGAAGCTCGCCGCTTCGTCGCGTCCGATGTACCCGCGTTCGGCAAGGGCGTGCAGGGCGGGGAGCGTCCCGGTCTGGCGCACGTGTTCATCCGTCTGGCCGTGCACGAGTTGGAGCAGCTGGATCGTGAACTCGATGTCGCGAAGTCCGCCCCTTCCCAGCTTCAGCTGCACGTCGCGCTCGTCGGGCGGGATGTGCTCCGTGACGCGTTCGCGCATCCGCTGCACCGAACCGACGAAGTTCTCCCTGCTAGCGCTCGACCACACGAGCGGCGAGACCACGCCGAGGAATCGCCCGCCGAGCTCCTGATCGCCCGCGATCGGCCTGGCTTTGATCATGGCCTGGAATTCCCAGCCCTTCGCCCAGCGTTCATAGTAGGCCCGGTGCGACTCCAGCGTGCGCACGAGCGCACCGTCCTTGCCCTCCGGTCGAAGGTTCGCATCGAGTTCCCACAGTTCCGGCTCGACGTCGGGACTCTGGACGATGCGCCCCAAGTGCACCGCGAGCCACGTGCCGATTTCGATCGCGCGGTCGGCGGAAAGCCCGGGGCCTGCTTCCGCGATGTAGATGACATCGACGTCGCTCACGTAATTGAGTTCTCGGGCGCCAGCCTTGCCCATTCCGAGAACTGCCAGCCGGGTTGCCTCAACCTCCTCGGCGGGAAACGGTGCGGTGGCGCGGGCCAGATCCAGCGCGACGTCGAGCGTGGCACCCGCCAGATCGGCGAGGCATTCGGCGACATCGCCGACGCCGCCGGGCTGGTCCTCCTGCTCCAGGTCGAATGCGGCGATCCGAACCAGGATGCGCCGATACTGCAGCCTGAGAGACAGCATGGCAGATTGCCTGGCCTGACCGCTCACGTCCGGGTCGTCGATCGCTGAACCCAACTCGGCTCGCATCGATTCCCACGAGGGAAGCGCCTCCAACGGTTCCGCCAGGCTTGCCAGGTGTTCGGGCCGCCGCCGGAAGAAGTCGCCGAACCCGGCGGAGGCGCCGAGAACACGGATGAGTCGCGCCGCGGCATCCGGTGCCGAGAGGGACTGCGCGAGCTCGTGAGGCGCGCGCTCCTTCAACTGGGAGAGAAACCGGAGCGCCTGATCCGGGTCGGCGCTCGCGGCGAGGTGCGGGAGGATGTCCGGCGCGAAATCCTCCAGGCGGGTCTTCGCCAACGCCAGTTCCGCGAAACCCAGTCGAGCGAGCTCCGAGAGCGTTGCCCGCCCTTCCGAAGGCTTCGATCGGGCCATGTGCGCTAGAGCATCTCCAGGTTGCTGGCCAGTTCGAACGGTGTCACCTGGGCGCGGTAGGCGCTCCATTCGCGCTGCTTGTTGAGCAGAACGTAGTTGAACACCTGTTCGCCGAGGGTTTCAGCGACGAGCTCGGAGCCTTCCATGATGGAGGTGGCGTGGTCGAGGCTCGCCGGCAGCGGACTGTACCCGAGCGCTTTGCGCTCGGAATCGGTGAGATCCCACACGTTGTCTTCAGCCTCGGCGGGAAGTTCGTAACCCTCTTCGATGCCTTTGAGCCCTGCCGCCAGCAGGAGCGAGTAAGCCAGATACGGGTTCGCGGCGGAGTCGATCGCCCGGTATTCGACACGCGAACTCTGCCCCTTGCTCGGCTTGTACAGCGGAACCCGCACGAGCGCCGACCGGTTGTTGTGGCCCCAGCACACGAAGCTGGGAGCCTCGCCGCCTCCCCAGAGCCTCTTGTAGGAGTTCACGAACTGGTTCGTGACGGCCGTGATCTCCGGCGCGTGCCTGAGGAGGCCGGCGATGAACTGTCGGCCCACCTTCGACAACTGATACTGGGCTCCGGCTTCGAAGAACGCGTTGGTGTCGCCCTCGAACAGCGACATGTGCGTGTGCATGCCCGAGCCTGGGTGTTCGGAGAACGGCTTCGGCATGAACGTGGCGTACACGCCCTGTTCGATCGCGACCTCCTTGACGACCGTGCGGAACGTCATGACGTTGTCCGCGGTGGTCAGGCCGTCCGCGTAGCGGAGGTCGATTTCGTTCTGGCCGGGGCCGCCTTCGTGGTGGCTGAATTCGACGGAGATCCCGAGGTCCTCCAGCATCCGCACGGAGCGGCGGCGGAAGTCGTGCGCCGTGCCGCCCGGGACGTTGTCGAAGTACCCGGCAGAGTCCACGGGGACCGGGCGGCCCTGATCATCCAGTTTCGAGCTCTTCAACAGGTAGAACTCGATTTCCGGATGCGTGTAGAACGTGAATCCGCGCTCGGCGGCCTTCTCGAGGGTGCGCTTGAGCACATTCCGCGGATCAGCGACGGCCGGTTCGCCGTCCGGGGTGGAGATGTCGCAGAACATGCGGGCGGTGGGGTCGATTTCGCCGCGCCACGGCAGAATCTGGAACGTCGCCGGGTCGGGATTCAGGAGGACGTCCGCCTCGAAACGTCGGGTGAGTCCCTCGATGGCGGAACCGTCGATGCCGACGCCTTCGGCGAAGGCGCCCTCCACTTCGGCTGGCGCGATGGCCACGGATTTGAGCGTGCCCACGACATCCGTGAACCACAGTCTCACGAATTTGACGCCGCGCTCCTCGATGGTGCGCAGAACGAAGTCACGCTGCTTGTCCATGTGCTCCTCATCCTGTCCTGCTGCCGGTTTGCCGTGAACAGCCCGACTATCAGGCTAGTGGCTAGACTCGCAACATGACTGATTCCGCGGCGGCGGCCGCCCAGGCAAATCTGAAAAAGGTGCGGACGAGGCATTTCCAGTCCGCGAAGGAGAACGGGATCAAGATCGTCGGGCTCACGAGCTACGACCAGCTGAGCGCGAAGATTTTCGATGCCGCCGGCATCGATTTCCTCCTCGTCGGCGACTCGGCGGGCAACAACGTGCTCGGATTCGACACAACGCTTCCCGTGACGATCGACGAACTGATCCCCCTCACGCGCGCCGTGGCCGGGGCGGTGAGCCGCGCATTCGTGGTCGCCGACATGCCGTTCGGGTCCTACGAGAGCGGCCCGGAGGAGGCCCTCCACACGGCGTTCCGATTCATGAAGGAAACCCACGCCCACGCGGTAAAGCTGGAGGGCGGCGCGCGAAGCGCCGAGCAGATCCGCCGCATCGTGTCCGCCGGCATCCCGGTCATGGCCCACATCGGCTTCACCCCGCAAAGCGAGCATGGACTCGGAGGCCATATAATTCAGGGACGCGGCGAAGGGCTCGAACAGCTTCTCGCCGATGCGCACGCCGTCGAGGATGCCGGTGCGTTCTGCGTCGTGCTGGAGATGGTCCCGGCCACGGCGGCCGCGCAGGTGACCAGGGAGTTGCGAATTCCGACCATCGGCGTCGGGGCCGGCCCTGACGTCGACGGCCAGTTGATGGTCTGGACTGACTGGGCAGGTTTCACAACCGGTCGTATCCCGAAGTTCGTGAAAAAGTATGCGAACCTTTCAGGAGTGCTGACGGATGCCGTCGGAGCCTACCGCGCCGATGTCGCCAGCGGAGCCTATCCGGCCCCCGAGCACAACTACGAGTAACGCAGCAACCGTCGCGCCAGCCGCGCGTCGTTGCCGCAGCGCGTTCCGCCGTTCTCCAGTGAAAGATCACCGTGCAGCACTTCACCCCTACCTTTGCCCGCGACATCCTCGACGCCGCCATTGCCCGCGGATCACTCGAATCCGAGTTCCACCAGGCCGTCAGCGAAGTCTTCGAGTCGATCGCGCCGGTTTTGGCCCAGCATCCGGAATACATTGAGGCCGGCATTCTCGAACGTCTCGTCGAGCCGGAACGCCAGATCATGTTCCGCGTGCCGTGGGTGGACGATGGCGGTCGCGTGCGAGTCAACCGGGGTTTTAGGGTTCAGTTCAATTCGGCATTGGGGCCGTTCAAGGGTGGGCTGCGTTTCCACCCGTCGGTGAACCTGAGCATCATGAAGTTCCTCGGGTTCGAGCAGATTTTCAAGAATGCGCTCACCGGTCAGGGGCTCGGCGGTGCCAAGGGCGGCAGCGACTTCGATCCGCACGGCCGATCCAACGGCGAGGTCATGCGGTTTTGCCAAAGTTTCATGGCGGAACTCTCCCGCCACATCGGCGACGACACCGATGTTCCGGCAGGGGACATTGGCGTGGGCAGCCGCGAAATCGGTTACCTCGTCGGGCAGTATCGAAAGATCTCAAATCGCCACGAGGCGGGCGCCCTCACCGGCAAGGGAACCGGGTGGGGCGGCGCTCACGTGCGCACCGAAGCGACCGGGTATGGCACCGTCTACTTCCTGCAGGAGATGTTGGGTGTGCGCGGCGAGCGCCTCGAGGGAAAGACCGCGATCGTCTCCGGTTCCGGCAACGTCGCAATATACGCGATCGAGAAGCTCCAGCAGCTTGGCGCAAAACCGATCACCGTGTCCGACTCGTCGGGATTTGTCGTCGATGAGGCGGGCATCGATCTTGAGTTGCTCAAAGAGCTGAAGGAGGCCGGCCGGGAGCGGATCTCCGCCTACGCCGAGCGTCGCCCGAGTGCGACGTTCTCGAGTTCAGGGCGCGTGTGGGAGGTGCCGGGCCAACTGGCGATTCCCTCCGCTACGCAAAACGAGCTCGGTTCCGACGATGCGAGTGCGCTCATCCGCGGTGGCGTGCTTGCTGTCGCCGAAGGGGCCAACATGCCCTGCACGCCGGATGCCGTCGATGCGTTCCACAGCGCCGGGGTGATGTTCGCCCCGGGCAAGGCCGCCAATGCGGGCGGGGTAGCCGTGTCGGCGCTCGAAATGGCGCAGAACGCGGCGCGAGAGAGCTGGAGTTTCGAGGAAAGCGAATTGCGGCTGCGCAGCATCATGGCCGACATCCATTCGGCGTCCTTCGAAGCGGCGGAACAGTACGGCCGCCCCGGCAACTACGTCGTCGGGGCGAACGTGGCAGGCTTCGTGCGAGTCGCCGACGCAATGCTCGCCCAAGGGATCGTTTAGTCGTCCTCGTCGTCCTCGTCGTCTTCGGCGGCCCACTCGCGGGCGCGCTCGGCGATGATCTCGTTGGCGCGCGCCGCTTCCTCGCGCGTGGCGAACGGGCCGAGCCGGTCAACCCAGAGGGATTGCGGCCCCTCCTCGACTTCCTGCGTCTTCGTGTTGAACCACCACTCGGTCATGAACGCCTCCTTCGCAGCCTAAAATTGATCCTATGCCCAGGGATTCCGACGGACACCTCATGCCCGGACGACTCTCACCACATCGTCAGGTGCCGCGCCACATCCCCTACCCCGAATACGTGGGCAAGGCGGAGCCGACCCTGTCCGGCATCGACGTGTACGACGAGGAAGCAATCGACCGCATCCGCGAGTCCGGCCGGATCGCGGCCGCGGCGATCGATGCGGTGGGCGACGCGATCCGTCCCGGCATCACGACCGACGAACTGGACCGCATCGGGCACGAGTTCCTCATCGCCAACGACGCGTACCCCTCGACGCTCGGCTACCGGGGGTTCCCCAAGTCGCTGTGCTCCTCGATCAACGAGGTCGTCTGCCACGGCATCCCCGACGACACGGTGCTGCTGGACGGGGACATCATCAACATCGACATCACCGCATTCACGAACGGCATGCACGGCGATTCGAACCGCACCTTCCTTGTCGGCGAGGTCGAACCGGATGTCGTGGCCCTCGTTGAGCGCACCCAGGAGGCGTTACGCCGCGGCATCAAAGCCGCAGCGGTCGGCCGCCAGGTGAACGTGATCGGGCGCGCCATCGAGTCCTACGCGAAGCGGTTCGGTTACGGCGTCGTGCGCGACTTCACCGGGCATGGCGTCGGCGAAGCGTTCCACTCCGGCCTCGTCATCCCCCACTACGACTCGCCCCACTTCACGAATGTCATCGAGCCCGGGATGGTGTTCACGATCGAACCCATGCTCACTCTCGGGAGCACGGAATGGGACCTGTGGGATGACGACTGGACTGTGACGACGAAAGACAAGAGCATGACGGCGCAGTTCGAACACACGATCGTCGTGAGGGAAGACGGCCCGGAGATCCTGACACTGAGCGAAAGGCAGGCATCATGACCACGAAGGCGGTCGGAATCGACATCGGAGGCACCGGAATCAAAGGTGCGATCGTGGATGTCGCCACAGGCGAGCTGCTCACCGATCGCAAAAAGCTTGCCACCCCCAGCGGCGGCAAACCCGAGGACATTCTCGACACCGTGCTGGCGCTCTTCGAGGAACTGGGCGACATCGGTTCTGACACACCGGTCGGCGTGTGCTTCCCTGCCGTCATCATTCGGGGCAGAACCATGTCGGCGGCGAACGTGTCCAAGAAGTGGATCGGCCTTGAAGCGGAAAAGATGTTTGAAGACAAGCTCGGCCGGAGCATCCACTTCGTGAACGATGCGGATGCCGCGGGCGTTGCGGAGGCGCGCTACGGCGCGGCGGTCGACGCGAAGGGCCTGACCATTCTGACCACTCTGGGAACCGGGATCGGCAGCGCGATGCTCTACAACGGCGAGCTCATCCCCAACTCGGAGCTCGGTCACCTCCAGCTGGACGGGCGGGACGCCGAGAAGCTCGCGTCGACCTCCGCGAAAGAGGACGAGGATTTGAGCTGGATGGAGTGGGCGAAACGCCTGCAGCGCTACTACGAGCACCTCGAGCTTCTGTTCTCCCCCGACCTGATCCTCGTCGGTGGCGGGATTTCGAAGAGCTCGGACGAGTTCCTGCCCCTCCTCGACCTGCGCGCGCCCATCAAACCGGCGAAGCTGCGCAACAACGCCGGCATCGTCGGGGCCGCTGAACTCGCCACACGGTAACTCGGAGCGCAGAAAAATGTACTGCACTTTCGGGGTTCGGCGGGCATCCTTGGGCGGAAAGTGCAGTGCATTTTTCTGCACGAACCAAGAGGTAGGTGAATGGGCCGGCTGATACGCCGGGTTCTGTTCCAGTGCTTCACGCACCTTCGACGGCCATCTATCTCGGGACTGCGTTGCCGCAGCCCTCCAGCAATCTACCCGGGAACTCGGCGGGCAGCCTTGGCGTTCCCTGTTGATCTTGCTCCGGACGAGGTTTACCCAGCCGACCCGATCACTCGGGCCGCTGGTGGTCTCTTACACCACCGTTTCACCCTTACCCCTGGCCCGCTGATAAATCAACGCGCCAGTGGCGGTCTGCTTTCTGTTGCACTTGCTCGCGGATTGCTCCGGGTGGGTGTTACCCACCGCCCTGCCCTGTGGAGCCCGGACGTTCCTCGGCGACTGCCCCAACCTTGCGGATGCTGCAGCCGACGCGACCGTCTTGCCGACCCATTCACTGACAGTCTACTGTGAGTCGATTTTGGTCGAATGGTTCGGATGCGGCGGCTCCGTTTACCGCCAGAGCATTCGAACCATTCGACCAAAATCTTCAGTCGTCGAAGTCGGCTCGGAGGTCCATGGCGCGGTTGGCGGCGGCATCGGCCCGCTTGTTGCGTTCGCGCGGGATCCACTCGAAGCGCACCGGAGTGCCCGTGAGAAGTTCCCGCGCGACGGCGGCCAGCTCGGCCATGTCGGGGTGCTTGATTTTCCAGCGGCCCGACATCTGCTCGACGACGAGCTTCGAATCCATGCGCACGTGAAGTTCGGCATCCGGGTCGATCGCCAGCGCACGGCGCACGCCCTCGATGAGCGCCGTGTACTCCGCCACATTGTTGGACACGACGCCCAGGTATCGGCCAACCTCGGCCAAAACTTCCCCGGTCTCCGGATCGATGACGACGGATCCGCTTCCGGCCTGGCCGGGGTTGCCGCGCGAGCCCCCATCGGCCTCGATGAGCAATACCCGCGCCATCAGATGCCTGACTCTGCGGTGCGCACGAGGATCGCGTTGCTGTCCGGGCACAACACCACATCATCGGGGGCTGCGGCCCTGATGGCCGCCATGTCGCTTTCGTTCAGCCTGACGCCGCTCGCGCTCGAAACGCCGCCCTGCAGCAGCGACGCGCCGGAACCGTACCGCTCGCGCTGACGCTCGTAGAGTGCGACGAGGTCCTCCGGCAGTTTCTGCACGAGAGTCGACCGGTTGGCGGCGGCGTGTTCGCGCTCGCCGTCGATGGATCCCAGCGCGGCATCGCGCACCGATTCCGCCTCGACGATGCGCTGCCTCAGAGCATCGTATGCCGCGTTCGACTCGCGCGCTTTCGCCTCAAGCTCCTCAACGCGCTCCATGACGCCGAGTTGGATATCCTCCAGATCCGACTGGCGCTTGCGGAGGGCGGCGAGCTCCGTTTCCAGTCCGGCGACATCCTTCACCGACGAGGTGGTTTCCAGCCGCCCCGTGTCGCGTGCGATGCGCGCTTCGACGACCTCCACATCGGATTCGACACGCTTCAACTCAGCTTTCGCATCCTCCAGGGCGCCGTTGTCCGCCACCCCGGCGAGCCTGGCCTCCTCCGCTTCCGCGGTCAGCGACGCGATCGTCGCGAGTTCGGGCAGCGAGTTCGCACGGTGCGCGAGTTGCTGCAGCTTCGTGTCGATCGCCTGCAGGTCGAGGAGGACCGCCTGGTCTTCCGGGCTAGCTTTCAGCGGCATCGCGGGGGAACCAACTCTCTCTCGGTCTACTGGACTTTACACAGCGCTACTGAACGACGGTGAAATCCCACGGATCTGTGCGCAGGTCGCTGACCGTCACCGTAACACCCTCAAGGGCGCCGCGAAGCTCCGCCGCCGCCGTGTCCAGCCACAGCCATTCGCTGGCCCAGTGCGACACGTCGATGAGGGCGGGCCCTCCGCGCAGCTTCGCGTTCTCCCGGAACGCAGACGCCGGGTGGTGGCGCAAATCGGAGGTCACATACACGTCGGCTGCCTGCACCGCGGGGTCGTCGAGGTAGCTGTCTCCTGCGCCGGCACACAGGGCAACCGTCTGAATGGTTTGCTCGAAAGCTCCGGACACGCGAATGCCGGATGCCGTCGGCGGGAGCACATCTGCAAGCGTGCGCGCGAGCGCGCCGAGCGTCGTCGGCGTCGCAAGCCGGCCAACCCGGCCGATTCCGCTGTCGGCGCGCTCAACACCCCCTGCGCCCTGGAACGGGATCGCGTCCACGAGGCCGAGCCGGGCTGCAAGCACAGCCGATGTCCCCGTGTCCACGGCATCCGCATTTGTGTGGGCGGCATAGAGCGCGCAACCGCCCCGAATGAGGCGAGATACCACGGCGCCCTTGAAGTGGTCCTCAGAGACGCTTGTGACGCCGCGCAGCAGCAACGGGTGATGGACGAGGAGCAGCTGTGCGCCGAGTTCGACGGCTTCCTCGGCGGTTTCCGGCACGGCATCGACCGCGAGGTGGATGTGCTCGACCGGTGCATTCCGGTCGCCGGCAAGGAGCCCGATAGCATCCCATTCTTCCGCGCCGCTCGTCGGCCACAACCGCTCCGCAACGCCGATCGCGTCGGAGACGGTGACCGGTTCTTTGCGCGCCATCTCCCCAGCTTAGTTCGAGCGGAAGACCTGCTCCTGGCGGCGAATCCCCGGAATCCCGGCCACGATGGGCGTGAGCAGGCCGAGAATCAGTGCCACGAACACGCCTAGGTCGCTTGCGGCAAGGTCGCTGCCGAGCGGAACGTTCAGCAACGGGAAAAGGTACCCTTGCCAGCTCAACCATCCCACCGTGGCCGTCGTGAGCCCGAACCCGACCACCGTGCAGACCACAAGCATTCCGAGGTTGACCCAGTTGACGTCCGGATAGATCCCGCCGCGCTTGAGGAGCGCTTCGGCGGTGAAGCCGCGGTTGCGGATCATCATTTCGGCGCCGAAGATTCCCGCCCACGCCGCCATCGGCACGGCCAGGCTCGTCGCGAGGTCTCTCAGGATGAGGTCGAAATCCCCGACCGACACCGCAATCGCGATCGCCACGACGGCAACCGCACCTCCCGACACCACGACGGCCGCGGAGCGCCGCATTGTCGCCCCCGTGCCCTGCAGGGCGAACCCGGCGGAATAGATGGAAATGACGACGCCGGAGAGCAGGCTCGCCGCGAGCGCGACGATGAGCGGAATCGGATACCAGACGGGGATGAGCAGGGCGATCGTGTCGAGCGGTGTCTCGACGAGGCCCTTCGCGACATCCGGGTTGGATGCGGCGAGCACCGCGCCGTACGAAATAAGGGCGAACGCGGGAATCGTGGCACCGAACGTCGACCACAGCATGGAGGTGGTTCCCGAACTGTCCGGCCGCTGATACCGCGCGAGGTCAGCGCTGCTCACCGCCCACACGAGGCCGACGAAGCTGAACACGAGCACCGCCCCGGTGACCACCAGAATCCAGGGCCCGTCGCCCACCGTCAGCGCCGTCTGGATGTTCACCGCCGGCCAGGTGATCACGATGAGCCCGACGATGAGAACCGCCGTGATGATCGTGACGACGAGCTGCATGCGGGCGATGAGCCCGTAACCGAAGTAGGCGATGACCAGGGCGAGGAGGAAACCGATCGCCAGGCCGATGATGGTCACCTGCGGTTCGGCGAGCGGCCCGGTGAGTTCGGCGCCCGCGAGGATGCGCGCCGTGCCCGCCGCGAGGAACCAGAGCAGCACAGCGCCCCAGAACACCCGCACGACGAGCGCGAACACGGCCGGAAGGATATTCCCCAAATGCCCGAAGGTCGCCCGGGACACGATCATGGTCGGCTGGCCGCTCCACTTGCCGGCAAGCGTGCCGAGCCCGAGAGGCAGGAAGGAGATCGCGACCCCGATGAGGGTTGCCACAATCGCCTGCCGAAGGCTCATGCCGAGGGCGAACACGGCGCCGCCGAAGGCGACGCTCACAACAGAGGAATTCGCGGCGAACCACAACCAGAACAAGCGCGCGGCCCGGCCAACGCGCTGGTCTTCGGGAGTCGGTTCCACCGAAATCGCTTCCACGCGGAAGGCGCTCGGCCCCTCGAGGATGCCAGTCTCCGTGATGGCAGGCGCGGCAGCGGAGGCCACGCTGCGACTGGGCACGGGCTCGACCGGAGCGGCCGGGGCATCCGGCAGCATGGCGACGCCCTCCGACGTCACCGGGAACGGGCCCGAGAGGTCAGCAAAGGCCTGATCGGTATCGGCGACGTCGTCGTCGCGGACCGATTCCACGTCGCCGGAATCCGGTGCATAAGTACCGTCGTGCGGCTCCGCAACAAATACCGTCGGCTCACTGTCTGCATCGGGCACCGCGCCGCTCAACAGGGAATCGAAATCGAAGTCGATCGCGTCCGGCACCGGGGGCGGGCCGGGCTCGACCAGTTCGGGGATCTGCGCCGAATCGACTTCGGTAATCTCCTCCGCCACGCCGGCCGTGTTCGCCTCGACGCTCTCCTCGCCTGGTTCCGGCGGACTTTCCGGAATCGGCGGGATCATGTCCCGCCTGGGAGGCATGAGTTCATGGCCCGGCGGCGGCGGAATGTCCCGCAACGGCGGCGACATCGGCGCCGGAGCGCTCTTCAAGTCGCTGTCGAGCACCTCGTCCATGCGAAACGTGTGCGTAGCTTCCGATTCCTGCGCGCCCGAACGCCCGGTCTTCGATTCCGGCTCCTTGGGTGCCGGAAACAAGTCTCCGAACTCGCTTCGGGCGGATTCCACCTCATCGATCGCTCCGGTCGCGAGCATGGATTCCTGCCAGCTGGCGAACTCGGCCGAGTCCTGTTCCCGAAGCCGCAATTGTTCCTCGAGCTTGGCGATGATGTCGTCGGAACTCCCCGGTTTCGTCGCCTGCTCCGCGAGAGCTGCCGCAAGCTCGTTCATCGGCATGGACCGGCGGACGGGTGGCGACGTGGGCTCGGTCGCGCCGGAGTCAGCATCCTCGAGATCCGGAACGTCGGTTGCCGGTTCGACGGTCGCCGGTTCCTCAGGTTCCGATTGCATGGTTTCCGGGTCGACGGCATCCGGCACGATCGATACCGGCTCTGCTGGTTCCGGATCCGCCGGTTCCGGCTCGACTTGTTCCGCGTCGACTGGTTCCGGTTCACCCTCGCCAGCGCTTTGGCTCGATCCGAAATGCGTGACGCGATCAAGGTCTTCGGCCAGGGCATTGGCGAGATCGTCGTCGCTCATCGTCATGGCATCGCTCGTCCCACGCGACGGCGGCGGCGTCCAGGTCGATCGCCTCGGACCCACGGGTCCCCCCGAAGCCGCACCCGCCTCGTCGAGATCGCGATCGTCCTCGACCGGGTCGTCGTGGTCAGCCATGGGCCAAATGATACGTCCTCACCACGCAAGCACAACATCGGCGTGCCGCGGCACGGCAACTCAGTGTGGGCCCTACCGGGATCGAACCGATGACATCCACGGTGTAAACGTGGCGCTCTACCAGCTGAGCTAAAGGCCCGTGCCCGCGACGGCGGGAACGACGCTCCATGATACCCGGCGGCGCCGGTACGCGGACGTACACTGACCGCATGACCGAGAAACACCTCAACTGGCACCAACGGCAGCAGGCGAATCTGAGCGTGGGCGAGCGTGCAGCGGACGTCATGCGCAACGGGATGGGCAGCTGGATTTTCGTGGGGCTGTTCGTGCTGTTCATGATCGTGTGGGCGTTCCTGAACGCCGTCGTCGTCGTCGTCCGGTGGGACCCGTATCCGTTCATCCTGCTCAATCTGTTCCTGAGCATGCTCGCCGGGCTGCAGGGTGCCATCCTGCTCATCGCCGCGAAACGCCAGGACGCGATAGCGGCCGCGCTCGCCCAGCACGATTACGAGACAAATCTGGCCGCGAAGGCCGATATCGAACAGCTCATGGAATTGAACCGCCGGCAGCTGCTCGTCATCGAGGAGCTGCGTGAGCTCATGCACCGGTCCGGCAGCGTGGCCGCGCCCCTGCCCGGCGAGAAATCATGACAAGCTGGACTCACTAGAATTGGCGTGCTCAGCACCCGTGCCCCACGGCCGTGAACCGGCTGTGACGGCACGCTGGCCCTAGAGATCGACGCGAACCAGCGCGTTGGCAGAGAACCATGCGAGGTCAACCGTGACAGTCAACGACCAGGATCCCTACTCGATGAACCACGTCGACTCCGACCCGGAGGAGACCGCCGAGTGGCAGGAGTCGCTCGACGCCGTTGTGGCCGCCCACGGCCGCGAACGCGCCCGCGACATCATGATGAGCCTGCTCAAGCGCTCCAAGGACCTGCAGCTGGGCGTCCCCATGGTTCCGACCACCGACTACATCAACACGATTGCCCCGGAGAACGAGCCCGAATTCCCCGGTGACGAGGAAATCGAACGCAAGTACCGCGCGTGGCTTCGATGGAATGCCGCGATCATGGTTCATCGCGCACAGCGTCCGGGGATCGGTGTCGGCGGACACATCTCCACCTACGCATCCTCCGCCGCGCTGTACGAGGTCGGCCACAACCACTTCTTCCACGGCCACGACAACCCGGGCGGCGCCGACCAGGTGTTCTACCAGGGTCACGCCTCTCCCGGCATGTACGCGCGCGCCTACCTCGAGGGCCGCATCAGCGAGGCTCAGCTCGATGGGTTCCGCCAGGAGAAGTCGAAGGCGCCCAACGGACTGAGTTCCTACCCCCACCCGCACCTCATGCCCGACTTCTGGGAATTCCCCACCGTCTCCATGGGGCTCGGGCCGCTCAACGCCATCTGGCAGGCGGAGACGAACCGCTATCTCACGAACCGCGGAATCAAGGATGTCTCCGACAGCCACGTGTGGGCATTCCTCGGCGACGGCGAAATGGATGAGGTGGAAAGCCGGGGTGCCCTGCAGTGGGCGGCCAACCACAACCTCGACAACCTCACCTTCGTCATCAACTGCAACCTGCAACGCCTTGACGGACCGGTGCGCGGCAACGGCAAGATCATCCAGGAGCTGGAAAGCTTCTTCCGCGGGGCCGGCTGGAACGTCATCAAGGTGATCTGGGGCCGCGAGTGGGACGAACTGCTCGCCAAGGACACCGAGGGCGCACTCGTCAACCTCATGAACCAGACGCCAGACGGCGACTACCAGACGTACAAGGCGGAGAACGGCGCGTTCGTGCGGGAACACTTCTTTGGCCGCGACCCGCGCGTCGCCGACATGGTCAAGGACTACACCGACGATCAGGTGTGGAAGTTGAAGCGCGGCGGCCACGACTACCGCAAGGTGTATGCGGCCTTCAAATCGGCCACAGATCACAAGGGGCAGCCCACGGTCATCCTCGCGAAGACGATCAAGGGGTACGGGCTCGGCCCGTCCTTTGAGGGCCGCAATGCGACCCACCAGATGAAGAAACTCACGCTCGAGAATCTGAAAGACTTCCGCGACGCCATGCAGATCCCGGTGACCGACGCGGTGCTCGAGGAGAACCCGTACCAGCCTCCGTTCTATCACCCGGGCGAGAACGACCCGGCCATCCAGTACCTGCTGGAGCGCCGACGCGCTCTCGGCGGATTCGTGCCCGAGCGGCGCAGCCGTTACACGCAGCTCACCCTTCCCGATGACAGCGCCTACGAGGTTGCGCGCCGCGGATCGGGCAAACAGGAGATCGCCACGACCATGGCGTTCGCGCGCCTGCTCAAAGACCTCCTGAGGTCGAAGGATTTCGGGCACCGAATCGTGCCGATCATCCCGGATGAGGCGCGCACGTTCGGCATGGACGCGTACTTCCCCACCGCGAAGATCTATAACCCGAACGGCATGCATTACATGTCGGTCGACCGCGACCAGCTCCTCGCGTACAAGGAGAGCGAGCAGGGCCAGATTCTGCACGTCGGAATCAACGAGGCCGGGGCATTCTCGGCGTTCACCGCGGTGGGAAGCTCCTACTCCACGCACGGCGAGCCGTTGATTCCGGTCTACGTCTTCTACTCGATGTTCGGGTTCCAACGCACTGGCGACGGCATGTGGGCCGCGGGCGACCAGATGGCGCGCGGCTTCATCATGGGGGCGACGGCGGGGCGCACGACGCTCACCGGCGAGGGCCTCCAGCACGCGGACGGCCACTCCCCGCTTCTGGCATCGACGAACCCGTCCGTGGTGTCCTACGACCCCGCGTACGGGTACGAGCTCGGCCACATCGTGAAGGCCGGGCTCGAGCGCATGTATGGCGGGCAGCATCCGCACCCCGACGTCATGTACTACATCACGATCTACAACGAGCCGCTCGTGCAGCCGGCGGAGCCCGAAAACCTCGACCTCGAAGGGCTGCTCAAGGGCATCTATCTGCTGAAGCGCTCGGATGCCGGCGGACCGAGGGCCCAGCTTCTGGCCTCGGGCGTCGCGGTCCAGTGGATCCTCGAAGCGCAGGAACTGCTCGCGCGCGACTGGGGCGTCGCTGCGGACGTGTGGTCGGTGACGTCGTGGACAGAGCTGCGGCGCGACGGTCTTGCCGCCGATGAATGGAACTTCCTTCACCCCAACGAGGGCGGTCTGATGCCGTATGTCACGCAGAAGCTGACCGGCGCAGAAGGCCCGTTCATCGCCGTGAGCGACTACATGCACGCGGTGCCGGATCAGATCCGCAAGTACGTGCCGGGAGATTTCGCCACCCTCGGCGCCGACGACTATGGGTTCTCCGACACGCGCGCAGCCGCGCGGCGGTTCTTCAAGATCGACGGGCCGTCCGTGGTCGTGCGAACCCTGGAGGCTTTGGCGAGGCAGGGGCGGCTCGATCCGTCCCTCGCCCAGCAGGCGATCGACCGCTACCAGCTTCACGATGTGACGGCGGGCACGACCGGGTCCGCCGGCGGCGAGAGCTGAACGACCCGAAAACACATCGGCCACGACAGATGACCCCGACGACGACGCCAACCCCGGCACCCAAGGCGACCGCGCAGAAGCCGTCCGGACGGATGCCCGCTGGCCAGCGACCGGCCGGGCAGGGCTCGACCGGGCAGAAGACGAAAGCCCAGACCCTCGCCTGGTTGAAGGCCGTCTCCGGCGAGCTGGCCACGGCGACGCTGCAGCGCCTCGAGGATACCCTCCCCTGGTATGGAGAAATGCCCCCAGGGCGACGCTCCGCTGTCGGGATGGTCGCCCAGGCGGGCATCTCCTCGTTCATCCAGTGGTATGACGACCCGGCATCGACCCCGTGGATTGCCGCGGACGTGTTCGGTGTCGCTCCGCGCGAGCTGCTCCGGTCGGTCAGCCTCACGCAAACCCTGCAGCTCATCAAAGTCACGGTGGAGGTCGTGGAGGAACGCGTCAAAGGCCGGGACGAGTCGCTGCGCGAAGCGATTCTGCTGTACTCGAGGGAGATCGCGTTCGGCGCCGCGGATGTCTACGCACGCGCGGCGGAGGCGCGAGGACTGTGGGATGCGCGCCTTGAGGCGCTCGTCGTCGACAGCATCCTGAGCGGCGAATACGATGACGAACTCCCCAGCCGGATCGCGGCACTCGGCTGGCACGGTCACGGCGAGGTATCCGTGCTGGTCGGCACGGCGCCGCCGGTCCTCGACGTCGACATGCTGCGCAGGACCGCCCGCCACCTGGATGCGGACGTGCTGATCGGCGTGCAGGGCTCCAGGCTCGTGCTCGTGATCGGCCGGGCCCTGCCTGCCCCATCCGGCGAGGAGGACGGCACCGCCCCTCTGCTATCGTTTCTCGACATCGCCAACGCCCTCGAACCGGGGTTCGGCGAAGGCCACCTGGTTCTCGGCCACGAGGTTCCAAGCCTCGTCGACGCGAACCGCAGCGCAAAAGCTGCGCTGGCCGGTTTCGCCGTCGCGCGGTCGTGGCGCAACGCCCCGCGTCCAACCCTTTCCGACGACCTCCTTCCTGAGCGCGCGCTCGCCGGCGACTCGCTCGCGCGCGCTACCCTCATCAACCGGATTTACCGTCCCCTGCAGAACCACTCGAACGAGTTGCTGACCACGCTGTGGGCGTACCTCGACAACGGCCGATCGCTCGAGGCGACGGCACGCGAACTGTTCGTCCACCCGAACACGGTGCGGTACCGGCTCAAACGGGTATCCGAAGTCATCGGCTACGACGCAACGGGGTCCCGGGAATCGCTCATCCTCCAGGCGGCGCTCATCATCGGGTCGATTGCAGAACCGGATGGCGGGGTCCGCCGGCGCTGAGGGAGCAGTTATCCACCGCACACTGTGGGACGCGACAATCGATCCAGCTATTGTTGGTGGGGTTGTCACAGTACAAACCGCTGAAGGATTGGGAGACTAGAGAAGTGATTGTCGTCGTCTGCCCCGGTCAGGGGTCGCAAACCCCCGGATTCCTCTCCCCCTGGCTCGAGGTGCCCGGACTCTCCGAACGCCTCGAACGCTACTCGGAGGCCGCCGGGCTCGATCTCGCCGCCCACGGAACCACCTCCGACGCCGACACGATCCGCGACACCAAGGTTGCGCAGCCGCTCATCGTCGCGGCCGGCCTGCTCACGCTGCACGTCCTCCTGCAGGGTCGGCGCGATGACGTCGGGGGTATCGCCGGACATTCCGTCGGCGAGCTCACCGCCGCCGCCGCGGCGGGCATCCTGAGCGAGACCGACGCCATGAGCCTCGTCGCCGAGCGCGGGCGCGCCATGGCGGATGCCGCGGCTATCACGCCGACCGGGATGAGCGCCGTGATCGGCGCCGACGAATCAGAGCTCCTCGCCAGGCTCGGCGAGCTCGGGCTGGAACCGGCGAACTTCAACGGTGCGGGCCAGATCGTGGTGGCGGGCGCCCTCGACGCGCTCGAAGCCCTGGGCGCGGAGCCGCCGGCCGGAGCGCGCGTCATCCCGCTCCAGGTCGCCGGCGCCTTCCACACGCGGTACATGGAGCCCGCGGTGGACCGGCTGCGCTCGGCGGCAGCTGCCCTTCAGGTTTCCGATCCCACACTGCCGATCTGGACCAACCACAGCGGCCGGGAAGTTTCCGGCGGCCGGGAGTTCCTCGACCTGCTTGTCGGCCAGGTTTCCTCCCCCGTGCGCTGGGACAAGTGCATGCAGGCTTTCGGCGAGGCGGGGGTCACCGGAATCATCGAGGTCGCCCCGGCCGGCGCCCTCGTCGGGCTCGCAAAACGCGCGCTGAAGGGCGTGCCCACCCTTGCCGTGAAGACCCCGGACGACGTCCACGCGGCAATCGAGATGATGGAGAACTCATGACGACCCCCAAACTCAAGCAGTCGGCGGGAGCAAAGTACACGCGTCTGTACGGATTCGGCGCATCGCGCGGCGACCGCGTGGTTCCCAACGACGAACTCATCGGCCCGATCGACTCGAGCGACGAGTGGATCCAGCAACGCACCGGCATCGTCACGCGCACGCGGGCTTCGGTGGGCATTCTCGCCGTCGATCTGGCGACGGAGGCGGCGAAGGAAGCCATCGAGGCATCCGGCGTGGATCCGGCGGACATCGACCTCGTCATCATCGCCACCATCAGCAACGTGCAGCAGACACCGTCCATGGCGGCGGTTGTCGCCGATCGGGTGGGTGCGAACCCCGCGGCCGCCTACGACGCGAACGCAGCGTGCGCCGGATACTCGTACGCGCTCACTCAGGCGGACGCGCTGATCCGTTCGGGTGCTGCGCACTACGCACTGGTGATCGGCGCGGAGAAGCTGTCCGACCTCGTCGACCCCACCGATCGTTCCATTTCGTTCCTGCTGGGCGACGGCGCCGGCGCTGCCGTCGTCGGGCCGAGCGACTTCCCCGGCATTTCGCCCGCCGTGTGGGGCTCTGATGGTTCCAAGGCCGCCGCAGTGGGAATGAACTCAACGCTCATCGACTACCGCGAGGGCGACGCGAATTGGCCGACCCTGCGCCAGGAAGGCCAGACGGTGTTCCGCTGGGCCGTGTGGGACATGGCGAAGGTGGCCAAGAAGGCGCTCGAGGATGCCGGAATCACCGCGGCAGACCTCGCCGCGTTCATCCCGCACCAGGCGAACATGCGCATCATCGACGAGTTTGCGAAGCAGCTCAAACTGCCGGAATCGGTCGTGATCGCGCGGGACATCGAGACGACGGGCAACACGTCTGCCGCCTCGATTCCGCTGGCCACGCACCGGCTGCTGAAGGAGCATCCGGAGCTCTCAGGCGGCCTCGCGCTGCAAATCGGTTTCGGCGCCGGCCTCGTGTATGGGGCGCAGGTCGTCGTCCTGCCCTAAACTAATCCCCGGTCATCAATACCCCAAGGAGATAACACAATGGCATTGTCCACCGAAGAAGTTCTGGCCGGCCTCGCCGAGCTCATCAACGACGAAACCGGCATCGCGACTGACACGGTCGAGCTGGACAAGTCGTTCACCGACGACCTCGACATCGACTCGATTTCGATGATGACCATTGTGGTCAACGCGGAAGAGAAGTTCGACGTCAAGATTCCGGATGACGAGGTCAAAAACCTGAAGACCGTCGGCGATGCCGTGGCCTTCATCGTCAAGGCACAGAACTAGTTGTGACGTGCCCTCGGCCCCTTGGCCTCCTCTTCGCGGGGGCGCCCAGGCGGCCGGGGGTTCGCAGTTTCATCGATAGGAAGACGCCTCAATGACGCTCAAGAAGATCGTGGTCACCGGAATCGGTGCAAGTTCGCCGCTCGGCGGCAACGCCCGCGACTCCTGGAACGCCCTGCTTGCCGGGGAATCCGGTGCCAGCACGATTGAAGCCGACTGGGTTGAACAGTACGAGCTCCCGGTGACGTTCGCCGCGCAGGCGAAGGTTTCCCCGGCCGACGTGCTCGAACGGGTGGAAACGAAACGGCTCGACCCGTCAAGCCAGCACGCGCTCATTTCTGCCCGCGAGGCGTGGGCGGATGCCGGTTCCCCCGACATCGACCCGCTTCGCATCGCGGTCGACTACGCGACCGGAATCGGCGGCATCTGGACCCTCGTGGACGCGTGGGACACGTTGCGCGAGCGTGGCCCGCGCCGCGTGCTGCCCATGACGGTTCCCATGCTCATGCCCAATGGCCCCGCAGCGGCGATCAGCATGGACCTGTCCGCGCGCGGCGGCGCCCGCACGGTGGTGTCGGCGTGCGCGTCCGGCACCGAGTCGATCACGAACGCGTACGACCATCTTCAGGCCGGGCTTGCGGACATCATCATCGCGGGCGGCAGCGAGGCGGCCATCCACCCGCTGCCGATCGCTGCTTTCGCCGCCATGCAGGCGCTGTCCAAGCGCAACGATGACCCGGTCGCGGCATCCCGCCCGTACGACCTGAATCGTGACGGTTTCGTTCTCGGCGAGGGCGCGGGCTCGATCGTGCTGGAAACCGAGGAGCACGCGCTCGCGCGTGGCGCGAGGATTTACGCCGAGCTCGCGGGCGGTTCGGTCACGAGCGATTCGTACCACATCACGGCGCCGGACCCGGATGGCACGGCTGCTGCGCGTGCGATGCGCGTCGCCATCGAGCACGCGGGCGGCGCGATCGAGGATGTCACGCACATCAACGCGCACGCCACGAGCACGCCCGTGGGTGACATTGCCGAATACCACGCGCTCCTGCGCATTTTCGGCGATCGGCTGCACGACATCCCGGTGTCGGCGACGAAGGCCGCGACCGGCCACCTGCTCGGCGGCACCGGCGCGCTCGAGGCGATCTTCACGATCCTTGCCGTGCACGAACGCATGGCGCCGCCCACGATCAACCTGGACGATCAGGACCCGGCGATTCCGCTGGATGTCGTCACCGCCCCGCGCGCGCTCGGCGACGGACCTCAGCTCGCGATCAGCAACTCGTTCGGGTTCGGCGGCCACAACGCCGTGGTGGCGTTCCGCAGCGTGTGAGGCGAGCGCTGAGATAGCCCGCCACGCCGGCCCGGCATGATTGCTAGCTGAACCTCACCGGCCTGTCCGGAACGTCCGTGATGACGCGGCCGAGCGGGCTTGTCCATTCGAGAACTCCGGGCGAGCTTTGAACGACTTTCCACGGGGTGTTGCCCTTGAGCACGTGATGGTACCGGCACAGCAATGCGAGATTGTCGTGACTGGTCGTGCCCCCATCGTGCCATTCGTCAGTGTGGTCGATATCGCATCGCCATGCACTGCGATTGCAGGTGGGGAACCGACATCGCCCGTCTCGGAAGCGCACGTATCGCCGCAATTTCTCCGGCGGCCGGTAATCATTGGTCGCGAGGACCTGGTCAGTGACCGGATCGGTGAGGATCCGGGTCCACACGGTCGTGGAGCCCGCGAGTTTCCTCGCCGTCGTCAGGTCGATCGGCCCCGTGCCGACGATTGCGGCAGGTTCGTCGCCGTCGCCCTTGCCCTCGCCCAGCAGCGTCAGCATGGGGATGACGACGGCAATCTCTGCGCTGATTCCCACACCGGCAGCGTGCGGCGCATCCGGGTCGCCCGAGGGCTGGCCCGTCAGCATCAGCTCCGTGGCGAGAGACCGGTAATCCCGATCGCACGTGTCTTTCCTGCTGCCGGAAGTCTTCCCTTCATCGATCCCGTCAGCAAGTGCAGCCAATTCGGCGCCTCCATCGCGGCAAGTCGGGCCATCCCGGCGCGGATCGAAATCACGCGCTCCACCCGCTCCGCCGGCGACGGCACGCGCGTGTGCTCGGCCGCCAGCCACACCATCCATGCATCTTCGTCGGAGCCGGACGGGTCGACCGATATCACGTCATCGTCGAACATTTCGGAGTCGAAGGGGAGCCATCGTCGAAATACTCTGACGGATCGATTGAGATCACCGCCTCGGCGCCGGATGCTTGTTCCATACTGAAAGACACCACCACACCACCGACATTGCGCCGACCGCCCCAAACGATCCACGGGAGATTCTGAATGGCACGTCTGAGTTACACGGCGATCTGCTCGCTGGACGGTTACGTCGAGGATGCCGCCGGTTCGTTCGCGTGGGCCGAGCCCGACGAAGAGGTGCATCGGCTGGCCAACGAACTCGATCGCGCTGTCGGCGTCCACCTTTACGGTCGTCGGCTCTACGAAACGATGGTCTTCTGGGAGGACCCGGACAACGTCGAGGGTGGCCCGGACTACATCCAGGAGTACGGGCGGATCTGGCGCGACAGCGACAAGGTTGTCTTCTCGCGGACTCTGGATGCTGTGTCGAGCGAGCGCACCCGGATCGAGCGGGAGTTCCATCCCGAGCTCATCGCTCAGTGGAAGTCGGACTCGGTTGCCGACATGTCCGTCGGCGGCGCAGAACTCGCCGGGGTTGCCCTGCGCGCGGGCCTCGTCGACGACGTGCACCTCCTGATCGCGCCCGTCATCGTCGGCGGGGGCAAGCCTGCGCTGCCAGATGGCCTAAGGCAGGAGTTGGAGTTGGTCGATGTGCGCGCGTTCCCGAGCGGGTTCGCGCACCTCCACTACCGCCTGGAGAAGTAGCGACGCACGAACTGGCCTCCCGCGCCGGCGAATGATGGTCGTTTGGACGAAAGATGACGCCTCGGCACTATCTCTCGTCCGGATAGGCATCACTCGACGACATGCGCCGCAGGAGCGGCGGCGCATCAACCTACCTTGTGCAGCCACACCACCTGGTTGGTGTCGCTCGCGTGACGGAACACTTCGAGTTCGTCATCCCACGCCTGCCCGAGGGCGAGGCGCAGTTCGCGGTGCAACTCGAACGCGTCGGATCCGGCAACCTCCATGGCGTAGCGGATGCGGTCCTCGGGAATGACGACGTTACCTGCAGTGTCGGTCTGCGCGTAGAAGATGCCGAGATCCGGCGTGTGCAGCCAGCGGCCGCCGTCGCTGCCGGGGGTGGGATCCTCCGTCACTTCGAAGCGCAGGTGCTCCCAGCCGCGCAGGGCGGACGCGAGGCGCGCCCCTGTGCCCTGGGTGCCCTCCCAGTAGTACTCGGCGCGCATGGCGCCCTTGAGCACGGGCTGGACGTCCCAGTTGAAGTTCACGGCGCGGTCGAGGGCGCCACCGGCCGCCCACTCGACGTGGGGGCATAGTGCTTTCGGCGATGAGTGGACGTACAGCACTCCGCGCGCTTGTGCAGCAGTCACGATATCTCCATTCCATTAGGTGCGACTTCCCCATCGACCTGTGGAACTGGATTCGTAACGTATGAAGTTTCCTTTGCATTATGACCGATGAAACTGGCAAATGACAAGTGTGTGATTCCCGACACGCGGACGCGTTTGACTAATGGATGCTCAGTATGGCTATACTCCGTAACTACATACTCAGCAACCTGTTCTGTATCCCCGCAATGGAAAGGCCGTCATGTCGGTTCGCCAAAGCCTCCTCGCCATCCTCGACCAGGGACCGTGTTACGGCTACCAGTTGCGGAGCGAATTCGATCGCAGAACCGGCTCGACCTGGCCGCTCAACGTCGGCCAGATTTATAACACGCTCGATCGGCTCGAGCGCGATGGGCTCGTGGAGAAGGCCGAGAGTGGGGATGCCGACACTGAGAACTCCGGCCAGATCTACTACCGCATCACGGATGCCGGCAGCACCGAGGTTGCCGGTTGGCTCGGCTCCCCCGTCGAACGCTCTGCCGCGACACGGGACGAACTCGCCATCAAGCTCGCGATCGCCGTAACCCTACCTGGCGTCGACATCGCGCGCGTCATCCAGGTGCAGCGCACTGCCACGCTGCAGAACCTTCAGGAGCTCACGAAGACAAAGAATGCGTCGAGCGACCCTGAGACCTCAGAGGACATGGCGCGGATGCTCGTCGTCGATTCGCTCATCTTCCAGGCGGAGGCAGAGGTGCGCTGGCTCGATCACTCTGAGGAGCGACTACAGCGAGCAGCCGCGGCCGGGCTCGATGCTCCGCTCCCGCTCAGCACCGAGGTGCCCAAGCGCGGCCGCCCGTCGAAAGCGACGACGACGGGCTAGGCGCGGCCAGCGAAACCCGAGCCACTCCCTGAGGAGGCCCGAACGGCCGACTTGAACGGCCGACTCGAACGGAGCCGACGGATGCCTGGTTGGCTCCCTTCGAGGCTCGCAGCGCTCGCACCTCAGGGAGCGGAGTGTAGTTACTTTGCGTCGGCGTAGGAGTCGACCACCGCAATGCTCAAGGGAAACTCGACTGGGGTTTCGCCGAAGAGCAGTCGCCCGGCCTCAGTTGCCGCGGACTCGATCGCGGCGACCACCGCATCCGTCATCGATGCGGGCGAATGCACGACGATCTCATCGTGCAGAAAGAACACGAGGTGCGGCGCGTCGGTGAGCCACGCCTTGCCGCCAAGTTCACGCAACGAACCGCGCAGCGTGGCCATCCAGCACAGCGCCCACTCCGCCGCGGAGCCCTGCACCACGAAGTTGCGGGTGAACCGGCCCCAGGAGCGCGCCTGGCCGCGCGCGCGGCTCGCATCGGCATCCGTCGCCGCGTCGCCATAGGCCGCAGCCTGCACGTCGCCCCAGGTGCCGCCGGGCCGCGGTGAGCTGCGCCCGAGGCGCGTCGTCACAATGTCACCGCGCTCCCCCGCCCTCGCCGCGCTCTCGACGAGCCCGATCGCGCGCGGGTACGCCTTCGTGAGCGCCGGCATGAGCCGCCCGCTTTCCCCCGTCGTCGCGCCGTACATCGCTCCGAGCATCGCAACCTTCGCCTTGTCGCGCGTCGCAACAGCGCCACTCGCCACGATTGCCGCATACATGTCCTTCGCCTGCCCGGCCTCCGCCATCGCGCGGTCCCCGGAGAGGGCTGCGAGGATGCGCGGCTCAAGCTGCGACGCATCCGCCACGACGAGTTTCCAACCGGGATCGGCCACGACAGCCCCGCGCACCTGCTTCGGGAGTTGCAGCGCGCCGCCGCCGCCTTTGCTCGCCCAACGACCCGTCACGACGCCACCGACGACGTAATCCGGGCGGAACCGGCCGCCGTGCACGTTCGTGTCCAGCCAGTGCCAGCCGTTCGCGCTCAACAGTCTGCTGAGCTTCTTGTACTCCAGCAGAGGCTCGATCGCCGGATGGGAAAGCTTCTTCAGCTCCCACGACCTCGTCGTCGTCACCATGAGCCCGGCCCGTTTGAGCGACTTGATGAGGTCTGCCGGCGAGTCAGGGTTGAGGTCGGGTGCATCCAGTGCGATTCGCACCCGCTCCAGCACAGCAGCAAGCTTCGCCGGACGCTCCCCCGGCTGCGGCCGCGGGCCGAGCATATCCGCCAGAAGCCTCTCGTGAAGATCGGCCCTCCATGGAAGTCCAGCGAACTGCATCTCCGCGGCCACGAGCGCTCCGGCCGACTCCGCCGCCAGTAACAAGCCGATTCGCCCAGGGTCCGCGGATGCCGCAATCGCCCCGCGCTGCAACCGGAACTCTGCGACCGGATCCGTCGCAGCCGGCACGGCGCCGGGCTCGGATTCAAGATCGAAGAGCCCCTCGCCGGAACTGCGAAAACCATCACGCGAGCCGACCCGCTCCTGGGGTGCAGGCTCGTCCCAGCCATTGCGTTCTGACCGCGCCAGGTCCGTCATCGCCGTGAGTTCGGAGTTGCGAAGGATCGCATGCGACAGCCGCAGATCGACGCACCGCTCCACTCGCACCCCGGCAGCGAGGAGTCTCGGATACCAGCTCGTCGTGTCATCCCACACCCAGCGTGGACGGTCGCGTTGTTCGCTGCCAAACTCCAGTCGCGAGACCTCGACGGGGAACTCCGCGAGCGGGACGGGGCGCGGCTCGCCGACCGGTGCCCCCCTCTCATCCACCGCCGACAGCAGCACCCCATTCGGATGGGAGGCTACGACGAGGAACACGTGACCAGTCTGCCGTGTAGCGCCGACAGCCGTCGGACAGCACACGATCGTCGAATGCGACCGCGTTCAAGCGCGACCTGGAAATTGTGGGAGACAATAGACACCATGATCACAATGTACGGTGCGGACTGGTGCAGCGACTGCCGCCGCTCGAAGAAGCTTCTCGATGAAATGGATGTCAACTACGAGTACGTCGACCTTCTCACTGACCCTGCAGCTGCGGATCGCGCAAAGGCCATCAGCGGTCGCACGAGCATCCCCGTCATCGCGTTCTCGGACGGCACCCACTTCGTGGAGCCGAGCGACAGTGAACTACGCGAAAAAGTGGAAACCCTTCTTCGCACTCACTAGTGGAGCAGCGACCCATCCTTCGCCAGAACGTTCTTCTCTCCGGCCTCAATCGGGACCGCGAAACGGTTCTGCTTCGGCGGCATCGGGCAGTTGAACGCGTAGGAGAAACCGCAGGGCGGGAGCACCGCGCGGTTGAAGTCGAGCGTCACCTTGCCTGACGCATCCGGGGCAACGAACAGGAACCGCCCGACGCTGTAGGTGTCCACGCCGCTCGTAGCATCGGAGAACACGATCTGCAGGGCCCGCCCGGACTCGATGGCCGCGAGCGAATAGTCGACACCATCCTTGCTGAACGAGATTTCGCCAGGGATTGAGAGTTCGCGGGTCTCGCCGTCGTCCTTGCTGTGCTCGAACGGCATCGTCGTGCCCGGCTTCGCCCTGAACTGCGCATCGACGACCCACTCCGCGTTGTACGGGTACGCGTCGATCCCACCGAAATTCCGGATGCCCTCCGAATTCGCATCCCACACGCGCAGCGCGTAGTTTCTGGCCGGGCCGGCGATGACGAAACCCCGCACGGTGTCGCTGAAGACGATATCGGCGGGCTTGGCGGAGTCCTTGCCCGCGACAGCTACGGTTCCCTCCACGAGTTCGCCGTCGACGCGGATGCCGTCGGCCGCCGCGGCGGTCAGCCGCAGCCCGGATTCCCCGGCCGGCAACGGCGCCCACAGCCCGGGCACTCCCCACACGGGCTGCTCCGAGTCGATCCACTGAGTAGTGACGAGCGCGAGGTTGCCGAGCGGCTGCACGACCGCCTGATTGCGGCGCTCGCGGAATGTGGCCAGCTCTGCTTCAGGGGTCGTCGTGGGGGCGTCAGTCATGTGTTCCATCCTTGTCGAGGTCTCTGACCGTAACCGTCACAGACACGCAAAACTTCCCACGCACATCGGATCCAGACAAAGAAAAAGCCGGCCCCGCGGCGCTGAGCGCTGCGCGGGACCGGCAATTTCAGTGATTACAGCGGGCGGATGTTCTCCGCCTGCGGGCCCTTCGGGCCCTGTGCAAGGTCGAATTCGACCTTCTGGTTCTCATCGAGCGACTTGTAGCCGCTTCCGGTGATGGCCGAGTAGTGGGCGAACACGTCAGGACTTCCGTCCTCAGGGGCGATGAAACCAAAGCCCTTTTCCGCGTTGAACCACTTAACGGTGCCTACTGCCATTATTTTCTTCTCCTTCAGGAGTCTTGCTCGCGTGGATCCGACTTTCGAATCCACTCGTCGCGGTGTTCATCGTCCGCTCCCGAAAGGATCAGATTCCCGTTTCCGGTTCACTGGCAATCAAGATCTGCGAGGTACTGCAACTGCGATATAGACAGTAGTGGAGTTTCAGGACCAGAAACAGCCCCCGCCCAAGTCTGTTGTCAATTGTTACATTCGGGCACATCCCGCCTCCAGGCCCGAAATCTCCACTCCTGCCCACCACGTCGAGCCTGAGAATGCCCCGGACGTGCGCTGGACAACGGCAAACAAAACTCCCGGCCGGTATACTTTTCAGGTCACTGCGGACTCCTCCTGATTATTGCTCACGAGAACCAGAGCCCTCGCGACCGTGACGGGCCTGATGATGGACCACCGTTTTGGAAAGTCCGGAAAGGCAGTTCACACATGACTTCTACCTCCGATAAACCGGTTGTTCCGTACGAAAACCCGGAATGGGTTCCCGTGCTCCCCACCCGATGGGTCGCCGAGTACGATGGCGAAGTTGCCGGGGCCGTCGATCGCACGCCGCGCGGCAAATACCGGGCAACCGATCGGAACGGCCGCCGTGTCGGCACCTTCCGCACCCTCGCCGACGCTCGCGACGCTCTCGCCGAGAAGAACAGCACGACCGCCATTCAACGGATGAACCAGTCAAGGTCGCTCCTGGTCATCGGCCTCGTGGCATTTCTGGCTACTGCGACGGTGGCCGCCGTCGCAATATTCTCTCTCCTGCTCCAGTAGCGGGCGCGAGCCGCGTCAGCGGAACAGCAAACTGGTGGTGAACCCGCCGATCCCCACCACGGTCATGAGCCAGAACAGCACCAGCGCGCCGGTGACCCAGGTGAGCCGCACGTGTCGGGCCTGGTTCACCTCGGCGTGGACTTTCCGAAACCGGTCGAGTGCGTCGGCAACGGCCACGGTCGGGTTCCTGGTGTCCTGCCAGCCCTCCTGTCGTGACGCAGCAGAACGGAACGCCTCCACCCTTTCCGCGGTCAGCACCCGCGGCAGGTCCTTCAACCAGGGCCGCACGTCGCGGGGCGTCAGCACGGCAACGCGCCGCGGCGGTTTCGCCACGGTCAGGCTCTTCGGTTCCACGATGACAAGGCACGGCGTGACCTCCACGCGCGAGCCGATCACGTCGGACATGAGCTGCGAAGCGCGAACGGCTTCAAATTCGGCCTCGCGGATGTACGGCATCCGCTCGCCATCGACGAGGAGCACTCCCCCGTCGATCCACAGCGCGCCACCCGAGTGATGGCGGACGGCGACGGAGAATACACCGGCCGGCCCGATCGCGATGTATTCGAGATCGCCGATGTCGCGTCCTACCGGTACCGCGCGGAAAATCAGCCACCCGGCACCCAGTTGACCCAGGACGTCGGCAACCGCCACATCGCCGCACGCCGTGCGGTACGCGGCACGGTGCGATGCGGGGATCGGATTGCGGCCGATCAGCCGGGAAACCAGCCGTTGCGGCGGGATGGAGCGTTGGAGCGCCAGGAAATCGTCAACCGTGGACAACGGGTGACGGGACGTTCGAGAGCTTTGGTCGAGTGCGCCGTTGCGCAACGCGTCCACCCCCTCACCGCTTCAGGAATTCGAAAACACCCGGACCGCCCCCACGATGCGTCCGCTTCCGACGTTACTGAATCGGCGGGAAAAGGGAGACCCCCACTTGTGATGTCGCCAGTCCGGGGGCAGTCAACCCGGTGGGTGCCCGGGCTTCCACAAAACACTTGCACGGGCGCGCTTTTGGGTGCACTCTGGAAGTAGATCAACTCATCGCCCGGGAGTGCCGCACCAAGTGCCGCACCGGGCGATGAGTCTTTATTCGGGGCAGTTCGGTCCTGGCGCTACGGCATCGGGCCGAGCAACGCGGTGGCGACCGTCGCGTGCGCCGAATCTTCGTTGCTCGGGTGGAATCCGCCCGCCAGAACGTCGCGATACAACCGTCCGAGCTCGTTCCCGGCGAAGTAGGTCGCGCCCCCGGACACGCGGATGGCCTGGTCGACCACGAATTTCGCGGTTTCCGTTGCCCTCAGTTTCAACCCCACGAGCGCGCGGAACCACTGGTCGCCCCGGTCGACGACGTTGTCGAGGTCGTTGGCGATCGCATCCAGCTGCGGGATGACCGCGTCGAAGGCGATGGCGGCATCCGCGAGCTTCCACCGGACATCAAGGTCGAGCGATTTGGCCGCACCGTCGTTGCGCGCCGACGTGCGCTTCGTCGCATTCTCCACGCCGAGCTCCAGCGCACGCTGCGCGATGCCCACGTAGACGGAGGACAGCAGCGTCTCGAAGTTCGCGAAAATCGCGAAAATCAGCAGGTCGGGGTTCGGCCCGGGGTCGAGCCGGCGGAGGATCCGATCCGGTTCGGCCCGCACTCGCTCAAGGCGCGTGCTATTGCTCTGGGATGCGCGCATCCCGAGCGTGTCCCAGTCGTCCAGAACAGTGATGCCGGCCGCGTCGCGGTCCACGATCGCGTGGACGAGCTTCGGGGCGTCCGGCGAGGTGCTGTCGAGCCCGAACAGTCCGAGTCTCGTCCAGGCCGGCGACAGGCTCGTGAAAATTTTCGTGCCGGTGAACTCGTACGCGCCATCCGGCTGCGGCACGGCATCCGTCGTGCTTCCGAACAGCACGAGGTCGTTTCCTGCTTCGCTGATAGCCAGGGCGTACACCTCGCCAGCGGCTGAGTCGGTGAGAACGAATTCGAGCGAATCGTCCCCGCGGTCGAGCATGGTTTTTGCGATTCCGTTCCAGACGAAGTGCATGTTGACGGCAAGAGCGGTCGCCGGCGCCGCTGCCGCGAGCCTCATTTGCTCGCGCACGAGGTCGCGGAGAGACAGGCCGAGCCCGCCGAGACGCGTCGGAACGAGCGCCGTGAGGTAGCCGGCGGCACGCAACTCCTCCAGGTCCTCCGCGAAAAACGAATTGTCGCGGTCATACCCTGCTGCGCGGGAGTGAATGGATTCCAGGACGTCGTCGCTCAGGATGCTCACCCTTCAAGGATGGCATGCGGGCGAGCGCTCGACCCCGCTACGATTCCGGGAGACCGGCAAACTCCGTGGACGATCTGAGAGCGGGAACGTGACAACACTCGACTACTCGCCGCTCACCTCGCCTGTCACGCGCCAGGAGATTGCGGCGTTTCGGCGTGAGTCCGCCGGTTCGATGACTCCTGGGGCCTCCGTGTCTTCCGGTGTCGTGCTGGTGGTCACGATCGTCGCCGGCGTTTTTGCCCTCAGTATCCTGCTGTGGCTCTACTCCCGGTTCTTCTCCCAGGGGTCGAGCACTTTCGTCATCCTCGTCACCATGCTCGTTGCGGCCGGAGTGTTCACCGCGTTCCGGCTCGCTGCCGGCCAGGCGACATGGGCAAGAATGCTGCGTTTGTCACGGTTCGCCCAGGCGAATGGCCTCTCGTTCACGGCCAACGGGATCGTCCCCGACTATGCGGGCGCGATCTTCGGCGTCGGGTCGGCGCGGCGCGTGCCGGAGCGGCTGTCGAGGGCGTCACCGCCATCCTTCGACGTGGGGAACCTCGATTACACGACGGGCTCGGGCAAGAACCGCGCCGTGCACCACTGGGGTTACCTCGCGATCAAACTGGACCGGATGCTGCCGCAGATGGTCCTCGATGCGAAGTCGAACAATTTCTTTGGATCGAATCTGCCCGTCAAATTTTCCCGCAGCCAGGTGCTCCAGCTCGAAGGGGATTTCGACACGTACTTCACGCTGTACTGCCCCAAGGAGTACGAACGCGATGCCCTCTACGTTTTCACCCCGGATCTCATGGCCCGCCTCATTGATGAGGCGGCGCAGTTCGATGTCGAAATCGTCGACGACTGGATGTTCCTGTACTCCTCGCGCCCATTCGATCTGCTCAACGCGGCAACGCTCGCGCGGATTGCCCGAATCGTCGACACCGTCGGCGACAGGACGGTGGATCGCACAGAGCGTTACGCGGATGACCGGGTCGCTGGCAGCGCTGCCCTCGCCGCCGGCACGTCACCGCTCGGTGAGCGCATGGCGGCCAACACGGTCGCCCGTCAGGGTCGCAGGCTCCAGCGCGGCGTCCCCCTCGTGGGAGGCCTGATCATCGTCGCCGTCATCGCCGTCTGGCTTCTCAACATCCTGCCCGCGCTTGCGCGGTTTTAGAGCCCGAGAGGGCGGTCCGAGGCCTCGGCAAACACGAGGCGCTGCGTCGGCCTCGTCATCGCGACGTACAGCGCTGCTGGCCCGCGCTCGGTCGCCCGCACGATCGCCGCGGGATCGACGATGACGACGGAGTCGAACTCGAGCCCCTTGGCCTCGTTCGTGCCGAGCACGGTGACATCCGAGCCCAATCCGTCGGCGGCCGACCCCACCTTCCCCGGGAATGCCCGGTCGAGAACCTCGCGGATCCCGTCGAGGCGGTCATCGGACGCAATGACGGCGACAGTGCCATCGACGTCCAGCGCCAGGTTGACGCCCGCGACAGCATCCGGAACGAACTCGATCGGCCATTCGCTCTCCCTCACAGACACCGATCTGGTTACCGGGAGCCCATGGGCGATCGCCATCGACTCGGCTGCTGCCGCGATCTGGGATGGCGTGCGGTAGTTCACCGTGAGCTCCTCGCGGCGCCACCGGTCGCCCTCTGCTCGCTGCCCGATGAGCGGCGCAAGCGCGTGCTCCCAGGTTTCCGCCGCCGAACTCGATGCGGCCTGCGCAATGTCGCCGACGATCGTGAACGAGCGGGACGGCCCGCGCCGCAGGAGCAGCCGCCACTGCATGGGAGTCAGTTCCTGCGCCTCGTCGACGACGATGTGGCCGTACGCCCACGTTCGGTCCGCCGCAGCGCGCTCTGCGGTAGTTCCGGCATCCGCGAACTCGGCGAATCCGGCAGCGAGCTGCTTCGCATCGACCCTGCCGCCCACGCCCATGTTCGCGATGGCCTGTTCCGCGTTCTCGATGTCGCGTTTCTGCTGCAGCTTCTCTTCCCTTCGGGCCGCGACGTTGCCGGCGGGCACCTCGCCGAGAAGCTCAGCCGCCTCGTCCAGGAGCGGGATGTCGGACACCGTGAACGGCGCCGACCGGTCGCGGCGCAGCAGCTCCCGCTCCCCGGCCGACCAGTCCGGCGTGAGCGAGGCGAGCCACTGCGGGCGCGCGTACAGATCCTGGAGGAGCTTTTCCGGGGTGAGGGGAAGCCACGCGGTGTTGAGCGCGACCCGGGCGTCGTAGGCGCTTCGGATGTCTTCCCGCAGCATAGCGACATCGGAATCGTCGATGGAGTTGCCCTGGGCGCGAAGCTTGTCCGCGAGCTGCCGCGTGAGCGCGGCGAGCGCCGTCTTCACGAACACGACGCGTGCCTGGTTGTAGCTCTTGCCGCTCTCGCGAGCGCGCTGGATGCCGGTCGCGACGAGCTCCGGCTCGAGAGTGATCGTCTCTCCGTTGATGTCGAGGGGCTGCGGCTCTGCAGGTACCCGCTGGCGGGACTCCACCGCGCGGGCCAGCACGCCGGCCATGACGCTCCTGCCCTTCAGTTCGGCGACTCTGGGCGACTCGACCTTGGTCGCTTCCCGCCCCGGGTACAACTGGCCGACACTCGAGAGCACGACCCCGGATTCGCCGAGCGACGGCAGCACCGCCTCGATGTACTTCAGGAACGATCGCGACGGCCCGACGATGAGCACGCCGCTCGAGCGCAACCGGTCGCGGTGCGAGTACAGCAAGTATGCGGCACGGTGGAGCGCGACGGCGGTTTTGCCCGTACCCGGGCCGCCCTGCACGACAAGGATACCGCCGAGCTCCGAGCGGATGATGCGGTCCTGTTCGGCCTGGATGGTCGCCACGATGTCGGACATCCGCCCCGTGCGCTGCGCGGAAAGCGCGGCGAGGAGTGCGCCCTCCCCCTGCAGGTGCACGGAGGAATCATCCAGAAGTTCGGGATCGAAGATCTCGTCCTCGATGCGGGACAGCGTGCGGCCGCTGGAAATCAGATGGCGCCTCGCACGCGCCCCCATGGGAGTTTTCGCCGTCGCCTGATAGAACGCGCTGGCCTGCGGAACGCGCCAGTCCAGCAGGATGGGCGTGCGTGAGGCGTCGCGCAGCCCGATCCGCCCGATGTAGCGGTGGACGAGTCCCCCGTCGTCCGAGTCGCTCGTGAGCCGGCCGAATGCGAGGCGCTCCCCCACGTCCCGCAGCTGGACGATGCGGTCTTCATAGAGTTTCGCGAAACTGTCGCGCTCGCTTCTGGCCTGATGCCCGCCGCCCACGTTTTGCGCACGAACCTGGGCGAGTTGGTCCTCGGCTTCGCGTTGAAGGTCGTCGAGCCGCTGGTACAACATCCCCACGTAGGCGCGTTCGCGCTCCAGCTCGCTCGATGCCACCCAGGCTCACACCCCTTGTTTTCGGACATGCAAGTCTATCGAGTCGAACGGAACCGTTGTGTGCTAACCCTCCCGGTGCCCAGGATTCTGCGGGGAATTGTTCTGGCCCTGCTGCTCGCGGAGGATCGCGAGCGCTCTGGACACGCGTTCGCTGAGCCCGGCGACTTTGCGCGGCGTCTTCCGGTCCAGATCCTCCAGCATGAGGATCGCTTCCGCCCGTTGTTTCTGATGCACGGCATGGATGGCCAGGTTGCGCGCGAGCGAGATCCTCGCGCCCCACACCGCGAGCCACACGCTCGCCGCGGCAGCCACGAGGTACAGGGCCGCCTGCCAGGGCTGCAGCGCGTTGACGGTCGCGAGCCACGCCGCCGCTGCAAACGCCACGAGGGCAATCAGGGCAGGGATCCCCCGAACCCATCGGCCGGTCACCACGCGTCTGCGCACATCGTTTCCCCGGGCATCGATCGCGGAAAGCCAGGTCCGATAGTCGGCAAGCCTGCCCCTGGCGAGGCGCGAACCGGCCAGCGCCCGCAATTCGTCCCTGATCACCTGGTAGCCGGTTTGCGGGCGCCGAAGTGCTCGTGCGGCCAGAAGTGCGGTGATGGCGACGACGGCGATGAGCGCGACGAGAAGCAAAGCCCCCCACATCAGTTCTGCGCGGTCCAGAAGCAGCCGCGCGGCATAGTCGACGCCGAGGATGACGAGGATGAGCACGATCGCGCACACCGCTGTCGCCCAGGACAGGACGCGGTCGCGGTCGCGCGTGCCGGCGGCCCTGCCTGCGCGGCGCACCTGATGGCCGGTGATGACATCGACCAGCTGCAACAGGACGGCAAGCACCCAGCCCGCCGTCGCGAACGCGGCGATGGCTGAAAGGGTCTCGGTGTCCATGTGCACTCCTTGTCCGAGGTCGATTTCCGTGCCTGCGTTCAGTATCCCCCGAGAGCCTCGGGTTACGCAGGTTCCGCGAGCATTGCCTCGATCCGGTCGCGAGAGGGGATGGAGGGCACCGCGCCGAGAATCTGCACCGACAGGGCGGCGGCAGCGGTGGCGAAGGTCGCAGCATCCGCGATGCCCTGCCCTTCCGCGATCGCCGCCGCGAAGGCGCCGCAGAAGGTGTCCCCGGCGCCCGTCGTGTCGATGGCCATGACGTCGCGCGCGGGAACCCTGGCCGCCTCGTCGCCGCGCCGGTAGATCACCGAGCCCTCCCGGCCGAGCGTCACGATCAGGTGCTCGACGCGCGCGGCAAGCCGATGCGACGCTTCGGCGAGATCTTCGCTACCTCCCAGAAGGCTCGCCTCGTGCTCGTTGACGATGAGATAGTCGAGCGCGGTGATCAGCTCATCCGGGATGTCCAGTGCGGGCGCGGCGTTCAGCATGACGGTGGTGCCGGCGGAGCGCGCGGCGAGCGCCGACTCGATCACGACCTCCAGCGGCAGCTCGAGCTGCATGAGGAGCACTGCCGCGCCGGACACCGCGTCCCGTTCGGCGTCGGTGAGGGAAGCAACCTGGGCGTTCGCGCCGGAGGCCACGATGATCGTGTTCTCCGCGCTGTCCGCGACGACGATGAAGGCCTGACCGGTGTCGGCGGCAACGCGACGTACGAGGCTCGAATCGATTCCGGCATCCGCCATCGTGGCGAACAGCTCCGAGCCGTTCTCATCCTTTCCGAGGGCGCCGATGAAGGTTGTCGCTGCCCCCGCCCGCGCTGCGGCGACAGCCTGGTTGAGACCTTTCCCGCCCGGATATCTGGCCACCGAATCCGCGAGAAGCGTCTCGCCTGGGCTCGGGATGCGCTCCACCGAAAACACGATGTCCATGTTTGCGCTGCCGACCATGGCGATTCCGGAATGCGACCTGGTTTCCATGCCTCCAGCGTATCGGCGCCGGTGGAGCGTGCGAGAGTGGGTTCGTGATGTCGACGCGGCTCTCCACCCTCCCCCCGTTCGATGGGGCCGGCGTCCTGCGTTACCTTTCGGGGCACGCCATCCCCGGCGTCGAGGCCGGAGACGACACGCACTACGAGAGGCTCATTCGGATGCGGGACGGTTCGGTTGCGAACCTTTCCGTCGAGCTCGATGGACCGGATGCCGTAATCGCCACGCTCGGCGGAAGCGCCCTACCTGCAGAGCTGGTACCCCGCGTTCGGCGGTTGTTCGATCTGGATGCCGACTCTGCGGCCATCGACGCCCACCTTTCCGGCGATCCGGCGTTGTCCGCCGCCGTGTCGGCGAATCCGGGAATCAGGCTGCCGGGCAGCCTCGATCCCGCCGAGCAGCTGCTGCGCACCATGATCGGCCAGCAGATCTCCATCGCCGCAGCACGCACGGTGCTCGCCCGGCTTGCCCGCGAACTCGACGGGACCGGGCTGTTCCCCGCTGCCGCCCGGTTCGCCGAACATGGATTGGATGTGCTCCGCGGGCCACGGCAGCGCGTGGCCGCGGTTCACGGCGCCGCGCTCGCGCTCGCATCCGGTTCCCTCGACCTGCACGCCAGCTTGACGGCAGCCGAGCTCACCGAACGCCTGATCGCCCTGCCCGGCGTCGGCGAGTGGACGGCCGGGTATGTGGCGATGCGCACACTCGGCGCGCCGGATGTTCTCCTCGCCACGGATCTCGTCCTGGTGAAGGGGGCTGAGCGGCTCGGCCTTCCTGCGACGTCGAAGGGAATTGCCGAGTACGCCCGCCGCTGGGCGCCCTACCGCAGCTACGCCGGCCTGCACCTGTGGCGCGTTGCCCATCCGCCCGGGTTCGTGCGCTAGAGCGATTCTCAGGGTGACCCGGTACCGTTGACGCATGCGACTCAAATTCCTCTTCCTCGTCGGCCTCGGTGTCGGCTACGTGCTCGGCGCCCGTGCTGGGCGCCCGAGGTACGAGCGGATCAAGGCGAAGGCGACCGACGCGTGGGAGGATCCGCGCGTCCAGAAGGTCGTCACCCAGACGCAGGAGTTCGTGAAGGAGAATGCCCCTCTCGTTCAGGAAAAGGTCGTCGCCGGCACGAAGGCGGCGGTGGCCGGGGCACAGGATGCTGCGGCTCGAACCACCGTCATCGCGCGCGACGTGACAGGCAAGGTGGCCGAGGTCACCAGGGACGCGTCGGGCAAAGTCGTGGAGACCACGAAGGACGTATCCGGCAAGGTCGCACAGACCTCGAAGGGTGTCTCGACAAAAGTGGCCAAATCCTCCAAACAGGCGTCGAAGAAGGCGAAGGAAGCGTCGAAGAAGGCGAAGGAAGCGTCGAAGAAGGTGGCGAAAGCCGCTCAGAATGCTTCGGACAACGTCACGAAGACGGCGAAAGTGGTCCGCGACAGAATCGTCGACCGCAGCGAACACGTCGTCGACGGTGTGATCATCGCGGCCGGAAAGGCTCGCGACGAAGCGCTCGACGTCGAAATCGACGACGACGAGAAGTAGCTCGCCGTCACTCGTCTTTCGCGGCGCCGTCCGTGTCCGGAATGATGGTGATGGCGCTCGTCACCGGCATGAGCCCGCTCAGCCGCTCTGGCGACAGCACCCTGGCCACCTCTTCCGGCTTCATGAGCCCGGCCTCGACCACGAGTTCGGCGATCGACGCGTTCGTCGTGAGCGCCGTGTGGGCGAGAGTCGCTGACGCGGCGTAGCCGATGTACGGCGTGAGCGCCGTGACCACGCCGACCGAGGACTCCACCTGGGAGGCGAGCCGCGACATGTTCGCCGTGATCCCGTCGATGCAGTGGATGCGCAGCGTGTAGCAGGCGTTCGTCATCCAGGCGAGCGACTGCAGGATGCTGTGCGCAATAACCGGCTCGAACGCGTTGAGCTGCAGTTGCCCCGCCTCGGCGGCCGCCGTCACCGTCGCGTCGGCTCCGATGATGCTGAACGCCACCTGGTTCACCACTTCGGGAATGACAGGGTTCACCTTGCCCGGCATGATCGAGGATCCGGCCTGCCGGATGGGCAGGTTGATTTCGCCGATGCCGGCCTGCGGGCCGCTGGAGAGCAGCCGCAGGTCGTTGCAGATCTTGGACAGCTTCACCGCCGCGCGCTTCAGGTGGCCGCTCAGTGTCATGAAGATGCCCGCGTCGCTCGTGGCCTCGATGAGGTCGGGAGAGGTCACCATGTTGATCCCGGTGATGTCCACCAGGTGGCGGCGCACGGCGTCCGCGTAGCGCGGGTCTGCCGTGATTCCCGTGCCGATCGCGGTCGCGCCCATGTTGATCTCGTTGAGCCACGGTATGGTCTCGTTGAGCCGGTCGTAGTCCTCGGCAATCGTGTGGGCGAACCCGTTGAACTCCTGGCCGAGCGTCATGGGCACGGCATCCTGCAACTGGGTGCGGCCGACCTTGAGGACGTGCGCGAACTCCGTGCCCTTGCGCGCGAACGACTCGGTGAGCTTCACGTGTTCGGCGAGCAAACGCTGGAGGCTGAGCACCATGGCGAGCTTGATCGCGGTCGGGTACACGTCATTGGTGGACTGGCTGCGGTTCACGTCGTCGATCGGGTGCATATCGACGTAGTCGCCGAACGGTTTGCCGAGGATCTCGAGGCAGCGGTTCGCGATGACCTCGTTCGTGTTCATGTTCGTCGACGTGCCTGCGCCGCCCTGGATGACGCCGACCATGAACTGGTCGTGAAGTTCGCCGTCGATGATTTCCTGGCACACCCGGTCGATGAGATCCGCTTTCCCCGCGCTCAACGTTCCGAGTTCCTTGTTGGCCCTCGCGGCGGCCTGCTTGACCATCGCGAGCGCCCGGATGAGGTCGGGGTACACGGAGATCGGGCGGCGGGTGATCGGGAAGTTCTCCCTCGCCCTGGCCGTGTGGATGCCCCAGTAGGCATCGGCGGGAATTTCCAGCGGTCCCACCGTGTCGCGCTCGGTCCTCGTGGGTCCTTCTGGCTGGTCGACGGGCAACGCGCTTGGCGCTTCAGACATCCGATGATCTCCTTCGACGATGGATGCTCCAACTCTACCCGCGGGTCCGCCCCGAAAAGTCTCAGTGGAATGCGGGGACGATGAGGTACACGCCGAAGAGCACGAGCACTCCGCACACTCCGAAGAGGGTGCGCGCCACCGCGAGCCTCACTTTCCCCTGGCGGGGATCCTGCTTTTGCGCGTGAGTGGCGTTCTCCAGCAGCCTGATTCCGATGGACGCTATCGTCACGATGACGCTCGCCGCCACGAGCGAGACGACGGCGACCAGAACGAACGACTCCCATTCGATCATCGCGCGATCACCGGCACCATCCCGTTCACGCCTGTTCCCTGTGGGCCCTGCGGGAGTCTGCGGCCGGGACCTTCGGCGGCTTGGCGCTGGCAATGCTGGGCGGGACCTTCGGCATGACGACGCTGGGGGCGTGTTTCACAACCGGAACTTCCCCGGTCACATTCGTGTGATTGACGGGGTTCCTGCGGGCCCGGCGGAACATGAGCACGATCACGGTCGCGCCGGCGAGGGCGTCTGCGGCGATTCCCCACGGGCCGAGCCGAGCCAGGAGTTCGGCTACGGCCGCCATGATCGCCGCGCACGGGAGGGTGACCAGCCACGCGACGCCGATCCGGCCGGCGACCCGCCAGCGCACCGAGCGCCGATTTCGGCCCAGTCCCGCGCCGATGATGGAACCGCTGGCAACCTGGGTCGTGGACAGCGCGAACCCGAGGTGGGTGCTGGCGAGGATCGTCGCGGTGGTCGATGCTTCGGCGGCAAAGCCCTGCGCAGGCGAAACATCGGTGATTCCCGTCCCCACGGTGCGGATGATGCGCCAGCCGCCGACGTAGGTTCCCAGCGCGATGGCGAACGCGCACACGGCGATCACCCAGAACTCCGGTCCCGTGCCCGCGGCCTGGAAGCCGCCGGCGATGAGCGTCAGCGTGATGACGCCCATCGTCTTCTGCGCATCGTTCGTGCCGTGGGCGAGCGACACGAGGCTGGAGGTGAAGACCTGCCCCACCCGGAATCGCTGCCGCGCGGCGTGCGCGTGGTGCCCGGACGTGACCCGGTACGCGATCTTGGTCGCGACGAAAGCGATGCCCGCCGCCATGAACGGCGCGAGGACGGCGGGAAACACGATCTTGCTGAGAAGCACGCCCGGATCGATCGCGCCGACGCCCGCGCCGACGATGACGGCGCCGATGAGGCCGCCGAACAGGGCATGCGAGGAGCTGGACGGCAAACCGAGCAGCCACGTCGCGAGGTTCCACATGATGGCGCCGATGAGGCCGGCGAAGATCATGGTGGGCGTGATCTGGATCCCCCCGCCGCCCTCGCGGATGAGCCCGCCGGAAATCGTTCTCGCGACCTCCGTGCTGAGGAACGCGCCCACCAGATTGAGGAGCGCGGCGATCGACACGGCAACCCTCGGCTTCAGGGCGCCGGTGGCAATGGGGGTAGCCATCGCGTTGGCGGTGTCGTGAAAACCGTTCGTGAAATCGAAGAACAAAGCCAGCACGACGACCAGCGCGACCATAAGTGAGATGTCCACTGGGGTCGAGTCTTACAGTTGGGGATTGCCGCGGTCAACATGAAGACGGATACCGGCGAAAAGTTGCCCGTAGCGAGATCGTTACGCCCTCGTCCCCCGGTTTGGGGCAAGATGGGTATTCTCAACGCGCCGGTAGCACTCTAGACTGCTCAGGTAACCAAGTTGACGTGATTTCGGGGGTCGATTCTTGGAGAACAACGGGTTTTATGGCGCGCCGGCCGGGTGGTATCCGGATCCGCTTGGGCTGCCGCAGCTTCGCTGGTGGGACAGCACGGCCTGGACTCACCAGACCGCGGAAGCCCGTGCGCCCATGGTCATGCAGGAAACCACGTTCGCCTGGCCTGAAGACGAGGCTGAGGACTCCCGTCCGTTCCAGGACGACGACCTGCCCACGCGTCGCGAGCGCCGCGAGCAGGAACGTCGGGATGGCAATGATGTCGCGGCACCGACCGCGCTGACGCTGCTGCAGCTGGAACCGCCGTCCAGGGCCGACATGCAGGAGGCTGTCCCGGAGCCCGACCCCATTGATCAGTCTGCGAACGTCGCGGACGCCGCACCCGAATCGACGCCGGACCCGCTGGCCGCCAATCGCGCTGCTTCGCTGCAGAATCCGCAGCAGGAGTCCTTCCCGTCGTCCTCCTTCGGCGACTCCTTCTCCGCGACCTCGTTTGCGGAGCAGGGCACGACCGCAGGCCACGACGAGTCCCCCTTCGACGGGTTCGCCGCGCGATCGACTCATCAGAACCCGCAGGAGCAGCAGACCTTCAACTGGACCCCCCGGGTGGATCCGCTCAACGACCCGCAGTATCAGGCCTACCTGAAGGTGCAGACCGCGCCGCACTCCAAGTCGACCAACAACGGCGCCGTCTGGATGATTGCGCTGATCCCGCTCCTGCAGCTCGTGTTGAGCCTGCTCGTCCTCACCGCTTTCGGTTCGTCGGGTTCGTCGGGCATCATGGCGGCCATCTGGATCGCACCGTATCCGATCACCATCGCACTCGCCGCGCTCGACCGCCGCAGCCTCAGGAAGACCGGGCATGAGGTGACCGCTCACTGGTTGTGGGCGTTCCTGAGCGCCCCGATCTATCTGATCGCGCGCGCGGTCGCCGCGATCCGCGAATCGGGCGGCGGCTTCGGCCCCGTCCTCGTGTGGTTCGCGCTCGGCCTGCTGCAGGTCGGCGCCATCGTCGCGGCCCCTGGCCTTCTGATCTCGACGATTCCGGCCGTGTTCGCCGCCCAGGCCGAACAGTCGATCGTCTCGGATGCCGCCGTGATCGGCGCCAAGCTCGAGGTCACGTGCCCCGCAACGCCTCCGGTCCTGATCGGCCAGACGTTCGAGTGCTCCGGCGTCCACAAGGGCTCCGGCGCCCCGTACGACATCGTCGTGAGCCTCCAGCGCGTCAACGGGTGGATCGACTGGCGCGTGGACGACTGGGGCATTTACACCCTGGGCTAGCGGTGCCGGGCGGCGCGTGTGCCCGTCAGGTGCCGAGTGCGAGGTAGAACAGCGTCGCGATGACGCTGAACACCACGAAGACGCTCGTGGCCGCCTCGAGCGCCCGCCAGCGTTCCGCCAGCCGGCCGGTCTTCGACAGCAAATCGAGGATCAGGGCGACCACGCTCACGAGCCCCAGCGCGAAGGGGACGACGAGAACCGTCGGCAAACCCATCACGGGTGCCAGCCACACGAAAACGGCGAGGACGGCCACGGCGACGGTGATCGCCTCGAGCATGACCATCATGACGGCGGACGTCGGCAGTTCCCGGACCGTGGATTTCGCGGCGGTCTTCGAGGATGCCTGCTCCCAGGCGAGCCAGCCGAGCCCGAGCGCCCCTACCGCGACGAGGGCCAGGAGAACCCACCCCACCCACGGCATGTCGACGGCGACCGGTGCCGCGGCGTAGAAGAACAGGGCGATCGAAACGATCAGCACCGCGAGGACGAGCAGCGGCACGAGCAACTTTCTGGTGTTCTCGGTGAAGAGTGTCATGAAACCCAGCGTGCCTTGTTCGGGGGGTGGAATGCAAGGTCTGGTCCGGTCGGGGACCTCCGGGCGTTTCGGCATGACAGGATCGAAGAGTGCGGCTACTCCTCATTCGTCATGGGCAGACGCCGGGCAACGTGCTCGGTCAGCTCGACACGGCGTTCCCGGGTCCGGGACTCACCGAGCTCGGAACCCGGCAGGCCGAGATCCTGGCGACGACGCTTTCGGGCTCCGGCGTTGACGCGCTCTACGCCTCGAAGCTCCTTCGGGCGCAACTCACGGCGGCGCCGTTGTCGCGGGCGAAGGGGGTGGAGGTCCAGGTGAGCGAGGGCCTGCACGAGATCGGCGCCGGCGATCTGGAACTTCGTGCAGACCGCGAATCCATCCACCGGTATCTGGAAACCGTGTACGCGTGGGGGCTCGGAGATCTCGACGCGAAAATGCCGGGAGGCGACGACGGTCACGAGTTCTTCGGCCGGTTCGATGCGGATATCGCCGCGATGGCGGATTCCGGCGCCGAGGTCGCCGCCGCCGTCAGCCATGGTGCGGCCATCCGGGTGTGGGCGTCGAGCCGGGCCCGCAATGTTCTGCCGTCGTTCGGCGCCGAGAACGCGCTCGACAACACCGGCATCGTGACGCTCGAGGGTTCCACCGCGACGGGATGGACTCTCGTCGAGTGGGCGGGCACTCCCGTTGATCCGGGAACGCCCGGCTAACCTTACCGAACCCGGCCTTCTGCTAGGCGTTGTTCAGGGCGGCGAGAATTTCTGCGCGGGCCTTCTCGAATGCGGATCGCGTCGCGGCGTCGAGGCGGCGCAGCCGCCAGGGCGCTGCGTTGTCGTTCACCGCGCTGATCTTGACGGCGCGTGCATCCGGGTTCGCGGCAATCGCCGAGAGCCAGGCCGCCTCCTCGACGCCTTCGCGCCGTGTGAGGACGGAAACGATTTCCACGATCTCGGACTGGATTCCGGCCTCGAGAAGGTCCTGCTCCGTGAGATCGCTGCGCTCGAGAACGTCGTGGAGCCAGGCCGCGCAGTGCCGGATGTAGTCGTTCGTGGCATCAAAAGTTTCGGCAACGCGTGCGACATGGTCGATGGTCGCGGCACCCACGAGATCGACATCGGTGCGGTGTGCGACGGTGGCCAGAGCCATGGCGATGCTCCGCTGGATCCCGGCCGTTGCGCTGAGAACCGAGAGGACGGCAGGGTCGGACGGCGCTGACTGCGCCGCGGTCGGCACTGGTTCCTGGCGGGAGACCGGTGGGGAGACGGGCTCAGTCGCCGGATGGGCCACCGGCTCCGCAACGGCCGGGGCGACCGGTTCGGCGGCAGGATGGGCCACCGGCTCCGCAACAGGCGGGGCGGCCGGCTCAGACACCGGGGGTGCCGGAGGCTCGGCGGCGGGCTGGGTGTTCTGCGCAACCACAGGTTCCGGCTCGGCGGCAGTCGGCGGCTGTGCCGCAACCGGCGGCTCGGGAGCGACCGTCTCGGGCGGAAGAACGGGTGGTGGAAGCAGGTCGGCGACGCTCACCGGGTCGGGCGGCGCGATGTGCGGGAACGTGGCAGCGGTCAGCGGTTCGATGGGCGGTTCGACCACCGGCTCGAACATGGATCGCACCGGCACAGTCGGACTCGGCTCGACGGTCGGTTCGCTCACGAACTGGCTCTGCATCGACTCCGCCGTCCACTCTTCGTCATCCGTCATGGACGTCGTCGTGGCCCCCGGCTGCGTTTCATCCAGCTGCGTACCGGTCACTTCGGAGAAGTGCGTGTCGAGGTCGTCGCGGACATAGAGGAATCCGCTGAGCCCGATCTCCACCCACGCCCCGGTGAGCCATTGGAAGTAGCGGCGCCGGCCCGCGATGGTGGCGGCGCTGAATACGCCGACGACGTGGAAGCCGTTGTCCGTGACGCGCGTGTAGAAGCGCTGGCGGTCCGGCGCATGGCCGGGAGGCTGGGCCGGACCGTTCTCGTCTGTGGAAGCGTCGACAAAGCGGTCGAAATTGAATTGCCGGGCGAGCCGGGCGTACAGAACGCCGTCGTCGGCGACGAGGGAAATTTCGCGCAGCAGCGGAAGCTGCTCATACGTGGCGTCGGGCCATTCGATTCCGTCACCCAGGGCGTTGATCCGGGCACGCCGCAGGAGCGAGTGGCCGGGCCATTCGCTCTGCGGTACATCAATCGAAGGAAGGGTTTCGATGTCGAGCCCCCCTGGTTCGGGTTGTGCCGGGTGTTGATCCATGATCTTAACTCCACACTGCTTCGGGTGCGTCGCGCTTTGCGGTGCGACAGCGTGTACTGGTCGACACCTCGTCGCGCCCGTCGCCGGACAACTCCCCCTGTGGAGCCGCTGATTTTCGGGTTCAGCGAGATCTCTTAGTGCCCAAGATTAGGTCACCGGCATATTGGTTTCACCACCCAGTTCAAGGGGTACAGACAGGGCTGTCTACCTTTGGCGTGCCCACTTAGGGGACTCGCTACCGGGGCCGCGGAGTCGATATACAGAAAGGTATGCCCAAAGCAACCCGATTCAGCTTCGATGGGGGCGCCGCCACGTATGTGGGGACGGCCATCCTCGGCATCCTGATCACGACGCTCACCCTCGGTATCTGCTATCCGTTCGCGGTCGTCCTGACCGAGCGGTGGCGGTGCAAACACACCTCCATCGACGGTCAGCGGCTCGTGTTCACCGGCACCGCCATCGGGCTGTTCGGTCGGTGGGTGCTGTGGTGGTTCCTGACCGTTGTCACGTTCGGTATTTTCCTGTTCTGGGTCGTGCCCCGCCTCCAGCAGTGGAGGACGGTGAACACGAACTTCGCGGTTCCGGTTGCGCCGATCTCGTCCTGGGCGCCGAACGTTCTCGCGGCGAGCTGACCACCGCCACGGTCGCAGCAACCGGTCGGGGGCCTCGCTTAGGGTGGAAGGATGAGCGAGCAGAGATCCGACAGCCTGCCCCGACACGCAATCGATGCCGACGCAGCACTGTGGAACGTACCGCCGGAGGAGCGCTCGGGAAAGCCGCTGCTCGTGATGATGCACGGACTCGGCAGCCACGAGGGCGACCTCTTCGGGCTGAACCGCTTTCTGCCGCAGGACCTCGTCGTCGCATCGCTTCGTGCGCCGCTGGACTACGGAGGCGGATTCGCCTGGTTCCAGGCCGGGTCCCAGTCGTCCAGCCCGGACACGACACTGCTCGACGCCTCTGTGCAGGGAGTCCACGACTGGCTCGACCGTCTGGATTTCGAGCCGACCGGGATCGGCCTCATGGGATTTTCGCAGGGCGGATGCATGGCCCTCCAACTCCTGAGAACCGCGCCGGACCGATTCGACTACGCACTGCAGTTGAGCGGATTCGTCGCTCATCCGAAACATCCCGGCGACGGGGTGCTCGCCGCCCGCTCACCTCGTGTGCCGGTGTTCTGGGCGCACGGCGACTATGACGCCGTGATTCCGCAGGACGCGGTGAAAGCCACCGGCGAATGGCTGGCCGCCCACACGGCACTCGAGGCGCATCGGTACCCGATGGAGCACACGGTGAGCCAGGAAGAATTGGCGGACCTCGTGAGATTCGTCTCGGCCCAGCTGGCCGCCTGAATCAGCTGACCGCCGCCGAAACACACACCATGGCCGGAACCGGCCGCACTGAAGGGGAGAAAAAGTGACTGACACACGCTCACAGGATGCCGGCACGAGCGAAGACGAGTTGCGCGCCCTGCTGGAATCGTCGACGACGATCGCCGTCGTCGGGGCCTCCACCCACGAGCGCAAAGCCGCGAACCGGATCCCCCGCTGGCTCATGAAGGCCGGGTTCACGATCATCCCCGTGAACCCTTCCGCCGACGAGATCCTCGGCCAGAAGGCTTACCGCACGCTTGCGGATATTCCCGTCCCGGTGGACATCGTGGATGTGTTCCGCCCCGCAGAGGAGGCGGCGGGGGTCGCCGAGCAGGCCGCGGCGATCGGCGCAAAGACCCTGTGGCTGCAGCTGGAGATCCGCTCCGAGGAGGCGCGCGCCATCGCGGAGGCTGCCGGAATGAACTTCATCGAAGACAACTGCCTCGGGGTGACCGTCAATGAACTCGGGATCACGAAGTAGCGGGAGGCTGCGTCAGCGGCTCTTCGACGTGGCACTGAAGCTCATGAACGTCGGCCATCGCGCGCTTCTGGCCATCACCCGTGGCCGGAAGGGCTGGTCCATCGGGCGCATGCCCGCCGTCGAATTGCACACCACGGGCCGGGTATCCGGCATCCGCCGCTCGACGATGTTGACCTCGCCCGTGCACGGCGACGGCCGATGGGTGCTGGTCGCCTCCAAGGGTGGAGACGACCGGGATCCCGAGTGGTACCGAAATCTGGTGGTGAACCCGAACGTCGAACTCACGGTGAATGGCCACACCCGGGCCCTGCGTGCCCGCACGGCGACGCCCGAGGAGAAGGCGGAGCTGTGGCCGCGCATCGTCGCGGTGAATCCGGGATACGCCGGATACCAGAAGAAGACCGAACGGAGCATTCCGGTGGTCATCTGCGAGCCCTCGGGCGAGCCGTCGGCCCGCTAAGAGCCCGTCGGCGCCCGGCGCCCGGTTCCGCACCGAGGACCGCTTCCGCCACTACCAGGTCGGCTGGAACCAGGGCGGGTACACCGACACTTTCGGCATGACGTCATGGCCGTTCAGGAGCGTCCGCACGTCGGTGCGCACGCGGTCGTTCGCGACCCCGATGAGCGAAATCGCCGACAACGGGAACTCCATCGGCACGAAAAGTTCCGCCTCGCGGATGGCATCCTCATCGTCGTGCAGCCGTCGCGGCAGCGTCCCGCCCGATTCGGCGAGCGCGGAGAATCGCGTCGACGGCCCAGCGGCATCGCCATCTGCCACCACTGCCAGCTCCCCCGCCGCACCGACCGTGCTCACGAGGATCACGAAGTCGGATGCCGGTCTGGCGTGGGCGGTCTCGGCAAGCCGGGGATCGGCGTCGCTGTCTCGGATCCGTTCCCACAGGAACGCGCCGGGGTTGAGGAAAAACGGCACGTGGTGCGCGACCGTCAGGTCTCCGACGCGTGCCGCGCGCCGCGCCTCACGATTGGCCGAGGAGGAAATGTCCACGACAGGGACCGCCCCTGCCGCGTCGGCGAGGATGCGCCCGGCACCCAGGATGCTCTCCAGGTTGCGCTGGTGCGTGATGTGGAATATTCGGCGGGCACCGTGATCCACGACGGCGGGTCCGGCGAGCACCCTCGACCCCGCCGGGCGCTTCGCCGACGTTTTCGGCCGCGTTGTGCGCGTGGGCGAGACCGATCTCCGGGCCGGTGGCGGTGCCGCCGGCGAACACTGATCGCATCGGGCGACATCGAGGCCGTGAATGCACTCAGTCGTCACGGGGCTCCTTCGCTACTGTGCGGCACAACCTGCGCACACGCCCAAGGCTACGCGCCCGCTGGCAGTCCGCCCGCCACCGCTCATCCTGCGCCTCACTACCATGGCCTCATGGCCACCATCCTTCTGACCGGGTTCGACGCTTTCGGGGGTGCGGCCGCCAACAGTTCCTGGGACGCCGTACAGCTGGCCGCTCGCGACTGGCCGGAATCGTCCGCGCTCGTGACCGCGTGCCTGCCGGTTGAGTTCGGCCGCGCGGGGGACATTCTCGACGACCTCATCGGTCGCCTCCGTCCTGACCTGGTGATCGCGACGGGCGTCGCGGCCGGCCGCACGAAGGTCACCCCGGAGCGGATCGCGATCAACCTGGCGGATGCCCGGATTCCGGACAACGCCGGTGCGGAGCCCAGAGACGAACCGATCGTGGCGGAAGGACCCGACGCGTACTTCACACGGCTTCCGGTGCAGGACATGGTCGAGCGGATGACTGCGGCGGGCATCCCCGCCGCGCTTTCGCTGAGCGCCGGCACCTACGTGTGCAACGACACCATGTACCGGATGCTGCACTCCCTTTCCAGCCAGACAACGCTCGCCGGGTTCATCCACGTCCCGGATTCGGCCGAGCTCCCCGTCGCGTCCAGCGCGGCCGCCCTGCGCCTCGCGCTCGAATCGGGGCTCGCCGCCCTCGGTTAGCACCCGGTTGGGGGGCAAATGGGGCGCTCTCTTACCCGCGAAGGGGGGCGTGTAACGCTCACAGGAACCTACTAGCTTCGGAAGTGGGAAAGTTTCACTAGCGAGGGGCTGGGGTCACTTCCCCTGGGGGGGATAGATGTCCATCGACACGGCGAACACCGTCATCATTGCCGGCTGGTACCCGGATCCCGCCAACGACGCTCAGGCGCGGTGGTGGGACGGCAGCCAATGGTCCACGACTACGCGCCCGCGTCATCCCGTCGCTCCGCCTCAGCCCGACCGGTACTTCTCGCCGGTTGCCATCCGCACCGATGCGACGCTGCCGCCGATCGACCCGTATCGCCCGATGAACCGCCGGTACGACACCCAGGACAACGTCTCCATGGCGGCGAAGCCGATCATGCAGTTCCACCCGACGCGCGCCTACACCGGCGCCGCGTGGACGATCGCCACCATGCCGGTGTGGGCGACGCTGCTCGTTCTGGGCCTCATCATCACGCTGGGCGACCTCTACTCGACCTTCCTCATCGCGTTGACGAGCGTCGTGATTTTCGCGTTCGCGGTGTCCCTCGCGGTGCACGACCGCCACGTGCTGGACAACTCGCTGCACACCAGAACGGCGACGCCGTGGTGGATGCTGCTGAGCCCGCTCGTGTACCTGATCGTGCGCGGCTATCACGTCAGCCGCACGGTGGGCCACGGCTGGGCGCCGCTCGTCGTGTACATCCTGTGTTCGTTCGTGCCGGCCGTCGCCGTGCTCGCCTTCAGCACCATCTACTACGCGCTGTTCGTCTCCATGCTGGCCGGTTAGCGGCGTTCGGACACCACCCTCGAACGCACGGTAGCGTTGGGGCTTGTGACGTTCACTGCACCCGGCGCATTCACCACCCGGCCGACGCTGCGCGGCACCTTCGGGATGATCGCCTCCACCCACTGGCTGGCTACCGCATCCGGACAGTCGGTCCTCGAACGCGGCGGAAACGCGTTCGACGCTGCCGTCGCCTGCGCGTTCGTGCTGCACGTCGTCGAGCCGCACCTGAACGGGCCCGGCGGAGACCTCGTCGGAATCTTCGCCACCGCCGACTCCCCGGAGGATCCCGTGGTCCTCATGGGCCAGGGCCCCGCCCCCGCCGGCGCCACCATCGACCACTTCCGCGCCGAAGGCCTGACCCTCGTACCGGGTGCCGGGGCGCTCGCCGCCGCGATCCCGGGCGCCGTGGATGCCTGGCTTCTTCTCCTGCGCGACCACGGGACATGGGAGCTGGCCGACGTTCTCGCTTTCGCCATCGGTTACGCGAGAGACGGACATCCGCTGCTGGGCCGGGTCTCGGCGACGATCGAGCGCGTGTCCGAACTGTTCGCGGAGCACTGGCCGACCTCCGCCGCACTGTGGATGCCGGACGGCCGTGTTCCCGTGGCAGGGTCGCTCGCCGCCAACCTCCCCTACGCGCGAACGCTCGAGCGGCTCGCCGGCGCCGCGGTCGGTTCCTCCCGGCGAGCTCGCATCGATGCCGCCCGCGACGAATGGGCAGGCGGGTTCGTCGCACAGGCGATCGACTCGTTCGCCCGCACCCCGCACCGCCACTCGACGGGCGGCGATCATGCCGGCGTGATCACCGCAGCGGATCTGTCCGGATTCCGGGCCTCGTACGAACCCGCGGTGACCGCGGATTTCCGCGGCATCACGGTCGCGAAATCGGCGGCGTGGGGGCAGGGGCCGGTATTGCTTCAGATGCTCCGCATTCTCGAGGGGTTCGACGACGAACGGCTCGACCCCTGCACCGTCCTCGGCGCGCACACGATCCTGGAGGCGGAGAAACTCGCGCTCGCCGACCGGGAATCCTATTACGGCGATGCGCTGCCGGTCCCGCTCGACGTGCTGCTTTCCGCCGAGTACGCGGAGGGTCGCCGGGCGCTCATCGGCGAGGAGGCGTCCCGGGAGTTTCGGCCGGGGTCGGTTCCCGGCCACACCCCGTTCCTCCCCGAATTGCGCGTTGCGAGCGCGGGCCCGGCCATTCCCTCGGCTGGCCAGCGGTACATCCCGCAGCATCCGGTCGGCGAACCCACCGTCGACCGATCGGGCGAAGCGAAGGGCGATACGTGCCACCTCGACGTGATCGACCGCTGGGGAAACATCGTGTCGGTCACCCCGTCCGGTGGTTGGCTCCAGTCCTCCCCCGCCATCCCGGAGCTTGGTTTCTGCCTCGGCACGCGGCTGCAAATGACCTGGCTGACCCCGGGGGCGCCGTCATCCCTGCAGCCTGGGCGCCGCCCCCGCACGACGCTGACGCCGACCCTGATCCTCAGGAACGGCCGCGCCGCGGGCACGCTCGGCTCCCCCGGCGGAGACCAGCAGGACCAGTGGCAGCTTCCCTACATCCTGCGCACGGTTGTCGGCGGATACACACCCCAGCAGGCGATCGATGCACCGAACCTGCATACGACATCCTTCCCCGACTCGTTCTGGCCGCGCACGTGGGAACCCGCCGGCGCCGTCGTCGAGGACCGACTCGGCGATGAGGTGATCGCGTCGCTTCAGGCGCGCGGGCACGTCGTGACGCGGGCCGGCGACTGGACGCTGGGCAGGCTTTCCGCCGTGGGGGTAGGCGATGACGGCGTGCTCTACGCTGCGGCGAACCCGCGCGGTGCGCAAGGGTATGCCGCCGGACGCTGACCCGGCAATTTTCGGCGGGCGGACGTAACCTGAAACCATGGACCTGAACAACATCACCCTCACGACGATCGACGGCGACGAGACCACGTTCGGCGAGTTCGCCGGGAAAGCGGTCATGGTCGTCAACGTCGCATCCAAGTGCGGGTTCACGCCGCAATACGCCGGACTCGAGAAGCTCTACGAGCAGTACGGCGATCGCGGCCTCACCATCCTCGGGTTTCCGTGCAATCAGTTCCTGTCCCAGGAACCGGGAAGTGCGCAGGACATCAAGGAGTTCTGTTCGCTCAATTTCGGTGTCACTTTCCCGCTGTTCGACAAAGTGAAGGTCAACGGAAAGAACTCTCACCCGCTGTTTGAGAAGCTCACCACCGTGCCGGATGCCCAGGGCTCGGCCGGAAAGGTGAAGTGGAATTTCGAGAAGTTCCTGGTCGCACCGGACGGCGAGGTGAAGCGATTCCGCTCCGCGGTGAAACCGGATGATCCGGAGCTCATCGACGCGATCGAAAGCGCGCTGCCCGCCTCGGCGCCCTGACCGCACGCATGGGTCAGCCGCGCGGCGGACTTTCGGGTGAACGTTTCTGCGCGTGAGGCGTTTCGTGGCGCGCCAGCTTGTCCACTACGGCCGCGATGCTTCGCGCTCGCGCTTCAGGCGTCGTGAGCTGGCTGAGCCGAAAGTACAGGGCATAGCGGTTTTGCGAGGTCAGCACGTCATACATGGCCTGCGCCTGTGGGACCGCTGCAATCGCGCCGAGCCTATCGGGCAGGGCCGACAGTTCGTCGGCGGCGGGGAGAACGTTTGGTTAGGCTGGATCCATGGGCAAGGAATTGGCTAACGAGCCGGACAACAACCGTTACACGCTCCGGATAGACGGCGAAATGGCGAGCGCCGTCGACTACCGGGTGAGCGGCAACTCCATTTCCTTCACCCACACGTTCACCGACCCGAAGCGGCGGGGGCAGGGTCTTGCCAGCGAGATCGTCGAGTTCGCGGTGGACGATGTCGAATCGACGACCGAGTACCGCATCGTCCCCATGTGCTGGTACGTCGGCGAATGGTTCGACAAGCATCCGGAGCGCGCCGAGCTGCTCACCCGCTGATCCTCGGATTCCCGGCCGAGCGTGGACTCCTCGTTCTCCCCCATTGCGCCACCCCCGCGCCCACCCAACTTGGGTAGCCTTGATTCGAGACACCCCAGCCTTGGGGGACGACGCGACCGGGTGGCGTGAATAGACTTGTGGGATTCCGCGTGACCCGAATCAGTGGAAAGGACCCCACTCATGGCACCAGACCAGGCAGCACCAGTGCCGGCTGGCTGGTATCCCGATCCGTACGGAGCATCGGAGCTTCGATGGTGGGATGGCCAGAACTGGACGGAGTCCATCCACCCGCCCGTTGCCGCACCGCCGGCTCCACCTGCTCCCGCGCCGCCCACGCAGGAACCCGCCGCCCAGCAGCCGGTGCTGCAGCAGCCAGCCGCGCAGGAACCAGTGGTTCAGCAACCCGCCGTGCAACAGCCGCCCGCGCAGACGCCAGCCGTGCAGACGCCAGTCGCGCAGGAGCCAGTCCTTCCGGAACCCGCGGCACAGCAGCAACCCGCTCAGGAACAGTCGCCTCAGGTGCCTTTCGTGCGGGAAACGCCCGTGCAGGAACCTGCCGTTCAGGAACCCGACCCGCAGTATCTCGGCGTCGAGGCGCTCCAATTTCACGAAGCCCCCGCCACGGAACCGCCTCCCGCTGAGGCGCCACCTGCACAGGCTCCGATGCAGACCGCTCCCGCCGAGGCGCCGCCGGGTCTGGCGCCCCCGCTTGTGACCCCACCCTCGTCAACCCCGCCCGCGGGTGAGCATCCCGGAACGGGCCTCCCCTCGCGGCGGGAACTGCGCGCCAGATCGGCAGAACAGTCCGGTGGCCCGCTCTCGGCATCCACGTCCGGTCCGGCGTCTCCGCCCGCCTCCGCGGACATCCCCGACGCTTCCGCGCCGACCGCGTTCGACTGGCTCACGACCGGGAGCACGCCGCAGCAGCCCGCCGCCGCGCCAGCCTCCCCCGCGCCGGTTCCTCCCGCGCGGGCGGAGACCGATCAGTTCGCAGCCCCCTCGAGCCCTGCTCCGTCCGCAGACGCGATGCCCGGGCCAGAGGCGGCCGGCGCGAGCGGACCGGTTCCCGTCGCCGCGACGAGCGCGTGGGCTCAGGAGCCCCACGCGGTCACGACCGACCCGGATGAGCTCTACCCGGGGACGTCCTCCCGTACCTCGACCGTGTCCGGCTGGCTCATCGCCTCAATGCCGCTCATTTCGGGAATTCTCGCCATCGCCGCAGTCAAGGGGCAGGAAAACTATCCCCGATACGTGCCGGCGGGCCTGGAATGGTGGATGCTCGCGGGCGGCGTATTCGCGCTGGCGTACATCGCGACAATTGTTCTGGCAATTACTGATCGGCGCAAGCTTGACTGGGCCGGATACAACCGACCGGCGCACTGGTTCTGGGCAATACTGACTGCCCCGGTGTATCTGGCCGTCCGCACGATCGCCGTGCGCCGTGAAACCGGCAGGAACTCGATGATGCTGTGGGTCTGGCTCATCCTCGCCGCGGTGCTCGTCGGAGCCTGGTTCGCCGCGAAGGCCTTCGCCCCCGAGCTCGTCGACGGATACGTTCTCCCGTTCCTGTGAACCGGCGGGTTACCTGACCCGGCAAAGACCCCGTTAAACGGTGAGGAGGCGGTGGAACTTGAGGCCCGCCTGGCTGCGAATCTACCCCCGTAATTTCGCTGCCGGCCTTGGGCCCGCCACCGCCTCCAGGTTTCCCCCGTCTTGCGTAGTTCAAAGATAAGCCATGCCCAAGTTTCGCGTCTGCCCCCAGATAGGGTCACCCCCATTGGGGAGTCCGCCATAATGCGGACCGGGCGGCCGCGCGCCGTCCTCGCGCCGGGTTCGCCTTAAAAGGCGAAAGCCCCCGGCTGCTACAAGTAGCTTCTGGAGGCTTTCTATTACCTTGGAGTTTGACCTCCTCGGTTCAATAACTATGACCCAGTTCCCGAGGCAAGGCAACCCCTAAAGTCTCGCTAGATAGTTGAGAGTTCACCCCAGATACTCGGCGAGGACGACCGCCTGGTTCTCGGTCTCATCGCGTGCGCTGTACACGAGAGTCACCACGTCGTGAGTGTTCGCGATGGTGCGAAGCTCATCGATTGCCGGATTCCCGTCAAGTTCTGCACGGTATCGCTTGCGGAACTCCGGCCACTTCGGATCTTCGTGGTGGAACCATTGCCGCAGTTCGGTGGTGGGGGCGACCTCCTTCAGCCAGACATCCAGTTTCGCCCTCTCCTTGCTCACCCCGCGGGGCCACACCCGATCGACGAGAACCCGGTAGCCATCATCGTCGGAGGGGTCTTCGTACACGCGCTTGATTCGCACTGCCATGTTCCAACCATCCCACTGTTGCGCATCCGGGGCCAGCTTCGGAGGCTAGCGTTGGAGCATGACCGACGACAGCACCTCTGCTCCCCTCACCGTCATCGATGACCTGCGTGCCCTCTCCCCCATTCCGGAGGCGGGCCTCGGGCACACCACGGCCCTCACCCACGCGGATGTCCGAGTGGTGATTCTCACGTTCGCGGCCGGCCACATCCTCAAGGAGCATTCCGCGCCGTTCCCGCTCCTGTTCCAAGCTCTGGACGGCGAACTCATCGTGCGCGCGGGCGGGCAGGAGACCACTCTGCGGCCGGGCGGGTTGCTGCGCATGGACGACGGGCTGCGCCACGAGGTCGAAGCCCTCGTCCCGTCCCGGCTCATGCTCACGCTCGTTACGCGGTAGGGACGTTCTCCAGCGCGTCCCGCAGGAGCGCAGCAAGCGCTTCCAGCTGCACGTTCGATTCGCCGACGACCTCCTCATCGGATCCGTCGAGCGCGCGCGCTGCGAGGCCGGCCTTGCTGTCGATGAGCTCGGCAATCTTCGCGTCAATCGTGTGCGCAGCAATGATCCGCCACGCGGTGACCGGTTCGGCCTGGCCGATCCGGTGCACCCGGTCGATGGCCTGCGTCTGTTCGGCGCTCGTCCAGGAAAGCTCGGCGAGCACGACGTTGGATGCGGCCTGGAGGTTGAGTCCCACGCCCGCCGCGGTGAGAGAGGCGACGGCGACGGCGACATCCGGGTCGTTCGCGAACGCGTCGATCTGCTTCTGCCGGAATGCGCTCGTCTGGTCGCCTCGGATGGAAATCGACTGCAGGCCGTGCCGCGCGAAATGTTCCTCCGCCGCATCCATCACATCGATGTGCTTCGCGAAGAACACGACCTTGCCGACCGACCGCGCGAGTTGCGCGGTGTAGTCGGCGGCGAGAACGGCCTTCGCCTGGCCGATCTTGCGTACCATCGTGAACACGTTCTCTCCGGTTTTCGACGCCTTCGATTCCTCCAGTTCCGCGTGCGCGACCACGCGGATGAGATCCTCCTGGTCGCCGTCCGGCTTCGCGGCGAGCACGCGCCGGTACTTTTCGAGCAGGCGCGCGGTCAGGGCGGCCTCGGCGTCGCGAATTCCCCGCCCGAGCTCGTCGTCGAGTTCCACCGGGAGGTCCGCGATGCGGCGCGCGGGAATGTCCGCGGCGACGTCGATCTTCCTGCGGCGCACGATGCCCATGTCGATCACCGCTTTGCGCGCCGCCGCGAAGAACCCGGGATCGGCCGGAGTCAGCCCGGTCTCCTCCAGTTTGCGCATGAGCGGAGGCAACGGCTTCTTGTCGTCGATCCAGCCGAGGAACTGCCAAATCGCGCGGAAGTCTTCGATGTCGTTGATGAGCGGGGTTCCGGTCAACGCCATCATGAGCGCGTTCGGCTGCGCGGCGCGGATCAGCCTGCTGAGGGCGAGCACGTGGCGGGAACGCTGGGAGTGCAGGTTTTTGATGAAGTGCGCCTCGTCGACGACCATGCCCTTGAAGCCGAAACGTCCGAGCCAGCCGACGTGCCGATCAAGCACCTCGTAGTTGACGATCACCACGTCGCTGAAGGCATCCACGTCGTTGCCGTCGCCGTGCACGACCGTCGCCGTGCGGTGCGGCGTCCACAGTTCCACTTCCCGCGCCCAGTTCGTCTTCACCACGTTCGGGACCACCGCCAGGAACGGGTACGAGTGCGACACGGACGCCGCGAGCAGCGCTTCGGCGGTCTTGCCCAGTCCCGGCTCGTCCGCCACCAGGAACGTGCGGTGGCCCTTTTTCACTTCGGCGAGCAACCGGGCCTGGTGGCGCATCAGATCCGGGCTTCCGGGGACGGTGAGCGACGCGGCCTCCGGCAGATCCATGGTCGCGGCGCCGCCGCCCGCTCCGTGCTCGAAGGCGCGGAACAGCGGATCGAGCAGCTCCCAGTTGGCGAGCCTGCTCAGTTGCGGCGCCTTCGCCGCCTGGATCGCGGAGAGGTCCGGCGCGAGGAACGGGTTCGCCATTTGGGCCTGCCGCACCGATTGGGGAACGACCTGCTTCTCCTCCTGTGCGGCCGGCGCTACGGGCTCCTTGACAATGATGAGTTCGTCTGCCGAAAGTTCGGTTCCCGACGCGATCAGCATGTCCCGGCGCAATTTCCGGGCCGCGTCCGACAGCTTCGCTTCCTCGGAGAGCAACTGGATGAGCGTCGTGTCTCGCGCTGCAGTCTTGGCCAGAATCGTGGCGATACCGTCGAGACGTTTGAGGAGCTCGATGCGTTCCGCATCCGAGATGCTCGAGTCGGCCCGCGCGCGCGCCCGCTCGTCGCGCATGAGGAGCGCTGAGACCTGGAACTTGGTGCGGTTCGCCGGCGACACCTTGCCTCGCGCCGCCGCGTTTTCGACCTCGCGGACCGCGCGCGCCAGAATCGGAATGATTCCGACGTCGTCGCCGGGGCGCGCCCGCCGACTGGCCGACTTCTTTTGCGCGGTCTTTCCCGCGCCCGAGCGGCCGCCAGCAGCCTTCCGACCGGCTGGCGTCGTCTTCTGGCCCGATTGAGCCATGTTCCTCCTTGGCCTTCGCCTGGATGTCCACCGCACGGCACTCGTGCGGCGCACCGCTCGCGTTCCTTACCGATAAGACTGCTGACCAGTGGCTTCTGGCTGCCCGATGTGAACGTCAAGAACCCGAACCCGAGCAACTTGCCAATGACAAGGTCAGGTCGCGACTGGATCCTCGCGATGCACCCTCAGTTTAGGGCATACTGGGCGATATCGCGACAACCCCCGCGTGAAATCCGACTCGCCGCCACGCTACCCCCGCGCCGGCCAGATTAGCGATTGCATTGGCCTATGCCCCCACGGACGGCTGAATACCCCCGGCCGAACCACACAATCCTCCACCTGAGCGACACGCGGCTGCTCGGTGGAACCGATCGGCGCCGCCTGTTCGACCGCGTGGATTCCGAGTCGAAGCTTCGCCAGATCGTGGAACGGATGGACGCCTCCGGGGTCGACCCGCAGGCGATCGTGTTCACGGGAGACCTGTCCGAACTTGGCGAACCGGATGCTTACGCGCAATTGCGCGACATCATCGACCCGTTCGCAGAACGCCTCGGCGCCGCCGTCGTGTTCGTGCCGGGCGAACGCGACTCCCGGGCCGAATTCCGCACCGGCCTGCTCGGCCAGCTCCCCTCCGACGAGCCGATCGATCGGGCGACGTTCGTGGACGGGCTGCGGATCATCACCCTCGACACGAGCGTGCCAGGGTCCCACCATGGCGAGCTCGCCCACTCCCAGTTGGACTGGCTCTCCGACGAGCTGCTCACCCCGGCGCCGTACGGCACGATCATCGCCATGCACCACCCGCCGATGCCGTGCCTGTTCGACCTCCACACCACCTCGGAACTCCGCGGCCAGGCGGACCTCGCCCGGGTGCTCGCCGGCTCGGATGTCCGCAGCATCATCGCCGGCCACGTGCAGTTCTCGACCACCGCGACTTTCGCCGGAATTCCGGTATCCGTGTCCTCTGCGACCTGCTACAGCCAGGACCTCACCGCGCCCGCCGGCTCGCACCGCTGGGTGGACAGCGGACAGTCCTGCAATCTCATTTCGGTGTACGACGACACGATCATGCACACGGTCGTTCCGCTCGCGGTCGGCCCCGTCATCTCCTGGGTGTCGGCGGAGGAATCGTCACGACTCGTGGAACTGGACGATATGCTGATCGAGGAGTCGGCGGTCGCCGCGGCACGAAGCGCCGAACGTGCATCGCGCCCCGTGACGATCTGGGACGTCGCGAACACCTGACCGTCGTTCTAAACGGAACGCGCGACGGGGCGCTACCGCTTGTTGCGGTCGGCTGGGTTCTTCACCTTGATGAAGATTCCGGCCGCGAGGAACGCGAGCGCCGCCGCGAATTGGGACGCAACCCACCACTGGCCGTGGAAGTCGAACGGCCACACCGGATTCCACGCAATGACGATGGGGACCATGGCAAGAAGCCACCACGGCGCGCGCGCCTGCCAGGCGAAGACCGCCACAATGGCGGCGAGAATCGCGACGACCATTTTGATCCAGAAGTACCCGCCGGCGTTGTCGAGCAGCGCGAGCCCCGCGAGCAGCACGATCACACCGAGGATCCCCGGCGCGAACGCCGGCCGGGTGAATGCGGGGGTGGGGTAGGACGTCATCGTGTCAAGGCTATCGGGCTAATAGAGTCGGAGTGTGCAGCCTGCCATCGATGAGTCCCGCGCGGTCGAGAACCTGCGCGCCCTCGTCCGGATTCCCACCGTTTCGCACCTGAACGATGAGGGCACCGACTGGTCGCAGTTCGCGCTCTTCCGGGAAACGATCGCCCGCCTGTACCCGAAGACGCACGCGGCCCTCGAGCAGGAGATCGTGGATGGGCACACGATGCTGTTCCGCTGGGCGGGGGCGAGCGCCACGGAGCCGACCGTGCTCATGGCGCACTACGACGTCGTGGCTGCGGACGATCAGGGCTGGGACCACCCGGCGTTCGCCGCCAACCTTGTCGGCGAGGGCGCGGAGCAGGTCGTGTGGGGTCGGGGGACGCTGGATGACAAGGGGTCGCTCGCGTGCATCCTCGAGGCGGTGGAGGCGCTCGTCGCGGCCGGACACACCCCGGCGAACGATGTGTATCTGAGCTTCGGCCACAACGAGGAGACCGCGGGGTCCGGTGCCGGGATGGTCGTCGACGTTCTGGAGGAGCGCGGCATCCGGCCCGCGCTCGTGCTCGACGAAGGGGGTGCCGTGGTGGAGGGCATCTTCCCCGGAGTGTCGAAACCGATCGCCGTCGTCGGCGTCAGCGAGAAGGGAATTTTCAGCCTTCGGCTCGTCGTCGAACAGCAGGGCGGACACGCCTCCACTCCCCCGAAATTCGCGGCCACCGTGCGGCTCGCGCGTGCGCTCGTCCGGCTGAACCGGCAAGGGTTCCGCACGTCGTTCGTGCCCACAAACCTCGAAATGATCCGCACTCTCGGCGCGCACGCGCGTCAGCCGCTGCGCTGGGTGTTCACCAACCTGTGGCTCACCAGGGTGCCGCTGCTCGGACTCTTCGCCCGCCTGAGCGACGAGACGAACGCCATGGTGCGCACGACCCAGGCGGTGACGCAGCTGAGGGGCGCTCAGGCCGCGAACGCCCTGCCCGAGCGGGCGGAGGCGATCGTAAACATCCGCGTCGCCATCGACTCGAGCGTGGACGAAGCCGTCCGGCACGTGCGCCGCGCGATCCGGGACGACGCCGTGACGATCGAGGTGCTGCACCCCACCGAGCCTTCGCCGGTGTCCCCGACAACGGGGCGCGCGTGGGATCTCGTGAAGGCGACGATCGAGGAGACCTATCCTGGGACGATCGTCACCCCGTACGTCATGCTCGGCGCGAGCGACAGCCGGCACTTCACGCGGATCAGCGATTTCGTGTACCGGTTCAGCCCGTTTGAGATGTCCCGCGAGGAACGCGGCACGCTGCACGCGAAGAACGAACGGATTCGCGTGGCCACGTTCCTCAAGGGCGTCGCGTTCTACACCAGGCTTGCCGGCTTGCTGTGACCGTTGCCGGGCAATCCATTCAGGCTGAGTTTCCCGCTAGCGATCGCTCGCCGCGACGAGCCACCGCTCCAGCCGGTTCGGTTTGTCCGTGATGATCCCGTCGACCCCCAGACCGAGTGCGTTGGACCACGCCGCCTTGGAGTTGAGCGTGTAGAGCACGATTCCGAGCCCCGCCCGATGCAGCCGGTCGACAACCCACGGATCCTTCTCCACCGCGGAATGGTTGGTGATGAGCCCGACCGCGCCGTAGAGCCGCGCGAAGCCGACCGGATCCTTGGGGAGGGTCGAGGTGATGATGGCGACCGGCAGCGCGGGGTCCGCCTCGTGCACGTGGTCGATCGTCGACGTGTCGAAGCTCGTCATGATGACGAGGCTGCCCACGTCGTAGGCGGAAACCAGGTCGGTGACGATGCGTGCCTCGTCGACCGTCCAGAAGCCCTTGAGTTCGAGGAACGCCTTCTTGGGGTGTTTGGTCGCCAGCGTGGCCTGCAGCGCGGACAGGAGCGCTTCGAGCGTGGGTATTCGGGTCTTCTGGAACGCCGGGGAGTACCAGGCGCCGGCGTCGAGCGCCTGCAGCTGCCGGAACGTGAGATCGCTCACGCGGCCGGTACCGTTGGTGGTGCGGTCGACGAACGTGTCGTGCATGAGCACGGGCACCTTGTCCCTGCTCAGCTGGATGTCGGTCTCGACGAATCCCATCGGTCCGTCCAGAGCTTTCTGCAGTGCGGGCATGGTGTTCTCCGGCGCGGTCGAGCGATCGCCGCGATGCCCGGCGATGAATCCGGCTTCGCCTGGCGCGCGCAGCCCGCCGAACAGGCCGGCCGCCTCCACTTTTCCGGTGTCGGGGCCGAGTCCGATCGCAACCACCAGCCCGCACAGCAGAACTGAGACGATGACCCCGCGGCGCGCAACGCGCAAACTGGAGGGGCGGGCAGTCGCCATTGACACGCCGTTTCGTCGTTCGGATCGGGACCCGGTAGCGGGTATGCCCACTATAGCCGGTTCGTTACCTTTCCGTTACTTTCGCGGCGGACGCTACCGGAAGTACAAACTCCAATGCCGCCACAGGCGCAGCCCGGCCATCGACCCCGCCACGACCGCCGCGGCGCCGATCAGGAGCCCGAGGGCGATCAATTCGGGCGCACTGCCGCGTGCGGGCAGAGCGGATGCCCGTTCGGACGCGACGCGATCCAGTCGCGGCTGCTCGTCGGGCTGGCTCGCTTCCGCTTCGGCCGGTTCCGCCGGATGCTGGGATGCGTCGTCCGCGCCGCTGCCGGACGACCCTGCCGCATCATCGGCGGGGTTCGCCGGGCTGCCGGAAGCGTTGTGCCCGCCGGTTCCGTCGCTCATGCGCGGGGCCGCGCTTCCCCCGCCGGACGACGAGGCCGGCGGTGAAGCGGGCGGCGTCGACGCGGTCGGCGATGGGGCCGGTGCCGGCGTCGTGGCCGATGGCGTCGGGTCCGGCGCAGGTGCGGGCGGCGGGGCCGGAGGCGCGGGAGGCGGCACGCTCGCGCCGTACTTGGCGAAATTCTCCACCGCCCAGGTCGAACCATCGACCGTGATGAAGGAAATGCCGATATCGGTGTAGTCGCCGAGAATGTTGGCCCGGTGACCGGACGAGTTCATCCAGGCGTTGTGCGTCGCGGTCGGCGAAGGGTACCCGTGGGCGACGTTCTCGCCGGCCCGGCTCCACCCGGAAGGAATCTGACTGGCGTAGTTCGGGTTGTGGGTCATGGCGCCATTGGCCGCCATCTGGTTCGCCCACGCCTGCGAAACCGAACTGATCGAGGAATTCAACTTCAGGGGACCCAGATTGTTGGCGGCCCGCGCCTGGTTCACGAGCGACAGGATCGTGCCCTCGCCCTCGGCGTGCGCCGCGGTGCCGATTCCGAGCACGGCGAACGTCGAAAGCAACGCCGTCGCGACGGCAAGCGTGAACCAGCGCACAGAGACCCCCATCCCCAACCTGACTAGGGTACGGGAATTCGTGCCCGATAGTCCAGTGATCGCGTTGACTCATAAGAAACCTCCGCGTAGCCGTATACGTTGCCTCATTTGAAAACCTCCGCTTCGGCGTGGTTTGAGATTCGACTGATGGATTTGGGTTACGCCCGTTTCTATGGAGTTGACGATGAGACAGCGTCAGGCTGTGACGAAGAAGAAGGCACTGGCCTATCGGAGTGCGGATCGGGTCGGCAAGTCCCGGATCCTGACCGAGCTGGTTGAGTTGACGGGGTGGCATCGCGACTATGCCAGGGCGGCGTTGCGGGGCGCGTTGACACTCAAGCTGGTGAAACCTCGGGCTGGGCGAACACCAACGTATGGGCCGACCGTGACGGCGGCTTTGGTGAAGTGCTGGGCGGTGCTGCGGGCGCCGGCCGGGATACGTCTCGCGGCGATGCTGCCCACGCTGGTGCCGTTGCTGCGCCGCGATAACGAACTCCTGCTCAGCGATGCGGAAGCGGCCCTGTTGGTGCGGATGAGCGCGGCCACGATCGACCGGCGGCTGGCCCCGGAGCGGGCGAAGCTGCTCTCCCGCGGCAGATCCCATACCAAGCCGGGAACCTTGTTGAAGTCGCAGATCCCAATCCGCACCTGGGCCGATTGGGACGACGCGATCCCCGGGTTCGTGGAGATCGACTTGGTCGGCCACGAGGGCGGAAACCCTTCTGGCGAGTTCTGTTTCACCCTGACCGTCACAGATATCGCCACCGGGTGGACAGTGAACCGGTCGGTGCCCAACAAGGCCCAGAAATGGGTGTTCGACGCCCTCATGCACGTGCGGCGGGTGTTCCCATTCCCGATCCTGGGTATCGACTCGGACAACGGGTCCGAGTTCATCAACCACCACCTATTCGACTACTGCGTAGCGAACCAGATCACCTTCACCAGGTCCCGATCAGGGAACAAGAATGATGGTGCCCATGTTGAGCAGAAGAACTGGACTCACGTGCGTGAACTTGTCGGCTACCACCGTTACGACACCGAAGCCGAATTGGCCTTATTGAACGAAATTTGGGAACTCGACCGGGTGTTCACGAACTACCTGCTGCCGCAGCAAAAACTTGTGTTCAAACAACGCAACGGAGCGAAAGTGACCAAACGCTACGACACCGCCACCACCCCGCACCAACGGGCGATCGCCTGGCCAAGCATGCGCAAAATGCCCATCATTCGGATGAACGCCGAGTTCAAACACGTTCATCCCGCAGCCCAGTCCCGGCAGATCCTCGCCCTCACTGGCCGGCTCGAGGCTCTCACCCTGGCGAAGAAACCCACCGCGGCGAAACCGGCCATCAACCGGGCGTGAAACGCGTGACCTGGCCGGAGGTTTTCAGTTGAGGCAACGAATCACCCTTCCCGGAGGTATTGACATGAGGCAACAGGGTGATTTCCGAACCCCGTCGGCGCGCGCAGACGCCGGCCGGCCGCACCGCGCGCTAAATGATGCCCTTCGGATGCCACACCGTTTTCGTTTCGGTGAAGAACTGGATGCGGTCCACGGCGGGCGCCGGAACCCCGGATTCCGGCGGCAGCACGCGCTTCAGGGTGTCCGCGGCGGCAATCTGCAGGTCGATCCAGTCCAGGTCGCCCGCGCCGGCCAGATCGAGGGCGTTCACATCCGCGTGGCTCGCGAGCCACGGTGCGATCTCGGCCGGCGAACCGGTCAGGATGTTGACCACGCCCCCCGGAACATCGCTCGTGGCGAGCACTTCGGCCAGGCTGATCGCCGGCAACGGGATCGACTCGTTCGCGATCACGACAACCGTGTTTCCGCTCACGAGCACCGGGGCGATGACCGAGACGAGGCCGAGCAGGCCGGTGCCCTTCACGTCCGGGTCCTGAGGCGCGACCATCGCGACGACACCGGTGGGCTCCGGCGTCGAGATGTTGAAATACGGGCCGCTCACGGCGTTGCCGTTGCCGGTCACCTGAAGGTACTTGTCCGCCCATCCGGCGTACCAGACCCAGACGTCGATCGCGGTGTCGATCTCGCGCTGGGCCTGAGCCTCGGAGAGGCCGCCGCCCGAGCGCAGCTCGTCCACGAACTGGGCCCTGCGCCCTTCGAGCAGCTCGGCGATGCGGTAGAGCACCTGTCCCCGGTTGTAGGCGGTCGCGTTGGCCCAGCCGGATACCGCGGCCCGCGCGGCGACGACGGAGTCCCGCGCGTCCTTGCGGCTCGCCTTCGCCGCGTTCGCGAGGAACGCGCCCTTGCGCGTGGCCACTTCGTAGGTGCGGCCGGATTCGCTGCGCGGGAACGCGCCACCGATGTACAGCTTGTAGGTTTTCGGGATCGTGAGGTGGGCGCTCATTTCGATGCTCCCTTCTTCGCGGCGCGGACGGGTTTGGCCGGTGAACCGACCGCGGGCGGCAGCGCCCTCTGCGACTCTGCATGCCACCCGGACTGCAGGTACGCGCCGAGCCCGTGGCGGCCGCCCTCGCGGCCGTAGCCGGACTCCTTGTACCCGCCGAACGGGCTCGCCGGGTCGAAGCGGTTGAATGTGTTCGCCCACACCACTCCGGCCTTGAGCTTGTCGGCGACGCCGAGGATTCGGCTGCCCTTATCGCTCCAGATTCCGGCGGAGAGGCCGTACGGGGTGTTGTTCGCCTTCGCGATGGCCTCAGCTGGCGTGCGGAATGTGAGCACGGACAGCACGGGCCCGAAGATCTCCTCGCGGGCGATCCTGTGGCTCGTCTCCACGTTCGTGAAAATCGTCGGGGCGAACCAGAATCCCTTGTCCGGGATCGCGCACTCCGCGGTCCACCGCGTCGCGCCTTCCTCTTCCCCGATGTCGGACAGCGTGCGGATGCGCTCGAGCTGCGCCTTGGAGTTGATCGCCCCGATGTCGGTGTTCTTGTCCAGCGGATCGCCCATGCGCAGCGTCGACAGGCGCTGCTTGAGGCGATCGAGCACTTCGTCGTGGATGTTCTCCTGGACGAGCAGCCGGCTGCCTGCGCAGCACACGTGGCCCTGGTTGAAGAAAATGCCGTTCACGATGCCCTCGATCGCCTGATCCATCGGGGCGTCGTCGAACACGATGTTCGCGGCTTTGCCGCCGAGTTCGAGCGTGAGTTTCTTGGCCGTTCCCGCGGTCGACTTCGCGATCGCCCTGCCCACCGCCGTCGAGCCGGTGAACGCGACCTTGTTCACGTCGGGGTGGTTCACGAGCGCCGAACCGGTGTCTCCGGCTCCCGTCACGATGTTCACGACGCCGGCCGGCAGGTCTGCCTGCTGCAGGATCTCGGCGAAAATGAGCGCGGACAGCGGAGTGGTCTCCGCGGGTTTCAGCACGACGGTGTTCCCGGCGGCAAGGGCCGGCGCGATCTTCCACGCGAGCATGAGCAGCGGGAAGTTCCACGGGATCACCTGCGCGGCCACGCCGAGGGATTTCGGGGCGGGGCCGAGGCCAGCGTGGTCGAGCTTGTCGGCCCATCCGGCGTAGTAGAAGAACCAGGCCGCGACGAGCGGAACGTCCACGTCTCGGCTCTCCTTGATGGGTTTGCCGTTGTCGAGGCTCTCCGCCACGGCGAGCTCCCGCGTGCGCTCCTGCACGAGGCGCGCGATGCGGAACAGATACTTGCCGCGGTCCTTCCCGCTCATCCGCGACCACACCTTGTCGTAGGCGCGGCGGGCTGCAGCGACCGCCGTGTCGATGTCGGAGGCGTTCGCGTTCGAGATCTTCGCGATCGGCGATTCATCCGCCGGGGAGATCGTGGTGAACGGCGTGCCGTGACCGTCGCGGAACTCGCCGTCGATGAACAGGCCGTAGCTTTTCTTCAGATGCAGGATGCTCTTCGACTCCGGGGCCGGAGCGTATTCGAGGAAAGACATGGTGGCTCCTAATCGATCGTGACGTAGTCGGGGCCGCTGTAGTGGCCGGTGGTGATTTTCTGGCGCTGCAGCAGAACGTCGTTCAGCAGGCTCGATGCCCCGAACCGGAACAGGTGCGGCACGAGCCACTCCTCGCCGACCGTTTCGGCGACCGTCACCAGGTAGCGGATCGCGTCCTTGGACGAGCGGATTCCGCCGGCGGGCTTCACACCGATTTTCTCGCCGGTCAGGCGGTACCAGTCGTTCACGACCTGCAGCATGAGCAGCGTCACGGGAAGCGTCGCGGCCGGCTGCACCTTGCCCGTGGAGGTCTTGATGAAGTCGGCACCGGCGAGGATGGCGAGCCAGGACGCGCGGCGCACGTTGTCGTAGGTGTTCAGTTCGCCGGTTTCCAGAATGACCTTGAGGTGCGCGTAGCTGCCGTCCGCACGCCGGCACGCTTCCTTGACCGCGACGATCTGCTCGAACACGAGGCCGTAGCGCCCGGAGAGGAACGCGCCGCGGTCGATGACCATGTCGATCTCGTCCGCGCCGGCGGCGACGGCTTCCGCCGTGTCGGCGAGTTTTACGGCGAGGGATGCCCGACCGCTCGGGAACGCGGTCGCGACCGCTGCGACGTTGATGCCGGTCGGGCCGCCGGCGGCGTGCGTGCTGCCGAGCGCCGCGACGGCATCCGCAACGAGGTCACCGTACACGCACACGGCGGCGACGCGCGGGGTGGTCGGGTCGCTCGGGTCCGGGTTCATGGCCTTCGCCACAAGCGACTGCACCTTGCCCGGCGTGTCCGCGCCCTCGAGGGTGGTGAGGTCGATGAGCCGGATGATCGTGTCGAGCGCCCACACCTTCGAGGTCGTCTTGATCGACCGGGTGGCGAGCCCGGCCGCCCGCGACTCGAGCCCGACCGCGTCGACGCCGGAGAGGCCGTCGAGGTGGAGTTTCAGGCTCTTCTCCGTGAGGTCGGTGCCGATGAGTTGAATCGCCCGCGACGCCGGTGCAAGTGCAACGGATTGGTCGATGGTCATTGTTCCTCCAGAAGTGCTGCCGCTGTGGACTCGTCAGTGACGATGATGCTGCACAGTCTGCTCATCACGACCGTGCGCGCGATGTCGTGCTTCGCTTCGCCGGCAACCACGAAGATCGCTGTTTCCGCCGCGCGCAGCTGGTCGAGTCCTAGTCCCACTGTACGTTCATCCAGTCCCGGATCAACCGGGTTTCCGTTCGCGTCGATGTAGCGGCCGACGACATCGCCGACCGCACCCTTGCGCACGAGCTCTGCGACATCCTCGGGGGTCAGGTAGCCGCTGTCGACGAGAACCGACGAGGAGTCGGCCACTCCCGCGCTGTACAGGTACGCGTTGGCCTCCGCGGCACGGTCCAGGACGGCGGCGACGGTGCGGTCCGTGGAGATCGCCCTCGCCGTTTCGAGGCGTTCGAGAATCGCCGGGCTCGGCAGCAGGATCGGGTGGCCGCCGCCTTTCTGGGCGATCTCGGCCGCCGTCGTAGATGCCGTTCCTGGCCTGCGGTTGAGGCTCACTCCCCCGTTGATCTGCACGACGGTGACCCCGGTTGCCCACCCGTTCCCCAGGTGGTCGGCGACGCTGTCGAGCGTCCGGCCCCAGCTGATGCCGAGAATGCGCGGCACGGGGCGGAGGGCGGTGAGGTAGTCGGCGGCGGCCTGAGCCACCCGCGAGCGGATGTCGTCGGAATCGGGAACGACCACGGCATCCTTCAGGCCGAAGCGTTCCCGCAGTTCCCGCTCGATGCCGAGGCGCCGGGCCCGCGGATGCATGATCTCGATGCGCACTATCCCGCGCTCTCGCGCCTGAGTGAGGAGCCTGCCGACCTTCCAGCGCGTGACGCCGAGGAGCGCTCCGATCTCATCCTGCGTCTTGTTTTCGTCGTAGTAGAGCTCGGCGATACGGACCGTGAGCAGCTCGGTGTCCGCTGTGGCGCTCGATGGCATGTCTGCCTCCTCACCTCTACGCTAGGCGCGCCGCGCCGGCAATTCAACATCCGTTGAACGAATTGCTCATATGAGCACTTTGTCCGGGCAACACTGCGCGAATGAACGGCGGCGCCCGGTGGTTCAGCGCCCGCCCGCGGCACCCAGGTATTCACGCCACGCGCCGGACCGGTCCCGATCCCAGTGGTCCCAGTCCACGGGGTGCCCGCGAAGCAGGGCATCGAGCTGATCCAGGCTGCTCTGCCAGTCCGCCGCCGCGCGGGGCACAAACGCGGAATCGATCGACACGCCCACGCGCGTCGTGAGAAGCGTGCTCGTTCCGCGGGTGCCGCCCGGGCTGGGTTCCAGCAGGAACTGGAAGCGCCCGCGGTTGTCGGATTCCACGCTCAGGGCGTGCGGTTCATCGAACAGGGTGATCGTGCCGTGCGTGGGAGGGAAACTCGAGCTCGTGAGCCAGACCAGATCGTAGGATCCGCCCACCCGCGGTTCGACGACCGCGTGGGCGAGCCAGCCCCCGATGAGGTCCGGGTCGACGAGCGCGTCGAAGACGATCGCGGGGGGAAAATCGAATGGCCGAACAAACTCGAGTTCGACACGGTCGGGGGTCATGATGCCACCCTACGCGCAGCCACCGCAATAGGCTCGACGCATGACCGGAAGCCTCGCACTCGCGATCGATATCGGCGGCACGAAGGTCGAGGCCGCGCTCGTCGACGAATCGGGGCGCCTGGCGGCGGGGAGCCGCTTCCGCCGGCCAACCGGCGCATCCGGGACCACCGAGAGCCTCGCCACCGCGGCACAGGCGGTTTCCTCGGCGGCCCTCGCGGCATTGCCCGAAGGCGCAACACTCCTCGGAGTCGGTGTCGGGTCGGCCGGCCCGATCGACCAGCGAAACGGGCGGATCTCGCCGCTGAACCTGCCCGCCTGGCGGGAATTCCCCCTCGTCGAGTTCCTCTCCGGGTCGATGCCGGACACTCCGATAACCCTGCGCATGGACGGCCTGTGCATCACCCTCGCCGAGCACTGGGTCGGGGCCGCCCGGGGATGTGACAACGTCCTCGGGATGGTGGTCTCCACGGGCGTCGGCGGCGGCCTCATCCTCGGCGGGCGCACCGTGACGGGATCGACCGGCAACGCCGGCCACATCGGGCACGTGGAGGTCGCGGGTTTCGACGACGCGTGCGCGTGCGGGGGCTCCGGATGCCTGGAGGCGATCGCCTCGGGCCCGCGCAGCGTCGCCTGGGCGAGAGAACGCGGCTGGACGGGGTCCAGCGGGGAAGACCTCGCGGCAAGCTACGCGCAGGGCGACGCCGTAGCAACGGCGGCGGTGGAGCGCGCAGGACGGGCCATCGGACGCGCCATCGGCTCGGCAACATCCCTCGCCGATCTCGACCTGGTGGTGATCGGCGGCGGGTTCTCGACCGTCACACCCGACCTGTTCACCCACATCAGGGCCGGCGTCGAGGAACACAGCGGCTTCAACTTCGTTCGCAAGGTGCGCGTGGCCCCCTCGGCCCTGTCCGACGAAGGTCCCCTCATCGGCGCGGCGGCTCTCGTCCACCGTGCGGGCATGCTGGGTTGACGGAAATCCGGCGCGCGGACGCGGGACGGCTTACTTCCCCGGCGAGGTCTGGGCATTGGTGCGCAGCAGTGCCGTCACCCGCTCGACATCCGCGCGGATCCCGGCGATCAGTTCGTCGACGCCGGCGAATGCCGCCATGCCCCTGACCCGGTCCACGAAACGCAGCTCGAGGGTGGTGCCGTAGAGGTCCGGATCGACAGGTTCGAAATCCTGGCCGAGCAGGTAGGCCTCCACCTGGCGGTCGGCCACGCCGTCGAACGTCGGATTGTTGCCGATCGACACGGCGGCCGGATAGCGCTGCCCATCCACAACGGCCCACGCGGCGTACACCCCGTCGGCGGGAACCAGCCCTTCGGACTCCTGGGCGAGATTCGCCGTGGGGAAACCGAGGGCCCGACCGCGCTGGGCTCCCCGCACGACGATTCCCCGCACGGCCGGATACCGCCCGAGCAGTCTCCCGGCCGCCGCGACATCGCCTTCGGCGAGAAGCTCCCGCACCCACGTCGAGGACACGCGCCGGCCGTCGAGCTCCACCGTGGAGAAATGCCGCACCTCGAATCCATCCCGGCGGCCCATTTCCTCCAGCAGCTCGACCGTGCCCTTCCCCCCGCGCCCGAAACGGAAATCGGGCCCCACGTACACCACCTCCGCGCCGAGCGCTCCGACGAGGATGTCCTCCACGAAAACCTCCGGCGCCTGCTCGCTGAAGGTGCGATCGAACGTGAGCATGACGGTGACGTCAACGCCGAGCTGCTCGAGCAGTTCGAGCTTCTGCCCGTTGCTCACGAGAGAGGCGGGGCACGCATCGGGCGCGAGGACGCTCAGCGGATTGCGGTCGAACGTGAGCACGGCGGGCACGAGCGAATCGCGGCGGGCCTGGGCCAGAAGCGTGTCGATCATCCGGTGATGGCCGAGGTGGATGCCGTCGAACTTGCCGACCGTGACCGCTGACGGCCCGAACCCGGCCGGGATTTCGTCGAGGGTTCTGAAAATCTTCACGTCACTCCCCCGGACCGGCGGGGACGTCGGCGGCGGTCCCCGGGCGTCCGCGCGTGGCGAGCCAGATCATCCCGAGCACGGGGAGCACGAGCGGAACGAAAAGGTATCCGCGGCCGAACACCGACCACACGGTGTCGCTCGGGAACAACTGGCCGTCAAAAATACTGAGCAGACCGACCACGAGCACCCCGGCGAGTTCGAACGAGATCGTCACCCAGGCCACGAGGTACCACCCAGCGCCCCGCTGCAGCAGTGCAACGGTGGCCAGGATGTATACGACCGCCGACAGCGCGGACAGCAGGTAGGCGACGGGCGCGTGATCGAAGTTGGTCACGATCTGCACGAAAGACCGGCCGGTGGCGGCGAGCGCGAGCACACCGTACACGGCGATGAGGACGCCGCCGATCCCCCGGGAACTGCGGGGTCGGCTCAGTGTGGGTGCAGGCAAGGATCGCATCGCTTCCAGATTAGGGGATTCACCGCACGTCGATTCGCCAGCCGTCACATCGACTGGACGGTCCAGATTTGCAGCATCCGGACAACCATGACGGCCACGGCCAGAGCTGCCACACCGAGGACGAGAGTGCTCCACTTCGTCCGCTCGACGAGGCCCCAAAACCCGGCAAGCGGCAGCAGGATGATCGCCGAAATGAGGTACGTGTAGAACTCGAGCGGGTTGCCGGATGGGTTGTTGCCCGCTGCCGGGGCGACGAGGGCCATGACCAGTTGCGCGAGGAGCAGAATCTCCACCAGGAGGACGGCCCCCAGGCTGAAGTCGTCCGGTTCATGCCCCGACGCGCCGAGCGCGAGGCACAGCAGCCCGGCGATGACCGCGACGATGACCTGCACCCAGGCGAACCACTCAATCATTGCAACTCGCTATCCGGCGGAAAATTGATGATCGGGGAAACAGTACCGTCGGCGATCGAGACGAGTCCAACGAGACGGCCGCCCGGGTCGATCGCGGCGATCGGCGCGGCCGGATCCGCACGCTCCGGGCCGAGGACCGTCAACTTTTTGCCGTGGCCGAGATCGATGGATTGCTGTTCCGTCAACTCGAGCACGGGAAACAGCTCACGCGCGATGTCGGCAGGCGCCGCCAGGTCGCGCTCCACGGAAATCTCCTCCAGTGTCTTCGCGTCGGCGACATCGAACGGCCCGACCCTGGTCCTGCGGAGCGCGATGACGTGTCCGCCAACACCGAGAGCGCTCCCCAGGTCTCTCGCGAGCGCGCGCACGTAGGTCCCTGTCGAACAGGCGATGCGCGCATCGATGTCGAAAAACTCGCGCCGGCGCGCGTCGAGGACGTCGAACGCGGAAATCGTCACATTCCGGGCCGCGAGCTGCACGTCCTCGCCCGCGCGCACGCGCTCGTACGACCGCCGACCGTCCACCTTGATCGCGCTCACCGCCGACGGAACCTGGCTGATTTCGCCAGTGAGCCCGCGGATGGCGCCCACCACCGCGTCGAGGGTCACGTCGGCGAGCCGTTTCGGGTCCGCGACGACATCCACGGGGCTGTCCGAGTCATCCGTCGGGGTTGAGGCGCCGAGACGGATGGTCGCGCGGTATTCCTTGTCGAGCCCCACAAGATAGGTGAGGAGCCGGGTCGCGCCATTGACCCCCAGGAGGAGAAGGCCCGTGGCCAGCGGGTCGAGGGTTCCGGCGTGGCCGACCCGGCGCGTTCCGGCGAGTTTCCGCACACGGGACACCACGTCGTGACTCGTCATCGCCCCCGCCTTGTCGACGAGCAGCATTCCGCTGCGCCCCGAGGTCTGAATCACCCTCCGAGGCTACCAATGTCCGGCACGAGCCCTAGGCTGGAATCGTGAGAGTTGGTCTGATTGGGGCGGGGGCGGTCGGCGGCGTCATCGCCGCGCTCCTGGACCGGGGCGGGCACGACGTGGAAGTCACCGCTCGGGGGGCCAACCTCGAGGCGATCCGCGCGAACGGGATCATGCTGAGCGGAGCGTGGGGCGATCATGTCGCGCACGTGTCGGCGGGAGAACTCCTCACCCGCGCCCCTGAGCTCGCGATCGTCACGACGAAAACTCTCGACGCGGATGCCGCGATCTGCGCGAACTCCCACTTCCTTCGCGGCGTGCCGGTCGTGGTCATCCAAAACGGCGTGCGGGGAATCACCTCGGCACGGGCGATACTCCGCAACACCGACATCATCGGCGGGCTCGCGCTGTTCGCCGCGTCCTACCTCGCGCCGGGCACCGTGGCGGTGACGACGACGGGCAGCACGTACCTGGGCAACAGCGGGAGGGGCCTCGACGTCGAGTATGTGGCGAGCGTGCTGGAGCCCGTGATGCCCATCCACACGACCCAGAACTTCGTCGGGGCGCAGTGGACGAAACTCATCGTGAACCAGATCAACGCGCTTCCCGCCATCACGAACCTGAGCGCCCAGGACACCATCGCGCACCGCCGGCTCCGGCGCGTGCTCACCCTGAGCATGCGCGAGGCCGTCGCGGTGGGGCTCGCCGCCGGAGTGAGGTTCGAGAAGCTGCAGGGGCTCACTCACGGCATCCTGAGGTTGTTCAGCCGCCTGCCGCCGTCGATCGGGCAACTCCTGCCGCTCGCCATGAAGTGGCGGATGGGAAGGATCCCGAACCCCGGCTCCACGCTGCAGAGCATCCGGCGAGGCCAGCTGACCGAGATCGACTACCTGAACGGCGCCATCGTGGATGCGGCGAAATCCTCGGGCATCACTGCGCCCATCAATTCCCGGTTCGTCGAGCTCGTGCACGAGGCCGAATCGACCGGGGTGTACCTCACCCCGGACGAGGTCGTTGCTCGGTTCGATTCGAACTAGAAGGAATCCGCGAACACGCGCCGGGGGTGCTCCGAGTCCTGGTTGTCGATGAGGGTCGTGGCCTTCTCGCTCGGGTTCGCTTCGGCGAGGTACGCCTCGTCGGCGGCGGAGTTGCGCATGACCTCTTTGTCCTCGGATTCGAGGAGCGGGGTGGTCAGCCAGATCGAGTAATTCCAGGTGCCGGCCAGGTCCGGGCGGTGCAGGAACACGCCATCCACGATGAGGATGGCGTCGAAGCCGGCGGACATCCACTTCGGCTGGAACACCGGCTGGTCCCGCACCTCATCGAACCCGGTGAGGACGAATCCCGTGCTTCCCGCGGTGTGGAACGGGTCGATAAGCACCCGCCTCAGCAGCGAGTAGTCGTAGGCGCCGCGATAGTGCGCTTTGCCGTCAAGCCAGCCCGCACGCTCGCGATCCGCCCTCGGCCGGAAGAAATCGTCGATGTGCGCCCGAAAAACCTTCGCCCCCGTGGCCTGGAGGATCTCGGCCAGACCGTCGGCGAACTCCGACTGGCCGGCGCCGTGGCGGCCGTCGACCGCGACCATGGTTCGGCCGTGCCCGTAGTTGTGCAGGATTTCCTCCGCGATGGACCCGAGCGTGTCCTTCTTCTCCGGTGCCCAGCGAGCCATAACTCTAGAGTAGTCCGGTGATCACCGCAGCGCCCGAGGGGGTCGTTCCGCCGACTGGCGACCCCGCGCACCCGTGGTTCGCCGAGGCGGTTTCGCGCTGGTACCTGCGCAACGCGCGCGCACTGCCGTGGCGTGCCGACGGATTCGGCGCGTGGGGCATCCTCGTGAGCGAGTTCATGCTGCAGCAAACGCCCGTTGCCCGGGTGATCGACCCGCTCCGAGCCTGGCTTGAGCGGTGGCCCACCCCAGCGGACCTCGCCTCCGTGCCCGCGGGCGACGCCGTGCGCGCCTGGGGCAGGCTCGGCTATCCGCGCAGGGCGCTCCGGCTGCACGCCTGCGCGACCGCGATCGTCGAGCGCCATGGAGGCTCGGTCCCCTCCGATGTGGCTGAGCTTCTCGCGCTGCCCGGCGTCGGCGAATACACGGCCAGAGCGGTTGCAGTATTCGCGTTCGGGCACCGGCATCCGGTGGTCGACACGAACGTCCGCCGGGTGCTGGCGAGGGCGATCGGGGGCAGCGCGCAGCCGGCGCCCCCGGCCACCCGCCGCGACCTGGCCGCGATGGACGCGCTTCTTCCCTCCGACCCCCGCGAGGCGGGCATCCTGAGCGCCGCCGCCATGGAATTGGGGGCGATCGTGTGCACGTCCCGCGCACCACGCTGCGGGGAGTGCCCGATTGCCGCGCACTGCGCCTGGCGCGCGGCCGGGTACCCCGAGAATTCGGGGCCTGTCCGCACGGTGCAGGCCAGATATGAGGGATCCGACCGGCAGGTGCGCGGGAGGATTCTGGCCGAATTGCGCGCGAGCGACGTGCCCGTCGACGCGGACACCGTGGGCGCGCTCTGGCCGGATCCGATCCAGCTGGAGCGCGCGCTCGCGAGCCTCCTCGACGACGGACTCGTCGAAGCGGACGGGGACGGCTCCTATCGGTTGCCCGACTAGTCCTCGTCGCCCTCGTCGTCCGCTTCATCGGCATCCGCGGCGTCCAACTCGTGCTCGACGACCTCACGGGGTTTCACGTACGGGTCGGCGTCGCCCGCATACTGTGCGGTGGACGCGAGCGACGACACCTCGGTGTCGCGGCTCCGCGCGGTCGCGAGCAGGTCTTCGATGAGTTTCGCGTTCTCCGGGATCGCGTCCGCAATGAACTCCAGGCTCGGCGTGAGGCGCGCGGTGATGTTCCTGCCCACCTCGGAGCGCAGCATCCCCGTCGCGGACTTCAAAGCCGCCGCGGAATCCACCCGCTCCTCATCCGTGCCGTACACGGTGTAGAAGATGCTCGCGTGCTGGAGGTCGCCCGTGACCTGCACGTCGGTGATCGTGACGAAGCCGAGCCGGGGATCCCTGATCCCCTTCTCGAGCCGCTTCGCCACGATCACCTTGATGCGATCGGCGAGCTTGCGCGCCCTCGCCGGATCTGCCATCAGCGGACCTTTTCCTTCAGTTCGATCGTCTCGATCTCGTCGCCGATCTTGATGTCGTTGAACTTGCCGAGGCCGATACCGGCCTCGAAGTCCGTCTTCACCTCGGTGACGTCATCCTTGAACCGGCGCAGCGATTCGATCGCGAGACCGTCGCCCACGACGACGCCATCCCGGATGACCCGGGCCTTCGCGTTGCGCGTGATCGTGCCCGAACGCACGATGACGCCGGCGATGTTTCCGACCTTCGACGAGCTGAACACCTCGCGAACTTCGGCGACACCGGACTGGATCTCCTCGTACTCGGGCTTGAGCATGCCCTTCAGAGCATTCTCGACATCCTCGAGCGCGTTGTAGATCACCGAGTAGAACCGCACATCCACGCCTTCGCGCGACGCGCGTTCGCGGGCCTTCGGGTCGGGGCGCACGTTGAATCCGATGATGATCGCGTTGTCGACGGTCGCGAGGTTGACGTCGCTCTCCGTGACGCCGCCGACGCCGCGGTGGATGATGCGCAACTGCACCGAATCGTCCACCTCGATCTTGAGCAGCGACTCCTCGAGCGCCTCGACGGCACCGGAGACATCACCCTTGAGGATGAGGTTGAGCGAATCGACCTTGCCATCCTCGATGGCCTTCGTGAAGTCCTCGAGGCTGATGCGCTTGCGGCTGCGGGCCAGCAGGGCGTTGCGCTCGACGGCTTCGCGCTTCTCCGCGATCTGCCGAGCGGTGCGGTCATCGTCGGTGACGAGGAACACGTCGCCGGCGCGGGGAACAGACGTGAGCCCGAGCACGGCAACCGGCCTCGCCGGCGTCGCAAACTCCACGGCGTCGCCGTTCTCGTCGAACATCGCGCGCACGCGCCCGTAGGCGGTACCCGCCACGATCGGGTCGCCGACCTCGAGCGTTCCCGACTGGATGAGCACTGTCGCGACCGCGCCGCGGCCCTTGTCGAGCTTCGCCTCGATGGCGACGCCGCGCGCATCCTTGTTCGGGTTCGCGCGCAGGTCCAGCCCGGCGTCTGCCGTCAGGAGCACCGCGTCGAGGAGCTCGTCGATGCCGACGTTGCCCAGCGCCGAAACGTCGACGAACATCGTGTCGCCACCGTACTCTTCAGCGACGAGGCCGAATTCGGTGAGCTGCTGGCGCACCTTCGCCGGGTTCGCATCCGGCTTGTCGATCTTGTTCACCGCCACCACGATCGGAACGTCCGCCGCCTGGGCGTGGTTGAGCGCTTCCACCGTCTGCGGCATGATGCCGTCGTCGGCGGCGACGACGAGGATCGCGATGTCCGTGACCTGCGCACCGCGGGCCCGCATGGCCGTGAACGCTTCGTGGCCGGGGGTGTCGATGAACGTGATGGCGCGATCCACGCCGTCGTGCTCCTCGATCACCTGGTAGGCGCCGATGTGTTGCGTGATCCCGCCGGCCTCGCCCTCGTGGACTTTGGCCTTGCGGATGGCGTCGAGCAGCCGGGTCTTACCGTGGTCGACGTGGCCCATGACGGTGACAACCGGCGGGCGCGCCTCCAGCTCTTCGTCGTCTTCGTCCTCGAGCTCCTGGTCGATGTCGATGTCGAAACCTTCGAGAAGTTCCTTGTCTTCATCCTCGGGGGACACGATCTGGATCTTGTAGCCCAGCTCTTCGCCGAGCACCTCGAACGTGGCCTCATCCAGCGACTCGGTCGCGGTGGCCATCTCGCCGAGGTGGAACAGCACCGTGACGAGGTTGCCGGGGCTCGCGTCGATCTTGTCGGCGAAATCCGTGATGGAGGCGCCGCGGCGCATCCGAATGACGGTCTTGCCGTCGCCGCGGGGGACACTCACGCCGCCAAGCGACGGGGCTTCCCGCAATTCGAACTCTGCACGCTTCGTCCGCTTGGACTTGCGGGACTTCGCGCGACCGCCACCCCTGCCGAATGCACCGGCCGTTCCGCCGCCCGGGCCGCGCCCGCGTCCGCCGCCTGCCGGCCGGTTTGGTCCGAATCCTGTTCCTGGCGCGCCGCCGGGGGCGACGCCGGTGCGGAAACCGCCGGGCCTTCCACCGCCGCCCGTGCGGGCGCCGCCGGGGGCTCCCGGGCGTCCGCCCGACGCGCCTGGGCGCTGGCCGGCGCCGACCCCTGGGCGGGGTGCGCCGGGGCGCGGGGCAGACGGACGGGGAATCCCGCTCGGCGACGGCGGGCGGGTCTGCATTCCCTGGCTGCTCGCGTAGGGGTTGTTCCCCGGACGCGGCGCGCCGGGACGCTGCATGCCCTGCGCAGAGGCGAACGGGTTGTTTCCGGGCCGCGGGGTTCCGGGGCGCGGAATGTCTCCGCCGGAGGGTGCGGCGGCGCTATCGGCCTGAGCCGCAGGCTCGGCGGGCGCGCTGGCATCGCTCTCCGGCGCGTCGGGCTGTGCCGCGGGCGCGCTCGCCGGCTTGGCTTTCGCGGTGTCGGCCTTGGCAGCGGTTTCCTTCGCCGCGGGGTCGGCGGGCGTCGCGGGCTCTTTCGCGGAGGGAGCCTTGCCCGCCGCGGCCTTCTCAGCCGGCGCCTTGGGCGCGGTGACCCCATCCGCTTCGAGCGCAGCCTTCAGCTTGCGCGCGACGGGGGGTTCGATGCTGGAGGACGGCCCTTTGACGAACTCGCCCATTTCCTTGAGCTTCGCAAGGGCCTGCTTCGTTTCAATGCCGAGTTCGGATGCGATCTCATGCACGCGTGGTTTAGCCACAATTCTCCTGTCTGGGGTCCGCCCCAAACGGGAGCAGACCTAGTTGCTGACGGGTCTCATTTCGAGCCGCTCATTAGTTGTCCATAGGTCAATCAGCCTGTTCTTCAGTGACCGCGGTTGCGGCCTCGATGAGTTCGAGAACGTGCCCGGTGCCCAACACCGTTCCCGCTTTCAGCGCCCGGCCGAAGGCCTTGCGTTGGATGGCGGACTCAATGCAGGTGCGGGTGGGGTGCACCCACGCACCACGGCCGGGAAGTGCAGCGGAGCGATCCGCCACCACCTCGCCGTCACGGGCGATAACCCTCACCAAAGTGGAGGCACCGTCGCGTTTCCGGCAGCCGAGGCAGGTTCTAACGGGTTCCAGTGTAGCTCCTAGTCGTCGAGGATGCTGTCCGGCTGGATGTCGATCCGCGCGCCGGTGAGTTTCGCGGCGAGCCTGGCGTTCTGGCCCTCCTTGCCGATCGCGAGCGAGAGCTGGTAGTCGGGGACGAGCGCCCGCACCGCCTTCAACGACTCGTCGATCACGAAAGCGCTCGTGACTTTCGCGGGCGACAGCGCATTCGCGACGAACGTGGGCAGGTCCGGGCTGTAATCGACGATGTCGATCTTCTCATTGTTCAGCTCGGCCGTGACGGCCCGCACGCGCTGCCCCATTTCGCCGATGCAGGAGCCTTTCGCGTTGATGCCCGGCTCATTCGCTTTCACCGCGATCTTCGTGCGGTGCCCGGCCTCCCGCGCGAGCGACACAATCTCGACGGCGCCGCTCGCGATTTCCGGCACCTCGAGCGCGAACAGTTTGCGCACGAGCGACGGGTGCGTGCGCGACACCATGATGGACGGGCCCTTCAGGCCCTTGCTCACGCTTGTGACATACACGCGGATGCGCGAACCGTGCGCGTAGTCTTCGCCCGGTACCTGCTCTTCCGGCGGCAGCAGCGCCTCCACAGTGCCCAGGTCGACGTGGATCATGCGCGGATTCGGACCCTGCTGGATCACGCCGGCGACAATGTCGCCCTCGCGTCCCCGGAATTCGCCGAGGACATGGTCATCGGCGATGTCGCGAAGGCGCTGGTTGATGACCTGTTTGGCGGCGAACGCGCCGATCCGGCCGAAATCGCCCGGGTTGTCCTCAGCCTCGCCGATAACCTCGCCGTCCTCGTTGAGTTCGGGGACGAAAATGGCGACGTGGCCCGTCTTGCGGTCCAGTTCCACGCGCGCGGCGGGGGCAGCATCCTTGAGTTCGGCGATCCCCGTGTGTTTCAAGTACGCGGTGAGGATGGCCTGCTCGATGATCGTGACGAGTTCGTCGAAGGGGATCTCGCGCTCGCGCTCCATCCTTCGCAGCTCGCCCAGGTCGATATCCACGACGTGCCTCCACTATTCATTTCTTCTGTTATCACCCGGGTGTGCCGGATCGGAACCTGCCTCTAAGTTACCGGAGTTCTGCCCCGACTCGTTCCCGGATTTCGGAGAGCGGAACGGCGGTGCGCTCCCCCGTGCGGCGGTCCCACAGTTCCACGTTGCCGTCGGCAACGCTCTTGCCGACGATCACGATGAGCGGCACGCCGATGAGTTCCGCATCCCCGAATTTCACGCCCGGCGACACCTTGGGCCGGTCATCGTAGAGCACGTCGAGCCCGTCGGACTCGAATTCGGCCACGAGCACATCCGCCGCCTCGTACACGGCATCCTCTTTGGTCGCAGCGACGACGTGCAGGTCGAACGGGCTGACCTCGCGCGGCCACACGAGCCCTTTGTCGTCGTTGTTCGCCTCCGCGATGACCGCCATGATGCGGGTGACGCCGATGCCGTAGGAGCCCATCGTGACAGTCACGAGTTTGCCGTTCTCGTCGAGCACCTTCAGGCCGAGCGCCTCAGCGTACTTGCGGCCGAGCTGGAACACGTGCCCGATCTCCATGCCGCGGGCAAGCTCGACCGGACCGGAACCGTCGGGAGCCGGATCCCCCGCGAGCACCGTCGCGATCTCCACGACGCCGTCGTTGCCGAAGTCGCGGCCTGCGACGAGGCCGAAAACGTGCCGTCCGTTTTCGTTCGCGCCGGTGATCCAGCCGGTGCCGTCGGCGACCCGAGGGTCGAGGAAGTAGCGAATGCCGGTCGCGCTCTTCGCGCCGAGCACCGGGCCGGATTCGCTCCACGGGCCGATGTAGCCCTTGACGAGTCCAGGGTTCTTCGCGAAATCCGCCTCCGTCGCCGGCTCGACCGCGGCCGGCGCGAACGCGACCTCCGCGCGTTTCATGTCCGCGTCCCGGTCTCCCGGGATTCCGACGATGACGAGCTCCCGGGTGCCGTCGAGCGCGGTCAGCGCGAGCACAATGTTCTTGAGCGTGTCCGCCGCAGTCCAGGCGCGGCCGTCCGGCCGGGGATGGTCCGCATTCGCCATGTCGACGAGGGTCTGGATGGTCGGGGTGTCCGGCGTGTCGAACACTTCGGCCGGGGTGAGCTTCTCCCAGGATCGGGGCTCGACCGGTTCCGTGTGGAACGCTTCGACGTTCGCCGCGTATCCGCCCGCCGAGCGCACGAACGTGTCCTCGCCGATCGGCGTGGGGTGCAGGAATTCCTCCGAGCGGGATCCTCCCATCGCGCCGGCATCCGCCTGCACGATCTCGTAGTCGAGTCCGAGCCGCGTGAAGATGCGCTCGTAGGCGTCCCGGTGGTCCTGGTAGGACTTGTCGAGGCCCGCATCCGTGTAGTCGAAGGAGTAGGAGTCCTTCATGCTGAACTCGCGGCCGCGCAGGAGACCGGCGCGCGGCCTTGCCTCGTCGCGGTATTTGTCCTGGATCTGGTAGATCACGAGCGGAAGGTCCTTGTAGCTGGAGTACAGGTCCTTCACGGTGAGCGTGAAAACCTCTTCGTGCGTGGGCGCGAGGAGGTAGTCGGCGTCCTTGCGGTCCTTCAAGCGGAAAATGCCGTCGCCGTATTCAGTCCAGCGACCGCTCAATTCATAGGGTTCGCGCGGGAGCAGCGCCGGGAAGTGCACTTCCTGACCGCCGATCGACGCCATTTCCTCCCGGATGACCTGCTCGATCTTGCGGCGAACCTTGAGCCCGAGCGGCAGCCATGCGAAAATTCCCGGAGCCTGGCGGCGGATGTATCCGGCCCGAACGAGCAGGCGATGGCTCGTCACTTCCGCATCGGCGGGGTCATCGCGCAGGGTGCGGACAAAAAGGTGGGAAAGTCGAGTGATCACAGCATCCGAGTCTACTGAAGCGCGTTCCCTGCCCGTGCCGGGCGATGGCCCTGCCCGGTTGGACTGTGCTGGCAGTACGCTGGGGGTCGACAGGTCGCAAGGAGGTCGCCGATGTCGGAGAAGAAGTACCGCGTCGACGCCATCGACCGGCGCATCATCGCCGAACTGGGCAAGGATGCGCGCCTGTCTCTCCGCGCCCTCGCCGACCGCGTCCACATCTCCCGCACCGCAGCGCACACGCGATTCACGAGGCTGCTCGAGCACGGCGTGATCACCGGATTCTCGGCGAACGTCGACCGGGAGGCGCTCGGACTCGGGATCACCGCGATCGTGATTGTCAAGGTGGATGCGGACTGGCCGACCGTGTCCGAAGCGCTCGCCGCCCTGCCGTTCGTGGAGAAGGCGCAGGCGCTCGCCGGCGACATCGACATCCTGCTCACCGTGAGCGCGCCGGACCACGATGCGCTGTCCGAGACGATCCTGCACAGCATCCGGAACATGCCCGGCGTGGCGTCGACGCGCTCCTACATGATCCTCGAGGAGCGCGCGGGCACCGCGCCCGAACTGGCGACGGACGCATGGCAGTTGTGACCGCCTGATTAAAGCCATTCGTCCGGTCAGCGGGTCCGCCGCGGGCCAAGCGTGCCGATTCGCCGCAAAGTGCTCCCGGCCTGCAATTCTCTGGCGCACCATTGAAGAATGAGCCTCACCGAAGAGACGCGCGCGCCCGCGGTCTTGCCCGACGCGGAAGCTTTCTCCCTCATCGACGCGGGCGGGGCAGCGGTGCCCGAGAAGCAGCGGCGCGGATACGACCTTCCCGACATCGACGTGCTCAAGGAGCTGTACCGGCGCATGGTGATCGCCCGCCGCTGGGACACCCAGGTGACGGCCCTCACCCGTCAGGGGCGGCTCTCCACGTATCCGTCGGCGCGCGGCCAGGAAGCGAGCGAGATCGGCACCGTCGCGGCCATGCAGGACACCGACTGGCTGTTCCCGACGTACCGCGACAGCATCGCCGTGTGGTCGCGCGGCGTGCCGACCGCCGAACTGCTGTCCGGGTTCCGCGGCGATTGGCACTGCGGCTGGGACCCGAACGAGCACCGCACAGCCCCGCAGGCCACACCGCTGGCCACCCAGACACTTCACGCCGTCGGTTTCGCGACGGCCGCGAAGCTCAAGAACGACCCGATCGCCACCGTCGCCTTCATCGGCGATGGCGCGACGAGCGAAGGGGACGCGCACGAGGGGTTCAACTTCGCCGGGGTGTGGCAGGCGCCGACCGTGTTCGTCATCCAGAACAACCAGTACGCGATCAGCGTCCCCATCGCGAAGCAGACGCGGGCGCGGATGCTCGCCGACCGGGCCGTGGGTTACGGCATTCCCGGCTACCACGTGGACGGCAACGACGCGGCCGCCGTGTACACGATCGTCTCCGAGGCTCTGGAACGGGCGCGCAGCGGCGGCGGACCCACCATCATCGAGTGCCTCACCTATCGGATGGAACCGCACACGAACTCAGACGACCCGAGCCGTTACCGGGATGCTGAGGATGTCGCGGCCTGGAAGGACAAGGACCCGATCGATCGGCTGGAGAAATACCTCACGGCGCAGGACGCCATCGACGACGCGTTGCGCGAGGAGATCGCGAAGGAGTCCGAGGACGCGGCGGCCGCCATGCGCGATGCCATGAATGCGGAGCCGGCTCTGGACCCGATGGAACTGTTCGAGCACGTCTACAACGCCCCGCGTCCCGCTCTCCTCGAGCAGCGCAACGCCCTCAAGGCGGAACTTGATGAAATATCTGACGGCGGGAGAGTGAACTGATGGCGAAGACCACTGAAACCGCCGCTGACCCGGGGGTCACCCAGCCCGCAAAGGCCGCCAAACCCCTGACGATGGCGGCCGCCCTCAACACGGCGATGCGGGATGCGCTCACCGAGGATTCGAACGTCGTCATTTTCGGCGAGGATGTCGGGCCGCTCGGCGGGGTGTTCCGCATCACCGACGGTTTGACTCGCGACTTCGGCGAGGACCGCGTGTGGGATTCGCCGCTGGCCGAATCCGGCATCATCGGCACCGCGATCGGCATGGCCATGTACGGACTGCGGCCGATCGTGGAGATGCAGTTCGACGCGTTCAGTTACCCCGCGTTCGAGCAGATCGTCTCCCACGTGGCGAAGATGCGCAACCGCACGCGCGGCCGCGTTTCGCTGCCCATCGTCATCCGCATCCCGACATCCGGCGGCATCGGCGGGGTGGAGCACCACTCCGACTCCTCCGAGGCGTACTGGACGCACACGCCGGGGCTCACGGTCGTGACCCCGTCGAACCCGGCGGACGCGTATTCGATGCTGCGCGAGGCGATCGCCTCCGACGACCCGGTGATTTTCCTGGAACCGAAGAGCCACTACTGGATGAAGGAGGGCACGCCGCAGTCCGGCCCGGCCCTGCCGATGAACAAGGCCGCCGTGGTGCGGGAGGGCACGGATGTGACCCTTCTCTCCTACGGGCCCACCGTCGCCGTCGCCCTGAAGACCGCGAAGCTCGCCGAGGACGAGGACCTGTCCGTCGAGGTCATCGACCTGCGCAGCCTCTCCCCCTTCGACGATGAGACGGTCGGCGCCTCGGTGCGGAAGACGAGCCGCGCCGCCGTCATCCACGAGGCCGCCCAGTTCGGCGGGTACGGGGCTGAGGTGGCCGCGCGCGTGACCGAGCGCGAGTTCTACCACCTCGCTGCTCCCATCCTGCGGATCACGGGAGCGGACATCCCGTTCCCCGCTCCGCTGCTCGAGAAGCACTATCTGCCTACCCCCGAGCGGATTTTGAACGCGCTGAGCACATGGGAATGGGAAGTCTGATGGCGACGAGCAAGGACTTCATCCTCCCCGACCTCGGCGAGGGCCTCACGGAGGCGGAGATCGTGAACTGGCTTGTCGCGGTGGGCGACACGGTCGTCGTGGACCAGCCGATCATCGAGGTCGAGTCGGCGAAGTCGGTCGTGGAGTTGCCGTGCCCGTTCGCGGGCATCGTGGAGAAGCTGCACGCCGCCGTCGGCGACACCATCCACTCCGGGCAGCCGGTCGTGACCGTAGCTGTCGAGGGCGGCGCGTCAGAGCCTGAAGTTTCGCGTGCATCCTCCGACACCGCCGCGAGATCCCGTCGGCCCGCGCCCTCCGGGCGATTCGGGCGGCGCGGCGCCGGCGCGGAAAAGAATCCAGCCGAACCCGATGTGCGCGGCGTCGCCGCAACGGCGGCGAGCCCCTCCCCGCGGCGACTCGATGACGGCACCGTGTCGCCCGTCGTCTCCCCGCTCGTGCGCAAGCTCGCCCACGAGCATGGTTTCGCGGCGAACACGCTTCAGGGAACCGGCACGGGCGGCCTCGTGCTTCGCGCGGATGTAGAGCGCGTGATCGCGGAGGGCGGGCCCGCGGCCGGGAGCGCAGCGGCGGGTTCGCCGACGCCGGGTGCCGCGCCGAGTTCGATCGCCAGTGCCGAGGGCGACATCCGTATCCCCATCACGGGCTTGCGCAAGATTGTCGCCGAGCGCATGACTGCGTCGCGCCGCGACGTGCCGGAGGCCACCATCTGGCTCGACGTCGATGCCACGGAACTGCTCGCCGCGAAGGAGCAGTTGCAGAAGTCCACCGGTGATCGGTGGAGTCTGAACGCCCTACTGGCCCGGTTCGTGGTCGCGGGGCTCAAGCAGTGGCCGATCCTGAACTCGAGCGTGGACATGGCGGCGGGCGAGATCGTGCAGCATTCGGCGATCAATCTCGGCATTGCGGCGCAGACTGCTCGGGGGCTCATGGTGCCCGTCATCCACGGCGCAGGCGAGATGACCACGGAAGGCCTGCGCGACGCGCTCACGGCTCTCGTGGAGACGGCGAAGACCGGCAACTTCGCGAACGATCAGTTGCGCGGTGGCACATTCACGCTCAACAATTACGGCGGATTCGGGATGGATGGGTCTGCGCCGATCATCAACCAGCCGGAGGTCGCGATGCTCGGCGTCGGCCGCATCCTCGACCGTGCCTGGGTTGTTGACGGCGAGATCGTGGTGCGCAAGATCATGGTGCTGTCGATGGTGTTCGACCACCGCGTGTGCGACGGCGACGTGCCGAGCGAGTTCATGGCCTTCATCACGAGGTGCATCCAGAACCCGATCGCGCTGCTCGGCGGACTCTAGACTCCGACCTCCACGCGGTCGCCGACGGCGATCGTGGCCGCGCTGCCCGGTGTGAAATTCACGGGCGCGAGGCGGATGCCGAACCAGGTTTTCCCGTCCCAGCGGCGATGGCGCGCGAGAGTGCGAATCGGCTCCTTGCCGCCTTCGAGCGTCGTGGGGTCGATCGTGGTCATGACGCAGCGGTCGCAGAGAACAGTCTTGCGGAACGTGGCATCGCCGATTTTTACGGTGTCCCACGAGTCTTCGGCGAACGGCACGTCGCCGTCAACGATGACGTTGGGCCGGAACCGCACGATGTCAAGCGGCTTCGACGCTGCCGCCGCGCCGCTAAGATCATCCGGGTCGAGGTCGGGGACATCCGGGAGCGACTGGTCGGCGGCGATCCACTCGTTGAGTTGCCGCATCGATGCATCCGTGACGAGCAGCAGCGGCCCGTCGTCGGCGAGCGAAAGCGATTCGCCCGGCAGGCCGCCGTGCTTTCCGGCGATGGGGCGCGCGGTGGGATCCTGCTGCCAGACCAGCCGCAGTGACACGCCGATACGGTCGCTGATCCACGAGTTGACCTCGTCGGGGGCGGGGGTGGCTCGGTCGAGCCCGCTGAATCCGACCGGGATCGTCGCAGCGTCCAGGGGTGCGCTCACGGTGATGGACCCGCCGTCGCGGTCGTTGAGGCGGATCGTGGAGGCATCCACGATGTCGGCGTGCAGGCCGAGCAGGTGGTGCACCATCCGAGCCGTGACGTTCCTGCCCGTGTCGTCGACGAGCCCCCAGCGTCGGTCGCCCGCGAGCCCCCACGGCTCGACCGTCGCGGACTGGACGTCGTTTCCCGCGAACGACTTCACAGGGTAGGTGCGCAGCCTGGTGACGCGGAGTTCGCGGGTCATCCCCACAGCCTAAAGTCAGTAGGGCAATCTCAGTGGCAGGTCAGCTCACCCGGCCACCCTTTGGAAATTCAGGAATCTGCGTCTGGCGTGTCGGGAAATCGGATGTGGATGCCTGTTATTTCGGGCATCCGGAATCGGGCGCATGCGCGAGTTCCTGAATTTCCAGTGAAAGTTTCGGGATCGTCGGTTGCCATCCAGTACTTAGCGACCGGTGGCGAGGCGGAAGCGCAGCGGCTGGCCGGGGCGCAGCTGGGCGAGCGCGTCGAGCGACTCGTCGGTGACGACGGCGATGACCGGGTAGCCGCCCGTGACCGGGTGGTCGACCGCGAGAATCGTTGGGGCACCATCCGGCGAAACCTGAATCGCACCGGGCAGCATGCCTTCGCTCGGCAACTCCCCTGTGTTTCTCCGCTGCAGAGCTGGCCCCTCGACGCGGATGCCCGAGCGATCCGACCGCGGCGAGACCCGCCAGTCCGCCGCCATGAGCACGTGCCACGCATCTTCCGCAAACCAGTCGCGACGGGGTCCCGGGCGCAGTTCGAGGGTGACCTCGCCGGTCGTCGGCGCATCCACGGGCACGAGATCGACCGGCGGTATCGGCGCCTCCGGTTCCGGGCCGATCGGAATACTTTGACCGTCGACGAGCGGGTCTGGCCCGATCCCCGCGAGCGTGTCGCGCGATCGCGAGCCGAGCACGACGGGTGTCTCGATTCCGCCGCGCACAGCAAGGTAGTAGCGGATGCCGTTCGCGGCCTGCCCGAAGAGAAGCGTTTCGCCGGCGGCCAGCATCGTCGTCGTGTGTGGCTGTACGGCGCGACCGCCCGCGGTGACACTCCCCCAGGCGCCCGCGATGGCGATCCACACGTCTTCGTCGGTCGCGAACGAGGCGTTGCCGAACAGAATTTCGAGCCCCGCAGCATCCGACGGGTTTCCGACGAGCCGGTTCGCGAGTGCGAGAGCGGCCCGGTCCATGGCCCCGGCAGAGCCCATTCCGAGGTGGGCGAGCCCTGGCCGACCGAGGTCTTGAACAAGCGTGTTCGGGCCCGCTTGGACCACGACGAGTGTGCTCATGGCTGGACCTCGAAGCGCACGGTCATCCCGGGGGCGATGGTCGACGGATCTTCGCGGGTTTCGTCCCACAGCACGGCATCCGTCGTTCCGATGAGCTGCCAGCCGCCGGGCGAGCTGCGCGGGTAGATGCCCGTGAATTCGCCTGCGAGTCCGACCGAGCCCGGCGGCACGGACTGCCGGGAGGTCGCCCGACGCGGCACCTCGAGCCCCGTTGGCCCGGCGAGGTAAGCAAACCCGGGGGTAAATCCGATGAACGCGCACTGCCATTCCGCGCTGGAGTGGCGAGAGATGAGTTCATCCACGTTGATGCCCAGAAATTCAGCAGTCTCGGCGAGATCGGGGCCGTCATAACGAACCGGGATAGTGACGCTGTCGCTCATGCCTTCTACGGCATGTATAGCTTTAGTGTCGCGGAGCCACTGCTCGGCGGCGCGCAGCGAGATCTGTGTGGGGTCGATACAGGCGAGCACGGTGCGTGCCGCGGGGACGAGTTCCCGCACTCCGGGCGGGCGAGCGGCGTTGAGCGTTCGGAACGCATCCATCGTCTCAGCGAGGCTGTCGTACTCAGCGAGGATGGCGCGATCGCCGAACGGGAGCACTCTCATACGAACGCCCGCAGTTCGACGCCAGCATCGAGGAGTTTTCCCCGCACGAGCGCGGCCATCGCGGCGGCCCCTGGAGTGTCGCCGTGCACGCAGAGGGAGTCTGGGCGCATCCGGATGGTGGTGCCGTCGATGGCCTGAACGGTTCCGCCGAGGACCATCATCAGGGCACGTTCGGCGGCGACCGCGGGGTCGGTGATGACGGCGCCGCCGAGTGTTCGCGGCGCAAGAGTTCCGTCCGGCAGGTAGGCACGATCGGCGAACGCTTCGAGGTAGAAGGAGACGCCCAGACGGTCTGCGGCGGTATGGATGGCGGTGCCCGCTAGCCCCAGGAGCGGCAGTCCCGCTTCCCGTGCGGCGCGCGCGACGGCATCCGCCTGCACGGGGTCGACGGCGATGCGGTTGTAGAGCGCGCCGTGGGGTTTCAGGTAGCGCACTTTGGTGCCCGCGGTCGCGGCCGCAGCGCTCAACGCGGAAACTTGTTCGAGGATGTCGGCGATCAGCGCGTCCGCGGCAATTTCCGTCTCGCGGCGACCGAAACCTTCGCGGTCGCGGTACGACGGATGCGCCCCGAGGCTCACCCGATGAGCGTGGGCGAGGCGGGCGCTGGCCAGCATGGTCGATTCGTCGCCGGCGTGGAATCCGCACGCGACGTTTGCGCTCGTGACGATGCCGAACACGGCGGCATCGTCGCCGACCCCTTCGCCGAGGTCGCTGTTCAGGTCTATGGCAGGCATCCCCATCACTTCCACCGGAAGTGCACGAAGACCCGCCCGAAGTTTTTGGAGTCCTTTTCGACGCGGTGGTACTGGGCCTTGATTTCGGGCTGGTCCAGAAAGCGAAGGACCCGCTTCTTCAGCGCGCCGGACCCTTTGCCCGGAATGATCTCCACGAGCGGCGCTTTCTTCGCGACCGCCTCGTCAATGATGTCGCGGAGCGCCCGATCAATGTCGACACCGCGGTTGTAGATGTCGTGCAGGTCGAGTTTGAGCTTCACGCTCCCATCCTGCCCCAGTGTCAGCCGTTGGCGTCGAGGAACCCCAGAACTCGGCTCATGAGGAGCTCCGCCGCTTCCTGCCGATAGGACGGCAGGGTCGAGTCGGCGAAGTAGTGCTGGTCACCGGAGTACACGAACAATTCGGCGTTGCCAGTGGATGCGACGAGCTCGCGTGCCGCATCCAGGTCGCCTTCGTCGGCAAAGTAGGGGTCGGCATCCATGCCGTGGATCTGGACGGGCACGCCTTCCGGCCACGCTTCGCCGAACTCCGTGTACGGCACGCACGAGTAGCAGAGCACAGCGCCTTGGGCACCGGAGCGCGTCTGCGCGAGCATCTGTGCAGCGACGACGCCGAGCGAGAACCCGATGTAGACGACGTCCGTCGGCAGCGCCTCTGCTGCGCGGCGGGCGCGTTCCAAGATCTCGCCGAATCCGATCTCGCTGGCATACCCAACACCCTCGTCGATGGTGGCGAAGGTCCTGCCGTCGAACAGGTCCGGCGTGTGAACGGTGTGCCCGACCCCGCGAAGTGTCGCCGCGAACGCGTCGATTCCCGGGGTGAGTCCGAGGGCGTGGTGGAAGAGTGCAACGTCCGTCATGAAAAAACTGTAGGCAAATTGTCGCCCGATGTCGATTAAGTTCTCGCCCGTGCGACGGCATAGTAGGAGGACGCACCGCGCAGCCTCCCCTGACGAAGGAGAACACCATGAAATTCATGCTCATCATGCGAACCACCCCCGAAGGAAAGGCGGCCTACGAGAAGGCCGATTTCGAGCAGATCATCAACGCGATGGGCGCCTACAACGAGTCCATGATGAAGGCGGGAGTGATGATCGGAGGTGACGGGCTCGCCGACGACCTCTCGGAGGCGTTCGTCGTCAACTTCGACAACGACCCGCCTCTCGTGACGGATGGCCCGTACGGCGAAATCCACGAACTGTTCAACGGCTTCTGGATTATCCAGGTTTCCAGCAAGGAGGAGGCCATCGAGTGGGCGAGCCGTTGCCCGCTCGGTCCCGGCAACAAACTTGAGGTGCGCCGGGTCACGGACATGAGCGACTTCGCCGACTTCGAGGGCAACGAGTATCTCAAGAAGGAGGAAGACTGGCGCGAGGAACTCGAAAAGTCCTGAGCGTCCGCCGGGAACTGGAACGCCTATGTCGGATATCGCTCGCACCGTCGACGCCGTGTGGCGGATCGAGGGTGCGTTCTTGCGATGGTGAGGAAAGGGAGAGAATTACCTGATGGACATGCGACTGGAACTCGTTCCGCTACTCAGCACCGATGTGGACCGCAGCAAGGCCTTCTACACCGACCAGGTCGGCTTCCACCTGGACCATGATGTCGAGCCGGGCAACGGGATGCGCGTCGTGCAGTTGACGCCGCCGGGCTCCGCGTGTTCCGTCGTGTTTGGCGTGGGCATTTCTGCGCAGGATTCTGCGCCGGTGCAGGGGCTGCATTTAGTTGTCGACGATGTGGATGCCGTTCGAAACGAGCTCGTCGCGAAAGGTGTCGAGGTTTCAGAGGTCAGCGATATGGGCGGCATCCTCTACGCCTACTTCAGCGACCCCGACGGCAACTCGTGGGCCCTGCAGCAGCTCCACGTGGCACAGTAGGAAAACGCCTCAGCTCACCGTCTTTGCTGGCTACTTAACCCCAGAATTCCAAGGATCTCTCCTGCCAACGCGGGTACGTCAACCGGCCCCTCGGTGTTGCAATTAAGGACCGGAAAGGTTGAGATGGGCCGCGCCGTGGCGGCGAACTGCTCCCACTCGGCGACACGTGCCGTGTCCTGGTGAATCTCGTGACGCGGTCTTGTGGTGACCCGAAGCCGCGCGGTCTCGACCGACACTTCGCACCACACCTCTACTGCTCGGGCAATGCCCGCCGCAGAAACCCCTGCGCGGAAGAACTCCTCATCTCGCCCACTCGCCCAGAACGATTCGATGATCACTGGCCCCTCGATCATCCCGGCGATCGACCACATCGCCTCGGAGGCCAGGGCGCCGAGCCCACGGGTAGGAAGGTCCACGCTCACGATGTCAGCAAGCGACTCCTTGATCGCGTCTTTGGCCACAAGGGGAAACCTGAGTTCCGCGGCGAGCGCTGTGGCAAGCGCGGTTTTCCCCGAACCTGGGATGCCGTTCACGAATACAGCGGTCGACGCCATCCGCCCAGACTATTCCGCCGTTCAGCTCACGGTCGACGTGGGTGGCGCATCCGCATCCTTGGGGTCGGCAGTGCTCGCCGAGGGGAGGTCCCGGTTGCCCACGAACGCGGCGAGGTGGTGGAACACACGAGCGGGGTCGTGCGGGTTCTCCGCCCAAGCATCCATGCCGTGCTCGCGCCAGCGTTCGAGAACCTCGGCCAGCTCCATGAACAGCGCGTGCGACTCATCCTTGGTGAGGAGCGCAGCGCCCATGTATCGCCCGCGGGTGGCGAGCGGATCCGCTGGGAGAGTTTCGCGAATCAGCTTGCCGATCCAGGTCATGAATTCCTGATCGAGAAGGTCGCCAGCGGGATCCGCGGCATCCGCCGGAATGTAGACGCCCTCCGGATGCGCCGCCGTCCACACGCGGTCCCTGCTGTCCCGGGCGAGCTCGGGCGCTTCGACGATGAGGTTCGCTTTCGCGAGCGAACGCAGGTGGTAGCTGATCGCGTTCGCGGGTTCGCCGATGATCTCCGCAAGGTCGGCCGCGCGCGCCGAGCGCCGAACCGACAACTCCAGGATGATGCGTTGCCGAAGCGGATGCGCCAGTGCGCGCAGAGTCGACGTGTCGGTGACGCGGTACGACTGTTTGACCATGAACCCAGTCTAGCAATCCCGCAACTAAAATTGCGCAATTAGACTTGCGCAATAGTTCTTGCGCAATTATAGTTTCGGTCATGACATCCATCCCCGCGAGCGACGACACCGTCACGAGTACCGCCATTTCGCCCGAAACCGCAGTTCCGGTGGAGGCGTCAGAAACGTCAAACGCCCCAGGAGCATCCGGCTCCCCCGGTGCCCCCGGCGCCCCCGATTCGTCGAAGCCGGCCGGCCCGTCGCTCTGGCACAACCGCGACTACCTGCTGCTCATGTCGGGCAAGACGACGCAGATCATCGGCTCCGGGTTTGCGACGTTCGCCGTGCCACTCATCGCGTTCGCCCTCACCCAGTCGGTGTTTCAGGCCGGGCTGATCAGCGCGCTCGGCGCGATCGGGTACGTCGTGGCGACGCTCCCGGCGGGCGCGATTGCCGACCGGGTGGACCGCAGGCGGCTGCTCATCCTGTGTTCGGCGATCGACTTCATCCTGTTCACGTCCCTCGTCGTCGCAATCGCCACGTCGACTCTGACCGTGTGGCATTTGACGCTCGTGTTGTTCTTCTCGGCCATCGTCGCGTCGTTTTTCGGGCCGGCGGAGGCGGGCGGCATCCGACAGGTTGTCCGCGCCGACCAGATGGGGTCGGCGATGGCGGCGGTGCAGGGTCGCTCGGCTGTGGCGTCGCTCGTCTCCGGGCCCGTCGGCGGTGTGCTGTATTCGTTGGGAAGGATCTTCCCGTTCCTGGCGAGCGCGGTCGGATACGCGGTCGTTCTCGTCTGCACGATTTTCGTGCGGGGCCCGCTCAATGAGGATCTCGGGCACACGAAGGGCACGAGCGCCTGGACCACCCTGGTCGAGGGCATGCGTTTCGTGTGGTCGGTGAAGTTCCTGCGCACGAGCCTCGGCATTTTCGCGCTCATCAACCTCGGTTTCAACGGGCTGATGTTCGCCCTGAACCTGCACCTCGTGCAGATCGCCACGGAGCCGGTGCTCATCGGCCTCATCAACGCCGCAGCCGGTGCGTCGATGCTGATCGGCTCGATCATCGCGGGGCCGCTCGTGAAGCGTTTCCCGGCGGGCAGGCTCGCCGTGGTCGGCATCCTCGTGGCGGTCATCGGCGGCACCGCCATGGCCCTGTCGACCGAGTACTGGCAGTACCTGATGTGGGTTGCGATCGCGGTCATCCTGATTCCTGCCGTCAACTCCGGACTCATCGGATACGCGAGCGTGATCACCCCGTCGAAACTGCAGGGCCGGATGAACGCCGTTCTGAACCTCTCCGGTGTCGCGATTGCCCCGCTCGGCCCCGTGCTGGCGGGCGCCCTCCTGGCCGGGCTGAACGTGAACCTGGCGATGGGCGCGTTCGCGGTGCTGTTCATCATCGGGGCGATCGTCTTCTCGCTCTACAAGCCGATCCGCACGATCGGGAAGCCCGAGACATGGGAAGCCGACCTCGTGGAGTGGCCGCCACGGGCCGCCCAGGGTTGAACACGGTTCGCCGCGCCGGACGCGGTTAGCGCTGTGCCGTCGTCCACCGCCTGGCGGGCGGGTACACGTAGCGCGCGATGGTCGTCGACGCCCATCCGATCACGAATCCGCCGAAGACGAGCAGGATTGTGGGCGCCTCGGCCGCGCCCCGGATCGAGATGAACACGATCAGCACGATAGCCCACGCGACGGCGAGCCCCGCGCTGTACACCCAGTAATTCCTCAGACGCAGCATGGCGCCCTCCTTTGCCGTGGCCCGCAGTGCAGGCTGAGCCGATGTTACGCCCGGCGGATTCGGGCGTGCTGGGGCAGGTTTGCACGGGGGTGTGAATGGTCGTTCTTTTATTCTATTTTCTTATCCACAGCTTCCCCTTTTTATCGTACTTATGTCTTGACTTCTGCTAAAATATAACCATGAACGTCCCCTCCGTCAACCCCGAAGCGTCGGCCGTCGCGGCCGACGCTTCCGGGTCGAGCGGGTTCACTCCAGCCGCCGATTCGATTGCGGTTGCCGCGCGCGAGCACGCGAAGAGCCTGGCGGCCGCGATCCCGGCCCGCCGGCTCCAGACGTCGACGGATGACGACCTGCTGGAGGCCATGTCGGCGATCGAACAGCTCGGACGGTATGTGGACGCGCTTCGTGTTGAGGCGGCTGCGGAGGTCGCCCACCGCTCAACGGGTTTCGTGAATCGTGCCGACGCACTCTCCGCGCGCAAGGGTTGCCGCAACGCGGCCGAGCTGATCGAGCGCGTCACGCTCGTGTCCGGCTCCACCGCCGCTCGCCGAATGAAGCTCGGGTACGAAACCCGCGTGGAACTGGCCGCGTCCGGCATGCCCAGCCCCGCCCGCTTCCGTTTCGTGTCCGACGCGCTCGAGTCGGGTTTGATCGGGGTGGATGCGGCATCCGCCATCGTCGCGGGTTTGGTTCCGACGTTCCGTTGCGCGACCATCGACGGCCTGAAGGCGGCAGAGGAAGAACTTGTCGGATGCGCGATCGGCACGAGCGACCTGGTGCCGACGGCGTGCACGGCGGACGAGATCCGCGATCAGGCGTTGGTGTGGCAGGCGTACCTGGACCCGGACGGCATGGAGCCGGTGGAGCGCCGCGCGTGGAACGCGCGCGGTTTCCAGTCGGGCACGCTCGTCGGCGGGCTCGTGTGCGGTCGGTTCGCGCTCATGCCCGAAGTGGCCGCGAAACTGAATCGCCTGTTCGACGCGTTCCTGTCGCCTCGCAGCACAACCGAGTTTCGCACCGCCGAGGAACAGGCGGAGGTCGACCGGGCATCCGACCCGCGCAGTCGCGATCAGCAGCGTCACGACGTGATCGCCTCCATGGTTGACCACTATTCGCGCAGCGATCAGGTGCCGAAGATCGGCGGTGCTGCGCCGACTGTGCTCGTGACGGTGCGCGCTTCAGATCTGGACAGCGGTTACGGCCGCGGCTACATCGACGGGGCGAAGGCGCCCGTGTCGATGCGCACCATCCGCCACCTGACCTGCACCGGCGGTTTCCAGATGATTTCGATCGACTCGGATGGCAGCATCCACGGGATGGGGTCGCCGCAGCGGTGCTTCACTCCCGCTCAGCGCCGGGCGATCATGGCGCGGGATGGCGGTTGCGCGATCCCCGGATGCACCATCCCCGCCGCGTGGACTGAAATCCACCACGTCGACCCGGCCGAAAACGGCGGCCCCACGGAAACCGACAACGGAGTGCTCCTCTGTTGGTTCCATCATCGAACGATCGAAACATCCGGTTGGCAGATCAAGATGATCGGCGGTGTCCCCCACATCAAGGCACCACCCTGGCTCAACCCCCGCGACGAATGGCGCCCCAGTACAAAATCCCCCACCATGCGGCTCGACAATGTCGAAAAACGCGCGGAGTGTGCCTAACCCCTAGAACGGATCACTCGGCTCCGGCGTGATCGGCGGAAACGCTTGTGGAGGGTAGGTCGTGCGTGTGGCCCTGATGCGCTTTCTCTCCAGCCACCGAGCATGGTCGCGCAGCGCGTGCATCACCGCCAACCGAATGACCAGGTAGAGGATAAAATGACCAGGTAGAGGATAAGGAGCGCGACAAGCACGATCACCCAGGTAATGGTCGTAACGCCACTGAAGATCTGCCATAAGTCATTCATGGACAGATTCTCGCAGGTGTAATTCGAGGCGGGCACTTAATGACGACCGAGATGCCCGTTCACTGACCCAGTGTCGCAGTCACTGTCGGGTCTAATTACTCGGCACACGACATCGGTTGTAAACGGTTGAGCCCACATACCTTGCCCCTCAAGTCGCAAAGCAGTTCCAAGTTCGCAGCTGCACTCTGCCCGGCACATGAGCGCAACTAACGGAACAAGTCGGCAATACGACCTATTTATACATCAGACTTAGGTTGTTCATCCGACAAGCGGAGCGGTGCACACGGAGTGTGCGATAGTGGCGCGTTCGGACGAATAGCCGGACTCGAGTACCGAAACTAAGTATGGGCGCTGCTCTTGTTTTGAAATGTCAACCAGCAGGACGCAAGGGAGTGTAATCTGCCGCCATGACAGCTATTTCGAGTGAAGATCAAATTCTGAGTTTCGGAATCGGCTGCTATTCGTTTGAGGCCCCCGACGCGGACCACTTACTCATGCAAAACCAAAGCGGCACATACACAGTTCATGATTGGGCGAGTGATGTCGAATCGACGCTCAATTCGATACCCAGCCTGGACGAAGTTGTCGTCTCTGGGTTTGATGCTGTTCGAGGAGATAATGCTCCGACCTGGCGGAACCCGTACGAGCAAATATTGAATGATCTTCCATACAACTCCATGCATCGAGGCGGGCGGCTCCGGCCGCACCCGGTTCGGGGGCAAATAAGGTTCACAGTAAATATCCCCGCACACATCCAGTCGGAAGTATTTCCGCGATATACCCCACTTGCGGGCAACAGATTTGAAGTTGACATTCGATATGGCTATGGGATGCCGGTTGCCTTCGTGCGAGCACCGGAGGGCGAAGTTAGCCCGTCAATGTCTGTAGCCGTCGTGAGGGAATTCTTACGATCCGAATTCGAGACCCGATTGGGTGAAAGTCCGATCAAGTTCACCTGCATGGGGCCAAGCCCGATGTGGAACGATTGTTTTGTTCGGTGGGGAGCCAGTGAACAAAGTCAATTCGTTGAAGTCGAGATAGATGATCCACCGGGCTACCGCCAAATCACATTCAAGATTCAGCACCGCAGTCAAGGTAAGACTCTGACAGACGCATACGAACGTCTGAAAGACGAAATGCAAGACGAGCTCACTTATTATTACGAGCTTGTTTCTCGAAACAGCTTGCTCGATCTGCGTGATTCGTTTGTAGAGTCCGAGCTGGGGGAGATAGTGGCTCACCATCAACGTGGAGGTGTCCGTGCGTGGCTCTGGCGTCGCTTCGTCGGAGAGCGACGGACAAACAATCTGCTTCTTGAGATTCTTGCTACGGACAGCGAGCATAGACGGTCGATGGGGAGTGCACGGAGCGATTGGGAGGAGATTCTGGCCCGGTCCACATTTCGGGCATTCGATGTTGCGTTTGAACGTGAACTGAATGAACGCTTGTCAGATCACTTGGAAAATGCAAGAGCGGTTGCGTCGCTATTGAATGAGCGACACTCGCGTGAAACTCAGCTGGTTGCTGTTGTGTTCGCTTCGCTCCTCGGCGGGGTGGCGGGGTCGGCGATCACTGCGTTGGTGCGTGTCCTGTCGTGACGGCACCGTAGGCACTTCTTTACTTGAATTGGCAACATGACTCGGAATTGTCGGTACACGTCCAACGCTATTCGCCAGAGAATTCAGCCTTCCGCTTCTGCTGGAACGCCGCGAAACCCTCGCGGTAGTCGGACGTCGTGCGCAGGCGCTCCTGCGCTATATTTTCGGCCGCCACGGAATCCCACAAGCCGACACGGTCGTCACGCAGCTGGGCGATCAGGCTCTTGCTCGCCAGGAACGCCTGCGTCGCGCCGGATGCCGCCGTGGCCGCCTTTGCGCGCGTGAAATCGAGGAGTTCGGCATCGGGAATCGCACGACTAAACAAGCCTGAGGCCACTGCCTCGGCACCGGTCATGAGCTCGCCCGTGTAAATCAGATCCAGCGCACGGTGCGCGCCTAACCGCTCGAAAAACAGGGAGTGGCCGCCGGAATCCAGCACAGCACCGAGATTCGCAAACGGAGACCCGAACTTCGCGGTCTCCGCCACATACACGACATCCGTTGCTATGAGCAGACCGAGACCGATGCCCAGGCACGCCCCGTGCGCTGCGGCGAAGGTTGGCGCGGGGAAATCGGCCAGCGCACGCATGACCGGACCAAACGAATTCTTCAGGAACGCGAGCGCGTCGTCCGTCGCCGGTTCCACCGCCGAAATGTCGCGGCCGGCACAGAATGCACGACCCTCGCCACGGATCAAGAGGGCGCGGACTTTGGCTGACTGGGCCTCCTGCAAGCGGGTGCCCAGTTCGGCCAGGGCTGCGTCGTCCAGGGCGTTCAGCTTGTCCGGGATGTTCAGGGTCAGCTCGGCCACGTTGTTGGCGATGGTGAGGTCGATCATCCGTGCTCCTAGCTGTCGTAGTTGACGGTCACCGCGTCGCTCGTGGGGTGCGATTGGCAGGTGAGGATGTAGCCGCGCTCCAGTTCCTCCGGCTCGAGCGCGTAATTCTCGTCCATCGTGACCGTCCCGTCCACGAGCATCGCCCGGCACGTACCGCACACGCCGCCCGCGCACGCGAACGGCACATCCGGCCGCACCCGCAACGCCGCATTCAGCACCGTCTCGCGCCCGTGCGCCGGCGTGTTGATGGATGCCGTCAACCCGTCCAGCGTGAACGTGATCTTACGTACCGCATCGCCCTCATCGACGATCACCGGCCGCCCGACAGAACCCTCCGGGCGGTCGGGCCGATCCGTCGTAAACAACTCGAACCGCACGTGGTGGCGATCCACCCCGGCCTCCTCGAGCGTGTCCCGCACAAGCTGCACAAGCTCGAACGGCCCGCAAATGAACCACTCATCCACATCCCCCGGCCGCACCAAATACTCGAGGAACGTGTTCAGACGCTCCGCATCCAGCCGCCCCGACATGATCTCGGACGCCCGCTTCTCCCGCGTCAACACGTGGTACAGGGCGAACCGCGCCGGGAACGCATCCTTCAACTCCGCGAGCTCCTCCAGGAACATCACATCATTCGCGGTGCGATTCGAATAGATGAGACTGAACTGCGTGTTCGGGGATGCGCGCAAAATCGTGCGCGCGAGCGACATGATCGGCGTCACCCCTGAACCTGCCGCGATCGCCGCATAGTGCCGGTTCGTATCCGGTGCTACTTCCGTCGTGAAAGTGCCCTGCGGGCTCATGACATCGATGACCGTGCCCGCCGTGAGCGACTCATTCGCCCACGTCGAAAACTCGCCGCCCAGGTCGCGCTTGATCGCCACGCGCAACTCCCCCGGCACCGGCACAGCGCAAATCGAATAGCTGCGGCGCAACTCGCGGCCGTTCAGGTTCATGCGCAGCGCAAGGTACTGCCCTGGTTCGTAGTCGTAGTTCTCCGCGAACTCCTCCGGCACGTCGAACGTGACCTCGATCGAATCCTCCGTCAGCCTCCGCACCTCGCGCACGGTCAGCGGATGAAAACGGGCGCGCTTCCGCTGCGGCGCCGGCTCGAGTCCCACGTCAAATCACCTTGAAAAAGTCGAACGGCTCATGGCACGCATTGCACGTGTAGAGCGCCTTGCACGCGGTGGACCCGAACCGGCTCGACTCCGTCGTGTCCAGCGAACCGCACTGCGGGCACTTCACCGACATCGCCACACGCACGGGACCGCCCGCACGCCCGGCCATCGCGGCATGCCCCGACGGCGGCGCGATGCCGAACTTCTCGAGCTTCGCCTTGCCCGCCTCCGACATCCAGTCCGTCGTCCACGCCGGCGCGAGCACGAGCCTCACCTCGGCATCCTCATACCCGGCGTCATGGAGCACCGTGAGCACGTCCTCCCGCATGACATCCATCGCGGGGCAGCCCGAATACGTGGGCGTGATCGTCACCACGGCGCGGCCGTCGACCACCTCGGCAGAACGCAGCACGCCCAAATCCTCGATCGTGAGCACGGGAACCTCCGGGTCGAGCACGGTCGCCGCAAGATTCCACACGTGGACGCCCTCGCCCTCCGTGGGCTTCGGCCGGGCCTCGGACTCCAGGCTCGCGTTCGCTGCCATCATCACCACGTCGCCTCCGGATGCGCGCGCGCGAGCACCTGCATCTCCGCGAGCATCGGCCCGAAAAACTCCGTGTGGATGCCCTCCCGGCCGCCGCCCCGGGCGACGAAACCTTCTGGAACCTCCAACTCGGCCTCCGCCAGAACGGCACCGGTCACCGTATCGAAATCCTCCCGCAGCGACGACGGCCGCACGGCCGCATCGCCCAGGGACTCCACAAGGTCGTCGTCGCGGAACATTTCGTCCACATACGGCCACATCACACCCAGCCCCGCGATCATCCGGCGACGGGACTCCTCGGTGCCGAGCGCGAGCCGCAGCACCCACTGGGTGGCGTGGTCGCGGTGGTAGTCGACCTCTTTCACGGCCTTCGCGGCAATCGCAGCAAGAGTCGCATCCGTGGAATCCACAAGCCGACGGTACAACTCGAACTGGAAGTGCGAAATGATGAACTGCCGCGCGATCGTCGCCGCGAAGTCGCCGTTCGGCTGCTCCACGAGCTGCAGGTTCACAAACTCCGGCTCATAACGGAAATAGGCGAGGTCATCCTCGGTCTTGTCCCACGCGAGCGCCGCGTAGCTCAGGAACGAGCGCGCATGGCCGAGCTGGTCGAGGGCGATGTTGCCGAGGGCGACATCCTCTTCCAGCTCCGGCGCACGCGCGATCCACCAACCCAGCCGCTGGGCCAGAATCAGTGCATCGTCACCGAGGCGCAGGGCGTAGTTCGCCACCGCCTCTGTCGGTTTCTCGCCGGCCTCGGTGATCTTCTCGGCGGTGAGAGCCTCCCCCGCCGAAATCCGGAACGTCTGATCGCTCACAGGTGCTTCACGCCCTCAGACTCGGTGTAATAGCTCGCGTGGCGGTACTCCTTGCCGCGCGGGCTCTCGAAGAACGCGCCCTTCGCATCCGGGTCGGATGTCGTGATGTCGGTGGACCGCACCACCCAGATGGAGACGCCCTCGTTGCGCCGCGTGTACAGGTCGCGCGCGTTGCGCACCGCCATTTCGGCATCCGGAGCGTGCAGGGAACCGGCGTGCAGGTGGGACAGCCCGCGCGACGAGCGCACGAACACTTCCCACAGGGGCCACGGTTCGGTGTCGTTCGTTCCTGGAGCGCTCATCAGGCAGCCTGTGCTTTCTCAGATTCAACGCGGCGCCGCTCGGCGTACGCCGCGGCGGCCTCGCGCACCCACGCGCCTTCCTCGTGCGCCGTGCGGCGGCGCTCCAGACGGATTGCGTTCGCCGGCCCGCGGCCCTTCAGCACCTCGTAGAACTCATCCCAGTCGAGCTCGCCGAAGTCGTAGTGGCCGCGCTCCTCGTTCCACTTGATGGCCGGGTCGGGAAGCGTAAGCCCGAGCACTTCAGCCTGCGGAACGATCATGTCCACGAAACGCTGCCGCAATTCGTCATTGCTGAACCGTTTGATGTTCCACGCCATGCTCTGCGCGGAGTTCGGGGAGTCGGCATCCGGCGGGCCGAACATCATGAGCGCGGGCGCATACCAGCGGTTCACGGACTCCTGCGCCATCTCATGCTGTTCCTTCGTGCCGCGCGACAGGTGCAGCAGGATCTCGAAACCCTGCCGCTGGTGGAAGGATTCCTCCTTGCAAATGCGCACCATCGCGCGGGCGTACGGCCCATAGGATGCACGGCACAGCGGAACCTGGTTGCAGATCGCCGCCCCGTCCACGAGCCAGCCGATCGACCCCATGTCCGCCCACGTGGGAGTCGGGTAGTTGAAGATCGACGAGTACTTGGCCTTGCCGCTGATCAGGTCCTCGGTCATCTTGTCGCGGGGCGTTCCGAGCGTCTGCGCCGCGGAGTAGAGGTAGAGCCCGTGGCCGGCCTCATCCTGCACCTTCGCCATGAGGATCGCCTTGCGCTTGAGGCTCGGGGCGCGCGTGATCCAGTTGCCCTCCGGCTGCATGCCGATGATTTCGGAGTGCGCGTGCTGGGAGACCTGCCGCACGAGCGTCTTGCGGTACGCGTCCGGCATCCAGTCCGTGGGCTCCACGCGCTGATCGGCGGCGATGAGCTCGTCGAAATGGGCGCGGCCGGCCGGATCTTCCGGGAGCTCCGCGTCGTCGCTGCGCTTTCTCTGTGCGGCGGTTGCCATGCTGATCACCTTCGATTGCGGGGAGTCGATTCACAGTGCGAAAGGCCGACAGGCACTTGGCAACTGACCGACCGTTCGTTTAGGCTTTGCCCTAGGCTAACACCCGACAGATTGGTGGTCAACGATGAGCGACGCCGCTTCAGGCACATACGAACGCCCGGACACGATGCTGCGGGATGACCGCGCATCCACCGAACTGCTCGGCATGGATGTCGTGGAGATGAGCGAAGACCACGCCATCGTCACGATGGTTGTGCGCGACGACATGGTGAACGGCCACCAGATCGTGCATGGCGGGCTGGTGTTCACCGTTGCCGACACCGCGTTCGCTATGGCGTGCAACAGCGAAGGGAGCGTGACCGTCTCGTCGGGGGCCGAGATCACCTACTACGCACCGGGGCGCGCAGGCGATCTTCTCACCGCCACCGCCCAGGTCCGGTCCCGGCGGGGCCGCAGCGTGCTGTGCGACGTCGAGGTGCGGAACGCGCAGGGCATCATCGCCGAGTTCCGCGGCCACGGAAAAACGGTGACACAGGATCGCCTGCGAGCGGAGCAAACATCATGACCGACACCGCTGCCCCGACACGGCAAAACCACGACCAGGAGTCGATCCTGCGCGTGGCCGCTGAAGTGTTCATCCAGCACGGCTACGACGCCACCTCGATGGGCCAGCTTGCCGAGCGGCTCGGCATCACGAAATCCGCGATCTACCACCACGTGCCGAGCAAGGAGTACCTGCTGCAGCTCGCGCTGGATCGCGCGCTCGACAGCCTCGAGGCGATCCTCGTCGACCCGCTCGCCTCCACCGGGCCGGCCATCGACCGCCTCATGTACGTGCTGCGCTCCTCCGTGGGCGTGCTCACCGACCAGCTGCCGTTCGTGACCCTGCTGCTGCGCCTCCGCGGCAACACGGAGCTCGAGCGGAACGCCCTGGATCGCCGACGCGCGTTCAATCAGGTCGTCGCGGACCTCGTCGATGAGGCGCGAAACGACGGCGACATCCGCAAAGACATCGACCCACGTACGACAACCCGCCTTCTGTTCGGCATGATCGGATCCGTCGTCGACTGGTACAAGCCCGGCGGCCCGGTCAGCGCGGAGGATGTCGCGAACGACGTCGTCGCCGTCGCGTTCGGCGGCGTGCGCACGCAGTAACTGCCGAACACGTCTCCGAAGGTTCCTCACAGCGTGACCGCGCAGGCTACTAGTGTCTTAACTCTGAGGAGAACGCTATGTCGACGACGGGAAAAACACGGTTGGCCGCGGCGCCACACGACAGCCTTGATCCGGAAGAGCGCATGTCGCGTGACGAGCTGGAGTCGATCCAGTTGCGCCGCCTCCAGCACACCGTTCGAACCGCTTACGAGAAGGTCCCCACCTACCGGACGAAGTTCGATGAGGTCGGCGTGCACCCCGACGACATCAAGGCTTTGGACGATGTCGAGAAGCTCCCCTTCACCACGAAGGAGGACCTGCGGAAGGCCTACCCGTTCGGGATGTTCGCGATTCCCCGGGAAGATGTGGTGCGCATCCACGCGTCGTCGGGAACGACCGGCAGGCCGACGGTCGTCGGATACAGCAGGAATGACCTGCAGATTTGGGCCGGACTCGTCGCGCGCAGCCTCCGCGCCTCCGGGGTGCGACCCGGCATGATCGTGCACAACGCGTACGGGTACGGGTTGTTCACGGGCGGCCTCGGCCTGCACGCCGGCGTGGAAGCTCTCGGGGCGACAGTGGTTCCCATGTCGGGAGGCCAGACCGCCAAACAGGTGCAGCTCATCCACGACTTCGAGCCCGAAGTGATCCTCTGCACCCCGAGCTACCTTCTGACGATCGCCGACGGGATGAGCGCCGCGGGAATCGATCCGCGTTCGACGAGCCTCAAAGTCGGCGTGCTCGGCGCCGAACCGTGGACCAACAAACTGCGCGAAGACATCGAAGCGCACCTCGACATTGACGCCCTCGACATTTACGGCCTCAGCGAAGTGATGGGCCCGGGGGTCGGCAACGAGTGCATCGAGTCGAAGGACGGCCCGCACCTCTGGGAAGACCACTTCCTTCCCGAAATCATCGCGGAGGACTCGACCGTTCTGCCGGACGGGGAGCGCGGCGAACTCGTCCTGACGACCCTCACCAGGGAAGCGATGCCCGTCATCCGCTACCGCACCCGCGATCTCACCCGCTTGCTGCCGGGCACCGCCAGGCCCAACGTGCGGCGCATCGAAAAAATCACCGGACGCAACGACGACATGATCATCCTGCGCGGGGTGAACATTTTCCCCACCCAGATCGAAGAAATCGTGCTCGCCCTCCCCGAACTCGCCCCGCACTTCATCATCGAACTGACCAGGCCGAAGAGGCTCGACGAACTCACCGTCAAGGTCGAACGGCGCGACGGCACGGATCTCGCCGTCGCGACGACCGCGGCAACAACGCTCGTGCGCAGGGTCAGGACCGCACTCGGCTGCAACATCGCCGTGGACGTCGTCGACCCGGGCGCAATCGAACGCAGCGCAGGCAAGTTCCAGCGCGTCCACGACCTGCGCGAGCACTGAAGCTCGGGCCGCCAGCGCGGGTGCCCTACCCCGCGGACACGTCCGGCAGGCGCGCCGCGACGATGACGCCGAGGAAGCCCAGGGCAGCGAGGAACACGAGCGCCCACTCGACGCCCCACAGCGCGAGCAACGAGCTGATGCCTCCTGCTGCAAGCAGGATGATGCCCATCGTGGAGTTCGACACGGCGACGTAGTTGGTGCGCTGGTCGCCTCTCGCCATGTCCACGATGTAGGTCTTGCGGCCCACCCGCACCCCGGTGTGCACGAACGTGAGCACAAAGTACGTCGTGACGAACACGGATGCTCCCCACACCGTTCCGCCGTCGAAGCCCGGCAGCCCGCTCACGACCAACATGACCACGAGCGTCAGCGACGCCACCCCGGCGCCCACCGCCATGAGGGTGCGGCTCGCGCGATCCGCGATCCTGCCGAACACGGGGCCGCCGACGACGGCGGACAGGCCGGAGGCGATGATGAACCCGCCGAGCCCGCTGAGCGCCCCGGCGCCGGAGGACACCGCGAGGGTGATGACGAACGGCGGACTGAGCGCAGACACGAGCAGCAGACTGCGCATCGTGACGAAGCGGCGGAACGGCACATCATCGCGTAGCAGCGTCACGGCAGTCTTGAGTCCCGCCGACAGGGCGGGCGGCTCGTCCTGGGCGCTCCCGTCCTCGCACTTGTCCGGCACAGACTTGTCCGGCACAGACTTGTCCGGCGCAGACTGGTCCGACACAGACTGGTCCGCATCCTCCCCCGCCGGCTCCCGAACGCCCGAATACACGAGGGCGGTGAGCACCCACAGCGCCGAACCGCCCGCGAGGAGCACGACGAGCATCCAGATCGGCGGATCGCCTCCGCCGACCAACCGCAGGACGAGACCGAGGGTGATCGCGACGATTCCGGCGGACATCGTCGAGAGGCCGTTGATCTGCCCCCGCGTCCCCTTCGGCACGGTGCGCCCGAGCACATCTTTGGAGGAGATCGAGCACAGGCTGCGGCCGAGCGAGAACACGGCGAGCGCGACCAGAATGAGCACGCCGGCCAGCAGGCCATCGGCGAATGCCGCGACGACGGCCATGGCCGCGACCGTCGCGGCCTGCACGATGGCGCCGATCACGAACACCCACTTGCGTCTGCGCACGCGCAGCACGAACGGGGTGATGAAGGCCTGCGGGAGCATCGACCCGGACTCCCGGATGGGCACGAGCAGGCCGACGAGCGCGCTGGGCACGCCGAGCGCGTGGAACAGCCACGGCAGGACCGTGGAGGCCTTCACGACCTGGTCGCCCGAGTTCTGCAGTGCGGTTGCGCCGATGATGCGCAGAGCGTTGCCGGGCAGATTCCGGCGGACGGCCTCGGGCAGTTCCTGCTGTGCCTGCGGGTCGTGTTTGAGCACTTTCTCCGAGATCCGGCGGATCGTGCCCATTGCCCCAGCCTACGGTGTGGACGTTTCGCCCTCGCCCACACCGAGCCCGAGGACGTCAAGAAACTGTCACTGTCCCGCGTCCCCCGCAGGCGCTAATGTTTGCGATATGAACAGCGCGGTCCCCGGCGACAATCGGGAATCATCGGTTGACGGCAACGACGAGGACCGCGAGCGGCGGAAATTCCTGCCGTGGTGGTTGTGGATCCTCTTGGCCGCGATTCTGGCCGTGATCCTCATCATCGTCGCGATCCTGCAGCCGTGGAATACGCCCGTCGTCACCACAACCCCCACGCCGACCGCGTCATCGAGCTCCAGTCCGACACCGTCGCCGAGTGCCGCGCCGACACCCACTGCCACACCGAAGGACATGGGCCAGGGCACGTTCGACAGCAGCATGATCGGGTTCCTGTCGGACACCCTCAACTCGCAGAATACGGCTGTTCTGGCGCAAAGCCCCACGTTCAGCAATCCTGTATTCGTCCTCGCCGCGAACAGCGGGCTGAACCAGAACATGACCCCCGACGATGCGGTCAACGCGATGTCCCCCATGTTCACACCTCTCGACCCGAACCCCTGGTACCTCGCCCTGCCCGACAGCGTGCTCGACAGCTATCGAAGCGGACCGTACGGCGACTACTTCCCTCTCGGCGCCATCGTCGCGAAATCCCACGACGGGCACGTGTTCTCCTTCATCGGGCACGACAAAACCATCACCACGATGTTCATGGCCGCCTCAGAGGATCTGCTGAAGTAGGAGCGATTCGCCCGGCCTCGCCGGCACGCTACGTCGCTGGCGGCCACACTTTCGCGACGAGCGTCAGCACGTCGTAGGTCGCCACGATCTCGTCGTCCTGGTTGTGGATGATCGCGTCCCAGCACACCTCGCCGTACTCGTCCGTCTCGCGCGGCGTGACCTTCTTCGCCGTGAGCGTGACGCGTATGCTGTCGCCCGGAGACACCGGAGTAATGAACCGGAGGTTTTCCAGCCCGTAATTGGCGAGCACGGGGCCCGGCTCCGGGTCGACGAACAAGCCGGCGGCCCACGACACGAGCAGGTAGCCGTGCGCGACTATGCCGGGGAAGAACGGATTCGCGGCCGCCGCCTCCTCGTTCGTGTGCGCGTAAAACTTATCGCCCGTCGTATTCGCGAAGGCGGTGATGTCGTCGAGCGTGACCTCGCGCAGCGGCGAGGCGATCGCGTCCCCGATGCGCAACTCGGCGATCGACTTGCGGAACGGGTGCGGCCCCTCGAGATTGCGGGGAGACCCGGTGAACCACTGTCCGGTCACCGCCGTGAGCATGGCCGGGGATCCCTGCACTGCGGTGCGCTGCATGTGGTGGAACACAGAGCGGATACCGCCCAGTTCCTCTCCCCCGCCGGCACGACCCGGACCGCCGTGGATCAGGTGAGGCACGGGCGACCCGTGACCGGTGCTCGATCGGGCGTCATCGCGATCCAGGATGAGCGTGCGGCCGTGGTGCGCGGCGATGCCCTCGATCACGGTGCGGGCAACATCCGGATCGTGCGTTGCCACGGTCGCGACAAGCGAGCCGCCGCCGAGGGCAGCCAGTTCCACCGCCTCCTCGACCGTGTCGTAGCCGATCACCGAGGAGACCGGGCCGAACGCCTCGACCGTGTGCGCGGCGGCGGCAAGCGCATCCGCGAAGTGCAGCAGCACGGGCTGCATGAACGCACCCTCTGGGGCTGTGCCCGTCGACCCGTCGGCGCGGCGAACTTGAGGCTCATCGAGCGAGCCGAGAACAATCTCCCCGCCGGCGGCAACGAGCTCGCGCACGCGCTCCTTCACCTCATCCTTCTGCTCGCGGCTCACGAGCGCGCCCATCGTGACGCCGTCCGCGCGAGGATCGCCCACGACGACGCGTTCCTGGATGCGCGCAGCGGTCGCCGCGATCACATCCTCCACGAGCGTCGCCGGCACGATTGCGCGCCGGATGCTCGTGCACTTCTGCCCCGCCTTCACCGTCATCTCGGTCACAAGCGACCTGATGTACGCGTCGAACTCCGGAGTGCCGACGACGGCATCCGGGCCGAGAATCGCGGCGTTCAGGGAATCCGTTTCCCCCGTGAACCGCACCCCGCCGTGCACGATGTTCGGGTGCGAGCGCAGCGCATTCGCGGTGGACGCCGACCCGGTGAACCCCACAAGGTCGCGGTAGTCGAGGTGGTCGATGAGGTCGCGCGCCGACCCGGCAATGAGTTGCAGCGAGCCGGCAGGCAGGATGCCGGAGTCCACCATCAGGCGCACCGCGGCTTCCGCGAGATACACGGTGGGAGTGGCCGGTTTTACGATCGTCGGCACGCCGGCGAGGAAGGCGGGAGCGAACTTCTCCAGCATCCCCCACACCGGGAAGTTGAACGCGTTGATCTGCACCGCGACGCCGGGCAACCGGGTGTAAATGTGCTGGCCGAGGAACGAGCCGTCCTTCGAGAGCATCTCCAGCGCGCCATCGACGACGACGTTCGAGTTCGGCAGCTCGCGGCGGCCCTTTGAGCTGAACGTGAACAGCACGCCGATTCCGCCATCGATGTCCACCATCGAATCGCCGCGCGTCGCCCCGGTCTGCGCGGAAACCGCATACAGCTCGTCGCGCTTGCCGTTCAGGAACTGGGCGAGCTCCTTCAGCTTCACCGCACGCTCGTGGATCGTCAGGGCGCCGAGCCCGGCCTGCCCTACGGAACGCGCGTACTCAATCGCGGCGGGAATGTCGATGCCCGCGACATTCGCGGAGGCGACCGCCTCGCCCGTGCTCGCATCCAGAATCGCGGTGCCGGCGCCGCTGGACGGCGTCCACCATTCGTCCATCAGGTAGCTCGGGATCACGGTCGTCATGAGTGCTCCTGCGGCCATTCGTAGAATCCCTTTCCGGACTTCCGTCCGAGTTCGCCGCGCTCCACCATGTCGCGCAGCAGCTTCGGCGGCTCGAACCGGTCGCCGAGCATCACGTGCAGGTACTCGGAAATGCCCAGTCGCACGTCCAGCCCGATGACATCCGTGAGCCTCAGCGGCCCCATCGGATGCCCGTACCCGAGCGCCATGGCGGCGTCGATGTCGTCGGCGCTCGCGACGCCATCCTCCAGCATCCGGATCGCCTCGAGCCCGAGCGCGACGCCGAGCCGGGAACTCGCGAACCCCGGAACGTCGTGCACCGTGATGGGGGTCTTGCCGATCGAGGCGACCCAGCCCTGTGCGGCCGCGATGAGCTCGTCCGAGGTCTGTTTGCCCGCGACGATTTCCACGAGTTTCGACGGCGGAACCGGGTTGAAGAAGTGCATGCCGCAGAACCTTTCCGGGCGCTGCAGGCTCTGCGCTAGCGTCGTGATGGAAATCGCGGAGGTGTTGCTCGCCAGCCACGCCTGGGGCGACATAGCCGCCTCGGCGCGGCCGAGGGCATCCACTTTCATCTCGAGCGACTCCGGCACGGCCTCGATCACGAGTTCCGCTTCGGCGAACGCGGACAGGTCCAGACCGAATCCCACCCGCGCGGTCAGCTCCTCCGCGGCCTCGGTGGTGGCCTTGCGTTCGACGCTCGTCATGATCGCGGCCAGGACGCGCCCGCGCGCCAGCTGCACGCTTTCCGAGTCCCTCTCGATGACCGCGACGTTCGAGCCGGCGAGCGCGAACGCGTGTGCGATCCCGGCGCCCATCCGGCCGCCGCCGAGCACCCCCACCAATGTTGGAACCGTGTTCACTTCGTACCCTTCGTCGTGCTTCGGTTGAGGAACGCGGTCATGCGGGCGCGTTTCGTTTCGGATTCGAACAGCACTGCCTGCTCCTCCAGATCGGCGTGCGGATGAGCTGCGCGCGGCAGGGCAAGCAGCCGTTTCGTGGCCATGAGCGCTGCCGGATCGTTCGCGAGGATCCGGTCGGCGAGGGCGTCGGCCGCATCCAGCAGCGCCTCGGGCTCGACGACCTCGGAGACGAGCCGCAGGTCGAGTGCTTCTGCAGCGGTGAGCACGCGTCCGGCGAGCAGAATTTCCTTCGCGACGGGCTCGCCGACCAGTTCGAGCAGTCGCCAGGTCGCCCCGGCCCCGGCGATGATGCCGAGCCCCACCTCCGGGTTGCCGATTTTCGCGCGCGTCGTGGCGATCCGGAAATCGCACGCATACGCGATCTCCGCCCCGCCGCCGAGCGCATAGCCGTCGATCGCCGCGATGACGGGCATGGGAAGTGCCGCAACGCGTTGGAACAGCGTCGTGTTGATGCCCGCGAGGGCCTCCTTGCGGCCGCGGTCGATCATCTGCCGGATGTCGGCGCCGGACGCGAACGTGCCGCCCGCGCCGGAGATCACGAGCAGTTTCGGATCCGCTTCGAGCCCCGCGCACACCTCGTGGAACTCGTCGATCATTGTCTGATCGATCGAATTGCGGGACTCGGGTCGATTCAGGATGACGTGCACGCGATCGGCGCGTTCGTTCACGCTCAGAGTTGTCTGCGCCATGCTCCGCCTTTGCTGCCGGGACGTGTTCATCCTATCGAGCCGGCACCGGCTTCCCGCGAGACCGCAATTTCTGCTCCAAAACGGGCGTTATGGAGCAGAAATTGCGGTCTCGGCGAAAGAGGTCAGCGAATGTGCGCGAGGAGAGCGTCGTCGAAAGCGTCCGGGTGCTCCAGTTGCGGGGAGTGCCCGCAGTTCTCCAGCGCGACCTCGCGGAACTGGCCGCCGGCCGCCGCATACGACTCCAGCACCGCGCGCGTCTGCGACACCATGGGCTGAGCCGGTGCGAGCTCCTCACCCGGCCACCCGGGGATCACGCCGATCTGCCCCAGATAGTTCAGGTCGAAGAACGAGGCATCCGACACGATCGCGTCATCGAGGCCGCGGATCCACAGCACGGGCGGCTTGCGCTCGAGGTCAACGATCCCTGAGGCGTTGAAGAACGTCGGCGCCATCGTGTTCAGAACCCCGCGATCTCCCGGCGCGAAGCCCGGCCAGTTCTCGCTCGGCACCGACGTGCCCGGGTAGTTGCCCTCGCCCGTTTTCGTCGTCAGCATCGACTCGACCCAGAGGTCCTCATGCTCGGACTCGAAACCGGCCTTCACATACGCCGTCCGGTACACGGTGCGCGGCGAGGTCTGCTCGTCGGCCGTCGTGTCGCCTGAGGCCAGACGCGCGACGAAGTCCGGGTTCGCTCCCCCGGCGCCGCTGCCCGCAGCATCCGCGGTCGCGAGTCGACCATCGGGGCCAGCCGTCGCACCGAAACCGTAGGGCGACACAGGCGCCTGAAGGGTTGCGGTCGCCACGAGCGAATTGTGATCGAGCATGAGCTGCTGCACGACACCGCCGCCCATCGACCAGCCGACGAAGTGCGCGGAGTCAATGCCCATCGCGGCAATGACGGATGCGACGTCGTCCGAGAAGTCGGCGAGGCCGCGCGTCGCGTCGACGTCGAGCGTCTCGCTGTCGCCGAACCCGCGCAGGTCTATCGCGATGCAGCGGTACTCCGGCGGCATCCGCAGCATGGTGGGCTGCCAGAACGCCGACGAGGACACGTTGCCGTGGATGAACACGATCGTGCCCGCTTCACCGCCCGCAGCCACGCCTGCCGCGCGCTCCAGCACGTTCGCGCGCAGGCGATCCGTCGCCACCTCGGTCGCGGTGATTCCGCCGAGAAGAGTGGTTGTCATGTCAGGTCCCTTGCACGAGGTCGGCGGCGATGTCGAGCGGCGGCTCGGTCGCCGCGCGCACCTCATCGACGGTCACGCCGGGAGCAAGCTCCCGAAGCACGAGACCGTCCGGCGTCACGTCGATCACGCACAGGTCGGTGATGATGCGGTCGACGACGCCGCGTCCGGTGAGCGGAAGCGAGCAGTGGTTCACGATCTTCGCCGAACCGTCCTTGGCGACGTGCTCCATGAGCACGATGAGTTTGCCCGCACCATGCACGAGATCCATCGCGCCGCCCGGCCCCTTCACCATCTTGCCGGGGATCATCCAGTTCGCGAGGTCGCCCGTCGCCGAGACCTGCATCGCGCCGAGGATCGCGGCGTCGATCTTGCCGCCGCGGATCATCCCGAAACTCGTCGCGGAGTCGAAGAATGCCGAGCCGGGAAGCAGCGTCACCGTCTCCTTGCCCGCATTGATGAGGTCGGGGTCGACCGCATCCTCCGTCGGGTACGGGCCGACGCCGAGGATGCCGTTCTCGGACTGGAGGATCACGGTCACCCCGTCCGGCACATAGTTCGGCACGAGAGTCGGCAATCCGATGCCGAGGTTCACGTAGGTGCCGTCCTGCAGCTCCCGGGCGGCGCGCGCCGCCATCTGGTCACGGGTGAGTGCCATGGCTATCCCTCCCTCACGGTGCGACGTTCGATGCGTTTCTCCACGTCGGTTCCCACCTCAAGAATCCGGTGCACGTACACGCCGGGCAAGTGGACGCCGTCCGGGTCGATCTCCCCCGGTGCGACGAGTTCCTCGACCTCGGCGATGCACACCCGCCCCGCCATTGCGGCGATCGGGTTGAAGTTGCGTGCGGCCTTGTTGAACACGAGGTTGCCGTGGGTGTCGCCGCGCAGCGCGTGGACGATCGCGAAATCCGTCGTGATCGCGTCCTCAAGCACGAAGTCGCGCGTGCGGCCGCCGAACTCGAGCGAACGCACCTCCTTCTGCGGGGATGCGACATCGATGCTGCCGTCCGGCTTGTACCGGCGGGGAAGTCCGCCCTCGGCGACCTGGGTTCCGACCCCGGTCGGGGTGAAGAACGCCGCAATGCCCGAGCCGCCGGCGCGCAGCTTCTCCGCGAGCGTGCCCTGCGGGGTGAGCTCCAGTTCGAGCTCGCCGGAGAGGAACTGGCGTTCGAACTCCTTGTTCTCGCCCACATACGACGAGGTCATCTTGCGGATGCGGTGGGCCTTCAGCAGGACGCCGAGCCCCCAATCATCCACGCCGCAGTTGTTGCTCACGATGGAGAGATCCCTGACCCCGGCATCCAGAATCGCGGTGATGAGCACCATCGGGTTGCCGGACAACCCGAATCCGCCCACCGCGATGCTCGCCCCGTCCCGGATGTCCGAGACAGCTTCCGCTGCCGTCGCGACCGACTTGTCCATACTCATGCCCGCTCGACCTCCTCGTGTTGCGTGACGTCGACGACGCTTCCGTTCAGCGCGGCGGCGATGGTTTCCGACACCAACCGGGCTCCGCGGTCCGTCATCACGATCGTATAGTGGTTGACCGAGTGCGCCGCGAGCATCTGCAGCTGGGGCAGTTTGGCCCTCCACGGCGCGAGCGCTTCGGCCGGGTACAGCGGCGGCACCTCGTTCATGAGGCCGCGCGGGGCCGTGATGAGGGTAGCCGGATGCGCGAGCTCGTCGAGTGCCTTCAGGAGCGATTCGCCGCCGCGCAGCTCGATCGAGTCGGCCGCGACCGCGTCGAACGAGCTCGCCGGACGCAGGTTCGGCTCGGTACCGACGAGATCGTACGCGATGTAGTCCTCGATGAGTTCGTTCCAGTCGTTCGCGAACGCCGGGTGATTCCGCCAGAAATCCCGATACGCCGACTGGGACTCGAACGTCATCGCGAGCCGGTCCGCGGCGGGCCCGAGAATGGCGCGCGTCAACTCGTCATCGCTGATGCCGGGCGGCGTCGGGAGGGGCAGGCCGCCGTCGACGAGCACGAGCGCCCGCACCTTCTTCGGCGACAGGTTGGCGAGCACGACGGAGGCGAACGCGCCCATCGAGTGCCCGACCACGACGGCGGAATCCACGCCGAACGCGTCGAGCACGGCGGCCAGATCTTCGGCGTGCTGCGGCATCCCCCACGGCCCGGGAAGCTCGTTGCTGCGGCCGCGGCCGCGCAGGTCGGGGGCGATGAGGCGGACGTTCGGAAGGTACGACGCGACGAGCGGCCAGGTGAGATGGCTCGACGTGACGCCGTGCACCGCAAGCACGGCCGGCCCGTCTTCCGGGCCCCAGCTGCCGACCGTGAGGTCGCCGCCGCGCACCGGAACGCTCGTGCGCTGGTAGTTCAGTGAGGAGTTTCCGGTCATCGCGCCGTCCACCCGCCATCCATCGTGTAGGAAGCGCCCGTCACCATGCCCGCGGTGTCGCCGGCGAGCCACAGTGCGAGGTCGGCGACTTCCTCGGGTTCGACGAGCCGCTTGATGGCGATCTCCGCGAGCATGACCTTCTCGACCACATCCGACTCCGGGATGCCGTGGGTGCGCGCCTGGTCGGCGATCTGCTTCTCCACGAGCGGCGTGCGCACATAGGAGGGGTTGATGCAGTTGCTCGTCACACCGTGCGGGCCCCCCTCGAGCGCCGTGACCTTGGACAGACCCTCCAGCCCATGCTTCGCGGCGACATACGCCGACTTGAATGCGGACGCGCGCAGACCGTGCGCGGAGGACAGGTTGATGATGCGCCCGTGGCCCCGTTCATACATTTTCGGCAGCGCGGCGCGAATCAGCAGGAAAGGCGATTCGAGCATGAGGCGCAGAATGAAGGAGAACCGCTCCGGATCGAACTCCTCGATCGGGCTCACGTGCTGCACGCCGGCGTTGTTGACGAGGATGTCCACGTCGAGGTCAAGATCGGCGAGCGCCTTCGTGTCGCTGAGGTCGACCTGCCACGCCTCGCCCCCGATCTTCTTCGCCATCGCTTCCGCCGCATCGCCATTCAGGTCGGCCACGATGACGTGGGCTCCCGCCGCGGCGAACGCCACGGCGCACGCCGCGCCAATTCCGCTGGCGCCGCCCGTCACGAGTGCCCGGCGACCGCTGAGGTCTGTCATGTCCGCTCCTTCCCGTTCTGCGTGTTCTCGGCCTCACCAGGCACGCCGAGCCCACGCTGGATGAACTGCATCATTTGTTCGAAAACCTCGGCGGGCACCTCGGTCGTGCCGCTCGCCGTGGGGTCGCTCGCGCCGCCCGCGGTGTCGCCGTTGCCCCACAGCACCCAGCGCATCCCCACCATCTCGCCGATCCCCATGAGGATCCAGGCGACGATCTCCGGGTCGAAATCGCCGACCTCGCCATGCTGTTGCGCCGTAGTCAAACCCTGGATGTATCCCTCCACAATCCGGGAGTAGTGCAGCCGAAGCGCGCTCGGCGACACGAACTCCGCCTCCCGGACGACCCGGTACAACGCGGGGTGCGCCGCCGTGAACTCGAAGAATCCGCGGAACCCCGCTCGCTCCGATTCGATCCGCGTGGTCGCCGACGCCGCCGCCTCGGTCATGGCGTGGCGCACTCGGCGGTTGAGGTCCTCCACGAGCTCCTCGAATATTTCGAGTTTGCCCGTGAAGTACAGGTAGAACGTGCCCTGGGCGACGCCGGCCGCCTCGGTGATGCGCACGATGGACGCCTCGCTGTACCCGTTTTCCGCGAACACGGTCTCTGCCGCCTCCAGGAGGCGCGCGCGCGTGCGGGTTCCGCGCGCGGTGCGGGGGACGTCGCTCATGAGGTCACCTCGTTCGCGATCATGTCCGCGTATTGCTCGACGAGGACCCGGCGGAGCACTTTGTCTCCCGTGGAGCGCGGGATGCTGCGCACGAGCATGATGCGCTTCGGCAACTTGAACGCGGCGAGGTGTTCGGCGCAGTGGGCGAGCAACTCGTCCTCGTCCGTGGCCATGCCCTGCCTCACGACGACCCAGGCGACTCCGACTTCCCCCCACCGGTCATCCGGCACGCCGACGACGGCGACGTCGAGGACTGCCGGATGCGCCGCGATCACGCTCGAGATTTCGGTGGGTGCGATGCTTTCGCCGCCGGAAATGTAAATGTCCGAAATGCGGTCGACGACGCGGAAGTACCCTTCACCGTCCCTGTGAACGAGGTCCCCCGTGTGCAGCCAGCCGTCCCGAAGCGTGGCGGCGGTCAACTCCGGTTCGCGGAAGTAGCCGGGGAACACGCTCGGTCCGCGCACCAGCAACTCCCCGGTCACGTCGCCCTCCAGCTCTTCGCCCGTGACGGGGTCGGCGACGGCGACCTCCACGTGCGGGTAGGGCTTGCCGGCAAGGCCCACTTTGGTGCGGGCGTCCTCGTCGGGCAGGCACAGCACGTTGGGGCTCGCTTCGGTGAGCCCGTAGCCCTGAGTGAGCGCCACTCCGCGCGAGTGCCAGGTCCGCAGGAGCGGTTCCGGCATGGGCGCCCCGCCGACGATCGCGTGCCGAAGGCTCGACAGGTCGGCGTCCGCGAATGCGGGATGCTCGGACAGGAACAGGTAGTTCGCCGGAACACCCATCGTGGTGGTGATCCCCCGCTCCTGGATGAGCTGGAGTACGCGCCCCGGGTCGAAGGTGCGCTCGAGCACGACGGTTGCGCCCACCCACCAGGCGAGGAGCGGCTGGACGTTCCAGCCGCCGACGTGGTACTGCGGCATGAACGCGAGGACAGCATCCGAGCTCGTGATTTCCGCGGTGCGGGACAGCGCGAGGTTCGTCCAGAAGCAGTTCGCGTGGGTGAGGATCGCCCCGCGCGGTTCCCCTTGCGTGCCGGATGTGAAAATGATGAGGAGGGCGTCGTCGTCGCGCACATCCCTGCGCACGGGAACATCCGTGAGGGAGGTTCTCGTCGGGTGCGGGACGTTCGCCTCGATCCGCCCGACCCCGAGTCCCTGCACGGCGAGGGAGTTGATGAGGCGCTTGCGCGTCGCGGTGGCCAGCGTCGTGAATTCGTCCTCGACGAGAAGCAGGGCCGGGTCCGACTTCACGAGTTGCACCGCGAGTTCCCGCGGCGAAAGCCGCCACGACAGCGGCACGAGCACGAGCCCCGCCTTCGCGCACGCGAAGAACACGACGACGTGGTCGGCGCTGTTTCCGGTGAGGGTCGCGATGCGATCCCCCACCCCGTAGCCGCGACTGAGGAACGCCTCGGCGAGAGCGGTCGCCCTGGCGTCCAGTTCCCGGTAGGTGAGGACGACTCCGCGGTCGTCCACGGCGACCCGATCCGGGGTGGCGATGGCCCGGTCGCGCGTCCACCGCCCGAGAGTGTGAAGTCCGTCCGTCATTCGCGTTCCTCCAGCACGTTCTTCTCCGGCGCAGGCCGCGGCTCGTTCGTCCGCGATCGGGTGCGGGCGATCCGTCCTGGAATCCCGGCGAGGCCGCCGGGCAGGAAAAGGACCACCAGAATAAACAACGTACCGAGAATGAACAGCGGCTGCGAGAGCGGGATGCGCAAGAAATCGGGGAGGCCGCTCACGGCATCCGACGACGCGAACGCGGTGAGCCGCTGGTCGAGGAGCGTATAGACGACGCCGCCGATGACAGCGCCCCAGCGGTACCCGACGCCGCCGAGCACCACGATCACCAGGAGGGTGAGGGTGAAGTCGGCCGACGCCAGTTTCTGCGTGGCGCTGCTCTGCAGCAGCAGGTACGCCATGCCGACGATGGTCGCGAGCACCCCGCCGATCACGAACGTGAGCAGTTTGACGAAGTAGGGCCGGATGCCGATGACGCGAACGCGCAGTTCGTTCTCCCGGGTGGCCGCCACGACGTGGCCGGCGCGGGACTGCTCGAACCACGAACTCACGAGGAACACGACCACGAGGATGGCCAGGCACAGCCAGTACAGGTTCTTGGTCTGGAGGACTCCGACGAACATGTCGGGGACGTGGGTGGTGTCCAGCGCAAGGCCTTCGTCGCCGCCGGTGAGCTGGCCCGGGTTTTTCCGGATGAGGACGGAGCCGGCCTGGGCGAACGCGAGCGTCACCATCGCGAAGGAAATTCCGGTGACGCGGAGGCTGAGCGCGCCGACGGCCGCAGCGATGAACAACCCGATGACGAACGTCAGAAGGATCGCGGGAAGCAGTTCGAGGCCGAAGTGGCGCAGCGCGATCCCGAGGCCGTAGGCGCCGATCGCGAAGTACAGCGCGTGACCGAAGGACAGCAGCCCCGCGACGCCGAAGATCAGGTGGTAGCTGAGGGCGAGCGACGCGATGAGCATGCTGAACGCGATCAGCTGCAACGTTCCGGGGGTGTAGGTCGGGCCGGGGAAGACGCCGGGGATGTCGATCGCGAGCATGGGCAGAATCGCCAGGAACGCGACGAGCACGCCGGCGAGCGCCCACTTCACGAGCGGCCGGGACAGGAACCCCTTCACGCCGTTCATGCTTTGCTCCCGAGCAGTCCGGAGGGCCGAACGAGCAGGACCACTGCGAGCAGGAGCACGACGACGAAGTCGCCCGTCCCGCCGAGGTAGAAGTTCGCGAACTGCTGCAGAACGGCCACGAGCGCGGCGGCGATTGCCGCGCCGCTCAGCGAGCCGAGCCCGCCGATGACGGTCACGATGAACGCGAAGATGAGCAGCGAGCCTCCGATTCCCGACGACACGTACCCGTAGTAGCTGGAGGCGAGCACCCCGCCGACGCCGGCGGCCGCGCCGCCGATCGCGAACACGACGGTGAACGCCCGTCGCACGTCGATGCCGAGGGCCGTGACCATGGAACGGTTCTCGACGCCGGCCCGGATGATGAGCCCGTACCTCGTGTACTTGAGGAACGCGACGATACCGAGCAGCACGAGCACCGCCGCGAGAATGAGGATGAACCGGTTGTTCGGGATGGAGGCGCCGAGGATTTCGGTGGTTCCGCCGAGCCAGCTCGGTCCGGTCACGTAGATCGGGTCGGTGCCCCAGATCCCGTCGAACAGCGCGACGGAGGCGAGGGCAAGGCCGACCGTGACGAGCACTTGTTCGATGTGCCGCTCGTACAGCTTTCGGATGAGGAAGAACTCCGTCGCCGCCGCGAACGCCGCTCCGACTACCGCACCGACGAGCACCGAAGCGATGAAGACGGCCCAGTTGTCGGCCCCGAGCACGCGGGCGACTTCCCACCCGATGTATGCGCCGAGAGTGAGGAAGGATCCGTGGGCGAAGTTCAGGACGCCCATGAGCCCGTAAATCAGGGAGAGGCCCGAGGCGATGAGGAAGTACAGCGCGCCGAGGCCGAGGCCTGTGATGAGGAGGAGGATGACGGTGCTCACGACGTCGCCTCCGAATCGGCGGGCGTCTGGCCGCCGGCCTCGGCATGGACGCCGAGGAACCGCCTGGTCATGTCGTCGTTGTCGAGAAGTTCGGTCGCATCCCCCGTGTGCACGACGCGGCCGCCCTCGATCACGATCGCGCCGGCGGCGAGCCGGCGCACGACCTGCAGGTTTTGTTCCACGAGAAGCACCGGCACGGTTTTCGCCGCTTCCTCGAGGGCGTCCGCGACCTCCCCCACGATGATGGGCGCGAGCCCTTTCGTGGGTTCGTCGACGAGGAGGAGCCTGTTCGTGTTGATGAGCGCCCGGGCAAGGGACAGCATTTGCTGCTGGCCGCCCGACAGCGTCCCGGCGAGCTGGCCGGACCTGGCGACCAGATCCGGGAAAAGCTCGGCGACGAACTCGCGCCGCGGGTTGGCGTCCCGTTCGGCGAGCCGAAGGTTCTCCGCGACGGTCAGTTTGGAGAACACTTCGCGGTCCTCGGGGACGTAGCCGATTCCGCGTTGCACGATCCGGTGCGTGCGCTGCCGGTCGAGTCGGACGCCAGGGTCGCCGTCGCCGTCGCTGTCGCCGTAGAAGGTGACCTCTCCGCGCCGTTCGATGAGCCCGAGTATCCCCTTGATCGTGCTCGTCTTGCCGACGCCGTTGCGGCCGAGGAGAGCCGTCACGCCGGTCGACGGAACGTCGAAGCTCACGTCCTCCACGACCTGCTGGCCCGCGATCTTCGCGCTCAGTCCGCGCACGGTCAGGATCAACGTGCTCACGCGGCGTCCCCCAGGTATGCGCCCTGCACGGCCGGGTTCGCCATGACCGCCTCGGGGGTGTCGTGCGCCAGAAGCTGGCCGTGGTGCATGACCGCGACATTGTCGACGAGCCCGAGGACGACGTCGATGTGGTGTTCGACCATGAGGACGGTCCGTCCGCTGTCCTTGTGCAGGCCGCGGATCACCTCGACGAGGCCAGGGACATCGCCCGAAGCGACCCCGGCCATGGGCTCGTCCAGAAGAATGAGGCGCGGATTCGTGGCCAGAAGCATGGCGATCTCGAGTTTGCGCTTGTCGCCGTGCGACAGCACCCCGGCATCCGTTTGCGCATGGTGGGCGAGCCCGACCTCGTCGAGCCGATCCGAGGCGATGGCGCTGGCCCGATCGCGTTTGTTGGGAAAACGCACGATCGAGAGGCTGCCGCCCAGTTCGACCTGCGCGGCAAGCCTCACGTTCTCGTGCGCAGAGAGCCCGTTGAACAGGCTCGAGGTTTGAAACGTTCTGCCGATCCCAGCCCGTGCCCGGCGGTGGATCTGCTCGTTCGTGACGTCCCTCCCGTTCAGGCGGATCGTCCCCGAGGTGGGGGCGATCACGCCCGAAATGAGATTGAACAGGGTGGTTTTACCCGCCCCATTCGGGCCGATCACGCCGAGCATCTCACCCTCGGCGACCTGCAGCGTGACATCCTCGAGGATGCGCGCGCCGCCGATCTGGAGGCTGAGGTGCTCTACGGCGAGCACGGGCTGGTTGGCAGTCATCGTTCGCTGATACTACTTTGCGAGCGGCGGTGCGACGGTGTCGGCGTCGACCTTCTTGATCAGCTCCGGCTTGTAGGTGTCGCCCGACTTGACGAGCTTCGCCTGGAACATCGGCTGCAGGACAGCGTGGTCCTCGGCGCGGATCGTGAGCTTGCCCTTGACGGAGTCGAAGCTCCAGCCCTCGAGGGACTTGATCATCTTCTGAACGTCGTCACCGCCGCCCTTCTTGATCGCGTGAACGATCATCTGGGCCGCGACGAAGCCGTCCGGCGTGAACAGGTCGGCCTGCTCGTTGTTCTTCTCGAGGTATGCGATCATCGCCTTCTCGACATCGGTGCCGCCCGCGCCGCCGAAGTAGTAGCTCAGGAAGCTGATGTCCTCGCTGGCCGGGCCGTAGGCGCCGTAACTGGCGATGTTGGCAAGACCGGTCACGACCGGGGCAATCTTGAATACGCCCTGCTGGGAGAGCGCCTGCCACATCGCACCGGTGGTGGCACCAGCCCACGCGACGAAGACCATGTCGGGCTTGGCCGCGACGATCTTCTGCGCGAACGGGGTGAACTCGGTGGCATCCTCCGGGACGAGCTCGCCGGTGACGTTGGCTCCCTTGGCTCCAAGGACCGCCTTCACGCCGGCGACGTTGCCCTGGCCGAACGCCGTGTCCTGCGCGAACACGAGCACGTTCTTGCCGCTCAGGTCGCCCACGAAGGTTCCCGCCGTGGCGACATCCTGAATCGTCTGGCGCCCGGAGCGGAAGGTGTACTCGTTCACGCCCGTGATGGCGTCCGCCGCCGCAGGGCCGGAGATGTACAGAATCTTGTTCTGGGCCGCCTGCTCGGCGACCGCAAGGGCGATACCGGAGGAGACGGTGCCCGCGATGATCTGCGTGCCGTTTCCGATGGCCTCCTTCGCCGCAGAGACGGCCTTGTCGGAGTCGCCGGCGTCATCCGTGTAGGTGATGTCGAGCGCGCGTCCGTCGACCTTGCCGGTTCCGTCCGTGGCGTAGTCGAGTCCGGCCTTGAAGCCCTGCAGGTATTCTTCGCCGTATCCCGCGAGCGGTCCGGTTTCGGACGTGATGATGGCAACCTTCACCGGGGCCTTGTCAGCGCCGTCGTTGGTTCCGGAGTCTCCTCCTGTTGTGGGCGCGCATCCAGCAAGCGCCAATCCCGCTATGGCCAGGATGGCCGGAGCGAGGTATTTCTTCGATACTCGCATTTAACTGCCTTTCATGCTGTGTTGACGTAGGGAATCGCCCAAAACATGACAGACGATTCAGGTCTCAGTAATGTAGCCTGTTCCGCGCTAGAGTGTCAAACAGGACTCACCGTTTCAACACTATTCGCAGGGAGCACACCATGGAGCAGCGCGACGTCGTCATCCTCGCCGGAGCACGTACCCCGCAAGGGAAACTGAACGGATCCCTTTCCACGCTGAGCGCGGTGGAACTCGGTGCGACGGCGCTGCGCGCCGCGATCGAGCGCTCCGGAATCGACGCGGCGGACATCGATGCCGTGCTCTTCGGCCAGGTGCTCCAGGCCGGTGCTGGTCAGGGGCCGGCGAGGCAGACGTCCATTGCCGCCGGGATCAGCTATGACGTGCCGGCCACGACCATCAACAAGCTGTGCCTCTCCGGACTCACCGCGATCATCGACGGCGCCCGGCTCATCCGCTCGGGCGAGGCCGAAGTGGTCGCGGTCGGCGGCCAGGAGTCCATGAGCAACGCCCCGCACCTTCTCATGGGCTCGCGCAAGGGCTGGCCGTATGGTTCGGTGACCGCTCTCGATCACATGGCCCACGACGGACTCTCGGATGCGTTCGATCACGACTCCATGGGACTGTCCACCGAGCGTCACAACGTGCCGCTGGGGATCTCCCGCGGCGACCAGGACCGCATCGCCGCGGCGTCCCACCAGCGCGCGGGCGCTGCAGCCGAGCTGCTGGCCGAGGAGATCACCCCCGTGACGGTCAGGGGCCGGAAGGGCGACATCGTCGTAACCGCCGATGAGGGCGTCCGCCCCGAAAGCACCGAGGAAACCCTGGCCGGCCTCAAGCCGGCCTTCGACCCCGAGGGCACCATCACGGCGGGAAACTCCTCGCAGATCACGGACGGCGCGGCCGCTCTCATCATCTGCAGCCGCGACTACGCCGAGGACCACAACCTGGAATGGCTCGCGCTGCTCGGGGCGCCAGGGCAGGTTGCCGGCCCGGACAACTCGCTTCACGGCCAGCCCGCGCACGCGATCAGCGCGGCGCTCGAGCGCGAACAATGGGAAGTGAGCGACCTCGACTTCATCGAAATCAACGAGGCGTTCGCCGCGGTGTCCCTGCACTCCACCCGCGCACTCGGTGTGAGCCACGACATCGTGAACATCCACGGCGGCGCGATTTCGCTCGGTCACCCGATCGGCGCCTCCGGTGCCCGGCTTGCGCTCCACGCCGCCTACGAGCTGAAGCGCCGCGGGGCCGGTCGTGCAGCGGTGTCCCTGTGCGGCGGCGGCGGGCAGGGCGAAGCGCTGCTGCTGAGCCGCTAGCAGCAGCGGCAGGTCAACAGCGTCTGGGCTTGACCTTGGGGTCGCAGGTGTGGCGGGCGTCCCTGGGCGGCGACCCCAAGGTCAAGCTCAGGCGCGCCGCCGCTACAGAACGCTGATCGGCTTCACGATGTCCGCGTAAATGAGCAGGAGGCTCATCGCGCCGAGCAGCACGACGACGACCATGGTGAGCGGAATCACCTTCGCGGTGTCCACCGGCCCGGGGTCGCGCCGCTTGAACAGTTTCGCGAAGAAGCGCCGGATGCCCTCCCACAGCGCCCCCGCGATGTGCCCGCCGTCGAGCGGCATGAGCGGGATGAGGTTGAACACGAGCAGGGCGACGTTGACCGAACCGACGAGCCCGATGAGATAGGCGGCACGGTCCTGAAGCGGAATCGTGTTGATGCTCGTGACCTCGCCGGCGATCCGACCCACGCCGACGACGCTGATCGGGCCGTTCGGATCGCGCGCCTCGGAGCCGAACGCCGCATTCCACACATCGACCATGCGCTGCGGAAGGTGCAGGATGATGTTCCCGACCGCCGCGATGTTGTCGCCGACGGCCGGCAGCACGGCCGTCAGGGGTTGCTGCACGTATTCGTATGCCGCGGTGATGCCGAGCATGCCCACCTCGTGCGTGAGCGGCTTCCCGTCGGAGCCGGTGGCAACCTTGCCGTCCTTGCCCGGCACATAACGCTTCGTGAGGGCCGGAGTGGCGTGCAGGGTCACCGCTTTCCCGTCACGGTCGACGACGATGGTCAGCGTTTGCGCCGGCGACTCCTGAATGATCGCGCTCGCAGCCGACCAGTCGGTCACCGCCGTGCCGTTGATGCTCACGAGCCGGTCGCCAGGGCGGATGCCCGCTGCGGCGGCGGGGGCGAGCGGGTCGCTCGGGGCGCACTCCGTCTGGGTGCTCGTCGCCGGCAGCAGGCACTGGCTCACGCTGCCGATCGTCGTGCTCACCTGCTGCACGCCGAATCCGCTGAGCACGACCGCGAACAGCACGACCGCGATCACGAGGTTCATGAACGGCCCCCCGCACATGATGATGATGCGCTTCCACACGGCAAGCCCGTAGAACGTGCGGTGCTCCTCGCCGTCCCGCACGGTGTCGGCGCTCGAGGTGCGGGCATCCTGCACCATGGCCTGGAAGAATCCGGTACTGGCCGTGCGTCCGCGCTCCCCCTCCTTCGCCGGGGGGAACATTCCGGCCATGGAGATGTATCCGCCGAGCGGAATCGCCTTCACGCCGTACTCGGTTTCGCCGCGCGTGCGCGACCACAGCGTCGGCCCGAACCCGATCATGTACTGGCCGACGCGCACCCCGAACAGTTTCGCGGGGACGAGGTGGCCGAGCTCGTGCAGGGCGATCGAGATCGCGAGCCCCACCGTGACGATGACGATGCCCAGAATGTAGAGGAGCACGGTTTCCATGGTGTGAGAGTACCCGCCGTTAGCTGGAAATGGGCTTGCCGGCGGACCTGCGCATGCCCGAGATTCCCTGAACCCGGGTTCTACTCGGCCGCTGCGTCGTGGATTGTGATGAGGAACACGAGAGTCTGACCTTTCAGGTCGGCATCATTGATCGCGCCTTCCCCGTACGCGTATTTCGGCGGGATCGAGACGATCACGGTCGACCCGACCTTGTGGCCGACGATCGCGGCGGCGAACCCCTGGATGACGCCGCCCACCGGGAACTTTGCAGGCTTCCCCGTGCCGAAGCTCTGATCGAAGATCATCTTCGTGTCCCACGAAATCCCCTGATAGTCGATCGTCACCTGCACGTTCGACATTGCGGCGACCTCGGCGCCGGTTCCCTCGGTGAGAACCTTCAGTTCCAGCTGGGCCGGCGGCGGGGTCGACGGAAGCGTCACGACGGGCACACTCCCCGACAGATCGACAGTCGGGACATTGTCGACCCAGTCCCCCGGCGTGGGCAAGGAAAGGGGGGTTGGAGTCGGCGTCGCGGTCGGCGTCGGCGTCGGAGCCGGCCCGACCTTGCTGACGTCGAAAATGAAGACGACGGTGTCCGTCTTGCCAATGCCCTGCTTGGACATGTCCACGCCGAGCGCACCGAACAGTTCGCTCGGCGGCACGGCAGACACCACCCGGTCGCCCGCCCTCGAGCACAGCAGTGACTTGTAGAGGCCGGGAAGCGCATCCTTCTGCGCCTTGTCGATGACGAAGTTGCCCTCGCCCCAGACCGCGCCGGGGGTGAGTTCGACGGGTTGCCCGGTCGACGCGTTGTACACGGCGTAATGGGTCTGCACGAGTTCGCCCTCCACGGCGCGCTCGCCAGACCCGTTCACGAGAACGCTGCGCTCGGTCGTCGTGGCGTCGAAGGCGGGAGGCATCGTCACGGTCGGCTGGTCCCCGAACGTGCCCGTCACCTTGACCTGGGACGAGTGCGGGCCGGGCTGCGCCTCGCATCCGGCATCCGCGGGCGAACTGCACGAGACGAGCGGGAGGGCGACCAGGCTCGCGAGTGCGAGCGCGGTGAGGAATTTCGGCACAGGGCTGCTTTCGTCGTCAGAAATGATGGCGTGGCAATCCTGTCGGCACAAACTAGGCAAACGCTGACAGAAGTCCGCCAGCCACTCAGCCTACGACCACTCGCGGCTCGTGCAGCACAGGGAAGTTCACCGAGTTCGCGATGAAACACATCCTGTTCGCCAGTTCGTGGCCGTGAATGGCGGCATCCACCATGTCGGAGGAGGCCACAGTCACGAGCGGCCGCAGCGTCACCGACGTGAAATGGCCGCCGCCGTCCGGGGTCTGCTCCATCGAGCCGACCGCCTCATCAGTGTAGGCGGTGACGACAAACCCGCGGAGAACGGCCACGTGCAGGTAGCTGAGCAGGTGGCACTGGCTGAGGGCGGCGAGCAGCATTTCTTCCGGATTCCAACGGTCGGCGTTCCCGTGGAAGGTCGGGTCGGCCGACCCGTCGATCGGATGCTTGCCGTCCGCGGACACGAGCACCTCGCGGCCGTAATCCCGGTATCCGCTCGTGCCCGTTCCGCGGTTGCCGCGCCACTGAATCGTCGTCGAATAGTGATGTTCGGTTCGCATGCTCTGCACGCTATCACCGCAGATAGAATGGGATCACTATGACTGATACGCTCGCTCCCACTGTTTCCTCGACATCGAGCTCAGGGCGCTCCGGCGCCCCCAGCGAACGTCGAGTGGTCACGGCCATCCCCGGCCCCAAATCCCTTGCCCTGCACGAGCGACGCAACGCGGTTGTCGCGAGCGGCGCGGCATCCGGTTTCCCCGTCTACATCGACCACGCGCACGGCGCGATCATCGTCGACGTCGACGGCAACCAGTTCATCGACCTCGGATCGGGCATCGGGGTGACGACGATCGGGCACACGGATGACGCGGTCGTCGCCGCGGCCCGCCAGCAGGTCGGGGAACTCACCCACGGCCTGTTCACGATCACGCCGTACGAGGGCTACGTTCGGGTTGCCGAGCTGCTCGCCGAGCACACGCCGGGCGACTTCCCGAAGAAGTCCCTCCTCGTGAACGCGGGAGCTGAGGCGGTGGAGAACGGCGTGAAGATCGCGCGCAAGTACACCGGGCGCAAGGCAGTCGCCGTGCTCGACCACGCGTTCCACGGACGCACTAACCTCACGATGGCCATGAACTACAAGTCGATGCCGTACAAGCTCGGCTTCGGCCCGTTCGCCGGCGACATCCACCACGCCCCGAACTCCTACCCGTACCACGACGGCCTCACCGGGCCGGAGGCCGCAGCGCGCACGATCGCCTTCCTCGACAAGACCGTGGGCGCATCCGACCTCGCGTGCCTCGTCGTGGAGCCCATCCAGGGTGAGGGCGGGTTCATGGTGCCCGCGGAGGGCTACCTCCCCGCCCTGCAGAAGTGGTGCACCGAGAACGGCATCGTGTTCATCGCGGACGAGATCCAGGCGGGCATGGCCCGCACCGGAAAGTACTTCTCGAGCGAGCACTTCGGCCTCATTCCGGACCTCGTGCTCTCGGCGAAGGGCATAGCAGGCGGCCTGCCGCTTGCCGCCGTGACCGGCCGCGCCGAGATCATGGATGCCTCGCACCCCGGCGGCCTCGGCGGCACGTTCGGCGGGAACCCGGTTTCCGCTGCCGCCGCGATCGCCGTGTTCGACTCCATCGAGACGAAGGGGCTTCTCGCCGAGGCTACGCGCATCGAGAACACGCTCAAGCCCGAGTTGCTTCGCCTGCAGAAGAAGTTCGATGTCATCGGGGACGTTCGCGGGATCGGCGCGATGATCGCGATCGAGTTCGTGCAGCCGGGAACCGGTGCGACGACGAAGGAACCCAACGCCGCCGCGGTGGCCGCCATTTCGCGCTACGCGTTCGAGCACGGGGTGATCCTGCTCACCGCCGGCACGTACGGCAATGTCATCCGGTTCCTGCCGAGCCTCGCCATCAGCGACGAGCAGATTCTGGACGCCCTGAGCGTGATCGAGGACGCGCTCGCCGCCCTGTGACCGAAGCCGCTGGCGACTCCGGTCGTCGGCACGCCCTCGGCGTTGACGGCGTCGTGGAGTTGGCGACGCTCGAACGGAACGGTTTGGCGGAATCGCGCCATCTGGGCGCTGCCGTGACTGTGTCGCCGGACGGTGACGTGATCGAGTCGCTCGGCGATGTGGAGGCCATTGTCTACCCGCGCTCGTCGCTCAAACCGATGCAGGCGCTCGCGGTCATGAGGTCCGGCGTCGCGCTCGACGGGGCACAACTCGTGCTCGCCTCGGCGAGCCACTCGGGAACCCCGGCGCACCTCGAGGTGGTGTCGCAGCTGCTGGAGCGGGCGGGGCTCACCGAGGATGCGCTGCAGTGCCCGCTCGACTGGCCCGGCGACGCGCAGTCGGCGGCGGCGGCGCGCACGAGCGGTGAAAAGCACAGGGTCATGATGAACTGCTCGGGCAAGCATGCGGCGTTCCTGCTCGCGTGCGTCGAGAACGGCTGGCCGATCGAGAGTTACCTGGACCCGGTGCACCCGCTCCAGGTGCGAATCCGCGACACGATCGAGGAATTCACGGGCGAGCCGGTGGGGCACGTGGGCGTCGACGGATGCGGCGCGCCGCTGTTCGCGGTGAGTCTGCGCGCGCTGGCCAGAGTGTTTTCGCTCGTCGCCCGCGGCAGGAACCCGGACGGCGACGACGCGGATGTCGCGCGGCTGGCCGCTGCGATCCAGGAATATCCGTGGGCGATCGACGGCCCGGGCAGGGCGAACACGGTGGTCATCGAGGAACTCGGCCTGCTCTGCAAGGGCGGCGCGGAGGGCGTCATCGCGATGGGCGCGGCGGACGGCACGGCGGTCGCCATGAAATCGCTGGACGGCAGCCACCGCATCACGAGCCTCGCGGCCCTTGAGCTCCTCGCACGCGCCGGGGCCATCGCTCCCGCCGACGCTGCGCGGGTCGCAGCGCTCGTCACCGAGCAGGTACTCGGCGGAGGCGTGCCGGTCGGCCACATCCGCGTCGCATTCTGAACGAAGGGCAGCTACGCCTGCGCCGCCTCCAGCCACACCGTTGTCTCACCGGGCAGATTCGCTGAAACCGGTTCCGACGACAGTGCAATCACGCCGGGCGGAAGCGTCACGATCTGCGTACCCACGTTCGCGATCACAATTACATTCCCGTTTCGGAATGCGATGACGTCCTCGGGGTAGCCGCGCAGCCAATCGACGTCGCCGAGGCCGAGCCCGTGCTGTGCGCGCAACGCGAGCGCGGCCTTGTACAGTTCCAGGGTGGAATCGGGCTGGCCCTCCTGGGCATCGCGCGCGTACCCGGCCCACTCCGGAGGCTGCGGGAGCCAGCTTTCCCCGGTCGGGCTGAAACCGAAGGCGGGAGCGAGCGCCTCCCAGGGGATCGGGACCCGGCAGCCGTCACGACCGTAGCGTTCGTGGTTCGTCCGGAACCAGGTGGGGTCCTGGCGCGCAGAGTCCGGAAGCTCGACATCCTCCGGGAGGCCAAGCTCCTCGCCCTGGTAGAGGTAGGCGCTGCCCGGCAGGGCGAGCATGAGCAGCGTCGCGGCGCGGGCTCGTCGCAAACCGGTCACCCGGTTCGGCTTGTCCGGCGACTTCGGCCCGATCCCCTCGCCCTGGACGTGGTCCGTGGTGATGGCAAGCCTCGTCGCGTGGCGCACGACGTCGTGATTCGACAGCACCCACGTGCTGGGCGCGCCCACCTTCCCGAAGGCGGCGAGTGAATCCCGAATGACCCTGCGGATGGCGGTCGCATCCCACGCCGTCTCCAGAAAGTCGAAATTGAACGCCTGATCCATTTCGTCCGGCCGCACCCACTGGGCGAGCTTCGACAGCGGGTTCACCCACGCCTCGGCCACGAGCACCTGCTCCCCCGGATACTCGTCGAGGACTTTCCGCCAGGCCCGGTAAATCTCATGCACGCCCGGTTGCGCCCAGTACGGCGGAGTCGAAGCGTGACCGCCCATGCTCGCGCCGCCCTTCGGCGCGACATAGTCGGGCAGGCCCTTCTTCTTGATCAGCCCGTGCGCGACATCCACCCGGAAGCCGTCGACGCCGCGATCCAGCCAGAACCTCAGGATGTCGTGGAACTGCTCCCGCACCCACGGGTTCTCCCAGTCCAGGTCCGGCTGGGACGTGTCGAACAGGTGGAGGTACCACTGCCCCGGCGTGCCATCTGGCCGCGGAACTCTCGTCCAGGCCGGTCCGCCGAACACCGACTCCCAATTGTTCGGCGGCGTGTCGCCGTCCGGCCCCGCGCCGTCCCGGAAAAGGTACCTCGCCCGCTCGGGGCTGCCCTCCCCCGCCGCAAGAGCCTGCTGAAACCAGACGTGCTGGTCTGACGTGTGATTCGGGACCAGGTCGACGATGAGCCGCAGGTCGAGCCTGTGTGCCTCGGCGACGAGCGCGTCGAAATCCGCGAGCGTGCCGAACCGGGGATCCACATCGCGGTAGTCGGCCACGTCGTACCCGGCGTCCTTCTGCGGCGACGTGTAGAACGGCGAAAGCCAGAGCGCGTCGACCCCAAGATTCCGGATCGTGGGAAGACGCTGCGTGATCCCCGGCAGGTCGCCGAGACCGTCGCCGTTGGAATCGGAAAAGGACCGCGGATACACCTGATAGATGACCGCGGAGCGCCACCATTCTGAACGAAGCATGGGCTTAACCCTACCGACGCCGGCGACGGCGAAATTCACTCCGGTCAGGAGGCGCCGAGCAGCACAGTTTGGTATTGGGCGCCGTAACGCTGCTCCTCGCCCTGGGTGAGGGTGCGGAACGTCTTCGTCGAATTGAACGTCGCTTCGCTCGGGAAGATCATCTCGTTGCGGGACAGCTCCTGCGGGATCGTGCCGATTTCCGGCTGACGCACATCGACGGGCGAGATGAAACTCGTCGCCGCGGCGACGCGCACGGCGTTCTCACGGTCGTAGTAGAAGTTGATGAACGCTTCGGCATTGCTGCGGTGCGTCGACCCGACCGGGATGACCGCGACGTCGCTCCACAGGACGCCGCCGGCGGTCGGGAGCGCGAAACCCCACTGGTCGCCGGCCTCCTGATTGATCTGCATGATGTCGCCGGCCCGCGCGATCGCCGCGACGGTCGCTCCGCTCTTCAGGTCTTCCTTGTACTTGTTACCCTTGATCGCGTTGATCTGGCCGCTCGAAACCTGATCGCGCAGGCTGTTCACGGCATCCGTGAACTCCGCATCCCCCCACGAGGTGGAGGAAATGTCGACGCCGGCATCCAGCATGATGAGCCCGAGCGTGTCGCGCATAGCCGACATGACGCCGACTCTTCCCTTGAGCGCGGGATCCCACAGATCGGATACCGCCGCCAGCCCGCCGGGAATCGCCGCCTTGTTCCAGGCGATTCCGGTGAAACCGCTGCGCCAGGGCAGCGAGAACCGCCGGCCGGGATCGAACTGGGCGTTCTGGAACATGAGCCGCAAATTGTTGAAGTTGGTGATCTTCTCGCGGTCGATTTCCTGCACGTAGCCCAGCCGGATCCAGCGTGCGGCCATCCACTCGCTGAGCACCGAAGCATCCGCGCCGATGTCGTGGCCCATCTTCAGCTGGTTCTTGACCTTGCTGTAGTACACGTTGTCGTCGCTGACCGCGTTCGTATAGGTCACGGAGATTCCCGTGTCCGTGGAAAACTGGTCGAGCAGCGGGAAGTCCTCGCCCGTCGTGTTGCGATAGGTGTCCCGGCTGTCGAACCGGAGCGACTTCTGCGAATCCGACTTGTCCGTCGCAGCCTGGGGCGCGGGCGGCGCGCCCGTCGAACAGGCGGCGAGGAGGAGCGCTGAAGCCCCGATTCCGGCGCCCTGGATGACGGCTCTCCTGCTGAACGCAGGCGACGGCGCAGCAGGCAACGCTGTAGGCAATGAATTCACGGCCAATGACTCCCCCGAATCTCCGTGGCGGCGCCGACGTGACGTGTGGCACCGTTTCGATCGTGCCACACCCCAAGGATAGGCCCAAGCACCCGAACGGGGCACGGCGCCACGCGCCGGGAGGCACGCGCCAGAACCGCTCAGGAGAACAGGCTCGACACTGCCTCGCGGAAGGCGGCGGTGTGCCGCTCGACATCCGCACTGGACGAGGTCGGGCACAGGAGCGCCATGTTGTGGAACGGCGTGATGAGAATGCCCCGGTTGAGCGCGTGCAGGTGAAGGTACTGCTGCAGCTCGAAATCGTCGGCGGCGGCCGCCTGCGCGCCATCCGCCGGAGGGGTCGCGCGGAAACTGTACTCCGACCGCGCCCCCAGCTGGGTCACTTGCCACGGCGCCTCGAATTCGTCGAGAGCGGCCTGAACCCCCGCCGTCCACTCCGTGGCCCTCGCCACCATGTTCTCGAACGCGGCGGGCGTGAGCACCTCGGAGAGGGTCGCGCGGATGCCGGCCAGGGAGAGCGCGTTCCCGGCCAGGGTTCCGCCCACGCCCCCGACATCGATGTCTTCCAGTTCGAGGCTCGCACGGGCGCGCTCGGCCAGTTCGGCCGACATCCCGAACGCCGCGGCGGGAATGCCGCCCCCGATGCTCTTGCCCACGACGACGGCATCGGGAGACAGCCCCAGGGCTGCCGTCATCCCGCCAGGGCCCGCACTGATCGTGTGCGTCTCGTCGATGATGAGGGTCACGCCGTACCGGGTGCACAGCTCGCGCACCGCCTCGTGATAGCCGTCGGCCGGCAACACGATCCCGATGTTCGTGAGGGCCGGTTCGATGAGCATCGCCGCGATGTCCCCCGACTTCAGCGCCGCCTCCAGCGCCGCGACGTCATTGAACGGCACGACCGCCGTCGTCTCGGAGGGTGGAACCGGTGCGCCGATGGTTCCGCGCCGCTCCACCACCGCGCCGCGCTCATCCAGCGTCGCGAAGGTTTCATCGACCGAGCCGTGATAGCAGTAGTCGTGCACGACGATTTTCCGGCGGCCCGTCACCTGCCGCGCGTACCGAACCAGGCTCCGGTTGGCGTCCGTCGCGGACAGGGTGAACTGCCAGCTCGGAACGCCGAACCGTTCGGCGAGGAGCTCCGCGGCCACCGCGGCATCCTCGGTGGGGAGCATGAACGTGGAACCGTGGGCGAGGCGCGCGGAGATCGCCTCCACCGCCGCGGGAGGCGCGTGGCCGCACATGGCGCCCGTGTCCCCGAGGCACAGATCCACGTGGTCGATGCCGTCGACGTCGGTGAAGTGCGCTCCTTTCGCATCCTTCACATACACCGGCCACGGGCCGGGCCACTTCGCCATCCACAGCATGGGGACGCCATCCGGAAGATGCGGTACCGCCCGCCGCCACAGCTTCTCCGACTCGGGGCGCGCGGCACGAAACGTCTCCAGTTCCTCGTGCCACAATTTCGCCAGGCGATCGCGGTTGCGATATCCGGCCATCAGCGTGCCGCCATGCCGATCATCCGCCCGCTGCGGCAAGCCGTTTCCGCTTCAACGCGGAGGAGATCTGCGAGATCAGAACGAGAATGATCGCGAGGAGGAACACCGCGGAGGCGATGACGTTCGCCTCGGCCGGGATCCCGCGTGCCGCCGAAATGTAGATGTACTTCGGGAACGTGTTCGTGGTGCCCGCGTTGAAGTTCGTGATGATGAAGTCGTCGAAGCTCAGCGCGAACGACAGGAGCGCCGCGGCGATGATTCCGGGCAGCAGCAACGGGAACGTGATGCGCCAAAACACCTGATTCGGCGAACCGTAGAGATCGCGCCCCGCCTCCTCGAGGGCGGGGTCCAGCGTCGACACCCTGGCCTTCACGGTCACGACGACGAAGCTGACACAGAACATAATGTGGGCGATGATGATCGTCCCGAGGCCCTTCTGCACGCCGGCGCCGAGGAATTCCGCCGCAAGTCCCGCACCGAGAACCACTTCGGGCGTCGCCATCGGGAGGAACAGCAGGAGGCTGATCCCCGCACGGAACCGGAACCGGTACCGCACGAGCGCGATCGCGATCATGGTACCGAGGATCGTCGCGACGATGGTCGCGCTGATTCCGATGATCAGGCTGTTGCCGAACGCGACGCACACGTCGATCTGGTCGCACACGTTCAGCCACTTGTCGAACGTGAATCCGCGCCACACGATGTTCGACTTCACGGAATCGTTGAAGGAGAACGCGAACGTGTAGGCGATGGGAATGAGCAGGAACACGAACGCGATGATCGCGTAGAGGGGCAGGAGCCAGTTGCCGAACCCCAGTCGCGCTCCCCTGCGGGAAGCAGGCTTGCGGGCCGTCACAGCCTCTGAGACGGCGAGTCCTTCCTGAAGCGTCACAGCAGGTCCTCCGTTCCGCTCCGTTTGACGTACACCGTGACCATCACCAGGATCACCGCCATCAGAATGATGGAGAGCGCCGCGGCGGCAGGGTAATTCAACGTGACCAGGAAGTTGCTTTCGATCACGTTGCCGATCATTTGCGTGCCTGTGCCGCCGAGGAAGTCCCGGCTCGCGTTGATGTAATCGCCCGCCGCGGGGATGAAGGTCAGCAGCACGCCGGACACGATGCCCGTCATGGACAGGGGCAGCGTGACCTTGAAGAACGTCATGGCCGGTTTCGAATACAAATCGCTTCCGGCCTCGAGGAGCCGCGTATCCAGCCGCTCGAGGGTGGAATAGAGCGGGAGCGTCATGAACGGGATGAAGTTGTAGGTAAGGCCGAACACGACCGCGGCGGGAGTGCCGGTGAAGTGGGCATCCGGGGCCATGAGCGACAGCGCCTTCAGCCCGCTGATCACGAACGATTCATCGGAGAGGATCGACTTCCAGGCGAGGGTGCGCAGCAGGAAGCTGATGAAGAACGGCGCGATCACCAGAACGAGCATGAGGTTCTGCAGGAGCGGCCACCGCCGCGCCTTCACGCCGATGAAATACGCCAGAGGGTAACTGAACAGGAGCGCGAAAATCGTGGCGAGGATCGCATAGGCGAACGACCGGAAAATGTGTTCGCCGTACGTGTTCACGACCTCGACGTAGTTCTCCCACTTGAACGCGTTCTGGAACTCGCCGATGTCCCCGTACGGAATCGGCTGCTGGAACGAGGTGATGACGAGCGAGACGAGCGGAACGAGGAAAAACAGCATGAGGTAGAGGATGCCGGGCAACAGCAGCAGCAAGGCGATCTTGCTCTTGCGCCGTGGCGCCTGCTCCTTGGCAGTCCCTGTCGCGAATGCGCTGAAGGCCACGGTCAGGCCTCCTCAAGCTCCGACTTGAGCGCACGCCGCTTCTGCACCGCGATCGTCGCCGTGTCGGTGTCTGCCGGGAACCGCGGGGCTGCGCCCGGGTCATCCTCCAGACCGAATCCGTGATCGACGTCCCAGCTCGCCCACACCTCCGAGCCCTCTTCGGCGATGGGCCCGAACGTGGTGTTCTGCTGGAACACCGTCAGGTTGTCGAGGCCGGGGACGGCAACCGTGTACTGCGTGCTCACGCCGCTGAAGGACACGTCGATGATGCGCCCGGGTCCGATGCTGTTGATCCCCGCCGCCTTCTTCGGCTCGTCCTTGTGCAGGTGGAGTTTTTCCGGCCGGATACCGACCGTCACTTCGCCCTTGTGGCGCTGCGCGCGTTTCGTCGGGACCGTGATCTTCGCTCCCTCGACGTCCACCGTGATGCTGTTGCTCGTCGTGCTGGCCACATGCCCGGTGAACAGGTTGGACTGGCCGAGGAAGTTCGCCACGAACGCCGTCCGCGGCAGCTCGTACAGATCCTGCGGGGCGCCCAGCTGCTCGATCTCGCCCTTGTTCATGACCGCGACCGTGTCGGCCATGGTCATGGCCTCCTCCTGGTCGTGGGTGACGTGCACGAACGTGAGCCCGACCTCTTCCTGGATGGACTTCAGCTCCAACTGCATTTGCCGGCGAAGCTTGAGGTCGAGCGCTCCCAGCGGTTCATCCAGCAGGAGAAGCGCCGGGCGGTTGACGATCGCCCTGGCCAGAGCGACGCGCTGCTGCTGCCCGCCGGACAGCTGCTGCGGCTTCCTGGCCGCGAGGTGGTCGAGCTCCACGAGAACCAGCGCCTCGTGCGCCTTGGCGACCGGGTCTTCGATCTTGCGCCGGCGCAGCCCGAACGCCACGTTGTCCAGCACGGTCATGTGCGGGAACAGAGCGTAGCTTTGGAACACGGTGTTGACCTGCCGCTGGAACGGCTTGAGGTGGGTGACGTCCTTGCCGCCGATGAGGATCGAGCCCTCCGTGGGGTCCTCCAGGCCCGCGACGAGCCGCAGCGTGGTGGTCTTTCCGCATCCGGAGGGCCCGAGCAGGGCAAAGAACGACCCGGCGGGAATCGTCAGGTCAAGGTGTTCGATGGCGGTGAAGCCAGGAAACCTCTTCTTGATCCCGACCAGTTCGAGGTCTGCCCCGCTCTCGGCGAAGGTTCCGGATGCCACCCTAGGCCCCGAGGAGGATCGCCTGGAACTGTGCGTTGTACTTCTGGTCCTCCGCCGAACTGAGGCTCCGGAACACGTGGGCGTTCGCGAGCGTCGCATCGGACGGGAAGATCAGCTGGTCGTTCGCAAGATCCGGGTCGAGCGCCATCATCGCATCCTTCGTCCCGACGACCGGCGGAATGTAGTTGACGTATGCCGCCACCTGCGCCGCGACCTCCGGGTCGTAGTAGTAGTTGATGAGCATCTCGGCGTTCTTCTTGTGCGCGGAACCGATCGGGATGAGGAAGTTGTCGTTCCACAGGGTCCCGCCCTTGCTCGGCAGCGAGAACGCCCAGTGGTCACCAGCTTCGAAGTTCAGCTGGGTGATGTCGCCGGACCACACGATCGCGGCGAGGGTGTCGCCGTTCTGGAGGTCTTCCTTGTAGGAGTTGCCCTTGATGTTCCGGATCTGGCCGTCGCTCACCTGCTTCTGCAGCACATCGATGGCGGCCGTGAATTCGTCGTCGCCCCACTTGCCGTCGATTTGCGTGCCCAGGTCCTGCATGATGCAGCCCATGGTGTCGCGCATCTCCGAGAGGACGCCGACGCGGCCCTTCAGAGACGGGTCCCACAGGTCGGAGACGGAGGTGAGGCCGCCGGGAAGCTGGTCCTTGTTCCAGGCGATTCCGGCGAACCCGCCCTGCCATGGCAGGGAGTGCTTGCGTCCCGGGTCGAACTGGACGTTCTTGAGTTCAGGGACCAGGTTCTTCGAGTTCGGAATCTGCGAGTAATCGAACTCCTGCGTGTATCCGAAACGGATCCAGCGGTCGACCATCCAGTCGGTGAGGCACACAGTGTCGCAGCCGATGTCCTGGCCGAGCTTCAACTGGTCCTTCACCTTGCCGTAGTAGGTGTTGTTGTCGTCGACGGCTTCGGTGTAGGTGGCCTTGATCCCGGTCTGCTTTTCGAAAGCCTCGAGCGTCGGGTAGTGGCCGCTGTCGTCGACGTCCAGGTAGAGGGCCCAGTTGTCCCAGCGAACAATCTTGTCGGTGTCGGACTTGTCCTTCGCCGGCTTCGGCGCGTCCGAGCCACCGGGCGTGCAGGCGGCGAGGGCGAGCGCTCCGGCCCCGATGCCGGCGCCCTTCAGCATGTTGCGGCGGGAGAACTGTGCACGCTGCGCCTGGATGACCAGGCTGCGAATGAACGGATCTTCGGGAAGTGGTTTGGCCATGACGACACGACTCCTTACAACTGGTGCAAATCGGGACGGGAACAACAATGTTCCGCGTGGGTCGATACTGCCACACGAAAACCAAAAAGAACACCGGAAAGGTGCCGAAACAACGACAATTTACCCAAAATTTCACGAAATCAGTATCTTTTTACCCAGAAATTGTGCGGAATCAATTGTCACGGCCGAGTAATGTAGTTGTCATCAGCACGCAAGGACGCGTCGAAGGCATCGCAAACATTGCCCGTGCCTCAGACCCAGACCATTGGGCAGGAGAACAATGAAGGTCGCCATCCCGAAGGAGATCAAGAACAACGAGTTCCGGGTCGCCATCACACCGGCCGGGGTCCACGACCTCGTCGCGAACGGCCACGACGTCATCGTCGAAACCGGCGCTGGCATCGGATCCTCGATCACCGACGACGAGTATGAGTCGGCGGGGGCGAGGATCTCCGCGACTGCCGCCGAAACGTGGGCCGCGGCAGAAATGCTCCTCAAGGTGAAGGAACCGATCGAGCAGGAGTACGGGTACTTCCGCGACGACCTGCTGATCTTCGCCTACCTGCATCTCGCCGCCGAACCGGAGCTCACGGCCGCCCTCGTTTCCGCCGGCGTCACGGCGGTCGCCTATGAGACCGTGCAGCTGCCCAACCGCGCCCTCCCCCTTCTCGCGCCGATGAGCGAAGTGGCCGGGCGGCTCTCCGCGATCGTCGGAGCGAACGCGATGCTCAAGCCGAACGGCGGACCCGGTCTGCTCGTTCCCGGCGTTCCGGGTACCTACCCGGCGAAGGTCGTCGTGCTGGGCGGCGGCGTTGCCGGGACCAACGCGGTCTCCGTTTCGGTCGGCCTCGGCGCGGACGTCACCGTTCTCGACACCAACCTTCAGCGGCTGAAGGAACTTGATGAGGTGTACGCGGGTCGCGTGAAGACCATCGCCTCCAACGGGTTCGAAATCGAGCGCGCGCTGCTCACCGCCGATCTCGTGATCGGCTCGGTGCTCGTGCCGGGGGCGAAAGCACCCAAGCTCGTGAGCAACGACCTCGTTTCGCGCATGAAGCCGGGAAGCGTGCTCGTGGACATCGCCGTCGATCAGGGCGGCTGCTTCGCCGACTCGCATCCGACCACCCACGATGATCCGACATTCCGGGTGCACAATTCGCTCTTCTACTGCGTCGCGAACATGCCGGGCGCGGTGCCCAACACGTCGACCTATGCGCTCACCAATGCGACGATGCCCTACGTCCGTGCCCTCGCGAACAAGGGCTGGCACGAGGCGCTCCTCGCGGATGAGGCGCTCGCGCGCGGCCTCAACACCCACGCGGGGCACGTCGTGTACGAACCGGTGGCGACGGCACTCGGCTTCGACCACGTGTCGCTTGCCACCGCACTGGCCTAGCCGGGAAGGCGAGCTCTGAACATCCGGCCGTCCGGCTCGACGACGATGAGCGTATCGGCCGAGTCGACGGGCGGCGGGAGTTCCCGCGCGCCGGTGAGTGCGCGGATGTCGGATGCCGTGCAGTCGTGAAACACGAGCCGTGCGGTGTTTCGAAGCGCGGCGAGCATCGCCCACGCGCCCTGCCACGCGTTCGGGTCGCCCAGGACCACGGTCGAGCCTGCTTTGACGCTCACGGCGTCGGCGGTTCGGGGCTGCGGGCCGAGCACTGCGACCGGACCAAGCCGTTCCAGACGCTCGCGGATCGCTGACGGCCTCGGAGAGACGACGATCAGGGGTGACTCGGGCGAGCACTCCAGCGCCGCGGCGAGGGCCGGCTTCGGGCGATGTGGCGCCTCGACGCGGGTGACCTGCACGCGGTGGCCCTGCCACCGCCCGCCGCCCGGCGGCAGGTTCGGCAGGTAGCCGACGCCGTCGCCCCCGGCGAGGACGTGATCCTGCTTTGTCGGCATCCTCAGCAGCAGAGTTGACTCGCACAGCGCCGACAGCGCCTGAAGCCGGCCGCGAACGGCGCCCGCGGTCAGCACGAGAGTGACTCCCGCCCGCGGGCCTTCCCTGGCCAGCCGGGAGAGCCGCTCGGCGAACGGCACCTCGTGGTCGGGCGGAAACCGGCCGAGGAGTTCGTCGGCGTCGTCCAGCAGGACGAGCGTCGGCTCGGTCTGCTCGCGAAGGCCCGCGAGCACCGCGGTTACCGCATCCCACGCCCCTTCCACGGACGGGGGAACCATCACCGTCTGCACCGAGCCCTGCGCGAGCGCGGCGAGAACTCCGGACTTGCCGCTGCGATGCCCGCCCAGCACCACCAGGTTTCCGTGCACCGCCGGGTCGAAGGTGGCGACGGATCTGCGCTGTTCCTCCGGAATGTCCAGCAGCCCGAAGGCCAGCGCGGTACCCGTCGCGGCAGGCACGTCGCCAGGCAGCACGAGAGCCGGGAGAGGGTCAATCCAGGGCCGGTGCGGGGACGTTTCGCGGCCGCGAAGCTCCCCGGTCACGGCCGCCACATCCTCCGCGCCCGAGATCGCGAAGTGAACCAGCTCCGGCCCGCCGTCCGCCCTCGCGATCAGGCCGCGGCCGGACGGGACCCGCGGCAGCCGCGCGGCGTCGGCGGTTCCGAGCACAGAGACGCTGTCGGCGTCGCTCGTGACTCTCAGCGAAACGCGCAGGGAACAGTTCGCGAGCACGCTGTCGCGCACCGAGGCTGCCGGCCGTTGGGTGCACAGGATGAGGTGGATTCCGAGGGAGCGGCCGCGCGCGGCGAGGTCCGCGAACAGTTCGTGAAGCTCGGGCAGTTGCGCCGTCAGGGTGGCGAACTCGTCGACGACGATCACGAGCCTGGCGAGAACGACGGACTCGTCGAGCTCGTCGATCGAGCGCGCCGACGCCTCGGCGAGAACGCTCTCGCGTCGGCTCAGCTCGGCGCGCAGACTCAGAATCGCGCGCTGCGCGGCGGAGTCGTCCAGGTCGGTGAGGACGCCGACGGTGTGCGGAAGTTCCGCGACGGCGGAAAACGCGGCTCCGCCCTTGAAGTCGACGAGGAGAAAACTGACGACGTCCGGATCGTGGACAGCCGCGAGGGCACGAATCCAGGTCAGCAGAAGTTCGCTCTTCCCGCTCCCTGTGGTGCCGCCGACCACGGCGTGGGGACCGTCGCGCACGAGGTCGATCACGACGGGGCCGTCGGCATCCACGCCGACGCACGCGGGCAGCGCGCCGCGACCGCTTCCGGCAACCTGACTCAACCCGCTCAGTGCGACGGAGCTCGGCAGCGCCTTCCCCGCATCCAGGAGCGGAAGCGCCGCGGCACTCATGTGGGCCGCGAACGCCGTGGCCTGGCGTTCGCTGACGTATTCGGGGGTGAAGTCGTCGGGCAGGTCGCCGTCCGGATGCCGTATGACCCGGGCGATCGTGCCGGTGGTTCGCACCACGATCCGGCAGTCCCGCGGCAGGGCGTCCTCCTCCTCGGCGATCGCCACCACCGTGCGGTCGCCGCCGGCGCGTGCGCGAAACTCGACTCCCCGGCCACCGACGCCGGGTTTTCTCCCGAGGGCGGCGGGATCCGAGAAAGCCGGGTTTGCGTGTGGAAGCCCCTCCACCCAGTCGAGTCCTTCCGTCGCGGCCGACAGCCGGTTGACGCTGAACCCGTCCGGCGGCACCGCGTAGGCGAGCTGCACTATCAGGGCGGTGGCGAGGGCCCTCGCCTGGTTGCGCTCGCCGCACACGCCGATCCCCAGTCGGGCATCGACCGTGATGGGCGCCCCATCGAGCGTGGTTGCGCGGTCGAACAAGCCGGAAATGGCCCTGCCCGAGGGGCTGTCGTCGTGGTCGAGTTTCTCGCCGCGGAGCTTCACCGCGCTGCAAATCCGCCCGGTGCCGAGTCGCACTTCCCGGCCGTGCGCGAGGTCGGCCCGCCAGCGCTCAGGGCTTCCTCTCACAGAGTCCACCAGGTCCTGGGCCGCAGGGAACCGATGCACGAGTCGGGCGCGCTCCCTCGCGTGCGCCTCGTCGATCGCGTGGATGGCGGAGACGAGTTCGCGTTCGAATCGGCCATGTTCGCGCCGGGACTCGGCGCGGGATCGGCGACGTGCGTCGCCGAGGCTCGCCACGGCGACCACGGGCCCGAGCAGGGCGAACACCAGGGCGAACGGGGACTGGGTGAACGCCCAGATGGCCGTTGCCGCGACCACCGGCGCAGCGATCGCGAAAATGGGGAATGGGGCGCGCTTGGGCGCCTCGGGTTTCCGCGGTACCGAAACCTCATGGGGCTGCCCTGTCACCGTCTCAGGTGACCACGGCCGCCGCCGCGCCCGGAGTGCGCCGCGGCGATCTCGTGGACAACCGGAGCGGGCGCCGCCCGGGTGGGACAGGAGCGATCAGCTGACGATGAAGAACTGCTCGCCGAGGTCGACCCTGGAGCCGCGCGCGAGCCGGTAGCGGCGCTCCGGGTGGCAGCGGATCGGTTTGGATTCGGGTTCCCGCACTATTGTTCCGTTTCCGGAGAATCGGTCCTTCACCCAGAAACTCCCGGATTCCTGACCGAACTCGAGGTGCGTCTTCGACACCGACCGGGTCGAATCTGCGACGCGCACGAGCTGATCGAAGTATTCTCCGGGCTCGGGGCGCGGACTGCGGCCGATCAGCCCCGTGCCGAAAACGGTGAAGGATTCGCCGGTGCTGAACTGCAGGACGAACCGTTCCCCATCCTGATGGCTCGCGATGATGCGGGTCGGTTCGAGGTCTTCCGCGAATCGCTCCTCGTCCGACCGCGGCTGCGCCGGAGGGATCGGGTCGAAAATCGATGCCGGTGCCCGCAGCGGTTCCGGTTCAGGCTCCGGCTCCGGTTCAGGCTCCGGTTCAGGCTCCGGTTCCGGTTCAGGCTCCGGCTCGGGCCCCGCTTCCGGCTCAGGCTCGTCTTCCGGCTCAGGCTCCTCCGCCGGGCCGGCATCCTGCTCGACCCGCTCGAGCCGCTCGACTGCGTTCGTGTCGCGGGGACGAGGCGACTCGTATTCCATCGCGCCCACCACGAACCCGCATTCGCCGCAGAAAATATCGTCGGGCGAAACCGGGGCCCCGCACTGCTGGCAGACCACGCCGGCCGAGAGCGCATCCGTCGACGCATTCGACCATGGTTCGGGCTCCGCGACGGGCCGGGTGAGGGGAGCCGGGATCATCGGACGCGGCGACGACGCGGAAACCGTCGTGACCGCCCTGCCGCACTCCCCGCAGAACATCGCCTCGGACGGCAACTCGGTACCGCAATAATTGCAGGTCACCGCTTCGTCCTCTCTCGCGCGAACAGGCCTCTGACACTATAACCACCGAGGCTACGAAGGGAAACGAGAGACTTGATCCGCTCCCACCGCGAAAGGTTGTAGTCGAGCGAATACCGCAGGTCGTCGACCGACTTCCACACCTGCTCCGCCTGCTCCGGATCGGGATCGCCGGGAGCGAAAATCGCCCGGTCCGCGACGGCGGCGAGCACGAACGGCTGGGTCCCGCCGACCTCCTGAGCGACCTCCAGCCGCGTCGGCGTCGGGCCGGGGGTGAATCCGTGGTCGAGAACCGCGTCCTCGAACTCGTCCCAGCCGCCGGCGATGCGCTGAATCGGCGTCGGGGCACGCCGCCGCAACCTCCGGCGCCGCCACTTCGCGATAGCGATCGTGAGAAACGGAGACAACACGACGAGCATCACCAGGCTCGCCCAACCGAGACCCGAAAGCACCCTCAGGAAGATCGTGAGGGCCGGATTCTCGGGCGGATCCTGCTCCTGGCTCGTGTTCGGCGGCAATTGGGTGTCCCGGGTTTCCGTTTCCTTCAGCGGTTGCTGCACGGGAGATTGCGGCCTGGCCACCTTCGTCGGATCCTGCGGTTCGGCATCCGGGATCGGGCGCAGGGGCGGGGTCGGATCGATGGCCACCCACCCGTACTGGGTCGTGTTGACCTCGATCCAGGCCGAAACGTCACCGCCATCCACCCTGGTCTGCCCGGTCGGGTTGATGTCCCTGGGCGCAAACCCGAACACGACCCGCGCCGGGAAGCCCAGCTGCCGGGCCATCAATGCGGCGGTCACCGCGTACTGTTCCTGATCGCCGATCATCTGCTGCGCCGTGAGAAGTTCGGTGATGCGGTCCGCGGCGTGGCCCGACCGGCTGGCCGGCTCCGTGGGCGAGACGCCGTGACTGACGTACCCGTCCCGCCGCAAACCATCGATCATCGCCATGAGCCGGTTGCCTGCGCCGGAAACCCCGGTCACGTATCCATCCAGCGTCGCGGCAAGCCCATTCGGCACGACGGCGACGGCCGGAAGGTTCACGGTGCCCGGCTGTAGTGTAGACAGGTCGCTCTCGCTCGGTTGCGTCGGCAGCACAGCGGTCACCGAGTACGTATCTCCCGAGGCAAGGCCGCCGACGACCGCCGCCGTGTCGCTGTTGTTGTTGTAGTAGAAATTGCCCAGCAGCGTGGCCGCGTTCGCGCTCTCGAATCTGACCTGCTCGAGCTTCCCGATCGTCGGAAGCCACACCCCGGAGTAGTTCCCGATCGTGACGCCGAACGTCACCGTCTTTCCGGAAACCCCGGACTGGTCGACGCTCAGCGGGACGCGGGTGAACGCGCCTGAGGCGCTGTTCACGCTCCCCCTGCCTACCGAGTACACGACGCCGTCATAGGTGTCGAGGGTGGCGATGCGAATCCGCGCATCCGCGGGGCAGTTCGTCACCGTGAAGATCGTCCGGCTTTTCGTCGCCGGCTGTTCGTACTTGCGGAATCCGCTCAACGGGCTCGGATAGTCCCGCGCATCAAACGGTTGGGCGATCGTGGTCCGCAGCACGACGCGGTCCTGCGCCGGCGGCAGGAGCTGCGACGCGCCGAACGACGCGGTGGCCGCGATCGCCAGAATGATCCCGGCGCTCAACAGGGTTCTCGCACCCACGAACCCGCCGTCGGCGATGCGATCCACCGGCTGGCCGCCGGCGCTGACTTCGCGCGTGGAGAGCTTGCGGATGGACTCCCGACGACGGTACCACCGGTTCCAGACCAGCCAGACGAGGATGACCGCGGTCAGGCCGATCGCCACCGGGAACGGCCAGAGCGCGGAATCCGGGCCGAACAGGATCCCCACGATGAACACGGCGACGGGGCCGAGTACCGCCAGATCCCCAAGAGGGGAACGCAGCGCCACCGTCAGCGAAACCACGACGCTCACGAGGATGAGAATGAACACGGGAACCAGCAACGACTGGTAGCTCCCGACGGGGAGGCTGATGGTCAGAAGCTGCTTCCAGCTGGTCGCCGTTCCGAAAACCAACTCCCGCAAACCGTCGAGCGACGGAAGAATCCGCCACAGCGCCAGTTGGGGCACGGCCAGCGGGACGCCGAGGAGCAGGTACGCGGCGACCGTCGCGGCCAGAACGGTGAGGCTGGAAGCACGAAACACCGCCCCGAGGATCGCGATGGCCGCCGCCGCCACGAACGTCACGGCGATGAGCACCGGAAGCGCTGCGGTCGCATAGCTCGGCCACCAGCTGAGCGAGGCGACACCGGTCGCCAAGCCGAGCATGACGGTCGTCACCGCGATGAACCCGGCGCTGCGCCGCGAATCGCCCGTGGATGAACCGGAAGTCGCCATCAGGCCGCGGCCGATCTCGAGAGGGACTTCTGCAAATCCTCCAGGTATCCGATCGTGAGGACGCTGAGCCCCGGTACGCGACGGTACCCGGGGATGATTTCCGGGTCGCAGACTATGGCGACGACTTCGACATCGACGGGGAACAGCGCAGAAGCTGCGCGCAACTGGGTCGGCGTCGTCGTCGAACCGCACACCAGGAACGCCACAGACACTCCCGCGACCTGCTCGGAGACCACCCGCGCGACGTCGCGCACGTCCAGCGCTGACTCGTCCCGTTCGATGACGGCGAGATCATCGAGCAGGCGGCTTCGCGTGAGCGTGCTCAGCCGCGACACCGCAAACACCTTGCGCTTCGCGAAATCCGGCGTCCGGTCGCCGACGACCACGGACACCTCTCTCGCATCCCGGATGGCGCGGACGCCGAGGGAACCGGCCACGCTCACCGCCAGCTCGAATTCCTCATCGTTCGCGTAATCCGCCGCCGAAAGGCTCAGGGCGATGACGAGGTGGCTGCGCCGGGTTTCCTCGAATTGGCGCACCATGTATCGGCCGGTCTTCGCGGTGCTCTTCCAGTGGATGTAGCGCCGCTCATCGCCGGGAACGTACTCGCGCAGGGCGTGGAACGACACGTCGCTGTTGGAGATCTGGCGCGTCGGGTTTCCTTCCAGATCGCGGATGAACCCCGTTGTGGTGCTCGGAACGCCGATCGTGCGCGGGTGGACGTACATCCACTGGGCGTCGGTCCACAGCAATTCGCGGCGCACGAGCCCGATCGGGTCCGCGCGGACGGTTCGCACCGGCCCGATCTGCAGCACTCCGCGCCGGCCGGTCGGCACCGGGAACTCGTGGGCGAAGACGGCGCCCCTGGCCAGGGACGGCATGGTGACGGCGGCAAGGGCGTTCCCCACCGGAATTTCCACCGATGCACCCAGGATTCTGTGGCGGACCGGGTTCGCGATGATCACGCTGCCACTCGCCTGCTCGCCGACGACCACCCGCGAGTGGGCGAGCCTGAGCTCCACGGTGAAGGAGCTGCGCCCGACCAGGTACACCACGGCGACCAGCAGCAGGACGAGGCCCGCCCAGCCGACGACGACGAGCTCCATCCAGCCGAGGCCGTAGCCGAACGCGAAGGAGAGGGGCACGACCGCGAGCATGGACCAACCGAGGGCAGTCACGACAGAAGACACCCGTGCGGTCCACGTCCTGACGACACCCTCGAAATCCCGGCTCACCCGAACGACGCTGACGATGGCGTCCGCCAGTCTCCCCGTGCGGTTTCCCACGATTTTGGTTCTGACGTTCGTCAGACCCTCCGTCGCGGCCGCCGACGTCAAATCGAAGCGCTTCGACGGCAGGCTGCCGCTCCCCCGCGTCAACGTCGAGGGTGGCTGGGTGGGTTCGGTCTGGCTCACACGGCTTGCCTGTCAGTGGGAGGCGGGGTCTCGAGCAGAAGCTGGCTGATGATGCTCGACGCCGTGACGCCCTCGAACTCCGCCTCGGGGTCCAAAACGAGGCGATGCGCGAGAACCGGCTCGGCGAGGACCTTGACGTCATCGGGGATCACATAGTGCCTGCCGCTTGCGGCCGCGAGCGACTTCGCGGTGCGGACGAGCGCGAGCGCGGCGCGGACACTCGCACCGAGTCGCACCTCGTCGGAGTTCCTGGATGCATCCACAAGCCGGGACACGTAGTCGTTGATCGAGGGGTCGACGTGCACGGTGCGCGCCATCGCACCCATTTCCACGATGATCTTCGCCGTGGCGACCGCGGGGATCACGATGTCGTGGGCCTTCGCCCCCGAACCCTGAAGGATGCGCAACGTGGAGGCATGGTCCGGGTAACCGATCGACGCCTTCATGATGAAACGGTCGAGCTGCGCTTCCGGCAGCCGATAGGTTCCCGCCTGTTCGATCGGGTTCTGCGTCGCAATCACCATGAACGGAGACCCGACAGGGTGCGTGACGCCATCCACGGTCACCTGGCCCTCCTCCATGACTTCGAGAAGCGCCGCCTGGGTCTTCGGGCTCGCCCGGTTGATTTCGTCCGCGAGCACGATGTTCGCGAACACCGGTCCGGCGTGGAACTCGAACTTCCCGGAGCGCTGGTCGTAAATGCTGACCCCGGTGATGTCGCCCGGCAGCAGGTCGGGGGTGAACTGGATGCGGCTGTTCGTCCCGTCGACGCTTTGCGCCAGTGCGCGTGCGAGCGAGGTTTTGCCGGTGCCCGGGAAGTCCTCGAGAAGCAGATGTCCTTCGCTCAACAGCGCCGTGAAGGCGAGCTTGATGACGAACGTCTTCCCCAGCAGCACATGGTCGACGCCGGCGACGAGCCGATTGAAGACGTCGGAGAACCACGCCGCCTGCTCCGGTGTCATGATTTTCGAACTGCCGCTCTGCGGTGCACGTTCGATCGGGTTCTCGGTCATTCTGGTGCCTCCGTGCACGTTGCTTCTGCATATTCGGGATCGGTGAAATTCCGGTTGGGGTGTTCGGGCGATACTCCGACGCCGAAATCGACGACGGCCTTCATTCTCACGGTCGTCTGGCCGATGAGAGGAATGGTGGGCGAGGGAACGGAGCTGTTCGACGAGTAGGAGCCGAATCCGGTCCCCGTGTTGAACGAATAGAGGTAGGTGACCGGGTACTGGGCCGGGTTCGATCCGTTCACCGGCGGTCCGGCCAGGACGTTGGCGCCGATAACGCAACTCACGATGGTTCCGCGCGTGTTCAACGGGGTGCGGGTGATCGCGTTCGACGGAGGACCGCAGAACGTGTCCGACTGGTCGCGGCAACCGCGGAACTGGATCGTGAGCGGATTTCCGTAGACTGACGCATCCTCGGCAGAGGTCAGGAACTGCCCCTCGACGACGTCGCGCCAGTTGTTGTCGCCGTTCACCTGGTACTGGAACTTCGCCGCCGTGAGCGAGGCGACGGTCAGGTCGTTGCGCACCTGGATGTCGTACTGCCCGCCCCGCGGCTGCAGCCAGATGGTACCGCTGGCCTTGCCGGGCGCCTTCATGGTCAGAACCTCGCCGGACGCCGTCGGCGTGCAGTAATAGCCGTTGTCCGCATAGACGACATACCGGTAGGTGTGCTGATCCTGGACGTGCGTGTCGTTCCACGTCGTCTCGGTGAACGGCCGCGGCCCCGAGCCGGGCGAGGCTTTCAGGCACGTGGTCGGCAGCGTGTCCGTCGACTCGAACCTGCCAACGGTGTAGGTGACGCCCGGCGCTCCCTGCGGGCTGCTCGGCCCCCAACTGACTCTGATGTGGCCGAACGTGTCGTAGACCACGCCGGTGACGCCGCCGTCCGCCTGGCCGGGCGGGCCGACCGCTGTGACCGACACGGGCGGGTTCCGCAGCCACGCGGAATTGGAGGTGACTTGCGCGCTGTTCCTGGCGTACACGGACACCGAGTACGCGACGGCGGGAGCGAGCGAACCCGAGCTGTTGTCGAACGCCAGGCTCGTGGTGCCCACCGGGAGGAGCCGCGAAATATCCACGCCCGGCCCGGTGATCCTCACGGTGTACCCGGACACGGGCGAACCGTTGGCGGGATTCCCCACCGCGGACCATCCGATCGCGAGCGAGCCCCCTGCCGGGGCGACGTTGGTGGGAACGGCCGTCAGGCCGCCCGGCGCCGCGGGCAGAACGTCAGACCACACCGGCACCGGAATCGCAGCGGACTCGGACGGCCCGATCGCATTGACGGCGACCACCGAGATTTTGAGCGCGCTGCCCGGCCCATTGCCGGGCGTCGCGATGGTGCAGCCGTTCGTCACGGTGCACGTGGTCACGCCGAACACGGCCGCCGTGTCGGTTCGGGTCGCGGTGACCTCGTAACTGGTAATCGGCGAATTGTTGAACGAACCGGGGCTCCACGCGATCTTGAGTGTCTGATCGGAGAAGGAAGCGACGTTCACGCCGGTCACCGGATCGGGAACGTCCTGGATCTGCAGCCGTGCGTTGCCCCACACGAAACGGTCCGGGTCTCCCGTGGCATCCGCCACCTGGTATTGCACGTTGACGTCCTGCGCCGGCGCTTCCTTCGTCACGACCACGGTCAGGGTGCTGAGATCGGCGCTCGGGGTGATCGTGACCCCGTCGGGCAGCGAAGCCCCGTCGATGCCGCGAATGCCGATCACCCTGAGCGGAGTCTGCGGGAACGGGTTCGTGGCGGCATCATTCGCGAGCACATCGACGACCGTGGTCTTTCCGCGCGGCGCGATGGCGGTATCCGCGGCCGGTTTGGCCAGCGGCCGGCTCGATGCGACGACGTTGAGCTGAATGCTCCCCGCCTTTCCTTCGACGAGAGAGTCGCGCACGCCGAGCACGAGCGCGGTGGTCGTGCCCTTCACGGCGGTGGCTTTGGCCTGGATCGACAGCGTTTGCCCGGTCAGCGTGTAGTTGAACCCGACCGGAAGCGGTGCGAGCGCGGTATAGGCCAGCTCGTCGAGGTCATTCGGATACGGGTAGTTGGTGAGCTTGAGCAGGTCGATCGTCTTCTCCTGCCCCGGTTCGAAATCGATCACCGCGCCGTTGAACACGGGAGGCTGGTTCTCCCGAGGGGTGACGGTGATGGGCAGCACGAGCGTCGCGGTGCGCCCGTTCGGATCGTTCGCCGACGTCCCGTCCGTCACCTCGAAGGAAATGGATGCCGGACCGAAATATTTCTCCGCGGAGCGGAACACGAGGGTCTGGTCGTCCTTGACGAGGCTCGAACCGTCCGCGTGCGTCGCGCGCACCGTCGTCGTGTCGGAGAGCCGGACCTGCTTCCCGCCGATCGCGATGACGTAGTCGTTGAGCGGAATGGTGAGCGTTGATTCGCTCGCCACGGTGAGCGGCCGAGCCTTGCGATTCACCTGAGGCAGCGCATCATCGTAGCCGGGCACCCACACGAACGCATAGGCCGCAATGGACGGGTCTTCCGGGTTCGACACGGAGAACGGGATGATTTGCCGCTTCTGCCCGACAGTGACCCTGATCCGCTTGTCCGAGGTCACCGACACGTTGCGGTCGTACCCGGGCAGAAGCGCGACACCCAGTTTGCTCACCGAGCCGTCGGCGAAGAACACGTTCGCCAGCACGTTCACGTCCACGGAATCGCGCCCGACGATGTCGGTGAGCGTCAGGACGGTGTCGCGGGCGATCGGCAGCGCTCGGGGCGCGTCGGGGGACACCGTGACGGTCACGAAGTTCTGGCTGGTCCCGCCGAGGGCGTTTTGGATCGTATAGATCAGCCCGTACTGGCCCGGCTCGCTCGGCGGGGTGACGGTCACGACCGTGCCGTCCGTCGTGGCGATGATGGACTGATCGCTCACCGGGTGAATGTCGGTGACCGTGAGCGGACTGCCGTCCGGGTCGGAGTCGTTCGCCAGAACCTGGATGGTGACGGATCCTCCAGGACGGATTGCCACTTCGTCGGCAATCGCGACGGGGTTGCGCGCACCGCCCACCCTGGGGCTGATCCCGATCCGGACCGTACCGGTTGCCCTCGCGCCCAGCGCGTCGATGACGGTGTAGGTGAAACTGTCGGTACCGGCAGAGTATTCGCCGGCCTCGTAGGTGAACGCGTCGGACCCGTTCGGCGTGACGGAACCCTTCTCCGGGTTCGTCTCCTGTCCGAGCAGTTGGACGGAATCGCCGTCGGGGTCGATGCCGCCGAGCGGAATCTGGATGCTCACCCGCTCGCCCGCCAGCACACGGGCAACCACAGTGAGCGGCTCAGGAGCGTTGTTCGTCGCGAGAACGATCTCCCGCACGGCGATGTGGACTTCGGCCTGGGCGGTCTGCCCATCGGGTCCGCTCACCGAGTAGCTTGCCGTGAAGTTACCCGGCTTGTCCGGGGCCAGGTACCGAAGCACGTTGCCGGAAGCGAACAGGAGACCGGAGTCTCCCCGCAGGGTGGTCGTCAATTGCGGATCCAGCGTGAGCGCCTCGCCGTCCGGCTGGATGTCGTTGTTCAGCACGGGAATGTCGATCGCCGCGCCCACCCGCACGGTGATCGAATCGTCGGTGGCGATGGGCGGCTGGAGTTTCACGGGGCGCGGGATTTCGACAACCGTGACGCTCCCATCCGCCGTCGCCAAACCGTTCGTGACCCGGTAGCCGAACGTCACAGGTCCCTTTTCCTGAGGAGCCGTGAGCGTCACCCGGATGGATCGCTGTTCGAGAATGTCCGCTTGAATGCCCTCGCCCGCCGAGATCCCTGTCACCGCCGTGACGAGCAGGACACCGCCGGCCGGGTCGATGTCGGAACTCGCGATATCGACCGTTTCGCTGCTCAGGGACTTGACGAAAATCGTCTTGGGCACCGTGATCGGTTTCGTGTTCACATCCGGCGGTGCGGACACATCGATTCTCAGGGTTCCGGTCGTGGTCTGGTCGCCGTCCGTGACCACGTATTCGACGTTGAACGTGCGAACCTGCGTGCTGGAGAACTGGAACGTGCCGGACTCCGGGCTCGCGGTGATCACGGCCCCCGTGCGCGACGGCACGCTGCTCAACCGCACGGTCCCTGTTCCGCCCTTGACGTGGGCCAGCGGATGCACCGTCACGTTCTGCCCCGCGTACGCGAGGACGACGAACGGCTCCGCAATGATGGGAACCTTCCCCGGCGCGCTCACGGTGATGGCCAGGTTGCCGCTCGACTGCGCGGTTCCGTCGGTGACCACGAGGGACACCGAACGGGACACGCTCGCCGCGCCGCCCTCGACGAACACGACGGTTCCGTCCGGTTTGAAGCTCGCGACATCGGGGGACGCCGTCGACGCGGAGGCGAGGTAGAACGCGTCTCCGTCGGGGTCGACCCAGTCGCCGAGGACCGAGGTCGTCACGCGCCCGCCCTGGGCGACGACGGTTCTGCTCTTGCGCACCTGCACGGGCGGCGAATTCTCGTTCGGTTCCCGCACCGTGACCTTCACGTTCGCGCTGGCCTCGCCGCCGCGGCCGTCGTTGATGGTGTACCGGAACGTGACGGTACCGCGCGCGGACGGCTCCAGCGTTATCTGCACCTGCTGCCGGTTGTTCACGATATCCAGGTGGCCGACCGATTCGTCCAACTGGCTCACCTGCGAGATCACGAGAACGTCGCCGTTCGCGTCGTAGTCGTTCAGCAGGACCGGGAGGATGGAGCTTCGGGCGGGCCTGGCGCCGAACGCATCGTCGACGGCGACGGGAGGCTGCTGCACCTTCTCGTACACGGGAGGCGTATCCAGGTTGTTCTCGGTAACCTGCTGCTGCTGCTCCTGGGCGGGAACGAGGCTGCTCCAGTTGTCGATGAGCTCGCCCTGCGCCTGCACGGCCCAGGTTCCCCCGCCTCGAGGGTCGTTCAGGACGATCCGGTCGCCGTTCTGGTTGAAGGCGAGCCGCACGGCCCCCTGCGGCATGGATTCCAGTGCGAGCGTCACCGGCTCGCCCGAGCCGCACTTCCGCCACCCCGTCCCGTCGGACCAGGCTGCGAACGTGCATCCGTCGGCAATGAGCGGCGCCGCCGGGTTTCCGGCGCGTCCGGTCACCAGTTCCTTCGGCGTGCCGTCGGCCGCCGACACGGACAGCAGGCCGCCGGAATACGCCAGGAGCACCGACCCTTCCCGCTCGGTCGGCTGCTGGAGTCTCGGGCTGTCGCCGAGCCCCACGAGTCCGGACAGGTCCGCAATGGTCCCGCCCACATCCACGGTTCTCGATGTCGCGTCCAGGATGGCCCAGGTCGAACCGACCCAGGTGACGGACAGGACGCTCGAGGCATTTCCGAACGAGGCCTGATGGGTCTCCTCGACCGCCGCGGTGACCGCCGCGTCGATTCTGTACACGATTTTGGCATCCTGCGAATACGCGATCAGCGACCCTGCGGCGCTCATCGCGTACACCGAATTGGCGCCGAGACTCAAAGTCGGCGTGGACCCCGGATCGAAATGCTGGAACTCGCTTGCCGGGACGATCCAGACCTGGCCGTCTCCGTCCGCGACGACGACATTGTCCCCGGCGAGGAAGAGGCGGGGAGCCGTCGTCGGCATCGGGACATTGTCCACGATGGTGGAGGTCGCCGGGTCGACGATGCCCACCTTGCTGCTGCCTTCGTCGAACAGCAGGACGGTGGAGCCGTTCTGCACGACATCGAGTTCGCTGCTGTCCGTCGGAACGACGGTGTTGAGTTCGAGAATCTGGGTATTGGCCCGGCCGATGAACTGCTTGGCCCCGTTGGAAACCCACACCGACGCATCGTTCAACTGGACCTTTTGCGCCGGGTAACCGCCGGAAATGACGGCACCGGTCACCACGAGCGCGACAATCGCCGTTCCGCTCGTCACCGAGGCCGCGAGGGACTTGTGGGCGGCAAGCCATTTCCTAAACATGTTGGCCCATCACCCCCCGAACTCCACGCACTTCTGATTGCTGGGCTCGCCCGTCTTCCCCTCCCGATTGACCGTGACGGTGATGCACACGCGGTCCCCCGGTTTCGCGTCGACCGAGAACGATGTCGACTGCTGAATGCTGTTCTGGGTCCCCTGGTTCGAGGAAATCTGGTACGAGTCCCCGGGCAGGAGGCCAGGGTTCGACCAACTGAATTCGATGGAGTCGATGGACTGGCTGGCCTGGATGTCGGTCACCCGCGGAATCCGATCGGAGGTGCTGCGCACGAGCACGATGGTCGCGACGACGCCCAGGGTGACGACGAGCACGGCGCTGACCACGAGAGACCAGGCCAGCACCCGCATCCCCCGGCTGCGGACCCCCGATTTGGTGTGCGGCCCCGTGTCCGAGGGTTCGGATTCGCGGAATACGGTTCCCACTGGTTCGTAATTGCCGGGAGCGAATCGCCGGCGCCGGCGTACCCGAAAGCCGCTCGGATGGTTCGACCCGGCAATGCCGCGGATTCGCGTGCGATCGCCGAGTTCCCCCACGGTCGCGAGCGCCCAGTCGTCGACCGCAACCTCGACCGGTGTCTGCGGCACGCCGAGTTCGGTTTCGATCGCCTGAAGGCCGCGCACGAACTCCATGACGCTCGTCGGCCGCGCCTCCGGCCTTCTCGACATCGCCTTCTGCAGGTACTTTTCGAGACTCTCCGGGACGTCGGATCGGCCGATGGGCTGCACTTTCGCGCGATTGATGCGGCCGATCAGGTCGGTGGACTTGTTGGATTCGCCCGGAATCTCGAACGGCGAGCGACCGGCCAGCAGAGAGTACACGGTTGCCGCGAGCGACCACACTTCGGACGCCACCGAGCCCGGCGTCTCGTCCATGAGAACTTCGGGGGCCGACCAGGGAATGGACATCCCGATTGCTTCGCGGTGCCCGGACTCGCTCAGCGTCGACGCGATCCCGAAGTCGGACAGCACCGGGTGTCCGTAGGCGGTGAGCAGGATGTTCGACGGCTTGATGTCGCGGTGCAGCACGCCGGCGCGGTGCGCGGTTTCCACGGCACTGCCGATCTTCACCGCGATCTGCAGGATGTCGGGGACCGGGATCCGCTCGCGCCGATAGCGTTCGCTGAGCGACGGCGAGCACAGCTCCATCACGAGATAGGGCCGGCCGTCCGCGGAAACCCCCGCCTGATACACGGTGAGAATCGACGGATGCGAGCTCAATTGCGCCATCAGGTTCGCTTCGGCCTGAAACATCTGCCGAACCTGATCGTTCACGATTTCGCTCAACATGACCTTCACGGCGACCTGGCGCCTCGGCATGTTCTGTTCGTACAGGAAAACGTCGGCGAAGCCCCCCGAGCCGAGAATGTGTATGTGGGAAAAGCCGGGCAGCACTGGGGGCTGCGACGGCAAGCGTCTGGCCATGGTGCCCCCTCGCTTACTCACTCGCGGGCACGACGCATCGGGTTGCGCTCGCTCGGCCCGTGCCCATTCTAGGCAGACAGGCCCTGGACTCTCGCCCAGTATGACAGTCTTCACAGGAAGAACTCACGCCCCATTTCTAGGGCCCCGCCACCTCACCGCGAGGGAGCGGTGTCCTCCATCGCGAGAATGTCCTGCCCCTGAGCGGCGTCGGAGGCGAGCACATCCACCACGATCGCGGTGACGTTGTCGCGCCCGCCGGCTTCGAGCGCATCCTCCACCAGGGCGATCGCGGTTTCCTGAGGGGTTCGCCGCGAGGCCAGATGCTCGCGGAGGTTCAATTCGCTGACTTCCCGGGTCAGCCCGTCGGAGCAGACCAGGAGGCGCGACGGTGCGGTCACGGGAAGCAGCCAGAAGTCCGGTACCGGCTCGGCGTTGAAGCCGACCGCGCGCGTCACCACGTTGCTGTTCGGGTGGCGTGCGGCGTCGGCGGTGGAGATGAGGCCGGCGGTGACCAGTTCCTGAACCACGGAGTGATCGACAGTCACTTGAGTGATCACGTTGTGCTCGAACAGGTAGAGGCGAGAGTCTCCCACGTTGAAGACAACCCAGTACGGGTGCCCGCCGTGCAGCGTGATCGCCGCCCCGGTGACCGTGGTTCCGACCCCGAGTTCCTGCTCATCTGTCGCGTGGGAGATATCCATCGTCGCTTCCCGCAGCGCTTCGACGATGGATTCCGGCTGGACGAAACCGCCCTCGCCCAGGTGCGCGAGCCGCGAGACCACGGCGTCGCTCGCGACATCGCCCGCCGAATGGCCGCCCATGCCGTCCGCTACCGCGAAAATCGTGCCCGCGGCGACCATGCTGTCTTCGTTGTGGGTGCGCACGTTGCCGACATCGGTCGCCATCCCCCACGCCAACGCGATTCTCGCATCTCCCCGGTCCGGGATGGCGAGTTCAAACCGTGTGTTGTTCTCGCCCAACACCGTCATTGTGAACCTTCTGCCTGATTCTCTGCCGGCGCTGCAACGACAACGATCCGGATGCCATCACCAATATCCACCACCGAGCCCTCCCCGACGACGACCGACTCGCCCTGGAGCAAACCTCGAGGCGGGAATCCTCCGCTCGTGACGATCGTGCCGTTCGTGGAACCCAGGTCGGTGACCACCACCGTCGCGCCCTCCTGACGAATTTCAACGTGGGTGCCGGAGACCTCGCGCGAGGGCGACGGGACCATGACGAGCCGCGGCATTCTGGCGCCGACGATGCGCGGCGTGCTCGGCCTGCGGCCGATATACGCCGGCACTTCCAGCGGGATGGGCGGATGGGTTCCGATACGCAACGCGAACCGGGCGGCCTCGACGCTGTCCTCCTCCGACGGGTCTGCGGCCAGCGCGCGGCGCCGTCCCGCCCCCGGCCTGGTCACGATGATCGTGTCCGCGTCCGCGAGCGCCGGCTCGATGAGGGGGAACGGAGCCCCGTCGGTCATGGCGGGACCGAGCACCGTGTCCTCGTCGTCGGTGCCGTGGCCCTCCGGCTCGCCCGTCACGAGTGGCCTCCGAGTCCGGCGACGAGGTTGATGACGGTCGCCAGAATCACTGCCCCGAACAGGTAGGAGAGGAGCGAGTGGCGCAGCGCGCTCCTTCGGAACGCTCGCGTACCCAGTGCGGTGTCCGACACCTGGTAGGTCATTCCCAGCGTGAAGGCGAGATAGGCGAAGTCGCCGTAATCGGGCATTTCCTTCTGGTTGAAGTCCACACCGCCCGGCGTCCCCTCGTAGTACAGCGAGGCGTACCGGAGCGTGAACAGGGTGTGGATGAGCAGCCAGGACACAGCGACGCTGGCAATCGCCAGGCCGGCGATGACGGCGCTGCCGACGCTCGTGATGGACTGCGCCTGCACGAGAACGAACGCGACGACGCCGAGGGACGCGACGCTCGCGATCACCAGCAGCGCATCCGCGAGGGTGCGCGAGGGATCTTCGCGCGTGGCATGCGCCCTGGTTTCCTCCGCATCCATGCGCCCGATCCTGGTCCAGACCCACACCGTGTAGGTGAGCGACGCCGCGAGCCACCCGACGAGGAGCGCGAGTCCCCACGAACTGGCCGTCCCGGTGGCGATGGCCGAGATCACGCCCACCGCGAGCATGACGAGCACGCGGATGCTCGCCATGTGCGTGCTCCGCCGGGTCTCGTTGCTGTCCACCCGTCAATGTTCGCATAGCGCGCGGGCAGGCAACCAGGCCGAGGGCAACTACCGATTTCGTTGTTCAGGCCCACTCATCATGCGGAATCGCTTGTCACAATGCGCTTTCACTGACAGAATCGATACATGAGTGCCTCCACGAAGCCTATTCAGCTCGACAGCGTCTCCAAGGCGATTGTCGAACAGCTGCAATCGGATGGGCGGCGCTCGTACGCGGAGATCGGTAAAGCCGTCGGTTTGAGTGAAGCGGCGGTGCGCCAGCGGGTGCAAAAACTCACCGACTCCGGGGTCATGCAGGTCGTCGCCGTGACCGACCCCATGCAATTGGGTTTCTACCGTCAGGCGATGATCGGAATTTGCGTCGCCGGAGACGCGTCGGCGGTCGTTGAGCGGCTTTCCCGCATCGGCGCCGTCGATTACCTCGTGCTCACCGCCGGGTCCTTCGACATCCTGGCGGAGATCGTGTGCGAAAACGACGAGGAACTCATCGACCTGCTCAACAAGGAGATCAGGAGCATTCCCGGTGTGCAGTCCACCGAGACGTTCGTGTATCTCAAACTACAGAAACAGTTCTACAACTGGGGAACAAGGTAAGAGGAAATGACATTGCTCGAGACACCCACATCTACCCACAACGAGGCGGAGCTGCAGCAGAAGGCCAAGGACCATCTGTGGATGGCGATGGCCAGGCAGTCCGTCATGGAGAGCGGCGCGGGAGTGCCCATCATCGTGCGCGGAGAAGGCCACCACATCTGGGACAGCAAGGGAAAGAAGTACTTCGACGGGCTGAGCGGTCTGTTCGTCGTGAACGTCGGACACGGTCGTCGCCGCCTCGCCGAAGCCGCCGCGAAGCAGGCGGAGGAGCTCGCGTTCTTCCCCACCTGGTCCTACGCCCACCCCACCGCGATCGAACTCGCTGACCGCCTCGCGGCGGAGGCACCCGGCGACCTGAACCGCGTGTTCTTCTCCTCCGGCGGCGGCGAAGCGAACGAGACCGCGTTCAAGCTCGCCAAATATTTCTGGAAGCTTCAGGGCCGCGGCACGAAGCACAAGGTGATTTCGCGGTACATCGCGTACCACGGCACGCCGCAGGGTGCGCTGGCCATCACCGGCATCCCTGGCATGAAGGAAATGTTCGAGCCGGTGACGCCGGGCGGATTCCGCGTCCCGAACACGAACTACTACCGTGCGGAGGAATCCGGGTACACCGGTTCCCCCGAAGGATTCGGGCTGTGGGCGGCGAACCGCATCGAAGAGATGATCGAGTTCGAGGGTCCGGAGACCGTCGCCGCGGTGTTCCTGGAGCCGGTGCAGAACTCGGGTGGATGCTTCCCGCCGCCGCCCGGCTACTTCCAGCGCGTGCGTGAAATATGCGACAAGTACGACGTGCTCATGGTCGCCGACGAGGTCATCACCGGGTTCGGGCGCATCGGCAACACGTTCGCGTCCACGACGTACGACTTCGTGCCAGACATCATCACGTGCGCGAAGGGCCTCACGAGCGGCTACGCTCCGGCCGGAGCCACGATCGTGAACGAACGCATTTACGAGCCGTTCAAGCACGGCGACACGACCTTCTACCATGGCTACACCTGGGGCGGGCACCCCGTCTCCTCCGCTGTTGCGCTCGAAAACCTCGACATCATGGCTGAGGAGAAACTGAACGAGCGGGTTCGCGAGAACTCGCCGATCTTCCGCGCGACGCTCGAAAAGCTCAAAGACCTGCCGATCGTCGGCGACGTGCGCGGCGACGGCTACTTCTTCGGCATCGAACTGGTCAAGGACAAGGCGACGAAGGAAACCTTCAACGACGACGAGTCGGAGCGTTTGCTGCGCGGGTTCCTGTCCAAAGCCCTCTTCGACGCGGGCCTCTATTGCCGCGCGGATGACCGGGGCGACCCGGTCGTGCAGCTCGCGCCGCCGCTCACGATCGGGCCCGCGGAGTTCGACGAGATCGAGGGCATCCTGCGCAGCGTGCTGAGCGAGGCGTGGACTCGACTTTAGGCACGGATGTGTCCGACTACCGGAATCTGAGCTTCTGGTTCGATTCCCTCGCAGCGTCGGGGGCGGATGACTTCGCTCCCCGTCCTGCCCTCGGCGGCGACCGCGAGGTCGACGTCGCGATCGTCGGCGCCGGGCTGACCGGGCTGTGGAGCGCGTACTACCTCCTGAAGCGCAGCCCCGGGCTCCGCGTGATCCTTCTCGAGAAGGAGATCGCTGGTTTCGGGGCATCCGGCCGCAACGGCGGTTGGTGTTCGGCGCTCTTCCCATCGTCGACGGCCGCGCTCGAGCGGCGGCACGGACTGGATGCGGCCCTCGCGATGCGCCGCGCCATGATCGACACGGTCGCCGAGGTGGGCCGTGCGGCGGCGGCGGAAGGCATTGAATGCGACTTTGCGCGCGGAGGAACGCTCCTGTTCGCGCGATCGAAACCCCAGCTGGAGCGAGCGAGGCGGGAAATTGCCGAGGCGAAGCACTACGGCGTCGACCAGGTTCAGAAGCTGGGCGAGCGCGCGCACCCGGTCGGTACTCTGGCCGCTCTTCTCGAACCGGCGTGCGCCCGCCTGCATCCCGGCAAACTGGTTCGCGGACTCGCCCGCGTGGTCGAGCGAATGGGTGCCACAATCGCCGAGAACACCGAAGTGCTCTCCTGGGAGCCGCACGCCGTCGCGACGTCCCGCGGCACCGTGACGGCGGAATCAATTGTCATCGCGACCGAGGGTTTCGGCGCGGCACTCCAGCAGACGCACCGACGCATCCTGCCGCTGTATTCCCTCATGATCGCGACCGAACCGCTTCCCGACTCCTTCTGGGACGAGATCGGCATCGAGCACGGCCACACGTTCAGCGATTTCCGCCACCTGCTTATTTACGGTCAGCGTACCGCGGACAACCGGTTCGCCTTTGGCGGGCGGGGAGCTCGCTACCACTGGGGCAGCGCCATCCACCCGGGATATGACCGTGCGCCGCGCGTGTTCGAGCACCTTCGCCGCGCACTCATCGACCTGTTCCCGCAGGTTTCGGGTGCCGCGATCACCCACCGATGGGGCGGCCCGATCGGCGTTCCGCGGGACTGGCACGCCGCGGTGGACTTCGATGCGGCATCCGGCATCGCCTGGGCTGGCGGCTATGTGGGCGACGGTCTGAGCACGACGAACCTCGCCGGCCGCACGATCGCCGACCTGATCACGGGAACCGAATCCGAGCTCGCCGAGTTGCCGTGGGTGAACCACCGATCTCGTTCCTGGGAACCGGAACCGCTGCGCTTCATCGGAGCCAACCTCGGGCTGGTCGCCATGGACATCGCCGACCTGGAGGAGCGTTTCACCCGCAGGCCTTCTCTCGCCGCGAAGATCATGTCGCCGCTCGTCGGCGGTTAGCCTTCGGTCGCGCCCGGACTTGTCGGGATGCTGCCGGTGGGAACGCTGCCGATCGAGATGATGCCCGTAGGCGGACCCGCAACCAGTTCCTCCTCCGTGAGCACTGGGCCAGCAAACTGAGCGTCGTAGAGCCGCGCGTACGCGCCATCCGCCTCCAGCAGCTCAGCGTGCGTGCCCTGCTCGACGATGCGGCCGTTCTCCATCACGAGGATGAGGTCGGCGTCGCGGATCGTGGAGAGCCTGTGGGCGATCACGAAACTCGTGCGGTCGCTGCGCAGCGCAGCCATGGCGTGCTGCACGAGTACCTCGGTGCGGGTGTCCACCGAACTCGTCGCCTCATCCAGTATGAGCACGCTCGGGCGCGCGAGGAACGCGCGTGCGATCGTCAGGAGCTGCTTCTCCCCCGCGCTCACGTTTGATGCCTCGTCGTCCAGCACCGTGTCGTAGCCGTCCGGGAGCGTCCTCACGAAGCGGTCGACATACGTGGCGGTGGCCGCGTCGATGATCTCTTCCTCCGTCGCATCCGGCCGCCCGTAGGCGATGTTCTCCCGGATGGTTCCGCCGAACAGCCACGTGTCCTGAAGCACCATCCCTACTCGCGTGCGCAAATCGTCCCGGGTCATGGTGGCGATGTCGACGCCGTCGAGCGTGATGCGGCCCGAGTTCAGCTCGTAAAAACGCATGATGAGGTTCACGAGCGTGGTTTTGCCTGCACCGGTCGGCCCGACGATGGCGATCGTGTGGCCGGGGTCTGCGACGAGGTTCACGTGTTCGATGAGCGGCTTGTCTTCCGTGTAGCGGAACGACACATCCTCGAACTCGAGCCGGCCGCTGGCCACCGTCGGCGACTGCGCCGGGGCGACATCCGTGCTCTGCTCGTCGGCATCCAGCAGCTCGAACACCCGCTCGGCCGAGGCCACTCCGGACTGCAGGAGGTTCGCCATGCTTCCGAGCTGCGTCACCGGCTGCGTGAACTGGCGCGAGTACTGGATGAACGCCTGAATGTCGCCGATGCGCATGGCTCCGCTCGCGACCTGTAGACCACCGACGACTGCGATCGCGACATACACGAGGTTTCCGACGAACATCATCGACGGCATGATGATTCCCGAAACAAACTGCGCGCCGAAGCTCGCTTTGTAGAGTTCCTCGTTCTTGTCCGAGAAGACGGCGGCGACCTCCTTCTGGCGGCCGAACACCTTCACGAGCGCGTGCCCCGTAAAGTTCTCCTCGATTTGGGCATTCAATTCGCCCGTGTGCTTCCACTGGGCGACGAACATCTTCTGGGACCGCTTCGCGATCACAACAGTGATGACAATGGACAGCGGAATCGTCACGAGGGCGATGACGGTCAGCAACGGCGACACCAGGAGCATCATCGTGAGCACGCCGATCACCATCAGGAGCGACGTGACGATCTGGCTCAGCGTTTGCTGCAGGCTCTGGGAAATATTGTCGACGTCGTTTGTCACGCGGCTCAGGAGTTCGCCACGGGGCGTCTTGTCGAAGTAGCTCAACGGCAGCCGGTTGATCTTCTTTTCGATGTCTTCGCGCATCCGGTACACGGTCGCCTGCACGACGTCGTTGAGGACGTAGGACTGCAGCCAGCTGAACACGCTCGACAGGATGTACAGCGAGAGCACGAGAATGAGAATCATCGACAGCGCGTGGAAGTCGATTCCCACTCCCGGAGTCAGGTCCATGCCACTCAACAAATCGGCCTGGCCATCCTGCCCACGTGCTCGCAGTCCGTCGATAATCTGCGCCTTCGTCACTCCCACTGGGAGCATCTTGGAGATGGCACCCTCGAAAATGAGCGTCGTGCCATTGCCGAGAAGTTTGGGGCCGATGACGGACATTCCGACGCTCGCAATGGCCAGCAACAGCACCCAGATGACGCGCATCCACTCGGGGCGCAAGCGCCCGATCAGGCGCTTGGCGGAGGGGCCGAAGTTCATGGACTTCTCAGCCGGCATGCCGGCCCCGCCGAACGGTCCTCCCGCGCCAGGGCCCCTGCGCATGGGCGGGCGGACGGGCGTGCCAGCCTGCTTGTCGGTGTTCACGCTTCCGGTGCTCATACCGCTTCCTCCGCCGTGAGTTGCGACGACACGATTTCGGCGTACGTCTCGTTGTTCTCGTTCAGCTCATCGTGCGTGCCGATCCCGACGATTTCGCCGTTCTCAAGCACGATGATCTGGTCCGCGTCGACGATCGTCGACACGCGCTGGGCGACGACGATCATCGTCGCGCCCCTCACTTTTCGCTTCAGCGCCTGCCGCAGCCGGGCATCGGTGCCGGTATCCAGCGCCGAGAACGAATCATCGAACACGTAGATCTCCGGTTTCTTCACAAGGGCTCTCGCGATGGCGAGGCGCTGGCGCTGGCCGCCGGACACGTTCGTGCCTCCCTGGGAGATGGGCGCATCCAGCCCGCCATCCATGTCCGAGACGAAATCCTTCGCCTGCGCGATCTCCAGGGCTTCCCACAGTTCGTCGTCGGTGGCATCCGGATGCCCGTAGCGGAGGTTTGTCGCTACCGTTCCGGAGAACAGGTACGGCTTCTGCGGCACGAGGCCGATGAGGCTCCACAGCAAGTCGGGGTCGAGGTCGCGCACGTCAACCCCGTCGACCAGGACCGAGCCTCCCGTCGCGTCGAACAGCCGCGGGAGCAGGTTGATGAGAGTGGTCTTGCCGGAGCCCGTGCTGCCGATGATCGCCGTCATCTTTCCGGGCCGCGCCGCGAACGTGAGGTTCTTGAGCACCGGTTCCTCGGCGCCAGGGTACTGGAACGAGGCATCCAGGAACTCGACGGTTCCCACCTCGGACACCTCCATGACCGGGTTTGCGGGCAGGGTCACCGACGTCGTCGTGTCGAGCACTTCTCCGATCCGGTCGGCGCTCACCGCGGCGCGCGGCACCAGGATGCCCATCATGGTCGCCATCATGACCCCCATGAGGATCTGCATGAGGTACTGCATGAACGCCATGAGCGTTCCGACCTGGATGTCGCCGTCTCCGACCCGAATTCCGCCGAACCAGATGACGGCAACCGTGGAGACGTTCATGACGAGCATGACGGTGGGGAACATGAGGGCGAATAGGCGGCCTGCGCTGATCGCGGTCTGGGTGAGCTGGGTGTTCGCGCCGGCGAAGCGGTCGGTCTCGTGACCCTCGCGCACGAACGCCCGGATCACCCGGATGCCGGTGAGCTGCTCGCGCAGCACGAGGTTCACTTTGTCGATGCGCTTCTGCATGAGCCTGAAGAGCGGCACCATCCGCGACATGATCAACCCGACCGCGATGAGGAGCACGGGAATGCTCACGGCCATGAGCCAGGACAGTCCGACGTCCTGCTGCAGCGCCATGATCACGCCACCGATCGCGAGCATCGGCGCAGAGATGAACAGCGTGAGGCTCATGAGCGTGACCATTTGCACTTGCTGCACATCATTGGTCGTGCGGGTGATCAGGGACGGGGCGCCGAACTGGGACACCTCGCGCTCGGAGAATTCGCTCACGGTGTGGAAGATTGCGCTGCGCAGGTCGCGCCCGAGCGACATCGCGACCTTTGCCCCGAAGTACACCGCGGTGATCGCGCACACGATCTGCAGCAGCGTGATGCCGAGCATCACGGCCCCGACGGTGAAGATGTAGGGGATGTCGCCCTTCGCGATTCCGTTGTCGACGATGTCGGCGTTCAGACTCGGAAGGTAGAGCGAGGCGAGCGACTGGGCGAGCTGAAAGACGCCAACCGCCACGAGCATGGGCCAATACTGCTTGAGGTACGTGCGAAGGATTTTGAGGAGCATGTGATTTAGTCCCGGCTTTCGGTGGTGGTGATGGCGTGGAGTGCGTCGGCAGGTTTCCCCGCGATTCCGTAGAGGACGATGTCGGCGAGTTCTCGCGTGGTGAATTCCATGCCGGCGTTGAATTCCTTGAGCGATGCCGAGAACGTGACAAGCCGGATGACGTGGGCGGTGCGTTCGGGCGACCAGTTCAGGTTCGCCAGTTGCGGGGCGAGAACCTCCGCAATGATGTCGGCGAATACGTGCCGCCGTTCGTGCCGCTTGGGCGGGTGCGTCGCCCCGACCGCCGCCATCACGCGGAACACTTCGCTGAATCGCTGCATCATGAGCTCGACGATGCGCAGGACCTTGTCGTCGAGGGGAAGCTCCGGCGCGATCGACTGCAGGCCGACGCGGAGGGATTCCGGATCGAGGAACTTGGCGATCGCCGCCTCGATGAGCGACTCCTTGTCGCCGAACGCCCGAAAAATCGTCCCTTCAGCGACCCCCGCGGCCTCCGCAATCTGCTTCGAGGTCAGGTCGCGGCCGTGCTCGACGAGCAGTGGCATGACCGCGTCGATGATCGCGGAGCGCCGTTCCTCGACCGCGAGCGGGCGGGCGCGCGCGCTGCTCGCTGGAGGTTCGCGACGGGATTGCACAACGGGAAGTGTAACTGAGTGAGCACTCACTCCGCAAGTTTTCTCTGCCCATTTTCCCCCGAATTGCTTGTGGCCGTCTCATCCGTAGGATCGAGGGGGAACGCAATCGATCAGGGAGAGCAGCATGTCGCAGGCAGTCAGCTATTCGAAGTACGGCGGCCCCGACGTGCTCGAGGTCATCGATGTTCCCGAGCCGCACGCCGGCGAAGGCCAGGTGCGGGTCGCCGTGCGCGCGGCGGGGCTCAACCCCTTCGACGTCAAAGTTCGGCGTGGCGGCTACATCCCGAACCACGCACTCCCCTCGCTGCAGGGTGCAGAGTTCGCGGGCGTCATCGATGAGGTCGGTCCGGGCGTCACCGACTGGACCGCGGGCGACGAAGTGCTCGGCTGGATCGGCCGCGGCGCGCAGGCCGAATTCGTCGTGGTCCCCGAAGACCGGGTCGCAGCGAAACCCGCCGAACTGGACTGGGCTGTTGCCGGCGGAATCGGGCTCGTTTCGAACACGGCGAAGCGGGCCGTGGATTCGCTCGACCTTGGGCCCGGCGACACCGTGCTCGTGACGGCCGCAGCCGGCGGGGTCGGCGTCATGGCCGTCCAGTTCGCGACGGCTACGGGTGCCACGGTCGTGGGCACAGCGAGCGAAGCGAACCACGAGTTCCTGCGCGGCCTCGGCGCGATTCCCGTCGCCTACGGTGACGGGGAGCTGGACCGGCTGCGCGCCGCAGCCCCGGACGGTTACACCGCCGCGCTCGACAACATTGGCGGCGACGCCATCCGCACGGCCCTCGAACTCGGGATTCCCGCCGAACGCATCAACACGATCGCCGACCATGGCGCGGTCGAAGAACTCGGCGTGCAGGGTGTTGGCGGCGGCAGGAAGACGGCGGAGGAGCTTGCGGGATTCGCCCGGCAGGCGGCGGACGGCGACCTCGTCATCCCCATCCGCGGCACGTACCACCTGCCCGACGTCGTGGCGGCGTACCGAGATCTGGAGACCGGGCACGGCCTCGGCAAAGTCGTGCTGCTCATCCCCTAGGCGCCGTCAGGCCGCACAGCGCGGCTCGCCGCGGCTCAGCGCGGGAAGATTTCGTCGATCTCGGCCAGGTCTGCCGCGGTCGGCACCCAGGCGGTCGCGGCCGCGGCGTTCTGGCGAACCTGGTCCGGGGTGGTCGCGCCGGCGATCACACTCGTGAGGTTCTGCTGAGCGAGCAGCCAGCCGAAGGTCGCCTCGAGCATCGTGACGCCGCGGCTGTCGCAGAAGCGCCGGAAGCTCTCCACAGCATCCCAGTTCGTGCTCGCCAGCAGGTAGCTCTTCTCTTCCACCACGCGCGAACCCGCCGGTCCGCCTTCCCGCGTGTACTTGCCCGTGAGGATGCCGTTGTGCAAGGGAAAGAACGGCAGGAATCCGAGCCCGTACTGGCGCACCGCCGGGAGCACGTCGGCTTCGGCCCCGCGGACGAGCAGACTGTACTCGTTCTGGGCCGACACGAATTTCGGATGCCGCCCCAGAATGGCGGTGAACTCCGCCTCGGCGATCTGCCACCCGGCAAAGTTCGAATGCCCGTAGTAGCGGATCTTGCCTTCCGCAACGAGATCGTCGAGCGTCGCGAGCGTCTCCTCGATGGGGGTATTCGGGTCCGGCGTGTGCAGCTGGTACAGGTCGATCCAGTCGGTCTGCAGCCTGCGCAGCGAGGACTCGATCGCAAGCCGGATGTACCTGCGCGACGCTCTCGCGTCCCAGTCGGGTCCGTTCGCGCCCTCCATGTCCATCCCGAACTTCGTGGCGAGCACGATCGAATCGCGTTTGCCCTTCAGCGCATGCCCCATGAGGGTTTCGCTGACGCCGCGCTGCTTTCCGTAGATGTCGGCGCCGTCGAAGAACGTCACTCCCGCATCGACCGCGGCGCCGATCACGGCATCCGTGCCTTTCTGGGTTTCGGTCGCGGTCCCGGCGCGGCCGAAATTGTTGCAGCCGATCCCGATCGTGGAAACTCGAAGGCCGGAAGGCCCCAGGGCGCGGTACTGGATGGCGGTCGTCGTCGATTCAGGCATGCTCCTACGCTATCCACTCCCGCACAACCTTGCCTCCTTCGCCCCTGAGCACAGTATTCCGCGCGGTGCCGGCAGGAGTCGCGGGCGTGGTTTAACGTCGAATCATGTCCCCTACGACCCCACCCACCTGGCTCGTCCGCACGCACACCCCGATCGGCCGGCTCGAGCTGGTCAGCGACGGCGCTGCGCTCACCACCCTCACCATCGAACGAGACGGATCGCTCCCGTTCGAGGCCATGCCAGAACACAGCAATCGAGTTCTCGACCGCGCCGTCAAACAACTGGGCGAGTACTTCGCCGGGCGCCGGCGCTCCTTCTCCGTTCCCCTCGCCGCGCGCGGCACGCCGTTCCAGCACGCGATCTGGGATCAGCTCACGGCGCTCGGGTGGGGCGAAGTCACCACCTACGGCGAACTCGGAATGGGCACCGGCCGCGCCACCGCCGGACGAGCGGTGGGCGGCGCCATCGGGGCGAACCCGATCCCGATCATCGTCCCGTGCCATCGTGTTCTCGGGTCGGACGGAAAAATCACCGGCTACAGCGGCGGTCGCGGAATTCCCACAAAACTGTGGCTGCTCGAACACGAGGGCATCCTCCTCGCGGCCTAGACGACGAGCTGGATTTCTCCTGCGCCGCTCCGTTCAAGCCGAAAGCCCGAGCCGTCGGCCCAGGTCAGCAGGGACTCCACGCTGACGTGGTCGATTCCCGCGAGAAGAAGTGCCCGCAGGAACTCGCCCTTGCCCTTCTTGTTGAAATGGTTGAGCGCGCGGTGGAAACCATCCGCGTCGCGGGTCACCACGCGAAGGAACTGCGACGCCGGACCCGCGGGACCCAGGCCGACATACGCCTCGGAACGCAGATCCAGGACCAGGCCGGACAGCCCGCCCAGCTCCCGTTCGATCGCGCTCTTCCAGTGCGTGCCGAGCGGGCGCCTAGGCACCCGGGAGTCGTGCGACAGCCGGTAGGCGGGGATCGGATCGCCGGCGCGGACGAGTCCGAACAGTGCGGAGTGGATGATGACCCGTTCGCGGGCGAAATCGCGCGCCTGAGCACCAAGGCTCGCCGCATCGAGCGCGTCGTAGAGCACTCCCGTGTATCGGTCCATCGCCGGCAGCACGGGCGAACGCCACAGTGCGCGGTTCCGCTCCACCTCGAAGTACTGGGTGCGGCTGAGGCGAAGCGCGGCCGCGGCCGTCGCCCGATTGCTGCACAGCGACCGCACCGCCGCAAGCATGGTCCGCCTCAGCGGGTTGAGCCGGGCGAAACCCAGAGCCGACAAATCGAGCGCGCTGTCCTCTGCTCCCCCGTCGCGCTTGGTCTCCGAGGGAGGGAGAAGAATGCGCACTACCGCGCGGCAGTGTCGGTGTGCACCAGCTCCGCGTTGCGCGCGACGACCGTGACGATGTCGTGCTCGACCGACAGGAATCCGTCTTCCGCGCGGGCCTTCACGACGTTCCCGTCTTCCAGCGTGATTCGCACCTCGCCGACGTCCAGGATCGCGAGCACGGGCTCGTGGCCGGACAAGATGCCGATCTCGCCGATCATCGTCTTCGCGACGAGTTGCTTCGCCTCGCCGGACCATACTTCATGGTCCGCCGACACGACGCTCACCGTGAGGGGCATGTCAGCCGTTCTCCTTCTGGATCTGCGCCCAGCGCTCTTCGACATCCGAGATCGACCCGACGTTGAAGAACGCCTGCTCGGCCACGCTGTCGAAGTCCCCTCGGCAGATCGCGTCGAACGACTCGATCGTGTCCTTGAGCGCGACGGTGGAACCCTCGACGCCCGTGAACTTCTTCGCCATGTAGGTGTTCTGGGACAGGAACTGCTGGATGCGCCGCGCCCGCGCCACAGTGATCTTGTCTTCCTCCGACAGCTCGTCGACGCCGAGGATCGCGATGATCTCCTGCAATTCCTTGTTCTTCTGCAGAATCTGCTTCACGGTCGTCGCCACGCGGTAGTGGTCCTCTCCGAGGTACCGCGGGTCGAGGATGCGGCTCGTCGAGGTGAGCGGGTCCACGGCCGGGTACAGACCCTTCGACGCGATTTCGCGGCTGAGCTCCGTGGTCGCGTCGAGGTGCGCGAACGTGGTCGCCGGCGCGGGGTCGGTGTAGTCGTCCGCGGGAACGTAGATCGCCTGCAGCGAGGTGATCGAGTGACCGCGCGTCGAAGTGATGCGCTCCTGGAGGATGCCCATCTCGTCCGCGAGGTTCGGCTGATATCCCACAGCGGAGGGCATCCGGCCGAGCAGCGTGGACACCTCGGAACCGGCCTGCGTGAACCGGAAGATGTTGTCGATGAACAACAGCACGTCCTGCTTCTTCACATCGCGGAAGTACTCCGCCATCGTGAGCGCGGAGAGGGCAACGCGAAGACGCGTCCCCGGCGGCTCATCCATCTGGCCGAACACGAGAGCGGTCTTGTCGAAGACGCCGGCCTCTTCCATTTCCTTGATCAGGTCGTTGCCCTCACGCGTGCGCTCGCCGACTCCCGCGAACACCGAGACGCCGCCGTGGTCCTGGGCGACGCGCTGAATCATTTCCTGGATGAGCACCGTCTTGCCGACGCCCGCGCCGCCGAACAGGCCGATCTTCCCGCCGAGCACGTAGGGCGTCAGGAGGTCGATGACCTTGATCCCGGTCTCGAACAGCTCGGTCTTGGATTCCAGCTGATCGAACGCGGGCGGCTTGCGGTGGATCGGCCAGTGCTCCGTGATCTCGATCTTCTCGCCCGGCTCGGCATTGAGAACCTCGCCGATCACGTTGAACACTCTGCCCTTCGTGACGTCGCCGACCGGCACCGAAATGGGCGCCCCGGTGTCGCGGACCTCCTGGCCGCGAACCAGACCGTCGGTCGGCTTGAGCGCGATCGCCCTGACCACGTCATCGCCGAGGTGCTGCGCAACCTCGAGCGTGATTTCGTGCACGTCGTCGCCGAGCGTGATCGTCGTCTTCAGCGCGTTGTAAATCTCGGGGATGGCATCGTGCGGGAACTCGATGTCGACCACCGGGCCGGTCACCCGCGAGATGCGGCCGACGCCGCCGGGCTTGGTCGGCTTTTCCCTGGCTGGCGCGCTCTTTTTCGCGGCGGGCTTCTTCTTGGCCGGAGCTGTCGTCGTCATGGCTATCCTGTTTCTCCTGTATTGGCTATTTCACCGAAGCGAGGGCGTCTGCGCCGCCCACGATCTCGGAAATCTGCTGGGTGATCTCCGACTGGCGCGCATTGTTCGCCAGCCGGGTGTAGTCCTTGATGAGCTTGTCCGCGTTGTCGCTCGCCGACTTCATCGCCTTCTGGGTTGCGGCGTGCTTGCTCGCCGCGGATTGCAGCATGGCGTTGAAGATGCGGCTTTCGATGTACACCGGAAGCAGCGCATCCAGCACGTCATCGACGTCGGGCTCGAACTCGTACAGCGGGAGCACCGTGCGGTCGCCGGGCTCCTCGACCCCCTCGACGACCTCGAGCGGGAGTAGCCGGACGACTTCGGGAGTTTGAGTGAGCATGCTCACGAACCGGTTGTACACGATGTGGATCTCGTCCACGCCGCCCTCGGATGCGGGCTGGAGGAACCGGGTCACGAGAGTGTCGCCGATCTCGTGCGCCGTCTCGACCTCCGGGTTGTCGGTACCGCCGACCCAGTACTTCTCGATCGGGCGCTTCCGGAAGTTGAAGTAGGCGATCGCCTTCCGCCCGACGAGGTAGTGGACGACTTCCTTGCCTTCGGAGTGCAGTCGGGCCGCGAGCTCGCCGGCCTCCTTGAGGACGTTCGCGTTGAACGCGCCGGCGAGGCCCCGATCGGACGAGAAGATCAGGATCGCGGCGCGTTCGACCTTCTCCGGCTCCGTCGTGAGCGCGTGGTCCACGTTCGAGTAGCTGGCGAGCGCAGACACCGCGCGAGTGACCGCGCGCGAGTAGGGCCCGGATGCCGCCACCCGCTGTTGCGCTTTCTGGATGCGCGACGCAGCGATGAGCTCCATCGCCTTGGTGATCTTCTTGGTCGTCTGGGCAGAACGTATCTTCTGCCGATAGACCCGAAGTTGTGCTCCCATTGTTTTCTACCGACGCTTCTTCACGATTTGTTCCTGCGCGATGTCTTCGGGGGCGATTTCCTCGAATTCTTCCTTCCCGGCCGCGATGAGCGGTTTGCCTTCGCCGGTCTGGAACTGCAGCTTGAACTTGTCGATTTCCTTGTCGAGGGTCGCCACCGTCTTGTCATCCAGCACGTTGCTGTCGCGCAGCGTGTCCAGTACCTTCGTGTGGCGCGCGAGGTGGTCGAGGAGTTCGCGCTCGAACCGCAGGATGTCCTCAACCGGAACCTCGTCGAGCTTGCCGTTCGTGCCGGCCCAGATGGACACGACCTGGTCCTCGACCGGGTACGGCGAGTACTGCGGTTGCTTCAGGAGCTCGGTGAGCCTGGCGCCGCGCGCAAGCTGGCGGCGGCTGGCCGCATCCAGGTCGGACGCGAACATCGCGAACGCTTCGAGCGAACGGTACTGGGCGAGTTCGATCTTGAGCGTTCCGGAGACCTTCTTGATCGACTTGACCTGAGCGTCGCCACCGACCCGGGACACCGAGATGCCGACGTCCACGGCGGGACGCTGGTTCGCGTTGAACAGGTCGGACTGCAGGAAGATCTGACCGTCGGTGATGGAGATCACGTTGGTCGGGATGTAGGCGGCAACGTCGTTCGCCTTCGTCTCGATGATGGGAAGACCCGTCATCGATCCTGCGCCCAGGTCGTCGGAGAGCTTCGCACAGCGCTCCAGCAGCCGGGAGTGCAGGTAGAACACGTCACCGGGGTAGGCTTCGCGCCCCGGCGGGCGGCGCAGCAGGAGAGATACGGCGCGGTAGGCCTCCGCCTGCTTGGACAGGTCGTCGAACACGATGAGGACATGCTTGCCGCCGTACATCCAGTGCTGGCCGATCGCGCTGCCGGTGTACGGGGCGAGGTACTTGAAGCCTGCGGCGTCGGATGCCGGGCTCGCGACGATGGTCGTGTACTCGAGGGCGCCGGCATCCTCCAGGGCGCCCTTGACGCCCGCGATTGTCGAACCCTTCTGGCCGATCGCGACGTAGATGCAGCGAACCTGCTTCTCCACGTCTCCCGACTCCCAGTTCGCCTTCTGGTTGATGATCGTGTCGATCGCGAGGGCGGTCTTTCCGGTCTGGCGGTCGCCGATGATGAGCTGGCGCTGTCCGCGCCCGATCGGGATCATCGCGTCGATGGCCTTGATGCCGGTCTGCATGGGCTCATGAACGCTCTTGCGCTGCATGACGCCTGGCGCCTGGAGCTCCAGCGCGCGACGCCCCTCGGACTTGATCTCGCCGAGGCCGTCGATGGGGTTGCCGAGCGGGTCCACGACGCGGCCCAGGTATGCGTCGCCGATCGGAACCGACAGCACCTCGCCCGTGCGGGTCACTTCCATCCCTTCGGCGATTCCGCCGAAGTCTCCCAGGATGACGACGCCGATTTCGCTCTCGTCGAGGTTCAGCGCAAGACCGAGCGTCCCATCCGCGAAACGGAGCAATTCGTTCGCCATCGCCCCCGGCAGCCCCTGGACGTGGGCGATTCCGTCGGCGGTGTCGATCACATGTCCGACCTCGTTCGCGCCGGCCTTGTTCGGCTCGTACGACTTCGCGAAGTCCTGCAGGGCATCGCGGATCTCGTCCGGGCTGATGGTCAGTTCTGCCATTGTTTTTCCTCTACGTTGCGGAGCGCGCTGGCCCCTGGGTAGTTCTCGGCCTCTAGCCGACGAGTTGAAGTTTGAGTTCTTTCAGCCGCGTCGCGACGGTGTCGTCGATGACGTCGCTGGCGACGGCGACGCGGACGCCGCCGATAATGTCCGGATCGATGATCTGGTTGATGCGAAGCTCGCCGTAGGTTTTGGCCAGCGCCGCGCGGAGCCGGTCCACCTGGCCGTCATCGAGCCGCGACGCCACGGTGACCGTGGCCACCGCGAGCCCAGACTGGTCGGCGACGATGTCGGCGGCCGATGCGAGAAGGGCGCCGATACGGCGGCCCAGCGGCTGCTGCACGAGGTGGCTCACGATCGCAATCGTCTGGTCGCTCGCGCGGCCGCCCAATAGCGAGGCGATGAGTGCGGCCTTCGCGCTCGGGTCTCCGAGCTTGCTGCCGACCGCGAGCTCGAGTTCGGCATTGGTCCCGACGAGCTGCCCGAATGCGAACAGCTCAGCGGGAATGTCGACGCCGCTTTCTGCGGAGGATGCCATGACTCTGAGCCCGAGTTCCTCGACGCCGAACAGGAAGTCGGATGCTTCGGACCAGCGGCTTTGCGCGAGCCCGGTGAGCAGGCTGCGCGATTCGTCGCCGAGGGACGAGAACACCGAGTCGACGAGGCGTGCCTTCTCCTTCGCCCCCGCCGACGGGTCGGTCAGGGCGCCGAGCAGCTGCGCCGATCCGCCGATCGCGCGCCCGGCGGAGAACAGTTCCTCGCCAACGGCCAGCGTTGCGGCGCTCGGGCGTGCGGCGATCGCCGCTTTCGCCGCGGCAACCGCTTCCCTGGTCGCTGAGCCCATTACTTGCTCGCTCCGATGGACGCGTCCGTGTCAAGGTCGGCGAGGAATTTGTCGACGATCGCCGCGGAGCGCTTGTCGTCCTCGAGGCTCGCGCCGATCACGCCGGAGGCGAGGCTGAGCGCCAGTGTTCCGACCTCAGCCTTCAGGGAGTTGAGCGCATTCTGCCGCTCGACCTCGATGGTTGCCTGAGCCGCAGCGGCGATGCGCGCTGCCTCGGCCTGCGCCTGCTCCTTGAGTTCGGCGAGGATCCGCATGCCGTCTTCCCTGGCCTGCTCGCGGATCTTGCCTGCCTCAGTGCGGGCTTCCGCCAGCGCGGCCTCGAACTCGCCCTTCGTGGCTTCGGCCTCGGCCTGAGCCTTTTCGGCGCGCAGGATTCCGCCCTCGATGGCATCGTGCCGCGCATCGAGCGCGCGGTTGATGTTCGGCAGGACGACCCGGATGATCACGATCAGCACGACGACGAACGCGACCGTGCCCCAGATCAGGTCTGGCAGCTCGGGCAGGAGGATGCTGTGCTCCGTCCCGTCGGCGGGCGGTACCGCCGCGGCGAGGAAGAATGCGGCATGCATTCAGTACTCCTTTGGATCGAGGTGCGGGGCTTACGGGGCGGGGAACGGGATGAAGGCAACACCGATCGCGATGAAACAGAGCGCTTCGGTGATGGCGATACCGATCCACATCAGGGTCTGGAGGCGGCCGGCGAGTTCCGGTTGACGCGCAACCGACTCGATCGTCTTTCCGACGATGACGCCGACGCCGATACCGGAGCCGATGGCCGCGAGGCCGAAGGCGAGCGGTGCAATGTGTCCGACGAGATTCATAGTGTTCCTTTCGAGGTGATGCGTAGAGCCTCGGGCTTAGTGCCCTTCGGCCAGAGCCAGCTGGATGTAGATGGCCGTAAGGATGGCGAAGATGTAGGCCTGCAGCGCGGCCACGAAGATCTCGAGGACCGTGAAGGCGATGCCCATCAGGAGCGTTCCGGCGCCGATCAGGCCGATGGCGTTCCCCTCGACGAGGAGCGAGAAGAAGAACCCTGTCGCGAGGAAGCACAGTACGAGGAGCATGTGCCCGGCAACCATGTTCATGGTGAGCCGGAGGGTGAGCGTGATGGGTCGGACGATAAACGTTGAGAGGACTTCGAGGATCGCGATGAGCGGTTTGATGGCGACGGGCACGCCAGGAAGCCACAGGGCGTTCTTGAAGAAGCCTCCGACGCCGAACTTGCGGATCCCCGCGTACACGAACGTGACGTAGGCGATGACCGCGAGGATGATCGGAAGGCCGATGAGCCCGGTGCTCGCGATCTGCAGTCCCGGAATGGTGCCGGTGAGGTTGAGCGCGAGGGTGAGGAAGAAGATCGTCATGATGAGGGGCGCGAAGCGCTTTCCCTCTTTTTCGCCGAGAGTTTCGATCGCGATACCCCTGCGCGCGAAATCGATGGCGAACTCCATCGCGGCCTGGCCGCGACCGGGGATGAGGTTGAGCTTCCTGGTGCCGAGCCACAGGATGAGCACGAGCACGGCAACCGCGAGAAGGCGGATCAGGAGGATGCGGTTGAGCTCGAACGGGGTGCCGGCGAACAGGATGACGGGCGGGAAAAACTCGTAGATCGAAGGGCCGACAAACCCGCCGCCGGGCTCATCGCCGGAGGCAAAGAGCGATGCGGTAAGAATTGTGGCAAGCAGGATGTGCTCCAGACGTAGGGCGGGATGCGCAGCGTTAGGACGGTAAAAACCTTGATAACCCTATCAAGAATTTGGCGTCGTTTTTTCCGCCGAATTCGAGCTTTCGCCGGGCAAAGCGACATCAACATAGGGAACCCGGCTCGTCTGAAGCGCGACGACATCGACGATGAGCAACCCGATGACGGCGGCCAGGGCGGCGACGAAGAACACCATCGGGTCAAGCCAAGGCTCGCCTCTCAGCCAGATCGCCACACCGACGAACACGATGAGTTTCACGAACCACGTGCCGACGACAATTCCGAAGAAGCGGACATCCGGCGGCGGGGCATTCCCGGTGACCCGCACGGCGACGATCATGCTCGCCGCGGTGAGGCCCATGAACACGAGAGCGAGCCCGGCACCCATGAGGGCGCTGAACACGCCGGGAAGGCCGGAAAGGAAATACCCCGCTATCGAGCCGAGGATCGCGATGCCGAGCGTGACGAGGCTGCCGAGGCGCAGCGCGCGCGAATACACGGGCGCGGCACGCGGGTGGTCGTCGATGCTCGGTTTCTGGCCAGCGGAAGCGTCCATCACGACGGTGCCCCTTTCTTCTGTGGCGCAGGATGCGCCTGCGTTGACCGGGCGGCCAGCCGCATCCGTTTGCCCAGCGGGGCGAGCGTTGCGACCGTGGTGGCCGCGAGACCCACCACGATGAACGCGAGCGACCAGCCCCACGGCACGAACAGGAAACTCAACACCCCGATCGAGACGACGGCCGTCCAGGAGTAGAAGATGAGCACCGCCTGGAGGTGGGTGTGGCCCATGTCCAGGAGCCGGTGGTGAAGGTGTTTGCGATCCGCGCTGAACGGCGATTTTCCCGCACGGATGCGGCGGGTGACGGCGAGCATGAAGTCGAGCAGCGGGATGAGCAGGATCGCGAGCGGCAGCAGGATCGGGATGAACGCGGGCGCGAGGAGTCGCCCGGACTGCAGCGTATTCGGGTCGATCTGTCCGGTGACCGAAATCGCCGAGGTTGCCATGAGGAGTCCGACGAGCAGCGCGCCGGAGTCGCCCATGAAGAGTTTCGCCGGGTGCCAGTTGAGGGGAAGGAATCCGAGGCAGGCGCCGATGAGCACCGCGGTGATGAGCGAGGCGAGGTTGAAGTATTCGGTCTCGCCCACGGCGCGGGCCAGGATGTAGCTGTAGATGAAGAACGCACCGTTCGCGATGATCGCGACGCCGGCCACGAGCCCGTCCAGGCCGTCAATGAAGTTCACCGCGTTCATCACGAGAACGACAGCTCCGACGCTGAGGACGAGCCCGACGACCGGCGGGACGACCGTGATCCCGCCGACCGGAAGCGTCACGAGCTGAACCCCCTGCCACACGAGCAACCCCGCCGCGATGATCTGGCCCGCGAGCTTCGTGAGCCAGTCGAGGTCCCAGATGTCGTCGGCGACGCCGATGAGCACGATGATGACGGCGGCGCCGAGAATGGCCATGATCTGGCCGGGCTTGGCGAACACGAGGTGGAACCAGCTCACCTGGCTCGCCACAGCGAACGCCACGAGGATTCCGACGAACATCGCGAGGCCGCCCAGCCGCGGAGTGGGCGTGGAGTGTACGTCACGGTCGCGAATCGACGGGTACAGCTTGTACTTCGAGCTGAGCCGCCAGATGACCCACGACGCCCCCCAGGTGACCGCGGCGGAGACCACGCCGGCGAGAATGTAGAAAATCACCCGTCGGCCCCGCTCATCGGATGGCCTGGTAGATGGCCTCGTCCGCGATGGCGCCGTGCCGCACGATCGCGAGCTCCCTGCCCATGGCGATGCCGGTGGCATCGACGATGGTGGAACCGGGATCGTTCCCGTCCGCGATCGGCAGCCCGACCGGTCCGCCGTCGAGGTACACCGAAACACTCTCGGCGAGCGCATCGAACGCTTGCTGGGCGGTGGTCGCGGCGGGCTGGCCGGTGAGGTTCGCGGACGAGACCGCGAGCGGGCCGGACTCGGACAGGAGTTCGAGCGCGATCTCGTTGTCCGGCATCCGCAACGCAACGGTGCCGTGGGTGTCCCCCAGGTCCCAGTTGAGCGATTCGCGCGCCGGCAGGATGATGGTGAGCGCGCCGGGCCAGAACGCCTTCACGAGAGCCCTGACCTCATCGGGAATTCCTTCGGCGAGCGCGTCGAGCGTCGGAATCCCGGGGATGAGCACGGGCGGGGGCGCATCGCGTCCCCGGCCTTTCGCGTCGAGCAGCCGGCCCACGGCGGCCGCGTTGAACGCGTCGCAGCCGATTCCGTAGACGGTGTCGGTGGGCAGGACGATCAGTTCGCCCTTGCCGAGCGCGGCTCGTGCGAGGCGCATGCCGGTGAGGAGCTCGGTGTTGTCCAAGCAGTTGTAGATGGTCGCCATGTCGATTGCCATCCTACTTCGGGCAGACTGTAGTTCCATTGGCACCCGCACGGTGCAGCGAAGGAGACTCTGCGTGGATTTGTTTTTGTTCGACTTCGACGAGACGCTCTACAACTACGACTTCCGGTATCGGCTTCCCGCGCTCAGCCTCGTCACGGGCGTGAGCCAGTATCGGCTCGCGAAGGAGTGGTGGGCGGCCGGTTTCGAGAAGCGCGCAGAGGCCGGCGAGTGGCCCACCTCCGACGAGTACCTTGCCGAGTTCGAGGAGCAGACCGGAGCGCACCTCACGCTCGAGCAGTGGCGGGAGACCCGGATGCTCGCCAGCACCCGGATTGCGGGGTCCGTGGACGCGCTGCGCACGGCATCGACGCTGGGTGCCGTCGGCGTGCTCACGAACAACCCGTCGCCGTTCGCCGAGTCGTTTTCGATCATGGCGCCGGATGTCGCTGAGCTCGTCGGCGACAATGTGCTCGTGAGCAGCGACCTCGGCGTGCGCAAGCCCGATGCCGAGATTTACCGCCTGGCGCTCGAACGATTCGGGGCGAAACCGGAAAACACGTTCTTCACCGACGATTCGGCGGCAAATACGGCCGGCGCCGCCGCGGTGGGCATCCACGCCTATCAGATCCAGTGGGTCGGGGACACGCCGCAAACGGCCGCTCTGCAGGACGCCGTCGCGAGGTTCGCGGCGCGCACCACGGGCTAGCGCAGCGCAATGGTCGCGCGATCCCGGCCGAGCAGGTCCGGGTGCGTCGACGCTGCCCGCCAACCGTCGGCGTCGAGAAGGCGGCGAATCGCCTCACCCTGCAATTCTCCGTGTTCGAGCACGAGCGTGCCTCCGGGATGCAGAAGCCGACGGGCGGCGGCCGAGACTTCGCGCACCACGTCGAGGCCGTCCTCGCCGCCGTACAGCGCGATCGCCGGGTCGAACAGGCGCACCTCGGGGTCGCGGGGCACCGCATCCGCCGGCACGTACGGCGGATTCGAGATCACGACGGCCACGCGCCCGTCCAGCTCGGGGAACGCGGTGGCCAGATCGCCGAGCCGCAGGTCCAGATTTTCGGCGCGGAATGCCGCGACATTGCGCGCGGCCCACGCGTGGGCCTCCTCGGAGATCTCCACGGCGAACACGCGGGAGTGCGGCACTTCGGTCGCGAGCGCAATCGCTATCGCGCCGCTCCCCGTGCCCAGATCCACCGCGATGGGTTCCGGCTCGGCATTGGCCAGCAGAGCGTCGATCGCGAACTGGGCGACCTGCTCGGTTTCCGGCCGCGGCACGAACACCCCGGGCCCCACCAGGAGTTCGATTCCGCGGAATGGCGCTCGCCCCGTGATGTGTTGCAGGGGTTCACGGGCCGCGCGGCGGGTCACGAGCGCGAGAATCTCCCCCGCGATGTCCCCGGCGATCCCGGCATCCAGCGCGACCTTCGCCTGCACTTCACCGCGGCTCAACCCCAGGACGTGCCCGATGAGAAGCTCGGTGTCGACCTGCGGGTCGGGAACTCCCGCCGCGGCGAGTTCGGCCGAGGCGAGGTCCCGAACGGCGCGAAGCGTGGCGGGCGTCAGCAGGGTGAACCCTGCCGATCCCAGGCTTCCCGCACGAACGTTTCGAACAGATCCTGATCGACCGCGTCGAACCGGGTGATGTACAGGCAGCTCGTGCCGACTTTGTGCGGCCCGAGTTTCTCGAACCGGGGATCCGGATCGTACGCGTTGTACAGCCCGTAGACCGACATGGAGGCCGAGCGCGGCGACAGGCCCACGATGAACGTGTCGCCTTCGTGGCCGGACGCGTACCGGTAGTGGTGGCTTCCAAAGCCGATCATCGTCGCCCCCCACATGACGGGCTCGACCCCGGTTACCCGGCGCATGATCGCGATGATCTTCCTCGCATCCGCGAGCCTGCGTTCGTTGGTCACCGTCGCGAGGAATTCCTCGACGGGCGTGTCGGTCGGGAGTGTCGTGACATCACTGCGCGGTGTTTCGGACATCCACCAAGATTACGCGTCGCCGCCGAGTTCGGCGATGCGCGCCTCCTCGTCGAACTGGATGCACGACTCGATGACGGCGTCCAGCGCGCCATCCATGACGGAGTCCAGGTTGTACGCCTTGAACCCCGTGCGGTGGTCCGCGATGCGGTTTTCCGGAAAGTTGTAGGTGCGGATGCGTTCGGAGCGATCCATGGTCCGGATCTGGCTCTTGCGCGCCGCGGAGTCGAGTTCGGCCTGCTCCTCCTGCTGCCGCGCGAGAATCCGTGCCCGCAGCACGCGCATCCCGGCTTCGCGGTTCTGCAGCTGGCTTTTCTCGTTCTGCATCGACACGACGATGCCGGTCGGAAGGTGGGTGATGCGCACGGCGGAGTCGGTCGTGTTCACCGACTGACCGCCGGGGCCGCTCGAGCGATACACGTCGATTTTGAGGTCGTTCTGGTTGATCTCGACCTCTTCGGGCTCGTCCACCTCGGGGAACACAAGGACCCCGGTCGTGGACGTGTGGATGCGGCCCTGAGACTCGGTGACCGGTACCCGCTGCACGCGGTGCACGCCGCCCTCGTATTTGAGGTGCGCCCACACGCCCTGCGAGGGATCGGTCGAATTCGATTTGATGGCCAGCTGCACGCCCTTGTAGCCGCCCAGATCACTTTCCGTGGAGTCGAGGATTTCCGTTTTCCAGCCCTTGGACTCCGCGTAGTGCAGGTACATGCGCAGGAGGTCACTCGCGAACAGGGCGCTTTCGGCGCCGCCCTCGCCGCCCTTGATTTCCATGATCACGTCGCGGCCGTCGTCCGGGTCGCGCGGGATCAGCAGGCGCCGGAGTTTCTCCTGCGCGCTCGCGAGCTTCTCCTCCAGGGCCGGCACCTCCGCGGCGAAGGACTCATCGTCTTTCGCGAGTTCGCGTGCGGCCTCGAGGTCATCCGCAGCGCTCACCCAGTGCTCGTGCGCCGATTTGATCTGGCTGAGCTCGGCGTAGCGCCGATTGATTTTCCGGGCCCTGCCGGCATCCGCGTGAACGGCGGGATCCGACAGCTGGGTCTGCAGATCCTCATGCTCGGCCAGCAGCGCTGCCACCGACTCGAACATGCGGTCAGTCTTCCTTCGCCCCGCCGGCGGTCGGCATCGACTTCTGGACCTGCATGAGGAACTCGACGTTGCTCGAGGTGTCCTTGAGCCGGCCGAGGACGATTTCCAGCGCCTGCTGCGTGTCGAGCCCGGCGAGCGCACGGCGAAGCTTCCAGGTGATCTTCGTCTCGTCGTCGCTCATGAGCATCTCTTCGCGGCGTGTGCCAGATGCGTTGACGTCGACTGCGGGGAAGATGCGCTTGTCGGCGAGCTGCCGGGACAGGCGAAGTTCCATGTTGCCCGTGCCCTTGAACTCTTCGAAGATGACCTCATCCATTTTGGATCCGGTCTCCACGAGCGCCGTCGCGAGGATCGTGAGCGAACCGCCGTCCTCGATGTTGCGCGCTGCGCCGAAGAAACGCTTCGGCGGGTACAGCGCGGAGGAGTCGACGCCGCCGGACAGGATGCGCCCCGATGCGGGTGCCGCGAGGTTGTACGCGCGACCGAGCCGCGTGATCGAGTCGAGCAGGACGACAACGTCGTGGCCCAGTTCAACGAGCCGCTTTGCGCGCTCGATCGCGAGCTCCGCGACCGTCGTGTGATCTTCGGCCGGACGGTCGAACGTGGAGGCGATGACCTCGCCCTTCACCGTGCGCTGCATGTCGGTGACTTCCTCGGGGCGCTCGTCCACGAGCACGACCATGAGGTGCACTTCGGGGTTGTTCTTCGCGATCGCGTTCGCGATGGCCTGAAGGACAAGAGTTTTCCCCGCCTTGGGCGGGGAGACGATGAGGCCGCGCTGGCCTTTTCCGATTGGCGACACGAGGTCGATGATGCGGGTCGTGAGCTTTCCCGCTTCCGTCTCCAGCCGCAGACGTTCCGTCGGATAGAGCGGAGTCAGTTTGCCGAACTCGACGCGCTCGGCGGTCGAGTCCAGGGCGAGCCCGTTGATGGAGTCGATCCGCACGAGAGCGTTGTACTTCTGCCTGCCGGGGTTCTCGCCTTCGCGGGGCTGGCGGATGGAACCGACGACGGCGTCTCCCTTGCGCAGGTTGTATTTCTTCACCTGGCCGAGGGACACGTACACGTCGTTGTTGCCGGGGAGATATCCGCTCGTGCGCACGAACGCGTAGTTGTCGAGCACGTCGAGGATTCCGGCGACCGGGATGAGCACGTCGTCCTCGGTGATTTCCGGCTCGACCTCGTCGCTGCCGCCCTGCCCGCGCCGTTTGCGGTCGCGGTAGCGGCCGCGCCCGCCGCGGTCGTCGCCATCGCCCTGCTGCTTCTCGCTCTGCTGACGATCACCCTGCTGGCGATCGCCCTGCTGCTTGTCGCCCTGCTGGCGGTCGCCGCCGCTGCGGTTGCGGTTGCGGTTGCGGTTGCGCTGGCCGCCGGACTCGCCGTCCTTGTCGCCGCCCTGATCCGCGCCCGTTGTGGAGTTCTGGTCGGCACCCTTGCCGCCATCGCCGCCCTGATCGGCCTTCGCATCCTTTGCGGCGTCGTCCTTCGCCGGCTCGCCTTTCGCGGCGTCCTTTGAAGGCTCGTCCTTCGCCTGCGCGTCCTTGGCCTGCGCATCCGACGCGGTGGCGTCCCGCACCGTCGTCGTCACGACACCTGCTGCAGCCGTCGCGCGGCGAGGGGCGCGCTTTCTCGGCGCGGCATCGGGAGCGGCGGCCTCGCTGCTTTCCGGTGCGCTGTCGGCTGTGCCCGCGCTCGGGTCCTGTGCGGCGGTCTTGCCCGTCTGTACCTCGGAGATGGTATCCACGAGTTCTCCTTTTCGAAGTTTGGCGGCGCCGGAAATGCCGAGTTCTGCAGCGAGCGCCTGAAGTTCAGGCAGTCGCAGTGCGGCGAGAGAGGCGTCGGCGTTCGGCCCCACGGCGCGAACGTTGTGGTCTGTCACTGGGAGGATTCCTTTCCCCTGACGGGGGCCCGCACCGTTGGTGCGCTGCGACCCGCAGCGGAGCTTGTCGACCATGTACCCTCACGGATCTGCGCGGGTGCGCAGGGCGGGGAATGATCGAGTGCTGGTGATGGCATCCGGGACCTCTGCCGAAAGCGGCAAACCCTGATGGGGTTTTGCCAGCTCAGACGGAGCCGTCTACCGGATGCACAATCACTGTAGCACCTTTGAAGTCGACGGCCAGCATGAGCGCCTGCCACGCCGTCGAGGAGTTCTTCGCCACGAGTTCGGCGGCCTTCAGGCGCTGGCTGGGATCGCTTCCGAGCACCAGGACGGACGGTCCGGCACCGGACACCACCGCTGCGAGGCCATTGTCCCGCAGCATGTGGATGAGTTCGTCGGTGTGCGGCATCGCGCTCGCGCGGTAGCTCTGGTGCAGCCGGTCCTCGGTTGCCGCGAGCAGAAGTTCGGGGCTCTGCACGAGCGCCGCGACGAGCAGGGCGCTCCGCGACACATTGAAGATCGCGTCCTCGTGCGGCACGGATGCCGGCTGCAGGCTGCGGGCCAGCGCCGTCGACATCTCGGTTTCCGGCACGAACACGACCGCGGAGACGCCGCGGTGGGCGATGAGGCGCTTGTGTTTCGGCCCTCCGTCCCCCACCCACGCGATCGTGAGCCCCCCGAAGAGCGCCGGCGCGACGTTGTCCGGGTGGCCCTCCAGCTCGGTGGCGAGTTCGAGCAGCATCGTCGAATCAACGTCGACGATGCCCGTGAGCAGCCCCTTTGCAGACATGATCCCCGCCACGATCGCCGCGCCGCTCGACCCGAGCCCGCGGCCGTGCGGAATGGAGTTGTGCGCGGAAATCTCCAGACCGGGCACCGGAATCCCGAAGTGGTCGAAGACGTGGATGACAGACCGTGCGACGAGGTTCGATTCGTCGGTCGGCACCTCCCCCTCGCCGACCCCGGAGACCATCACCCGGATTCCCGGCGCATCGCGCACCGTCACCTCAAGCTCGTCGTACAGGGACAGGGCAAGGCCGAGCGTGTCAAACCCCGGGCCCAGGTTCGCCGTCGTCGCCGGAACCTTGACGGAAACGGAGGTCCCGACCGGGATGGCCCGCTCCGCGGTCATTGCCGTGCCGCCTGCCCGGCCATGCCGAGTGCGTGCGCGACCTGGTCGGTGTCGACCGGGACCACCGTGGGCGTGACCTCGGAGCCGTCCGGTTGCCGCACGGCCCACCCCGGATCCTTGAGCCCGTGCCCGGTCACCGTGATGACGACGGTTGCGCCCTTCGGGATGATCCCGGCTTCGGCGCGTTCCAGCAGTCCGGCGACACCGATCGCGGATGCCGGTTCGACGAAGATCCCGGTCTCCGCGGACAGGATGCGGTGCGCTTCGAGGATTTTCTCATCGGAGAACATGCCGAAGTAGCCGTCGCTGTCGTCGCGCGCGGCAAGGGCAAGGCTCCAGGAGGCCGGGTTGCCGATTCGGATGGCGCTCGCGATAGTATCCGGGTCCTTCACGATGTGCCCGCGGATGATCGGCGCGCTCCCCTCCGCCTGGAAGCCGAACATGCGCGGCAGCCTCGTGGTGGCCCCGCGCTCGAGCTCCTCGCGGTAGCCGCGATGGTATGCCGTGTAGTTTCCCGCGTTCCCGACGGGCAGCAAGTGGAAGTCGGGGGCGTCGCCGAGCACTTCGACGACCTCGAACGCCGCGGTCTTCTGCCCCTCGATGCGGTCGTTGTTCACGGAATTGACCAGGTGCACCGGGTACCGTTCGGCCAGTTCCTTGGCAATTTCCAGGCAGTCGTCGAAATTGCCCTCGACCTGGAGGATGCGGGCATTGTGGGCGATCGCCTGGCTGAGCTTGCCCATCGCGATCTTGCCCTGCGGCACGAGGACCGCCGCGGCGATTCCGGCGCGCGTCGCGTAGGCGGCCGCGGACGCGGACGTATTCCCGGTCGATGCGCACACGACGACCCTGGCGCCGTGTTCAACGGCCTTGGATACGGCCATCGTCATTCCGCGGTCCTTGAACGAACCGGTCGGGTTCATCCCCTCGAACTTCACCCAGACTTTCGCGCCGGTGCGCTCGGACAGGGCGGTCGCGTCGATGAGCGGCGTGCCGCCTTCGCCAAGCGTCACGATCGGCGTCGCCTCGCTCACGTCGAGCCGATCGGCGTACTCGCGGATGACGCCGCGCCACTGCGCGGACGGACTCGGCTTCGGCAGGCGCGGCTCGGGTGTACTTGGCGTGGACATTATCTACAGGCCCTCTACTCTCAGAACGGAACTGACGGTTTCGACGACGGGGGATTCGGCGAGGGAGGAGACGGTCGCGGCGAGGGAAGCCTCCGACGCCTCGTGCGTGCCGATCACCAGGGTCGCGGTCGGGGTCGAGCCATCCTGCTGCGCCCTCACCGACTGCACGAGCGTCTCCACCGATACGCCGTGCTCGAGGAACAGTTCGGCGATGGCAGCGAGGACGCCGGGCTGGTCCGGCACCGCGAGGGTGATCTGATATCTCGTGGTGATGCTCGCCATGGGCAGGATGGGCAGAATCGCGTGACGCGATTCCGCGATGCCCGGCCCACCGATGACGTGGCGCCTGGCGGCCGAAACGAGGTCGCCGAGCACGGCGGATGCCGTCTCCAGCCCGCCCGCGCCGGCCCCGTAAAACATGAGGTCGCCCGCGGCATCCGCTTCGATGAACACCGCGTTCTTGCCGCCGTGCACTGCGGCGAGCGGATGGTCCTGGGGGACGAGGGCGGGATGCACGCGGGCGCTCACGCCCTCATTCCCCTGAGCATCGACGAGCCGCTCGCAAATCGCGAGAAGCTTGATGACGTATCCGGCGTGCCTGGCCGCCTCAACCTGCTCGAGCGTGATCCCGGTGATTCCTTCGCGGTGCACCGCGTCGAGGGGAACCACGGTGTGGAACGCGAGGCTCGCCAGAATGGCCGCCTTCTGCGCCGCATCGTATCCGTCGATGTCGGCGGTGGGATCCGCTTCGGCGAAGCCGAGCTCGGTCGCCGTCGCGAGCGCTTCCTGAAGCGTCGCCCCTGTCGTGTGCATGCGGTCGAGGATGAAGTTCGTCGTGCCGTTGACGATGCCGAGAATGCGCCGCACCCGATCGCCGGCGAGACTGTCGTGCAGCGGGCGGATGATGGGAATCGCTCCCGCAACGGCCGCCTCGTAGTACAGCTGGGCCCCCACCTGCTCCGCGGCCTCGAACAGCTCGGGGCCGTGGGTGGCCAGGAGTGCCTTGTTGCCGGTGATGACGTCCGCGCCGGAATTCAGCGCCTGCAGGATGTATTCTCTGGCCGGCTCGAGGCCGCCGAGAAGTTCGATCACGATGTCCGCGTTCAGGATGAGGGATTCGGTGTCCGTGGTCAGGAGTTCGCGCGGAAGATCGGCGGTGCGCTCGGCATCGAGGTCCCGCACGGCGATGCCGATTAACTCGAGGCCCGCCCCCACCCGTTCTGCGAGTTCCGCGCTGTGCTCCAGAAGGAGCGAGGCGACCTGCGCGCCGACGTTTCCCGCGCCGAGCAGCGCCACTTTCAGGTTGCGGTATTCGATCATCTGCTATCTCCTTCGCCCCTGGCAGCCTCACTCGCCGGCTCACCGCTCGCCGGCGCCCCGTCGGCAAGCGCGAGGTCTCTGCCGAGCAGGTCCGCCATCGTTTCCCTTCTCACGATCGCGCGCGCCGCGCCGTCGGAGACGGCGACGACCGCGGGACGGGCGAGGTAGTTGTAGTTGCTCGCGAGCGACCAGCAGTAGGCTCCGGTCGCGGCAACCGCGATGACATCCCCCGGCGCGATGTCGCCGGGGAGGTAGTCGGCGTGAACGACGATGTCGCCGCTTTCGCAGTGCTTGCCGGCGACTCGGACGAGCACGGGAGAGGCATCCGAGGCCCGGCCCGCGATCCGCGTGGTGAAGTCGGCTCCGTACAGCGCCGGACGGACGTTGTCGCTCATACCGCCGTCGACGCTCACGTAGCGGCGTGGCGCGATCCCGGTTTCCGTCGCCACGTCCACGTCCTTGATCGTGCCGACCGTGTACAGCGTGGCGCCTGCCGGACCGATGATGGCGCGGCCGGGCTCGATCGCGATGTCGGGCACGGCAACGCCGTGGCGCTTCGCCTCGCCGGCGACCGCCGCCGCGAGTTGTCCTGCCATCTCCTCGATGGGCGTCACCCGGTCGGCCGAGGTGTACGCGATGCCGAAACCCCCGCCGAGGTTCAATTCGGGCACCGGACCGCGCTCGAGGAGCGTCGCGTGGACGGCGATGAGGCGCCGGATGGCCTCGACGAAGCCGCTCACGTCGAAGATCTGCGAACCGATGTGCGAGTGCAGCCCGAGGAACTCCAGGGACCCGAGGGTGCGGATGCGTTCGACGTGCCCTGCCACCTCGGTGAGCGGAACACCGAACTTCTGGTCCTCGCGCGCCGTGGCCAGGTACTCGTGGGTGTGCGCATGGACGCCCGTGTTCGTGCGCAACCGCACGCGCTGCACGGTGCCGTGCCGCCTGGCGGCCTCGGCCACCCTCTCGATCTCGATGGCGCTGTCCAGCACGATCGCGCCCACGCCGGCGCGAACGGCGCTGTCGATCTCCTCGACGCTCTTGTTGTTGCCGTGCAGCCCCAGGCGGGAAGCCGGGATGCCGGCGGCGAGCGCAAGCGCGAGTTCGCCGCCGCTCGCCACGTCGATAGCGAGTCCCTCGGAATCCATCCACCGCGCAACCTCGGCCGAAAGAAACGCCTTTCCGGCGTAATACACCGTCACATTCGCGCCGATCGCGCCGAACGCGGCCTCGAAGGACCGGCGGATCCCCGCCGCACGTGTCCGCGCATCCGCTTCGTCGAGCACATACAGCGGCGAGCCGTACTGTTCGACGAGGGCGGATGCCTGCACTCCCGCGAATTCGAGCTCGCCCCCCGATGCGCGCCTGGCGTTCGCCGGCCACACCCCCTCGGCGAGCGCGTTCGCATCCGCCGGAGGTTCGAGCCACGGCGGGGCGAGCGGGTTGGCGTTCACAGCAGCCTCATGGGAAATTTTGGCCTCACGGTAGTCAGCGGCGAGGCGAGCGAACCCGGATTGGTTCCTGAAGCCCCTGCAATCTTACAAGGCGGGCGAAGGAATGGCAGGTTCCGGCGACGCGCTCACGGTGCGGTCGATCGTGAACTGGCCGAGCACGCGGGTGCCGAGGTAGATCACGCAACTCTGCCCGGGCGCGACTCCGCCGAGCGGCTCGTCGGGAATCGCCACGAGTTCCGGGCCGTCCTGGCGGAGCGTGGCGGGAACCGGGTCGGCGTGCGCGCGAATCTGGATCATGCAGTCCAGGGTTTCCGACGGAGAGCTCGCGAGTTCCCGCGGCGGCAGGCCCGCCCAGCTGAACCGCGAGCCGGCGATCTCGGCCAGTTCGAGTGCTTCACGCGGCCCAACCACGACCTCGTTGGTTTTCGGCCGCACCTCGAGCACGAACCTGGGCTTGCCGTCATCTGCCGGATAACCGATGTTCAGCCCCTTGCGCTGCCCGACGGTGAACGCCGCAGCGCCCTCGTGCGTTCCGAGCTTCTCCCCCGCGCGGTCGAGGATGTCGCCCGGTTCCGCACCGACGCGTTCCGCGAGCCAGCCACGGGTGTCTCCGTCCGGAATGAAGCAAATGTCGTGGCTGTCCGGCTTGCTCGCCACCGAGAATCCGCGTGCGGCCGCCTCGGCCCGCACCTCGGCCTTGCTCGGCGTCGATCCGAGCGGAAACATGCTGTGCGCGAGCTGGTCGGCGGTGAGCACTCCCAGCACGTAGGACTGGTCTTTCGCCCAGTCTGCCGCGCGGTGGAGTTCGCGGTTGCCGTCGGCATCGGTTTCGATTGTCGCGTAGTGGCCGGTGGCGACAGCATCGAAGCCGAGGTCCAGGGCCTTCTCCATGAGGGCCGCGAACTTGATCTTCTCGTTGCACCGCAGGCACGGGTTCGGCGTGCGTCCCGCCGAGTATTCGGCGATGAAATCATCGACCACATCGAGCTTGAATCGTTCGGAGAAGTCCCACACGTAGTAGGGGATTCCGATGAGGTTCGCGACCCGCTGGGCATCCATCGAGTCCTCGATCGTGCAGCAACCCCGGCTGCCGGTGCGCAGGGTACCTGGCATCCGGCTGAGCGCCAGGTGCACGCCGACGACGTCGTGCCCCGCATCGACGGCGCGCGCGGCTGCGACGGCGGAATCCACTCCACCACTCATCGCCGCGAGAACTTTCATGATTTCAGTTTAGGTAAGAGTCGCGTCGTCTTCATCCCGGCTCCCGTCGGGCGGGTCCGGTTCCAGCCCTGCGGGCCGCGGCGACGACGCGCCCACGTAGGAGACGCTGCTGAACGTGAACACGAGGTCTCAGGGTATTTCCGTGAGAGTTTTCTCGATTGCGGCGAGGCGGGACTCCACCGCGTCCAGTCGCGCTATCACCGTGGTGTTCAGCGCGGCGAAGTCTTCGGCGACCTTTTTGTAATTGCCTCCCGACTGGGCATCCGCAACATACTTGCGCGTCTCCGCCGACTTGTTCACGGCGTTGGTGATGACCCCCGCGGTTATTCCAACGACCGCGACCACCGCGATCCAAAACCAAAAGTTGTAAAAGATCTCCATCAGCCGTTCGTGCCTTCCTCGTTGTTGACCGCCGCCGCGATGACGGCAGGTGTGATGCTGAGTTCGAACGGCACGGCCTGGAAGAACTTGAGGGCCTTGCCGTCGTCGCTCAGTTCAAGGTGGCCGGTCACGAAACCGGCTGCCTCGAGCTTTGCCAGGTGCATGTAGAGGAGGGCGCGGGACATTTCCATGCGCCGGGCCAGCTCGCTCACGTGAAGCGGCTCGCCGACGAGGTGGGCGATGATGCCCAATCGCTGCGTGCTGGCGATTGCCGCCAGCTGGCCGCTCAGCTCCTCCGCGTTCACGTTCCAATCCTTTCTTGCACCTGTCAGCAAATACTAACACATGTATAGAAAGTTCGAAACCTAACGGGTTCCCTTCGCCGTTTCGCGGGTCGCGAGGCCGGCCCGCACCGCTTTTTCGTGGGCGCTCGGCAGCGCCGCCACGAGCGCGCGGATGTCCGCCCTGGTCGAGGTGTGGCCGAGCGTGAACCGGAGCGCGCCGCGCGCCTCCTGCTCGCCGAGCCCCATCCCGATCAGCACGTGGCTCGCTTCCGGAATCCCGGCCTGGCACGCCGAACCCGTGCTCACCGAAATCCCTGCGGCATCCAGAAGGAACAGGAGCGAATCGCCCTCGCAGCCCGGGAACGTGAAGTGGGCGTTGTTGTCCAGCCGATTCACCGGATCGCCCCGCAGGATCGCGGAGGGCACCGCGCCGGCGACTCCCGCGATGAGTTCGTCGCGCAGTGCCGAGAGGTCCGACACCGGATGCTCGGCAGCCGCCGCGAACGCGTGGGCGGCGGGCGCGTCCTGCGTGCCGGAGCGCACCTGGCGCTGCTGCCCTCCCCCGTGGATCAGCGGAACGACCGTGGCTTTCCGAGACAGGACGAGAGCGCCCATTCCCAGGGGGCCGCCGATCTTGTGCGCGGACACCGACAGCGCGGCGAGTCCGGATGCCGCGAAGTCGACGGGCAGGTGCCGATAGGCGGCCACCGCATCCGCGTGGGCGGGAACGCCGTACTTCGTCGCGAGCGCAACGATGTCGGCCACCGGTTGAATCGTCCCCACCTCGTTGTTCGCCCACAGGAGCGTGACAAGCGCACTGTCCGCGTGCGACGACAGCGCCGACTCCACCTCCGCCGGCGACACCCGGCCATACTCGTCGACCGGCAGCCAGTGCACGATCGCCCCCTCGTGCCGCTCCAGCCACTCCACGGTGTCCACCGTCGCGTGGTGCTCGCCCCGCGGGACGAGGATGCGCCGACGCTCAGGGTCGGCGGCCACCGCTGCCCAGTACAGCCCCTTGATGGCGAGGTTGACGGATTCGGTGCCCCCGGACGTGAACACGATCTCAATGGGGTCGCAGCCGAGGCTCGCGGCGACCCGCTCGCGAGCCTCCTCGAGCATCCGCTTCGCGTTCTGCCCGTCGCTGTGAATCGACGAGGGATTCCCCACGAGCCCCAGAGCGTCCAGCCAGGCTTCGCGCGCCGCCGGCAGCATCGGAGTGGTCGCCGCGTGGTCAAGGTACACGGTCATCTGCCTTCTCCCTCGAGGTCACGGCGCGGGGCGGTCTCGCACTCAATTACTCTAGAACGGTGCCGACACCCGACCCGCTTCGCGATCTCGGCGTCACCCTCACCACAGACGGCGGAACCATCCGCGTGTACTCGGCGAATGCGAGCGGGATCGAGCTGTGCCTGTTCTCCCGCAAAGACCTCAACTGGATCACCGACACGCTCCCGCTCACTCCGGACGGCAACGGCGTCTGGTCGGCGACCTCGCCGAAACTCGCCGCAGGCAGGAGTTACACGCTGCGTGCGACAGGGCCGGAATCGGGCCCGCCGCGGGGACGATTCGACCCCAACCTCCACCTCATCGACCCGTACGCGAAAGGGCTCACGAGAGCCACCGGCGGAGAGTGGCGCTCCACGATCCTCGACGAGGATTTCGACTGGGGCGGGGTGTCCAAGCCCGCGACCCCCGTCGATCGCACCATCATCTACGAGGCGCACGCGAAGGGGATGACCAAACTCAACCCGGCCGTGCCCGAACGGCTCCGCGGAAGCTATGCGGGGCTCGCGCACGAATCGACCATCCGCTACCTCCAGGATCTCGGCGTCACCGCCATCGAGCTGCTGCCCGTCCACCAGTTCGTGTCCGAACAGCGCCTGGTCGCGATGGGGCTGACCAATTATTGGGGATACAACACCCTCTCCTTTTTCGCCCCGCACGCCGCCTGGGCCTCCCCCAAGGCGCAAAGCTCCGGGCCCGCCGGCGTGCTGCGCGAGTTCAAGGGAATGGTGCGGCTGCTCCACGAAGCAGGGATCGAGGTGATTCTGGATGTCGTATACAACCACACGTCGGAGGAGGGGCCGGCCGGGCCGACCTCGAGCCTCCGCGGCCTCGACGACGCCACTTACTACCGGCAGGATGCGCACGGAAGCTACATCGACACGACGGGCACCGGGAACGCGCTCAACACCGCCATGCCGGCCACCCAGCGGCTCATTCTCGATTCGTTGCGGTACTGGGCAAACGAGGTGCAGATCGACGGATTCCGCTTCGACCTCGCCGTCACGCTCGCGAGGGACGCGCACCACGAGTTCGACCCCGAGCATCCCCTTCTCACGGCGATTCGGGACGATCCGGCCCTCGCCGGCACGAAACTGATCGCCGAGCCATGGGATATCGGTCACGACGGATGGCACACGGGTGGGTTCCCGAAAGGCTGGCTCGAGTGGAACGACCGGTATCGCGATCGCGTTCGGCAGTTCTGGCTGAGCGACATCGCCGCGGCGCGCTCCACGGGCGCCGCGCCGATCGGCATCGGCCGGCTGGCCACTCGCGTATCCGGCTCCTCCGATCTGTTTTCTCCCGACCGCGGCCCGGGGGCTTCCGTGAATTTCGTGACGGCGCACGACGGATTCACGGCATGGGACCTTGCGTCCTACAACGTCAAACACAATCTCGGCAACGGCGAGAACAACCGCGACGGCACGGACAACAACCACTCCTTCAACCACGGGATGGAGGGGAAGACGAACGATCCGGCGATCATCACGGCGCGACGAAAAGCGCTGCGCAACCTTCTGGCCACCCTGTTGCTGTCGGCGGGAACCCCCATGATGACCGCGGGCGACGAGATCGGCCGAAGCCAGAGGGGGAACAACAATGCGTACATCCACGACGACGAGCTGAGCTGGCTCCCGTGGGATCTGGAGGAGTGGCAGCGCGACGTGTTCGCGATCGCGCGGGCCGGAATCCGGTTCCGCCTCGAACATCCCGCCATCCGCCCGAGGGATTTCGGGGTGTGGGGGGAGACGCTGGACACCGCGACTCAGATGGATTGGTACAACGCCTCCGGCGTCTCGATGTCGATCCAGGACTGGGATTCGCCCGCCGAGCGGACGCTGCAGTACCTCGCCGCCTCAACGCACGAGGTCGACGGGTTCAACCGGATCCTGCTCATCGTGCACGGCCTCGAATCCGAAGAAACGGTCACGCTCCCCCGGCACGCGGGCGTCGAGAGCTACACCCTCCTGTTCGACAGCGCGTACGACTGGATCGAGCAGAGCGACCATGCTCCCGGCTCCACGATCGCGATGTCGCCCACCTCGATGAAGCTGTTCCGCGCTCACTGACCGGCGGGCATCACGTCACATCGCGACGCCAGCTCGTGAAGTAACCGAACACGCCGGCGACGATGGCGTAGGCGAGCAGCACGAGGCCGCCAGCCCACCAGTCCAGAGACTGGGTTTGGCCGGTTGCCATTCCGAGCGACGTGAAAATGCTCGATCCGACGAGCGCATCGCTTGCGGCTCCGGGCAGGTATTGCCCGATGCTTGCGGTCCAGTCCCAGAACGTGGCCACGAGGCGAAGGATCGGCTCCAGGAATTGCGTGAACGCGAGCACGATCACGATCGCGGCGACCTGGCTGGGGATGAGCGCACCGAGCCCGACGCCGATGACCGCCCAGATCGCCATCGCGAGCACGATACGGGCGAGCAGCCACCACGTGTCCGTCTCGCCGAGACCCGTGTCGTGGCCCGTTGCGGCGAGGATCGACGAGCCGATCCCCACCGATGTCGCCAGCGCGACGAGGCCGTATCCGGCACCCACGACGGCGAGCACCGCGAATTTTGCACCGAGGACGAGCCCGCGGCGCGGCGTCGCGAGGAACGTGGGGGTCAGCGTCTGGTGCCGGAACTCCGCGGTCGTGGCGAGGGCGCCGAACAGTACGGGGAACACGTACCCGACGCTGGAGGCGATGCTGTAAATGATGGCCGGGAGTGCCGCGTCCGGAATCTGCGGCGCGTTGCCGCCGCCGGCGAGCGCGCCGCCGACGCCGCCGAATACGAGAGCGAGGATCCCGGCCGTGAATCCGACGTAGCCCGCGAGAACGATGAGGAGCACCCACCACATTCGGACGGTGAAGATTTTCGAGAACTCGGCGCGAAGCGCGGCCGCCGCGTCCGTCAGCACGGTAGTCACAGCGAGCCCCCTTCGCCCACGAGTTCGAGGAATGCCTGTTCGATGCCGCTGTTCTCGGTGGCGAGAAGGCTGAGCGCAGCGCCCGCGGAGAGCGCGACGGATCCGACCTGCTCGCGCGTGAGCCCCAGCACGGCAAGACCGCCCGCGGTCGTTTCCACCTCGGCCCCTGCCGCCAGCAGCGCCGACTCGAGCGCTGCGCGATCCGGTGAATCAGCCAGCACCCGCGGTCCGCTCTCCAGTTCGGCAAGACCCCCCTCGTACACGAGGGAACCGTGGGAAATGATGATGACGCGATCCACGCTTTGCTGCACTTCGCTCAGGAGATGCGAGGACACCAGAACGGTTCGCCCCTCCGCGGCGAGCTGCCCGAGGAAGGAACGGATCCACTTGATTCCTTCCGGGTCGAGACCGTTGACGGGTTCGTCCAGCACGAGGACGCCCGGGTCTCCGAGCAACGCGAAGGCGAGGCCGAGGCGCTGCCGCATGCCGAGCGAGTATCCGCCGACCCGGCGGTCGGCGAACGCGGCGATGCCCACCTGGGCGAGAACCGCGTCCACTCGTTTCATGCCGATCCCCGCGGCGCGCGCGTACACCCGCAGATGATTTCGCGCTGATCTGCCGGGGTGGAAACTGGATGCCTCGAGCGCTGTTCCCACCGTCGCGAGCGGATCCTTCAGGTTTCGGTACTCGGTTCCGCCGAACGTCGCGGTGCCCTCCGTGGGGCGCACGAGGCCGAGCAGCATCCGCAGGGTGGTCGTCTTCCCCGCGCCGTTCGGGCCGAGGAACCCTGTCACCTGACCCGGCCGGACGCTGAACGTGAGGTCGTCGACCGCGCGCACAGGGCCGAACGACTTCCCCAATCCGGTGATCTCGATTGTTGTGCTAGTTGACATAGCACAAGTAAAGCAGAATTTCTCCCCTCGCGCCAGTCCGGTTACACACGCCAGTCCACCGGCGGAGCACCCTGCTGGGCAAGCAGCTCATTCGCCCGGCTGAACGGCCGCGAGCCGAAAAATCCGTTGCGCGCCGACAGGGGGCTCGGATGCACCGACTTCACGACAGGCGTCGCGCCGAGCAGCGGCCCGAGAGCTGCGGCATCCCTGCCCCACAGGACAGCGACGAGCGGTCCGCCCCGTTCCACGAGGGCGCGGATCGCGAGTTCCGTGATGGCCTCCCAGCCCTTGCCTCGGTGGGAGCCGGAGAAGCCGGGGCGCACCGTCAGAACCCGGTTCAGGAGCATGACGCCCTGCTCGGCCCAGCCCGTCAGGTCGCCGTGCGACGGCACCGTGATCCCCAGATCATCGTGCAATTCGCGGTAAATGTTCTGGAGGCTGCGCGGGACCGGCTGCACGCTGCGCTCCACCGCGAACGCGAGCCCGATCGAATGCCCGGGGGTCGGATACGGGTCCTGGCCGACAATGAGAACCCGCACGTCGGCGAGCGGGTAGGTGAATGCGCGGAGCACGTTGCGCCCCGCCGGCAGGTATCCGCGCCCCGCCGCGACCTCGGACCGCAGGAAATCTCCCAGGTCCGCCACCTGGGCGGCGGCCGGGGCGAGCGCCTCGGCCCAGCCGGGGTCGACAAGTTCGGTGAGCGGTTTCGGCGCGGCCATGACAGCAGAATACGGTCGGCGGAGGCGCTAGTGTGCGTTCATGACTCTTCTTCGCGGAAAAGCAGGTGCGGTCACGGTGAGCCTCATCGGCTTCCTCATTTTCGTGGAATTCGTGAGCGGCATCCTGCAGGGCTTCTATGTTCCCCTCATCCCCGACCTCGTGAAGTATCTGGGGATCAGGGACGCCGACTTCAACATTTTCGAGGGTGCGCAACTGCTTTTGTCCGCCCTCGTGGTCCCGATCCTGGCCAAGCTCGGCGACATGTACGGCCACAAGAAAATCCTCCTTGTCGCCACCGCGCTCACGGCGGGTGCCACGTGGTGGCTCGCGTTCGCCGGCGACTTCACGACGTTCCTCATCGCCTGGTCGCTGCAGGCGTTCTACGTCGTCTGGCTGCCGCTGGAGATCGCGCTCATCTTCGACAAGGGGAGGCGAAGCGGCCGCGCGGCCTCCGCGACGCGCAAGGCTGCGGGGCTTCTCATCGTCGGCCTCGAGGCCGGCGCCATCGCCGGAGCGCTCGGCGGTTCCCGGGTGTTCAAAGCTTTCGGCGGTCCGGAGAACCTGGACAGCTCGATGATTCCGACCCTCATGGTGCCGGCAATCGCGGTGTCCCTTGTCTTCTTCGTGATCCTGTTCGGCGTGCCGGAGTCCGAGTCGCTGCCTGGTCGAAGCCTCGACTGGATCGGCTTCTCGATCCTCACGATCGGCCTGCTGCTCATCACCTCCGGACTCACGTTCCTGAAGTTCAACGACGACCAGTGGTGGCCGTGGGCGATCATGGCCCTCGGCATCCTCACGTTCTGGCCGTTCGTGCGCTTCGAACTCCGCCAAAAGGACCCCGCCATCGACATCCGAGTATTCCGCCAGCCGAATATGTGGCCCGTGCAGCTCACCGCGTTCCTCATCGGGATCAGCCTGCTCGGCGCCCAGGCTCCGTTGTCCACCTACGCAGGGACCGACAGGGCGGCCCTCGGATACGGACTCGGGCTCGATTCGGATGCCCGCTCCTACATCATCGGCCTCTACCTGATCTCCATGATCATCGGCGCACTGCTGTTTCCGCTCATCTCGCGATGGCGAACGCCCAGATTCGCGCTCATTGTCGCATCATTCTTCGTGGCGATCGGGTATCTCCTGTTCATCCCGTTCCACCTGGAGACGTGGCAGGTGTTCCTGAACATGGTCATCGCGGGACTCGGCAGCGGCGCGCTCGTCGGTGCGCTTCCGGCGGCCGCTGCGGCGGCGGCGCCGCGCGGGCAGACCGGCATCGCGTCGGCCCTCACGAACACGACGAAGACGATCGGCGGCTCCTTCGCATCGTCGGTGTTCGCGATCGTGCTCGCGATCGGCGCCGTCCAGATAGCCGGGGAGACGGCGGCAAGCCTGTTCGGCTACTACCTCGTGTGGACCATCTGCGGGTTGGGTGCCCTCATCGCCGCCGTGCTCCTGTTCTTCGTGCCGAAGCTCGCGTTTTCCGATGTGAGCGAACCTGAGGAGACGGCGGTGACGGTCCCGTGAAACTGGAACACCTCGCCACCGAGGCCGCCGGTTACCTGGCCGAGTTGCAGTCCGTGCGGCGCGACATCCACCGCCAGCCCGAACTCGGCCTCCACACGCCGAAAACTCTCGACCGCGTCCTCGCCTCCATCTCTGGGCTGCCGATCGAGGTGATCCGGCCGGAATCCGACCGCGTGGACCCGGGAAGCGGACTGCCCATGACCTCGGCGATCGTGCGGATCACCGGAGGAGCGCCGGGTCCGACCGTGATCCTTCGGGCAGACCTGGATGCCCTCTCGCTGCACGAAGACACCGGCGAGGACTTTGCTTCGGAAATCCCCGGGCTCATGCACGCGTGCGGCCACGACCTCCACGCCGCCATAGCAGTGGGCGCGATTCATCTGCTCGCGACCCATCGCGACGAGCTCGCCGGGGAGGTGCTGTTCCTGCTGCAACCGGGCGAGGAAGGCTACCGCGGCGCGAACGCCATGCTCGAGGACGGCGCGCTCGGATACGCGTCCGGGCCGATCGTCGGAGCGTACGCGCTGCACGTGACGACGAGCGCTCCGCTCGGCCACTTTCTCACGCGCGCGGGCACCCTCATGGCTGCGGCGGCAACCCTCGACGTGACGGTGAAGGGCAACGGCGGACACGGTTCGGCACCGCACCTCGCTCGGGATCCGAATCAGGCGCTCGCGGAAATCGTGTCGGGCCTGCAGACGATGGTCACGCGCCGGTTCAGCGCGTTCGACCCCGTCATCATCACTGTCGGGTGGCTCGTCGGCGGCGAGCGCGGGACGAGCAACGTGATCCCGAGCACGGCGGGTTTCGGAGCGACCGTCCGCACGTTCTCCGAGGAGAACCTCGTCGCGGTCGAGGCGCACAGTCGCGAACTCGTGTCCGGCATCTCTTCGGCGTTCGGACTGAGCGCAGACACCGACTTCGCCATCGTGACCGAGCCGCTCGTGAACGCGCCGGAGCACGTGGCCGTGGCAGAACGCGTCGCGGCCGAAATGTTCGGCCGGGAGCGATTCACGCTCGCCGAGACGCCGATCGGCGGCGCGGAGGACTTCGCCTCCGTGCTTCGCGAGGTGCCGGGCGCGTTCGTGTTCGTCGGCGCGTGCCCGCCCGAACTCGACCCGGCGACGGCACCCTACAACCACTCGAACCTCGCCCGGTTCGACGATTCGGTGCTGCCGGATGCCGCCGCGTACCTGGCTGCTCTCGCGTTCGCCCGGCTCGACGGGGCCAGCTCTTCGGGGTAGTCAGCCCCTCGGGGCCAGAGGGACCCTCGCCACTTTGTGCGGCGCGGCCTGCGCAACCGGCTTCACCGTGACGAGGTCCAGATTCACGTGCCCCGGCAGTTCCAGCGCGAGCACGATGACCTCGGCAATGTCTTCCGCGGTGAGCGGGTTGTCGACGCCCGCGTACACGGCATCCGCCCTCGCCTGATCCCCGCCGAACCGGGTGAGCGAAAATTCGTCCGTCTTCACCATCCCGGGCGCGATTTCAATCACCCGGATCGGTTCCCCGTTGAGTTCGAGGCGAAGCACCCCCACCAGGGCGCGCAACGCGAATTTGGAGCCGTTGTACCCGCCGCCGCCCTCGTACGGCAGGTGCCCGGCGATCGAGGTGACCGTCAGGATGTCAGCGTGGCCGTGGGCCCTGGCACCGTCGCGCAGGAGCGGGAGCAGTGCCGTGATGACGCGCTTGACGGCGACGACGTTCACATCGAACATGCGCGTCCAGTCCTCCGGATCGCTTTCCTCGACGGACTCCATGCCGAACGCCCCGCCCGCGTTGTTCACGAGGGCGTGAAGGGGAGGGCCCTGCGCCACGAAATCCCGGAATGCATCCACCTGATCCTGATCGGTCAGGTCCGCCGCGAAGATGCTCGCGCCCGTCTCGGCCGCGAGCGCTTCCAGCCGGTCTGCACGCCGCGCGACGCCGACGACATCCCAGCCGTGCGCGCGGAACAGCCGCACCGTCGCCGCGCCGATCCCGGAGCTCGCGCCGGTGACCACCACTCGTCGAACTGCCATGCTCATCGCCTTTCACCCAGTGGCACCAGTCTGCCAGCGGTAGGTTACTTCGTGTTTCGACGCGCGTTGACCCTCCCCCGGCCGCTGCCTACTCTCGGAAACAGGTCGGCACCACGCTGTATCCGCGCTCATCGAGGGAGAACCACCATGACCACCACCAGCCAGGACTGGCAGTTCGAAACCAAGCAGATTCATTCCGGGGCCCAGCCGGACCCCGTGACGAACGCGCGGGCGACACCCATCTACCAGACCACCGCGTACGTGTTCAACAACTCGGACCACGCGAAGAACCTGTTCGCGCTCGCCGAATTCGGCAACATCTACACGCGCATCCAGAACCCCACCCAGGATGTTGCGGAGCAGCGCATCGCGGCTCTCGAGGGCGGTACCGCCGCGCTTTTGCTGTCCTCCGGGCAGTCCGCGACGACCTTCGCCATCCTGAACATCGCGCAGGCCGGCGACCACATCGTGTCGTCGTCCTCGATTTATGGCGGCACGTACAACCTGTTCAAGTACACGCTGGAGAAGCTCGGCATCGAGACCACGTTCGTCGAGGATCAGGACAACCCGGAGGAATGGCGTCGGGCCGTCAAGCCCAACACGAAGGCGTTCTTCGCCGAATCCATCGGCAATCCGAAAATCAACATCCTCGACATCCGCGCCGTCGCCGACGTCGCCCACGAGAGCGGCGTGCCGCTCATCGTCGACAACACGATCGCGACCCCGTACCTCATCCGACCGTTCGAGCACGGCGCGGACATCGTCGTGCACTCGGCCACGAAGTTCCTCGGCGGACACGGTACCGTCATGGCCGGCGTCATCGTGGACGGCGGGAAGTTCGCGTGGAGCAAGAACGTCGAGAAGTTCCCCGGCCTCACCGAACCCGACCCGTCCTACCACGGCGCGAGCTACACGAGCGTGCTCGGGGACGGGATCGCGTACATCATCAAGGCGCGCGTGCAGCTCCTGCGCGACCTCGGATCCGCGATCGCCCCAGCGAGCGCGTGGCAGCTCATCCAGGGCATCGAAACCCTGAGTCTTCGCGTCGAGCGCCACGTGCAGAACGCGAGGGCCGTCGCCGAATGGCTCGAAGCGCACCCGGACGTCGCCTCCGTGTCCTGGGCCGGCCTCGCCTCCAGCCCGTGGTTCGAAGTGGGGAAGAAATACGCTCCGCTCGGCACGGGCGCCGTCCTGTCCTTCGAACTGAAGGGCGGCGTCGATGCCGGGCGCTCCCTCGTCGACAGCGTCGAGCTGTTCAGCCACGTCGCCAATATCGGCGACGTGCGCAGCCTCATCATTCACCCCGCATCGACAACGCATTCGCAGTTGACTGGGGAGCAGCAGCTCTCCGCCGGCGTCACGCCCGGTCTCGTGCGGCTCTCGGTCGGCCTGGAGAACATCGACGACATCCTCGCCGACCTCGAGCAGGGACTCGCCGCCTCACGAGGTGCACTCGCCGCGTAACACGGGAATGCGAACCCCGCGGCGCGGGAGACAATGATCACACCATGGACTGGCAAACAGCAGCGGACTCCGTCCCGTCGGGATTCATCACCGAGTCGAACATCCGGTCACTGCTCGGGAAGCCCCCGGCAACCGGAGCGTGGCGGGACGGCGACCCGGTCGGCGGGCGCCGGTTCGCGGCTCTTGCGCCGCAGCACCTCGAGTTCGGCGGCGCCCTGCCCGCAGTGCGGGTCGCCTACGAAACCTGGGGGGAACTGAACGCACACCGCAGCAACGCGATTCTCATCCTGCACGCCCTGACCGGCGACAGCCACGTGATCGGGAATGCGGGGCCGGGCCACCCGACAAGCGGATGGTGGTCCGGAATCGTCGGCCCCGACCGGGCCATCGACACCAACCGCTGGTTCGTCGTTGCACCGAACATGCTCGGCGGCTGCCAGGGGACCACAGGACCGGCCAGTTCCGCCCCGGACGGCCAGGAGTGGGGATCCCGGTTCCCGTTCCTCACGATCCGCGACCAGGTTGCGGCGCAGGTCGCCCTCGCGGATGCTCTCGGAATCAACCGGTTCGCCGCCGTGATCGGCGGTTCGATGGGCGGCATGCACGCGCTCGAATGGGCCGTCGGATACCCGGATCGACTCGCGCGGGTCGCGGTTCTCGCCGCCCCCGCCGTGAGCGACGCGGACGAGATTTCGCTGAACTCCGTCCAGGCGGAATCCATCAGGATGGATCCGGGATTCCGCGGCGGTGACTACTACGACGCGAAGGACGGCGACGGTCCCCACCGGGGCCTCGCTCTCGCACGCCGGCTTGCGCTGCTCAGCTACCGCTCGCCCAGCGAGCTCAATGGCCGTTTCCATCGAAGCTGGCAGAGCGACATCAGTCCGCTCGGCGGCGCCGGCCGGTTCGCTGTGGAAAGCTACCTCGACTTCCACGGGAACAAGTTCACCCGGCGATTCGACGCCAACAGCTACCTCACACTGGTCAATGCCATGAGTTCGCACGACATCGGCCGCGGCCGCGGCAGCGTCGCGGAAGCACTCGCCAGGGTCACCGCCGCCAGCCTCGTCCTCGGTGTCGACAGCGACCGCCTCTTTCCCGTCTCCACGCAACAGGAACTCGCCGCGCAACTCCCCCGCGGAATCGACGGCGATCAGGCCGTCGTCATCACGTCGGATTTCGGGCACGATGCGTTTCTCATCGAGGACACGCTCGTGGGTCCGCACCTGCAACGACTCCTCGACTCCTGACACGCTGGCGCGACGCGAGCTACAGGAGAGAAGTGCTCATTTTCGTTAGGATGATGGCACGCTCGAGGAGGAACCCCGGCCATGACCCTGCGGCGCACGGCGAAGAGCACTTCGCATTCCAAATCGGACATCCGCGTCGCCCTCGTCGACGACTTCCGGCTGCTCCTGGATGGCCTCGCCACGCGGCTCGATCAGGGCGGTTTCGGCGTGCGCGTCGCCATCGAAGCGAGTTCCTGGCACGAGTTGGTGTCGCACCCCGAATTCCCGCCCCAGGTCACCGTCCTGGACCTCAACCTGAACGACACGATTTCGATCGGGACGAAAATCCAGGTCCTGCTCGCCGCGGGCAGCGAAATCGTGGTGATCAGTCGGCATTCCGACCCCGCGACGGTCGCGCGGGCCATCAGCGCGGGCGCGCTCAGTTTCATTCCCAAAACTCAGGGAATCGACGAACTTGCCGTGGCCATCCGCAGCGCCGCCCGGGGCGATAAATACTTTCCCGACGGCATCGAAGCGTCGATCGCCGGGCTGAACTCCACTCAGTCGCCGAAACTCGGACCACAGGAACAACGCGCCATAGCGACCTATGCGTCCGGCATCACGATGCGCGAAGTCGCGGAAAAGATGGGCACGACGGAAGAAACGGTCAAGTCTTACGTGAAACGTGCACGCCGCAAATACCGGGAATCCGGGGTGGATCTCAGTTCGCGGGCGCAATTGCGGGCACAGGGAATTCAGGAGGGCTGGTTCGACGACGAATAGTGTGCGAATCGCCTGCACGCTCGTATGATTATCGGCGTGAACCGGCGTCGGCGGCATCGCTCACTCCCCGCATTCGCCGCAATCGCGATGCTGCTGTGGGGTGCAACGGCACTATCATCCTGCGCGGCGCCTGCGGCCATGACGCTCCCGGCCGGCGTCACCATCGACGTCTATCAGGGCCGCTTTGATTATGCAGACCACAAGCTCGAGGTCTCGGTGGCGAACGCCACGCCGCTGCCGTTCACGGTGCTCGCCCTGTCGTTCTCCTCCCCCGCGTTCACGCCGCCCGTGGACTACGAGCGGGCGCCGACCACGATCCGGCCGGGCGACACAGTCAATTTCCGGTTGCTGCTGCCTCCCGCGGACTGCTCGGCATCGTCCGGCACGCCGCGCGTCCACGTGCGGTACGTCTTCGGCGAGAACGCGGGCTCTGCGACGAAGGATACGCCGGCGACCGGCGCAGCGGATTTCACTCCCCACGACCGCATGGGGCAATTGCCCACGATCGCCGCCGAGGACTGCAGGGACGACGCGGTCGCGGCCGTCGCGGCCATCCGGCCGGCGTCAGCCCTCCGGTACGTCATGATCGCGGGACAGGAAACCGCGGTGCTCGACTTCACGGCGACCCCCACCGGCGCCGGCGGCCTGCTCACGATCGATGACGTGCGCGGAACGGTTCTGGTGGGAGCGCTCGATCCTGCGACCGGGAAAGTCGGCGACACGGTCCCGCTCGGACTCGACATCGGCGCGGCGACCTCCCCGGTGAGGTTCTCCCTCACCCTGATCCCCGCCCGGTGCGATCCGCACGTGGTTCTTGAGGACAAACGCGGGACATTTTTCACGTTCACCGTCACGACGAAACTGGACACCGGGCGGATCTTCATCGGCGTCAACGACGCTGTTCGCGTCGCCCTGTACGACTATGTCGGGCGTCGCTGCGGCTGGACCTGACTGCCACCAGAGAAAGTGCTGCGAGTTCTTCTCAACGCGGTGTGTCGATCGAGCAGTGTCGCACCCCCAATTTAGGGGGCAAGCGTGTGACGATAGCAGGCGTGGAACTAATCGCCAGAGAGCGCGACCGGCTGCTGCACCGGTCGGTACGCCTCATCGGAATCACGATGACCGTCGTTTCGTTCCTCGGATTGGTGATCCCGGGAGTCGTCGACGAGACGAGCCTCATGGCCGCGGTCATCCTCGGCATCGTCTTCGTGTTTTGCCTGTATCGGCTGGGCAGCAGCCACTCGATTCTGTGGGTTCTCCTCGGAATTGCTGCGGGACTGGCCATTCTCACGATCGTGCAAATACCGTTCGCGACGACCAACCGCAGCGGCCTGGCAATCGCCCTGGTCCCGTTCGCGGGCGGTGCGATGGCCTCCTTCGCCCTCGTCCTCACCAGGAGCATCCCCCGGATTCTCATCCTCGTGGCGAGCTTCGTCGCCTCGGTCGCACTCGTCCTGCTCGTGACCGGAACCGGGAACCTGATCAGCTACCCGGTCGGCGCGGTGGTTCTCGGCTGGGTCATTTTCACTCTCGCGGGCGAGTGGATCACCTCCAGCATCCCGAGGGCGGCGAAGCGGATTCACAGCATCGGGCGCGCGCACAGGGCGGAGCGGCAGGCGAGTGAAATCGAAGCCCAGCGGCGCCAATCCGCCAGACTCCTGCACGACACGGTCCTGGCCACCCTCACGCTCATGGCCCACTCCGGCGTCGGGGTGACCGCTGGCGCATTGCGCGCCCAGGCCGCCGATGATGCGAACCTCCTCAGGCAATTGCGCCTCGGTGTGACGCCGGCACCGCCGGACCTCACTCCGACGGCGACCGGGTCGATCCCCGTTCCGCCCACGGATGACGCCATCCTGGGCACCACTCTGGAGTCCGTGAAACAGCGATTCGGGCGCATCGGACTCGAGGTGAGCTGGCACGGGACCGGCCAGGTGCTTCTTCCCAGCGACGTGCTCGACGCCTTTTTGCTCGCGCTCGCGGAATGCCTGGAAAATGTGCGGCGGCACGCGGGCGTCACCGAAGCACACGTCACGATCACCGACGACGAAACGACGGTGCGGGCGATGGTCACCGACTCGGGAATCGGTTTCGATGTCAAGGACATCGACTCGGCCCGCCTCGGCTTGAAGGACTCGGTGATCGCGCGCCTGGGCGAAGTGGGCGGCACCGCCCGCCTGTTCTCCTCGCCGGGATCGGGAACGACGGTCGTGTTGGAGGTGCCGAAGTGAGCGGCTACGCGCGACCGGATGAGAACACTCTCGGCGTCGTCATCGGCAAACGCGGAAAGCCCAAGCCCACATCGTCGCCGGCGGCGCGCGCGCTCCGTCAGGCAAGCGCCGGCGGCGCAAGCCTCGGCACCGGGTTCCTCGGGTTGGGTGCCGGGATCATCGCCGGCATTTCGGCGCTCGCGCTGCTCATCGTGTTCCTGATGCGAGTCGGCTCGATGGCGAATCCGCTGCCCGCATCCTTCGCCTGGCTCATCTACTTCCTGGTCCTCGTCGTGGTCGGGGTGACGATTGCGACCGCAGGAGAGCGGATGCCGCACTGGCTGTTCGCCCTGTTCCTGACCGGGCTCGCGTGCGTGATCGCGCTGGACTTCATCTCGATCTGGGAGCTCGGCAGCATCGGCGCGTACGCCTCGGCATCGGTTGCCGCGAGCATCGGACTCCTGATCGCCGTGACACTGCGGCGCACGAGCGAGATCCTCATCTCCGTCGGGTTGATCGGCGCCGCGTTCGTCGCCGCAATCCTCCTCACGACGCCGCTCACGCCCGAGACGCTTCCCGCGCAGCTCGTGACGCTCGCGATCGTCGTGTTGCCGCCCGTGTTCGCCACCTGGTTCGTGGTCCAGTTCCGCCGAATCGTGCAGATCGAGCTTGATCGGGTCCTCGTGCAAAGCACCGTGTCCGCGCCGCGGTTCGCGGTCGGCATGATGGCCTCCGAGGAACTCGCCAGACTCGACCTCGCCGCAGAGGAACTGTTCGATTCGGTGGCCAGCGGTCGCACGAAGCTCCCGCTCGACCCGAAGACCGCATCCATCGCCGCCTCGCTCGCCACCGAGCTGCGGCTGCACCTCATCGAAGGGCGCAGGGAGACCTGGCTGTATCACGCCATCACCGAATCCGAACAACTTGGCAAGACGGTGTCGCTGTCCGACGCCGGCAGCCTCGCCGGTCTTCTCGACCCCCACCAGCGCGACGGCCTGCTCTCCGGTGTGTGGCTGCTCGTGAGCGACAAGCAGACGGATCGGCCGACCGTCCACCTCACGCTCGGGCCGGTCGGGCCGGCGGAATCGGATGACCAGCAGTCGATGGTGTCCGTCCCGATCGTCATCTCCACCACCGGGATTTCCCGCAACCGGGTGGATCCTGCGACGTGGGGATCGTTCGCGCGAGTGGGCACATTCACCAACGCGACAGAGAATTCGAGCCTGCGCGTCGAGATCGATTGTCTGGTCGCGAACCCCGCAGACCAATACCATGCTGAACAGACAGTTCATAGATAGGGGCCAACGCCGTGACTACAGACCAAGCACCGATCAGACTTGCCCTCGTTGACGACCACCGAATGCTGCTCGGCGCACTGACCGAGTGGATTCGCGGCGCAGCGACGGAAATTTCCATGGTTGCCGCTGTGACGACGTGGCCGGAACTGCTGACGCACCCCGAGTTCCCGGTCGATGTGGTTCTCCTCGACCTCGACCTCAAGGACAACCTGCCGATCTCGCTCAAGATCTCCACCCTCAAGACCACGGGGGTCAAAACCGTGCTCATGAGCACATACTCCGAACCGAATGTCGTCCGCGAGGCGCTCGCCGCCGGAGCACTCGGCTACCTCGTGAAGAGCGAGGATGCCGCCATGATCGTGGAGGCGATCCGGGCCGCGCACAAGGGCGAATCTTTCATTTCGGCCGAACTCGATCTCGCCCTCAACGCGAGCGATGTGGGCGGCGCCCCGAAACTCAGCGCGCAGGAACGTCGGGTGATGGCCTTGTACGGCGGCGGTGAGCCCGTGAAATCCGTCGCGTTCCAGCTCGGGATTTCCGAGGAGACCGCGAAGTCATATCTCAAGCGGATTCGGGAGAAGTACCGCATCGCCGGAATCGACGTGGGGACGAAGGTCGCGCTGCGCAAGCGCGCCATTCAGGACGGCATCCTCGTGCAGTCGGACGAAACCGGCATCATCTAGAACCGGCATCATCGGGATTTGTACGCGGCACCGAGCGGCCATCGCGTGGGGTGCGCCGTTTCGGCATCCGGCAGCACGTCGTCCTGATCGTCGCGGCCGAGCGACCACAGCGCGGCAACCGCCCAGCCGAGCAGCACGAAATACAGGAGGTTGCGCACCGTGAGCGCGGCGAGCAGGAGCGGATGCAGCCCGAGCAACCATCCGTACAGGTACGGGTAGATCGTCTGGGTCAGTGCCGCCGTGACGGCGCCGAGCACCGCAGGGACGACGAACCACCGCGCGTGTCCCTCGCGGCGCGTCGTGAGGCCGAGAACGATGGGGACGGCGAGCCAGGACACGAACTGCGGAGACCCTACCTTGTTGAAGGCGATGAGTGCGCAGACGAGCGCGAGCGACAGCGGCGCCATGAGGGCTGCGGCCGATGCGCCGCGGCGTACCGCCAGAACCGCCACGAGGACGATCGCGATCACGGCAAGCCCCATGAGCGGGGTCATCAGGGCGCCGGCCACGCCGACGCCGTCACCGGTGACCTGCCAGGTGAGCAGGTGCTGGTCGTAGTAGAGCGTCGTTCCGGGAACCCGGCTGAATGCCATCCAGAGCCACACGGTGCTGATGGGCGACTCCACCTGAAGGCCCCGGTCGGTTTGCATCGTGATGAAACTGAGCACGTTCGCCCCGCTGCCGAACGCGAGCGCTCCGGCGACGATCACCGCGCTCACGCTCACGGCGGTCACGAGAACCGCCCAACGCTCCTTCACGGCGATGACCATCGCGCCGACGATCGCGGCCGGCCACACTTTGACCCAGGCCGCGATGGTGAGCATTGCCGCGGCGACGCGCGGTCGCGTGGCGATGAACAACACTCCGACGATTCCCAGCGGAACCGTTACCGAGTCGATCCGGCCGAGCGCGATGGGCCCCAGGAGCGCGAGAAACAGGATCCACCACCAGGCGGCCGCCGCATGGCGCGCTCTGCGGCGCCAGCCGATCAGCACCAGGAACGCCGCCGAGTCCAGGAGCAGGATGAGGGTGAGCCAGGTGCCGGCATAGTGTGCCGGCCCGAAAAGCCCGGAGACGATCATGGGGAAGATCGCGAGGATCGGGTACACCCAGCTGCTCTGGATTCCCACCCAGAAGTCTCCGATGAACACCTGGTCCGACCAGAATTTGTACACGATCGTGACGTCGCCGAGCGGAAGGCCCGGCCCGTACAGGTTGATGATGCCCAGCCACAAATGCACGAGGATGAATGCTGACCACAGGGCAACGGGGTTGCTGCCTATTCTCCTCATCACGGTTCAGCGTAACCGACCGGATGGCCCGGCTACGGCAGCGCCGCGATCACTTCAGGCACGCGCGCGTTGAGCGCGAGAACGGTGAACGGTCCGCCGCGTCCCGCCCGGTCCGCGGCCAGCCCGTGCACCAGAACCGCGGTGGCGGCGAGTTGCGTGAGCGCGCCGGCGTCGGCGGAGATGCCCTTCGCGTGCGTGGCGACGAGCGCACCGAGGATCCCGGCGAGACTGTCACCGGTTCCCGCCGTGGCCAGCCACGTCGTCGGCGCGGTGATCGCGTAGCTTCCGCCGATTCCGCACACGAGGGTCGTGTGACCCTTCAGGACGACCGTCACCCCAAGGCTGTCTGCGGCTCGCTGCGCCCAGTTCTCCGGCGCCGACACGACATCGGCGACATCGGCGCGCAGCAGCCGCGCAAGCTCGTTGTGGTGCGGCGTGATGACGACAGGCCCCCGGGCGGTGCCGGCCATGCCGACGGCTCCCGCGTCCAGGACCAGCGGGTGCCCGGACTGGAGCGCGGTGGACAGCCACGCCGCCGTCTGCGGGTCCTCGGGAGATTCCGCCATTCCGGATCCGAGCAGCCACGCCTGCACCCGACCGTCGATCGTCACGGCCTCCGGCCGATGAGAGAGCACGAGCGAGGTGGCGCGCTCCGGGCCGAGGTAGCGCACCATCCCGACGCCGGTGTGCAACGCGGCGTCGACGCCGAGCACCGCCGCACCAGGGTAGTCCTGGGACCCGGTGACGACGCCGAGGACGCCGTGCGAATACTTGTCATCCCATTCGCGCGGTACCGCGATCCACTCTCGGGCCTCAGCCGGCGTCCACGTTGCGTATCCGCTCATGGGTCAACGATAGTTCGCGGTGCCGCGATTGCGGCGGGTGGCATCCTGCACTTCGCCCACGAGCTCCTCGATGATGTCCTCGAGGAACAGAACCCCCTTCGCGGCGCCGTCGTCGTCGAACACCCTGGCAATGTGCACACCTGTCCGCCGCATCGCGGCGAGCGCGTCTTCCAGATCGGTGTCCTGGAAAATGGAGATGAGCCGGCGGATCCGCTTTTGCGGGACGGACCGTTCGAATTCGTCGGTGTCCTCGAGATCCAGAACATCCTTCAGGTGCAGATACCCGGTGGGCTCTCCGTTCGGATCGAGAAGGACGTACCGGGAGAATCCGTGCTGCGCAACGGCGCGCTCCACCTGCTCCGGGGTTGCGCCCTCCGGCAGGCTGACGAGCTGCTCCATGCTCACGGCGATGTCCTTGACCTTCTTCACCGTGAACTCGAACGCGGCGGTGAGGGCGCCGATATCGTCCTTCAGCACGCCGGCCTGCCGCGACTGGGCGACAATGTTGGCCACTTCGTCGATCGTGAAGATGCTGTTCGCTTCGCTTTTCGGTTCAACCCGGAACAGCCGGAGAACACCGTTGGCGGTGGCATTGAGGGCGACGATGACGGGACGGAAGACGGTGGAGATCCAGACGAGGGGCGGCGCGAGCAGGAGCGCGGCCCGATCGGGAACGGAAAACGACAGGTTCTTGGGAACCATTTCGCCGAACACGACGTGGAGGAACGAGACGAGGATCAGCGCGATCGCGAACGAGACACCGGCAATGACCGGATCCGGCCAGCCGGTCAACGCCAGCGGCGCCTGGAGCAGGTGGTGGATTGCCGGTTCGGAGACATTCAGGATGAGCAGGGAGCACACGGTGATGCCGAGCTGGCTGGTCGCGAGCATGAGCGTAGCGTGTTCCATCGCGTACAGGGTGGTTTTCGCACCCAGTTTCCCCGCATCCGCCTTCGGTTCGATTTGCGAACGGCGCGCAGAAATGACCGCGAACTCTGCCGCCACGAAGAATGCGTTGACAAACAGCAGGATGACAAGCCACGCGATACCCCACCAGTCGCTCATTCCGCCTCCCCCTCGGGCAGCGGAGTGAATCGAACCCGGTCGATCCGTCGGCCATCGAGCCGCTCGACGCGCAGTTCGCCGCTCGGGATCGCCACGGTGTCGCCGACGACCGGCAGCCGACCCAGTTCGCTCATGATGTAGCCCGCGACGGTCTCGTACGGGCCGTCCTCCGGCACGCTCACACCGGCCCGGTCGAGGAGTTCGTCCGGCCGGAGCATTCCGGGGAACGTCACCCCGTTCCGGAACGAAATGACGTCGGCGCGGGATCGGTCGTGCTCATCCGCGACCTCGCCGACGAGTTCCTCGACAAGATCCTCCAGGGTGACGACGCCGGCCGTGCCGCCGTACTCGTCGAGCACGATCGCCATCTGGAATCCGCGACCGCGCAACTCGCCGAGCAGCGCATCCAGTTTCATCGTCTCCGGCACGCTCAGCGCGTCGGAGGTGAGAGCCGAGACGGGCACGTCGTCGCGCCGATCGAGCGGGACCGCGACCGCGTTCTTCACGTGGACGAGCCCCACGATGTCGTCGATGCTGTCGTCCATGACCGGGAATCGCGAGAAGCCGGTCTCCCGCGCGAGCGCCACGACGGTGCTCGCGGTGTCCGACTTGTCCACGCTCTCGACCCTGGGGCGGGGCGTCATCGCATCGGAGGCCACGTGGCCTGCGAACACGAGAGTTCTCGACAGGAGGGTGGCGGTGTCGAGGTCGAGCGTTCCGGCCGTCGCCGAGCGCCGAACGAGCGACCGCAACTCTTCGGCGGTTCGCGCCGACGACAATTCTTCCTTGGGTTCGATCCCCACCATCCTGAGGATGAGGTTCGCGGTGTCGTTGAGGAGCACGACGGCGGGGCGAAACAGCCAGGTGAAGCCCACCTGGAACGGCAGAACGATCTTGGCCACCCGCAGCGGGAGCGCGAGCGCAAAGTTCTTGGGGACCAGTTCGCCGACGATCATGGACAGGAGCGTGGCGAGAAGAATCGCGATGATGCTCGCCACCGCCGTCGCAGCACCGCCCGTGAGGCCCAGATCCGCCAGCGGCGCGTGCAGGAGGCGGCTGATGGCTGGTTCGAGCATGAATCCGGTCAGCAGCGTGGTGAGCGTGATGCCCAGTTGCGCGCTGGACAGGTGCGTCGAGGTGCGCTTGAGCGCGCCGATCGTGATGGAAAGGCCGCGCTCACCGCGTTCGCGACGTGCTTCCAGTTCCGAACGGTCGAGATTGACGAGGGAGAACTCGGAGGCGACGAAGAGCCCGGTGCCGATGGTCAGGAGCAGACCGGCCCCGAGCATGACTAACTCGAGCACGGTACCTGCTGGGGCGCGCGGGGGGGATCGTCGACGCGTTCAGGCGGAGGGTCGTCCATTATCTGATCGAGTATAACGGTGCCGGCCCGCTCACCAGCCGACCGGAAGGGCCTTACCCTCTTCGTAGCCCGCCGCGGACTGGATGCCGACGAGCGCGCGATCGCGGAATTCGGCGAGGTTGCGTGCCCCCGCGTAAGTGAGAGATGACCGCACCCCGGAGGTGATCATATCGATGAGATCCTCCACGGACGGGCGCTGCGGGTCGAGGAGGATCCGCGACGACGAAATCCCTTCCGCGAACAGGGTCTTCCTGGCGAGCTCGTACGGATCGAGTCGGTCGAATCGGTCCTGCACCGCCTTGGTGGAGGCCATTCCCCAGCTGTCCTTGTACAGCCGGCCTTCCGGATCCGTCTCGAGCGTGCCCGGTGCCTCGATGGTTCCCGCGAACCAGGAGCCGATCATGACGGATGCCGCCCCCGCGGCGAGCGCGAGCGCAACATCCCGGGGATACCGGACCCCGCCGTCCGCCCACACCGCGGCCCCAGCTTCCTGCGCGGCCGCGGCGGTCTCGAGCACGGCGGAGAACTGCGGCCTGCCGACGGCGGTCATCATCCGGGTCGTGCACATGGCACCGGGCCCGACCCCCACCTTGATGATGGTCGCGCCGGCTGCGGCGAGGTCAGCGACGGCCGATGCGGTGACGACGTTGCCTGCGACGAGCGGCTTCCCAAGGTTCAGCCCTGCCACGGCGGACACGGCGCGGAGCATCGCGGCCTGGTCGCCGTGCGCCGTGTCCAGAACGAGCGTGTCGACTCCGGCGTCGTGGAGCGCCCGTGCTTTGGTGGCGACGTCGCCGTTGATGCCGAGAGCGGCGGCAACCCGCAGCCGGCCGTCGCCGTCGACGTTCGGAGCGTACAGGGTCGAGCGCAGCGCGCCCTTCCTGCTGAGGGTTCCCACGACTTCGCCGTGGCGCATCACCGGGGCGAACTCAATGCCGGCCGCGACCATGAGGTCGAACGCGGCTCTCGGGTCCGACACGTCATCGACGTCGATCGACGGCATGGCGCTGCTGGCGAGGTCGCTGAGCCTGGCCCCCGGAAGGGCCGACTGCAGCGCGGATGCCTCGACGCAGCCCGCGTAGTCGCCCTCGGCGTTGCGCAGCACGATTCCCTGGCCCGGGAGCGCCGGCACGAGCTTCAGCGCGTCGGCGACGGTCGAATCCGGCCGAAGTTCGCGTTGCGTGTCGAAGAGCGTCGGCTGGTCCTTCACCCACCGGATGGCGGCGTCGAGATCCTGCAGGTGCATGTCCTGCGGGAGGACGCCGAGCCCGCCTCGCCTCGCCATCGTCGCGGCGAGGCGGGCGCCGGTCACCGAGTTCATGTTCGCGGAGACGAGCGGAATCGTCGCGCCGGTGCCGTCATCCGGCGCCAGCGAAACATCGAGCCGACTCGCCACCTCGGATCGGCTGGGCACCAGGAATACGTCGGAATAGGTCAGATCGCTCGTGGGTGTCGAATCGTAAAACCGCATAGTTTTAAGGGTACTGGTTGCCGTATGGGAGCGGCTTCGCAGCCGATTGCGATTAAGCTGGGTCGAGGGTTGCGTTTGCGCCTCCCACCACGGCCCGAAATAGCGATGCCAGAACGATTCAGGCACTGACAAAAGAGAGCAGGCGGTCAGGCGTGTCCAGCCAAACCCCCGGTACCACCGAGGACGGTTCCTCGGGCGAGTTCGGAGCAAACGAGTGGCTCGTTGACGAAATGTACGGGCGGTTCGTGGCGGACCGAAACTCCGTCGACCAGTCCTGGTGGCCGATCCTGGAGAGCTACCACCGCGTGAAAACCAGCGACGTGATTCCCCCGGTCACCCCCGACCCCGCGGCTCCGGCAGCGCCGGCAGTGCCAGCAGAGCAGGCCGTGCAGGCCGAGGATACTGCTTCCGCCGAACCAGCAGAATCAGCCGAACCTGCACCGGAGCCCCCGACTCCCGTCAGCACCGACACGTCCGAAGTGTCGCTGACCCCGCCGGTCGCCCGCACGACCTCGATTGCTCCCAAGTCGCAGCCGATCCCGGCCGAGGCACCCAAAACGGAACCCATCGAACGCGTCGAAACGGAACCGGTCGACGACGCCCAGAGCACCGTTCAGGTGCTCAGGGGAATGTCCAAGTCCCTCGCATCCAATATGGATGCGAGCATCAGCGTTCCCACCGCGACAAGCGTGCGCACGATGCCGGCGAAGCTGCTCATCGACAACCGGATCGTCATCAACAACCACCTCAAGCGGGCCAGAGGCGGCAAAGTGTCGTTCACCCACCTGATCGGCTGGGCGCTCGTGAAAGCAATAAAGGAATTCCCGAGCCAGAACGTGTACTACGAGGAAGTCGACGGGAAACCCTCCGTGGTGGCTCCGGCGCACGTGAACCTCGGAATCGCGATCGATATCCCGAAACCGGACGGCTCGCGGGCGCTCCTCGTGCCGAGCATCAAACGCGCCGACACCATGGGTTTCGCGGAGTTCGTGGCCGAGTACGAGGCGCTCGTGAACAAGGCGCGCTCGAACAAGCTCACCGCGGACGACTTCGCCGGCACCACGATCTCCCTCACGAACCCCGGCGGTATCGGCACGGTGCATTCCGTTCCGCGCCTCATGAAGGGGCAGGGTTGCATCATCGGCGCGGGCGCCCTCGACTACCCGGCCGAGTTCCAGGGGATGTCGCCCACCACGCTGGCCAACCTCGGGGTCGGCAAGACGATCACGCTCACCTCGACATACGACCACCGGGTCATCCAGGGCGCCGGTTCAGGTCAGTTCCTCGGCATTGTGCATGAGCTTCTCATCGGCGGCCACCGGTTCTACGAGGACATTTTCGCGGCCCTGCGCATCCCGTACGACCCGATCCACTGGGCCGCAGACATCCACGTCGATACCGCGGACTCCGTGGACAAGACCGCGAGGGTCCAGGAGCTCATCAACGCGTATCGCGTGCGCGGCCACCTCATGGCCGACGTCGACCCCCTCGAGTACCGCCAACGCACCCACCCGGACCTGGAGATCTCCAGCCACGGGCTCACGTTCTGGGATCTGGATCGCGAGTTCGTCACGGGCGGCTTCGGCGGGCGGCGTTCGGCGCTGCTCCGGGAGATCCTCGGCATCCTGCGCGACTCGTACTGCCGCACGATCGGCATCGAGTACATGCACATCCAGGATCCGGCCGAACGCAAGTGGATCCAGGACCACGTGGAAACCCCGTACACGAAGCCGTCGCACGATGAGCAGATGCGGGTTCTGGCGAAGCTGAACGAGGCCGAGGCTTTCGAAACGTTCCTGCAAACCAAGTACGTGGGGCAGAAACGGTTCAGCCTGGAGGGCGCGGAGTCGATGATTTCGCTGTTGGATGCCGTCATCCAGACCGCCGCGGAACAGGAGCTCGACGAGGTCGCCATCGGCATGGCCCACCGCGGCCGGCTCAACGTCCTCACGAACATCGCCGGCAAAACCTACGGCCAGATCTTCCGCGAGTTCGAGGGTACGCAGGACCCGCGCACCGTGCAGGGTTCAGGCGACGTCAAATACCACCTCGGAACCGAGGGCACGTTCACGGCCGCGAACGGGGAAAAGATCCCGGTGTACCTCGCCGCGAACCCCTCGCACCTGGAAGCCGTCGACAGCGTGCTGGCCGGGATCGTCCGCGCGAAGCAGGACCGCAAACCGATCGGCAGTTTCCGCATTCTGCCGATCCTCATCCACGGCGACGCCGCGATGGCCGGCCAGGGTGTCGTCGTCGAACTCCTGCAGATGTCCCAGCTGCGCGGATACCGCATCGGCGGGACCATCCACCTCGTCGTCAACAACCAGGTCGGTTTCACCACGCCGCCGGCCGAGGGCCGCACGTCGGTGTACGCGACGGATGTCGCCAAGACCATTCAGGCGCCCATCTTCCACGTGAACGGCGACGACCCGGAAGCCGTCCTTCGCGTTGCGGAACTTGCCTACAAATTCCGCCAGGAATTCCACAAGGATGTCGTGATCGACCTCGTCTGCTACCGCCGCCGCGGGCACAACGAGGGCGACGACCCGTCGATGACCCAGCCGCTCATGTACAACCTGATCGAAGCCAAGCGCAGCGTACGGACGCTGTACGCCGAGGCTCTCGTCGGTCGCGGCGACATCACCGAGGAAGAGTACGAGGCGGCCCACGCCGACTTCCAGGACCGCCTCGAGCGAGCGTTCGCCGAAACGCATGCCGCGCAGACGGGTTCGATGCCCATCATGGTGCAGGACGGCAACGCCGTCTCCGATCTGGAGCGGCCCGGTTCGCAGCAGGACGACGCGTCCGGGGAACCGGAATCCACGGGCGTGGATGCGAGCGTCATCGCCGCGATCGGCGATGCGCACGCGAATTCGCCGACCGGGTTCACCGTGCACCCGAAAGTCAAGGCGCTGTTGTTGAAGCGCCAGGAGATGAGCCACGAAGGGTCCATCGACTGGGCGTTCGCGGAGCTTCTTGCGCTCGGGTCGGTGCTGCTGGAAGGCACGCCAGTCCGGATGGCCGGCCAGGACACCCGCCGCGGCACGTTCGTGCAGAGGCACTCGGTCCTGCACGACCGGGTGAACGGCCAGGAATGGATCCCGCTCGCGAACCTCTCCGAAGGGCAGGCGCGGTTCTGGATCTACGACTCGCTGCTCAGCGAGTTCGCGGCGATGGGTTTCGAATACGGCTACTCGGTGGAACGCGCCGACGCGCTCGTGCTGTGGGAAGCACAATTCGGTGACTTCGCGAACGGCGCGCAGACCATCATCGACCAGTTCATTTCCAGCGCGGAACAGAAGTGGGGCCAGCGCTCGAGCGTCGTCCTGCTGTTGCCGCACGGCTATGAGGGTCAGGGGCCGGATCACTCCTCCGCGCGCGTCGAACGGTACCTTCAGTTGTGCGCGGAGAACAACATGACAGTCGCCCGGCCGTCGACGCCGGCATCCTACTTCCACTTGCTTCGCCGCCAGGCGTACGCGAGGCCCAGGCGCCCCCTCGTCGTGTTCACGCCGAAGGCCATGCTGCGGTTGCGCGGTGCGACGAGCGACATTGCGGAGTTCACCTCCGGCAAGTTCGAGGCGGTCATCGACGACGCCACGATCGCCGACCGTTCCGCCGTGAAGCGCGTCGTCCTGCACGCCGGCAAGCTGCACTACGACCTGCTCGCCGAACGCGACAAGCGCGAGATCAGCGACATCGCCCTTGTGCGCGTGGAGCAGTTCTACCCGCTTCCGCTGCGCGAACTCGTGTCGGTGCTCGGCCAGTATCCGGATGCGGAACTCGTGTGGGTGCAGGAGGAGCCGGAGAATCAGGGCGCCTGGCCGTTCATTCGCCTCGAACTGCTGAGGGCGAACAAGCGCGACGTGTCGGTCGTGTCGCGTGCGGCATCCGCGTCACCGGCCACCGGGTCGAGCAAGCGCAGCGCTCAGGAGCAGGCGGACATCCTGGATCGGGCGCTCACGCTTCAGTGACAGGCGACCGGTTCAGGCACAGGGTGAACCGTGTGTCTCCCGGTGCGCTCGCGACCGTGAGGCTGCCGCCGTGGGCGTCCGCGATTGCTTTCGCGATGGACAGGCCGAGCCCCGTGCTGCCCGCAGTGCGGGATCGCGACCCGTCGCCGCGCACAAAACGCTCGAACAGGGTCGGGAGAAGTTCTTCCGGGATGCCCGGACCGTCGTCGGCGACCGTGACGCACACCCGATCATCGTCGACCCGCAGCGTGGTGACCACGGTCGTGCCCTCCGGGGTGTGCACGCGGGCGTTGGCGAGGAGGTTCGCGAGCGCCTGGTGAAGCCGCGCGGGATCGCCCATCACGGTGAGTTCGTGGTCGGCACCGTCGAACACCCAGGTGTGGCCGGCGGATGCCGCACGCGCATCCTCCACCGCCTCGGCGACGAGGTCGCCCAGGTTGACTGGTTCCATGCGGAGTTCGGTTCCCTCATCGAGCCGTGCGAGCAGCAGCAGCTCTTCCACGAGCGAGGTCATCCGCACCGACTCCGACTCGATCCGCGCAAGCGATTTCACGATGTCGGGCGGCAGTTCGTGTCCGCTCCTCCGCGTGAGTTCCGAATAGCCCCGGATCGAGGCGAGCGGGGTGCGCAGCTCGTGGCTGGCATCCGCGACGAACTGGCGCACTTTGCTTTCGCTGGCCTGCCGGGCGCGAAGCGCCGACGCGACGTGTTCGAGCAGCCGGTTGAGCGCGGCGCCGACCTGGCCGACTTCCGTCGAGGTGTTCGCGTCGGTTTCCGGGACCCGTTCGGCCAGAGCCACCTCGCCTTTGTCGAGTTCGAGTTCCGACACCCGCGTCGCGGTAGCGACTACCCCGGAGAGTGGCCGCAGCGCGACGCGAACCACGAACGTGGACACCGCGGCGGCGACCGCGATGCCCAGCGCCGTGACGAGGGAAATGATGATGATGAGCTGGCTGGTGGTCGCGTTGAGCTCGCGCATGGGCAGTCCGACGAGCAGTTCGAAACCTCTCGCCGTCTGCGCGCTTACGACCCGATACGCTCCGAGGTCCCCCGCCAGCTGCACGGTGACGGGTTTCGTCGAGTCCACGGAGAGGAGCACCCGCTGCTGGCGCGCGGTGAGCGTTTTCACGTTCGCGTTCTCGTCGAGATAGCGGGGGGCGATGATTCTGCCGTCCCGCACGATGAGGCCCAGCGTTCCGGCGCTTTGGCCGCTTCCCGTCCCCGGGGGCTCGTCCGCCGGCCCCAGACCCAGTTGAGGGAGGAACGTCTGGCTTCGCACCATGGCGGCGGCCAGTTGCGTGTCCAACCGGTCGAGAAGAGTCTTCCGCAGGGTCAGCACGCTCACCGCGCCGATCGCGATGCTGATGAGCGCAAGCAGGGCGACGATACCCAGGACCAGCCGCCGCCGAAGCGACCACGGTTCGCGGCGCGGCTGGCTCACGGGCTGGCCGCTTTGATGGTGTATCCGACGCCGCGCACGGTCTGGATCATGGGTTCGCCGAGCGCATCGATCTTCTTGCGGAGGTAGGAAATGTACAGCTCGACGATGCTCGACCGCCCGCCGAACTCGTAACTCCACACGCGGTCGAGGATCTGGGCTTTGCTGAGTACGCGCCTCGGATTCCTCATGAGGTACCGGAGGAGTTCGAATTCGGTGGCCGTCAGGTCGATGGGGACGCCGGCCCTGGAAACTTCATAGCGTTCTTCGTTCAACACGAGATCTCCCACCCGCACCTCGGGGTCGTCGACGGCGTTCATCGCGAGCGCACTCCGCCGGAGCAGGCCACGGAGCCGAGCGACGAGTTCCTCGAGGCTGAACGGTTTCGTGACGTAGTCGTCGCCGCTCGCTGTCAGACCGGCAATGCGGTCGCGCACCGAATCTTTGGCGGTGAGGAACAGCACGGGCCCGTCGAATCGGTCCTGCCGCAGACGGCGCAGCACATCCAGTCCGTCGATGTCGGGGAGCATGATGTCGAGCACGATCACGTCGGGCCGAAACTCGCGTGCCGTGGTGAGCGCGTCGTGCCCCTTGAGTACGGCCTTGACATCCCAACCTTCGTATCTCAGCGCCATGGTGAGGAGATCGGCCAGAGATACTTCGTCGTCGACCACGAGGGCGCGGATCGGCGAGCCGTCCTGGCGCACGAGCTGCGGCGGCCTGGTGGTTTCGGTCATTCGTTATTCTTCCCACGCGCGATTCTGCATTTACTGTGTCTCGCCTATGAATTCGCCGAGTGCACAAAGTCTCGGTGGATTCATAAGTTTGGCAGGGCCGGCGCATAGTTGCACGCAGCACTCTCGAGGGTGCACGGCCTTCTCAACCCGAGTCCCCGTGCGGAAAGGTACACATCATGGCGAACACACCAACCGCCGACACGACGCCCGCCGACGGGCCGGCCTCGACTGCGGCGGCAACCGCTGCGGAACCACAGAGTGCGGCGTCCGCCCCGCGCCCGTCAGGGAAAGCCAGATGGGTTCTGACGTCCATCGCGGGCGTGGGCCTCGTGGGGCTCGGGCTCCTCGGCGGAATCCTGATCGGCCAGCAGACCGGTCACCCCGGCGACCGCGGTCCCGAAGCCCGCATCATCGTGGAGCACCAGCAGTCAGGCCAGAACCAGCGCATCCCGGAGCGGGTCAAGGAACGCGTCAAGGAGCGCATGCAGGATCACCGGAACGGCCAGCCGAGCCCCGGACAACAGGGACCAGGACAACAGAACCCCGGCGAGCAGCCCGCCCCGACGCCGGCGCCCGGCAATTAGTGCGTCGACTGGATCTCGCGGATCCGGGTGAGAACCCGGATCCGCAGTTCCTCGGGCATGGACTCTTTGCATGCCCGCTGGACTGCCTGCGTGAGCACGATGCCCACGTGCGCCTCAGCTTCGCAGTCGCCGCAATTGGTCATGTGCTCCTTGATGTCGGCGTAGTCCGCCTGGTTCAACTCGTTGTGCAGGAACTCTTCGAGTTCGGCGAGCGCTTTCTCGCATCCGCAATCGGTCATTGTGCAGCTCCTGAAGTAGCGTAGGAGGCCAGAAGTTCCCTGAGCATTTTCCTGCCGCGGTGCAGGCGGCTCATGACGGTTCCCACTGGCGTTTTCATGATGTCCGCAATTTCCTGATAGGCAAAGCCTTCGACGTCGGCGAGGTAGACGGCGAGGCGGAAGTCTTCCGGAATCGACTGGAGGGCGTCTTTCACGGCGCTGTCCGGGAGGTGATCGATGGCCTCCGCTTCGGCGGACCGGGTCGACGTGGCGGTTGCCGAGATGGCGTTTCCGAGTTGCCAATCCTCAAGCTCGTCGATTGCGCCCTGGTAGGGGTTTCGCTGGTTCTTGCGGTACAGGTTGATGAACGTGTTCGTGAGGATGCGGTACAGCCAGGCCTTCAGGTTCGTGCCCTGCTGGAACCGGTGGAAGGCGGCGAAGGCCTTCACGAACGTCTCCTGAACCAGATCCGCCGCATCGGACGGGTTTCTCGTCATGCGCATGGCCGCCGCGTAGAGCTGGTCCATGAACGGGAGCGCCTGTTCCTCGAACAGCGCGGTCAGGTCCTCGCCGGCATCCGCAGCATTGGATCCGGCATCATCGGGTGCATCGTCGGGGGGCACAGTGCTCTTCGTCATCGTCGCCCAGCTTAGTTCCCGAGTCTGGTCGGCGAATCCGGATTCCGGGAACGCCGAAGCTCGCGCCGGGTGAACGAGTGTGGCCTGCACGCTGGTTTTTCCATTTCGTCGCAAAGAACTGCCGATACTCTGGTAACCAATGTTAGTTTCGCGTTATTCCAAGCCGGAGTTCAATCCGTACCAGAACGACGACCTCGTTCTGGAAACTCCCGACGGCCCGTGGCCGGCTCCGAGAGCCGAGGGGCCGCTGTCGGCGACCCTGAGCCTCCCCGGTTCCAAGTCGCTCACCAACCGCGAACTGATCCTGTCCGCGCTCGCGGAGAGCCCGTCCCTGCTGCGTTCCCCCCTCCACTCCCGCGACACCGCGCTCATGGCGGAGGCCCTCCGGGAACTCGGCACCGTCATCGACGAGGTGCCGGGCGACGGGGCCTTCGGCCCGGACTGGCGCGTGACGCCCCAGGAACTCACCGGGGGGACGACGATCGACTGCGGTCTGGCCGGCACGGTCATGCGGTTTGTTCCGCCGGTGGCCGCGCTCGCCCTCGGACCGGTCGCTTTCGACGGGGACCCGCACGCCCGAAAGCGCCCCATGCGCGCGACCATCACCGCCTTGCGGGCCCTCGGGGTGGACGTGACGGACGACGGCCGCGGCGCTCTCCCGTTCAGCCTGTACGGGATGGGTTCCCTCGCCGGCGGCGAGCTCGAGGTGGATGCGAGCGAATCCAGCCAGTTCATTTCCGCTCTTCTTCTGGTGGCCGCGAGGTTCACGGACGGGCTGACGCTGCGGCACACCGGGGAGTCGCTTCCCAGCGTCCCCCACATCGACATGACGAGTGCCACTCTCGCCGCGAGAGGGGTGGAGGTCGCCAATCCTGCCCCCGGCGTGTGGCAGGTCTCCCCCGGCGCCATCCGCGGCCGAGAGGTGGACATCGAATCCGACCTGTCGAATGCTGCACCGTTCCTGGCCGCTGCGCTCGTCGCCGGCGGTACCGTGACCATTGAACGCTGGCCCGAATCCACCACTCAGGTCGGTGCCCAGCTGGGTCGGCTGCTTGAACTGTTCGGGGCCACCGCACGCCAGGACGACGGAAGCTTCACGATCGACGGAGGTTCCGGCGCGCTCGGCGGAGGATCGCTCGCCGGAGTGGATCTGGACCTGAGCGAGGGCGGTGAGCTCGCGCCAGCGCTCGTCGCGGTGGCTGCTCTGGCTGACGGTCCGAGCCGCATCACCGGCATCGGACACCTGCGCGGCCACGAAACGGACCGCCTCGCTGCGCTCGCCACCGAGATCAACGCCCTGGGCGGTGCGGTGGCCGAGCTCGAGGATGGTCTCGCGATCGACCCGAAGCCGCTCCACGGCGGCGTGTGGCACACCTACGGCGATCATCGGATGGCGACGGCCGGTGCGATCATCGGCCTGGCTGTCGATGGAATCGAGATCGAGGACATCGCCACGACCGCGAAAACCATCCCCGAGTTCCCTGACCTGTGGCGAAATCTCGTGCACCCGCGAGCGGCGGCCGTGAGCGACCCGTTTTCGCTCGGTCTCGGCTGAGATCACCGATGCGCAGTCTGGTTCGCCCCTCATGAGCTGGCTCACCGACGACGACGAGGATGACGACGACAAGTACGCCGACTACGAAGCGCGCGAACGCCCGAATCCGAAGGGAAGTCGGGCCCGCACCAAAATCCGGCCCGACCACGCCGATGCCGTCGAAGGCCGTGTGCTCACCGTCGACCGCGGACGGTATTCGGTCCTCATCGGAGAAGGGACGCGGCAGGAGCGCGAGGCGACGGCATCCCGCGCGAGCGAATTGCGGAAGAAGGCGATCGTCACGGGCGATCGCGTCGATCTGGTCGGCGACACGAGCGGCGACGACGGGACGCTCGCGCGGATTGTGCGCATCCGGCCCCGCACGACGGTGCTGCGCCGAAGCGCGGATGACACCGACGAAGTCGAGCGCATCATCGTCGCCAATGCAGACCAGATTCTCATCGTGGTCGCCGCCGCAGATCCGGAGCCGCGGCCGCGGCTCGTGGACCGGTACCTGGTCGCCGCCTTCGATGCGGGAATCACTCCCATCCTGTGCATCACGAAGACCGATCTCGCCGACCCGGAGGAGTTTCTCTCGAACTTCGCGGGATTGGACCTCACAGTCGTCACGAGCGAGCACGGAAACTTTCCGCTCGAGCGGCTGCGCTCCCTCCTCGCGGAGCACACCACTGTCGCAGTCGGGCACTCCGGCGTCGGCAAGTCCACTCTCGTGAACGCTCTCGTCCCGGAAGCCAACCGGGCGATCGGGCGCGTGAACGTTGTCACCGGGCGCGGCCGGCACACCTCCTCCTCGAGCGTCTCCTACCGGGTGGGCGGAGAGCCCGGAACCGACCAGGCCGGCTGGATCATCGATACTCCCGGCGTGCGTTCGTTCGGGCTCGGCCACGTCAAGGTGGAGAACATCCTGAAGGCGTTCACGGATCTGGCCGAACTCGCGAAGGACTGCCCGCGGGGGTGCACGCACCTCCCGGATGCGCCGGATTGCGCGATCAATGCGCGGGTGCGGGCGGGTGATCTCGGCGAGCGCGGGGCGCAACGGCTCGACTCGCTGCAGCGGTTGCTCGCTAGCCTTGCACCATGACCGATCCTGCTGACGCGGCCCTGCACCCGCTCGCCGACGACCTGACCTTCGCGCTCGAACTCGCGGACCTTGCCGACTCGATCTCGCATCCGCGGTTCCGGGCGACCGATCTGGTCGTATCGATGAAGCCCGACATGACGCACGTGACGGATGCCGACAAGGCTGTCGAGGAGGGCCTCCGCGAGTCGATCGCCGCGAACCGCCCCGGCGACTCGATTTTCGGCGAAGAGTTCGGCACGGTGGGCGATTCGCGCCGCCAGTGGATCATCGACCCGATCGACGGAACGGCGAACTTCGTGCGCGGGGTGCCGGTGTGGACGACGCTCATCGCGCTCGCGGTGGACGGCGTCCCCGTGCTCGGCGTCGTGAGCGCGCCGGCCCTTGCCCGGCGGTGGTGGGGTGCAACCGGCCTCGGTGCCGGCACGCGGGACATTGACGGTTCCCAGCGCCGCATCCGGGTGTCGGGCGTTGCGGCGCTCGCGGATGCGTCGGTGTCACTCAGCGGTCTGGATCGTTTCGAGCAGGCCGGGAAGCTCGAAAACTACCTTGAACTTGCCAGGGCCGTGTGGCGCACGCGCGACTACAGCGACGCCTGGCCGTACATGATGGTCGCGGAAGGGGTCGTGGATGTCGCGGGCGAGTTCGACCTGCAGACCTACGATATGGCGGCGCTGTTCCCGATCGTGTCGGAGGCCGGCGGGATGCTCACCGCGATGGATGGCCAGTCCGGCCCCTGGCATGGTTCAGCACTCGCCACGAACGGGCTGCTGCACGAGGCGGTGCGCGAGATTCTCGGCAGGTAAGCGCACCAGCAAGGTGCATACGTAGGGGTGCATCCAGCAAGGTGCATCCGGCGGCGTGCATTCGGCGGCGTGCATTTGGCACGGCGCATCCGGCCCGCCGGGCCCCGGTATCAATCCTCGGTGAACCGAACCGGCGTGTCGGGCCTATCCGCGACCACGATGCCGTGCGGGGTGACCCACTCCAGCACGCCGGGTTCGCTGTGGCGCACGGTCCACCCGGGAAAATGTTTGATGTCGTGGTGCCCTTTGCACAGGTGCGCGAGGTTGCCGACATCCGTCGCGCCGCCTTTCGAATACGGGATCGTGTGGTCGATTTCGCATCGCCGCGGCGACCGGTTGCAGGACGGGAACCGGCATCGGCCGTCGCGCATTCGAAGGTATCGTCGAAGTTTTTTGCCCGGTTGGTAATTGGTGGTGGACAGAACCTGGTCGGTGACCGGATCGGTGATGATTCTGACCATGCTTGGCACACTGGCCGCCATCCGCTGCGCATCGACAAGGCCGATGGGCCCGCGCCCGAGGATGCTGGCCGGCTCGTTGCCCTCGCCGAGGAGGGTGAGCGCGGGGATCACGATCGCGATTTCCGCGTGGATCGCATCGAGGCCCGCGTGCGGCTCCCCGTTCGCGTGTCCGGTGAGCAGAAGATCGCAGAACAGGTCGGCTCGCAACTGGTCGAGCATGCGGGGGTCTGCGGGGTTCGCGGCCTTGACGGCCTTCCCCATTTGCGTGAGCCGATCCAGGATGCCGGCGGCCAGCACGGTGGGGACGACGGCCACGACCTCCGACATTCCGTCCAGGGTTTCGAAACTTCGGACCGACCGCTCCCCGACGGCTTTCTCGTGCCGCTCGTCGAATCCGATGTCGGCGAGTTTCTCCGCCGCGAATTTGGCAAGGCGGCGAAGCCGACCCGGCGTCACGGATGCCGCGCGTTCGAGGACGGCAGACTCGTAGTCGATTCTGCGCTGGGTGTCGGAGATGACCGCGCCCTCGGCCATGACGACGCGCGCGTGCGCCACGGTCACCGTCCCGGACTGCAGTGCGTGGTGGGTGAACGGGAAGTCGACCATGAGAGACACCGCCTCGGACAGCCGGGACTGCATGGTTCGATCGGAAAGCTTCATCGATACCGCCAGCTCCGCGGCCAGGGAGCGGAAGGCGAGATCCAGTGAGCCACCCTTGCCCTGCGCTGCGAGGTTCTGGGAAACAAGTTGGGCATAGATTTGGGAGCGCTCGGCGAATCGGGCCGCTTCCTCGCGGTCGAGCTGCGCCAATCGCTCGACGGCATCCTGAAACGGGCTGATTCCCGAGAGTTGCCCGACGAGGAAGTCGAACGCCGCATCGACATCGTCCGCGTGCGGATCGACGGGGATTTCGATGTTTTGTTCGATTTCCATGATCTTATTATTATAGCATACTCGTAGGTATATTCCATCACCTGTGCGTGACGATGAGACTCTTCGGTCACTTTGTGCATTTTTGCATTATGTGCAAAAATAAGAGAATGCCTTCAGAATCACCCCGGTCGACCATGCCCAAAACGGTTCGCGCCCGATCCCACGAATCCAGGCGGGGCCTCATCCTGCTCTTCGTCGGCCTCATGCTCGCGATGCTCCTCGCCTCCCTCAGCCAGACCGTTCTGAGCGCGGCGATGCCCACCATGGTCGGCGAGCTCAACGGCGTGGACCTCATGCTCTGGGTGATGACCGCGTACATTCTCGCGTCCACCATCATGATGCCGATTTACGGCAAAGTCGGCGACCTCATCGGCCGCAAGGGACTGCTCCTGTTCGCGATCAGCGCGTTCATGGTCGGGTCGGTGCTCGGCGGCCTCGCCGGGGACATGCACATGCTCATCATCGCCCGCGTCGTGCAGGGCATCGGCGGCGGCGGCCTCATGATCCTCTCTCAGGCGATCATCGCGGATGTCGTTCCGGCCCGCGAACGCGGAAAATACATGGGCGTGATGGGAGCCGTGTTCGCGGTCTCCTCCGTCGCCGGCCCGCTCCTCGGCGGCTGGTTCACGGAGGGAATCGGCTGGCGCTGGACGTTCTGGATCAACATCCCCCTCGGGCTCCTGGCCCTCGCCGCATCCATCGCGTTCCTGCACCTGCCAAAGCACGACGTGACCGTGAAGCCGCGCATCGACGTGCTCGGCATGGCGCTCCTCGCCGCTGCGACAACCTGCCTCGTGCTCGTCGCGAGCTGGGGCGGAAGCACCTACGACTGGGACTCGCTCACCATCATCCTGCTCATCGCGGGAACCGTGATCGCCGGCGGGCTGTTCGTGTGGGTGGAGCTGAGGACACCGGAACCCATCATCCCGATGAGCCTGTTCCGGGAGCGCAACTTCGTGCTCACGACATCCGCGGGCCTGCTCACGGGTGTTGCCATGTTCGGGGTGCTCGGCTACCTGCCCACCTACCTGCAGATGACGTTCGGCGAAGACGCGACGGCGGCGGGGCTCCTCATGATCCCGATGATGGGCGCGCTGCTCATCACCTCGGTGGTCACGGGCGCGCTCGTGACGCGGTACGGCCGCTACAAGTGGATGCCCATGGCCGGCTCGCTGCTGGTCGCCCTCGGCCTCCTGCTCCTCAGCTCGATGACGCCGGAGACGGCACTGTGGGTCTTCTGCAGCTACCTCGCCGTCATGGGTATGGGGCTCGGAATGAGCATGCAGATTCTCGTGCTCATCGTGCAGAACACGTTCCCCATCCGCATGGTCGGCACGGCAACCGCCTCGAACAACTATTTCCGGCAGATCGGCGCGACACTCGGAAGCGCGTTCGTCGGCAGCCTGTTCGCGACGCGCCTGTTCGACCTGCTGGGCGAACGGCTGCCAGCTGCGGGAAGTCTCGCCGGCCGGGGCGCGCACTCGCTCACTCCGGATGCCGTGAAGCACCTGCCGGACCCGATCCGCATCATCATCGATCAGGCGTACAACGACGCGCTCACCCCGCTGTTTCTCTGGATGGTGCCGCTCGCGCTCGCGGCCTTCGTGCTCCTGGCGTTCCTGAAGGAAGTGCCGCTCGCCACCACCATCAATCGGGATGAAGTGATGGAGAACTCGGTTGCGGAGGGAAACCTCGTCATCATCGGGGATGCCGCCGAACAGGAAAATCGAGTGGCGGAGCAGCTGCGCGAATAGGCTTGGTGTGTCATGACACCATCGGACCCGCCCATCGCGCACCCTTCCAATAGTCCGCTGCCCACCGCGGCGGTCGCCGACGCGGCCGTGCGCCTGGGGCTTCCCGTGCCTGCCGCTCCCCCCGCGCTGCGGCCCCTCTTGCCCGGCATCCTGATTTCCGGCCAGGCAATGCCGGTCACCCACCTGGGAAGCGTGGATGTCATCCTGGAGACGATCGACGACTCCCCCGCCGGCGCCGTCGTCGTCGTGGACAACGGCGGGCGACTGGATGAGGCGTGCATCGGCGACCTCATCGCACTCGAGGCGAAACTCGCCGGGCTTTCCGGCCTCGTCATCTGGGGCCTCCACCGCGACACGGCGCAACTTCGCGAAATCGGACTCCCCGTGTTCAGCCTTGGCGCGTTCCCGTATGGTCCGCGACGGATCCCGCCCGCTGGCAGACGGATGCCGACAGCATTTCTCGACGGCGCGGCCGTCACGGAAGCGGATCACATCGTTGCCGACGATGACGGCGTGCTCGTTGTAGGGCCAGAGCGACGGGAGGAAGTCTTCGAGCTCGCCGCCGGCATCCTCGCGACCGAAACCGCTCAAGCCGACCGAATGCGGGGCGGTACCCACCTGCGAACGCAATTGAACTTCGCCGAGTATCGGCGCAAGCAGGACGTCGACCCGACCATGACGCTTCGACGACACCTGCAGGATACCGGTAGCGCGATCGAGACCTAGAGCAGCCTCGAAGCCGGCCAACAGGTACCGTGGAAGGTGACGAATTCCCACGTGAGGAGACCCCATGGCCGATTCCTGGCTGCCAACACTGAAAACCGCGACCCCTGAGGATGGCTTCAATCTCGCGACAAAGATGTCACGGATGGGCGTGAAGGTCACCCAGCCTTCCGCCGAAGTCCGAGACAAGCTGCGCCCCGGATACGCGGACGACGCGGATGCGCTCATCGCAAGCTCGCAAGTGATTGCGATCAACTTCCAGACGGTGGCCGCGGCGAACGACTACTGGAAGTAAGTCGACGCGCGGCTACTAGCTGTTCCTGGGTGCCGGCCGCTGCACCCAGTAGTCCGTGAACTCGGACACTCGGCCGTCGGGCCCGAACCGGAGCAGCCACACGTTGTCGTACACGCCGGACTTCTCCCCGGCCGGGTAGGTGGTGACGGCCTGGATGACCGCGCCCTGATCATCCTCGAGGAAGACGGTGTAGTCGAACGACCAGGTGCCGGGTTCGTCAGCCCAGGACGTCCACTTCGCAACCAGCTGCTCGAGCCCGATCGCGGGATCCGGGTCCGCGGGAAAGCCCCTGTACACGACGTCGTCGGTGAACGCCCGGGCAATGTCCTCGGGGCTGTTCGACGTCCAGGCGGCCAGATAACGCTCGACAAAGGTGTGCGCAGTGTTCATGGCGGAATTTTCGCACGAACGTGCGACAGAGGGGGATCCAGAGCGCGCGACAGTGACGCAACTTTTCGGTGGTGGAGATGGGGGGAATTGAACCCCCGTCCACTGCTGTGGTCATGCGCCTTCTACGGGTGTAGCCAGTGCAGGCGTTCTACTCGGCTCCGGAATTTGCCACTGGCACCTAATCCGACGAGCCCAGTTTCAGTTCAAGTCCCTCCACGCCCTGAAACACAACGTAGAAGCAATCCTCTCTGGATGACGCCAGAAATCCGGGTAGAGAGCATTCCCCGGCCTGACGGACTTCTTATTGCGCTCGCTTAGGCAGCGAGGGCGAAGTCAGTGCGCTTTGCATTGGCACTTGTTTTTTGCGGGGATCGTTAACGAGATAACCCTGCATCCTCGACCCGCTTCCCACAATCTCGCAGGCAATGTCGAAACCGATCATCCCCAGGCTGTAAGAGCTGGCCACTGTCGCGCGCTGTTGAGTTATCGACCTGACCAGAAGTTTTCTTCGAGAAGCTTGCCTTCACAGCCAAACCAACTCAAACGTCACCTAACAGCGCACCGGCACGTCGCTATTGATGAGGAGTTGGAAATATTCAAGAGTTCTTAGCGTTGAGGTGTTGTCCTTATTTTAAGTAGCCGTCGCCCAGTGTCACGCCGTGGCTCCGTAAAAGATTATTAAGAGTAACTATGCTCACTTGACCATTCATTACGCCTCTTGTGGTGTCAATCTCATCTTGAGAAAATTTCGCGAGTGCATTGAGAATACTGTCATAAGGTATGTCAGCGTAGTGGCTGTCTGCAACATTGCTAACTTCGTGTATAGTGAAGTCGTTAAGCTCACTAATCCTGCCCATAGGATTTATAGGTATTTCATTTGTATTAAGACCATACTTATTGAGAATTTTTGTTACCTCGGTGTCGTTAGTATAGTCGTAGTCTCCCATAACCTCAAAAATACGGTCAACCTCTTGCTGAGAGGCTTGAGATAGTGCGGCGATTAGTGCACCACGCGTTACCTCTGGTGATGTGAAGTATCCCTTTAGTTGATCGACATCTGCTATCGCTACGTTGCTCTTGTTGCCTATCTTGGCAAATGGATTATAGTTTGGATCATCTGGAGACGGAAAGACTGTAGGGTTTTTGTTTGGTTGTTGGCCTTCGATTCCTGGAGCGCAACCGGTGAGAGCAAGAGTCATCACCGCAACAATCGCCAAGGCGGTGCGAAGCAAACTGCGATGCATGCTTACCTTTCGAATTCCCTCAGATCTTCGATACGCCAGCGCCGTAGGTGCCGCCACATTGAATATAGCGCGTAACAACCCGCTCGGACACACTGTTAAAGCAGGAGTGCCTGCGTCGCCGAGGAGGCGGTACTCGTCTGTTGGCCGTGTGGAGTACCGCAACTACACGCGACAGTGATCCGGCTCCTCCCTGCCTGAAATCAACTGTCTCAGGGCAGGCATGTGTGGAGATGGGGGGAATTGAACCCCCGTCCACTGCTGTGGTCCTGTGTCTTCTACGGGTGTAGCCAGTACTAGCGTTCTACTCGGCTCCGGAATTTGCCACTGGCACCTAAACCGACGAGCCCAGTCCTAGTGCAAGTCCCGCGACGCCCTAAGACGTAACGCCGCAGCAATCTCTCTGGATGACGCCAGAAATCCGGGTAGAGAGCATTCCCGGCCTGACGGACTTCTTTAGTGCGCTCGCTTAGGCAGCGAGGGCGAAGTCAGTGCGCTTTGCATTGGCACTTGTTTTTTGCGGGGATCGTTTACGAGATAACCCTGCATCCTCGACCCGCTTCCCACAATCTCGCAGGCAATGTCGAAACCGATCATCCCCAGGCTGTAAGAGCTGGCCACTGTCGCGCGCTGTGTAGTTGTCACACCGCCCGGCACACGTGCCCGGGCAGCCTTTTATCTTACCCCGAGAACGCGGATGCCGCCACACTCCGTCACCGTGAGTATCCGGGCCAAAATCGGTGTGGGCAAGCCCGCTCAGGACATGATTGAGTAGAGGTATTCGATTCGCGAACGTGCTGCCGCAGTGCTGCGGAGCACCGAAAGGAGATGGCTCGTGAGCCATTACGCCGTCACCAACCCCGCCACCGGCGAGACCGTCAAGACATACGACCAGATCTCGGACGCGGACCTGCAGAAGGTCATCGCCTCCGCCGAGAACGCGTACCGCACCTGGTCCCGCACCGCGTCGATCGACGAGAGGGCCGACCTCATCCGCAAAGTCGCGGACCTCCACACGGAGCGCCGCGACGAGCTTGCCGCGATCATCGTCCGCGAAATGGGCAAGCCCATCGACCAGTGCCTCGGAGAAGTCGACTTCGCGGCCGACATCTATCGGTACTACGCCGACAACGCGCACGAGTTGCTCGCGGACGAGCCCATCGACCTCATTGCGGAGAACGCCACCGCGGTCATGCGCACGAGCCCGCTCGGCGTGCTCATCGGCGTCATGCCGTGGAACTTCCCGTACTACCAGGTCGCGCGGTTCGCCGGCCCGAACGTCGTGATCGGCAACACGATCATCCTGAAGCACGCCTCGCAGTGCCCGGAATCCTCGGCTGCCATCCAGCAGATCTTCCACGACGCCGGCGCCGTTGAGGGGGTGTACACGAACATCTACGCGAGCTCCAAGCAGGTCGCCGACGTGATCGCCGACCCGCGCGTGCAGGGCGTGTCCCTCACCGGCTCCGAAGCCGCAGGCTCGGCCGTCGCCGAGGTTGCCGGCAAGCACCTCAAGAAGGTCGTACTTGAGCTCGGCGGGTCCGACCCGTTCATTCTGCTCAGTACGGATGACATGGACTACGCCGTCGAGTCCGCCTACGGCGCTCGGCTCGACAACAGCGGCCAGTCGTGCAACGCGGCCAAGCGGTTCATCGTCATGGACGACATCTACGACGAGTTCCGCGACAAGCTCACCGCGAAAATGCTCGCGGCGAAGCCCTCGGACCCCACGAAGGATGGCGCGGACCTCGGCCCGCTCTCCTCACTCGGTGCCGCTGAAGGACTTGAAAAGCAGGTGAAGAAAGCTGAAGCGCAGGGCGCGACGGTCGTCACCGCCGGCGAGCGCGACGGCGCGTTCTTCCCGACGACCGTGCTCACCGAGATCTCGCCGGACAGCGATGCGTACCACGAGGAGTTCTTCGGCCCGGTGGCCTCCATTTACAAGGTCTCGAGCGAAGAAGAAGCCGTGAAGGTCGCCAACGCAACCCCGTTCGGCCTCGGCTCCTACGTGTTCACGACCGACCACGAGCAGGCCATGCGCGTCGCCGACCAGATCGAGGCCGGCATGGTCTACATCAACGTCGTGCTCGCAGACAGCCCCGAGCTTCCGTTCGGCGGCGTGAAGCGCAGCGGCATCGGCCGCGAAATGGGCAAGTACGGTGCAGCCGAGTTCGTGAACAAGAAGCTCATCCGGTACTGAATCGAATTCGCCTTGAGGGGTCGGCCCACGGTCGGCCCCTCAGCCGTTAACGGACTACTCGCCGAGGTTCTTTCGCGCGGACATGGCCCGCTGCGCCTCGCGCGCATCCTGGCGTTCCCGCAGGGCCTGCCGCTTGTCGTACTCGCGCTTGCCCTTCGCCACCGCGATCTCCACTTTGGCCCGTCCGTCGCTGAAGTACAGGCGAAGCGGAACGAGCGTGTATCCGCCCTCCTTCACTTTGCTGTGAATCTTCAGGATCTGGGCTTTGTGCATCAGCAGTTTGCGCTTGCGACGCGGCGCATGGTTGTTCCACGTGCCGCCGACATACTCGGGAATGTGCACGGCATCCAGCCACGCTTCACCGCCGTCGATGAACGCGTAGCCGTCGACGAGCGAGGCGCGACCCTCGCGCAGCGACTTCACCTCGGAGCCGGTCAAAACGAGCCCGGCCTCATAGGTGTCCTCGATGGCATAGTCGTGCCGCGCTTTGCGATTGGTGGCAACAACTTTCTCGCCACGTTCCCTGGGCACGGTGCAACTCCTGAATGATGACAGCGGAATGGCCTGCACACGGCGCGCAGGCAGCCGTCCATTGTAACGCGGCTCGGCCCGTCGTGGCGGTCTAAACCTTCAGGTAGCGCCGGATGGCGACGGCGGCCGAAATCGCGGCGAGGCCGGCGCCGCCCACGATCAGGATCGGCACGACGATGAACGCGTCGCCCAGGTCCACGAACGGCGTGGAGGAGGGCGTCGCGTTCAGATACCCCTGAACGAAGAACTGCACGACGGCGACGATCGCGCCGCTCGCGAGGGCCGACCCGATGAGGGCCGCGACCACGCCCTCCAGCACGAACGGCGTCTGAATGAACCGGTTGGACGCGCCGACCAGGCGCATGATTCCCAGCTCGCGCCTGCGGCTGAACGCGCTCAGGCGGATTGTCGTCGCGATGAGCAGCACCGCCGCAATCAGCATCAGACCGGCAATGCCGACTGCCGTGATGCTCGCGGCATTGAGGGCGTTGAAAATCGGTTGCAGGTACTTGCGCTGGTCCACCACATCCTCGACGCCGGGAACCCCCGACATCCGCTCCACCACGGCGTCGGACTGGGACGGGTCCTTCAGGTTCACCCAGAATGTTTCGGGGAGGAAGTCCGGCGTCACGAAGGAGGTGCCCTCGGAACCCGCGAACTGCTTCTGGTACCGGGCGAACGCCGCCTCGTGGTCCTCAAAGTCGTAGTGCTGGATGAGCGGCGCGAGCACCGCGGATTTCAACACCTGCTCGATATTCGCCTTCTGCTGGGCTGTGGCCTCCTCGGCGTTGCAATTGCCGCCCTCGTCGTACTGGGTGCAGAGGTAGACGGCAACCTGCGCGCGGTCGTACCAGTAGCCCTTCATCTGGTTGATCTGCTGCTGGAGCAGAATTGCGGCGCCGACGAACGTGAGCGAAATGAACGTGACCAGAACGATGGACACCACCATGGAGAAGTTGCGCCGAAGGCCGTGCCCCACCTCTGAGAGAATCAGCCCCAGCCTCACAGCCTCGACCCCAATCCGGCCGCGGCAGGCGGCGGTTCCTGACGCTGGATCGGCACGGCGTGCGTCTGGTATCCGCCCTGGCGCTCATCGCGCACGACCTGGCCGCTCACGAGCTCGATCACCCGGCGTTTCATCGTGTCGACGATGCCGGCGTCATGCGTGGCCATGACCACGGTCGTTCCGCTGCCGCTGATGCGATCCAGAAGCGTCATGATCCCTGCGCTCGTGGCTGGGTCGAGGTTTCCGGTGGGCTCGTCCGCGAGCAGGATGGATGGCTTGTTCACTATCGCGCGAGCGATTGCGACCCTCTGCTGCTCGCCGCCCGATAGTTCGTGCGGCAACCTGCCCGACTTGCCGGCGAGGCCCACCATTTTCAGCACATCCGGGACCGCCTCCTGGATGAAACCCTTCGATTTTCCGATCACCTGAAGCGAGAACGCGACGTTGTCGAACACGTTTTTCTGCGGAAGCAGCCGGAAATCCTGGAACACGACGCCGATGTTGCGCCGAAAGTAGGGAACCTTGCGGTTCGTGAGTTTGCCGAGATTCTGGCCCAGCACGTGGATCTGCCCCGACGACGGGTTCTCCTCCTTGAGCACGAGCCGCAGGAAGCTGGATTTTCCGCTGCCCGAAGCGCCCACGAGGAACACGAATTCCCCGCGCAGAATCTCGAGAGACACCGAGTTGAGGGCGGGTCGCGTGTTGCCAGCGTAAAGCTTGGAGACCTGGTCGAAACGAATCATGACCCTATGAGCCTAGGCATCGCCCCGCTGATGCGACGTAGCGACTCACCGGGCAGTGCCGGGAGTCGGGCGGGTTGGCGAGTTTCGACGCGGCGGCTCCGTTTACCGCCAGAGCGTTGGAACTCGCCAACCCGCCCGACCGCAGGCTCTACTGCTTCTTGCGCCATCGAATTCCCGCGGAGATGAAGCCGTCGAGGTCGCCATCGAACACGTCGGAGGGGTTGCTCACCTCGTGCTCCGTGCGCAGGTCCTTCACCATTTGGTACGGTGCGAGCACGTAGCTGCGCATCTGGTCGCCCCAGCTCGCCGTGATCACGCCGGCAAGTTCCTTCTTCGTCGCGGCCTCCTGCTCGCGCTGCAGCACGAGCAGGCGCGACTGCAGCACGCGCATGGCTGCGGCCCGGTTCTGAATCTGGCTCTTTTCGTTCTGCATCGACACGACCGTGCCCGTCGGGATGTGGGTGATGCGCACGGCGGAGTCCGTCGTGTTCACCGACTGTCCGCCTGGCCCGCTCGAACGAAACACGTCGACGCGGATGTCGCTTTCCGGGATCTCGATCTCCCCCGCCTCCTCGATGAGCGGGATCACCTCCACGGCGGCGAAACTGGTCTGGCGCTTTCCGGCCGAGTTGAACGGGCTCATCCGGACGAGCCGATGCGTTCCGGCCTCCACGCTCAGGGTGCCGAACGCGTACGGCGCATCGACCTCGATCGTCGTGGATTTGATGCCCGCCTCCTCCGCGTAACTCGTGTCCAGGACCCGGGTCGGGTAGCCGTGCTGCTCCGCCCATCGCAAGTACATGCGCTGCAGCATTTCGGCGAAATCGGCGGCATCCACCCCGCCGGCGCCGGCGCGGATCGTGATGACCGCGGGCAGGGCATCCCATTCCCCGTTCAGGAGCGTCTGCGCCTCAAGCTCGCCGAGCAGCTTCTGGATGCTCGTCAGTTCCGTGCGCACCTCGGCCGCCGCAGCCTCATCCGATTCCTCGTTCGCGAGCTGCACCATGATTTCGAGGTCGTCGAGACGCTGCTCGATGCTCGTGATTTTCGCGAGCTCCGCCTGGCGGTGGCTCAGCGAGCTCGTGACTTTCTGCGCCGCCTCCGGGTCGTCCCACAGGTCCGGGGCTCCGGCCTGTTCGCTCAGGCTCGCGATCTCCGCCTCGAGGCGCTCAACCCCGACCACCGACCGGATGTCCGCGAAGGTCGAGCGGAGCGCTGCAAGGTCCTCGGAAATATCCAGTTCATTCATGTCCGCTTAAGACTACCTTCGCGCTGGAGTGGCCGAGGTAACATCGAACCCGATGCCGACCGTCGAACCTCTCCCCTTCCGATTCCGGTCGATTGCACTCCCGGCCATCCTGCCGACCCTCGCGTTTTCGATCGGCGAAGGCGCCATCATCCCGATCATCCCGATCGTGGCGCACAACCTCGGCGCGCAACTGGCCATAGCCGGCCTCGTCACGGCGATGCTCACGATCGGCCAGCTGTTCGGGGACATCCCGAGCGGCTGGGTGATCAGCCGCATTGGGGAACGTGCGGCCATGATTTACGCCTGCGTGCTGTCGGTTGCCGGGCTGACGCTGGCGATGCTGTCGACCAGCGCCTGGCTGCTCGGCGTCGCGGTGTTCCTCATCGGCCTGGCCACGGCCGTGTTCGCTCTCGCCCGGCAAGCGTTCATGACCACGTTCGTTCCGCTCGCGTATCGGGCCAGGGCTCTCTCCACCCTCGGCGGGAGCTTCAGGCTCGGCTTCTTCATAGGGCCGTTCATCGCCGCCGCCGTGATCCACCTCACCGGGTCAACGCAGTCGGCATTCTGGGTTCACGTGGCCGGCTGCGTCGTTGCCGCCGCGCTCCTGGTGTTCCTGAGGGACCCCGAGGTCACGTTCCGCTCGCGCCGCAACGGCTCGGACATGACGGAAGGGGAAGTGCTGCTGGACAAACAGTCTCGAAGCCTGCTGAGCACGATCGCAAAGAACCGCGGGGTGTTGGTCCGGCTCGGGACGGGCGCGGCGCTCATCAGCGCCGTTCGCGCGAGCCGTCAGGTGATCGTGCCGCTGTGGGCGGTGAGCATCGGGGTATCCGACGCAAACACCGCGCTCATCATCGGAATTGCGGGCGGCCTCGACTTCGCCCTGTTCTATACGACCGGCCAGATCATGGACCGTTGGGGGCGGATGTGGACGGCACTGCCCTCCATGATCGGGCTCGGACTCGGCCACCTCGCGCTCGCCTTCACGCACGACGTGCCCGCCGCGGTCACCTGGTTCATCGTGATCACGATGGTGCTGGGGGTGGCGAACGGATTCGGCAGCGGGCTGCTCATGACGCTCGGCGCGGATCTCGCCGATCCGAAGAATCCTGCGCCGTTCCTCGGCGCGTTCCGGTTCACGTCCGATGCGGGAGGCGCTGCGTCGCCGCTCGCGCTCTCCGCGCTCACCGCGCTCGTCTCGCTTCCGTTCGCCGGCGGGGTGATGGGCGTCATCGGACTCGTCGGCGCTGCAGTGCTGTGGCGATACCTGCCCCGATACGTTCCGCGCACGCGTTAGCATTTCCTATGATTCCCGTGGCCAACCTCCTCGCATTCGGGCTGGCCTGCATTCCGCTCATCATGATCCCGGGGCCGAGCGTCCTGTTCACGATCGGCCGCTCACTTGCGCTGGGGCGCGTCGGCGGATTCCTCAGCGTGATCGGAAACGTCTCCGGTGCCTTCGTCATTGCGACCGCGGTCGCGTTCGGTTTGGGTGCTGTTCTGGAGCAATCGGTCGTCGTGTTCACGATCGTGAAGTTCGCTGGTGCAGCGTACGTGATTTTCCTCGGCGTCCAGGCGATCCGTCACCGTCGTCAGAAAGCGGATGCCATCGTCGCCCCATCCGCACGCCGCGGCGGCTGGCGCACGGTGTGGGAAGGGTTCGGGGTCGGCGTCACGAATGCAAAATCTATCGTGTTCATGGCGGCCGTCCTGCCGCTGTTCGTCGACCACGGGGCTGGGAATATCCCGCTGCAGCTGTTCCTGCTCGGCATGGTGTTCGTGGTCGTGGCGCTCGTCTCGGACAGCGCATGGGCCCTCGCGGCCGGTGCTGCGCGCGACTGGTTCGCGAAGAACCCGAAACGGATTTCGACGCTCAGCGCGACCGGCGGCGTCCTCATGATCGGGGTCGGGGCGGCGGTGCTCTTCGTGGGCCACGACGCGCCCGCGTGAGCCTCAGCGGGAGAACACGCTGCGGGCGACCGCGGTGACCTCGATGCGGATTCCCTCTGGAACTAAGGCTGTGAGAAGTGGCGGCCGCCAGTACGCGGAAAGGGCAACCGTCGCGCTGCGGCCATCCACCGTGTCCGCGCGTTCGAGAGTGAGCGACTCGAACCCGGAGCGCGGCGCCGTGGCGAGGTAGCCGGCCGCTGCGGCAGCGACATCCGCCGAGTCCAGCATCGCGCGGGGACCGTCCGGGGTCAGCGACACATCGTCGAGTTCGAACGCTTCCGCTCCGACGAGCGCGGCACCATCGGCGAGCGTGAACAGGCGCTTGCGTTCCAGGTACAGCGACGTCGCCGCGACGACGAGCAGGACGAGGACGAGTGCGAGGAACGCGTAGAAAATCGTGAGTGGCAGGATCGACCCGCGCTCGTCGCTGTGCGCTGAAATACGGGGCATCATCCGGCACCCCAGAACCGGGACACCCGTTCCGTCGCCGTCGCGTGAAGGGGAACACCCGCCGGCACGGCCACATCGAGCACGGGCGGAACGAGGGGAAGCGGCACGGTCAGGGCAACCGTGATCGTGACCGTGCCGAGCCTCGTGAGGCACGCATCCGGTCGCGGAGAGCAGGAGACGGCCACGCGGGGCTCCAGCGCCTGAAGGCCGGCATCCGCGAGGGCGAAGCGGATCGCGCGCTCGGCGCGTGCGGCGGCTTCCGATTCGCTGCCTGCCTGCACGAACACCCGTACCGACTGGCGCGCCGCACCCTCCACCGCGAACGCCGCGCCCTGGATCGCCGCCATGGTGAGAACGAGGTACACGAGAGGCAGGAGCAGGAGGACGCCGAGGGTGATGAACTCGAGAGACGCGGAGCCGCGCTCCCCGTGCATCCCGTGCCCCCGGCGAATCCGGTCAGCGACCCAGCGTTTCCACGGCCGCATGCCCGCTCACCTCCAGACCGTGCTCGACGCCGATGAGCCCGATGATCGGAAGTGGCGCCCTGATCGTCACGATCGCGGCCGGATGCCCCAGGTAGCTGCCGTAGGACGCGCTCACGTCGGCGGCGTACGCGGGTCCGATGGCCGTCGTGACCAGTGCGGTAGCTCGCGCTGCGCCGTCCGCCAGCGTGTTGTCGGCGAGGGCGGCGAATCGCGCGCCCTCGGCCGCCGCATCCAGCACCGTGTTGCGGATGAGGAGCGCGAAGCCCAGCTGAAGCACCGACAGGGTCAGGACGGTGAGGAGCGCGACCACCATCACGAACTCGGCGACCGCCGAACCGGACTCGTCGCACGCGGGGCGGGTCGCCGGAGGGCGTGATTCCCGCACCGCCTCGGCGTCGGTGCGCACGGCTAGAAGCCGGTGACCCGGTCGATCGCCTGCTGGAACACGTCGCTGAGCGCGGGGCCCGCGACGGCCCAGATCACGACCACGAGCCCGGCCGTCATGAGGGTGATGAGCACCCACCCGGGTACGTCGCCGCGTTCGCCGCCCACGTGCCGGGTCCATCGCCGAAAGACCAGATGCGAAGTCGTCATGCGAAAAGTATTGGACATTCGACGAAAGCTCGTCGGCGGTTTTCCACAAGCGGGGCAGCGCAGGCCGCGCAGTCGGATAGAACGGGTCAGGCGAAGCCGAAGATCGGCGGCAGGGCGAGCACGACGACCAGCACCCACGCCGCGAACACCGGAAGGTATCCGGTCTGCCAGCGCTCCAGGCGGATCGCCGGCGACGTGCCCGCGACGAGCCGGGCGAGGAACCACAGCGTGACCGCGAGGTTCACGAGCAGGATCAGGTTCAGGCCCAACGCGGCCACGCGGTTGGCGGTGAATCCGTACTCGCCTATGCGCGAGAACATCGACACGAGGACGAGCACGTCGAGGATGATGGCCGCGGCGACAGCGAGCATCCGGATGACGTCCATCGCGTTGTGGCCGGCGGCCGAGTCTCGAGCGGAGATCCCGTAGACGACGAGGGCGACCACCACGAGCAGGAGCGCGTCGAATCCGATGAGCAGTTCGCGGTCGAAGTTCTGCCACACCCCGGCAACCGCCCAGGCGACCGCGGCCACCACGAGCATGATCGCGAACAGCGGCGTGAAGATCGCGGTGAGCACCGGGGCAAGGTTCTCGATGACGCTCTTTTTCGCCTCCACGAGCCACGCGGCGACGATGACCGCGCCGGCGATGCCCGATGGCAGGACCCAGTCCAGCACGATGTTGCTCGCGGCGCCGCCAAACGGCGTCAGCACGAGCATGGTGAGCCCCATGAGCACCGCTCCGCCGAGGGCGATGAGCGCGTAGTAGATGGCCCACTCGCCGGAGAAGCGGAGGAAGTCCATGCGTCGCGTCGACAAACGTACTTCGCCGCCGACGTAGGCGAATCCTACCACGAACCACAGAAGCACGGGCAGGTGGAGCGTGACGAGGGTGTGGGTGGTGCTCGCCATTCCCATCGGGAACAGGTTCACCGCGACGGCGATGCCCGCGACCAATGCCGCAGCGGCAGCTATTCGTTGCCAGCGCATCCGCCGGATCACCAGGAAGTAGGCGGCAAGCACGGGGAAGATCAGGAAGCTCACATTCAGGGAGAACGTCGGATAGCCGATCACCGTGCCGGCCGCCAGGAGGCGCAGCACCTGGACCAGGACTGCCGAGGCGAGCGCAAACGCGAGCATGACGGTCAGCGAGCGACGGTCGCGGGGTTCGGCCTGGGTGAGGGCGAGTTGTTTCCACAGCCGGTCGCTGTGGGCGCGGGCGAACTCGGCCGTGAGGCGGTCTACTTCGCCGAGGCGGCGCACCGAAATCAGGAACGCTTCTTCGCCGGTGAGCCCGGCCTTTTCGAGGTCGGCGATTTGCTCGCGCAGGTGGCCTTCAAGTTCGTCGGCATCGGCTTCGGTCACGGCACTGCCGCGCAGGATGGCCGCACGCCACTGCCCGATGTGGGTCTCTGAATTTTCCACCGTCACACCCCCACCGGAATGGCGTTGCCCCACACCTGGCCGAGCGTGCGGTTCGCGGTGGCCCACTGCCGCCGCTGGTCGGCGAGCTGGGCGAGGCCGGCATCGGTGATGCGGTAGTTGCGACGCCGCCGGCCTTCGGCCGAAAGCCCCCATGTGGCGCGGACAAGGCCGAGCCGTTCGAGGCGGTGCAGGAGGGGGTAGAGCATCCCGTCGGTCCACTCGAGGTCGCCGCCGGAGAGCTCCCGCACGCGCTTCAGGATGGCGTAGCCGTAGTTTTCGTGTTCCGCGAGAATCGCGAGGACGAGCGGTGTCGCCATCGCGGCAACGAGATCCTTGTCGATGTCCATCCGTGCCTCCCGAAAGCACTATATACCTTGCGGTGCTAGGTAACTGACACCTCTAGGTATGAATTCTGCCCGGCGGGCGGGATCAAAACCCCAGCTGCAGCACGAACAGGCCCGGGAACACCGCGAACAGTATCGTCACGGGCAGGAGAAGGAACACGAGCGGAAACATCATGGCCACCTCCTTCTTGCCTGCGACCTCCAGCAGTTCCCGCTTCGCCTCCTCGCGCGCATCCTGGGCCTGAGCGCGCAGCACATCCACGAGAGGCGTTCCACGTTCCAGCGCTCCCACGACCTGATCCACGCATCGCGTGAACTCCGGCAACCGGATGCCGCGGGCCAGCTGCTGCAGGCTGTCCGCCAGAGTCGACCCGCTGTTCACGGCGGCGACCACGCGTCCGAGTTCACCGGCCAGCTCCCCGCGGCTCGCCACCGCGATGCGGCGGAAGGAGTCCAGAATGCTTTCGCCCGCTGACAGGCTCAGGGTGAGAAACTCCAGCACGACCGGGAGCTCCGCGGACATGCGGCTCATTCTGCGCCGCGCGGCAAGCTTCAACCGCTGGTCGCACGCCACGAAGCCCGCCGCGCCGGCCAGGACGACCACGACCAGGTGCACGGCGATCGGCACCGCGCGGGCCTGGGAAAGCGCGATCGACACGACCACGCCGGCCACCGTCCCCGCGATGGTCCACACGAGCAGGCGTGAACGAAACGCATTCACGGTGTCCGTCGACCCGGACTGGCGCAATCGCAGTTCGATCGTCGCCGTGCTGCCGATGAGCGGTCCGACAAGGTCCCGAATCCGGTCCACGCCGGGGCCAAGGATCGAACCGAAAACCGACAGCGGGTTGGTCTGCCGCCGCTGGGAGAACGATCGTGCGCCCTCCGACACGTCACCGAGGTACGGAGCCACGCGGTGGATGAGGCGCGGACGGGTCAACCGCGGCATCGCGCTGACGAGCGCCCACAACCCGACCCCGAGCATGAGGCCGTACACGATCGACCAGCCCGCTGCTGTCATCGGAACCACCGCCGTTCCTCGGGCAGCCGAGCGAGCGCAACCATGAGCCGGTAGGCGACGACGGTGGCCACGAGTCCGGCGATGATGAGGGCCACCCCGGCAGGGGAGTTATACGACGCGGCGGCCTCGGGCCTCGTCGACAGGAGCGCCAGGACCACCCACGGCGCGACCGCGGCCAGACGGGCGGCGTTCATGATCCACGATTGCCGGGCCTCCACCTCACCGCGAATGGCGGACTCGAGCCGCAAGTGCGCCGCCAGCGCGCGCAGGACCGACGGCAACTCCGTGCCGCCCACCTCCCGGGACATCCGAAGGGTTTCGAGGATGCGGTCCGCGGTGGGATCCGCCAGGTGCTCCTTGAGATTGTCGAGGCTCCGACCGAAACTGCCGGATGCCTCGTAGTCGTCCCGGAATGCGGCGAACGCGACCCTCGTCGCGGTCGGACCGTTGTCGGCGAGCGCGGCCACACCGTCGGGAAGTGCGAGGCCCGAACGCGTCGCAGACACCAGGTGGTCCACGACATCCGGCCACAGCGCGCGGCGGACGCGCCGCGCCGCTCTCGCCTTCCAGCCGATGATCACCGCGGGAAGTGCGAGCGCCGCAATCCCTGCGGCGAGGGCGAGCGCGACGACGGGAACGAGCACAAACACGAGTGCGGCGACCGCCGCGCCGATCACCGCAGAGACGACGGCGAACACGGGCAGCGACACCGAGCCCATCCCCGCCTGCCGCATCCGCTCCGACAGTTTCACAACCAGGCCGGCACGCTCTTTCGGAACCCGGCGCCCGCGCGGCCACAGGAACGGAGACACCGCCAGTAGCAGGCCAAGGCCCAGAGCGCACCCGACGAGGAGGATCACGCGGATTCCCCGCGCAACACCTCGGCCACATCGACTCCGGCGGCGTGAAACTTCGCCAGCCTCGCGGGAGAACTCCCTGTTGGGTTCAGGGAGCCCTCCCGCAGCTCGAAAATCGCGTCCGCATCGATGGTGCCCGCCGTCACCTCGCCGGTTGGTGCGACGATTTGCGAGATGTAGCGACGGCCGTCGCCGTCCAGCGCGCAGTGCACCACGATGTCGATGCTCGCCGCGACCGTAGGGACCACGAACGAGGAGTCGATGTTGCGTCCGGCCAGAAGCGGAAGGGTCGACAGTTTGGCCAAAGCATCGCGCGCGCCGTTCGCGTGGATGCTGCACATGCCCGGCAGCCCGCTGTTGAGCGCGATCAACAGGTCGAGCGCCTCCGCCTCGCGCACCTCGCCGACCACGAGGCGGTCGGGGCGCATCCGCAACGCCTCCTTGATGAGGCGACGGAGCGTGATCTCCCCCGTCCCTTCGAGGCTCGGCTGGCGGCACTGCAGGCCCACCGCATCCCGTGCGGTGAAACTCAGCTCGAACGTCTCCTCCACCGTGACGATGCGCTCTCGCGGCCTGGCGGCGGTGAGCAGCGCTCCCAGAAGCGTGGTCTTGCCGCTTTGCGTCGCCCCCGACACGAGAATGTTCTGCCCCGACACGACGCACAGCCGCAAGAACTCGGAGGCCGCGGGGGTGAGCGAACCGAGCGCAACGAGCTGCCGCAGCTCCTTGATGCGCTTCGCGAACTTGCGGATGTTCACGGCCCAGTGCTTCTGGGTCACGTCCGGGATCACGACGTGCAGTCGCGAGCCATCTGGCAGGGACGCATCCACGAACGGACTCGACAGGTCGACGCGGCGACCCGTGGACTGCAGCATGCGCTCCACCAGATCCCGCACCTGCATGGCGGTCAGGGAAAGGTCGGTGAGCTCGGCGACGCCGTTGCGGGCGACAAACACGCGGTCGGGACGATTGATCCAGATCTCCTCCACCGTGTCGTCATCGAAAAAGACCTGAAGCGGTCCGAACCCGGTGATGGAGGCGACCACATCCCGAGCTGCCTGACGTTCGTCGGCCAGAAGCGGCAGCGAGCCGCCCAAAGCACGCTCGCTGTAGCGGCGGATTTCGTCCCGCACGTAGTCGTCCGCGAGGGAGCGGTCGCTGCCCAGATCCACCCCGTCGAGCCGCACCCGCTCGCGCACGCGCTCGGCGATGAGAGAGACGGCGGCATGCACGAATGAATCCTGCTGGAACGCGCGCCGGCAATGCGGAAGTTATCCACAGCATCCGGGATCACCGCCGGGCACGGCGGAAAGTACACTGGTGTCGCCGCGGGAGTGGTGGAATTGGCAGACACGCAGGATTTAGGTTCCTGTGCTCTCGAGCGTGCGGGTTCAAGTCCCGCCTCCCGCACCGGACATCGAACATTGAATTCCTACCGCTAATCTGTCAGGGACGCATTCGCGTTCACCACTCACGACTGGAGAAGCCCGCTTGGTTCCTTCCGCACTCATCCCGTGGCTCGACCCGGAGACGATCATCACGAACGCCGGCCCGTGGGCGCTCGCCGTCGTGTGCCTCATCGTGTTCTCGGAGACGGGCCTGCTCGTCGGATTCCTGCTGCCCGGCGACACCCTGCTCGTGATCTCCGGACTGCTGACCCACACCTCGCTCGTCTTCGGCGTGAACATCTGGTGGGTCGGCGCCCTCATCGGAGTCGCGGCCTTCGCGGGGGGCGAAGTCGGCTACCTCATCGGCCACAAGTTCGGCCCCAGCGTGTTCGAACGAAAAGAGAGCGGCCTGTTCAGTCGGGCGAACGTGGAGCGCACCAACAGGTTCTTCGAACGATTCGGCGGCCTCTCCGTCATCCTCGCCCGCTTCGTGCCCATCCTGCGCACCTTCGTGCCGGTGGCCGCCGGCGTCGGCCACATGAATTACAAGAAGTATTCGCTGTACAACCTCATCGGCGCGGTGATCTGGGGGTTCGGGCTCACGTTCTTCGGATTCCTCATCGGCTACATCCCGCCGATCGCCGACTTCGTCAAAAGCTACATCGACGTGATCCTGCTCGGCGCCGTCACCATCACCCTCATCCCCACGGTGTTCCACTACGTGCAATCCACCCGGAAGGCCCGCAAAGCGCAGCGGGACGGAGTCGCGCCGCTCACCGACGCCGACGTCGTCATCGACCCCGCCTACTTCGACAACGACCCGAGCAACGACCCGCCCCGCGCGTAGCCGAAACCCGCTACGACGAGCCGGCGCCGAGCCACACCGCTCTGGTCGCCTCGTCGCCGAGGTCGAAGCCGGCGCCGTCCAGCCGAACCGCGAGCGCACCGCCGAACGGTCGGCGTTCCACCACCGTGACCACCGAATCCAGCGCAAAACCCTGATCGCCCAGGTACTGCAGCAAAGCGGGATCGCGGTCGCTGATGCGGACGACCGGACCAGAGAAACCATCAGGCGCGTCGGCCAGGAGCACGGCATCCGGCTGCTCCACCGAGCCATCGGCGCGCGGAATCGGGTCGCCGTGCGGATCGCGAAGCGGGTGGCCCAACTTCCCGGCGATCGCCTCCAGGAATCGGTCGCTCACGGCATGCTCGAGAACCTCCGCCTCGTCGTGCACCTCATCCCAGCCGTACCCGAACGATTCGACGAGCCAGGTTTCGATGAGCCGATGCCTGCGAAGCATCCGCAGTGCGAGGCTCCGGCCCTCGCTCGTGAGCGTCACGGCGCCATACGGCACGTGGGTCGCCAGCCCCGCCGCGGCGAGCTTCTTCACCATTTCCGTGACCGACGACGGCGCCAGACCGAGCCGGGCGGCAAGCACCGACGACGTGATCGGTTCCGGCTGCCACTCGGTATGCGAATAGATGACCTTGACGTAGTCCTCGGTCGCCGAACTCGCGATCGCTGACCGTTCCTGCATGGTGGACCCCTATCCCGTGATCGTCAGCACGATGAGCGCGAGGTTCAGCACGACCACCAGCACGACGATCGTAGCGAGAATCCAGCGCACCACGCGGCTGTTCGCGGATGCGCCCATGATCGAGCGGTCGCTCGTGAGCCGCAGCAGAGGGATGAGCGCGAACGGGATCCCGAAACTCAGGAACACCTGACTCAGCACGAGCGCCCACGTCGGATCGACGCCCAGAGCGAGGATGACGACCGCGGGAATGATCGTGATGACGCGTCGCGCGAACAGCGGGATCTGGCGGTGGAGCAGCCCGGCCATGATCGTCGCCCCCGCGTAGCTGCCCACCGATGTTGAGGCGAGGCCGGATGCCAGGAGGCCGATCGCGAACACGAGGGCGATCCCGGGGCCGAGGGCCGACTCAATGGCGGCGTGGGCGCCCTCGATCGTGTCCGTTCCCTCGACCCCGCCGAGGTTCACCGCCGCGAGCAACAGCATCCCGAGGTTCACGATGCCCGCGAGGCCGAGCGCGACCAGGACATCCCACTTCGTCGACCGCAGCAGTGACTTTCGGTTCGCCTGTGTCGCCTTGCCGTGGCGGTCTCGGGCGAGAGCGGAATGCACGTAGATCGCGTGCGGCATCACGGTGGCACCGAGCATGCTCGCGGCCAGCAGCACGGAATCGGTGCCGTCGAAACCGGGCACGAGCCCGCCCAGAACCGCCCCGCCATCCGGCGGATTCACGAACAGTCCCGCGAGGAAACCGACAGCGATGATGGCGAGGAGTCCGATCACGACCGACTCGAACGGGCGCTGCCCGAACCGGCTCTGCAGGCCGAGGAGGCCCATCGAAATGACCCCGACGATGATCCCGCCGAGGAACAGCGGGAGGCCGAACAAGAGGTGGAGGGCGATCGCGCCGCCGATCACCTCGGCCAGGTCGGTGGCGACCGCGACGAGTTCGGCCTGAGCCCAAAAGGATCGGCGGGAGGCTGGCCGCATCCGGTCGCGCAGCAGCTCGGGCATGGTCTGACCGGTCACCAGGCCGAGCTTCGCCGACTGGTACTGCACCATTGCGGCGATGAGGTTCGCGGCGACGATCACCCACACGAGCAGGTAGCCGTACCGGGCGCCGCCGGTGAGGTTCGCCGCAACGTTTCCCGGATCCACATAGGCGATGGCCGCGACGAATGCCGGGCCGAGGAGCATCCATGAGCGGTTTCGGCGGAACCGCAAGGAATTTCGGCTCATCCGCTCACGTATTTTCGGCACACCGAAATTATAGGTTCTTGCGGCCGGCTCCGCGAGTTAGTCGTGCACGTGATCCTCGTGCCTCGCGTGCTCGGCCGGCTCCAGCTGGAATGTGGAATGGTCGACGTCGAAATGGTCGGACAGGCAGGCGGCGAGTTCGTCGAGGAGCTTGCCGGTGTCCTGGCGGGCAAACACCTCGTCGGCGACGACGACGTGCGCGGAGAACACTGGGTTGCCGGACGTGATCGCCCACACGTGCACGTCGTGCACGTCCACGACGCCCGGCGTCGCGAGGATGTGGTCGCGGATTTCGGCCACGCTCGTGTCCACCGGCACGGACTCGCCGAGCACGTGCACGGCATCCCGCAGGAGCAGCGCCGCCCGCGGCGCGATCATGAGCGCGATCGCGAGCGACGCGATGGCGTCGGCCGGCATGAACCCGGTGGTGAGGATGATCACCGCGGCCACGATCGCGGCAAGGGAACCCAGAAGGTCGCCGAGCACCTCGAGGTATGCGCCGCGCATGTTGATCGAAGTCTTCGCCTGGGAACGCAGGATGAGGGCCGCGGCAACATTGGCGAGGAGCCCCAGCGTGGCCACGATGAGCATCGGGAGGCTTTGAATCTCGACTTCGCCGGGTTCGGCCAGGCGGACGACCGCCTGCACGCCCACCGCAATCGCCACGGCGAGGAGGATCAGTCCGTTGATGAGCGCGCCGAACACTTCCGCGCGCTGGAATCCGAACGTCGCGCGATCGGTTGCCGGTCTGGCCGCGATGACGGTCGCGGCGAGCGCCACGGCGAGCCCGACCGTGTCGGAGAACATGTGGCCTGCGTCCGCCAGCAGGGCGAGAGAGCCGGTGAGGATGGCGCCGACCACCTCGATGATGAGAACAACGCCGACGATGCCCAGCACGATCGACAGGCGCGTGCGGTTAGCTCCGGAGTGATGATTGTGGGCCACACCACCACCGTACGGCGGCACACCGCCCGGCGCGACCGCTGGCGCTAGTCAGGAATGATTGTCGATTTCACCAGGTACTCCCGCACGATGGGCAGGAGCGCGGTGAATGCGCGATGCCGGTGGCTGATCTCGTTCTTCTGTTCCGCGGTCAGCTCGGCAGAGGCGACCTCGTAGCCGTCCGGCCGGAACACCGGGTCGTAGCCGAATCCGTGCGTGCCGACGGGCGCAGGCAGGACAGTCCCCGGCCACACACCCAGTTCCACGTGCTCTATGCCGTCCGCCACGAACGCCGCGGCACAGCAGAACTCCGCGCGGCGATCGGCCTCGGAGTTCGCGCCGACCGCGGTCAACTCCTCCAGCAGATGCGCGACATTGTCCTCGTCGACCCGGGTGCCGGCGTAGCGGGCGGAATTGATGCCCGGCGCGCCGCCGAGCGACGCGAGGCAAATTCCGGAGTCATCCGCAATCGTGGGGAGGCCCGTGTGGTCAAACGCCGCGCGCGCCTTGATGAGCGCGTTCTCCTCGAACGTCGCCCCATCCTCGACGGGTTCCGGGCCGTCGTAGCCGATCAGGTCGATGCCGTCCAGGAGCGGACCGAGGATGTCTCGCAGCTCCACCACCTTGTGCGCGTTGTGCGTGGCGAGGACAAGTTTCATGGCGGATCTCAGGATTCGAGCGCGGATGCCTGGATGCGAGTGAGCGAGGACGTGCCGGCGAGAGCCAGGTCGAGCAGGGCATCCAGCTCGCTCCGGTCGAACGGCGCGCCCTCGGCGGTGCCCTGCACCTCGACGAACAGGCCGCGGCCCGTCACGACGACGTTCATGTCGGTTTCCGCACGCACGTCCTCGGTATAGGCCAGGTCGAGCATGGGCGTCCCCTCGATGATGCCAACGCTCACCGCCGCGACGCTGTCGAACAGCGGCTTCGCGTTCTTGCCGATGAACTGCTGCGCGCGACCCCACTCGAGCGCATCCGCGAGGGCAACGTAGGCGCCCGTGATCGCGGCGGTGCGGGTGCCGCCATCCGCCTGGAGCACGTCGCAGTCGATCACGATCGTGTTCTCGCCGAGCGCCTTCATGTCGACGACCGCGCGCAGGCTTCGCCCGACGAGCCGGGAGATCTCGTGCGTGCGACCACCGATGCGGCCCTTCACCGACTCGCGGTCCATGCGTTCGTTCGTGGAGCGCGGAAGCATCGAATATTCGGCGGTCACCCAGCCCTTGCCTTTGCCGGTCATCCAGCGCGGCACGCCGTTCGTGAAGGATGCCGTGCACAGCACTTTCGTGCGGCCGAAGGAGATGAGCGCGCTCCCCTCCGCCTGTTCGCTCCAGCCGCGTTCGATCGTGATCGGGCGAAGCTCGTCGGCCGCGCGGCCATCGACTCGTACGTCGGTCATGTCAGGCCGGATCCTCTGCTGTCGTCGAAACGGTGGTCTCCACCAACTGCACTGCGGAAACCTCGGGGCCGAGAAACCGTCTCGCCAAGGCGAGGAACTCGGTCTTGCTGTCCCCGGTGGCCTCGAAACGGTAACTCGGCGGGGTTGATGCGTCGCGCAGCAACTGGTGGTTCACGAGCGTATCGAAAACATCGAACGCGGTCTCCTCGGCGCTGGACACGAGGGTCACCGAGTTCCCCAGGATGAACTGAATTGCCGCGGACATGAGCGGGTAGTGGGTGCAGCCGAGCACGACCGTGTCCACTCCGGCCGCTTTGAGCGGCGCGAGATAGTCTTCGGCGACCCGGAACAACTCGGGGCTCGACGTCACCCCGGCCTCCACGAACTCGACAAACCGGGGGCACGCGCGCGTGAACAGTTCGAGTTCGGATGCCGCAGCGAAGGCATCCTCGTACGCGCGCGACTTGATCGTGCCCTCCGTGCCGATCACTCCGACCCTGTTGTTGCGGGTCTGGCGCACCGCCGCGCGGACGGCGGGCTGGATCACCTCGACCACGGGAATGCCGTAGCCGTCCGTGAACCGTTCGCGCGCATCCCGAAGCATGGCCGCCGACGCTGTGTTGCACGCGATCACGAGGAGTTTGACGCCCTCCGCGACGAGGTCGTCCATGACGGCGAGCGCGTACTCGCGGACCTGCGCGATCGGTTTCGGGCCGTAGGGAGAGTGGGCGGTGTCGCCGACATACACGATCGACTCGTTCGGCAACTGGTCGATGATCGCCCTGGCCACCGTGAGCCCGCCAACGCCGGAATCGAAGATGCCAAGGGGAGCGTCGGTCACGAGAAACGAGTCTACCGAGCATCCGCCCCACTGTCGTGCCGCCCCATCCGCCCCCCGCCTTCACTGTTTTGCAGGACATCCCCGACAAATTTGGCTTAGAACCTGCAGCATGACTCCCAAGTGGATTGATGTCCTGCAAAACAGGAAAAGCGGGCGGGAAATGGCTGCGCGGGTAGGCTCGTGGGGTGACCAGCGCACTCCTGACCGACCGCTACGAACTCACCATGGTGGAGGCCGCCCGAAAGGCCGGAACGGCCAACCGGCGCTCCGTTTTCGAGGTGTTCGCCCGGCACCTGCCGAACGGCCGCCGCTACGGCGTCGTGGCGGGAACCGGCAGGTTCCTCGAGCAGCTCGCCGAGTTCCGGTTCGGGGGTGACGAACTCGACTGGCTGCGCACGAACGGCGTCGTCGATGCCGACACCCTCGACTGGCTCGCCGACTACCGTTTCTCCGGCAACATCTGGGGTTACCGGGAGGGCGAGGTGTACTTTCCGGGTTCCCCCATCCTCATCGTCGAAGGAACGTTCGCCGAGGCGGTCGTGCTGGAGACGCTCGCCCTCAGCATCCTGAATTTCGATTCCGCCGTGGCCAGCGCCGCGAGCCGAATGGTCACGGCGGCGGATGGGCGCCCTCTCGCCGAGATGGGTTCGCGCAGGGCCACGGAGCGCGGTGCGGTCGCGGCGGCGCGCGCCGCCTTCATCGCCGGATTCAGCGCCACGAGCAACCTTGAGGCGGGGCGCACCTGGGGAATCCCGACCATGGGCACCGCCGCGCACTCGTTCACGCTCCTGCACGATTCGGAGGAGGATGCGTTCCGCGCCCAGGTTGCGGCGCTCGGCCCGGAAACCACCCTCCTCGTCGACACCTACGACGTGACCGCGGCCGTCGACCTCGCTGTGCGGGTGGCCGGACCATCGCTCGGCGCGGTTCGGATCGACAGCGGCGACCTTCCGGGTCAGGCGCTGGCGGTGCGCAAACAGCTCGATGGGCTCGGCGCCAGCGCCACGAAGATCACGGTGACGAGCGACCTCGACGAATACGCGATCGCGGCGCTCCAGGTCGCCCCGGTCGACTCTTACGGCGTCGGCACGTCGGTCGTCACCGGCTCCGGATCTCCGACGGCCGGCATGGTGTACAAGCTCGTTGCCCGAACCGGTGCCGACGGCGAGTGGGTGCCGGTGGCGAAGAAATCCCCTGCGAAACTTTCCATTGGCGGCAGGAAATATCCGGTTCGCATGCTCAGGGGCGGCATCGCCACCGCCGAGGTGCTCCACGTCGAGGACGGTCCGGATGCTGCAGCAACCATACCGGATTCGGGGCGCCCCCTGCTCGTCCACCTTGTCGTCGACGGCACCGCTGACCCGCGTTACCTCGGCATCCAGGGAACGGCACTGGCTCGGGACCATCGTGCGGTCGCGGTCGCCGAACTGCCCGTGGATGCGTTCCGGCTCGCGCGCGGCGAACCGGTCATCCCCACCATTTACGATTAGCCGGCTACTTCTTCAGCTTCTCGTAAACCTCTTTGCAGGTCGGGCACACCGGAAATTTCTCCGGGTCGCGCCCCGGCGTCCAAAGTTTGCCGCACAGCGCCCGAACCGGCTTCCCGGTCAGCGCTGACTCCAGGATCTTGTCCTTCGGCACGTAGTGGGAGAAACGCTCGTGGTCGCCGTCCTCGAGCTGCTCCTGGTTCAGGAGCTCCTCGAGTTCACGGTCCAGCGTGGAGGTGCCACCCCCGGTGTGCTCGGTGTCGGTCGAACTCATGCTTCTACGATACTGCGCGCGGGTGGGGGCCGCAGGTCAGTATTTCGCGGTGAAGGCGAGGAGTTCCGGGCCACGCTTGTCGAATACGAGTCCGCCAAGCCAAATGCCGCCCCACAGCGCGGCAATTCCCGTCGCGGTGCCCACGAGCAGCGCCGCGATATGCCAGCCGCCGCCTTCGGCGATCCCGAGAATCGCCAGAAACACGGTCGGCGCCGTGACCGCCAGCACGCCGAGAAGGGACAAGCCCTGCACCCAGGATGCCGCCCCGGCGCTCGACTGCGGTTGCGCGAACGGGCTGTCGCCCGGATGCACGGCCGGGTAGGGGAAGCCCGCAGAGATCACGCTGGAGAGCCCGAGCCCGACCAGGAGCGTGCACAGGCTCACCCCGAGTATCGAGGGCACGACGTCCGCCGAACCGAACGCCCAGGCGGAAAGCGGAGTGCCGACCGCGATCACGATGATGCCGAGCGCGAGCGGCGGCACAACCCGGCCAAGGCGGTCGGCCCTGCCGTCGGTGTTCGCTGCGACGTGCAGCCACACCGCGGTGTTGTCGTAGGCCACATCGTTGTGCACGGTGCTCCAGGCGAGGAAGAAGCACATGACCGGCACGGGCAGAAGGACCAGAAGGTGCAGGGGCACCCCCGCAATCGTGAGCGCGCCGATCATCACCGCGGGAACGATGGGCACGATGACGAGCGCCGACCGGTACCGCGGATCCCTGCCCCAGTAGCTGAGGCTGCGGGCCGCGATGGCGCCCGCCGGGGTCGCGGGGAGCCTCGCGAACCATCCGAGACCGGTGTACGCGCGGGTGCGCGAAACCCGCTCCGGTGAAACGAGCATCACCGCGATGAGTCCACGCCAGGCGAGCCACAGCAGGACGACGAATCCCACCGCGATCGCCAGCGCGCCAGTTGCGGGTCCCATCTCCCCCGCTGCGGCGAGCGCCGGCGCGGCCCACACGGCCCCGAGCGGGGTCCACGCCGCGACATCCGCGATGGAGTGGAGAACGGCGAGCCCCTGCTTCTGCCAGTCCACAGTCACCATGGCGGCGATGAGCGGGGAGAGCGCGCTCAGGACGACGAGGGCGATGAGCCCGGTCGCTTCCCTCGCCCGGCGGGTGGCCAGGAGCAGCGTTGCCACGGTCGTGGTGACTCGGGCACCGAGGATGCCGGTGACCACGAGCAGCACCGCGGAGACCACGGCGAACGCCGCCGCGGGCCCGCTCCTCGACCAGGTCACCACTTGCGCGGCCGCGATGATCATCAACACGAGCGCGGGAACGCCAATGAACGCCGCCGCGGCCAGCCCAGCGGCAAGGCGGCCATTCGGGATCCCCAGCAACGAGAACTTGCGCGGATCGATCGTGTCGTCGGCGCCGAAAACCAGGGGAACGACCAGAAACCCCAGCACGATGAGCGACCCGGCGACAACGACGATGCTCCGCGCCAGTTCGACGTCGGCGAGCCTCAGCGCAACGAGCCCCACGACGCAGGCAAACGCCGCGCCAAGCCCGTACAGGAGCCCGACCACCATGCCGAAAACCTGCCACGGGCTGCGCCGGAACAGGTTGCCGAGCAGGCGCAGCTTCAGTCCGAGAAACTGTGCAACCACTCCATGCCTTCCACGCTCGTGCGCCCGCCCGCGAGTTTGACGAACTTGTCCTCAAGGGTCCCGGAACCGCGAACCTTCTTCACGGTTCCGGATGCCAGCACCGCCCCTTCGACGATGATCGCCACCGAGTCGCACACCCGTTCAATCAGGTCCATGCTGTGGCTGGACAACACGACTGTTCCGCCCGCGGCAACGTACTTCCTCAGGATCTCGATGATGTTCGCCGCGGAGACGGGGTCGACGGACTCGAACGGTTCATCCAGAACCAGCATGCGCGGGGAATGGATGAGCGCGGCAGCGAGCGAAAGCTTTTTCGTCATGCCCGCCGAGTAGTCGGCGACGAGCCGAGCGAGCGCCTCATCCAGGCCGAACGACGACGACAGCTGCCCGATGCGCTCGCGGACCGTGTCGGCGGGGAGACCGCGCAGCACACCGGCGTAGAAGAGGAGCTGGCTCCCGGTCAGCCGGTCGAAGAGCCGGAGCCGATCCGGGAGTACGCCCATCTGGCGTTTCGCGGCCGCAGGGTCCTGCCACACATCCGCGCCGTGCACGATCACGGTTCCGGCGTCCGGCCGCAGCAGCCCCGTGACCATCGACAGGGTCGTCGTCTTGCCTGCGCCGTTCGGCCCGACAATGCCGAAAATCGTTCCGGCGCGCACATCCAGGTCGATCCCGGCCACCGCCGTGGTGGTGCCGAATTTCTTGGCCAGTCCGCGCACCTGGAGAACATGCTCCGCGCCATCCTGGCCTGCGGATGCGGTCTTCGTCTTGACGGAAACATCCGGCTTGGCACTCGCCGCCTCCGCGGCCGCGGCGGCAGCAGCCTTCGCCGCGCGCTCCGCCGCCTGGATTGCCAGCTTGTCCTTGGCCGCGTCAGCTTCGAGTTTCTCGATCAGCACGTCAAATTTTGCGAGGATGCTCTCGGCTGTTTGCACGAAGTCCACCGTATCAACCCGACGGTTGCTCTCCGGACGTCGAAGCGGCATCATCACGAATTGGCCACAACCCCGAACTTCCCCGACTTTCCTGAAGGTTTGCCGATTACAGTGGCAAGTGCACGACGAAGTGTCTGATATTGTGCTGCGCCCGGAAAACCGGGGTTCACCCTGCAGCATCCAACGACCTTCAAGGAGCACGCATGACCACCCAGATCGTAATCCTCGCTGCCGGGATGGGCAGCAGGCTGGGTCGTTCACTGCCCAAGCCGCTCACCGAGTTGAGCGACGGCCGCACCATCATGCAGCAGCAGTTCGACAACATCGCCCACGCCTTCGGCACGAACGCGAAAGTGACCATCGTCGTCGGCTACAAGCTCGAGCACGTCATCGAAGCGTTCCCCGAAGCCTCGTTCGTGTACAACGAACAGTACGACCAGACGAACACCTCCAAGAGCCTCCTGCGAGCCCTCCGCGCCTCGAACCCGGGCGGCGTGCTGTGGATGAACGGCGACGTCGTCTTCGACCCGGAGGCTCTCGAGCGGGCCGCCATGCTCGTCGCCCGCGACCAGTCCTTCGTTTCCGTGAACACCGCCAAGGTCTCGGATGAGGAAGTCAAGTACACGACGGATTCGCACGGCTACATCCGCGAACTCTCCAAGAGCGTGAAGGATGGTCTCGGCGAGGCCGTCGGCATCAACTACGTCTCCCGCGACGGCAAGGCGGCGCTGCTGCGCCAGCTGAACCGCGTGAACGACCAGGACTACTTCGAGCGTGGACTCGAGCTCGCGATCGAGGAGGACGGCCTCCGCGTCGAACCCCTCGACATTTCGGACCTTTACGCGGTCGAAATCGACTTTGCCGAGGACCTGGAGCGCGCGAACCTGTTCGTGTGACACCTGCCGTTCGGCTCCGGGGCAATAGCATAGGGGCGTGTCCGCCACAGTAGCTCAGCGCCCGACGTGGTCTCCCGTCGACCGCTACCGGCACTCGCTGTGGCTTCTCACCGTCCGCGATTTGCGGGTACGGTACTCGACGTCGGCTCTCGGGTATCTCTGGTCGATCCTCGACCCGCTCGTCATGGCCGCCATCTACTGGTTCGTGTTCACCCAGGTGTTCGACCGCGAGGTGGGCGAACATCCGTACATCGTGTTCCTGCTCTCGGCCCTTCTTCCGTGGATGTGGTTCAACGGCGCCGTCGGGGACTGCACGAGAGCATTCCTGCGCGAAGCGAGGCTCATTCGGTCCACGAAGATCCCGCGCACGATCTGGGTGAACCGTCTCGTGCTCTCGAAGGGAATCGAATTCGTGGCCAGCATCCCGGTGCTCGCCATTTTCGCGATTTTCTCGGGCGCGCACCTGCAGTGGCACGTCGTGTTCTTCCCGCTCGCCATCCTCCTGCAGGCTCTCCTGCTCATCGGGGTCGGACTGATCGTGGCACCGCTTGTCGTTTTCTTCCGTGACCTGGAACGGGCGGTCAAGCTCATCCTGCGATTCCTGTTCTATGCGAGCCCCATCATTTACGGCCTCAGCGACCTTCCGCACGGCCTCGACAGGGTCGCCGCGTTCAACCCGCTCGCCGGGATTTTCGCGCTGTACCGCAGCGCCTTCTTCCCCGAACAACTCGACTGGTTCGCGGTGATCGCGGGGACCGGGGTCAGCCTCGCGCTGCTCGCGATCGGCATCATCGTGTTCCGCCGCACGGAGCGTTCCGTGCTGAAGGAGATTTGATGGCGAATCCCGCATCCTCTCCGCCGAGCGTCATCGAAGTTGACGACGCCGGCATCCGCTTCCGCCGCAACCGGCGTTCCCGCCGCAACTTCAAGGACCTGTTCGCGTCCCGCAACCGTCGCACCCGGCCGAGCGAGTTCTGGGCCTTGCGGAACATCACGTTCACCGTCGCGCAGGGCGAGGCGATCGGCGTGGTCGGGCGCAACGGCCAGGGAAAGTCCACACTGCTCAAACTCGTCACGGGAGTGCTTCTTCCGGATGAGGGCAGCGTGCACGTGCACGCCGGCGTCGCGCCACTCATCGAAATCACCGGCGGTTTCGTGGAGGACCTCACGGTGCGCGACAACGTGAACCTCATGTCCGGCCTGCACGGCATGAAGCGCGAGGAAATTTCGGCGCGATTCGACGAGATCATCGACTTCGCCGAGATCGGCGACTTTCTGGACACGCCGTACAAGCACCTCTCCAGCGGCATGAAGGTGCGGCTCGCGTTCTCCGTCATTTCCCGGCTGGAGGAACCGATCCTGCTCGTGGATGAGGTGCTCGCCGTCGGCGACAAAGCGTTCCGCGAAAAATGCTACCGCCGCATCGAAGAGCTGCTCGCCGGCGGGCGGACCCTGTTCTTCGTGTCGCACAATGAACGCGACCTGAAGCGCTTCTGCACCCGCGGGCTCTACCTGGACGGCGGTTCCCTCGTGCTGGATGCCCCGATCGCCGACGTGCTCGACCGCTACAACGCCGACTACGGGCTCGTGACGCAGTAGCTGTTCAGCTCGGCGCGTACGCCCAGCACTCCACCTCGGCCACCGCTCCCATCGCGAGCCCACCCGCGCCGAACGCGCTACGGGACGGCAGCCGTTCCGGATCGAAATACTCGAGGTAGATCGCGTTGAAGTCGCTCCAGCGCGACATGTCGCCGAGCATGATCGTCGCTTTGAACACGCTCGACATGGACAGGCCGACGCCCTGAAGGGTGTTCGAAATGTTGTCCATCAACTGCCGGATCTGCGCGTCGAACCCCTCCACGAGGGTGCCATCCGGGCGCATCCCCATTTGCCCCGACAGGTACAGCACATCCCCCACGCGCACCGCCGCTGAGAACGGGAGCGGCGCAGAGGCCTTGATGAACTCGATAGGCGGGCGATCCATGGTGCTCCTCTTTTTGAAGGTCAGTGAGATTGCGAAAGGAAATCCTCTACGACCGCATTCCAGGTATCCGGATCCTCGAAATACGGCGAATGGCCAAGGCCGGGCAGTTCCACGACGGTGGAAATCGCCAGCCACGTTGCTGCGGTGCGCAGAAGCGCGGGCGTCATGAGCCCGTCGAGTTCCCCGGCGATGAACAGCACGGGAAGGTCCAGTGCGCGGATCGCGGCATCGTCGAACGTGGTTTCGGCGAGGAGCCGCATGAGCTCGGCGTCCGTCGGGCGGTTGCCGAACGTGCCGAGCGCCTGATAGAGGTACGCGCGGGCCGGGTCGAGGCGGAGCAGTCGCTCCCCGATCGCAGGATGCTGGCCCAACGGGAGCACCGCGCGCCGAAGCGTCGCCGACTCGCCCGCATTCGGAGCAGCGGGCGGCGGAACCGGCGCGTCCCTCTGCACCGGGATGCCGCCGGTCGTGCACGCCAGAACAAGGGAACGCACGCGGCCAGGCACGGCGAGCGCCGCGCCCAGCGACGCCCATCCGCCCATCGACTGGCCGAGAAGCGTGGTTTCAGCAACCCCAAGGTGATCCATGAGCGCGACCAGGTCGGACACGGCGTTCACCGGCCCGTGGCCGCCCGTCACGTTCGTCGACCGGCCGAACCCGCGCTGGTCCCACGTGATCACCCGGTGGCTGCGCGCGAAGAACGGCACCTGCTGGTACCAGACGGCGGCATTGCCGCCGAGACCGTGGCTGAGGATGAGATCCGGGCCCTCGCCTGCGGTCTCGAACCACAACCGCTCGCCGTCGCCCACGTCGAGGAAGCCCTCAGTTCTCGGAATGCTCATACGCTGCGGACCCTTCACCGTGACCATCCGGGACCCGCGGCGGCGTTGGCCCCGTTCGCCCGAGTGGTTCCACCTCAGCCTATCGAGAGCAACCGGAGCCTCAGAGCGACACGTGAAGCCGAAGCGCGTCATCCACTTTGCGCACGAGCGGCATCGGCAGCGTGGCAATGTGGCGGACCAGTCGTGCCGTACCGATCGAACGGACCTGTTCCGCCTGAGCCTTCGACGGTACTGGCAACCCGGACTCCTCCGGAGTGAGCAACACCTGAAACGGGTACACCGATCTCACATTCGACGTCATGGGGACCACGGTCACGACTCCCGAGCCTCGCCGGTTGGCGGAATCATTCGGGCATTGCTGCTCACGATCACCACCGGGCGGACTTTGCCCTGTTCGGAGCCGAAATCCGGGTCGAGTGAAGCCAAAGAGATCTGGCCGCGGGCGATCACGACGAGCTTGCCACGCCGTCACCTGCGACGCTCTCCCCGAGCGCATCCTCACCTGACCGCTCCCATTCGTCCCTTGCCGCTGCATACGAATCAGTCATCGACGCTTCGCGCAGAACGGTCACTGCCGCAGACAAGGCTGCCGACCTCGGCGGGTAGACGCCGGAGCGGGTCTGCTCGTCCAAAAACGCGACCGCCTCGGGCGGCAGGCTCACACTCGCCTTCATACTGACAATGCAACCGCATTCCTACCTTGGTAGGAATCCGAGGTCTCGGCGGCCACTGATATCCGATTGCGTAGGATTGGTTCCCCGGACGAGAGGGGATGCAGTGAAGACAACCGACGTGGCGCGCTCTGCCGAATCCCCGATGGCCGTGAAAGGCTTCGACCGGCTGCTGACGACGCAACGGCCCGTCGTGCTCGCGCACATCCGGGGCATCCGCAAACGGCACCCGGATGCCGGGCCCGCCCGCGTCATCCAAATTCTGGAGCGGCGGTACCTTGCCGCCGTCACGACCGGGGGCGCCGGCGTCGGTGCCGCCGCGGTCATTCCGGGTGTGGGCACCGGCGTGAGCCTCGTGCTCACCGGCGTCGAGACCGCCGGGTTTCTGGAAACGAGCGCCCTGTTCGCCCAGTCCGTGACCGAAATCCACGGAATCGCCGTGACCGACCCGGATCGCGCGCGCACGATCGTCATGGCGATGATGCTCGGTTCCTCCGGCGCCGACCTCGTGCGCAACCTCGCCGCGCAAGCAACAGGCAATGGCATACCGCAGACCAGGTTCTGGGGCGACGTGATCGGCAAAAACGTGCCGCAGGCGTTGGTGGGACAAATCGCCGACACGATGCAGAAAGCGTTCCTGCGGCGGTTCACGCGCAACACGACGACCGGCGCCGTCGGGCGGCTGCTGCCCTTCGGCATTGGCGCTGTCGTCGGGGGAACCGCCAACAACATGCTTGGACGCAAAGTGGTCACGAGCTCGCGCGCCGCGTTCGGGCCGATCCCCGAGGTGTTCCCGCCGAACCTCGAGCCGCGCTGGAAAACTGGCAAGGGCAGTCCTTAGGCGTCCTCTGTCGAGGGATCGTCCTCGTCGTCGCCCTCGCCCTCGAACGGATCGGCCTCACGAACCCGGCGATCTCCGGAATGCAGTGCCGCGTGCCGGTCCCATTCCGCCACGAGTTTCTCCACCGCAGCACGGAATCGCCGCGTCGCCTCGCCGGGACTCGTATCGCCGAAGTGCCGGGTAACCCAGTACTCCAAACGCTCCTGCGCTTCCGGACTGTGCTGCACCCGCTCGACGATCGACACAATATCGGCCGCATCGGCGGCGTCGAGCCACTCGGCATCCCCCAGATATCCGTCCGTGTCGATCTCCGCCGCCGGATTCACCGGCCGGGCGATGATGAGCGGCTTCCCCACGGCCAGACGGTCATACACCATCGCTGACACGTCGGAAATCGCCACGTCCGCAGCCGCCAGCTGCCACCCCATCGCCTTGCCGTCGTCGTAAATGTGCTGCGCGGCACCATCGCGGGCGTTCGCCGCAGCGATCGCCGCGATGATCTCCTCCTTCGCCTTCCGGTACTCCTCATCGACCACGCCGCTGCGGGGATGCGGTCGGAAGATGACGCGGTGCTCGCCGGTCGCCAGAAGCGCCGTCACGAGGGCGACCCCGTGGCTCGCGATCGACCCGTAGGCTGCGGCCTCGCGGTCGCCCTCCCAGGTCGGGGCGTACAGCACGACGGTGCGGTCATCCGGAACGTACGGCAGCTCACCCACGAAGTGGTCCGCCTGCGGGCGGCCGATCATGATGGTGCGCGTATCGACGTCGAACCCCCACAATTTGCGGCTGAGGCGATCGCGCGCGGCCTGCCCGGCGACGAGGCTGTAGTCGTACGCCTTGAACTGGTTCGTGGTCATGTACATTTTGTCGCTCTCGCCGTGGTTGACGAAAACGTGCCACATCCGCCCGTACCGGAACATCTGGAAGTTCTTCGTGTTCTGATTCACGTAGAACACGATGCGCAGTTCCTGGTCGTTCACGAATTGTTCCAAATCGACGACCTTGCGCAGGTACACGACCGGCACGGGCGACTCATCGAGCATCACGAGAGTGGCGCTCGGCGACCGCGTGATGATCGCGACCGGCCAGGTTTCGGCGAGCTTGGCCAGGGGCGCATACCACTGCCGGATCTGGTACAGGTTCACCTTCGTGTCCGCGAAGTACACGGCGATGTGGATGCTGTCGCGCTCCGGTTGCGGTTCGGCCTCCAGCCGTCTGGCGAGCGCGCGCCGGTTGCGGCGGGAGCGAATGAGGTTGCTGGCGATGCGCCGAGCAGACTTCAGATCGTTCAGGATGGCCACGAGCCGATTAAACCAGTGTCGGGTGCCCGAATTCGGCCGCGCGCCCGACCGTTACTCAGCCGATACTGGCGCAGTGCGCGCTGCTAGGCTCGCCCAGACAGACTTCAACGACGAAAAGGTGCGGCTGAGCAGGTGCCCAAGTTCACGTTCGCCCGAGCGAATGCGGCGAAACTTCTCTCCACGCCGCTCTACGCCCTCGGTCGGATCGCGAGCGTTCTCGTTCGGCGAAACCCCGATTTCTGGGTATTCTCCTGCGGTTCCGGCGTCGGCGAGGGTGCCCTCGAACTGTACCGGCACGCCCAGTCCGCGAACCCGTCCCTGCGCCTCGTGTGGCTCGCCCGCGACCGGAACGACCTCGCGGTAGCCCGACGTATCGGGTTGACTGCCGCGCCGAGAACCGGGTGGCGCGGGTTTCGCCTGACCCTGAGGGCGGGCGTCATCGTCGTCACCCACGGGCTCGGCGACGCGAACCGTTATGGAACCCACGGCGCCTTCATCGTGCAGCTGTGGCACGGCATCCCGCTCAAGAAGATCCAGCTCGACTCCCCCACGACGTTCCGCGGCGTCGCCCCCGGGTTGCTTCGCGCCCTCTACCGCCGCAACGCGTCAGCGATCCGCTTCGTGCCGGCCGCGTCGGAGACCTCCGCAGAACGCCTGCGCAGCGCGTTCGGGCTGCCCGAGTCACGCGTCGTCGTGACCGGTGACCCGCGCGACGACATCGTGCTGCGGGATGCCGGGCCGGCGCGCGAACTCCTCGCGCACGGGATCGGCGGGTACGGAACGGACCGGGTCATCCTGTTCGCCCCGACCTGGCGCGACGGCGAACCAGACCCGGTCATCCCGACGTCGGCCGAGTGGACGGCGATTGCGGAATTCCTGGAGCGCACCGCGAGCATCCTCGTGGTTCGGCCGCACCCGCACAGCGTGAGCGAATACGGCACAGGGCCGGGGTTTTCCGGCCGCATACGACTGCTACCCGCGAGCGTGCAAAACGACATCAACCCTGTGCTTCCCGCTGTCGACGTGCTCGTCACGGACTTCTCCTCGATCGCCTTCGACTTCGCCCTGCTCAGACGGCCCATCGCGTTCCTCGCACCGGATGTCGGGCACTATGCGGCAACCCGGGGGTTATACGAGCCGTACCGCGCCTTCAGCGGCGGCACCGAAGTCTCCACCTGGGCGGACGTTCTCGCGCTGCTCGCCGACCCCGCAGCGCTCACCCGACTGGCGGAGCACTCAGAAGCGCTTTCGACACGCCACCAGAAGTTTCGCGATGGCCGCAACACTGAAAGAGTGTACGGAGAACTCCTCACCCGACTGGGAAGGCTGGCATGACCACGGCACCGTCGCCGCGCACGCTCACGATCGACGCGGTCTCCCTCACGGATGCCCCGGCGCTCGAGATCCGCGGGCCGGGTCCGGCGCCTGAGTCCCTCACCCTCGTCGGCGCACGCCTCACCATCCCGGGCACCGTCGCCGACAACAGGGCAGGCGAATCCGGAGAACCCGGCTGGAGTGCGACCGTGCCGCTTACGGCGAGTCGGTGGGGCGGACCCGAGCTTGCTCCGCCCTCCGGGAGCTACCGGCTCCGGATCGACGGCCACGATGCCGCGCAGGTCCACGCCGGTACCGCCAGCCTGCCCGACCCGCAGCTCGTTCCAGGCCTGTTCCGCATCGCCTTCCGCGTGGATGAGAACAAACTCTGGATCGTCTTCACGCCTCCGCTCGCCGATGACGAGCACGGCGCCGCCAACCAGGCCCGGCTCGAGGCCGAATACCGCGCGGCGCGGCCCACGCCGCTGGACGCCGTGTTCTTTGAGAGCTTCTACGGGCAGAACGCGTCCTGCAATCCTCTCGCGCTGGATCGGGCCATTGCCGCCGCGCGGCCGGACATCGCCCGCCACTGGGGCGTCGCCGACGCGTCCGTCGCGGTACCGGACGGTGCGATACCGATCGTGGAGGGCAGCGCACAGTGGTGGCGCATCCGTGCCGGGGCGCGGCTCATCGTCATCAACGACTGGCTGCGCAACCGTTACCGGTCGCGTCGGCACCAAACCGTGCTGCAGACGTGGCACGGAACCATGTTGAAGAAGCTCGCGCTCTCCCGCACCCGGCCCGGACTGCGCCCCGCTCTGGCCACGCTTCGGGAGCGATCCCGATGGGACATTCTCCTCGCCCAGAATGACTACGCAAAGCGGGTGTTCCGGCGCGCGTACGCGTTTTTCGGCCCGATCTGGGAGGAAGGCTACCCGCGGGACGACGTGCTGACTGCCGGCGACCGTGACGCGGTCCGCGCGCGCCTGGGCATCCCGGACGGAGCCCGCGTGCTCCTCTACGCCCCCACGTGGCGCGACGATCGGCCAAACCACGTCGACCATCTCGACGTCGCGCACTTCAGCCGGCAGCTCGGCCCGGGATTCGTCACACTCATCCGCGGCCACTCCCGCACGCTGCAGCCCGGCCAGGATGTTTACGCCAGCGGCGTGATCGACGTCACGAGCTTCCCGGATGTGTCCGAACTGTTTCTCGCCGCGGACGCGCTCATCACCGACTACTCGAGCGTCATGTTCGACTTCAGCGTCACCGGCAAGCCGATCTACTTTTTCACTCCGGACCTGGACCGCTATCGCGAAGTGCTGCGCGGCTTCTACTTCGATCTGCTGCCGGTTGCGCCAGGGCCGGTCGTCCAGGACCCGGCCGAGCTTCTGGCGCTCGTGCACAACCCCGAAGCCACTCAGGAGGAGTACGCTGCGAAGTACGCGGCCTGGCGTGAGCGGTTCAACCCACGCGACGACGGCCACGCGGCCGAACGCGTCGTCGCACGGCTCATCCGGGAGGGAAAGCTCTGAGCATGACGTTGTGGGCTCCGCGGGTCATTGTCTCGGGTATCGCAGTCGCCGGCATCACCGCGGCCCTGCTGACGGGTTGCACGGGTCGGGATGCGCTGGTCACCACCTCGAACGCCTCCGGGCACGTGCTCATGTCCGACGCCCGTCATGTAGAGGCCGTCCCCGGCGAGACGATCGACGGGACGCTCACGATCGTCGGCTCGTGCTTCGGGTTCGAAACGGGCACCGGAACCTTCGCCGCCGTCTTCCCGAATGGTTCCCAGCTCGTGGAGAACACCGACCAGGTGGAGATTCCCGGTTGGGGAACGCTCGGGCTCGGCAACCACTATCAGGGTGGCGGCGGCGTTGTGGCTTCCGCGACCCTCAGCTATCGCGACTCGATTCCCGCGGCATGCCGATCCGACCGCATCGTCGTCCTCGACCCGATCCGCTGACCGCGCGGGCTCGCCGCGAACTATCGTTGGTGCATGGCGACGCGCAAAGAGACGACAGATTACGTGCTGGACCAGCTGGACCCGCTCCCGGTGCGGGTGCGATCCATGTTCGGGGAGTACGCGCTCTACTGCGATGACAAAACGGTCGCGTTCATTTGCGACGACACCGTGTTCATGAAGCCGACCCCCGTTGCCGAGGAGGTGCTCGGACCGGAAACCATGGCCCCGGCCTACCCCGGGTCGAAGCTCTACTATGCGGTGCCGGGGGATCGGCTGGAGAACCGCGAGTGGTTTAAGGATCTCGTGCAGCGCACGGCCGAAATCCTGCCGGAACCCAGGCCGAAGAAACCGAAGGTGCCGAAAAAGCCTTAGGTCGCGGTCCGGGAGGTGTCGTTGGTGTTCCCGGCGCCGCGGATGAGACCGAGCAGGAATCCGGTACCCCAGCTGATGTGCATGGTCGGGAGAACGATGAGAAACAACCATCGATCGCGCCACGGTTTCACGGCGTCCTGGGTGAGGGCAACCCAGATCACCAGTGCCAGGTAGAGGATCGGCGCGAGGTATACGACGCTCGCCGCGAGTCCCAGTCGGCCGTGCAGCACTCCGGTGAGCTGCAGGACGCCGACGACGACGCTCGCGATGAGGGCCAGCACGAGCAGCGGCGGCGCGTAGAAGCGCCACGGATTCCGGCCCTTGATCCGCCGCACCAGTTCGGCGCGCCACACCCCGGTGGCGAAGAACTGGCGGACCAGTTTCGCCCAGTTCTCCCGTGGCCAGTACGTGACCTTGAGCTCGGGGTCGAACCAGACCACGCCGCCGCCCCACCGGATGCGCAGGTTGAGCTCCCAGTCCTCGCCGCGCCGGATCGTCTCGTCGAAAAGCCCGGCCTTCTCGAGTGCCTCACGCCGGAACACGCCAAGATACGCGGATTCGGCCGGGCCTTCCTTCGCGCCACCGTGATACCGGGCGCCGCCCAGCCCGAACGGGCTGTTGTACGCGCGGGCGACCGAGGATTGGAACGGGGTGACGCCGCGCGCGAACATGACTCCGCCGACGTTCGCAGCTCCCGTGCGCTGGAGAGTGGCGACGGCCGCCGCGGTGTAGCCGGGTTCCAGTTCCGAGTGCGCATCCACCCGGACCACGATCGGGTTCGTGCTGGCGCGGATCGCCAGGTTGAGCCCTGCCGGGATGTCCGCACCCGGGTTGTTCACGGTGCGGATCCGAGGGTCCTTCTTCGCCAGCCGTTCGACGAGTTCGGTCGTTCCGTCGGTCGATGGCGCCAGCGCCAGGACGAGCTCCTTGTCGCCCGGATAATCCTGCCCGAGCACGGTGGCGATGGCCTTTTCGATGTAGTCGACTTCGTTGAGCACGGGGATAACGAAAGAGACCCCCGGCACGGAGGTCTCTTCGTTGTCCATACGGTCAACTATGGCATTACTTGAGTTCTCCCAGCGTAACCGTCACGGTTGTGGACTTCCCGTCACGGACGTAGGTGACGGTGGCCTTGGACCCGGCCTCGGCTGCACGGACCTGCGCGGTGAGGTCGATGCTTCCGGTGATCGGCAGGCCGTTGAACTCGGTGATGATGTCGCCCTTCCGGATGCCCGCCTTCTGCGCGGCGCCGCCATCCGTCACCGACTGCACGCTCGCGCCGACGATGGTCTTGGTTTTGATGGCGCTGTCGCCCAGCACATCCATGACCGTCGCGCCGAGCAGGCCGTGGGTGGCCGTGCCGCCGTTGATCATGTCGAAGGCGACGCGCTTGGCGAGGTTGGAGGGGATCGCGAATCCGACGCCGATGTTGCCGGACTGGCCCTGCGACGTCGAGCCGGTGCCCGCGATGGCGACGTTGATGCCGATCACTTTTCCGTCAAGGTCGAGCAGCGCGCCGCCCGAGTTGCCGGGGTTGATGGCGGCATCCGTCTGGATGACGGGCAGGAAGATGTTCGCCTGCTCGGCGGCGGTCGGTGCCTGCTGCTGCTGACCGTTGTCGCCTGGCGCCGGGAACTCCCAGAAGTTGAACGGCCCGGAACCGTTGTCGTTCGGTGTCTGGTTTGTACCGTCCTTCGGTGCGGCGGACGAACTCACCGTGATGCTGCGGTTGAGTGCGCTGATGATGCCGCTCGTGACCGTGTTGGAGAGGCCGAGCGGGGCACCGATGGCGATCGCCTCGTCGCCGACGTTGAGTTTGCTCGAGTCGGCGAACTGCAAAGGCTGGAAGGTGCCTTCGATTTTGATGACGGCCAGGTCGGTGATCGGGTCGGTGCCGATGAGTTTCGCCGTGTAGATGTGCCCGTCCCAGGTCTGCACGGTGATCGTCGGGTGAGCGGTTTCGCCGTCGAGAGTCACCACGTGGGTGTTCGTGAGGATGTAACCGTCCTCGGTGAGGATCACACCGGAACCGGTGCCCGCTGCGGACTGCGCGTTGACGGAAACGGTGACGACGGAGGGGCCGGCGGTTGCGGCGATCGCGGTGATCTTGGTGGCGTTCGCGGCATCGTTCACGGTGATCGTGGCCGGGCCGGCGGGGGCGGACGCGGTGGTGCGCGAATTCAGGTTGGAGGTGATCGCCCACGTCGCGACTCCCGCGCCGGACGCGCCGCCGATCAGGGCGGTGACGGCGATTGCGGCGACCATGCCCGCGGCGTTCGACTTCTTCTTCGCCGGCGCCGGCGTCGCGGCGAAGGCGGGCGGGTATGGTGCGGTGGCCTGATCTGCGGGTACCTGTTCAGTTCCGGTGGATTCGGCGGGGGTCGGTTCGACGGAGGTTGGTTCGACGGATGGGGTCTCGTCAGGTTCGAGGTTGTCGTTCATGGGGTGCTCCTTCCAAGCACGGACAGCATCCATCCGTAACCTGAACATTGTATTTGTCTGGACTGTGAGCATGCCGACTGCGCGCCATGAACGGTTTCAGCGGGCTGCGGCACCCGCACTGCTGCTTGCGGTGCTAGCAGCCCGGGCCGCGCGGGTTGGCCGTGCACTCGTCGTCGACGAGTACGGTCTTCGCTCCGGCGGCGGCGACCGCGACGAGTCGGTTGGCGGGAACCCACACGTAGCCGGCCAGCGGAATCCAGTCGGCGGAGGAGGCGAGACGGTATTCGGGCGAGTACCCGACCGTGAGGTCGATGACGTAGCGCCCCGGTTGCCGGTAGGTGTGGCTGGTTGCGGTCGCATCGAACTCGGCGAGGCCGAGAGCGCTCCACGTCGACCCCTGCGTCGAGGAGGTGCGGGTGGATCCGTCGCCGTACGACCACACGTACCTGGCAGGGGTGAAGCGGACGAAAGCCGCCTCACCGAGCAAAGTTCCCGACTTCACGTGCTGCGAGGCGCGAGCGTAGAAGTTGGTGGGAAGGCCCACGATCATCCAGCCGTCCGGCTGCATGTGGTCGGTGCCCGGGTTGGGGCGGAACCGGGCGACATCGGCGAGCGTCACCGGCATCGTCACCGTGTAGCCTGGCCGGTCGACGGCTGGCGGAGGCGGTGGTGGCGGAAGAGAGCCCGGATCGCTTCCCGCCGAACTAACCGGGACATCGAGCCGGCCATCGAGCGTGACCTCGTGGCCGTCGTGCTCGGCCGAAACGACAGGGCAGCCAGAAGTTGCCCGTTCAAAATCAGTGCAATGCCCCGTTTTCGCAACCGCGGGAGATGTCAACGCAGTCGAGAACGCAATCGTTGCAACCACTAATGAACTCAAACGCAAAAATCTCGACCTCCCCACGGTTCTTCATTCGCAACCAGCAACTCGTCGCTTGCTGGTTCGCTGGCCAAATCAAAGGTCACCTCAAACGGACTCCGGTCTGGCCTCGTGTCCGTCACGACGCTGTGGCCATTCGCATCCACGACATCCAAGCCCGTCAGGTCCACACAAAGGTAGACACGAACTATTCCAACGCCGTCAATAGCCGAAGAGTCGTATTGCTGAAGTGAGACCTTGTCGAAAGCCGTCTTGCCAACACTGTGAAGCTTCTTGGCGCGCGCCTCCTCAAAACCTGTGGATTGCGCATCAAACCATTCTTTGGTGGCGACCGCAAGCAACCTTTCCGGATTCACGCCTCCCTCTGCAAGTATCTGATCGGATACTTTCAAATAAACTGCGAAGGCGTCGGTGGCGGCCGCGAGCGCCTCCTCGTCGGAGGCGAAAACGGGAGTGGCACCGGGTCCAGGCTCCGGAGTGATGATGGGGTCGGGCGGCACGCATCCGGCCAGAAGAAGCACGACGGCCAGCCCGGCCGCGAACGTGGCGGCAGGGCGCGGCAACCGGAACCTCATAAGGCTCGACGTTAGGTGACCGTTTGCCACGCGCGCAGTAGTTATCCACAACTCGCGCTAGCGTGGTTCCATGACTGTGCACGGCGCGTGGCAAAGGGCAGCACGAGGGGCAATGCTCCTCGATGACGACGGCGAACTGAGGCCGACGATCTTCGCGGAGATGTCGGCGCTGGCGGTATCGACCGGTGCCATCAACCTCGGGCAGGGATTCCCCGACGAGGACGGGCCCTCCGAAGTGCTCGAGGCGGCGCGCCAGGCGATCAGCGACGGGATCAACCAGTATCCGCCCGGGCTCGGCATGCCCGTGTTGCGCCACGCCATCTCCGACCACCAGCAGCGCTTCTACGGTCTCACCGTCGACCCCGACACGGAAGTCCTCGTCACCGCCGGTGCCACGGAGGCGCTGGCCGCCACCATCCTCGCGCTCACCGACGAGGGCGACGACGTAGTCACGTTCGAACCGTTCTACGACTCGTATGCAGCCATCGCAAACCTCGGCCGCGCCGCACACGTCACGGTGCCCCTTCGCGGCGCCGACTTCCAGCCCGACCACGACGAGCTCCGTGCCGCCATCACCGACCGCACCCGACTCATCCTGGTCAACGATCCGCACAACCCGACCGGCGCGATCTTCAGCCGTGAAACGCTCGAACTCCTCGTCGAACTCGCCCACAAGCACGATGCCCTCCTCGTCACCGACGAGGTCTACGAACACCTCGTATTCCGCGAACAGCATGTGCCCATCGCGAGCCTGCCCGGTGCGCGCGAACGCACGGTCAGCATCTCCAGCGGCGGGAAAACCTTCAACACGACAGGCTGGAAAATCGGATGGATCACCGCGCCCGCGGAAATCCTCCAGGCAATCCTCGCCGTCAAGCAATACCTCACGTTCGTGAACGGCGCACCGTTTCAGCCGGCCATCGCGGTCGGGCTCGGCCTGCCTGATGCACACTTCCGGGAGGTCGCCTCCGCCCTGGAAGCCAAGTGCGCGATCCTGTCCACTGGACTCAGCGCCGCCGGGTTCACCGTGTCGAAGCCGCACGGAGGCTACTTCGTGATCGCGGATGCCGCACCACTCGGCTTCCCCGACGCCGACGAAGCCTGCCGCCGCCTGCCGGAGCTCGCCGGCGTCGTCGGTGTTCCGGTGACCGCATTCGTTCGGCCGGAACACCGAGCCGACTACGCCTCGCTCATCCGATTCGCCTACTGCAAGAAGATCGACGTGCTGGAGCGCGCATCCGCGCAACTGGCCGAGTTGCGCCGCTAACTGCGCCCCTGCGGGCGCTCGGTGACACCGAAACGGCGGAGGGCGAGCGCCGGATTCACGGCGCGTACCTCGGCAAGGCGTGCGAGCGAAATCCAGGCGAGGGCGACATCCGTGTTCTCACCGATCGTGACGAGCTCGATGCCCATCGGGTCGACGATCATGCTGTTGCCTGCGCCAATTGGCGGCGCCTGGTCCGCCGCGGCGATGTACACCGTGTTTTCGAGCGCGCGTGCCGTGACGAGCGTGCGCCAATGGTGCTCCTTGAGTGGGCCGCGCACCCACTCGCTCGGCAGAACGATCAGGTCGGCACCGGCATCCACGATGCGCCGCGAAACCTCGGGGAACCGGATGTCGTAGCAGGTCTGCAACCCGACCGTGACGCCGTCGAGGGTGAACGTCTCCGGCTCCTCGATGGGTCCGGCGACCACCCAGTCGGACTCCTTCTGGCCGAATGCGTCATACAGGTGCATTTTGCGGTACTTCGCGACAAGCGCGCCCGACGGGTCGACCGCGATGAGCGTGTTGGAGAAGCGGCGCGAATCCTCGGTGGTTTCCAGCATTCCGGCGACCAGATGCACGCCGAGGTCCGTGGCAAGCGCGGCCAGTTCAGTGGCGAACGGCCCATCCATCGGCTCGGCTGCCGCGACCGTCCGCTCCCCCATATCGGGCAGGAAGAACGACGAGTACTCAGGGAACACGACGAGCTTTGCACCGCGCTCGGCGGCGAGCGCGGCCAGCGAACTGATTGTGCCGAGGTTTTGCGCCTTGTCGTCGCCCGGTGCGAACTGGGCTACGGCGATCGCGATGGCGGAGTCATCCATGCCCCTAGCTTACGGAGACGGGCGCATCCCCACTCGCACCGCAATTCAGACCCAAATGAAGGAGAACTGCCCAGCGCGACCCGCATGGATGGGGCACAATTCGCTGGCCGCGCGAAATTGCCTTCATTTGGGACCCTGATCGCGGCGGGGGGACCGGGTACGCTGAATTGGCAGCCCACCGTCACCGAGGGAGCCGGATGTCCGCCAGTTTCGTGTTCGACGCGATCCGCACGCCGTTCGGTCGACTCGGCCAGGCGCTTGCCGGCATCCGGCCGGATGACCTCGCGGCGACCGTGCTCGCGCAGCTGCTCGAACGCAACCCCGCGCTGGACCCCGCGACCGTCGATGACATCATCCTGGGTGATGCGAACGGCGCTGGCGAAGACAACCGCAACGTCGCGCGGATGGCGGCGATTCTCGCCGGTTTCCCCACCTCCGTGCCGGGTTCGACCACGAACCGGTTGTGCGGGTCGAGCGTGGAGGCGATCATCCAGGCCAGCCGCGCGATCGAGACGGGAGACGCGAACCTGATCCTCGCCGGCGGAGTCGAATCGATGAGCCGGGCACCATGGGTGGTGTTGAAGCCCGAACGGGCGTACCCGGCAGGCCACGAACCCATGTTCTCGACGACCCTGGGGTGGCGGATGGTCAACCCAAGGATGCCCGAGCAGTGGAGTATCCCCCTCGGCGAGACCGCCGAAATCCTCGCCGACCAGTACGAGATCGGCCGCCAGGAACAGGATGCGTTCGCAGTCCGCAGCCACCAGCTCGCCGCCGCCGCCTGGGATTCCGGCATCTACGACGGCGAGGTGGTGCCGGTTCCCGGCGTCGAGCTCGCCCGGGACGAGAGCATCCGCGCCGATTCGACGCTGGAAACCCTTGCGGGGCTGAAACCGGCGTTCCGGGAGGACGGTTCCGTGACCGCGGGCAACTCCTCACCGCTCAACGACGGCGCCGGAGCGCTCGTGATCGGCGCCGAGAATGCGCTCAGCACGGAGCCGCTCGCGCGCATCGTCTCCCGAGGCGTTCACGCGGTGGATCCGAACATTTTCGGCATCGCCCCCGCCGAGGCCGCGAATAAGGCACTCGCCCGTGCCGGCAAGACCTGGGCCGATGTCGACGTCGTCGAACTCAACGAGGCGTTCGCCTCGCAAAGCATCGCGTGCCTGAAGCTCTGGCCGGAACTCGACCCGGAGAAAGTCAACATCCACGGGGGCGCGATCGCGATCGGGCATCCGCTCGGGGCATCGGGCGCGCGCATCGTCGGCCATGCTGCGCACGAGCTTCGGCGGCGCGGAGGCGGTGTCGCCGTGGCGGCCATTTGCATCGGCGTCGGGCAGGGCCTGGCGGTCGTGCTCGAGCGCTGACCGCGGCAGCCGCGCGCTCAGCGCTCCGCTGGAATCAACTCGCCCAGCAGGGCGACGACCCGCTCCCGAATGTCGTCCCGGATCCCCCGCACCACTTCGATGCCCTGGCCGGCCGGGTCGTCCAGTTCCCAGTCTTCGTAGCGCTTGCCGGGGAACACCGGGCACGCGTCCCCGCAGCCCATCGTGATCACGACATCCGATTCCTGAACCGCGTCGACGCTCAACAGCGTGGGCTCGCTCGAGGCGATATCGATCCCCATCTCGCCCATCACCTCAACCGCCACCGGGTTCAGGTGTTCGGCCGGCTCGGAGCCTGCGGATCGCACCACAACCCGCTCACCACCCAGTGCCCGAAGGAATCCGGCCGCCATCTGAGATCGTCCAGCGTTGTGAACGCACACGAACAATACCGACGCGACAGGGGGCACGAATCCATTATGCTGGTGCAATTCTGAGACAGGGGAACACCATGGCGCAAGGCAAGAAGAAGGTCGTTCGGGTTGAGTCGGCTCCGGATGCCGAAACGTCGTCGGAGAACGGACGTGCGTGGACTCCCACGGCGGACTCCAAGTCGAAGGCGGTGCGATTCCGCATCATCGCCGCGGTGTTGTGGGTTGTCGCGATCGGCACGGAGGCGTTCGCGATTTTCTGGTTGCTGCGGCAGAGCCCGTTTGAGACCTGGCACCTCATCCTGCTGATCGGCCTCATCGTCGTCATCGGCGTTCTCGCCTCCGTCGGTTCGTGGCTGTGGAAGAAAGCGAACCGGCTCGATCCGGCGTCGAAGAAGGACAAATTCCGGTTCTTCGTGCAGAACCAGCTCGGTGCGATCGTGACCATTCTCGCGTTCCTACCGCTCATCATCATGATCTTCCTGAACAAGGACATGGACGGCAAACAGAAGGGCATCGCGGGCGGGATCGCCATCGTGATCGGGCTCGTTGCCGTCCTGGTTTTCGGTGTCGACTGGAACGCGCCGTCGCAGGAGGCGTACGCCCAGGACACCGATGCGGTCGTGTTCCTCACCGGAGCGGACGAGGTCACCTGGACCAAGTCGGGCAACGTGTACCACCTCTGCCAGGAGGCGTCCGATGTGAACCGCGAGTCGAAGGATGGCCAGATTTACGTCGGCTCCACGCACGACGCGGTCGCCGCGGGCAAGTCGCGCCTCACCAAAAAGCTCGCGCAGGAAGTGAAGGAGTGCGGCATCGACCCACAGAAGCTTGCCGACTGGGAGGCACAACAATCCGGCGGTACCGAGTAGGTCAACGACGACGCTGCGGGGGTCGGGGCCGTCAGTTCACGAGGTCGCTACGACCAGTCGCGCCCGAACCACCGCGTGATTCGGCTTGAGCCGAACTCGGTCTTGGCCTCAATGAAATCGTGAGATGGGCCGGTGAACGCACCGGTCGGGCGCTCCCCTTGCAGGAACGTGACATCCACGAGCCCAACCCCGTCTCGCCCGAATTCGGTGTAACACACGCCTCGGCCGCCATAGGAGCCAGCCTGCGGGTCGCCGCGCAGCTGAGAGCTGATCTCCTCGGCGACAACCGCGCCCTGCCCCTCGGAGAACACCCCGGCTTTCGGCGTCCCCACGCTTGTGACATCGCCGATCGCGTACACACCGGGGTATTCGGTTTCGAGCGTGAGCGAATCGACCGGGATCCAGCCGTCCCGGCACATCCCTGACTCTGCAACCACCTGAGGCACCACGTGTGCGGGCACGCCGAGGAACAGGTCGTACGGCAGCTCCTCACCATCGCGCATGACGACCACGTGCCGGGCAGGATCCAACTCCTTTACCACGCGATTCGGATACCAGGTGATTCCGCGCTCCTCGAACGCGGAAAGGAGAGCGCGCGACGCCTCGGGTGACGGAGGAACCGGGGCGCCGAATGGCATGACCAGGGACACGTCAGATTTCTCGCCCAACCCGCGATCGGCGAGAAAATCGTGAACCATCAGCGCGGTCTCGCTTGGCGCGGGCGGGCACTTGAACGGTGTTGACGTCACACCGACCACGACGCGGCCACCGCTGAAATCGGCCAGCACATCGCGAACCGCGAAGGCACCCTCATTTGTGTAAAACTCGTGGCCATCCTCCACCAGGCCAGGTGTGGCTGCCGGATCCAAATCTGCACCGAGCGCCACCACGAGGATGTCGGCGTCAAAGGTGCCAGCATCCGTCTCCACACGCCGGGCAGCCGGGTCGATCGAACGCACCTCGGCTTTGACGAATCGAACACCGGGCTTCACGATCGCGCTGTACGGATGCCGGACCGAGTCGGCGGTCGCCCTCCCAAACATCACGTCGAGTTTGGAGAAGCCCATGACGAATGAATCGGACTTGTCGATCAGGACGACGTCGATCCTCTCGCCCCAGTCCTCCGACAAACGGCTTGCAAGCTCCAGCCCGCCAAACCCGGCACCAAGAATCACTACCCGCATCGCTGACTCCGCTCTCCTGCGCTCAACTTTCGCACACACGAGAAAAGGCCCGACAGTCGCACGGACTTTCGGGCCTTCTCGGTGGTGCTGTGGTTGCGGGGACAGGATTTGAACCTGTGACCTCCGGGTTATGAGCCCGGCGAGCTACCGAACTGCTCCACCCCGCGTTACGAGGTTCAACTCTAACACAGGAGCCTACGAGGCCTGGTCAGCCGGACTGGCGGGCGAGCAGCGAGAGCGCATCCAGGTCCTGGATGATGACGCGGGCCCGACCCTGCCGGATGATGCCGCGCGAGGCCAGCTCCGCCATCGTCTTGCTCGTGGACTCCCTCGTCGCCCCGAGCAGCCCCGCCAGCTGGTCGTGGGTGAGCCGGATCGTCGGATGCGAAAACCTCGGTGTACGTGCGGACTCCGCGAGTCGAAGGAGCGTGCTCGAGACGCGCGACAGCAGCGGGCGGAGCGCGAGATCGGTCAGACGCTCCTCCAACCGCACCACCTGCTCCCCCAGGTGGCGTGAAATCCGGATCGCGATGCGCGGATCCGAGAGCAGGTAGCGTTCGACATCCTTGACGCCCATGAGGCACAGGTCCACGTGGTCGATGGCCTCCGCGTAGTTGTCGTACATCCGCTGGCCGACCATCATCATTTCGCCGAACACGGCGCCGGGCTCAAGAATGGCCATCGTCAGGGCTTTGCCCTCCTCGGTGACCCGGAAAATGCGCACCCGGCCCCTCTTCAGAATGAACAGGGCCGACACCGGCTGGCTCTGGCTGAACACCAGTTCGCCGGATTCGTAGGAGCGGGCGGGCGCCATCCGGTCCATCGCCAGAATCTCCTCGCGGGACAGATCCGCGAACAGGTCGACCTCGCTCAAACAACTGAACGAACCTTCGTCGGGAGACTTCAACGGTTCCGGATCCCTTCGCTGCGGCGACCACGGGCGCTCACCGCCCAGGGACGCTGAGGACACTTGCGTGCCGCACGAATCCATCATGACAGCCTCACCGCTCTTCAGCCTCCGCGACTCCATACTGCACACGCTAATTGCCGGCACCGAAACGGACTGCGACGTGGGACACACAACGCGAGTCGAGCGCGACGCTCAGCTCAGCGTGCCGGCGGCGACGACGATGTGCCCTCCGCGGCGAGTGTCCTCGCTGAAATCCGTCGCGTGGAGTTTCAGCCACTCCCACGGATGCGCGTCGATGTCCGCCCCGCCCGCAGCCGTCGCGGCCAGCGCGAACGGCGTGAACACGCGGGCCATGCCGGTCGGCCGCTGCATGTCGACGATGCCCATCCGGCCGCCTCGCTTCACGAGCGAAACCGCACGCTCCATCGCGCCGACCGGATCCGCCATGACGCTCAGCGCATACGAGGAAAACACCGCGTCGACCCTGCCGGCCGGCAGATCGTCACCCGTCACGTGAAGGGCATCGGCGTTCACGAGCGAGACCGTCGACCACCCGTTCTTCGCCACGCGCCGCCTCGCGACCTTGAGCATGGCGTCGCTGGCGTCGGCGCCGATCACGCGGCCGTTCGGGCCGACGGCATCCACCAGAAGAGCGAAACTGAGCCCCGTGCCGCATCCGAGATCCACGACCGTGTCGCCGGCACGCAGCCCGAGCAGCTGCACTCCGCGCTCCCGGCCGGAACGATACACACAACGCTCGCCTGAGAGGGCGTCATAGAACCGCATCCCGACGCGATAATGCACGCTCATTCGGCGCCGCCCCATCGCACGCCGGTTGCACATCGGGACATGGCGTCAGAGTATCAAGCGCTGCGACACCTCCGCGGGGACAGCGCCTGGCGCAGCTGAATCAAACCTCAACCTCCACAACGTCACCCCGCGCGCCCAGCACACTTGCAAATTCAGGGGCAATGGAGTGCGGATTGGACCCCACGGCAGCGATGTAACGATCCGGGCGGACCAGTATCACGCGGGACGGAGAGGAAAAGCGGGACGGTACGGCAAGCTCCTCAGCTGGAACGAGGACGACGGGCAGCCCTCGCCATTCCGGCGCGCCGGTGTCGGGGAGGCTGTCTATTGCATCCCCGATGGCCACCCAGGTGAACCCGGTGGGATCGAGCTTCTCGTAGAGCCGCTCTCCCGAGCCAAGAAGCGGATTGCCCAGCCGCTTGCCCACTTCGCGACCGAATTTGCCGCGGCCGGTTGCGTAGGCGAGGTTCAGCATCCCGACTCCCCGACCCAGCCTCTCGTGTACGCGTCGGCGCGCCAACACCTTCGGGGCAACTCTCCCCAGCACCCTCCGCACGAGAGGCCTGCGCGCCGTGATCAGGGCGGTCACCCGCGCAACCCCGTTCACCATGGGAAGCGCCGTGCCCCGCCGCTCCGACTCGTAGCTGTCCAGATGTTGCTGTGCCGCAGACGTCGTCGAGTCGTGCGCCAGCGCGATCTTCCACATCAGGTTGTGGGCATCCTGAACCCCGGTGTTGAGCCCCTGGCCGCCCACCGGACTGTGGATGTGCGCCGCGTCCCCGGCGAGAAAGACTCGTCCCTTGCGGAACCGGTCGGCAACGCCGTGGCTGAGATCGAACTGGGATGTCCAGGTGACGTCGTGGCTGCCGAACTCGAGCCCGGAGCGTTGGCGGATGACATCGTCCAGGTATGTCGCGTCGACGGTCCTGGGGTCTGCCGCGGCCCTGTTCACGTGCGCGATGATGCGCCACCGGCGAGGCTCCGGCATCGGAACAATGATGAGAAGACCCTCCGGTGCCAGGAACACGCGGCCCTCATCCTCGACAATGTCGAGCGTAGTCTTGACGTCGGCAAGCAGGAAGGTGGTTCCCGCGCCGGTCCGCTTGAGGTCAATCCCCGCCAGCCGGCGCACCGTGCTCTGGCCGCCATCGCAGCCGATGATCCAGCGTGCCGTCACCGCCTCCGGCCCGTCCTGGCCTTCGATCGCCACCGTGACGTGGTCGCCGACATCCTCGAATCCCTGCAACGAGGTCGACCATTCGACTGCGCCTCCAAGCGCCTCGAGGTGCTTCTGCAGTACCAGCTCCGTCGCGTATTGCGGTGCTGACAACCAGTACGGATAGGCGGTGTCCCCCCATCGAAGGCCGAGAAGGTCGACACGCGTGGCCCGGCGCGCGGCGGCCGAGCGGATGTTCAGGGCCGCAAACGGAACCCCCTGGGCGAGAATGTCCGGGGCGATTCCCATCGTCTCGAAAACCTCGAGCGTGCGGGCGTGCACGACCAGTGCTTTGGAGAACGCCCCGCGGTCCGCCTTGCGTTCGATGATCCGCACGCTCAGCCCGAGCCTTTGCGCTTCGGCGGCCGCGGTCAACCCTGTGGGGCCGGCGCCGACGACGACCACATCGACGTCGGGAGAAAGCTGCGGTTCACCGGGACTGGTCTGATCGGAATTCATAAAGCCACACTATCGAAAATGTGACATTGCTGTATCGCTTTATGCGGATTCTCAGCCAGGAACATCCCCTAACGCTTCTGATCCGGTGCGACGAGACCGAATGCCAGAAGTTCGAACACGGGGTCGTCACCCGCATTCTCACCGCGGCTGCGCACCGCTGCGGAAAGCAGCGCGGTGAGGGCAGCAACAACCCACTGCGGCGAAAGGTCGGCGCGAATCACGTTTTCGGCCTGGCCACGCTGGATGACTCTCTGCACGGGGGCGAACACCGCGCCGCGCTCCTTGAGGAACGCGGGATCCTCGTCTGCGCCGTTCGCGAGCAGCGGTTGAAATTTTCCGCCGAGCGCCGTGATCGCCGAGACCACCCGCCGCAACGCATCCAGAGCACTGCCGTCATCCAGTCTCGAATTCTCGATCGCCTCTCGCGCCGAGGCCAGTGCGTCAGCACGCAACGCCTCCAGTAGATGCTCGCGGCTGCCGAAGTGCCGGTAGAGGGTCGCGCGGGTTAGCCCCGCGGTCGCGGCAACATCACCCATGGAGGCATCCGAGTCGTGCGAGAGCGCCTCCGCTGCGGCATCCAGCAGCAGCCTGCGGTTTCGCTCCGCGTCCACGCGCGGCGACGGAGAATCTGACACTGATCGAACCCTTCTCGCCGGCCACGGGTTGTGCGCCTCGCACAACGGGCGCGCACGGTCACGATCAGGTTACCCGGCAACCCCGGAAACCGGTTCAGCGATACTCCGGGTTCGCGTCGAACCCGAAACGCGCCCCCTCATTCCACGCTTCCCGTGAGTTTCCGTACGCGGGTATGCCGCCCGCCTGTTTGAGCATGGCCGCCAGGTGCATGAGGTTCCACGTCATGAACGTGGTGTTGCGATTCGTGAAGTCGTTCTCCGGCCCGCCCGAACCCTCATCGAGATAGCTCGGTCCCGGCCCGATAGCCCCGATCCATCCGGCATCCGCTGCGGGCGGGATCACGAATCCGATGTGCTGCAGGCTGTACAGGATCAACATCGCCGAGTGTTTCACGCCGTCCTCATTGCCGGTGATGATCGCGCCGCCGACTTTGCCGTAGTACACGTACTGGCCTTTCTCGTTGAACAGGCCGCTCATCGAATACAGCCGCTCGATGAGCATCCTCGTCACCGACGAGTTGTCGCCGAGCCAGATCGGACCACCGACGACAAGGATGTCCGCCGCGTCGACCAGCGGCCACACCTCGTCGGGCCAGGCATCCGATTGCCAACCGTGCTCCCGCATATCCGGGTACACGCCGAACGCGATGTCGTGATCGACGAACCGAATCGTGTCGACGTGCACCCCGTGGTTCCGCATGAGTTTGATGCTCGTGTCCATGAGGCCCTGCGTGTTGCTGACCTCGGGGCTCTTCTTCAGCGTGCAGTTGATGTATACGGCCTTCAGGCCATCAAAGCGGTAGGCATCGTCTCCGTCGGCGCCGGCCGTCGGAGTGCTGTTCGTAGTGCTCATGCCCAGATTTTACGCTCCGGGGAGTTCGGCCAGTGTGAGCGAGCACACGGTGCAGCACGTCGCAACACTGCTAAACAGTAAAGACGCGCGCAAGCGCAGCGAGAGGACAAGCATGCCGCCGGAATGGGATCTCATCGTCATCGGTTCCGGCAGCGCCGGGCTTGTGGCCAGCCGAACCGCGGCGCGCTTTGGCGCGAACGTGCTGCTCGTGGAACGAAGCCGCCTCGGCGGGGACTGTTTGTGGACGGGCTGCGTGCCGTCCAAGTCGTTGATCGCGGCCGCCCATGCGGCGCAGGTCGCTCGCGCCTCCGGAAATTTCGGCGTGTCAGCATCGCGAGTGAGCGTGGATTTCGCCCAGGCCATGGGCCACGTGCAGGATGCCGTGAACGCCATCGCGCCGCACGACTCGGTCGAGGCGCTCGGCGCGCTCGGCGTCGAGGTGCGGATGGGCGAAGCACGGTTCACCGGAGGGCACACCCTGGATATCGACGGAGAAGAGCACCAGTTCCGTCAGGCGCTCATCGCCACCGGCACCACACCGCGCCTTCCGACTCTGCCCGGCGCAGACGCGGTGGAAATTCTCACGAGCGACACCATCTGGAACCTCAACGAACTTCCCGGGCGGCTCGTCATCCTGGGCGGCGGGGCAATCGGCAGCGAGCTCGGCCAGGCACTGGCCCGACTCGGCTCTCACGTCACCATCATCAATCGGGAGAATCGAATCCTTCCCCGCGAGGACCCGCACGCCAGCGCCATCCTTCAGGCATCCCTCGACCGGGACGGCGTCGAGGTGTTGCATGGACGAAGAGCGGTCGAGATCGCTTCGACGGACGGGATCGCCGGTGACGTGGTGCTCGATGACGGCCGACGCATCCGATTCGACCGGCTTCTGGCCGCACTTGGTCGGGACGCCCAGCTCGATACGCTGAGCCCACGGCTTGCCGGAGTCGACACCACCGAACACGGCTATGTCAGGATCGATGGTTCGCTTCGCACCACGAATAAGCGGATCTGGGCGGCAGGCGATATCGCCGGGCTGCCGAAATTCAGCCACGTAGCGGGGGTGAGCGGAAGTGTTGCGGCCACCAATGCCCTGCTCGGCCTGCGCCGCAAATTCGATGACCGGGCGTTCCGAGGGTCACGTTCACGTCGCCGGAGATCGCCGCTGTCGGGCTGGCTCCCTCGGATGCCGTGGACGGCAAGCATCGCGTGTACACGATCGAACACTCCGCTATCGATCGCGCGATCGCCGAAGGAGACACTGACGGGTTCTCCCAGATCGTCGTGGACAAGCGCGGACGAGTGCTCGGCGGAACCATCGTCGGCCCCCGGGCAGGAGAGAGCCTCGGAGAATTGACGGTGGCGGTGAAGGCGCGGCTGACGACGAGTGCGCTCGCGGGAACGACACACGCGTACCCGACCTTCAGCGATTCACTGTGGAATGCGGCCATCGCCGACGTGCAGTTCCGGATGCGGCGCGGCGTTGTCGGATTCGGCATCCGGATGCTCGCCCGCGTGCGGAAAGCAACGCTGGGTCGGGTCAGGCCCGGCCGGCCGACGCGTGATCAGGTCTCGCGCTAACGCAGGAGGCGGTATCCGGCGATCATGCGCTGAATGGCGCTCGCGAACACGAACACGCCCCAGACGAGCGCGATCTGCCAGGCGATAAACGGCAGGACCAGCCACAGCGAGTGCACCAGAATCGTCTCGCCGCCCTCGGCGATGCGGCCGAGGAAAGACAGCGACCGATTGTCAGCGTCGGTCATGGTGCGGCCGGTCCGTTCAGCGATGGATGAGAATGCAAGGGATGCCGTCCCATTCAGGTAGTAGCTGAACAGGACGAGAAGAAACGGCCACCATGGCGCGTCAAACGCGGCAGCGGCACCGATGGCGACTCCCACCACGGTGGCGCCGTAGACGACGAAGTCCGAGACGATGTCGAGGAAGCCGCCGGCCTCGCTGTGACTAGGGGACGTTTCTTCAGGTGCTTTGTGCGCGGATGAGGTGCTCTCTTTCGCGGCACGCCGCCGTCGAGCGAGCGTGCCGTCCAGTCCGTCGAACAGCCGGGAGAGCAATCACGCGACCAGGGCGAGCGGCCACCATTGTGCGGCGGAGAGACCGGCGCTGGCCAATCCAATCACCAGCCCCGCCATCGTCAGGCGGTCCGGCGTGATCCAGCGGACGTCGAGCGCCACGGCGAGGCCGTTCAAGGGTCTGGCCAGGATCCGCCGAAGCGGCGCATCCATCATTGCTGTGCCTTCGCGGTGTCGTTCCGATTTCTGCGCCACCAGTATGCGGCAAGAATTCCGCCAATCGTGAGCACACCGAGGACTCCGAGCGCGACAAAGAATCCGCCGTTCAGCTCGGCGCCGAAGGCTCCGACGACAACGTAGGCGATGGTGCCCGGAATGATGCCGATCACCGTTCCGAGGGCATAATCCCGGACGCGCACCCCGGTCAGCCCGGCCGCATAGTTGATGGCGGTGAACGGCAGCACCGGGATGAGCCGCACCCCGATGATGGAGAGCAGCCCTCGGCGCTGCAGCAGTTCGTCGACGGCCTGAACTCTCGCGCCGGTGAAACGCTCGATCGCGTCGCGGCCGAGTGACCTTCCGAGCACGAACGCGAGCGTGGCGCCGAGGAGTGCACCGAACATGACGAGCGCGACGCCCGGCGCGAGACCCCACGCGAACCCCGCCGCGATGCTGACCACATTCTTGGGCACGGGAGTGAGCGTCACGAGCGCGTAGCCGACGACGAATCCCGCCGCGCCGAGAAACCCTGCCCCGTCGATCCACGTGCGAATCTCATCCATGGACGGCAGCGGGACAGTGAACGCCACGACGACAGCCGCAGCGAAGAGAACCATGAGCGTACCGGCGCGCCACAGAGTCGCTGATCGGGACTTGTCCATTCCCCCCATGCTAGGTCGGTGCGGGGCCCGCGACTGTGATGTGGCTCACCGACGCTGTCGATTCCGGCAGTCTCCGTCACGCTCCGTGTGCCGCGCGAATCCCTGTGGGTCGCAGCGGGGTGAGCCCGGACGGTCTCAAGACTACCGTCGTGGACCGATCCGCGAGCGGCAGAAGGCGACGAGGTCCCTCGTTCTCCGCCGGATCGAGCACCGAATGCTGGACGCATGCGGGAACGAGCCTGCCATCCTCCGGATGGCTCATCGCGTACATGCAGGAACCGAGGCGCTCCTGCGTTTCCCTGATGAGCGGGTCGTCGCTCGAAAGTCCCCTCTCCATGAGCTCCCACGCAGGTTTGACCTGCGCCGCATCCATGAAATTGTGCACGACAAACGTTTTGAACGACAGCGTGCCGTTGCGCATCGCCCTCAGAACGGCGCGCAGGCCACCCGCACGACGGATGACCCTGGAGAGCAGACCCAGAAGCGGCGCAACATCGCCAGGGTGCCGTAGCAGCGCGCGAACCACTTTGATGGCGAGAATCGGCCGCGGCGTACCGCCAAAAATCATGCCGCCGAAATGGTTCAGGAAACGGTCGCGCGCCGCGAGATCCTTCGCATCATCCGGGTCGAGGAGCGGTGCGAACCGATTGCCCACCCAAGCGCCCACCGTGGTGCGGTTGCACCGCGGGTCGCCGAATTGCGTCGCCGTCCAGGGCAGCTTTTGTCCTGCACCTTCCTCGATGCGCTCCCACACGTCATCGATGCTCACGTCATCGAAGTCCTCTTTCCAGCGCCGCTCATCGCCGATGAACGCTGCGGGCTGGAACGACATCATGTCGAACGACATCCCGAGTACCGAACTGGTGACCTCGCCCACCTCGTCGAGGTTGGACGGCGTGACGGTCATGTTGTGCGCGAGATATGAGGTGACGCCGTGCTCGCGGCGCAACCTCGCGAACATTTCAGCGAATTGCTCGCGGAACGGATCCAGTTCCGCCTCGCTGCGCGGCCGCACCGCGCCGCGGCGGCCGCGCATGAGCGAGTCGAAGTGCGCGGCGAAGGAGACCTTGTCGAACCGCGGATGCCCGTGCGGATCCAGCACCACATCCAGAAGGTAGTCGTAGTCGAAGTCGCCGTGCGTCATCGACATCGGCTCGCGGCCCGCTGCGCGCATGGCGAGGAGCGCGGCCGCGTGATCCTCCGCCGCGAGAAGACTCACCTCGCCGCCGATGAGCTGGGCGTGCGCTCGGGGCCCCCGCTGCTCGCGCAGGAAGCTCATTTGCAGGGCGACATTGTCCAGAGTGTGGTCGCCGTCGATGCGCACCTTGTTCGCATCCGCCGAGTGGTAACAGGGCGAGCACGTCAGGTTGCACTTCGGGAACACGCCGTGCGTTCCCTCGCACCCGACTGCGCACCGGCCGAGCAACTGGTTATCCGTCTTGACGTGATCCGGCAAATTCGCCCAGCGCTCGTCCAGTGCACGACGCGATTCGGGCAGGATCGGCCTCGTCTCCAGCTCGAAGCGACGCAGAACCTCGGTGATCGACATGGTTCACGATAACCGCGTCGCCTGCCGGGGCTCTGTGTCGTGCGTCACATTGGGGGTGGATTCGAGACGATGTGGCTTTGCACTGTCCCGCGCTGTCAACCACAGAGGGAGGGAGAGCAACCGGCCGGCTCCCTTCGAGGCTCGCTGTGCTCGCACCTCAGGGAACGGGTTGGTTACGGGGTGATGCCGCTCGCCGCGATCGCCCTCTCCAGCGCATCCTGCAGCTTCTTGTCCGCCTGCGCGGCCGCCACAAGGTCGTTGGCCGCATACGCAGCCTGACGCTCCTTGAGCGCTGCAGCAGCATCCTTCAGCGCCACATCCAGTGCAGCGTTCTCGGTTGGCGTCGTCGGCTGATCCGTGCCCGGCTGGTCCGTCCCAGGCTGATCCGTACCTGGCGTGGTGGGGCCTTCGGCGTTGTTGTCACCGGCGGATGCACCGGAGTCACCTCCGAAGATGTCATCCAACGCCGCATCCAGTGTCGACTCGAACGCGATCTTGTCCCCGAACGCGACAAGAATCTTCTTCAGCAGCGGGTAGCTCGTCTCACCTGTCGACTGGATGTATACCGGCTGCACGTACAGCAGACCGCCGCCGACAGGCAGCGTGAGCAGGTTGCCCTTGATCACGCTCGTCGAGCCCTGGCTCAGCAGGTTCAGCTCGGTCGACACCGTCGGGTCCGAGTTGAAGTTGTTCTGCACCTGCCCTGGGCCCGGAACGGTCTCCGCCTTCGGCAGCGTGAGCAGGGTGAATTTGCCGTAGTCCGGCGAAATCTTGCCCGGCGTATCGCCGGCATCCGCATTCACCGCGAGATAGCCGGTGAGGATGCTGCGCGCTTTGTCGCCCGATTCCTTCGGTATGTAGGTCGAATACAGCGTGAACGCGGGAGCATTCGTGCCCGGCACCTGCATCGTCAGGTAGTACGGAGGCTGGAGCTTCGCCGTCGCCGCCGACTGGGTCGGGTCCGGAGGGCTCACCCACGCGTCATCGCTCGAGAACCACGAGTTCGTATCCGTCACATGGTAGGTGCCCAGAATCGCGCGCTGCACCTTGAACAGGTCGGAGGGGTACCGCACGTGGCTCATGAGGTCAGGGCTCATGTCGCTCATCGGCTTGAGCGTGGTCGGGAAGATCTTCTGCCACGTCTTCAGAATCGGATCCGAGTCATCCCACGCGTACAGCGTGACCTTGCCCGTGTAGGCGTCGACCGTCGCCTTCACCGCATTGCGGATGTAGTTGATGTCATCCACCGCGAACAGTGGCGTCGGCGTGTAGGTGTCCGCAATCGCGCTCGAGAGCTGCTCCACGCTCGAGTACGGGTACTGGTCGCTCGTCGTGTAACCATCCACGATCCACTGGATCTTGCCGTCCACCACCGCGGGGTACGGGTCGGTGTCGAGCGTCAGGTACGGCGCAACCTTCTGCACGCGCAGGAGCGGGTTGCGGTCGTACAGGATCTGCGATTCGCTGTTCACGTCGCTGGACAGCAGGATCTGCTCGGACTGGAACTTGATCGCGTACACGAGCTTGTTGAAGATGTTGTCGAGCTTCGGCCCGCCGTCGCCCTGGTAGGTCGTCGTCGCGTTCTGGCTGTCCTCCTCGGAGCCCGACGGGTAGTCGAGTTCGGCTTCCGGAGCGCCCTTCGGTGCACCGACGATCGAGTAGTCCGGAGACGCCTCCCCGAAGTAGACGCGCGGCTGGAAGTCGCCGAGCGCGCCCTTGCTCGGAATGCCGGACTCGAGGAAGACGGGCAGGCCGTCGACCGTGCGCTGGTTGCCGTAGGCCGCAACGACACCGTAACCGTGGGTGTAGACGATGTGGTCGTTCACCCAGTTGCTGGATGCACCGATGCCGTCCTGGTTCAATTCGCGCACCGCGATCACGGTGTCCTGCCTCTTGCCGTCGATCGTGTAGCGGTCGACATCCAGGTGCTGCGCGAACTGGTAGTACTGCTTGATCTGCTCGAGCTGCGCAAACGCATCCGTCACGAGCGCGGGGTCGAGGATGCGGATGTTCGCGGTCGTCTCCGCATCGTTGCGCAACTGGCCCGGCTCGGCATCCGTGCTCGCCTTGTACGGGGTCTCCTTCACATCGGCAACGCCGTACGCGTCTCGCGTGGCTTCAATGTTTCGTTGAATATAGGTCGACTCGACGCTGCGGGCGCTCGGGTCGACCTGGAATTTCTGGATGATCCACGGATACACCGCGCCAATGAGGATGCCGCTGATGATGAGCAGCGCCGTACCGACGATCGGCAACCGCCAGCGTCCGATCACGGCGGTCACGATGAACAGGATCGCCACAAACGCGGCGATGCCGGCGAGGATCGCGCGGCCGGGGATCACGGCGTTCACGTCCGCGTAGGACGCGCCAGTGATGAGGTCGGTGGAGGTCGAGGTGGCCATCGTCGCGTACTGGTCGAACCAGATGCTCACAGCCTGGATTGCCAGGTAGATCGCGCCCATCGAGGCGAGCTGGATGCGGGCCGAACGCGAAATGCGCACCTCGCGGCCATTGATCCGGATGGCGCCGTACAGGTAGCTCGTCGCGAGCGCGCTGATGATCGCGATGAGAACGACCGCTGACGCGAACGCAAGCACAGAGCGGTAGAACGGAAGCTCGAACAGGTAGAACGAAACATCCAGACCGAACTGCGGATCCGCGGTGCCGGACGGCGTGCGGTTCAGCCACTCGAGCACGGTTCGCCAGTTGGCGCTCGCCGCGAATCCGGCGAACAGCCCGAGCACGGCCGGAATCCCGTACATCGCGAGCCGCCGCAGCGGTTCGATGACCTGCTGGTAGCGGTCGAGCTGCGAACTGAGCTTCGCGTACACGGGGCGCCAGCGGAACGCCACCTCAATGCTGACCCACACGGGAATCGCCATGGCGAGAAAGCCGATCACGAACATCGCGCCGGTGGCGATCCACTGGGTGGTGAGCACGCTGAGGTACCCCAATTGCCCGTACCAGAGCCAGTCCGCGTACAGTCCCGCGAAGATGAAGAACCCGATCACGAGCACGGCAATCACCGCAATGGCGACCACGAGAGGCGTGCGTGAACGGCGAGCAGGTTGGCGCTCAGCTTGTGTTGAGGTCAAGGAACCACTCCAGGCTCGGGGAAAAAGGGATTACCCCATGGTAACCGGTGGAGCTGCGCGCGCCGACCCCGCCAGTTACCGAGTGCAGCTCGGAAGGGACTTCGTTCCCGACCCCGACTCGATGGCTTCCAACGCTTTCAGGGAATCCTTGAGGGTGGATACCGCCACGACCCTGAGGCCTTCCGGCACGTGACCGACCACTTCATCGCAGTTCAGTTTCGGCGCGAGAAACCAGGTCGCGCCGGCCCTGGCCGCGCCGTACAGCTTCTGCCTAATGCCGCCAATCGCCCCCACCGTGCCGCTCGCATCGATCGTGCCGGTGCCCGCTACCTTCGCCCCGCCGTTCAATTCGCCCGGGGTCAGCTTGTCGTAAATGCCCAGCGCGAACATCTGCCCGCCGCTGGGTCCGCCCACATTCTGGAGCTGGATCGTGACGTCGAACGGAAACGTGTAGTTGATGGACGGATACACCCCGACGATCGGCGCCGGCGGCGTCTCGTTGCTCAGCTTCGGGGTGACCGACACGGTCAGCTTCTGGCCGTTGCGCTCGATTTCCATCGGCAGGGGCTTGCCCGCCCCCGACGCCGCGATCACCGCGCGCATATCCTGAACGCTCGACACCTTCTTGCCATCGACCAGATCGATCACGTCTCCCGGCTCGAGGATCCCCTTCGACGGCGAATCCTCGGTGAGGGCGCCGACGGTCACGATCCGCGGGATGTCGTAACCCAGCTCGGTGAGAGCGGCCGCGATGGCATCCTTCTGCGAGTTCGCCATTTCGATGCGGCCGTCGGCGTTGGAGTCTTCCACGGTGTACCCGGGCGGATACACCTCGTCGAGGGGGAGCAGCGCCTTGCTCGGATCGAACCAGGCGGAGACCACCTCGAACCAGTTGGGCAGGCTGGAACGGTTGCCGACGGTGCTGACCGTGAGAAGGTCCAGTGCTCCGCCCGTCGGATAGGACATGTCCGCCGGCACCTCGATGAGGGGAACCTCGTTCCCGTCGATCACGACGCGGCCGAGCGTGTTGTACACCGGACCGGGTTCCTCGATCACGTACGGGGACGGCGTCAGCGCGAACACGGAGGCGGCGAGGATGGCGATGGCGACGAGCCAGCCTCCGATCCGGCGGCCACGCCCGGAACGCTCGGGCGGCTCACTATCCTCGCTGGTGAAGAGAGCCACGCAGTTCCTTTCGTGATGACCTGTTCGCCACAAGCGCACCGTGCAGTCATCCAGCCTAGGTGAAATCCCAGCGACTCCCGCCGTGCAGCGGCTAGCGTAGTTTTCATGCCTGAAAATTCGCACCCGGGATTCGATGAATCCGATGACGGGGAGCCCGACGACGATTTTCGCGACATGCTGCGCGAATTCCTGGCAGGCAACTCCGACATCGATCCGGGCAAGCTTGCCAGCGCCGCGGGCCTGCCCAACGACCCCGCGCTCGTGGCCCAGCTCATGAGCAAACTGCAGGATGCCCTGCAGAGCAGCAACGACGGCATCAACTGGGATCTCGCCCTGGAGCAGGCGAAAGCTGTCGCCGGCCGCGAGCGGACCCCCTCACTGCCCGCTGAACGGTCGGCCCTCGAGCAGGCCTTCCACGTCGCCGCCCTCTGGCTCGACGATGTGACATTCGTGACCGAACTCACCGGAACCCCGAGGCTCATCAGCCGCACCGAGTGGGTGACCATGACCATGCCGATCTGGACGCAACTGGCCGAACCGGTCGCCACGAGCATCGCCGATGCGCTGACCAGGGTGCTGCGGGAGCAATCACCTGAGGAGATGGGCGACATGATCGCGGGGGCGAGCAAGCTCATGCGCAATGTCGGCGGGACACTTTTCGCGATGCAACTCGGCCAGGTCGTCGGCCAGCTCTCCACCGAGGTGGTTTCCGGAGGCGACGTCGGCATTCCGCTGCTCGGGGCCGAGGAGGATGCGAAAGTTCAGGCGGCGATCATCCCGCAGAATCTCGACAAGTTCGGGGCCGGCCTCGACATCGAACTCGAGCAGGTTCGTCTCTATCTGGCGGTCCGCGAGCTGGCGCACGCCAGACTGTTCCGGCACGCGCGCTGGCTCAGGCTTCAACTTCTCACCTCGATTACCGAAATCGCCCGCGGAATCACGGTGGACACCGGGCGCCTGGAGGATCTCGCCGAGAACTTCGACCCCGGAAACCCGGAATCGTTGCAGCGGGCGGTCTCGGCCGGCGAGCTGCTCGCTCCGAAGAGCGAGTCCCAGCTTGCCGCGATGGCTCGTCTGGAGACCACGCTCGCCCTCATCGAAGGCTGGGTGGATGTGGTGACGGCCGAGGCCACGTCCAGACTGCCGAAGTCGGGGGCGATTGCCGAGACGGTGCGCCGCCGCCGGGCATCCGGCGGGCCCGCAGAGTCGGCGTTCTCCACGCTCGTCGGTCTCGAGTTGCGGCCGCGGAGGCTTCGGGAAGCCGCCGCGATGTGGCAGCAGTTGACGGATGCCGTCGGCGCGGAAAAACGGGACACCCTGTGGTCGCATCCCGACCTCATCCCGACGAGCGAGGACATCGACGACCCGGCGAACCTCATCAGCCGCGTCACGAACCCCGAACCCGAGCCGGACGATGTCGATCGCGCGATCGAAGACCTCCTCAAGGATGACGACGGGGATCGGCCGACGGAAGACTAGCCACAGACCCCGCGGTCCCGTGGCCACGCCCGGCAGACCGCCAGGGCTGGCGACCCTGTGGAGCGATTCTGCCGGCCCGAGAGCACCCGGGGCATCATGTCGTGATGACGCTCACGCTCGACCCCCGTTACCCGCTCGTGTGGCGCACCCCGGACAGCCTCCAGCTCGGCGTCGACGATCCGCCCGTCGTGCTCGACACCGTGACGCTCGGACACGAGCGGATGCTCGCAGCCCTCCAGGTCGGCCTCACCCCGGCCGGCCTCACCCTCATCGGGACGGAATCCGGATTGAGTTTGGCCCAGATCGAGGAGTTCCGAAGAACGATTCAGCCCGCCCTCCTCGGGCGCAGCGAACGCCCGAGCGCTCGCGTCGCCATCACCGGCACGGGAGTCACCGTCGATCGCCTTGCGGCGAGCCTCGCGGAGGAGGGCCTCGACGCGCATCCGGCACGACGCATCCCCGAGCTCGGCGACGCGGACTCCGGAGAATCGGATCCCACCATCGCGGTTGTCATTGGCCACTACGTCCTCGACCCGCTGCTGCGCGGCGCCTGGCTGAGGAGAGATGTGCCCCACGTGCCCGTGGTGTTCGGCGACACCGGCGTGCTCCTCGGGCCGGTGATCGAACCCGGGCTCGGGCCGTGCCTCTACTGCCTTGAACTCCACCGCAGGGATGCGGATCCGCTGTGGCCGGCGATTGCCTCGCAATTGCTTGGCCAGCGAAGCCTCGTCGAGACGCCGCTGCTGGCCAGCGAAATCGCCGCCCTCGTGACGCGGATGATTCTCAACCGGCTCGACGGGACGGCCCCCGCCGAGCAGCCCTCGCTCCGGCTCGATGCGCAAACCGGCGCACTCACGCGCCGGTCGGTGACCCGCCATCCGGACTGCGCGTGCGGCGTCACCTGGTCTGGCGCGTCAGTTCCGCGAGGAATCGGGACGGCGCATTCGATCCCGAGCGCTGACCCGTCGTTGCCGCCCACGACAACTGCAGCCGTTTCCGTGCCCGCGTGATCCCCACGTAGAGCAGCCGCCGCTCCTCGGCGATCGCAGCATCCGTCGTCGCGTAGCCGATCGGCAGGAGCCCTTCCTGCAACCCGACGACGAACACGTTGTCCCACTCGAGCCCCTTCGCGGAGTGCAGCGTCGCGAGCGTCACCGCCGACATCGTCGGCTCGTGCTGCCCGGCAGAGCGCTCCAGAAGTTCCGTGACGAACTCGCTGAGACCCGTGCCGTTGGGCTGCTCTTCCGCGAGAAGCATGAGCGCGTTCAACGATTCCCATCTGGTGCGCACCGCGCCCCCGATCGCCGGCGGGTCCTGCGTCCACCCCAGGGAACGGAGCACGTCGCTCACCGTCTTGAACAGCGCATCCTGGGTTTTCACGATCGTCGCGCCCTTGAGCATCATGATGGCCTGTTTGACTTCCGGCAGGTCGAAGAACCGCGCCCCGCCGCGCACCTGGTAGGCAATGCCCGCGTCGTCGAGCGCAGTGCCGATGACCGCCGACTGCGCGTTGATCCGGAACAGGATGGCGATGTCCTGCGGCCTGACCCCCGTCGCGACGAGATCGGCAATGCGCGCGGCAACCTCTCTCGCCTCCGCGGCATCGCTTCGATAGGCCTCAACGGCCGGCGCTATGCCGCCCGCCTCGGAGTCCGCCGCAGCGAGGCTCAGCGCTCCCCGCTGGTTGCGCATGAGCCGGTTCGCCGTCTCGACGATCGCCGGAGTCGAACGGTAATTGCGTTCCAGTTGCACGAAGGACGCGTCCGGGTATCTGCGGGGGAAGTCCAGGAGAAAGTCGGGGCTCGCCCCGGTGAAGGAGTAAATCGTCTGGCTCGCGTCGCCGACCACGCACAGGTCCTGCCGATCACCCAGCCACAACTCCAGCAGGCGCTGCTGCAACGGAGAAACATCCTGGTATTCGTCGACGACGAAGAAGCGGTACTGCTCGCGCACCCGCTGGGCGACGCGCGGCTCGGACTCGATCATGCCAGCGCAGGCGAGCAGCACATCCTCGAAATCCAATTGCCGGCGCTCGTCCTTGAGGTTCTCGTATCCCTGCTGGAGCGCCACCACTTTCGCCAGATCGAGTGCCGGTGGCAGTGGCCGGTTCTGTTTCGCGTAATCGTCGACGGACAGGCCGGAGATCTTCCGCCACTCGATCTCCGCGGCGAGGTCCCGCAGGGTGGCGGTGTCGACCCGGATGCGCAGGGACTCCGCGGTCTGCCCGAGCAGCCGCGCCTTGCCTTCGAGGATGCGCGGCATCGTGCCGCCGACGACTTGCGGCCAAAAGAACGCAAGCTGCGAGAGCGCCGCGGCGTGGAACGTGCGGCTCGACACTCCGCCGGCGCCCAGCCGGCGGAGCCGGCCGCGCAATTCCGCCGCGGCCCTCGTGGTAAACGTTATGGCCATGACCTTCGACTCCGTGAACACCCCGGTGGCCACGCCGTAGGCGATGCGGTGCGTGATCGCCCGCGTCTTTCCGGTCCCCGCACCGGCAAGCACGCGCACCGCGCCGCGCAGCGACTCCGCGACGATCCGCTGTTCCGGGTCCAGTCCATCCAGGAGCTGATCCGCGTTCACGCCGCCCCCAGCCAACGGTCGATGATGACGCGCGCTATCGAGGTCGGCCCGGGAAGGATGAGTCCGGGGTCGCTCTGCAGCTCATCGCGGGTGAACCAGCGCAGATCCAGGATCTCGGTGCCGTCCGGGGCCATGTTCCAGTCCCCGCGCGGGTCGGCGAGAGCGCGGAATCCGACCATGAGCGAGGCGGGGAACGGCCACGGCTGCGAGCCCAGATAGATCGGATCGACCACCCGGACTCCGGACTCCTCGAAGATTTCGCGGGCCACCGCCGCTTCGAGGGACTCCCCCGGTTCCACGAACCCGGCGAGCAGTGAGTACCGGTTGTTCTGCCACAGGGCGTTCGAACCGAGGAGGAGCCGGTCGTCCGAATCCGTGACGGCGACGATGATCGCCGGATCGGTCCGCGGGAAGACCTCGGCCGTGTCGTCGGCTGCGCGAAGAACCCATCCGCCCTGCTCGGGAACGAGCGGCTTGCCGGTGCGCGGCGAAAACCGGTGGGTTTCGTGCCAGTTGGCGAGCGCCACGGATTCCACGAGTAGACCGGCATCGCGGTCGCCGAGCACCGCGCCGAGGTCGCGAAGCCCGAGCCAGTCCTCGTCCGAAGCCAGCGCGAGCGCCTCAGCGTCAGACAACACGACCGCGACGATCGGGGTTCCCACCGGCTCCCGGCACTCCGGCGACATCGACCGTCCCAGATACAGCATGGTGTCCGCCCGCGGTGCTTCGGCCGGCGACAGAAGCCGCAACGACGTGACGTCGCCGGGAATGCACAGGGCGCGCCCGTTCCACACGGGCAGGATGCGCGTGGCCGGATCCGAAAGCAGCTGCGCGAAAAGATCGTCGCGTGACCGGGAAACGTGGTCCCGGTCCACTGCGCTGCGCGACAACATCGTGGACAGGGAGGCGGTTGGCGCGTCGGACGGCAGCGCGGACCAGCCGGCAAGGCGATCAGCGGGTTCCATCACTCCTTCATCATTGCAGGAGAGCTTGGTGTGAAGCGCGTGGCGTTCGGGGATGCCCTCGCCGGTACGACCTACCCTGACGGTATGGCCAGATCCCACTTCACCCTCGCCGCGCTTGCGAGTTCCGCCGTCCCCGGCCTCGATGTCGCGGGGGCGATGGCGATCGGCTCGGGAACGCACGGCGATTTCGAGGCTGCGCTCGTCACCGGCTCCGACGGAGCCCACTGGATCATCCGCATCCCCACCTCGGAGCGGGCAGAGTCTGAGCAGTCCGCCGATCTCGTGGCCCTGCGCGCCCTGAGCACGGGGATCCGCGCCCGCCTGCCGTTCGCGGTCTCCACGTTTGTCGGCCAGGTCCCGGTTGGCGGCACCCGCGCCGTGGTGTACGAATTCGTGCACGGAAACCGCATCACCCTCGACGACATTCGGCCGGGCCCCGGCCTCGCGCCGTCGATCGGGCGCGCGATCGCGGCAATCCATGCCCTGCCGACGAGTTTCGTCGCGGATGCCGGACTGCCGGTTCTGGGCGCCGCCGAACTGCGCCGCGCCTGCCTGGTCATCATGGACCGCGCGTCCGCGACGGGCCTCGTCCCCGCCGCGCTTCTCGGCCGGTGGGAGAGCGCCACGGAGGACTCCGCGCTCTGGCAGTTCGCCCCGACCGTCGTGAACGGATCCCTCTCGGCCGACTCCATTTTGCGCGAAGGCGATGAGGTCGCCGGCATTCTCGGCTGGCAGGGTTTGAGCGTTGGAGACCCGGCCCGGGATTTGTTCTGGCTGCTCGGATCCGCCGACGACGGGGCCGCGGATTCCGTCATCGACGAGTACCAGCTTTCCCGGGGTTCCCGGGACCGCCAGCTTGCCAGGCGGGCTCGGCTGTACGCCGAACTCGAGCTCGCGAAATGGCTGCTGCACGGAAGCCAGGAACGCTCGACCGAGATCGTCGATGACGCCGTCGCGATGCTGCAGGGGCTGGCCGACAGCGTGCACAACGACCTCGGCAGCACGCTGAGCCACGACACCATGCCTGTCCTCGGCGTCGACGAGGTTGAGGCGATGCTGGATCAGCGGCGGGCATAACCCCACCCGGCGGGCCGGTGGCCGCGGGCGGCTCAGCCCAGCTGGCCGCGCACCTCGATGGCGAACGGGATGAACTTGTGGCGCGTGCGGAAGCGCAGCGACAGTTTCCCCGCCCGGGCGAGAAGGATCGCGATCACGATGGCGGCCACCGACGGAACCACCCCGGAGGCGATCATCGCGGCCCGAACTCCCCACAGCTCCGTCGCCCACCCCATAAGCGGACCTCCGATGGCCTGACCGCCGAGGACGACCATCGCGTAGATGGCCATGACGCGCCCGCGGATGATCCGGTTCGTCGACATCTGCACGATCGACTCGGCCGTCGTCGCGAAAATCAACCTCGTGAAACCGATGCCCATGAGGCACACGAGGAAGATCGAGACGACAGGCGCGATCCCGGAGGCGATGATGGTCAGCCCGAAACAGCCGGCCGCGAACATGATCGTGCGCAGGCGGTAGCTCATGCGCCTCGTGGAAATGATCGACCCGGCGAGCGCGCCGAGAGCGGCCGCCGAGCTGTACAGGCCGTACCCCGCCGCGCCGGAGCCGAACACGTGATCCGCGAACGCGACGAGCATCACCGGCAGGTTCATGCCGAACGTCGCGACGAAGGCGAGCATCACGATGGGCCAGAAAATTGTCGGCTTGGAGCGCACGTAGCGCAGTCCTTCGCGGATTTGCCCCTTTCCGCGCGCCGCGACGAGGGACGGCAGCAGCTCTCCCGTGCGCATGCTGAGGAGCGTCACCACGACGACGCACGCGGCCAGCGAGTTGGCGGCAATCGCCCACCCGGCGCCGACCAGGGCGATCAGGACTCCGCTGATTGCGGGGCCGACGAGTCCGCCGAGGTGGAAAATCGACGCGTTGATGCTGATCGCATTGCCCAGACGCCCGTGCCCGACCATCTCATTCACGAAAACCGACCGTGCCGGCGAGTCGACAACGGCCACGCACCCCATGATGAGCGCGGTCGCGAACACCTCCCACACGGTGACGATCCCGGTGATGGTGAGAACGGCGAGCGCCAGGCTGGCCACGGCGTTGATCGATTGCGTGATCACGAGGAGCCGCCTCTTCGGATAACGGTCCGCAATGACCCCGCCGAGGGGTCCGAGAAGCAGCATCGGGCCGAACTGGAGCGCGACGGTGACCCCGACAAGCGCGACGCTCCCGGTGAGTTCGAACACCAGCCAGTCGATGGCGATCCGCATAGCCCACGCGGAGGTGTTCGATACGAGCTGCGAGAACACGTACAGGCGGTAGTTGTGGATGCGGAGCGAACTGAACGTGTCCCGCCAGCGCGGGCGCACGAGCATGACCGGGATGGGCGCGGTCGCCCCGTCCGCCAATGCCTGTTCCGGTGTCACACCGTCAACGGTACGATGGGCCCGGCTATTCACTGGCATTATCGAGCCTATAACTCGCATTGATTTCTGTAATACTTGGGAGCATGTTCGATCCCGTGCTCCTCAAGACTTTCGCCACCGTCGCCGAAACGCTGAACTTCACCCAGGCGGCCCAGCAGTTAAACCTCAGCCAGCCCACCGTGAGCCAGCACATCCGGAAACTGGAACTTGCGGCCGGGCGCCACCTCGTCACGAGAGACACCCGCGACGTGCGCCTCACCGACAACGGGGACGCCATGCTGGGGTTCGCGCGCACCATCCTGTCCGCCCACGACGAGGCGGCGAACTACTTCACCGGGTCGGCGATGCGCGGCCGCCTCCGGTTCGGCTCTGCCGACGACCTTGCCCTCACCCAGCTCCCCCGGGTGCTGCGCGACTTCCGCCAGCTCTACCCGCAAATCAACCTCGAACTGACCGTGAACCAGAGCGGTGCGCTCATGCGTCGGCTGCACGCCGGGCAACTCGACCTCGTCTTCGTCAAACAGGAATCCGGCGACCCGCTCGGGCGCCTCGTCAGGCGCGACCGCATGGTGTGGGTCGGACACCAGAGCATCATGATCGACACGACAGCGCCGCTCCCCCTCATCGTGTACCAGGCGCCGAGCCTGAGCCGCGACTTCGCCATCCGCGCGCTCGAATCGGTCGGGCGCACCTGGCGCATCACGTGCAATGTGAGGGAAGTCAACGGTGTGCTGGCGGCCGTGCGCGCCGGGATCGGGGTCGCGGTGTTCCCCCAGTCGCTCATCCCCAGCGACCTGGTCGAACTCCCGTCCGCCATGGACCTGCCCGAAGTCGGCGACGTCGACTTCGCCCTCGTCGAAAATCCTGCCGCGCCGCGGGAGCCTGTCGAAGCGCTCGCCTCCGCCATCATGGGCCGCCCCGTGCAACTCCGCGCCGTACCGTGATCTGGGGCTGCGAGACGAGTCCGGTTCAGGTCGACCGCGTTGCGGAGCGCCAGAGGGCGAGAAGCTCGTCCTCGTCGTAGATTCGCTCCGGCTCGATGACCCGGTCATCGGACACGTAGTAGAACACGGCATCCACTTCCCCCGGGTCGATTCCCTTCCAGCGCGCGAACGCGAGACGGTACAGGGCAAGTTGCAGTTGGCGTTCGGCAAGCTCCCCGTCGCTCTGCGGCGCCTTGCCCGTCTTCCAGTCGACGATCTGGTACCGGCCGTCGTGCTCGTACACGGCGTCGATCTTGCAAATGACGATGTGGCCGTCAAACGGAAGATGGATTTCGCGCTCCACCTCCACGGGTTTGAGGCTGGCCCAGACGGATCGCTCGAACGTCTCCTGGAGCCGGGCGAGCTCCTCGCCGTCGATCGCCGCATACTCCTGGTCGAGTTCACCCGGCAGCGCATCAATGGCATCCCCCAAACCCGACAGCCCCGAGCGCTCCTCGACCCAGGAGTGGAACAGCGTGCCAAGGCGGGTCGCGCGGTAAGGTCGTTCCGGCATCGGGCGGCGGATGTCGGATGCGATCCGGGAAGGATCCGTCACGAAGTCCTTGAACCGGCTCGCCGGAATGCGGTGCGGCAACTCGACGGATTCCGCCGCCCTCGAGAGCCTCGCCCGCTCGGCGAGCAGGAGTTCCAGATCCTCCGCAAACTCGCCGCCCGCGGCCGGCTCGGCCTCGCGCACCAGTGTCGCGGCCAGCTCCACCACCGGCCGGCGACCGCCCAGGGGGTCCTCGGGCCACGACATCGGCGCATCCTGCTGCGCCTCCGGTTTCTCCTCTGCGACCGGACCCTCCGGAAGTTCCGGGATGATTCCCGCCTCGGCCAGCTCCACCAGGTATCGGCTCGGACCGCGGGGTGCGGACTGGCTTGACCAGAACGATCCGGTGAGCAGCAGCGCGTGCCGCGCCCTGGTCACCGCGACGTAGGCGAGCCGCCGCTCCTCCCGCTCATATCGTTCCCTGACGCCCGCAGTGAACGCGTCGTGGCGGGCGAGAAGGTCCTTCCGCGAGTCGGCGCGTTCCCAGTCGAACACCGGGAGGCTTTCCGCATCCCCCCGGAACTCGTAGGGAAGCGAGCCGAAGGAGGTCCAGCCGTTGGAATTGCGGGTTTTCGCCGGGAACTCGTCCGAGACCATCCGCGGCACGACGACGACATCCCATTCGAGTCCTTTCGACCCGTGGATCGTGAGAAGCTGCACGGCGCCCTTCTCGGGTTCTTCCGGCCTCGGGGCGAGATCGTCCCTGCGCACCGCTTCGCGCAGCCAGGAGAGGAAGTGCGCCAGATCCCCGTCCTCGTTCACCGCACGGAATGAGGTGATCGCGTCGAAGAACGCCTCCCGGCTCGCCTGGGCGTTCGAACGCCGCTCATTGGCGATCACCTCGATATCCAGGTTGAATTCCTGCTCGACGAGCGCCACGAAATCCAGCAGCTCGAGAGAAGCGCGGGTGCGCAGCCTCGCAAAAACGGTTCCGGCATCCTTCAGCCGCTCCAGGCCCTCAGCCGAGAACCGCTCCAGCATGGAGTGGCCCGGGCTCGCGTGCGCCACGAAGTCGAGCGCATCGATGATGGAGCCGCCCTCGCCGTCGGCGACGGAGTCGCGAAGCTTCTGTCTGGTCGCATCGTCGAGCGGCTTCTGGGCGTGATCGTGGTCGCGGAGCCACGATGCGACCCTGCTGAGGGCGTGCAGGTCGCGAACGCCGATGCGCCACCGCGAACCGGCCAGAAGCCTGACCAGTTCCGAACCCGCGGTCGGATCGCTCACCACGGTGAGCGCGCACACGAGGTCGGCGACCTCCGGCTCGTCGAGCAGGCCGCCGATCCCGAGCACGTGGAATGGGACGCCCTCCGCGCGCAGCGCTTCGACGAAAATCGACTGGGTGCGTCGCGCCCGGAACAGCATGGCGGCGGTCGGCTTGCCCTCGCCGTGAGGCTCGGAAAGCTGCTGTTTCAACCAGCGCGCGGCGGATGCGGCTTCCTCCGCAATGGTTTCCTCAAACGTCACGTCAACCGGAATGCTCGTCGCGGTCGGCGCGGCCTCCAGTTCCTGCACGCGAACCGTCGTGGTGGCGAGGAGGGGCTCGACGAGCCGGTTCGCGGCGGCCAGAATCGCATGGCCGTTCCGCCAGCTCGTCGACAAGGCGAATTCCTGCACGGGCGACCCGGCGCCGAAACCGGTCGCGAACTGTTCCAGATTCGCCGCGCTCGCCCCACGCCATCCGTAAATCGACTGGTTCGGGTCGCCCACGGCCATCACCGGGTGCCCCGAGAACAGCTCGGACAGCAGCCAGGTCTGCACGACGCTCGTGTCCTGGTATTCGTCGAGGAGCACGACCCGGTACCGGTCGCGAAGCTCGGCGGCCACCTGCTCAACGCGTCGGATCACCTGGAGGGCGAGCATGACCTGATCGGCGTACTCCACGAGTCCGCGCCGCGCTTTGGCCTCGGCAAATTGGGTCGCAAGATCCAGGAGCAGGGGCAGCGACGACACCGAGGACACGATCTCCAGCGCCTTCGTGTACTGCCCGGTTCCGCCGGTCGGCAAATCGGCGAGCTCGGCAAAGCGCGCGGCCATCGCGTGCACACGCGCAGCATCGACCACGTTTTCGCTGAGTTCGTGGCTCAAGTCCAGCACCGCGGAGGTGATGCGGTCCGGGGTTTGGTCCCATTCGGCGAGCCGCGCATCGCGGCTCTCGATCACGATCGATCGGGCGAGCTGCCATGCCGAGGCTTCGCCCAGCACGGCGCCGTCGCTCTCCCGCCCGAGCAGGACGGCGTTGTCGCGGAAGATCGTATTCGCGAACGCGTTGTACGTGGTCACGGTCGGCGGGTCGAGCTCGTCCACATCGTGCGGGATCAGGCCGGTCGAGGCGAGTGTGCCGATGCGGCGCCGGATCCGGTCGGAAAGCTCCCCCGCCGCTTTGCGCGTGAACGTGAGGCCGAGGACTTCGCCCGGCCGCACGTGCCCGTTGGCCAGAAGCCAGATCACACGACCGGCCATCGTCTCGGTTTTTCCGCTTCCTGCTCCGGCGATCACGAGCGCCGGACCCTGCGCGCACTCGATCACGGCTTTCTGTTGCTCGGTGGGCCGGGGTCGCCCGAGCGCGTCGGCGAGCTTCTCTGCGCTGAATGCCTCGTCAGTCACTCGTCACCGCCCGAATCCGGTGCAGCGCCCGCACGGCGGCGTCGCCCATCCCGTAGGGGTCGATGTCGCGGGACCCGGGGTAGATTCCGAGCGCCATCCCGATGGATGCCTGGCGGATGCGCTCCCGGAACTGCTCGAGTTGTTCGGGGGTGAGCGGCGCCTGCATTCCTTCGCGATACGACTTCCCTCGGACGCCCTCGCGCACGTACACAAGTTTGGCCCCGCCCGCGTGATGATCCGGTACCCCTTGGAGCACGTCGTCGAGTGCGCCGGAGGCGTAGGCGAGCTGGTATGCGGCGAGCTGCGGGTACTCGTCGATCACCGCCTGGCTCGTCTCCGGCTTGCCCGTCTTCAGGTCGACGATCACGATTCCGCCATCCGGCGAGAGTTCGACCCGGTCGATCGAGCCGTTCAGTTTCGCCCGATCGACGTCGAGGGTGAACCGGCCCTCCGCCGCAACGAGGGACTTCTTCTCCCGCGCGAAGTCGCCGAGATACTCCGAGACGGCAACCGCAAGTTTCCTCGCCGCCCGCCGCTGCTGTTCGGCGAGCCACGGCGACTCGAACACGAGCTCTCCCCACCGGCTCTCGATTGCCGACCAGACCGCTTCGACATCCGGATCGGAGGCCGTCTCCATCGCCCAATGCACAATTGTGCCGATCCCCATGGCTGTACTCGAGCGGGTGCCGGACACCGATTCGATGAACCAATCCATGGGCGATTCCTCGAACGCGCCCAGTTTGGACGGCGACACGGGAACCGGTTCGCCCTCGAGGTACAGCGGCCCGGTCGTGGACGATTCGCGCAGTCCGTGCCACTCGCGTGGGTGTGCGCCGGGGATGTTCTGTTCGGCAAGGTAGGCGAGGTTGGCTGCGGCCGACGCATCGGATCCGCCTGCGCTCGTCAGGGTGCGCCGGATCCTGCCCACCAGCCCTCGAAGGGTCAGCGGCGGCTGCGTCTGGACCGGCAACTGCTCTGAACCTTCGGGTGCGAGCGAGAAGAACACGCTGGCCGATTCGTCGTCGTTGGCCACCGCGGCAAGGATCACTTCGCGGCTCGCGCGGGATACCGCGAGCGCGAACATCCGCAGTTCGTCGGCGAGGACCGCCTTGCGGGCGTCGATCGGACCGTCGACCGTACCCGTCGCAGCGCGCACGAGCAATTCCGGAGACAGCAGGGACCCGCGCAGGCGCAGATTCGGCCACGCGCCATCCTGGAGGCCGGCAACGATGACGGTGTCGAATTCGCGCCCGAGAACGCCGACGGGTGTCGTGACGAGAACCGAGTCCTCAGCAGCCTGCGGGGACAACGTGTCCTCCGCCACTTCCGCGTCGAGGACAGCGCTGAGGAAAGCCGACGCCGGCGATCCTGGTTCCCGCTCGACGAACCGCTTTGCGGCCGTGAACAGCGCAAGAATCCCGTCGAGGCTCCGGTTGGCCTCAGCGGCAAGAACTCCCGACCCGAGCGCCTGGTCCCGCCACACCCCCGCGCGAGAGCTGCGCTCCCAGACGAGCCAGAGCAACTCCTCCACGCTCGCGCCGCGCGAGGATGCGCTCGACACGTCGGCGAGCGTTTCGGCGACCTTCGCGGCCGCCCGCGCTGCGCGATGGTCGATGGTGGCGAGCCTGCCGGGCGCCTCGAGGGCCTCCACGAGGAGTTCATCGGCCGGTCGATTGCCGCCGCCGGCGAGTTCCTCCGTGCGCAGCGCGAGGCGGAGCCGGCGCAGGGAGAGCCGGTCGAGCCCGCCGAACGGTCCGACGAGCAGTTCGGTGGCCAGTGCCGCGGTCAGAGCAGTCCGTCCGATTCCGACATCGATCATGGTGAGGATGCCGCGCACGGCGGCCTCGTCGCGGAGGGGGATCCCGCCCGACACCGTTCTCGTCGGCACATCGGACAGAGCGAGCGCGCGAGCGATCTGCGGAACCTGAGCCCCGCTTCTCACGACGATCGCCATGGTGTTCCAGGCGAGGCCGTGCAGCAGGTGACGCCGACGCAGGTGCCAGGCGAGTGCGGACCAGAGCCGCGCCGGGGTCGCCGCGACAGCGGTCACGACGCGATCGGAGTCCTCGGCGCCGTCGGACATCGTCGCCGGCGCTGGGTTTCGGTGGCCGACGGTCGCCGCGGTGCCAATCCGGCTCGTGATGGCCCCCGTGAGCGCCAGCAGGTTCGGCGATTGCCGATGCGAGCGGGACAGCCGCAGGGTGACCATATCCTCCACACCTACGGCGTGACCGAACCGGCTCACGAGATCCGCCTCGCCTCCGCGGAAGGACGTCACGGCGACGTCCGGGTCGCCGAAGGCGATGATCCGCACCCCGCGGGCGGCGAGCGCTCGCAACACCGACACGGTCGACTGGGTCGCGTCCTGCACGTCGTCGACGAGGATGAGGCGGAGCCTGGCCACCGTCTCCGGCATGATGCCCGCATCGATCGACCGGGCTGCCGCCGCCGCGAGCTCCGCGGCGTCGAGCTGGTCCGGGCGCAACTCCCCCAAAATCTGGAGGTACTCCGTCTGAAAGTCGGCGACAGCGGCCCACTCGGGGCGCTCGTACTGCTTCGCCAGGCGACGGAGCTGGTCCGCGCCGATACCGTACTCGGTGGCCCTCATCGTGGTTTCGCGCAGTTCCGTTCGGAAACTGCGCAGCGCGCGCACCTGCGAGTCGATCGGATCCGGCCACACGGGCCCTGAGCCCTCCGCGAGGTGGCCGTCGAGCAGCTGGGCGATGTCGCTGTCCTGGTCGCCGCCCGTGAGCAGACGCGGCGGCGGGGCGCCGTCATGCCGCCGCGCGAATCCGACGACCTCGAAGGCGAGGGAGTTGATGGTGCGGGAGAGCGGACCCTCGGTCGGAACTGCCACCCGGAGAGCGAGACGGTCGCGAAGGCGAGTCGCCGTCGACCGGTTGGGTGTGATCGCCACAAGCTCGTTGGGCGACCAGCCGCGCTCCAGGACCCGGTTGGCTACGAGCTCGACAATGGTTGACGTCTTGCCGGTGCCCGGCGCACCGATCACGACGGCGGACGCGTCATCCGCAAGCGCGATGACGGCCGCCTGCGCAGGATCGGGGGTCCGCGCGAAATCGTCCGCGCCGCCCGCCGGCACGGAGGTGAATCCCTTGACCGTCACGAGAGCTAAGGTATCCCACGCCCCGGACACGGTCGGTTCCGCTGACAACGAACCGGCGAACCCGACCGCGCGTTCTGTCGTAATCTGGGCACGTGGACATTCGCATTGGCATCATCAACAGCCCCCGTGAGCTGAGCTTCGAATCCGACCAGTCGGCGGCCGACATCGAAAAGGTCGTGGCCACCGCACTGGACAGCGACGCCAAGTTCATCCGACTCGTCGACGACAAGGGCCGCGTGTTCCTTGTCCCCGTGCAGAGTTTCGCCTACATCGAGGTCGGCTCCGAGCACTCCCGCAGGGTCGGATTCGTCGCCTGATGGAACTGCTGTTCGTCATCCTGGGGGCCGCGCTCATCGGCCTGGTTCCGCGGTATTTGCTGCCGCACCGCGACACCTACGGGAGTGCGCTGCTGCCGTCCGTGAGCGCCGCGGTCGCCGCCCTCGTGTGGGCGGGGCTCACTTGGCTGGGCTGGAAATTCGACGGCGGCTGGATCTGGTGGGTCAGTCTCGGCGCGGGCGGCCTCGCGGCGCTCGCGCTGCCGCTCATGATTTCCCCGCGCCGCAGGCACCACGACAATGAGTTGTTCCAGCGGTTGCTGAAAAGCTGAACCAGCGCGCCGGCGGCCTGGCGCGCTGCGGCGGTCACGCCGTGAGGCCGAGTTCATCCATTCTGCGCGTGTGATCGGCGATGAGTTCCGTCAGGACGGGCTCAAGCCGTTCGTCATCCGGAGCCGTGTTCTCGGGAAGGTCGAGTGCTGAGCGGGCCAGAAGCAACACGTCGCCCACGAGCCGCCTTCCGTACAGTGCCAGCCTGGACGCCAGCCTCGGGTTGTCGCCGATCGCGGCGCTCAGCTCCGCCGCGATCAGGCGACGGGGTTCATCATCCGACAGCACTTTCGCGATGCGCTCGGTTTCCTCGTCGTCGAATCCGCCGGCGATGCTGAGAAAACCGTCATCGAGGATGCCGGACTCCACATAGTAGGCGAGGAGCGTTTCGCTCCAGTCGCTGCCCTGGGTCGTCAACTGGAAAGCGTCGATGGGGATGACGAACGGCTCCATCTCCGCGCTCGGATCCAGCCCGAGCCGTTTCAATTCGGCCACGAACGACTGGTGGCGGGCCAGCGCCATGCCGGCGACCCGGCTCACGACCTCCTTCGACGCGGTCGTCGGCGCCGCCGTCACCGCACGGGACAGGTGCTCGAAAAAGGACAACTGCAGGTAGGCCGCCTGACCGAGGAATCGCGGCAACTCGGGTGTCAGCTCGTGCAGGCCGACCCGATTCACGACCTGGTTCGGATTCGGACGCCGAGGACGCCGCCGCGTCAGCGACGGCCCTTTCCTTCGACGAGGTATCAAGGTGGCCACGATTACAGCCTACCGTCGGCGATGCCGAGAACTTCGGGCGAGATCCGCCGCACACGCACCGCCAAATTCGACAGGCCGGGGCCGCGTGTCCTCGGCGATCGGAGTGCTCCCCTAAACTGGTTGAGGCCCCCACTCTGGCGGGGCCCTGCGCCCTGGGAGAAAACGGGCGTAATCGCCTCACCCAAGACAGGGTTGTACAACTTGACATTTTCAGAACTCGGCGTTGACCAGGACATGGTCGACGCGCTCGCAGCACACGGCATCATCGAACCGTTCCCCATCCAATCCCAGACCATACCCATGGGCCTGGACGGCCAGGACATCATCGGGCAGGCCAAGACCGGCACCGGAAAGACGTTCGGATTCGGATTGCCGCTCCTTCAGCACCTCGGCACCGATCCGGAACCGGGGGTGAAGGCGCTCGTCGTCGTCCCGACCCGCGAACTGTGCATCCAGGTCGCGGACGACCTCGTCACCGCGGCCTCGAATCGTGCGACGAAAATCGCCGCCATTTACGGGGGCAAAGCCTACGAGGGGCAGATCGAACAGTTGAAGGACGGCGCACAGGTTGTCGTCGGCACCCCGGGGCGCCTGCTCGACCTCGCAAGCCAGCGGATGCTGTCGCTCAAGAACGTCGAAGTCATGGTGCTCGACGAGGCCGACAAAATGCTCGATCTGGGGTTCCTGAGCGACATCGAGAAACTGTTCGCGCAGACGCCGCCGGCCAGGCACACGATGCTGTTCTCGGCCACCATGCCGGGACCGATCGTGGCGCTCGCCCGGCGTTTCATGAACCGGCCCATCCACATCCGGGCGACCGACCCCAACGAGGGTCTCACTCAGGCGAACATCAAACACGTCGTGTACCGCGCGCACGCGCTCGACAAGGACGAAGTGATTTCGCGCATCCTGCAGGCGGAAGGGCGCGGCAAGACGGTGATCTTCACGCGCACGAAACGCGCGGCCGCGAAACTCGTCGAAGAGCTGGGTGACCGCGGATTCAACGCCGCGGCGGTGCACGGCGACCTCAACCAGGAGCAGCGCGAACGGGCGATGGCCGCGTTCAAGGCGGGCAAGAAGGACATTCTGATCGCCACGGATGTCGCCGCCCGCGGCATCGACGTGCTCGATGTCACGCACGTCATCAACCACACGATCCCTGAGGACCACGACGCATACCTGCACCGTGTCGGACGGACGGGGCGCGCGGGCAAGACGGGGATCGCCGTCACGTTCGTCGACTGGGATGACATGCACAAGTGGTCCCTCATCAACCGCGCGCTCGACATGGGCCAGCCGGAGCCGGTCGAGACGTATTCGTCGTCCGATCACCTCTACACGGACCTCGACATCCCCGCGGATGCCAAGGGGCGGCTGAAGACCGCCGGCCCCGCACGCGAACGCGAACCGCGTTCAGCAACCGCGGGCCGTTCGAGCGGCCGGGGCGGTCGCGATACTGCCGGTGCCGGACGCGGCGGCGGGCATGGCGGAGGTCGCGGCGGCCACGGTGGCGGCCAGGGGCGTTCGGGTCAGGGCGGCGGCCGCGAGCGGACCCGCACGCGCGGCGGGCGTCCGGTCGAGGCATCCGGCGATCAGAGCACTTCCGGTGGCGGGCAGAAGCCGGCGGGTGCGGGAACCCACGACGGTTCAGGATCTTCGAGCCGACGCCGCAACCGAACGCGACGCCCCGGCTCCGGAAGCACCCCTCCCGCCGCGTAACCGCTGCGGCCGAGCCCGCGGCCAAACCATGATGGGGTTTATCCCTCATTACACCGAACGTTCGCACTCCCGAGGGACAAGCGCCGTCATGGCCTGGCGTCTCAGGCCGACGCCGTGGCGGCGTGTCTAACCAAGGAACGCGGTCGAGCCCGTGCCCTCCGCGAGGATGCGCTCCAGCACCTCGGGGTCGGTCGTGTTCTCGCCGAGCCGGTTCGGCTTGCCTGCCCCGTGGTAATCGCTGGAGCCCGTGACGACCAGGTCAAACGTGTCCGCGTAAGCAAACAGGCGCTCCATCGCATCCGGGGTGTTCTCCCGATGATGGATTTCCAGGCCGAACAGGCCCGCGTCCACGAGCACGCCGAGGTGCTCCTCGGTGATGACGTTCTCCACCCCGCGCGTGCCGGGGTGCGCGAGCACCGGCACCCCGCCAGCTGCGCGGACGAGCTGAATCGCGGTGAGCGGGTCGGGCGCGTAGTGCGGTTCGTAATAGCCGAACTTGGGGTGCAGGATGTCGCGGAACGCGGCGCTCCGGTCGGGTGACACCCCGCGCGCGACGAGCGCATCCGCGATGTGGGGCCGTCCAACGGTCGCGCCGTGCGCGGTGTGCGCGACGACATCCGCCCAGGAGATGTCGAAGTCGGCCGCGAGCCGGGACACGATGGCTTCCGCCCGCGTGAGCCGTGATTCGCGGATGCGCAGAGTCTCCTCGAGGAGGGCGGCGTTGTCCGGGTCGATGAGGTAGGCGAGGAGGTGCACGCTCTTGTACCCATGCCGGGTGCTGAGCTCCATGCCGGGAATGACCCTGAGGCCGGTTCCCGCCGCCGCATCGAACGCTTCCTGCCATCCGGCCGTCGAATCGTGGTCGGTTATGGCCACCGTGCCGAGGCGCGCAGCGACGGCGGCCCGCATCAGTTCGGCGGGTGTCTCGGTGCCGTCGGACACGCTGCTGTGCGTGTGGAGGTCGATCGGGCCGGGCATGCTCCAACTCTATGGGGCTGGCCGCGATAGGGCTCAACCGGCGGTATTCGCGAACGCGCCCGCAGGGGGGAGAATAGAGGCATGGCCGAATCCACCACTCCGGCGCCGCGCGCCACCAGCAACCGTTCGACGACTCCGGCATCCGACACGTTCAAGGACTACATCGCCTCGAACTGGGCGGAACGCGAGGATGCGGTGCCCGCCGCGCGCGAACAGGCGTCGTACGCTGCCGCCCGCCGGGAACGGATCTCGGCGATGCACCCCGGCAAACGGCTCATCGTGCCGGCCGGCGCCGCCAAGGTGCGCTCGAACGACACCGACTATCCGTACCGGGCCCACTCGGCATTCGCGCACCTCACCGGGTGGGGTTCGGATTCCGAACCCGGCGCCGTGCTCGTGATGGAGCCGACCGCGAACGGCCACGAGTCGACCCTGTACTTCCGCGAGCGCGCGGGCCGCGACTCGGACGAGTTCTACGCGAACCCGGAGATCGGCGAGTTCTGGATCGGCCCGCGCCCGTCCCTGGCGCAGGTGGCCGGCGACCTCGCACTTGCGACCCGCGGCATCGCCGACTTCGACGCCGTGCTGGACTCCGTAGACGAGAACACGCTCCTCGTGCGGGACGCCGACCGCGACATCACGGACCAGGTCGATGGTCGGCGGCTGCTGTCGGCGGGCACGGAGTCCATCGATGCGGAGTCTGCGGAGCTAAGTGGCGACGGCGTTCTCGCGCGCGACCTCTCCGAGTTGCGTCTCGTGAAGGATGACTACGAGATCGACCAGATGCGCAAGGCGGTCGCCGCGACGAAGCAGGGTTTCGACGACGTGATCGCCGACCGCGAGGCGATTCTGGCGCATCCGCGGGGCGAGCGGCTCGTGGAGGGCGCCTTCAACCGCCGCGCCCGCGCCGAGGGCAACACCGTGGGGTACGACACGATTGCGGCCTCCGGCGCGAACGCGTGCATCCTGCACTGGACCCGCAACAGCGGCACGGTGAACGACGGCGACCTGATCCTGATGGATGCCGGGATCGAGCTCGACAGCTATTACACCGCGGACATCACACGCACGTTCCCCGTCAGCGGGACGTACTCCCCCATCCAGCGCCAGGTGTACGAGGCAGTTCTGGAGGCGGCGGATGCGGCATTCGCGATCGTGAAGCCGGGCATCAAGTTCCGTGAGATTCACGCGGAGGCCATGAAGGTCATCGCCGCGAAGACTGCCGAGTGGGGATTCCTGCCGGTGAGCGCGGAGGAATCGAAAAAGCCGGACGCGCAGTACCACCGCCGCTACATGGTGCACGGCACGAGCCACCACCTGGGGATCGACGTGCACGACTGCGCTCAGGCGCGGCGCGACATGTACATGGATGGGGTGCTGGAGCCCGGCATGGTATTCACGATCGAACCGGGGCTCTACTTCCAGCCGGATGACCTGACGGTGCCGGAGGAGTTCCGCGGCATCGGCGTACGCATCGAGGACAACATCCTCGTGACCGCGGATGGCGCCGAGAACCTGTCGATCGGGATCCCGCGCACCGTGGATGACGTGGAGGAGTGGCTGCGCTCCTGAATCCCGGCATGGCCGCAGGGGCTCGGGTCAGTGACGCCTGGCGCTCAGCGAACGCCCCTTGCACGGTTGCGGAGGTCCGCATAGGCGACGGCAAGGGCGAGCGTCACGATGACGATGATGGCGACGAAGCCCACGTTGAAGGCCACGGACCAATTGCTCACGCCGAGAACGCCGAACGCGAGCGCGGTGATGACCGCGATCCCGACGGAGGTGCCGATGCGCTGGCCGGTCTGCATGATGCCGCCGGAGCTTCCCGCATACTGCAGCGGCACCTCGGCGAGCGTGAGCGCTTGATTCGGGCTGATCACTGAACCCTGAGCGATGCCGACGAAGGAAAGGCTGAGCAGCAACCACCATTCACTGGCAAGCCCGGCAGAATGCAACCAGACGACGCCGATGCTCAGCACGAGTCCGAGGATTGCGCTGTACATTCCGCCGATCACCACCTTGCGGCCGTAACGCACGACGTTGCGACCGCCCCACAGTGCCGCAAATATCGACAACACCGAGCTGGGCAGGCCGACGAGCCCCGACTCGAGGGCCGAATGGCCAAGGCCATCCTGCATGTACAGGGCTACGAGCACCCAGACGCTCGTGACGCCCATGAAGTAGAGCGTGATGAGAAGCGAGCCGTTCGCGAAACTCCTGGTGCGGAATATGGCGAGATCGACCATGGGGCTGCGGCCGAGGCGCTTGTATCGCCGCTCCCACCACAACCACGTGAGAAGGATCCCCACGCCGATCGGCAGCGAAATCCAGACCGCACCGTGAGCCTCCGCTTCGACGAACGGCAGCAGAACCGCGAGAACCGCAAACCCGAGGAGTACGGCGCCAAGGGGGTCGAGATCCCGGCTGGCGGCGGGGAGGAACTCCGCGTCGTCGCGGTTGCGGTTGAAGAGCGGCTTGGGAATCCACAGGAACGCCAGAATGATGCCGATGATACCGACCGGGACATTCACGAAGAACGTCCACCGCCACCCCTGCTCGGCCCCTGCAGCCTGGATGAGCAGACCGCCCAGCAGCGGCCCGACGGCCACGGAGACGCCAACCGCTGCGCCGAAAAAGCCGAACGCCCGCGCACGCTCCGCCCCGCGGAAGTAGTGCTGGATCATGCCCACCGCCTGCGGGCTGAGAAATCCTGAACCTATCCCCTGAAACGCACGGGCGATGTTGAGCGAGAGCGGGTCAGGGGAAAAACCCGCCACGATCGACGAGATGGTGAACAGGGCGACCCCGGCGATGAACAGCGGGCCGCGCCCGAAAATGTCGCCCGCCCGGCCCGCGGAGACCAGTCCGACACCGAACGTGAGCGCATAACCGGAGAGCACCCACTGCAGCTCAGACGACGTCGCGCCCAGCGACGCCTGGATCGAGGGGAGCGCGACGTTGACGATGCTGACGCTGACGAGCGACATGAAGAGCACGACGACGAGAACGGCGAGCACGCGCCAGCGGCGCGGGTCCGGTACGTAATCCTGGCGTGTTTCCGACACAATGCTCGACTGTAACCGCTCCGGGCCCTCCGGATGCGGTTGGCGGGATATTTCTAGTCGGACTGCGGCCGGGACAGCACGTCCTGAGCCTTCGCGGTGAGGGACGGGTCGATCATGATCTCGTACTTTCCGGCGATCACCTGATGGATCGAGGTGAAGTCGCGGCGGCGGCGATTGAGCGCATAGCTCACAAGGCCGAACAGCATCCCGAAGCCGGCGCCGATGAGCACTGCAGCCCCCACGTAGAGGATCGCGTTCTGCGACGGCGAAAAGATGAACAACAGGAGCCCCAGGAACAAACCGAACCACATGCCGCTCGCCGCCCCGGCGAGAGCCGCGCGGCCATACGTCATTTTGCCGGTCACGCGCTCCACGGTGCGCAGGTCGCTGCCGACAATGGCCATCTGCTTCACCGGGAATTCATCCCGCGCGAGCCGATCAACAACCGACTGCGCTTCATCGTAGGTGTCGTAGGTGCCGAGCACATCCCCCTTCGGAAGGGTGGGAAATGCTGCACGACGACTCGAAAACGGACTCTGATTGCTCACGGGCCCATTCTTGCACCCGAAGACTAGGGTTGTACCGTGAGTGCTGCGAGGGTTTTCGTAGCCCGACTGGTCGGGTGCGCCGTTTTCGACCCCCTGGGGGACAAGGTGGGGCGCGTTCGCGACGTTCTCGTCGTGTACCGGCGCAAAGAATCGCCGCGCGTGGTCGGATTCGTGGTCGAAGTGCCCGGGCGCCGCCGCATCTTCCTGTCCATCGGGCGCGTCACGAGCATCGGCAGCGGCCAGATCATCACCACCGGGCTCATCAATCTGCGCCGGTTCGAGCAGCGCGGCGGCGAAGTGCGCGTGATCGCCGAAATGCTCGGGCGCGTCGTCACGTTCACGGACGGCTCGGGCCGCGCCACCATCGAAGACGTCTCCATCGAGCAGACCCCGCAGGGCGAATGGGAGGTGCGCGAACTGTTCGTCCGGCGCGCCAAGACGAGCGCCTCGCCGTTTTCGAAGGGCCACACGGTGTTCGCGGCGTGGTCGGATGTGACGGAAGAGTCCAGAAAGGGCGACCCCCAGTCGGCAAGCCAGCTTCTCGCCACCTACGAAGACCTCCTCCCCGCCGACCTGGCCAATGCCCTCCTCGACCTGCCGGATGCGCGACGCCTGGAGGTCGCAGAGGAACTGAGCGACGAGCGTCTCGCCGACGTGCTCGAGGAAATGCCGGAAACCGAGCAGGTGGAAATCCTCGAGCACCTCGCCGACGACCGCGCCGCCGACGTGCTCGACCAGATGCAGCCGGATGACGCCGCCGACCTCATCGCCCAGCTCACGGAGGAGCGCGGCGAAGCGCTCCTGGACCTCATGCAGCCCGAGGAGGCGGAGGACGTCCGCATGCTCCTCGCGTACGCGCCGGACACCGCGGGCGGACTCATGACCACGGAGCCGGTCATCGTTCCCGCCGACACGACCGTCGCGGAGGCGCTCGCCCTCGTGCGCCGCGAAGACCTCGCGCCAGCGCTCGGCGCCGCGGTGTGCGTTACTCTCCCGCCGTACGAGCCGCCCACCGGTCGGTTCCTCGGAATGGTGCACTTCCAGCAGATGCTGCGATTCCCGCCCATGGAGCGCCTGGGAACCCTGCTCGACCAGAAGCTGGAACCCGTGCACGCCGACACCTCCGCGGCGGAGGTCAGCCGCATCCTCGCAAGCTACGACCTCGTGTCCGTGCCGGTCGTGGACGACAACCATCGTCTGGTCGGGGTGGTGACTGTAGACGATGTCCTGGATTACCTGCTGCCCGACGACTGGCGAAGTCATGACGAGGACGAACCAGCGAAACTGTTGCGGGCCGATACGAGCCCGCTCGAGATAGTCACGACATCCGCAACACCGGGAAGGAGCAAGGCCCATGGCACGTCGAAGCGATGACAGACTCGATTCGCCCAAGGGCCTTCGCACCTATTTCGCGCCGCGGTTCGGGGCGCCGAGCGACCGGTTCGGCCGGTTCACCGAGGGCGTCGCGCGCGCCATGGGCACACCCTGGTTCCTGTTCTTCCTCACCGTGTTCTGCGCGGTCTGGCTCACCTACAACGTTCTGGCGCCGGTCGGGTGGCGTTTTGATTCCGCCGCGCTCGGATTCACCGCCCTCACGCTCATCCTGTCGCTGCAGGCGTCGTATGCCGCGCCGCTCATCCTTCTCGCGCAGAACCGCCAGGATGACCGCGACCGGGTGCAGATCGAGCAGGACCGCCAGCGCGCGGAGCGGAATCTCGCGGACACGGAGTATCTCGCCCGGGAAATCGTGGCCCTGCGGCTGGCGGTGAAGGATCTCGCGAGCAAGGATTTCATCCGCGCCGAGCTGCGTTCCCTGCTGGAGGAGCTGGAGCGGGGCCAGGAGACCGAGACCGTTGACTGATTCTGCCGCCGGCTCGCCGAAGGTCGAGTTGCTGACGGCGGCGCTCGCGACGGTCATCGACCCGGAGATCCGGCGGCCGATCGCCGACCTCGGCATGATCGACTCCGTCGAGTTCGCGGACGGTGCGGCCACGATCGGCATCAAGCTGACGATCGTCGGATGCCCCGCGGCGGATCGCATTGAACGGGACGTCCGCGACGCGGCCGCGTCCGTTCCCGGCGTCGACGACGTGGCCGTGAACGTGTCGGTCATGAGCGTCGAGCAGCGCACCGCGCTCACCGAGAGGCTGCAGGGCGCGCGCAAACGCGAGGTGCAGTTCGGCCCCGATTCGCCGACCATGATTTTCGCGATCACGAGCGGGAAGGGCGGAGTCGGCAAGTCCACGATCACCGCGAACCTCGGGGTTGCGCTGGCCGCGCGCGGGCTCAAAGTCGGCATCGTCGACGCGGACGTGTTCGGATTCTCCATCCCGGCGCTCCTGGGCGTGTCGGACGAGAAGCCGACGCGCGTCGGGGAGCTCATGCTCCCGCCGATCGGGTTCGGCGTGAAGGTCATCTCGATCGGAATGTTCCTTCCAGGGCCGGCGACTGCGGTGTCGTGGCGCGGGCCCATGCTGCACCGCACGATCAAGCAGTTCCTGAGCGAGGTGTACTTCGACGAGCTCGACATCCTGCTCCTCGACCTCCCGCCCGGCACCGGGGACGTCGCGATCTCGGTGGGGCAGTTGCTCCCGCAATCGGAGGTCATTGTGGTGACGACGCCGCAGACGGCCGCGGCGGATGTCGCCGAGCGCAGCGCGATAGTGGCGCGCAAGACCGGTCAACGCGTCATCGGGGTGATCGAGAACATGTCGGGGCTCACGCTGCCGGATGGCACAGTGGTCGACCTGTTCGGTACGGGCGGCGGCGCGGATGTCGCTGCGCGGCTCTCCACGCCGGAGCAGCCGGTGCCGCTCCTGGCGTCCGTGCCGTTGAGCCTCGCGCTGCGCGAGGGCGGGGATGCCGGTGACCCCGTCGTGCTGTCGCACCCCGAGGATCCCGCCGCAGCGGCCATACTCGCCGTCGCCGACCAGCTCTATCCCTCTCCCTCTTCCGCCCCCTGAGGAGGGCGAAGCCCGTCTCGAAGGGGGAGTCACCGGTCAGTTCCCTTCGAGAGCCTCAGGGAACGGTTCCCCTCAGGGAGCGGTCGAAACGGGCTCGATGAGGCGCGCCAGCAGCTCCGTGAGCAACCGCTCCGTGACGGGGGCCGGCAGCGCCCCGACGAGCGCGAGAATGGGCGCCATCCGATCGGGGAGCGCCGCGGGGCCACCATCGGAGCCGAGCCCGAAACCGGCCAGCAGCGCTGCGGCGGTCGCGGAGTCGAGCGGGGGCGCATCCGGAGCCTGCAAAGCCTCCAGCGCCCCGCCAGGCAGCGCAGCGAGCACCTCGGCGACCGCTACGGGCGGAACCCCGCGCACCTCGTCGGCCGAAGTGTGGAGCGCGGCAGACAGTTCGGCGAGAACGACCTCGGTCACTGGCGTAATCGTGAGGTGGGTGGTCGGCGGCAACCGCGTACCGTCCGACTGCGTAAAGCCGGGTTGCAACTGCAATAGGAACCCGTGGGTGCGCACCTGGTCCGCCCAGTGGTGCGGGTCGACGCGGCGATCTTCCGGCACCGATTCGTCCGTCTCGACGGCGAACAGCGGCCCAACCGGATCGCCGACGACCCGGAGCCCTTCGATGCCGTTCACGGTCGCCTGCAGCGCGGCCGTCGACCGCTCGCAGCTGGCCGCGAGTTCCGCATAGCCGTTCTCGCCGAGCGCCTGGATGATCGCCCAGCTCGCCGCGAGCGCCCCCGCTGACTTGGAGCCCAGCATGGTCGGATTCACGACCGGGTACCCCGACCACCTGGTGGTCGCGAAGTATTGCGCACGCTGACGGTCGCGGCCGCGCTGCAGGAGCACCGATGCCCCCTTCGGCGCGTACCCGAACTTGTGGAGGTCGGCGCTCACGCTCGTCACTCCCTCGACGCTGAAGTCCCACGGCGCCGTGGCCTGCCACGGCAGCACCCACCCGCCGATGCACGCATCGACGTGGCACGCGATGCCCTGTTCCGCGGCAGCCGCAGCCACGTCGACGATCGGGTCGAGCGCCGCGAACGGGTAGCTCGGGGCCGAAACGACGACGAGCGCAACGTCGTCGCCCATGCGTTCGATGAGGGCGGATGCGGCGCACGTGCCGTTAGCGTCAACCGACACGAGGTCGAGTTCGAGCCCGAAATAGTGTGCGGCCTTCTGGAAGGCGGCGTGGGCGGTGACCGGCGCGAGGAGGCGCGGAACCGTTCCCTCCGCGTGCACGACCGGATGAGCGGTGCGCCAGTTGTCGCGCGCCGTCTTCACGGCAAGCAGGCAGCTTTCGGTGCCGCCGCTCGTGACCGTTCCGACCACCTCCTCGTCGCCGCGCAGCATCCCGCGCGCGAACGCGAGCACCTCGCGCTCCATGGTGGCGACCGACGTGAACGTCGTGGGGTCGAGTCCGTTGACGGGCTGCACCATCCGGATGGCGGCCGCCGCGAGCTCGTCCAGTTCGGCGAGCCCGCTGTCGTACACGTAGGAGAGCACCCGGCCGCCGTGGGTCGGGGCATCCGCGTCGCGGAGCTCCTGCAGGCTGGCGAGGATGTCGGCCGGTTCTTCCTGGAACTTCATCGGCCGATCGTGCCCTTCCTGAGCCGGTAGCGAGCCAGCGACAGCAGGCTCAGCCCGAGGAGCGCAGCCGGCACGATGCTGAAGCTCACGACAATGCCGGCGATCGCGTTCGCCGACTGCACGACGTGCTCCCCGGCAACGGATTCGGCGTAACCGGACACCGCGAGGACGATGCTCAGCGCGGTGGCGCCGAGCGCCATGCCCGTGGTTTCGCCGGCCGTCCACATTCCTCCGAACGTTCCCGCCTGCCCGTCGCCGTGCGTGACCGCATCGTGCGAGATCACGTCCGGCAGCATCGCCATCGGAAGCGACTGCATGCCCGCGTAGGCCGCGCCGGCCACTGCGACGGGAATGTACACCCAGTCCCCCGGCGACCACAGCAGCCCGACCATGCTGAGCGCGGTGAGCGCGTACAGGATGCTCGCGTACGTGAACCCGCGTTCCTTGCCGATGCGGTTCGCGATCCAGCCCCACAGCGGTGCAGCAAGAAGCGCGGGGGCGATGAGGGCGATGAACAGGAACGTCACCGCATCCTCGCTCTGCAGAACCCACGTGGCGACGTATTGGGCGCCGGCGAGCATGAGCCCCGTCGCGAGCCCCTGCAGGAGGAACGTGAGCAGCAGCGCCCGGAACGGCTGGCTGCGTTTCAGCGCACGAAAGCCCGCCGCATAGCTCTCGCGGATGGACACTGGTTTCGCGACAGTGGCGGGCACGAGGCCCTTCTTCGCGACGAAACTCGAGGCGTATAGACCGCCGCCGATCACAAGGCCCGCCACGACGGCCATCAGCAGGTAGCCGAGGTAGGTGCTCCCACCGCCGAGGCTCCGCAGCGCCGGCCCTCCGGCGCCGAACAGCAGGATCGCGAACGTGAGCACCACGACGCGCCAGGTGAGCAACCGGGTGCGTTCGTCGTAGTTGTCCGAGAGCTCCGCCGGCAGAGCGATGTAGGGCACCTGGAACAGGCTGAACGCGGTCGCGGCGAGCACGAACGCCACGAACACCCAGACCCCGGCGACGGTCGGGCTCATCCCGGCCGGCACCGCGAACGTGAGGATGAAGAACACGGGCAGCAGAACCGCGCCCAGCACCATGAACCGTCGTCGGGATCCGGTGTGCGCGAGGCTGCGGTCGCTTCGGCCGCCGATGACCGGGTCGATGATGACGTCCCACACCTTCGCGACGGTCACGAGGATGCCGGCGACGAGGGCCGCCACGCCGAGCGTGTCCGTCAGGTAGTACACGAGGACGAGGCCGGGGAGGGTGGAGAAGCCACCGGTGCCGATGGAGCCGATCGCATAACTGACGATCGTTCGGCGTGGGAGTCGGGTTGCGTTGTTCGAGCGCTCCGTTGCGGTCATGAATCCGAGTGTAGCGTTGGGAATATGACCGGCACATTCCTGCCACAGGGCGTCATCGACGACCTCGACGGCGACCTCAGTTCTTCCCGCACCAAGCACGCGCGCGTCAACGCGCCGTTCACGGGCGAGAAGCTCCACGATCTCCCGCTCAGTTCGGCCGAGGATGTGGCGGAGGCCGCCGAGCGCGCCCGGGCCGCCCAGGTTGCGTGGCACCGTGCCGGCTTCGCGCACCGCAGGGCGGTGCTGCTGAAGGCACACGACCTGATCCTCGAACGCCGCGAACTGCTGCTGGACGCGGTGCAGACCGAGACCGGAAAGACGCGCGGCCAGGCGTTCGAGGAGGTGTTCCAGTCGGCCAATGTCGCCCGGTACTACGCGGTGTCCGCGCGGCGCGCGCTGGCCTCCCGAAGCAGGCGAGGCGGCATCCCGCTCGTCATCCGCACGCGCGTGAGCTATCGCCCCAAGGGCCTCATCGGCGTCATCACGCCGTGGAACTATCCGCTCAGCCTCGCCGCCATGGATGTGCTGCCGGCCCTTGCCGGCGGCAATGCGGTGATCCAGAAGGCGGATGATCAGGGCGCCCTGAGCATCCTGGCCCTTCGCCGCGCCTTCCTCGACGCCGGGCTTCCCCCGCAGGTATGGGCGATCGTCGCTGGGCCAGGCGGCATCGTCGGGAACGCGATCAACGACGCCTCCGATTTCATTTGCTTCACCGGGTCGACCGCCACCGGCACCCAGGTCGGCGTGCGTGCCGCGGAAGGTCTTCGCGGCGCATCGCTCGAACTTGGCGGCAAGAACCCGATGATCGTGCTCGCGGATGTCGACCCGGCGAAGGCCGCGAGGGACGCCGTGTACGCGTGCTTCTCCTCCATGGGGCAGTTGTGCGTCTCGATCGAGCGCATCTACGTGGATCGCACGATCGCGAACGCGTTCACGAAGGAATTCGTGGCACGCACTGCCGCGCTCAAACAGGGTGCGGCGTTCGACTATTCGACCGACATCGGCTCCCTCACCCTCCCGAGCCAGCTCGAACGCGTCGCGGAGCACGTGGACGATGCCGTGGCGCACGGTGCGACCGTGCTCACGGGAGGCAAGGCTCGGCCCGACCTCGGCCCCCTGTTTTATGAGCCGACAGTGCTCGCCGGCGTGACCGACGCCATGAAGTGCTCCGGCAACGAAACGTTCGGACCCGTCGTCGCCATCACACCGGTGGACGGCGTCGCGGAGGCCATCCTCGCCGCGAACGCGTCCCCGTTCGGGTTGAATTCCTCCATCTTCGCCCGGTCGACGCGCCGCGCGCGCGAGGTTGCCCGAGCACTGGAGGCCGGGAGCATCAACATCAACGAGGGCTATCGCGCCACGTTCTCCTCGGTGGATGCGCCCATGGGCGGAATCAAGCAGTCCGGGCTCGGACGGCGCAACGGCCCCGAAGGCCTGCTGCGGTTCATGGATTCCCACACGACCTCCGAGGCGACCGGGCTCATGGCGCTCCCGCGCACGGGAGCAGACGTCGCGAAGCTCGGCGGCATCATGCTGCTGTTGCTGCGGGTTCTGAAAGGCATCCGCCGCCGATGAGCCGTCCCCCGGCGAACCCGGGCCGCGCGGAAGCGAGGTCCTGGACATGACGGTACGGATCCTGTTCGTTCGGGCCGTGAACGTCGGCGGCACTGCGAAATTGCCGATGGCCGACTTCCGGACGATGCTCGAGGACCTGGGCGCCGTGCGCGCCCGAACCTACATCGCCTCCGGAAACGCGATCCTCGACCTGCCGGATCGCGCCGGCCCGTCAGAGTGGGCAGAGTTCGACCGCGCGGCGGAGCGCGAACTGGAGTCGCGCTTCGGGTTTCGCCGCGAGGTCATCTCCCGGAGCCTGCCCGAACTGGAGTCCGCCCTCGCCGATCATCCGTTCGAGGTCGCGGATCCGAAGTGGTCCTACGTCGCATTCCTCTCCGCAGTACCGGACCGCGCAGGAATCGGGCGGGCGAACCAGCTGGCGGTCGGGGGCGACGAGTGGGCGATCCGCGGCACCGACCTGCACCTTCGGTTCGCCTCAGGGATGGGAAAGGCAACGCTCAACACCGACACGCTGCTGAAGCGGCTGGGCGTCGCCGGCACCGCGCGCAATCTGCGCACGGTCGCGGCGCTCATCGAGCTCGCGCGCGGTTAGGTGGCTTCGGCATCGAACGGCGCCTGCTTGCCCTCCTCCTCGAGGCGGCGCTTGCGCCTCACGTAGGCGGAATCCACGACCGGCGGTGCGCTCGGCGTGACGACCTCCTCGACGAGGGCCTCCCGGATGATGCGCCGCGGGTCGTACTGCCGGGGGTCGAGCTTCTTCCAGTCGACCTCGTCGAAGTCCGGACCCATCTCCTCGCGCATGCGATCCTTGGCGCCATCCGCCATCTTCTTCAAATTCTTCACGAGCCGGGCGAGTTGGGACGCGTAATAGGGCAGCCGCTCCGGTCCCAGCAGGAACACCGCAAGCACCCCGATCAACAGGAGCTTCTCGAACGTCAACCCAAACACGAGTTCAGACTAACCGTTCCTGGCAGCCATCCGCTCTAGAGTTGTCTGAGCGAGGAGCAATGGTGGCTGGAAAAGAAATGGACTGGAAGTTCGCGGAGGACTTCGTGGTCGAACCCGAAGACATCGCGCGTGCGCGCGCCCGCTCGCTCGAACTCGGGGTGGAGGCTGTGACGCCGGCCACCGGCGCGCAGCTCGCCATCCTCACCGCCACGACCGTCGCCACGAACATCATCGAAGTGGGCACGGGCGCCGGCGTGAGCGGCCTGTGGATGCTCTCCGGCGCCCCCCAGGCGACGCTCACCTCCATCGACATCGAGGCCGACCACCAACAGCACGCGCGCACCTCCTTCCTGGAGGCCGGGCATCCCGCGAACCGTTTCCGGCTCATCACCGGGCGCGCGCGCGACGTTCTCCCCCGCATGAACGAAAACGCGTACGACGTCGTCCTCATCGACGCCGACCCGCAGTCGGTCATCGAATACGTGGAGCACGGTCTTCGGCTCGTGCGCACGGGCGGCACCGTGGTCGTCGCGCACGCGCTGTGGCACGGCCGAGTGGCGGACCCCGCGCATCGGGATGACGTGGTCGCCGGGTACCGCAGCCTCCTGAGGGAGCTTTCCGCATCGGAGGCCGTCATCAGCGCACTCTCCCCCATCGGCGACGGACTGCTTCAGCTCACGCGAGTCGAACCGTGAGCCTGCACAAGTTCCGAGTCGTACCCGCCGCCTACGTGTTCTTTCGCAAGGGGGACGATGTGCTCCTGCAATTGCGCGACGGCACCGGATTCATGGACGGGCACTGGGCCGCGGCCGCAGCGGGCCACGTCGAACAGCACGAGACCGTGTTCGACGCCGCGTGCCGCGAAGCCAGGGAAGAGCTGGGTGTCACGATCGCCCAGAGCGACCTTCGGCCGCTCACGGCCATGCACCGCACGGCGAGCGGGCACGCGCCCGTCGACGAGCGGGTCGACTTTTTCTTCGAGTGCCGGTCGTGGAACGGCGAACCGCGGCTCCTCGAGACCCAGAAAGCCGCCGACCTCGGCTGGTTCTCTCTGGACGCTCTGCCGCATCCGGTCGTGCCGCACGAACACCTCGTGCTCGAACGCCTGCACGCGGGAACCCTCGACCCGATTGTCGCCTACGGGTTCTGAGAGCCGCGTTTCACCCTCTCGTTGCGCTGCGCGGCTTCGCGTTACTTGATGGCCGCGACGACTCCACCAAGAACCTCGTGGAGTTCCTTCGCCTCGGCGTCATTGACGGAAACGACGAGCCGTCCGCCGCCCTCCAGCGGAACACGCACGATGATGAGGCGACCCTCCTTCACAGCTTCCATTGGCCCGTCTCCGGTCCTCGGCTTCATGGCTGCCATGAATGGTCCCCTTTCGTGGAATCTGTCTCCATTATCCCGCATTTGTCCGACACCGGAAAACCGAGCCCTCACGGCGGGGTCCAGTCGGTGCCATCCACCCACCAGCAGTAGTAGCACCAGACCCATTGCCCGACGATCAGCAGTGCCACCAGAAGCACCCGATACGCGCGCGACCGTGGCACCGCGAGCGCCCCGGCCAGAGGGAACAGCGGGATGAGCAGCCGGAACGTGCTCGACTGCGGAAAGAACACCGCGAGCAGGTACACCGCGTAGCTGGCAATCCAGATCCGCAACGTCACGCCGAGCCGCCTGGCCCACGGGGTGAACAGGAAAGCAAAGAATCCGCCGACGACCACGACGAGAACGACGATCCCGATCGGCCCCGGCATCCAGAACCCGGCGCCCTGCACCCACGGCGTGAACGGGACGAGCTCCTGGTAGCCGAGGTACGGCGCGCGCCAGGCGAGCTCCGTGTCGGTGTAGGCGCTGAACGATCCGGTCGCCATCCACGCCATGAACGGCCACGCGAGCCCCATGAGCCCGCTGAACACCATGACGCCCAGAAGCAGAATCCGCTCCCACAGCGGAAACGGGTCGCGCGATCGGGTGAGGAAACGGTGCACGGCGTGCAGGGCGAGGGCGAGCGCGAACGCCAGCCCGCTCGGCCGGGTGAGCGCCATGAGCGCAATGACCGGAATGAGCACGACATAACGGCGCTGCACGAGCAGGAACAGCGCGAGCGCGAGGAGGAACACGTGCATGGACTCCGCATAGGAGACCTGAAGGATCGGCGAGAGCGGCGCCACGCAGAAGATGACGACGGCGAACAAAGTGGTTTCGCTCGGGAGCATCAGACGCAGGAGCCGGTACACCATGAGCGCTGCGCCGAGGGAGAACGCGACGGACACGAACACCGAAAGCGGCGCCCACGGCAGGCCGGTGATGACCATGAGCCCGCGCACGAGCAGCGGATACCCGGGCATGAACGCCCACGCGTTCTCCATGACGTGCCCGCCCACCGTCATGGGCAACGTGGACGGATAGCCGGATGCGGCAACGATGTGATACCAGGTGCTGTCCCACAACTGGGCGAAGGACAGGTAGTCGGGATGCGCCCCCGTCCACGCGTTCGAGGGCTGCCGCGCCGCGAACCACAGCAGGATACCCGTGGTGACGACGCGGGACAGCGCCCACACCACGATGACGCGGAGCCACCACGGTGTCAGGCGGTAGCGGATCCGCACGATCCGGCGCAGAGGCTGGCGGGCGAGGCTCGGCTGGTTGTTCGCCGGTTCGAGAGGAGCGTGGTTCACGCGCCGGTCAGCCACGCCCTCAGTCCTTGCTCGCACTGCGTGATCTGCGCCGTGTCGACGCGTTCGTCGTCCGCGTGCGCGCGCAACGCGTCGCCCGGCCCGTAGTTGACGGCGGGGATGCCGAGGGCGGAAAACCGTGCGACGTCGGTCCAGCCGTACTTCGGCTGCGCCCGCCCGCCGACAGCCTTCAAAAAGTCCTGCGCGAGAGGAGCGTCCAGACCGGGGCGCGCGCCCTCCGCGAAATCGGTGACCTCGAACATGAGCTCATCGAGGTCCGCGAACAGCTCCCGCACGTGCGCTGCCGCCTCCTCGCCGGTTCGGTTCGGCGCGAAACGGTAATTGATGGTGACGATGCATTCATCCGGGATCACGTTGCTCGCCACCCCGCCCGTGATGCCGACGGCATTCAGCGACTCGCGGTACACGAGGCCCTCGACCTCCACCTCGCGTGGCTCGTACGCGGCGAGCCGTTCGAGGATGGGGGCGGCAGCGTGGATGGCGTTGCGGCCGACCCAGGCGCGCGCCGAGTGCGCCCGCACGCCGCGCGTGGTCAACTCGATGCGGAGCGTGCCGTTGCAGCCGCCCTCGATCATCGCGTTCGTGGGTTCGCCGAGGATCGCGAAGTCGCCCTGGAGCAGATCCGGCCGGGTGCGGGCCAGCCTGCCGAGGCCGTTCAGCTCGGAGGCGACCTCCTCGTGGTCGTACCAGATCCAGGTCACGTCGAACAGCGGCTCGGAGAGTTCGGCGGCAAGTTTGAGTTGCACCGCGACGCCCGCCTTCATGTCCACGGTGCCCCGCCCGACAAGTTCGGCCCCGTCGAAGCGGCTGGGAAAATTGTTGTTCACCGGGACGGTGTCCAGGTGTCCGGCGATCACCACCCGCCGATCGCGGCCGAGGTTGGTGCGGGCGACAACGGCATCCTGGTCGCGGATCACCTCAAGGTGCGCGCACGCGGCGACCGCAGCTTCGACTGCGTCCGCGATCTGCTTCTCGTTGCCCGACACCGACTCGATATCGCACAGGGCCCTCGTGAGGTCGATCGAGGAGGAGGTCAGGTCGAGGGTCGGCACCGGGCCAGTTTATCGAGCGGCGGGCATCCCATTACCCTTGAGGCATGACGGACACGGCAGCCTGGGGGCACGGCATCGCAACGGTCTCCAGCAATGCGACAATTCTGGACGCGTGGTTTCCCGCGCCGCACCTTGGCGCCCTTCCCGCCGATGTCGACCCCCGCGTCGTTCCCGGCGACCTCGCGCAGCTTGTCGGCGAAGACCCTCGCCGCGCCGTCCGGCTCGATTTCGTCACCGTGGAGTCCGCTCTTGGTGCGCCGCCGACGTCCACGGTCGACGCCTACCTTCGCCTCCACCTCCTCAGCCACCGGCTGGCCAAACCGAACACCATCAACCTGGACGGGATTTTCGGCCTCCTGCCCACCGTGGCGTGGACGAACGCCGGACCCGTGCATCCGGATGATGCCGCCCGCCTGCGGGCATCGCTTCAGCACGCGGGCATCACCGCGCACGGAATCGACAAGTTCCCGAGGCTCGTGGACTACGTGACCCCGCCGGGGGTGCGCATCGCCGACGCGAACCGTGTGCGCCTCGGAGCGTACCTTTCGCCGGGAACCACCGTGATGCACGAAGGGTTCGTGAACTTCAACGCGGGGACGCTCGGCGCTTCGATGGTCGAGGGGCGGATTTCGCAGGGCGTCGTCGTGGGGGACGGGTCGGACATCGGCGGCGGGGCGTCCATCATGGGCACGCTGAGCGGCGGCGGGACGCAGCGGATATCGGTGGGCGAGCGTTCACTTCTCGGGGCAAACTCCGGCATCGGCATTTCGCTCGGCGACGATTGCGTCGTCGAGGCCGGGCTTTACCTGACCGCGGGCACGAAAGTCGTGGTGGCGGATGCCGCGCCGCTGGCGTCCGGTGCGTTGCCCTCCGTGAAGGCGGAGACGCTGTCCGGCCGCAGCGGTCTGCTGTTCCGCCGCAACTCGCTCACGGGCGCCGTGGAGGTGCTCGAGCGTGCGGGGCACGGCATCCTCCTCAACGAGGCGCTGCACGCCTAGCCCCCAAACTTTTGTTGAAAATTCAGGAATCCACGTCAACACACACGTGATCGTGCCCGAATTTGCAGGCATCCGCGTCAAGGATCCAGACACAGGAAACGCCGATTCCTGAATTTCCGATGGATACTGCGGGCTGTAGCTAAGGCGCTAGGGTGACAGCGAGCTGACTGGCTGGTACTAGCGGCGCGGCCACTCGCGGGCGGTCGGGCCCACGTAGAGCTGCTGCGGGCGGCCGATGCGGGTCTCCGGATCCAGGTTCAGCTCGCGCCAGTGCGCGATCCAGCCGGGGAGACGGCCGATCGCGAACAACACGGTGAACATTCGCGACGGGAAACCCATCGCCTTGTAGATGACGCCCGTGTAGAAGTCGACGTTCGGGTACAGCTTGCGCTCGATGAAATAGTCATCCGCGAGCGCCACATTCTCCAACTCCTTCGCGATGTCAAGCAGGTCATCCTTCACGCCGAGCGCCGCGAGAACCTCGTCGGCGCTCTCCTTCACGAGTGTGGCCCGCGGATCGAAGTTCTTGTACACCCGGTGGCCGAAGCCCATGAGCCGGATGCCGTCCTCCTTGTTCTTCACCCGCTCCACGAACTGCTTGACCGACTCGCCGGACTCCTTGATCTCCCCGAGCATGGTGAGCACAGCCTCATTTGCCCCGCCATGGAGCGGGCCGTAGAGGGCGTTGATCCCCGCGGAAATCGACGAGAAAATGTTCGCTTCCGTCGACCCGACAAGCCGAACCGTCGACGTCGACGCATTCTGTTCGTGGTCCTCGTGCAGGATGAGCAGCCGTTCCAGCGCGCGGGACAGCACCGGATTCGGCACGTACTCCTCCGCCATGTTGCCGAAGTTGAGTTTGAGGAAGTTGTCCACGAAGCTCAGGCTGTTGTCCGGGTAGAGGAACGCCTGGCCGAGCGCCTTCTTGTGCGCGTAGGCGGCGATCACCGGAAGTTTCGCGAGCAGTCGAATGGTGGAATTCTCGACCTGCTCGGGGTCGCGCACATCCAAGGAGTCTTCGTAGAACGTGCCGAGCGCGCCGACCGCGCTGGAGAGGACCGACATCGGGTGGGCGCTGTGCGGGAGGGCATCGAAGAATCGGCGCAGATCCTCGTGCAGGAGGGTGTGCCGCCGGATGGTCTCCTCGAACCGGTCGAGTTCCACCGCGGTCGGCAGTTCGCCGTGAATGAGAAGCCACGCGACCTCGAGGTACGTCGAATTCGCGGCGATGTCTTCGATCGCGTAGCCGCGGTAGCGCAGGATGCCGGCATCCCCGTCGATGTACGTGATGGCGCTCTTCGTCGCCGCCGTATTCACGAATCCCTGATCGAGGGAGGTGAGCCCCGTCTGCCTGGTGAGCGTGGAGAAGTCGATGGCGTTCGCGCCGTCGGTGCTCTGCACAATCGGGAACTCGGCGCTGCCCCCGGGGTAGTGGAGGGTCGCCAGGGCATCGTTAGGTACGGCTTCAGTCACCCTTACAGCCTAATTGGCGGATTCGTCGACCGTGGAACCGTCTAAGATTCCCTCAAATCCGCTGGAGACTTTCTCCAATCGGCGTGCGGCCTCCGCGATGGCGTCATCGCGTGCGGTGAGCGCGATGCGCACATGGGTGTCGTCGCCGTAGAACGTGCCGGGCACAGCGAGAATTCCGGCATCCGCGAGCCGTGCGACGGTGTCCCACGCCGGCTCCCCCCGACTCGCCCACAGGTACAGCCCGGCGTCGCTGTGGTCGATGCGGTACCCGGATGCCTCCAGCGCCGTGCGAAGAATCTCCCGTCTGGCGCGATACACCTCGCGCTGGGCGTCCACGTGGGCGTCGTCACCCAGGGCGGCGACCATCGCGGCCTGCACCGGCGCCGGAACCATGAGGCCGAGGTGTTTGCGCACGGCCAGTACCTGTCCGAGCACGTGCGAGCATCCGCCGACGAAACCGGCCCGGTACCCGGCAAGGTTCGACTGTTTGCTGAGCGAACACACCGCGAGGATGTTGTGCCGCGACCCGTCGGTAACCCGCGGATCGAGGATGCTCACGGTCGGTCGGTTCTCGGCCCAGTTGAGCTCCGCGTAGCACTCGTCGCTGGCAATGACGGCATCCAGTTCCCGCGCCCGTGCGACGGCGGCGCGCAGCTCCGAGAGACCGAGCACCCGGCCGTTCGGATTTCCCGGGCTGTTCAGCCAGATCAGGCGGGTTGACTCCGGCCACCGCGACGGATCGTCTTCGGCCACCGCGATCGCGCCCACGACGGCGGCACCGAGCGCATAGCTCGGGTAGGCGGCAGCCGGGTGAACCACCGTGTCGCCGGGGCCGAGCCCCAGGAAGAGTCCGAGCCCTGCCACAAATTCTTTTGAGCCGATTGTCGGGAGCACGTTGGCCACGCCGAGCTCGACTCCGCGGCGCCGCGCAAACCATTCGATGATCGCCTTCCGCAGTTCGGGCGTCCCGGCGGTCTGCGGATAGGCGTGCGCATCGGATGCCCCGGCGAGCGCGTCGCGAATGACCGCCGGGGTAGCATCCACCGGCGAGCCGACGGACAGATCGATCATGCCCTGCGGGTGCACGCGCGCCCGGGCCGCGTAGGGCTCCAGCGCATCCCACGGGAAGTCGGGCAGGTTCAGCGCCATGAAACCGCCCGTCGCGTGCGCATCGCCATGCCCGGATTCAGTTCTCGGTGTTGTTGATGTTGGCGGGGAGCGCCGCGACGATGGGGTGGTCCTTGTGGATCACACCGACCTTGGCCGCGCCGCCAGGGGAGCCGATGTCGTCGAAGAATTCAACGTTGGCCTTGTAGTAGTCGGCCCACTGCTCAGGGGTGTCGTCTTCGTAGTAGATGGCCTCGACCGGGCATACCGGTTCGCACGCGCCGCAATCGACGCACTCGTCGGGGTGGATGTACAGCATCCGATCGCCCTCGTAAATGCAGTCCACCGGGCATTCGTCGACGCACGCGCGATCCTTGACGTCGACGCACGGCAGGGCGATCACATAGGTCACGGTGTGCCGACGTCCTTCCCGGGTTTCGAACTCGTTCCCATCGTAGCCCGGGAAAATTTTCCGCGACGCGGCCACGCGAGCACAACAACCGCGATGAGGACGGTGCCGTACGTCCAGAGGTAGCCCGACGCTGTCGCGGGGACCAGAACGGATCCGCCCGGGCCCGTCTGCGACAGTACCCACACTGCGCCAACCAGTCCGATAGCCGCGAACCCCGCCGCCGTCCTCGAGGTGAAGAGCAGCCGAAGTCCGATCAGGAACAGCGCGGCGATCCCGAGCGGGATGGCCACCCAGACGGCCTGGTTGTTGGCGGTGCCGATCGTGCCGACGATCACGCCGAGCAGAACGGCGATGACGCTCGCGGCGATCCTGCCAGTGATGCCGAAACGGGCCCAGGCGATGCCATTCGACGCTGGACCACGCTGCGGTCGGAAGAGTTCGCTTCGCCCGATCGGTTCGACCTGCCCGCCGGAGTGCACGATGGTTTCCCCCTCCACCGTGAGCTGGGTGCGGTGGGCGCGAAGCGCCTGCTTCTTGCGTTCCAGGACCGGTTCCACGTCGATGCGGATGTCGCCGGGCCGCTCTCGGCCATCGCCCACGATCGCAAAGAATGGAACGTCGGCCAGGAGAGCCGCGGTGCGTGCTGCCTCGTGGGCGCGGACGTGGTCCGGATGGCCGTATCCTCCGCGCTCGTCATAGCTCACGATCGCGGTAGGGTGCACTTCCTCCGCGACGGCGAGAATGTCCGCGACGACCGCATCCAGCTCGACGCCGGTCAGCGTATCCCGGGCATCCGGCCCATCCCCCGACTCCGTGAGCGGCTGGGCGCCGTCCTCCCCCCACTGCATCCCGGAGTCTCGGTACCGGTGCGGCGGCGTGTGCAGTGCGCGAGCGCCGTCGTCGCCGAGAAATCGGTAGTCGCCCAGGTGCAGCTCTGCCATGGCGGCGACGAGTTCCGTTTCTCGGAATGCGCCGAGGGCGTCCCCGCTCAGGTGCTGGAGCTCTGGCGGGATGACCTCGCCGCGTTCGCCGCGCGTGCACGTCACGAGCGTGACCTCGGCACCCGAGTCGATCAGCGTCGCCATGGTCCCTCCAGTGGAGATCGTCTCGTCGTCGGGGTGGGCGTGCACGAACAGCACGTGCTCGCGGCTCTCCGGCACTCTCACAGTGGACAGGATACGCATGCGGCGATACGATTGTTAGGTAAGGATAGCCTTACCAATCTTGCTCATCCACTCCGCTTTCGCCGGCGGCACCACCGTGAAGTGAATCTGTGATCGCCAACCTGCTCATCGGCCTCCGCGAGGGCCTCGAAGCGGCACTCGTCGTCGGCATCCTCGTCGCCTACCTCGTGAAGCTGCGCCGCCGCGATGTGCTTCCGCGCCTGTGGCTGGGCGTCGGACTCGCTGTCGCGGTGTCGCTCGGGCTCGGCGCCCTCCTCACTTTCGGCTCCTACGGCTTGAGCTTTCAGGCGCAGGAACTCATCGGCGGCAGCCTGTCGATTGTCGCCACGGCGCTCGTCACCTGGATGATCTTCTGGATGCTGCGCACCGCGCGCACGCTCGGGAGTTCGCTGCGCAGCGACGTGGACAGCCACCTCGATGGGGCCGGCTGGGGGCTCATGCTCGTCGCATTCCTCGCAGTGGGACGGGAAGGAATCGAGACCGCGCTCTTCATTTGGGCGGCGGTGCAGGCGACGGGTGAGACCACCATGCCGCTGCTCGGCGCAAGCATCGGAATAGCGCTGGCCATCGCTCTCGGCTGGCTCATCTACCGGGGGGTCGTGCGCATCAACCTCGGAAAGTTCTTCGCCTGGACCGGTTTCTTCCTCATCATCGTGGCTGCCGGCGTGCTCTCCTACGGCGTGCACGACCTGCAGGAGGCCGGAGTGCTGCCCGGACTGCATTCCCTCGCGTTCGACGTGAGCGCCGCCATCCCGCCGGACAGCTGGTACGGGACCCTGCTCAAGGGAACCGTCAACTTCTCTCCGGCGACGACCTGGCTGGAGGCGACCGTATGGGTGGCGTACACCGTGCCGGTTCTCCTGCTCTTCCTTCGCGCGCTGCGGAAGCCGCACGGCCCGGTCAGGCCACAGCTCGCCGCATCCGATTCAGCACTCACCACCCAGGGAGCCTCATGAACCGTCGTCCGCTCGCCCTCGTCGCCGCAGCGACCGTGACCATCGCCACCCTCAGCGGTTGCGTTCAGAACACGGCACCCGGCAGCAACGGGACGACGATTCACGTCGACAGCACCGCCGACGAATGCGTGCTCTCCGCGACATCTGCCCCGAGCGGCAGCATCGTCTTCTCTGTCGCCAACAAAGGCGATGCCGTGACCGAGTTCTACGTACTCGCCGAGGACGGCACGAGCGTGGTCGGCGAAGTGGAGAACATTGGCCCCGGCGTCAGCCGCGACCTGGTCGTGGATGCCCGGCCGGGCACCTACTTCACGGTCTGCAAACCGGGAATGGTCGGCGACGGCGTCGGCCGCACTCCGTTCACGGTGACCGAGTCAACCTCGAACTGACGGGTCAGGAACCGGGCTTCGTGTAGGTCACCGTGTAGTTCGCGATGAAGCCGTTCTTGTCATCCTTCGACACGACGACGAGAACACCGTAGGGGTCCTTCTGGAAGATACCGGTCTTCGTGTCTCCCGTTGATTCGCTCTCGCCCTTGGACTCGAACCCGGCCCCGGTCAACTGCGCGGAAATGCCCTCGAGCGCGTTGGCGTCGCTGACCTGAATGGTGACGTTCCAGATCTTGCCTTCGTCGTTTCCAAGTCCACCGCCGAAGATGACCTTGCCCGGCGCAACAGGGACGTCCTTCGGGAAGTCCTTCGGAAGGGAGGATCCGCCCAAATCGACATCGCCGCCCGTCACCTGCTTGACGAGGCCTTCGATGGGATTGCTGCACGCCGTGAGCACGGGGGCGAGAGTGAGCGACATGACGATCACTGCGGGCACGAGGAAGCGCTTACGAGTACTGGACATGGCGATATTTCCTTTTCCATGAGTGGATGCGGGACGGCGGGTTCCCGTCAGCGTACTACGGGCCGTCACGGCAAGCAATAACCGCCCTGAACGGGAATTTAAGCGTTCGCGCGCTTGAGGCTCGCAGCCGCTCTGGCCCGCGCGTTCTGGTCAAGTTCGACCTTGCGGATTCGCACGAACTCGGGGGTCACTTCGACGCACTCGTCCTCGCGCGCGAACTCAAGGCACTCTTCCAGAGTGAGCTGGCGGGACGGCGTCATCCTCTCGAAGGTGTCCGAGGTGGACTGGCGCATGTTGGTGAGCTGCTTTTCCTTGGTGATGTTCACGTCCATGTCCTCGGAGCGCGAATTCTCGCCGACGACCATGCCCTCGTACACTTCCTGGGTCGGCTCGACGAAGAAGCTCATCCGCTCCTGGAGTGCGACCATGGCGAACGGGGTGGCTACTCCCGCACGGTCGGCGACGATCGACCCGGTGTTGCGGGTGACGATCGATCCGGCCCACTCGGCGTAGCCGTGCAGGATCGCGTTCGCGATCCCAGTGCCGCGGGTGATCGTGAGGAACTCGGTGCGGAATCCGATCAGGCCACGGGATGGGACGATGAACTCCATGCGCACCCAGCCGGTGCCGTGGTTGCTCATGCCGTCCATGCGGCCCTTGCGGGCAGCGAGGAGCTGGGTGATCGCGCCGAGGTGCTCCTCCGGCGCGTCGATGGTCAGGTGTTCGAATGGTTCGTGCACCGCGCCATCCACCCGGCGCGTGACAACCTGGGGCTTGCCGACCGTGAGCTCGAAGCCCTCCCGGCGCATCTGCTCGACGAGGATCGCCAGTGCGAGCTCGCCACGGCCCTGGACCTCCCAGGCATCAGGGCGGCCGATGTCGAGCACCCGCAACGACACGTTGCCGACGAGTTCGCGGTCCAGTCGGTCTTTCACCATGCGAGCGGTGAGCTTGTGGCCCTTGACTTTGCCGACGAGCGGGCTCGTGTTCGTCCCGATCGTCATAGAGATCGCAGGATCGTCGACGGTGATCGCCGGCAACGGCCGGATGTCGTCGGGGTCGGCGAGTGTGTCGCCGATGGTGATGTCGGCGAATCCGGCCACCGCGACGATGTCGCCTGGGCCGGCGCTTTCCGCAGGGTAGCGGTCGAGCGCCTTCGTGATCATGAGCTCGGTCACGCGCACGTTGTGCACTTCGCCGTCCTTGCGCACCCAGGCGACCGTCTGGCCCTTCCCCAGCGTGCCGTTGAAGATGCGCAAAAGGGCGAGACGGCCAAGGAACGGCGATGCGTCAAGGTTCGTGACGTGCGCCTGAAGCGGCGCTTCCGGGTCGTAGCTCGGCGCAGGAATGTGCTCGAGGATCGCTTCGAAGAGGGGCTCGAGATCTGCATTGTCCGGGAGCTCGCCGTTCGCCGGCTTATTGCGACTTGCGGCGCCGTTGCGCCCCGACGCATACACGATCGGCACATCGAGTATCGCATCGATGTCAAGATCCGGCACGTCGTCCACGAGGTCGCTCGCGAGCCCGAGCAGGAGGTCCTGGCTTTCGGCGACGACGTCGTCGATGCGGGCATCCGGCCGGTCCGTCTTGTTCACCAGCAGGATGACGGGCAGCTTCGCCTCGAGGGCCTTGCGCAGCACGAACCGGGTCTGCGGCAGGGGGCCTTCGCTCGCATCGACGAGCAGAACGACGCCGTCCACCATGCTGAGGCCCCGCTCCACCTCGCCGCCGAAGTCGGCGTGGCCGGGGGTGTCGATCACATTGATCGTCACGGGGCCGTCGGTCGCGTGAACTCCCGAGTAGCTGATGGCCGTGTTCTTGGCCAGGATCGTGATGCCCTTCTCGCGCTCCAGATCGCCGGAATCCATGGCCCGCTCTTCGACGTGCGCATGCTCGCCGAAGGAGTTCGTCTGGCGCAGCATCGCGTCGACGAGCGTGGTCTTACCGTGGTCGACGTGCGCGACAATTGCCACGTTGCGCAAGTCGTTGCGGGTGGCAATAGGCATGCGTGTACTGTCCTCGATCTTGTTGGGGGGCAGTCAATACTACTTGACGCTGCTCGACGCGTTTACAGCTTCGCGCTGAGGCGGTGTTCCCGGCTTTCGCGCTGCTTGTCCGGATCCGGGAGCGGCACCGCGGCGATGAGCCGCTGGGTGTACGGGTCCCGGGCATTGCGCAGAATCTCATCGCGCGTACCCTGCTCGACGAGCTTTCCGTTGCGCAGGACGGCGATGCGGTGCGCGAGCTGGTCGACGACCGCGAGGTCGTGGCTGATGAACAGGCACGCGAAGTCCAGTTGCTCCTGCAATTCGAGCAGAAGCTCGAGGAACCGCGACTGCACCGACACGTCCAGCGCAGACGTGGGCTCGTCCGCCACGAGCAACTGGGGGCTCAGGGACAGCGCGCGCGCGATCCCGATGCGCTGCTTCTGCCCGCCGGAGAGCTCGTGCGGGTAGCGATTGCGGAAGAACGTGGGCAACTCCACCTGCTCGAGCAGATCCTCGACCTTCTTGTCGAGCTCCTTGCCCTTGGCAATCCCCGCCAGCAGCATCGGCTCGCCGATGCTTTGGCCGACCGGCATTCTGGGGTTCAGCGACGACGCCGGATCCTGGAACACGATTCCGGTCTTCCGGCGAAGCAGCCGCAATTCCTTCGTCGGCATGCTCGCCATGTCCTTGCCGACGACGCGAAGCTCGCCCTCGGTGATGGGAATGAGACCCATCGCGGCACGGCCGATTGTGGTCTTGCCCGACCCGGACTCGCCGACGAGTCCGAGCAGCTCGCCCGGATGGATTTCGAGCGACACATCGTCGACCGCCCGGAATGCTGGGACGCGCCCGCGCTTGGGGTAGTCGATCGTGACGTTCTTGAGCGACAGCACCGGCTCGCGCACAGCCTCGCTTCGCGGGAGCAGGCGCTCCTTGTTCGTCCCGAGGTGCGGTACGGCGGAAAGCAGTTCGATCGTGTACGGCTCGACCGGTTTGGCGAAGATCTGGTGCACCGTGCCGGACTCGACGATGAGGCCCTGACGCATGACGACCACCCGATCGGCAAGGTCGGCGACGACGCCCATGTCGTGCGTGATGAGCACGATGGCGGAGTCCAGCCGTTTGTGCAGGTTGCGCAGCAGGTCGAGAATTTCTGCCTGCACCGTCACGTCGAGCGCCGTGGTGGGCTCGTCGGCGATGAGCAGATCCGGATCGCACGAAATCGACTGCGCGATCATGGCGCGCTGCCGCTGACCTCCGGAGAGCTGGTGAGGATAGGAGTTGAACGCTTTCGGCGGATCGGGCATTTCCACCATGGTCAGGAGTTCGATGGCGCGGGTTTTCGCCGTCGCCGGGCTCCAGCCGTAGTGCTGGCGCAGCGTCTCAACGATCTGGAATCCCACAGTGTAGACGGGGTTGAGCGCCGTCATCGGTTCCTGGAAGATCACGGCGATCTTCTCGCCGCGAACTCGGCGCATTTCGCTGCTGCGCATCCCGCGCAACTCGACGCCGTTGAGCTTCACGCTGCCCCGGATGCGGCTGTTCACGGGAAGGAGGTTGAGCACGGCCATGGAGCTCGCGCTCTTGCCGGAACCGGACTCGCCGACGATGGCCAGCACTTCGCCTTTGTTGACCGTGTAGTTGAGATCGATCGCAGCGGGAACCCACTCGTTGTCGACACCGAAGTCGACGCTGAGGTTCTTCACCTCGAGCACGGGGACGCCTTCTCTGGCCTCGGGTGTGATGTCCACCACCGCATCGTTGGTGGCGGCTGCCTGGGTATCGGTCATGAGCTCGGTCTCCCTGTCAACCACCACTGGCCGGCACCTGCGACGATAGACGAATGTTCCATTCGCGTTTCAACCGTGTGCTTGCCGTCGTGACGTGGCTGTTGTGTCTTTCTGGTGTTGGTGCTGTGATCCTGGCCGGCACGCAGGATGCGCTCCGCTACCTGCCCCTGGCTGCGCTTGTGGCCTGGCTGACCTGGGCTGGGCTGTGGCATCCCACCCTGCGGCTGGATGACGAGGCCATCACGGTGGTGAACACGTTCGCGACCACCGTCGTTCCGTGGGCGGCGCTCATCAACGTGGACACGAAGTACGCCCTGACGCTCATGACTCCACGCCGTCGCGTCGTCGTCACCGTCGCCCCGGCCCCGGGGCGAATCGCCACGGCGCTCAGCAATCGGGACCTGAAGGGGATCTCCGCCCCGCGAGGGGCCGACGGGAGCATGCGCCCCGGCGACCTGCCCAGTACGGACTCCGGCGCCGCCGCGCATCTCGTGCGCCAGCGCTGGGAGAGCCTGCTCGAGACGGGCAGGATCGAGGTGGGCACCGCGGACGACGTTCGCGTGGACCGCCGAGCTCACTGGCCGACGATCATCGTGGGCTGTGCGTTGGGGCTCGCCGCCGTTGCCGCGCTCGCGCTGAACTAGGGTCGGCGTCACTTCTCGTCCCGTTCCTTCATTCGGCTTGCCACGAACTTGCGCTGGCGCGGATCGAATGCGTCGCGCAGCCCGTCGCCGATGAAGTTCACGGTCAGCGCGATGATCACGATGAAAACACCGGGCCAGAGGAACAGGTACGGCCTCGTGCCGAACGCGGTCTGGTTCTGGCTGATGATGAGGCCCAGGGACACGTCCGGGCTCCTGATCCCGAAGCCCAGATAGCTCAGGCCCGTCTCCAGGAGGATGGCCGCGGCCATGATGAGCGTCGTTGCGACGATGACGACGCCGACGGCGTTCGGCAGGATGTGCCGGAACATGATTCGCGCATCGCGTGCGCCGGACACTCGCGCGGCGTCCACATATTCTCGCTCGCGCAGGGTGAGGAATTCACCGCGCACGAGCCGGGCAAGTCCTGTCCACAGGAATAGTCCCAGAACCAGGGATAACCCGAGCACCCCCAGGCCCTTGAAATGTTCGCTCGCGATCTTTCCGACCACGGCGCCGAGGACGATCACGGGGATCACGATGACGAGGTCGGTGAAGCGCATGAGCACCGATTCGACCCACCCGCGGTAGTATCCGGCAACCGCGCCGACGACCGTCCCGATGACCGCGACGAGCGCGCCGATGATGAACATGACGATGAGCGAGTTCTGAACCCCGCGCATGGTCATCGAGAAGTAGTCGATGCCGATGAGCGTCTGGCCGAACGGGTGTTCCCCGAGATGGATGCCGTCGCCCCCGAGCCAGGTGGGAATGAGCGACAGCGTCGGTGCGCCTCCATTCAGCGGAGTCGCCAAATCGGTGTAGCGGTACTTCCACCAGCCCGGTATTCCGAACGCGCCGATGGAGGTGACGGACAGAATGATGACGGCGAGAAAGATGCCAAGCGAGGTCATCGCGACCCAGTTGTGCAGGAAGCGCTCGAGAATCAGGCGGCCCTGGCTCTTGCCGAGAGTGATCGAGGTGACGACGCCCTCCTCGTCCACCGGGCGCGGTTCGCCTTCGTTGATGATCGTCATCCGCGGGTCCTCACTCTCGGGTCAAGGGCCGAATAGGTCATGTCGGCAATGAAGTTGAACACGATCACCATCACCGCGATCACGACGAAATAGCCCATGACCGGGTTCGGGTCGGGGAGTGAAATCCCTCGTTGGAACAAGGCTCCCATGCCGGAGAATGCGAAGACCTGCTCCGTGATGATCGCGCCGCCCAGCAGCGCCCCGAAGTCCGAGGCGACGATCGTCGCGATCGGAATGAGCGAGTTCCGGAACGCGTGCCGCACGATCACGACCCGCTCCGGCATGCCCTTCGCGCGGGCGGTGCGGATGTAATCCTGGTTGAGCACGTCGAGCATCCCCGCGCGCGAATACCTCGTGTATCCGGCGAATCCGATGAGCATGAGGGTCAAGGTGGGGAGCAGCAGGTGGGTGAAGGAGTCGATGCCGTGAATCCAGATGTCACCGCCCAGGTTCGGCGTCTGGGAGCCGACCGTGGCGATCGGGCGGCCGTTGATGGCGGATTCGCCGAGATATTGCGGCCAGGACTGCATGAGCCGGTCGACGAGGATGAGCGAGGCGGAGAGCACGGCGGTGAACGCCCCGACGCGCATGTTCAGGCCCCGGTCCGGCCCGCCCACGAAGTATCCGGTGGCGAGTCCGACGACAACGGTGATGAGTCCGAGGATGAGCAGCGTGTAGATGCTGGAAATGTCCAACAGCGATTGCAGCGCGAAGTAGCAGATCATCGTGATGACGACCTGAATTCCGGCTGTCAGCAGCGCCCTGCGGTTCCGAAGGCCGGCCATCAGGGTCGACAGGACCAGCCCGATGCCCGCCGACATGATGAGCAGGAATACCGGTCCGATGCTGGGGTGCAGGAACCAGTCCGTGAGGGAGAAATACACGAGAACGGCCGCGGTCGCCAACGTCGACACGATGAACACGCTCACCCGCCGGCGCCACTCGCCGCCGACCAGGCCGACCCAGAGAAGCCCGATCACCACGGCGATGACCGTGATCCACACCGGCCCGAGTTCGGGATCCCCGAGGAAGTCGTTGAAGCGGATCGCCACGAACTCCTTGAGCAGGATGCCCACCCAGAAGGACGGAAGGGAGTACAGCAGGAACGAGACGAATGTCATCACGAAGTCAAAGGTGGTGTACTGCCGAAGCGCCGACACGATTCCGAAGGTGATGCCGACGACGATCGCGAGAACGGTGGCCGCCGTGACGAGCTGGAGCGTCGAGCCCATGGCCATCGGGAGCAGGTCGATTACCTTTTGACCCTGTGCGGTCAGGCCAAGGTCGCACGTGTTGGCGAAGGGAATGAGGCACTTGGCCGCCCCGCCCAGCCAGAGGAAGAAACGCAAGGGGGCCGGAACGTTCAGCTGCAAGGCTTCGGTTCGCGCGGCGATGAGCTGATCCCGGTTGGGGAGCCGACTCTGGTAGAACTCTTCCAGCGGGTCACCGGCCAAGGCGGTGAGCTGGTACATGATAAATGCCGCGCCGAGCAGCAGCAGAACCGAGACAATGAGCCGTCTCGCGATGAATGTCACCATGAAAGAACGCTTTCCTGTCGCAGACCGACACCACTGGCAGCCTGCGGGAAGTTTAGCCGAGCCCGTGCGCTTATGGCGCGCGAACCTCGGGAAGGGGTGGGTAGGGGTTCGTGATGGAACGGAGCGCCAGGACCTTGGGTCCTGGCGCTCCGCCCTGGAAGTTCATCCAGGGTCAGTCCGTTAGGGACTGAGCCAGGAGATTACTTCTTTGCCCACTCCCAGTAGTTCCAGCCCACGCCGGCCTGGCCGGGGTAGTACACAACGCCTGTGACGTTGTTGCTGAACGCCATGACGCCCGGGGCGACGAACAGCGGTACGCCGTATGCGTCTGCGAAGAGCATCGTGTCGATCTTGATCTGGATGTCAGTCTGGTCCTTCTGGTCCAGAGTGACCTGGAGCTGCTTGGCCAGCTTGTCGACCTCCGGGTTCGAGTAACCGTTGAAGTTACCGCCACCGTCGGTGCTGAAGATCTGCGGGACGCCGGCAACGCCGACACCCGACGAGATCCAACCGAAGATGGTCGCGTCGTAGGTGCCGCTACCGAGGAGCGAACCCCAGTTCTCAGCACCGCCGTCGATGACCTTGAATCCGGCCTTCTCCGCCGAAGCCTGGATGGCCTGGAAGGAGTTGACGCGGTTCGGGTTCTTCGTGTTGTACAGGATCTTCACTTCAGGCGTCTTGCCGTTCAGCAGAGCCTTCGCACCGTCGATGTCCACCTTGTCGTACGCGGAGGCCCCGTTCACCTTGACCGACTGGTCGTACGCGTCGGTACCCGGGAAGAACAGCTGGGAGTCATCCAGCGTGGCATCCGGGTTCTGCGGCGTGACGATCGCGTCGAGGATCTGCTGACGCGGAACCGTCATGAGGAACGCCTTGCGCACATCCGGGTCCTTGAACACTGGCGTGTTGAAGGAGAGGTCCAGGTGGTCGTAGCTGAACTGGTTACCCGTGAGGGTCGTCACGTTCTTCAGCGCCTCGAGGGACTTGATCGTGTCGGCGGAGGACTGCGGGTTGATCACGTCAACCTCGCCGTTCTGAAGTGCCGTCACCTGCGCCTGAGCGTCACCGATGAAGCGGATGACGATCTTGTCCACCTTCGGCTTCAGGTCACCCTTGTAGTCGGGGTTCCGAACTAGCGTGATGGACTGCTTCGGCGTCCAGGAGTCGAGCACCATTCCAGCGGAGGAAAGGTACAGGCTCTTGTCGGTCGGCAGGCTCGTCGCGTCGAAACCGGTGTTCCAGAAGTCCGCGAAGGCCTTCAGGTCCTTGTTCGGCGCAGCCGGGTTGGACGCGTCGCCGCGGGGCATCGACTGCATCGCCGCGAGGACATCCTTGAGCGCGACGCCCGCGTGGTCGGCAACGACGTGAGCCGGTGCGTCGATCGGGTTGACGAGCTGCCAGTCGGCGTACGGCTCGCTGTAGGTGAGGGTCATCGACATGTTGTCGTCACCGATCACCGGCTTGTCCGTGAGGCCGAGGCCCGTGGTGTCGCCCGCGTAGTCGAAGTACGTCGTACCCGAGGTCACGTTGCCGTCTGCGTCGGACTTCGAGTCGTTGAAGTATCCGGACTGCACGGCCCAGGCCAGCATCATGTCGTCCGCGGTGACCGGGGTGCCGTCGGACCACGTCGCCGTCTTCGCGAGCGTGTACTTGACGGTCAGCGGGTCATCGCTTGTCTTCTCGACGGTTCCGAAGCTCTTGTCCGGAACGATGTTGAGCTTGTTGTCGAGGTAGAAGAAGCCCGAACGGGTGTACCCCGTGAGCTTCGAGTTCATGTCCAGGTTGCCCTGAGGGGTGTTCGGGTTGAACGAGGTGAGCTCGTTAACCTCGGCCACCGTGATGGTGCCCCCGGTCGTTGTGGACGGAGTTTCGCCGGTTGTTGTGCAACCAGTAACCGCCATGGCCGCTATTGCAGCCATCGCGATCGGCACTCCGATGCGTCTGAATTTCACTTTTCCTCCTGTGCAAGATGGATTACGAGTCAGGACAATTCCTAGCGCCCCGAACCGCTTGTTATTAAGAGAACCCTATGCAGGGTCGACTCCACAGCAAAACTGTAAACGCAAACGTTATCGACTGTTAACGCAGTTACGGGAATATTGCGAACTCCGGCGAAATCTTGCGTCGAATGCAACTTTTTCGCATTCTTTCGACGCCGGAGGCAGGTTTCAGGTGTCTGACGCGCAGCGCAGAGGCGCGTAGCATCGGAACCATGCCACCCGCATCCACTCTCCGCCGCGACCAGTCCACGCTGGTCTTCGACGGCGATTGCGGATTCTGCACGAGTGCGGTCCGGTGGCTGGAGGGCACCCTGCCCGCCCCACCCCCATCGCATCCGTACCAGCTGGCGAATCTCGAGGAGCTGGGCCTCACCGCGCAGGAGGCTGCAGATATGGTGTGGCTCGTGGCAACGGACCGGCGAGGGTCGCTCCGCCAGTACGGCGGGTATCTGGCGGTGTCCACGCTCCTGCGACACCAGCCGGCATGGGGCTGGCGGTTCCTCGGCGTGCTCATGGATACCCTGCCGTTCTCGCTCGTCGCCGACGCGGTCTACCGCGTCGTGGCGCGTTTCCGCTACGTGCTCCCCGGCGGCACCCCCGCGTGCAGGGTCGACCGCGAAGGATGACCGGGTCGAACATCTCCGCACTGCCCGCGAGCGGCAGGCGGCGGCTGTGGAGCGAGATCCTGATCGTGCTCGGGCTCTCGCTCGGAGCATCCGCCGTGTATTCGGTGGTAGCCATAGTCAACCGGCTCACCCAGACGAAGGCGCTGTCACAGCAGACGGCGACCCTCAACGCCCCCCTGAGCGACCGCCAGATTTTCGATTTGATCTACCAGTTCCTGGGTGTGTTCTTCGCGCTCGTGCCCGTCGCCCTCGTCGGATTCCTGTTATGGCAGGCGGCCTCGCCGCACCTCTCACGGCTCGGGATCGACTTCCGCCACCCGTTCAGGGACACCGCGTCGGGCATCGGACTCGCCCTGATCATCGGCATCCCCGGCATCGGACTGTACCTGCTCGGGCGGGCGGTGGGGATTACGGTTCAGGTGATCCCGACCGCGCTCGACCAGCACTGGTGGACGGTGCCGATCCTGCTGCTCTCGGCCGCGCGCGCCGGAATCACCGAGGAAGTCATCGTCGTCGGGTACCTGTTCGCGCGGCTGCGGGATCTTGGCTGGGGGCGCTGGAGCATCATCCTGGCGGCCGCGGTGCTGCGGGGAACGTACCACCTCTACCAGGGCTTTGGATCCTTCGTCGGCAACATCGCGATGGGAGTGCTTTTCGGCTGGCTGTACACCCGGTACGGGCGACTGCTCCCGCTCGTGATCGCGCACTTCATTCTGGACGCCGCCACGTTCATCGGGTACCCGTGGGCAGCATCGGTGTTCAGCTGGTTGTAACCGGGCCGCCTCCCTTCGGGGCGCGGTGCGTGCCAACCGCTCGCTAAGGAGCGCCCAGCGCGTCTCGAAGGAAGCAGAGTGCGGCTACGCGAACGCCTCCGGCGGCGGGCACGCGCAGAACAGGTTGCGGTCGCCCCACGCCTGATCCACCCTGCGCACAGGCGGCCAGTACTTGTTCCGCAGGACCGAAGGCACCGGATACGCCGCCTTCTCGCGCGAATACGCGTGCTCCCACTCGCCCACGATCACCGACCGCGCGGTGTGCGGCGCATGATGGAGCGGATTGTCGTCCGCCGGCCACTCGCCGCCGCCAACGGCATCCGCTTCGGCGCGGATGGCGATCATCGCCTCCACGAATCGGTCAAGCTCGGCGAGGTCCTCGCTCTCGGTGGGCTCGATCATGAGCGTGCCGGGAACCGGGAACGACATGGTCGGAGCGTGGAACCCGAAATCGATGAGACGTTTGGCAACATCGTCCACCGTGACGCCGGTGGCTTCGGTGAGCGGACGCAGGTCGATGATGCACTCGTGCGCGACGAGCCCGTTCTCTCCCGAGTACAGAACCGGAAAGTACTTTCGTAGGCGCGCAGCGAGGTAGTTCGCCGCGAGCACGGCCGCGCCCGTGGCATCCCGCAGGCCCTCCGAGCCCATCATCCGGATGTACGCCCACGTGATGGGAAGGATGCTGGGACTGCCGTAGGGGGCGGCGGACACGATGTTGTGGTGCGGCGTTCCCGTGGTGCCCCCTTCGAGTCGCGCTGCGCGCTCCTCAGGGAGCGGCTTCCTGCGCTGGGCGAACGGGTGCGAGGGCAGGAACGGTGCGAGGTGCGCCTTCGCCGCGACGGGCCCGACTCCCGGGCCGCCTCCGCCGTGCGGGATGCAGAACGTCTTGTGCAGGTTCAGATGGGACACGTCCCCACCGAACTCGCCGAAGCGCGCGTAGCCGAGCAGGGCGTTCAGGTTCGCTCCGTCGATGTAGACCTGTCCGCCGGCCTCGTGCACGGCATCCGTGATCTCCCGGATCTCCTGTTCGTACACGCCATGCGTGGACGGGTAGGTGACCATGAGGGCCGCCAACTCTCCCGCGTGCTCCGCGATGCGCGCCCTGACGTCCTCCACATCGACGTTGCCCCGGTCATCGCACGCGACCACGACCACCTTCATGCCGGCAAGCACGGCGCTCGCGGCATTCGTGCCGTGGGCGCTCGAGGGGATGAGGCACACCGTGCGGTTCTCCTCGCCGCGCGACTCATGGTATCCGCGGATGGCGAGGAGTCCGGCAAGTTCGCCCTGGCTGCCGGCGTTCGGCTGGACTGACGCCGCGTCGTACCCTGTGACGTCCGCGAGCCAGGACTCCAGCTGCTCGATCAGGTCAAGGTAGCCTTCGACATCGGATTCGGGGGCGAACGGGTGGATTCCGGCGAACTCCGGCCAGGACACGGCTTCCATCTCCGTCGCGGCGTTCAGCTTCATGGTGCAGGAACCGAGCGGGATCATGCCCCGGTCGAGCGCGTAATCCTTGTCCGCAAGGTATTTGAGGTAGCGCATCATGCTCGTCTCCGAGCGGTGGGTGTTGAACACCGGATGCGTCAGGTACTCGCTCGTGCGCTGCAGGCTCTGCGGAATCCAGCTGCCCACCGCAGTGTGACCCGGCGCGAGGCCGTCGAGGGTCGCCTTCTCCGCGCCGAGCACTGCGGCAACAGCGAGCAGGTCCTGCGCGCTGGTCGTCTCATCGACCGAGAATTGCACGTGATTGTCGCCGACGCGGTGGAACAGGAACCCGGCATCGTATGCGCGCTTCACGAGGTCGTTCGCGCTGCGGGCCGTCTCGAGAGTGAGGGTGTCGAAATAGTTTCCGTGAATGATGGTGTGTCCGCCGTCGGTCGCCGCGTCGGCGAGGAACCGGGTGCGGGAGGTGACCCGTTCGGCGATCGCCTTCAGGCCCGCCGGGCCGTGATACACGGCATACATCCCCGCCATGACCGCGAGCAGCACCTGGGCGGTGCAAATGTTGGACGTCGCCTTTTCTCTGCGGATGTGCTGCTCCCGCGCCTGGAGGGTGAGGCGGTACGCGACGTTGCCGTCCGCGTCTCTGGACACTCCGACGAGGCGCCCGGGGAGCTGGCGTTCGAGGCCCGAGCGCACCGCGAGGTATCCCGCGTGCGGTCCGCCGAAGCCCATCGGCACGCCGAATCGCTGTGTCGTGCCCACCGCGACATCGGCTCCGAGCTCACCCGGCGAGGTGAGCAGCGTGAGCGCGAGCAGGTCGGCTGCCACGACGACGAGGCCATCCTGTGCGTGCACCGCATCGATGACCTCGCGCGGATCCCACACGCGCCCGGAGGACCCCGGGTACTGGATCAGGGCGCCGAACACGTCGATGTCCGATGGCGGCGGAGACATGTCGTATGCCGTGTAGTGCAGCTCGATTCCGACGGCGGCCGCCCGGTTTTCCAGCAGCGCCTTCGTCTGGGGCAGCGCGTCCTCGTCGACGAGGAAGACGTTGGAGCCGGACTTTGACGCGCGGCGGGCCAGAAGCATGCCCTCGACCACCGCGGTGGACTCGTCCAGCATCGAAGAATTCGCGGTATCCAGGCCGGTGAGGTCGGCAACCATGGTCTGGAAATTGATGAGCGCCTCGAGGCGTCCCTGCGAGATTTCCGGCTGATACGGAGTGTAGGCGGTGTACCAGCTCGGGTTCTCCAGAACGTTCCGCTTGATCACGGCCGGCGTAATCGTGTCGTAGTAGCCGAGGCCGATCATCGCGCGGTTCACGCGGTTGCGGGAGGCATACGCGCGCAATTCGGCAAGCGCCTCACGTTCGGTTGCCGCGGGAGGAAGAACGGATTCTTCCTCCGTGAGCTTGATCGAATCCGGAACCGCCGCCGACACCAGGGCCGGCAACGATTCGTAGCCGAGCACGTCGAGCATCGTCGACTGCGCATCGGAGTGTGTGCCGATGTGGCGCTGCGCGAATTCTCCCAGTTCTGCCCCGGACGAGGTTGCCATCACTCCCCTACCAGCGCGGTGTAGGCGGCGAAGTCCAGCAGATCGAGCGAGTCGAACACGGACGCATCCGCAACCTCGACCTTGATCATCCAGCCGGCACCGAACGGGTCCTCGTTGACAAGCTCGGGTCGATCGGTGACGGCGCCGTTCGCTTCGGTGACGGTGCCGTCCACGGGCGCGAACAACTCGCCGACCGATTTTGTCGACTCGATCTCACCGACCACCTTGCCGCTCTGGATCGAGCTTCCGACCTTGGGGAGTTCGACAAACACAACGTCGCCCAGCTTTTCTGCCGCGTAATCGGTGATCCCGATCGTCGCGACGGTCCCGGAGATATCCAGCCACTCGTGCTCCGGCGTGAATTTGAGGGTGTTCTTGTCAGCCATCTCAGTTCTTCTCTCTCTTATAGAAGGGCAATGCGGTGACGGTCGCGGGAACCATGGTGCCCCGGATGTCCAGGTCCAGCACGGTGCCCGGTTCGACGTAGGCGGCGTCCACGTAGGCCATCGCGATCGGATAGCCGAGGGTCGGCGACAGCGCACCGCTCGTGACCTCCCCGACGGGAGTTCCCCCGTGGACGACGGCGTACCCGGCGCGGCCGGCGCGGCGCCCATCGGAGACCAGTCCGACGAGCATGCGCGAACCGTCCGGAAGGCCGGCCTCCGCGGCTGCACGCCCGACGAAGTCGCCCTCCTTCGTGAAGTGCACGACGCGGCCGAGTCCCGCCTGCGCCGGGCGGATGTCCCGGCCGAGCTCATGGCCGTAGAGCGGCATTCCGGCTTCGAGCCGCAGCGTGTCGCGGCTCGCGAGCCCTGCGGGAATAAGACCGAACGGCGTGCCCGCCTCCTCGAGCGCGCGCCACAGCGCTTCGGCATCCGCGGTGTCGACATACAGTTCGAATCCGTCTTCACCGGTGTATCCGGTGCGCGCCACGAAAACTGTGCCGTTGCCGAACGTGGCCCCCGTGGACCAGTAGTACTTGAGGTCGGCGAACGACTGCAGCCCGTCCATCACGGCGAGGCCGGCGGTCGCCTCGAGGATTTCGAGTGCGCGGGGGCCCTGGACCGCGATGAGCGAGGTCGAATCGCTCCGGTCGGTCACTATCGCGTCGAAGCCGGATGCGCGGGAGGTGAGCTCGTTAACCGCGACATCGTGGTTTCCGGCGTTCGCGACGACGAGGTACTCGCCCGGCGCGTTGTGGTACACGATGAGGTCGTCGAGAATGCCCGCCCGCTCGTCGAGCAGAAGGCTGTACTTCGCCTGCATGAGCGCGAGGGAGGACATCCTGCCCGCGAGCGCGTAGTCGAGGAACGCTGCCGCATCCGGGCCGGTGACGCTGATCTCCGCCATGTGGGAGATGTCGAAGATTCCGGCCGCATTCCTCACGGCGTGGTGCTCGGCGAGGTCGGAGCCGTAACTCACCGGCATCTGCCACCCGGCGAAGTCCGTGAAACTCGCACCGTGGTCCACATGGATCTGGTGCAGCGGCGACAGCCGCTCGCTTGTCGGGCGTTCAGCGTCGGGGTGGTCGGGGGCTGTGTTGTCGGGCACGAGTTCTCCTGGCACTTGGGCGGTGGAACTCCCCCTCTGTATTGAGCCTGAGAGTTTCACCGACGATTGTCGGCTTTCACCGTGGGCGGAGTCGCTCTCGCGATTCGCTCTCCAGAGTGGCCCATCCGATGCGGTACTGGTGACCTGAGAGATTGGCGGGGAGGCTTGCTCCTTCGGTGCCGCACGTGGGTTGTGACGGCTCTCCCGCATCGTGTTGCGGCCCGATATTCGGTTTGGCCCAAGCCTATCAACTCCAGTGACGAAAGCGCCTGCCGCCACTAGGCTTGCGGCCATGTCGAATCGAGGTTCAGGCCGTCCTGCTCTGCGCGAGCGCTTCCGGTACTGGTTCGACAACGTCATGGCGAAGGGCACGATCGCCGTCATGGGCCTGCTGGGTCTTGCCACCGCGGTGTTCATCGCCCTCGTCGCGCTCGTGGTCATCATTTTCGGGCTGTTCCCGATCGCCGACGGGCACGAGGACACGCAATCCTTCTTCGAGCTGCTGTGGGGCAACCTCATGCGCACCCTGGACCCCGGAACGATGGGAGGAGACCAGGGCTGGGGATTCCGTGCCGCCATGCTCGTCGTCACGATCGGCGGGCTGATCATGGTCGCGAGCCTCATCGGCATCATCTCCGGCGCGTTCGACTCCAAAGTCGCGGAGTTGCGCAAGGGCCGCTCTCGCGTCCTCGAGTCGAACCACACGCTCATTCTCGGCTGGAGCCAGAAGGTTCTGCCGATCGTGAGCGAACTGTGCATCGCGAACGAATCCCGATCGCGGCCGGTGATCGTCATTCTCGCAGACCGCGACAAGGTCGAAATGGAAGACGAAATCAAGGCGCAGTTGCCGCGAGGTACCCGCACCCGGGTCGTCGTGCGTCGGGGGGATCCGATGGATCTGGGCGACCTCGAACTCGGCAATCCGCACACGGCGCGCAGCATCATCCTTCTCGCTCCGGGGGGCAGCGAAGACCCCGACTCGATCGTCATTAAGATGGCGCTCGCTCTCACCAACAACCCGCGGCGCGGGCCGCGCACGCTCGATATCGTCGGGGAACTTCAGGAGGCGCGGAACCTCGAAGCTGCGACCCTCGTAGGGCGGAACGAAGTGAGCTGGATTCTTGCGCGCGACCTCATCAGCCGGATCACCGTGCAAACCTGCCGGCAGAGCGGGCTCAGCGGCGTGTACACCGACCTGCTCGACTTCGCGGGCGACGAAATCTATTTCGCCGAGGAACCGAAACTCATCGGCGCGACGTTCTTCGACGCCCAATTGTCGTTTGCGGATTCCTGCGTGATGGGGATCGTCTCGGGAGAGACGGTGCAACTGAACCCCGACCCCGCCACCGTGATCAACGCCGGGGACCGCCTCATCCACCTTGCCGCCGACGACAGCGCCATCCGCCTTGCCTCTCCGGGAATTCCGGATGATTCGGTCGTGAGCGTCGAGGCGGATGAGGACCATCGGCCGGAGCGCACTCTCGTGCTCGGTTTCAACTCCGACTTCAGAACTATCATGCGGGAGCTCAACGAGTATGTCGCGAAGGGCTCCATCACCACCGTCGTCGCCGACATCGACCCGCCGGAATTCCTTCCCCGGGAAAACATGACGGTGAATTTCGTACGGGGAGATACGACGAGTCGTGGCGTGCTCGAAGGGCTGGACGTACCCTCGTTCGACCACATCATCGTGCTCGCGTACAAGAACCTGGGCGACAACCAGCGCGCGGATGCGAAGACCCTCGTGACGCTCCTGCACTTGCGCGAAATCGGAGACCGTGCCGGCGCGCCGTTGAACATCGTGAGCGAAATGCTCGACGACCGCAACCGGGAGATCGCCGAGGTGACGAAAGCCGACGACTTCATCGTGAGCGACAAGCTCATCAGCCTCGCGCTGTCCCAGCTCTCCGAGAATCGCCAGCTCGCGAAAGTATTCGACACCCTCTTCGACAGCGCCGGCAGCGAGGTGTATTTGAAGCCCGCGTCACGTTACATCCGCGCCGGCGAATCTGTGGATTTTTACACAGTTCTCGAGGCTGCACGCCGCCGAGGCGAAACCGCGATCGGTTACCGGGTTGCCGAGGACGCGTTCGACTCCGCCCGGAACTACGGGGTGAGGCTCAACCCGCTGAAGACAGACCGGATTTCGTTTACGGCGGAGGACAAGGTCATCGTCGTCGCGGAAAGCTAGGTTCGGGCGCGAATGCTCAGCCGCGCAATGCCAGCCTGACGAGCGGAAGTTCGAAGTCGGGGTCGCCTCCGTGGAGCGAGGTCATAATCGCCTTGAGTTCCTTCCACAGTGCAGGATGCGCCGCCTGATACTCGGCCAGAAACTCGGCGGCCTCCTCCGGCTCGAGCACGTCGGCCACGGCGGGCACCCGGCGCCGGAAGCCGATGCTGACGTGACAATTCGGCTCGGCGACGAGGTTCCGGAACCACTGGGCTCCGCGGCCGAGCGCCGAGGCGATCACCACCTCGTTCCTGCTCGGCCGGGTAACCACCTCGAGAACCACGTAGCGCGACTCCCCCGTGCTCCGCCCTACGTGTTCGAGCATCATGAGCCGTCTGCCGAACACGAAGCCGAGTCCGGCACGGTAGAGCCCGATGGGGGCGCGCATGAGCCGTCGGTTGCGGAACGTTTTCGCGATGAGTGAACCTGCCACGGCATTCAGGTTACTCCCCGGCGAATTCATGACGATCGACAAGGAAACCGGCGCCGACCGGCACGGGGATGGCGGTTGAGGACAACCACTTCGATTCGCACAGAGTGCCCGGGTACGCTGACGAACGTGAGCGAATACAAAGCACCCATTGCAGACCTGATGTTTTCCCTTGAGCACGTCGTCGGATATGCGGCCGTCGCGGCGCTGCCCGGATTCGAGCACGCCGATATCGACACGGTGCGCGACATCCTCACCGAGGCGGGCGACTTCATGTCGACGGTGGTGGCCCCCACCAACCGCGAAAGCGACACCGTGGGTGCCCGCCGCAACGATGACGGCAGCGTGACGACACCTCCCGGCTTCATCAAGGCGTACAACGCCTATGTGGAGGCCGGCTGGGGCGGCGTGCCCCTGCCCGAGGAGTTCGGCGGCGGCGGATTCCCGCGCACCGTCGGACTCATCCTTCAGGAGATGATGCTTTCGGCCAACATGGCGTTCGCGCTGTGCCCTCTTCTGACCCAGGGCGCGATCGAGGCGCTCCTGAATTATGGAAGCGACGAGCAGAAGAAGACGTACCTGCCGAAAATGGTGACCGGCGAGTGGGCCGGAACCATGAACCTCACCGAGCCTCAGGCCGGGACGGATGTCGGTGCTCTCACGACCCGCGCCGTCAAGAACGATGACGGTACCTACGCCATCACGGGTCAGAAGATTTTCATCACGTTCGGCGAGCACGACCTGAGCGAACAGATCGTGCACCTCGTGCTCGCACGCACCCCTGGGGCGCCAGAGGGCACGAAGGGCATTTCGTGCTTCATCGTGCCGAAGTTCCTCGTCAACGAGGATGGTTCGCTCGGCGAGCGCAACGCCGTCGAGTGCCTTTCCATCGAGGAGAAGCTCGGCATCCACGGCTCCCCCACGTGCGTCATGAACTATGACGGCGCCACCGGGTACCTCATCGGCGAAGAGAACAAGGGCATGCGCATCATGTTCGTCATGATGAACAGCGCCAGGCTCTCCGTCGGCATGCAGGGCGTCTCGGTCGCGGAGCGCGCCTACCAGCAGTCCCTCGCCTACGCGCAGGAGCGCCGACAGGGGCTCGCGATCGGCGCCAAGGGCAAGGACTCGGCGATCATCGAATTCCCGGATGTGCGCCGCATGCTCATGACGCAGAAAGCGTACATCGAAGCCGCGCGCCACCTCATGCTGCTCAACTCGGCGCACGTGGACGTCAGCACGCACCATCCGGACGAGGCGACGAGGAAGCGGGCCGACGAGATCGTGGGAATCCTGACCCCGATTTGCAAGAGTTTCGGCACGGACCTCGGCAACGAGCTCACGTCGATAGCGTTGCAAATCCACGGCGGGATGGGCTACATCGAAGAAACCGGCGTCGCCCAGCACTACCGCGATGTGCGCATCGCCGCGATCTACGAGGGCACGAACGGCGTGCAGGCCGCCGACCTCGTGGGGCGCAAACTGGGCGTGCGCCGTGGCGCGTCGTTCAACGAATACATCTCCGAAATCGGTTCGCTCGACAAGGAGCTCGCGAAGGCGGGCAAGGGGTTCGCGAGCATCCGCGCAAACCTCGCCGACAGCGTCGCCGCGCTGAAGAAGACCACCGGGTGGATGCTGCGGCACGGCCTCGGGGACCCGAACTCGATTCTCGCCGGCTCGTCGCCGTACCTGCGGATGTGGGGCGTCACGCTCGGCGGCTGGCTGCTCGCAAAGGGCGCGTTGGCCGCCGCGGAGTCGGGCAACGCGAAGCTGGCCGAAGACAAGCTCGTTCTTGCGCGGTTCTACGCGGAGCAGTTGCTGCCGCAGGCGGCAGCGCTCCAGGGTGCGGCCACAGCGGGCAAGGATGACTTGTTCGCGCTGGACGCCGCCGCGCTCGCCTAAGTAACCCCTCCGCCGGTTCGCAGTGCCGTCCGGTCAGGCAGCCGACCCCGTGAACTCGATGGCGAGCATCGCGTAGACGTATTCGCTGCCCCACCGTCCGTTGAACATGTCGTTCTCGATGAGGTGGGCTTCGCGGCGCATTCCGAGTCGCTCGGCGACCCTGATCGACGCCGTATTCTCCGTGTCGATGCGCGCGAAGATGCGGTGGAAGTGGAAGTGGCCGAATCCCAGGTGCAGCAGAGCTCTGGCCGCTTCGGTCACGTAGCCGTTGCCCATGGAATCCGGATGCAGACTCCAGCCGATCTCCGCCTGCTTTGCCCGCGCGCTGTCGAGTTTGAACAGGATCTCCCCCGCAAGCTCTGTCGCATCCTTCGGCTGGATCGCGAGCGTGAAGATGTCGGTGTCCTTCTCGAACTCGAGTTTCGCGTACTTCGGCATCCGCTCGACGGCTTCCTCCATCGTCATCGGGTCGCGGTACATGTACCGCACCGTTTCCGGAAGGCTGCGATAGGAGTGGTAGCGCGCGGCGTCGGCCTCCGTGAAAGGCCTGAGGACGAGCCGCCCGGTTTCGATGGGGAGCTCGAGAGTCATTGCGCCGCATCCTCTGCCGCCCGCTGCAGCATCGGGACATGGTCGGCCCACCAGTTGGGCCAGCGCACCTCGTGCCCGCTCAGACCGTCAAGCTTCCAGGGCAGCACCTCTCGTGCCTGCTTCAGGTACCGCTGGAGGGTTTCTTTTCCCGTGAGCACCAGCCAAGGCTATCCGCACCAACCGACTATGCGTCTTTGCGCCTGCGCCACCACACAATCACGATGAAGAACACGCCGAACAGGAGGAACCCGCCCACGTACCACAACCACACTCCGTCGTCGCCCGTAGCTGTCACCACGCGGGTCTCCAGGTCGCCTGCGGATGTTCCGCTCGCGGCCGGGGTGGAGCTGCTGCTTGCCGAACTGTCCGAGGAGGTGTCGGTGATCGCGAGGGTCTCCAGGCTCTCCGGGCCGGTGCCTCCACCGACCGAGCTTCCGCCCCCGGTGCCGCCAGTGCCCAGGAATGACAGCGTCGGCGCGGGGTCGCCGCAACCGGTCGGCTCATGCGCCACGAAGGACTCCGAATACGGTGCGAGCGAATAGCCGGGGTCAGCCACCGCCGTCACCATTGTGGATCCGTAGTACGGAGTGTTCGTCGATGACTGGGGGGAGGCTCCATCCAGCAGGGCCGGCCAGACGCCCGACGGAACCCCGGTAATCACGGTGCCGCCAGGGCTCGCCGCCGTCGCATGATCGCTCACGACGGTCCAGGTGACGTGTTCGCCCGTCAAGGTCATCGACCCCAATGCCGAGCAGGTGTGATCGACGAATGAGGCCGAAACCGCGGAGGTAATCGGTACCGGCGGCAGGCAGTCCGTGTCCACGGTGATGAGCCACACGTGGCTGCCGGGGTTCGGCCAGGTCGACTGGTAGTCCAACTCGGCCGGACTGATGATGCTCCACTCTGTCGCAGCGTGCACGAAGACCGTGACGACGGCGCTACCGCCGTAGGAATCCTCTGGCAGCGTCAGCGTGGTCGTCTTCGATCCCGGACCCTGCTGCAGGACCGAGCCCAGAAGGGTGCCGTCGACCGTTGCTTTCAGGCCGTAGTACCAGGTGGCCCCAACGGTCGCGTTGCTGTCAACTCCGAGAGTGATCTGACCGCAAACCTCGCTGTGCGTAAACGTCACATTCGGTGCGGGCGGCGGAATGGTCGCCCAGACGATGGTCGGCGTGCAGTCTGCACCCGTAACCGTGGCTGTACGCACCGTGCCGTCCGCGAAGGTGTACGTCCACACCCGGTCCGCAGTGCCCATGCCCACATACAACCAGTGCCACGAACCCGTCATGTACGAGGGAACCGGACCGCCGTTGAGCTGCGTCAGCCCGCCGTTGGACTGGAGGGTGAAGAGCGGCGCGCCGCCGTTGCGGTGCTCGAAGTCATAGCCCCACGTCACTTCCCACATGTTCGCCGAAGTGAAGTCGGATGCCGCGCACACGGGAGGCGGTGGCGGCGTCGCACAGTCGCTTCCGACCGTTGCTCCCGCAGAGGTCTTGCCCTGCGATGAGCCGTCACGCCAGGACAGCTTGACCGTCTCGCTGAGGCTCTTGCCGGCGGCTGGCGCCGCGATCGTCTTCGTGAAGGTCTTGCTTCCCAGCGCAGCGACAGTCGTCTGGTTCGAAATATAGGCGTTCGCCGACCAGGTCACCGACATGACCCCGTTGTACTCGTTCGTCAGGGTCCAGGTGACGGTGCCGCTGCCATCCGCATTGCAGGTCGCGCTCGCGACGAGAGTACCGGCAGCAACCGGGGCGGGGGCACAGTCCGTGGGAACAGTCGCACTGGCGCTCGTCTTCCCTTGCGCCGAGCCGTCACGCCAGGACAGTTTGATGGTCGCTCCCGCCGATTTGCCTCCCGCCGGAGCGGCGATGGACTTCGTGAACGTCTTGCTCGCGCGAGGCGCCACGGTGTTGTTCTGGCTCGAAATCGACGAGTTGGCGGTCCAGGTCACCGACATCGTCCTGTCGTATTCATTCGTCAGAGTCCAGGTGACGGTGCCGCTGCCGTCCGCATTGCACGTGGCCGCTGCAGTCAGGGTGCCGACGGCTACGGCGGGCGGGAGACATCCGCTGCCCACCGTCACGCTTGCCGGTGTTTTGCCCTGAACCGAGCCATCCGACCACCGCAATTTCACGGTCTCGTTCAGCGTTTTGCCCGCGGCCGGTGAGGAAACTGCCGTCGTGAACGTCTCGCTCGCGTGCGCGGCGAGGCTCGCGGTATTCGGGACATAGCCGTTGGCCGACCACGTGACCCACATGCGCTGATCCGCGTTGTTCGTCAACGTCCAGGTGACGGTGGCGCTGCCGTCGGAGGTGTCGCACGTAGCGACTCCGGAAAGCGAGCCGGTGGGAGTCGCCGGGACGGGATCCGCCGCGGCCGCGGAACTGAATCCTGCGGTGAATAGCGCGACGATCAGAAGCAGGGTACTCCCCATCGCGAGGGTTTTTCTGGAATTCATTCGGGTTTTCCTTTGGTGCTTGTGCAGCGGGAATGCTGCCGGGCGTGCTCACGTTGTCGCGCTGAACTGGGTCTGGTTCAGACGGATTGGCGAGGCCCGCGGCCGACGTCGAGCGAAGGGTAAGAATGACATCGTGGCGGGGGTCACCAGGGACGGATAGCGTGCAGGGCATCACCTTCGCATCGTGCGCTACGGGGGTTTGGCCGTGGTGGTTCGGGTCCACCGCGGCCAAGCGCTATCGCCAACGTATCGAAGGATCGGTATATCGGCAAGGTATTTTTGATATTTTGTCGGAAAACCCCGAAATACCCCGAACGGCTGACTACTCGGGATTGTCCGCGCTTGTCAGGGTGGTCGGACCTTTCGGCTGTCCCGTGAGCGTTTGGCCGCCGTACTTCTTGAGCAGGACGATCGCGAACGCCCACGGGATGATCGCCCAGATTGCCATCGCAGGATCATTATTTGACGACAGCACAAGGTACGACTGCACCGTATTGACGAAGCCGTGCAGAATGATCATCCAGAAGACGCTCCCCGTGTTGTTATAAACCCACGTGATCACGATGGTCCATCCGACAATTCCCAGTGTCAGCCCGAGCAGCGACGTTCCGGCCAGAAGCAACGTGAGGTCGCCGTGGAGGAAGGGAACAAGTAGCACAGACGGCAGGTGCCACAGGCCCCACAGGATGCCCAAAATCCAGCTCGACTTCTCCGCCGAGTATTTCGACTGCAATTCGGGTAGCGCGTACCCGCGCCAGCCAACCTCCTCAGAGAGTCCGGTGAAAATCACCATATAGAGGAAGAACGGCAGAATCATGGACAGCGGGACCAGGAAGTCAAATTTGATCGGGGCAAAGCCAGACGCCAGATAGCCGAGCCCGAGCGCGACCGCACTCCAGACGAGTGGTATCGCGACGATCACGAGAACCCACCGCAGCGGGACTCGGACCTTGATCACGCGCCGGAAGAGTTCGCCCAGTCCCGCACGCCCCCTGACGAGGGCTACGACGAGGATTCCTGCGACACTCGGGCCAAACCCGAGATGGAACAGCAGGAGGTAAGGTGTAAACCCCGCGTCCAGGCGTCCGGCCAGCAACGCCTGGAAGTGAGCCAGATTGTCTTCATTGGAAATCTGAATGCCATGGGCGTCCGCATAGAGGTAGGTCGTGATTTGGGCTGACCAGGTTATCGCATAGGCGAGAACGAAGAACAGGGGAAGTTGAATTCTGGCCAGCCTGTCGCGAACCATGACGTCTCCTTGAGGAAAAGCGGGATGAGCTCGTTCGGCACACCCTACCCAGAGTTCCCCGCGTTTCAACAACGGAATGCACGTGTTTAACGGTGGGATCGCCGCATGACGCTAACGCACCCGGTACCTCCTTCTCGGAGGTGGCACCGGGTGCGACACTGACGTTGGCGACTACTTCTTGGAATTCGCCGTCGTGACGGGCTCGTTGAGCGCCAGGAGCACGGCGAATCCGGCCCAGAGCGTCGAGATGCCCATCGCGGTGTCTTTGCCGTTCCAAATGGAGGACTGCCACATGGCGAACCATTCTGATCCGATCACGATGAAGCCGAAGAACCAGATGACGAACCCGAGACCGTAGGCCGCGTACCCCCAACTGCGGGCATGACTGTAGGCGGCCACGTCAGCACCGCGCAGACGGAACAGCTTCACGGCTCCGATCAGCGCGAGGGCGGCGAAGACCCCCTCGGCGATGATGATGCCGATGTAGGCGATGTGATGAATGACCGGACTGTCGATGGCGCGCCACATGAGCGCGTTGCCGTCGAACGTCGTGTCCATCGAGAGCACGTGGCGTACGAACTGGAAGTTGGAGTCGTAGTCCATGAGGTTGCCCGCGAACACGAACAGACCGAACAGGCCCGCCATGGCGAGGGTTAACGACTGCAGTATCCGAAGTGGATTCTTCATTGAATTTCACCTTTCCTTGAGAACACGAGATCGATTCGTGGGTTTGTGTGCTGCTCGAAGGAGATCGCCTGAACGAACTCCCAGCCATCGGCGGCGCGTTCGCGGATGATGTCGCGATAGTCCTCGTCGAGGTAGAAACCTTCGCGGCGGCGCTTCACATCCATGCTGACGAAGGAATACTCAAGCATGGTCACCGTCCTTTCGACGCAAGTGGCGGTTCGTGCCCGAGCCTATCCGGTTGGTGCTCTGGCCGCCATCATGTCTCACGAGCGCTGCGCCTGGTGCGAACAGAAGGAGCCTCGGCCGTTGCCGCGGGCCTGAGCTGCGATGTTCCCTGGCAATGCCGTGACTCCTTATCTGTTAGCAGTCACCGGCCGCAACGATCCGGCGACGTCCACGGCCACGACTCGGCGAGCCATACCGCGACGGCGTCCGAGAGAGCGTTGTCCAGATGTGCCCGATCAGCCCGCACCCACGACTGCACGCGAACGTCGCCGCGAGTCTCCGGCGGGTACAGGTATACGCATCCGATCACGTCTCGATCGCTCGGATCGAGCACGGTAAACGTGAAACCCGTCCGTGCGGCAAAGTCACGCGCGTGCTGCTCGAGGTCATCGAGGTTCTCCTCCAGCGTCATGCCGTTGACGGGCGGCCAGCCACCGTCAGGATAACCAGGGGTTGAACGGATGTGGTCAATGCTTGACGTCCACGCAGCAAGATCCGCCTCATTGTGCTCAGGGCCAAGTGGCTCGAGCACAAACTCGTCGGTGACCAGCGTCCTTGGCGGATCGAATTCGGAAGGCACCAGTGGGCGTGGAGTCATGCCCAAGACCTTACTCGCGGGGCGCTCTGGTCCCACGCACCGTGGACGACCTTGAAAGCGTCGGCGAAGGCGGCCTGTGATTGCGTCAACACCTTGTCTGCGAGCGCGACCGGGGCTTGCGGAAGCGGAAGATTGACTCGCGCCTTGCATGCGACGAACTGTCTGACCCAATTGTGACGACCTCACGCCTGAATGGGGAGGGTGGATCACTAGTCCTCGAGTGCAACGTCGCTGAGCCGCGCCCCGAGCCCGGCACAGAGAACGTGAGCCTGCTCCAGCGGCAACCACCAGCACGTCCAGCGCTGCGGCGAACCACCGTCGGACGCCAATTCTTCACCCCGTTCCATCGATCCGCAAGGCGAACGTCACGAGGTGAAAGCTGGAAGAAGTGCCGTTCGTGCACCTCCGCCTTAGAAGGCCACACATCGTAATTGTCGACACCCAGAGCCCGGGCAATGCGCACTGCAATCCCGGTCTCCTCGAAAACCTCGCGGACCACAGCCACTTCGGGCTGCTCGCCTGGCTCGATCGTCCCGGCCGGAACTTGGACACCAGTGATCTCCAGTGGCAGGTCATCGTGCGTGAACACCAGCAGCCGTCCGTCGTTTACGACATAGCCGACAGCCTTCCGAACGAGACGACGCTGCGGGCTGTCGCTCACGCGACCTTCAGCGGGACGATCTCTGCCACCGTGTCGCGCAGCGCGCGGCGCTCGAGCCGCAGTTCGTAGTTGGACTGCAGGTTCATCCAAAACTCATCCGACGTTCCGAAATACCGCGCCAGGCGTACGGCGGTGTCGGCCGTGATCCCGCGCTTGCCGTGCACGATTTCGTTGATGCGCCGCGGCGATACGCCGATGGACACGGCCAGTTTGTTCTGCGTGATTTCGAAGCCCTCGATGAAGTCCTCCATCAGGATTTCGCCAGGGTGGATCGGCTCGATCAGCTCACCCTCAGTGGTAGTCGACGAGTTCGACATCTTCCGCACCTCCCTCTCTCCAAACGAAGCAGAGACGCCACTGGGCGTTCACTCGGATGCTGTGCTGCCCGCGACGATCGCCGATCAGCCGCTCCAAACGGTTTCCAGGAGGGATCCGAAGATCCTCCACGTCCTTCGCTGCGTTGATTAGCTCAAGCTTCCGCAGAGCCACCCGCTGCACTGTCCTATCGATTCCCTTGACGTACTGCTCATGCCAGATGCGCTCGGTGACCTTGTTGCCGAACGATCTGATCACGCGACAAGTATATAACGCGCAGCGTCATTAACGCTATACGTTAAACCTAAACTCCACGACGTCGCCATCCTGCATGACGTAGTCCTTGCCCTCCATGCGGGCCTTGCCCTTCGCGCGCGCCTCGGCCACCGAGCCGGTCGCGACGAGGTCCTCGAACGAGATCACTTCGGCCTTGATGAATCCCTTCTCAAAGTCGGTGTGGATGACGCCAGCGGCCTGCGGAGCCTTCCAGCCCTTGTGGATCGTCCAGGCGCGCGCCTCCTTCGGGCCCGCCGTGAGATACGTCTGCAACCCGAGCGTGTCGAAACCGATGCGGGCGAGCTGGTCGAGTCCGCTTTCGTCCTGACCGGTGGAGGCGAGCAGCTCCGCGGCATCCTCCGGATCGAGGTCGATGAGCTCGCTTTCCAGCTTCGCGTCGAGGAAGATCGCCTTCGCGGGCGCCACGAGCGCGGCAAGCTCGTCGAGCTTCGCCGAGTCGCCGAGGATGCCCTCGTCCACATTGAACACGCAAATGAACGGTTTCGCGGTCAGCAGTCCGAGCTCGCGGATCGGCGCCAGGTCGAGTTTCGTATGTGCGCTGAGCGGCTTGCCCTCGTTCAGCCAGGCGACGGCGGCCTTCGCGGTCTCCGGCACGATCGGCTCAACCCGCTTCGTCTTGAGCTCCTTCTCGTACCGCTCGACCGCTTTCTCGAGAGTCTGGAGGTCCGCGAGAATCAGCTCGGTGTTGATCGTCTCGAGGTCGCCCGCCGCATCCACCTTGCCGTCGACGTGCACGACATCCGGGTCGGCGAAGCCGCGGATGACCTGCGCGATCGCATCCGCCTCACGGATGTTCGCGAGGAACTTGTTGCCGAGCCCCTCCCCCTCGCTCGCACCCTTCACGATGCCCGCGATGTCCACGAACGACACCGGCGCGGGCAGAATCCGCTCGCTGCCGAAAATGTCGGAGAGCACCTTCAGGCGCGCATCCGGCAGGTTCACGACCCCGATATTCGGCTCGATCGTTGCGAACGGGTAGTTGGCCGCGAGCACCTGGTTGCGGGTGAGCGCGTTGAACAGCGTCGACTTGCCGACGTTCGGGAGTCCGACGATTGCGATAGTGAGGGCCACGGGGGTTAAGCGTATCCGCAACCCGCACGGGAGATTTCCTCGTTGATTGCGCGAACCGGGGCGTGGCGCAGCGCGCCGTCAGCGGTGCGTGAGACGATTCCGTCATGGGTCTCGACTTCACCGCCATCGATTTCGAAACTGCCAACTCCCACAGCGCCTCGGCGTGTTCGGTCGGCATGGTGAAGGTCCGGGACGGGAAAGTGGTCGACAAGGCCGGCTGGCTCATCCGCCCGCCACTCGGCTACGACGCATTCAACGAATGGAATACGCGCATCCACGGCATCATGGCGCCGGATGTAGAAAACGCTCCGCTGTGGAGCGAACAGCTTCCCGACCTGGTGGCGTTCGCGGCGGGCGACACGCTCGTCGCCCACAACGCGGGATTCGACATGGGCGTGATCAGCGCCGCGTGCACGGCGAGCTTCGTGGACTGCCCGGACTTCCGCTACCTGTGCAGTCTGCAGGTCGCGCGTCGCACCTACCACCTCGACTCGTACCGCCTGCCGGTCGCCGCCATGGCCGCCGGCTTCGAGGATTTCGACCACCACAACGCTCAAGCCGATGCCGAGGCGTGCGCGGCGATCATCGTGCATGCCGCCGGCCGCCATGACGCCATCGACCTGGCTCACCTTGCCACGATCACGAGCCAGCGGATGGGCGCGATCGGGCCCGCAGCGGCAGCAGCATCCGCGAACCACAAATCCATGGCGCTCGGCTAGCGCTGCCAGACCTCTCCTGTCGGCGCGGGCTGGCACACTGGACGCATGGACCCTATGCTCGCCCTCATCATCGGAATCGGCGCTGGACTCGTGCTCGGCGTGGTCATCGGCTGGCTCCTCGGGCGGCTCCGCCGCACGACATCCGGCGGCGATGACCCTGCCGTTCTCCAGGCCCGCCACGAAACGGCGCTCGCAGAACTGCGGTCGGCAGAGCAGGCGGCGCAAGCGAAACTCGCCGCCGAGTTCGCCGCCGTGCAGGCCACGGCGACCGCGCTGCAAAGCCAGGTCGTCGGCCTGCAGGAGCAGCACCGGGAGCTCGTGGAGCGGCAGCGCGCCGAACAGGCCGCGCAGCAGGAGCGCGAACGGGCCGAGAGCAAGGTGCTCCAGATGCTCACGCCCGTGCAGGAAAACCTGCGGGCGATGCAGAACAAAGTCACCGAGCTGGAGACGCAGCGCCAGCAGCAGCACGGCGAACTCAGCCAGCAACTCAAGTCGGCGACCGAATCCGAGGAGCGCCTGCGCAGCACTGCGGAGTCCCTCGCCGCAGCGCTCAAGAGCAACAGCACCCGCGGGGTGTGGGGCGAAACGCAGTTGCGCAACGTAGTGCAGGCCGCAGGGCTCATCGAACGCGTCGACTTCGACGTGCAGTCGAGCATCAACTCGGATGCCGGCGCCGGCCGCCCGGACATGGTCGTGCACCTGCCCGGCGGCAAGAACATCGCCGTCGACGCGAAGGTTCCGTTCACCGCGTATCTGGAGGCCAGCAGCATCCCGGTCACCGCGACCGGGGACGAGGGCGCCAAGCGCGAGCGCCTCATCAAGGACCACGTCAAGGCGCTGCGCCAGCACATCGACACTCTCGCGAGCAAGGAATACTACGCAGGGCTCGACGCGTCGCCCGAGCTCGTGATTGCCTTCATCCCGAGCGAGTCGCTCGTGTCGAGCGCCCTCGAGGCGGACCCGTCCATCATGGATTATGCGTTCGGCAAGCGCGTCGCTCTCGCGTCGCCCGTGACGCTCTGGTCTGTGCTGAAAACGGTGGCGTTTTCGTGGCAGCAGAACGTGCTCACCGAGGACGCGAAACTCCTGTTCGACCTCAGCAAGGAACTGTACGGCAGGCTCTCCAAGCTCTCCGAGCACGTGGAGAAGCTCGGCCGCTCGATCGAGCGCAGCGTCAAGGACTACAACACGTTCGTCGGTTCCCTCGAACGAAACGTGCTGCCGAGCGCGCGGCGGCTGAGCGCACTTGACGAGTCCAAAGTCCTCGGCGCCATGTCCGGCATCGAAGAGGCGCCGCGCGAACTCACCGCCTTCGAGCTCACTGCCGACCAGGATGACTCCCCGAAGGACCCCACTGCGCCGTGAAGCAGTCCAATGAGGGGGCCCAAAGGGCCCTCCTCAGGACTGCGGAAGGTCCCCTTGGGACTCCTCGGCGGCCAGGCGTCTGCAGCGAAACTCTGGGCGCCTCATCCCTGCTGACTTGCGAGTTGTGGCCCTTCCCGCGCGCCGCGAAGGGCACTTACTCGCAAGTCACGTTGACGATGTCGGCAAAAGCTACTCGCCGAGCCACTTCTCCACAAGGTGCTCCGCGATGACGCGGCGGATCGTTCCGGATCGCGACCTCAAGACGATGCTTTCCGTGCGGATGATCGGCCCCTTGCGCCGCACCCCGTCGACGAGCCCGCCATCCGTGACGCCGGTCGCCACGAAGAACGAGTTATCCCCCTTCACCATGTCGTCGGCATCCATGACCTTGTCCAGGTCCAGGCCGGCATCCTTCGCCTTCTCGCGCTCATCGTCGGTGCCCGGCGCGAGTTTCGCCTGCATGAACCCGCCCAGGGCCTTGATCGCGCACGCGGTCGTTATGCCCTCCGGGCTGCCGCCGATCCCCACGCACATATCGATGCGGGTTTCGTAGCGCGCGGCGTTGATCCCGCCCGCCACGTCGCCGTCGAGCATGAGGCGCGTCCCGGCTCCCGTCGCCCGGATGTCATCGATGAGCTGAATGTGCCTCGGACGGTCGAGCACCGCAACCGTCATCTCGCCGACCGGCTTCCCCAGCGCCTTCGCGAGCGCGCGGATATTGTCCCCGATCGGCCGTTCGAGGTCGAGAACGCCAATACCTTCCGGCCCGGACACGATCTTGTCCATGTAGAACACGGAGGACGCATCCAGCATGCTGCCGCGGTCGGACACCGCGATGACCGAAATCGCATTCTGGCGGCCGGCGGCCGTCAGCGACGTTCCGTCAATGGGGTCGACCGCGATGTCGCACGCCGGGCCGCGCTTGTTCCCGACGTGCTCGCCGTTGAACAGCATGGGGGCGTGGTCCTTCTCGCCCTCGCCGATGACGACGACGCCGTCGAAGTTCACCGTGCCGAGGAACTTGCGCATGGCATCCACCGCTGCACCATCCGCGGCGATCTTGTCGCCTCGCCCGATGTACGGCCAGGCCCGGATGGCGGCGGCCTCGGTGGCACGCACCAGCTCCATGGCGAGGTTGCGGTCGGGGTGCAGGAACAGGGTGCCGGTATCGGTCGACTCATTCACTCTTCCACCCTATTGAGCAATCGGCGTTCTTCGGTCGCCGGGGGCACGAAAGTAATCGACTTCTTAAGAGCCACCTCAAGTCGGGCCCGAATCCGACCGACCTCGACCCTGAGATCAGCGACGATACTCAATAGACTCAGTCGTAGACCAACCTGTCGTCAAGGAGATGCCATGCCCGTCGCCACCCCCGACCAGTACGCCGAAATGCTCGACAAGGCGAAAAGCAACGGTTTCGCTTTCCCCGCGTTCAACGTCTCCTCGTCGCAAACCATCAACGCGGTCCTGCAGGGCCTGTCGGAGGCCGGCTCCGATGGAATCATCCAGGTCACCACGGGAGGCGCGGACTACTTCGCCGGCCAGAGCGTGAAGGCTAGGGCATCCGGCGCGCTCGCGTTCGCGGCGTTCGCCACCGAATCGGCGAAGAACTATCCGGTCACCGTCGCGCTGCACACGGATCACTGCCCGAAGGATGCGCTCGACGGCTTCGTGATGCCGCTCATCGAAGCGTCGGAGGTTGAGGCGAAGGCGGGGCGCAACCCGATCTTCCAGTCGCACATGTGGGACGGTTCGGCGGTCCCGCTCGCCGAGAATCTGGAAATCGCGAAGGATCTCCTGCCCCGCATGAAGGCGATCAACGCGATCCTCGAAGTGGAGATCGGTGTGGTCGGCGGCGAGGAAGATGGCGTGAGCCACGAAATCAACGAACACCTGTACACGACCGTCGAGGACGGCATCCAGACAGTGGAGGCGCTGGGCCTCGGGGAGAACGGCCGCTACATGGCGGCGCTCACGTTCGGCAACGTGCACGGCGTGTACGCCCCGGGCAACGTCAAGCTGAAGCCCGAACTCCTCGCCGAAATCCAGGCCGGGATCGCGAAAAAGTTCGGAACCGACGCGAACCCGCTCGACCTGGTGTTCCACGGCGGTTCCGGCTCGAGCGACGACGAGATCGCGACCGCCGTGCGCAACGGTGTTATCAAGATGAACATCGACACCGACACGCAGTACGCGTTCACCAGGTCCATCGCCGACTACATGCTCAAGAATTACGATGGCGTCATCAAGGTGGATGGCGCGGTCGGCAACAAGAAGCAGTACGACCCGCGCGCCTGGGGCAAGGTTGCCGAAGCCGCGATGGCGCACCGCGTCGTGCAGGCGACCAACCAGCTGGGTTCGGTCGGCCACTCCATCAGCGCGCGCTGAGGCGACGGCCGCTACGAATTCTTCCCGCTCTTCGGCGGCAACCGAAACTGCAATCCGAGGCCGCCCCCGGTGGACCACCGGAGGCCGTCGACCGCGGCCTGCAGCGAAAAATAGTGGGGCGCAAGCAGCGTGGTGCGCCGACCTTCCGGTAGTTGCACGTCGGTACTGAGCGCGACGGCCGTCGATCCGTCCGGCTCGCCGCGCAACTGGATGACGATCGTCGATCGGGTGTCACCGATGTTTTCGCTCACCGCGCCCAGCAGACCCAGCAGTGCCGCGCGCTGGTTCGCCGTCATCCGATCGGCGTGGTGGTCCGCATCGAGGACCGTGAGGTCCATCCGCATGGCCAGCGAGTCCAACCAGCTTCGATTTGCCCGTTCGACAAGCTCGCCCCGGACCTCGTCGGCGAGGAGCTTCGCATGGTCCCGGTCCTGGGCGGTCACGATTCCGCTGTGCGCAATCCTGCGGAGGAACGGCATCGTGCGATCGCCGATACTCGCCAGTTCGCGTTGAAGGATGTCCATTCGCGCGGATTCCCCCAGCACCGCACTGCTGAGAGCGGCGCCCGGGTCAGTGGACGACCAGTGCCGGATGCGCATGACCACCTGATACGCGAACACGGTCGAGGCAGCCGTGGCGACGAGAACGAAGCCCGAGCCGATCAATGCCTCGGAGAACCGGGGCCAGTACCCAACGCTGCTGAACGGGACGACGGCGATCACGATGGCGCTGTACACCACGCTGGCCGACCCGAAAGCGAGCAGGCGGATAGCCGAGGCGTAGGGTGCGAGCGCGCCGATCAGGAATGCGAGGCCGATAGGCGCCCACCACACTTCCACCATCAACGGGGGACCATCGAGGTGCGCGGCAAGCGACAGGATGAAGCTCGCCCAGCCGAGAAGGATCGGTGGAATCGTGCGCACGAGCCTTGACGCCTTCAACGTCGGGCTGGCGACGAGCCCCACGGCGAGAAACCCGAGGAGAAGGCAGACTGCTGCGGCCCAGTCGAACCACGGAATGGGGTCGCCCCAGTAGGAGATCAACGTTACGGCAACGCCGAAGGTCATCGCGAGCCCGCCGAAGACGATCGGGACGAGGGGGCCGGAGAACCAACTCAGCGGGTCGACCTCATTGGGGGCCCGGCGCCACGCGTCAGACATCGTTCACCCCGATCGGTACCGTGATGAGGATGGATGTCCCGGAGCCCACCGCCGACCAGATACGCACGGTGCCCCCGCAGCTCTCGATGCGTTTGACGAGGCTCCGCCGAATCCCCAACCGGTTGTCCGGGACCGCCTCCGGGTCGAACCCGCGCCCATGATCGACGATCATGACCGACAGGCTGTCAGCGGTGGAGTCGACGAAAACTTCGGCGGAGTCCGATCCGGAGTGGCGAACGATGTTCTCGAGGCTTCCGCTCACCGCGCCGACGAGCGCGGCCGCCGCGGCGGGCGCCAGCTCAGCGGAAAGCGCGTCCCCTCCCCCCACCTCGACGGTGAGGCCGCGCCAGCGGAAATCGCTCATCACGGCGAGGAGTTCATTTCGAAAAGCTTCTGCTCCGCCGTGGATCACATCCGCGCCGGGTTCGACCTGGGCTGTCGACACGGCGGCGATATCGCGAAGAATTCTTTCCTGCGCGCGTTCGTCCAGATATTCCTTGCTGTTCGCAATCACCGCGAGATCGTTGAGCACCGTATCGTGCAGCAGGGCTACCGCGCGTTCCTCCAGTTCACGCTGACCCGCCATTCGCGCAGTCTCCGCCTCCACGGCCGAGAAGTCGGGCGTGAAACGGCGTTGGTAGCGGCGAATGAGCACGAACAGGAGGATGACGACGAGATACACCGCGAGGGTCACCAGGGGTCCGAACCCCGGATTGGGCGGCAAGCCCAGAGAGAATTGCGCTGCGGCGGTCGCGGCCGATCCCAGCACAAAGCCGATGGTGCACCACGCGACGCCGTTGATGAGCCTCGTGCCCACTGCGCCGATGAGTAGCAGGGCGACGGTGACGCGGTTGATCAGGAAGAGCCCGCTGTGGTCCAGCCCCGGATCAATCGACAGCAATCCGTAAACCCAGGCGAAGCAGGCGACCGTCCCGACCGTCAGGTAGAGGGCACCGGTCCACCGGGATGGCCCTCGCATCATGACGATGAGAGCGAGAATGACAACCACGATCGCGCCGAAAGGGAGCAGAGCGGCCGCGCCCCAGGAGCGAGTCACCCACAGGTCGACGAGCGTGAGAACGGATATCCCGAGGTACACGAGCGCCACGGCCCAGCCTGCACGGAGAACGGATTGCGCACTGATGGTGGCCGCGAGGTCACGCGGCGGGACGGCGCTCCTGATCGATAGTTGGCTCATGTGCCAGCAATCGTAAATCCCCGAGCGGCCGTTTTCGGTTAGGCACTGGACACGTAGGAAAGAAATGCCGGATCCTGCGCGAGCAGCACGCCGAGCAAAGCCACCGAGACGAAGAATCCGATTATCCCGGCGGCAACCGGAATCCACCACGCAGGGCGGCCACTGCTGATCCGACGGTACGACCAGCCGGCCGCAAGGAGCCAGATGATGCCTTCGGACACCACGATGACGATTCCGATGATGGGCGTCAGAGTTGTCGGCGTGTATTCGCCGACTCCGAGTTGGGCGAACATCCGCTCCATGGATGCGCCGAGCGTGAAATAGCTCCCGGCCCCGCCGATGATGTAGACGAGCCCGAACGTGAGCAGGAAAATCGTGACGATGCGATCGGAGCCTTTGTTAGCGGTGCGGTTCAATGCCGGCCTCGCGGGTTGCCCCGGCGTGCTTGCCGACTTCTTCGACACCGCTGGCCGAACGGGAGTATCGGATGCCGCGGGCGCCTCGCTCGGCGTCGGCCGGGCTCCGCCCGAGCGTTCGATGGCGGCGGCCCGCTCCGCCTCGCTCGCGTATTCGCCGTACTGCGGCCGCGGACGCTCGTCAGGGTTCATCGTTGCCGCTCCAGAAGCCGTGTGCCGCCACCGGGACCACGATTACGATGTCGCAGTCCGGCGTGATCGACTTCACGGCAACCTGCCGGTTCCGTTTGGCGTAGCCGATGTCGCCGGTGTTGCGCCGTAGGTGATGGTCACCCGCCCAGTGTACGAGAGGAGCCTGAACTGGTCATGGTGTTGACCGCCTCTGGAGACCTGTCGTCAGCATCCCGTAGCCTGTTGCGAGGACGAGACGGGAGCTGCGATGCGAGAAGTTCTGATCAGCGTCGATGTGGAGACGGCCGGACCGAACCCGAGCGCGTACTCGATGCTGTCGATCGGCGCATGCCTCGTCGTGGATCCGGAGCAGAACTTCTACGTCGAACTGAAGCCCGTCAACGACGCGATGACCACGGAGGCGCTCTCCATCAGCGGGCTCACGCTGGAACATCTGGAGGAGAACGGCGAACCACCCGAGGCGGGAATGAAGAAGTTCGATGAGTGGATCGCGGAGGCTGTGCCGAGCCCGGGCGTTCCCGTCTTCGTCGGATTCAACGCGTCCTTCGACTGGATGTTCGTGTGCGACTACTTCGAACGCTTCCTCGGCCGAAACCCGTTCGGGCACTCGGCCATCGACATAAAATCGTTTTACCTCGGGATGGCGGGGGGCTCGTGGGCGGAAACGAGCCTCCGATTCCTCTCCCCTCGGTACCTGGATGGCAGACCGCTGTCCCACAATGCGCTGGGCGATGCCCAGGATCAGGCCGCACTGTTCGCGGCCATTGCCGAGGACGCCGCAGCCAGGCGCGTCCTTTCGACAACGAAAGAGGGCACATCATGACCGCATCGGCCAGCGAGGCAACCGACGACTTCCGGCGGATCGTGGAGTCGGCGAAACGACTGGGCGTTGAACTGGACGAGGATTCCGCCAGACAGTGGATGAATTCGATCGCCCAGGAATCCGCGAGCGGCGACGTGGTCGTGGACACGGCGAGCGGAGCGTTCGGACACCGCGTCGCGATGCTGGATTTCAGCCCGAGCGACCTCGAACGATTTCGCCGCATCGGCACGATCGTGGAAGTGACCGGCCCCGCACCGCAGGTGGAGAGCGCTCTGGCGATATCCGGATCCGCGGCGCAGTCCAAGATCCAGTCCTTCCCTGGAGACTGCGACTACTTTCAGCGACTCAACGTCAAAGCCCCGACGCGTGACGAGGCGTGCGCCATCATGGCCAGGCTCATGCGGGAGAAAGTCATCGAGTTCCATCGGGGCGACGCGTACCAGTTCCTGGAGGCGAAACTCGGAAGCTACCCCTTTGACGGCACCCACGCGGGCTCGCCCGTGAGAAAAGGGAGCCCGATCTCCTGGACCTACGACGAAATCGTGGAGCGGCAACTCGAGGTGGAGGGCCCGGACGGGCCCGCCATCCTGCGCTGGGACGAGGTGGCGCTCGACCCCGGCTGGTGCAAGCTCGACTGGGTCGTGAGCGACCCCGAGCGGCGCCAGCTGTCCAACGCGAGCAACGTCATCGATGTCACGTGGGAGGCCCCCGACGGGCAGATCGTCTCGCTCGACGGCTACCTCGACGCGTTCTTCCAGGAAGTGTATTTGGATGCCGAAGATGTCCCCACGTTCGCGAAGGTGGCGAAGTTCGTCTCGACGGATGCCCTGGACCAGTATGTGGAACGGCTGGAGGCCGAGGTCCGCAAGTACCTCACAGACCACCTCAACTACGGCAAGGCCGCCAAGCGCATGTACAACGTGTTCCGGCTCTCCGGCCGGCACCTCGAGGCGGCGTACGTGCGGGAACTGTTCGACGAGCCTGCCACGATCCTGTACCAGGTGTGGTCGCTCATTTCCACGCTCGACAATGCGACGCAACCGGGTTCGTCGATCCCGATCGATGCGGTGCAGGCGCAGGCGGACGCTCTCGTCCTCGACGTCGTGGAGGCCCTCGAAGGCGACGAGGAAGTCGAGATCGTGAAGGCGATCATGCAGTTGCGCCAGGCGCTCGAACTCCAGGACGACGCGGCGAAACGCGTGGCGGAGGTTGAGGCCGCGCAAACGAAAGTCATCAACGTCGTGAACACGTTCTACCGGGAAAAGCTCACCGGCATGCCCACGATCAACGAGTACATCGCCGGCATCCAGGGGGCTGCGACACCGTGACGGACCCTGCCTCGCTCCCCACCGCCGACGCGCCATGGCCGGTGTCGGTTCTCGCCGACAAGCTCAAGGGCTGGATCGACCGGCTCGGTACGGCGTGGGTGGAGGGGGAAATCACCCAGTGGGGGGTTTCCGGCGGGAACGTGTACGGAAAACTGAAGGACCTCGAAGCGGAAGCGACGATCGGGTTCACCATCTGGTCGTCCGTGAAGTCGAAACTGCCCGACGACCTGAAGCAGGGCGACCGCGTCGTCGCGCTCCTCAAGCCGAATTACTGGGTCAAGGGCGGAACCCTGTCGATGCAGGTGTTCGAGATGCGGCACACCGGCATGGGCGACCTGCTGGAGCGGCTCGAGAAGCTCCGCCAGAAGCTCAAAGCGGAGGGCCTGTTCGACGCCGATCGCAAGAAGCCGCTGCCGTTTCTGCCGCGGTGCATCGGCCTCGTCACCGGCAAGGATTCGGATGCGGAGAAGGATGTGCTGCGCAACGCCCAGTTGCGCTGGCCCTCGGTGGAGTTCCGGGTGGAACACGCCGCCGTCCAGGGCGAGCGCGCCGTCGGCGAGGTGATCGCCGCGCTCGCGAAGCTCGATGCGGATCCGCACGTCGACGTGATCATCGTCGCGCGAGGCGGAGGCGACTTCCAGAATCTGCTCGTCTTCAGCGACGAGGCGCTCGTCCGCGCCGCCGCCGCCTGCGCGACTCCCCTGGTGAGCGCGATCGGCCACGAGGCGGACCGGCCGTTGCTGGACGACGTCGCCGACTTGCGCGCGTCGACCCCGACCGATGCCGCCAAACGGGTTGTGCCGGATGTCGCCGAGGAGCTGAGCCGCGTGCAGCAGGCCCGAGTGCGCATCGGGACGCGGATGACCGGACTGCTGTCCACGGAGATCGACCGGATCGGCCAATTGCGGTCCCGCCCCGTGCTGGCCGCCTCGTCGTGGATTGTCGATGTGCGCTCGGAGGAACTTACCCGCTGGGTGGCACGCGGTGCGGAACTCGTGGACCGGTCGATCGAGCGCGCGAGGACCTCCGTCGCCGAACTCACCGGCCAATTGCGCGCCCTGTCGCCCCAGCGAACCCTCGATCGGGGATACGCGATCGCCCAGTTGCCCGGCGGAGCCGTGCTTCGCCGCAGCGCCGATGCCATCCCCGGCTCCCCTCTCCTCCTCACTCTGGCCGACGGCACGGTCGGCACCACGGTCGACGCCGAGACGCCGGCCGGTCGGTCGGGCCGATAAACTGGCATGGTGGCTACCGCATCCCCCAACTCCCGCACACCGGACGACATCGCCGGCCTGAGCTACGAAGCGGCCAGAGATGAGCTGGTGAAGGTCGTCAACGAGCTGGAGCAGGGCACATCGACCCTCGAACAATCGCTCGCCCTGTGGGAGCGCGGCGAAGCCCTCGCGAGCCGCTGCGAAGAGTGGCTCATCGGCGCGAAGGCGCGCCTGGATGCCGCGCGCGGAGCCGCCCAATCCGGCGAGGCCGCCGCCGCAGAGAAGGCATGAACGCCCGGCAGGATCCGCCGATCGTTGCCGAGCTCGGGCGGCCGGAAACCGCGGAGGAGATCGCTGCGCGCAAGGCGGAAACGTCGCGCACCCATCGCGAAAGCCAGACCTTCCGGAACCTGCTGGTCGCGCTTCTGGCCTCGCTCGCGGTCGTCGTCGTGACCGTCCTCGTGGTGGTGCGGCCCGATCTGCCTCCCGCACCGGTCATCGACTACCGCGCGATAGCCGCCGAGGCCGATTCACCTGCTCCTCTCGCGGTTCCCGATCTTCCGCAGCAGTGGAAAGCGAACTCCGCCGTCTTCGATGCGAAGCCGGCCGACGGCGTCGCCACCTGGAACATGGGTTTCATCACGCCCAAACAGCAATTCATCGGGGTTCGGCAGGGAATCGACGCGAACCCGACCTGGCTCGCCAACCAGCTGAAGAACCGCGCCGCGACAGAGTCGACGACGATCGGCGGCGTCGGCTGGCAGGTGTACGACAACCGCACGGCCAGGGATGCCGGGAACCTCGCCTACGCCATGTCCACGTCGGATTCCCGCGGAGCGGTCGTTCTGTTCGGCACGGCCGATGTCGACGAGTTTGCGACAATGGCGGCCGCCCTGTCGGCGGTTTTGGAATCACAATAAAACAGGAAAGGGTGACGCAATGCCGGGAACGACCACGACTCCAGCGAGGGCATGGCAGGAAATGGTGGAAGGAAACAATCGTTTCATTGCGGGAACGCCCCGCCATCCGCGTCAGGACGTCGACCGTCGGGGCGAACTCATCGGAACGCAGGCGCCGCACGCCACGCTGTTCGGGTGCAGCGATTCGAGGCTCGCGGCGGAAATCATCTTCGACAAGGGGCTCGGGGACCTGTTCGTCATCAGGAATGCGGGTCAGGTGATTTCCGAATCGGTCATCGGTTCTCTCGAATATTCGGTCGCGGTCCTCGGTGTTCCCCTCATCGTCGTGCTCGGCCACGACGAGTGCGGGGCGGTCCGCGCGGCCATCGACAGCCAGGCGCCGAACGCTCCGGCGATCTCTCCGCACATCCAGCACCTCATCGAACCGATCACCGTGGCAGTGCGCGACGTTGCCGCCACTCTTCCCGCCGGTTCCGAACCGGATCCAACTCTCGTGGGCCAGCGCCACCTGCGCGCCACAATCGCGGAAATGGTGGCGGGATCCGAACTCATCAGCGATGCCATCGCAGCGGGTACGCTGGCTATTGTCGGCGCGAATTACAAACTGCTGGAAGGCAGGGCGGTTCGTGATGTCATCGTGGGCGATATCGGCGAATCCTAATTCACGGCGGTCGGCCACGAACAACAACAAAGGATGATGCTCCCGTGAGTACGCAAGGCGAGTTCCGGATCGAACACGACACCATGGGCGAGGTGCGGGTGCCAGCGAGCGCGCTGTACGCGGCGCAGACCCAGCGGGCGGTGGAGAATTTCCCGATTTCGGGCGCGGGTCTCGAGGCAGCGCAAATTGTCGCCCTCGCGCGCGTCAAGCGCTCGGCGGCTCTCGTCAACGGCGAACTCGGCATCATCGATTCCAAAATTTCGGACGCCATCGCCGCGGCGGCCCAGACGATCATTGACGGCGAACACCACGACCAGTTCCCGATCGACGTGTACCAGACCGGCAGCGGCACGTCGTCGAACATGAACATGAACGAGGTCCTCGCGACGCTCGCCAGCACCTCGCTCGGGTCTCCCGTGCACCCGAACGACCACGTGAACGCGTCGCAGTCCTCCAATGACGTGTTCCCCACCTCCGTGCACGTCGCGGTCACCGGTGCCCTGCTGAATGATCTGATCCCCGCGCTCGATCACCTCGCGGTGTCGCTGGAGAAGAAGGCGAAAGAGTGGGCATCCGTCGTCAAGTCCGGACGCACGCACCTCATGGATGCCACCCCAGTGACGCTCGGCCAGGAGTTCGGCGGATTCGCCCGCCAGATCAGGCTCGGCATCCAGCGGGTGGAGTCGACGATCACCCGGGTCGCTGAAGTCCCGCTCGGCGGAACTGCCGTCGGCACCGGAATCAACACGCCTGCGGGATTCCCGCAGAAAGTGATCGCAGAGCTCGCGAGGGAATCCGGCCTGCCCCTCACGGAGGCCGAGGATCATTTCGAGGCCCAGGGCGCACGCGACGGCCTCGTGGAGGCGTCCGGCGCGTTGCGGGTGATCGCGGTGAGTCTCACGAAGATTTGCAACGACCTGCGCTGGATGGGGTCGGGCCCGAACACGGGACTCGCGGAAATCCACATACCCGACCTTCAGCCCGGCTCATCCATCATGCCCGGCAAGGTCAATCCGGTGATCCCGGAGGCCGTGCTCATGGTGTGTGCGCGAGTAGTGGGCAACGACGCGACGATCGCCTGGGGCGGTGCGAGCGGCTCCTTCGAGCTCAACGTCGCGATCCCGGTCATGGGAACCGCGCTTCTCGAGTCGATCCGCTTGCTCTCGAATTCCAGCCGCCTGCTGGCCGACACGACCGTGGACGGGCTGACGGCGAATGTCGAGCGGGCGAGAGCCCTTGCAGAATCCTCTCCGTCCATCGTGACGCCGTTGAACCGCGTGATCGGTTACGAGTCGGCGGCGAAGGTTGCGAAGAATGCGGTGGCGAAGGGAATCACCGTGCGCGAGTCGGTCGTCGAGCTGGGGTTCGTCGAACGCGGAGAGATCACCGAGGAGCAACTTGACACCCTCCTCGACGTGCTCAGCATGACCCACCCGAACTAGCCGGACCCGCCGAGACCGGGCTGGCGGGCACTACTGCACCAGCGGAACCTCGCGAATGGCGTCACCCTCCAGGGTGAGAACGGTTCGGTCCTTCAGCGGCGACGCGAGCGGGATGGGGATGAGCGTGGACACGTTCGCCCCGCTCGCCAGGACGTTGCAGTCCGCGAGGTTTTCCGTGTGCGCGCCGTCTGTCGGGTTTGACTGCCCGTAAAAGATCGCCACCGACACGGTCTCGTCGGTTTCTCTCACGATCGCCGCGTGCGGGAAACACCTCGGGTCACCCTTCACCTGCACGACAAGCTCTGCCGTGTCGAGGGCCGTGAGGCCGGGATCCGGGTCCTTCCCGATGTACCCGTTCTCGGTTGTGGCGGTGTCCAGGACGAACGGGGCGAGCTTGAACAGGTAGGGCGGCTGGCGGGTCTGACCGTCCACGGCCTGGTACCCGAGGATGGGTTGATCCACCAGGTTTTTGGGCGCCGTCCCGACCGACGTGATGACCCGGTTCACGACGACGGGTGGGGTGGTCCCCCACATCACTTGCACGGCGGTCGGGGGCGCCGGAGGTTTCGGCAGATTGTTCAGGTGATCCTGGTAAGTGAGAATGCCGCTCGCGACCATCGTCGCGATTCCGAGCGCGGCGACCACTCGGTACAGGAGGTAGGCGGACCCGCTCGGCTCGTCGGTGTGCGGATCGCGGTAACTCCAGCTCACGAGCACGCGCCACTGGCTTCGCGGCGCCAGAAGCCCCCACAGGAAAATTGCCCCGAGGCTCACGAGAACGATGAGGACGAGGGATGTCACTCCTCGACCTTAACAGGTCTGGCTCACGCCACTTCGTTGCCCTCGAGAAGCTCGGTCACGAGAGCGGCGATGTCACTGCGTTCGGAGCGCGTGAGCGTCACGTGCCCGAACAGGGAGTGTCCCTTGAGCGTCTCGATCACCGAAGCAACGCCGTCGTGCCTGCCCACTCGCAGGTTGTCGCGCTGGGCCACATCGTGGGTGAGGATGACACGCGAGTTCTGCCCGATGCGGCTGAGGACGGTGAGCAGAACGTTCCGCTCGAGCGACTGCGCTTCGTCGACGATCACGAACGCGTCGTGCAGCGAGCGGCCCCGGATGTGGGTGAGCGGGAGCACCTCGAGGAGCCCGCGTTCCATGACTTCGTCGAGGACGTTCTGGGAGACGACGGAACTCAGCGTGTCGAACACGGCCTGCGCCCACGGGTTCATTTTCTCTGCCGCATCCCCCGGCAAGTACCCCAGCTCCTGGCCGCCCACCGCGTACAGCGGGCGAAACACCATGATCTTGCGGTGCTGCTGGCGCTCGAGCACGGCCTCAAGTCCCGCGCACAGGGCAAGAGCGGACTTCCCCGTGCCGGCCCTCCCACCGAGGGACACAATGCCCAGATTCGCATCCAGGAGCATGTCGATCGCGAGGCGCTGCTCCGCCGACCGCCCGTGCATGCCGAAAATGTCGCGATCGCCGCGCACGAGCCGCAGCATGCCCGGTCCGGTCACGCGCCCGAGCGCCGAACCGCGATCGGAGTGGATGACCAGGCCCGTGTTGAGGGTGACATCCGCGACGAGGTTCGTCGCGAGTTCCTCGTCGTCGTACAGTTTCGCCATGTCCTTCGACCCGAGGGTGATCTCCGCCATCCCGGTCCACCCCGAGTCGATGGCGAGCTCTGCGCGGTATTCCTCCGCGGCCAGACCGACCGAGGCGGCTTTCACCCGGAGCGGCAGATCCTTGGAGACGACCGTGACGTTCAGCCCGTCACCGGCCAAATTCAGGGCGACGGCGAGAATGCGGGAGTCGTTGTCGCCCAGTTGGAGGCCGGAGGGGAGGATCGAGGTGCTGCTGTGGTTGAGCTCCACCCGCAGGCTGCCGCCGGTGCCCACAGCGACCGGGAAGTCGAGGCGCTCGTGCTGGATTCTCAGCTCGTCGAGATTGCGGAGCGCCTGACGGGCGAAGTAGCCGATCTCCGGGTCGTGGCGTTTGGCCTCAAGTTCGCTGATGACCACAACCGGAAGAACGACAGCGTGTTCGGCGAACCGGAAGATGGCTTTCGGATCGGAGAGGAGAACGGACGTATCCAGGACATACGTCTTCTCGGCCTGGCGGACCACCCCCTTCGCCTCTTTCACTGCTGCTGATTTCGGCTGGGGAGTGCTGGTCGTGGCCACTTACGGCTCCATCCCCGAGCGCGGGTGGCTCGGATCATGTCCGTTACGGCCAACTCAAGGTCGAAAGCGAACTTACGTGGCCGCTTCGGTCAGGCGCCATGCCTGATGTCTTGACGCTACGTGTTCCGGCACGCCACGCGGGCGCGACACGCGGACTCACAGAGTGGTCGCCGTGGCGAAACTCTGGAAACTCGCGCGCACCATGGCCACCGTTTCGTCGGTGGTCGACGCGTGGATGCTCACCCGCACGTTCGCGTCGCGCGTCGTCACTGTCACCGCGTGATTGTGCAGGGCCGCGACGAGCGCCGTGAGTTTGTCGGCTGCCGGTTCGAGCACCACGATGCCTGCCCGTTCCCGGACGTCGCGCGGCGAGGAGACGGGAATACCGAATTCGTCGGCGAGGTCGATGATGCGTGCCGCGTTGGACGCGACCCGCTCCGCGATCGCGGGAACACCCACCTGGGCGATCTGTTCGAGCGCCGCCGACATCCGCGCCTGAGCGACGGGGCTCGGATTGCTCACCTGGAAGGCGCGCGCACCGCGCGAGGCCGGCGGCACGGAGCCGATCGGCACCGGGCCGGCATCCGTCGCGTTGAATCCGGACAGCGTCGGCGTGATGCGGTCCACGGCCCGATCGCTCATCGCCAGAAAGCCGGTCCCCCACCCGGCGCGCACCCACTTCTGCCCGCCGGAGACCACGACATCCGCGTGCCGGTAGTCGACGTCGGCGACGCTGAACCCCTGGATCGCATCCACAATGAGCAGGCGGTCGCCGATCACCTGCCGGACGCCGTCAAGGTCGACCTGGAACCCGGTGCGGAAGTCGACGAGACTCAGCGCGACCGCCGTGGTGTCCTTCGACAGCTGGTCCTTGATCGTGCCGGGGGTGGGGCGGCCGTAGTCGGTTTCGAGCCACTGCGGCGTAAGCCTGCCGAGCGCGTCGGATGCGCGCACCGCGGCGAACGCGGCGCTCGGAAACTCCACCGGCGACAGGAGCACACCCCCGGTGATTCCGAACATGACCTGCATGAGCCCGAGGCTCGTGTTCGGCTGGAACACGACCTGATCGTCGCGGAAGCCCGTGATCGCCCCGACGGCGCGGCGCACTCGAAGATCCTGTTCGCCGAGGCTGTCGAGGCTGCCGAACCGCGCCTTGCGGAGCAGCTCCACCTGCGCCCGCTCTTCCTCCACGACGGTTCGCGCGAGCGGCCCCATCCGACCGAAATCCAGGTAGCCGGGCTCCTCGTCGAATTGCAGGGCGAACTCATCGATCGTCAACATTGACTCAGTGTGCCACGCCGCCGCTGGGTAAAACTATGCTCGGTTATTGCCCGAATCGCCGCTGACGTCCCGCGTAGTCTCTCACCGCGCGGAGGAAGTCGACCTCGCGCAGGTCGGGCCCGAGCGCTTCGACGAAATAGAACTCGCTGTAGGCGCTCTGCCACAGCATGAAGTCGCTCATCCGCTGTTCGCCCGAGGTGCGGATGACGAGGTCAGGGTCAGGTTGCCCGCCGGTGTACAGGTGCTTGGCGATGAGTTCCGGCGTGAGAATTTCGGCAAGCGCATCAATGGATTTCCCTTCGCTCGCGTGCTGGCGAACGATGCTCCGCATGGCGTCGGCGATTTCGCGCCGGCCGCCGTACCCGATCGCGAGGTTGATGTGCATTCCGGTCTTGTTCGCCGTGCGCGCTTCCGCCGCGTTGAGGCTCGCCTTGAGCGCTTCGGGCAGGCGCTCAAGGGATCCGACGTGCTGCACCTTCCAGTCCCGGTAGTGCGACAGGTCGTCCGCGAGGTCGGCGATCACTTCGAACAGGTCGGCAAGTTCGTCCGGCGCCCGCCCCAGCAGGTTGTCGGTGGACAGCAGGTAGAGGGTGGTGACTTTCACGCCGAGGTCGTCGCACCACACCAGGAATTCGCGGAACTTTGCGGCGCCCGCGCGGTATCCGTGGCCCGCCGTTTCGAGATCGTTCGCTCGCGCCCACCGCCGATTGCCGTCGAGGATGATGGCGATGTGCCCCGGCACCGGCAGTTCGGCGATCTCCCGCCTCAGGCGTTTCTGGTACAGGCCGTAGAGGATGCCGCTGCCGAATGGTTTCTCCCGCTTTCGCACACGGCTACGTTAGTCCACTTCGCCCCCGCGATTCGCAGCCTGCCGTTACGGTGGGCGCGTAGGCTCACCTTCATGAGAACGGAAGCCGACCCTGTAGCGGTCGCGGAACAAGTCCAGGTCAAGCCCGCGCACATTCCGTTGCTCGATGACGCGAAGAAGTACGCGGAAGTCAAGCCGACCTGGCGAGGCTGGATCCACGCCGGAACGTTCCCAGTCGCCATTGCCCTCGGCATCATTCTGATCGTGCTCGCGCACGGGGTGCCCGCGAAAGTGAGTTCCGCCGTCTTCGTGCTCTCCTCGCTCATGCTCTTCGGAATCTCCGCTCTGTACCACCGCTTCAACTGGAGCGACCGCAACCGGAAGCTGCTGAAACGGTTCGACCACGCGAATATCTTCCTGCTCATCGCGGGCTCCTACACTCCGATCACGGTGCTTTCCCTCCCGCACGACAGGGCAACGTTGCTCCTGATCCTGGTGTGGAGCGGCGCGCTGCTCGGCATCGGATTCCGGGTGTTCTGGATTTCGGCGCCGCGCTGGCTCTACGTTCCGCTCTACGTGCTGCTCGGATGGGCTGCGATGATGTTCATCGTCGACCTGTTCAAGGCGAACGCGGCCATGATGATCCTCATCATCGCTGGCGGTCTGTGCTACACGGTGGGGGCCGTCATTTACGGGCTCAAGCGACCGAATCCGTTCCCGGGGAAATTCGGTTTCCACGAGATCTTCCACACGCTCACGCTCCTGGCGTTCCTGTGCCACTGGACCGGGATCCTGCTGGTCGCGATCAACCCGCCGATTCTCACCTAGCGCCGTTCGGCCGCAACCGGGGCCGGCGCGTTCGACACATCCAGTCCGATGTGGGTGGCCTCGATGATGCGCGCCGCCGGTGTCGTGGCGTCGCCCGCCGGCGCCCTCGCCTCGCGTTCGTGACCGACGACGATGACCCCGGTGCCGTACTGCAGGATTTGCGCTGCGTGCGCGCCGAGATCGGCGGTCGCTTCGACGAGGTGGCGCGACGGCGGTGACGTCACGAATTGCTGCTGGTCTGCCCGCGCGCCAGGGTCCTCGAGAACGGTGAACCGTGTGACGGTCGCCCGTCTCCCGCGCAGAACGTCGGGAACGGAGTCGACGATTCCGACGATCATTCTCTCCGCCAACTGCGTGCTCGCTTCCGGCTGCGAACGCCGGGGCCCCGCCCGTCCAGCGGGACCTGAGGGCCGGGCGGCCCGCCGCGGAGCATTCGCGGCGTCGGCAGCGAGCGTTCCGGAGTGGTGCCCGAACCTGACCCACCAGCGGTGCAGGGGGGCGGGAGCCCACCAGTTCGTGGGGCCGAGCAGTCGCATGGTGGCCGGGACGAGGAGGGCGCGCACGACGGTCGCGTCCAGCAGCACCGCGACGAGCATCCCGACGCCGATCATCTTGATGAACAGGATGCTGGAGGTGGAGAATCCGCCGATGACGACCGCGAGCAGTACCGCCGCACTCGTGATGATCCGGCCAGTGTGCTGCAGCCCGGTCGCGACCGCTCGGGTGTTGTCGCCGTGCACGTCCCACTCCTCCCGCACCCTGCTGAGGAGGAACACTTCGTAGTCCATCGAGAGCCCGAACAGGATTGCGAGCATGAGGATCGGCTGGGTCGCATCGAGGTATCCGGGCGAGGTGAATCCGAGCAGCCCGGAGAGGTTGCCGTCCTGGAAGATCCAGGTCACGATCCCGAAGGATGCGCTGATCGACACGATATTCATCAGAATCGCCTTGACCGGCAGCACGAGCGAGCCGAACGCGATGAACAACAGCACGAACATCACGGCAGCGACGATCAAACCCATCCAGGGCAGGTGGGAGCCGATCGAGTCGATCAGGTCGACCGTGATTGCCGCCTGGCCGCCCACGAAGGCGGTGACGCCATCACCGGGGTCGACGGCGCGGATGGCGCGCACCAGGTCCTGGGATGCGGGGGTCTGCGCGTCGCCGGCCGCATCCACCCGCACGAGCGCGGACGACCGGCCGCCGCTCGTGGTCGTGTCCACCGTGTACACGGGAAGCGACCCGGTGGCTGGGGACAGCTTCCGGGCGTATGCATCCGCGGCGGCGGCATCCGCCCCCTGGAGCACGATGGTCACCGGGGTCGGCTGCACCCCGAACGTATCTTCCTGGAATTGCGCGGCGACACGTGCCGGCGAATCCTCGGGCAGCACGCGGTCGTCGACGCCGCCCCATTGGGCGCTCGTGAATGGGGCGGCGAGGATGAGCAGCCCGGCGGTGATGGCGACAAGGTAGAGGACGGGGCGCCGCATCACGCTGTGCGCGACTTTCGCCCACCCGCCTTCCGGGCGCTCCCGGTCCCGCCGGAATTGTGCCGCGTGCCCTTTCGCGAGGGTCTCCGGGCGGCGTTGCCCGGTCCGAAGCGGGCGGCGCCACGGCATCCGCCCGAATTCGATTCGTTTGCCGAGGATCGCGAGGATCGCCGGAAGTATGGTCAGGGCGGCGACGACGGCCACGAGGACGGCGGCGACCCCGCCGAACCCCATCGAGGTGAGGAACGTCTGCGGGAACAGGATGAGGCTCGCCAGCGATGCCGCAACGATGAGCCCGGAGAACAGGACGGTGCGGCCAGCCGTGGCCATGGTCGTCGCGAGCGCCGCCCGCACGCTGACCCTGCTCGTGTCGGGCTGGAACGCCAGCTCTTCGCGGAACCGGCTGACGATGAAGAGGGCGTAGTCGATCGCCAGCCCCATCCCCAGCAGGGTGATGATGTTGATCGCGAACACCGACACGTCAGTGAACTGGGTCATGATGCGGACAACGGCGAACGCGCCGAGGACCGCGATCATCCCGATCAGGGTCGGCATGAGCGCCGCGGCGACGCTCCCGAAAATGACGAGGCTCAGCACCATGACGATGGGGATGGCGAGCGCCTCGGCGCGCACGATGTCAGCCGTCACGAGCGCGGTCACATCGTGGAAGACCGCCCACTCGCCGAGGATGTCCGTCCGGAGCCCCGACGCGTCGAGCAGCGGGATGACGACATCCGCGGCGTCGGCCTTCTCGTTCGGTGTGCTGCCGGCGAGCGTGATGATTGCCCTCGTGGCATGTTTGTCCTCGGAGAGGAGGTCGGGAGCCCGCGTGCTGTACCAGGTGATGATGCCGTCGACCTCGTCCGACGGCAGGTCCGCGAGCGTCGACGTGACGGCGTCGGAGAAGTCGGGGTCTCCGGCAAGTTCCGTCGTGCTGGAGTAGATCACGACGATGTCCGCCTCGTGGTGAGGAAAGAGATCCTGCTGCAGGCGGAGTTCCTTCGCGGACTCGGAGTCGGGGTCCTCAAATCCCCCCTGGCTGAGGCTCGCGATGACACCAAGACCGTAGATTCCCGCCACGACGATGAGGAGCACACCGGCAATCAGCACGAGCCAGGGGTGTCGCCCGACCGCCCCTGACCACCATTTCACGATTCCACGTCCCCGACGTTAGAGAAACTTCACTCTAACGCGCACGGAGGCCAAAATCGGTTGGTGTCCACAGGGTCCGCGTGGGATCCGCGCCGAGCTCGATCGCACGGCGTCGAAACCCAACGGAGCTAGGAGGTCCAGAAAGTCGCCCAGCCATACTTTCGCGGTGTGAGGCAGTGTTCGGAAACCTGCCCGGCGGTGATGAGGACAGGCCGGTGCCCGCCCGTTCGCGACCACGCACGGGCTCAAGGGTGGCCCAGGCGACGCCCCCGGTGCGAGGTCCTGGTCGCTCACGCGTTCCGGTCGGTGAGTTTGCTGCGCTCCCACTCGTCCGACTCAGCGTCGTAGGATGCGGCATCCGCATCTGCTGTGCCGGCAATCGCCGACGCGAGTTGGCCCACCCGAGATTTTGGTGTCCGAGTCGGTCGCGCGGCCGGCCCGCAGGAGTTGCAGCAGAGCCGACCGGCAGTTAGAGGCTTCCGTCGCCCGAAACGTCCTCGGCCGCACGCTCAGCCTCGAGGCGCTCCTGCGCTTCCGCGCGGTAGCGGACCCGGCGAATCCTGCGCACCATGTCCATGATGAGCAGGACGGTGGCCGCGGCGACCAGGAACGTGATCGTGAAGCCGACCCAGGTCGGCGTGACCGAGTTCGGGTCGAAATCGGGGGGCGGAGTCGGTGTCACCTCGAGAAGAACCGACACTATCGTGGCCACCATCATTCGGAACCTTCCTCTGCGACGACGCCGGCGAACAAATCCGTCTCCGGCAATTCAGTGTCAACAAGCGAACTCGCGAGCTGGTAGTCCTCCCACGGCCACACGTCGCGTTGAAGCCGATTCGGCCAGAAAAAGAAGCTGCTGTCCGGGGACACCTGGCTCGCGTGCGAGCGCAGGGCATCGTCGCGCTTGTCGAAATATGCCCCGACCTCGACGTGGGTGGTCGCGAGGTCCGGGCGCTCGCGCATCCAGGCTCGCATGCCGTCCAGCTGTTCGAGAAGTGGGGATTCCGGTTCGCGTTCCTTCAGTGCGTCGTACATCGCGTTCGCTCGCGGACCGTTGAAGATCCGGTCGTAATACACCTTCTGGATCTGCCAAGGCGGGCCCGCGTGCGGGTAGCGCGATGCATCCGCTGCGGCATCCATCGCAAAAATCGACAGCTCGTGGGTGCGGACGTGATCCGGATGCGGGTACCCGCCCGACTCGTCGTAGGTGAGCATCACCTGGGGCCGAAACTCGCGGATGATTTTCACAAGCGGCTCGGCGGAGTGCTCGAGCGGGATCAGAGCGAAACAGTTCGGGGCCAGCGCCTCCCCCTCCTCCGGCAATCCGGAATCTTCGAAGCCGAGCCACAGGTGATCGAACCCGACAATCTCGCGTGCGCGGGCCATCTCGATGCGCCGCAACCCCGCCATATCCCTTTCCGCCATCGCCGTTTCGACCAGGTGCGGGTTTTGAATGTCGCCGCGCTCTCCACCCGTGCAACTGACGACGAGCACCTGCGCCCCCTCCTGAACGTAGTGGGCGTACGTTGCGGCGCCCTTGCTCGACTCGTCGTCGGGATGCGCGTGCACCGCGAGAAGGCGTTTGGGCACAGGTCTCCTTCACTTCCACGATTAGCCTTGGGGTACCAGACTAATCGGGGAGCACGATGGTGGAAACCGCAGGCACGGCACAGAACGCCGCACTGGATGCGCGATACGGGCGCACGCCGAACCGGAAGCGGCGGGATCGAACGATCGCCATTGTTGCCGCGGCGCTGTTCGTCGTGGTATTCGCGGCCTGGGTGCTGTGGGCCGGCCTCGACAACGGCCAGGGCAATCTCAACGCGCAGGACATCGGCCACAAGGTCGTCGACGACTCCACCGTGACCATCACCTGGCAGGTTTCGGTGTCCTCCGGCGCACCCGTTTCCTGCGCCCTCCAGGCGCAGAATGCCGCGCACGCGATCGTGGGGTGGAAGATCGTGGAGCTGCCGGCATCCGCGAACCTCACACGTCAGTACACGGAAACCGTTCGGACCTCCCAGCGCGCGGTCACTGGCTTGATCTACCGTTGCTGGCTCACGTAAGATTGAGCGAGTAGCTACGAGACCGGTCGTCTGGCCGGTCTCATTTGTTTGACTGGCGATGCCCGGGAAGACCACGGCTCACCGAAGGAGTTCACTATGGCTGACACGACTGCCGAAACCTGGTTGACCCAGGAGGCGTTCGATCGACTCACGAGCGAGCTCGAACACCTGAGCGGTCAGGGTCGCGCCGAAATCGCCCACAAGATCGAGCTTGCCCGGGAAGAGGGCGACCTCAAGGAGAACGGCGGCTACCACGCGGCGAAGGAAGAGCAGGGCAAGATCGAGGCCCGCATCCGCCAGCTCACCTCGCTCCTGCGCAATGCGAACGTGGGCAATCCGCCCGACGACGGCGTCGTCGAGCCGGGCATGCTCGTAACCGCGAATATTTCCGGCGAGAAGAGCTCGTTCGTGGTCGGCAGCCGCGAGATCGCCGGAGACAGCGACCTCGACGTGTACAGCGAGAAGAGCCCGCTGGGCATGGCGATCATGGGCCACAAAGAGGGTGACACCGTGAGCTACACGGCACCGAACGGCAAGGAAATCTCGGTCGAGCTGCTGTCGGTCAAGACGTACAGCTTCTGATTCGGCTCCCTGAGGAGCGTGCGGAGCACGCGTCTCGAAGGGAGTGCACTTCCTAGTACTCGGTGCGCGGGTCGTAGTCGGCCTCGCGCAAGTGGTCGAGGACTCGCTGCACGTGCTCCGGCCCGCGCGTCTCCAGGCTCAGTTCGAGTTCCACTTCGCCGAGGAGCGCACCGCGCCCGTTTCGGGCGTGCGACACCTCGATGACGTTCGCGTTGGCATCCGAAATCAACTCGGCGATGCGCGCGAGCTGCCCAGGGCGATCCGGAAGTTTGACGCGAAGTTTGAGGTACCGGTCGGACGCGGCGAGCCCGAGGGAGATGACGCGCTCCATCACCTGCGGGTCGATGTTCCCGCCGCTCAGCACGGCGACGGTCTTGCCGAGGTTCTCGACCTTGCCGGTCACAATCGCGGCGACCGCGACCGCCCCCGCCGGTTCGACAACCAGCTTTGCGCGTTCCAGCAGAACCAGGAGCGCTTGTGCGGTTTCGTCGTCGCTCACCGTGACGATGTCGTCGACGAGGTCCCGGATGATGGCGAAGTTGAGCGCCCCCGGCTTGCTCACCGCGATACCGTCCGCAATCGTCGGTTTCATGCGGATCTCGACCGGTTCGCCCGCTTCGAGCGACCGCGGATACGGCGCCGAATTCTCCGCCTGCACGCCGATGACCCGGATGGTGCGCCCCTCGAGCGCCGCGCGCTGCTTGACGGCACTCGCGATCCCGGCGATGAGCCCGCCGCCGCCGATCGGCACGACGACGGTCTCCACATCGGGAACCTGGTCCAGAATCTCCAGACCCAGGGTTCCCTGCCCGGTGATGATGTCGAGATGATCGAACGGCGGGATGAGGATCGACCCGGTGGATTCAGCGAACTCGGCCGCGGCGCGAAGCGGCTCGTCGACCGAGTGCCCGCGAAGGATGACGTCAGCGCCGTAACTGCGTGTCGCCTGAAGTTTGGGCAGTGCGACGCCGACCGGCATGAAAATGGTCGCGTTGATTCCGAGCTCTCGGGCGGCGAGCGCCACACCCTGCGCGTGGTTTCCGGCGGACGCGGCCACCACGCCTCGGGCGCGCTCCTCGGGGGTGAGCCGCGCCATCCGGTTGTAGGCTCCGCGGATCTTGTATGAGCCGGTGCGCTGCAGGTTTTCGCACTTGAGCAGCACGGGCGAACCGAGAACGTTCGAGAGGTAGCGGGATTCCTCCATCGGGGTGACGTTCGCCACCGCGGCAACGAGTTCGCGCGCCGCCTGGAGTTCATCCAGCGTGGGCACCACCGTGTCACTCATCGCGCAGTACATCCTTCAGAGTGGGGTTAGGGTGAACCCGCCATTCGCCTCGCGCGATGTAATGCACCATCACATTGACGGTCGCGACGACGGGCACGGCGAAGAGTGCGCCGGGGATTCCGGCGAGGAATCCGCCTGCCGCAACCGCGAACACGACGGCAAGCGGGTGCACCTTCACCGCGGTTCCCATGACGAGCGGCTGGAGCACGTGTCCCTCGACCTGCTGCACGAGGAGAACGATTCCCAGCATGATGACGGCCGGGATCGGACCCAAATACACGAGGGCGACGAACACGGCGATCACACCGGTCAGAACGGCGCCCACCACGGGGATGAACGAACCCAGGAAAACGGCGATCGCGATGGGCAGGACGAGCGGGAAGCCGCCGAAGAACAAACCGAGGATCCACGCCCCGAGGCCTATCCCCACGGCATCGATGAACGCGACGAAGATCTGCACCTTCACGAAGTCGGTGAGGGTGACCCAGCCGGCGCGCCCCGCGCCATCCACCGCCGGCCGCGCGGTGCGGGGGAACAGCCTGACCGTCCACGCCCACACGCGACGCCCGTCGATGAGGAGGAACAGGGTGGCGAAGAGTGCGAGAAGGATGCCCGCGAGGAAGTGTCCGAACGTGGAGCCGAACGAGAGGGCGCCGGAGACGAGAACCGCGCTGTCCGCCTGGATCGACTGCCAGGCCTGGGCGAGGTAGTCGTTGATCTGGGCGTCGGTGAGGTGCAGCGGGGAGGCGAGCAGCAACTCCTTGAAGGTGTCATAGAACGCCACCGAACGGTCCCTGAGATCCGGGAATCCGCGGATGATCTCGAGGACAACCAAATAGATCAGGCCGGTGACGATGCCGATGAGCCCCACCTCGGCGACCGTGACGGCGAGCCATTTCGGCCAGCGGTGGCGCTGCAGGAACTGAACGAACGGCACGAGGAGGGCGGCGAGCAGGATCGCGACCATGAAGGGGACGACGATGAGCTTCAGCTGGATGACGAGGAAGATCACGAGCGCGACGACGGCCGCAATGGCCAGAATCCGCCACGACCAGGCGCCGGCGATGCGCATGCCGACCGGCACCGCATCCTCGGCCGCGCGGTTTCGTGCTGCGGACGCGCGGGTGTGTGCTGCAGTGGGCGGCTGTCGCTTGCGGAACATCACGCTTCAGTCTATGGGCGCGCATATGCACGTGAATTCATATTCCGAAATCGGCATCCCCTCCCACCGTGTCTCTCCGTCACCGGCGCCGGGTATCGTCAATCCGATGGTCGAGATAATTTCCGCCGCCCGCGCTCGGCGCACCGCGCTGGCCGCGCAAGGATTCGCGCGCACTTCACCGAATGCTGTCGGAGCGCGCCAGTTGAACCGCACGATCGACCGCCTCGGCCTCCTGCAACTCGATTCCGTGAACGTTTTCGAACGCAGCCACTACCTGCCGGTGTTCGCCCGGCTCGGCGCCTACGACAAGACGCACCTCGACCGGCTCACTTTCTCGCGAAAGGGCCGGTATGTCGAGTATTGGGCGCACGAGGCCGCGCTCATTCCGGTGGAGTCCTGGCCCCTGTTCCGCTGGCGGATGGAACGCTACCGGCATTCGGAACGAGACGATCTCACATCGTGGGCGGCGTCTCACGCCCCCATGATCGAGTGGTTGCGCAGAGAGCTCGCCGAGAAGGGGCCGCTCGCCGCCAGCGAGGTCGAGCACGACGCCAACAAGCGCTCGGGCCCATGGTGGGGCTGGTCCGATGTGAAGACCGGGCTGGAGACCCTGTTCCGCTGGGGGGAGGTGACGAGTGCGGGAAGGACGCGCTTCGAACGGGTGTACGCGCTCGCGGACCACGTGTTGCCGCGGGAGGTCGTCTCGCGCGACATCCCTGCCCGGCGGGCGCAGAAGCAGCTCGTGGAGCATGCCGCGCGCGCGCACGGCATCGCCACGACCTCCGACATCGCCGACTATTTCCGGCTCAAGAATGTGCCGGTGGCTGCGCTGTTGAAAGAACTCGAGGACGAGGGCATCGTTCGCCCGGTCCGGGTGGAAGGCTGGCGCCAGTCGGCCTGGCTCCACCGGGATGCGCGCACTCCCCGCCGGATCGACACGGTCGCGCTCCTGTCGCCGTTCGATCCCGTCGTGTGGCGCCGCGACCGGGCCGAGCGGCTGTTCGACTTCCACTACCGGATCGAGATCTACACACCGGAGCCCCAGCGCGTGTTCGGTTACTACTGCCTGCCGATCCTCATGGACGACCGGATCGTGGGGCGCATCGACCTGAAGAACGACCGGCAGGCCGGGGTGCTGCGGGTGCAGTCGGCGTGGCATGAACCGCACGCCGATCCCGGAAATGTCGCGGAACGTCTCGCGCCGACTCTGCGCGCGGTCATGGGCTGGCAGCAACTCGAGTCGATTGCGGTCGCGGGCCGCGGAAACCTCAGCCGCGCGATCGCGGGGCGCTGGGTTAGGGCGCTGCCCGTCTAGAACTTCGTCGCGTTGTTCAGAAGGCGCTTGACCCGATCCGCGATCGGCGGGTGGGTGCTGAACAGCTTGCTCATGGCGCCGGGCTTCGTCGGATCGCCGAACCACATGTGCGCCATGGTCGAGTTCTGTTTGATCATGGGCTTGCCGTACTGGCCGAGCTTTTCCAGCGCGCTCGCGAGCGCCTCGGGGTGCCGCGTTGTCATCGCTCCCGTCGCATCCGCAAGGTACTCGCGCTGGCGGGAGATCGCCGACTGGATCAGCGCCGCAAGAATGGGCGACAGGACGAGCGCCGCGATTCCCACAATGAGCATGATCGGGTTTCCGCCGCTGTTGTTGTTGCGTCGGCCGCCGCTGAACCACATCATCCGCATGAGGATGTCCACGATGATGCCGATCGCGACCACGAGCGCGAACACGATCGTGTTGAGGCGGATGTCGAAATTTTCGACATGGCCCATCTCATGCGCCATAACGCCCTCAAGTTCGCTGTCCGTCATCATGTCGAGAAGACCCGTCGTCGCCGCGACCGCCGCGAGTTCCGGCTTCCGCCCCGTCGCGAACGCGTTCGGTGCAGGGTCGTTGACGATGTACACCTTCGGCATGGGCAGGCCTTTGGTGATCGCGAGATTCTCGACCACCCGGTACAGCCTCGGGTTGTCCGCTTTCTGGATCTGGCGCGCCCCGCTCATCGCGAGCGCCTGGCTGCTGCCCGCGAAATACTGGATGATGACGTAGATTCCCACACCGATGATCGTGGCGATTGTCACGGTCCAGTCGCCGGTGCGCAAGGGGTCGCCGGCCCAAATCAGGTTCACGACGAACCCGATGACGGCGACGAGCGCGACGAAGCCCACCATGATGAACACGGTGTTGCGCTTGTTGCGCGCTATGGCCTTATACATGCACTAAAACTGGGCTGTTAGAACTGCACGCGAGGCGGCTCCGCGATCGCTGCGGAATCCGAAACCTCGAAGAACTCACGCTCGGTGAAGCCAAGCCCGCGCACGAACAGCGTGTTCGGGAACACCTGGATCTTCGTGTTGAACTCACGCACGCCGCCGTTGTAGAAGCGGCGGGACGCCTGGATCTTGTCCTCGGTGTCGACGAGTTCGCCCTGCAGCTGCAGGTAGTTCTGGCTGGCCTGGAGCTGCGGGTACGCTTCAGCGACGGCGAAGATGCTCTTGAGCGCCGCCTGCATGTGGTTTTCGGCGACGGCGGCCTCGGCGGGGGTTCCTGCGCTCAGCGATTCCGCGCGGGCCTTCGTGACAGCCTCGAACACGCCCTTCTCATGGGCTGCGTACCCCTTCACCGATTCGATGAGGTTCGGGATGAGGTCGGCCCGACGTTTGAGCTGGACGGTGATGTCGCTCCACGCCTCGTCCACGCGCACCTTGAGGCGGACGAGTCCGTTGTACGTCGACCACAGGTAGATGCCGATGATGACGACCAGCAGGACGATGATGCCAATGACGATCCACAGTGAATCCATTGCTGAAAGCTCCTTAGGTGCGCTCTGCGGTGCACAATGCTCGCCGACGGCGTGCTGCGCTGCAGTCCACTATAACCAAACCTTCCTGCACTCTCACCGAGAAATCATCGCGTGATCAGCCCACTCACGACGGGGGTTCAGGCTGGGAAATACCGGCGGCGGATAACTCTCTCGGTACGGGCGCGCAATGTCAGTGGTCGGGTGTTGTCTTGAGGTATGAATCAGGCATCCGGCGACACGATCGGCGAGGTCGACTTCGCTGTGTCCGTCCCGGACTTCGACGGCTGGTACGAGGAGCCGTTCCCCGAATCTGACGTTATTCCCGTCGACACTTCCGGCTTCGATCATGACGCGTGGTTTGAGCGCCTCGCCGAGGAGCTGAACTCCCGGGACACGCTGGCCGATGCGATCGAGCGCACGCTCGATTTGCGGCGGCGGCAGGCAGGGTTGATTGCCGAAGAGCAGCGCGAACTCGCGGACCTCGCCATGCGCACCCGTCGGCTGCTCCCCGCCGCGGCGAAACCCAGGGATGTCGAAATGGCGATGCGGTCTCTCACCGCGGAACTTGCCGTGTTGCATCGAGTGTCGGACCGAACAATGGCGGCGCGCATCGCCGAGGCGGAGACCCTCGTGCGCCTCTTCCCCTCGACTCTGGAAAGCCTCGAACTGGGACGCATCCAGTTGGGTCACGTGCGCACGATCGTCGAACAGGGGCTCGCGATTGTGGATGCGAACGCCCGCGCAATTTACGAGATGGAGGTGCTCGAGCGTGCGGTCACGGTCACTCCCGGTCGACTTCGGCGCTTCGCCCAGCTCACAGCAGTGCGCCTTGCGGAGACCGCCTTCGAGGAACGCCACAGGCAGGCCCGCGAGGAGCGGCGGGTCACGGTGACCGAGCTCGGCGACGGAATGTCGGAACTTTCCGTGACGATGCCCACCGTGCTGGCAGACGGTGTGTGGGATCGCCTGACCCGGCAAGCTCAGGCCGTCTGCCATGCCGCCCGATCGGGCGATACGGGGCGTGACCTCGGCGACCCCCGTTGCCTCGACCAGCTCCGCGCGGATCTCGTCGCCGAGTTGCTGCTCGCCGCTCAGCCCTCGGCCGATGCGGACGCGCCGCACTCGGCGGGCGTCGGCATCCGTGCCGAAGTGTCTGTTGTGATTCCCATGCTCACCCTGCTCGGGAGGTCCGACGAACCGGCCACCATCTCCGGAAAGGGACCGATCGACCTGGAGACCGCCCGCATGCTCGCCGGTGGGGCAACGACATGGCTGCGCATCCTGACCGATCCGGTCACTGAGCTCGTGATCTCCGCACACACGTATCGCCCGTCGCAGGCTCTCCGACAGTTCCTGGAGGCCAGGGACGGCAGATGTCGTTTCCCCGGCTGCACGCGCCGCGCTCGACGGTGCGACGCCGATCACACCCTCGCCTGGGAGCACGGAGGCGAAACGACTCCGGAAAACCTCGAACTGCTGTGCCCAGGGCACCATGCGCTCAAGCACCATACGAGGGCGAACGCACCGCCGTGGCGGGTCCGGCAATCCGAATCGGGCACCATCGAGTGGACGGCGCCGTCCGGCCGGATCGTGAAGGATGTCCCCGACGGTGTTCCGTCTGGTTGGCGGCTCGACCCGGACGAGCCGACCCGCGACAGTCTCGACCGTAACAGTCCAGGCCGGGCGCGACCGGTGGAGTTTTCCTGACAGGGGTGCTGAACGGCACTCCCGTCACGCTCACGCTCCCCCGCGGCTATCCGTCGAAAATCGTCTAGCCTGTCGTTATGGCACGGAGCGCTGACGGTGAGACTGCGCCCCGCTCGCGGGGGAGGCGCCGCTCCGGCGAAGCGGATGCGCGGGCCCAGATTCTCGAGGCAGCGTCGAAGGAGTTTCTCGAGAAGGGCTACGACTCCACGTCACTGCGTGGGATCGCCCGGCGAGCGGAAGTCGACCCAGCGCTGGTACACCACTATTTCAATGACAAGGCGGAACTCTTTGCCGCATCCGTGAGCTCCCCCATGCGGCCGGACCTCATCGTCAGACAGGTGCTCAGCGGACCGCGGGACCAGATCGGCGTGAACCTCGTCACCGTGGTCCTGACGACCATGGAGTCTGGCAAATCCGCCGAGCGGATCATCAGCATCATCAGAACCGCACTTGGCCACGACTTCGCCGCGACGATGCTGCGCCAGTTCATCACGCGAGAAGTGCTGAAAAAGATCGCGGTAGATCTGGGCGCCGAGGACGGAGAATTGCGGGCGGGCGCAGCCGCGTCGCAGATCGTCGGACTGTTCATGGTGCGGTACGGCGTGCGGGTGGAACCGCTCGCGAGCGCACCCATCGAGGAAGTCGCCCGCCGCATCGGGCCGGTCATCCAATTCCACCTGACGGGTTACCCCGCACTCCTTGACACGGATGGCCCCGCTCGCGAATAATTCACCACATGGTGAATTCTGCGATCCATACCGACGACCTTCGGGTCCGCCGGGGCAAACGGGAAGTCTTGCACGGAATCTCCTTCGACGTGCCGCAAGGATCGCTCGTCGGGCTCCTCGGGCCAAGCGGTTCCGGCAAGACCACGCTCATGCGGGCGATCGTGGGCGTGCAACGCAACGTCACCGGCGTCGTGAACGTGCTCGGCCATGCGGCGGGAAGTGCCATCCTACGCCGCCAGGTCGGCTACGTGACCCAGGACGCGAGCGTCTACGGAGACCTGACCATTCGGCAGAACCTCAACTATTTCTCGTCCATGCTGCGGGCCGGGCGCGCCGACGTCGAGCGAGTGCTCGAGTCGACGGATCTCACCGAACAGGCGAACCAAATGGTCGACTCGTTGTCCGGCGGCCAGCTCAGTCGGGCCTCGCTCGCCGTGGCGTTGCTCGGTTCTCCCGAGCTTCTCGTGCTTGACGAACCCACGGTCGGACTCGATCCGGTGCTCCGCATGGATTTGTGGGCTTTGTTCCGCCGACTCGCCGAGTCGGGAACGACTCTGCTCGTCTCCAGCCACGTTATGGATGAGGCGACCCGGTGCGATCGGCTGTTGCTCCTGCGGGATGGCGAGATCCTCGCCGACGAAACCCCGGCGGGCCTTCTCGAGCGCACGGGCGCCGCCGACGCGGACGCCGCATTTCTCGCCCTCATCCGGCACCGACCGAAGCATCTCGATGCCGAGTTCGACGGGGAGGCGGCGTCATGAGCGCGCGTCTCACGTTCGCCGCGACCGGGCGGGTCCTCACCCAGATCCGCCACGACCCGCGCACGATTGCCTTGCTTCTTATCGTGCCGAGCCTGCTCATCGGACTACTGGCCTGGATATTCATGGACACCCCGGTGTTCAACCAGGTCGGCCCCGCCGTGCTCGCGCTGTTCCCGTTCACCATCATGTTCGTCGTCACGAGCATGACGACCCTGAGGGAGCGCCGCACCGGAACGCTCGAGCGGCAACTGACCCTTCCCATCGGCAAGCTCGACATCATCATGGGTTACGCGCTCGCGTTCGGGCTTCTCGCCGTGTTTCAGGCCGGAATCGCCGTCGGATTCTCCGTGTGGCTGTTCGGGCTGGAGATCAGCGGCTCGGTCTGGTGGCTTCTGGCCATTGCCGTTGCGGATGCCGTCCTGGGGACTGCGCTCGGCTTGCTCGCGAGCGCGTTCGCCAATACCGAGTTCCAGGTTGCGCAGTTCATGCCGGCATTCGTGTTCCCGCAAATGCTTCTCGGCGGGTTGCTCTTGCCGCGCGACCAGATGCCGGACGTGCTGTATGCGATTTCCGACTGGCTGCCGCTCTCGCATGCCATCGACGCGCTCAATGCCGTGGCACGGGACGACCAGGATGATGCCTACCTCCTGACGAAGCTGCTCATCATCGTGGCGTTCATCGTCGGCGCGATCGTGCTCGGGTCGGTGACCCTGAAACGCCGTACACCCTAACCGGGCTTTCGGGTTCGGTCGTTGCGCGTCCAGCGGATGGCCGCAATCAGGCCGCCCAACACGGCGCCGATCGTGAATGCGATCAAAGTCTCTGCGAGCGCGCTGCCGGCGACCGCAGTGAAGTCGGCGGCGAGCACGGGCCCGCGCAGCGCATCCGCCAGTTGGAGGATCACAGTGACGACGCCGGCGAAAACGACACCCACGGCGACGGTGACCAAGGTCTTCCGCCACGGCAGCGCTTTCTCTGCCAGCATTCGCACCACCACGCTTGGCGCGGCCGAAAGCAGTAGCGGCGAGAAATGGTACGTCGTGGTTGGGTTCACGAGTGCCAGCACGAGCCACAACCCGGCGACGCCGGCGGCGACCCAAACCCCAATGGCGAGCATCTGCCCGAATGAACGCGGGGACCTGCCTTGGACAGCGGACCGCACGGAAGTGTCGGGCTCGTTCATGCACTCGGCTCCCGGCCGACCGCAGACCCTACGAGTTCGCTAGTGATGTTGATCTCCGAGTGGAGCGTGCGGTGCACCGGGCACCGGTCGGCGATCTCCATAAGCCTCGTCTTCTGTTCGCCGGTGAGATTTCCAGTCAGCGTGATCCACCGCTCGATGTGGTCGACGTGGCCGGTCTGCGTCTCGCAGTTCTCGCAGTCCTCGGCGTGAATGCGCGAGTGGCCGAGTTCCACTTTGACCCTCTCCAGCGGGATGCCTTTCCGCTTCGCGTACATCCGCAACGTCATCGACGTGCACGCGCCGAGGCCCGCGAGAAGGAATTCGTATGGCGCCAGACCGGTATCCGTGCCCATCGGGATCGGTTCATCCGCCAACAGCGTGTGCTGGCCGGACGTGACGCGCTGTTGGAAATCGCCGTTTCCGGTTTCCTCCACGATGACGATGCCCGGGTATCGCTCGACATCCATGGTCGTCTGTGCGGAATCGGTTGCTCCCATCCCGGATGCGGGGGCAGCGGTGTGCACCGTCGCGTCCAGCGCGTACCGGCCCGCCCAGGCGCTGATGATGGCGGCCGCGAACTCGGAGTCGCCGCGCCGGGTGAGCAGGTGGTCGGCGCCGTCGAGCGCGACAAACGATTTGGGGTGTTTGGCCTGATCGAAAATTGCGCGCGCATCGTCAATCGGCACGGTCCGGTCCACCGGGGAATGCATCACGAGAAGGGGAACTCCGAGGTCCCGGATGCGCTCGGCCTGCGGCTGCTCGGCGACATCGTCCAGGAACTGCTCCTTCACGTTGAACGTGCTGCCGCCCAAATGGACTTCCGCGAAACCCTGCTCCCTGATCGTCGCGAGGTCGTCCTTGATCAGATTCACGACGTGCCCGGGGTCGGACGGCGCGGCGATGGTGGCGACCGCCCGAACCTCCGGAATCCGGTGCGTCGCCGCGAGGACGGCGGCGCCACCCAGCGAGTGGCCGATGAGGATGCCGGGAGCCCGGTATTCGGTGCGCAGGAAGTCGGCGGCGTTCACGAGGTCATCGATGTTGGAGGTGAAATTCGTGTTGCTGAAATCGCCGTCGGATTGGCCGAGACCGGTGAAGTCGAAGCGCAGCACGGCGATGCCGGATGCCGCAAGGGCCTTCGCGATGCGCGATGCCGCGAACACGTCTTTGCTGCAACTGAAGCAGTGGGCGAAAATCGCGAATGCACGCGGCGTGCCGCCCGGGAGTTCCAGTCGCGCGGCAAGGTTCGTACCGTGGGCTCCGGCGAACTCGACCCGGAGCGATGCCGGCGTGTTGTCGGTTGGCTGATCCATGAGCTCCTCCTCATCGGGGCGGGCATCCCCGACCTTTCGCTCAACGCTACGGGGAAGGGCTGAAGGATTCTGCAATCTGGCTCACACGTCAGGGAGCGGGGCGGGATGCCAGCACGGCCTGCAGCCAGCGGTACGAGTCTTTCGGAGTTCGCTTCAGTGTGTCGAAGTCCACGTGCACGAGGCCGAACCGCTGGCTGAATCCGGCAGCCCACTCCCAGTTGTCGAGCAGCGACCACACGAAGTAGCCGCGCACATCGACGCCGGGCGCACCGTCGAGCGCCATCGCCATGTGCTCGGCGAGGTAGTCAATTCGGCGCGCATCGTGGAATGCGCCCTTGGGGCTTCGCGCATCCGGGTAGCTCACGCCGCCCTCCGTGATGTACACCGGCGGGAGCGCCTCACCGTAGCGCTCCGCGACTTCGCCGAGGGCGACGCCGAAGTACTCGGGTGCGACGGGCCAGCCGAACCCGGTCTTCGCGAACTCCGGGAACTCGACAAGGGAGAACGGGACATCCTTCATGCGCTCGGCCTCGCCGTCCGGAGTTTCACCGTTCTTCGGCGACCCGGCCCTGATGCGGGTGGGCATGTAGTAGTTGAGCCCGTAAAAATCCAGCGGCTGGTGGATCGTGGCCAAATCCTCGGAGTCAACCTCGGTGAGCGCGCGGAACAGGCGGCCGGACCCGAACGGCGGCTTCGGGTAGCTGCCGAGCAGCACAGGGTCCGCGAAAATCCGGTTGTGCACGGTGTCGAAGACGCTCGCAAAGTAGCGGTCCGTGACCCGATCGCGCGCGGGCACGACGGGCGAGTGCACGTTCGTCATGCCGATGCCGCCCGCCACCCCGACCGCGCGCAGCGCCTGCACGGAGTACCCATGCCCGAGCAACTGGTGGTGGGCGGCCGGCAGCGCGTCGAACAGCAGTTCCTCGCCCGGCGCGTGGATGCCGAGCGCGTACCCGTTGAGGGTGACCGTAGTCGGCTCGTTGATCGTGACCCACATGTCGACGCGGTCGCCGAACGCTTCCGCGGCGAGCGTCGCGTAGTCGCCCAGGCGTTTCGCCGTGTCGCGGGAGAGCCATCCGCCGGCCTTCTGCAGCTCCTGGGGCGTGTCCCAGTGGTAGAGCGTGGCCATCGGCCGGATTCCGGCGGCGAGAAATTCATCGAGCAGTCGATCGTAGAACGCGACCCCCTCGCGGTTCGCCCGGCCCTTCCCTCCCGGCTGGATGCGCGGCCACGACAGCGAGAACCGGTACGAGTCGAGCCCCAGGTCCTTCATGAGCGCAACGTCTTCGCGGTACCGATGGAAGTGGTCGTCGGCGATCGCCGCAGTGCTGCCGTCGAGGATGCGGCCGGGTTCGGCCATGAACGTGTCCCACGCGGATTCGCCGCGCCCGCCCTCGCGCACGGCACCCTCGATCTGGAACGCCGCGGTGGCAGCGCCGATCGTGAATCCGTGAGGGATGCGCCGGGCGAACGTCGCGGGCTCGAGTTCCTCCTCGATCATGTTCCGAGCACTCGCTCCAGGTAGGGGTTCGCGAAGACGCGTTCGGGGTCGAGCCGATCGCGCACGGCGAGGAAATCGTCGAAGCGGGGGTAGCTCGCGGCGAGCGAGGAGGCATCCTGCGTGTGGATCTTGCCCCAGTGCGGGCGGCCGTCGAACCCGCGCAGGATCTCCTCGACCGCGTGGAAATACTCGAGGTGGTTCTCCCGCCAGTACCGGTGCACGGCGATGTACCCGGTGTCGCGTCCGGTCGCGGTGGAAAGCCACAGGTCGTCGGCGGCGGCGGCGCGGACCTCAATGGGGAACGAGATGTTCCATCCGCGGTTCTGGATCAGCGCGCGGATGCTGCGCACAGCATCCGGCACCGCCTCGCGCGGGATCGCGTACTCCATTTCACGGAATCGGACGGTGCGTTTTGTCGTGAACACCGAGGTGGACACGTCGGTGAACTCGCGGTTGCCGCTCAGCGAACTCGCGAGCCGGTTGATTCCGGGCACGGACGGGGGAAGGAGCTTTCCCGTCGCGCAGGTCACCCGGAATAGGCCGTTGGCCATGAGCGAGTCGTCGAACCATCGTTTGACCGCGCCGAGCGGGTGCAGCCCCGCATCGACGGGGAGCCTCGTATTCGTCTTCGTGAGCACGGTGTCGGTGTGCGGGAACCAGTAGAACTCGAAGTGGTCGCTCGTGTCCACCCGATCCTGAAACTCGTCGAGCACTGTTGAGTACGGTTCGGGGCGCTCCACCGCGTGCAGGGCGAACGCCGGCGCGCACTGCACCGTCACTTCAACGAGGATGCCGAGAGCGCCGAGCCCCAGGCGCGCGGCGGGCAGCAGTTTCGCGTTCTCGGTTTCGTTCACGCGCAGGATGTCGCCGCTTGCGGTCACGAACGTGAGCGCCACGAGCTGGGCGGCCAGGCCTCGGTACGCGCCGCCCGTTCCGTGGGTGCCCGTCGAAGTGGCTCCCGCGATCGTCTGCTGGTCGATATCGCCGAGGTTCTCCATCGCGAGGCCGTGCGGTGCCAGCAGCGCGGGCATTTGGTACAGGTTCGTTCCCGCACCCAGCGTGACCTGACGACGCTTCGCGTCCACGTCGCGCAGTCCGTCGAGACCGGCGAGATCCACGAGGACCCCCGGGGCCGCGGCGATCGCGGTGAAACTGTGGCCGGCCCCGACCGCCTTGACCGGCAGGCCGCGATTCCTGGCCTCGCGCACGACCGCAACGACCTCGTCCACGGTAGTCGGCCGCGACGTGAAGGCGGGTTGGGCGGACTCTACGCGCCCCCAGTTCTGCCAGCGATGTCCTGGCCGCAGCACGGTGCTGCCCGTGCCCTTGTTATTGATGCTCACAGCCATGCCTTCCCTTCTCCCCGATAGGTGGGAAGCACGTCGATAATGCGGTCGCCGTCGACGAGCGCCAACTCGCGCAGGTGTTCGGCGAGCTCGCCGGCCTTCGTGTGGCGGAACCAGACACGGTCACCCACCTCCAGCGCGGATGCTCGGGTGAGCGGAGTCTGGACTTCACCGGCCATCTCCCTGGGTACCATCTGCAACCCCTCCGGCCACACCGGCTTCGGCAGGCGATCGGCGGCGGGCGGCCCGGAGGCGATCCATCCGCCGCCGAGCACGGTCGCCGTATCGGGTCGCGGTTTGCGCACGACTGAGAGCGCGAACGCCGCCGCCGGTGCGGGTCGGAACTTCCCGTAGTGGTCGAACAGGTGAGGGCCGAACAGGCCGCTGCCCGCCGCAATTTCCGTGACGGCGGGCTCCGCGCTCGTCGACTCGATCGAGCCGGTACCTCCCCCGTTCACGAACTCGAGGTCGGCGAGTTCGCGAATCGCGGAAACGGCAGCTGAACGGCGCTCGGCGAGTTCGGCGGCCGAACGTTTCTGCATCCACCGCACGAGCGCACCGTACGCCGGGCGTCCCTCCGGCCGGTCGACGGTGCCGGCGATCTGGCCCTCGTAGGCCATGAGCCCGACGAGCGTGAACCCCGGGCGCGCAACGACCTGCTGCGCGAGAGCGCGAGCCTGCTCCACCGAGTGCACCGGGGAACGCCACGTTCCCAAATGGCCGAGAAGCTTCGAGTCCCAGGACGCATCCATTTCGATGCACACGCGGATGCTCGACCGTGAGCCCGGTGCGATCACGCTGTCGACGAGGTCGAGCTGGGCGACCGAGTCCACCATGATCGTCACCCGGCCGGCGAGATTCCCGTCGCGGCCCAGCTGTTCGAGCGCGGTGCGGTCCACGCTCGGGTAGCCGACCACGACATCCGGTATTGTCTCCGCGAGCCACAGGGCCTCGGGGAGCGTGTAGGCGAGGACGCCCGCGTACCCGGGAAGTTTCTCCACCGCTTCAATGGCGCCGCGCACACGGAGCGACTTGGTGGCGACCCGGATGGTCGGTGGCCTCTCGCTTGGGGTGCGGCGGGCAAGAAGATCCTGCGCGTTGCGGGCGAGCGCGGGCCGCGACAGAACGCCGAAAGGGGTTTCGAGAGCCGCCGTCGCCGCGGAGAGCGCGCTCCAGTATCCTTGCGGGTTCTCCCAGGCCGCGTCGGTCGGTGGCGTGAGGTTCATCGGCGGCCTACCGGACCGACCGGACGGGGATGACCGCGAGGCCGCCCACGAGAGCGGCGATCGCGGCGAGCAGGAACAGGCCCTGGAAGCCCACAAGCGCGGCGACCACGAAAGCACCGAACAGCGGGGCGATCGCCTGCGGGACCGTGGTCGCGATGTTCATGATGCCGAGATCCTTGCCGCGGGCGGCAGCGAACGGCAGCACCTGGGTGGCGAGGGCCTGGTCCACGGAAAGGAAACACCCGTAGCCGAGGCCGAGAAATCCTGCGGCCACCATGGCGACATCGAAGGAGGGAACGAACGCGAGCATGAGCGCCGCGACGGCCTGCAACGCCGAGGCGAGGAACACGAACATTTTGCGCTTGCCGAGACGATCGGACAGCCAGCCGAGGCCGAGTGAAGCGAGCACCACGAACACCATGTAGATGAGGGTGAGGGTGAGGAGCGCGTCCTGGGCAGGGTCGCCAGGGGCAAAACCGAGGCCATCCTGCAGGAAGTACAGCAGGAGGGTGGTGCCGAACGCGTTGCCGAAGTTCACGAGGATGCGGCTGAGAAGCGTCCAGCCGAAGTCCGGGAACTGGATGGGGCTGATCCAGAACCCGGCGATGAGCGCACGCAACGTGAACGGCGGGCGATCTACCGGCTCGAGGACGGCATCCGGGATGCGCAGCACGAACGGCAGGACGAACAGCGCGAGCAGCACGGCGAGCAGGGTGTAGCCGACGAACTGGCCGAGGCTCAGCATGATGATGAGCAGGAGGCCGGCGATCGTGCCGACCGCCTGCGGCGCGGAGAGCCAGCCGGAAACGAGTCCGCGCTGGTTCACCGGGACCTGGTCGGAGATCGTCGCGGTGAGGGCCGACGTGAGCATGCAGAATCCGATGATCGTGAGCGACCAGAGGATGCCGATGCCGACCATCGTGTCCTGCAAACCGAGCACGACGAGCGAGCCGGCGAACAGGAGCGCTCCGCCCAAAATCCAGGGGCGGCGGCGACCGAATCGGCCGATTGTCCGGTCGGAGAGGGCGCCCGTGAGCGGGTACGCAATGAGCGCGCACACGCCGGCGATGCCGGAGATGATGCCGAACGCGACAACCTTGTCGACCCAGTGCGCGTCCGCGGCGACATGTGCCTCCACCTGCTGCGGGAGCAGCAGCTGCACGGGGGTGAGCTGCGCCATCCAGATGCCGAACCAGGCGGTCGCGAACAGGGCGATCCAACCGGCGGAGACGAGACGCGTCGGCTCGGTGAGCGCGGCGGGTGCCGTGGAGGTGTGCTGCCTCATTGCGGGTTCTCCTTACGTAGGTGTTCGACGTTCGTGGGCGTTGGGTCCAGTGGTGTGGCGAGAACGGCAATCGAGTCGGCGGCGAAATCCATGGTCATGGCCGCTGCCGCATCGTCCCGGTCGGCGAGCCACGCCATGGTCAGTCCGCCGATGAACGTGACGAGCAATCGGGCGACCTCATCGATCGGACGCCGCCACTCGACTCCGGCGGCCTCAGCGCCCGCGGCGAGGACTTCGCCCGCCGTGCGCCGATACATCCGATACTGTGCGCGCGGAAGTTCGCCGAGTTCTTCGGTGCGAAGCGCATAGTGCAGCAGTTCGAACATGGCCTGCTCGCGGCTCGGGTCGGCGGTGAGGGTGTCAAAGTACGCCTGGAGGCCGGCGCGCACCGCGCTGCGGATGTCCCGGCCGCCGCTCAGCGTGGAGAGCGCTGCTTTGCCCTCCCCTTCGACGACGAAGGAAATGAGTTCGCTGATCATCTCGTCGCGCGAACGGAACGCGTAGTGGAAACTCGCCAGCGGCATGTCGGCTTCGGCCACGATTGCGCGCGTGGTGGCGCCGTGCACGCCCTCGCGCTGGATGACGCGGAGGGCGGCATGGATGATCGCTTCACGGCGGTCTGCCGAGGAGATGCGTGCCACGCTCATCCTCTCTCTCTTCGCCGCTGAAGTGGGTCAAGCGTCCAAGACGCTCGACTAGAAGAATAGTGGCCCAGCCCGAAGCCGGTGTCAACTGCGGGCCGACTTCGGGTTAGTGTTGCTACTTGCGCCCGCACACCCGGGCCTCGATCTCGCCCCCTGATTTTCGGCGATTCCGCGCGAAGCTGCGCATTCTGACCTCATCCCGCGCGTGACCCATTCAGCGCTACCCGTATTTTCGAAAGGCTTTCCATGGCCATGTCCACCCCCGCCGCACTGGATCGGAACAGGTACAAGCCGAATCCTTCGGTGCTCACCGCGCTGAAGTCGCCGCGCATCCTCACCCGCGAGGTACTCGCCGGGCTTGTCGTGGCGCTCGCGCTCATCCCCGAGGCAATCTCGTTCTCCATCATCGCCGGCGTTGATCCGCGCGTCGGACTGTTCTCTTCGTTCGTGATGGCAGTGTCGATCGCGTTCCTCGGCGGTCGGCCGGCAATGATCACGGCCGCCACGGGCGCGATCGCGCTCGTGATTGCGCCCGTCGCCCGCGACTACGGCCTTGACTACTTCATCGCGACCGTGCTGCTCGCCGGCCTCATCCAGATTCTTCTCGCCATCTTTGGCGTTGCGAAACTCATGCGGTTCATTCCGCGCAGCGTCATGGTCGGCTTCGTGAACTCGCTCGCGATCCTCATATTCATCGCGCAGCTCCCCCACCTGCTCGGCGTGCCGTGGCTCGTGTATCCGCTCGTCGCGATCGGCCTTGTGATCATGGTGGCGATGCCCCGAATCACGAAGGTGATTCCCGCGCCCCTCGTGTCGATTCTCGTGGTCACGGCCGTCGTCGTGATCTTCGCAATCAACGTGCCCACCGTCGCCGACCAGGGCGAGTTGCCGCGCAGCCTGCCGGAGCTGTTCTTCCCGAATGTGCCGCTCAACTTCGAGACGCTCGGGATCATCGCGCCCTACGCGTTGGCGATGGCGCTCGTCGGGCTCATGGAGTCGCTCATGACGGCGAAGCTCGTGGACGACATCACCGACACCCACTCGAACAAGACCCGGGAGAGCTGGGCGCAGGGTGCAGCGAACATCCTGTCCGGCTTCTTCGGCGGGATGGGCGGTTGCGCCATGATCGGCCAGACCATGATCAACGTGAAAGCGTCGGGTGCCCGCACCCGAATCTCCACGTTCCTGGCCGGTGTGTTTCTCCTGATTCTCATCGTGTCGCTCGGGGACATCGTCGGGCTCATCCCGATGGCCGCGCTCGTCGCCGTCATGGTCATGGTGTCCGTGGCGACGTTCGACTGGCACAGCATCCGTATTTCCACGCTCAAGCGGATGCCGAAGAGCGAAACGTTCGTGATGGTCTCCACGGTCGCCGTCGTGGTTGCAACACACAACCTCGCGGTGGGCGTGATCGTCGGGGTGTTCGTGGCGTCGGTGCTGTTCGTTCGCCGGGTGGCGCACTTCGTTTCGGTGGACCGTGAGGTCACCGAGTACTTTGGGGTCGCGACGGCGCACTACACCGTGACAGGTGAGCTGTTTTTCGCCTCCAGCAACGAGCTCACGACCCTGTTCGAGTATTCGCAGGATCCGGACCGCATCGTGATCGACATGACGCTCTCGCACATTTGGGATGCGTCGACGGTTGCCGCCCTCGACGCGATCGTGACCAAGTACGAGCAGCGCGGGAAAACCGTCGAACTCATCGGCATGAACACCGTGACGACGTCGCTGCACTCCCGCCTCAGCGGTGGCCTCGGCGCCGGGCACTGACTTTGGCTGTCGTCGAGACCGAGCTCTCCTTCAGTCAGGTCGCGGCGCTTTGCCGGGTATCGAAAACTCTGGTGCTCCGTGCGTTGATCCGGCCCTTTTCGTGCCTGCCACCCCGGGCTAGGCTGGTGTGATCGTCGCAGCCGTTTTTCGGAGGGTGACTGATGAGCAAGTCGAAGTGGGTTCTCCCGTCAATTCTTGCCTTGTGCCTCGCCGCCTGCAGCTCTCCGGTTACGCCAGCCACCTCGGGCCCGCCGTCACCATCACAACCGCCTGCCCTGTCCCTCAATCACGTGCCGCTGTACTGGTTCGCGCCTCTCAACCTGGAAAAGGTTGGCCGTGGCTCGGTCGACTACGTTGACTTGTTCGCGCCCGACTCGGACTGGAACGAGGCCGCAAGCCACCTCCAAGTCTTCAAGTTGTACGGAGGTTGGGCCGAAACAGGTCCCTTTAGCCAGCTAAAGCAGGCTATTCAAGCGATCCGCCAGCGAGGTCTCGGATTGGCCTTCGAACACGGTCCCTTGTTCCCGGATGCCACCTGCGGCCAATACATCGAGGGCTTCGCTGGGGAGGGCTTCCTTAAAGCTGTGCAGCGCGTCAAGGATGCTGGCGGCACCTTAGATTTTATTGCGCTCGATGAACCCTATTACTGGGCTCACTTTTACGATGGCGTCCAGGCCTGCTACTGGTCGACCGAAAAGATCGCCAAAGATGTTGGCAACATGATCCTTCAGGCACAAGAGATATTCCCCGACCTGATCGTTGGTGATATCGAACCGGTCACGGGCCCCGCCGATGCTGCCGCCTACAAGGTCTGGTTGGAAACCTTCCGCGCGGTCAACGGCTTTGATCTCGCCTTCCTGCATCTGGATATGGACTGGAGCAACCCCAACTGGCCAAGTGAAGCCATTCAAATGGAAGCCTACGGAAACGAACTGGACATCCCGATTGGGATGATCTACATCGGCAACGGTTTTGATCAAGACAATGCCACCTGGCTTGCCACCGCTGGAGAACGTGTCAAACGCTACGAACTGGAGGCTGGCGGCCACCCCGACCACATCATTTTCCAATCGTGGAACGACAAACCCGATCACGTGCTGCCCGAAGGGGACCCCACCGCCTACACCTGGTTTGTCAAAACCTATTTCGAAGACCGATCTTCGCTGGGCATGAATGCGGAAACGGTCGCCCGAAATCTGGCGCTGAACAGGCCCGTGAAGGATTCCCGCGAAATAGCCGGAAACGCTGGTTCACATGCAGTGGATGGCGATTCCGGCACCTTTTGGAGTGCGGGCGATGATGCTCCCCAGTGGATCGAGATCGACCTCGGCAAACCGTATGACATTGATGCGGTACGTCTGCTTACCAGCCAGTATCCGGAAGGAGACACCGTGCATCGTGTGATGGGCAAGGGTGCTGGCGCGGACGACGTCTTCCATGAGCTCACCCGTTTTGAAAGCTCTACCGAGGACGGCCAATGGCTGGAATTCTCACCGACCCAACCCTGGAGCGATATCCGGTACATCCGGGTCGAAACCCTCGCCAGTCCGTCGTGGATCGCCTGGCGCGAGGTCGAAGTGATCACAGCCGACAAGCCCTAGGTCGCCTCGGCAATGAACGCAAGCGCTCATTGCACTCGGCTCAATCGTCTGTGCCCCCGGAGGGGGTCGAACCCTCACTGTGACGATTTTAAGTCGTCTGCCTCTGCCAATTGGGCTACGGGGGCCCTTGCCCGCCCAGCCTAAAGGCTTACCCGCACCGTGTCAGGCTTTGGGGCGTGCAGCAAACTCCTCGAATTCGGCACGCGGCGTCACGCGCGCCTCGATGGAGGTGATGTCGCGGTGTAACACGAAGTTGAACGCCCAGTTCCCGAACACACGAATCTTGCGCTCCCACATCGGAACCGCCAGACCGTGGTATCCGCGGTGCATGAGCCAGGCGATGATGCCCTTCACCGCGAACGGCCCCGCCTGGAACACACCGTGGTACAGCCCGAGACCGGCAACCGCACCCAAATTCTTGTGGAAGTAGTCCGCTGGGGCATCCCCGCGCAACGTGCCGACCAGGCTCTTCGCGAGAAGCTTGCCCTGACGCACCGCATGCTGGGCGTTCGGGACGCAGTATCCGTGAACACCCCCGCCGGAAAGGTCGGGAACGGCGCTCACATCGCCCGCCGCCCACGCATCCGGAACAACCTCGCCGTCTTCGGTGCGCACGCGCAGGTCCGCACCAACGCGCAAGCGACCGCGTTCCTCGAGCGGGAGGTCCGTGTTCTTCACCATCGGGTTCGCCATGACCCCGGCAGTCCACACGATGACGTCGGATTCGAAGGACTCGCCGTTCGACATTTCGACTTTGCCGTCCACGGCGGAGGTGAGCTGAGTTTCCAGGTGGATTTCGGCGCCGCGCTCGGCCAGGTTCCTGATCACCCAGTGGCTCGTCTTCAGCGACACCTCGGGCATGATCCGGTCCATGGCTTCGATGAGGTGGAAGTGGGTGTCCTCGAACGAAATGGTCGGATAGTAGCGGAGCAGATCGCTCGCGAGACTGCGCATCTCCCCGAAAATCTCAATGCCCGCGAAGCCGCCGCCGACCACCGTGAAGGTGAGCAGCCGGTCGCGTTCGGGGCCGGCAGGCAGCAGTGCCGCCTTGTCGAAATTCGTCATCATCTGGTCGCGGACGGCGATGGCCTCTTCGATGCACTTCATGCCGATCGCACGATCGGCGACCCCCGGGATCGGGAACGTGCGCGACACGGCACCCGCCGTCATCACGATGATGTCGTACTGGAATTCCCAGTCGTCACCCACGGCGGGAGTAATCGTCGCGGTCTTCGACGCGTGGTCGACCTTCGACACGTGCGCGGTCAGAACCTCGGTGTTGCGAAGGTGACGACGGTGGCTCACGATCGCGTGGCGCGGCTCGATCGACCCCGCGGCGACCTCCGGCAGGAACGGCTGGTACGTCATGTACGGAAGCGGGTCGACGATGGTGACCTCGGCTTCGCCGCGGCGAAGCCACTTCTCAAGTTTCAAAGCTGTATAGAACCCGGCATACCCGCCGCCGACGATGAGGATTTTTGGCACCAGACCAATCTACTACGTGCGACGGGACCCCCTGACACGTCGGATGAAGCTCACCAGCCAGACCACGAGAAGCGCCAGAAACACCGCGTAGACGAGCAACGGGATGCCCACATCCCGCAGCAAAGCGACGGTGGGCAGAAGCGTTCCAAGGGGGTTCGCGGGGCCCGCCTGCGGCACCGGCGTCGGCGACGGGGTGGATGTCGGCGGCTCGGTCGGCGTCGGCGGCGGGGTGGCCGCGGCGCGGCGGTGCAGGTGGATCCAGTCCTTCAGTTCCGCGGTCGGGCTGAGAGAGACCGCGGGCACGCTGGCGTTCACGGCCGCCGCCGCATCGACGAGCCCGTATCCGTAGATCGGGCTGGGCACCGGCACCCCCGGCGACTTCGCGGTCGCCGTGATGCGGTTGATGATGTTCCCGGCATCCAGTTCCGGATGCGCCGCCCGAACGAGCGCGACAATGCCGGCGACGATCGGGGTCGCGCCGCTCGTGCCAGCCCAGGCGTAGTAGCCGCCACCCGGGGCGGCGCCGACGAGGTCTTCACTCGGCGCGGACACGGCGATCGTGATCCCCTGGGAGGACGCGTCGAAGCTGGCCTTGCCGTTGCGGTCGACTCCGCCGACCACGAGCACGCCGGGGATGGTGGCCGGCGCGCCCACCTCCGTCGTTCCGCTCCCGCGGTTGCCGGCCGCCGCCACCACCACGACGTCGTGTTCGAACGCGTACAGGAACGCGTCGTCCCAGCTTTGCGGCCACTCCAGACTGTTGCGGGTGAGCGACATGTTGATGACGCTGGCGCCGTTGTCGACGGCCCATTTCACGGCATCCGCGATCTGTTCATCCGAACTGCGCGTGCCCGTGCCGAATCCGATCGAAATGGCCAGCACGTTCGCGGCGGGGGCCGACCCGATCACGCCCGCGCCGGCGCCGTGGCCCCGCCCGGCGGCGAGGGAGGCGACCATTGTGCCGTGCTCGCTGGAGTCGCCGACTGGCTGCTGGCCGTTCGAGGACCCGACGCCCGACACATCCGTTCCCCCGACGACGGCGCCCTGAAGGTCGGGGTGCGAACCGTCGACGCCGGTGTCGATGATCGCAATGGTCACGCCCGCGCCCTTCGTGGTGTTCCACGCCGTCGTGATGCCGTACTGGTTGAGCCAGTATTCGCGATCCCGGATCGAGTCCGCCGACGCCGGCGCGCCCACGAGAGCGACGGATGCCGCAATCGCGAGTACCGCGACCGCCGAAACGAACCGCCTCATGGGGCATCCTTCGTGACGTCGGGCAAGAGTTCGCACTCGCACCGCGCCGGCGACCAGGACGTGCGTTCGAGCGCGAGGTCCCCGATCGGGTTGAGGCCGGGGCCCGCTGCGAGGGAGTGGGCGACCAGCGCGTGCAGGCACTTCACCCGGTCGGGCATGCCGCCCGCCGAGATTCCGTCAAGTTCAGGCACGTTCTCGATGCTTTCGCGGTCCGCGAGGTACTCGTCGTGTGCGCGCGCGTACGCGGCGCGCAGTTCAGCGTCCGCTGCGAGCATGGCCTGGAACTCGGCCATCACGCCGTTCGCCTCCAGGGTCGAGATGGCGGCGCTGGCGGCCGGATGGCTCAGATAGTAGAGAGTCGGGAACGGGGTGCCGTCCTCCAGCCGCGGCGACGTGGCCACGACGGTGGGTGCGCCGCACGCGCACCGTGCCGCGATGCCGATCACGCCTCTGGCCGGGCGGCCGAGCTGCTCAGACACGACTCGGATCTCCTCGGCAGTCGGGGTCGGGAATGGCGGCCGCGTCATCCGCTCTGATCCTTGATCACCGGCGCCTGGATATCGCCTCGCTTCTCCTCGGTGAGGCCCGCGGTGAAAATGGAGGAGACCAGGACTCGCACCCAGTCCACCTGCGTGGTCTGCACCTTGGTGCTGATGGGCTGGCCGTCGCTCGTTTCCGTGGCGCCGCCGTCGTTGATCACGAGGTAGCTGTACTCCCCCGGGTACACGTAGTTGAGGCGTTCACGGGCCTGAGCTTCGATGTAGCTGGGGTCATCCCATCTGGCGCGTTCGTCCTTGAGATCCTTCACGCCGGCTTTTTGGGCCTCCACGTCGGCGCGGAGCTGGGCGAGTTGCTGCTGCTGTTCGACGAAGATCCGCAGCGACGGGGCGAGCACCACGACCGTGAGCACGAGCACGGTGAGTGCGGCGATCGTGAACCCGGACAGGCGGATGCTGCGCAACCAGTTCGCGCGTGCGCCCTGCTCGGGCAGACGCACGGCGACGCGCTCAGGTTTCTGCCTCCGTGCCATGCGTCAAGCCTAAGCGCGGCACCCTGCGGGACCGCGGAAGGATCGCGCGCTACCTGCACCCGCTCCCTGAGGAGATCGCGCTGTGACTACTCCCGCTCCCTGCGGAGGGCGCAGCCCGTCTCGACGCTTCTATGGTTTTTGTCAAGCCATTTTTGTGCTCATTTGGCGGAAGAGTGATCGGGCGATGTAGCGCTTGAGGGATCGGATGATTTCTTTGCGGGTTTTGCCTTGATCGGATTGGCGTTGGTAGTAGGCGCGAGTTTC
>JAFKIY010000010.1 GCA_017306245.1 Micrococcales bacterium | reverse complement strand
ATAGTGACCTGGATCGAGCGCACCTATCACCGTCGTCGCAGACAGGCCTCATTGGGGCGTTTGACCCCGATCGAATTCGAAGCCATCATGGACACGACCGTCGCACTCGCGGCGTGACTAGAACTGTCACCTAACCGTGCAGCAGACCCCACAAAGTGCATCGCGTGATAACGTAGCAACGCAACATTTTGGGGCTATGGCGCAGTTGGTAGCGCGCTTCGTTCGCATCGAAGAGGTCAGGAGTTCGAATCTCCTTAGCTCCACCACAAGTGCCATCGCGCAACCGGTCACGTTGGCGACCGCTTAAATACTCGTGGGCTATCGCAACATCACAATATTTCCCTCATATTGCTATATCACAATAGTTGTGTAGTATTGGGTAATCACGATAGTCGAGGATAGGCGATGGCAATACACACGGCGCAATTGCGCGCAGCGGGCGACTTTGGTCTCGCCATCCAGCAGGCACGACTGGAACGGGGGCTGTCACAGAATGACCTCGCCAACGTGGTGGGCGTTCCGCAGAGCACCATCAGCCAGCTCGAGAGCGGGGCGTCAACGATCTTCCTGCGGCGCCTTCTGACGATCGCGAAGGCGACCGGGGTGGAGTTCACCGCCACCTGGGGAGGCGAGGATGCGGCTGGCAGTTGAACTGTATGGAACCATCGTCGGCACCCTCGAGGGTGCCGCGCGCTCGTTCGACTTCACGCCATCCGCTGCCGGGATCGACGCATTCGGTGTCAACAGCACGATACTGTCGGTGGCCATCCCGTTCGTTCCGGCGCAGCCACGTCACCACGCACGGCGGCGCCGCAATTGGTTCACCGAACTGCTCCCCGAAGGCGACCAGTACGACTACCTGCTTTCACAGGGCGGACTTCGTCGCGGTGACACCCCCGGGTTCCTCACGCGCTACGGGAGGGACGTGGCCGGCGCGCTCCAGGTGTGGGATCGTGACGATCCCACTGAACCGAGGACACCCAAGTTGCGCGCTCTGTCGGATGCCGACGTGCGGCAACTCCTCGAAGACCCCATCGGCTCGCCTCTGGCCAATGCGGCCGCACGCGGCCGGTCCTCGCTCGGCGGGGTTCAACCCAAGATTCTGGTTGCAAAGACCCCTACAGGTTGGGCGCAAGCGTTCGACGGCTGCCCGACCACGCACATCCTGAAGCCGCGACTGGCTTCGCCGAGAGAGACGGTGATCTTTGACGAGGAATACGGATCGCGTCTCGCGCGCGCCATCGGACTCGCCAATTTCGAAACCCGGATCATGGAGTTCGCTGGCCTGCCGACGCTCGTCATTGAACGGTACGACCGGGTTGACGGGCAGCGCGTGCACCAGGAGGACTTCAGCCAGGCGTTGGAGGCATCAGGCAACGAAAAGTATCAGGAGTTCGGGGGTGTCGTCAGTCTCAAACGGATCGCGGAGCTGCTGACGGCGCACGCGCCCGCAGGGGAGTTGCGTACCCTCGCGCGAATGGTTGTGTTCGCGGTGGCGATCGGAAACCTTGACCTGCACTCCAAGAATCTCGGGCTGCTGCACCCGAAACACGGCGACCTGAGGCTCGCGCCGACGTACGATGCTGTGCCTCAGGCGCACGGCAGCAACGATGGCAAGCTCGCCCTGAGCGTGAACGGCAAATACCGCTTCGACCAGATTGCGCGCGATGACCTGCACAGCGAGTTCACCAGCTGGGGAATGCGAAAGGCACGAACGGTCATCATGGAAACGCTCGACGCGTTGAAGCAGGCTGTTGGCGTGGAGGAACCGTTGGACGGTGCGTTCGCCACGCTCGACGATCACATTGCCGTATTCATCGACAACCTGTTGGATGGCAGGCCGCCTACCGGACGCACGTAGTCACCCTTCCGGGGCCGGCTTCTTCGACAGGTTGCGAACGTTGGGACGGCGACGACGGGCGCGGGCACGAAGCATCCTTAGCGTGGGATCAGACTTTCGGACGATGCGCCCGCACCCGGGCGGGCCTACGCTGAAAGCATGTCAACACTATTTGCGATCCTTCACGTGGCAACTGCCGTCTTCATTGTCGGCCCGATGGCGATTCTGCCGATGACGGCGATGCGTTCCCTGCGCGCCGGGCAGGCCGGGCAGGTGCGCACTCTGGCGAAGTCCACGACCGTGTTCACGCTGCTGTCCCTCATCCCGTTCCTCGTCGGATTCGGTCTCATGGGTATGTACAAGATCCCGTTCGACCGCACGTGGATCTGGCTCTCCATCGTTCTTTATTTGGTCGCGTTCGTGATCGCGTTGGTGCTCGTGGTGCCGGCGATGCGGCGCGCGGCGGCACTGCTTGAGGGGTCGGAATCCGCCACTCCGAGCGGCGGCTACGGAATGATTGCCGGCGGCTCGGGCGTTGTCAGCCTCTTGTTGCTGGCCGTCGTGGTGCTCATGGCGTGGAAGCCGTAAACGGCGACGTTCGATCCCGAACCTCGCAGGTCCCTTCGCAGGCTCGACCCGTATGCTGTGCGCACGTGATGCAAAGGAGCACACCGTGGATCTCGGAGCATTCTCGATCAGTTTGACCGTGCGGGACATCCACGCGTCCCAGGACTTCTACGCGAAACTCGGATTCACCCCGCTCGGCGGCGATATCGACCAGAACTGGCTCATCCTGAAGAACGGCGAGTGCACGATCGGGTTGTTTCAGGGCATGTTCGAGCGCAACATGCTCACGTTCAACCCGGGCTGGGACGGATCGGCGGGCGAACTCGACTCGTTCACCGACGTCCGTGAGCTGCAGCGGAAACTCCGGGAAAGCGGAATCGACGTCGGCGACGACATCGTCGAACCCGACGCGGGTCCGGCGAGTTTCACCATCCGGGACCCCGACGGCAACCCGATCCTGTTCGATCAGCACCGCTAACGGCACACGGGCGCGGGCGGTCAGCTCTCGATGATCGGTTCCTTCGGGAGCTTGCGCACGCGAGCCCTCCGCCGGCGGCGCTCCGGGATCATCGACCGCATCTCCTCAAGCTTGCCGAAGCACAGCAGCCGGTCCCCCGCCTCCAGCACGGCATCGCGTTTCGGGTTCGGGATGACCGCGGTGCCGCGGTGCAGTGTCAGCACGGTGATGTCGCGTTCGCGCAGGCCGGATTCCCGCATGGTCTTGCCGACCAGGTCGGCGTTCGTGTGCACCACGAGCTCCGCCACACCGTATCCGGTCGAAACGCTCAGCCTCTGCCGCACATCCACCTCGGGGAAGGCGACCTGGTTGCCGATGTAGTCGATGATCGCGCCAGCCACATCCAGCCCCGTCGCGCTCTCGATTCCCTCCAGGCCCGGCGACGAGTTGACCTCCATCACGAGCGGCCCGTCCTTGCCCTCCAGCATGTCCACGCCCGCGACGCGCAGGCCCATGATCTGGGCCGAGCGCACCGCCGCCTGTTCATAGTCGGGCGTGAGCGCCACCGATTCGACGGTCCCGCCCCTGTGCACGTTGGAGCGAAACTCGTCGCCGACAGCGCTTCGCCGCATCGCGGCCACCACGCGATCGCCGACGACGAGGGCGCGGATGTCCTTGCCGCGGCTCTCCGAAATGAAACTCTGGATGAGCACGTTCTGGTTCGTCGAGTGCAGCGTCTCGATGATCGCCTCGGCCACCTTCAACTCCGGCGCCAGAATCACGCCGATACCCTGCGTCCCCTCCAGCAGCTTGATGACGACGGGCGCGCCGCCGACCCGCTCAATCGCGAGCCGCACATCCGCCCTGCTGTGCACGAACGTCGTCGCCGGCATCCCGATGTTGTGACGGGACAGGATCTGCGTCGCGCGCAGCTTGTCCCGAGAGTTCGTGATCCCATTCGCCGTGTTCGGCGTGTACACATCCATCTGTTCGAACTGCCGCACGACCGCCGTGCCGAAGTAGGTGATCGAATTGCCGATGCGCGGCAGGATCGCGTCATAGTCGGAAAGCAGTTTTCCGCGGTACTGCAGGTCCGGTTCGGCGCCGGAGAGGTCGATGGCGAAGCGCAGCGTGTTCAAAACCTTGACGGTGTGGCCGCGTTGGACCGCCGCGGCACGCAGACGCTGCGTCGAATACGCGTGCGGGGCACGCGAGAGGATGGCCAGTTTCATCGTGTTCGCCTGCCAAGATAGTCGAATGAGTCAGGACCACCATTCAAGCACCATCGTGGGGTGGCGCGAATGGGTGAGCATGCCCGGCATCGGAATCCCGTGGCTCAAGGCCAAGCTCGACACGGGGGCCCGCAGCTCTGCGCTGCACGCCATCAACATCGAGGAAGTGGCCGGAGGCGAGCGGGTGCGGTTCACGGTGCAACCGTGGCAGCAGTCCGACAGCGACAGCGTGACGGTCGAGCTTCCCGTGCACGACCGAAGAACCGTGAAGAGCTCGTCCGGCCATGAGGAAGTGCGCTACGTCGTACTTCTGGATGTCGAAGTAGCCGAACGCCGGTTGACTGCCGAGACCACTCTGAGCAACCGCGACCAGATGGGGTTCCGGATGCTGATCGGCCGGGAAGCGCTCAAGCAGGGCTTTCTCGTGAACCCGCGCAAGTCATTCCAGGCAGGACGCGCGCCGAAGGAGATCCGCCGGCGCAACCGGGCTCGCGGATAGGCGCTACTTGAGCAGGCGGGACAGTACCCGGTCGGCGAGGGGTTTGCCACCGGTCTGGCACGTGGGGCAGTACTGGAACGTCGAATCCGTGTAGATTACCTGCCGCACCGTGTCCCCGCATGCCGGGCAGGGTTGTCCGGTGCGGGCATGTACCCGAAGCCCGGACTTTTTCTCCCGCTTCAATTCGGATGCGGCGAGACCGTCCGCGCGCTCGATAGCCTCGCGCAGCGTGGTCTGCAGTGCCGCCAACAGCCGGGCCGCATCATCCTGACCCATCGCTGCGGGCTTGAACGGCGACATCCGGGCGGCGTGCAGGATCTCGTCCGAGTACGCGTTGCCGATCCCGGCGATCACGGACTGGTCGCGGAGGAGTCCTTTGATGTGCTTTCGGCCACCCGCCTCCAGAATTCCCACAAACTCCTGAATAGTGAAAGCGCCATCGAGGGGGTCGGGGCCGAGCCGGGCGATCCCAGGCACCTCGAGCGGGGAGCGCGCAATGTGGATCGCGAGGCTCTTCTTCGTGCCCGCCTCCGTTACGTCGAATCCGGAGCCTTTCGCAATGCTCGTGCCGTCATGCCCCGTGCCGTCATCGAGCACAAGGCGTGCGGCGAGCGGTGACCTGCCTGGGCGCCCGGAGCTTTGTGGCGCGGCATCCCGCCAGCGGATCCATCCGGCCCGGGCCAAATGGATGACCAGGTGAAGGTCGCCGACGGCCAGGTCGAGGAACTTGCCGTGTCGGGTCACGGCACGTATCGTCTTTCCGGCCAGCGCTGAGGTCGGCGGGTCGAAGGTCTTGAGCGCGGCGAACGCGACGATGTCGAGCCTCGCCACGGTGCGCCCGATCAGGCGCGAGCTGAGATCCGCCGCGAGGGCGTGAACTTCGGGCAGCTCCGGCATCGTGCACGCACCCTCACGTGAGGTGGTCGAAGTCTCCGCGCACCCACGCGATGTAGCGGTCGGCGGATCGGCGAACGGCCGACCGGGCATCCGCCCGAACCGGCTGGCCGAAGTTGCCGTACATGCGGTCGTACTCGAATACGTTGACAGCAGTGACGACCCGCTCCACGACGGCCGCGGAGAGCGGGATGTCGCTCGGGTAGCTGCGCAGGAACGTGACCCACTTCTCGCTCGGCCCGGGGAAAATCGTGTCGCCGGAGAGCAACACCCCCTTGCCGTCGGCGCCCGTGAAGCGCAGGATGGCGCTGCCGGGGAAGTGCCCGCCCACGGTGCGCAGCGTGACCCCGGGGAGCGGCTCGAGGTCGCCGGTCCAGGTGCGGATCACGGCGTCCTCCCGTTGCACCCACTCGCGGTCAGCTTCGGCAACGAGCACGTCGGCGTTCCCGAGGGCGTGCGACCACGACACTTGCACGCCGAACATGTGCGGATGGCTCGCGACAATCGCGACGACGCCGCCGAGGCCGCGAATCCACTCCACCGCCGCGTCATCGATGAACCCCGGCGGATCCCACAGCAGATTGCCGGCCTCGGTCTGCACGAGGTGGCCGTGCTGGCCGATCCCAACTTTCGGTTCGGCCCACAGCGTGTGGAGACCCGGCTCCACCTGAGTGTGCTCGATCCGATGGCCATCAGCGGCCAGTTGCTCGAGCGTCAGCCATTCCTGCCCGGCGGGCGGAACGTACTGCCGTTCGTCCTCGCAAATCGCGCAACCGTCGGGAGCCTCAGCAGCCTCCGGATATTCGACGGCGCAGGCCTTGCAGATCCACAGCGGCATCCCCTCACGATATCAAGGGCACGATCCCGGGAAGAGTCCGCAGATCAGCCCGTGATCGACTGCTCGAAGTTCGCGATCGGGTCGTACCAGCCGGACTCGAGCACGAACGTCTGGAACTGCTTGTCAAGGCCGAAAATCACCGCGACGCCGACCAGGATCAGCAGGATGCCGATCGTCCTGCGCAACCAGCCGGACGGATTCGTGAGCCAGCCGAGCTTGCGTGCGAACGCCTGGCCGAGCAGGCCAACGAGCAGCAGGGTCACGGCCAGGCCGAGCGCGTACACGACGATGTACACGAACCCCTCGGCGAACGACACCGGCAGCACGGTGGCCAGGATGAGGGCGTAGGTGGGGGAGCAGCTGCTGAACGTGGGGCCGAGTGCCGCACCGAGCAGGATGTCCCCGCCGATGCCGCCGCGCCGGTACGACCGGTCCATCGCCCGGTTCGCCCGGTTCTGCAGCCCGGTCACGGACATGACCCGCTCCCACAGCTGGGGGAAGAGCATCGTCAGCCCGAACAGGAGCACAATGCCGCCCGCGATCAGCTGCCACACGAACTGGGGCACGCCGAGCAGGGCGGTCGTCGCCTTGAGCAGCAGCGTGAACAGGATGACGGAGCCGGCCAGGCTCAGGGCTATCACGAGCGGGCGTATCCACTGGCGGTCGGGGCGCGCGTTGCCGGTATCCGTGCGCACGATGGAACCGCCGACGATCACCGGCAGCAGCGGGAGCACGCACGGTGCCGCCACTGTGAGGATGCCGGCGACGAACGACAGCAGGAGAAGGGTAAGCACCGGGCTCGCCGCCTAGGTGAGGGTGTCGAGCACGAGTTTCAGGCTGAGGTCGCCGCCGTACGGGACGAACTTCTCAATTTCGTTGCCCGACGAGTCGACTTTCACGAACGTCGTCTGAATGGTGACGCCGTACTTCTGGCGCAGATCCTGGTGGCTGTCGTAGTCGACCTTGATGATGGTCACGCCATCCGGAACACCCTGATCGAGGATCTCGGATTCGATCTGGCGGCACGACGGGCACCACGAGGCGTGGAAGAACAGCAGGGCGACTCCCTGCGCTGCGGCGACGGCGGTGGGCGAATAGTCGACGTATTCGCCCGATCGGGCCCCGGGAGCGGCGCTCTCGCCGACGGGCGTCGAACTGTTCGATGGCCCGCTGACGGCGCCGCCGACCGAGGCGGTTTCGGCGAGCGGGCGGGTGACCGCGTACCCCACGACGGCAGCGATGATGAGGATGGCAAGCGCGAGCAGAATGATCAGCGTTCGTCGATTCATGTCGGACAGCTTGGCAGAACAGCATGGAGTTGGCTGGGAATCGTTACCGGTTCGGCATCTCAGAATGACGGCGCGAGCATGCGCCGCAGAAAATCCGCTTGCGCGTGCGCCGCATCCCGGACTTCGTCGGCAGACATGGTCGCGGCGTTCAGAACGGACCAGCGGTCCAGTGCCTGCAGGAGCGCGAAGACGGCCTCCCGGAGCAGCCCGAAAGGGAGGTCGGTGCGGATTGCGCCGGACTCCTGCCCGGCTCGAAGCGCCCGTTCGACCCACTGTCCTGCGCTGGCGAGGATGGGTTCGAGCACGGGCGGCGCGGATGCCCCGCCCGGTCCCTGATAGAACAGATTCGCCACCGCCAGATACCAGGGTTGCTGTGTGCCCACCACGGCGACCCGGTCGAAGATCGTCTCAACGTTGGCCCAGTAGTCGCCGTCACCCAGTCTTTCCGGCTCCGGGAACTGCATGTCTGCGGCCAGTCGCGTCATCGCGCGCTCGATGAGCACCGTGAACAACTCTGCCTTGTCGTCGAAGTAGTAGTAGAAGGAACTCTTGCTCATTCCGCACAGGGCGATGATGCGGTTCAGGGATGCGCGCTCGTATCCGTGGGCCGAGAACTCCTGCGCCGCCGTGCGCAGGATGAGCAGCCTCTTCTCCTCGGGGAGGTCGACGAAGTTGCGGCGGGACACGAACGAAGTCTAGTGGACCGATCGGTCCAGAAGGAGTAAAGTCACCGTGTGGACCGGATGGTCCAGAAAGTGGAGAGCCCATGTTCCAACCCGAGACCCTGAACGCCCAACTCGACGCCGTCAGCTCCGATCCCGTGCGAACACTCATCATCGGAGCCGGCGTCGCCGGCACGAGCCTCGCGGCATTGCAGCGCAAACGGGGCAGGCATCCCGTTCTCATCGAACGCGCCTCCGAGCACGCGCCGGCGGGATACATGATCGGGTCCCTTCCGCTGGGCGGGAACCTGTTCCACACGCTCGATCGATACGGCAACTACCTCGAAGCAAGTTGCGACATCAACGCCTACGAGATGGGCGACACGCACGGACGCGTCATCCGCCACTTCGGAATGAGCGAAATTTTCGCCGGAAGCGGCGACTTCCGGGGCATCGACCGCGGGAGCCTCATCGACGAACTCTCCTCCGGCGGCGCCGTGACGTTCGACACCACCGTCACCGAGATCGAGCAGTCGGCGGTGGACGTGGCCGTCACATTCTCGGACGGCATGACCGCGACGTTCGACGTGGTCGTTGTCGCCGACGGCATCAACTCGTCGACGAGGAACCTCGTGCAACGGCCGAGCGATCTCACCACCTTCGACTCGAAGTGGGGCGGCTGGGTGGTGTGGGCACCGGCCGCCACGCACGCGGAAGACACGCAAGCGCAGGATACGCAGCCGCCCGGCACGTACAGCGAGTTCTGGGGACCGGGGCGGTTCGTGGGCTTCTACCCGGTGAAGAACAGGGTCGGAGTCTTCGTCGGCGGCCCGCGCCACGACACCGCGGCAGGACCGGCCGAATTTGGCCGACGCTTCCGTGCCGCCCGACCCCTCAGCGCGCCCCTCGAATCCGCGCTCGACGCGCTCGCGGCAGACCCCGACCCGTTCTACTGGGAATTCGTCGACCACCGCAGCGCACGTTTCGCGTACGGACGCGTGGTGCTCCTCGGTGACGCGGGTGCCGGATTCCTCCCCACTGCCGGAGTGGGCGCGAACATGGCCATGGATTCTGCGGCGGCGCTCGACGACGAACTCTCCAGAACCGGCCCCGACACGGTGGCGTTCGCTCTGGAACTCTACGAACGGCGCCGGCGTCCACGGGTGATCGCTGCGCAAACCAACTCGCGGATGCTGGCTCGGCTGATGTTCCGCAGGAGCCGCCTCATCGCGTGGTGCATTCGCGTCATGATGCGCTGGATTTCGATCACGGCGGCGCTCGGCGGCATCCGGAAGGTCATCGAGCGGCGGTAGTCACACCGTTTGGCCCACCAGGAAGTGCCAGCCGAGCCACCACCAGAACAACAGGATGCCGATTCTGGCCGAACGGGTTGCCATCACATGGTCGATCATTCGGGTTGCCGGCGTGAGCCGGTCCGGTTCCCGGCGGGCGAGGAGCTCCAGCAGGCCGGCCAGGACGAGGCAGGCCAGGAACGCGGCGATCGTGATGAGGCGCATGGTCATGGCGTCTCCCTCCCGCGTGCGCGGCGGAGGAACCAGATCCCGGCCGCCAGCCACAGGCCCGTGAAGATGATTCGCCCAGGGGAGGTTCCGACAAACGGGTCGAGCAGGAGCGAAATGCTCGGATGTTCGAACATGGCCTCGGGCGAGGCCAGGCCGAGCAGGTACGACGACACTTCGATGAGGCATCCGAACACCCCGACGGCGGTGAACAGCACGAGGGCCTTCCGCAGCGCCAGGGACTTCTCCGCCTGCTCGCCGCCCGACTCCCAGGCGATGACGAGGACGCTCACGCCGATCGCGCTGACGATGAGCCCCTCGACGAGACCGTGGCGTGGCGCGAGGACGAGCAGCGCGCCGAGCACGACCGCGAGGCCGATGAGCGTCGTGAGCCGCGGGAGGCGCATCGCCGGGAGCCTGATGCGCACCCAGCCGAGAGCATCCGCGATCAACAGCACGGTGATCGCGAGGAAGAACAGGCCGTCGATCGGGGCACCGCGGAAGAAGTGAAACAGTGCCGTGATGAAAACCACCACGGTCCACGGTTCGACGATCCGCCGAAGTGCCGTGCGCTGGGGCGCTGCCGAATTCGGGTGCTCGGACATAAATTCAGGTTACGCCGGAAGCGACGTGTCCGTTCGCGTGGTGCCCACGGATCGCGCATAATCGGAAGGGTGACGGACGAAGCGGATGCCGAGAGCCCTCTGACGGTGCTGAGCCGCGAGATCGAGCTTCTCGCCACCATCGCGCTCGCCCGGCCGGACACGACGGACGAGCTGTTCGATCGCGCCGCAGTGCTGCGGGACAACGCCATGGGCATCATCTACGACGGCGACGGTTCGAGCGACGAGGAGCGCATCGGACGGCTGCTTGCCCTGGTTCCGGCCCTGCTGACCGTTGTCGATGAGGCGCGGGACACCATCGGCCGGCTTCGCGAACTGGCGGGCGAGCAGGACCCCCGGAAGGCGATCAGTCCCTACGACGCGGCCGGTCGCGCAGCACCGTCCCGGCCGGACTGGAATCGTTAGTCGCTGTCTGCCGCGCTGCGGCGTCGGGCGAGCTTGATCCACACGAGCACGATGCCCGTGACGATTCCCGCGGCGATCAACCACGGGGCGAGCACGCCGAGAGCCACCAGCGCTGCCGACCAGAAGGCGACGAACGCGCCCCATCCGGCCGCAAGCCCGCTCCAGAACGTGTCCGGCGTCTCGGCGGGCGTGTCCTTCTCGGAAATGAGGTAGAGGTTCACGGTGGACAGCTGCACCTGGTTGTCGAGGTTGCGTTTTTGCGCCTCAAGGCTCTCCAGGTTTGCCTGGCGCTCGGAGAGCGCATTCTCGATCGCGAGCAGATTGTCGGTGGAACTCGCCTTCGACAGCAGGTCGAGAAGTCGGTCCACGGAGGTCTGGAGCGCGGTGATGCGCGCGGCGAGGTCCTGGGACTGGGCGGTGACATCCGTCGAATTGATGGACGTGTCGCGTGCGATCCCCAGAGCCTTCAATTCGTCGAGAGCTTTGGTGAGGCTGGCCGACGGGATGCGCAGCGTGAGCTGGGCGCTGCCCTTGTCGCTGCCTGAGCCCGCGCGCTCGCTGCGGTCCGCGACGGAGCCGCCGAACCGGTCGGCGATCTTCGCCGCATCATCCGCCGCACTGATCGGGTTGTCAACGGTCACGGTGACCTGAACGGTCGTGATGATCTGCGGGCCGTCGACGAGGCTTTTCGCGCCGGACTCGGCCGCGCCGCCCACCGCGTTGTCGCCGGCAACCAGGGGGCTGTGTTCGGCAACCCCGGGGGCGGCGGGCGCCGAGTCCGATGTGGACGCGCCGGACATCGAGCATCCGGCGAGCGTCGCGAGTGACAGTGCCATGACAGTGGTGATCAGAATGCGCCTCATGCGGCAACCATAGCGGCGGGGCATCCTCCGACAACACCCAACGTTTCCTGCAATTCGCACGTCACGTGCTCGATGCTGTCGGCGGGTTCGCATGGGGTCAGGGGATACTGAACACATGGGGTTCTTCGACCGGTTCCGATGCCAGCGCGGGCCGCTGCTGCACATCGCCGGTGATGAGGGGAGCGGCCCTCCCGTCATTCTGGTGCACGGGATCGCGTCCTCCTCCGTCACGTTCGACCTTCTAATCCCGTTGATCGCGCCCCGGCACCGGGCGATCACGATCGATCTGCTCGGGTTCGGCGACTCGCCTGCACCGCCCGACGCGCGCTACGACCTGGAGGAACACGTCGCGGCGCTCGCGCACACCATCCGTAGCCTGAAGCTCGCCGAGCCGTTTGTTCTCGTCGGCCATTCGATGGGCAGCCTCATCGCAACCCGGTATGCGGCGACGCATCGGCGTCAGTTCTCCAAGCTCGTGCTCGTGAGCCCGCCCGTGTACATCTCTTCGAGCGCGATCGGGAATCCGCGGGACCGCACAGCGACCGACCTCCACATGAAGCTGTACGAATACCTGCGGTCGAACAAGGAGTTCACGATGCGCAGCGCGGCGAGCCTCGCGCGGCTGTCTCCCATCAAGAACGTGGTCGAGGTGACCGAACGCAACTGGACGCCGTTCGTGAAGTCGCTCGAGAATCTGATCGAATCCCAGACCACGATCAGCGATCTCGCGAGCGTGACCGTTCCCGTGGAGGTCGTGTACGGCACCCTCGATCCGTTCCTGACCCCCGCCGGGCTTCGGATCGTGGAGCGGCTGCGCGGAATCAACGTGCACAAGGTCGAGGGCAACGACCACGTTATTCGCCCGAGGCTCGCGAGAGTTGTGGCCACCGCGATCGGGTGACCACCACCGGACCCGGATGGTGACCATGACGGCATCCGTTCCTCGTGATGGCGGACGTTCGCGCTCATGAGGAATGAACCCCGTCATGGTTCGGGCAACGTGAACCGCAACGTGGGTGCGTGTTCGTGCGTGCTCGAACAGGTGCGCGCATCCGGTTCAGCGGAGGCCGGCGGCCCGAAGCCGGTCCCGAAGTTTCGCGGGCGAAACCGCTACTGACCAGTCCCACCGCGCGAAACCGTGCCCGGCGGCGCGGAGATCATCCTCTCGATCCTTTTCATCGAGCAGAACCTGCGCTGACGTCCGCCCCCGCCGAAACTCCGGATCGGTGTACTTCCACTTTCCATCAAACTCTCCGATGAGATTGGAGGGCGGCCACCAGAAGTCGACGTGCCAGATTCGGCCGCTCACTCCCGCCAGTTCGACCTGCAGTTCAGGCATGGGAAGTCGCGCGCGAAACATGCTCACCCGACTCACCGACTCTCCAGGACGGTCGGCGAGCCCATTCGAGAATTCGATCACTTCCCAAGCCTTTCTGGCACCGTGGGTGAGCGGGATCCGGTCAAGCTCGCCCTCTAGGTCCTCTCGCGTAAGGAATGTCCGCGGAATGTCGGATAACGGATGTGCAGTCCTCCGCAGTGCAGCATCCGCCGCGGCGACCGACTGTTCGAAAGTCGCGACGCTCGCAACGTCGACAACCGTTCGTGCCAGCGGAGTAACCGCAAGTCCGTCGATTGTGGCAGGGCTTTCCTGGTTGCCAGTCGTGTGACGAATCACGAGGGAAGTCGAGCATCCGCCAGCCCGCGGCGGCACCACGGCGTGGACTCGTCGCGGCCAGTCTCCGACCCAGGGGAGGCGCCATAGGGCTGCTGCCGAATGGTGTGAAAACACTGCACTCTGGTCGGTGATCGCCGCCGCTTTGATGAGCGTGCGGTACCGATCGTGACGATCCAGCGCATGCCAGAGATCGGACTCCAGATACACGCCGCGGGCGACCGACACGAAATCGCCGCGCCCGACGGCTCGGTAGAACGCACTCAGTTCTGCGCGGCAGGCGAATTCCCGCACGACGGTGAACTTGGCCCGCCACGACGCCTGATCCGCGTGCTCGACCACTTCAGCGTCGCCGGATCGCGAGGAACGTTCTGCCTGATCGGGCTCGGTGTGCGTGGTGTCGGTCATCCGTCCAGCGTGACGGTTCGGTCGTCGTGTGTTGCGTCGTTGGCGCAATTCTCGGGATAACCGGCAAACCCGTGCTCGGTGAGCGGGAAGTTGGGGTGGCACAGTGTCAACGGGCGTTCACCATGATGGGGTTTGTCCCTCACGATGGCGAACGTTCGGGCTCCTGAGGAACAAACGCCGTCATGGTCATGGCGGTCGCCGTCTCGGCCGGGGGAGTGGTCCCGAGAAAGGCCCCGCGGCGTCCGCCAGCGCTCGAGGCGCTACGGCCGCATGGTCTGGATGGGCTCCGTATCCGGGATGGGACTCGAGTCCCGCCCGCGCAGGTCCGGGTGCGCGCCGCGGAACACCGTCGCGACGAGGAACCCGAGGAATGTGAGGCCGGCGGCGACCCAGAACGCCCCGTGCGCGTCGAACGCGTCGATCATGAATCCGGCCATCGCCGATCCGAGCGCCGCGCCGATGAGCTGGCCGGTGCCGACCCAGCCGTAGGCTTCAGCGGTTTCGCTGAACTTCACGCTCGCCGACACGATCGTGAACATCACGGCGAGCGCCGGCGCGATACCGAGCCCGGCGATTGCGAGAGTGGCGGAGAGCCACCAGAAGTCGAGGAATGCCGCTGCGAGGGCGATTCCGATGAATACACCGAAGATCCGCAGCGCGAGCGCCCACGGGCCGATCGGCCGATGCCCGAAGGCCAGACCTCCGACGAGGGATCCGAGGGCGAAAATTGCCAGAACGATGCCGGATTCGGGCCCTCCCTCGCCGAACGTCGCGACGACTCCCGCTTCGACGGCCGCCGCGCCGCCGATCAGCAGGAACCCGGTTGCCGTCGCCAGCATCACGGGCGGCCGGGTGAGGACGGCTCCCAACTTGCGGCGGGCCCGCGGGATCCGCACCTGACCGACCTCCGGCGAGGCGATGAACCAGATCCCGCCCCCGACCAGAAACGCCATGGCCACGGCAATGGCCACGACGGGGCTGATTTGGGTGGCGACGAGGGTGGCGATGACGGGCCCGGCGATCCAGATGATTTCCTGCGCGGAGGCATCCAGCGAATACAGGGGCGTGAGCTGATTGCTCGTGACGAGCTTCGGGTAGATGGTGCGGACCGCGGGTTGGATGGGCGGGTTGCTCAGACCCGCGACGAGCCCGACCGCCATGTACACGATGACGGGGAGCTTCGGCGAGAATGCGATGATGCCGACCGCCGTCGAACAGACGATGAGCGTGAGGATGAGGACGCGCCGCATCCCCCACACGCCCATCCACCTGCTCGTGAGCGGGCCCGCGACGGCCTGGCCGACGCTCGTGGCGGCGAGCACGAGCCCGGCGGCGCCGTAGGAGTGGTGGATGCGTTCGATGTAGATCAGGAACGCGAGTGACAGCATTCCGCTCGGGAATCTGGCGACGAGTTGCGACCCCATCAACCGCGCGACGCCGCGGGTTTTGAGGAGTTGCAGGTAGCCGTTCACAAGGGCTCAAGTCTACTGGCGGGAAGGGTGGCCGAAATGTCGGTGGCTGCTGCAAAACTTCACTCACAGGCTGTGCAAAACCCGGGCAAGTTATGCACAATTGTGGATGACACGCCCACTATATGTTGGGTTAACCGAATGCGGAATACCCGCTATATAGTGGTGTGACTGCGCAGGAGCAAACCGGCCCGAAGGTGAAATTTCGACCGAAAAGTTCGAGGTTCAGTGTGTAATTCGGGCCCAACCAGGGCTCGTCAGGGGAGAGTGAACCGCCGGTCGGAGCGGGCCTTTCGAGTAATGGGAGTAGTGAGAATGGCCATCACAGTCGTCAAGCGCAATGGAGCGCGTGAACCGTACGACGCGAACAAGATCAACCTTGCGATCGAGAAGGCCAGTGCCGGCCTCGACGACAACATCACCTGGGTCACCCAGATCGCGAGCGAACTCGAGTTGACGTTGTTCGACGGCATCACCACCCAGCAGCTCGACGAGGCCGTCATCCAGGTCGCGCTCCAGAACGTGAAGGACGATCCGGAGTTCGACACGGTTGCCGCCCGGCTCCTCCTCAAGACGATCTACAAGCGCGTGCTCGGCGACTACGAGACGGATGAAGAATTGCGCGCGCTGCACGTCGAGCACTTCCCCATGAACATCCGGCGCGGGGTGGAGGAGGGGCTCCTCGATGAGCGCCTCATCCAGCTCTTCGACCTGGACCTTCTCGCCAACACGCTCGAGCCCGACCACGACGACCTGCTCAAGTACATCGGCGTCGTGACGCTCAACAACCGCTACGGCATCAAAGGCCGCAACGGGGATGCGCTCGAAGTCCCGCAGTATTTCTGGATGCGCATCGCGATGGGGCTGTCCCTCAACGAGGCGGACCCGAACGGCCAGGCCATCAAGTTCTACGAGAAGATGTCGAAACTGGAATATCTTGCGGCCGGCTCGACCCTGGTGAACGCGGGAACCAGCTACCCGCAGCTCGCGAACTGCTTCGTCATGGAAATGCAGGATGACATGGAGCACATCGCCAAGACCACGCGCGACGTCATGTGGCTCACGAAGGGCACCGGCGGGATCGGGCTCTCCGTCACGAAGCTGCGCGCGCAGGGTTCGCCCATCCGGAGCAACAACACAACATCGACCGGGCCGATCCCGTTCATGCACACGATCGACTCTGTGCTGCGCGCGGTGAGCCGCGGCGGCAAGAAGTTCGGCGCGCTGTGCTTCTACATGGAGAACTGGCACATGGACTTCCCGGAGTTCCTGGACCTGCGCCAGAACTCCGGCGACCCGTACCGCCGCACCCGCACGGCGAACACGGCGGTCTGGATCAGCGACGAGTTCATGAAGCGCGTGCAGAACGACGAGGACTGGTACCTCTTCGACCCGCTCGAAGTGTCCGACCTCAATGAGCTGTACGGCAAGGCGTTCTCCGAACGGTACGCGCACTACGTCGCCGAGGCCGAGGCCGGCAACATGAACATGTTCAAGAAGACGACGGCGCGCGAACAGTTCAAGGCGATTTTGATATCTCTCTCCGCGTCCAGCCACCCGTGGCTCACCTGGAAGGACACCATCAACAACCGTGCCCTGAACAACAACACGGGCACGATCCACCTGTCGAACCTGTGCACGGAGATCACGCTTCCGCAGGATGAGGACAACGTGTCGGTGTGCAACCTCGCCTCGATCAACCTGTCGCAGCACCTGCTGGAGGCCGCTGAGGCCGGCGGTCGTCCGACCATCGACTACGCGAAGATCGAGGAGTCTGCCCGCATCGCCGTGCGGCAGCTCGACAACCTCATCGACATCACAAAATCGAGCGTGCCGGAGGCGGACTTCTCCAACCAGCAGAACCGCGCCGTCGGCCTTGGCGTCATGGGCTTCACGGATATCGTCGAGCGGCTGGGCTTGAGCTACGAGAGCGAAGCGGCGTACGACCTCATCGACGAAATCATGGAGCACGTCTCCTGGGCGGCGATCGACGAGTCGGCCGAGCTTGCGAAGGAGCGCGGCTCCTACCCGAATTTCGACGGCTCAGGTTGGTCGAAGGGCATGGTGCCGATCGACAGCATCGCCAAAACTGAGGAGGACCGCGGCGTTCCGATCACGGTGAACCGCACGACGAGGCTCGACTGGAACGCCATGCGCGCAAAGGTCAAAGGTGGAATGCGCAACGCGACGCTCATGGCGATCGCGCCGACCGCATCCATCGGTCTCGTCGCAGGAACGACCCCGGGTCTTGATCCACAGTTCACGCAGATCTTCAGCCGGTCGACGTCGAGCGGCAAGTTCCTCGAAGTGAACCGCAACCTCGTGAAGGACCTGCAGGCCCTTGGGCTGTGGGGCTCCGTGCGCGAGTCGATCCTGCGCAGCCAGGGTGACGTTCAGATCATCGACGCCATCCCGGATGACCTCAAGGAGGTCTACAAGACGAGCTTCCAGCTTTCCCCGTACGCGTTCCTCGAGGTTGCTGCGCGCGCCCAGAAGTGGATCGACCAGGCGATCAGCCGCAACATGTACCTGGAGACGCGCGATCTCGGCGAGATGATGGACATCTATTACGGCGCATGGGAGCGCGGCGTGAAGACCACGTACTACCTGCACATGAAGCCGCGCCACCAGGCGGAGCAGTCCACCGTGAAGGTGAACAAGTCGGAGGACATCGATGCTGGGGCCAAGCGCGGATTTGGTGCGGCGGGTGCGCCGGCCGCGGCGTCAACGGCTGCGCCATCCGCACCGCGCAAAGGATTCGGTTTCGCCGGTCTCTCTGCCGCAAACCCGGCGAAGGACGGCGAGTAGCTCGTGAACGAAGACGAGTTCTCCGTGCCCGTCGATCCGATGGACGAGCTGCAGTGCGACAGCTGCCAGTAAAAATCATCATCGTTCCCTGAGGAGATCGCGCAGCGATCGTCTCGAAGGGATCGACTCAATCAGTGAAAAGAAAGTAGGAACGCGCAATGTCAGGGATTCTCGGTACGGGCGTGCAGGAAGGCCTGCTGCTCAAGCCGGTCAAGTACCAGTGGGCGATGGACCTGTACGACCAGGCGGTCGCAAACACGTGGTTCCCGAACGAGATCCAGCTCGACCAGGACATCGCCGACTTCAAGAAGATGACGGATGAGGAACGCCACGCGATCACATTCCTCATGAGCTACTTCAACCCGAACGAGCTGCTCGTGAACAAGGCGCTCGCGTTCGGCGTGTATCCGTACATCAACGCCGCCGAGTGCCACCTGTACCTCGCGAAGCAAATGTGGGAAGAAGCAAACCACTGCATGAGTTTCGAGTACGTGCTCGAGACGTTCCCCATCGACCGTGAGGCCGCCTACGGCTCGCACGTCGACGTGCCGTCGATGGCGCGCAAGGAAGAATTCCAGGTCAAATTCATCAAGCGGATGACGGAGCAGACCCTCGACATCACCACCACACAGGGCAAGCAGGACTTCGTGCGCAACCTCGTCGCCTACAACATCATCCTCGAGGGGATCTGGTTCTACTCCGGATTCATGGTCGCGCTGAGCTTCCGCCAGCGGAACCTGCTGCGCAACTTCGGTTCCCTCATGGACTGGGTGATCCGCGACGAGTCCCTGCACCTGAAGTTCGGCATCAACCTGATCCTCACCGTGCTCGAGGAGAACCCCGAACTGCAGACGCCGGAGTTCGCTTCCGAAATCAAGCAAATGATCCTGGATGCTGTGGAGATGGAGGAGGAGTACAACCGCGACTTGCTCCCGAGCGGCATTCTCGGCCTCAACGCCACCTACATCAACCAGTACGTGAAGTACCTTGCCGACCGCCGCCTCGAGGAGCTGGGCTTCGACCCCGAGTACAAGGTGTCGAACCCGGCGAAGTGGATGGCTACCGCGAACGACACCTACGAACTGGTCAACTTCTTCGAATCCACGAACACCTCCTACGAGGCGAACGCGAAGTCGGTGTCGGGCAAAAAGAGCGAATAGCGGCACAGTTTTTGTCGTTTTCGGACGAATTCCACAGCCAATTACGCCCTGTGCAACGAATTCCTGCCCTCATCGGGGAGTAGGCTGCGAATGCCGGCGTGTCTATGGGGCGTGCGACTTACCCGATTCGCCTCTTCTCCACCGGCTGCACCATTCACCAGGAGAAGAGAAGGAATGACAATGCGCACCAAGTTCGCGCTGCCGGCCATCATTGCCGTCGCAGCACTCATGCTCACCGGTTGTGTGGACAACAGCACACCCGCAAACCCGGACAGCGGCGGCTCGACACCCGCCGAAGGCGTCGACGCGGCGGCAGTCGCGCTCCTGCCGGCGGACATCAAGGCATCCGGAAAGCTCGTCATCGGAATCGACGCGACCTACGCGCCGAACGAGTACAAGGACGAGTCAGGAAACCCGATCGGGTGGGATGTCGACCTGGGAACGGCCATGGCCGCGAAGCTCGGCCTGAAAGCCGACTACCAGATCGCCAGCTTCGACAAGATCATCCCGAGCGTCACGGGAGGAACCTACGACATCGGGCTCTCCTCGTTCACCGACAATGCCGAGCGTGAAAAGAGCGTCGACTTCGTCAACTACTACAACGCCGGCATCCAGTGGGCGCAGCCGATCGGGAAGAACGTCGACCCGGCGAACGGATGCGGCCTGACCGTTGCCGTGCAGGCCACGACCGTGGAGGAGACCGACGAACTCCCCGCGAAGTCGAAAGCGTGCACGGATGCGGGCAAGGCGCCGATCAACATCCTCAAGTTCGACAAGCAGGACGAAGCAACCAACGCTCTCGTTCTCGGCCGCGCTGACGCGATGAGCGCCGACTCCCCGATCACCCAGTACGCGGTCAGCCAGCAGAAAGACAAGATCGAGCTCGCCGGCGAACCGTTCGACGTTGCCCCGTACGGCATCGCGGTCAACAAGGGATCCCAGTTGACCAAGGCGATCCAGGCCGCAATGCAGTCGATGCTGGACGACGGCAGCTACAAGGCGATCCTCGACAAGTGGGGCGTATTCAGCGGCGCTGTTTCGAAGATCACCATCAACGCGGCGACCGCCGGATAAGTTCATGAGTCAGCCAGACTCTGGCCGTTCGGCAACACAGTCCACTGTGTTGCCGAACGGCGCTGGCGCGCCCGCGCCGATCAAAGCCATCCGGCTCCGACACCCGTGGCGCAACGTCGTCGCGGTGATCCTCATCCTGATGCTGGCGCTGTTCATCATCGACGCGTCACAGCGCGACGCCTACGGCTGGGACAACTTCGCGAAATACATTTTCGACAAACGGATCTCGCAGGCGGCCGGCTACACGCTGCTGCTGACCATCTACTCGATGATCATCGCGATCATCCTCGGCATCACGCTTGCGGTGATGCGGCTGTCCGACAACCCGGTCGTCAAAGGAGTCGCCTGGCTGTACCTGTGGGTGTTCCGAGGCACGCCCATCTACGTGCAACTCGTGTTCTGGGGCCTGTTCGCGACCATCTACAAGACGATCGACATCGGGATCCCGTTCACGACGCCGTGGCTCCAATTCCCCACCGACTTCATCAGCGTGTTCTGGCTCGCGGTCATCGGACTGTCGCTCAACGAGGCCGCCTACATGGCGGAGATCGTGCGCGCCGGCATCCTCTCCGTCGACAAGGGACAGGATGAAGCTGCGACAGCCCTGGGGATGTCGTGGATTCAGACGATGCGCCGCGTCGTCATCCCGCAGGCCATGCGGATCATCATCCCGCCCACCGGCAACGAAGTGATCTCCATGCTGAAGACCACCTCGCTGGTCGCCGCCGTCCCCTTCAGTTTCGACCTGTACGGGCGATCCCGCGACATTTCCGCGGTGATCTTCGACCCCATCCCGTTGCTGCTGGTCGCCTCAGCGTGGTACCTGGCGTTCACCTCCATCCTGATGGTCGGACAGTACTTCCTCGAGAAGCGTTTCTCGCGCGGGGTCGGACAGGCTAGACCGGAGAAGAAAGGCACCGAAACCGGGGCGATTCCGGTCACCACCGGAATCGTTGTCCCGCCCGGCGCTGGCGGGACCGACACGACCGACAAGCCTGGGAAGGAGCACCGATGACCACCGCCACCAGCGACATCCCGATGGTGCACGCCGACTGCGTGTCGAAAAGTTTCGGCTCCAACGAGGTGCTGAAAAGCATTTCACTGACCGTGCCGCGAGGTGAAGTGCTGTGCCTGGTCGGGCCGAGCGGATCCGGGAAATCCACCTTCCTGCGCTGCATCAACCACCTCGAACGGGTGAATGCGGGCCGGCTCACCGTCGACGGCGTGCTCGTCGGCTACGAGGAGCGCGGCGACAAACTCTACGAACTGAAGCCAAAGGTTGCCGCGAGACAGCGGCGGGACATCGGCATGGTGTTTCAACGGTTCAACCTGTTCCCCCACATGACGGCGATCGAGAACATCATCGAAGCGCCCATCCGCGTGAAAGGGATCAAAAAGGAGGCCGCCGTCGTCAGGGCGCGCGAACTCCTTGCCCGGGTCGGGTTGGCCGAGAAAGAAGATGCCTACCCCGCGCACCTCTCCGGCGGTCAGCAACAGCGTGTCGCCATCGCGCGGGCGCTCGCCATGGATCCGAAACTCATGCTCTTCGACGAACCAACCTCCGCGCTCGACCCCGAGCTCGTCGGCGAAGTGCTCGACGTGATGAAAAACCTCGCCGAATCCGGCATGACCATGATCGTCGTGACGCACGAGATGGGTTTCGCGCGGGAAGTCGCCGACTCGCTTGTGTTCATGGATGGCGGGGTCGTTGTCGAGTCCGGGGATCCGGCCGAGGTGCTGAGCAACCCGAAGCACAAGCGGACGCAGGCGTTCCTGTCGAAGGTTCTGTAACCGGGTCGGCGTTCGGCGCAGGATGTCCGTCCTCCGCTCAAACATTGGGGAAATGGTTCAGCCGCTCCACCGCGCACGCGCGGTTCCGGGCCAAACCATTTCCCCAAAACTCGCTCGCAGACGAACATCCTGCGCCGAACGCCGCCAGTTACCGCTCCCTGAGGAGCGCGAAGCGCGTCTCGAAGGGGGGCATGCAAGTAACTCAGAGGTCGGCGAGGAGCTTTGAGATGCGCTTCAGGCTCACCGGCTCCGTGGTGGGCAGGTGTTGGGCGAACAGGGACAGGCGCAGTTCCTCGAGGAGCCAGCGGGCGTGGGTGAGACCGGCAGGGGCATCCGGATGCGGCGGCAGCTCGCCGCCCGCCGCGCGGTACCTTTCCGTTGCCGTCTGCACCTCGGTGAGCCAGGCACGGTCGCGGTTGGGGTTCTCCGCGAGCTTCGCCACGCGGTGGGTGATTCCGGCGAGATAGACCGGCAGCCGCCGCAACTGGGCGAGGCCCGCGCGTCCGACGAAACCGGGGAAGACGAGCGCGCCGAGCTGCTCGCGTGCGTCGGCGAGCGGCGCGATGAGCGCGATGTTGGACGCAGCAGTGATTGCTTTCTCGGCGTCTCGAGCAGCAGTGAGCACCGTGCTCACGAGGCCGACCGCGGCGAACAGCGACTCGACGATCGTCGCGGAGAGTTCGTCTCGCACTTTCGAAAATTCGGTGCGCGTGCGGACATCGCGCTCGCCCAACACCTCGTCCGCGCACGCGAGCAGGCAGTCCGCGAACAGCGCATTTGTTGACGGATACGGGCTGCGCGAGAGTGCGAGCTTCTCGGCAGTGGTCAAATGCTCCTGCACGTAACCGGTTGGGGCGGGGATGGCGAGCTGCAGCATCCGGAGCACACCCCTGCGGTGCTCCCTCGCCTGATCGCCCGGCATCGCCATGAGCCGGATCGCGACGCTTGCGCCCTCGTCGATGAGGGCGGGGTAGGCGCGGATCGTGTTGCCCGACTGCATCGTGTCGAGCACGCGGGGGAGTTCGTCGAAGTCCCACGTTGTGATCCCGCCGCGCTCGATTGCGTTCGGCGTTCGCACGTGCGCCTTCGCGACCGATTCGCGCGTGCGCGTGCTGAGTTTGTGTTTCAGGCCGTCCAGGTCTTTGGATGCGGCGATCCTCGTGCCGTTCTCGCCGATGACCGCGAACGTGATCTGGAGGTGCTGGGGGATCCGATCGAGGTCGAAGTCGTCCACGGAGACGGGCGTGTACGTCTGGCGCTGGATCTGGGTGGCGAGGTATTCGCGGAGGCTCACCTCATCCGAGCCCTCCGCCGGGGCGTCCAGCAGGAGCCGGTGCGCCCAGTCCGCGGCGGGCACGACGTTGCGGCGGATCGCCTTCGGCAGCGACTTGATGAGGGCGGCGACAAGTTCGGCCCGCACGCCGGGGACCTGCCAGTCGAATCCGGCCGGATCGAGCCTCGGCAGCAGTGCGAGCGGAACCTGAACGGTCACACCGTCGTCGTCGGCGCCGGGCTCGAAACGGTAACTGAGGGTGAGGCGCTGGTCGCTCTGGAACCAGAATTGCGGATAGCCCCCTTCGAGACGGCCTGCGGTCTCCTCAGGGAGCTGAACATCTACGGCAAGCTCTTTACGCGTCATCGTGAGCAGGTCAGGCGTCTCTGCGCGCGCCTTCTTCCACCAGGACTCGAACGCCCGAACGTCGGTCACTTCGGCGGGCAGCACGCGATCGTAAAACCCGAATACGGCTTCGTCGTCGAACAGGATGTCGCGGCGCCGCGTGCGCTCCTCCACTTCGGAGAGGTCGTGACGCAGTTCCTCGTTCTTCCGCAGGAAGTCGAAGGCGCTGTTCGTGCGGTTGCCGGCGGCGCGCCAGGAATCCGGGGCACCATCCTCGTCGACGAGCGCGTGGCGGATGAAGAGTTCCCTCGCCAGCTCCGGGTCGATGCGGGAGAGCTGCACGCGCCGCCGCGCCACGATCGGCACGCCGTACAGGGTGACCCGCTCGTACACGACCGCCGAGCCTTGCCTCTTCTCCCAGTGCGGTTCGCTGTGGCTCTTCTTCGCGAGGTCGCCGGCGATCGGCTCGGCCCACGACAGGTCGATCGCGGCGTTCATGCGGGCGAACAGGCGGCTCGTCTCGACGAGTTCGGCGCTCATCAACTCGGCCGGCTGTTTTTTCGCGAGGGCGGATCCGGGGAAGATCGTGAATCGCACTTGCCTCGCACCCAGGTAGTCGCCGCGCTGCTGCTTCTTCTTGTCGCCCTTTTGCTCGTCACGGATGCCGATCTGGCTGAGCAGCCCGGCGAGCAGCGAGCGGTGGATGGCCGCCGCATCCGCCCCCGTCGCGCCACCGCGGGGTTCGTTGACCGTGAGACCGAGTTGCTTCGCCATGCGCTTCAACTGGCGATACACGTCGCCCCACTCGCGAATGCGGAGATAGTTGAGGTATTCGGCGCGGCAGAGGCGTCGGAACGCGCTGCTGGAGAGCTCCTTCTCTTTGAGTCTCGTGTAGTTCCAGAGGTTCAGGAGCGTGATGAAGTCGCTCGTCTTGTCGGTGAAGCGGGCGTGCGCCTGGTCGGCCTGAGGGCGCTTTTCGAGCGGTCGTTCGCGCGGGTCCTGGATGCTCAAACCCGCGACGATCGCCATGACTTCGCGCGTGACGCCGTGCTTGCCGGATTCGATGACCATGCGGCCGAGCCTTGGGTCGATCGGCATCCCCGCGAGCTGGCGGCCGATCTTGGTAATCGTGACCGCATCGGTTGCCCGCCGTCCGGGACGGCCGTCGGCGCTGGGGTCGCCGCGAAGGCCAGAAATGGCCTTCGCTCCTGGCTCCACCGCGCCCTGAGGCTCTCGAAGGGAGCCGCGCCGAATGGCGCCCAGCTCCGTGAGCAAATCCAACCCATCCTTGACCCCCCGGGAGTCGGGCGGTTGGAGGAACGGGAACTCGGCAATGTCGCCGAGCCCGAGCGAGATCATCTGCAGGATGACGGCCGCGAGGTTCGTACGCAGAATCTCCGGTTCTGTGTACTCCGGGCGACTCTCGAAGTCGTCCTCAGAGTAGAGCCGGATGGCGATGCCGTCGCTCGTGCGCCCGCTGCGCCCCGAGCGCTGGTTGGCTGAGGCCCGCGAGATCGGTTCGATCGGCAGCCGCTGGATTTTGGATCGGACGCTGTACCGGCTGATGCGCGCTGTACCTGCATCGATGACATACCGGATGCCCGGTACGGTGAGGCTCGTTTCGGCGACGTTCGTGGCAAGCACGATACGGCGCTTCGTTCCGGCACCGGCTTTGCCGAACACTTTGTGCTGGTCGGCGGAGCTGAGCCGACCATAGAGCGGCAAGACTTCGGTCGCCGGCAGGTTCCTGGCACGGATCGCATCTTCGGCATCCCGGATCTCGTTCTCGCCGGACAGGAACACGAGCACATCGCCGGGAGTCTCGCGTGCAAGCTCGTCGAGCGCGGCGTTGATCCCGTCGAACAGGTCGAGCCCGTCGTCACCCCCCGCCTCTCTCCTGTTGTGCAGGACATTTTGCGACTTTTGTGGCGAACGACCACTATTTTTGCGCGGAGCTGGGCGGATGTCCTGCACAACAGGATGGGCGCCGGAGTCGTCGTCGGGGGCGTCGGGGCGCAGCGGCCGGTACCGGATCTCGACCGGGTACGTGCGCCCGGACACCTCGATGATGGGCGCGGGCTCGCCCGCGGCATCCGCGAAGTGCCGGGCAAAACTCTCGGGGTCGATCGTGGCGGAGGTGATGATGACTTTGAGGTCAGGCCGCTTCGGCAGCAACTGCTTGAGGTAGCCGAGCAGGAAGTCGACGGTGAGGCTGCGTTCGTGGGCCTCGTCGATGATGATGGTGTCGTACTTCTTGAGCGTCCGGTCGCGGTGGATTTCGTTGAGCAGGATGCCGTCGGTCATGAGTTTGATGCGCGTGTCTTTGCCGACTTTGTCGGTGAAGCGCACCTGGTAGCCGACGAGCCCGCCGAGTTCGCTTCCGAGTTCGTCGGCGATCCGCTCGGCGATCGTGCGTGCGGCGATGCGGCGCGGCTGGGTGTGGCCGATCGATTCGCGGCCCAGCTCGAGGCAAATCTTCGGGATCTGCGTGGTCTTGCCCGACCCCGTCGCGCCCGCAACAACCACGACCTGATGGTCCCGGATGGCCGAGGCGATGTCGTCCCGACGCTGACTGACTGGCAGTTCGGGAGGGTAGGCAATGGCGGGAATCATGAGCCCTCCAGCTTATTGCCACGAGGAGGGTGGCACCGGGCCGCGCTACGAAACCGGTTGCCGCAAACTACAGCGTGCCAATCCAGAGCAGGTCTCTCGCCCGCGTGGCTGCGACGTAGCGCTCGCGGATGTTGCGAGCGGCGCGCTCGTCGTCGGTGACGGCATGCGTGTCACAGGACCACGGCAACAGGACGAGCTTGAACTCCAGGCCTTTGGCACGTTTTGTCGTCCCGACTTTGACCTTCTCTGCGGCGGCCCCCTGGTACTCGAGCAGGTTGATCGAAGGAATTCCAGCGGAGGCGAGGAGTTTCTCCGCGGCAGACGCCTGGCCGTTTGTGTCGCAGAGGATGGCGATGTCGCCGAGGCTCAGGTCGTCTGATTCGACGGCCTGGCGGATTCTCGCTACCAGTGCTGTGTCGTGAGCGGTTCGCGAGGCGAAGTGCACGATCTCGGGCGCCGGACCGTGGCGGAGAATGGAGGTCCGGGTGCGCCCGTCGACACGACCTTCACCAGGAAGCGCGCCGGCTTCTTCGGAACGCGAACGCGCTCCGCCGGTGAGCACAGTAGCGCCATCGTCGATGTCGAGGTAGCTGCTGTCGGCGATGAGCGTCTCGGCGAACGCCTGAATTTCCGCGGTATTCCGGTAGTTTTCATCCAGTACCACACCCCGACCGGACAGCGATATTCCAGCCTCCGACAGCACGTAACCGCCGGGGTAGATGCTTTGCTGGCCGTCGCCAATGAGGGTGAATGCATCCGGAGCGTCGCCGACGAGGGAGTGGAGCATTCGGATCATGGCAAGTGACAAATCCTGGGCTTCATCCACGATGACCGCGTCATAGGTGCGCAGCGGCGTTGTGCGCAGCGACGCTTCGGCCAGCAGCACGAGGTCCTGGAAGTCGCTGATCCCCTCGGCGCGCAAAAGACGGTCATAGTCCTGGTAGAGCGCCCACACGGCGCGGCGGTCGTCGACTGTGAGGCCCAGCATCCGGCCGGGGCGGGCACAGTCGGCGTACTGTTCGAAAGTCGTGAATCCGCGGCCCTTGATGACAGATTCCAGTTCTTCCTGCCAGTACTCGAGGGGTCGCTGCCGGGCCAGCCTGGCCCGTTGCTCCGCAGCGAGGCCGTTCCAGGCCTGATCGAGAATGTGCGTGGCACGGCGTGAATCGATCCTGGTTCGAACCCCACGCTCCCTCAGCAGTTTCGTCGCAAACCCGTGGACGTGCATGAAATCGACTCGCGCTGCAGCATCCGGTGCCATGCGCGTCAGCAGAGTGCCCATCACGGCCGGAAGTGTCCGAACGAAGGTGGTGAACAAAATCCGAGACTGCGGATGCATCCGCGCCAGATAGGCGGCCCGATGCAGCCCGACCACTGTTTTGCCGGTGCCCGCACCACCCCGGATTCGCGACGGTCCGTTGAAGGTTCTTCGCACGAGCGCGGCCTGCGCGGGATGCAGGAACGTCATCCAATCCTCGATCGGTGCGGCGAACTCGGCCTCGGTGAGGGCCGCGCGCACCTCGTCCTCGCTGAGGAGGGCCCCATCGTCAAGGAGCGGATCGGCAAGCTCATCGAGGACCGGTTCGGCGACCGTGAAATCCGGGGCATCGCTTTGGGCGCCGATATAGGCCGGAAAGTACTTCAAGGCGACGGCGAGCACCCGTTCGACCTGGCTGGTGGTGAGTCGAGTCCCGCGGGACGCCAGGTGTTTGTGCACGTCCTGTTCACCGACGACTTCGACCGGACCGACTTCGCCGAGGCGCCCCGTGTGCCCCGCCATGACCAGAAGCGGCCGCACTTCGCCGGGGGCGAGCCCCACGCTCGCAAAGGCCTCTTCGGCATCGTAGGCGATATCCGCGAGGCGAAGAACCTCGTCGGTGACATCGGCCTGATCGCGGAAGATCGCACCGGCCGCCACCGTGAAGTTGTTCCAGTGTTTGGAGTCGACGATCCACACGCCCGACGGTCCGACCACAATCAGATCAAGCTGCGCATTCTTCGATCCCGGCCACTTGCGGTCCGCAAGAAGGTGGTAGCCGTGCGCGGTCAGGGGCGACAGTCGGGTGGCCAGTCGCCGCTCCGCTATGGCCGCGGCGGCGAAGCGTCCGGATGCAGCGGCAGCCCTCTCCGCCTCGATGCGGTAGCTCTTCGCGAGCGCACTCATGCGCTGCGATTGTTGCGCAGCTGAAGTCCCGGCCGACATCCTCACCCCCGATTGGATGCCCCTATTCTGTCAGTGAAACTCAGTTTTGTGGCCGGTTGAGCCTCGGTTTGGGGGTGAGCGCCGCCGCGGTACTTCCTGCAGCACAATCGACGAGAAATGTATACATTCTGTGGACTTGAACGCGCATAACCCGTAGAATCGGTGGTTGGCACCCGAGTTCTGTATACAGAAAAGAGCAGCGATGCGCGCAAGCGACACGGCATACGCTGCTCTCCGCGACGATATCCTGCACGGTGAGTTTCCGCCCGGCGCCGCTTTCGCCGAGGTGGAGCAGGCGCAGCGCCTGAACCTGTCCCGCACCCCCATCCGCGAAGCGTTCGCCCGGCTCGCCGCCGAAGGTTTGCTTGTAGCCCTCTCCGGCCGCGGCTACGTGGTGAGCGAGCTATCGCGGCAGACCATCGTCGAACTATTCGAGCTTCGCCAGGTGCTCGAGATGCAGATCGCTTCCCTCGTCGCATCCCGGCGGGATCCGGCCGTCTTCGTCGCGCTGCGCGACGAGTTCTCCGCCGCACTCGAATCGTTGCAGCACCCGAACGGCCACGACGCCTATTACGAACTGGTCGCCCGCCTCGACGCCGCCATGGATGATGCGGTGCAGAGCCGATTCCTGCTCGCCGCGATCCGCCAGCTTCGCCCGCACCTGGCACGTGCCCGGCGCCTTGCCAAAGATAACCCGGAGCGACTGCTTGCCTCCGCGCGCGAACACCTCATGATCGTCGACGGCATCGTCGATGGCGACCCGGAGCTCGCCGCGCACGCCACGAGCATCCACCTGAAGCGCAGCCTCAAACACATTCTTGCCGCGGTCGACCAGGCCGCACCAACCGCAGCCGCCGATTCAGCGAACCTCGCACGATAGGAAAAGAGTCACACATGGAAAACCACGAAGTACGCGTACACAAGAGCGAAGAGAACCTCGCCCGCAAGGACCAGCTCGCCTGGAAGATCGCGGAGGTCGCAACCGACCCGGTGGAAGTCACCGACGAGGTCACCGACATGGTCATCAACCGCATCATCGACAACGCCGCCGTCGCCACCGCGTCGCTTCTGCGCGCCCCCGTCGTCTCGGCGCGCAGCCAGGCGAACGCGCATCCGGTGTCAGTTGGCGGCTCCGGTGCGACAGTTTTCGGCAAGACCCTCGACCGCCGGTTCAGCCCGGAGTGGGCTGCCTGGGCGAACGGTGTCGCCGTGCGCGAACTCGACTACCACGACACGTTCCTCGCGGCCGACTACTCCCACCCCGGCGACAACATCCCCCCGATCCTGGCCGTCGCCCAGCACGCCGGGCGCGACGGGCGCGACCTCGTCCGCGGCATCGCCACCGGATATGAGATCCAGATCGACCTCGTGAAAGCGATCTGCCTGCACGAGCACAAGATCGACCATGTCGCCCACCTCGGCCCCTCCGCCGCAGCCGGCATCGGCACCCTGCTCGGCCTCGACAACGAGACGATCTTCCAGGCCGTCGGCCAGGCACTGCACACCACGACCGCCACGCGCCAGTCCCGCAAGGGCGAAATTTCCAGCTGGAAAGCCCACGCCCCGGCGTTCGCCGGCAAAATGGCCGTCGAAGCCGTCGACCGCGCCATGCGCGGCGAGACCAGCCCCACCCCGATTTACGAGGGCGAAGACGGCGTGATCGCCTGGATGCTCGACGGCCCGAATGCCAAATACTCGGTGCCGCTGCCTGCCCGCGGCGAAGCGAAGCTCGCGATCCTCGACAGCTACACGAAGGAACACTCCGCCGAATACCAGGCGCAGGCCCTCATCGACCTCGCGCGCAAACTCCACAACCAGCACCCGGAGCTCGCCGGACCGGAGGGCGTCGACAAGATCGAGAGCATCGTCATCCACACGAGCCACCACACGCACTATGTGATCGGCTCCGGCGCGAACGACCCGCAGAAATACGACCCCTCCGCGAGCCGCGAAACCCTCGACCACTCGATTCCCTACATCTTCACCGTGGCCCTCCAGGATGGCGCGTGGCACCACGAGCGCTCCTATGCACCGGAGCGGGCAAACCGCCCGGACACGGTAGCCCTGTGGAAGAAGGTCACGACGGAGGAAGACGCCGAATGGACCCGGCGCTACCACACCATCGACCCCGACGAGAAGGCGTTCGGCGGCCGCGTCGAGATCACGCTCACGGACGGCTCGACCATCGTCGACGAGATCGCCGTGGCGGATGCCCACCCGCTCGGGGCGCATCCGTTCACCCGGGAACAGTATGTCGCGAAGTTCCGCACCCTCGCCGAGCACGTGCTCGAGGCGGAAGAAGTCGAACGGTTCCTCACCCTCGTGCAGCGGTTGCCGGAGTTGGGCACAGACGAACTCGGCGGCCTCACGGTCGTCGCGAAGACCGGACTGCTCTCGAGCGTCCAAAACCCGGAAGGACTCTTCTGATGTTGTATTCCACGGTGACCGCCGCCACCAAGCGGCAACTCCTGCGCGAGCGGCTCGCGAGCGGCGACCTGCTGCAATTCCCGGGCGCCTTCAACCCGCTGAGCGCGAAACTCATCCAGGACAAGGGCTTCGACGGCGTCTACATCTCCGGAGCCGTGATCTCCGCGGACCTCGGGCTCCCGGACATCGGGCTCACGACGCTCACCGAGGTCGCGATGCGCGCCGGCCAGATCGCGCGGATGACCGACCTCCCCGCGATCGTCGACGCCGACACCGGGTTCGGCGAACCCATGAACGTCGCACGGACCGTGCAAACGCTCGAGGATGCCGGGGTCGCCGGCCTCCATATCGAAGACCAGGTGAACCCGAAGCGCTGCGGCCACCTCGACGGCAAGGCCGTCGTGGACTCGGAAACCGCCGTGCAGCGCATTCGTGCCGCGGCGACCGCCCGGCGCGACCCGAACCTGCTCATCATGGCGCGCACCGACATCCGCGCGGTGGAAGGTCTTCCGGCGGCGATCGACCGCGCGAAGGCGCTCGTGGATGCCGGCGCCGACGCGATCTTCCCCGAAGCGATGAGGGACCTCTCCGAGTTCGAGGCGATCCGCAAAGCCGTGAGCGTACCGGTTCTGGCGAACATGACCGAGTTCGGCAAGAGCGAGCTGTTCACCACCGACCAGCTCGCCGGCGTCGGAATCAACATCGTGATTTACCCGGTCAGCCTGTTGCGCCTGGCCATGGGCGCGGCGGAGCGCGGACTCGACACCCTGCTCGCCGAGGGTACGCTGAAACCAGCAGTTGCTGACATGCAGACGCGAGCGCGCCTGTACGAACTTCTGGATTACGAGGCTTACAACACCTTCGACTCCGGCGTCTTCAACTTCACCCTCGAGACCAACAAGGACTGACATGACCGAGCCAGAAATCCATAAGGGCCTTGCCGGCGTCGTCGTCGACACCACCGCAATCTCCAAGGTCAACCCGGACACCAACTCGCTCCTGTACCGCGGATACCCCGTGCAGGAGCTTGCCGAGAACTGCCAGTTCGAGGAGGTCGCCTACCTGCTGTGGAACGGTGAACTGCCCACGCCCGTGCAGTTGGACGCGTTCCAGAAAATGGAACGCTCGCAGCGCGCACTGGAACCCCGCATCAAGCGCGTCATCGACGAGTTGCCGCTCAGCGCCCACCCGATGGATGTCGTGCGCACCGCGGTGAGCGTCATGGGCGCGTGCGACGACGGCGGGCCGGAGGGAACCCGCGACACCGACGAGGAGCGCTCCATCTACCTGATGGCGCAACTTCCCGCGATCGTCGCCTACGACCAGCGTCGTCGGCGCGGCCTGGAGCTCGTCGAGCCCCGCGACGACCTCGCGTTCTCCGCCAACTTCCTGCACATGACGTTCGGCGATGTGCCGGACATCACGGTCGTGAACGCGTTCGACGTGTCGATGATCCTGTACGCCGAGCACTCCTTCAACGCCTCGACGTTCACCGCGCGCGTGGTTGCGAGCACGCTGTCGGATCTGTACTCCGCCGTGACCGCCGCCGTCGGCGCGCTCAAGGGCCCCCTGCACGGCGGCGCCAACGAGGCCGTCATGCACGTGTTCGAGGAGATTGGAACGGCGGACAAGGCCGAAGCGTGGCTGGACAAGGCGCTCGCCGAGAAACGCAAAATCATGGGCTTCGGCCACCGCGTGTACAAGAACGGCGACTCGCGCGTTCCCACTATGAAGGCGGCCCTCGACACGCTCATCACCGAATACGATCGACCGGACCTGATGGAGCTCTACACGGTGCTCGAGAAGACGATGGATGACCGCAAGGGCATCAAACCGAACCTCGACTACCCGTCGGGGCCCGCGTACCACCTCATCGGGTTCGACACGGAGATGTTCACGCCGCTGTTCGTCATGGCACGGATCACCGGCTGGACCGCCCACATCATGGAGCAGCTCGCCTCGAACTCGCTCATCCGCCCGCTTTCCGCGTACGACGGCGTGCCGGAGCGGCACGTCGCGACCGCGGGCGAGTGAGCGGCAGTAACCTCGTAGGGTGACTCAGACCCGGGGCAGCATTGTCCGCCTCGCTGCGATCGGCCTCGTGGTCGGGTTCTTCTCCGGCCTGTTCGGAGTGGGCGGCGGCGTCATCCTCGTGCCGCTGTTGATTGTGTTCGTCGGATACGCGCAGAGGCGGGCGAGCGGAACCTCCCTTGCCGCGGTCCTTCCAACGGCCGTCTCCGGAATGATTGCCTACGCCGCCCACGGTTCCGTCGACTGGATCGCCGGCGCCCTGCTCGCGGCTGGCGCGATCGGCGGTTCGCTGCTGGGTACCTGGCTGCTGCATAAGATTCCCCAACTGACCCTCCGCTGGATTTTCGTCGGATTCCTCGTGCTCGTCGCCGCACGTCTGTTCTTCCTCGTGCCGGACCGGTCGGCAATGCTGGATTACGGCCCGTGGGTGATCGCGGGCCTTCTCGCGCTCGGGGTGGTGACCGGCACCCTGTCCGGACTTCTGGGGATCGGCGGGGGCGTGTTCGTGGTTCCGGCCCTCATGCTCGTGTTCGGCATCGGCGACCTCGTGGCGAAGGGCACGTCGCTGCTCATGATGATCCCCACCGCGGTTACCGGCACGCTCGCGAACGTTCGGCGAGGGCACACCGACCTCACGTCTGCCGCGATCATCGGCCTGCTCGCCGTCCCCGCCTCCATCGGCGGGGCAGCGCTCGCGTGGGCGGTTCCGCCGATGCTCGGCAGCATCCTGTTCGCGCTCCTGCTCGTCTACGCGGCCGTGCAGCTGGCGTGGAGCGCGCTCAGCTCTCCGCGGCGCGGGAAGTCGACCTAGGCTGGGAGCATGGACAGCATCGCACTCAATGACGGAACGACCATCCCCCAGCTCGGTTTTGGAGTATTCAAAGTCGACCCGGCCCACACGGAGCGGATCGTCAGCGAAGCCCTCGAGGTCGGGTACCGCCACATCGACACGGCGGCGATTTACGGCAACGAGGAGGGGGTGGGGCGCGCGATCGCCGCATCCGGAATCCCGCGCGGCGAGCTGTACATCACGACGAAACTGTGGAACGACCGGCAGGGCGATGCGCCGGCAGCGCTGCGCGAAAGCCTCGACAAGCTCGGTCTCGACCGGGTCGACCTGTACCTCATCCACTGGCCTGCGCCCGCCAACGACCGGTACGTCGAGGCGTGGCGCTCCCTCGTGGAGCTGCAGGCCGCGGGGCTTACGACGAGCATCGGCGTCGCGAACTTTCTGGTTCCCCATCTCGAACGGCTGCTTTCCGAATCGGATGTCGTGCCCGCGGTGGACCAGATCGAGCTGCACCCGGCCCACCAGCAGCCGGAGACCGTCGTGTTCGCGCGCGAGCACGGCATCCACATCGAATCGTGGGGACCGCTCGGTCAGGCGAAGTACCCGCTGCTGGAGAATCCGGTGATCACGGCGGCAGCGCAAGCGCATGGCAAGTCGCCAGCGCAAGTGGTGATCCGCTGGCACCTGCAGAGCGGCTTCATCGTGTTCCCGAAGACGAACCACCGCGAACGCATGGTCGAGAACTTCGACGTGTTCGACTTCGCGCTCACGGATGCCGAGCAGGCCGCGATCACGGCGCTCGAGGCGGAGGGCGGCGGCCGCGTGGGCAGCCACCCCGACACCGTCAACTAGGAGTCACCGTCGGCTCCCTTCGAGACGCCGACGTCGTCGGCTCCTCAGGGAGCGGATAAATCGTTCCCTGAGGAGGCCGCGCAGCGTCCGTCTCGAAGGGAGCCAGCAGAAGTTACGGGTAGAGGCGCACGTGGCGCCAGCCCGACGCGTCGCGGTCGTAGCGCAGCCGCCGATGCATCCGGTCTGCGCCGCCGTGCCAGAATTCGATCGAGTCCGGGCGAAGCCGGTACCCGTTCCAGTCGTCGGGTCGCGGCAGCGGGATGCCGGGCTCCGCGAGCTTCGTCGCTTCGGCGCGGTACTCGGCGTCATCCGGGAGCAGTTCGCTCTGCAGGGATGCCGTCGCCGCCGCCTGGGACTGCACCGACCGGTCTACCCAGATCTCGTCGGATTCGGCCGCGGTGAGGACCTCGACTGGCCCGGTGAGCCGCACTTGCTGACGGGTCTCCCGCCAGTAGAGGACCGCGGCCGCCCGCGGATGGGCGGTCAGCTGCCGCCCCTTGGCGCTGCTCGTGTTGGTCGCGAACGTCATGCCGTCGCGGTCGAACACCTTGGCGAGCACGAAACGGTTGGTCACGTCGCCGTCGTCGTCGGTTGTCGCGATCGCGACGTTGTACGGCTCGAGCACCCCAAGCTTCTCGGCGGCATCAACCCAGGAAACCAGAAGCGGCATCGGATCCGCCGGCGGATCCTCGAACTCCGGCAGGGCAAGGTCGATCGTGCCGGTCACCGACGGTCGCGAACGCATGATCCCAGCGTATCCCCGCTGCGCTCCCCAGCGGCCGGCGAAGGCGCAGCGTAGCGTGGGACTATGCCCAATATGCTCGCGGATGCGCTGAGTCCTTACCTGCGCCAACACGCGTCGAACCCGGTTGACTGGCAACAGTGGGGGCCGGAGCCATTCGCTGAGGCCGCGCGGCGCGAAGTTCCCGTGTTCGTGTCGATCGGCTATTCCACGTGCCACTGGTGCCATGTGATGGCCCGCGAAAGCTTCAGTGACCCCGCTATCGCGAAACTGTTGAACGCGAACTTCGTGGCGATCAAGGTCGATCGGGAGGAGCACCCGGAGGTCGACTCCGGCTACCTCACCGCGGCAAGTGCGTTCACCCAGAATCTGGGCTGGCCGCTCAACGTGTTCGTGACGCCGCAGGGTAATGCGTTTTTCGCCGGAACGTACTGGCCGCCGGATGCGATGCGTGGAATCCCGTCGTTCCGCCAGGTGCTGGACGGCGTGTCGGATGCCTGGGCGAGCCGCCGCGGCGAAGTCCTGGAGAACGCAGCGGACGTGGCGGCGGCGATCCGAGCACACGGTTCGAGGGAGGCGTCGCCTCTTCCCGATCGTGCCGCGCTGGATGCCGTGGTCGATCTGCTCGCCGCGAACGAGGACACTCAGTTCGGCGGTTTCGGCACGGCGCCGAAGTTCCCGGTCGCGCCCGTCCTCGACTTCCTGCTCGATCACGGCTCCGCCGAGTCGGTCGCGCTCGCGGACCGCACGCTCACCGCGATGGCGAAATCCGGTCTGAGAGACACGGTCGAGGGCGGCTTCTTCCGCTACGCGACCCGCGCGGACTGGACCGAGCCGCACTACGAACGCATGCTCTACGACAACGCGCAATTGCTCGGCGCATATGCCCGCCTGGCAATACAGGTGCCGGAGCGAGGGGAACTCGCGCGCGATGCGGCGACCGGCATAGTCAACTTCCTCCTCGGCACGATGAAACTGCCCGGCGGCGGCTTCGCGTCAGCCCAGAACAGCGAGAGCATCGTGGACGGTCACCTCACCGAGGGCGACTACTACGCGCTGTCCGCGGCCGACCGCGCGAAACAGACGCCGCCCGCTCTCGACGAAAAGGTGCTCACCGGCTGGAACGGCCTCGCTATCGGGGCTCTGGCGTCTGCCGGTTTGCGCTTCGCTCGGCCCGACTGGGTGGATGCTGCTTGCGACGTCGCAACCGGCATCCTGCGTCTGCAAATTCAGGAATCGGGGGAACTCGCACGTGCGACTCTGGACGGGAAGCCTTCTACTGCAAGGGCGACGCTGGAAGATTACGGGCTACTCGCGCGCGGATTCCTGAATTTGGCGCTCGCGACGGGGGAGGCTCGGTGGGCGCTGGAGGCGCAGAAGCTCGTCGACGCGTGCGTGACGGAGGGCGGATTCGCGATCCCCGGCGGCGGCGACCCGGTGCTCGCCGGATTCGGGATCGACGCGAACTTCGACCCCACGGAGGGTGCGCTGCCGTCCGGCACCAGTGCGCTCGCCGCCGCGGCGCGCGAGCTCTACCTGCTCACGGCCAGCCGCGACTACCTCGCGCAGGCGGAGCGCGCCATGGAGAACGTCGCCGCGCTCGCCCCGCTGCAGCCGCTCGGCTTCGGCGCCGCGCTCGCCGTCATGTCCGCGCTGGCATCCCCGCCGACCCAGCTCGTGGTCGTGTCGGACGACCCTGCGGCCGAGCTCGCGGACTACGCCCGCACCTGGCACACCGCGGGGGGAATCGCCATCACCGTGTCCGCGGCGGCGGCAGAGGAGTGGTCGGCGGCAGGATTCGAACTGCTTGAGGGACGCACGCTTCAGGGCGGCGTCGCAACCGCCTACCTGTGCAGCGACTTCGTCTGCCGGTTGCCGGTGACGGACTCCTCCGCGCTTGCCACATCCGCACTGTCCTCCTCCGACTCGGGGTGAATCCGGAACCACAGGTACACCCCGACGCACAGCGTCGCGAACGCGAGCACCACGATGAGCCACACCCAAAACGGTCCGTCGATCCCGCCCCACAGGGCGCCGCTCGGCACGACGATCACGAAGAACGCGATGAGCGTCACGAGGTAGGTGCCGAGCCACTGCCACTTCGAGTGCCGGAACACGCTCCGCCCGTCGAGGAACCCGAGCGGCAGCATTCCGATGATGAGCCCGGACACCCCTTCCGTCGCGATTGCGACGAGGGAATCGTCCACGAGGGCTCCCGCGAATGTCCCCGGCGAGAAGGCACCGGCGAACAGGCTGTACGCGACCCAGCTCGCGACGGCCAGCCCGAGGATGACGGCAGCCCAAATGAGCACGGCGCGCGATTCTTCCTTGAGCGTGGCGCTGGCACTCAGCGAGAGCGCGAGGACGAGCCCGATGAGCAAACCGGGGGCGAAGTCCAGCACGCGGGACAGGATGACGCCGGCGAGCGCGACGAGGAGCCCGAACGGTTGAAGTTCGATCACGGAGGTGATGCTCCAGCGCCTGCGGAGAATCAGCCCGGTCACCGCATTGGCGACATACCCGAGCACGAACATCCCGATGGCGCATGCGAGGAACAGCCGGATCGAGGCGAGGTCGAATCCGAAGTGCGGGTCCGCGAAACTCAGGATGAGGGCCGCAAGGGTCGTGAGGGTGAGCCCGCCGACTACGGGGACGCGCTTCAGGCGCGTGCGCATCCGGTCCAGCCACGGCAGCTTCGCTTTGGGCAGCCTGCCGAAGATGCGTTCGTAGTTTTCGTCGAGGGTTGAGTTGAGGATCTCCGCGGGGAACGCGACCAGGAACAGCAGCGCGAGGCTGCTTGCGGCGGCGGCACCCACAATGGCGGGGCTGGAAACGATGTCCTGGAACGTGGGGATTGCATGGCTCAGCGAATTCGGCGCAGCGGGCGTATCCCGTGGTGTCGGGGGACCCGATCCGCGGGCGGCACCGCCCGAGGACGCGCCCGCGCTACCGGCGCTGCTCGGTGCGCTGGTTGGTGCGGCGGCCGGGGCCGCAGGAGCGGTCGGCAGTGGAGCCGCAACCACGGTGACCGGAATCTCGGCGGTCTGGGCTTTGCCATCCGACGGTGTCACGGTGACGACGTAGTGGTGTGCGCCCGGCTCCACGGTGTTCGGGATGACGGTGTTGAGCACGAACGTGCCGTCATCCTTCACGACAGAGGTGCCCAGCGGGGTCGGTGTCGAGTGGAGTTCCGCCGACACGATGGATCCCGGTGGCAAATCGGATCCGGTCAGCGTGACGTTCTGGCCCGGTGCGGGGTCTTCTGAGCTGGTGGCGAACTTGAGGAACCATTGCAGCCCGAGGGTCGGGAGTTCGGGCGTGTTTGCAGGCGGCGGGGGTGGCGGGCTGGCAACCGTGAGGCGGAGTTTGGTGACCGGTGAGCCGCTCGAGTTCCCCGCAACATCGGTTTGTGCGAAACCGAAGTAGTACACCCCCGGGCTGAGGGCGGCGGCGACCGTACAGGTGAATCCGCCTTCGTCTCCGATCGGTGCACCGCCGACGCACGGGACGGGCATGGATCCGCCCCGCACGATGTCCACGGTCGCGCCGATCTCTGCGAACCCGGTGATGACCGGGTGCGGGTTCGTCGTGGTCGCCTGGATCACACCGCCGACGACGGGCCCCGACGGTGTCGAGACGTCCGGCGCCGCGGGCGCCAGGGTGTCCACGGCGAAGCGCACCCCCGGGCTGGCCAGCGGCGACGAGTTCGAGGCCGGGTCGGTCAGCCCGAAGAACACGTCATGATTGCCGTCGGGGATCATGGGTGTCGTGAGCTGGCAGGACCAGTTGCCGCCCGAGTCGACGATCGTCGGCACGATCATGCAGGTGTTGCCGACGACGTTCAGGGTGGCTCCGGGTTCACCCGTGCCGGTTACGGTGGCGCCCGTGCTGTTCGTGATCACGCGGTTCATGCCCGCGGTGAGGGTTCCGATCGGCGACGTCACGACCGGGGGCTGCGGGGCCGTGATGTCGGTGTAGGTGTATCGGAGCTGCGGGTCGGGGGATGAACCGACGTTGGTGTTTCCCGCCGGATCGGTCTGCTGGCTTCCGAAAATGTACACCTGGGGGCTCGGGGTCGGGTTCGACGGCAGCGGTGTTGCGAGCGTGCACGACCAGTCGCCGTACAGGTTCGCGACCGGGGCTCCGCCCTGGCAACCGACCTCGGAGTAGTCCTGCCACATCGTGATCGTGGCGAACGGCTCCGCCGTGCCCGTGATGGTGGGGGTGGGGTCGGTGCCGGCGGCAATCCACGTTCCGGAACCGTCGTCGGCGCCGGCCGGGCCGTTGATGTCGGTGAGGAGGGGTGACAGCACCGTGTCGATGTGGATGGTCTGGCTGATCGACCCGATTGCGCCCGTACCGGGGTGGCTGACCTGGTAACTCCAGTCGCCATCCGGGATGGGGGCCGCCGCCGTGCAGCTCCACTGCCCGGCCACAACCGGCACCGCCGTGCAGAAGTTGGGGTTCCCGGAGACGGCCAGGTCGATGGTGCCGAGTGAATCATCCGCGGTGCCGGAGAACGTCGGCTGGGTGTTGTTCGTGTACGTGTCGTCCGCGGGGGAGGTGATCTCGGGGTGCGGGATGCGCTTGATCAGAATCGGGGCCGACGACGCGGATGTGCCGTCAACGTTGGTCGCCGTAGCCGTCACGTAGTTGTCGCCCAGGGCCAGGCCCGGGATCCCGGGCGTGCAACTCCAGGTCGTGGTTCCGGGGCCCGCGTCCATCGGGGTCGAACAGTAGAACCCGGTGGCCACATCGTTCTGCACGGTGAGCGTGATCGAGGAGACGTCGTCATCCGCGACACCCGTGATTTGGGCGGTCGTCTCGGTGGTGATCCACGGCGAATACGTCACGTCGATCGTCGGCGGGGAGGGGACCGCAGCGTACGCCGCCGTCGACCCGGCGAGGATCGAGGCGAGGACCAGAGCGCTGACGCCAACGGCAGCACCCACTTTGCGCAGAATCACGGGGGCTTCTTCCACTGCATGCGACAGCCCGGGGGAGGGCTGAATTTCGGGTTGCACCGGGAATGAAACCGGCCGTGTTTAATGTACTCCCGTTGCGAGCCGTTGTCAGCAAGTGGTATATCGCCCACGCGTGGGCGCTCGCGTCAAAGCCAGGTCGGCAACCAGTAATGCAACTGGATGAACTCGAGCGGCATCTGCATCCCGGTCCAGAGCGGGTAGAAGAAGGCGCTCACGAGCACCATCGCGATGAGGATGACCGCGATCAGCCGGATCCCCCCGAGCCTGCGCCACGTCTCGTCGGTTCTTCTCCCCAGCAGCAGGCCCATCACGTAGACGAGGGCGAGGATCAGGAACGGCTCGAACACGATCGTGTAGAACTGGAACACCGTTCGGTTCAGGTACATCAGCCACGGGAGGTATCCGGCGCCGATCCCGGTGAGGATCGCCCCCACTTGCCACTCGCGGTAGCGGATGACGCGGTACACGAGGTACACGGCGGCCGCGACGGCGCCCCACCAGATGAACGGGTTCGCTATCCCCGTGATGGACTCGCCGCAGCGGGTGAACTCGCATCCGTTCTGACCCAGATCGCTGCCCTGGTAGTACATCGCGGTGGGCCGGATCATGAGCAGCCAGGTGAGCGGGTTCGCCTGGTAGCCGTGGGGCTGGTGTTCGCCGATGTGGTACGCGTAGGTGCTTGCCTGGTAGTGCCAGAAACTTTGAAGGTCGAGCGGAACCCACGCGAGAATCCCCTGCCAGGCATTGCCGGCCTGCTCTGCCCAGTGCCGGTAGTAGCCGCCGTCGGTCACGAACCAGCCGGTCCAGGTGACGAGGTAGACGGCGAGCGCGATCGGCACGGTGAGCAGGAACGTGACCGGTGCCTGCTTGAACGCGACGCCGCTTCCGAAGAACGTGACGCCGGCTTTGCGTCGGGCGACAGCGTCCACGACGAGCGTGTAGACGGCGAAGCCGGCTAGAAAGTAGATTCCGTTCCACTTCACCGCCGCGGCCGCGCCGAACGCCACGCCCGCTGCCACAAGCCAGGGGCGCCACCACAGCGCGGGGCCCCAGTCGATCGTGCGGCCGGCATCCGTTCGCCGCCGCCGCCACCGCTCAAGCCGCCGCGCGCTGTGCCCGCGGTCGAGCAGTATTGCGCCGAACCCGAGCATCACGAACAGGGTGAGGATGCCGTCGAGGAGGGCGACCCGGGACATCACGATCGCGTTGCCGTCGATCGCGAGGAGGCCACCGGCGATCGTCGCCAGGAGGGTGGAGTGGAACATCCCGCGCGCGATGACCGCGACGAGCGCGACGAGAATGATGCCGACGATCGCCGTGCTGATGCGCCAGCCGACCGCGTCCTGCGCGCCGAACACGGCGAGGCCGAGTGCGATGATCCATTTGCCGAGCGGGGGATGCACGACGAACGATCCCTGGTCCGTGTACACGTTGACGTCACCCGAATTGAAGGAGGCGTCGGCTTCGCTCGGCCACCTCGCCTCGTAGCCGAGGTGCAGGAGAGTCCAGGAGTCCTTCACGTAATAGGTCTCGTCGAACACGAGAGAGTGGGGGGAGCCGAGATTCCAGAGACGCAGGATGGCGGCGAGCAGCGTGACCGCGATGGGGCCGCCCCACGCCCACGCGCGCTGCCTGGCTGGCGTCGACAGCATCCGGCCCCACCAGTCGTCGAGGCGCGAACCGCGCGGCTCCGCCAGCACGTACCTCGGTTGCTCCGGCATTGGGGCCGGCGCAGTGGTTATCGGCTCGCCGCCGATCACCTCGTCGAAGTTGCGCTCACCGGTCACGTGGCAATGCTAACCAGCCGCGGCGCATTCCCAATGCCACAATGGGGGCGTGATCATCCTCGCGGCGACCCCGATCGGCAATCTCGGCGACGCATCGCGGCGGCTCATTGAAGCGCTTGAGCAGGCGGAGGTTGTTGCGGCAGAAGACACCCGCACTGCCGTGCACCTTCTGCGCGCGCTCGGCATCGAGAACCGGCCACGTCTGATCGCCCTGCACGAACACAACGAGGTGGAGAAGGCGGCGGAGCTTGTGGAGCTCGCGCGCGACACCGACCTTCTGGTCCTCACGGATGCGGGGATGCCGGCGATCAGCGACCCCGGCTTCCCGCTCGTGGCGGCCGCAGCATCCGCGGGGGTCACGGTCACCGTGATCCCGGGCCCGAGCGCCGTCCTCGCGGCGCTCGCCGTGTCGGGGCTCCCCACCGACCGGTTCACGTTCGAAGGGTTCGTGCCGCGCAAGGGCCGCGTCGCCTGGTTCGGCGAGCTCGCGCGCGAGGAGCGCACCATGGTGTTCTTCGAGTCGCCGAATCGGCTCGCCGAATCCCTGGCGGATCTCGCCATGGCGCTGGGGCCCGATCGGCGGGTGGTCGTCGCGCGGGAGCTCACGAAACTGTACGAGGAAGTGAAGCGGGGGACCGCCGCCGAACTCGCGGAGTGGGCGGCGGCCGGGGTCAAAGGCGAAATCTGCATCGTCGTCGCCGGGGCCGAGCCGGCATCCGCAACGCTTGGCGACGGGATCGCGCAGGTGCTCGCCCTCGTCGCGGGCGGAAGCCGACTGAAGGATGCCGCGGCCGAAGTCGCCGACGCGACCGGGCTTGGCCGCCGAGACCTGTACCAGGGCGCGCTCGCGGCACGGGCTGAGGCGTTCCCGTCGCGGTAATCGGCCCGGCGCGCCAATTAGGATTGGGCGCATGGCCTCCGACCATTCCTTCTACATCGCGACACCGATTTTCTACGTGAACGACGTGCCGCACATCGGCCACGCCTACACCGAGGTCGCGGCGGATGTGCTCGCCCGGTGGCACCGCCAGGCCGGTGACGACACGTGGTTCTTGACCGGCACGGATGAGCACGGCGAGAAGATCCTCCGCACCGCGGTCGCAAACAACACGACACCGAAGGCGTGGGCGGATGCGCTCGTGGAGAGCGCGTGGAAGCCGCTGCTGAAGACACTCAACCTCGCGAACGACGATTTCATCCGCACGACGGATGCCCGCCACGAGGAGGGCGTCGTCCTGTTCCTGCAGAAACTGTACGACGACGGCTACATCTACCTGGGCGAGTTTGAGGGCTACTACTGCGTCGGCTGCGAGGAGTACAAGCAGCAGAACGAACTCGTGCCGGGCATCGGCGAGTTCGAGGGGCAACTCGTGTGCGCCATCCACTCGAAGCCCGTGGAGTCGTTGAAGGAAACCAACTACTTCTTCCGACTGAGCGAGTTCGGCGACAAACTGCTCGCCCTGTACGAGTCGAACCCGAAGTTCGTCCAGCCGGACAGCGTGCGCAACGAACTTATCCACTTCGTGAGGCAGGGGCTTCGCGACCTGTCAATCTCCCGCTCGAGTTTCGACTGGGGCATCCCGATCCCGTGGGACGGCACGCACGTCGTGTACGTGTGGTTCGAGGCGCTCCTCAACTACGTGACGGCCATCGGTTACGGTACAGACCAGGTGCAGTTCGACCGACGCTGGCCGGCCGTGCAAATCGTGGGAAAGGACATCGCCCGCTTCCACGCAGTAATTTGGCCCGCGATGCAGATGGCGGCGGGCATCGAGGTGTCGAAGCAAGTGTTCGCACACGGCTGGCTGCTTGTCGGCGGAGAGAAGATGTCGAAGTCGAAGCTCACCGGCATCGCTCCCTCGGAGATCACCGACACGTTCGGGTCGGATGCGTTCCGGTACTACTTCATGAGCGCCATCCACTTCGGCCAGGACGGTTCGTTCAGCTGGGAGGACCTGACCGCCCGGTACCACGCGGAACTCGCAAACGGTTTCGGCAACCTAGCCTCGCGCGCGATCGCGATGATCGGCAAGTACTTCGACGGGCTCGTTCCAGCTCCGAGCGGCTACACGGATGCGGATCTCGCGATCCAGCGCACGCTCGCGAAGGCTGCGGTCGACGCGGATGCCGCCATGGATCGACTCGCAATTCACGAGGCGATCGAGGCGATCTGGACGGTCGTGGACGACCTGAACGGCTACATCACCGTGCAGGAACCGTGGGTTCTCGCGAAGTCGGATGCGGACCGGGAGCGTCTCGGCACCGTGCTGTACACCGTCGCGGAAGGGTTGCGCGCGCTCGCCGTGCTGCTCTCGCCGGTGATCCCGATCGCCACGGCGAAGTTGTGGCAGGCGATCGGTGGAACGGGCGACGTCAGCGGCCAGGACATCCGCGGTGCCGGCGTATGGGGCCAGCTCACTCCGGGAAGCATGGTTACCGCCATCGAACCGCTGTTCCCCCGCATCGAAACGGCGCCGGCAGGCGAATAGCGCATGAGCGAGTCACAGTACATCCGGAAGCGGGAATCGCGCGCCGAGCACGGCCAGTCGCGTGATCTCAGTTACCCGCCGCTGCCCGAACCGCTCGCGGTCGGCGTGTACGACAACCATGCGCACCTGGAGATCGCCGACGGCGAGAACCCGATGGACTACCGCGAACACCTGGACCGGGCGGGCAAGGTCGGCGTGCTCGGTGCGGTGCAGGTGGGCGGCGACCTGGAGACCTCGCGCTGGTCGGCGGAGGTGGCCGCGCGGGAGCCGCGCCTTCTCGCGGCCGTCGCCATCCACCCGAACGAAGCGCCCCACTATGAGGCGGCCGGAACGCTGGATGCCGCGCTCGCCGAGATCGATGAGCTTGCCGCGCGCCCGCGCGTGCGCGCGATCGGCGAAACGGGGCTCGACTTCTTCCGCACGGATGAAAGCGGCCGGGCGGCTCAGTTCCGCTCCTTCGAGGCGCACATCGCGATGGCGAAACGCCACGATCTTGCGATGCAGATCCACGACCGGGATGCGCACGCCGAGGTCATCGACACGTTACTTCGGGTGGGTGCCCCGGAGCGCACCGTGTTCCACTGTTTCTCCGGCGATGCGGAGATGGCGACGCTGTGCGCGGACCACGGATGGTACTTGTCGTTCGCCGGCACTGTCACATTCAAGAACGCGGTCAACCTGCGCGAAGCGCTCTCGGTGATCCCGCGGGACCGCATCCTCGTGGAGACCGATGCACCGTTCCTCACTCCGACGCCGTTCCGCGGCCGACCCAATTCGCCGTACCTCATCCCCATCACGCTGCGGGCCATGGCCGAGCACCTCGAAATTGACGTGTCGGCGCTCGCCGCGCACGTGACCGCCAACACGGAGCGCGTGTACGGCTCCTGGGACGACGAACCCGTCGAGCCTTCCCGCTGATGAACGCGACGGGCGGGTACCTGGGGCCCGCGGAAATCCGGGACCTTGCGGAACTGCTGGAGCTGCAACCGACAAAGAAGCTCGGCCAGAATTTCGTGGTCGACGCGAACACGGTGCGGCGCATCGTGACGGCTGCGGGAGTCACGGAGACGGACACCGTGCTCGAGGTCGGCCCGGGGCTCGGATCCCTCACGCTCGGCCTGCTGGCGACCGGCGCATCCGTCATCGCCGTGGAAATCGATCGCCGGCTCGCAGCGCAATTGCCGAAAACCGTTGACCTTCTGCGGCCGGGCTCCGACCTCACCGTGCTCACTGAGGATGCGATGGCGATAACGGAACTGCCCTCAGAGGCGAATCGGCTCGTGGCGAACCGGCTGGTCGCGAATCTGCCGTACAACATCTCGGTGCCAGTGCTCCTTCACTTGCTGCAGACTTTCCCATCGCTGTCGTCGGGCCTCGTCATGGTGCAGGCGGAGGTCGGCCAGCGGATCGCGGCCGGCCCCGGGTCGCGGGTGTACGGCGGCCCCAGCGCGAAGGCGGCCTGGTACGGCCGGTGGCGAACGGCGGGGCAGGTGAGCCGCCAGGTGTTCTGGCCCGTCCCGAACGTGGATTCGCTTCTTATCGGGTTCGAGCGCCGGGCGGAGCCGATGGGCACGGAGGAGGAGCGCCGCGCCACTTTCGGCATCATTGACGCGGCGTTCGGCCAGCGCCGCAAAATGCTCCGGCAGTCGCTTGCCGGGTTGTTCGGGGCCGGCGCCTCGGCCACGCTGGAACGGGCCGGCATCAACCCGACCAGCCGTGCCGAGGTTCTGCCTGTGGAGGATTTTCTCGCCATCGCCCGCGTCGGATAGCGTTGCGTCATGGCAGCGGTTTCAGCGCAGAAGATGAGCGATGGCAAACTTGCTGCAGCAACCGGCAGGGTGCGTGCGGACTGGCATGCGGTGTTGGATGCTGCGGGCGCCCGCGAGTGGGAGCATCCGAAGATCGCGGCGTGGCTGCAGAGCGAGCACGGCGTCGAGGGCTGGTGGGCGCAGGGAATCACCGTCGGCTACGAGCAGGCGATCGGGCGGCGACTGCCGGGGCAGACCGCCGACGGAACGTTTGCGGTGTCGGCGACGAAGTCCATCGACGGCTCGCGCGCGGAGAACCTGGACGCGATCCTGGAGACGCTCACGGCGCACTGGGGAAGCCCGGCATCCGTCACGCCGGCGTCCCTGTATTCGACAGCCCGCTGGAAGATCGCCGGTGAGACGGTGGTCGCCGCGGTTTCGGAACCGAAATCCGGGAAGACGAGCATTTCGCTCACCCGATCCAGGATCGCCGACGGCGACGCTCTCGACAGGTTGAAGGAGGAATTGCGGCAGGTTCTCGACGCGATTGCGGTGGCGGGAGACCACAGGTGAGTCGGCTAGGTTGAGGAAATGACCTCCGAGGTGGGCCGGGTGGTGCACGCGAAAGCACCGGGCAAGATCAACGTGTTCCTCGGTGTCGGGTCGCTCGGGGATGACGGCTACCACGAGGTTGCGACGGCGTATCAGGCGGTTTCGCTGTTCGAGGAGGTGCGGGCCACTGACGCACCCGACTTTTCGGTGACGTTCACCGGCAGCGTGGACGTGTCGACGCTCGAAACGGATGGCTCCAATCTCGCGATTCGCGCGGCAACCCTGCTGGCCAGAACGGCCGGGTACCGCCGCGGGGTGCATCTGGAGATCGAGAAGAACGTTCCGGTTGCCGGCGGGCTCGGCGGTGGGTCGGCGGATGCCGCGGCGACCCTGCTCGCGTGCGATGCTCTCTGGGGAACCGAGCTCGGCCGCGACGACCTGCTGGAACTCGCGGCGAACCTGGGGGCGGACGTGCCGTTCGCCTTCACCGGCGGCACGGCGGTGGGCACGGGCCGCGGCGACCAGTTGAGCCCGGCCCTGGCGAAGGGCCAATTCCAGTGGGTGCTCGTCCTGGCGGACTTCGGGTTGGCCACACCGATCGTGTATGAGGAGCTGGACCGCCACCGTGAACGCCACGTTCTCGACATCTTTCCGGCCCAGGCCCAGCCGAGGGTGGATGCGAACGTGCTTCAGGCGCTGCGGGCGGGCGACCCGCACATGCTCGCGGAAAGCCTCCACAACGACTTGCAGGCTCCGGCCCTCCACCTGGAGCCGCGGCTGTCGAAGGTGATCGAACTGGGCGAAGAGAATGGGGCGCTCGCGGGCATCGTGTCCGGGTCGGGACCGACGATCGCGTTCCTCGCCGCCGACCTCGACAGCGCGCTCGAACTGCAGATCGCCCTGTCGGCTTCGCAGTACCACGTGGTGCGGGTGACCGGCCCTGTGCACGGTGCCCGCATCGTGCCCGAGTAGCGTAGGAGCAGATGGCCCACCTGCTCGGCGCTGAAGCGCTGCACCTCGAATACCCGACCCGCCGCATTTTCGATGCCGTGACGGTCGGTTTGAACGACGGCGACCGCATCGGGGTTGTCGGCCGCAACGGCGACGGCAAGTCCACGTTGCTGCGGTTGCTGGCCGGCACGCTCGAACCGGATTCGGGACGCGTGACCCGCCGGGGCGGCATCCGGCTGGGGATGCTCGACCAGGCGGACGAGCTGCACAGCGAGCGCAGCGTTCACGAGGTCGTCATCGGCGACATCGACGAGCACGTGTGGGCGGGCGATCCGAAGGTGCGCGACGTCATTGCCGGCCTCATCGCCGACATTCCGTGGGAGGCGCGCGTGGATGACCTGTCCGGCGGTCAGCGCCGCCGGGTCGCGCTCGCCGCGCTTCTGATCGGCGACTGGGACATCATTTTCCTCGATGAGCCGACGAACCACCTCGACGTGGAGGGCATTGCCTGGCTTGCGGAACACCTGAAGAACCGCTGGCCGCAGAACTCCGGCGCGCTCGTGACGGTCACCCACGACCGCTGGTTCCTGGACGAGATCTGCACCGCGACGTGGGAGGTGCACGATCGCACGATCGAACCGTTCGAGGGCGGGTATGCGGCGTACGTCCTTCAGCGGGTCGAGCGGGACCGGATGGCGGCGGCGAGCGAGTCGAAACGGCAGAACCTGATGCGCAAGGAGCTCGCGTGGCTTCGCCGCGGGGCGCCGGCGCGCACGAGCAAGCCGAAGTTCCGCATCGACGCCGCGAACGTGCTGATCGAGAACGAGCCGCCCGTCCGCGACAGCGTGTCTCTCGCCCAGATGGCGATGCAGCGCCTCGGCAAGGATGTCGTCGACCTCGAAAATGTCTCCGTCTCCTACCCGCTCCCGGAGGAGGGCGAAGCCCGTCTCGAAGGGAGGCGGGAAGTCCTCCGCGACGTCACCTGGCGTATCGCCCCCGGCGAGCGCACCGGCATCCTCGGGGTCAACGGCGCAGGCAAGTCGACGTTGCTGAACCTCGTGGCGGGTACCCTCCAACCCACGAGCGGGCGCGTGAAGCGCGGCAAGACGGTCAAGGTAGCTCAGCTCACCCAGCGGCTCGCCGAGCTGCACGACGTGTGGAACGACCGGGTCAGCGATGTGCTCTCCCGCCAGAAGAGCAGTTACGTCGCTGGCGGCAAGGAGCTCACGCCCTCGCAACTGCTGGAGCGTGTGGGGTTCCAGAGCGCGCAGCTGAGCACCCCGGTGAAGGACCTCTCCGGTGGCCAGAAACGGCGCCTGCAGTTGCTGCTCATCCTGCTGTCGGAACCGAATGTGCTGATCCTCGACGAACCGAGCACTTCGGTAGTGGGTTGGGCTTGTCCCCTGATTTTACGGGGTTCTCGGCCTCGGCGGAAGCGCCGTGGCGGGTGCGCCGCGGCCTGGTCGGCGCACCGGGCCCACCCTGTGGCCTGCCTAACCTAGAACCGATGGCA
>JAFKIY010000009.1 GCA_017306245.1 Micrococcales bacterium | reverse complement strand
GCGAGAGTGACCTCCGGTTCGCGCTGCTGCGCGACACGAACCACGTCGTCGCGGAACTCCTTGGGAAACGGCTTGGGCATGATGACATCCTTCCAGGCCAGCCCTCCGGGCTAGCCACTTCAGATGTCACCTAACCGTGCAGCAGACCCGGCCGACGGGCGCCGGTTAGGGGCGGTGGGCCCGCACGCCGTGGTGGTGCCGTCGGCGGCGCGGTAGATGGTGACCCAGGTGACTTCGGCGAGTTTGACGCTGAACCCGAGTTGAACGTGCTTCACACTCCGGAATGAGCCGGTGACTGTGAGGCCGCTCGTCGTGGCTGCAAGTTGGCTTTTTTGATTGGGTCGTCGACGGGCCTTCACGCTATGTCGCGAAAAAGCGTCTCCATGTGCCATTCCAGAAATTCTCGGTTCGGCCGGTCGCTGCGGCGTGCCGGCGCCGCGACTTCGGTGCCGGCACGCGCGTACAGGTATTCGCCGTTGCCGAATTCTTCACGCAGCCGTGGGCTGACGTTCAGGCGCAGCTTCGGGTCGATGCCGATGTATCCGCGATCGTAGAGCGTGTGCATGTCGGATCTCAGAAGCAGCCCGTTGTCTGGCCGGTGGATGCCGCCAAATGCGACGGGCAGGATGTGGGCAGCCTGCAGGACGGGCCTTACTTTGTCGCCGGTGACGGCGCAGCGGTTCCCGTAGTTGTGAGCGATGACCGCTTTGAATGCGCCTTGCCCAAGCCGCGGCACCGTGAAGCGGGCGTCGCCGAACATGAGTTCGCTGATGTGTTCGGGGATCGAGTCTGGTAGCGGCTCCCCGGTGCGCAGGTATTGGCTGGCTGCGCGCACGACGCTGTGGTCCGCCGCGAGGTCACTGGTGTCATACCGTTTACCGCGCACGATTGGGGCCGACCAGTCGCTCGGTGCGGGGATGCGTTGTTCCGACGGGAAGAACTCCACCATCCGAAGCAGCACGCATCCGATCTCCGCGTCGTAGGGCAAGGTTTCGTGGATGTTCCGATACTTGCGGATGCGGCTGACGAACTCCTCGAGACTGGTAACACCGTTGTCGACTCCGAACCAGTCCCACGCGTCGAGCACGCGCGCTCGAACGAAATCATCGAAGACGCCCGCGCCGACGAGCTGATCGCCATCATTCGCCTTCGACTTAAACAGGAATAGTTCGCCGTGCTTGAGCGCCCCGAATCCCTGACCGGCGCTCGGCAGCCAGAAGTTCACCTGGTCGAGGTCGCCGCGCGAGTTGAGGGTGCGGATCCAGTCGCGGTCGGTGACGCCGACAAAAACTTTCATGGCTCAGCGATTCAATTGGTCAATCATGCGAAGTGAGCTCTGACTCTTGACGCCTCAGCGTCACTCAATTCCCAGCGTTTCAGTCCCCGCGGCGCCAGTAGTCCATATTCACCGCGCAAGTAGTTACGGATGCTCGTCGCGGAAACGCCAAGTTTCTGGGCAAGCTCGCGTGGGGTGATCGGTTCGCTCATGTATTGATACTGGCAGGGCTGCGGGCAGAGTGGTGATCGATGACGACAGTTTCGTATAGTCCACCCGTTCTTCGTTCAAGAAAATCAGCCCGAGTTGTAGGGCCGGCGGGCTGATCTTATTGGCTTTAGTGCAAGCGCACCCAACGCTAACCTGAGAGCACACCCTGTCAGTGGTCTGGCCTATTGTGAAAACTGTTCACCTTGGCCGGAAGGAGCGCGATGTCGAGCATCTCAGATCAGTCTGAGTCGCGCGCGCGCCCCGCGGCCAAAACAAATCCCGATCAGTCCATACAACCCAAGCTCGTGAAGTCCAAGCAGCGAGTCGCCGACCACGGCGAAGTCTTCACACCCGCATGGATGGTCGAAGACATGCTCAACCTGGTCAAGGGCGAAACGGAGCGCATCGACTCGCGCTTCTTGGAGCCGGCCTGCGGTTCCGGCAACTTCCTCGTTCCGGTGCTGCAGCGCAAACTCAAAGCGGTGCAGGCCAGACACGGCAGGAGTGATTTCGAGAAGCGCCACTACGCGCTGCTCGCCATCATGTGTGTGTACGGCATCGAGCTTCTCGCCGATAATGTTGCCGAGTGCCGGGCGAACCTGCTGGATGTTTTCGCGAGCTACCTTAAGGTTGCCACGACCGATCCGTGGCACCGAGCGGCTGAGCGAGTTCTTGCGGCAAACATCGTTCAGGGGGATGCGTTGAGCATGACAGGGACGGATGGCGCTCCAATCGTGTTCCCCGAGTGGGCCTATCTCGGCAGGGGAAAGTTCCAGCGCAGGGATTTTCGCTACGACAACCTGACCGAGCGCGCCTCGTTCCAGGGCACTCTGTTTGCCCAGTTTGAGGAGCACGAGATTTTCACCCCGGCCAAAAGCTACCCGCTGATGTCCGCCGAGGAGATCGCCGCGTGAAGAAAGCAACCTTCGCACTCCGGGGGCGAAATCCTGACGTGCTGACCTGTATCGCAAACCTGTCGAACGATGCCGTGTTCACACCGCCGGAGTTCGCAAACAGGATGCTCGACACGCTAGGCGAGGCGTGGTCCGCGGCCAATGATGGCGCGAATATCTGGGCCGACCCTGATGTCACCTTCCTCGACCCGTTCACGAAGTCGGGAGTGTTTCTGCGTGAAATTGTGAAGCGTCTGACCGGAGGTCTTGAAGTCGCCATTCCCGACTTAGTCAGACGCGTGGACCACATCCTCACCAAGCAGGTCTACGGGATCGGGACTGAGAGACTGACCGCACTGCTCGCCCGCCGAAGCGTGTATTGCTCGAAGTACGCCAACGGCCCACACTCCGTAGCGAAGTCCTTCGACACAGAGAACGGCAACATCTGGTTCGAGCGCACCGAACACACCTGGGTGGGCGGCACCGAACGCATTCTCAACACGGATGCCGACGGCAAGACCGTCGAACACACCGTCAACGGCCGCTGCAAGTATTGCGGGGCCAGCCAGAAAGAATACGAGCGTGACGAGTCACTCGAGTCCCACGCCTACGCGTTCATCCACACCGACAACATCAAGGCTCGCATCGCCGAGCTCTTTGGAGACGACATGCACTTCGACGTCATAATCGGCAACCCACCGTATCAACTGAATGATGGAGGTGGTTCTGGAACTAGTGCTGCCCCGATCTATCAGCTGTTTGTCACGCAAGCAAAGGAGCTCGATCCTCGTTTTCTATCTCTCGTCACCCCGTCACGGTGGTTCTCAGGGGGCAAAGGTCTGGATGGCTTTCGGGACTCGATGCTTCACGACAATCGGCTTCGTGTTATCGAAGATTTTCCTGATTCGAATGAAGTGTTTCCTGGTACTCAGGTAAAAGGCGGCGTGTGCTACTGGCTTTGGGAGCGTGACAACCCCGGCGAAGTCACAGTAACAACCCACGACAAAGGCATTGCGTTGGAGACCGTGACACGACCGCTGTTGGAAGAGGGGTCAGACGTCTTCATTCGATACAACGAAGCGATACCCATCTTGCAGAAGATATTTTCGCTTGAATCGGGTGACCAAGACACTCAATCACCGTTTTTGCTTCCAGAGAGTAAGCGATTCAGTCGCTTAGTAAGTTCGAGGCGACCCTTTGGGATCGAGTCGACCTTTCGGGGATCGGTCTCCCAGACGTCAAATGCAATTCAAGTATTTCAAGCGGGCGGGAGCGCGTATATTGACCGCGAACTCATAAGATCCGGGGTCGACTTGATAGATAGGTGGAAAGTGCTCATTCCATTCCTTGCGAGCGGAAGTGACTCTTTTCCCCACCCCATTTTGGGCAAACCATTCGTTGGGCGCCCTGGTACCGCCTGCACTGAGACCTACTTGACTGTCGGACCTTTCGATTCCGAAGTGGAGGCGAGTAACACGATTTCTTATATCGCAACGCGCCTTTTCCGCTTTATCGTGCTCCAGCGCAAACCATCGCAGAATGCGACTCGTAAAGTGTATGAATTCGTACCAGTGCAGGATTTCTCAAAGTCCTGGACGGATGACGAGCTATACGCAAAGTACGGAATATCGGACGAAGAGGTTGCCTTCATTGAGAGCATGATTCGTCCGATGGAGGTGAGCAGTGAGTAAGCCCGAAGTTGAAATCTTCGCTGAGAAACCCGAGCGCCCACTTCGCCTCTACGCATACGCAATCCACGATGACGAACACAAGGGTTGGCTGAAGGTCGGCCAGACGACGCAGGACGTGAAGGCGCGTGTCGCACAGCAGTTGAAGACCGCGGCAGTGACGAACTTCACGATCGAGATCGACGAGTCCGGGATGCGTGCAGATGGCACGGTCATCCGGGACTTCGATGTTCGCGAACGTCTCAAGGCTAAGGGTTTTGAGAACCCGACCCTGGAGTGGATGGCCTGCACCGTTGGCGACATCAAAACGGCGATCACGGAGTTGCGCACCGGGGTGCAACTCAGCGGAACCCACCACGAGACGTTCAAGATGCGTCCGGAACAGAAGCGAGCAGTCGCCAAGACATTTGACTATTTCCATTCGATTTGGAAAGAGGACATGCATGCTGTGCCGCGCTTCCTGTGGAACGCCAAGATGCGGTTTGGCAAAACCTTTACCGCCTACCAGCTAGCAAAGAAGCTCGGTGCGAAGCGGGTACTTGTCGTCACCTTCAAGCCGGCGGTCGAAGACGCCTGGGCCACCGACCTACTTACGCACAAAGACTTTGACGGGTGGCAGTATCTCTCGCGGTCATCGGGAGTTGGCCCCAGCACGGCTAACAAGAATCGACCGCTCGTCTATTTCGGATCCTTCCAAGACCTGCTTGGGCGGGACAAAGCGACTGGTCTCATTAAGGCAAAGAATGAGTGGATTCACGACATCAACTGGGATCTTGTGATCTTTGATGAGTACCACTTCGGCGCATGGCGTGACAGCGCAAAGGAACTCTTCGAAGGCGAGGATGCGACTGAGGCGAAGAAGGAGTTGGAGGGCGAGTACGGCGAAGGTCTCGAGACCTTCGGCGAAGAGCTCAACGAGCTAAGGGGTCACGAGACTGACTTCCTGCCGATCACTACTCGCGCCTACCTTTATTTGTCTGGGACGCCATTCAAGGCACTGGCCATTGGCGAATTCATCGAAGAGCAGATCTTCAACTGGACCTATACAGACGAGCAGCGCGCGAAGTCTCAGTACGGGGACAAGCATCCGGGTGAGTGGAACCCGTATGCGGCGCTCCCAGAGATGCGGCTCCTGACCTATCAGATGCCGGACGAGCTTCTCGCAGTTGCTACTGCAGGCGAGTTCGATGAGTTTGACCTCAACACTTTTTTTGCCGCGACCGGTGTCGGTTCGAACGCGTCATTCACTCACAAAGATGACGTGCAAAAGTGGCTCGATATCATCCGGGGTCAGCACATGCCGACATCTATCGACTCACTGAAGGGCGGAACTCGCCCGCCGTTCCCGTATTCGGATGTTCGGTTGTTGCCGTACCTTCAGCACTCGTTCTGGTTCCTACCTAACGTCGCCGCATGTCATGCCATGAAGAACCTCATAGCTGAGAAGCAAAACGTCTATTGGCACGACTACATAGTGCTGAACGTGGCCGGCCCGGGAGCTGGGATTGGGCTAGCTGCACTTCCTCCAGTTCGCGACGCCATCGGCAGCGGGTTCGACTCGAAGACGATCACCTTGTCATGCGGCAAGCTCACCACAGGGGTCACAGTGCCACAGTGGTCCTCGATTCTCATGCTGCGCAATCTCAAGTCGCCAGAGTCATACTTCCAGTCCGCATTTCGTGTGCAGTCACCGTGGTCGATCAAGAACCCGAATGGCGACGATCCAAACGAGGAGGAGATCCTCAAGCCCGTCTGCTTCGTCTTTGACTTCGCACCAACGCGTGCACTCCAGCAACTCGCCGAATATGCGATCGGATTGTCGCCCGAAGAACCGAACCCCGAGAACGCCGTAGAGGAACTCGTCTCGTTCTTGCCCGTGCTTGCTTACGATGGCGCGAACATGACACAGGTGGATGCGGGCGGAATTCTGGACATGGCCATGGCCGGCACCTCAGCAACACTGCTCGCTCGCAAGTGGGAGTCGGCGATCCTCGTCAATGTCGACAATGACACTTTGAGAAAGATTATGGGTAGCGAGGCCGCGATGGATGCGGTGATGAACATTGAAGGCTTCCGCGCGCTCGGCAACAACATTTTCGAAACCGTCGTCAATAAGAGTGAGGCCGTCAAGGACACGAAGAAGACGAAGGGCGACTCCCTCAGCGACAAGGAGAAGAAGGAACTGACGGCGGAGGAGAAGGACTACAAGTCCAAGCGCAAGCTGATTCAGGAGAAGCTGATCAAGTTCGCGACGCGGATACCTGCGTTCATGTACCTCACTGACTACCGCGAGAACACCCTCAAGGACGTCATCACGAAAATCGAGCCGGGCCTCTTCAAGACGGTGACCGGCCTTACCGTTGAGGACTTCAATCTGCTGGTGTCACTTGGTGTTTTCAACGCATCGCACATGAACGCGGCGGTGTTTGCGTTTCGCCGATACGAGGACGCCTCGCTTTCGTACACGGGGATCGAGTCACACGAGGGGCTCCGTCACTATGGGCTGTACGACACTGTTGTTGCCGTTGATGGCCTTGCGGGCGCAGAAGTGAAATAACGAGCGATTCGGAGGTTCAGGGATTCGGGACAGGACTTTAGCAACGACGCGTGACTGGCAAGGGGTCGCGACGCGCTGGAGTTGTGCTTGAACAAGACTCCCGGCGAGCGCGATACACTCCGCTCATGAATGGCACTGGTCGGCGGCTGATTTAGGCAATGGCGTCTGCAAGTCTTGTCGTGGGCGAGGTGCCATCGCGCCTACTCGATTGGCCGTCAGAGGAGTTCCATTTTGACCTTCCCGGAGGAAAGGTCCGGACAGTTCGATGGGGCCAACCGTGGCAATTCCTGACTGCGGCGTATTGGGCCTCTCGTGCGCAAGAGTGGCTTGCCGGCAAACCCGCGGAGCCGCGACCGTATCGCCTGGCGGGGTCGCTAAGCGAGGAGATTGTGGCCTGCCTGTTGGGTGGGCATGGAATCACCTACGAGATGAACGTCGCCGCGTTCGCGGCGCTCAAGAAAGCCGGGCTCCTGAACGATGCAGATCCCCGGCTCGAAGATCGAATCGCCTCCGTGCTTCGCGCGCCACTATTGATCGGTGATCGCCGCGTCCACTATCGGTATCCACAACAGCGGTCGGGCCGAGTCGCAGCCGCACTTCAGCGTCTAAGGCGCGAGTCGGCTCCTGCAGTTGCGACTGAGGCTCGTAGTTGGCTTATGACCTTTTCGGGTATCGGCCCGAAGACGGCGAGCTGGGTCGTACGGAACCAATTCGAGGACAGTAACGTCGCTATCATAGATATCCATGTGCATCGCGCCGCGGTTCATGCAGGGGTGTTTGATGAAAGCTGGACGCCCGCTCGGGACTATTGGGTGATGGAGTCCGCATTTCTCGAGTGGGCTCGGTATGGCGAGGTCCGCGCGGCAGACCTCGACGCGGTGATTTGGCAAGATCAGGCGTTGGCAGCGAGAGTGAAGATGAGTGTCGGTGCTAGCTGACATCATTGCGACGACGGTATGCTCACCCCATATGGGGAGGTGAAGTATGAGCGGTAATAACTCACCGGATTGGTACTCCAACACGCGTGGCGGCGGTGGGGTGGATTGTTCCGGCTTGCGACGTGAGAGCGCGCTGCAAGCGCCCAACCCCGATGCTGTCGATGCTTTGCGACCAGGGGACGTGCTCGGATTGGTTCTCCACGACGGCGACGCACCCACAATCGCTGCAATGACTGCTAGTGGGATCGAGGCGGGCGCGGTGACTCCTGATCGCGCCTTGATCGATTGTTTGAGGCTCGGTGTTGCCTTCTTGGGTACCATCAAGTCCGCGGAGGGCGCCCAGATCCTGCTTTCGATCCGGGCCGAATGATCGTTGCTGGTGGGACCTACCACGAGCACGTTGCATTCGGCGGGCAGACCAGGGAATTGGGCGGAAGCGCATATCGTGCTGCGGTCGCGGTCCCTTCCGCAACAAAGCTTGTGACCGCCGTCGAGGATGATCTGGCGCCAATCCTGGCCGGCGCTGGAAAGACCTTTTCCGTTGAGGTTGAGAATGTGCGACGGGACAAGTCAGTCGAATTCGGCTATCTCGCTGAGTTCATCGAGCCGACAATTCGTGGCGCGGATGCGCGGCTCCTCGGAGAACTGCATGTTGAGGCGCAGGCTGCTCTCGCCTTCGGGATCGTTGAGGCTGGTGATCGCAGTTTCGACGTCGGTGCTCTCGTCTATGATCCGCAGTCGGCGGACGACCGTGCTATTGAGATCCTGCAGCATGCGTCTTTCAAGCGGGCGATTCTCTGTGGGAATGCGCTCGAGATCGTATCGATTGCTCAAGGTGGATCAATCGACAGAAGCGCCCACCTCATCCTTGAACAGTGCAACCTGGAAGCCGTGGTCGTTAAATGCGGAGCTCGCGGTTGCCTTATTGTCGAGAAGGAGAGCCAAGAGTGGATCGGCGCGGTCCCATCTCAGACCGTGCGTAAGCTCGGTAGTGGCGACATTTTCTCGGCAACCTTTGCACACGCTTGGACTTCGGGAGCCGGTACGGTCGACGCGGCACGTATCGCGAGTCATTCGACCAGCTGGTGGACTAGTTCGCATGCCGATCAGATCCCTGCCGAAGTGCTCGATGGAGGACTCTCAGCGTCGAGCGAACGGCTCGAGTTATCGAATCATGGGCGCAGCCCGAAAGTGTATCTGGCGGGCCCATTCTTCACGGTTGCCGAGCTTTGGCTGGTCTCGCAATGCCGAACGTTTCTTCAGCAGGCTGGGGCTGAGGTATTCAGCCCCGTACATGACATTGGTTTGGGAGGGGCGGAGGTCGCCGAGAAGGACCTCATTGGCCTAGCAGGGGTCGACGCGGTGTTCGCGATCCTAGATGGCTGGGATCCCGGCACGCTGTTCGAAACGGGTTGGGCCAAGCATGCTGAGATCCCAATAGTCGGCGTCGCTTCGCAACTCGACTCGATTCGCACAACGATGCTCGCAGGGACTGGCGCGGAACTCCATACAGACTTCACGACCGGGATGTATCGCGCGATCTGGCGGGGTCTCGGCGTGGGAGGAACGGATGGTGTGAAGTGAGTTCCGAATCGCCTAAAGTGCTACTGCTCTTCTCTGGTGGCCTTGACAGCACCGCGCTAGCGATCATGCTTCGCCCGACGCTCCTTTTCGTCGACTATGGTCAACGAGCGCGGCTTGCGGAGAAGTCTGCCGCGATTCAGATTGCGTACGAGCTCAGGCTCCCCCTCCGAACCGTCAGCTTGGGCATTCGAGAATTCGGCTCCGGGCTGTTGCATGGCGGGCTCTCCACCAGGGACGCCCCGAGCCCCGAGTGGTGGCCGTATCGCAATCAGTTCCTTGCCACGGCCGGCGCGGCAGTTGCCCTTGAAGAAGGATGCGGCACGATCGCGTTAGGCAGCGTAGGCCCTGACGGAGAGCGACATCGCGACGGCACCAAAGACTTCTACGAGCTTCTCGACGCCCTAATTGCTTATCAGGAAGGTGGCGTTCATGTCACTGCCCCAGGGATTGAGCACACGACCGAGGAACTCGTGCGCCGCTCGGATGCTTCTCCCGCGATCATTGCGTGGACGTATTCGTGCCATCGTGCCGACCGACCGTGTGGGGAATGCCCCGGGTGCTGGAAGCGGCAACAGGTGCTAGCTTCGGTGGGTGTGCCCGGCTACACATGGGGCCCGCTCGAGGATTAGGGCTAGCGACTGTGACCCTTATTGGGGTGGGCTGAGTTGATGGCTTTTGCTCGATTTATCTTAATCTAACGCTTCAATTGCTATTGCGGGAGGCTACTTACGTTTTGTCAAGCATCACTTGCGGGCCCGGGGCCGTTGTCCCCGCAATCGCATTGAGAGGGATTACCAATGACGGCTGGACGCCTAATTTCTGCCTTCGCCTACGAAGTAGCCCCAAAACAGGCAGCGCCGTATCAGGGTGGTGAGATTTCGGTAACACCCGCGCTCCAGGATGCTCTTGGCCGGACGTTCGACCGCTCAAAGATTGCCGATGCCCCGGCAGTGACTTTCACGGTCGACATGGGTTCTCCCACTCGTTCCCATCCAGTGCGGGACGCCGCGCTCGCGATAGCGTTCGACACCTCGCCACAACTGGCGCTCGTCGAAGGGCTTGCCGCCCGTCTTGCGGATGCGATGGACAACCGCTCGAAGCCTTCGCTGCTCATGATGAGCGTTCACGAAGCCCCAACTGCGAGCGCGCGACGACTGCTCTTATGGACATTCCCTCAGCAGGAAGTGTTTAACCTCACCATGCGAGGAGGCCACCCCAGCCTTGAGTTGCTTGACGCGTTTAATCGCGAGTCGAACCTCCGAAAGGCGGCATTGCTTGAGGGGCCGAATGATCGCACGGGCATGCTCTCCGCGCGCGTCTTAGACTTGCAGTCCACAGCGACCGATCGCTCTGTCGCCGACTTCTGGATTGTTGAATTCCTCGAGGCGCAGATGCAAATGAGCGATGTTGAGGGGACGCAACTTCTCGCTCGAGCGCTCCGTGCTGCCTATACCAAAACGAAGGGTGACGATGTTGCTCAGGAGGAGCTGAGCACCGCGATAGGTGCCCTCCGTCGACAGACGGGACAACGTTGGTCTATAGACGAGGTCGCCACGCGTTTCCTCAGCGACGCGGCAGCTACGCCGTTCCTTGGCGCCGTACGTTCCGAGGAACGCCATGCGGCGTTTGTCGTCGAACATGACCGCTTCGACCACCTCATCCAGTACCGGCGCTTCACACTGTCGAACGGAGTTGTAGTGTCAGCCCCCTTTGCTGAAATAGACGTGCCGGGCGGAGTGACGATCACCGAGCAAAGCGGGACTCGTCGATTGCAACTCGACGCAGAGATCCAGGAGGAGCAGGTGAGAACACGTGCCTAATGCTGATGCGACGCTGCGTGTGGAGTTCAACGCTCGGCGGCCTTTGCTCCAGCAACTCGCGGCGACACTTGAAGAGAAGACTCGCGAGGCGCTTGAAGGTGTGTCGCATATCGATCGCATCGGCTTTCGAGTCAAGGACACTGAATCGTTCATGACGAAGGCTGGGGACCCCAAGTACACAAGTCCATTGACACAAATAGAGGACCAGGTCGCGGGAAGGGTCATTACATTCTTTCGTGATGACATCCAGATCGTCCGTGATCAGATCACGAGCTATTTCCGTGGCGTCGAGCACGAGGTCAAAGAACCAGAGAACGCCACCGAGTTTGGGTATGAGTCCGACCACTACATATTTGTTATCGCGGAGCACTGGAAACCAGAGGGGTGGGCCGAAGAATCGGAAATGCCGGTCACTGTTGAGCTCCAGATCCGCACCTTGTTCATGCATGCCTGGGCCGAACCGCAGCACGACATCGGCTACAAGGCGAATGTTGACAGGATTACGCAGCGAGAGCTCGCCTGGATTGCCGCTTCTGCCTGGGGTGCAGATCACAAATTGAACGAGCTGGCCGACCGCTTTGCGGGCCAGGATTCTGACTAACGGCGGGGTGCGTTCACCGACCTATCGGGTTGAGCGCCCCACTGTCATTCGACGTCGTGCAGTTCCGTCGAGTCGCAGCCGAGTCGAGTCGCCCCTTTTCGCTTGCCAGTGGTACGAGCCAATAGGAGGGGGGAGCGAGTATCGCTCGACCGGAGTCTGAGCAGATTGGCGAGACAGGCCAGTGTAGCTATCGACGAAATTTCAAATTGCGGTTCATGTTTCCGCCCAGGTACATCGCCAAAGCACCTCCTGGCTACCGCAGTGGGGTATCTATGGTGTTGACCTCGATGTTGTAGCCCAGCTTTTGGGCCGCGTACTGAACCCCCGCGAGGGCAGCAGGGGGATCAGCGAGTCCCGGTCCGAGCCGAACCTCACGGATCGGGGCGAGAAGGTTGGCTCGCATTCCCGGAGTCGGCATAGTCTCCACTTGGACGAATGGCGCAATGCCGAGGCGTGCGGAGCGGAGCTGCACCGCGGGCGAGTAGCTTGGTAGGTTCCCGGTCAGTCGCACCTCGCGCTCGTCAGCGAAGGCTTCGTGCTTCATGTAAGCGACTGCCTGGTTGTACCAGACTTGGGCCAGAGCGTGGGCTCGCCCGATGGTGTCGTCATCCGAGGGCCACCCGTCGCAGAGGCGGTCTAAAGCATCGAATAGTCGGGTGATGTGTTCGCGCTTCTCGGAATCGGAATACAGCACCTGACGCCAACCGTCGTCAAAAGCCGTGTTGGCGTAGATCTCGTCGATGTTGCGCCCGACAGCATCGGGCGAGCCGCCAGCAGGGAGCCGAGCGCGCAATCGCATTCCTGGGTTGATGCCGACGGCATAGCTCCCGTACGCCCGGAACTGGCTGAGGGACTTTTCCCCCGTTGAACTGCAAACAACGAAGAGGTTTTGAAGCGGAAGGACTGCTGCAGCCGTCCGCAACAAGGCGTCCATCGCAGGGGCATGTGAGTAATGTGCGGCGGTGGTCGCCCATTGTTCTTCAATCAGTGAGACACCATGTCGGAACTCCACCGAATCGTTCAGCATGAGTACGGAAGTCGCATGGAATGCGTGACCGCCCAGAATACCCAGCAAACCTTCCACATTCGTGTAGTGCCATACGAGGCGGTCGTCCACGGCGGGAGGCAACACAAGATCATAAATCCAGCGTTCGTCGGGAAACGCGGCCGCGATGCTCATGTTTGATCGTCCCACGTTCATGAGTGCAAGATAAGCACATTGACCCCGGGTGGGGGTATCACGGATAGCATTCCTGCAAGACCGATCCCCAAGACAGGTATCGACGAGCGCAACGCGCCAACGGTCAGAAGTGGTCGCCGACTATCCGGGCCGCTCCCTTCGAGCGAGGTTCGCTGCGCTCGCGCCTCAGGGAGCAGGTCGCGAGCGGGGCTCCCTTCGAGACGGCCCTTCGGGCCTCCTCAGGGAGCGACGGGGGAGCGGCAGCAGTTAAGCCTCCAGCAAACACGCGACGGGGACACAGAAACGCTCCGGTACCCTTGACAGGAGAAAGGTGCCGGGCTCCACGCCCGGATCGCTCATGGACTTCAAGCGCTTCCTCCGCGGCCCGTTCCTCTACATCGTGCTCGCGGTCATCGTCGTCTCCGTGGGCTTCAGCCTGCTCACCAGCTCCGGATTCCGCAGCATCACCACGCAGCAGGGCCTCGAACTTCTCTCCAACGGCAAAGTCGACTCCGCCACCATCGTCGACACCGAACAGCGCGTCGACCTCGTCCTCAAGAAAGCCGGCCCCGAAGGCAAACAGGTCCAGTTCTACTACGCCCAACCGCGCGGCAGCGAAGTGGTCGCCGCCGTCACCAACGCCGGCCTCTCCAAATTCGACGACCAGGTCGACAAAGGCAACTGGCTCACCTCCATGCTGGGCCTCCTCATCCCCTTCATCTTCATCGGCATCATCTTCTGGTTCCTGCTGTCCCGGATGCAGGGCGGCGGCAACAAGATCATGCAGTTTGGCAAATCCAAAGCCAAACTCGTCTCCAAAGAAACCCCCCAGGTCACGTTCGACGACGTCGCCGGAGCCGACGAAGCCGTCGAAGAACTCCACGAAATCAAAGACTTCCTGAAAGACCCCACCAAGTTCCAGGCCGTCGGCGCCCGCATCCCCAAAGGCGTACTCCTGTACGGCCCCCCCGGAACCGGCAAAACTCTCCTCGCCCGCGCCGTCGCCGGCGAAGCAGGCGTACCCTTCTACTCCATCTCCGGATCCGACTTCGTCGAAATGTTCGTCGGCGTCGGTGCCAGCCGCGTGCGCGACCTGTTCGAACAAGCCAAAGCGAACGCCCCCGCCATCATCTTCGTCGACGAAATCGACGCCGTCGGACGCCACCGCGGCGCCGGCATGGGCGGCGGCCACGACGAACGCGAACAAACCCTCAACCAGCTGCTCGTCGAAATGGACGGCTTCGACGTCAAAACCAACGTCATCCTCATCGCCGCCACCAACCGGCCCGACATCCTCGACCCCGCCCTCCTTCGCCCCGGCCGCTTCGACCGCCAGATCGGCGTGGATGCCCCCGACCTGCTCGGCCGCAAAAAAATCCTCGAAGTGCACGCCAAAGGCAAACCCATGGCCAAAAGCGTCGACCTCGAAGTGCTCGCCCGCAAAACCCCCGGCTTCACCGGCGCCGACCTCGCCAACGTGCTCAACGAGGCCGCGCTCCTCACCGCCCGGTCGGATGCGCAGCTCATCGACAACCGCGCCCTCGACGAAGCCGTCGACCGTGTCATGGCCGGACCGCAGCGCCGCACCCGCGTCATGCGCGACGAAGAGAAACTCACCACCGCGTACCACGAAGGCGGCCACGCGCTCGCCGCGGCATCCATGCGCCACACCGACCCCGTCACCAAAGTCACCATCCTCCCGCGCGGCCGCGCGCTCGGCTACACCATGGTCATGCCGCTCGAAGACCGCTACTCGGTGACCCGCAACGAACTCCTCGACCAGCTCACCTACGCCATGGGCGGCCGCGTCGCCGAAGAAATCGTGTTCCACGACCCCACCACCGGCGCCTCCAACGACATCGAAAAAGCCACCGAGATCGCCCGCAAAATGGTCACCGAATACGGCATGAGCTCGGATGTCGGACCCATCAAACTCGGCCAGTCCAGCGGTGAAGTGTTCATGGGCCGCGACATGGGCCACGGCCGCGACTACTCCGACGGCCTCGCCGAAAAAGTCGACGCCGAAGTGCGGAAGCTCATCGAGCAGGCCCACGACGAAGCGTGGAAAGTGCTCAACGACAACCGCGACATCCTCGACAAACTCGCCTCCGAACTGCTCGAGAAAGAAACCCTCGACCACAACCAGCTCGCCGAAATCTTCAAAAAAGTGAAGAAACTCCCGGCGCGCCCGCAATGGCTCTCCAGCGTCGACCGACCGGTGTCCAAGAAACCGCCCGTCGCTGTGCCGTCCAAGGTGGCCACCGACAAGGGCGTCGTCGACGGCGGAACCGACTCCGGCTCCGGCAAACCCAAGCGCGCCCCCCGCCGCAAAGCACCCGGAATAGCAACGGCATAACCCTCGAGCCATGGCCGCCGACAACGCCGCAGGGGATGGTGCGCGAATCGACACCGAACGCATCCGCGCGGCCGTTGGCGAACTGCTCGCCGCCATCGGGGAAGACCCCGCGCGCCCCGGGCTCGTCGACACCCCCGCCCGCGTCGCCGAAAGCTACACCGAATTCTTCTCCGGAGTCGGCGAAGACCCGCTCGCGCACCTGGCCGAAACCGAAGCGCTGGAAGATGCCGGCCACCGCGAAGGCGAACTCGTGATGATGCGCGGAATCGACTTCCGGTCCATGTGCGAACACCACCTGCTGCCCTTCACCGGTGTCGCCCACATCGCCTACCTCCCCCGCGACCGGGTCGTCGGGCTCGGCAACTTGGCGCGCGTCGTCGAAACCCTCGCCTCCCGCCCGCAACTGCAGGAACGGCTCACCGAACAGGTCGCCGACGCGATCGACGCCGGACTGAACCCGCTCGGCGTCCTCGTCGTGCTCGAGGCGGCGCACGGATGCGTTAACTCGCGCGGCCCGCGCCAGACGCGCAGCACCACCGTCACCGTCGCCACCCGCGGTGCGCTCACCGATCCCGCAGCCCGTGCTGAAGCGATCTCGTTCATCGGGGAGAATTAGGTCATGGCACACGTGAGGCGATCCCACTCCGCGGTGACGGGCGACATGCCCATCATCATGGGCATCCTCAACGTCACCCCCGACTCGTTCAGCGACGGCGGTCTCTACAACACGTTCGACGACGCCGTCGACCACGCCGTGCACTTGATCGCGGCCGGGGCGACCGTCATCGACGTTGGCGGCGAATCCACCCGGCCCGGCGCGGAACGCCTCGACGTGGAGATGGAGCAGTCGCGCGTGGTGCCGGTCATTCGCGAACTCGTCGCCCGGGACGTGCCGGTGAGCATCGACACCATGAACGCGTCCACCGCCGCCACCGCGATCGACCTCGGCGCTGTGCTCGTCAACGACGTCTCCGGCGGGCTCGCCGACCGGGACATGCCGAGGCTCATCGCCGAAAGCGGCATCGAATACGTCGTCATGCACTGGCGCGGCCACAGCGCCAACATGGACTCCGCCGCCGTCTACACGGATGTCGTCCGTGACGTGCGCAACGAACTGAAGTACCGCATCGCCGAACTCATCATCGCCGGCGTTCGCCCCGACCGCATCATCCTCGACCCGGGTCTCGGATTCGCGAAAACCGCGCACCACAACTGGCAACTGCTCGGACGCCTGCGCGAACTGGAAACCCTCGGGCACCGCGTGCTCATCGGGGCGTCGCGCAAGAGGTTCCTCGGCGAACTGCTCCCGGAGGGGGCACCGACGCGCGACCGCGACCCGGCCACCGCCACCATCAGCGCGCTCGCCGCCGAATCCGGAGTGTGGGGCGTTCGCGTGCACGACGTAGCCGGCACCCTCGCCGCACTCGAAACCTGGGAAGCCTGGAACGCCGGGCGGGCGCCCGCGCCGCGCGCCCTCGGGAGCGGCACGTGAACGAAGACCGGCTCACCCTCACCGGCCTGCGCGCGACAGGGCACCACGGCGTGTTCGACCATGAGCGGCGCGACGGCCAGGAGTTCATTGTCGACCTCAGCATCGCCACCGACTTCGCCGCCGCAGCCGGCACGGACGACCTCGCGAACACCATCCACTACGGCGTCCTCGCCGAACAGGTGACCGCGGCGATCGAACGCGACCCCGTCGACCTCATCGAAACCCTCGCCGAACGCATCGCCGGCGTCGTGCTCGACTACCCGGCCGCCGCATCCGTGACCGTCACCGTGCACAAGCCGCACGCCCCCATCACCGTGCCGTTCGACGACGTGGCCGTGACCATCACCCGGAGCCGGCCGTGAACCGGATGCGCGGGACCGCGAACGGCGTGGCCGGGAGCCGCGCATGACCCGGATGCGCGTGGTGCTGCCCGCCGTGATCGCGCTCGGCAGCAACCAGGGAGACCGGGAGGCGCTGCTGCGCGAAGCCGTGCGCGACATCGACGCGCTCGACGGGGTGCGGGTGACCGCCGCATCCGGCATCGTGGAAACCCCGGCGCTGAAACTGCACGGCGTGGACGAGACCGCGCCGAGCTACCTGAACGCGGTCGTGCTCGCCCGCGCCGCGCTCAACCCCGAAGAGCTGCTCGCCGCCCTGCACGGCATCGAAGCGCGGCTCGGGCGCGTTCGCAACGAAGTGTGGGGGGACCGCACGATCGACCTCGACCTCATCGACTTCGGCGCGCTCACCCGGCACACTGATGAGATCACGCTGCCGCATCCGCGGGCCTGGCAGCGCGCGTTCGTGCTCGCCCCGTGGCTGCAGGTGCAGCCGGATGCGGTGCTTCCCGGGCATGGTCGTGTTGATGCGCTGCTCGCCGCGACCACCGACCGGGTGACCGAGTACCCGGCCGCGCCCCTGTTCGCCGCGGACACCGCAGACAGCACGGAACGGGCGGCGCGGTGAAACGCACAAAAGTCACGACGCTCATCGCGCTCGGTGTGATCGGCGCCGCCGTCGGCGCACTCGGCGAACTCGCGCTCCAGACGAGCGGCCGGCCGATCTTCCCGCCGCCCGTCACGCTCGCCATCGCGCTCGCCGTCATCGGCGGCATCGTCGTCAGCCTGGCGATCCCCATCCGGCGCATGACCAGAACCACGAGCGCCCCCCGCGTGGACCCGTTCTACGCGACCCGCGTCGTGATGCTCGCGAAAGCGAGCGCGGTCACCGGCTCCCTCATGGCGGGGGTGGGGATTGGCGTGCTCGCATACCTGCTGACCCGATCCATCATCACTGTAGGCTCGGTGGCGCAGGCGATCGCGACGATCGTCGGGGCCGGTGTTCTCCTCGCCGGGGGGTTGCTCGCCGAACACATGTGCAGCATCCCGCCGCACGATGACGACGACAATGACCCAGGCAAGGAACCGGTCCAGGCCTGACCGACACAGTGCAACCCGCAAGGACCCCATGGCAGAACGACTTGAACTTCCCGACGGCGACTGGCAGCGCGTCTCCCCGCGCCTCGTGGTCTCCGAGTATGTGAGCACGGTCGTGTCGACGGCCGTGTTCGCGATCGTCGTCACCGTGGGCATGCTGCTCTTCTGGCCGCCCCTCGTGTGGCTGTACATTCCGGTCGGCGTGATCGCCCTCATCGCGCTCGTGATCATCCCCCGCCGGGTGCGGTCGATCGGATACCGGCTGCGCGACGACGACCTGCTGTTCCGCCGCGGCATCCTGTACCAGCGGTTCGTCGCGGTGCCGTACGGCCGGATGCAGCTCGTCGACATCAACCGCGGCCCGCTCTCCCGCATGCTGAACCTGAGCGAACTGAAGTTCGTGACGGCGGCCGCATCCACCGGCGTGACGATCCCCGGACTTCGCGAAGCGGATGCCGAAACCCTGCGCGACCGACTCGTTGCGCTCGCGGAAACCCGCCGGGCGGGCCTGTGACTGACTCGCCCTCCTCAGGGAACGGAACCTCAGGGAGCGGAGCCGCCGCGCACCTCGCGGACGGCGAGTGGCATCGGCTGCACCCGGCGTCGCCGCTGCTCAAGGGCGGGATCGCGCTCATCGCCATCCTCGGCGTCGTACTCGCGAACATGCGCGAACGCATCTTCGACCTGTTCGTGCCGACGTTCCCGCAGGAGGGCGACCCGGTCGACTACATCGTGAACCACGGCCTCATCGGGTGGGCGCTCGTCGCCGTCGCGGTCGTGCTCATCGTGCTCATCATCGGCTTCTATGCCTCATGGCGTATGCATCTGTTCCGCATCACCGACGAAGTCGTCGAGGTGCGCAGCGGCATCCTGTTCCGCACCAACCGCAAGGCGCGGCTCGACCGCATCCAGGGCATCAACATCATCCGGCCGTTCTTCGCCCGCCTCTTCGGCGCAGCGAAGCTGGAGATCAACCAGGCCGGCCAGGATGCGAACGTGCAGCTCTCCTACCTGAGCTCAGGTGCTGCGGACAACCTCCGGCGCGAAATCCTCCGGCTCGCATCCGGCACGAGGGAGACGAGGGCGGAAAACGCGGCCGCATCCGCCGCCGCGGGGTCGAGCGTGATCGAGCGGCGGGTGAGCGAGTTCCTCGCACCGGAACTGGATCCGGATGCCGCGCCGCCGGAGTCCGTCGTCAAACTCGACCTCGGGCGGCTCATCGGGTCGATGGCGCTGAGCGGAAGCACCGTGTTCCTCCTCATCGTCGTCGCGGCCGCCATCGCGTGGATCGCCACGACCGGCAACTTCCTGGCGCTCCTGTTCGCGATCCCCGGAGCGATCGGGTTTGGCAGCTACTATGTGCGTCGGTTCACGAAGTCGCTTCGGTACAGCATCGCCGGAACGCCGGACGGCATCCGGGTCGGGTTCGGCCTGTTGTCCACGAGCAACGAGACGCTGCCGCCCGGGCGCATCCACTCCGTGCAGGTGAGCCAGCCGCTGCTGTGGCGCGGGCCCGGCTGGTGGGAGATCAAAGTCAACCGGGCGGGGCACTCCTCCACGAAGGGCGCCGACGGGCAGGCCAACACGACGATCCTTCCGGTCGGCGACCGCAACGACGTGCGCCGGGTGCTTGAACTGATGCTCCCTGAACTTCTCGCGCAGGCGAGCGGCGATCCCGCGCCCGGCGGCTCGACACCATCCGGCGAGCCGGATGCGATCCGGTCCGCGATCAACGTGATCGAGTCCGGGCTCGAATCCCCGGGGGGTCCGGATGACGGCTTCACGAACTCGCCGCGGCGCGCCGCCGTGCTGCGGTGGTTCTCCTGGCGCCGCAACGGGTTCGCGATCACGGAAGGCTCGCTCGTGCTGCGCAAAGGGGCGATCTGGCGTCAGCTTGTGATCGTGCCGCAACCCCGACTGCAGAGCGTGTCGATGCACCAGGGTCCGCTGCTGCGCCCACTCGGGCTCGCCACCGTGCACCTGCACACCGTGTCGGGGCCGATCAGCGCGGACATCGGCGCCATCGACCGGGATGCCGCCATCCAGTTCTTCGAGGATGTCGCCCGCGTCGCCGTGTCGGCCGCGCAGTCCGACACCACCCACCGCTGGCGGTCGGGGGAGGCCACCGCGTGAGCTCGAGGTCGGGGCGGCTCGGGGTCGGCATTGTCGGTGCGGGCAAGGTCGGCGCCGTGCTGGGGGCCGCGCTCGCCGGCGCCGGCCACGCGATCGTCGGCATCACGGCGGTGTCGGAAGAAAGTCGGGACAGGGCGGAGGCGCTGCTCCCGGATGTGCCGGTTCTCCCGCTGCCCGAAGTGGTGGAACGCAGCGAACTCGTGGTGCTCGCAGTGCCGGAGGCCGAACTGGCGCCGCTCGTGGAGGGGCTCGCCGCGGCGGGCGCGTGGCAGGCGGGGCAGCTCGTGCTGCACACCGTCGCCCGGCTCGGTGCTTCCGTGCTCGCCCCGGCCGCAGCGCAGGGGGCGATCCCGCTCGCACTGCATCCGGCGCTCGCGTTCACCGGCACGAGCCTCGACCTTGCGCGCCTGCGGGAATCCTGGTGCGCCGTCACCGCGGCCGCGCCCGTGCAGCCGATCGGGCAGGCGCTCGCCGTGGAGCTCGGCGCCGAACCCGTGCTCATCGCCGAGGAGGACCGCGCGGCCTACGGCGAGGCGATCGAGACGGCAACCCAGTTCTCTGCCGCCATCATCGGGCAATCCGTCGCGCTGCTGGAGGGCATCGGGGTGGAGTCGCCGGGCGCCGTGCTCGCATCCCTCGTACGATCGACCGTGGACAACGTACTCTCGGATGCCACCACACCGGCATTCGAACCCCTGCCCGAGGAGGACGAATGACCGAGGTGTTCGAGACCATCGCGAGCCTGCGCCTGCGACTCGAGACGGCGGGCAGCGTCGCGTTCGTCCCCACAATGGGTGCGCTGCACGACGGGCATCTCGCTCTCGTGCGCCGCGCGGCGGAACTCGCCGACACGGTCGTCGTCTCCATTTTCGTGAACCCGCTGCAGTTCGGCGAGGCCGAGGATTTGGATCGCTATCCGCGCGAACTCGACGCCGACCTCGAACTGCTCCCGGACGATGTGCTCGTGTTCGCGCCGCCCGTCGACGAGCTGTACCCGGACGGCGAATCCGGGACCCGGGTCACCGCGGGCGCGGTCGGGTCGACGTTCGAGGGGACAAGCCGGCCTGGGCACTTCGACGGGATGCTCACGGTCGTCGCGAAACTGTTGCACATTGTGCGCCCCGAGGTTGTCGTGTTCGGCCAGAAGGATGCCCAGCAGGTGTTCCTCGTGCGGCGGATGGTGCGCGACCTCAACGTGCCCGTCGTCGTGGATGTCGTGGAGACGGTGCGGGACGCCGACGGCCTCGCGCTGTCCAGCCGCAACCGGTTCCTCGGCACACAGGAGAGAGTGGCCGCGCTTGCGCTGTCGCGCGCGCTCGCCGCAGCCGAGGCATCCGCGGGAAGTCGGAAGGACGCTTTACTTGCGTCACACACCCTCCTGAATGATGAAAGTGGGGTGGAGGTGGATTACGTCGAGCTGGTCGACCCGGAGACTTTCCTGCCGGTGGGCGACCGGTACAGCGGACCGGTCACGGCGATCGTCGCTGCGCGGGTGGGCACGACGCGCCTCATCGACAACCGCCGCTTCCAGCTCGGTTAACCTTGCTACATTCGGGACGTGCTCCCGACCGTCGGGACGACGCTCGGCGCTGGCGGCACGCGAAGGCCAGAAATGGCCTTCGCCGCTATGTGCCGCGCTCTCGGTAAACTTGGCGGGACCTCAGGAGACTTGCATTCATGACCGACACCGCTGCACCCGAACCCGAACTGACGGCCGCCGAAATGAGCGAGCAGAAGGCCGTACGCCTCGGCAAGCGCGAACGGCTCATCGCATCCGGAGCGCAGGCCTACCCGGTTGAGCTGCCGATCACCGACAGCATCCCCGCGGTGCGCGCGAAGTACGGCGACCTCGAAGCGGATGCCACCACCGGCGTCACCGTCGGCGTCGCCGGCCGCGTCGTACACCTGCGCAACACCGGCAAGCTGTGCTTCGCGTCCCTGCAGAGCGGCGACGGTTCCCGCATCCAGGCAATGGTGTCCCTCGCCGAAGTGGGCGAGGAGTCGCTCGCCGAGTGGAAGGACCTCGTCGACCTCGGCGACCACCTGTTCGTCTCCGGCGAGGTGATCTCGTCCCGCCGCGGCGAACTGTCCATTCTCGCGAAGGAATGGAAGATCGCGGCGAAGGCCATCCGGCCCCTGCCGAACCTGCACACCGAGTTGAACGAAGAGACGCGCGTGCGCCAGCGCTACCTCGACCTCATCTCGCGCGAAGCCGCCCGCACGACGGTGCGCGCCCGAGCCACTGTGAACGCGTCGCTGCGTGCCACGTTCACCGCCCACGGCTACCTCGAAGTCGAAACCCCGATGCTGCAGACCATGCACGGCGGCGCATCCGCTCGCCCGTTCGTGACGCACAGCAACGCGTTCGACACCGAACTGTTCCTGCGCATCGCGCCCGAACTGTTCCTGAAGCGCGCCGTCGTCGGCGGGCTCGAGCGCGTGTACGAGATCAACCGCAACTTCCGCAACGAGGGCGCCGACTCCACGCACAGCCCCGAGTTCGCGATGCTCGAGGCGTACCAGGCGTACGGCAACTACAACCAGATGGCCACCCTCACGCAAGAGCTCGTGCAGAACGCGGCGCTCGCCGTCGCCGGGTCCCACGTCGTGACGTGGGCGGATGGCACCGAGTACGACCTGGGCGGCGAATGGGACTGGCTGTCCATGTACGAGTCGCTGAGCGAAGCATCCGGGATCGAGATCACGACCGAAACGCCGATCGCGGAACTGACGCGGATGACGGACCGCCTCGAGCTTGAGGTGCAGCATCCGACCGCCGGCAAGCTCGTGGAGGAACTCTGGGAGCACTTCGTGAAGTCGAAGCTGGAGCGCCCCACGTTCGTCGCCGACTTCCCTGCCGAGACGTCGCCGCTCGTGCGCGACCACCGCTCGAAGCCCGGTCGGGTGGAGAAGTGGGACCTGTACATCCGCGGGTTCGAACTGGCCACCGGATACTCCGAGCTCGTCGACCCGGTCATCCAGCGCGAGCGTTTCGTCGCGCAGTCGGCGCTCGCGGCGAAAGGCGACCACGAGGCGATGCGGCTCGACGAAGAATTCCTGACGGCGCTCGAACACGGGATGCCGCCGAGCGGCGGAATGGGCATGGGGATCGACCGGCTGCTCATGGCGATCACCGGGCTGGGAATTCGGGAGACCATCCTGTTCCCGCTCGTGAAGTGACGGCCCCGCTCCCTGAGGCACTCGAAGGGAGCCGGCAGCGTAGTGTTGAAGCGTGCTTCATGAATTCTGGGCGAACGCGATCTACTCGGTCGTGCCCACCATCCTCGTCGGACTGATCTTCTGGATGGTGATGCGGGCGATCATCCACGCCGACCGCACTGAGCGCAAGGTGTACGCGAAAATCGAGGCCGAAGAACGGGCCAAGCTCGGGCTGCCGCCTGCCGCCAAAGACTGACTTAGCCGGCTCCCTTCACGACGCGCGCACTGCGCGCTCAGGGGGCGAAAACCGCACTGCTCAAAAGTGCAGAAACCCTGCTCGGATGCGCTCTTTTGTGCAATTGGAGTAGAACTCCGCTACTACTCCTTTCGGTCTACCCCCGTTCGGGGTACCCTCGGTGCACCGCTGTCAATGACGACTGTCGATCCAGGAGCACCAATGTCGCACACTCCCCGCAAAAGCCTGAAGTCAGCATTTGCCTCACTTCTCGGACTAGTCCTCGTAGCCGCACCGCTCGCGGCGATACCGGCCCAGGCGAACACCGCAGGCACGGGGGTGGTGATCAATGAGCTGTACATGAACGGCGGCAGTTCGGGCGCGAGCTACGTCAACAAATTCGTCGAACTGTACAACCCGACTGCGGTGGATATCCCGCTCAGCGGCATGTCCCTGCAGTACCGGTCCAGGACAGGCACGGGCGACCCCACCTCGGTGGTACCGCTTACCGGTGTGATCCCGGCGCACGGAACCTACCTGGTCGGCGGCGGGTCGAACGCGGGCAATGGCGCCGCGCTGCCGACCCCGGATCAGTCGGACAACACCCTCAACTTCGCGGGGGCCGGCGGACTCGTCATCCTCGCCAACCAGACGACCGCGCTGAACCCGGGCACGGGCGACGTGGCGGGAGCAGCCGGAGTCATCGACCTCGTCGGCTACGGCACAGCCAACAGCTACGAAACGGCCGCGGCACCCGCAGCCTCCGTGTCGACGTCGATCAACCGCACGAACGGCGCCGACACCGACGACAACTCGGCCGACTTCAGCACCGCCGCCCCGACTCCGACGCCCTCCGGATACGTGCCGCCGGCACCCGTGGACCTCGGATTCAAGACTATCGAGGAGATCCAGGGCACGGGCGACGCGAGCCCGTTCGTCGGCGATGACACCCTCACAACGAAGGGCATCGTCACGGCCGTCTACCCGACGGGCGGCTTCAACGGCTACTACATCCAGACGCCGGGCACCGGCGGCGGGATCGACCTGGGCACCCACACCGCATCCGACGGCCTCTTCGTGTACTCCGCCGGAACCGGAACGGTCAACCACGTCACCGTCGGCGACTACATCGAAGTAGCCGGTTCGATCAGCGAATACTACGGACTGACCCAGATCGTCCCGACCGACGCCTCCAGCGTGACGGTGCTCAGCGACGCGGTCGCCCCGGTCATCCCGGCGACCGTGAACTGGCCCACAAGCGAGACGACCAGGGAAGCGCTTGAGGGAATGCTCCTCGCCCCGCAGGGCGACTACACGGTGTCCGACACGTACACCACGAACCAGTACGCGGAAATCCTGCTCGCCGCCGGCACCTCGCCTCTCCTGCAGCCGACCGAGGTTGCCGCACCGGGCGTCGCAGCATACGCTGCAGCGCTCGCCGCCAACAACAACATTTCGGTGACCCTCGACGATGGCGCGACCACGAACTTCCTGAGTTCGGCGAACCAAGGCACGCCGGTCCCGTACCTCTCCAATGACAACCCGGTGCGGGTGGGCGAAGCGGTGACCTTCACGTCGCCGATCATCTTCGACTTCCGCAACGGCAAGTGGAAGTTCCAGCCCACCCAGCAACTCACCGTCGCAAACGCTGCCTCGGTGCAGCCGGTGACGTTCGAGAACACGCGGGAAGCCACTCCGCAGGATGTCGGCGGTGAACTGAAGCTCGCCACGTTCAACGTGCTCAACTACTTCACGACGCTCGGATCCGATGTCGCCGGCTGCACCGCATACACGGACCGGGCGGGCAACGGGATCACCACGAGATCCTGCTCGGTCTCCAATGGCCCGCGCGGGGCGTGGGATGCAGCGAGCCTGCAACGCCAGCAGGACAAGATCGTCGCCGCGATCACGGCGCTGAACGCGGATGTCGTCGCGCTCGAAGAGATCGAAGCGTCGACCGCAACGGCGGGTGGCGGCACCGACCGCGACGCGGCCTTGAACTCCCTCGTCGCGGCGCTCAACGCTCATGCCGGAAGCGCAGTCTGGTCTGCGGTGCCGTCGCCAGCGGTGCTGCCGGCAACCGAGGACGTCATCCGCACGGCGTTCATCTACAAGAACGCCACAGCGGAGACCGTCGGGGATTCCACCATCCTGATCGGCTCGCCGGCTTTCGACAACGCTCGCGATCCGCTCGCCCAGGCCTTCAAGGCGAAGGGTGCGCCGGATGCCGACAAGTTCCTGGCCATCGCGAACCACTTCAAGTCGAAGGGCTCGGCCGGGCCGCTGCCCGGCGACACCGACCAGAACGACGGTCAGGGCAGCTCGAACGCGTCGCGCGTCGCGCAGGCCACCGCGCTCCTCGACTTCGCGAACGCGATGTCGACGAACGCCGGCACCGACAAGGTGTTCCTCATGGGCGACTTCAACGCGTACACGATGGAGGACCCGATCAAGGTCCTCACCGATGCGGGCTACATCGACCAGGGGTCGAAGACGGGCAAGTACACGTACTCCTTCGGCGGTGCGGTCGGATCCCTCGACCACGTGCTGGCCTCCCCGGCAGCCAACCAGGCGGTGAACCTGGTCGACATCTGGAACATCAACTCGCCGGAGTCCGTCGCGCTCGAGTACAGCCGGTACAACAACAACGTCACGGACTTCTACCGGCCCGACATGTACCGGGCATCCGACCATGACCCGCTCATCCTCGGTCTGAATCTCACGCCGGACACGACGGTCGACCTGAACCTGCTGAACATCAACGACTTCCACGGTCGGATCGACGGCAACACGGTGAAGTTCGCCGGAACCATCGAGCAGTTGCGTGCCGAGTACGGCGACGCGAACACGCTGCTCGGTTCCGCCGGCGACAACATCGGCGCGTCGCTGTTCGCCTCGTCGAGCCAGCGCGACAAGCCGACGATCGACGTGCTGAACGCGCTCATGCTGGAGTCGTCAGTCGGCAACCACGAATTCGACACCGGATATCCGGACCTCACCGGCGACATCGCCTCGTGGACCAACTGGGACTACCTGGGCGCGAACGTCTACTTCAAAGGCACCACGAACCCGGCGCTGCCGGAGTACGTGATCGTCGACATCGACGGCGTGAAAGTCGGTGTGATCGGGGCCGTCACCGAAGAGACGCCGAGCCTCGTGACGCAGAGCGGCATCTCGATGCTCGACTTCGGCGACCCGGTGGCGGCGGTCAACCGCGTTGCGGCTCAGCTCTCCGACGGTGACCTCACGAACGGCGAAGCCGACGTGCTCATCGCCGAGTACCACGAAGGTGCAGGCCAGGGCACTGCGGCGGGCGGCACGCTGGAGAACCAGCTCGCCCTCGGCGGCGCGTTTGCGGAGATCGTGAACAACACGTCCTCCCTCGTCGACGTGCTGTTCACGGGCCACACGCACCAGGCGTACGCGTGGGATGCGCCCATCCCCGGCGACCCGACGAAGACCCGCCCCGTGCTGCAGACCGGCAGCTACGGCGCGAACATCGGCCAGGTCGTTCTCACCTTCGACACGGCCACCGACGAAGTGACCGGTTACACGATGCGCAACGTCCCGCGCACCACCGTCGACGACGCGACGCTGATCGCCACCTACCCGCGGGTAGCGGAGGTTAAGACCATCGTCGACGCGGCGCTCGCCGAGGCCGCCATCATCGGAAACGTCCCGGTGGGCTCGGTCACGGACGACATCTCCCGCGCGTTCATCGGCGGCAGTGAGGACCGCGGTTCGGAGTCCACGATCGGAAACCTGGTCGCGAACTCGCTCGTCGCCTCGCTGGGAAGCGCGGACCGCGGCGGAGCGGAGATCGGGATCGTGAACCCGGGCGGTTTGCGCGCCGACCTTCTGTATGGCGCAGATGGCGTCATCACGTACGCGGAAGCGAACGCGGTGCTGCCATTCCTGAACAACCTGTGGACGACGACGCTCACCGGCGCCCAGTTCAAGACGATCCTCGAACAGCAGTGGCAGCGCGACATCAACGGCGTGCCGTTCACCTCTGGTCGAACGTTCCTGAACCTGGGGCTGAGCGACAACGTCAGCTACACCTACGACCCGAACCGGGCCATGGATGACCGGGTGACAGCGATCTATATCGATGGCGCGCCGATCGACATGTCGCGCGAATACCGCATCGGGTCGTTCAGCTTCCTCCTCCAGGGCGGCGACAACTTCTGGGAGTTCCGGAACGGAACGAACACTCGGGATTCCGGTCTCGTGGATCGCGATGCCTGGATCGACTACATCACGAACAACAGCCCGCTGTCGCCGAACTTCGCGAGGCACGCGGCACAGGTCACGGATGTGACGGCCGGCCCGGTAGCGCCCGGTGACACGGTGTCGCTGAACGTGTCGAAGCTCGACCTCACGTCTCTGGGCAGCCCGGCGAACACCGAGCTGACGCTCACGTGGGACGGCAGTTCGGCTGTGCTCGGCACCGTGCCGGTGTCGGGAGGTTCCGCGGCGGTGACGTTCACCGTCCCGACGGATGCGAGCGGGTCGGGAACGCTCGTGATGACGGCAGCGCCATCCGGGACCATCGTGCGAGTGCCGATCAGCGTGGAGGCCGCGGTCAAGGCCACGACGTCGACGCACCTCAAACTCAACCGGGTGATCGGGTTCTCGTGGAGGACAACGACTGCGACCGTGACGGTGACGACGGATGCCGCCGAACCGCCGACCGGCACCGTCACGATCACGGTGAACGGGGCCAACACCGTGACCGTGCCCGTGACGGCGGCCGACAACGGGGAGGTGAGCGCGGCGCTGCCGAAGCTGAGCAGCGGGCTCTACTTCGTGAGGGCCGAGTTCGTTCCCGCCGATCTGAATACGACGGTGGGTTCGACGAGCAACTACCGGGTCCTCTGGATCCTGTTCTAGCACGGACGCAACCGGCCCTCTCCTGGCGCTGAAAGCGGGGAGGGGGCCGGTTCGCTTGGCGTTCAGGCTCGCGGGCGGAGCCGCCCGAGCGGCAGGGTCGGCGCGGGGAGCGGCCTGCCATTGTAGCCGTTCACCCGGCCGAACGGCCCGCTGGCGTCGCCGCCGTCGATCACGTCCGCCATCCATTGCGTGCGGGATGCGACGATCTCGTCGTGGCTGCGGCCGATGAAGTTCCACCACATGACGATCGACTCGCCGAACGGTTCGCCGCCGAGCAGGACGATGCGGGCCGGTTCGTCTCCCGTCACAAGTTCCAGCTGGGTTGCGCCCGGCGCGAGGTAGCCGATGTTCGCGAGCGGGATGACGGTGCCGTCGAGCCTGATCGAGCCGACATCCACGAGGACGCCGTGCTCGAAGGACGGGTCGACCGGGACCGTGATCGACGTGTTTGCCGGAACCGTGAATTCGGCGCCCACGATCGGCGTGAATGCGCTCGCCGTGGATTCGTGCCCGAGCAGGCCGCCGAGGAACACGCGCACGCTCGCGCCCTCGTGGTCGAACACGTCGGGGATGAATCGCTCGAATTTCGGCGCCGTGTGTCGGGCGGATTCAGGAAGCGCGGTCCATAGCTGAACGCCGTGCAGGATCGTCGTTGCCGGGGTTGACACTTCGGAGTGTTGGATGCCGGCGCCCGCCGTCATGAGGTTGAGTTCGCCCGGCCGCACGAACGCGTGCGCCCCCGTCGAGTCACGGTGCTCGATCTCGCCGGAGAACAGCCAGCTCACGGTTTGCAGGCTCGTGTGCGGATGCGGCGGCACGACCATCCCGCGCGTCGCGGCCACATCATCCGGCCCGTAGTGGTCGCAGAAGCACCACGCTCCGATGAGCGAGCGTCCGCGTTGCGGGAGGGTGCGGCGCACCGTCATGGCGCGGGGCCCGCCGAGCGGCACATCCCGAGATTCCAGCAGTTCGACTTCGCTCCGGCCGGAGGGGGCGGGTTCGCACACCAGTTCGCGCGGCTCCGCTTCGAGGTTGCTCATACCCGCAAGGCTAGCCGTCAGGCTGCGGAGCCGCAGTGACCACCTGCTGTTCACTGTTGTGCAGGACATCCACGCGCGGAGCGGGCTGGATGCTGGATAAATGCGGACGCGAGGGCGGATGTCCTGCAGAACAGTGAATGGTTGCGGTGAGGGGCGTCCGGACATACAGTGTATTCAACCAAACGGTAGAATACGGAAGTGGATGGTCGTGGCAGCGGTCGAGACGGTGGTTGAGGCGGGGACACGCGAACTCGTGGAGACGTTCGCGGCGCTCGGAGACCCGGTGCGCCAGCTCATCGTCGAGCGGCTCACGGAAGGCGACGCGACGGTCAACGAGTTGGCTGCGCTGTTCCCGATCTCGCTGCAGGCGGTCTCCCGGCACATCAAGGTGCTCGAGGCTGCCGGCGTCGTCTCGCGGAGCAGGGTCGCCCAGTCGCGTCCGGTGCACCTGGAGGCGGCATCCCTCATTCGCACCGCCGATTGGCTCGACGCGCACCGTGCGCGCCTCGAATCGCGATATGAGCGGCTGGATGCCGTTCTCGAAGAACTCAAGGAGACCTGAATGGCCAGCAAGCGCGTTGTCACCGCCCTCCCCGGCGAGCAGACCATTTCCTTCACTCGCGAATTCGAGGCGCCGGCCGCACTCGTGTTTCGTGCACACACCGAGGCTGACCTCGTCGCGAAGTGGACCGGTCCCGCTGGCACCGAGGTGCGGATGCGCGAGTGGGATGCTCGCTCCGGCGGAGCCTGGAGCTACGTGGTGGCGGGCGGCGGCGGGGAGTGGGGGTGCCATGGTGCGTTCCATGAGGTGACGGAGCCGCGCCGCATCGTGATGACGTTCGAGTTCGAGGGGCACCCGGAGCATCCGAATCTGGAGATCCTGAACTTCGTCGACCTGGACGGCGGACGCTGCCGGCTCGAAGGGCTCTCGCTGTTCCCGACGCTTGCCGACCGCGACGACATGCTCTCCGACATGGACAGCGGCATGGACGAGAACTTCGAGCGGCTCGATGCGCTCATCGCGGCCGGCGAGCTGGGTTGAACCCGTTCGCGGGTCAGCCGCCCGTCGTGATGACCTCGCAGTAAGCGGATGCTGCGCATGCGAGCCGTCGGTCGGCCGTTACGAGGGGCACGCCAAGCCGCTCGGCTAGCGCGACGTATGCGGCGTCGTAGGCGCTGATGTTGTCCCGCAACTCCCACATTCGCAATACTCCTGGTCGGTGTCGACAGCGGCGAATGGGCATCGACATCCAGTGGTCCAGGTGAGCGAAGGCGAGTGCCGCCGTGAGCTCCTTTCTGCTGACGAAACGACGGAGCGTGCTCACGTATTCGATGTCAATGAGTTCCGGCGCATACAGGTGTGAACGCAAGAGGGGTAAGGGCGGCGACCCGCTTCGGAGGGTCGCGATGACGGCTGAGCAGTCGATGACGAGATTCACAGACGTTCACTCCTGCCTTCGTGGATGATGTCAACGATCTCCAGTGTGCTGATGTGGTCGAGGCCAGGAAGCGGTCCCCCCAGCATTGCCTGGAGGGTCGTTTCCTGCCCGGCCCGCTCGCGCACTTCCAGGTCGCGCGCGAGCTCGGTCAGTTCCCGGCGCAGGAACGCAGAAAGCGAAAGGCCTTCCTGCGCCGCGGCTTTGCGCAATCTTTCCTGCACGTCGGCATCGAGATCGCGAACTTGCACTGTGACTCCCATGGTTCGAGTGTAAGCGTTTGCATGCGATAGTGGCAATGTGCATGCAATCGATGATTTCACTTCAACCCTGACGTGTTGGACGTGCAACGGCATGAGCAAGTCTGCTCGCGGTGGACAAGCGACGAGATCCGGCAGTGTGCAGGGTCAGTCGCCGGGCGCGAGCACGAGCAAGTCGCCTACTTCGCACTCGAGCGCCTCGCAAATCGCCCGCAGCGTCGAGAACCGGATGGCGCGCGCCCGATCGTTCTTGAGCACGGAGAGGTTCACGATGCTCAAGTCCACAAGCTCGGCGAGCCGGGTGAGCGTCGTCCCGCGCTCCTCGAGCAGCTCGCCGAGCCGGCACCGGATGCCGGTGATCTCAACCTCCTCTGTCATCCTCGCCCCCCAAAATCCCCGCGAGTGTGCACTTGTGGCTGTTCTCGCGCCCTGAAAACGACCACAAGTGCACACTCGCGGTAGATGGGGCGGGTCATATGAGGCCTTCCGTGTCACGCTGCAGACGCTCGCCAAACTGGAACGCGCCGGCAACGAGCAGAAGAGCAAATCCGGCGACGATGGGCAGGAGGTCGAAGTGCATTTCGAGGGGGAACTGCACGGGGTCGAGGTGGAGTTCGTCGGGGGCAAGCCAGGTGGAGAACCCCAGCATCCCCTGGCTGAGCAGGCTGCCGATGGTCAGCGCCGCCGCCGCAAACCAGAACGTGCGGGTGACGCTCTCGCCGAATGGGTTCCCCTTGTACATCCGCCAGCACAGGTAGGCGACAGAGAGCGCGAGGGCGACGAAGACGAGCGAGCCCATCCCTGCGCCCACGGCGAAAAGGATGCGCACCCCCGTGCTGAGCCCGGCCACGGATGCTGCGGCGGACGTGAACTCGCCGTTCAGGATCCGCGGGACGCCTGTCGCCTCCGGGTCTCCGATCACGTCGCCCGGCAGCGAGGCCGCCGCCGGCAGGACCATGTCGAAGCTTTCGCTGGCGAGTGCGGTGGCCGCGGTGATCGCACCTGCGGCGAGCGCGACCGCGGCGAGCACGAGCGCGATGAATTGAATGGTGAGGAGTCCCGCACGGTCTGGTTTTGACATCTCAGTCATGATCAACCTAACGATAAGCGATAACAACGACAATCGTTAACATAACGACTTTCGATAAGAACCACAACCCCCGATCGGACCAATCGTGTCCCAAATGAAGGAGATCTGGACGCCTTCGGCTGAAATCATCGGATGCTGCGCATCGAAACCGCCGAATCTCCTTCATTTGGGACGGCACACGAGGGGGAAGGGTCGTAACGCCCACGGCGAACAGGGGCAGTATCCACAGGGCCCAGTAGTTACGCTCTTTGTAAGGCACCACACCTGCACGGTGTCCAAGGAGATGTGACATGTTCGAACGGTTTACGGATCGCGCCCGCCGCGTGGTGGTTTTGGCCCAGGAAGAGGCCAAGATGCTCAACCACAACTACATCGGCACGGAGCACATCCTGCTGGGCCTCATCCACGAGGGTGAAGGCGTCGCCGCGAAGGCCCTCGAGTCGCTCGGCATTTCGCTGGATGCCGTGCGCGAGCAGGTCCAGGACATCATCGGCCAGGGCCAGCAGCAGCCCACCGGGCACATCCCGTTCACCCCGCGCGCAAAGAAAGTACTTGAGCTGTCACTGCGCGAAGCGCTGCAGCTCGGCCACAACTACATCGGCACCGAGCACATCCTGCTCGGCCTCATCCGCGAAGGCGAGGGTGTCGCAGCGCAGGTGCTCGTGAAGCTCGGCGCTGACCTCAACCGAGTTCGCCAGCAGGTCATCCAGTTGCTGTCCGGATACCAGGGCAAGGAGCAGGTGCAGGTCGGAGCGAACGAGCAAGCCGGGCAGCAGGCAGGCAGCCAGATCCTCGACCAGTTCGGACGCAACCTCACGCAGGCCGCCCGCGACGGCAAGCTCGACCCCGTGATCGGGCGCGAGAAGGAGATGGAGCGCGTCATGCAGATCCTCTCCCGCCGCTCCAAGAACAACCCCGTGCTGATCGGCGAGCCGGGCGTCGGCAAGACGGCCGTCGTTGAAGGCCTCGCCCAGGCGATCGTGCGCGGTGAAGTTCCGGAGACGCTCAAGGACAAGCAGCTCTATACGCTCGACCTCGGCTCGCTCATCGCCGGCAGCCGCTACCGCGGTGACTTCGAGGAGCGCCTCAAGAAGGTCACGAAGGAGATCCGCACGCGCGGCGACATCATCACGTTCATCGACGAGATCCACACGCTCGTCGGCGCTGGCGCAGCCGAGGGCGCGATCGACGCGGCCAGCATCCTGAAGCCGCTGCTCGCCCGCGGCGAGCTGCAGACGATCGGCGCGACGACGCTGGACGAATACCGCAAGCACTTCGAGAAGGATGCCGCGCTCGAGCGTCGCTTCCAGCCCGTGCAGGTGCACGAGCCCACGCTTCCGCACACCATCAACATTTTGAAGGGCCTGCGCGACCGCTACGAGTCGTTCCACAAGGTCTCGATCACGGATGGCGCGCTCGTGTCGGCCGCGAACCTGGCCGACCGTTACGTGAGCGACCGGTTCCTTCCGGACAAGGCCATCGACCTGATCGACGAGGCCGGCGCCCGCCTGCGCCTGTCCATCCTTTCCGCGCCGCCGGAGCTGCGCGAATTCGACGAGAAGATCGCCGGAGTGCGCGGCCAGAAGGAAGCCGCCATCGAGGAGCAGGACTTCGAGAAGGCCGCTTCGCTGCGCGACGACGAGAAGAAGCTTCTCGGCGAGCGCCTGCGCCTCGAGAAGCAGTGGAAGAGCGGCGACGCCGGCACGACCGGTGTCGTCGATGAGGGAATCATCGCCGAAGTTCTCGCCGCGGCAACCGGCATCCCGGTGTTCAAACTCACCGAGGAAGAGTCCGCGCGGCTTGTCTTCATGGAGAAGGCGCTGCACGAGCGCGTCATCGGCCAGGAGGAAGCCGTCGCGGTGCTCGCCAAGACGATCCGCCGCACGCGCGCGGGCCTCAAGGACCCGAAGCGGCCATCCGGTTCGTTCATCTTCGCCGGCCCGACCGGTGTGGGGAAGACCGAGCTCGCGAAGGCGCTCGCCGAATTCCTGTTCGACGACGAGAACGCGCTCATCTCGCTCGACATGAGCGAGTACGGCGAGAAGCACACCGTTTCGCGCCTGTTCGGCGCCCCTCCCGGGTTCGTCGGATTCGAGGAGGGCGGCCAGCTCACCGAGAAGGTGCGCCGCAAGCCGTTCAGCGTCGTGCTGTTCGACGAAATCGAGAAGGCGCACCCGGACATCTTCAACTCGCTGCTCCAGATTCTGGAGGAGGGCCGGTTGACGGATGGCCAGGGCCGAGTCGTCGACTTCAAGAACACCGTGATCATCATGACCACGAACCTCGGAACGAAGGACATCACGGCGGGCCCGGTCGGCTTCCAGGTGGAGGGCGACACGGCGACAACCTACGAGCGCATGCGCGGCAAGGTTGTCGAGGAGCTGAAGAAGCACTTCAAGCCGGAGTTCCTGAACCGTGTCGATGAGACGATCGTGTTCCCGCAGCTCAGCAAGCCGGAGCTGCTGCAGATCGTGGACCTGTTCACGAAGCGCCTCAGCGAACGGATGCTGGACCGCGACCTCACCGTCGAACTCACGGTGGCCGCCAAGGAGCGGCTCATCGACATCGGGTTCGACCCGGCGCTCGGTGCCCGGCCTCTGCGCCGCGCCATGCAGCGCGAGGTCGAGGACCGGCTGAGCGAGCGCATCCTGCAGGGCGAACTGAACGCGGGCGACCACGTGCACGTCGACTTTGTGGACAGCGAGTTCGTGTTCACGACGTCCCGGCAGCTGGGCCGCGAGAAGATCGACGAGCTGGAGGCTGCCGAGGTCGGTAAGTAACCTCGCCCAACCGCAGCACCCCCATGCTATGTGCTTTCATCATTCAGGAGGTGGTGTGACTGGTGTGGTTTAAGGGGCGCCGCAGGCGTCCCCTCAGTATCATCCGTCCCACAACCTCCTGAATGATGAAAGTCACGAGGGCGGAGCGCGCTTGCGCGGTCACTAAGCTCGGAGCATGACGTTCACCGTGCGCCCCGCCCGCACGAGCGACGTGTGGTTCATCCGTGAGCTGGTCGGCCCGCTCGTGCAGCGCCGCATCCTTTTGGGCAAGGAAACGGTGGTGTTCTTCGAGGCGATCCAGGAATTCCGGGTCGCGGAGGACTCCGACGGCACCCCGATCGGCTGCGGCGCGCTGCACGTCATGTGGGAGGACCTCGCCGAGGTCCGCACGCTCGCGGTGGTGCCGGAGTGGCTGCATCGCGGCGTCGGGCACGCAATCCTCCAGCAGCTTGAGGCGGATGCCCGCGCGCTCGGACTGAGCCGCCTGTTCTGCCTCACGTTCGAGGTTGATTTCTTCGGGCGGAACGGTTTCGAGCCGATGAGCGACAACCCGATCGACCCGGACGTGTACGCGGAACTCGTGCGTTCGCCCGATGAGGGTGTCGCCGAATTCCTCGACCTGGCGCGGGTGAAGCCGAACACGCTCGGCAACACGCGCATGATCAAGCGCATCAACTAGCGGCTCGCCGTCGGCAGGCATCGGATACCGCCGACAGTCCGTCTACCCTTGAATCATGTCGACGTTCCGCAACCCCGTCGGCCCCCAGCCCAGCAGCGTGTACTGGCGGCGGCGCATCATCGTCGGTCTTGCCCTGCTCGCGGTGATCGTGATCGTGCTGCTCATCCTGTTCCAGCCCCGGGGCGGCGCGCCGACGACACCGACTGCGACGAAAACGGACACCCAGACGAGCGCGCCGAGCAACCCGGATGCCGCGTGCGCCGCGGGCGCCGTGGAGATCACGGCCGCGACCGACAAGTCGTCGTACGGTCCGGGCGAGAAACCGCAGATCACCCTCACCGTGACGAACATGGGCAGCGTCGCGTGCACCATCAATGCGGGCACAACCCAGCAGGAGTACCGCATCACGAGCGGCGACGAGTTGTACTGGGATTCGAAGGACTGCCAGTCAGCGGCGACGGATGCGCCGGTCATCCTGGAACCGAACGTGCCGAAGTCGACGGCGCCGATCGTGTGGGACCGCACCCGCTCCTCGACGACGACGTGCGATTCGGAGCGAGCCCAGGTGCCGGCGGGCGGAGCCAGCTACCACCTGAACATCACGCTCGGCACGTTGAAGTCGAACGACGTGCAGTTCATCCTCGAGTAATCCGCCGCATCCTGTGGAGGCTGCGGCATCGCGCCCCGTCCCGCTCCCTGACGAAGCCGCGAAGCGGCTGTCTCGAAGGGGGCGCAACTAAAACTCCGGCCCGTCGAGTTCGGTGATCGACTTCATGGCGAACGCAAGGTCGATCGCACTCTTCACGTTCCCGTCGTCGGCATCCAGCACCGTGTCGAAGCCGAGCCGCTTCGCCTCGGCGGCGCGCTGTTTCGCGTTGGAGACGGGACGGATTTCGCCTGCCAGGCTGATCTCCCCGATCGCGGCGAGTGTGCCGGGCAGCGCTTCGTTCCGGTGGGCGCTCGCGAGGGCGAGGGCGATCGCGAAGTCGGCGCCCGGTTCGGTGACGCGGATGCCGCCGACAGTGGACACGTACACGTCGAAGTCGCCGAATTTCAGGCCCGCCCGCCGTTCGAGGACGGCGAGCAGCATGGCGACGCGGGACGAGTCGACGCCGTTCACTACGCGTCGCGGCTGAGGCGTTTTCGTGGGCACGATGAGCGCCTGCACTTCTACCGGGAGCGCCCTCCGGCCCTCCACGGCGACCGTCACGCACGTGCCGCTCACCGCCTGCCTGCTGCGGCTGAGGAACAGGCCGCTCGGGTCGGCGACCTCGGCGATCCCTTCGCCGGTCATCTCGAAGCAGCCGACCTCATCGGTGGGGCCGAACCGGTTCTTTTGGGCGCGGATGAAGCGCAGCGCGGTCTGGCGGTCGCCTTCGAAGTGGCAGACGACATCCACGAGGTGTTCGAGCAGCCGCGGGCCGGCGATAGACCCGTCCTTCGTGACATGCCCGACGAGCAGCACGGGCAGGTTCCGGTCTTTGGAGACGCGGATGAGCGTAGCCGCGACCTCCCGCACCTGGGAGGGGCCGCCTGCGAGCCCTTCGCTCAGCGAACTGGAGACGGTCTGCACGGAGTCGACGATGACGAGTTGCGGTTTCACCTGGTCGATCTGGCCGAGCACCGTGGCCAGGTCGGTTTCGGCGGCGAGGTAAAGGTTCTCCTGGAGCGCGCCGGTGCGTCCGGCCCGAAGGCGCACCTGGCTCGCGGACTCTTCGGCGGTGATGTACAGAACGCGCTGCCCGGTCTGGGCGGCACGGCTGGCCACCTCGAGCAGAAGCGTGGATTTGCCGACGCCGGGTTCCCCGCTCAGCAGAATGGTGGCGCCGGGGACGATCCCACCGCCGAGCACGCGATCGAACTCGTTGATCCCGCTGGGCCAGTGGGCGACATCCGCGGCACCAATCTGGGTGATGGGTCGGGCGGCGCGGTCGTCGGTGACCTGCACGGCTTTCACGGACCGGAGGATACCGGTGGCCTCGGCGGTGTCGACGACGGTGCCCCAGGCCTGGCATTCGCCGCAGCGGCCGACCCATTTGACGGAGGTCCAGCCGCACTCGGTGCAGCGGTAGTCGGTGGACGGGCGGGCCATGGTTACAGACTACGGCCGGGCGGCGACAAGAGCATGTGCGGCCCGGCTTTGACCGGACGGGGCCGATCGGGTTGACTGTGGCCATGAAGATCAGCGAGGTTACCGTCGACGTCCGCGACAGCCGGGAGGCGGCAGATTTCTACGGTTCGGTGATGGGCCTGCCGGTAGCGGTCGGCCCGGGGTCAGCGACCGTGTCGGTGGGGCGAACCACTCTCGTCCTGCGGGAGAACGCCGATACCCGGGGCTGCCACCACCTCGCGTTTACGATCCCATCGAACAAGTTCGCGGCGTCGAAGTACTGGGTTTCGGAGCGTGCGGAAGTTATGTCGCTGCGCGGCGAGGACGAGTTCGAGTATGCGGCCGGGTGGAATGCACGATCCCTCTACTTCCCCGGCCCGGAAGGCGCGGTCCTCGAATTCATCATCCGGCGAGACCTCGACAACGCCACAGAGGGCACGTTCGCGCCTCAGGATCTGGAATGCATCAGCGAGGTCGGCGTCGCCGTGCCGGATGTCCTCGCGACTGTCGAGCTCCTCTCGGAGGGAGCCGGCATCGAACCGTACGGTCTGACGCCGCGCGACCGGTTTTCCCCGGTCGGCACGATCGACGGGTTGATCATTTTGGTCACGCCGGATCGCCCCTGGTTCCCTGCAGAGACTCTCTTGTCGCACGAGTCCCGCATCCTGATCGAAGCAACCGATGCACGGCCGGGGAGCTATCCGCTGGGGGAGCTCGGCACGCTCACCGTTTCGTAGCGGCCGGTTTCTTCTCGGTGGTCTTCCCGCGGTCCGATCTTGCCGAAGCGCGGGCCTCGTCGGCAAGGTACTGCAGTGTGCTTTGCGCGGTGAGGTCGTCCGTGATGATCAGCGAACTCAATCCGGTGCGCGCGAGTCCCACGAGCGCTCGAACCTTGTCGTCGCCGCTGAGCACGGCGATCGAGGTCTTGATCCGCGCGAGCTGCTCGAGGCTGACCGTGATGAGCCGCGCGGTCCACTCGTGGGTGATGAGCTTTCCGTTCACGTCGTAGAGGTGGCCGAGGATGTTCCCGACCACGCCCAGTTCGGCGAACTCGCGCGCGATGGCGTCATCGGCGCTGCCGGTCCACGCGAATGTCGACGTCCTGAGCATTCCCGGTGCTCCGACCCCGTACACGGCGACATCCAGATGATCCCACCGCTCGGTGGTCGCGCGCACGGTGTCGTTCAGAAGAATGGTGCGGCGCGTTTCGAGGTTGTCGCACAGCGCCGGTGCGTGGAGCGGATAAGCGGTTGCCTGAAATCGGTCAGCCATGTCGCGGACGAGGGTGTTGGCGTCGAGGTGTGGATACGCTGCGTTCCACCCGCCCATGAGAGGCAGGATGCCGAGTCGCGGCCGCGGTGCCTTTCGCAACGACGCGAGCATCCCGTTGATGGTGTGCCCGGCAGACACGCCGACGATGCCGTCGAAGGGGAGACGTTCGAGCACGAAGGGGGCCGCCGCCGCCCCGCAAATGCGGGCCTGGTTCACCGGATCCACGCGGTGGCCGGGCGTGATGATGAATTGCGTCCCCAGTCGGGAGGTGAGGTCCGCAGCGAGTTCGCCGAAGTTGGAGTCGGCCGCTGCGACGCTGATGGTGACGACTTTGCGCTCCCGGGCAAGACGATTCATCCGCGAAATTGTTGCCGGCGACAGTGAGGTAATCTCGCTGATCTCCTTGAGACTCAGCTCGCGGATGTAGTAGAGCTCTGCGACCAGCCGCAGCATGGAGTCTTCCTGGCCCCCGGATTTTCGACCCATGTAAGCTTCCCTCTCCCTTACGCCGAGGTAATAGTGACACTTTAGACCCAGGTCCTTGCAAGCATTTCCCGGGCAGTCCTTGACATCCCGATCAGGACACTGGTAGACATTCGTCAAGTGAACAAATTTTTGTGAAAATTCTTTCACAGTGTAGTTCGAGACGCGAGTGTGTGCAATGAAGATTCTGGTCGCAGGCCACGGAGGACTGCCAGACGCACTGGTCGATTCTGCCCGGATGATCGGCGGTGAGCTCGCGGATGTCGACTCGATCTCCCTGCATCCCGGCGACTCGCCCCAGGGCCTGCGCGATCGAATGCTCGGTCTCCTAGCGGAGTTCCCGGCGGAGCTGATCCTCACCGACCTTGCCGGCGGAACACCCGACAACGTCGCAAACCTCATCGCGAAAACCGGTCAGGCCGAAAGCGTTCGGCTGATTGTCGCGGGGGCGTCGCTGCCACTTCTCCTCGAGTTCGCCCTTTCCGATGTCGAGCTGAACCAGCTCAATCCGGACGACTTCATCACCGAAACCAGCGCGATCGTGCGCTTCCGACGCGACGACCCCTAAGCCGTTCGCGGCGCATAGACGAAACCCAGTGCAAGGAGGCACAAAGAACATGACACTATCTCTCGTCAGGGTGGATGACCGGCTGATCCATGGCCAGGTCATCGCCGTGTGGTTGCGCGCACTCGGCGCCGACGTGATCCTCGTCGCCGACGATGAAACCGCGGAAGACGAGTTCCTCAAAGACGTGTTGATCCTCGCCGCGCCCTCCGGGGTCGACGTCGAGGTCTACACCGTGGATGAAGCGGCACCCAGAATCACGGAGCTCGCAGCATCCAAAGAACGCACCTTCGTGCTGGTCCGAAGCCCCATCTCGGTCCTGCGCATGGTGAAGCAAGGAGTGCCCATCCCGCTGTTGAACATCGGCGGGATGGGTGCTGCATCAAACCGTTCCAAGCTCTACAAAAACATCTCGGCGAGTACGGAAGAAATCGACGCGATGCATGCTCTCGAACGGCTGGGAACCAAGGTGGAGATCCGCATCGTCGCGGATGACAATGCGGTTCCTTTCTCATCAGTTGCCCCAGCGGCAACCAACTCGAATGGAGTGTGAACATGGTTAAGAATCCGAAGGGAGAACGCCGGCTGACACGCGGCGGAAAGATATCACTGGTGATATCTACGCTCGTCGTCATCATCGGCATCCCCACGGCGGTCCAGGCGATGACGTTTACCGAGACTGAGGCGGCGCCCGTCGTCACAATCTCACTGTTTCAAGCGATCCTGATCGGACTCGGCTACTACCTGTCGCAGAGCCCCTGGATCGCGGGCCTCAGCTTTTGGACGCTGAACCGGCCGCTCGTCGCAGGACTCCTCGTCGGAATCATTCTTGGTGACCCGGGCCAGGGAACCCTGATTGGTGCCGCAATCAACCTCATCTACCTCGGCTTCATCTCGGCCGGCGGCGCCATTCCAGGTGACCCCGGTCTCGCCGGGTGGGTGGGGACGACAATTGCCCTCGCCGGCAACCTCAACTACGGCGCCGCACTCGCGATCGCCGTGCCGATCGGATTGCTGGGAACGGTGATCTGGAACGGGCGAATGACGGTCGACTCGCTGTTCATGCACGCGGCGGACCGGGCAGCGGAACGAGCCGACATTGGCGGCGTGATCCGTGCGAACGTCCTCTACCCGCAGGCATGGCTGTTCCTCATCACCTTCGTGCCGGTGACCATCGCGGTCTACCTCGGCGCGAGCTTCATCGGTGACGTGATCAACGGGTTCCCGGTGTGGTTGCTGGGCGGCCTCGCGATTGCCGGAGGCATCCTTCCCGCGATCGGTATCGCCATGAACATGAAGTTCATCTTTCTGGGCTCGGCGATTCCTTACTTCTTCGTGGGCTACCTCGTGATGGTCGTCCTCGGCAACGAGGTATCGATCATGGTTCTCGCGGTCATCGGTGTCGCGCTGGCCTTCCTGCACGTCACCTTCCTCGGTGATCGCGTCCACAGTGCCAACAAGCCGCAGTCGCCCAAGATGCGCAAATCAGAAGAAACGGAGGCAACTCGATGAGCACCACTGAGGCCGCAGCGAGCGGCACAACCGCCAACGACGGCGAACGGAAAATCACGCGATCGGATCTGGTGAAATCCTGGCTGATCTGGACGTTTTTCTCTCACTCCAACTACAACTACGAGCGTCTCCAGGCATCGGCATTCGCTCACGCGATGACCCCGGTCATCAAGCGGTTGTACGGCGGGGACAAGGAAGAGACGAAAGAAGCGCTGAAGCGCCACCTCGTGTTCTTCAACACCGCACCGGACTTCGGCGGAGTCATCCACGGCGTCACCATCGCCATGGAGGAGCAGAAGGCCAACGGAGAGCCCATCACCGACAACGCGATCACCTCCACGAAAACGGGCCTCATGGGCCCGATGGCTGGAATCGGCGACACGATCGGCCAGGGCATCGTCACTCCGCTGTTGCTCGCACTCGGTATCAGCATTGCCGGCCTCGGCACTGCTGTTCAGCAAAGCGGCGACCTGTCCGGCGCCACCGGCAACCCGCTGGGTCCGATTCTGTACTTCATCCTCGTGGCTGCATTCAGCCTGGGGGTTGGGTACTTCTTCTACACGCAGGGCTACAAGCAAGGTCGAACGTTCATCACCTCGGTTCTCAAATCCGGGTTGATGGAGAAGGTGATCCTTGGGGCCAGCGTGCTGGGAAACATCGTGCTCGGCGGCCTGACGGCGCAGTTCGTGAAGGTCTACGTCGGTTGGACGGTGCATGCGGGCGATACGCAAGTGCGCATCCAACAGGATGTGCTCGACAAGATCCTTCCGGGGCTCCTGCCCCTGGGGTTGGTCATCCTCACCTGGTGGCTGCTGATGCGCGGCTGGCACCCGATCAAGCTGCTCGTGATCTACGTCATCGTGTGCGTCGTCGGCGCCATTCCGTTCATGGGACCGGAGCCGCACTACATCACCGATGCGTGTGGATCATCCATCCTGCAGCCGTACGGTCCCTGCCCGGATCCGGTCCCGGCTGACACCGGCGGCGAGTAAGGAAAATCGCATGTCGGATCAGCGTCCCGCAACGGGGTGGGCGAAAACTCGCTCAGCAGCAAGCATCGGGGCCATGCTCGCCCTGCTTGCCGCCGCGTCCTACGCAACCGTCAACGCGCTACTGCGTTCGGTCGCGGCGGATGTCGACCCCTTCGCGGGTTCGCTGATCCGGCAGCTCCCGCTTCTGGTCATCGCCAGCGTCGCGCTCCTCATTCTTCGCCCGCCTGCGCTTCGGCCGCGGTCGGCCGAATTCATCGGTGCGAAGTGGGTCGGAGTGCTCATGGTTGCAGGGGTCATCAGCTTCCTCGTCGGTAACGTCCTGCTCTTTTCCGGCCTCGACTGGGTGGGGCTGGCGGTTGCCACCGCCGCGAGCCAGGGAGGAATCGTCATCGGGGGGACGCTCATTTCGGCACTCGTGTTGCGTGAGCCGCCGAACCGCTGGCAAATGGCCGGGGTCGCCATAGTCGCCGCGGGTCTCACCGTGGTGGCCCTGCCCGGATTCGGCAGCATTCAGGCGGGATTCGTCGCAGTCCTTGGCTTCCTTTTCAGCTTCGGAGCCGGGGTTTGCTACACGATCTCCAATGCGGCGAGCCGCACCGTGCAGCGTCGGCCCCGCATGTTCATTACCGCGCTGGCCATGACCAACTTCGGCGGGGTCATCGCCCTCGTCATCACGGTTGCTGTCCGCAGCGGCGGTCGTTTCGACCTCGTCTACAGCGCCCTCACGCCGTCCCAAATCCTGGTGCTCGTGCTCGCGGGCACCGTAAACGCCGTGGCGCTGGCATCCATCACTCTCGCGGTGCGATTCACCACGGTAACCGCGGTCAGCGCGCTCAGCAGCATGGTGATCGTCTTCGGCATCATCATCGCGTGGCTCGTCTTCCACGAGGAGATCGCGGCCGCCGTGATCATCGGCGCCGCGATCATCATCGCCGGCGTGCTGGTCGCACAGAAGCGACCAACCGACCGCGTTCAACCCGTCGGCGAACCGCCACTCAACTTTCCCAACACCATCAACCCCACTACAGACGCTTTTCAAGCGATGGAAGAAGGCAGAAAATGACAACCACCGTAGACACCGAAGTAAAAAGCAGCTTTCGCGCGGGGACGATTACCGGGGTCGGTGAGGTCGAACTCGTCGATATCCCCACACTCACCCCCGGCTACGGCGAAGCGCTGGTCCGCATCGAGGCGACAGCCATTTGCACCTGGGAGCAGCGCACGTACAGCGGGGCGCAGGACAACAAGTTCCCATTCATCGGCGGGCACGAGGTCGCGGGCACGATCGTTTCGTTTGGCCCCGGATACCGCGGACAGCTTTCCATCGGCGACCGGGTCGCCCTCGGTGCGTCGTCCTGCGGGAGCTGCCACTGGTGCTACACCGGAAAGGACCGCGTCTGCGCCGAACATTACGGAGGTGCCGTCGACTATGCCGAGGGGTGGGGCCCCGGCGGATTCGCGGAACTGAAGATCCATCCGGCGGATGGACTGTTTCCGATCGGCGACGTCCCCGCGGAGATCGGCTGCCTCTCGGAACCGCTCTCGTGCGCGCTGCACGCCGCGCGGCTGTCCGGCGCCCAGGTCGGCAACGATGTGGTCATTCTGGGGGCCGGGACCATGGGGCTCATGAACCTCATAGCGATGAAGAAGCATGGCGCCCGCGTGATCGTGTCGGAAATTGACGCCGATCGACTGGCGAAGGCCAAGGCCATGGGCGCTGATGTCACGATCGACGCATCGAAGCAGGATCCGATCGCCACCGTGATGGACCTCACCGACGGACGCGGCGCGGACATCGTGATCGCCGCGATCGGCCACCGGGTTGCCAACGAACAGGGCATGCAGATGATCGCGCCGCGCGGCACGTTCGTGGTGTTCGCATCAGCGCATCCCGAAACGCCGATCGAGGTCGGGCCGAATGCCCTGCACAACAATGAGAAGCGCATCATCGGCGTGGTTTCGAGCGAAAAGCAGGACTTTTACACCGCGGCGAAACTGATCCGCCAGGGCCAGGTCGACCTCACGCCGCTTATCCAGAACCGCTACCCGCTGTCGAACCTCAGCGCGGCACTCGACGAGGCGATCCTGCCGGGCACCTACCGGATCATCGTCGAAGCGTGACGATTCCGCTCACAGAACACAAACCAATCACTGCACACACAGCAACGTAATAGAGGGAGAAACCAATGAAGCGCAAAATGAAGCAGATCTTCGGGGCGGACGGACGCATGTTGATGGTCGCCATGGACCACACCGCATTCCTGCAGGCACCGGTAGACGGCCTTGTCAACTACGGAAAGACGATCAGCGACTCGGTTGCTGCTGGCGCGGATGCCTTCCTCTCGCCAATCGGTTCTGCGCAGCGCCATGACGAGGAGTTCGGCCGGTCCTCCGTGGTCGTGAGCGTGGACACCGCCGCGCCGTTCCTCGATGACGCCGTGGGTCGCGCGCTCGCAGTCGGCGCGGACGGCGTGAAGGCGATGGTGTATCCGTTCGGCGACGACGACGGCGTGAACCGCTCTGCAGCTCTGGCCGCTCGGGCGTCCGCGGTCGGCCTGCCCTACCTCGCAGAGCCCGTCCCCGGCGGATTCTCCCGCGGCGACATGCGCACGCCGGACATTATTGCCGCCGGCGCGCGGGTCGCGGCCGAAACGGGCGCGGACATGATCAAGACGTTCTACACGGGCGACCCGGAGTCGATGCGCAAGGTCGTCGACTACGCCGGTGTGCCGGTCATCATCCTCGGCGGGCACGCGAAAGACTCCCTGGAGGAGTTCTACGGACCGATCTGGGACGCTATCAACCACGCCGGAGTCCTCGGCGTCGCGGTCGGCACGAACATCTGGTCGTCGAAGAACCCCGGCGGCGTGGTGCGCGGGCTGAATGCGATCCTCCACGAGAACGCTTCCGTGGAGCAGGCGGTTTCGGCGGCGAAGAAATGAGTACCGCATTGCTGACTGATGCGCGCTGGGCGCTTCTCGACCAGACGCTTCCCATGCTCGTCGCGGGCGAACTGATCACCGACGGGGAAACGTCGGACATCACGTCATCGCGCGACAAGCGCGTTGTCGGCCGGTTCGCCGTGCCCGACGAGGCGATGGTGGATCGCGCGGTCGCGGCAGCCCGTGAGGCGGCTCCCGAGTGGGCCGGTTTGACCGGCTTCGAGCGCGGGAAGTACCTGCTGAAGATCGCCGACATCATGGAGAACCATGCCGCGGACTTCGAGTTCCTCGACGCCGTGGATATCGGTAAACCGGTCACCGCGGTGCGTTACTCCGACATGCCGGTGTCGCTCTCGGCGCTCGCGTACTTCGCGGGCCGCGCCCAGGATTTGGGCGGCCGGAGCGTTGACGTCGGCGACCCGATGGTGAGCCATCGTTCGCGACTTGAGCCGTATGGTGTCGTGCTGGAAGTTCTCCCCTGGAACGGGCCGCTGTGGACGGGCGTGCAGCGGATGGCCGCAATCCTCGCGGCAGGTAATGTGGCGATCATGAAGCCGTCCGAGTTGGCCTCGGCGTCGTTCAGTTATCTTGCTTCGCTTGTGGCCGATGTGCTCCCGCCCGGAGTGCTGACGGTGATCAACGGCAGGGGCTCGCGCGTGGGCGCTCAGCTAGTCAAGCACCCGGACGTGGCCATGGTGTCGCTCACCGGCGGTATCGAGACCGGCGTGCGCGTTCTGCAGGACACCGCCTCTCAGGTGAAGCGCGTGTCGCTCGAGTTGGGCGGGAAGAACCCCAACATCGTGCTCGACGACGCCGACCTGGACACGGCCGTCATGTGGAGCACCATGGGCGCGTTCTCGAATTCGGGGCAGGTGTGCGTGTGCGGGTCGAGGATTCTCGTCCAGCGCGGCATCTACGACGAATTCAGCGCGCGGCTCGTCGCGGAGGCGGAGTCTCGCGAGGTGGGTGACCCCCTTCTGGAGAGCACCGCGATGGGTCCTGTCGTCGGCGAGGACCACTACGGCAAGATCTGGGGTTACATCGACAACGCGATTTCCAGCGGGGAAGGCGAGCTCCTCGCCGGCGGCGAGCGGTATTCGGACGACCTCCGCTCCGCCGGATGGTTCGTTCCGCCGACGGTGTTCGGCAATGTGGCACCGCGTTGCACGATCGCGAGGGAAGAGATCTTCGGCCCCGTGGTGACGCTCACCCCGGTGGATTCACTGGATGAGGCGCTCGAGATTGCCAACGACACGAAGTACGGTCTGGCGTCCGGCATCTTCACGACGAGCGTCGACAGCGCAGAGAAGGCTGCGCGCGAACTGCAGGCTGGTCAGGTGTACATCAACCAGTGGTTTGCGCCGGGTGGACTCCAGGCGCCGTCGCAAGGCTACAAGACCAGTGGAGTTGGCGGCGTGGGCATGGAGAAGTATCTTCAGACGAAGAACATCTTCACGCGAACATCCGCACCATCCGGCAGTTGACTCGAAACGAAGCAATGAATATCGAAATCGAACTCAAGGAGGAGTCGGGCGTGATCAGCGCGGAAGTCGTCGTGGGATCGAAATCTGGCCTTCACGCCAGACCAGCCGCCATGGTGGTGGCGCTCGCCGGAACTCTCGAGCCGCCGGTGACGCTTCGCAAACCGGACGGCCAGGCAGTGAACGCGCGCAGCATCGTGAAGGTGCTGTACCAGAATTTCTGCCACGGCGATGTTGTCGTGGTGGAGTCGACGGGTGACGGTGCCGAGGATTCGGTGCGCGAGATGGCCGAACTTGTGGCGAGGGAACTTGACCATGAGGATGCCGACGAGACCGACGACTAGGGCAGGTCTTGCGCCGTGAACTATCAGGGGCTGGGCGTTGGCCTGGGGATCGTGGTCGGTCCGGTACGGCGGATGTTCAACACCGCACCGGACCCGACCGACACGGTTTCCGCACTCTCCGTCGAGGAGGAGCGGGTTCGGGCGAAAACGGCGTTGGAGTCGGTTGCTGCGGAACTGGAATCACGGGCGAAGCACGCGGGCGGTGAGGCCCACGATGTTCTCGCCGCCCAAGCGATGATGGCGCGCGACCCCGACGTCTGGGACGACATCGAGGCTCAGCTCGTGCAGCGGAAAACCGCCGAGTGGGCCGTGTTCCACGCGTTCGGTGCGTTCGTGTTGATGCTCAAGTCGCTGGGAGGCACGCAGGCGGAGCGTGCGGGCGACCTCGTCGACGTTTCGCGCCGGACCGTCGCCGCCCTCATGGATGTGCCCTATGGCGAGCTGCCGGAATGCGACGAGCCGTACATTCTCATCGCGGAGGACCTTTCGCCAGCCGACACGGCGCTGCTCGATTTGAGTTGCGTGCTCGCCCTCGTGACCTCCGGCGGCAGTCCGACGGCGCACACCGCCATCCTTGCCCGCGCCAAGGGTCTGGTCGCGGTCGTTTCCGCCGAAGGAGTGCTGGACATCCCCGATGGAGAGATTGTCGTCGTCGATGCGGCGGAGGGAACCATCGAGGGTTCGCCGAGCGCCGGGCGAGTCGCCGAGGTTCGCGCTCTCATGGTGCAGGAGGACGACGACGGCGATCTGAGCGCAGGCCAGCTGTCCGATGGGACGGCTGTGCCGCTGTTCGCGAATGTCGGGTCCCTCGGCAACGTGGAGAATGCGCTCGCCAAAGGGGCCGAAGGGGTGGGGCTTCTTCGCACGGAATTCCTTTTCTTCGAAGAGCAGGAGGCACCAACGGTCGAAGCGCAGGCCGCGAGCTACACGGAGATTCTGAAGGCGATGGAAGGGCGGAAAACCGTCGCCCGAACACTTGATGCCGGGGCCGACAAACCGCTGGCGTTCCTCCCCATGGATGCCGAAGAGAACCCGGCTCTCGGAGTGCGGGGAATCCGCACCGCCATCAGGCACGAGCAGTTGCTGCGTGACCAGCTCACCGCGCTCGCTGCGGCGTCGGAGGCAGTTCCCTCCGATCTCTGGGTGATGGCTCCGATGATTGCCGATGCCGCCGAAGCGAAGCAGTTCGCCAGCCTGGCGCGCGAGCACGGCGTGAAAACGGTGGGTGTGATGATCGAGGTGCCGTCGTGCGCGATTGTGGCGGACCAGGTTTTCGAGGCGGTGGATTTCGTCAGCATCGGAACCAACGACCTCACCCAGTATGCGCTCGCCGCGGATCGCCAAAACGGCGCGGTCGCCGCCTATCAGGACCCCTGGCATCCGGCTGTGCTTCGTCTCATCCGGATAGTCGGGAATGCTGCCACAGCGTCGGGAAAGCCGCTCAGCGTGTGCGGCGAGGCCGCATCCGATCCGCTCCTCGCGGTCGTTCTCGTGGGGCTCGGCGTGACGAGCCTGTCAATGGTGCCGAACGCGCTCAGGGATGTGCGTGCGACGTTGGCACGATACAGCCTGGCGGAGGCTCGGGCGCTTGCCGCGATTGCCGTGAACGGGACGAGCGCGGGGGAGGCGCGGAGCCAGGTCCGGGCGGCACTTCCCCGGCCGCCACGCTGACCACTCTCGGACGAACGGAGTACACATGGTCGGGGTCGCACCAAAAATCGTCGGTCTGCGATTCGAATTGTTTGTCGCCGACATCACGGCCACGGTCCGGTTTTACGAAGCAACCCTCGGGCTGGTGCCGCCTGACGCTTGGTCGTATGACGGATATATCCCGCTTCGGTCGGGTGCGGTGACCATCGGCGTGCAAACCGCCGACAATCTCCGCCCTGACCACCACTTCAGCAAGGAGAGGCTGTCCGGGCCCCGGGGAGTCGGAGTGGAGATTGTCGTTGAGGTTGCCGATGTCATCGAGGCATTCGACCGGGCACGCGAGGTCGCAAGCGGGTTGGGCGGCGCGTGGGAGCCGCTCGTCGATCGCCCGTGGGGTGTTCGGGATTTCCGGCTCATCGATCCTGACGGGTATTACGTGCGAGTCACCGAAGTCCGTTCCCGCTGAACGGCCCGGTCGAGCCTCGCGCCGTCCTGTACTAAACTCTTCCCCGGTACCGTGTCCGAGCGGCCGAAGGTGCAACTCTCGAAAAGTTGTGTGGGTTAACGCCCACCGTGGGTTCAAATCCCACCGGTACCGCCACTTTCTTTAGTACGTGGCTTCTCAGAATTTCCCGCCGCCACGGTGGGCGTCTCTGAGCCCGATTCCAACCTCGAAACTGCGGCGCCACGGAAGATCTAGCCCGGCTACGAACCAGCCGGGGGAATTCAGCTCATGCTCCAGCATGTAATTCATGCGGTCACGAATGGTTGTCTCGGCTGCCACCACCGCTCGGTCATCTGACATCGGCAGGTGGTTGTGGAATAGCTGTGCGCCGACTTCCTGCCGGATAATTGATTGATAGGCGAAGTCATCCAGAACCCTGGTGAGAAGAGCTTGATCTTTCGCGCGCGAATCCAGGCTCCTCGTGGCGGCTCCAGTGACGTAAGCCACGGCTGTCGCAATGACGCCGCCGAGGGTGTTCCCGGCGGTATTCCAACCACCGAAGCTCGTGAGCTTCTCCACGAGACCCAACTGAACAAGCTTCCTGACGAGCTCGATATCGCAGCCGTTCGAATACCGGACATCTGCGAGCGCCACCGAATTGCCGGCGTTCAGCTCGCGTTGGACGGCGTCAACGGTTCTGTCCACCGCATCCTCGTGTGCTGACGGCGGAATCGGGTTCCACATATCATGTCGATCAGGGTCGGGAGCATGAACGACGAGCACCACATCGGCTGCGTGGTCGACGACGTACGCGCCAGCAGCAGCGACCTGTCGTCGGATTGATTCGGTCAAGGGAACATTCTCATAGGAAGGAACGCGGTCAAGGCCTTCCGGCTCCGCGCACGAGACGCGAATCGCGACCGAAAGGTTGGCGAAATCGGCGACAGCGCGCGCAACGAGAACGGCACCCACTTCGTCCGCCCCCGGATACATCAGGACTGTCTGGCCGTGAGGGAGAAATCTCATCCAGTGTCGAAGCCAGTCCTGCTCGGCAGAACCCGCCGAAAGGCGGGCAGTGTCGTCTGCAGTCACAGCGAGGAAATCCAGCGTCCCCTCTTCTACGAGTCGAAGTGCCGTGAGATTGACGATGTGATTGCGCAGTCGCCGCAAGGTGAAGTCGGCGACAACGTCAGAAGGAACTTTGGTTTCCTCGAAAACAGGTGAGACAACGGCCTGTCCGTCCAGATTGTGAACTTTTGCACCCAGATCGTGAAGATCCTTGCCATAGGTGGACCAGTAGTCAGGTTCTTCCGCAGCTGAATACGAATTGCTCGCACGCATCACGAGCGAAACCGCACTGATCTTTAGAGTTGGTCGACGTTCCCGGATCGTGCGCAGAACATCGAGGCGTGCGAGTGCGGTTTCTGTCGTGTCATGTCCTACCCGGCCTCCAATGAGACCGCCATAGCACAGCATGTCCAATGAGACGACGAGGTGATCGATTGCGGAGTCTTCGGCGCGGTTGAGCAGCCAGGCGGAAAGCTTGCCCGTTTCACCCGGCGTTCGGTAGTTTGGCAAAATCTTCGCAGGTGGAACTTCGACCACTGCTCCCGCAACCCGGGCGACGTCCTGGGGGAGTGAAACGTTGACGGGCCTGTCATCCAACGGCAGGAGTGCAATCCGCATGGCGGGAGGCGTCGGCACGGTCAAGTCTCGCGCAAGTGGGCGGGCCGGGTAATGGACACGGTATAGGAGTACCGGTCTCCGCGGTACAACGACTCTGCATACTCCACGGCGCGGCCGCGCGAATCAAACGCCGTGCGTTGAACATGGAACGCTGGTGAGAATGGTGGTACGAGAAGTTCGGCGGCGTCGGACTCATTCAGCACTGTCGCTTGAATCGTCTGGTCTGCCCGCTCGACTGTGATCGCGAACCGCTCGGCGAGATCCTCGTAGAGTGAGTTCCCGTTGATTCCGTTTTCAAGGCCGGGCACTAGCGCGTGGGGAATGCACACGTCCTCGACGCAGATGGGGACCTCGTCGGCAGTCCGAACACGACGCACATGAACGACGGGCGTTGTCGGACTGAGGTTCAAGGCGTACCCAACCTTCATACCGGCGGCTTCGACGCTGAGTTCTGCCGACAGCGACCCGGGGACCATATCGCGCATCCGCATGTCCTCCGAGAACGATGTGAACTCGAAGGATTTGCTGATCTGAGACGCGCTGACAAACGTGCCAGACCCTTGTACCCGATAGATGACACCCTCCCGCTCGAGTTCCCCGAGGGCGTGGCGGATGGTCAATCGATTGACGTTGAGCTGCTCCGCAAGGTCTCGCTCGGTGGGCAGCTTCTCGTGCGGTGCCAGACCTTGATTGATCTTTGCCTTAAGGTGCTGCCGAACAAGTTCATGTTTTTTCAGCTGCGTTGAATCTGAGGCGACCAACTATTTCCTCTCATTCAAAATGGTACTGACCAATATCTTGACACCGTCCAACACCTATGTCAATATTTCCGGCAAGGCGCAAACTTGGTCTATTCCAGTTCCCCGGTTATGCGCATCCTTACACCGAATGGAGTACATCATGAAGTCCAAATGGTCTCGCAGGGCGCGAGCAGCTGCGCTTTCCGTTTCAGGTCTAATGGTCATTGCCCCGCTGGCTGCGTGTTCCACCGGCGGGGGTAGTGACGGATCGCAAGGAACAACCACAATTACGTTCTCCTACCTTTGGTCCGGACCAGAAGCAGAGTCCTTGGAAAAGATTATCGCCGACTACAACGCGAGTCAGAGCGAGGTCAAGGTTATCGGAGTCTCCAGCCCTGACTTTCAGAAGCAGCTGACGTCGATGTCCTCGTCCAACGGGTCATTCGACATCTCCGACAACTTCGGCGATGTTGTTGGTTCCTGGGCATCCAAGGGGATCCTGGCGCCCCTCGATGACTACAACATCGACATGAGCGGCTTCGTCCCCAGCTCCTTGACTCAAATGAAGTACGGAGGAAAGACCTACTCTCTTCCCATTGCAATTCACAGCCAACTGTTGATGTACAACAAGAAGATGTTTGCGGATGCCGGCGTTCAGGTGCCGACGACAATGGATGAGCTCGCCGATGCCGCCCTCGCTCTAACCAAGACCGATGCAGACGGAAACATCACCCAGCTTGGCCTGGGTGAGGCCGCACCAGGTGCAACCCAGCGGATGATCGCCGCGGCATTTGGCGGATCGTGGTGGGACAAGGACGGGCAGCCCACACCGTTGAACGACGGCAACATCCAGGCGATGACCTGGTACCAGAACCTCGTCAACAAGATCGGACCCGACAAGATCGCGAAGTTTGTGGCCGGATACGGGCAATACCAATCGGACCAGGACCCGTTCTTCAGCGGAAAACTGGCGATGCGGATCGACGGCGAGTGGAATGGCGTGGGCATCCCGAAAGTTGCACCCGGCCTGGAGTGGGGAGTGATCACGATTCCGGGCGCATCCCCTCAATACAAGGACACAACTGAGGTGACCGCAAGCACGCTATTCATCCCCGCCAATTCCAAGCACAAGGAAGCGGCAGCAAAGTTCCTCGCCTACATGGTGAGCCCGGATGCGATGAAGGCGTTCACGGTTGCGCTTGGAAACATGCCAGCGCTGACGTCCCTGCTGGATAGCTCAGCCGACTACTCTGCCATTGAGAACTTCAGCGCCTTCGCAGATGCGCTGAAGAGCCCCAACGCCTATGCGCCCTCCAGTGCGGTCAGCGCCGGCGAGTACATGACCGATCTGAATAAGGCGTTCGACTCGATAGCCAGCGGGAACGAGACCCCCAAGAAAGCTTTGGAACAGGTTGAGTCTCGCGTTTCGAGCTACTCCAAGTAGGCAGGAAAACTAGTGTCACTGCGTCGCCCGGCTTCCGCACAGACGATACCTTCGTCGGCGCGGAAGCCGGGCGATCGCTCGTCCCGCCGGGCACTGTGGCTCGGGCTTGCGTTTGCTTCCCCCTTCATAATCGGATTTCTCTTCCTGTTTGCGTACCCGATTGCCGCTTCCGCGTTCTACAGCTTCACGGACTTCAACCTGTTCCAGACACCGCGCTGGGTCGGCCTGGACAACTATTCGCAAATGTTCGGAAATCCAACATTTTGGCAGTCTCTGGGGAACACGCTGTACCTCACTGTCATCGGTGTTCCCTTGGCAATCATCATCTCGCTTGCGGGTGCACACCTCTTGAATTTTCCGGTCAAGGGGCAGCCTCTGTATCGGGCCCTCGTCTATTTGCCTTCTATCGTGCCCATCGTGGTCGGCGGCTATCTCTGGCGCTGGCTGCTCAATACGCAGTACGGATTCCTCAACTATTTCCTTGGGTTGTTCGGGATTGACGGCCCGGCCTGGCTACAGGAACCGGATTGGACAAAGCCCGCAATCCTGCTGATGACCTTCTGGACGGTTGGCGGGACCACAATTATCTATCTCGCGGCACTCAAGGATGTTCCACAAGAACTTTACGAAGCGGCGGAAATTGACGGTGCCGGTGCCTGGCGAAGGTTCCTCAATGTCACCTGGCCGATGATCAGCCCGGTCACTCTCTTTCAAGTGATCGTCACCTTGATTGCCTTCCTCCAGATCTTTACCCAGCCGTTCATCCTCGCTCAGCAACGACTCAATACCCCGTCGGCGGGGCCCGGAGGGTCCATGTTGACCTTCGCGATGTCGCTGTACCAGAACGCCTTCGCGTTTCTCAAAATGGGTTACGCATCGGGGATGGCCTGGATCCTGTTCGTGCTGACTTTGGTGATCACACTTATCGTGCTTGCCACCTCGAAGAAGTGGGTGCACAGTGCCAACAATTAACGCGACGGTGTCCCCCATGCCGCAAGTCGACGCTCGAGCGCCCGGGAAGCGAACTCCGTCTCGCCATAGGTTGCGCCAAATTCGCCGCTACACCCTCGTGATTCTTCTCGCACTGGTTTTCCTTTTCCCGCTGCTCACCATGGTTTCCACTGCCTTTAAACTGCCTTCGGATGTCTTCCACGCGCCGCCGAACTTGTGGCCCAGAGAGTGGACGTTGGCCAACTTTGCGGAGGCGTTCGATCAGATTCCGGTGTGGCGGTACCTGGCCAACACACTGTTCATCAGCGGGATGAGTGTCCTGGGAACTGTGCTAGCGTGCCCCCTGGTCGCCTACGCACTGGCTAAAGTGCGGTGGCGCGGTGCAAGACCGCTGTTGATCATCGTTCTTGCCACGATGATGTTGCCGCCCCAGGTGACGATGATCCCGATCTTTCTCATTTGGAACGGATTGGGGGCAGTGGGGACATATCTGCCGTTGATCATTCCGGCATTCCTCGGCACTCCCTTCTTCATCTTTTTGATTCGCCAATTTCTGTTGGGTGTGCCCGATGAATTGATCGAGGCGGCGCGTATTGATGGAGCATCGGAGTTTCGCACCTACGCCACAATTGTTCTTCCTATCGCACGTCCTGCGATTATCACTGCCGCGATTTTCCAATTCATGTGGGCGTGGACGGACTTCCTCAACCCGCTGATTTACTTGAATGACGCGTCCACTTACACGCTATCCATTGGGCTCTATTCGTTCTTTGGCCAAAACACTGTTGCGTGGGGGCCGTTGATGGCCGCGTGTGTCCTCTTCACGCTTCCTGCGCTGCTGCTGTTTCTTCTGGGCCAGCGGTTCTTCATCGGAGGAATCAGTACGGGGGCGTTTAAATGATCGACGGCATATCCAGCTCTGTCATAGATTTGCTTGAAGGAGGGCTTGTTGTTTCGGTGCAGGCGCGGGCAGGTAGCCCGCTTCGTTCGACGCCAATAATTGTCGCAATGTCGGAGGCGATCCTTGAATCGCAACCCGCTGGACTCCGCCTGAACGGTCCTGAGGATATTCGCGCTGTGCGGCTGTTGACCGACCTGCCGATTATCGGATTGCACAAGGTGACGAGTGATCGGCGGAATGTGATTACCCCCAGCCTCGCGCTTGCGGCGGGTCTCGCTGAGGCCGGCGCCGACATCATTGCTCTTGATGCGACGACAGAGGTTCTGGGCGAGAATTTCTCCCTCATTGCAACTGTTGCTCGAGAGACGGGACTTCCTGTTATGGCAGATGTGTCGACGCTCGAGGAGGGGCGGCGAGCCTGGGAAACCGGCGCGGCGCTTGTAGGAACGACTCTTTCCGGTTACACACCGGAGTCTGGTTCGTTCGACGGCGGCCCTGATCTTGACCTTGTGTCCCGCCTCGCTGACGCTGGCGTGCGTGTGGTGGCTGAAGGACGTTACCGTACACTCTCCGAGGTGAGCTCTGCTTTTGATTTGGGCGCGTTTTCTGTTGTTGTTGGTGGCGCAATCTCTGATCCGTCCGCCATCGCGGCGCGCTTTATCGGGGCAAGCCCACGCGGACTCACCCCAAAGTCATGATGGCGCTCGCAATCGGAATCGATATCGGTGGGACAAAGATGTCTGCCGGGGTGATTGGTTCCCGTGGGCTTGTTGATGGTTCAGTGATCACCGAGGATACGCCCGCATTCACGGGTCCCGAAACAATTGTCGCGTTGGCTGTAGAGATGGTGAATTCATTGGAGGGCGTCGGCGACGCTTCCCTTGCCGTGGGGGTGGGTTCTGCAGGGGTGATCGGCGCCGATGGTTCCATACTTTCGGCCACGAACTCCATCCGGGGCTGGCAAGGATTCGAGCTTGGCCCGTCCATGATGAAAGAACTTGGTCGGCCAGTTCGGGTAATAAACGATGTTCATGCGGCGGCGCTTGGTGAGGCTCGTTTAGGCATTGGAAAGTCGCTCGAGTCGTTTCTCATGGTGACAGTTGGAACGGGCGTGGGTGGGGCCATCTACCGAAACGGCCAGTTCTTGGCAGGGGTGTCCGGCACCGCGGGGTCTCTTGGGCACACCGCCGCGCGAAACCAACTCCCGCGAGTGTGCACATGCGGTCAGGCCGGACACATTGAGGCGTATGCGTCCGGCCCGGCGATCGAGCAGGCATATGCCGACGCCACGGGTCGGAAGTTCCGTCTGAAAGAAATCGCTGCTCTTGCGGCGGGCGGCGAACACTTGGGTGGTGATGTAGTGGCGTGCGAAGTCATACATTCCGCGGCGGCGATTCTGGGTGTTGGGCTTGCCGATGCCATGAATCTCGAGGATCTTGATGCGGTCGTCATTGGCGGCGGTGTCGCTTCGATTGGCGAACTGTACCTGGAAGCCGTCCGGGCGGCTTACGCAGCTGCAGCTCTACCCGGCCCGTCGCGGGCAGCCATCCACAGTGCAACCTTGGGACCGCTGGCGACCGTCGCCGGCGCCGGCCTCTATGCTTTGCAAGAGTGAAGGCCCACCTCGGTCGCCGGGGAAATTTTCTCAGCAGCCTCCCACTCAGCGTTGTTAGTCTCGCTGGCGGATGTGAGCGGCGACGGCCCTCCCTCGGACCCAAACTATGCAGCAGACACCACGACATGCACTGCCCTCGCGACTCCGCGATGCGGCGGAGCGCATCCGCACATCCTGGTTCGTCCGTGAGCGCCGCGCCCTGGGTGCGAGTGTGCTTGCTTTCGGGTTTCTCGCCATCACTGTTATTGCCCCGCCCGGCCCGGCAACGGCGAAGGATATTCTCGCCGGATACAACGCTCGCCACGCGCAAACGGTGACCGTCAAGGATACGGCCGTGCCGGCATCCGTCACCCGCGACAACTACAACGTCATGCCCGGCGTCCCCCAGCTGGCCAGGCACGGCACCAACTACGACTGGGCCAAAATTGTGCTCCTCGACGGCGGTTGGCCGGTCACCGAAAACAATGTCACCGTGATCACCCGGTGGATGCGCCAGGAGAACGGACCCAACAACTGGTGGAACCGCAACAACCCCCTCAACAACGGGTGGGGCTCAGGCGGAGGCGGTGGCACCGGCAGCTACGCGAACCTTCTGATCGCGGCCGAGAATGCGGCGAAAGCGCTTCACGGGCACCCGGGGTACGCGGCGATCGTTGCCGCGCTCGCGGCGGATGCCCCCACGAACGTCACCGAGAGCGCGATCTGGGCCTCGCCGTGGGCATCCGGTCACTATGCGAACGGCGGACACTGGCACTACTCGCCCGTTGCCGAATTCACTGCGCCAGCCAGCGCCTGGGGCTAACTCCACACACGCGGAGGTTCGATTCCAAGCGGTTTTGGGCCGACTCGACAATTCGTGCGCCTCAACGAAAATCGGGGCCACCCCGAATGGGGTGGCCCCGATCATCTAACCAACCTTGTGCGTCAAGGCTTCTCTGGCGTCCCCTCCAACTTTCCGTGACCGCCTGCATCGCCTGAGTCGTCACCGTTGTCGGCCTCGCTGCCCGAGTCCGAGCCCTTGTTGCCACCACGGTCTTCGGTCGACGGCCCGTGACCGTTTCCGTTCTGGTGTGCGGCCTCGGAAGTCTCTTGACCGAACGTCTTTCCAACTTTGTCCGGGTCCTTCGCGCGCTCAGAAACCCAACCACCGAAGTTGTCCGGGTGGTCGGTCTTTGTCGGTTCGGGGGCATTCGTGCCGTCATCCGTTCCTGATTCTGTGGATTCGTGGACATGCGAACCCGGCACCACACTCGACACGACAGTGTCGAAAGCATCCTGAGCGCCAGCGGGGAGAACCCCGGCAGCGCCAGCCCCCGCCGTCGCTGCTACGGCCACGCCCGCGCCGAGCGCGATCTTGGCCGCCAGGCCCAGTCCTGCAATCGATGAAAACATATTGACTCTCTTTCGTGATTCGCCGTTCCCCGGCTGCGATTCAGTGCGAGATGCAATTCTGGAATCCCCCAGTGCACCAAGTCGGGACGCCAATTCAGCGGAAGGTCGTGCAGGCGAGCCATAAGCTGCCGCTCGATATTCGGCGATTGAGTCCGCGAGTGGCGCAAGTTCCGGACGCGAAACTGGGGCGTGTCCGGAAAGGACCGCCTCGGCATCGCGTTCGGAAATTCTGCGTAATCTCATCTCACTACCTGCCATCGAAAAAGTTGTCGTCAGGGGTACGGCTTGGCGGAAAGTTTTTTCGCAGCCGATCCAGTGCCCTCCGCTGGAGCGCTTTAATCGCGCCCGGCCGCTTGTCCAGAACCTCCGAAATCTGCTCGATGGAGAGGTCGGCGATGATCCGCAAAGCCATGACATTTCGCTGATCTTCCGGCAGCGACTCGATGATCTGCCGAACCGCCGCGTCCCCCACGCGCTCCAGCGCGTCGTGCTCCGCGCTTGCCGCCCGCCGGGTGTCGCCACCCGCCGACCATTCGGAACTCTCGCCGCGCCGTGAGCGCAACCGGAGTTCGTCCACCAGACGCCGATAGGCGATTGAGAACAAGAACGACCGGAACTCCGCTTCGCCGCCGACAAACTGGGGGAGACGATCAAAGACGGCGATGAACGTTTCACTCGTGAGATCCTCGGCCTCGCGTGACCCTCGCGCCCTCAGGAACGCGTTCACTGCCGGCGCGTACTCCACCCAAAGGGTCGCGAATGCCCACTGTTCCGCGTTGCGGGCGCCCGCGACCGTCGCGGCGAACGTTGATTCGCGCGCATTATCGTTGCTCGGAGACGCCACCGGATGATCGTAAACCGCGCCCTGGCGAACACTCGGCAGGACGACCCGGCAGCGCAGTTTCCACACTCCGAGCACAGGGCCCGCGAATACAGTGGATGGATGGAACACCCTCCCGTCATCGAGCCGGATGACCCGCTCCTCGAGTCGGTGCGCTCGCTCTGCATGGCGTATCCGGAGGTGACGGAAGTCCAGGCCTGGGGACGGCCGACGTTCCGGGTGGCAGGAGATCGCCGAACTCATCGACACCTCGTATCGCCTTCTGGCATTGAAGCGGCACCTGAAACTGCTCGACGCTCGCGGCGGGCTACCGCTGGTATAGTTTTCAGGTTGGCGTCAGCCGGCAGGACTGCGCCCGTAGCTCAGCGGATAGAGCAATTGACTACGGATCAATAGGCCGGGGGTTCAAATCCCTCCGGGCGCACCACTGTGATGAGTCGCGACATCGTTGACAGATGAGTCGCGTCATCGTTGACTAATTGCTCGGCCAGCGGCCGGGCTTCTTTGTTTTGTTGGCCCAGTAGTTGTGGTTCGGGTTGATGTCATAGATGCCGAGGATTTCACCGGTGACCCGGTC
>JAFKIY010000008.1 GCA_017306245.1 Micrococcales bacterium | reverse complement strand
CAGGCCGGCCGGTCACAGCCCCACCCGGTAGACACGTCGAGACCAAGACACGCGTGAGCGGTCAGAAGGGAAGAGAGTCACACCAGGCAGGACCATAACCGCCAGCCTGCCAGCCGACACCAGGCCAGCCACAACCATTACAGAAGGGAACCAGCACGTTACCCCGTGAACCGCGGGAACGCGCCGCGGCCCGCATACACGGCGGCATCCGAAAGTTCTTCCTCGATGCGCAGCAACTGGTTGTATTTGGCAACACGTTCGCTTCGGGCCGGCGCACCCGTCTTGATCTGGCCGCAATCGGTGGCGACGGCGAGGTCCGCGATCGTGGTGTCCTCGGTCTCCCCGGAGCGGTGCGACATGACGGCGGTGTAGCCGCTGCGCTGCGCGAGCGCGACAGCATCCAGCGTCTCGGTGAGCGTGCCGATCTGGTTCACCTTCACGAGGATCGAGTTCGCCGCGCCCTGCTCGATGCCTTTGGCCAGCCGCACCGGGTTCGTGACGAACAGGTCGTCGCCGACGATCTGCACCGTGTCCCCGAGCGCCGCGGTGAGTTCGGACCAGCCCTTCCAGTCGTCCTCCGCGAGCGGGTCCTCGATCGTCACGAGCGGGTAGGACTTCACCAGATCCGCGTAATACTCCATGAGGTGCTTCGCGGTGACCTTCTTGCCTTCGAACGTGTACTTGCCGCCGGCGAAAAACTCGGATGCCGCGACATCCAGCCCGAGCGCGATGTCCTTGCCCGGCTTGAAACCTGCCGCGGTGATCGCCTCCACGAGCAGGTCGAGCGCCGCCCTGTTGCTATTCAGGTCGGGGGCGAATCCACCCTCATCGCCGAGGCCTGTGCTCAACTTCTTCGAGTGCAGGAGCCCCTTGAGCGCGTGGTACGTCTCGGTTCCCCAGCGCAGCGCTTCGGCGAAACTGCTCGCGCCGACGGGCAGGATCATGAACTCCTGGATGTCGACGTTCGTGTCGGCGTGCGAGCCCCCGTTGATGACGTTGAGCATCGGAACGGGCATGGTGTGCGCGTTGGGTCCGCCGAGGTAGCGGAACAGCGGCAGGTCGGCGGAGTCGGCGGCGGCCTTCGCGACCGCGAGGGAGACGCCCAGAATGGCATTCGCGCCAAGTTTCTTCTTGTTGTCGGTGCCGTCGAGTTCGATCATCGCGGCATCGATCATCCGCTGGTCTGTCGCGTCATAGCCTTCCAGCGCGGGCCCGAGCACGTCGATGACCGCGTCGACGGCCTTCAGTACGCCCTTGCCGCCGTAGCGCTTCTTGTCGCCGTCGCGCAGTTCGTACGCCTCAAAGGCGCCGGTGGATGCGCCGGAGGGCACGGCCGCGCGCGAAACGGTGTCGTCATCGAGCAACACCTCGACCTCGATCGTCGGGTTGCCCCGGGAGTCCAGAATTTCGCGAGCGCCAACAGCCTCGATCAAAGCCACGGGGGTCTCCTTCGTCGTAGTGCGTTTGTCCGCGACAAGCCTACTCGGCTCCCCCGCGTCCTCCGCGAAACCGCAGTTTCTGCTCCAAGACGTGGCTTTTGGAGCAGAAACTGCGGTTTCGCGAGGTCTTGTGCGGGGGCTAGGAGAGGTCGCGGAAGTCGAGGTCGGCGGCGGTCGCTGCGTCGCCGACGTGGGCGAACTGCCGGTAGCCGGATGCCGCGAGCGAGTCGAGCAGGCCCTTCAGGTTGCGCGGTGCCCGCTCAAGCCGAACGCGCTTGCCCTGCGCGACAAGCTCCGCCTTGAGGGTGACGAGCCGGGCGTAGTCGGTCTTGGTGTCGTGGAGGAGCACCACGGCATCCGATCCTTCGCCGTCGTCGAGGGCCACCAGGTCGACGATGCGTTCGAATCCAATGGAGAACCCGGTGGCGGGCACCTCCGTGCCGAGGAAGCGTCCGATCATGCCGTCGTAGCGGCCGCCGCCGCCGAGCGAGTAGCCCGCCGACGGGTGCATTGCTTCGAAAATCATGCCCGTGTAGTAGCCCATGCCGCGCACGAGGAACAGGTCGAACGCGAGCGGGATGCCACTCTCCGCGCGCTCCCGAAGCGCACCGGACACGCTCTCGCCGAGCGCCACGAGGTCGGCGATCGCTGGAGAGTCGAAGTCGTCGGGGAGCGCTTTGCGGATCTGCCGCTCGCCGTACGGGTTGAATTCCATCGTCTGCGGGCGGGTGAGGACTGTGCTCATGAGAAACGTGCGCAGGGCGGCCACGGCATCCGGGGCGGCAGAGTTGGCGGTGAGCTCGTCGACGACGCCGTCGGGGCCGATCTTGTCCAGCTTGTCGAGCGTGATGAGCACGGAGGCGTGCGTGGCCGCCGGGAACCCGAGGTGCTCCAGCAGGCCGGTCAGGATGCGGCGATCGTTGATGCGCATGGTCACGCCGTCGAGCCCGAGCGCGTCGAACGTCGCGAGGGACGCGACGATGAGCTCAGCCTCGGCAAGACCCGTGGCATCGCCGATCACGTCGATGTCGCACTGCACGAACTGGCGGTACCGTCCCTTTTGCGGACGCTCCGCCCGCCACACTGAACCGAGCTGGATCGCCCGGAACACGGCCGGAAGCTCCGCGCGGTGTGTGGCGTAAAACCGGGTGAGCGGCACGGTCAGGTCGAAGCGGAGGCCGAGGTCGGCGAGGTCGAGCGGGTCGCGGGCGGAGGCCAGGTCATCCGCGGTGAGCCCGCGCCTCAGAATGCCGAACGCGAGCTTCTCGTTGTCGCCGCCGAGGCCCGCGTGCAGGCGGGAGCTGTCCTCGACGACAGGCGTCTCGATTTCGTCGAATCCGTGCGCGCGGTAGGTGTCTCGGATGATGGCGAGCACCCGCTCGCGGCGGGCTTTCTCATCGGGCAGGAAGTCGCGCATCCCGCGCGGGGGGTTCACCTGCGTCGCCATCCCTCGATTCTGGCACCTCCCGCGCGTGCTGCGGGCGAGTGCCACGGATGATCGGTCCGAACAATGACGGGGATTGTATCTCGGGAGGGCGGATGTCCGCCGTCATGGGAGACAAACTCCGTCATGGTTAAGGCAAGGGCCCGCCAGGAGAAACCTGATGGCGTTTGCCGTGGAGGCTTGTCGGCGGTTACGCGGGCAGGCGGGCGTGGGACAGTGCTTCGACACGCTCGCGGTGGTGCGTGATGAGCCGATCGAACGCGGCGGTTGCACCGTTGTCGTCACCGTTGACGACGAGGTCGTATTGCAGTCCGTAGAACGCATCCACCATGATGCGGGACTCGATCGCGGCGTCTTCAGGGGTCAGCCCAAAGGATTCGAGCGACTCGCGCCCCACGCGAAGCCAGAACACAAACAGCTCCCTGCTGAAGTTGTGCACATCCGGCTCGACCGCCTCGAGCATCGTTGCCTCGAACTCGAGCCGCTGGAGTTGGCGGTTGCGGGGATCCAGGGTCCACTGCCAGGACACCCTGAGGTTTTCGTAATACGTCTCGAGAGTGTTCACCGTCGAAACGAAACTCTCCTCGATGAGCGCCCGGCGCGCGGAGATTGCGCGCACGATTTCGCTGATGAGCTCGTTGCGCGTGCCGAATTGGTACACGAGCGTGTAGGTGCTCACCCCGAGTGCGGCTGCTGCAGAGCGAAAGGTGAGGCTCGCGAGCGGTTTATCGAGGAGGTAATCGAGAATTTGGGCGAGCAGTTCCGGCTTGCGAGTCGGATCCGGACGACGGCTCATTTTCATACCATAACGGATGTTTGCACTAACAGGTGTTATGAATTACACTTTTGTTGTTGCGTCGCTGCCCTGACGAAGAGGATCCGGGGGGAAACTTGAGGGGCGCATCGGTCAACATCGGGAAGAATCTACCTAGAGACATTTCCACGAAGTCCAGTAGATCGGCAACGATCAACTGGCCCCCGTCCGACTGTGTTGCTGGCGTGCGTGCTGGCCACGGAACGGACTTGGTGCCCGTGCCATTCGGGTTGGTGCGGGCACCTCTTCTCTTAACGAAGGCCCCGCACCCGCCAGCCTGATCTTTAGAGGGCTCCGCCCGCTGCCTCCGGCGCACTCGCATCCGCACCCTGGCCAACGCTTTCGCGCACGAGATAGTTCTCGACGTCGAACAGGTTTTCTGCGCGATTCATGATGGTGAGGAGCGTGGACATCGAGGCGACCTCTTCCACCTGCTCCTTGAGGAACCAGAGCATGAACTGCTCGCCGAGGGCGTCGCCTTCCGCACGCGCAGCGGCGAAGAGTGCTTCGATCTGCGCCGTGACGCTTTTTTCCTGCTTGAGGGCGAGAGCGATGGGCGCTTGCTCATCCTTGAAGTCGTTGATGACGGTACCGACGCCGGGAATCGTGATGCCGAGATCGCGGTCGAGCCGGTACTGCACGAACATCATGGCGTGATTGCGCTCTTCGATGGACTGCTGGTAGAAGTGCTTGGCGAGCTGCGGCAGATCGCGGTTGTCGTACCAGACGGCGATGGCGATGTACTGCTGCGAGGCGGCGAACTCGTGGCCGATCTGCTCTGTGAGCAGTTGGTCGAAACTTGTCTTCTTCATGCCTTGACGGTACTCGTGACGACTGACTGTTTCCAGACAGACAAGGCTAGCCTGCGTTGTCGTGGGCGCTGGTTTCTGCGCTGGCTTCGACGCTGCCTTCTGCCTCGCGGATGTCGCCCTGCAGGTCTCGAAGGGTTGTTCGCAGGGCGCGCTCTGGGTCGAGACCGGCGGCGCGGGCAGCGACGACGAGGCCGAGCAGTTGCGCGCCGAGCTCAGGTTCTGTCGCGAGATTTGCAGCGGCGGGCTCAACGGCATCCGGGACCGGCACGCCCACTTTCTCGGCGCGGCCGACGAGCTTGTCCGCGAGCGCGAGGGCCGGCATGCCCTGAGGGATGCCATCGAGCACGCTGGAGCGGTGCGGTTTCTCGGAGGCTTTGAGGTCGTCCCACACGGCGACCACGTCCTCCGCGGACTGGATGTTCATGGCTTCCTTCGCCGCCGCATCGCCGAACACGTGCGGGTGGCGCGCGATCATTTTGGCGGTCATGTGGGCGGCGACATCCTCGATTGTGAAGTCTTCGCCAGGGGTGTTCGCTGCCAGGTCGGAGTGGAAGATCACCTGGTAGAGCACGTCGCCGAGCTCCTCGATCATCGCGTCGCGGTCGCCGGACTCGATCGCGTCGATCAGTTCGTAGCACTCCTCCACGAGGTAGCGCACCAGGCTCTCGTGGGTCTGGTCGGCGTCCCACGCGCATCCGCCGGGCGCGCGCAGCTGGGCGAGCACGGCGATGAGTTCGTCGAGTTTCGGATGCGGCGGGCTGCTCGGCGAGGTGCTCGGCGGGATCATGCCCCCATCCTCCCACCGGTGACCCAAATGAAGGCACGCGGTGGGAGATCGCGCGCAAATCCGGCGCTCGCGTGCCGGTCTGGCCGCGAATGCCTTCATTTGGGTCGGCAATGAAAGGATGGGAAGCGTGCTCCCCACTGACTCAGCCTTCACCCCGTGGCTGCTCGGCGCGGTGCTTGTCGCGCTGCTGGGGATGCTGGGGTGGCGCGCCGCGACGAAGGACCGGCGCGAATACCAGCGATTCAAGCGGTACCACTCCACGCAGCGGCGGCAGGCGATGTACCGCAAGTGGTTGTTCGAGTCGATGGGTTGGTTCGGCGGATCCACGCTTGTCGTGCTCGTGGTGGTGTGGGGTTTCGTGCCGCGGATGCTCGCGCAGGTCGAGACGTGGCCTCCGATGGAGTGGTTCCGCGACGTGCTCGCGGGCAGCCCTCTGGTATCCGGTTTCATCGTCGGAGGCGCGATCGGGCTGCTCATTGGCCTGATTGCGCTCGTGTTTTTCGGACGCAACGCGACGGAGGTGCCGACGATCGGTGACATCCACGCACTGCTCCCCCGCAACCGCGCCGAGCTGAAGTTCGGGTGGGCGCTGTCGATCAATGCGGGAATCGTGGAGGAGCTGTTGTTCCGCCTCGCGATGCCCGCACTCATTTTCGGGGTGTTCGGCAACGCGCTGCTGGCGATCAGCGTGAGCCTCGTGGTGTTCGGGGCGTTGCACGCGTATCAGGGTGTCGGCGGGGTGATCGGGAGTTTCGTGATCGGGGTGGTCCTGATGGCGGTGTTCCTGGCGACCGGCAACATCCTCTGGGCGATCCTGGTGCACGCGCTGTTCGACCTGAGGTCGCTCGTGCTGATTCCGGTGGTGGTATATCAAGTGCATTTGCCGGAGGGTGAGCGGCGGGCTAAGACGGCCGACGTGGACGAGTCCGTGCCTTCAGTTTCCGAAAAGTAGCGGTTCGCGTCACCGCTCGTCGTGGAGCCGTTCGATGACGGCCACCGCATCCGCCATGGGCAGCATTAGGGTGCGCCGGTCCCCCGGGAGTTGCGTGAACCCGAATCGCGCGTAGAAGGGTACGACCGTTTCGTCGCGGGCGTGGACGGCAATAGCGGCACTGCCGATCTGATGCGATACCTGTAGTGCCTTAATGGAAGCATGCTGAAGCAACGTGGTCCCGAGGCCGAGACCGCGAAACCTCAGGTCGACTGCGAGACGACCAATCAGAATCGCAGGAATCGGATCGGGCAACCCGATGCCGAAGTCCCCGGTCGTTTCCTTCGCGATGGTGAAGGACGAAAGACAGTAATACCCGGCGATGGTCTGGTTGTCGGCAACGGCGATGAACGTCCGGGAGCCGCCAGAAATTTGATTCTTCAGAGCCAGAGTACGAAACCAATTGTTGAGGCTGGTGACGCCGCAATCGAAATCGCCGACGGGATCACCCGGTTTCAGTGCCCTCGGCTGGGTAATTTTTGTCACTCGTCGGAAAAAACGGACGGACGGCGGAGCAGGTCAGCAAACCCTTCAACAAACTTCCCCGGGCGACTGATCTCTGCGGTGAAAAACTCCCAGTCGTCAGCCCCGAGCAAAAGCAGGTGCTCCTCCTGAATGGTGGCGCGCGCAGCCCGCAGCGCCGCATCCTTCACGAATGCGGATGTTGTGAGCCCTCGAATGGCGGATGCGGTTTCGAGCTCGTCTTTCAGTTCCGGCGTGATGCGGAATTCGACTCGGTCGGTGGCTTTCGTCATGACCTCACTGTACGGCAAACTGCCGGACGTAGCGATAACCTTGTTGCCGGTCATTCTGCAGGCTTTCTCGTCAATTCCATGCAACCAGCATTCCGCCCGCTGCGGTCGACCGGGCCGTATCGAGGGCAAAGTGTGGACACCACCTCGGGCCTCCCGGCTGTGTGGGGAGGGAAGTCCCTATTCCAACCCGGCGAGCGCCGCCCGCAACCAGTCGCGATACGCCTGAGCCGACCATCCGGCGTCGATCACGAGCGCGCGATACGCGGTCGGATGCCCGATCGACCAGATCGTGGCTGCCGCCTGGTCATCCGTCATGCCGTTGCGCAGGCCGCCGCGCTCACGCAACCCCGCGGCGGCGAGACCGTAGTTGCGGAGCCTCTGCTGCGCGCGTTTCCGTTCGAACGCTGCGGCATCCTCGTCGACCGCGACGGACTGCTGGATGATCCAGTGAATGGATGCGACGCGCTCGTTGGCCTCGAGGAGCCAGTCCGCGAGGATGTCGAGAAACTCGCTCGCATCCTTCGCGGCGCGGGTGCGCTCGGCCATGAACTCCGGCACGGGCGTGGGCGCGTTCGGTCCGGATACCGCAGCGTCGAGCACCGCCGACAGCACCGCCGTCTTGTTGCCGATCGCGTTGTAGATCGTCTGCACGGCGACCCCTGCGCGCGTGGCGATCGCGCCGATCGAGGTGCCGACATAGCCGAGCTCGCTGAACAGAGCAGTCGCGGCATCCACGATCTGGGTGCGGGTTGCGGCGGCAAGTGTGTCCCTGAGGGGTGCGGCGGCCGGCGACGTGGCGGGCTTTGGCATCGCGGTCATAAAGTTAGACTATCGTTCTATTAACTAGAATGCTATTCTAACGAACACGTGTTGATGATCTGGAGGCTCGTGATGGTTGACTCTCGCACCCACTTCCCCACGATCGTGATCGGCGCCGGTCAGGCCGGGCTCGCGACCGGGTACCACCTTGCCGAGCGCGGCGAGGATTTCGTGATCCTGAACTCGGAGGCGCGCGTCGGCGATGAGTGGCGCCGGCGGTGGGATTCACTGCTGCTCTTCACTCCCGCGCGGCACTCTGCGTTGCCCGGGGTGCCGCATCCGGACCCGCGCGCGTTTCTGAGCAAGGACGAGATCGCCGACTACCTGGAGCGCTACGCGAAGAAGTTCGAACTGCCCGTGCGTCACGGCGTGACGGTTACGAGGGTCGCGCGGTCGGGTGAGGGTTTCACCGTCACGACGAGCGCCGGGGTGCTGACCGCCGACAGTGTCGTGGCGGCGACCGGGGCGACGACGACGCCCACCGTGCCGGGGTTCGCGTCGGAGCTGGATGCGGACATCCGGCAGCTGCACTCGAGCGAGTACCGCAACCCGAGCTCGGTGCCGCCTGGCACGGTGCTCGTGGTGGGTGCGGGGACGTCCGGTGCGGAGATCGCGCTCGAGCTGGCGGCGAGCCATCCGGTGTTCCTCGCCGGGCGCCCGACGCCGCACATCCCGGATGCCCTGCTCGCGGTGGCCGGCGAACTCTATTGGGCGTTCATCTACCGTGTGCTCACGATCGCGACCCCGATCGGACGCAAGGTGGGGCCGAAGTTCCATTCGCGGGGTGGGCCGCTCATCCGGATCTCGATGAAGCATGTGAAGGCGGCGGGGGTGACGTTGTTGCCGCGTCTCACCGGCGTCCAGGGCGGTGCGCCTATGGCGGAGGGCGTGAGCGTTCCGCGCCCGAGCACCGTGATTTGGGCGACCGGCTACCGGCCTGGCCTGGAGTGGATCGAGGGCGTGCCGCTGGATGCGGGCGGCCTGCCGGATGCGCCGCGCGGCGTGGTGGCGAGCATGCCCGGACTGTTCTTCGTCGGGATGCCGTTCCAGTTCGGGCTCACCTCGCAGCTGCTCGGCGGCGTGGGGCGGGATGCTGGGTATGTGGTGGAGCGGATTGCGGAGCGGCAACAGGCGAATTCTCACGCCGGGGAATCGGCGAGCGCGCTGCCCAAGAAATAGACGAGTTCAGTGGGCTACGCGGCCGGGAATGCTCCCGCGAGTGTGCGAAAGATTCGCTGCGAAGTTGAAGCGTCGATCGGGCCGGGCTTACGAATCAGGTGAACCGCTCTTCTGGGCCACAACACATCTATGCCGGAGATCGCAAACTCCCCTCCGAGAAGTGGCCAATCGGCCTCCACAAAACACAACATCCCGGCGACCTGCACGTCGACAACGTTCGCGTTCGCCAGTGCTGTTGTGACCCGCGCCATTTGCTTGTGCACTCCCTCTGCGAGCTTCGTGCAATCGCGCGAGCCGACCATGAGTTTCTCGGTTCGTTCACGAAGGAAGCCGCCTTCGACGCGAAGGCTCGGCCGCCCCTTGTACTTTTTCGCGTCGATGACGAACACGCCGGATGAGCACACCACGATGTGGTCAATATTGGCTTTCGTCCCTGGGATGAGTCGATCATGCAGCACATAAATGTTGTCGCTCTTAAGCCCGTCGAGTCGACGACCAAGCTTCTCCTCGCCCACTGCACCGACAGCCCACGCCTTCGTAGATTGCGGGTCCTCGCTCAACGCGAGCATCAACCCGCCGAGCTTCGGATGCGCTTCACGGATGCGCGCCTCGCGTTTTGCGCTGCGCCTCTCGAACTCCCGTTTCGCGGATGCGCCGGCGACTCCGGCGAAGATTTCAGGTTCTGATTCGGGTTCTGGCTCCGAGTGAGCAACAGCCGGTCCTTCAAGCGCGGTAGCCGCTACTTCCAAGCCAGGCCCAGAACTGCACGCACTGCAGGTCACAGTTTTACTGTCGCGGTCGTAGACAGCCATCGTTCCTGCGGGAAGTGCAGCCGCGCAACTTTGGCATTGCCCTGCGAACCTAAGGCGCATTGGCGCAGGCACGTAATCACCACTTTCTGACGTGTGGAGCACCGCCGCGAGCTCCTGCCAAGAGGCTAACTCGCATCATCCGATCAATTCGGCCCCCAATAAGGGCTTCAATTGGCGAGCACGGTCGTCGCGGTGGCCGGTCAACTGTATTGGGCGTTCATCTACCGTGTGCTCACGATTGCGACCCCGATCGGGCGCAAGGCCGGGCCGAAGATTCATTCGCGAGGTGGGGCGCTCATCCGGATCTCGATGAAGCAGGTGCTGGCGGCGGGAGTGACGTTGTTGCCGCGCCTCACGGGCGTCGAGGGTGGCGCGCCGATGGCGGAGGGCGCGAGCGTTCCGCGCCCCAGCACGGTGATCTGGGCGACCGGGTTCCGGCCCGGCCTGGAGTGGATCGAGGGTGTGCCGCTGGATGCGGGCGGCCTGCCGGATGCGCCGCGCGGCGTGGTGGCGAGCATGCCCGGCCTGTTCTTCGTCGGGATGCCGTTCCAGTTCGGGCTCACCTCGCAGTTGCTCGGCGGGGTGGGGCGGGGTGCCGGGTATGTCGTAGAGCGGATTGCGGCGAGGCAGGGCGTGACGCGGCCTGACGATGCAAGTTTGACCTGATAGGTGGACAACCGCAGACTTCTAGCGATCAGTGTGATCAGTTCAAAACGTTACCTTTTTGCACGTTGGCCGAGGGAAGTCAGGCATTTGAGAGGATTGCGCTTGGGACCATCGATCTTGGCGGCCCAGTATTTGGCGACCACTTTAGACTTGTGCCCGATTTTCGTCTAATAAGAGTGGGGCCGACGGATCACAGTTGCAGATTCTGGTCGAAGGTAGCGAACGGGAACGATTAACGCGGCGAGATCTTCACATGTCGCCGAGGCCCCTTCGTCGAGCATGTGAGATTACAGCCCCACCGGTCGTTTATCAACGGAGGTGGTACCGGTCGGACTTGGCCAGTGGGCATGCCCCACCTATACGGGCTCCCAACCACACGCATTGACTCATAGACTCCAGAGTATGGTCAGTGGCGGTGCAGAGACAGGCAAGGCACCATCATCACTTATTGGCTTGGATCTTGCCAATCGCTATTCCACGAGCACAGACGAGCTTTTAGATGATTTCTACATCCCAGTTCTAGAGTCCTCGTTGACGTACGATCGCGCCGTCGGCTACTTCTCGTCGTCACTTCTTGCACTAGCGCCTATAGCCTTCTCAGACTTCGTAGCACGGGGCGGGCGAATTCGGCTGCTCTGCTCGCCTTACCTAACCCCCGACGATGCAGAAGCGGTTTCCGAGCTGCCAGGTCACCTCCAGCCAACTCCCCTCGCTGCGGCAGAACAAGCTTTAAGAGAACTCGCCAATGGCACGCCGACCCAGATTCTCACCGCAAAATGCCTAAGTGCCCTCATACAATCAGGCACACTCGAACTCAAGTTTGCGGTACCAAAATATGGGCCTGGTCTCTTTCACGACAAGATCGGGGCAATGTTGGATGGGCTCGGCAATTCCGTGTGCTTCACAGGCAGCGCCAACGAAACTGCAGCCGCATGGTCCGGCTACATCAACCATGAGCAGATTACTGTATTCCGTAGCTGGGAACCCAATGACAGCCAGAGATGCGTTGAACTGCGGCGAGACTTCGACGAATTGTGGTTTGGGCTCCGACGTGGGCTAACAGTCACAGACGCAGCCGAATCTGGTCACCTAGTTACAAAGCGTATCGATCCAGAGCCGATCGACAGCGTGTTGGCTCAAATAAGAACTGCGGCTGGCCGAATTGGCGCTGAACCTTCGCAGATCGACCTCCGCGACTACCAAGAAGAGGTTCTTCGGAACTGGGATTTGGCCGCAAGCAAAGGGATAGTCGCCTTTGCGACTGGTGGAGGGAAGACCCGAACCGCCCTAGAGGGCGTCCGACGATGGACGAGCGAAGGTCGCCCAGCGCTGATCCTCGTCCCCACTCGATACCTGCACGAGCAGTGGTATCGAGAACTCCGTGAACATCTTCCTTCTCTCCCCCTGTTGAGAGTCGGCGCCGGCGCGACGCGAGCACAATGGTTGTCGAGATTGGGTGACTATACGGCCGCAGCAACTGAGCTTGGCCCGCGGGTGGTTCTCGCAACATATCGATCGGCGACTCAGTCGGCCTTCCTCTCAAATATTCGAGGCGGAGATCACTTGTTGGTTGTCGGTGACGAAGTCCACTCAATAGGCGCTCACGATACTCGGCAGATCATGAGGGAAGTCGCGTCAGGCGGGCGCCTCGGTTTGAGCGCGACCCCGGAACGATTTGGCGACCCGGCTGGCACCGATTCAATTTTCGAGTACTTTGGCGAGATTCTGGAACCGCGGTTTGGAATTTCTGAAGCACTTGATCGTGGGGTTCTGGTCCCCTACGAATATGACTTCGAAACGTGTGCACTTACGCAGGCCGAGGACGAAGAATGGGCATCACTCACATCGCAAGTCGGGGTGATGCTGGCTCGCAATAAAGGCGAGATGAACGAAAGGATTCGACTCCTTCTCATTCGAAGAGCGAGAGTCATCAAACGAGCGACGGCAAAGTCAAGCCTTGCCCGGCGCGTACTAGCCCAGGAATACGTGGCGGGTGATCGGTGGCTCGTGTATTGCGCAGATATAGCGCATGTGCGTGAAGTGCGGAATGAGCTCAGCGAGCTCAAGATTGACCTCCTGGAATACCATTCCGAGACAGTGGACCAGGAGGCGCAACTAGATTATTTTGAAGCCCGTGGGGGGGTACTCCTCGCGGTCAAGTGCCTCGACGAAGGCGTCGACATCCCGCTAATTAACAAGGCCCTAATTCTGGCTTCCTCCTCCAACCCGCGGGAGTATATTCAGAGGCGTGGCCGAGTTCTTCGTCGAAGCCCGGGCAAGTTCCACGCTCGAGTGATTGACGCTATGGTGTTGGACTCCTCCGGCTTGCCTGTCATGCCCACAGAGATAAAGCGCGCCATGGAGTTTGCATCGCACTCGCTCAATGACAGACCCCTCCTGTATCTTGAGGAATTGTATCGAGCTGCTGTGGCTGCTGGGCGAATCGCCGACGGCACAGACGAGATTGAGGAAGAGTGAAGTCCTTGACGTCCCAGAATTCAAATCTGCCAAATCAACCATCAGCGCGCGCAACAGCTATACAGGCAATTGGGCAAGTCCGAAACTCATCCGCTGGTTTCATCGACGCAGATGTTTGGAAATCAATAATTGATTTGTCGTGGGACGATCACCGCGCCCCCGGGGACCGGCGGCGCCTCCAGGCTCGGCTTAAGGAGATACTCGACGAAGCGGCGTCGAATCTTCCTCCAGAGTCATCCCCAAGTGCAACCGAAAGTGCAGAGAATTGAAGATATTGAGGCTGGATCTCCGAAACTGGGGTCCGTATTTCGGGCACCAAAGTATTGACTTGGATGTGACTCCCCACGCACCCGTCGTTCTGATTCGGGGCGAGAATATGCGGGGCAAAACATCGCTATTGCGCGCTGTGGTCTGGGGCCTCTATGGCAAGATGAGGCAGCAAGATGGGCGGACCTTACTTGACGTGTCTGAAATGGTCAACCGTGACGCCCTTGAGGACGGGAGCGCAGAGTTTGAGGTGTCTATTTACTTCGAACATGACGGCCAAAAGATTGAACTCACGCGATCCGCATCAGCCGAAATTGACGGTGCCGGAAACATAAATGTGCGGCTTCCGAAAGCGACTCTAAAAGTTGGGGAGGGCAACGCGCTACCCGAACAACAGATCCCCGCATTCATCGAGAATATACTAAGTGAAGATATATCTGATTTTTACCTCTTTGATGGCGAGATGCTCTACCGCTTTGACGAAAGGCTGAGAGAGGATAGAGAGTCCTCCCGGCTCTTCATACGTGATCAAATTGAGCGGGCCCTTGGTCTCCCATTCCTATCACGGCTGCGTGCGGACTTAACAGAGATCGAGTCCGCGCTGGCGGACCAAGTAAAGAAAGCGTCACGCAACAACAAAAACGCCACCAAACTGCGTGACGACCTCGACGAAGTTGAGGACGCAATTGAGATTGTCAACCGGGACGTCGACCAACTCAAGGCGGATAGCGTACGGCTCCGTTCAGAGATCGAAGAAATTGACAAGCAACTCGAAGCGGCGGATGAAGCCCGCGAGAGCTTCTACAAGCGAAAGTCCCTTGAGAATCAGCTTGAGACCGACGAGCGCAAGCTTGTCAACTTCCGCCAGGCACTCAGTTCGTACGCTTCTAAGAACTGGTGGTTTCCACTCGCAGGGCGCCTTCATGATAAGAATGCCGATCTGACAAGTAAGTTAGCCAATGCTGACGCTCTAATTCGACAGCGAATGCGAATTGATCTGGAGATCGAGACTATTGAGAACCAGGCAGATGAAAAGACTTGCCCTACTTGCGGTCAATTGCTCCCACATGGTCATGGGGAAACCAATGAGGTAAAGCTTCAGCGACTAATCGATGAAAGAGATGGACTCGAAGATGCGATTGACCTAGAAGAGGTCAATCGGGGCCTCAGTCTCCTAAACCAGTTCTCCGGTGGGGCTTCAATTCAAGAACGCGTTGACGAGCAGGACAAAGACATTAGGGGATTGCGTATAGCGATTGACAAGGCAAGGGACGACATCCGAGTACTTGATGAGCTCCTTAGCGGCAACAGTGTCGAATTCGTTGTTCTTGAATCTCGGCGACGCGACGCCAAAGACTCACTATCGGAAACGAGCAGCAAGGGCGCACAACGGGAGCGAGACGTGTCTGAGCTCAGGACCCGGCGAGCCTCCCTACGTAGCCAGCTCGCGCGCCTTCCTGAAGTCGATCCACTTGACGGCAATCGAATGAAGGTCTATAGCGAAGCGGTCGAAACTGTTGCCAATGCGTTTGACATCTTTCGCGCATCCATGCGCGAGCAGGTTGAACACGTCGCATCCGAAATATTCCTTCGACTTACGACCGAGAAGGACTATACGGGTGTGCTTCTGCGCTCGGACTATTCACTCGCAGTACTCGGGCCAGACGGCCAGCCAGTGAACCTCATCTCTGCAGGCGCTAACCAAGTATTGACAATGTCGTTTATTGGAGCTTTGGCAAGATCAGCACGTGACGAGGCGCCAATGATCATGGATACACCCCTGGGACGACTCGACAAGGGGCATCGAGCATCGATCCTTGATTGGGTTGGAACAATGCCCCAAGTGGTCCTATTTGTTCAGTCTGGTGAATATGACGCCGGACGAGACGCCAAACTCCTTGCTGGCAAAGTTGGGCGCGAGTATGAGATTGAGCGACTCGGCGCGAAGAGATCAAGGGTGGTCGCGGTATGAGTGACACACAAGACTTGATCACGATCCCCATCTCCGTTACCGGACAGCAAATTCTCGACGACCTATTTAAAGTGCAACAGTTCTTCGACACAGAGCTCGATGCATTCCTGGCATCAGCCTCGTTGGCGCTGGCGCTCGGGCTTCCTGCCCTTGACGATGTCGGGCCAAGTGCTGGAACCAAATGGAATAAAGGAAGTGGAGCCATCAGCGAATGGTCGAATTTGGTCAGTTGGTACTTGCCTACTGATGAACCGATCAAAGCATTGCGTGACTACGGGGAGCGCGGTCTACGACATGTGCGCGATCGCCTTCGCCAAGGTAGATCATTTGCCGAGATCTTCGCTGCAACTTAATCTCGCCAGAATCGAAATCGGTGTCGTCTCGTGAGTGAGCGTGACAACAGTGGAGATCTGAAGCCAATTGATGATCTGGACGAGCGATTTCCGTTTCTCGTGGATGCGCGGATAAAGCGGATCATTGCCGACACCAAAAGGCAACAGTTTGGAGCGGTCCAGAAACGGGTTCTTAATGGCTGGGAGCGTGCACGCCCAACTGTCGCTGATAAGTACTGGGATCGGGACCAAAAGCGTTTGGACCGCGAGGAGTTTGCCGAAGACCCGCTTCTGCTGAATTGGATCCAAAGGGCTCGCGATACCGTCAACAACCACGATTTTGAGTTCGATCAAGCCGAGTCCTACCAGACGATTGATTACGATGACGCGACCAGCACACTAGATTCACGTCATCCGAGGGCACACTCAGAAATGGAGTTTGGAGAGGACGCGGCTGGGGAATTTGAAGACATTGATGGCCCAAACGAAGATTCGACGACCGATTACTTCGACAATCTGGCAGATCTGGACCTCTTATCGGCGAACGAGGAAGCCGCGCTCGCACACCGAATCGAAGTCGGGCTACTAGCAGCTGAGAAGTTGGATCAGCATGGCCAGATGATCTCAACGACCGAGCTGCGGGACTTGACTTGGCTGGTGCGTGACGGCAGACGCGCATTTGACGAGATGGTGCGAAAGAACTTGCGACTCGTCGCAAGCATTGCGAGAGCCTACTCAAGGCGGGGGATCCCGCTTGCTGACGCGATACAGGAAGGGAATCTTGGCCTAATCAGGGCTGTCCAGAAGTTCGATTTCAAACAAGGGTTTAAGTTTTCAACATATGCAGTCTGGTGGATCCGGCAATCCATCTCCCGTGGCATTGCCGATACCGCTCGGATAATTCGGCTTCCAGTTCACGTTCAAGAACAGGTCACGAAACTTCACCTAAAAAACGAACCACGACTCGGTTCTGACCTCGACGAGATCGACCTAAAGGCAATGTCCGTGCGAACAGGAATTGATATTTCCAAAGTCAAGTTTCTACACCGCGCCATGCAAGACACGTTGTCACTTGACCACGTGGTCGTCGACTTAGGCCTAGAAATTGTCGATCAAGACCAACCAGAGCTTGAAGAAATACTCGCTCCAGAAATGCTTTACCGCGAGCTAGAACACTTACTCGATTCATTCCCCGAACGGGAGGCGGGAATCATTCGCATGCGCTTTGGAGTGGACGGCGATCCCAAAACGCTCGAGGAGATCGGAGAGTTATTCGGGTTGACAAGGGAGCGGATTCGACAAATCGTAGTGAAGACGATGAAGCAATTGAGCCACCCTTCGCGCTCTTATTCACTTCGCAGCTACTTATACAGCTGATCGATCTTGTTGGTTGTCACAGACTCGGGGCTAAACCGCCCTATTGAACCGCGGACGAAATCACGATCCAACTCAGCTGATATCCACTTCCGTGAAAGCTCTTCGGCAACGACGCCTGTCATGTTGCTCCCTGCAAACGGGTCAACTATGAGATCACCTTCATCAGTCAGGAACTTTGTAAAAAACTCAGGAATTGTTCGAGGGAAGCGTGCAGGGTGAGTCGGAATCGAATGTTCACGACAATACTTCTGGTAGTCATCACTCGCGCTGGTATTTGCAACCTCTAAGAAGTTGTCGAGAAGGTCATGTTCCAATTCAGCGCGGATGACATTCGATGGGATTGCGCCGCCGTGGTCGATTGCCCAAGCCGCACCTACGTCATGCCCGGACGGACGGATGCCTTGGTTATAGGACTTCTTTGCGAGCAGCCGCTTCATCGAGGCGGAATATTCGACCAGAACGTTCTTATTATTGGCCTTCGGATATTCAGTCTTGCCCAGCCACCAAACAAGATTCACAGAATCCTTTACCCGAATGCGTTGTCGAGTAACCCACTCCCGCGGACCAGGGATTTTTGCAGGATTGAACCAATAGAAGTCCTCGGCCAAGTGGAATCCCAGCTCATCACACAGTCTGATTAGTAGCCGATATTGATAGAGACTCCGAGTTGGTGAACCCGGCAACCATGCCCCGCCAAGATCCAGGACCAGGCTCCCATCATCAGTAAGAACACGTTTGAATTGTTCTGCGAATTGCATAAACCAGTCGACATACCGATGTTCCGGCTCATTGCCGTACGACTTCACTCTTGTCAAGGCGAACGGCGGTGAGGTGATGATCGCGTTCACGGAGTTGTCTTTGAGCTTCTCTAGCACGTGTCGGCTATCACCGTGCCACATTGTCCCCAGTGCTGTTGCATAACCTTTTACAGGACGCGAAACTTCTGCCGCTCTTGCCTTCGTCAATTCCTTGCCCACCATTCGTCTTCTATTTGTTCATAATGTCCGCGGCATTTCGCCTCAAAATCCATTGTGTTGGTTTCTCTCGCTGTGAGACGCTGCCAGCGAGATGGGTGTCTTGGCTTGCCTCCGAACGCAATCACTTCGCTGAGTCCATTACGAATGATCTCGTCTTGAAGCCATCGGATCTGTGCCCTGAAATGAGTGCGCGCGACTCCTGCTGGCTCCGTCAAACCGAATGCCAGCAGTGTCAGCGTCGCCTCCCTCAATGCACTTGAAATGGCAGGGCGAGCAGCAAGCCATGGATCCTCGATTGCTCCAACGACATCAATCTCTCGGACGTCAATGGTGCGCTCTGCTAGAAGGTTCACAATGCGAACCGAATCGCAATTCAAATGACGCGCGGCCATGTCCAGTCGAGAAACTGTTTGACGCCCAGATGTCATTGGCGGAGATGCAAGCACTACAACTAAAGTGCGCGCTGGATCGGCCGGCCGTCGACCGTATCTCTTCACTTCGATTTTTCGCTCATAACCGTCGACTCCGATCGTATCGTCATTATGGGAACCGTCAGGCACCGGACCATAGTGAACATATATCCATCGAGACTTGCGACGGCGCAGCCTCAGGGAACCACAACCACCTTTCCCATCGCGCGCCCGGCCTCAAGGTGCCGAATGGCATCCGCAACGCCACTGAGCGGGAACGTGCGCTCGACGGGCACAGTGATCGCGCCCGAGGCGAGCAGGTCGCGCATTATGGCCAGGTCATCCGGAGTTTCGACCGCCACGAGGGTGATGGTTTTGGAGCGCACGAAAGGCCCGAGCACGGCGGCACGCAGGCTGCGGCCGAGCAAGCCGAGGAACGCGTTCCCGCCCTCCGCACCCACGATCACCAGTCGGCCCTTGGGCACGAGCCGCTTCCACAACACATCCAGCGTGCGACCGCCCGCCGTATCGATGAGCGCCTCATAGCTGCCTAATAGAGGGGACTTCTTGTAGTCGATCACATCCTCCGCGCCCATCGAGAGCACGAAGTCGACCTTCTCGGTGCTGCACACACCCGTCACCGTCGCACCGAAATGCTTCGCCAACTGCACGGTCATACTGCCAACACCACCGGCGGCACCGATCACAAGGATGCGCTGGCCGGCGAGCGCCTCCAGCTCCCCGCCGACGCCAGCGCGCAGCGCCTTCAACGCGGTGTCGCCCACCATCCGCACCGCCGCCGCCTGCTCGAACGGCACATTCGCGGGCTTCGGCAACAAACGCTTCTCCGTCGAGACCGCGAACTCGGCGAACGCCGCATCCGCGGAACCAAACACCTCATCGCCCGGCGCGAACTGCGTCACCTCGGAGCCGACCTCCTCCACGACGCCCGCCACATCCGAACCGCGGATGCGCTGCTTCGGCGCCCGAAACCCCAGCCCGAACAGCCGCATGATCGTTGGCCTGCCCGCCATCAAATGCCAGTCCGCCATGTTCACGCCGGCCGCCTTCACCCGCACGAGCACCTCGTTCGGATTCGGCACGGGCCGCTCGATCTCGGTGAGCTCGAGCACATCCGCCGAACCATACGTGTCTTGAACTACAGCCTTCACTTGCCTGCCTCCTGGGCATCCGGGTACTGGAACACATCGTCCAAGGGCACTCCGAACACCTGCGCAATCTGGAACGCCACCTCCAGGGTCGGCGAATACTTGCCCTGCTCGATCGCAATGATCGTCTGCCGGGTCAACCCGACACGCTCCGCCAACTCCGCCTGCGTCAACTCGCCGTGAGCAAACCGCAGGGTGCGGATGTTGTTGGTCACCATCGTCGGCTTTACCACCGCTGAAAACCTCCACGGTAGGCAACGACCTTCGCCACCGTCGCGAGAACGGCCGAGAGCATGAACCCGAGGTAGATCACGTTCGCGATCCAAAACAGGTCCCACTCGAGCATCGCCATGATCATCGCGGCGACGGCCCCGGCGGTGACAAACCCGCTACCGACGAAGTCGCCAAACCGGGAAATCTCCTTGTCGCGGGTGTCCTTTTTACCGGCATCCCGCGGCCAAATCACGGCCACAAGAATGTGCAAAATGATGGATGCCACAATCGCGCCGATGATCGTCCACACCATCGGCCACGCGTACGCGACCTCCTGGATCGGGCCATCCGCGAGCGAGAAAATCGTGCTGAGGTAGATCCCATACGTGGCCACCGCCACCACGCCCATGATCCAGACGCTCTTTTCTTCCGAAGTCATTCAGTCCTCCATGTATGATTTATTTGACATTGAAGACTGTAAAGAATTATTTACACCATGTCAAGCTTTGCCGACTTGTCGGTGCAGCGGGGCAGGATGGTCGCACCACACATTGCACGGAGGATTGCGTGGACGATTTGCAGCACACTGACTTTCATCAAATATTTGATATGCTTACTTTCATGAAACCTGCGGTCCCACTGTTGGTGCCCCTCCTTCGTTCAAACACGCAAGGAGAACTTCTTGCCGCCCTGTATCTCTTTCCAGATGTCGAGCGCACCGCGAGTGAACTGGCACGCAAAGCCGGGGTGAGCCTCCCGACTGTACTCCGCGAACTCGACCGCCTCACATCGTCAGGGTTCTTGACGGCGAGGACCTCCGGCCGCAATCGATACGTTCGCGTCAATCGCGAACATCCGCTGTTCCCGGCCGTCGCCACCATCGTCCAGTACGGGTACGGGCCGCTGGCGCTCCTCCCCGGAATTCTCCGAGGAGTCGCAGGAGTCGAGAAGGCATTCATCTACGGGTCCTGGGCCGCCCGATTCGACGGTGAAAGTGGCCCCGATCCGCAAGACATTGACGTCATAGTCGTGGGAGACATCGACCGAACGGAGTTGTTCGAGGCAGCCCAGCGAGCAACGAAGGAGATCGGGCGAGAAACAAACATCCGTTCCGCGACTCGACGCCAGTGGGATGACGCCAAGGACTTGTTTCTTCGGAATGTCAAAGATCGGCCGCTCGTTCCTATTTCCCTTGACGAGGAGCACGGCGCATGATTTTACGATGGGAACAAGGGCGCGGCACCATCGATCGACTGCTTGCCGAGCGCCGACTGGAAAGAATCCCGGCGAACCGGGAACTCGCTGACCTCTATTTGGACCAGGCTCGCGCCCACATCCGCACCTCCCGGTCGGCTCAAGGCACGGACGCCGTCGGAGAATTTCAGCTCGCTTATGACGCCGCGCGCAAAGCACTCGCGGCATTGCTAGTCACGCAGGGCCTTCGGCCAACCCACAATGGCGGGCACATCAGTGTGTATGAGGCAGTGATGGCGCAATTCGAACCGCCACTAGGTGCAGTCTTTCGTCCATTCGGTTGGATGCGCCCACTTCGAAACGACAGTGAGTACCCATCCGTCGAACGGCCTGTCGCTGCAGATGCCGACGCCGAGGCTGGTCGGGCGGCCGCCGAAGCCATGATCGACGCGGCTGAGCGACTACTCGACCAGTTGCCGCCGTACGGACGGTGACGGCTGCGGCAATTACTGCGTCGGCGGTGCCGTGTAGCCGGAAATCTGCTGCGGCCCATCCTTGCTGCCGTAGTGGAACTCGCGCATTCCGCGGCGCACCGCCTTCCACACGATCGTGTACTGAATCCAGATGGCCAGCCACACGATCAGTGCGGTCACGACAAGCCAGATCACAAACGCGAGGATGCCGAAACCGGCGAGCATGCCGAAATAGTTTGGGGTATTAGGGTCCATGCCGTCACACTAGCGAGTCGGCGGATTGTCAGCTACTCAAATGCTGAAGCCACACCAGACATTGGACTACTGTGCGTCTCGCCGAGTAAGGCTGAGACTCAGACCGAGTGGCCCGCCAAGTCGCACGAGGGTGAGGGCGGTCGGATTCGCAACGCCTCGTTCAATCCGGCTGATCTCACTCTGCTGAATGCCCGTGATTTCGGAAAGACGCTGCTGGGACAGTCGAAGCTCGCTTCGCAACCCCGCGAGCTGAGCCCCAAGCTCAGCCTGAACCGCCGCTTCCGACTCAAACGCACGCGACGCTGCGTCGAAGATGGCCCGATCCTCGTCCGACCACGCACTTCTTGCGCGAGCCGTCAGCTCGGCAAAACTCTTCGTCACAATGACATCCAATCTACAGTCTCTATGGGTTATAACACATAGTACTTCATGGTTTTGTGCGTTTCCAGCGAGAGTGCGCGGTGCGCGCCTTCGCGATCTCCCTCTGTTGGCGCTTCGACGACGGGTCCCTTCCCTTGTCATACCCGTGATAGATGAGCACAACCTTGTCTCCGTGAAAGGTGCAAAAGAGGCGGATCAAGACCTTGCGGTCATCTCCTGGATTGGGTTCCCGCTCAACATCCGCGGCAGAAAAGATCGATGCTAAAGACTTTGAAACGCGGAACTCGTAGAGCCCGCCTCCCAAGGGTTTGCCCCACTCCCCAGCACAAATATCTGGCCCATACACCTCGAGAAAAAACTCAACGGCCGCCATAAGTACAGCCTGTTGGTATCCCGCAAGCGAAAGGAAGAACCGCTCAAATCGATCATCAAAATACTCGGTAGTCCATTCACCACGACGGAGTTCTCCAACCACCTCGGATTTCTACCACGGGCGGCATGAGTGGTGAGAACGTCATCCACAGGTCGTGAGTTTCGAGATGCTCAGGGAGCGGGGGCGACGGCATCCGCGGGCGACGGGTAGATCGCGGCGAGGAGCTTCGCGGCCCAGTCAATAAGGGCAGCATCATCCGGCAGGTCAGGCAACGGCAGCATGACCGTGCGCGTTTGCGCGAGGTACCGCGACCCCGGGTACATGCGCTGCAGCCGCACCTGGATCGAATCCGGCAGCTCCGCCCCCACGATGCGCAACTTTCCCGCGGCATTCACGAACTCCGACAGCCCCGCCTTCTGCGCCATCCGCCTCAGCCGCGACACCGCGATCAGGTTCTCCACCTGCGCAGGCGGCGGGCCGTAACGGTCGGCAAGCTCCTCGAGCACAGCATCCAACTGCTCGGGCGCGGATGCCGGACCGCTTGCCGCCGACAGCTTCTGGTACGCCTCCAGGCGCAGCCGCTCGCTCTCCACATACTCCTCCGGAATGTGCGCATCCACCGGCAACTCGAGCCGCAACTCGGTCTGCCCCTCCGCCACATCGCCGCGAAAATCGCTCACCGCCTCGCCGATCATCCGCAGATAGAGGTCGAAGCCGACGCCCGCGATGTGCCCGGACTGCTCCCCGCCGAGCAGGTTGCCCGCACCGCGGATCTCGAGATCCTTGAGCGCGATCTGCATGCCGCCGCCGAGCTCGTTGTTCGCCGCGATCGTCGCGAGCCGGTCGTGCGCGGTCTCGCTGAGCGGCTTGTTCTCGTCGTACAGGAAGTACGCGTAGGCGCGCTCGCGCCCGCGCCCGACCCGCCCGCGGATCTGGTGCAGCTGGCTCAGCCCGTACTTGTCCGCGCGGTCGATGATGAGCGTGTTCGCGTTCGTGATGTCGATGCCGGTCTCGATGATCGTCGTCGAGACGAGCACGTCGAACTTGCGTTCCCAGAAGTCGACCATGACCTGCTCGAGCACGCCCTCCGGCAACTGCCCGTGCGCCACCGCGATGCGCGCCTCCGGCACGAGCTCCGCGAGCTGCGAGGCGACGCGGTTGATGCTCGATACCCTGTTGTGCACGAAGAACACCTGGCCCTCGCGCAACAGCTCGCGGCGAATGGCGGCACCGACCTGCTTGTCGCTGTACGGCCCGACGAAGGTGAGAATCGGATGCCGGTCCTCCGGCGGCGTCGCGAGCGTCGACATCTCGCGGATGCCGGTCACCGCCATCTCGAGCGTGCGCGGGATCGGCGTCGCGCTCATCGCGAGCACGTCCACGTTGGTCTTGAGCTTCTTCAGCGCATCCTTGTGCTCGACGCCGAAGCGCTGCTCCTCGTCGATGATCGCGAGCCCCAGATCTTTGAACCGGATGTCGCCCGTCAGCAGTCGGTGCGTCCCGATCACGAGATCCACCGTGCCATCCGCGAGCCCGGCGATCGTCTCCTTCGCCTCCCTGTCGGTCTGGAACCGGCTGAGCGCGCGAACATGCACGGGAAAACCGGCGAACCGCTCGGCAAAAGTCTCCATGTGCTGGCGCACGAGCAGCGTCGTCGGCACGAGCATCGCGACCTGCTTGCCCTCCTGGATCGCCTTGAACGCGGCACGCACCGCGACCTCGGTCTTGCCGTAACCGACATCGCCGGAAAGCAGGCGATCCATCGGAATCGGCCGCTCCATGTCGGCCTTCACCTCGTCGATCGTGACGAGCTGGTCCGGCGTCTCCACGAACGGAAACGCCTCCTCGAGCTCGAGCTGCCACGGGGTATCCGGGCCGAACGCGTGGCCCTTGCTCGCCATCCGGGCGCTGTAGAGCTTGACGAGCTCGACGGCGATGTCGCGCACCGCACGGCGCGCCTTGCCCTTCGCCGCTGACCAGTCGCTGCCGCCCATCTTGCTGAGGACGGGAGCCTCACCGCCCACGTACCGCGTGAGCAGGTCGAGCTGATCGGTCGGCACATAGAGCTTGTCGCCGGGGTAGCCGCGCTTGCTCGGGGCGTACTCGAGCTGCAAATACTCACGATTGTTCTTGACCGGGTTGCGGCCGCCCGTGCTCACCTCGCGCTGCACGAGCTCGACGAACCTGCCGATGCCGTGCGTCTGGTGCACGACGAAGTCGCCCTTCTTCAACTGCAGCGGATCCACCACATTCTGGCGACGGCTCGCAAGCTTCTTCACCTGGCGCGAATCGAAACCCGCCGTGCGGCCATAGAACTCGCCCTCGCTGAACACGGCGAGCTTCGCCTCCGCGAGCTCGAAGCCTGCCTCCACGAACGCTTTCACGAGGTAGGCGACACCCGGGTCCAGAGTGCCTGGCAGGTTCTCGACGATGCGACCGGCGAGGCCGCGCTCTGCCAGCACATCGGATGCCCGCTCAAGGAGTCCAGCGGCTTGCGCCGTGATCACCACCGACCATTCATCATTCAGGAGGTGCGCGATGTGCTCGATGGCGCCATCCGGGTTGCCGGCGAAACTGGGGGCGGGGGTGGCGTCGAGGCGGAGATAGTCGGAGTCAATGTCATCGTCATCCGCATCCGGACGGCCGGGACGCCCATCCGCGCCGGCCTCGCCGCGAAGCCCAGAAACGGCCTCAGCTCCAAGCTCCAGCGCGCCGGAGTCGAAGGCGCTCATCGTCCACCAGGTGCGGCCTGCGGAAGCTTCGCGCAGCTCCGTCATGGTGAGGAAATCACCGGCATCCAGGTCGATGGGCGCTTCCGCCCCCGCCGTCGCCGCGTTCCATGCCGCAGCCAGGAACTCCCGGTTCGTCTCCCCCAGGCTCACCGCGCGCGAGGCGACCCGCTCGGGCGAGATCACCGCGATCGCAGCATCCGGGGGCAGATAATCGGTCACCGGAGCGAGCCGGTCCAGGAGCGCGGGAGCCAGTGACTCCATCCCGTCGACGGGGATGCCCTCCGCAACCTTGGCGAGGATCGTGCTGAGGCTCGGGAACTCGTGCTGCATCTCACTCGCTCGCTGGCGCACGGCATCCGTGAGCAACAACTCGCGGCTCGGCTGCAACTCGACCGAGGTGACCGCCGTGTCGAGTGAGCGCTGGTCGGCCACCGAGAAATAGCGCAGTTGCTCCAGCTCGTCGCCGAAGAAATCGGCTCGCACCGGATGATCGTCGGTCGGCGCGAACACATCCAGGATGCCACCGCGCACCGCGAACTCGCCGCGCCTCGTCACCATGTCCACGCGCGCATAGGCGAGCGCCACCAGCTGCTCGGAAAGCTCGGCCAGGTTGTAGCCTCTGCCGCCCAGCGTGAGCGTGATCGGCTCGATGCCGGCGAGTCCAGGCACAAGCGGCTGCAGCGCCGCCCGCACGCTCGCCACGACGATGATCGGATGCTTCGGCTCGCCCCTCGACGCCCCCTCACTTTCACCGACCAAATCCGGATTCTCGCGCGTCTGGCTCGCGCTCTCACCCACCTCATCCGCATTCTCGCGCGTCTGGCTCGGGCTACTGCCCGCCACACCCATGTCGCCCTCGCCCTGCCACTCGTGCAGGCGACGCAGAGCTCGGATGCGCTTCCCCACCGTTTCGGCGCTCGGGCTGAGCCGTTCGTGCGGCAAGGTCTCCCAGGCAGAAAACTCGAGGATCTCGGCATCCGGAATCGCGGAGGCGAGCGCATCGCGAAGCGACTCGGAGTCACGCCCGGTCGCCACGATCGCAAAAAGGGCTTGCGGCCCCTTCCGGTCGGCCAGCAGGCTTGCGAGAAGGGGTGCGCGCAGGCCGTCCACAAGGGAGAAATCGGCGCTGCGACGCGCCTCGCGGAGGGCGCGTTCGAACGTGCGGGCGTGCAGAAGCCTGGCACTTAAGCCCTCGAGTATCACCGAATAAGTCTATGCTTTCAGCCCCTTGGGCATGTGAAGGGAGCACAGCGGGCAAGCTACCGCCGAGGGGCTCAGGGAGCGGAGCGGCTCTACTCGGGTGGCGAGTGAAACCGCTGCTGCGCCGCCGCGAGGCCATCCACGGCGATCGCCTCGACGGCATCCGCGGCATCCGACACCAGCGAAGGCAGCGAGGTGCGCTCGGCCGAGGAGAAGTCCTTCAACACGAAGTCCGCGGCATCCTGTCGGCCAGGCGGCCTGCCGATGCCAACGCGCACCCGGATGAAGTCCGCAGAACCGGTCGCAGCGATGATGTCCCGCAGCCCGTTGTGGCCGCCATGCCCCCCACCGAACTTGAGGCGCACAGCATCAAACGGAATATCGAGCTCGTCGTGCACGACGATGAGCTGCTCCGGCAAGATCTTGTAGAACTTGAGCAGGTTCGCCACCGGCCCGCCCGACACATTCATATACGTGTTCGTGCCGGCCAGGATCAGTTTCGGCCCACCGATGCCCGCGCGAACTTCGGCGACCATCGCATTCGCGCGGTGACGCTTGAACGTGGCCGAGAATCGCGTGCCCAGCTCCGCCACCACCATCTCCCCCACATTGTGGCGATTCGCGGCGTAGCCGAGCCCGGGGTTGCCGAGCCCGACGACAAGCCACGAATCAGTGTTCATGAGATGAGCGTGTTCCTTCGTTCGCAGGGTTCACCATGGGTGATCCTCGGCGCCAGCGCCCGCGATATGCCTACTCGGCGGATGCCTCGGCAGCGGCATCCTCAGATGCCGCCTCAACCGCACTGCTCGCAGCAGGCGCGGCTTCGCTCTCCTCGCCCTCGACCGGCTCGCCAAGGTTCGCCGCGGCCGGAACGATAACCTGCACGAGCAGAAGCTCGGGGTCATCCAGCAGGCTGGAGCCCGCGGGGAGAACGGCATCCGACGCCAGGATCTTGGTGCCCTCTTCTGCACCTTCCACGTCGATGAGGATGCGCTCAGGAATGTGCGTGGCATCCGCCTCAATGCGGATCGTGTTGACTTCGAGCATCGTGATGGTCCCGCTGAAGGAGGTGCCCTCGATGTGGATCGGGACCTCGACGTGAACCTTCTCGCCCTTCTTGACGATGACGAGGTCGAGGTGCTCGATGATCTGGCGCACGGGATCCTTCTGCACATCCTTCACCAGGGCGAGCGTCTTTTTGCCCGCAATGTCCAGATCGAGGATGGCGTTGGCCTTACGCAACAGCAAGCCGACTTCGTGCGCAGGCAGGCTCACGTGCTGGGGGGCTGTGCCGTGGCCGAAGACGACCGCGGGAATGCGGCCCTGCATGCGCAGGCGCCGCGCGTGGCCCTTGCCGAAGCTCTCGCGCAGTTCGGCGACGAGATGGTTGTCGACCTTGTCATCCTTCTTCTGCGCCTGGATGTCTTTGACGCTGGGAATCTTCTTGTCGGTCATGATTGTCTCCTTCACGGGCGATGGCCCGCATGTCTTGTAGTGGTCAACTCGAACGCCTGCGCGTGAGGAAAGACGGTGCGGCCTGCGAAGGCCCTGCCTGCTCACTGCGTCGATTACGGATGCCCGCCGCCCCACATTCTGAGCGCCCAGCGATCCCTCGCCGAAGTTCATCTCCAAGTTTAGCGCACAGATGCGCAGAACGAACCCACAGAGCGATTCACGCGGGGGCTAACGCCACCAGTTGCCGGATGGCCCCACCGGCAGGTGCCGTTTGTGGCGGGACGAGAGGTACTTCGCTTCGATGGCCTCTGCCACGGCATCCGGAACCGCGTTGCCCTCCAGATAGTCGTCAATCTCCTGATAGCTGAGGCCCAGGCTGGCTTCATCGGATTGCCCCGGGTTGTCATCGAGCAGATCGGCCGTCGGTTCTTTCGTGTAGAGCCGCGCCGGCGAACCGAGCTCTTCGAGCAGCGCACGCCCCTGGCGTTTGCTGAGCCCGGCGAGCGGCGTGACGTCTGCTGCGCCGTCGCCGAATTTGGTGAAGAAACCGGTCACCGCCTCTGCCGCGTGGTCGGTGCCGACCACGAGCAGTGAGCGTTGGCCGGCTAGCGCGTACTGGGCGATCATGCGCGTCCTGGCTTTCACATTGCCTTTCGTGAAATCTTTCATGTCATCCCCGACGGCGTCACGATATTCATCCTCAAAGCCGTCGACGGCTCTCTGGATGTTGAACGTCACGGTGCGCTGTGGGCGGATGAACTTCAGCGCGAGTTGCGCATCATCCTCGTCCACCTGCACCGCATAGGGCAGCCGCACGGCGATGAATTCGGCGGAAACACCCTCGGCCTCGAGTCGCTCCACCGCGAGCTGGCACAAGCGGCCTGCGAGTGAAGAGTCCTGACCCCCGCTGATTCCCAGAACGAAGCCTCGCGCATGGGCGGCCTTCGCGTAATCGACGAGAAAGGCGACGCGCGCATCGATCTGCTCACGCGCATCGATGACGGGCGAAACACCGAGACTCCGCATGATTTCCTGTTGCAGGGGGCGCATGACGCTACAGTACCGGGATATCCCGCCACTACTCACGGCGGATGCCGGATTCGTCATCCTGACACCATCCACAGAACGATCCGTAGTATTATCAGTATGATAGCGGCTTGTTTTTTGGCCCTCTAGCCAGCAAAGGGCACCTTGTCAGAGAAAACTCCCGTCAACCTGAAGTCCCAGAGTCGAAGCACCCGAATGGGCAGCGGCCTCTACGCGCACGTCGTGGATGTGCTCGGCCAGGCCATAGTCGACGGGACAATGCCGACCGGCCAGGTCGTCTATGCCGATCAGTTGTGCGAACAACTGGGAGTCTCACGCTCCGTCGTGCGCGAAGGCATGCGCGCGCTCAGCTCGATGGGTTTGATCGAGGCCAGGCCGCAAGTGGGAACTCGAGTACTCCCGTCGAACCGCTGGGATCTGCTGAATCCCCAAGTGGTCACCTGGCGCGCACAGAGCAGCGACAACGACGACCAAATGCGAGAGCTTCTCGAGTTTCGACATGGAATCGAGCCCACGGCAGCCGCGCTCGCCGCGGAGCGTATCTCCGACGCCGACGGGAACAGTCTTGTCGCCGCGGCAGAGGGCATGAAGGCAGCCATGGCGTCCGGGGATCGGCACGGGTTCTTCAGCGCGGATGCCGTTTTCCACCGACTGCTCCTTCAGGGATCTGGCAACGCGGTCATCGCCCAGTTCGCCGACACCGTGCAGGCGGCTCTGCACAGCCGCAGCCGGGATGCCCGCCCAGAGAGCACAGAGCTCAACGAGATCTCGCTCAAGAGGCACATCGACCTGGCGCACGCCGTGCGGGCCCATGACCAGGCTGAAGCCGAGAGGTTCGCTCGACTGATCATCGAGGAGACGCTGCGCGAATACATCTCGCGCTCGTAACCTTTTCGCTCAGGCGGGCACGTCGATCTGCACGACGTTCAACTCGCTCGCGCCGACGCCATACGACCCCCACGAGGCGACCTGCCCCTTGGCATCCGTGGCGAGAGATCTGCCGATGCACACCCACCCCGCCCATTCCCCCGACTCGACGGGCCCGACATTGCTGACGCCGACGACCGGGATCCCGTGACGCTGGCCGATGAGCCGGTACGGCTCCTGCCATTCGACATAGGGGGTGGCGTCATCGTCATGGTCGGCGGGCACCGCCCAGGACGAGGGAGAAAGCATGAGCCGTGCTCCCATCGCCGCCTGGGCATCTGCCAGGGCGAGCGACCCGGTGTAATTGTCAGCGCAGATATTCAATGCCACCGGCCCGAATTCGGTGTCGACGACTTTCAGCTCTGTGCCAACGCCGTAAATCTTGCGCGCGAAATCCAACTCGTTGATCTTACGGTGCCGCGCAAGGATGTCGCCGTGACGATCGATCAGCACGGCAGCGTTGTAGACCTGGTCGCCCGCGCGTTCGGTCAGCCCGGAGGCGATCATGATGGAGTGGGTGCGCGCGAGATCACAGAGGAAATCGCTCGTCGATCCCGGAATCGGCTGGGCGAGCTCGGTGGCCCGAACCTCCGTCCATCCCACATCGACGCACTCGGGGAGCACGACGATATCGCACTTCTTCGTCGCGGCCTCCGCGACCATCTCCGCCGCGCGTGCGAGGTTCCCCGCGACGTCTCCGGGCAGCACGAGCGTCTGCGCGAGCCCGACCGTGACCATGGTCATGCCGACAGCTTCTCACGACCCGGATAGCGAATCTCGGCGTCGTGCACGCGCTGGCAGGCTTCGGTCAGCACGCGAAGCAGATCTCCCGATGCCACCGTGAACGAGTCGCCGTCAATCGCCAGCGGAGCTCCGAACACCACGACGGGTGCGCCGAGCCCGGGGCAGGCCACCGCCTGATCGATGCTGAGCCCCCCCACCGCCTGCACGGGGACCGTGGTCGCGGCGACCACGGCGGACAAATCCGTCATGGGGGAAAGCCCCGGATGCTTCCTGCGGTGATCGAAACCGGTGTGGTGGATCACCATCCCCACGCCGAGCTTCTCAAGCCTCGCGCATTCGGCGGCCGCGTCGGGCGCTCCCAGGTCGTCCCCCATCACGAGGAGCCCGAAGTCCTCCCCGGCACGGCACACGTTCTCGATGGTCGCATCGTGAGCTTTGGCCATGACGATCACGGCATCCGCTCCCGCATCCGCCATCATCTCGGCTTCCATGTAACCGCCGTCCATCGTCTTCAGATCGACGATGAGCGGAGTCGTGGGAAACTCGGCGCGCAACGCTCGCACCCCGTGAAGGCCCTCGGCCAGAACCAGCGGTGTGCCTACTTCGAGCCAATCGGCGCCGGCAGCCATCGCAATGGCCGCGGTGGAGAGCGCATCCGCCGTGGAGGTGAGGTCGAGGGAGACCTGAACCAGTGGCCGAGTGAGATTCGCCCTCGTGAGCGATCGAATCGCGGTTGCCGTCATCATGTCTCCTTGATCGATTGGTGGTGGGTGAGTGGGCGGGTCATCGTGGGCCGACGCCGGCGAGGGCGCGCGCAGCATCCTGAGTGGCGACCTTCGCCTCGAAGGATCCCCCGAAGTAGCGATCGCGCGCGTCGCGAAGGAACTCCACCGATGCCGCCATTTCGTGCATTCCGTTGACGCCGTCCTCCACGGAGATCCATCCGTCATAACCCGCGTCGAACAGGGTGCGAAAGATTCGTGGATAGTCGTTCAGGCCCTTGCCGATGACGCCGTGCAGCAGATTCGGGGAATACCCCAGCGTGCCATCAGCCTGCCGAAGGGAGTCCAGGTCGGCTCCCGGTGCGAGGTATCGGTCGGAGGCCTGCATCGTCACGACGCGATCGATCACCGTGTCGAGGAAGTCGGCGGAGTCCTCGCCAGCGACGATGGCGTTCGAGGGGTCGTATTGCACCCCGAAATGCGTTCGATTATCGATGCGATCCAGGAGGGCGAGAAAGACCTTCTTCGTCTGGGCGAACTCCGGGTAGGCCCAGCTGCCGTCTTTGTAGTGGTTCTCGATGCCGAGCGTCACGTTATGGGAAACCGCGTGATCGAGGCACGTCGTGATCGCCTCCGCCGCCCAATCGAGCCCCTCCTCCACGGAGACCTCTGGATGCCGCTGACCGCTCAGCACGCGGCAACTCGCGGTGGCCCCGCCGAGACGGTCCGCGATCTCGATCATCCTGATCTGTCTCTCCAGTTGGGCCGCGCGAACGCTGGGGTCCGGGTGGGTGAAGTCCGGCGACACGCACAGCATCGGCATCTCGAATCCCGCCTCGGCGAGCGCGTCCCCTACGCGATCGACAAAGGCATCGTCGGTCTCCCAGAACATGCCCGAATAGAGTTCGAGCCCTTCAATGGGCAGCACACGGGCCTGAGCGATCCAGTCAAAAACCGTCATCGTGCGGTGCACGGCGATGGCATCGACCTCACCTTTGGGGAAAACGCTGATGCGCATCTCGCACTCATTTCTCATTCCATGACCCTTGCGGTCACTAAATCATACTAATATATTTTTTACGACTTGGGAAAGGGATGCAGTGATCATTGCGACGCCGTTCAGTGCTCCCGTCACCTATCACGGTGAGGGCGCGGTCTGGGCCGAGAGCTGGGGTGGCCTGCGCTGCGTCGACATGTTTCAGGGCGATGTGCTGCACTTCGACGAGCGTGGCATCCCGCGCCGACACCACCTGGGAACCGCGGCGGCCATGATCAGACCCGCGGGATCAGGGAAGAGCCTCGTCGCGAGAGAAAGCGACCTCGTCCTGTGGGATGAGTCGACGGATGACAAGGTGGCGATCGCGACGGACCTCACCCAGGACGGGAGCCGTCTGAACGAAGGCACGTGCACCCCGTGGGGAACCGTGCTGATCGGGTCACTGAAGTCCGGGCCGCTGAAGTCCGGACCAGTGCCGGGAGGCGGCCAGCTCATGGAAGTGTCCGCCGGCAGCACGAGAGTCGTCCTCCCGGCCGTCACCGTCTCGAACGGTATCGGATTCAGCCCGGAGGGAACCCGCGCATACTACGCGGACAGCCCAACCCACCGGATCGACGTCTTCACCGTGACGGAAGCAGGCGACCTCATCGAGCGTCGACCACTCGCCGAGTTCGACCCTGCCGTCGGCGCCCCCGACGGACTGTGGGTCGACGAGCAAGGCGGGATCTGGGCCGCCATCTTCGGCGGAAGCCGGGTGCAGCGCATCCTGCCGGATGGCACGCCCGACGTCACGGTATCCGTCGACGCGCGCCAGGTGACCTCGTGCACCTTTGGGGGCCCTGACCTCTCAACGCTGTACATCACGACTTCTCGCGAGAATCTCGACGACGACGATGACCCGCTGGCCGGGAGCGTCTTCCACGCCGACGTCGGCGTGCGCGGACTTCCCGTCCTCCCCTACCTCCCGGATGCTCGACCATGACGCCGAGCCCACTGACATCCAGAACCCAAAGGAGAATTCCATGAAAGGCCTCGTCAAGTTTGGATACAACGATGGCGATCTTGAGATCCGAGACCTGCCAGAGCCTCGCATCACCGACGACACCGTGCTCGTTGCCGCCCGCGCCGTCGGGGTGTGCGGATCCGACCTGCACATGTGGCGCAATAAGCAGGGCTGGCCCGTCGCGGCCCCCGTGGTGCTCGGGCACGAAACCGCTGGTGTCATCGTGGAAGTCGGGCGCAACGTCACAGGATGGGCGGTGGGGGACCGTGTCGTGTGCGAGACAGCAGCCTCCATCTGCGGTATTTGCAGTCTCTGCCGCTCCGGCCTGTACAACCTGTGCCCGCATCGCGAAGGCTACGGAGCCACGCGCGATGGCGCCTTCAGCGAACTGCTCTCCGCTGAGCCGCGCGTGCTCCATCGGATCCCCGAAGGGGTCTCCTTCGAGTCGGCGGCGATGACGGAGCCCTTCGCCGTCGCCTTCAACGCCGTCGTCGAACGCGCGCGCGTCAAGACCGGCGATCTGGTCGTCATTCAGGGGGCAGGAACTATCGGCATCCTCTCCATGATGATGGCGAAGCTCTCGGGAGCAGACACCACCGTGGTTCTCGGGACCGGCATAGACGGACACCGGCTCGCAATGGCAAGCGCGCTCGGCGCGGATCACGTGATGGATATCACCGCGGATGACCCGGGCAAACTCATCGCGAGCCTGCACGACGGACTCGGGGCCGACCTCGTCGTGGATGCCACGGGGGTGAGCATCGCGCTTGAGCAGTCACTCCAGTTCGTTCGACCATTCGGGTCCATCGCAAAGGTGGGCTGGGGCCCGCAACCCCTCGGATTCTCGCTCGACCCGCTCGTGCAGAAGGCCGTCACTCTCTTCGGGTCGTTCTCGCACAACTGGGGAACCTGGGAGCGAGTGCTCACGCTTTTTGCCAGCGGAAAACTCGATCCCTCTTCTGTCTTGGGCGGCGTGTACGCTCTCGAGGACTGGGAGCGTGCATTCGAGGACATGGAAAGCGGCAAGAATATCAAGTCAGTGATGACCTTCGGAAAGGAGTAGCCGGTGACCTCACCCGCCGTCATCCGTCTTGGCGTCATCGGACTCGGCGCTGTCGCGCAAAGCGTGCACTTGCCACTCCTGCGGCGCCGCCCCGAACTGTTCGCCATTACGGCGATCAGCGACATCTCGCCCTCCTTGCTCGCCTCGGTTGGCGAGGTCTTCGGGATAGTCCACTCTGCTCGTTACACCGACGCGTTCGCCTTGCTCGACAGAGACGACCTCGACGCCATCCTCATCTGCTCGGGCGGATCACACGAACCGATAGTCACCGCAGCCCTCGAGCGTGACCTTGCGGTCCTCTGCGAAAAGCCACTCGCGTTCACCCACGCCGAACTCGATCGCCTTCGCCAGGTCGCGCCGATGGAGGGCCCACCACGACTCATGGTCGGCTACATGAAGCAGTACGATCCGGCGACCGCGCTTGCTCGCCAACTGTTGAATGACATCGATGACGTGCGCACCGTCGACGTGAGGGTGCTCCACCCCACGGGGCAGTCCCAGCTGGATTTTGCGCACCTCATTTCTTCGGGTGGTGACATTCCGGATGACACTCGTGACGAGTTGCGACGCACCGATCGAGCCCTGTGGGACTCCGCCTTCGGTGAGGGAGACGAGAACGAAGACCTCTGGCGCGTCTACGCCGGATGCCTCATGTCGAGCCTCTCCCACGACATGGCCGTTGTGCGCACGCTTTTCGCACCCATCACCGCCGTCGATTTCGCCGATATCTGGCGCACCTCCTCGCGTCACCAGAGACGGCAAACCGGCCGCGACGCCGGCGGGCTCGGCGCACAGCCCCCGTCGATCAGAGCTGTCGGTGCGATCGAGGAAACCACCAGGTTCACGCTCGACTGGCACTATCTGCACGACTATCCCGCCTACCGTGAAACGATCAAGATCATCTACGGAGCGGGAAGCCTCGAACTCGCCTTCCCCTCTCCCTACCTCCTTCATGCGCCGACGGTCTTGACGCAATATTCGGCGGCGGGAGAGGCGGAGGCGCGCACGGAGTTCCGCAACATCGGGGAGTCTTTCGAGATTCAACTCGAAGCCTTTGCCGACATGATCCATCAAGAGATGCAGCCCCTCACCGACCTCGTCGGGGCCGAGCATGATGTCGACACGAGCCAGGCGATCGTCGCGAGTTACGCCGAGCGGATGGGTATTCCTCTCGGCGGGGAACTCGACAGCGAACCCAGTCGCGCTCGTGGCGTCACGGCCTGATCGGCCCGCTCACCGTTCGGCACCGCTCAAGACCACCGGACGGCGACCAGCGCCCATCCGGCTCAACGAGTGGCGCCGTCTGCGACCTTCGGGTTGAGCTCGGAGTCCACGGGCTGTTCCAACTCGTCGAGCCCTGGCTTGACCTCCTGGCGGAATATCTTCATCGACTGACCGACGCTGCGCGCAAGCACAGGGAGCTTCGTGGCCCCGAACAGCAGCACGATGACGACGAGAACGATCAGCGCGTGCCATCCGGTGAGATTAGCGAACATGAGATGCCTCCTGTAGTTGTGGATCAGCGGCCCGCGAGCGACCCGCCGATGCCCCCGACGCTGAAGTAGCGGTTCAAGGTCGCAAAAACGATCACGGGGGGCAGGATCATGATGACCGAGATCGCCATCACGGGGCCCCACGCTGTCGAGTTCTGCTGGAAGAAGGTCTGGAGCCCGACCTGAAGGGTCAGGGTGGGGTCTGAGCGCAAGAACACGATGGCGATGAGGTAGTCGTTCCAGGCCTGCAAGAACGCAAAGATCGCGGCAGAAAGCACACCGGGCAGTGAGTTCCGAAGCACGACGCGCACGAATCCGCCGAACACGGAGCAACCGTCGATCCACGCTGCTTCTTCCAGTGTGATGGGAATCGTGTCGAAATATGCCGCCATCATCCACGTGGTCACCGACATGGTGCTTCCGACATAGATGATCGTGATCCCCACGAGGTTGTCGATGAGCATGAGGGGCGCGAACAGCATGAAAAGCGGCACGACGAGCACGATGATCGGGAGTGCCTGAATGATGAACAGGGTCAGGGCGTACCCGGAAACGAGCTTGCTCCGACCACGAGACAGCACATACCCTGCCGGAGCAGAAACAGCGACCGCGATGACGACGGTGCCCAGTGCCACCCAAATGCTGTTGCCAAGCCAGGTAGGCGTGAACGTCTCCGTGAGCACGTAGACGAAATTGGAGATCGTCGCCGAGCCAGACTCACCACTGGAGGCCTCCGGCCGCAGTGCCAGCGCCACGGTCGCCAGCACGGGAACGAGGATCACGAAGGTGAAGACCATGAGCCAGGTGAAACGCCACCACTTGCCGCGATCCTCGCTCTTCTGGCTCGGGCGCGCGGCGGCCTTGGCTGGTGCACTCGTGCTTGTCATTGGAGGCTCGACTTCCGGATCTGGCGGTAAAGGAAGACGGAGATGACCACGAGCACGAAGGTCATGAGGAACGCAATCGCCACGCCCGGACCGGTTCTCATGTCCTGGAAGACCGTGCGATACGCGAGCACCAGAAGGGTATTGGTCGCCCCCACTGGCCCGCCTCCGGTGAGCAGGTACACCGTGGTGAAGTCATTGACGCAGAAGATGGTCATGAGTATCCAGCTGATGTAGATGGGCCGCGCGATCATCGGCAGCGTCAACTGCGTCAATTGCTGCCAGCGGCTGGCGCCGTCCATCCTTCCCGCCTCATAGACGCTCTCATCGACGCCGGCGAGCGCCGAGCTCATCATGAGCATCATGAAGGGAAAACTGATCCACACCTTGAACACGCACACCGTGACCATCGCGAGCGAAGGGTCGGCGAGAAACAGCGGATGGCCAAGCCCAAGGGCTTCGAACATCAGCGGGATCGGGCTCGTCGGGGTGGCGATGAGCCAGTTCCACGCCATGGCGGATGACACCACGGGAATCACCCACGGCAGCAGAAGCAGAACTTTGAAAACCCCTGCAGCGGGAATTTTCGTGCGAAGAGCCAGTGCGATGGCGAAACCGACCACCCAGCTCCCGAAAACCCCGACGAGCGTGAAGACCAGGGTGAACCCGGCCGCTTCCCAGAACATCTTGTCGGTGAGCACGTCGGTGAAATTGTCGGAACCGACGAGCGGCCCGGCATCGATGAGGGATCCCTGGCGCACCGACTGATTGGCCGCGTACAACAGGGGGTACACGTTGATCAGCAGGATGACCAGGAGCGACGGCAGAGCCATCAAGAGCAGCACGAACTTGTTCATGCTGAGGCGCCCGGTGCGGACGGGAGGCGGCGTTGCCGCCCCCCGTCCGCCGAGCCCGACGCCACCGCGGCCCCAGCGGGAACGTGTTGTCACGGTGGATGTCACTCTTCAGGCTCTTCTCGTCTGTTTACTCGAGGCTAGAGCACCTTGGCGAGCTCGGTCGACAGGCTCTCGAGCGACTTCTTGGCGTCTGTCTTTCCCTCGAGCACGGTCTGCGCGAACTGCCAGAGCTGCATGCCACCATCGACGGCGGCGAGTCCCGCAAAGCCTGATGAAGCAGGGTAGGCGTAGCTCTTGGCGATCGGCTGGTACTCCTTGACGATCTTCACGAACTGCGCGTTCTCCTGGAAGATCGGCAGATCGACGATCGACTGGCGCACCGGAATGCGCGAGACGGCATCGTCTTTCCACAGAGTGATCATGTTGTCGAGGTAGTACTCGAGGAACGACTCTGAGGCCTCCTGGCTCGGCGAATTCGTGTACATCATGATGTTGTTCACGAACATGAGCGTGCCCTGATCGCCGTGCGGACCGGTCAGCGGGCTGGACACCAGCACGTCGCCGGTGGTGTCACCGAGCTGGAGTGCGAGCCCGGGCTCATGAACGCCGAAGCCGACCTTGTCCTCCGCCCACTGGGACACCAGGTTGTCCATGGAGTAGCTGATCATGCCGGGGTCGATGATGTTCTCGGCGACAAGTTGCTTGACGAACTCGACCGCTTCGATGTTGCGGTCGGTCACGCAGTCCAGCTTGCCGTCCTTGTCGAACAGACCGCCGTTGTTGTTCAGCATCATCGTGATGATCGCTTGCGGGGCGTGGTTGTAGCCAGAGCCTCCGGCAATTCCGAAGCCGCTCACACCGATCTTGCGCAGCGCTTTGCCCGTCGTGACGAGGGAATCCCAGTCGGTGGGAACCTCTGCCCCCGCCTTCTCCAGAAGCGACTTCTTGTACCAGAACACGCGAAGGTCCATGGCCCACGGCATGGCCACGTAGCCCTTTGCCGTCTTCATGGAGTCGATGGTGCCTGGCAGGAAGTCATCGTAGGAGCCGGACTTCTTCATGGTCTCGATGAGGTTGTCCGCGTAGGCGATCTTGCCGAGCTCCGCGAACTGGAAGGCCTGGAAGCCGCCGCCGCCGCTGACCGCCGGCCCGGTGTTCGAGGCGATCGCCGAGGAGAACGTCTGGTAGAAGTTGTTCCACTGGATGGTCTGGTAGGACCAGCTCGGCATCCCGCTCTGGCTGTAGCCCTTGACGATCTCCGCAGCCGTGTCGCTGTACTTGGGGGCGCCCCACGGCATGTCCCAGAATTTCAGCACCGTATTGGCATCGACGGTGCCGGATGCTCCAGGCGCGCACGCTGCCAGCAGTGGAATGGTCGCGGCCACACCGGCAATTCCGAGAAAACCTCGTCTGCTGAGTCCGCTGGGGGGAATGATGTTCTCCATGGGTTGCTCCCTACCTGAATAGTGTCGAGTTGAATTGCAGTGAACAGTGCTGTGGCGCTCGCTCCTTCACGGGCTTCCACTGGTGCGTGACAAACCCTGCGCTGGGTCGGTTTCGCACCGTTGGGGATAAAAGTACTATTTATATTATCGTTTCGCAATAGGGCTTAGTCGATGAGCGGATTCGAAAAAGTATTATCTATATGCTGAAGAGGATCCACGACGAAAAAGGAGCCAGCCATGAACGACTCGCGCCCCCTCGGCATTGCCCTCATCGGCACCGAGTTCATGGGCAAGGCGCACTCACAGGCCTGGCGAAACGTCGCAGCCTTCTGGCCGGAGCATCCGGTCGCCATGAAGGTGCTCGTCGGGCAGCAGCCGGAGAAGACACGCGAGGCGGCGGCACGACTGGGCTGGGCGGAATCCGGCACAGACTGGGCGTCCGTCATCAATCGGTCGGACGTGGACATCGTCGACATCTGCACACCTGGGCACCTGCATGCGGAAATCGCGATCGCCGCCCTCGACGCCGGTAAGCACGTGCTCACCGAGAAACCGCTCGCCTCGACGTTTAGCGATGCGGAGCGGATGACTCGCGCCGCCGCCGCGGCCCGTGCGCACGGCACGCGGTCCATGGTCGGCTTCAACTACCGCCGCATTCCCGCTCTCGCCGGCGCGCGCGCAATCGTTCGATCCGGGCGCATCGGCACAGTGCGGCACATGCGCGTGAGCTTCCTGCAGGACTGGCTCGCGGATGACACCACCCCCATGAGTTGGCGCCTTCGCAAAGAAATCGCCGGCTCCGGCGTGCTTGGCGATCTCGGCTCCCACCTTGTCGACCAGGTGCACTACCTCCTGGGAGAGCCGATAACAACGGTCTCTGGGCACATGCGCACCATGGTGCCGGAGCGGCCGGGGCCGGAAGGCCGTGAAGCCGTCACGGTCGACGATGCTTTCTGGGCGACCGGATTCACGGCATCCGGAGTCGGCATCAGCCTGGAGGCCTCCCGGATGGCGACGGGAAGAAAAGCGGAGCTGGACATCGAGATCTACGGTTCCACCGGCGGGATCAGATTCGGCCTCCAGCGGCTCAACGAACTGTACGTGCTCGAGTCGATCGGCCCTCAGGAGGATCGGGGGTATCGGCAAGTGCTCTTCACGGAGCCGCAGCATCCGTATGCGGGACGCTGGTGGCCGCCAGGGCACGTGCTCGGCTGGGAGAACACGTTCACGAACCAAGCGGCAGATTTTCTCACCGCGATCGCGGCCGGCGAGGACCCTCGCCCCTCCTTCGAGGACGCGCTCCAGGTCGAGAGGGTTCTCGCGGCCATCGAGAAGAGCTCCAACTCCCGTGGCCAGCAGATTTCCGTATCTCTCGAGGGTTGACGAAAGGGCAAGAAAACGTGACTCATCGCTTCACGCTCTTCACCGGGCAATGGACGGATCTGCCGCTGGAGGAAGTGGCGGAAACGGCATCCTCCTTCGGATACGACGGGCTGGAACTCGCGGTGGGCGGTGACCACCTCGACGTCACGCGCTGGGACGACGACACCTATATCCGGGAGAAAAAGGCCATGCTGGAGCGCCACGGCCTCGGCGTCTGGGCCATCTCGAACCACCTCACCGGCCAGGCCGTGTGCGATGACCCCATCGACTTCCGCCACCGGGGGATTCTCCCCTCCAGAGTGTGGGGCGACGGCGATGCGGAAGGCGTGCGCCAGCGTGCAGCGGAAGATATGAAACTCACGGCGAGGCTCGCGCAGCGGCTCGGCGTGGACACCGTCGTCGGGTTCACGGGATCGTCGATCTGGCGGTATGTGGCCATGTTCCCCCCTGTGCCGGAATCCGTGATCGAGGACGGCTATCGCGATTTTGCCGAACGCTGGAACCCGATCCTGGATGTCTTCGACGAGTGCGGCGTGCGCTTCGCCCTCGAGGTGCACCCCTCGGAGATCGCCTACGACCACTGGACGACGGTAAAGACGCTGGAAGCGATCGGCAACCGCGCCGCGTTCGGTCTGAACTGGGATCCAAGCCACATGGTCTGGCAAAACGTCGATCCAGTCTCTTTCATCACCGACTTCGCCGACCGCATCTACCATGTCGACTGCAAAGATACGAAGATGCGGCTCACGGGACGCAACACCATCCTCGGGTCTCACCTCGCATGGGGTGACCCGAGACGCGGATGGGACTTCGTCTCGGTCGGGCGCGGCGATGTTCCCTGGGAATCGAGCTTCAGAGCCCTGCGTGCCATCGGCTACCAGGGACCGATATCAGTCGAGTGGGAGGACGCCGGGATGAATCGATTCACGGGCGCGCGCGAAGCGATCGAGTTCCTTCGGCGGTTCGACCTTGAACTTCCTTCAGCGCGTTTCGATGCCGCATTCGAGCGGTCGTGACCGCTCCCGTCGCCCGCATCCTCGTGATCGGAGAGAGTCTGATCGACCGCGTCTCGAAGGGAGGCTCGGAGGTTGAGCACGTCGGTGGAAGTCCCGCGAATGTTGCGCTGGGACTCGGCCGTCTCGGGCATCCCGTCACCCTGCTGACCCAGTTCGGGTCCGATCGTCGCGGACGCCTTATTCGAGAGCACCTGCGGGGAGATGTCGAACTCGTGCAAGGCGGCCACCCCGACACACCGACTTCCACTGCGCTCGTGACCATGGATGACAAGGGCATTCCCAGCTACGTGTTCGAACTGGCCTGGGACGTGGCCTTCCCCGACATCGCGGACCCCCGCATCGTGCACACTGGTTCGCTCGGGGCCTACCTCGAACCAGGTCGCGACGAAGTCACGCGGCTGCTTCGACACTACGCCAGCAGGGCGACAGTGACCTTCGATCCGAATCTGCGTCCGCTCATCATGGATCGCGCGACCGCTCGGTCACGAGTCGAGGATCTCGTCGAGTTCGCCGACGTCATCAAGGTGAGCGATGAAGACCTCGCCTGGCTCCATCCGGGAGTAGCCCCTGAGGCGATCGCGGCGCAGTGGCTTGCGGAAGGCGTGGAACTCGTCGCGCTCACGCGCGGGGCGGATGGTGCCGAAATTTGGAACTCACGATCGCACGCTCGTGTTTCGGCGAACAGCGTCGACGTGGTGGACACCGTCGGTGCTGGAGATGCGTTCATGTCGGGGCTGATCGACGCTCTCTGCACCCTCAACGCTGTTGGGCCCGATCGCACCTGTGAGCTGAAGGCCCTCGACAAGCGGCAGCTCCACGCAATTCTCTCGCACGCAAGCACCTCGGCGGGAATCGCCGTCGGGCACGCCGGAGCCCACCCGCCCACTCGAGCGGAGCTCGGTTGGTGTGGGCAAGAGTAGTCATTCCTGCCAACGGCGAGCGATCCGGCGCATGACCTGCTCTGGAGTTCCTTCCACCGAGACCACGATTCCCGGATCATCCTCCCCGAATCGTTCGAGGGTCTCCAGTTGCGAATCAAGCAGGGCCGCCGGCATGAAATGCCCCTTGCGCCGCGAAAGGCGCTCCGCCAGGAGATCTCGCGGACCGTCCAGCAAGACGAACCTCGCTCGCGGCTCGACAGACCGAATCACGTCCCGGTACGACCGCTTGAGTGCGGAGCACGCCACCACCAGCCCGGTGTGCTGCGCACCGCGAAGCTCCTCTCCCACGCGGCGCAGCCACGGCCAGCGATCCTCGTCGGTGAGCGGATGCCCTGCCGCCATCTTTCGCACGTTCGATTCGGGGTGCAGTCCGTCCGCATCCGCGAAAGGAACACCAAGCTCGGCAGCCAACAGTTCGCCGACGGTGGACTTGCCGGAGCCAGAAACGCCCATGAGAACAAGTAGTGGCCGCATGATGCGACCCTAGCAATCGAGACTGCACTCTCTCGGGATAGCCTTGGAGTGCACCGTCAACGAGGAGAAGAACATGACCCAGACCGCCACGAGCACGGCCAATATCGGAGTAGTCGGCCTTGCCGTCATGGGATCGAATCTGGCTCGCAACCTCGCCAGCCGCGAAGGCAATACCGTGGCGATCTACAACCGCTCGCCGGAGAAGACCCGCGAGCTGCTCGCCGCGCATCCGGAAGCCGACTTCGTCGCGAGCGAGTCGATCGCCGACTTCGCGGCCTCGCTCACCACGCCGCGCACCGCCATCATCATGGTCAAGGCCGGGGCGGGCACGGATGCCGTCATCGACCAGCTCACGGCCGTGTTCGAGCCGGGCGACATCATCGTCGACGGCGGCAACGCGCTCTTCACCGACACGATCCGCCGCGAGAAGGCCGTGCGCGAGACCGGGATCAACTTCGTCGGCGCCGGCATCTCGGGCGGCGAGGAGGGTGCGCTGCTCGGCCCCTCGATCATGCCGGGCGGCTCGGCCGAGGCCTGGGAGACGCTCGGTCCCATCCTGCGCTCGATCGCCGCCGTCGCCGAGGGCGAGCCCTGCGTGACCCACGTCGGCACCGACGGCGCCGGCCACTTCGTCAAGATGATCCACAACGGCATCGAGTACGCCGACATGCAGCTCATCGCGGAAGGCTACGACCTCATCCGCCGCGGCACGGGCAAGAGCCCCGCCGAGATCGCCGACATCTTCACCGAGTGGAACCGCGGCGAGCTCGAGAGCTACCTCATCGAGATCACCGCAGAGGTGCTGCGCCAGACGGATGCGAAAACCGGCAAGCCCCTCGTCGACGTGATCCTCGACCAGGCCGGAGCAAAAGGCACGGGGGCCTGGACCGTGCAGACCGCGCTGGACCTCGGCATCCCGGTGTCGGGCATTGCCGAAGCGGTTTTCGCCCGCTCGCTGTCGTCGAAGCCGGCCCAACGGGCGGCCGCCGCCGACCTTCCCGGCCCGAGCGCCGCGCCGGTCGCGGATGTTGACGCGTTCATCGAGGACGTGCGCCTTGCCCTGTACGCCTCCAAGATGATCGCCTACAGCCAGGGGTTCGACGAGATCGTCGCGGGCGCCGAAGAGTACGGCTGGGACATTCAGAAGGGCGAGATCGCGAAGATCTGGCGCGGGGGTTGCATCATCCGGGCGCAATTCCTGAACCGGATCACCGAAGCGTACGCCGAAGACCCCGGCCTCGTCGCGCTCGTCACGGCGCCATACTTCCGCGAGGTCATGGCGCGGGCGCAGGACTCGTGGCGCCGCGTCGTGCGCATCGCGGCCGAGTCGGGCATCCCGGCCCCCGCGTTCTCGTCGTCGCTCGCGTACTACGACGGACTGCGCGCCGACCGCCTGCCGGCAGCGCTCGTGCAAGGGCAGCGCGACTTCTTCGGGGCGCACACCTACAAGCGGTCGGACATGGAGGGCACGTTCCACACGCTGTGGTCGGGAGACCGCAGCGAGATTGCGATGGATGATGCCCACTGACCTGGAATCTGCCGGCAGCGAGACCGACGATCGCCCGCTGTACAGCCGACGTCGCCGCCTCATCATGCGGGCCATCGTCCTCATCGCGATCGGCGCGCTCGTGCTGCCGGTTCTCGCGAACCTGTACACCGTGAGCGCGGCCACCGCGGCGGATTCGTGCACGGTCGCCGTCCACTATGAGGCACCGGATGCCACCGGCTCAACCGTGCGGTTCGAAGCCTTCGGTGCCGGCGGGATCGGTTGGGAGTGCTACGCGACCGGCGGTTTCGGCGGCGAGCGTCACATCGTCTCACTCGGCCTCATCCCCGGCATGGTGACGATCCCGCGGGGCGTGCAGTCCTGACGGAGCGGGCTACGCGGCGCCGTCGAACATCGAGGTGACCGACCCGTCATCGAACACTTCGTGAATCGCGCGGGCGAGCAGCGGGGCGATCGACAGCACCGTCAACGACGGGAAACGCTTCGACTCCGGCACCGGCAGCGTATCGGTCACCACGACAGAGTCGATGAACTCGGACTGCAGAATTTTCGGCGCCGGATCGGAGAACACCGCGTGAGTTGCGGCAACAACCACGCTGAGCGCGCCAGCCTTCTTCAACGCCTCCGACGCCTTCACAATCGTGCCGCCCGTGTCGATGATGTCATCGACAATTAAACACACCCGACCCTCGACGTCGCCGACAATGTCGTGCACCGTGACCTTGTTGGCCACGAGCGGATCGCGGCGCTTGTGGATGATCGCCAGCGGCGAGCCGAGCTTGTCGCTCCAGACATCCGCCACGCGCACCCGCCCCATGTCCGGGGAAACCACGGTGAGGTTATCCGTGTCGAGGTTGTTCCGGAAATGCTCCAGAAGCACCGGCATCGCGAACAAGTGGTCGACCGGCCCGTCGAAGAAACCCTGGATCTGCGCAGCATGCAAGTCGACGCTCATGATGCGGTCCGCCCCGGCCACCTTGAACAGGTCAGCGACCAGCCGCGCGGAGATCGGTTCCCGCCCGCGACCCTTCTTGTCCTGGCGGGCGTACGGATAATACGGCGCGACCACGGTGATGCGCTTCGCTGAGGCGCGCTTCAGGGCATCCACCATGATGAGCTGCTCCATGAGCCACTCGTTGATGGGTGCGGTGTGCGACTGGATGACGAACGCATCGCAACCACGAACGCTCTCGTCATAGCGCGCGTAAATCTCGCTGCTCGCAAACGTGCGCGCATCCGTCGGCACCAGCTCGCTGCCGAGTTCATCGGCAATCTGCTGCGCGAGTTCCGGGTACGCGCGCCCGGAGACAATGACGAGTCGTTTCTGGCCGGTGATTTTGATGCCCGACACGTCTCCCGCTCTCTGCCGGCTCGCCGACGTTGGTGGCTAATTCTCGGACTCGCCCGCCGCCGCAGCAGCCTCGGCCGCCGCAGTTCCGGGACGTTTCTCCTCGGTCCAGCCCATCATGTTCCGTTGGGGAGCCACAGAGATGGCAAGAGCGCCGGCCGGAACGTCCTTCCGAACGACGGTACCTGCACCGGTGTAGGCTCCGTCACCAATCCTAACGGGCGCGACGAACACGTTGTGCGAGGAAGTTCTCACGTGCGAACCCACACTCGTGCGGTGCTTGTTCACGCCGTCATAGTTCGCGGTGATCGTGCCGGCGCCGATGTTCGACTGCACGCCGATCTCCGTGTCGCCGATGTAACTGAGGTGGGGAACCTTGCTGCCGAACCCGATCGTCGAATTCTTCGTCTCCACGAACGCGCCGATCTTGCCCTCCTCGCCGAGCACGCTGTTCGGCCGCAGGTAGGAAAATGGCCCCACCGTCGCGCCCTTGCCGATGACGGCGAGCGTGGCATCCGTGCGCTTCACGATCGCATTCTCGCCGATTTCGCAATCCACGAGCGTCGTGTCCGGGCCGATGACCGCACCTCGGTCGATCTTCGTCGCGCCCTTGACTTGGGTGCCGGGAAGGATCTCCACATCCTCGGCGATCGTCACCGCCAGGTCGATCCAGGTCGTCGCCGGATCGTGCACCGTCACGCCGGCCAGCTGCCAGCCACGCACGATGAGCGCATTCAATCGCGCTGCCGCCTCGGCGAGCTGCACCCGGTCGTTCACCCCGCCGACGATCCAGCTCTGGCCGACCGGCACCGCCTCCACCGTGCTGCCGGATGCGCGCAGCAGGCCCACGACATCGGTGAGGTATTTCTCGCCCTGCGCGTTGCGGGTTCCCACGTGGGAAAGCTCCGCACGAAGCGAATCCACGGTGAACACGTAGCTTCCCGAGTTGATCTCGGTGACCGCGAGCTCCGACTCGTTCGCGTCCTTCTGCTCCACGATGCGGTCCACGTGGCCGTCCTCGCCGCGGATGATGCGGCCGTAGCCGGAGGCATCATCCAGCACCGCCGACAGCAGTGTCGCTGCACAGTGCGCTGCGCGGTGCGCCTCGATCAGGCGTCCGAGAGTTCCGGCATCCAGCAGGGGAACGTCGCCGCTCACGACCACCACATCGCCCGCGAAATCCTGGGGAAGGGCGTCCAGCGCGACCTCGACGGCGCGCCCCGTACCGGGGACCTCATCCTGGTCGACAACAATTGCTTCGGGAAGCGTTTCGCCGATCACCGAGGCAACGCGGTCCCGCTCGTGCCGAACCACGGCAATGACGTGCGCCGGATGCAACTCGCGCGCCGTCGCCAGCACGTGGCCGACGAGCGGGATGCCCGCGAGCGTGTGCAGCACTTTTGGTGTCGCCGACCGCATCCGGGTTCCCTCGCCGGCGGCGAGAATGATCACCGCGAGGTTCTGGTCGGTCATGATTGCTCTCCTTCGATCTCCAGCAACTCGGCTCCAGGTTATGGAGTCGGCTTCGCCGGCTCGCGCTCCGCGCACGGAGCTCAAATCTCGAACACATCGGTGTTCGATCTTTGAGCTCCGCCCCCAGGATTCGAACCTGGACCTAACAGCTCCAAAGGCTGTCGTGCTGCCGTTACACCAAGGCGGATTGCGCACACACAGTGCGCGAAGTCAAGTCTGCCAGACGCAGCGTCCCTCCCCACGCTCGTCGCGCGATGCCGCGATAATGGGGTCATGCCCACCCACGACGAAGTCGACCGCATCGTGGAGGCGTGGACCCGGGAGCGGCCCGACCTCGACTTCGCCCCGCTGCAGGTGCTGTCCAGGGTGGGACGGCTTTCCCGGCACCTGGACCGGGCCCGCCGCGAATCGTTCACCACGTCTGAACTCGAGTCGTGGGAGTTCGATGTTCTCTCCGCATTGCGCCGCGCCGGATCACCATACCAGTTGAGTCCGAAAGCCCTCCTCCAGCAGACGCTCGTCTCCTCAGGAACCATGACGAACCGCATCGATCGTCTCGCCGCCCGAGGACTCGTGCACCGTCGCACCGACCCGGATGACGGTCGCGGCGTCCTCGTCGTCATGACGCCGAAAGGCAGGGAATGCGTGGACTCCGCCATCAGCAACCTGCTGAACGCGGAACGGGAACTGCTCGACCGGCTCCCCCCCGCCGACCGTGAGCGGCTTGCCGGACTCCTGCGCAAGCTGAGCCTCGACTTCGACTGACGCGCAAGGACCGCACGACATGGTGACTCAGGAGCTGCTCGACGGGTTGTGGGATTTCGCCGACCCGGCACTCAGCGAGCAGCGGCTGAGGAAAGCGGCCCGCGGCGACGGCGTGACCCCGGAGGATCGGGCGGAACTCGAGACGCAGATCGCGCGGGCGCTGGGTTTGCAGTCCCGATTCGATGAGGCCGACCGGCTGCTCCAGCAGATCGTCTTCGACTCGCCGCGAGTCGCCACCCGGGTGCTTCTCGAACAGGGGCGCGTGCGCAACAGTTCCGGGCATCCGCTGGATGCCGTCGCGTACTTCACGAACGCGCGGGCGGCCGCGAACAGGGCCGGACTGGTCTTCCTGGAGGTCGATGCGCTGCACATGCTCGCGATTGCGGATGAGGCTCACGCCGCGCGCTGGACGCAGGAGGCGCTTGCGGCGCTGGAGCAGACCGGCGACGACCGGACGAAGCGCTGGGCCGTCGCCCTGCACAACAATCTTGGCTGGAACCTCCACGATGCCGGCCGATTCGATGACGCGCTCGCCCAGTTCTCCCTCGCGCAGGGAGCGGCGATCCGATTCGGCACCCAGGACCAGCAATTCAGCGCCCGCTGGGCCGTTGCGCGCTGTCTGCGCTCGCTCGGCAGAGCGGAAGAGGCCCTCGAAATTCAGCGCGAACTGAGCCGCTCGCGCCCCGACGACGCCGACGTGCGCGAGGAACTCGCGATTCTGGTGACGCCCCACATCGACTGACTCAGCGGCCCTGACTTTTCAGCCCTGACGCCGGCCCGCCGCGCAATGCCGTCAGCCCGCGCAGGCGATGCAGGTTGACGCGTACGGTCTGGCCGCGAGTCGTGCCGCCGCTATCGGCTTGCCGCACACGACGCACATCCCGTAGGTACGGCGCTTCACCCGCGACAACGCGGCGTCGATGTCCTGCAGCCGCTGTTCCGCCTGCCGGAGCAGGGCATCCGACTGCGACCGCTCGAAGGCGAGCGTCGCACCCTCCGGGTCGTGCTCGTCATCGTTGTTGGAGTCCTGCCTGGCACTCACGATCGCGTCGATGTTCCCGCCGAGATCGCTGATCGACGACAGCGTTTCCCTCTGCTGCTCGAGCAGTCGTTTGCGCGCAACGGCGAGATCAACCATGAGACGAGCCTAACCAACACGCCCTACAGGCGCCGGGGCGTCGGAGTCGGAAGCGCCGATGCCGAGGTTACTCTCCGAGAAGTTCACTCAACTCGAGCCAGCGATTCTCCACCTTCGCGGTCGTGTCGTGCAGCTCATCAAGTTGAGCCGACATGCCCGCAAGCGCCACGTAATCGGACTGATCGTGCTCCGCAATCCTGATGTGCAACTCCGCCACCTGATGGCCGAGCTTGTCGAGTTTTCGGCCCGCCGCGGCGAGCTCCTTCTGGGCGTTGCGGAGTTCAGCGCCGGAGAGGGTGGGTTTCCTGGAGGTCTCTTGCAGACGAGCACCGCCGACCGCCGGGACGGCGGTCGGCGGTGGCGCCGCAGCGCCGGTCAGAAATGACCGGCGCTCTGAACGCGAGCGCGCGCGCAACTCCAGGTACTGGTCAACACCGCGCGGGAGGTGCCGGAGGCGCCCGTCCATGACCGCGTACTGCTGATCCGTGACCCGCTCGATCAGGTACCGATCGTGGCTAACCACGAGGAGAGTGCCCGGAAAGGAGTCGAGCAGGTCCTCGATCGCGGCGAGCATGTCCGTGTCCAGATCGTTCGTCGGCTCACCCAGGACTTCGGTAGCAGATGCAGAAGGAGCACCTGCTGTTATGGAAAGCAACGCACTCACTCGCCCGAGTGAACCAGACACCGAAGCTCTGATCTACACGCGAGCCTCAATGGATCGCCACTACCTCATGCGATCCACGGGTGACCAGGAGACGGACTGCCGCTCCTGGTGCGGCCAGCAGGGGTGGAAGGTCGGCAAGGTCATCACCGACGCGAACCGCTCCGCTTCACAGTGGCGCACCCGCGAGAGGGAGGGTTTCGAGGAGGCCCTTCAGCTCATCGCCTCGAAGCGGTACGCCGCCTTCGTGACTTGGGAGCCATCGCGGGCCGGCCGCGAGCTCGCCGCTTACATCCAGCTCCGGGCCGCCTGCCAAGCGGCCGGCGTCCTCTATCTGACGAAGGGCCGGGTCTACGACTTCGCCCGCAGCGACGACGCTTTCATGATGGGGCTGGAGTTTCTGACAGCGGAGAAGGACGCCGCCGTGATCCGCGAGCGCCAGCTTCGGACGGTGCGGCTCAACGCGCAGAAGGGCCGGCCTCACGGTCGACTCCCCTACGGCTACCGTCGGGTCTACGACGAGAGCACCGGCGTACTGCTCCGGCAGGAAATCGACCCGGAGAAGGCGTCGATCATCACGAACGCCGTTGACGAAATCCTCCGCGGCGTGCCGGTCAACCGGATCGTGACCCGTCTGAACCGCGAGGGCGTGCCGACGCCGATGAAACCGACCAGCGACCACTCGCGGGGCTGGATGAACGCGACACTCACGCAGGTCATCAGGAGCCCCACGATTGCCGGGCTCCGCAAGTACCAGGGCGAGGTGATCGGAGAGGCCGACTGGCCCGCGATCATCCCCGTCGATAGGTGGGAGAAGGTCAATCGCGTTCTCGGCGACCGCGCCCGCCGTACCCGCTACGTCGAGGAGGACAACCACAGCCGGCCCCGATGGCTCCTGTCGCACGTCGCCAAGTGCGCCTTCTGCTCGCGGCCGCTGGTGCGGGTCCACAACGTGATCCCCCGCAAGAACGGCAAGCCGCGCAACAACTACATCTGCCCCTGGGCGCCCTGCCGTCGCATCAGCATCGACGTGGAACGCACGGACGCCTTTGTGGTGGGCGCGCTGCTGGGCTGGCTCTCCACCCCGGAGAGTCTGGCGGTGCTGGCCGGCCCCGACGAGAGTTGGAACGAGCGAGTCCGCGAGGCCGAGGAGCGGCTGGACGCTCTGCGGCGCCGACTCGATGAGGCTGCCGAGCAGTATGCCGAGGGCAGGATCAGCCTCTCCATGCTGTCGAACGTCGAACAGCGGATGAAGCCGCAAATCGAGCAGGCCGCGAAGGAGGCGGTGCCTCCCGTTGCGGACGACGCGGTGCTCGACCTGCTCAACGCCGACGACCTGACGGCGGCGTGGGATCAGCTCGACCTGCTCGAACAGCGGCGGCTCATCAAGATGCTGCTCGACGTCCGTATCGAGAAGTCCCGTCTCATGGGAGGCATCTTCGATGCCGATCGCATCAAGATCGCTCCCCGGTTCGTAGTTCCCGGCACCTATCAGTGGAGCCAAGCAGCGTAGCGCGCACGACCGTAGCCTGATCCTTCGTGATCGGGAGGAACGACGCCCCGAGCTCGCCGCCCGCCTTGCGGAGGCAGTCGAGCTCGGGGCGTTCGGCTGCCAAGAGGTCATCCGTCACAGCAGCTCTCCGGTCTCGGGATTCAGGCCGGCGTAGAACTCGTCCTCTGCCTGGCGCCGGGCAGCGACATCATCGAGGACGAACTGCACGAAGTCCTGGTCGCGGTTCTCGATCAGCCGGTCCTCGACGGGCTCGGCGGCCTCCTCGCCGGGCCAGCTCGTCTGCCGAGTGGGTCGGTCGCGGTCCAGACGGGTGCCGCAGGCAGCGACCCAATCGCGGAGCCGCTGGCGGGCGTCAGCGAAGTCGCGGTGCCAGCCCAGCGGGGCGCTTCCGTTCTGCTCCGGGTCGTAGGCGCACAGCCAGTGCAGGTGCAGCGCGGACAGCTCCCACACGAGCTCAGAGTGCCGGTGCCAGAACGGCGGCACCACGGATGCCGGGAGGCCGTAGGCGTGACGGAGCCAGTCGACCCACTTGTTGAGCTCTAGCCACTCGCCTTCGGCTTCGTCGGCGGTGAGCAGGTTCCAGTTGATCGGGTGCGGCGGTTCGGCAAGCAGCGGCTCCCCGAGGTCCGCGGCCGGGTCGTCGCCGGGCAGCTCGTCCTCGGGCGGCTCAGGCGAGGTGGCGTGGTCGGTCATCATCGCCTCACAGGGCCAGCGCGGCGGGTGCCTGCCGCGAGGTGGTTGGGGAGGCGAACTCAGGCGGCACGTCCCGAGAGCGGAGTGGTGCCTCGGCAGCGGCGTCGGCGGCGACCGCTCGCTCGGCCTGCTCAGATCGGTCGGCGTCGTTGCGGCGGCGACCGACCTTCCACACCTCGAACTCCTGGCCTTCGATGGTCTTGCCGTCCTTGACGTACTTGACTGGACGGATGCGGCCCTCGGCTGTGAAGTTGTCGCCCTTGCTCAGCAACGCGGTGGCTTCCTCGGCGGCCTCGCCGTAGGCGACGATCGGCATGTATTGGGTCGACAGCTTCGTGAAGCTCCCGTCCTGCTCCCTGCGGGCCTGCCGCTGACCGGCCCGTGCGTAAAACCTCGGAGTACCGTCGCTCGTCGGGTCGGTTCTGGGCTCCGTGGCGACGTATCCCGAGAGTGATTGGTAGGTGCGGACAGCCATCAGCCTTGTCTCCTGACGTCGGCCGGCCCCTGATCAGGGCCGTTCTGTCAGGCAGGTGCGCCCCTGGTCTCCTGAGAATGGCGTTGCAGCATGGCTTCGATGCCGGTGCGATCCGCTCGCAGTTCCGCGGCGTCGGGTCGGTCAGTCCAGGTCCGCATCCGGGTCACGATGGGCGGCGCGGCACGCAGCAGCACGAGCGCGGTGCCGAACGGCAGGGTCCTGATCGTGTCGGGCGGCATGATCGGCACGCGCCGGATGGAGCGTTGGGCGGAGCGGGAGCCTTGGTCTCCGATGGTGGTGGAGTCGGTCAGCTCGTCGCGTTCCCCGATGAGGGTGGTCAAGTCGTGAAGGTCCTTGGAGTTGGATGCTCCGCCGAGGATGATCTTGACGATCGAGGCGTCCCAGATCGCGCCGGCGGCGTTCTCCGACCACTTCTCTCTGGCTTGGGCGAGGGACTGCAAGACGGGCATGGTCGTGATCCCGGTGCCACCGCCTTCGGCCATGAGAGTCGGCAGCGACGGCAACGGCGCCAAGTTGCCGACCTCATCCAACGCGAGCAGCAGCGGCGGATCGAGGCGGGCGCCGGGGCTGCGGGCGGCAATACGCCGGGCGGCTTCCACGAGGTCTTCCACGAACGCCGCGACCAGCGCGGCGGAGTTGTTGGCCCCGGCGCCGGTCGCCAGCAGGTAGAGGGTGCCCTTGGCGCGCAGGAAGGCTTCGGGGTCGAAGCCCTCGCCGTCGCGCGGGTTCACGGCGTCGAGCACGCGCGGGTCCGCGAGGGCGGCGAGGGCGAGGGAGACGCCTTGCCAGATGGAGTCGCGGGTTCTCGGGTCGGAGTCGATCATGGCCTGCAAGGAGTCGGCCCATCCGACTGCCGCGCGTGGGCTTGCGGTGAGGATCGCCACCGCGTCGGCGGCGGCGGCGGGGTCGAGGGTCCAGCGGAACAGCTCGCCCGGCGGGCGGCGGTCCAGGGCGGCGGCGTGGAGCAGGGCCTGGAGGGCCGTCCTGGTCTTGCCTTCCCAGAACCCGCCGCCCTCCACACCGCCAGCGGACAGGCCGGTGCCGGCGGCGAGGCCGGTGGCGCGGATCATCGCGGTCAACGGGTCCTCACAGCCCCGGATGGGCGACCACCGCAGCCCGGCAGGGACCCCTTCGGCGAGGTGTTGGGGGTCGAAGACCGCGACCGGCCCGACCTTCTCCCGTGCCCGCCGGGTCGCGGCGAGGTTGTCGGGCCGGGTCGAGGTGGTCACGACCGCGCCGGGCGCGTCCAGGATCGTGTTGATGACGATGTGGGCGCCCTTGCCGGAGCGTGGCGGCCCGATGAGCAGGATCGAGTCTTCAACGCTGGCCCACACCTCCTTGCCGCGCGAGGTGCCGATCCGGTACCCGACCGCCTCGGGCTTGGGCCTGTTGAGCGAGGGTCGCAGGTGTCCTGCCCGGCGCAGCAGCGCCTTCGCCGATGCCGCCTGGGCGACCTCGCTGCGGGTGGCGATCCCGGCGATCCGGTACGGGTCGGCCTTCACCACTCGGCCGCGCTCGCGGATGAATCGCCACACCCACACCGAGAGCGCGGCGGCGACGGCGATGAGCATGGCGGCGGTGGTCCAGTACGCGAGGGCGTTGAGCCCTGGCGCTGACAGTGCCAGGGCGGGGTCGCCGGGATGTAGCAGGACGCTCAGCCCGGACTCGATGCCGCTGGCGGGTTGGTCGATGCCGGTGATCCAGGCGGCGATGGAGCCGGCGCCGCGCAGGATGCCTGCCAGTGCGGCGGCGCCGATGAGGAGGCCAATGCCGAGATTGCTCAGCTCGTCCCCGAGCGGCCCGGTTGGTCGTGGACTGGTCATGCGGGGTGCCCGACCGTGGTGGTGCCGGAGACCCGGCCGAGCAGGATCACCTCGCGGGTCGGACTGCCGGCGAGCTGATCGGGCGTCAGCAGGATGCGGGCGGTGCTGTCCGGGGCGGCCTCCGCGTGGGCGATGACCACGGCGACTGCGACGTCCTCGCCCGGCACGAACCCGCCCCTATGCAGACCCAGCAGCGCGGGGGCAGCCGGCGCCTGCGCGTCTGGCTCTGGTTCGGGGTCGGGGCGGCGGCGCTTGCCGGGCGTGATGATGTCGGTGAACATCGTGCCGTCTGCTTCGCGGACCTCGACCCGCACCGGCGAGCGATACTGCTCGGTGAGCTGGTCGAGGACGCGGGCGAAGTCCTCACGCTGCCACGGCGGAGCGAACGGCTCTGGCAGATGGGGCGTCCCCTCGACTGCGACCGCCATCGTTCCGTCTTGGGCGACCGATATGACGACATGCAGCAGGGCAACCGGCATGACAGCGTGATCGGTATGCTCCCGGCTTTCACCTCCGCTCCCACGCCTCCTGGCCTGCTGGGCAGCTTTCGCATGGTTTCTCACACCTGCGAGGTGCGACGCCGCCACCGGAGCTTCCCGATCCCATCAGTTCGGTGCCCCGCGTCTGGCTAAGATTCGGTAATAGGCGCTATCATCGGCATATGGCGATGATTCGGGATCAGCTGTCACCTGAGAGCACGAGACTGGATACTCGGGCTGCAACAGCCGCCTCGTGCCTGTTCCGCAGCCTCGGTGATCCGTCCAGACTGGCGATCCTCACCCACCTGGCGTTAGGGGAGCACCGAGTTGTAGACCTGACTGAGCACGTCGGCCTCGCGCAATCCACAGTCTCGGCGCACCTCGCCTGCCTCTTTGACTGCGGATTAGTGAGTTCCCGTCCGGTCGGCCGCTCCTCGATGTTTTCGTTGAGCCACGAGCCCGAAGTGCTAGGTGTCCTCGCCGCGGCCGAAAAGCTCTTGGCCGCCACCGGCGACCAAGTATCGTTGTGCCCCACCCATCGTCTAGAGCACGCCGCAGGCGAACTCAAAGACCACCCACGAGCCTGACCGCGACCATGAACGAGCATGACGGGCACAAGTATCCTGTCGACCCGCCCGACCGCTTCTCGCGGGAGAGCCACGCCGGGCACGATCACGGCATTTCGTCAAACGCCGATCGGCGATACTTGTGGGCGGCGCTTGGCCTCCTGCTGGCCTACATGGTCGGCGAAGTCGTCACAGCACTTCTATCTGGGTCGTTGGCCTTGCTCTCTGACGCCGGGCACATGCTGTCCGACGCCGGCGCCATCGCTGTAGCGCTCTGGGCCATGCGGCTTGCCGCGCGCCCTGCCGCGGGAGCCTGGACCTTCGGCTGGAAGCGAGCCGAAATCCTCTCCGCGCTCGGCAACGGCGTCACCATGCTGGTCATCGCCGCTCTGGTCTGCTTCGAAGCAGTCCGCCGCCTCGTCGACGATCACCCCGCTGTCAACGGCGGCACCGTATTGGTCGTAGCTCTCGTGGGCATTGTCGTCAACCTGGCTGCGACGTGGCTCCTGGCAAAGGCCAACCGCTCCAGCCTCAACGTCGAGGGCGCGTATCAACACATCCTCACTGACCTATACGGGTTCATCGGCACTGCCATCTCCGCCATCATCATCATCACCACCGGATGGACCCAGGCGGACGCAATCGCCTCCCTAGTCGTGGTGGCGCTCATGGTTCACGCAGCCTGGGGCCTGCTGCGCGATTCAGGTCGCGTCCTCCTCGAAGCGGCGCCCAAAGAGATCGACCTCAGCGAACTGCGCACCCATCTCAACGAAGTCAAGTACGTCCGTGATGTCCACGACCTTCACGCATGGACCGTCACTTCTGGGCTGACAGCCGTTTCAGCACACATTGTTCTGGACGATGCTTGTTTTCATGATGGCCACATGCCCGCTCTCCTCGATCAGATGCAGGCATGCCTTGGGGACCACTTTGATGTCGAGCACTCCACTTTCCAATTCGAGGAAGCCGCACACGCCGATCATGAACACGGCACGCATGCATAACGCCGAGTGCCGCCTGCGCCGAGCCGCAACACCACCGTCCGCCTCGGGGCACATCAACTCAACGGCGTAAGTAGCCCCTGTCTAAAACGCCGGCCTAGGAGGTCGCGGAGCTTTGGGTCGAGCAGCGCGGCAACGTCGAGCAGATCGCGGTGCAGGTCGGCTGCGTCGGTGTGCAGCGCCGGGTCGACCAGCATGTCGAACGGCTCGCCGTGGTCGGCGGCCACGTTGGGGTCTGTCGGGACCTTTGTGTGTGAGGGGTCAAGCTCCGCCGCTTAGCACTCAACTGAGCCGAGCCCCGCACACAAGAAATCGGACAGACCCGAAAAACCAGGGACAGGTCAGACAGACCTCACTGCGCCGACTGGTCGGTGAGACCCGCCGGGGCCTTGCTGCGGGCTTGTAGGTCAATGCGGGCGGTGTCGGTGCGCCGCAGGAAGATGAGCACGAGGGCGGCCCCGGCGGCGAGGAGGATCGCCGCACTGAGGAATCCGGCGTGGTAGCCGGCGAGCTGGGCGTCGAGTGCGTTGCCTGCGGCGTGGCCAGCCGCGCTGACCTCGATGGTGGTGAGGACGGCGAGGCCGAGGGAGCGGCCGAGGTTCTGGCTCATGTTGTTGATGCCCGATGCCATGCCGGAGAGCTCTGGGGGGCAATCCCGAGGTGGCCAGGAGGGTGAGCGGGACGGAGGCGAGGCCGAGGCCGATGGAGCCTATGACGAGCGGTGCGAGTAGGTCGGCCAGGTAGGACCCGTCGACCGGCAGGCGCAGTAGCCAGCCGAGGCCGATCGCGGCGATGAGCAGGCCGGCCACGGATACGGCGCGTGTCCCGATCCGACGTATGAGCTGTTGGGCGAAGACGGCGCCAAGGACGCTGGCGGCGAAGACGGGCAGGAACGCGAGGCCGGCCACCAAGGGGGCGTAGCCGAGGATGTCCTGGACGTAGAGGGAGGTGAACAGGAAGAGGGCGAAGGTGGCGCCTCCGACGAGCATGAGGGCGCCGTTGCCCACCGACAGCGTTCGGATTCGGAACACGTCGAGGCGCACGAGCGGGTCGGGGGTGCGCCGCTCGATCAGCACGAACAGCATGAGAAGAACGAGTCCGCCTATGCCGGTGCCGAGGACCTCCGGCGACGCCCAGCCGCGGGAGGGTGCCTCGGTGATGGCGTAGACGAGGAGCAGGGTGCCGGCGGTGACGGTGAGCGCGCCGAGCAGGTCGAAGCGGCGGCGCGTACCGGTGTCGCGGGATTCCGGGAGCCATCGGAGGCTGGCGAGGATGGCGAGCGCGCCGACGGGGACGTTGATGTAGAACACCCAGGGCCAGGACAGCCACTGGGTCAGCACGCCGCCGACGAGGACGCCGGCGGCGCCGCCTGCAATGGCGATGCTCGTCCACACCGCCAGGGCCCGACTGCGGTCGCGGGCGTTCGGGAAGGCGGCGAGCAGCACGGCAAGCCCGGCCGCCGAGGCGAATGCTGCGCCCAGGCCTTGGGCGCCACGGCCGACGATGAGCGCGGTCGCGCTCGGGGCGAGGCCGTTGAACAGCGAGGCGGCGGTGAACACGGCCGTGCCGAGCAGGAACACCAGCCGCCGGCCGACGAGATCACTGGCCCGTCCGCCGAGTAGCTGGAAGCCGCTTGTGAGCAGGGTGTACACGGTGATGATCCATTGCAAGCTCGATGCGGTGAAGCCGAGGGAGTGCTGGATGGAGGGGGCCGCGACGTTCACCACCGTGGCGTCCAGCACGATCATGAACTGCACCGCGGCCACGATCGCCAGCGCCGCCCAAGCCGCCGTGGCTGCGGGAACCGGCGCGTCTGCGGGCTCTGAGCTGGACATGGTCGTCTCCTCGCATTGATGCCCCCCCCCCCGACAAGCGGACCGCATGGTTTCACTTTCACGCTATCACCTAACCGGACCGCTCGGTATCGGATAGGCTGGTGTCATGTCCGACATCGCGCCGCAGCGGCTCCGCGCGGATGCCGCGAGGAATCGGCGCGCGCTGCTCGACGCCACTGAGAAGGCGCTGGCGCGCAAGGGCGCCGATGTCTCCGTCGCCGCGATCGCGGATGCCGCCGGCCTGGGGAAAGCCACGGTCTTCCGTCGCTTCCCGACCAAGGAGGCGCTCGTGGTCGCCGTCGTCGAGGATCGAATCGGACAGCTCGTTGCGCGCGGCGAAGCGCTCGCTGGCAGGGAGGATGCCCCCGCCGCACTGCACGAGTTTCTTGCCGTTGGTGCCGAGATGCTGGCAGGCAATTACGGGATCTGCGAAGCCGTCTACGGCCTGACGAACCTCTCGGAAATCCAGGCGCTCACCGCCCGAATGCTGGACGTGGCAGGGGTGCTGCTGCAGGCCGCGCAAGCGGAGGGTCGCGTCCGCGCCGACGTCACCTCCGACGACCTGGTGCTATTGCTGCGCGGCATCGCCCAGACCGCGCAACCACTCCATGCCGCCTCGCCGGAACTGTGGCGGCGCTATCTCGACCTGGCCTGGGACGGATTGCGGGCGGGTACCGGTGTCAGTGACCGGCTCAGCGGCCCGCCGCCCGTGCTGCGCGGAGCTCAGGGGTCGCGCGGATAGGCGAGCAGCCCGATCGTCGAGACGTCGCAAAACGACGTCATTCACCGCCGGAAGCGACCGTTTGGGACGTCTCGCGTTCACTTATCCGCGCGACCTTCAAGCTTGACAAGTACGCTTGCAAACCTCACCACGCTTGATTGCGCCACTGAGCCGACTGACCATGCTGATTGCCAACTGCCTCGTCATCGACTCCTGCTCGCTCCGATGCGAAAGATCTGACCGTGCCTACCCTCACCATCGCCGCCACCACCGCCGACCTGATTTGGGAGGGTTATGAAGCGTTGCTGTTCGATTGGGATGGCACGCTCGTAGATAGCCACGCCGCGAATTTCATCGCCATGCGCAACGCCCTGGTCCGACAGGGCCTCGACCTCGCGCCCGAGTGGTACGCGACCCGCACCGGCATGTCCTCGCGCGATATGGTCACCGCCGCCGGCGAATGCCAGAGTCGCCCTGTCGATGTCGAGCAGGCCGCTACCGATCGCGACGCTGAATACCTCCGACTACTCCACCTTTGTGGAGACGATCACTCCAATCAACAAGGTGCTGAACGATGCTCACAGAAACGTGAGGACCGCGCTCGCAACCGGCGGCGGAGCCGACACCGTTGGCGCGACCGTCGATGCCCTCGGTATGCGGGGGTTGTTCGACGTGATTGTGACCCGTAACGACGTCGCCCGAGGAAAGCCGGCGCCGGACATCTTCCTTGCTGCTGCGCAGCGGCTGGACGTCGACCCGGCTCGTGTGCTCGTCTTCGAGGACGGCGACGAGGGACTGCAGGCTGCCGACGCGGCCGGCATGGACGCGATCGACGTGCGCCCCCTCCGGCCAACCTTCGGAGTAGACGTCACCGCCCTGGAAGGTCGTCGGACCATGCGGCCGGTGAACCCGCAGTCTTAGCGACTAGGAATCCTTCTGCGAAGACTCAGGTTCCCGAGATTTCCGAACGAATTCCACGGAACCCGTTACCTTCTGTCCCAACTGCCGTGAGTTCGTTCGGCCATCTGCTCCCTCGATCTCTCATAGGAGCGAGGTACGCAGGGATCGCCACCGATACCCGATTCTTGTAGAGATTTCATGATTTCTGAAAGAATCTGTGTATTGTTGACGTATGTGCGGTGC
>JAFKIY010000003.1 GCA_017306245.1 Micrococcales bacterium | reverse complement strand
CGATGGGGCATGTCCAGAGCCCGAGTCATTGTGTTGTCCGTCACCCAACAGGGAATGAGTGTCGCTGCCGCCGCAGCCCGTTTCGGGGTGTCACGGCAACACGTTTACGTGCTCCTAGCCCGTTACCGGCAGGCCGGCATCGACGCGGTCGAGCCCAGGTCCTGGCGCCCCAATGTTGACATCAGCCATAGTGACTACAGCATCAACCCGATCGAAACCACTGGGCCAACAAAGCCAAAATGCCCGACCAAAGGCCGAGCTCTTTGTGAACTATGTCGCGACTCATCTGTCAACGATGTCGCGACTCAGGACAGCGTGGTCCTATCGGACACGGACGAGAAGAAATGGCAAACAGCCCTAGCTGCTGCCAAGTCGGTCCTGTCCGGTGCGATAGCACCACGGACTGCCCCTGACTATGAGCCAGAACGTCTGATTCGTCAAGAGCAAAAACGGCTCAAGCGAGCCGAAATAGCCGCACTCATCGTGGACTACCGAGGAGGGATGTCTACCTACCAACTTGCAGCCAAGTGGCAGATCAACCGGCACTCCGTCTCAGCGATCCTCAATCGCGAAGGTGTCGAGCGGAGGTCCAACGCCGTCAAACTGACCGAGGCAGAACTCATCGAAGCCGAAGCCCTCTACGCCGAAGGCTGGTCTATGAACGCACTCGCCGAGCGGTACGGAGTTGATCCGAAGACGATGAAGAGCCGACTCGCGTCAAGCTGAACTCCATGGAATGTCGGAGGCATCAACCAGAATGGAACTCGTGATTAGCTAACCCTGCCCGGAGGTTCCGATGGTCGCAACCGCACATGGTGGTCTCACGATGGAGTGCCCTTGCTGCCAGCGGCGGGTGCGAAGTCATCTAGCCCGTGGAGTAGACGGTCGGAATGTCTGCGAGTCGTGTCGGACTACGGAGCACCGCACGCCAGAGGGAAAAGACCGAGTACACATATACCTCTGGAAGCGAGACTTCCAGAATCTCGGCAGACAGGCGAAAGCGCAGATCGAGGAGGTTCGAGAGTCTGCGGCGGCTGAAAAGTCGGAGTTGGATGAACGCAGTCGAGCGATCGCGCGACAGAATACGGAACTCCGGGAGCAGATCGCCGCGAACTTTGCGGATGGCATCTCAGACTCACTCAAGGGGCTTCTCCAGAGCACGGCTCTAACGCAGGCGGAGAAGGAGAAGGATCGGGCGCACAGTCGAGAGAGCGAAGTGCTCTCCATCCTCTTGCTCGACATCGAACCACACCACCGAGGCAAGCGTGGTCCAATGTCCAAGTGCCGCTGCGGTCTACTCACCGCTGAGTGTCCCGAATGGCAGGCGATCGAACCGCTACGCGAGCAGTTGCAGTTCTGGGAGAAGAAGCAGCTCCAGCGGATGTCCGAGAGTAAGCACTTTGGTCTGCCATATCGTCATCCGGAGGTTCAGAAGAAGCTTCGGGCCTACGACCGATACACCTTCAAGGGACTGCCTTGGCACATCGCAAGGCTCGACAAGGACATTCCCAACCGCGAAAGACGGATCGCCTGACTGGGCCAGGGACAACAAGCAGTTCTGCACGCCCCGCGATGACAAGCACTCCGACTTGAGGGGTGCAACGCAAACAGCGCCGCGCGATACTGACGGTAAGCCGTTGAGCTTCCCTGCTCCGGCTCGTCCTCGATTCACTGCGGCTTCCTTGGGGAACCATCCGGGTTCGCCGGCCGCAAAGGAATCGAGGAGGTCGTCACCATGAGTGACCCCACAACCACCAGTCGGCCGGTGTTCACCGGCCAGCCCGTCCCTCTCGCTGTTCGCGTGCCCGAGGAACTCGCCACGTTCCTGGAACTGCTCAGCGACATCAACGGGCGCAGCAAGACCGAGGAGTACCGCGTGGCGTTGGAGAACCACGTCATCGCGGCCAAGTCGGACAAGCGCGTCCAGGACCGCGTGCAGCAAGTCATGGAGGACATCGACCGCGAGGCCAGGGCCAAGCGCGATGTGCTCTCCTCCATCCTCGGCCCCGCCAAGCCGACTCCGAAGTCCACGGCCAAGACGGTCACGAGCAAGGAACCGGACAAGGCGACCGAGCCGCCCACCAACAAGTGACGGACAGGGCCAGTCTCGGTGCGGTTGCGCGCGCCGGGGCTGGCGTCCCACCTTGAAGGGAGGTGCGCTGTGCAGTACGGCATCTACATCCCGCGGCATCGGTGGGAGCCGGTCGAGGAAGTGAGGCTCGCGGACGAGGAAGACGTCCGAGATGTCCTCTACGGAGATCCTCTGACGATTCCGATCGGCGAACTCAGCCTCTCCATGATCGTTGAGGGGATAGTTCCTGGGCGGAGGCGGTGGCTGAACTTCAGAGCAGCCAGACTCGCCTGGTTCCTGGCTGGTGGAGTCATCGTGCCGATATACGGTGCCGCGATCCTCGTCTCGGATGACGTGCAGTCTGAAAGGGTGCCCGAGCCACTCCGCAGGCGTCTGCTGGGGCTCGATGGCCCATTCCGGATTCACCTCGGACTCCAAGACGAGGAGAGCTGGTTCGGCCAAGGTCACATCCAGCTCGACTACTTCGAGGCAATCGAGGAGGCGATGGACCTGCACCGGGACTCGATGGGCACCATCGAGCACATCCACATCGCTCGAGCGGACGAAGTCCTGCTCTGGTGATGAACAAGCCCCCGCGGGTGACCGCGGGGGCATTAAAATCTCCGACTTCTATCGCTCAATCTCACTCTTGTGAGTCGACTTCGACGGAAGTCTCTTGAAGGAACTCCCTCCAGTCTGGAACGTCAATGAGGGGTCCACTAGTCGTAAGGAGCTTGTCCTTCCAATGCTCCTTACGCGTCGGGTCCCGGAGAATATCCTGAGCAATGCAAAAGAGTTCAAGCCCTGTCACGAGGCAGTGATTCCGTGCGATCGAATAGGGCAACATTTGATCAGGGAAGTCCACCTGTGTACGTTCACCCAAGGGAGTCTCTCGCCACGTGTTGACGACAAGCACACCTTTCGGTTCATTGCCCGTGGACTCAAATTCTCCAGCAACCCACTTTTCTAGCTGTGCGGCGTGCTTTTCGGCAGCGCTGCCTTTCACGCCCTTCACTTCAAGTACGGCGGGTCGTCCATCGAAGCTGACCTTCCAGTCATCACGACCGGGAGCAGGCTCCGTCACAACGCCACCCAACATTCGCAAGACATCCGCAACTCGAAGCTCCACCTGTCGCCCAGTTCCGAGGTAAAGCTGGTCGAGAAGCTGCGCAAGCTCAGCATCCTCTTGTGCCTTGGCGAGTCTCGCCCTTACCCGCTCGACGGCTGCTTGCTGCTTTGCAACTTCTTTTCGAGAATCAAGGACTTGTTGAGTCGCGAATCGTTCAGCCCAGGCTGGTCGACTGATCTCGGAGCTCCCGTCCAGAGCGACCAGGGCCGAAAGTAGATCGCTTTGAAACTTGATTGCTCCCTTCGGCCAAACATCCTTTCGCCCATCCCAATCAGCCTCGAATGTCGTCTCAGGGATGAGGAGAAGCAAACCACCATCAGGTGTTCGAAGTGCCGAGCTAACCGCCTGCTTGGTGCCCTGCACCTGAGCAAGAACCTCCCCGGGCGGTTGAGCCATCGTTGCCGCATAATGCAAGTGTTTAGCGTGGGTGCGAAGCACGGACTGAATCGGCCCATTTCCAATCGGCGCGATGCGATTCCCGGCGCGACGAACAAAGCCGGGCGCATCAACTGGCAACGACGTGTAGAGATCAAATTTCTCGACTACTCGAGTCTTCGCAGCGTTGCGGCCAGTGCCAGACGTACGTACCTCGCCCGTTGCGACATAGCACTCTTGTGGCGGTGCTACCACCACAATCAGCGTGCGCCCGCTCTTCACAAACTCAGCGAACTCAACCCGGCGACGAGCAACGTCAGCTTTGATCTTCGCGGACTGTGCGTCAGACAGGGCCGGCAGTCCCTGATAGTCCTCGGCATAGTCGGCGTAGCTTGCAAAGCTGGCAGCCGGGTCCCATAGGACGATGTCAAAGTCAAAGCAACTCGTGTCGCTGCCAAAACTTGACCTCATGTCATCGCTATCCCCGAAGAGCGGTTCATAGTCAAGCGCGAGAACCCGTGCCATTACCGCTCTGCCATCCATTCGGCCGCCTGAGGCTCAGGAACTGCCAGATCACAGAGCATTAGTTTGGACCGCCGCATGAGTGGCTTCCCAAACTCGTACTTCGATCGTTCATTCGTTTGGCCGGCCAGAAACACCGTCTTCACTTCTTACCCTCCTTCGGCAGAATGGCGAAGAGCACGGCGACTTGAATCTCCCGTTCAGGATCATCTGGATGACCCAACACGAAGTTGCGCCTCTTCGTTGGATCAGAACTCTTCTTGCCAGCTCGCTTATACGCCGAGTGTGCCTTGACTGCAGCCTCTGCCTTTTCGAGTACCGCCGAGGCCTCCTTGCGATCGATGAAGACGATCAAGGCGCCCTTCTCATCACGCCACGGCAAGTAACTCAGCAGTTGGTCGATAGCTCCGCCAAGTGCCTTCTCGCCAGTCCACCACTTGCATTCACCGACGAATACATGGCGATCCTCCACACGAACGAGAATGTCCGTCTTGCCCGCCTGGATGAAGGTCTCGCCAGTGGCGTTCCCCTGGAACGTTCCATTTAGCTGGACGAGTATCTGGTCGCGCAGCTCCTCCTCGTCCTTGCCCGAGGCAACCGAGGGGGTACGCTCCATAGCCAGCAGCGTTGACTCGACTACCGAAATGGCGTCTTCGTACTGCGCCTCGGTCAAGGCCGGTTCGTCTTTGTACGGCTCGCGCACTCGTGCCGCAGTCGATGTGCGCCGCGCGCCGATGTCTTTACGTTGAATGGGAACCGGAGCTGGCGCATCGGTTCGCTTCTTCATTGGAAAGCCAAGCGCGCCTGAGATGTCTCGGCGCTGCTGGAGCACTTCCTTCCGGCGGTCGACTGTCGGACGGAACTCCGCTTCGAGTCTTGCGTTGAATGCTGCGACGTCTTTGGCGGAGTGGCCAGCGTTTGTTCGAATCTTTCCGATCTCATTCTCGAAGGCACGGCGCGCCTCCTGAGCATTGTTGGCTGTACTCACCGAAATGGTGGCGCGAACCGTAAGACTCCCACGCCTGACGTCAGCTTGAATCTTGGTGAAAGCGAGGCTCGTCGAGGGCTGGTAGTACAGCAGGTCTTCGTGACCGCTGAACTCGTAAACTGCATGCACGTTGAAGACTGTCTGGCGGATGGGGCGGCCAGCGAAATCCTGGACTTGAACGCTTCCCTCAGTCACACCACCGTCAATGGGTTCGGCAGCTATTTCTAGTGGTTCGAGATGAGCCTCTTCAGCCAGTGCGTGGACAAGATCATCCGTGGAGCGACTAAGGATTTCGTCCTCGCTCAAGTGCTCAAAGCCGCGTCGAACCGACGAGACACGTTGGCTGAAGAAATCGTGCAAATAGCCGCGTTCGAACAGATCCGTCACAACCACTCCTCATCAGCAAGCGGTGCTCCGTTGAGTTCCTCGCGTCGCGCCCTCCAGTCCGGAAGATGCTGATCCATGAGTTCGACAAAACGACTGCCGTGGGTGCGTTCCATGAGGTGCATCAGTTCATGGACAACGATGTACTCCAGACAACGCGGGTTCTTCTTGGCCAGTTCCGGGTTGAACCACAGCGCAGCTGACTCACGGGCACAGGTACCCCACTTGGTCTTCATACGCCGGACGATGAAGTGGGACGACTGCACGCCGATGCGCTTCTCCCATTTCTCGAGGAGTGGCGGGATGGCAGCTTTCAGTTCGCGCCGGTACCAGCGGTCCAGCACGCCGAATCGCGCATCTGCATCGGCACCCTCGGAGGCCACGACCCAGAGGGTTGTGCCGGATCGCTCAACCCGGTGCTGACCGCTGGTCCGGGAAACATCGAGTCGGTACCGCTCACCCCAGACATAGTGCGTCTCACCGGAAAGCATCTGGCGTTTGTCTTGACGTTCCGCAGCTTGGAGTTGGTCGCGTTGACGGCGAATCCACGGCAGCCGCTGAATCACGGCCCGGCGAATCGTGTCATCGTCCATTCGCTCGGGAGCGGCAACACGCACACGTCCCATCGGCGGGTAGACAGATATATGCAGGTTCTTGATGTCCTTGTAAAGGACATCAACGCCCAGGCCGGCAATGGTGAGGTAGGCGCTACTGGTACTCATCGTGTCCCTTCAAGAGGGCTATGAGCGCATCGAGTCGCTCCTTCTCAAACCCTTCGGGCAGGGCCGATCGGATAGCGTTCGCCAGGGCTCGCTGCTTCATGATGTTGCCAGTCCAGCCGTGGTCCTTGCTCGCCTGAATCGTCTCGTGGATGAACTGGGGATCGACGCCTTCGGGCCAGTCGAAGTCGACCAGCGCCCGCTTGGCTGGGCTGCTCGCCCAGTCTGGGTACTTGGTGGTTGAAGCGCCGGTGCCGACCTGCTCGACAAAGGCCAGCAGCTCATCGAGGTACTTGGCGTAGTCCAGTGCTTCTTTGCGTCGCTGTTCGATCAGCGCATCGAGCAGGCTGGACATCTTGTCGTAGTACTTCGGGTTCATGGCGTGCTCATCGATAATCGTCCGGCGCACGTTATTGATGATGGTCTCGGCCATTGCTTCGGGTCGCTTGCGGATTCCCTCGGGCAAGGTATCGATAGCCCCTGCGCCGCGCTCAACAATGAGCTCGACAAGGCCCTTCTCAAACTCCGCCACAGTCTCGGACGGATCAGCCTGGATATAGGTGTCGAGCAGACGCCGCATGCCGGCCTCGAACTGCTTCAGGTCGACATTCTCTCCGGCACCCTGCTTCACCTCATCGCGGACTGCAACGAAGTAGGCGACTTCCTTCTTGATGGCCGCAGCCTCGGCATCTGAGTAACCAGCAGCATCCATGTCGTTCGCAAGTGCTCCGTAGGCACGGACCAGCGAGGTGACGGCCTTGTAGAGGTCGATACGCTTGCCTTCGTTGGCCTTGATCTGCGCCATGTCGCCCGGCTCGCTGGTGGCGAAGTAATGCAAGTACTGCTCGGTCTCCTTGGGTGGAGCAACTGGTTCGCAGAGGTTGCGGACCAGCTCGAGCGCATCGTCGAGGTCGGTGCGGGCTTCCTCGATGCGGTCTTTGAGCAGCCCCTCAATGTCTTCTTTGGCGTAGCCGTCCAGGGCTCCGGAGGTGTAGTCGTGGATGGCCGACTCCATCGACTTGAACAGGTCACGGTAGTCGATGACGTAGCCGTAGACCTTGTCGTCACCATCAAGCCGGTTGACCCGACAGATGGCCTGGAACAGGCCGTGGTCGCGCATCTTCTTGTCGATGTAGAGGTAGGTGGCGGCGGGGGCATCGAAGCCGGTCAGGAGCTTGTCCACCACAATGAGCAGGCGCATCTGGCCTGGCTCTTCGATGAACTTGCGCTTGACATCCTTCTCGAACTCCTCGATCCGCCCGACTGCTTCATCCGGCGTGACGCCGAAATGGTCGGCGAGCATCTGGCGGTAGATCTCGTACTTGCGGATCTCCTCGTTGTCGCCGTCACCCGCGTCTTCCTTGGAGATGCCGGTCGGGTTCGGGACGTAGCTGGTAACAATGGCGACCTTGCCCTTGTACCCGGCCTGGACGAACATCTCGTAGAACTTGCATGCCTGATAGACGCTCTCACTGACGAGCATGGCGTTACCCCACCCATCGACCAAGCGAGGCTGGGTCTCCATGTCCAGCAGGATGTCCTGCACGATCTGCTTGGCTCGCGGCTCAGCCGAAACGACCTTCTGCATCGTCCCCCACCGCTTCTTCAGCTCAGCCTTGGTGAGATCGGTCATGCCCTTGGTCTTGGCTTCGAACCACTTATCGACCTTGTCGGGAGCGGTCAGTTCCTGGTCGATATTGCGCGCCTCGTAGCGCAGGTCCAGCACGACCCCGTCGCGGACGGCCTCGTCAAACTTGTAGGTATGGATGAACGAGCCGAAGGTCTCGATGCTCGTCATCTTGTCGGCCTTGAGCAGCGGCGTCCCGGTGAAGCCGATGAACATAGCGTTCGGCATCAGGGCCTTCATCGCCCGGTGGAGCTTGCCGCTCTGGGTGCGGTGCGCCTCATCAACAAAGACGAAGAGGTTGCCCTTCGGGGAGAAGCCTTGCGGCAGCCGAGAGTTCAGTTCCTTGATGAACTCGTCGCTGGCCTCGTCATCGTCGCCGTCATCCTCCGCGCCGTCATCACCGCGGAACTTGTGCACGAGTGAGGCGATGAGCCACGGCTGGTTCTTGTTGATCTGCCCGATGAGGTCGGCACCCGAGGTGGTGCGATAGATCTGCTCGTTGACCCCGCCGAATACCTTCTCGATCTGCTCATCGAGTTCCGTTCGGTCGGTGATGATCAGCACCCGAGCATCCTGCTGATGCTCTCGAATCCACTTCGCCAGCCAGACCATCGTGAGCGACTTACCCGAGCCCTGGGTGTGCCAGATGATGCCGCCCTCGCGCTTTTGCACACGGTCCTGAGCGGCCTTGACCCCGAAGTACTGATTGTGCCGCGCGGTCTTCTTGACTCCGGCATCGAACACGATGAAGTCGTGGACCAGCTCGAGCAACCGGTCCTTGTTCGCCATCTGGGCCAGCGCGCGGTCCAGTCGGTTCTCGATGCCAGCGCCGACCGCGCTGGCAGTTGGCTCTTTCCATTCCAGCCAGTACTTCTCCGGCGTCTCGATCACGCCATAGCGAAGACCCTCAGTGTCGTTGCCGGCGAAGAGCAGCTGGACGGTCGTGAAGAACGGACGAACGAAGTGCTGTTTCTGGTTGCCGATGTTCTGGCGGATGCCCTCGCTAACACTCACCTTGGAACGCTTCAACTCGATCACCGCCAAGGCGATGCCGTTGACGTAGAGAACGATGTCCGGACGCTTGTTGTGTTCGCCCTTGATCGACACCTCCTCGGCAACCACGAAGTGATTGGCCCCCGAGTTGTCCCAGTCGATGAGCCAGACAGTCTCAGTGGCATCGGCCACACCGCGCTTGACCTTGACCCCGTAACGAAGCAACTCATAGACCTTGCGGTTCGCCTCGTACAGCGACTGACCAGCCGCCAGTGAGACGGCGGTCAGGAGCTGCTGTACCGCCCGACCGATGATCTCCTCGTCATAGCCACGGGCTGAAAGATTCTGGCGCAGGAGCGCCTCATCGACATTCGTGTTGTCGAGGTCTTCACGGTTCCCGCCGTACTCATAGCCGAGCAGGTCCTGGAACAACTGGACGACGCGGTCCTGAGTCTTGCGCTCGATCTGCCCAACGCTCATGCTGCGACCCCCTCCGCCGCCAGGCGGGTTCGCCCAGTGAGCAGTTCCTGCATCATGCCCTGCTTGACAGCGCCTGCGGATTCCAGCCGACGCTCCAGCACAGTGATCTCGGCATCCGCCGCCGCAAGTACCTCGGCGATGGCACTTTGCTCCTCGACGTCCGGCATAAGCACGTCCAACTTCTTGATGATCGTCAGATTCAGACCACCCCGACCTCCATCGCCCGTGGACTCGCCTCGGAGTTCGTCATATCGCGTGTCGAGGTTGTAGTACAGAAAGTCCGAGTCATGTTCCTCACTTGGCAGGATGCCGGCGATTGACTGGTTCGTAGTCAGCTCAACGTGTGAAACTGCCACAGTGCCTCGTGTCTTACCTTGCCCGGCGAGGGCCATGAGAACGGTTCCAACAGGGAGAATCTGAGCTGCCGACTCAGTAAGCCCGTCCCGCGTGATCCGTCCGACAACTTCTCGAACGCGCTTCTGATGAACCTCACCGGAACTCATCCAACGAATGTCGCCGCCCCAATACCGTTCGATCCCTGTTGGCGGGGTGCCGCCAGCTTTGACGTCGGTGAAGTCGCCGATCTTTCGGGTGTGCCAATCGCCCGAAAAGCCCGGCAATCGAGTCTTACCCGTGAGTAGTTCCTGCATCATGCCCAGCTTGATGTCACGCTTCTTCGTGATGAGCTGCTTAATCGAATGGACATAGTTGTCCGCTGTCGTCAGCGCCCGCGCAATCGCTTGCTGCTCCGGAAGAGGTAGAGCGGGAACCAAGGTTGAACGAACCTGAGTGAGACTGATTTGCGGATAGGCCTGTCCTGTGGTGATCGACTCGTAGTGGGCCCGAATGGTTGGCTGGGACAAGTAGTGGTAGACAAAGTCAGGGTCAAACGACGAATCGGCTACCCGTACTCGGGCAATGTGCTGATTGATATTCGCCGAACCTAGGCCAACAAGTATGGCTACTCGGCCAACGTTTCCCGTGATAGTCATCAGAATGTCACCGTCTCGTACGCGACTACGCGCCAGAGCTGCATCTGCCGCAGGTGAGATAAACATCGCCTGCCGCAGGTCAAGACCACGAGATGATACGCATTCGCTACGAAGGAAGGGGACACCGGATTGCTCCCAATTGAAGCCGTAAGTTGTCGGAGTGGCCCCCTTAGTAATAAATGCCGAAATCGACTTCAAGTCTCGGGCGACGGTATTGGGGATCATTTCTGCACCCCCATCGCTGCTAGGTAGCTCGCGACCTTCGCACCAGACTCTTCAACTGCACGGTCGAGATCACTGACCGTGACTTCATAGCGATCAGCAAGCACCTGCAGTCGGTCAACGAGCTTCTGGATCAGTCCAGAGAGTTCGGTCTCAATGCCATGCGCGACCGTTGCACCCCACTTGTCCGCGATGACGAGGCTCTTGATCTCACCCTCGGTGAGCTTCCCGTACTGCGCGAGCGTGGCCTCTTCAAGCTTGGCCGCGGCGTCCTTAGCGGCGCGCTTTGCGGCTGCCTCTGCGTCATAAAGCTCGATGAGCGTGGTGAGCGCATCGACTTCTTCCGATTCGGGGTATTCGGTCTTAGCGATACGGAGTCGTGCAGTGGCGAGTGCCTTGGTGATCTTGTCGTCTTCGATGGTGTCAGCCAGCGGACCGTCCTCGCCAGAGTTCTCTTCGACAAACTCCTCGATAGATTCGCTCGCGGCTTCGAGCGCTGCATTCAACTCATCGAGTTGCGTGGCTTCTGGCGCGAAGTAGCGGGCAACGATCAACTGCGGCGGGATCAGGTCCATCTTCCACTTTGCCGCGGCGCGGCCAGACCCGACAACCAGATCCGCAGTCTCAGAGAGCTTGCGCTCCTTGTCCACGATCGCTTTCCGAGGCTTAGCAGCGCCCGCCCAACCCTGGCCCACAACCAAGGCGACATCGTCGTGCATCGTCTCGTTCCAGTACGACATGAATTGCTCGTAGGCACCGTACTCATCGAGCAGCGGGCGCGGGCGGAACAGGTCGAGGAGGGTCTCGCCAAGCTGAGATGCGATGGTGCCGGGCCTCGTTGCCTCGCCTATTTCCTCGAGCATCGTGCGATGCGACGCCCACCAGTCAGAGACGAGCTCATGTGTGGTGCTGGCGAATGCCTGATACTCGGCTGAGTTCGTGATGACCTGCTGGATATCTGACTTGTCAATGTCAAGGCGCGAATAGCCGTCACGCAAAGGCCGGAACAGAGTTGATCGGAGGGACGGGAAGGCGTCCCAGTACGGCTGGAGCGCATCGAGATCACGGTTCGGGATACCCCCCTTGAGGTGTGCGTGAAGGTCCTGGATGTCCTCAGGCTCAGACGAGTCGATGTAGCGCGGGATGTTGAGGTTGTAGTTGTTCTTCGGATCGGCGATCTCGCTCTTCGGTACCATGCGCGCATATCGAGGGATGTCGGTGCCCTTCAGGAAGGCATCGACGATCTTGTGCATGTCGCGCGGGCGCAACCGGTTCTTGGGTCCGTCCTTCTCGAAGTCCCTGCTGGCATCGATCATGAAGATGCCGGTCCTGGCCGCGGCGTCCTTCTTGTCGAGCAGGATGATGCACGCCGGAATGCCCGTGCCGTAGAAGAGGTTGGCGGGCAACCCGATGATTGCTTTGATGTAGCCGCGCTCAATCAGCTCGCGGCGAATAGTCGCCTCGGCGTTGCCGCGGAACAAGACGCCATGCGGGAGGATGACCGCTCCCCGCCCGGTCGACTTCAGGCTCTTCAGCATGTGCAGCAGAAAGGCGTAATCGCCGTTCTTGGCAGGCGGCTCCGCAAAGCCATCGAAGCGACCGAACGTGGCATCGAAGCCGTTCTGCCAGGTCTTCACCGAGAACGGCGGGTTAGCAACGAGGTAGTCGAAGGTGTCGAGCTTGGTGCCGGTCTTGAAGCGCGGGTTGGCGAGTGTGTCACCGAGGCGGATGTCGCTGGTCGTGTTGCCGTGCAGGATCATGTTCATCCGGGCCAGCGCCCAGGTGGCCTCGTCCTTCTCCTGGCCGTAGATCGTCAGGCCGCGGGGCGCAGCATCCGCCACCTTGATGAGAAGCGACCCAGAGCCGCAGGTCGGGTCATAGACCGTGGTCGAGCGCTGGGTGTCCGCGGGGATCTGCAGCAGCTGTGCCATCACGCGCGATACCTCGGCAGGCGTGTAGAACTGGCCCTTGCTCTTGCCCGACTCTGTCGCGAAGTGACGCATCAGATACTCGTAGGCATCGCCGAGCAGATCGTCCCCCTCGGCGCGGGTGCCGGTGAAGTCGATGTCCTGATAAATGCCGATCAGGTTGGAGAGGCGGTCAACCTTCTCCTTGCCGTCGCCGAGCTTTTGAGATTCATCGAAGTCGGCCTTGTTGATGACGCCTTGGAGGTCGTTGGCTTCAGCGAGCTTGCGGATGGCGATGTTGATCTGCTCGCCGATGTTCGGCTTGCCCTTGAGTGCGACCAGGTCATCGAATGAACCGCCGTCCGGCACCTCGATGAGAGTGTTCGGGTCGCTCTTCGCCTTGTCCGAGACGTACTTCACGAAGAGCAGGGTCAGTACGTAGTCCTTGTACTGGCTGGCATCCATGCCGCCACGAAGTTCGTCAGCGCTCTTCCAGAGCGAGCTATAGAGGTCCGACTTCTTCAGAGCCACTACCACGCCACCACCTTTGTGTCTGTCGTAGTCGCTGCTCTGCTCATCTCATCTTCTCCTCCGCACGTCTGTGTGCGCGTTAGCTTGTTCGCTCTGGCTCCGTGCTATCAACCTATCGGCGACAACAGACACCGGGGTGAATACATGCCTCCAGGGTGATACTCGCGTCGGGAGCTATGGCTCGAACCGAGCGCGTCGATCTGCGCCTGATTATGAACCCTTTGCGCCGATTTGTGAATACCTAAAGGCGTGGTGCCTTCAATTCTAAAAGGCACCGCCCGCCCCGGACGAGACCTCGTGGGTCTCCAGTCCGGGCCGGGCTGGTGCCTGGTTACTTGCTGCCGATTGTCGGCAGCGGGGTGATAGGACGAAGCGGCAGTCGCTCGGCTTTGTCAGCAGGGACGACTCCAACGTCCTGGATCTCCGGCTCGCGTGAGAGCTTGATCATGGCCCACTGGATTGCTTCCCAGTAGTCGCGGTTGACGTTGCGTCCGCGATACCAGATGCCGTCCTCGAGTAGCACCGAGACAACGTGTGGAGTTGGCTCGGTGAGAAGATCGAGTACCTCCTCGGGCGTATCGGTGGTGTCGCCTTCGTGGTTCGGATATCCGACCACGGCAACGTCTCCGAGAAGCGCCGAGCGGTCCCGAACGTGCGGGACATGGAACCACCAGAGAAATGTAGCCCGCAGGTTCGGCTCCAGCCGCTCGGCGATGCCGTTCTCGTTGACGTATATCGTGACCGGGCCGAAGCTCGGGATGTCCACTGCTTCGATCCACCCGCCGACTGCTTGCTGATAGTCGTTGAGTTGGTGGTAGTCCCGGTGCTCGACCGGGTCCCTTCCATCAGCAGGGATGAGTAGTCCCTTGACCATCACTTCCTCCTTGATGCTCGCGGCCGGCGATCTTCTGATCTCCTGGGAGCCGCGTTGCAGCAATGAGGTCGTTCATGGTGGGTGCGGTCGCCGGGCGCCGAGAATTGGGAATGGCAGGTGTGCCAGGGGCGCCGCGGCCGCAACCGGTGGAAAGAGCTTCCCGCAGAGGCAGATGACAGGTGGCTACCGTGCGGGATGCCACTCAGTATCGGGACGAGGCGAAGTTTCGCCAACCCTCAAGTCGGGCTCGTTGAGTCGCTCGGGACGACCGTTCGTTCAGTCCCGTTTGGATTACTGGGCGACAGATGCCGCACGGTCCCGCAGTCGGCGCTCCCAGACTCGTAGCGGGCTTTCCGTCCAAGTCTCCAAGTGCTCACGCGTTGATTCGGCCAACTTGATGGCTCCGCTCCAGTTGTCGAAAGCAACACGGAAGTTGAATAAATCCCCCTCCGCCTTCATCGCGCGCGCACGAGAGTCGTCCACGTCCACAAGCTCCTCCGAAAACCCGGGAATCAAATTGTCCAGGAGCACACCGACCTGATCGAGAAGTTCCTCGGCGCTTGTGAACGTGGGCCAGCTAAGTCGCGGTATCCCCAGAGCTTGCACATCCATATGGCTCACCAAGTAGAGCGGCCATGTCTCGATGATCCCCTTGTGGAGTTCTTCTTCGAGCTGGAGCCCCAACAACGTGTCCACCATGACGGTCGGCTCTACTGCGTGGTCTATGGCAGTTCCCGCGCGCAACAGGTCAGCCAGGTCGTTCGGAAATGGGGTCTCAAAATCACTGGGCTCCGTCACTCCTACTACACGCAGTACTTGCCTGCCATCTGATCGTGCCGCTACACGATGTAGGAACATCATGCCGTTTGAGAGCGCCCATAGCGCCCGATCCGTGGAAGTCGTTCGACCAGCTGCGTAGTGCGTATAGTGCGCACGGACGGCGCGACCGGATTCACGCCGAGGGATACGCTGAGCGAGTTCTGCAGCCATTCGGTGAGTCACGAGAATCGGCTCGGCCTCTTGTAATGCCCAGATCAGGTTGCGCACATCGGCCGAGGTAGACACTGAGAGCCCCTTGATCGCCTGACCTAGCCGATCTGCCGGATCTTCTGCAACCTTGCACGATTCCAGTACCGCGCGAGGGCTAAGGTCGCGGGTCGGCTCATGACCGAGAACGTCCGCCCCCGCGTCAATCTTCTCGATGTATGCAGTCACGGCCGCAATCAAAGCGTCGCGGAATAGCTCGCGGTGATTGTCACCAGACTTGGGGCTGCCTCGGAAAGGGAGCGCTTTTGCGTCAGACACGAGAGACGGCACGAACTCCGGATCGTGCCATGCAGTCAAGTAGTGGATGTATGCCCATGCTTGACGCGTCGCAATAACATCAATGTGACGCGGTAGATTCCCCTTCGGCCTACCGTCTGGGTGGAAGAAGATCAGGCGGAATCCCTCACGTTGGGCTCGAGGAACGAACAGCCAAGCGCACGCGCCGATGGCGAGGGCTCGCTGTCTTCGACGCTGGTCAGGGCCAGCGAGCCGTGAGTCCTCTGTTGTTGCAGCGGTGAGGAGAAACGCACCGAACTGGTCATCTTCGACAGATTTGGAGCCAACAAGGTCAGCAAACAACCTTTTCAGGGCGGGCGTGCCCACGCCGGCGAGCGAGATCGGTGGGATCGCGGGGGTCTCGCTTGCTCCTGGCTTCGGGTGGCGCGCGAAGGCACGCTGGATCTCCCACGTCCACGCCGCAATCCGTTCCTCAAGGGTGCGAGCGGTCGATGCGGGCATAGTCAAATCCTAGAGACAGCAGGTCATCACCGATCCAGCTGCCTGTCGTGGTGAGAACAACAACGGACGACCACCTCTGTCGGATACCGATATCACGCCACAACATTATTGACATATTTTCATATTTATCGTATAAGTAGGCGGGGATTGGCCAACATATTTGGAGGTCAATCATGAAAGCATCCACCGCGCAGGAAGCCGCTGAAGCATTTCGCGTATTCCTAATGGAGTTCGCAGAAGCAATCGAGAGTAGTCCAACGACTGATCCCGGCTGGGTATTCAGACCGGCTGCGCTCGTCTCAGATAAGGCATGGCAAGCAATACCCGGCGCGTTTGTGTATCTCACCGACTGGCTCCAAGCATGGTGCTTGAGCGGCAAGGGCGTGAGTGCAACCCGCGGCGAGTACACCGAGTATCTGCAAGCTGTGACCATCGTGCTTGCAGATGCCCACCGTGCGGTGTTCAAGAAGTTGGCGAAGAGCATCTTCCCACCAGCCAATGACGCTCCGCTCACGAGGTTCCCCTCGGGTCACAACATGTTTCAATCGTCACCAGCCTCAATCGTGCCGATTGCCATCGCGCCAGAGTTCTATGCAACCTGTACGCGACTTGACCAGGATCAGCGCAGCAGAGCGCTGCGCAACTTGATCAATCGACCAGGCACCGCGCGGTACTTCTGCCCGGCCCCGGACTCAAGCTCGGGGTTCAATACAGAGTGGTACCACTAAGAAACGAAACAACCGCCAATCCCCCACGCCCCTCTCAGAGCCACTGAGAGGGGTTTTTCCTTTGTTTTCCAATGACTGTTCCTGGCTTTCCATTGAGCCTTCCATTGCCGGCGGTATCTTCCGACCCCGCGACTTCATAGCGTCGAAATGAGCCCGTTCCGGGCCACCGGAGCCACCCGGACATGACACCAGAAGGAGTTGCGATGACGGTCACCAGAAGGCGCAGAGCGCTCCAGCCGATGCATCTCCGGTGCGTATGCCGGATGACCCTACGGTCGCCGGCGATCCCGATGGCAGCCCGTTCGATGAAGCGTTCATCGCGCTGCTTCGTGGAGGTGACCGATGAGTAGGTCCGAGGAGTTGCGTCCTGGTTTGGAGTTGCTTCAGTACCTCGCTGGCTACCCGGCTCGGGGAGTCCACCTGGGGCGGCACACCGTCAATCAGCGCATCGTCCTGATCCACAGGGACGCCAATGGCCGCGTTATCGGCTCGACCGAGCGCATCGAGGAGTCGACCTTCACCGATGAAGTCGGTGACTGGTTCGGCTGATCCATCCACCCATCAAGAAAGGAAACACATCATGGAACACGCAGGTGCGATTTTCTTCCTGCTGGTCATCATCGGTTTGCCGTTGCTGATCTTCATCGGAGCACTCATTGCGGGCAATGCCCTGGCGAAGCCGGTCTTCAAGGAGCAGCGCAGCAAGGACATGGAGCGCGAGCTTCGCTGGGCGTTCGAGGACGCCAACGAGCAGCAGCGCATCGCTCGCAAGTTGCTCAAGGAGTACGGCGAGTAGCTGTGTGTCGGTGGTCGAACCAGGGTGCCGTGATCTTTGCGGCCTCTGGTCGGCCACCGGCCACGCCGACTTGAGGGGTGACCGAGATACGGCTCTGTCGCTCACTAAGAGGGCTAACCGAAGAGACAAGACCCGGAAGCAGAAGGAGTCAACCCATGACGAACCAACCGAACACCGCGATCGGCGACACCAAGCTCTACCGCCTGATATACGCCGACCCGCCATGGGCACGCAACCAGTTAGGGAAGCGCGGCGCGATCAATCACTACAAGCTGATGGACCTCGATGCCATCAAGGGCATGGCCCCCGCAATCGAAGCGCTCAGCGCCGAAGACTCCGTCCTCCTGCTGTGGGTGACCAACAGCGGCCTGCAAGACGGACTCGATGTAGTCAAGGCCTGGGGCTTCCGTTATGTCGGCAACGCCGTCTGGGACAAGTACCTGATGGGCCTGGGCGAGCACTTCCGAGGCAGCCACGAGCTTCTCCTGGTCGGAGTGAAGGGGCGGGCCAAGGCCAGGTTCCACGGCCAGAAGTCCGTGCTGCAGTTCCCACGCACCGCACATTCGGCGAAGCCCACCGAAATGGCCAGCCTGATCGAGCGCATGTATGCGGGACCGTACCTCGAGCTATTCGCTCGGAGGCAACCTAACTCGATTGAGGACTGGGACTGGTGGGGTGACGAATGCGACGCCACGATCAGCCTCGCCCCGTGGGGCTACCCAGTACCCAGCGACAAGAATCTGGCCACGCCGAATACGGAGGTTGAAGATGTCCGGGCCTGAGCAGGCACGGGCACCAAGCCCGGAGGAGTTGCCGTCAATCACCAAGGCCGAGGCCGACAACGTGATTGCGGAGCTTCTGTTGCAGTTGCCGACCCGGCGCGCCGCCAAGCGTGTCCTGGAACTCTACGAACAGTCCGGATCGCCAGTGGCAGTGTTTCTCGGCTTCGAGGGCATCGACCCTGCCGCCGAGGACATCGAGCAGCAGTTCCACGGCCACTACTTCGGCGCTTTCACCCGCGATGAGGTCATTCAGACCGGGATTGAGATTGCCGAGTATGACTTCGCGCTCGAAGACTTTCTGCTTGATCGGGGTCTGCCCGATAACGCCCTTGAGTGGAACTTTGACGCACTGTGGCCGGTGATCCGTAGCCAGTACCTGCTCGTTCAAGAAGACCACTACTTCCACGTCTTCGACTCCGACCTCACCGCCCGCGCCCAGAGGAGCGAGGAGGTCACGACATGACAAGGAGAACCCGCTATGCACAACCCGAAACCGCTCATGGCGATCCTGTGGAGCGCCGTCTGGCTCGTGCTGCTCGGCACCATCGCGCTGTGGCTCTTCGCCGAGATGCTCAGCAAGATCTGGGGCTGGCTGCTGCTGGCCATCGGCCTGATCGCAGGAGTAAGCCTGCTGATCACCTGGCTCAGGGCACGCGCCGATCGCTGGTAGAGGCACCACACGGCGATCCCTGTTCCATCCCGCTCATGCTTGACAGCGCAACCGATTCGGCGCATAACAAGAGCACAACGAGGCGTCCCCGAGGGGAAGCTTCCGAGCAGCCGAGGGTCGCGCCTCGCTGTTTAGGAGCATCCCCATGACAGCCCGAACCCCTTCCCGCGGCCGTCCGAAACGGGATCGCCGCTTTCACCTCCAGGAAGTTCCGACAGATCGCCGGGACATCCGCAAGCTCGCACTGGCTGTGCTGGCCATCGCCAGGGTGCGTGTAGTTCGAAATAGCCCTGAACAGCCCTCCGATGACACCGAATCGACCGCTACGGAGATCGAGCCATGAGCGGGCTGATATGGAGCCAGATTCACTGGCCAAACCCAACCAGCTCTGATCAGGTGATCGAGCTGTTGCACCGCTTGGCGGTCGAGCACGGACGCCCACCGCTCGTGCTGGAAGCCATCGGTGAAGACGGCGTAGTCCGTCACCGCATTGGCACCGAAGGCACACAGGCCGGAGGCACTCGTCACCTGGTGCATGCCTTGGTGCCCGGCAGCGTCCTTAGCAGCGATCTACCTCGACCGACCCCTGATGTTGCACTGCGCATGCATGTGCGTCACCCGGAGGTCGGGTTCCAGCAGAACGCCGCCTCGCTCTCGCGGCTCATCCTGACAGCGCTGGCCGCAACGCAGGCCGGCGAGTCCCTCACCTTGCAGGTAGCCATCGCGCGAGGTTGGCCGCCACGAGCCACCCCGAAGAAGCCGATTGATCCATCCCAGAGCTTCTTCTCCGAGCTCTTGCTCGGCCCGCGCCCCGCTACCAGTGAGCAGGCAACTGCGCTCCGTAAGCGCGCCAGCGAACCAAGGGTTGAGCTGGCAATCCGTCTGGCCGCCTGTGCTGAGTCACCAACTCGCGCGACAGCGTTGCTGCGTGGCTTGACCTCCGCGATGCATACGGCAGAGGGAGCCTCATCTCGCTTCTACTTCACTGGCGCCGATCTGCACCGTCTGGATGAGGTTCCCGACAGCGGTCGCATCCAGTTCACCGTCTCCGAAGCGGCAGGCATCTTCGGTATCCCCCTTGACGCCAACTGGCTACCGGGCGTTCCCGCCCCGCACCCCAAGCTTCTGCGCCCCGAGACACCGCCTGCGACCACTCGAGTGTTCGGGCAGACTACTGCTCCCGGCCCCACGGTGCCGATTGGTCTGGGTATCGACTCCGCCAGGCAGCACCTGGTCATCACCGGCCCGACCGGCTCAGCCAAGTCAACGCTCATGCTCAACCAGATAGTCGCAGACATGAGATCTGGGCGCTCGGTCGTGGTCATCGACCCGAAGACCGATCTCGTCATGGACGTCTTGGCCCGCATCCCGAAGGGCCGCGAGGACGAGGTGGTCGTGCTCGATCCCACCCACCAGCAGCCGGTGGGGCTGAACTTCTTCAGCTCACCGCGATCGCCAGAACTGATTGCTGACTCGATCTTGACCGTAGTGCGCGATCTGTTCCCTACCATGTTCGGCCCCCGTACCAGCGATGTGTTGCACTCGGCGCTGCTCACCCTGACGGCCGCACCAGGGGCGACTCTCGACCAGTTGCCGCGCCTGCTGACTGAGCCAGGCTTCCGCAGCCGCATACTCCAACAGGTCAACGATCTGCACGTCCGCTCGTTCTGGCAAAGCTTCGATGCGATGAGCGAGCATCAACAGGCGCAGTTCGTAGGCCCCGTCCTGTCCCGACTTCGCCAGTTCCTGCTTCGCCCGCAACTGCGCCGCGTAGTCGGCCAAGCTCAGCCGCGTTTCGATCTCCGTGATCTGCTCTCCAAACCGCGCATTCTGCTCGTGCCGCTGAACACCGGACTAATCGGTGGAGAAGCATCCAAGCTCCTCGGCTCACTACTGGTCTCGGCACTATGGAGCCTGGCACTGTCCCGAGCAAGCACCCCGGTAGAGCGGCGACACAACGTTGCCATCTACATCGATGAAGCTCAGGAGTTCCTGCGCCTCGGCGGGGAACTTCCCGATGCCCTGTCTCGCTCCCGATCACTCGGATTCGCCTGGACACTGGCGCACCAATACCGCGATCAGTTCAGCAACGAGGTCCGGGCAGCCATCGATGCCAACGCCCGGAGCAAAGTCGCCTTCGCCCTGCCGGTAGCTGATGCGAAGGCCATGGCGGCCATGGCACCCACTCTTGAGGCAGAAGACTTCATGGCACTGCCGCGCTTCCACTTCTACGCACAGCTCGTTCAGAACGGTCGGCCCGGGTCATGGATCAGCGGACGCAGTCTCCCCGCCCCACCAGCAACCGGTGACGCTGAGGCCATCATCGTGCGCAGCCAGCACAACTACGGTGCGCTCCCGACCAACGAGGACGAAGCTGCGCTGGATGACACAGCTGACACTTTCGGGAGGAGCCCGCGCCATGACTGAGCGACCCATCAAGTCGGCCCTCAAGTCGGAGTCTGGCCGCACTGGCACAGTCGGCGCCACAGTCGGGCACCAGAGGCGGAACGGGAGAAGACTCCTTCCCCTTCTGGAAGGACCCACCCTCAGCCGTCCCCTCACTCGTGGAGGCTCCAATGTCTGATCCAGTCACTCAGACAAGCAGTGCCACCAATCGAGCGGGCACCAAGAGCACCCGGCAGCTTCTGGAACTGATCACGGAACGAGACACCCGAATCCTGACCTCGGTGGCAGAGTTCCGCTTGATCTCGACCGTCCAGATCCAACAGCTTCACTTCGCCGCCCACGCCTCTGTCGCTGCCGCCATCGCCGCATCGTGGTCCGTGCTCAGAAGACTCGAGACACTCCGGCTACTGCAGCGTGTCGGACGGCGCCGGCGATACGGGACTGGCGGATCAACCCCCGTGACCTGGGCGCTCGGAGCCGCTGGTGAACGAGTGACTCGCTTTCTGGCTGGCCAGCCCGATGCACCCCGGCGGCGGAACCTGCTGCCGGTCGGCGATGAGTACCACCACACCCTTGCCGTGACCGATGCCTACCTCCGACTGGTGCGCGCCCATCGACAAGGGCGAATCGAACTGGTCGACGCCCGTGGTGAACCATCTGCCTGGCGGACCTATCCGGGACAACTTGGTCGGGCGATCACGCTCAAGCCCGACCTGGCATTCATCACGCAAACACCCGAGTATCGGGATCACTGGTTCGCCGAGATCGACCTCGGGCATCAATCGACCCCACGGCTGCTGCGCAAGTGCCACCGTTACGAGCAATACCGGGCCAGCGGCATCGAACAACGCAGGCTCGGAATTTTCCCCCGAGTGCTGTGGGTGCTCCCCGACTCCGCCCGTGCCAATCGGCTCCGGGATGCCATCGCCGCAGACCGAGAACTCAAGCCCGACATGTTCCTGGTTACTTCGCCGGAGCAGTTCATCGCCGCAATCCAGCAAGGGGAGACCGGCACCAACACCATCAACGACTAAGCGAAAGGAGATGCCTATGAGCCATCCCGAGCACACCGAGCAGACACCCGATTCGGCCGCAGACCGAGGAGAAAACTACAACTCCGGCCCGGAGCCGCCCCACCCCGGTAAGGATGGCCAAGCGGCGGTGGAAAGGGCCGCAAACGGCCCGCAGGGGCTGGAACAGGCGGGCGTTCGGAGTTATGGTCCGGAGGCCAAGGCGAGCCCGCAACCAGGCGGGCCGCCCACGGCGGAAGGAGGCCACCAACCCATGCCGTACGCACCCACTGCCGAAGAGCCAGCTGCAACTCTCGCGAACAGTCTCGCCATGCTCACCCCACGCCGCGCCGTCTCATACCTGCGCGTCTCGACCGCCCGTCAGGCTCGCCGCGGAGGCGGTGACATCGAAGGGTTCTCCATCCCGGCCCAACGCGAAGCCAACCGCAACAAGGCCGCAAGTATGGGAGCCATCATCGTCAAGGAGTTCAAGGACGGCGGCGAGTCCGGCACCAGCACCGCCAAACGCGGCGACCTCAACGCCATGCTCGCCTACCTCGATGAGCACGAGATCGACTACGTCATCGTCCACAAGCTCGACCGCTTGGCGCGCAACCGTGGCGATGACGCTGACATCTCGCGCGCCCTGCAAGGACGCAAGGTCCGGCTGGTCTCCACCACCGAGCCGATCGATGAGACCCCGGCCGGGATGCTGCTGCACGGCATCCTCGCCTCGATGAACGAGTTCTACTCCCGCAACCTCTCCATCGAAGTCTTGAAGGGCATGACCATGAAGGCCCGCTCCGGCGGCACCACCGGCCGGGCACCACTCGGCTACAAGAACATCCAGACCGTGGACGAAGAAGGCCGAGAACTTCGCACCGTAGTCCTCGACCCAGATCGAGCCGCACACATCACCTGGGCCTTCCGCGAATACGCCCTCGGCCACTCCAGCCTGGCCGACATCGCCGACAAGCTCACCGCACGAGGCGTGCGCACGCTGGCCACCCCGAGAATCCCAAGCAAGCCGCTGAAAGAAGCCACTCTCCACAAGATCCTGACCAACCCCTACTACAAGGGAGTCATCACCTTCCAAGGTGTGCAGTACCCCGGACGACACGAACCGCTCATTGATGCCGAGACCTTCGACATGGTCCAGACCGTGCTGGCCTCGCGCCGCTTCGGCGAACGCACCAAGACCCACGAACACTTCCTGAAGTCCACGCTCTATTGCGGCTCATGCGGGGCGCGCATGTTCGTCCAGAAGGCCCGCGCCAAGTCCGGCCAGATCTACCCCTACTTCGTCTGCGGCGGTCGCCACAATAAGACCACCGACTGCGAAATGAAAGCCGTGCCCATTGACCGGGTCGAAGACCAGGTCGAGGCCATCTACGACCGCCTACTCACCACCCTGACCCCCGACTTCCGAGCTGAACTGGAAGAGGCCATCCGGTCGGAGTTCGAGATCGAACGCCGCTACTCCGAGCGCACCAGGCAAGAGCTGGACGTGGAACGTCTCAAGCTGGAACGCGAACAAGAGCGACTGCTACAAGCCCACTACGCCGATGCCGTGCCCTTGGCACTGATGAAGACCGAGCAAGACCGGCTGGCCACAGCACTCCGACAGAACGCCGCTCAAGCCGCTCGGCTCCGTGACGATCTGGAGCACACTGAGAACCTACTGCGTGAAGCCCTCGACCTGATCGACAACTGCGCCCGCGCCTACCGGCTAGCCGAAGACCACATCAAGAAGCTGTTCAACCAGGTGTTCTTCCAGCGCATCCTGGTTCGAGACGATGGCACCCTGCGGGCCGAAACACAGGAGCCCTTCGCTACCTTCACCAGCCACACCACCCAGCACCTGATCGCCAAGAACAAGCTGGCGCGAGACGCTTCACGAAAGGCCAAGAGCGGCACCTCCCCGAAGGGACGTGCCGCCAAGACTGCGAAAACAACTTCGAATGCGGACGGGGCCAGGGGTGCTCGCAAGCATCAAGAAGATGATTTGGTCTTACGAGAACCCCTGACTAGCTCCATACTCGCCATGACCTCTGACGAGGCCGTGGTACTAGGCCGGGTTTCTCGTAAGAACACTTTGGTGGAGCTGAGGGGATTCGAACCCCTGACCCCCTGCATGCCATGCAGGTGCGCTACCAACTGCGCCACAGCCCCGCAGCGTGCGATCGCTCGCACACAACTTCCTCAGATTACTACACTGCGAGGGGTCGATCGGAACGGGTCACACGTAACCCATGTTGTCGGCCGCTTCCCGTGCGAAAACACGCAGCGGATCGATCGAGGACGCGGATCCCTGAACCCTGATTTCGTAGCCGTCCACGAGTACGTGGAGCCGGGCCGTCATTCCCACCATAGTTTCGGAGACGTCGGCAAAGCAGGCGTCCAGGAACGGCGAGCAGTCTGTCAAACCCTCACTCGCCCAAACCCCAACCTGCTCAAGGTCCGTGGCCGTCGCCCGCTCCGCAACATGAACGGTCACGCCTGCACCGGAGTTGGGAATTCCCCAAAGGCAGACGAGACCGCCGCGGGCGGCGAAGTCCTGGCTCACCACATCCTCCGCATGCGGCGTGTAGCTGATCGCCACCCACCTCGCACCAAATTCGCGTTGGATGACGGCGGCCGGAACGAGCGAAGCGCAATCGCCGGGTAACACGAGGTCGTCGACCGCGGGGACTGCCGTCTGCGCTGGCGCCTGCGCCGGGTCGCTGGAACTCGGCCCGGGTGCCGGACTCGACGGCGGCTCCGGCCCCGTCGCACAGGCGGAAAGCGCCAAAAGCGCGAGCACCGGCACTAGCATGAGGGGAAATCGCAACAGGTGCTCCATTTCACAGGTTTTGCGGTCGACACTTGCCTCATTGTTGCATCACCCACCCGAACCGCGAAACCGGATCAGCCAGTTCTCACCAGATGCTGCCGCAATTGCCGAAAACCGTGCACGGCGGATCGCAGTTCCTGCACCTGATGCATGGGCAGGAACAACTGCGTGTTCCGGCCGAGGTCACTCGCGGTGTCGCTCACGGCGACAGTCTCGACGGAAAGGCCGAATTCGAGACCCAGCACCTCGATCGCGCCCGCTGCCTGGTACGGCACGTACACGGGAGTCGTGATGACCAGCACGGAGTGGATGGAGTCGGCGCGGCTGGCCCAGAACCGATACGTGTCGACGGTGTTGGCGCGGCGATGGCCAGGATCGGACGATGGGGCTGCAATGACGCGAAGGGTCCGGTCGTTCATGGTCCAGCTCTCCGCGCGCCATGCCGACGCACCGCGACGGGCCGATCCCGCCTCATCCGATCCCTCCACGCGATCCGGCGCACCCAGGTCGAAAGCACGTCGCATCCCGGCGACCATGGCGTCGAACTCATCGTTTCCCGCGACCCCGAGGGCGTCAGCAAGAGCGAGCTCGTCGCCCGCAAACGCGCGAAACGCGCCAAGGAAGACGCCCTCTCGCCATTCGAGGCCGCCGTCTAACAGTTCCCTGAGGTATCGCGGCTTCACGATCCCCGCGCGCACCATGCCCCCGGTGAGAATGACCGCGTCGTAACGTGCACGCATTGGCGGTGGCGTGCCATCCAGCCCAAGGGCGGCCGCTGCGTGAGCTATCGCCTCGTGTTGCCTGGATGAGAACTCCGGCGCCACCGCGAGGTTTCGCTCGCGGCCGTGGCGAAAGTCCCAGAACTTCCCGGCGAAGTCATCGAGCTGAACGAAAAGCTCCGCCCCCTTCAGCCTCGCCAGCCTGGCGCCCGCCATCGGTGAAAACGCGTCAACGATTCCTGTGGCCAGGAGGGTGTCGGCCCAGGTGTCCACGAGGGCGAGGCAACCGTTCGCGTCGGCCTGCCGCCCGTCCCACCTGGGAAGCTCGACCGCGCTCATCGGCCGAGCGGAATGGCCGGACAGTCGCTCCACAGTCGCTCGAGCGAGTAATACATGCGCTCCTCAACATGGAATACGTGGACTACCAGGTCCCCGAAGTCGAGGAGAACCCATCGCCCCTGCGACCTGCCTTCGCGCCGCAGCGGTTTCGCACCGTGCTCAACGAGTTTGTCTTCGATCTCCGACGCTATCGCCTGCACCTGGCGTTCATTGTGTCCACTGGCCACCAGGAAAATGTCGGCGAACGGCAGCGGCCCCGAAACATCCAGCGCCACCAGATCCTCCGCCGCCTTCGTATCGGCCGCCGCAACCGCAACCGCCAGAAGTTCGCGAGCGTAATCGGATGCGGTCACAGGATGCGGAACCCGAACAAAAGTGGAAAGGTCACGAATCAGAAGATCTTGAAAATCATTCCGGCGACCACGAGAACGACGACGCCAATCATCATGACCCCCGCGGTGATGGAGAGCACCATCGGCAGGTTGTTCCCGCGCGGCTTCTTCGTCTGAATGATGCCCTGCGAGGACGTGTAGGTGCTCACCGCCCTCACCGCCCGAACCGGCGCGGAATCAGGTGCGGCATCCTCACGATCCCCCGCGTCGATGATGGAGTCGATGTCGGCTCGGTCATATCGCGACGGATGCAACCCGCTGATGCCGAGGCTGCGCGGCAATTCGATGGACCCGGTCATGAGCAACTGGCCGGTTCCGCTGATCGGTCCCGTGATGGGACCGCTTGCGGGGAAGGCGGGCAGAACCAGTGCGCTCGTCGTGATCGCGTCGCTGGCGGCCAGGTCCCGCTTGTGCGGTCCGCGGGCCTTTTGAGCTTTCTCATCGATGCCGACCTGGTTGGACCAGTGCCCGGCAGGGGCCGCGTACACTTCCGGAGCAGAAATCACCTCGCGCAACGGTTCCGCCGGAACCTCGGGCGCACCTGCCGCGGGCGGAGTTGAAACGGGTGGCTCGGGCAGCGGGGCGACGACGGGTCTTGCCGTCGGGGCGGGCGCCTCTGTTCTCATCGCATCCGCTCCCGGCGCATCCGGGGCGGACACGGCAACCGGAGCGGGCGCCGCGAACGATTCCGGCATGGCCGGAGGAATCGGCGTAACGGTCGAATCGGGCGGCGAGGGCGTTCGGTTCGCGGGAGCCGCCACACGTTCGTCGGGGCTCGGCGCCGCCACGCGCTCCTCGGCACTCGGAGGCTCCACACGCTGCTCCGGTCGAGGAACCTCAAGACGATCCGCGGCGCCGGGAGGATCCGCTGCGGCGGGGACCTCTCGGGGAACGGGTGTTCTCGTGCGTTCGGGAGCGGGGGGCTCGACGAGCGGCGGAGCATTCCTGGCCTGAAGCATGGCGTCGAACTCCGCGATCGCCGCGGACAGCTCGGCGTTCTGCGCGGGCTTGAATTCCTGAGGCAACTGGGCGGGAGGCGCGGTCTCGATGGCCTCGACAGGGTCCGCCGGGCTCGCCGCATTTCGCAGTTCACGAAGCTGGCGGCGCGTCAGCGTGTGCTCGGTCGGCACGGCGTGCGGCGCCGCCGGTGCCTCAGCACGCGCCGCTGGCACCTCCTCGGGTGTCACCACGACTGGGGGGGTGGAAATCGGGGCGGAATAGCCCGATTGGCCCGGTCTCTCGACCCCGACGGAGGTGTGGTAATTAAGGTCCTCGCTGCCGGCCGATGGCGGAGTCCAGGGCGCCGGTTGCGTCGAGGAGAAGGATGATCCGCGCGACTCGGGAGAAAAGTCCCGCAATCGGTAGCTGGCAGATTCGGTCGCCGGCTGGTCCGCGGCGGATGGCCGCGGACGGCGAAGGGGAGTAACTGGCGGGGTACCGGGTTGCCGGACCTGAGTGGTGTAATCCAGGGGTTCCGCGAACGAATCTCGTGGCCAAATTTGCTGATCAGAGCCGCTTTCCGGGCTATCAACGTCACCTGAGTCCGACAGGACGGCCTGGGCGTGAGCGCGTTCGCTCTCCCGAAGAGCGCGCCGACTCATCGGCTGCTGATCTTGCCAGGTTGTCACGTGGAACTCCGATACAAATGGTACTTGGCGATGTACTGCACGACGCCGTCGGGAACCAGATACCAAACCGGGAAATCCCGGCTGACCCGGCTACGACAGTCAGTGGACGATATAGCCAGCGCAGGCACTTCCAGCAAGCTTACGTGCTCCTCCGGCAATCCGGAAACGGTCAGCGGATGTCCCGGCCGGCTCACAGCAACGAAATGCGCAAGCGAGAAAAGCTCGGGCGCGCGCTTCCATTCCAGGATCTCCGCGACCGCGTCCGCGCCCGAAATGAAGAACAGATCGGCGTCGGGATGCGTCGCCCGAATCTCGGTCAACGTATCGAACGTGTAGGTGGGTCCTCCTCGATCGATGTCGATCCGGCTCACCGTGAAATCCGGGTTCGACGCCGTGGCGATCACCGTCATCAGGTATCGATGTTCCGGGGCCGACACGTCGCGCTTCTGGTACGACTGCCCGGTGGGTACGAAGATCACTTCATCAAGATCGAAGTGCTGCCGAACCTCGCTCGCGGCGACGAGGTGGCCGTTGTGGATAGGGTCGAACGTTCCGCCCATCACGCCGATACGGGCACGCGGATGCGCGGTGGCGGACATCGACGAGAGCCTCAGTGGCCGCTGTGCTCGCCTGCGCCGGAATGCGCGCTGTGGTCGGCTGCAGCAGCATCCACCTTGTGGGCGTGACGGTTGGCGACGTCGCGGAAACTCCAGGTGACGATGCCGAGCAGAAGGAAGACGATGAAGGCAATCAGCGCGAAAGCCCAGTTCGGCATGAACAGGGGCGCTGCGTGCTCCTCGGCGGCAGCGACAGCAAGCAGGATCATTTCTCTCTCCGTTCGGCCAGCGCGGTCGGCTCCGTGGCCCGCGCCCCCACCAATCTATCGTGAACGGGCTGGCTCGGCGCATTTTCGGCCGCGAACCAGGTGCCGAGGTGCTGCCCGGCCAGGGCCTCGGCGATGAGATCCGTCGACGTCAGCAACACGGGAGTGCCTGAGGATGCCGCCAGCCTGGCCGCCGACACCTTCGTTCTGGCCCCGCCGGTTCCCACTCCGGTGTCTCCGATACCGCCGAATTCCACCCGCTCGAGTGCATCGTCGACGTCCACATCCTCTATGCGTTCCGCGCCGGCATCGCGCGGCGGCTTCGTATACAGCGCGTCGACATCCGACAGCAGCAACAGGAGGTCGGCGCCGACCAGCTGGGACACGAGTGCCGCGAGGCGATCGTTGTCGCCGAACCGGATTTCGTGCGTCGCGACGGTGTCGTTCTCATTCACGATGGGCAGGATGCGCAGAGACAGCAAGCGCTCCATCGCCCGTTGCGCATTCGAGCGGTGGGCAGGATTCTCCAAATCGCCCGCGGTGAGGAGCACCTGCCCGGCGACGATGCGGTGACGGTCGAGGCTTTCCTGGTACCGGAACACGAGCACGTTCTGGCCCACGGCGGCAGCGGCCTGCTGCGTCGCAAGGTCGCTCGGCCTTCCATTGAGTTTCAGATAGGGCATGCCCGTGGCGATCGCACCGGAGGAAACGAGGATGACCTCGGTGCCGCGCGCGTGGGCTGCAGCGAGCGCATCCACGAGAACGGGGATCTGGGCGGCGTTCGCGCCGCTCACCGAGGACGAACCGACCTTCACAACAATTCTCCGCGCCAGAGGAATTTGCGCGCGTGTCGTGATCTGGTCAGTCATGGTCGTTCGTGTCGTCCTTGTCTCGCTCTACCGCGAATCCTTCGTCATCGGTCCACAGGCCGGCCTCGCGCTCGCGAATGAGTTCCGCGCGGGCATCGGCCTTCGCGTCCATGCGGGCGAAGTAGTCGTCGCGGCGTTTGCTTCGAGTCGGACGCTCCGATGCGTCCAGGCGGGCATCTGCGCCGCGCGGACTTGTGATCAGCTCGGCCGTCGACGTCAGGGTCGGCTCCCAGTCGAAGACGACACCGTGGCCAGCGCCAATGACCACTGTAGACCCGGCGACGGCTCCCGCCTTGAACAACTCGTCTTCAACGCCAAGTTTGGCGAGCCTGTCGGCGAGGAATCCCACCGCCTCGTCATTGTTGAAGTCGGTTTGCGCGACCCAGCGATCGGGCTTCGCCCCGATCACCCGGTAGGTGTTTCCGCCGGACCCGCCCTCCACGCGAACGTGGAAACCGCCATCGTCGACGGGCTTCGGCCGCAGCACGATCCGCGGACCTGCCTGCTGGATGCTCGTCCGCGCCGCAGTCACGAGCTCGGCGAGCGCGAAGGAGAGCTGCTTCAGTCCTTCCCGGCTCACGGTGGAAATCTCGAATACCTTGAGCCCCCGCGCCTCCAGCTCGGGGCGGACGAACTCTGCCAGTTCGCGGCCCTCCGGCACGTCGATCTTGTTGAGGGCAACGAGCTGCGGCCGCTCGAGGAGGGGAAGTTGCCCATCCGGCACCGGATAGGCCGCAAGCTCTTTGAGGATCACGTCGAGGTCGGAAATCGGATCCCTGCCGGGTTCGAGCGTGGCGCAGTCCAGCACGTGCACGAGGGCGGAACACCGCTCGACATGGCGGAGAAACTCGAGGCCGAGCCCCTTGCCCTCGCTCGCGCCCTCGATGAGCCCCGGCACATCCGCAATGGTGTACCTGGTGTCCCCCGCCTGCACGACTCCGAGATTCGGGTGCAGCGTGGTGAACGGGTAGTCCGCGATCTTCGGTTTCGCGGCCGACATCGCCGCGACGAGACTCGACTTTCCTGCAGACGGGAACCCCACGAGCGCTATGTCGGCGACGACCTTGAGTTCGAGGATGATATCGCCCTCCCAGCCGGGGGTGCCGAGCAGAGCGAAACCGGGGGCTTTGCGTTTCGTGGTCGCGAGCGCCGCGTTTCCGAGCCCCCCATGACCGCCGGCGGCGGCGACCAGACGCATACCGGGTTCGACAAGGTCGGCGAGTTCGTTTCCGTCCGCATCCTTGACCACGGTGCCTACCGGCACCGGCAGGATGACATCCGGCGTGCTGAATCCGCTCCGGTTGTCTCCCATGCCCGGTCCGCCATTGTCTGACTTGCGGTGGGGGGCGCGGTGGTATCCCAGCAAGGTGGTGACCTGCGGATCGCTCACGAGGATGATGTCACCGGCGTTTCCGCCGTTGCCGCCGTCCGGACCGGCGAGCGGTTTGAATTTCTCGCGGCGGACGGAAACGCAACCGTCGCCGCCGTTGCCCGCGCGAAGGTGCAGGATCACCTCATCGACGAACGTCGCCATGGGTTCTCCTTGCCCTTAAACGCCGTAAGGCGAGCCGAAGCTCGCCCACGGGAAATACGATGTGCTATTCGGCGGTGACGATGTTGACGACCTTACGGCCGCCCTTGGCGCCGAACTCGACCGCACCGCCCGCGAGGGCGAACAGCGTGTCGTCGCCGCCACGGCCGACGTTCACGCCGGGGTGGAAGTGCGTTCCGCGCTGCCGAACGAGGATCTCGCCGGCGCTGACGACCTGGCCGCCGAAACGCTTGACGCCGAGACGCTGCGCGTTCGAGTCGCGTCCGTTGCGAGTGGAGCTTGCTCCCTTTTTGTGTGCCATGAGTGCGAGCCCCTTTACTTGATGCTGGTGATCTTGACGCGGGTGAGCTCGGAGCGGTGCCCCATGCGGCGCTTGTACCCGGTCTTGTTCTTGTAGTTCTGGATGTTGATCTTCGGTCCGCGGAGGTCGCCGACGACCTCGGCAGTCACGGTGATCTTCGCGAGCGACTTGGCGTCGTGGGTGATCTTGTCGCCATCCACGAAAAGCACGGGTGCGAGCTCAACGTTGCCGTCCTTGTCCGCCTTGATGCGGTCGAGAACGACGATCGAACCGACCTCGACCTTTTCCTGCCGGCCGCCGGCGCGCACAACTGCGTAAACCACGTGGAACCCTAACTGTTGAAAAGACTGTCCAAAATCCAGACTGCGGCGTTGAAAGCGGGCTCAGCCCAGCACACACCAAGGGTCAATACTACTGGATTCTTCGGTGAGCGGTCAAACCTGGTCGATGAGGCCGGAGACCTCATGTTTTGCGGGGTGCGCGCGGAGCCACACCCAGAGCAGAACGCCGGCCAGCACCGTGAGCGGGATGAGGTTGATCGCCGTTGACAGGGCCGAATAGAGCGAATTGGAAAACGCCCATCCCGCGTTCGACGAGACGGTCGTGAAGAAGCCCTGCGCCCATCCGAATACCCGCCCGGCAGAGTCGTCGAAGTTTTGGAACAGCGACCCCAGCAGTTGCACGAGGAACACGACGACCGCGCCGGCGGCGGCGGCCAGCAAGGATCTTGTGATGACGTGGGCGATGTGCAGCTCCGCCGCAATCGGCGCGAGCAGCCACAAGCAGAGGAAGACTCCAATGGCGAACGGGAGAATCCCGAGCACGAGTCCCCACGCGTAATACGGGAACAACTGGGAGAGAACCTGACTGCTGTTGCTCTGGGTGAGCGCCAGTCCCGCATCGACGGCGGTGGTGAGCAGCTGCAGCACAACCCGCGTGCCCAGCACGATGAGCGAACCCGCCGCCGCTGCCAGAACCCCGCGGCGACCAAACAAACTGGCGAAGCGTCGGAACCGTTTCATCCTTCTAGACTCTCACCCATGACCGTGTTAATCGACCAGCCCCGTTGGCCGGCGCACGGCACATTCTGGTCGCACGTCGTGAGCGACGAATCCCTCGAGGAGTTGCACACCTTCGCACGAGCCGTCGGCCTGCCTCCGCGATCCTTCGACCTCGACCACTACGACGCCCCGGAGCACCGGTACGACGAACTCGTCGCCGCCGGTGCGCTGCCAGTCAGCAATCGAGAACTCGTGAAACGCCTGCAGTCCAGCGGTTTGCGCGTCACCCAGCGCGAGCGCCGCGCCGCTACTCGGTCGACGTCGACGTAACCCCGTCCGAGGAGGCCCGGCGCGAGGTGCGGGTGCGAGGAGCGCCGGCTGCCACCGGTTCCGCATCCTGCACCTGAGGCGGGTCCTCCGCTGGCGCCGACTCGTCGCGCGCAGAATCGTCTTGCACCGGAGCAGCGGTCGCGGATCCCGGCAGAGAATTCAGCACCGAGTCGAGCAGCTGCTCCGCATCCTTCGCATCGATCTTTCGCGCTGGACGAGGCGACTTCGTGATCGGAATGTCCAGAATCGACGGGGTATCGGTTTCCGGCGGTGCCTGATCGGCCAACTCGACGACGGGGGCGATCGTGCTCGCGGCGATTTTCGCCAAAGCATTTTTCACGTCGTCCGTGATCGCATGGGTTCCTGCGCCCGCCCCGTTCGAGCTCTTCTGGGTCTGCTGGCCGCCCTTGCGACCCTGGCGCTTGGGCTCGGGCTGCGGAGACTGCCGGTGTTTCGTGACCGGGTCATGGTGCACGATGATTCCTCGCCCGGCGCACACGTCGCACGGTTCGCTGAACGACTCGATCAGTCCGAGGCCCAGTTTCTTGCGCGTCATCTGAATCAGGCCGAGCGAGGTCACTTCGGCGACCTGATGCTTGGTGCGGTCCCGGCTCAGGCACTCCACGAGCCTGCGAAGGACGAGGTCGCGGTTGGATTCGAGGACCATGTCGATGAAGTCGACCACGATGATCCCGCCGATATCGCGCAGCCTCAACTGCCGCACGATCTCCTCGGCGGCTTCGAGGTTGTTCTTCGTGACAGTTTCCTCGAGGTTGCCTCCGGAGCCCACGAACTTGCCGGTGTTGACGTCCACCACCGTCATCGCCTCGGTGCGGTCGATCACGAGCGAACCGCCGGACGGGAGCCACACCTTGCGATCCAGTGCCTTCTCGATCTGCTCGGTCACGCGGTACTCGTCGAAGGGGTCCGCGGGACCTTCGTGGCGGATGACGCGGTCGGCGAGATCCGGCGCGACCGCGCTCAGGTACGCCTGAATCGTTGTCATTGCGTCGTCCCCGGACACAACGAGCTTATGGAAGTCCTCATTGAAAACGTCGCGGATGATCTTGATGAGAAGGTCCGGTTCGCTGTGCAGCAGTGCCGGCGCCTGCGATTTCTCCACGGCAGAACTGATGTGGCTCCACTGCTGGGTGAGCCGATTGACATCGAGGGTGAGTTGTTCCTCCGTTGCCCCCTCGGCCGCCGTTCTCACGATCACGCCGACATTCTCGGGAAGAACCTCCTTCAGGATCTTCTTGAGCCGGGCGCGTTCCGTGTCGGGCAGCTTGCGGGAAATTCCGTTCATGGAGCCGTTCGGCACGTACACGAGGAAACGGCCGGGAAGGGAAACCTGGCTCGTGAGTCTGGCGCCCTTGTGGCCGACCGGATCCTTCGTCACCTGCACGAGCACCTTGTCGCCTGGCTTCAGCGCGAGCTCGATTCGGCGGGCCTGCTGCTTGCCGTCACCCGAATTCTCTGCGGCCGCATCCCAGTCGACCTCTCCGGAGTACAGCACGGCGTTGCGGCCGCGGCCGATGTCCACGAACGCGGCTTCCATGCTCGGAAGGACATTCTGGACGCGCCCCAGGTACACGTTGCCGATGAGGGACGCCTCCTCGGCCTTCGCGACATAGTGTTCGACGAGAACGTCGTCCTCGAGGACGCCGATCTGGATGCGGTCCTCCTTGGCGCGCACAATCATGGCGCGGTCAACGCTTTCGCGGCGCGCGAGGAACTCGGCTTCAGTGATGACGGGACGGCGGCGACCGGCATCCCGACCGTCGCGGCGGCGCTGCTTCTTCGCTTCAAGGCGCGTGGAGCCTTTGACTCGCTGCGGTTCATTGCTCGGCGCGGGCTGCTGGCGCGGTTGGCGGACCTTGACGACGGTATTGGGCTGCGCCGAATCCTCTGTGCCCTCCTCGCCCGAACGGCGGCGGGTGCGGCGCCTGACGGTTGACTGCTCCTGACCTTCCCCACCGTTCTGCGTTCTCCTGCCAGTCAGGGGCGGAAGGTCGGGCGCCTGGAAAAGCGGCGCAAGAGGCGTGGGCGGGACCAACGGGGTCTGCGGAGGGTTCGCCGGCAAGGCGGACTTGTCCGAGCCGGGCGCCCCCGCCGCGGTCCGCGGCTTGGATGCCTCCGCTGCTGCAGCCGACTTGGGCGGCGCAGTCCTTTTCGGTGCGGCCTTCGCCGGTGCGCCCTTCGTGGTTTCTGCTTTGGCAGTCGCACTCTTAGCGGGTGCACTCTTTGCCGGGGCAGTTTTCGCGGCCGGAGCCTTCTCGGTGTGCGCTTTCGCGGTTGCCGCCTTTGCCGGCACAGCCTTCTTGTTCGCCTCAGTCTTCGGCGTCGAATCCTGCGCGGCGGAGGGAGAATGAGCGGCAGCGACGGTGCCTGCTGCTCCTGAACCTGACTCCGCGGGCGCTGCCGATTCTGCTGCCGTGGGCGCGCTTTTCGCCCTCCGGCTACCGAAAATGCGGGACTTCTTCTTGTTTTCGTTTGTCTCCACCATTGCTGGTGCACTCCTAGTGCCCTCCGCGGGAGGCCGCGCCACCCCGCCGGGTAATGTTCTCGTGCGATCGTCGGCCTCTGGCCGGCGACCACAAATCCTTTGCGTCTACACGCTTTCTCGTACGGACCGCGAGGCGATCCGCCGTTGCCCGGTTCACAGACCGGGAAGCTTATTCTGGTCATCCGAGCGCGGCTCGGCTGACTGAAGCCATTATCGCACGCCTTGCCGCAAACCCGATTCCGACGCGTGCAATAATCACGAGGTGAGCCAGAACCAGGAACCGCGCCGTCCGATCGCCCTCGCCGTATTCCTCATCGTTGCCGGCGCAATCGGGGTGTACGCCTCCTGGGAACTGACCCTCGCAAAGTTCCAGACTCTCCTCCAACCTGACACAAACCTGGGCTGCGACTTCAGCGTCCTCGTCCAGTGCGGAAAAAACCTCGATGCGTGGCAGGGATCGGTATTCGGATTTCCAAACCCGCTGATTGGCCTGTGCGGATTCGTGGCACCCATCGCCGTCGGCGTCGGAATTCTCGCCGGTGCCAGGTTTTCGCGCTGGTTCTGGATCCTGTTCAACCTCGGAATCGTTGGCGCCCTCGCTTTCGTGTGCTGGCTGATTTACCAGAGCATTTTCAGCCTGTTCACGCTGTGCCCGTGGTGCATGGTCGTGTGGAGCGTCACGATTCCGCTGTTCTGGGCCGTGACGCTGTACAACGTCTCGCGCGGGAACATTCCGGCAGGTGGTGCGAGGAAATTCCTTACCGCCGCCTACGGGTGGGTGCCCCTCCTCACCCTCGCGAGTTACGTCACGGTCGCGGTTATCGCTCAGGTCAAGCTCGACGTCATCACCTCGTTGTTCGGCTGACACCTGCCCGCAGAAACGACTTCGGGCGGCCACCCGAAGGTGACCGCCCGAATCTCGACGCAGTGACTACTGGGTCAAGCCGTCCACATAGTCCTGGTGGTCAGCCATCCAATCCGAAACGATCGTCTCGTAGTCGCTGGCGTCCGCGCCGCTGTTGTACAGCACGTTCTCCAGAGAGTAGAGCAGGTCGGAACTCATCGCGAAGTTGTTGATCCACTTCGTCAGCTGCGGGTAGTCGGCCGCAAAGCCGCCGCGCGCGATCGAGTGAATCGACTCGGCGGTTCCCAGGGTGCCCTTTGGGTCCTTGAGATCCTTGATGTTGTACTCGTCGTACGCCCAGTGCGGACGCCATAGCGTGACGACAATGTTTTCCTTCTTGTCGAGAGCCGACTTCAGCTCCGCGAGCATCGCCGGAGTGGACGACGTGACGAAGTCCATCTTCTCCAGGCCGTACTCGGGAATGACAGCCTTCTGCACTGCCTCGGTCAGTCCGGCACCCGGCTCGATTCCGACGATCCGGTTTCCGAATTCTCCGGCGTGGGCCGCAAGCTCGTCGAGTGAATCGATCGGTGCATCCGCGTTCACGGCCATGGTGAGCGCAGCTTCATCATTCCAGGCGCCAAGGTCGGTGAGCTTGTCGCCGTACTCCTTCATATAGGTCGCGTGGGTGCGCGGAAGCCAGCCGTCGAACGCTACGTCATAGTCGCCCTGGCTGAGGCCGAGGAATACGGGGCCGGCGTCAGCGTACTCGAGCGTGACGTTGTAGCCCTTCTTCTCCAGCGCGAGCTTCCAGAGGATCGAGGCAGCCTCGCCCTCCGGCCAGCCGTTGAAAACGCCGATCGTGAGATCCATCTTGTCACCGGTTTGCTCCTGGCTGCCGTTGTCGCTGCCGGTGCCTGAACCTGTCGCACAGGCTCCGAGACCCAGTGTCGCAACGGCACCGATTGCCAGTGCCGCCAATAGTCGCTTCTTCATACATGTTCCTTTCGGCCCCGCTCGTGAGGGGGCGATTGGTGGTGTTGCACCGCGTCAGTCTGGATGGCTCGCGCCACCTACCTGACGGGCACCGTGTCAGTCGACGAGGTGTCGACCGAGTCCGAGGTGGCCGGCGTTTCGCCAACCCTGTTTCTCATGAGCTTCAAGAAAGAGCCCGAGGTTCGTCCGCTGCCGAGCGTCGCCGTCACGCGGTCCAGGATGATCGCGAGGATCACGACGGCAAGGCCCGCCTCGAATCCGAGGCCGATGTCGATCCGGCTGAGGGCCTGGATGATGTCCTTTCCGAGCCCCGGCGCGCCGACCATGCTGGCGATGACGACCATGGACAGCGAAAGCATGATCACCTGGTTGACGCCGGCCAGGATGCTCGGCTTCGCCAGCGGGAGTTGGATTTGGCGCAGGATGCGGCCGGGCGATGCCCCAAACGCCTGGCCCGCCTCCACCACCTCTTTATCCACGCCCCGGATGCCCAGCTCCGTCAACCGGACGCCGGGTGCGAGCGCGAACGCGATCGTCGCAACGATTCCGGGCACGGCGCCCACCCGGAACAGCATGATCGCGGGGATCAGGTACACGAACGCCGGCATCGTCTGCAGGAAGTCGAGGATGGGCTTCACGATCTTCGACACCGTGTCGGAGCGCGCCGCCCAAATGCCCAGCGGAATGCTGATGACCACCGCGATGAATGCGGCAACCAGAGTCAGGGCAAGGGTGTCCATCGCGTTGTTCCACTGGTTGACGAACTCGATCATCAGGAGGCCGACGGTGACGCCGATCCCGAATTTCCAGCCGCGCACGTAGACCGACAAGGCGACGAGGACGATGATGACGACCCAGAACGGCGGTGCGGTGACCACCCAGTCCACGGCGTCGTAGAACACCTTGAAGACGTTCTTGATGGCATCGAAAACGATCGAGAAGTACTCGGTGATGAAGTTGACGAAGTCCTGAACCCACGCTCCAAGGGGGATTCGAAGGTCGAACATTATTTGGCCCCCTCCTTCGCGCGGTTCGCTTCGTCGGAATCGTCGACCCCGTCCGGCGCGGTCTCCAGAAGCGTTTCCGTGATGACGTTCGTGGGAATCGTGGCTGGCGGCTCAAGCGGGTTCGGGTCGCCGTTCGTGGTGTCGATGTTTCCGAGTGCGGCGAGCAGGGTGACTCGCGGGATGACGCCGAGGAGGCGCCGGTCATCGTCGACGACGGCAATCGGCAGATCGTTCTCGACTGCAACCTCATACAGGTCGGCGAGCGCAATGTCTCCCGTGACCGCGGCGACCTCCGTGTCGATGGCGGACTCGAGTGCGGTCTGTTTGTTCGTCACGAGTTTCATGACGTCCCGGTCGCGCACCGCGCCGATGAGCTTTCGCCCTCGACCGACGACGAACGCGGCCGAGGTCTGAAGGTCGCGCATTTCGCGAAGAGCGGCGCGGGGTCCTGCGGTGTGGGAAACCACGGATCGCGCCGGCTCCATTGCGCTGGCCGCCGTGAGCACCCGCGCCCGATCGACATCCTGCACGAACTGGGCGACGTAGTCGTTGGCCGGGTCGGTGAGGATGTCCTCCGGGGTGCCGACCTGGACGATGCGCCCGTCGCGCATTACGGCGATTCGGTCTCCGAGGAACATCGCCTCGTTCAGGTCGTGCGTGATGAAGATGATGGTCTTGCCGAGGTCCGCGTGGAGTTCGACGAGCTGCTCCTGCATTTCGCGGCGGATCAGCGGGTCAAGGGCAGAAAACGCTTCATCCATGAGCAGGATGTCGGTCTCCGCCGCGAGGGCCCGCGCGAGCCCGACGCGCTGCTTCATTCCGCCGGACAGTTCATCCGGCAACTTGTCCCCCCAGCCGCCGAGGCCGACGACGTCGATCACGCGCTGTGCGCGCTCTTCACGCTCGGCCTTCGGCATCCCCTGAACCTCGAGCGCGTACGCCGCATTGTCGAGAACGGTGCGATGCGGGAGGAGGGCGAAGTGCTGGAAGACCATGGAGATTTTTTTGCGGCGAACCTCGCGCAGTTCCCTGGCCGGAATTCCCGAAATGTCGGTGGAGCCGATCGTGACGGTGCCGGAGGTCGGTTCGAGCAGCCCGTTGAGCATGCGGATGAGGGTGGACTTTCCGGACCCGCTCAATCCCATGACGACGAAGATCTCACCGGCTTTGACTTCGAAGCTCGCATCGATCACCGCTGCGGTGCCGTGCCCGGCGACGTCGTCGCGACTCGCGCCCGCCTCCAGATCACGAACTGCGTCCTGTGGTCGGCGTCCAAAAACTTTGTAGAGCTTGTGCGCCTTGACGGCGATTCTGTCGGGTTCGGTCACTGTTCCTCCGCACCCCGCAGCGACGCTCGCCTGCGCGGTGGTTTGGTCACGCCCGGGTTGCCGCCAATTGCCCCCTCATTCTCATCGGCACACCAAGAATGGTCATTCGGTGGCCGGTCGGGGCCGAAGCGATCATGGGATCAGCTTCATCGCGCCAACCATACGATCGTGGACATCCGCTTTGGCGAAAGTCGGGCACGAGCGCGGTCTAAACTTGCGTTCCCCACAGTAGCAAAGACGCCGCGCCCGTCCGCGATGTGCTACAACGTGTCCGCCTGACAACACAATGCCTGATCAACGCATGTTTATGGTGAAATCCTTCTGACCGGAGTCACGGCAGGTTGTTGCCGTTTCGTTACCTGACGAGTCGTCAGCTGAACCAGAGGGCGAGTTCGCGCGCTGCGCTCTCCGGAGAATCCGAACCGTGAACGAGGTTCTGCTGCACCGCGAGTCCCCAGTCCCGTCCGAGATCGCCGCGAATCGTCCCGGGTGCCGCCGTGGTGGGGTCGGTCGTACCCGCGAGAATGCGAAACCCCTCGATGACGCGGTTTCCCGCCACCCGCATGGCCACGACCGGTCCGCTCTCCATGAACTCCACGAGCGGTTCGTAGAACGGCTTGCCCTGATGCTCTTCGTAGTGGTGGGCCAGCAGGTCACGATCGGCCTGAACGAGCCGGATGTCCACCAGCTGGTATCCCTTGGCCTCGATGCGGCGCAGGATCTCGCCGGTGAGGCTTCTGGCCACGCCGTCGGGTTTGACGAGGACCAGAGTTTCTTCGACAGGGTCGTTCACGAGTTCTCCTTCGGTTCGGAATCGGTGCGCGCGACCAGTTCGGCAGCGGCCTTTCGGGCATCCAGTCGTCGGCCGGTCACAAAACAGTAAACCCACAACGCGGCAAACCCCGCGCCGATGAAGTACATGAGGGTCATGAGAACGCCGAAGGCAATGAGCACGGCCTGCAGGAACCATCCGAGCCACACTCCCGCCGGATACCGAACGAGCCAGGCGGCTGCCAGGAACACGGCGAAAAGTGCGGCCCCACCGCCGAACGCTATCGGGGCGGGGACGACGCGAAGGCCGAAAGCGGTCACCGTCACGAAAAACAGGAGGGCCGCTTCGAGGCCGAGCACGATCGACAGGAGCGACTCTGTCGCGCTCCTCGTCCGGCGGGATCGTGCCGCGGGGGCGTTTTGCGGCTCATTCGGCTGGGCGGTCATCGGCTCCAGCCTTGCATAGTCGCCAACTCGATCGCCTCTCCGATGAGCGTGATCGAACCCGTCACCAGGACTGCGCGCCCCTCGGATTCGCCCGCCCATTCCCGGGCCTCGGCGAGGGCGGAATCCAGCGTGTCGAATTCGAGACGCTCGGCCTCGTGAACCCACTCCTCAACTTTCTCGGCGAGCTCGCTGGCCGGAATCGCTCGATCGGAGTGGGACTGGGTGACGTGGATGCGCGCCGCCAGGGGAGCCAGCTCATCCACGATTCCGCGAGCATCCTTGTCCTCCAGAATTCCCACCACGAGCACCAGCTCGCGGAAGTGGAAGTAGGTGCGAAGCGCCGCCGCCAGGGCGCGGGCGCCATGGGGATTGTGCGCGGCGTCGATGATGACGGTCGGATCGGTACCCAGCGTCTGCAGGCGCCCGGGCGACGTGGCCGTCGCCAGGCCCTCCGCGAGAACGTCGTGATCGAGCGCCCGGCTGCCACCGCCCAGGAATGACTCGACGGCGGCGATCGCCACAGCCGCGTTGGCCGCCTGGTGGTCGCCGAACAGCGGCAGAAACAGTTCGGGGTACCGTCCCGCGATTCCCCGGACCGAGATGACCTGTCCTCCGACGGCGACCGTCGTCGATTCGAGGGCAAACGCGTCGCCTTCAACCGCGAGCGACGATTCGGTGAGGGTCGCTGCCCGGTCGATGGCCGCGAGCGCCTCCGGAACCTGCCGAGCCGAGACGATGCTCGCCGCCGGTTTGATGATGCCCGCTTTCGTGGCGGCGATCTGGGCGATCGTGCTGCCGAGCCGGTGCATGTGGTCCAGCGCGATGGGGGTGAACACGGCCACCAGTCCGTCGGCGACGTTCGTGGAGTCCCACTCCCCTCCCATCCCCACCTCGAGGACGACGACGTCGACGGGGGCATCCGCGAAGCAGGCGAAAGCCAGAACCGTCAGGGCTTCGAAGAACGTCACCGGCAGTTCGCCCGCCGCCTCCAGCTCGGAGTCCACCATGCGCAGGTACGGCTGGATGTCATCCCAATTCGCGACAAGCGCCTCGTTGCCGATCGGTTCGCCGTCGATCACGATGCGCTCGTTCATGCGCACCAGGTGCGGACTGGTCATGAGGCCGGTGCGCAGGCCGTGCGCGCGCAGGATGCTCTCGGCCATCCTCGCGGTACTCGTCTTTCCGTTCGTGCCGGTGATGTGGATGACCGGGTACGACCGTTGCGGGTCGCCCAGCAATTCGGCCACCCTGCGGGTCGGGCCGAGCCGCGGCTGGGGGTTCGCCTCGCCGACGCGCGCGAGCAGTTCCGCGTAGACCCGATCCGCCTGCACCTGGAAGAGGGCGTTGTTGCCGATCTCCGGATCGTCGTCCGCTTTGGACCTAGACATCGATTCCCTTTCCGTGGCGGCGGAGCTCGATGAGCACCGCGCCGACATTCGCGAACTGGCCCGCCGCGACCGTGGCGCGGAAAGCATCTCCGAACCCGTGGGCAGCGGCGAGTTCCTCGAGCGTTGCGAAGGAACCGTCGAAGGACGCGGCCGAACGCACCTCCAGGGTCGTCGCGAGCGTTTCTTCGGCGATCTCGGAGACGAACGCCGAAACACTCTCCGACTCCGCGGGATCGGCGAAGTACAGGCGGAGGTCGATCCGGTCGCTGACGTTCAGCGCCGCCGACCGCCGCGTATCCTGCACGGCGCGGATGACATCCCGGGCGAGCCCCTCCGCCTCCAGCTCGGGAGTCGTCACGGTATCCAGAATGACGAACCCTTCCGTCGGCAGGAAGGAGACCGCGTTGGCCGGATCGGCCGACTCCAGCACGAGCTCGAACTCGCCGTCGAGCAACTCGGTGCCACCCGCGGTGACGGTGTTGCCATCGACGCTCCACTCGCCGGATTTCGATGCCTGGATGATGCGCTGCACGTCCTTGCCCACGCGCGGGCCCAGTGCCCTGGCATTCACGGACAGTCGACGGGTTATGCCGAAGCCGGCCAAACCGTCTTCCGTCATCGGGGCGAACTCGACTGATTTCACGTTGAGTTCGTCCTTCAGGATTTCGGTGAATTCGGTGAGCCCTGCGCTCTCCCCCACGACGGTCAGCCGGGCAAGCGGCAGCCGGACGCGATGACCGGTCGATTTGCGCAGCGCGAGGCCGGCGGAGGCAATCTCCCGCACCCGGTCCATGGTGCGCACGAGCGCATCGTCGCTTGGAAACTCGTTCGGGTCTGGCCAGTCCTCCAGGTGGACGCTGCGCCCGCCCGTGAGGCCCTTCCACACGCTCTCGGCGACGAGCGGAACCAGTGGCGCAGCCACCCGGACCACGGTCTCCAGAACGGTGTACAGCGTGTCGAACGCGTCCGCGTCATCGCCGGCCCAGAACCGGTCGCGGCTTCGCCGCACGTACCAGTTCGTGAGGACATCCGCGAAGTCGCGCAGTTTGGCTGCGGCGAGCGGGGAATCGAGTGCATCGAGATCTGCCGTGACCTCCTCGATGAGCTGCCTCGTCTTCGCGAGAAGGTAGCGGTCGAGCACGTTGGCGGAGTCGGTGCGGCGCTTCGCCTGGTAGCCGGAACTGCTCCCTTCGAGACGGTCTTCGGCCTCCTCAGGGAGCGGACCTGCGGCATTCGCATAGAGCGCGAAGAAGTAGTAGGTGTTCCACAGCGGAAGCAGGAACTCGCGCACGCCTCCCCGAATGCCTTCTTCTGTGACGACGAGATTGCCGCCGCGGATTACCGAGGAGGACATGAGGAACCACCGCATCGCATCCGCGCCGTCGCGATCGAACACCTCCGAGACATCCGGATAATTGCGCAGGCTCTTGGACATCTTCTGGCCGTCGCTGCCGAGCACGATGCCGTGGCTCAGCACATTGCTGAACGCCGGGCGGTCGAAGATCGCGGTGGAGAGCACGTGAAGGGTGTAAAACCAGCCGCGCGTCTGCCCGATGTACTCGACGATGAAGTCGGCGGGGCTGTGGCTGTCGAACCAGTCCTGGTTCTCGAACGGGTAGTGCACTTGCGCGAACGGCATCGAGCCGGAGTCGAACCACACGTCGAGCACATCCTCGATGCGGCGCATCGTGGACGTGCCCGTGGGGTCATCCGGGTTCGGGCGGGTGAGTTCGTCGATAAACGGGCGGTGCAGGTCGGGTTCACCGTGGCCGTTGAGCGGCAACCGCCCGAAGTCCTTCTCGAGCTCTCCGAGCGACCCGTACACGTCGACTCGAGGATATTCGGGGTTGTCACTCTTCCAGATCGGGATCGGCGAACCCCAGTATCGGTTGCGGGAGATCGACCAGTCGCGCGCGTTGGACAGCCACTTGCCGAACTGGCCGTCCTTCACGTTGTCGGGGACCCAGGTGATCTCCTGGTTCAGTTCACCCATGCGGTCTCGAAACTCCGGAACCTTCACGAACCAGCTCGACACCGCCTTGTAGATGAGCGGGTTGCGGCAGCGCCAGCAGTGCGGATAGCTGTGCTCATAACTTGCCACCTTGAGCAGCCGGCCCATCGCGCGCAACTGCTGCGTGAGCGGCTTGTTCGCGTCGAACACCTGCAGCCCGGCGACGCCCTCGATGGCGGGCAGGAAACGTCCGCCGTCGTCGACCGACAGGATGACCGGGATTCCGGCCGCAGCGCACACGATCTGGTCATCCTCGCCGTAGGCGGGCGCCTGATGCACGATGCCGGTGCCCTCGCCCGTCTCCACGTAGTCCGCCACGAGGATCTGCCAGGCGTTCTGCGTGCCGAACTCCTCGGCATCCGCATAGAAATCCCAGAGCCGCTCGTATCGGACGCCGTCGAGCTCGCCGCCCGTGATCGTGCGCGCCGTCGCCGCGCTAGCCTCCTCCACGGAGTCGTAGCCGAGATCCTTGGCGTAAGCGGCGATCGTATCTGCGGCGAGCAGATAGCTTGCCGCGCCATCCGCCGAGGGGACAACGGCGTAGTCGATGTCGGGGCCCATCGCGAGCGCGAGGTTCGTGGGAAGCGTCCACGGCGTCGTCGTCCACGCGAGCGCGTTGACGCCGGCGAGCCCGAGCGCATCGGCTTTCTCGCCGGTCAGCGGGAACGTCACCGTCACCGACTGGTCCTGACGCATCTTGTACACGTCGTCGTCCATGCGCAGCTCGTGATTCGAGAGCGGGGTCTGGTCCCGCCAGCAGTACGGAAGGACGCGATAGCCCTCGTAGGCGAGGTCTTTGTCGTACAGCTGCTTGAAGCCCCAGATCACCGACTCCATGAACGTGACATCGAGCGTTTTGTAGTCGTTCTCGAAGTCGACCCAGCGGGCCATGCGGGTGACGTACTCTTCCCACTCCTTCGTGTACTTGAGGACCGAATCCCGGGCAGCCTGGTTGAAGGCGGCGATGCCCATTTCCTCGATCTGGCTTTTGTCGGTGATCCCGAGTTGGCGCTCGGCCTCAAGTTCGGCAGGGAGGCCGTGGGTGTCCCAGCCGAATCGGCGGTGCACTTGCTTGCCGCGCATCGTCTGGAAGCGGGGGAAGAGGTCCTTCGCGTATCCGGTGAGCAGGTGACCGTAGTGCGGCAGGCCGTTCGCAAACGGGGGGCCATCGTAGAACACCCACTCGGGGGAACCCTCGCGCTGCTCCACGGAGGCCCGAAACGTGTCGTCCTTCGCCCAGAACGCGAGTACCCGTTCTTCGAGTTCCGGGAAGCGCGGGCTCGGGCTCAGCGGCTCGACGGTCTGGTCGTCGTCCGGTGCGGAGAGCGGGTAGGTCATCGGTGTCATTCCTCGTGCTGGGCGTCTGTGCGCTGGATCAACACGAGGGCGACGGATGCCGCGGTACCACCTCGCTTGCCGGAACCGGTTTCTGCCGGAACTGGCCACTCATTGTGGACGATGACGAGCCCAACCGTTCGGTTCTACCAACGCAGTGGGTTCTCCAGCACGCCTTCTTCCGAATGCTCCCCGGTGATGGCCGGATCAATGCCTCTGCCCCAAGGATACAGGGCGCGCAACCATCTCCGCGCATCTGGTGGACCATTTGACTGGCACTTGTGTAAGGACCCACAACTTCTGTCGAGCGTGCGAAATTTCGCCGCGCGCGGGTGTTGCAACACCCGCTTACGACAAGAACACTCGCGTCAAGAACTGCGATTTCCCCTGGGTCTGGGTCGCGACGACGGCAGCCCATCCCGGATCAGCCGGTCATACAGCTGCTGCGGCGGATAAAGCTCTCGAGGTTCCCAACGTGAAAACTGCTGCACCTGGCTGCGTATCTCGTTCTCCCTCCCCTTTTCCGCGAAGAATACTTCGTCACCGCTCCGACCCTGGAGAATCTTCGGATCTCGATACTTGCCCCGTCCGTCGCATTCCCCCACGTGCTTGAATTCCTCCCAATCAAAGTCCACTTCGGCGCGCCGGCCGTGTGCGAGGTCAAAGCAGTGCTGCAGCAGAGGACTGGGAAATCCCAGCAACATTATGTGTACCCGGCTGCGGGACTCCTCAGGCGAATCGGAGAGATTTGTGGCGAAACGCGAGGCGTCACGGGCCCCGCGAAAGCCCTTCCGCCCAGCTGCGCATCCACAAGCCGAAGGATGTCGTCCTGTGACGTGAGCGGATGCGGCTTGCGCCTTCGCCAGAGCGCAGAGTCCATGACAACAACGGCATCCGGGAATGGAAGAATTCGCGCAGGATCAACTGCAGTTTGTTCGGGAGACGTCACGAAGAGTCCGTCGAATTCCACGACATCGACATTGTCGAGGCCGCTCGCTTCCGTGGTGATGGGCCCTGGATCAGAATCAGGGAATACCCCAAGTTTAAGTCGGCTGTGGTCGACAGGAGCAGACGCAGGGAGACGTATTGAGAGACTCGCGCGACATCATGCGCGGGAGTTTCTCTTGAGAGCGGGTGCCTCGACGCCCGCGAGCGACGAAAACGCCCGCGCAACCGCCGAACGGGTTCCGCCTCGCGCATGCTGTGCAACCGAATCAGGTGGGTGCGTTCTGGCGGAGAAGCGCCACGAGCACACCGGCTCCCGTCGCCGCATCCGCCACCGACACGATGAACCGCTTCCCGTTCGACTGGGTCACTTCGATCCCGGATCCCGCGCGGAGAATTATTCCGCTGCGGCCGCCCCCGGCCCACCGCCACCCCCAGCCGCCAAAGTCGCGCGTAGGGTGAACATCGACTACTGCGACGGAACGGATTTCGGTCAGCGGGATGCGCTTGCGCGGCCACCCGAACAACCCCTTCGCGATGAACCCTCGTCGGTCCGCCGACACGCGCCACCAGAAGTTGGTGAGGACGAGGAGGCCGACGACAACGAGGACGATCATGCTGATCAGCACCGCATCCGACACGGAGAGCACACTCACGACTGCGGTTCCGAGCGCGACGAGAATGGCCAGTCCGACGGCGAGCAACGGCACTCCGCCGAGGCTCGTGGATCGCGACCAGGACACGCGCTCATCACCCTGCACATCCACGAACTTCGGCTCGGTGCCCGGTTCGCTCACGGTTTCCCCTGCAGGAAGCAGGAACCACGCGGCGACGGCGAGAACCAACCCGGCACCGGCGCCGAGCGCGAGCCATGGGCCGACATCCGGCGCGGTGCGGGCGTCGGCGACACCGCGCTGGAGCGCAATGCTCGCGGTGAAGGCGAAACCGAGAAGCACCGCCATCCACAGGCTGGCCGCGAGCAGGATTTTCTGATTCCAGGTCAGCCGCCCCGACGGGAGCGGTTTCCATGACCACGCCACCGCGAACGCGCTGAAAACCGCGGTGATGGCAAGAGGCGCAAAAATGAACGGGATCGCCGGACCAAAGCCGTCGGCGCCCGCGCCATTCCAGTGGACCGCGATGGGGTCCGGCAGTTGGGGCAGCCAGCTCAGCATGAGAATTGTGGCGACCACGGCAATGGCAACCGGGAGCAAACCCCCGATCGCGACGACCCGCACCCTCGACGAGGGTGCCTGCACGGTGGATTCCGGTCGGATGTCGTTCATTGATACGTCTCTCTGATGAGCGCCGCTAGCGCGGGCGGCGCGATGTTCAATTTGCGTGCCTCCTGGATGACATTCGCGACGGCCGAGTTGAGGGCGTCGTAGTCGCCCGCAAGACGCCCGGTCACGATCGCACCGCGGCCGGGCCTCAGCTCGATGAGCCCTTCATCCCGCAGCAATTGGTAAGCACGCAGCACCGTGTGCACGTTGATGTCGAGCGAGGCCGCGAGTTCCCGAGCGGACGGCAGCCGTTCGCCGATCGCGAGCGTACCGGCGATGGCGGAAGCCCGCAGGCTGCCGGCAATCTGGTCGAAGATCGCGACGCCGGATGCGGGGTCGATTCGGACTAGCACGACACAATACTATTGTTCTAATTGCACTAGCGCAAGTGCGTCGTGGGTGTACTCCAGGAGAGTCAATCGGTCGACCCCGCCCCTGATCCACGCGCCCCAGGCCGCAATGACCGCCCCCGCGAGCGCATTCGCGCGCACGTTCACGGCAAGCGAGTCGCGCTCCTCCACCCACTCGTTCGCGAGCGCGCTCCGAATGAGAGCGGTGACGCGGGCGACCCTGGCGAACCCTGACGCGACGAGTTCCTCCCGAGTGCCCATGACCTCCGCTTGCGAGACAGCGAGCGGCACTCGTTCGGCGCCGACCTCCGACGCGGCCCGGGCAATCGCGTCGCCCACCCGCATCCCCGACGCCAGGCATTCCGAAAGTCGCTCGATCGCCCGATCGGCATCGATCCAGAGCAGGTCGCTCTTCGACTCGAAGTAATTGAAGAACGTCGCGCGGCTCACTCCAGCCCGCTGCGTGATTTCTTCGATCGTGGTCCCGGAGTAGCTCTGTTCGAGGAACAGTTCGGCCGCCGCCTCCTCGATGGTGCCGCGGGAGGACGCTTTCGGCCGCCCGGCCGATCCAGGTTCGCGTACCATTCGATTCTCCCACTAGGATCTATTTTTGTACTCAGTCCAATAATCTTCTCCCTCGGCATGAAGGGTTCCACGTGACCGCGACAGATCTCGAACCGGTAGTCGTCCCCCCATCCAACCGCACCGTGGCGAGAAAGGTGGTCATCGCCTCCTTCGTCGGCACCTCGCTCGAGTCCTACGACTTTTACGTCTTCGCGTATTTCAGCGCCATTTTCAGCGCCCCGCTCTTCTTCCCGGAGCAGGATCTCGCGGCCGGAACGATCCTGTCGTTCCTCCTGCTGGCCATGTCGTATCTCGTGAGGCCGCTCGGCGCCGTCATCTTCGGCCACCTCGGCGACCGCATCGGCCGCAAACGCACCCTCCTGTGGACCATCGGCATCATGGGCCTCGCCACCGGCGCAATCGGCCTGCTCCCGGATTTCGCGCAACTCGGTATCCTCGCGCCGATCCTGCTCGCGGTTCTCCGCATCGTTCAGGGACTCTCGCTCGGCGGCGAGTGGGGCGGATCCATCCTTCTCGCAACCGAACACGCGTCCTATCGCCGGCGCGGATTCTACGCAGCGCTCCCCCAGCTCGGCTCGCCCGTCGGCACCATCCTCACTGGCGCGCTGTTCCTGCTCCTCACGTTCACGCTCAGCAACGAGGACATGCTCGCCTGGGGCTGGCGGCTGCCGTTCCTGCTGGCGTTCCCGCTGCTCGGAGTGTCGCTCTACCTCAGGCTCGCAATCGACGAGACCCCGATCTTCAAGGCTCTCGTCACAACGAACCGCCGCGCGCGGATCCCGGTACTGGATGTGTTCCGCACGCATCCGTTCGCCGTGGTTGTCGCAATCTGCGCCGCGCTGCTGGGCATCGGCTCGTACTCGCTCATGAACACCTACACGCTCGCCTACGGAGTCACCACCCTGGGCTTCTCCTACCAGGAATTGTTCCAGGCAACCCTCATCGGGAGCCTCCTCCAACTTGTGACGATTCCCGCATTCGGCATCCTGGCCAACCGCATCGGCTCAGCCCGGGTCGTCGCGCTCGGCGCCCTCGGCACGCTGCTCATCACCTTCCCCATGTACTGGATGCTGCAGTTCGCGACGTTCCCGATTCTCGTCGGGACCATGATCATCGGCGGCATCCTGCCCACACTGGCCTGGGCGGGTCTCGGCGGACTCATGTCCGATCTGTTCTCCGGCCCGGTACGCTACAGCGCACTGTCGATTGCGTACAGTGTCGCCGCGGTCATTTCGGGGCTAATCCCCCTGGCCACTCAGGCACTCGCCAACTTCACCGGCTCCGTGTGGTGGCATCCGGGGATCGTGCTCGCACTGCTTTCCGTTCTCACCCTCGCGGCCTCGCTCATTGCCCAACGAATCCGCGTGCGCGACGAGGTCATCGCCGAGCCATAGCCGCACCGTGCGCCCGGTTGGACGAGCGATTTTGGCTCTGGCGCAACGGGGCTCCGCGCCCCTAAAATTTCCCTCGAAAAACGTACGTGCCGGCATTCACTGACATTTCGGGGACACCATGAGCGACGACACACCGACCGTGCGGTTCGAGCAGACTCCCGATGCGGAAAGCGGCGACAGTGGCGGACGCGGCGGCGATGGCGGGAAAACGTCGAAAACGCTCATCGTCGTGCTATCCATCATCGGCGGCATCCTGCTCATCGCCGTTGTGGTGCTGCTGACTCTTCTGTTCTCCCGCGGATTCCCGGGCGCCGCGCCGGCAGCAATGCCGTCCGAATCGGCGGGCCCCAGCGAGACGCCGAGCGCGAGTCCGAGCGAAACGCCGAGCAGTACGCCGAGCGCGAGCCCCAGCGAATCGGCGAGCCCGAGCCCGAGCACTTCGCCCCCGACAACCGGTCCGGTGTTCACGTCGTTTTCGCCGGCCAACAACACCTCGGTCGGCTGCACCTCCAATAGCGGTCAGGTGCCCCTCACGTTCACCTGGGCGAGCACGGGCGCGACCGAAGCGGCGATCGGCGTGGGCACGACCGACGCGTTCGCGGGCGCGTATGAAACAGGGCTACCGCCCTCGGGCACCTACACGGATATCAGTTACCAGTGCAGCGAGGCTTCGCAGATCTACACCGTGAGTATCCGCGGAACGAGCGGCCAAACGAACAAGACCGTGACGCTCAAACGCTGACCGGCCCGACCTGCCGCGCGGACCGGAAAATCTCGGGTCCCAATCGGCTGTCTCGGCCTGCGCGCATTCGTCAACGGCGCTCAGGTACCATTGAGCGCACAACCCACACTCAGGCACCTCAGCAAGTGACACGGTGCCGCATATAGCGAAACCGGAGTACGCCATGGCCGATGCCATCCCCGACAAGCCCGTCCTCGAAGGATTGGAAAGCAAGTGGGGTGATCGATGGGAATCCGACGGCACCTACCGGTTTGATCGCGCTGCGGCGCTCGCCCACCCCACCCCGCGCGACAACATCTATTCGATCGACTCCCCGCCGCCCACGGCATCCGGTTCGCTGCACATCGGGCACGTCTTCAGCTACACGCACATGGACCTCGCCGCGCGCTACCAGCGGATGCGCGGAAAGAGTCTGTTCTACCCGATGGGCTGGGACGACAACGGGCTCCCCACCGAGCGCCGCGTGCAGAACTACTACGGTGTGCGGTGCGACCCGACCCTGCCGTACGAGCCGGACTTCACGCCGCCGTTCGAGGGCGGGGACAACAAGAGCAGCAAAGCTGCGGATCAGAAACCGATCAGCCGCCGCAACTTCATCGAACTGTGCGAGACCCTCACGGTGGAGGATGAGAAACAGTTCGAGGCGCTGTGGCGCGCGCTCGGCCTGTCCGTGGACTGGGCACAGACCTACCGCACGATCGGCCCGGAATCGCAGACCGCCGCGCAACGCGCGTTCCTGCGCAACCTCGCGAGAGGCGAGGCGTACCGCTCCGAGGCTCCGACACTCTGGGACATCTCGTTCCGCACCGCCGTGGCGCAGGCCGAACTCGAGGACAAGGACATGCCGGCGGCATTCCACCGCGTCGCTTTCCACAGGCCGGACGGTTCGCCCGTGTACATCGAAACGACCAGGCCGGAATTGTTGCCGGCGTGCGTCGCGCTCGTGGCGCATCCGGATGACGAACGCTACCAGCCGCTGTTCGGCACGACCGTGCGCACGCCGATCTTCGATGTCGAGGTGCCGGTCGTCGCCCATCGGCTCGCCCAGCAGGACAAGGGCTCCGGCATCGCCATGATCTGCACGTTCGGCGATGTCACCGATGTGGTGTGGTGGCGCGAATTCGATCTGCCGAACCGCACGATTCTCGGGCGCGACGGCCGCATCATCGACGACGCGCCGGAGGCGATCACGTCCGACGCCGGAAAGACCGCCTTCGCCGAACTCGCCGGCAAGACGGTGTTCAGCGCGAAGGCGCGCATGGTCGAGCTGCTGCGCGACAGCGGCGACCTCGACGGCGAACCGAAACCGATCACCCATGCCGTGAAGTTCTATGAAAAGGGTGACAAGCCGCTCGAGATCGTGAGCACCCTGCAGTGGTACATCAGGAACGGGGCCCGCGACGATGCGCTGCGTGACACGCTGCTCGAGCGCGGTCGCGACGTGAACTTCGTCCCGGACTTCATGCGGGTGCGCTACGAGAACTGGGTCGGCGGTCTCACCGGCGACTGGCTGATTTCGCGCCAGCGCTTCTTCGGCGTGCCGATCCCGGTCTGGTACGAGCTCGACGAGAACGGCGAGCCGGGCGCCGTGATTGCCGCCACCGAGGATGCGCTTCCGGTCGACCCCTCCTCGGATGCCGCTCCCGGCTTCGAGGAAGGCCAGCGCGGTAAGCCCGGCGGTTTCGTCGGCGAGCTGGACATCATGGACACCTGGGCGACCTCGTCGCTCACGCCGCAAATCGCGGGCGGCTGGGAGCGCGACCCCGAGCTGTTCGACCTCGTGTTCCCGTACGACCTGCGCAGCCAGGGGCAGGACATCATCCGCACGTGGCTGTTCTCCACCCTCCTGCGTTCCGAACTGGAGCACGGCGTCGCGCCGTGGAAGAACGCGACGCTCAGCGGATTCATCGTCGACCCGGACCGCAAGAAAATGTCCAAGTCGAAGGGGAACGTCGTAACCCCGTCCGCCATGCTCGACGATCACGGCTCGGATGCCGTCCGCTATTGGGCCGCGTCGTCACGGCTCGGCACGGATGCCGCATTCGACCCGCAAAACCCGAAGCAGATCAAGATCGGCCGGCGACTCGCGATCAAAATTCTCAACGCATCGAAGTTCGCGTACTCCTTCCCTGCGCCGGACCCGGTCGACATCGGCACGGTCACCCATCCCTTGGACCGCGACATGCTGGCGGAGCTGGGCGCCGTTGTCGACATCGCCACGAAGGCATACGACGAGTACGACCACGCACGAGCCCTCGACGCGACGGAACAGTTCTTTTGGATGTTCTGCGACGACTACCTCGAGCTCGTGAAGGAACGAGCCTATGGTGCTTCCGACGCGGCGGGGCAGGAATCCGCGGTAGCAGCCCTCCGGATTGCCCTGGATGTCCAGTTGCGTCTCCTGGCTCCCGTCATCGCGTTCGCGACGGAGGAAGTGTGGTCGTGGACCCACGACTCGTCGGTGCACACCTCCCCATGGCCAACCCCACCTCTGGACGAGGCGCCGACCGGTCTTCTCGGGCTCGTGAGCGAAGCGCTCATCGGCATCCGCCGCGCGAAGACCGACGCGAAGGCATCCCAAAAAACCCCGGTTGCTTCGGCGACGATTGCCGGACCGGCGCTGCTGCAGGACGCGCGAGACGACCTGTGCGCGGTTGGCCGGATCTCCGACCTGACGTTCACCGAAGCAGACGAGGTCGCGGTAACCGAGATCGTCCTCGCGGATGTGGCGGAGTAATGCAACTGGGAACGCGCTGGACGCCGGGAGACGTGCCGCCGGCACGACTGCCTGACGCCATCGTCGCCGCCATCCTGGAATTCGAGGCAACGCAGCGCGACGGGTTGGTCGAATCCGGACGCCGCTGGACGCTGACCTGGCTGGAGGGTCGACCGGTTGTCGAGCTGGATCCGAACCCGACGACCGGGCACATCACGACAATTTCCGCAGCACCGGGCGACAGCGCGGCTACGATTAGGTCAGGCGACCCCGACGAAGAGTGGGTTGAGGAAGGGCTCTAGGTAGCCGCACCCCACACTTCGTCGGGGTCGAGTCTGTTCAGGCGAACCGACGGGTCAAAGTCCGAGCCGCTGGGTGAGGCGGAGCGCAGCCACCTCGCGACCCTGCTCCGAATTCCACGCCTGGCGGCGGCGGGAGTGTTCGGCGTGGTTCAGCGTGGCGCGTGCTTCGCGGTCATGGGACCACTTGAGCATCGCCACGGCGACGTTGGCGACGACGCCGTCGATTCCGTGGACGTAGCTGGCTCTGGGCATGGGCAGGTCGTGCCGGTGAATGGTCGGTATTGGGGCGGTCATGGTCATGATTCGGTACCTTTTTCTTGCGTGTCGTTGAGGGGGATTTCTTCCCCGTCGATGACGGGGAAAGCGTGGAACTGGATTTGCACCGGGCGGGATCCTGGGGTGCGCTGGTCGCGATGTTGTTCGGCGAACTCGGCAACCATGGCCATGTATCGCTCCGCGAACTCCCCCAATTCCTCAGCAGTGACGAAAACGTTCGTGAGGCTCACGACGCTGGCTTCGATCCACTCCGCGGCGAGTTCGTCGTATCCGCGCTCCATGAATTCGGCGAGCGTGCGCTCCCGGTTGCTGGACCATTCGCGCATGACGAGCTGGCTCGCCTCGCGGCCGGCCAGCGTTTCCTTCATCTCGGCCGAGCCGAGGGTGATTCCACCTGGCGTGCGTTCCCACCAACGTTCGCGCCCGACTCCCCTGCCCTCGACTTCGCGCACGAATCCATGCTTTTCGAGCTGGCGGAGGTGGTAGCTGGTGGCGCCGCTGGACTCTCCGAGCCGTTCGGCGAGCCCGCTGGCCGTGAATTCTCCATACGTTGAGAGCACATCGAAGATCTTGACCCGAAGCGGATGCGCCAGGGCCTTGAGGGATTCGAGGTCGATCGTGCGTTCCCGCAGTATCGGCCTCTGATCGTCGTTGTTGCTCACGTATCCAAAGATACCATTGCAAAGACTTCTTTGCAACTATCTCTTTGCAATCAGTTCTTTGCGTCGGTGTGACTGCGCAAGCGGCGCGGCAACGTGACACTCAACCCCGGCAGATCACCTCGCCGTGCGGCATGGCGAGCCAGCCATCCGGTTCGTTGATCCAATCCCGCCACGCGCGGGAAATGTCGATGAGGTCGTCCTGGTGGGCGAGCCCCGCATCGATCGCGTCAACGGCGAGTGCCGACTGCAGGATCCGGGTCTCCCACATGCTCCCCCACCACTCGCGGTCCGCCTCGGAGTTGAACCCCCACACGGATGCCGTCGAAACGACGTCCGCGTAGCCGGCATCCATGGCCCACGATTTCAAACGCCGACCGGCATCCGGCTCCGTGTTGTTGCTGCGATACACGGCGCGAACGAGCTCCAGCCACCGATCGAGACCCTCGGAGTCCGGGAACCAGAAGCACGCGCCATAGTCGACGTCTCGCGCCGCGACGATGCCGTCCGCCGCGCGCACGCGCCGGAATTCGCGCAGCACCCGCACCGGGTCGGAGAGGTGTTGCAGCACCTGATGAGCGTGGACCACATCGAAGGACTCATCTTCGTAGTCGAGCTCGTAGGCGTTGCCGACCACGAACTCGACGTTGTCGACATCCCGTTCGGCGGCAAGCTCCGTGGCTCTTTCGATGACCTGCTCCGACGCATCGACACCAACCACTCTGGCGGGGCTCACCATCGCCGCAATGTCGATCGTGATCGTGCCCGGGCCGCAGCCGACATCCAGGACAGTTGTGCCGGAATGCAGGAACGGCGCGAGATAGGCCGCAGAGTTCTCTACGGTGCGCCAACTGTGGGAGCGAAGGACGCTCTCATGGTGACCGTGGCTGTAGTTCTCTGACGGTACCGCCATGTCTACAGCCTAATAAGGTTGGAGGATGATGAACCCGTTTTTTCAATCGAGCACCCTCCCCTACGAATTGCCGCCGTTCGCGGACATCACCGACGAGCACTACCTGCCCGCGTTTGAGAAAGGATTCGAGGAGCAGCTCGCCGAGGTGTCGAACATCACGCGGCGCCGCGACATGCCGACGTTCGAGAACACACTCGTGCCCCTCGAGCAGAGCGGCCAGACGCTCACCCGCGTGGCCCGCGTGTTCTACAACAAGTCCTCCTCCGACTCGAGCGACTTCACGAATGAACTCGAGGAGCAGATCGCTCCGCGCATGGCCGCGCACGAGGATGCCATCAAACTCGACTCGCAGCTGTATTGGCGGATCAAGACGATCTTCGAACAGTTGGACTCCCTTGACCTCACCACTGAGCAGCGCTACCTCGTGGAGCGCTACTACACGGAGATGACTCTTGCCGGCGCCGGGCTCGACGACGACCAGAAGGAGAAGCTGAAGGACTACAACCAGAAACTTTCGACGCTCACTACCCGATTCGAGAAGAACCTTCTCGCCGACACGAACGACCTCGCGGTGGTCATCGACGACGTGGCGGAGCTCGACGGCCTCGGCGCGGGTGAGATCTCCGCGGCCGCGGAGGCGGCGAAGGAGCGCGGTCTCGACGGCAAGTACCTTGTGACCCTGGTGCTGCCGACCGGGCATCCGTACCTGGCGAGCCTCACGCGCCGTGACGTGCGCGAGCGGATCATGGCGGCGTCCCGCTCGCGGGGAAGTCGCGGCGGCGATCACGACAACACGTTGTTGGTTCTGGAGATCACGAAGCTTCGGGCCGAACGCGCGCGCCTGCTCGGTTTCGACACGCACGCCGGATTCGTGACCGCGGATGAGACTGCGAAGACGCCCGAGGCGGTCGCCGCCATGCTGGGCAAGCTCGCGCCCCCTGCCGCCCGCAATGCGCGCGCGGAACAAAAGGATCTGGAAGACATCGCCGACCACAGCATCGAACCGTGGGACTGGGCGTTCTACACGGAGAAGGTGCGCCAGAAGAAGTACGACGTGGACACGGCGGCGATGCGCCCGTACTTCGAGATCGAGCGCGTTATGCGCGACGGTGTGTTCTTCGCCGCGAACCAGCTGTACGGAATTTCGTTTGCCGAACGGCCCGACCTCGTGGCGTACCACTCCGATGCCCGCGTGTTCGAGGTCACGAATGAGGACGGCTCGCCCGTCGGGCTGTACGTGTGCGACCTGTACACGCGCGACTCCAAGCGCGGCGGTGCGTGGATGAACGAGCTTGTCGGGCAGAATGACCTGCTCGGCCAGCCGGTTGTCGTGGTGAACAACCTTAATGTTCCGAAACCCGCGCCCGGAGAGCCCACGTTGCTCACCTACGACGAGGTGAACACGTTCTTCCACGAGTTCGGGCATGCGCTTCATGGTCTGTTCGCGCGCGTGACGTATCCGAAGTTCACCGGAACGAGCGTGTTCCGCGATTTTGTGGAGTTCCCGAGCCAGGTGAACGAAATGTGGATGCTGTGGCCCGAAGTTCTCGCGAACTACGCGGTGCACCACGAGACGGGCGAGCCGATGCCGCAGGAACTCGTCGACAAGCTTGAGGCGTCGCGCCAGTTCAATGAGGGATTCCAGACGAGCGAGTACCTTGCCGCGGCGTTGCTCGACCAGGCCTGGCATTCAATCACCGCGGACGACTCAGTGACGGACGTCGCGACGTTCGAGGCTAAAGCACTCGCAGCGGTCGGACTCGACAACCCGGCGGTACCGACTCGCTATTCGAGCACGTACTTCGCCCACACGTTCGCGGGAGGCTACGACGCCGGGTACTACTCCTACATCTGGAGCGAGGTTCTGGATGCCGACACCGTGGAGTGGTTCAAGGAGAACGGCGGGCTGACCCGGGCTAACGGAGATCGGTTCCGGGAGAAACTTCTGGGCGTCGGAGGCAAGATGGATGCGCTGGATGCGTACCGCGACTTCCGCGGACGCGACGCGGTCATCGAGCCGTTGCTGAAGCGCCGCGGTTTAGAGTAACCCCTCCCTGAGGAGGGCGAAGCCCGCCAAGTGCCGAGAGAAGGTCTCAGCGAGTTCCTCCAGCGCTATCTCTCCTTCGGCAACGGCAAGAATGAGGTCGAACTTTTCGTCTTCGCTCATCTTGAGATCCCAGCCGTTGATGTTGAGGAAAGCGACCGCAATCACCCACGACGTCCTCTTGTTTCCGTCGAACAAGGCGGGGTTTTGGGCGAGGGAACTCATGAGCGCCGCAGCTTTCAGCTCCAACGAGTCGTACGCATCGTTGCCAAACGCGCTCGTCGACGGGCGGGCCAGCGCGGAAAAGAACAACCCTTCGTCTCTGACATGCAGCCCCAGCCGGGCGAGAACGGCAAGACCCTGCTCGGGGTCAAGATACGTCGTCACGCGTCTTCTAGCCGGGAAAGGAGGCCCGCGTCGCGTTCCAGGGTGCGCTCGACGCTGGCCAAGACTCGTTCCGTCTTGGACTCCGACTTCACCATCGTCTCGACGGCTTGAAGCACAAGTGCGTGTTTGGACGTGTGGCGGGCTTCGGCGATCGCCTGCAACTGCGTGTCGAGTTCGGGAGTTATGCGAACGGTCATGGCCATGCCGCAAATGATACCACTTTGGTATCATTCGACCCTAGTCGGCCGAAGAGGGCCCCGTAGACACGGGCAAAGTCTCCGCTTTCGGTCGCCGCCCCCATCCCAGCCACAGCATGAACACGGCGCCGACCAGCAACCCCCAGAAGGCTGACCCGATCCCGATCAGCGTGAACCCGGATGCCGTCACGAGGAAGGTCGCAATCGCGGTGATCCGGTGCGGCGGGTCTTCGAGCGCCCCGGTGATGGAGGTGATGAGCGCGCCGACCACCGCGAGTCCGGCGACGGCGATGATGAGGATGGGCGGCGATGCGGCGACCAACGCGGTCGCAACTCCGGCGCCTAGTCCGAGCAGCAGATAGAGGAAGCCGGCGCTCAGGGTGGCAATCCAGCGACGGGACTTGTCCGGGTCCGCCTCCGGGCTCGCCATGATCGCGGCGGTGATGGCGGCGAGGTTGATGGCATGGCCGCCGAATAACGCTCCGCCCACGGATGCGACCCCGGTGCCGACCAGCACCGGACGTGGCGGTGTGGCGTATCCGAACGTGGACATGACGACGAATCCGGGAACGTTCTGCCCCGCCATGGTGACGATGAACAGCGGCAGCCCGAGGCTCACTATCACGACCGGGTCGAATACGGGCAGCACGAAGCTGAGTTGCGGCGCGAGCTGCGCTGTGTGCACCCAGTCGCCCCCGGCGGACACCGCAATCACGATGGCGGCGACGAGCATCGCGGCAGGCACCGCCCACCTCGGCGCGAGGCGAAGCATGATGAGCCAGACCAGGATGATGGGGAGCGCCAGAAGCGGGAAGTCAATCATGGCGGTGACGGGCGCGAGGCAGATCGGGAACAGGATGCCGGCGAGCATCGCGCTCGCGATCGGTTTCGGGATGCTCGTCATGAGCCGACCGAGCGCCGGCCACAGCCCGCAGAGCACGATGAGCGCGCCGCACACAATGAACGCGCCGACCGCCGCTGCGAAGTTGGCGTGACTCTGTCCCGCCGCGACAAGCAGAGCCGCGCCAGGGGTCGACCACGCGATCGAGATAGGGATCCGGTACAGAAGCGCGAACACGATCGAGGTGATTCCGACGGTCGCGCACAGGATGAGCAGGCCGGACGACGCTTGAGCGTCGGTCGCTCCGACAGCCTGCAGCCCGGCGATGACCAGCGCGAACGACGTGGCGAAGCCGGCGATGGACCCGACGATTCCGGCGGAAATGGGCTGCAGGATGGGCTATCGGTCCTTTGCGTCACGCGGGCGGGAATGACGCCATCCTATGGCGTGAACACCGCCTGCAATTGCTTCCACGACGACGCACGCACGTACACCGGGATCTCGTCGATCGGAACGGATCGGGAGACCACCTGCTCTCCCGCGAAGGACTGGCCGGTCCAGGCATCCACCCACTCGCCCCTCGGGAGATAGGTCTCCCAGGTGTGCGCGCCCGGCTCGGTCACGGGAGATACGAGCATGTCCTTGCCGAGCAGCCACTGCTGCGGACGTGCCCACACTGCGTCATCTTTCGGGTAGTCAAAGAACAGCGGACGCATCAACGGAGCGCCCGTGTCGACCGCCACTCGTGCCTGCTCAGAAAGGTACGGAATGAGCCGCTCTCGAAGCTTCGCGAACCTCCGGAAGACGGGAAGAACCCGGTCGTCGTCGTTTTGTTCCGCGATATTCCACGGGGTTCGGTCCCCCGACGGCGTGCGGTGGTGATTGAATTCCGCGTGGTATTGCATGATTGGCACAAACGCCGCCGCTTGAGCGGAGCGCAGGTACAGCTCGCCGTCGGGAACCGGACCGGAGAATCCGCCGAGATCCCATCCCCAGTAAACGATCCCGCAGGATGCCGCGGAAAGCCCCGCGTTGAGCGACCAGCGGAATGCCTGCCACGTGGAGTTTTCGTCCCCAGCCCAAAACGCACCGTGCGACTGGCTGCCCGTGAAACCCGCACGGCTGAACGTCACTGGAGCCTTGCCCGCGGACTCAAGCAAGTCGCCGTAGGCGCGCGCATAGTGCATCGGAAACAGGCTGTTCCCCTCATCGCCGCGCATACCGTTGAGGTAGCGTACGTCGCGTCCCCACGCGTGCTCGCCACCATCAGTCTTGAAGCCGTCGATGCCCAGATCCTCGACGAGGTACCTGCGCTTTTCCGTCCACCACGCGGCTGCACGCTCATCCCCCAGGTCGGGCATGAGTCCGAGCGGGAACCACCAGCCGCGGTTGCGGTAGGGGCGAAGGGAACCGTCCGGCGCTTCTTCCTGCACGAGGTATCCGCCGCGGATGGCCGCATCGGCGTCCGCCTTCGCCTGACCGGTCGGATGCGGTCGCATCTTGATGAGCGGGATTTGCCACAACAGCAGTTTGATTCCACGGCTGTGGATCTCGTCGACCATGCCCTTCGGGTCTGGCCATGCGCCGTCAGCGGGGAACGTGAAATCCTTCAGACGAAGCGGGCCGCCATCTTCGGCAACCTCGTACTGCGCGTCCCTCCACACGGTGAATGTGCTTTCGTCGCTCCACGCTTCGATGACGACAGACCCAACAGGGATGTCGTGCTCGCGGTGGAGATCAATCTGCTTCATCACTTCGGCCTGCGTGTTCCACTCGTTCGCGCTCGCCCACAACCCGAAAATCCAGTCCGGCAGCTCTTTCGGACGACCCACCTCATCGAGGAACGAACTCAGCACCTCGGTTGGCGAGCCGTCGTAGAACGAAACCTCAAGCACGTCGGAGGCCCCGGATGCGGCATCCACCTCCGCTTCCACCCACATCAAATCAGTGTCTGAGTCACCGATGTCAAACCACACCCTGCGCGAAGTGCGGATGTGAAAACCCCAGCCGTCGCCACCGATGACGTGCGCGAACGGCATGGGCAGATACGTCTTGCGTTCCCGGCCCTGGTTCTTGTATTGCTCGAACACGATCGAGTCGAGGCTCGAACCTCGGTGATCGAGCGCGTCGAATCGCTCGCCGAAACCGGTCACTCGTTCGCCCGGTGCCAATCGGATCGCGAACCGGACCCGACGCGTCCGCTCGCCGTCCTCGAGAACGGTCACCGTGGAGTTGTCCACACGACTGACTCCGCTTGTGGTCAGCGCGGATCGCGACTCGAGCCAACCAGCGACCCGAAACTCGAACCATCGGGTCGTGTTCGCCTTCCGGCCTTTGCCAACAAACCTGTATCGGTAACTTTCACCACGCTCCAGCTGATCAACGGTGACCTGCCAGCCCCCCGAAGCTCGAGCAAGCCGCGCCTGGGCCGACGCGAGGTGGCCGCCATCGACTGTTTGGCCGCGGGACTGGCGTTGCGTGGGTTGCATCTCAAGAAATTGTGGTGCGGCTCCCGAATGGACAATCTCACACGTGACCGCGGTGACGTCCGCGGTCGCGCGAACCCCGAGTGAGATGGGCTCCCCGGCGACAGGGTCTATTGGCCATCGCTGCTCGGTGTCGATGGAGTACGGATGGCCAGAGCCAAGAGGGCGGTGCCGGATCACGGCGCATCCTCCCCCGCCAGGCCGAGTTCCACCGCAAGACGAACGTACATCGCGTGCGTCCACAGCAACGGGTTTGCTACTGGGCCCCACCGGTCAATCCACTCCTGGCGTCGGGTTGCATCGAGAAGATGTCCTGGGACCTGTTCCGGCATCCAACCATTGTCGTTCACGGTTGCGCCGGCCCAATTCAGCTGTTCCAGTGCACGATCGTGGAACCCTGCAGCTTCAAACGCAAGGCCCAGCATGCAACTGAGCAGCGGCCATTGGCCGCCGCCAAAGAAGGTATCGGCGAGGTAGCGATGCACCCCGCCGCCAACGTTGAGCTGCCTGTCGATCTCCTCAATCGTGGAGAGCCCGATGGCACTTGTCGGTTCGACCGCTCGAAGTGGATACACCGCGGCAAGCAGGCTCGCATCAACATCCTCGCTCCCCACCCACTTGGCCAAGTGTCCGTTGGTTAGCCCTCGATCGAGGATGAACTGAGATGCGGAGAGCGCCGTTGCCTTTGCCAGCGCGGCTCGCTTTTCGCCCAGAATCCCGGTGTCCGAAATTGCGTTCATGCCCGCCGCGATGCAACCCAGCGTCGAAACGTGAACCTCGCCTGGATTCTCCTCCCACCAATCAAAGCACGGACGGCTCCACGAGCTCGCAAGGTAATCAACTGTCAGCTCGATCGCATATCGCCACCGGTCGAGCGAAACCTTGTGACGACGTGAGTGTTCGGTTACGGCCCAAAGCCAGGTGCCATATCCATCAAGCTGGAAGTCCCACCAGTCGTCATCGCCATCGCCACCGGCAAGCGTGAACCGAGTAGGGAGCATGTCACGGTCAGGAACCGGATTCCCGTTCGCCTCTGCTGTGACAATGCGACTCACAACATCTGCCCGCGCTTCGAGAACTCCCGAACACCAGTCAAAGAACCGGTTCGCGGACTCGACCTCCCCCGCTGAAGAAACTCCGTCTGCGATGAAGGCCCCGTCCCGGAACCAGCAATACCCGCGGTATGCCGAGAAGGTTGGGCTCGCCGGGTAGGCACCGGACTTGTCTTGAAGTTCGACGATGAGTCGCACACTCGACTGAACGAGCCTCGCAACCTCAGCGTCCTCGACGTGACCGATCTCACTTGGCAGATTGGGCATTTCAGAATCTCCCCATTGTGCACCGTAATGGTGCTGATGACGTAGGGGGTCCCGAGGCCGAGGCGGCCTCGGGACCCAGCGCCCGGTTCAACGGGCGGATATAGCTACCGCGAGAATCAGCCTCCAGCGAGAACCGCGTTGATACGGGTTTCTGCGGAGTCGAGCGCCTGCTCGACGGTCTTGCGACCGGCCTGGGCTTCGACGAGTTCCTCGCCCATGATGTCCTGCATCTCACTCTGGCCTGTTGCCACGACCGGTGGCAACGCGATCCCGTCGAGCGAGTCGAACACGGCCTTGCGGTTTGCCGGCGCACCCTTGTCCAGGTAAGTCGCCAGTTTCGCCTCATCCGAGATCGGTGGGAGCTCCCAGCCGGAGTCGAGACGCGTCTGCACCATCGTGTCCGATGAAGTCATGAATTCGGCCCACTTCGTTGCCGCCGCAATGTTCTTCGACGTTGCCGATACACCGATCGCATTCGAGAAGACTGCGCTGGCTTGCTTTGTGTTTCCCGGTTCGACGGCGATATCCCAATTGAACGGAACATCCGCCACGGCACCGAACACCCAGATACCGGTGTGCATCATCGCGAGTTTGCCATCCTTGAACAGGTTCGTGTCAAAGTCGGCGGTGCCCTGACCGTCGGCAATCGTCGGCATGACGGTACCGCTCTTGTCGACGAGCCAGTGCGCAGCTTCAATGCCGGCGGGGGTATTGAACGCGACCTTCGTCTTGTCCGCGTTCAGGAACTCGCCGCCGTTCTGAGCAAGGGCCTTGTAGTACTCGTAGAAACTCACCGGCTGGTGGTCACCCCATACGCCCGCTTTCTTGTCCGTGAGCTTTTCCGCTGCTGCCTTCTCGTCGGCCCAGGTCCAGTCCTTGGTTGGGTAACTCACTCCAGCCGCGTCAAACAAGTCCTTGTTGTAGTACAGGACGACATCCGAGAACGAACTCGGCAGCGCATAGGAGGTGCCACCTGTCGAATACGCCTCAAGGAGGCTCTGCCGGTAGGCGGATGCGTTCTTAACCTTAAGCGGGGCCAGAACACCATTGGCCTGGTAGGAGGCGTAGTTGGCGAACTCCACATCAAAAGTGTCTGACACGGTCCCCGCGGCGAGGTCCGTCTGCAGAGCGGTCCCGTAATCGCCGTAGGGCAGAGTCGTCACCTTAACCTTGATGTTCGGGTTCTCGGCCTCAAAGGCGTCGACGATTTTCGCCAGGTTCGCTTCATTTCCATCATTCGAAATGAAGTTCGTGTACGTGATGGTGACCGGGCCATCGGGTTCAGCTGGTGTCGTCGAGCATCCGGTCATTACCAGAGCTGCGGCGCCTGCCAGGCCGACCACGGCCATGAGCTTGCGATTCATGTGAGTGCTCTCTCTTTCTTTGTGATGGTGCTCTCGGGGATCATTTGATACCTGAGCTTGCGACACCCTGAATGACGTACTTCTGGGCGAAGATGTAGAGCGCCAGCATGGGGATGACGCTGACGACGGAGCCGGCCATGATGACGTCCCAGTTCGAGATGTACTGGCCCTGCAAACCGGCAAGTGCAATGGGGAGTGTTTGGAGTTCTGGAGAACGAAGCACCACCAAGGGCCAAAGGAAACTGTTCCAGCTGCCCATGAACGCGAAAACGACCAACGTGGCCAGCGCCGGGCGGATATTGGGGAGAACGACGGAGAAGAAAATTCGGAAGTGCCCGGCTCCGTCAATCGTTGCTGCTTCATCCAGTTCCCGCGGAACCTGATTGATCGCCTGCCGCAAGAGGAAGATGCCAAAAGCCGACGCGAAAGTGGGCAACAGCGCGCCAAGGTACGTATTCAAGAGCCCAAATGTCTTGAGTTCAACGAACAGCGGAACGATGAGAACCTGAAGAGGAATCATCATGGTCGCGAGGTACACGGCAAACACCACCGTCTGACCGCGGAAGGGAAGCCGGCTGAACGCGTAGCCCGCTGTTGAGCTCGTCACGAGCTGCACCACTGTCGTAATGCCGGCAAGCAGGATGCTGTTCAGGATGACGCGCCCAAACGGCCTCTCTTCGAACAGTCTGAAGTAGGCGTCGAGCGTCGGATTCTCCGGGATGAGCGCAGGAGTTGTTGTGAGGCTGGCGCCAGGAGTAATCGAGGTGATGATGGTCCAAAGGAAAGGGAAGAACATCAGGAGCGCACCGATGATCACGATCGCGTGCAGCCCGATGAAAGCCGTCAGTTGCAGAAGGTTGCGCCGCCGGCCAGGGTGAAAAACTGCTGTGTCAGCCATAGTTGACCCATCGTTTCTGGCCCCGAATCTGGATAACCGTGACTGCCAGCACGACGATGAAAAGCATCCACGACAACGCAGAGGCCTCTCCCGCGCGTCCGTAACGGAATGTGAGGTCGTAGATCTGCTGCACGACAACCTGGCTGGCACCCGCAGGTCCGCCACCGGTCATCGCATAAACCTGATCAAACACTTGAAACCCGTTGATGAGCGAGATGACCAGCACGAAGAACGTCGATGGCGACAGCAGCGGAAGCGTGACGCTGATAGTGCGCCTCCACCATCCCGCCCCGTCCACTTTCGCTGCGTCGTAAAGTTCGGGCGATATTGCCTGAAGCCCCGCCAGCAGGATGACCATGACGAAGCCGAGATCCTTCCATGCGGAGGCAAGGATGATGGAGGGCATCGCCCAAGCCGGGTCCGTCCACCACCCTGGTCCTTCGACGCCGAAGAACGACAGGACAGTGTTCACAATCCCGGTCGAAGGGTTCAGCAGCCAGCGCCACACCAGGGCAACGACGATCCAGCTCGTCACCACGGGTAGGAAGTAAATGCCTCGGAGAAAGGATCGACCCTTGAGAGCGGTATTCAGCGCAAGGGCGAGCACGAGCCCCCCGACGTAGACAAGTGGCAGGTACCCCGCGATGTAGTACACCGTATGGAGGAAGACCTCGCCAGTTTTCGGGTTGCTCAGAAGCTTCGAATAGTTGTCAAATCCGACGAACTGTGGTGGAACCAACAGATTCCACTTGGTGAGACTGATCCATGCCGCGGCGACCATCGGGCCGAGAGTGAACAGGGCAAGTGGAATGGCGCTCGGCAGGAGAAATGCAAGCACCGTCAGCGCGTATTTGATTTTTCGCGAACGCGATGCCGAATCCCGCACTGGAGGCGTGTGCCTGAATTGGGGTGCCTTGTCGAGCAACGACGTCTGGGCGCTGGAGAGACTCATGGTGCGCCGCGAAGTTGAGGGGCTGATTGCTCCACGAGGCGTTCGCGCACAAGGCGGCCCTGATCGCCGGCAATATCCACTGAGTCAAACGGAGTCGCCATGACGAGCGCCGCGGCTCCCTGCGCCCAGCTTTCGTCTTGCCAGGTTTCAACCTCCACCGCTACGCCCCTGCGGCTGGGCACCAGTGCTGATCGGAACGCCGGTTCGAACCCGTATGACCAGTGCTTCCAGCTCGCGGTGCCCTCTCCGAGAATGATCACGATTTCGGGGTCAAGAGTGTGCACAATTCCGGCGAGTGCCCTGCCAAGCAGGTGCCCGGCATGGCTAAAGATCTCTGCGGCGCCGTCATCATCGGCATCCGCTGCGGCACGCAGAGCTGCGATGCCACCGGATTTGCTGATAATGCCGCCGCCGCGAGCGATCTCCACGAGCGGGCCTTGGCCGACAAGAGATTCGAGACATCCGTGGTTGCCACAACTGCACAGCGGGCCATCTTCGGCAACGGGGATATGTCCGATTTCGCCTGCTCCGCCTGCGAAGCCGCGCAGCACGACACCATCGACGACAACCCCAGCACCGACCCCGGTACCGATTGTCACAACCAGGAAGTTCTCATGGTTGCGTCCCAAACCATAGAGTCGCTCAGCCACAGCGAGCGCATTGACATTGTTCTCCACGAGAACCGGGAGCTTCAGTTCGCGGCGAAGTGTTGACCCCAACGGAACCTGATGCCATCCCAGTTGGGTGGATTCGACCACGCCGTTACCCTGGCGGTCGACGGAGCCTGGAACGCCCACGCCAATGCCGAGGAGAGGAATGTCTCTCCCGCCCGCAATGAATCGACGCAAAAGAGAGGCGAGGTCGGTCAGAACCGTGGTAGTCGACGCATCGAAGGGCTCACTCGCTGAACGCAATACAGTCCCGTCGATGCCGACCTCGACAAAGGCGACGTGGTCTGCGACCACTTTCACCCCAATTGCGCGCCCCGCCGAGGAAACGAGTCCGAGCATGCGTGCCGGGCGACCGCCCTGTGACGGCGAGTGTTCAAGTTCCTGCAGCAGTCCGTCGGATAGAAGTTCGCGCGTGAGTTGCGTCATGAGCGCCGGAGAGACATTCAAGGCCCGGGCGAGATCAGCACGTGACGCTGGTCCGAGTGCGCCGAGCCGCGCCAGGATCGCAGATCGTGTGACATCCGTGCGTCCGGTCGAGCGAGTCGCCATGTTAAGTCCTTGAGTTCGGAACTACTTTGTTTAGAACTAAAATAACTTTAGAAGTAAGCACTGAACTATGTCAAGCCCGGCACTGACAGTCGGCTCCCTCGACAGGATTGCGCCGAATCGGCGAGAGCATCCACGAACGCCTCTTCGTGACGCCCGCTTCACGGGCTCCTCAGGGAGCAGACCAAAGCCCGCCCCGCGGGCTTCTCAGGGAACGAAACCGACTAAGCGGACTTCTCGCGGCGCTCCGGCTTGCGCGGCACAATCGTCGGCGCCGCATTCTCCAGCACCGCCTGCTTCGTCACGATCACACGGTCCACGTCGTCGTTCGACGGCACCTCGAACATGATCGGTCCGAGCACCTCTTCCATGATCGCGCGAAGACCACGGGCGCCGCTCTGGCGCAAGACCGCGAGATCCGCGATCGCCTCCAGGGCATCCGGCTCGAACTCGAGCTTCACGCCGTCGATCTCGAACATCCGCTGGTACTGGCGCATGAGGGCGTTCTTCGGCACCGTGAGGATTTCCATGAGCGCGGCCTGATCGAGCGGTGCGACCGTCGCCACCACGGGCAACCTGCCGATGAACTCGGGGATGAGGCCGAACTTGTGGAGGTCCTCCGGGAGCACCTCGCTGAAGATGTTGATCTCGTCGCCCTTGATGTGCAACGGCGCCCCGAATCCGATGCCCTTCTTGCCCGCGCGGTGGGAAATGATTTCCTCAAGACCTGCGAAAGCGCCAGCGACGATGAACAGCACATTCGTCGTGTCGATCTGGATGAACTCCTGGTGCGGATGCTTGCGGCCGCCCTGCGGCGGAACCGAGGCGACAGTGCCTTCGAGAATTTTCAGCAGCGCCTGCTGCACGCCCTCCCCCGACACGTCGCGGGTGATCGACGGGTTCTCGGCCTTTCGCGCGATCTTGTCGATCTCGTCAATGTAGATGATGCCGGTCTCCGCGCGCTTCACGTCGTAGTCGGCGGCCTGAATGAGCTTAAGGAGGATGTTCTCGACATCCTCGCCCACATAACCGGCCTCAGTGAGCGCCGTCGCATCCGCCACCGCAAACGGCACGTTGAGGCGGCGGGCGAGAGTCTGAGCCAGATACGTCTTGCCGCAACCGGTCGGGCCGACGAGAAGAATGTTGGACTTGGCGATCTCGATGTCGTCGCCCACGGACTCCGCCGGCACGATCGTCTTCTCCGCGCGAACCCGCTTGTAGTGGTTGTACACCGCAACGGACAGTGCGCGCTTCGCCTGCTCCTGCCCGATCACGTACTCCTCGAGGAACGCGTAAATCTCCTTCGGCTTCGGCAGCTCGAACTCGCTCGCGGCCTCCTCGCCGGACTCGGCCAGACGCTCCTCGATGATCTCGTTGCACAATTCGACGCACTCGTCGCAAATGTAAACGCCGGGTCCAGCAATCAACTGTTGAACCTGTTTTTGGCTCTTGCCGCAGAACGAACACTTGAGCAGGTCTGCGCTCTCGCCGATGCGTGCCATGCTCGCCTCCCGTTGTTTCCCGCCCAATCCGTCAGGCAGTTCGCGCCGAATACTGTGCAGGTACGAGCCTAACCCGCGGCAGGGACAGTCGCTGCAACGTGACGATTTACGCCCTCGGCGCGCCGCCTAGAATGGAGGCGAAGAATGTGCCCGAAATACTTGAGGTGACGTACATGACACGGTGGGCAAGAGTTGCCCGGGGAACCGTCGCCGCCACCGTCTCGCTCTTCGTTGCTGCGTTCTGGCACTCGCTGGCCGGCGGGCCCTTGCCCGGGTTCGCCGGAATCTCCCTCTGCGTCGTGTTCTCGGTGATCGCGTGCACGGCGCTCGCCGGTCGAAGGATGCCGCGAACACGCCTGGTCGCCTCCGTCGTTGCGAGTCAGGCTCTCTACCACGGGCTTTTCGGTTCGCTCGGGTCTGCATCCGTCGCGGCACCGGGGGCGCTCGGGCACGTCCACAACGCGCCCATCGATTTCAGCGCGGTTCCCATCCACGTTCATGCGGCCCAGAACATGGTTCTCGCGCACATCGGCGCCGCGATCGTCACGATTGTCGTGCTGGCATTCGGCGAACGCAGCATGGCGGCGACCGTGCGCGTCGCCCGGAAAGCGATCCTCTCCCTCTTCCCTGCATTCGCGGATGCGCCGGGCACCCGATGGCCGGCACCGCTGTGCCCGACCGAGTCGAAGCGCCGCCTCCGCCTGCTATCCCGCATCGACTTTTCGGGACTTCGCTACCGGGGTCCTCCGACGCGCGCCGCCTTCTGATCAACGCTCTTTCGCGCAACCGCGCCGTTGCGCACCACCCACGTTCCGCCTGCCTCCGGCATGGCCGAAAGGATTTTCATGAACCGCACCGCCGCAATCACCGCGGCCGGGGCCGCCGCACTGCTGCTGACCCTTGCCGCACCCTTGTCCGCATCCGCCCACGTCACGGTAAGCCCGAACACGGCGCCAGCCGGCTCGTACGCGCTCATCGACATCACAGTGCCTAATGAGTCGGCCACCGCGGTGACGAACAAGATCGAAGTGACTCTGCCGACCGATACGCCGATTCTCTCAGTGAGTTATGTGCCCGTCGCGGGATGGGACACCGAGCTGGTTCGCACCACGCTCCCCGCACCGGTGAAGGTTGGCGACAACACGATCACTGAGGCTGTCACCAAAGTCGTCTGGACGGCGACGCCCGGCCACGAAATCAGCGCCGGCCAACTCCAGGTGTTTCCGCTGTCGCTCGGCCCTATACCGGATACCGGATCGATCGTGCTGACGGCGGACCAGACCTACAGCGACGGCACGGTCGTGTCGTGGACGGGAACCCAGAGCGGCGCCGAGCATCCCGCCCCCATCATTTATGTGAACGACGTACCCGCTGGCGAACACCATGCCGAGGCGACGGATGGCGACACGCACTCTGACGCCGCGGCCGCCGGCACCTCAGATGCGCTCGCGCGCGGTCTCGGCATCGGCGGGCTCGTCGTCGGCGTCATTGGTATCGTCGTGGCTGTGACCGCCTTGCGGAGAAAGGCAACGGTGTAATCGATGGGGCGCAGAATTTCCCGCGGGGCGGCAATCGTCGGCATCGCCGGAATCGTGGCCGTCGCCGCGGCCGTAGCGTTTGCCGTGCCTGCCGTGGCGCACAACTTCTATGTGTCATCCACCCCCGGCATCAATGAGACGCTCACAACCCTCCCCGATCAGTTCGTCGTCACCACCAATGACAACCTTCTCGAACTGGGCGGGACCGGCGGCGGCTTCTTCATGGAAGTCACCGGGCCCGACGGGCTTTACTACGGGGACGGCTGCGTAACCGTGTATGGCCCTTCCGTGTCGACGCCCGCCGCGCTGGGTCCGGCCGGCGACTACACGCTGACCTGGCAGGTGGTGTCTACGGATGGCCACACGGTCTCCGACACGATCCCGTTCCGCTGGCAACCCGCCGCGGGTGCGGAGTCGACCACGAAAGGTTCGCCGACCGTACCGACGTGCGGCGCGGGTGCGCTCAACTCGCCACCTCCTGCACCGGTGTCTGCCGACAACACGTCGACGGACATCCTGTGGATCGGCGGCGCCGTCGTGGCGATCGCTCTTGCCGCGCTCGCAACCGTTCTGCTGATCCGGCCGCGCAGGAAGGCTGAAGAGCCAGAGCCGGACGACGAGTCGGGCACCGACGCGTAGCCGCGTGACTGAGTTGTCGGTGTGCGCGATTCGCACACCGGCAACGGTCACGGTCAGCTTGCGGTAATGGCCGCCGGGGTGTTCTTGCGGCTCGTGAGCACCTGGTCGATGAGACCGTACTCGAGCGCCTCCGCCGCGCTCAGGATGTTGTCGCGGTCGATGTCCTTGTTTACCTGCTCCGGCGTGCGGTTCGAGTGGTGCGAGATCGTCTCCTCGAGCCAGGTGCGCATCCGCTGGATCTCCCTGGCCTGAATCTCGATGTCCGACGCCTGCCCGTGGCCGGCATCGCCGGTCGCCGGCTGGTGGATGACGATGCGCGCGTTCGGCAGCGCGAGGCGCTTGCCGGGCGAGCCCGCCGCCAGCAGCACGGCTGCCGCGGAGGCGGCCTGGCCGAGGCACACCGTCTGAATTTCCGGGCGAATGTACTGCATGGTGTCGTAGATCGCGGTCATCGCCGTGAATGAGCCACCGGGCGAGTTGATGTACATGACGATGTCGCGGTCGGGATCCTGGCTCTCCAGCACGAGGAGCTGCGCCATGACGTCATCCGCCGAGGCGTCGTCGATTTGCACGCCGAGGAACACGATGCGGTCCTCAAACAGTTTCGCGTACGGGTCCTGACGCTTGTAACCGTAGGCGGTGCGCTCCTCGAAGGTGGGGAGGATGTAGCGGGACTCCGCGGTGGGGCGGGCCAGTCCGCCGGGGTTCAAGTTCGTGAATTCCATTGTCCTGTCCGTCCCTACTTCTTCGCCGAGTCGCCGGACTTGCCGGAGTCGTCCGTACCGCCGCCGCCGACGACATCCGTCGCAAATTCGCGCAAGTGGTCGACGAAACCGTAGTCGAGCGCTTGCTGCGCGGTGAACCAGTTGTCGCGGTCGCCGTCCTCGATTATCTGCTCGACGGTCTTGCCGGTTTGCTCGGCGGTGAGTTCGGCCATCCGCTTCTTCATGTCGTTGATGAGGTTCGCCTGGGTCTGGATGTCCGCAGCGGTTCCGCCGAATCCGCCGGACGGCTGGTGCAGGAGCACGCGCGCGTTGGGCGTGATGTACCGCTTGCCTTTCGTGCCGGAGGAAAGCAGGAACTGCCCCATGGAGGCGGCCATGCCGATGCCGACCGTGACGATGTCGTTGGGCACGAACTTCATAGTGTCGTAGATCGCCATTCCTGCGGTGATGGAGCCGCCGGGCGAGTTGATGTACAGGTAGATGTCGCGCTTGGAGTCCTCCGCTGCGAGGAGCAGAATCTTGGCGCAAATTTCGTTGGCGTTGTCATCGCGCACCTCTGATCCAAGCCAGATGATGCGGTCCTTGAGGAGTTGGTCGAAGATGCTGCTGACCAGTGCCGGTTGGGCCATTCTGTAGAGCTCCGTTTCCGTTATCGCTGTGAGTCGAATCTATCGGAGCGCGGGACCTCGAACTGCCATGTTCGCCGTGGGCAAAGCCCGCGCGAACGAAACAGCACAGCCGCCGTGGGCAAAGCCCGCGCGAACGAAACAGCACAGCCGCCGTGGGCAAAGCCCGCGCGAACGAAACAGCACAGCCGCCGTGGGCAGATCGTCGGCGCGCGACGGAAACGCCCGCGCCCCGTGAATGGCTTTAGTGGTCGTGGCCTTCGTGTCCGGCATCCGCGTCGATGATGTCGCCGCCGTCTGCCGTGGCGGATGCCGTGAACGCGCTGAGGTCGACGGCCTTGCCGTCGGTGTCGGTGACTTTCGCCTTCGCCAGCACCGTGGCGAGCGCCTTGCCTCGGGCGACCTCGGCGACCATGCCGGGGATTTGGCCGTTCTCGTCGAGCACCTTGATGAACTCGCCCGGCTCCATCTGGTACTGGGCTGCGCCCTGCATGAGGTACTGGGTGAGTTCCTCCTGGCTGACCTTGACCTCCTCGGCTTCCACGATGGCGTCGAGCAGGATCTGGCTGCGGAACGTCTTCTCGCTCGACACGGTCACTTCGGCGCGGTGCTCGTCGTCTTCGAGGCGCTGCTCATTTTCGAGGTGGCGGTGCACCTCGTCTTCGACGAGCTGCGGCGGAACGGGGATCTCGACCAGCTCGAGAAGCTTGTCGACAATCTGGTCGCGGGCCTGAGCGCCCTGGCCGAACACCTTGGAGCGTCCGACCTGCTCACGGATGTCCGCCTTCAGTTCATCGATCGTGTCGAACTGGCTCGCGATCTGGGCGAAGTCATCATCCGCGGCGGGAAGTTCGCGTTCCTTCACCGCGGTGAGGTGGATGGCGATGAGCGCGTTCTCGCCTTCGTGGTCGCCGCCCATAAGGGGCGCCTCGAACGTGGTGTCCTCGCCGGCGCTCAACCCGTCGAGAGCTTCGTCGATGCCGTCGATGAGTTCGCCGCTGCCCACCTCGTAGGAGATGCCGCTCGCGGTGTCGACTTCTTCGCCCGCGATGGTCGCGTTCAGGTCGATCTGGACGAAGTCGCCGGTGGCTGCCGGTCGGTCAACGGTGACGAGGGTGCCGAAGCGGCTGAGCAATTCCTGCAGCTCCTGTTCAACTTCGTCATCCGTGACCTCGACGGCGTCGACGGTGAGTTTCAGGCCGTCCAGTTTGGGGAGGGTGAATTCGGGGCGCACATCCACCTCGACGGTGACGGTGAGGTCGCCGCTGAAGTCTTTGAGGTTCGGCAGTTCGATGATGTCGGCGCTGGGACGGCCGAGCGGGCGCACCTTCGCCTCATCCGCTGCCTGACGGTAGAACTTGTCGAGGCCGTCGCTCACCGCGTGGTTGAGGACTTCCTCGCGTCCGACGCGCTGGTCGATGATGGGCGCGGGCACTTTGCCTTTGCGGAAGCCAGGGATGTTGACCTGCTCCGCGATGTGCTTGTAGGCGTGATCGACGCTGGGCTTCAGCTCGTCGGGGGTGACCGAGATGGTCAGCTTCACGCGGGTGGGGCTCAGGCGCTCGACATTGGTCTTCACGATTCGATTTCTCCTGGTTGGTGATTCTGCGGTGCTGGTCTGGGGATTGTGTCGGGGCGACAGGAGTTGAACCTGCGACCTCCCGCTCCCAAAGCGGGCGCTCTACCAAGCTGAGCTACGCCCCGTACGAAGGATGTCGGCCAGAGAATCGGATAGCGCGCACGCCCACAGAAATTGGCCTCGGCAAGTCTAGCCGAGTTCTGGCATCGACTCTTTTTCTCGTCGCGCCCGAAATATCAGGTGCACGATGAGTTGTATGGCGCTCACCGCAATGACTGCCGCGGCCGCGAACGCCAGACCGGGAGCATCGCGCGTGCTGAGGCCCGCGCCGGACCGGATTGCGGTTGTCCAGAGCGGCCAGAGGGCAAGGGTCGCGAGGACGAGGCTTACGCATCCGCCCATGGCGAGCCTCCACCACTCGGATCGATGGCGCATCAGCCAGGAGAGGATCGCGGTGAACAACACCCAGGGGATCGCGATGAACAGGGGGTACCAGATCCCGAGAAAGAACGTGACCCCAAAATACCCGGAATTGCCGCTGGTGAGCAGCATCACGATGACGGCGGCCAACGCGAGCGCGATACAGACCATCGCCGTGACAATTGGCTCGCGCACGTGCGCCCGCCAGTTCGGCATTCGGGCCACCTCCATGCATTAGGATTGCAGCGCGCTGTCGACCGTTTGGACGCTCGCGGGGATGTAGCTCAATGGTAGAGCCTCAGTCTTCCAAACTGATTACGCGGGTTCGATTCCCGTCATCCCCTCTCCCTTACCTCTGTCACTTTGTGTGAGCTCTGTGGGTTCTCAGGGTAAATGCGACTCGCCTCAATACAGGCGAAATCGTCGAGTGAGACGGTATGACATCGTGAATTCTCGCCTAAGTTGAGGATTTACATCACGTGGGCTCGCACAAAGCCCGAGATTGCGCAACTGCGGAAATTGACCAACCCACTGCCCCTAACAAGTTTGCTTTACCGTGCCTTTTGGCGGCAATTGCTATTCGTCGTCTAGAAGCAATCCTGCAAAAACGCGAGGTTGGGATCGGCAGCTGGGTATCGGTCTATTATCTCGTCCGCACGGGCAAAAGCTCGGATGGCCTCTTCCGAGCGCCCAAGGTCGTTACATCGTTCGCCTTCTTCACGAAGCTCCGTCACAATGCAGGTTTCATAGATGGTGCCGGGATCCATTGCAGCCAACATCCGCGCACGGGCAACGGAATCTCTCGTCAATCGAAGCTCTGCATCCTTGTCGATGGTCGGATCTTTCTTCAACACCTGATTGGCGAGCAAGATCACCGTATTCGGAATCGCGTCACCATCATTCAACTGCCGCGCGAGCTGAACCAGTTTCTCTGCGAGTTCAAATTCGGTCTGCTCCATTGCTTGCAGCAGTATTTCAACTCGTTCAAAACCTGCGGATTCTTGTGGCGTTCGACTTCCATTGGGCGAGGCGAAATTGCGAAGTTCATCAAATATGCAACGTTGTAGCAAGAGGCGACTAAGCCCCGTCAGTAGCAGAAAACGCAAATATGTTGCCAGTACCTTAAGGACAGTAGAGCCTTCGTTCGCTCCATCCGCTTCGAGCAGGTCAACCTCGGTAAGAAAGCTGAGTGCGTCTGAAACCCGCTTGTTGCCATTGGTATCGCCCAATGCGACGCCAGCAAGCAATGCCTCGTAAATCTCGCTCTGCGTGTGAAGCAACCTTGCAGCGCGTTCACCAGACTCACCCAGCCGCGCAACCTCATTCTCAAAATGGTCCAATGGAACTCTAGGTTTGGCACGCCCCAAAATGGATGGGTCTCCTCCAGACGCATGAGGTGGCATCTGCTGCTGCGACGCCAGCCCATTGGGAACCGAAAGATTCAGCAGGTGGAGAAAGCGGCTGGATGTGTCAATCAGACGGAAATACTCGTTTACGCAATCGTCGCCGTGCGAATACAAGTTTCGAAGAGTAAGAATCTCGCTGGCAAATGATCGAATCCGAGGATCAGGATATGTCTTCGGGCTTGCCCACGGCGCGATTCGTTCATGCTGAATAACCTTGAGCATCACCGATAGGTCACCCTTCGACACGACCAGCTTCCGGCTGCTCTTGCGACGCTTAGCATCCTCCACTGCCAGTCGCTGGTCCCAGTGCAGACCGTACGCATTTGTCATAGCCGCATCGACATAATCGGCAAGTGTGTCGCGCAACAATTCAAGTGTTTGGCCGACCTTGGAGCGTTCAGTGTCACCCATGTGCCAAGTCAATCACACGGCACGAACGAAGCGAGATTAGGTCGGGATCTCGCCCATTAGGCAAAGCAACATGTAGCGCAATCGAAATGACATTTATTGTCGAAATCGCAGACGATGTCGCCGGCCGTAGCTCCGATGCCTTTTTGGCGATCGCCAACACGTTGGCCCTCTCCTTGGTTGAAATGGCACCGGGTGGCTCAAACCCTTCGTCAAAGAGGCGTGGGAGAAGGGACTTTCTTACGCGGGTTCAAATACCGCCATCCCCTCTCCTGTCACTTTGTCACACCGCGCGCTGCGGTTGTCGAGTTGTCGTCGTTCGGCCGAGACTGCATGCCGAGGCGCACCCCCGCTCGTCCGCTTGGACCGCTGTGGAGGTTTCCGTAGTGCCGCAGACCACGCGGCGATACTGCGCGCGACCCTGACTGCCCCCATTTCCCACCCAGAGTGAGGATACCTGTTGTTCTGACATTCCGTCACACTTTGACTAGCCAGCCGCAGGATGTCGAGGAGCCGCAATGACCGATGCACCACCCGTTCTCCCACCCGCGGGCTGGTACGCGGAACCGCAGAATCCACAGCAGCAGCGGTGGTGGACGGGTGCAGCGTGGGGCGAGCACATTCGGCCCACGCCCGCCCCATATGCGCCGGCACCAAGTTCCCCGACCTCGGCCGGTGCACCACAACCGGATCACACATCCGGAGCGGCAGCGAGCCAGACCAGCTTTGACGATCCCGCGATCGCCGGACCCGAGCCGGTTGCCCGTCGCGGGTTCTTCGATTCGCCGTTCGAGCGGCCAGGTACACCCCGAAACACGCCGGGAACACTATCGCTCGTATTCGCCCTTCTACCATTTGCCGTGATCTGGTGGTTCGCGCCCGTGGGGTTGATCGTCGGGCTTGCGCTGGCGATTGCCGCAATCGTTTTCGGAATCGTCGGAATTGCCCGTGCCCGCCGCATTCGCGGAAGCAGTGTGACGGCCATCGTTGGGTTGATTGTCGGGGTCGTGGCCCTCATGGCATCCCTCCTTGGCATATTCGCCGTAGGGATGGCTGCCCTCGTACAAGCCTCAGCCCCGACAAACCTCGAAGTCAGACTGGCAGACAGTGTTCGCACGGTGACCGGCGAGCCCATGAGGGTGGATTGCCCCGGTAGTGCGCTACCGGCGAATGGCACCACGTTTACCTGCACGGGGAGGGACTCCAGCGGTACCGTCGTCGACATCACGGTAACGATGACAAGCAACGACGGAGCGTTTGAATGGGTAATCGGTCAACAATGACCGTACCGAGCCGGGGAGCGACTACACCGTAGCGAGGAGCCCGGCCACCGAGTCGAGCGCACCGGGCACGAGGCGGAAATATGCCCAGGTGCCGCGCTTCGTGCGGTCGAGGTATCCGGCATCCACGAGCACCTTCAGGTGGTGCGAAACCGTGGGCTGCGAAAGCCCGAGAGGCTCGGTGAGGTCGCACACGCAGGTCTCGCCATCCTCGTGTGCGGCGACCATCGAGAGGATGCGCAGACGTGCCGGGTCGGCGAGCGCCTTCAGCGACACCGCGAGGCTCTCCGCATTATCGACGGATATCGACTCGCGCGTGATCGGCGCGCAGCACGACTGCAGATCACGGATCGGAAGCAACTCGGTCATGGTCATGCGGCAATTATCCCACATATATTGACAATCGTCGATATCCTCCTGAATAATGAACGCATCGACAATGATCGATGAAGGAGGTGCTCGATGAACGAGGACTGCATGTCCGGGGCGTGCTGCCCCGAAGCCTGCACCGCGGGCTGCTGCAATTCAGGCGGCTGCTGCTAGCCGGCATCCGCCCAGGGGCGGTCGTCTCGGCAACCGTCGCGGCGACCGCTTCGCCGCGCTGTCCCCGCACGCACCGCCCTCTCGGCTCCCTAGCCGCGCGAGAAGAGTCGACTCAGGAATCCTGTCGAGTTCGCTTTCGATTCATCAATTTGCGCCTGGGTGTGGTTCCCGCCGCACCAATTCGCGGCGGGCACCGATCTCCGCACCTCCTGAATGTGCTGGCCGCATCCTGACCATGTCGTTTTTCCGCACACACGACATCTCGCTGGTCCGCACATAACGCCTTTCCACATTTCCTTGAATTTTCGACCCGGATATCTCGGGAAGCCTCCGAACACTATACCCCCCAGGGTATTCTGAATGAGAAACCCCGTGACGAAAGGGATGCACATGACCACCGACGGATCAGAACATGCCCCCCGTCAGAATTCCGATGCCCAGCGCAAAATTCTCAACCGGCTGCGCAGGGCGCACGGCCAGCTGGGAGCGGTGATTGGAGCGGTCGAAAACGACGCCCACTGCCGTGACATCGTTCAGCAGCTCTCCGCAGTGTCCAAAGCCCTCGACCGTGCGGGCTACCTTGTGATCTCCTCCGCCTTGAAGGAGTGCCTCGCGGACCCCGAGGCGGAAGGCACCCCTCAGGCGGACGAGTTGGAAAAGCTGTTCCTCTCGCTCGCCTGACCAACATTTGCCTCGGCATCCTGGGCTTCCCACCGTGGACCAGGAACCATGACGCAGCGTGTACCCGGTGAGGGCGAACGTTCGGCATCCCGGGAAATGAACCGCGTCATGGTGCTCACCTGATGCGCCCCTCCGCTACCCTGAACCGAAACCAACCCCGGGGGGACGTCATGGCCGAGGACAGCATCAATTACAGCCAGCACGCCGGATGGGTCGCATTCCCGCGCTCCCCAAAGGATCTCCTCAGCACCAGCAACTGCCCCGCGTGTTTCACCGTGCTCTCCAGCACAGTGTGTGCGGCGTGCGGGCTCGACCTGGGGCATCCGGATGCCGCGCGGCTCTACGACGCCTCGGTCGCGGCGGCGGGTGCGCTCGACGAGCGTCTTGCCATCATCGGCAAGATTCGGTACGAGACTGCTCGCACCCCGGAGCCAGCCGTTACACCGGTCGCAACGCCGGTAACAGCGCCCTCGGCCTCAGAAAACGTCGCCGAGCCAGCCGCGCCGGGAATTGCCGCCGACGCGGCCCGTCCCGTGCCGATTCCGGAGCCGGCAACTGCGGAGATCGCCGATTCGCGGACCGGCGCTCCGCTCCCCGCGGCTCCCGTCCCGGCGGCCCCGCGCCGCTCCAGCGTGCAGGTCACCCTGCTCATCGTCGGTGTCTCCCTCCTGTCGGTCGCCGCCATCTTCTTCCTCGTCTACGCGTTCATCAACTTCGGCATCATCTGGCGGAGCGTCATCATCGCGGCCATCACTGTTGCCGCGTTCGTGGGAGCCTCACTCCTGCGTCGACGCGACCTGACCGCCACCGCGGAGGGGATCGCCGCGTTCGCGGTCGTCCTCATCTACCTCGACGCCTACGCGATCAGGGCGAACGATTTCTTCGACTCCGCAAAGGCAAACGGCACGGTGTACTGGGGCGTGGTGACCATCATTGCCGCGCTCGGGTCTATCGCGTGGAACCGCGCATCCATGCTGAGGCTGCCGAGCATCGTCGGGTACGCCAGCTTCCCGATCGGGGTCGGCCTTCTCGTCGGCGGGATAACCCGCGACACTCCCACGGGAACGAGCGTGTTCCTGTCGTTTCTCGCGATCGCGGTCGCCGGCCTCATCCACCTGCTGGCCGCTCGAGGCGGCACACCTGCGCTCGTGGAGCGCGTGATCGTCCTCGTCACGTCGCTGAGTGCGCTCCTCGTGAGCCTCGCCGCGAGCCTGTTCGCCTATTCGGACGTGAAACTCGCACCCGCGTACGCCGCGATCGCCGTCGCCGCCGTCGCTGCCACGCATGTCTGGACACTTGTGGCCGGACGCACCCCATCCAAGGTCGACAACGTTTTCCGTTGGTTGTTCGCGGCGATGGCCGGGGTCGCAGCGTCCCTCGCGGTCGGCCTCACCGCGACGCGAATCGAGAGCCGCTCCTTCGTGCTCATAGCGCCCGCCGTCGCCGCCGTCGTCGTCGCGCTCGCCTTCAGTGCGGTGGCCGGCAGAGTCACCAGAAGCACCGTCAAAACGCCGCTCGTGGTCGCAGGCTGGAGTGCCGCAGCTGTGCTCGCTCTCACGCTGCTGGCACCCTTACTCGTCGCGGCAGGGTCCGCCGCGGTTGCCGCCACGGGTATGCTGCCGTGGTCGATCGAGCCGACGGGTGACGTCCTCACGGCCACTCCGGATGCCATCTGGGCAGTGTTCGCCCTCGCGATCGTCACCGCGCTGACGGCCGCAGTGTGGACGGCGACCGGGAGGCTCCGCACCACCGCGGGTTCCACCGCGATCCTCTGGGCAGCCCTCGCCACCGTGGTTGCGGCCGTTCCTGAGCTCCGCACACAGTGGATGGTCATGGCTGGGTGGTTCGCCATCGCGGCCGCCAGCCTCGCTGCGCTCGTGATTGCCCGTCGGCGGAGGACGCTGCGTCGAAGACACAGGGGCGCAATCGTGACCACCATGATCGTCGCTGGCATCCTGGGATTTCTGGTCAGTCTGGCCACGACCACAACGTGGTGGATTGGCGCACTCACAGTCATCGGAATCCTGATCTCGTGCCGTGCCCTCGTGACCCGGCCGGGCGCGAAAGCGGCGCTTCTGGGAAGCGGCATCGGCGTCGCGCTCCTGTCGGTGGGTTTCGTCGCCGACCAGCTCACGCGCGACGCGGCCCCGGGATTCGAGGTGAGTCTCGCGAATCGGCTCGTCCTGACCTCACTCGCCGCGGCAGTCGTAGTACTCGGCGCAGCCATCCCGGACCGTGGGGCGAGCGCGCTCGACCGCCGGGTCGAATTCTGGGTGGCGGCCGGGACATCCGTGCTCGCTGTTCCGACAGCGACCGCCCTGCTGGCGCGGATGCCCGCCACAGACCGCAGAACGCTCCTGCTGCCGCAGGACTGGACCAGCCTGGCCATCGCGCTCATCCTGCTTGCGGCACTCACACTGTGGGTCGGGCTGCGCACGAACAAGCCTCTGCGCCCCGAACGCGCCGTCGCGTCGATCGCCGCAGCGCCGGTGCTGTACCTGGCTGCGGCCTCCTTCGCTCGGCTGCTCCAGTTGCCGGAGTTTGTGAGCACTGTCGTCCCCATCACCGCTGCGCTCCTTGCTGCCGCGGGCTCCCTCGCGGTCACGACACTGCGCCCGGGTAGCGCGCCGCGGTGGACTCGCGAACTCGGTGTCGCACTTGTCGGCATCCCGGCCGTGTTTGCCGCGGTGAGAACGGATGACGGCCTCACCTGGCTCGTCCTCCTCCTCGCCGCCGTCGCCGCGCTCCTGCTCGCGGTCGACCGGGACGGCCTGTTTTCCTCTGGCTCGGCACGACGCCACATCGGCTGGATTGCGCTCGCGCTGGCCACGGCCGGATTGTGGTGGCGACTCACTGGGGATCGGGTCACCGACCTCGAGTTCTACGTTGTGCCGCTGACCCTCGCGCTCCTCGTGATCGCCGCGCTCATCGCCATCACCACACGCAGGGAGGTCCCGCCGCGGGACTCCGCCGTGGCGCCCCTTCTCGCACTCGGCGCACTCCTGGTGGCCCTGTTGCCGCTCGGCGTCAACGCGGCCACGGGGTCGACGGCCTACGCCGCGTGGCTGTTCGCCATCGCCGCAATCCTTCTCGTGGCCGGCAGCGCCGTCACCCGGGGAGTGCTGGTCCAAAGATTCTCGGATGCCGGCGCGCTGGCGGGCGCGATCGGCGTCGTCGTGATTGCGTACGGCCGACCGCTGTTCCTGCCGCTTTCCGAACCGGAGCGCGACATCTGGCCCGCAGCCGCGTTCGTCGTGCTCGCTGTCGCCGCATTCCTTCAGGCGCGCGGTCACGTGTCACGATCTGAGCGTTTCCGCTCGATCGCCAGCCAGGCACTCGGCGTGGTGGCGTTGACGGTGATTCTCGTGATCGAGATCCCGGCGATGACCCAGGCAACGACGGGAGGTGTGCGGGCATTCACTCTGGTCGTGCTGTTCTCCGCCGTCCACGTGATCGCGTTCCTGATTTCCCGGATGCCGCTCACTCGCCTTCTCGCGACTGTCGCAATCGTTTACGCAGCAATCAGCGCCCTCGCCAGCATGTGGGCGGATACCCTCCACCCGGTCGAACTGGCAAGCATCCCCATCGCCCTCGCGCTGCTTGCGACGGGCGCCGTGCAGCTCCGCACGGAACCGTCCTCACGAAGCTGGCCCTGGCTCGGCCCGGGGACCGCCATCCTGCTCGTCCCCTCCCTTCTCGCCACCATGGATGAACGACCCCTGTGGCGCCTGGTCGGGCTCGGCATTGCAGCGGTCGCGGTCATTGTGGCTGCGGTAGTCCTCCGACTCCAGTCCCCGTTCACGATCGGTGTGGCTGTGGTGCTCATCCACGGCATTGCCACGTTCCTGCCGCAGTTGCGTGCAGCATACGAATTTTTGCCGTGGTGGTTGTGGTTGGGGGCCGGCGGTGTGCTGTTAATTGTGCTCGCAGCGCGTTACGAGCAACGAATTCGCAATCTGAAGGATGTCGCGCTGAAATTCGCCGCATTGCGGTGATTCTGGCCCCCAAACGGGGGACTGCGAGACCATTTTTGCCCCCCTATCATGGGGGTACCGTTTACCCCCTGGCTCACGGTAAGCCAAACGCCGCAACCCGAAACGCCAAGCGGCAGGCAACTGCAGGAATAACGATGTCCTCTACCCCGCAACAGTCCCTCCCTCCATTTGGCTGGTATCCGGACCCCACCGGGCTTCCGATGCTGCGCTGGTGGACAGGAACCGCATGGACTGACCAGCTCGAGGAGCCCCGCCCGGAGATTCAGCCGGCGGCAGGTTACACAACCTTGAACCTGGGTCAGCGCGACCTGCTCGCGTCGTAGAGTTCGGCCGTATTTCTGCTCTCGTAGTTCTGGCCTGGTGAAGCGTTCAGCGTTGTAGCCAGGCCAGAACCGCGAGCACTCTTCGGTGGTCGCTGCCCGCCTTTCCCTGTTGTGCAGGACATCAGCGCCCAGTTGGCTACTAGTCCAAGGAAGACCTGCCCAGTACTAGAAATGTCCTGCACAACAGTGACGAACTGCCCGAACCTTGAATCGGCTAGAGGGCTTGGTGGGTGGGGCGGCCCGCCAGCAGGGTCAGTGCGACAGGCATCGTGCGGAGTTCGTCTCCGGTTGCGGTGGACGGGTCGCGGTCCACCGCGATGAGATCCGCCACCTGCCCAACGTCGACACCGGAATGCGCGGATGCGACGAGCGCCTCACCCACGGTGATCGTCTGCTCCGGATGCCACGGCTTGCGCCCGCCCCGTGCCCGAGTCACGGCGGCGCTGATCGTGACCCACGGGTCCAGAGGCGACACCGGCGCATCCGAACCGAGAAGCAACTGGGCGCCTGCGTCGATCAGACTGCGAAACGCGAAGGAGCGATCCGTCCGCCCGGCCCAGTACCGTTCGGCGATGTCGCGGTCATCCATGGCATGTTCCGGCTGCACGCTCGCCGCCACGCCGAGCGCCGCGAACCGCAGGAAATCCTCGTCGCGCACGAGCTGGGCGTGCTCGATGCGCCCGTGGCATCCGACCAGCTCGAACGCGTCCAGGGCGAGCCGGTTCGCTTCGTCGCCGATCGCGTGCACAGCGGGGTGGATGCCGGCGCCCCACGCGGTGCGCAGTAGCGGGACGAGTTGCTCGGTCGGCACGGTGAGAAGTCCGCGCTCGCGCGTGCCCGGATAGTTCTCGATGCAATACGCTGTGCGGGTGTTGAGCGAGCCGTCGGTGAGAATCTTGAACTGGCCGACCGTGAGCAGCCCGCCAGACCCCTCGATGACCTCGCCCGTGCTGTGCCCGGCGGCGACCGCCGCATCCAGATGCTCGGTGTAAATCCCGGCCTGGATGCGAAGGGCGTCGAACCCGGCCGCGAACCGCCGCCGCCAACTGGCGAGGTTGTCGGTCATTTCGTAGTCGACCACTCCGACGACTCCACGGGTGGCAGCAGCACTTGCCGCCTCGGCCACCCATTCGTCGAGCGTTTCGTCAGGCACCTGGCCGAGTCGACCGACGACCTCGAAGCAGTCGTCCTCAAGAAGCACTCCCGTCGGATGCCCGGTGTAGCCGTACAGCGCGAGCGCCGGCGTGTTGAGCCAGCAGCAGTGCAGGTCGCCGCTGATGAGCACGGCGGGCACACCGGGAACGGCCGCATCCAGAAGGTCGAGCGTCGGCACATCCGGCCACAACCCGTCGCGGAAACCGTGCCCGATGATGGGCTGACCCTCGGTGAGCCGGATTCGCGAAAGGTGGTCGGTCATTGTCCGTGCGGCCTCCGCCGCAGATGCCGCCGCGGAGAGGTCGACCCGTCGCACGGCGAGCGCCTGCTGGTTGGCGTGCACATGGTGATCCCACAGTCCGGGCAGCAACCATCGGCCGCCGATGTCGAGGCGCTCCCCCGCGGCCGGCGTGCTGCCGGACGGCGAAATCAACGCGATCCGCCCATCCGAAATCGCCACATCGACAATCGTGTCTCCCACGCGCGCGTTGGCGATGGTCGTCACAGCGAGGCCCCGTTCACACGGCGCATGTCGTCAGCCAACTGCGGATGCGCATAGTTCGCACCGTGGTCGAGCTCCTCGACGATGTTGTGCTTGATCTCCTCCGGCTTGTCCTGGCTGAGCTTCAGTCGAGCCTCGAAGCGCGAAACCACGATGCGAAAACCGACCGTGCCATCGAAAATGCTGCGGCCGTACTCCTCGTTGTCCTTCAGGAGCTTCGGATGCGGCATCCGGCCCTCGAAATGCTCGACAAGCTCGTCCAGCACGCGCCAATTCTCCTCATCGCTCAGGATCTCCGGCACCCCGTACAGGTGCGCGGTCGAATGGTTCCAGGTGGGAACGGCCGGGATGTCCCCGTACCAGCCTGGGGAAATATAGCCGTGGGCGCCCTGGATGACGACGAGCACTTCGGCTGTGCCCAGTTCGAGAGACCGGTCATCCGGTTTGCCGACATGGCTGACGATGCTGATCTCGTCACGGCCCTCCTCCAGCATCACAGGGTAGTGCGCCGCCACGAGCCCCGTGGCGGTGTTCGCGACGATCGTGGCCCACGGGTTTTCCCGAATGAGTTTCCTCACTTCGTCGGGATCTTTCGTCACGTAGTGGGGAGTGCGTCTCATGGGCTCAAGCTTGCCACGATTGGGGGTCCGAGCCTGCTACGCCTGGCAGCGCGGGCACCAGTACAGTTTGCGGGCGGCAACGACCTCCAAAACGATGTTCGTCCCGCAGGTTCGGCACGGGAGCCCCGCCCGGCGATACACCCAGTGGCGGTCGTCGCGGCTCGAAAGCGCCTTCGCGTAGTCCTCCTCCGAGAGGTCATCCATCGTGAGCATCTGGCCGGTCTGCACGCCGATGTGCAGCAAATGCGACCAGTCCCTCCAGAGCGCGCGCACGACATCCTCGGGAACGTCTCGGCCCGGAGTGTGCGGGTTCAGTCCGGCGCGGTAAAGCAGCTCAGCGCGATAGACGTTCCCGATGCCGCTCACCACGGACTGGTCCATGAGCAGCAGGCCGATGCGCGTGGGTTTTCTCCGGATGACCTCGACAAAGCGGTCTTCGGCGGCCTTGCTGTCATCCACGAGCGGATCAGGACCGAGCCGGGCGATGACCGCCGCGACTTCGTCGGGTTCGAGCACTTCGCACGCGGTCGGCCCGCGAAGATCGGCCACAGCGGTGTCGGTGAGGAGCCGCACGCGCACCTGGCCGATGGGCTCCGGAGGGAACGCCTCCAAGGATTGCTCGGTCTCCTGCTCGGACATCCGCAGGCGCGTGCGGCGCGGCGCGCCGATCGAGTGGAGGGAGTCTTCATGCTCGCCGACGACGGTGTCGACTCCGCGCATGCCGGTTTGCCCCATGCGGCCGCCCGCGGATGCTGTGGTCGCATCCGCCGTGATGTCGCCCGCGAAATCCCACGCGCCGTAAATGCCCAGGTGCACGCGCAACCAGAGGCGTGGCGCGTCCTCGTCGGCTGCGAACTCGAGGAACAGCTGCTTGCCGATGGCCTGGGAGTCCGTCATGTGGAGCCCGTCGAGTCGCGATGCGCCGTGCGCGAATCGCCCCTGCGGCGAACTGACGGCAACCCGGTGCCCCACGAAATTCAGGGCGAACTGCCGGGCGATACGGTGGACGGAGTGACCTTCCGGCACCTCAGTCGACCTGCTTGCCCGCGATCGCGCCGGTGTCCTCGTACTCGAGCAACTGGGCGATACGGCGCGCGTGACGCTCGGCGCCGGAGAACGGGGTTGCGATGAAGGTGTCGATGAAGAGGATCGCCTCCTCCACCGTGTGCTGGCGGGCGCCGATGGAGATCACGTTCGCGTCGTTGTGTTCGCGCGCAAGTTGAGCGGTCGGCACGTTCCACACGAGCGCCGCCCTGGCGCCACGAACCTTATTCGCGGCCATCTGTTCGCCGTTGCCGGAGCCGCCGAACACGATGCCGAGAGCGTCGATCCCCGCCTGCTGGTCCGCCACAACGCCGATCGCCGCGTTGATGCAGAACGACGGGTAGTCATCCAGCTCGTCGTACTCGGCCGGTCCATGGTCGATGACGTCGTGGCCCGCGGCGCGCAGATATTCCTGAAGCGTGTGGCTGAAGTCGAGCCCGGCATGATCGGTCGCGATGTGGATGCGCATGACCCCATTCTACGAAGACTCTCAGCGAGCAGGTCTGGCCTTTGGCCCGGGACGGGAGCACACTGGAGGAAGCGTTCCTCGTTCGGTAGGGAGGCCAGCGATGACGACACACACTGACGATGCGCCCCTGATCGTGCCGGTCCTGTCGGCGGGCAAACACCGAACGCCGCGCAGCGGCGGATGCTTCATGGAGTTCGCGTCCTACCTCGCCGGCGAACGCTGGAGCGATCACCCCGCGTGCACGCATCCGGCTCTCGCGTTTCTGGCGCGTCTGACCAACGATTGCACCTCGGATCGGAACCGGTCCCAGCTGGCCGAACTCATCCCCTCGGTGATCGGGCTGAACGGCGACGATGACCGGGTCGAACTGCTCATCGCGCTGCGCGTGGCTATGGCGGCGCTGCCGATCGCGAGCGAGGAACGGCAGCGTGCTTTGGCTGTGGGTATCCTGTCTTGCGAATGGCAATTGTCTCGCCGCGGACACCCTCCGGGTCCGGAGCTGCGCGAGCGCATGCGGTCCGCGTTCGACAGCGCGCCGCTTGCGGGCAGTTGGGCACGGGACTTCGTGGCGGGAAGCGCCTTGCCCACGCGCGAACGCGCGATCTCGCGAATGGCCGAGTCCATCATCCGGGTCGGCGTTCTCGGGATCGCGCAGGCGTGCACGGCCGACGCCGATGCGAAACTGTGCGACGTGCTTCGCGGCGCCATTGCCGACTGTGCGGCGCTGTTCGGACCCGGCTCAGTCGAAAATGGGGTCGCGGGTGCGGGTGCGCTTGATCTCGAAGAAACCGTCGTAGCTCGCCGCCGCAACAACGCCGTCCCACAGCGCGACCGCCTGTTCGCCCTTCGGCGCGGGTGAAATCACCGGGCCGAAGAACGCGACACCGTTGACGGCGATGACCGGCGTGCCGACATCCTGTCCGACCCGGTTGATTCCGTCGAAATGGCTTGCGCGCATCTGCTCGTCGTATTCGTCGCTGTCCGCGTACTTCAGGTACTCGTCGGGCAGCCCCAGTTCTGCGAGTGCGGCCGGGATCACGTCATCCGGGTTCTTCGATCCGCCCGGGTGGATGCGGGTGCCGAGCGCGTCGTACAGCGGCTTCACCATGTCCTGACCCTCGAGTTCGTGCACCGCGGCGACCAGGCGCGTGTAGCGAAGTGCCCTCGGAAAGAACGCGCGATAGCTTTCCGACACATCCTTGTCTTCGTTCAGCACGGCGAGGCTCATCACGTGCCAGGTGACATCGAGGTTGCGCAACGTCGCCACTTCGCCAACCCAGCGGCTCGTCATCCACGCCCACGGGCAGGATGGGTCGAACCAGAAGTCGACGGAAGTGGGCGCGGCGGAATCGGGAGTATTTTCAGGCATGCTTTCACGATACGTGGGGCCGTCGAATCTTGCTGACCTCACAGTTCACCGCTACTAGGCTGGATACACCTCACTGGGCGCATCCGCCCAGCAAACACTCGTTGATCCCCACAAAGGAGACTGCTGTGCCCGGCGACAACCTCACCCGACTCGAAGCCCAGGAGCGCAAGGCGCTCGTCAACGTTGACAGCTACGATGTCACGCTCGACCTCACCACGGGTGCAGAAGTATTTCGGAGCACGACCGTAGTGCGGTTCACAGCGGAAGCCGGGGCATCCACCTTCATCGACGCGTTCACGCGCACCGTGCACGCCATCGAACTGAATGGCGCCGCCGTCGACACCGCTGCCGCGGATGGCGTGCGAATCCAACTCGACAACCTCGCCGCCGACAACGTGCTCACGGTCATCGCAGATGCCGAGTACACGAACTCGGGCGAAGGCCTCCACCGTTTCGCCGACCCCGTGGACGGCGAGGTGTACCTGTACTCGCAGTTCGAGGTTCCCGACTCCCGCCGCGTCTTCGCAGTGTTCGAGCAGCCCGACCTGAAGGCGACGTTCCGCTTCACGGTCACCGCCCCCTCCACGTGGGAGGTGGTCAGCAACCAGGCCGTCGAAACCCGCACCGAGGATGGCGGCAACGCGACCTGGGTATTCAAGACCACGCCGCGCATCTCCTCCTACATCACCGCGATCGTCGCCGGCCCGTACGCGAAAGTGACAAGCGAACTCACGAGCAGCGACGGCCGCACGATTCCGCTCGGCATTTACTCGCGCAAGTCGCTCAGCCAGCACCTCGACGCGGACTACATTTTCGACATCACGCGCAAGGGTTTCGCGTACTTCGAGGAGAAGTTCGACTACCCGTATCCGTTTGAGAAATACGATCAACTGTTCGTGCCAGAGTTCAATGCCGGCGCGATGGAGAACGCGGGCGCGGTCACGTTCACGGAGACGTACGTGTTCCGCTCCAAGGTGACGGATGCGATCAAGGAACGGCGCGTCGTCACGATCCTGCACGAACTCGCCCACATGTGGTTCGGCGATCTCGTCACCATGAAGTGGTGGAACGACCTGTGGCTCAACGAGTCGTTCGCCGAGTGGGCGTCCACGATCGCCACCGCGAACGCCACGGAGTGGACTGAGGCGTGGACCACGTTCCAGGCGATGGAGAAGTCCTGGGCGTACCGCCAGGACCAGCTCCCGTCGACGCACCCTGTGGTCGCGACGATCAACGACCTCGAGGATGTCCAGGTCAACTTCGACGGCATCACGTACGCGAAGGGCGGCTCCGTTCTGAAGCAGCTCGTCGCGTGGGTGGGCGAGGACGAATTCTTCGCGGGCGTCGCCGCGTACTTCACGAAGCACGCGTGGGGCAACACTGAACTCAAGGACCTGCTCGCCGAGCTCGAGACCACGAGCGGCCGCAAACTCACCGAGTGGTCGAAGCTGTGGTTGGAGACCGCGGGCGTGAACACACTGCGCCCGGAATTCGAAACCGATGCGAGCGGAAGCTTCACAACTTTCGCCGTGCTGCAAAGCGCCGAAGCTGACTACCCCACCATCCGCCCGCACCGCCTCGCGATCGGCTTCTACAACCTTCAGGGCGGCAAGCTCGTGCGCACGCATCGCCACGAGCTGGATGTCGACGGCGAGCGCACCGAGGTTCCGGAGTTCGTCGGAATGGCGAAGCCGGACCTCGTGCTCATCAACGACGACGATCTCGCCTACGCGAAGATCCGCCTCGACGACGACTCGCTGGATGTCGCGCTGGAGCACCTGAAGGACATCGACAACCCGCTCGCACGGGCGCTCGTGTGGGGTGCCGTGTGGGATGCGACGCGGGATGCCGAAACCCGTCCCAGTGACTACGTGACGCTCGTACTGCGCAACATCGCCACCGAGACCGAAAGCACGACCATCCGCACGACCCTCAACCAGCTCGCGCTCGCGGCGAAGCAGTATGTGAACCCGTTCAATCGCGCGAAGACGCTCGAAAAAGTCGGATCAGACCTGTGGACGCTCGCGCAACTGGCCGAGCCGGGCTCGGATGCGCAATTCCAGTTCGTGAAGTTCTTCGCGCACCTCGCGTCGGTGGGCGACCACGTGGCCGCCCTCCGCGGTCTGCTCGACGGCACCGTCGTGCTGAAGGGTCTCGAGATCGACACCGACCTCGGGTGGGAGATCCTCGAAGGCCTCGTGCTGAACGGCGCCGCAACGCCAGCGGACATCGACGACATGCTCGCGAAGGACAACACTGCGAACGGCGCACAGGCCGCCGCACGCGCCCGGGCGACGTTCCCGACATCCGACTCGAAGCTCGCGGCGTTCGACTCGCTCGTGGACTCCGACGAACTGCCGAACGCGATCGTGCGCAACACGGCGCTCGGCTACCAGCACGTCAACGACCCTGCGCCGCTCGAAGCCGTCGTGCCGAAGTACTTCGCGGCCCTGAACACAGTGTGGAAGAGCCGCAGCTACCACATCGCCGAAACGCTCGTCGTCGGACTGTACCCGGCACCGCTCGCGTCGCAATCCCTCGTAGACGCGACCAAGGCCTGGCTCGACGCGAACCCGGATGTGCCGGCTCTGCGTCGCCTCGTCATCGAGAACCTCGCCGGTGTCGAGCGGGCACTGGCGGCCCAGGAGAAGGATGCGCAATGACGGGTGATGACTGACGTGAACTGGGCAGAAATCTGGGCCGCCATCGGCAGCTTCGTCAACGACTGGCGCATTCCGGCGACGATTGTGATCATTCTGGTTGGGACCGTCGTAGTGCGCTGGCTGCTTCTGGTGATCCTCCGCCGGTCGATCGAGCGAGTCGTGTCCGGGGTCAAAAAGACCCACAACGTCGAACAAACCCAGGAGCTCGCCTCCGCGCCGCTGCGCGCCGCCCGCATCGTGCAGCGCACGCGCACGCTCGGCACGGTCATCAACAGTTCCCTCACCGTGATCCTCCTCGGTGCAGCGCTCGTGCTCATCCTGGACACACTCGGCGTGCCGGTGCTCGGCATCCTCGGGGCGGCCGGGGTTGTCGCGGCCGGGCTCGCCTTCGGCGCGCAAAACCTGGTCAAGGACATCCTCAACGGCATGTTCATGGTGTTCGAGGACCAGTTCGGGATCGGCGATGTCGTCGACCTCGGCGTCGCCTCCGGGACGGTCGAATCCGTTGGCGTGCGCATCACGAGCATCCGTGACGTGAACGGCACGCTGTGGCATGTGCGCAACGGCGAGATCCTGCGCGTCGGCAACAAGTCGCAGGGCTGGGCGAGGGTCATCATCGATCTTCCCGTTCCGTACACGGCCGACCTGGATGCGATCAAGGACGTCATCCTCACGACCGCCAAACTCCTGACCACCGATCCGGCGTGGCAGCGAAAAATCCTGGAAAACCCCGAAATCTGGGGGGTGGAGTCGTTAAGCGCCGAAGCCATCGTGCTCCGGCTCGTGATCAAGACCCGATCCTCCGACCAGTGGGATGTCGCCCGCGAGCTGCGGATGCGCGTGAAACTCGCGCTCGACAACTACGGCGTGAGCGTCCCCTCGCTGAATCGGATGATTCTCGACCAGCACCGCGCAATTCCCGGGGCCGCGACTCGGTCGACGCCTGAACCGGATGACGACGGCTCAACCGGGAAAACCGGCACACGGTGAGCGACCAGGATTCGGCGCTGTTCCACCAAATCGGCGGAAGCGAGACCTTCGAACGTCTCGTGCGACGCTTCTATGAGGGGGTGCAGGGCGATCCGGTGCTGTGGCCGCTCTATCCGCAGCACGATCTCGAGGGCGCCATCCATCGGCTCAGCACGTTCCTTCAGCAGTACTGGGGCGGGCCGACGACGTACAGCGACGAGCGGGGTCATCCGCGACTGCGGCAGCGGCACGCGGCGTTCAAGGTCAACCCGGGAGCTCGGGACCGCTGGCTCGGCCACATGAAGGTCGCCCTCGACTCCCTCGACCTGCCCCCGCTCCAACACGCAACGTTCTGGGACTATCTTGATCGGGCGGCGCACTCGCTCGTGAACACTTTCGACGAATGACGGGAAGCGGATGGCGAATCTCGTGAACAGATTCCCCTGGATCGCCGGCGTCGTGATCTCGGCGGCGGCAGCGCTCCTCGCCTGGGGGATTCACGTGCTCATACCCGCGATTCCGCTGCTGACCGCCGCTGTCGCGCTCGGCATCGTCGTGGCGCAGATCCCTCCTGCGCGACGCGAAATCGTCGGCTCGCTTGCGCCGGGACTGTCGGTGGCATCCAAACGGTTCATGCGTCTCGGCATCGTCCTGCTCGGACTCAAATTGAGTCTGATCGACATTGCCCGCCTCGGATGGTTGACGATCCTGCTCGTCGTCGCCCTCGTGCTCCTCACCTTCGTGGGCACGTACTGGCTCGGCAGACTCGCGAAATTGCCGCACCATGAACCGCTGCTCATCGCGACCGGGTTTTCGATTTGCGGCGCCTCCGCAATCGGGGCGATGAGCGGGGCCGTGAAGGCGAAGGATTCCGACGCGGCGACGCCGGTCGCTCTCGTCACCCTGTGCGGCACGCTCGCGATCGCGGTGCTGCCGATCTTCTGGCATCCGCTCGGGTTCACCGCCGACCAGTTCGGGCACTGGGTCGGCGCGAGCGTCCACGATGTCGGGCAGGTCGTGGCGACCGCCCAGCTCGCGGGCACGAGCTCTCTGGCCATCGCCGTCGTCATCAAGCTCACGCGTGTGCTCATGCTCGCTCCCATGGTGTCGATCGCGTCCCTCGCGGTGCGGCAGCGCGACCTCAGGGCGTCGTCGAATGTCGAAGCCGATCCCGCGGTGGAGGCGAAGCCAGCCAGGCGCCCTCCAATCGTCCCGCTGTTCGTTGCCGGGTTCCTTCTTGCTGTGGCGATCCGGTCCTTCGTCCCGCTGCCTGAAGCAGTCGTGTCGATCGCGGACATCGTGCAGACCGCGCTGCTCGCCATGGCGCTTTTCGGGTTGGGAACCGGCGTCCGCGTGAAGGAGCTGGTCAGCACGGGGTGGCGGTCGCTGCTCGTCGGGCTCGCATCCTGGGCGTTCATCGCCGTGCTCGCCTACTTCGCCGTGGTGCTGACCTGAATCGGTTGAGCTGAATCCGGTTCACCCGAATCGTGCTGAGCTGAATCCTGCTCACCCGAGTCGTCGCGCCAGAGCACCAATCGCGGTCCGCCGCGCGCGGGTGAAGTGATCACGCGCGGGTGTTGCAACACTCGCTCTCGCAGGAAACACCCGCGCGGGGTCACGGTGGCGCTGAGCCTGTGGGCCGCGGTTTACCCTGCCGGTGCCGTCATGACGCGGTGGACGAGGGGCACACCGGGGCGGTACGCGAGATGCACATAGCTCGGGGCGTCCAGGATGACGAGGTCGGCGCGCTGGCCAACGGCGAGGCCCCCGATATCTGTTCGACGAAGCGCTGCAGCTCCTCCGGCAGTTGCCGCCCACAGTGCTTCGGCCGGGCTGAAGTTCATGTCCCGCACGGCGACGGCGACGCAGAACGGCATCGACGAGGTGAAACTGGAGCCGGGGTTGCAATCGCACGCGATCGCGACGGTCGCGCCCGCGTCGAGGAGGCGGCGGGCATCCGGATACGGCTGCCGGGTCGAGAACTCGACGCCGGGCAGCAGCGTTGCAACCGTGTCCGATTCGGCGAGCGCATCCACATCCGCGTCGGTGAGGAACGTGCAGTGGTCGACACTCGCGGCGCCCAGTTCGACCGCGAGCTGAACTGCTCCGGAGGGCGCGAGCTGTGCGCCATGCATCCGAGCGCCAAGCCCCCGAGCCGTGCCCGCCCTGAGGATCGCGCGCGCCTGATCCACATCGAACGCTCCGTCATCGCAGAACACATCGATCCACTTCGCGTGGGCAGCGCACACGTCCAGCATCTCCCCCGTGACGAGCGCCACATACCCGGCCGGATCATCCTCGAATTCGGCGGGAACGACGTGCGCACCGAGAAACGTCGTCTCGGTCGTAAACGTCTTCGCGATCGCGAGCGCACGCGCCTCATCGATCGCCGTCAGCCCGTAGCCGCTCTTAATTTCGACCGTCGTCGTTCCCTGCGCGCGCATTTCGGCAACGAGCCGCGACGTGTTCGCGGCCAGCTCGGCGTCCGAGGCCGCGCGGGTCGCAGCAACCGTCGTACGTATGCCTCCCGCCGCATACGGCTGCCCGGTCATCCGGTGCTCGAACTCGGCAGAGCGGTCCCCGGCAAACACGATGTGGCTGTGGCTGTCCACGAAGCCCGGAATCACGCAGCGTGCTTTCGCGTCGATGAACTCGTCGGCGTCAGGAGCCGAACCGGCATCCCCAACCCAGGCCACCGTGCCGCCGTCGATCACGAGGGCGGCACGTTCCCGCTCCGGCCGCTCGTTCTCGTTCGTGACGAGCAGGCCGATGTTGTCGATAAGTGTGCTCATTACCCATCAGTCTCGCGCATCGGCACGCGAACGTGCAGGCGCTCCGCAACCGCGATCGCATCCTCGTAACCGGCATCGGCATGCCGGATGACGCCCATGCCCGGGTCGTTGCTGAGCACGCGAGCGATTTTCTGTGCCGCGAGCTCGGTGCCATCCGCGACAGTCACCTGCCCGGCGTGAATGGAACGGCCAATGCCAACGCCACCGCCGTGGTGAATCGACACCCAGGTTGCGCCGGAGGAGGTGTTCACGAGGGCGTTCAGGAGCGGCCAGTCTGCGATTGCATCCGAGCCGTCCTTCATTGCCTCGGTCTCCCGGTACGGAGAGGCTACCGAACCGGAGTCGAGGTGGTCGCGACCGATCACAATGGGTGCCGAGATCTCGCCCGAAGCGACCATCTCGTTGAATTTGAGTCCAGCTTTGTCGCGTTCGCCGTAGCCGAGCCAGCAGATGCGGGCCGGGAGCCCCTGGAAGTGCACGCGCTCCCCCGCCATCGTGATCCACTTCGCGAGCGACTTGTTCTCCGGGAACAGCTCCAGGATCGCCTTGTCGGTTGCCGCGATATCGGCCGGGTCGCCGCTCAGCGCGGCCCAGCGGAACGGCCCCTTGCCCTGCTCGAACAGCGGGCGGATGTAGGCGGGCACGAATCCGGGGAAAGCGAACGCTCTCTCGAATCCGGCCGTCTTCGCCTCGGTGCGGATGTTGTTGCCGTAGTCGAACACTTCGGAGCCGGCATCCTGGAAGCCGACCATGGCTTCCACGTGCTTGCGCATGGAGTTGCGTGCCTTCGTCGCGAACCCCTCCGGATCGGCCTCGCGTGCCGCGTGCCACTCGTCGAACGTGAACTCGAGCGGAAGGTAGGCGAGCGGATCGTGCGCGCTCGTCTGGTCGGTGACGATGTCGATCTCGGCGCCGAGCTCCAGCATCCGCGGGAACACGTCGGCGGCGTTGCCGAGCAGGCCGATGCTGAGCGGCTCCTTCTTGTCACGGGCAGCGTAGGCGAGTTCGAGCGCATGCTCGATCAAGGTGGCCTCCACGTCGAGGTAGCGGTGCTCGATGCGGCGGTCGATACGACTCTGGTCGACGTCGACGCAAATCGCGACGCCGTCGTTCATCGTGACGGCAAGCGGCTGGGCGCCGCCCATGCCGCCGAGGCCGCCGGTAAGAGTGATCGTGCCGGCAAGCGTGCCGGAGAACTTCTGGTCGGCGATCGCGGAGAACGTCTCGTACGTGCCCTGCAGGATGCCCTGCGTGCCGATGTAAATCCACGATCCGGCAGTCATTTGCCCGTACATCGTGAGTCCGAGGGATTCGAGGCGGCGGAACTCGTCCCAGTTCGCCCAGTCCCCGACGAGGTTCGAGTTTGCGATGAGCACGCGCGGCGCCCATTCGTTCGTGCGCATGACGCCGACGGGTTTGCCGGACTGCACGAGCATCGTCTCGTCGTCCTTCAGGGTCGTGAGCGTGCGCACCATCGCGTCGAACGCGTCCCAGTCGCGCGCGGCCTTTCCGGTGCCGCCGTAGACGACGAGGTCGTCAGGGTGCTCGGCGACCTCCGGGTCGAGGTTGTTTTGCAGCATCCTCAGCACGGCTTCCTGCTGCCAGCCGAGCGTGTGCAATTCCGTTCCGCGGTAGGCCCTGACGGGTCTGGCTCCTGTGCTCATACGAGTTCTCCTCCTGTTCTCGAAACTGCGGATGCCGCGGTCGCAAGCAGCGAACCGTCGAGCACCATGTCGTGGGCGGCCGCGATCTCCGGGGCCAGGTAGCGGTCGGTGGCGGGGCCATCAACCTTGGTACGAAGGTGGGCACGCACGGCGGCGCCGACGGGACCCGGCTGCGCGGGAGCGCGCAGGTCCATCGCGCGGATGCTCGTGAGCAGCTCGATCGCTATCACGCGGCCGAGGCCGTCGATCGACCGGCGCAGCTTGCGGGCGGCACTCCACCCCATCGACACGTGGTCTTCCTGCATCGCCGACGACGGGATCGAGTCGACGCTCGCCGGAACCGCGAGGCGCTTGAGTTCGCTCACGATCCCCGCTTGCGTGTACTGCGCGATCATGTGCCCGGAGTCCACGCCCGGGTCGTCGGCGAGGAACGCGTTCAGGCCGTGGTTGCGGGCGACATCGAGGAAGCGGTCAGTGCGCCGTTCGCTCATGCTCGCGAGATCCGCGACGGCGATCGCCAGGAAGTCGAGCACGTAGCCGAGTGGCGCCCCGTGAAAGTTGCCGTTCGACTCGAGGCGGTCATCGAGCGTGACGACGGGGTTGTCGATCGCGCTCGCGAGCTCGCGCTCTGCCACGAGCGTTGCGTGCTCGATCGTGTCGCGCACCGCACCGTGCACTTGCGGCGCGCAGCGCAGCGAGTAGGCATCCTGCACGCGGGTGAAGCCCTCAGGACGGCTGATCATGGTGGAGTCCTTGAGCACGGCGCGCATGTTCGCGGCAGAATCCTGCTGACCCAGTTGCGGGCGAAGCGCGTGCAGATCGGCCGCGAACACGGCATCCGTGCCCTGCAGCCCTTCGACGCTCAGTGCCGCCGCGAGATCGGCCGTCGTTACAAGCTGGTTTAGGTCGTGGATGGCCATGACGAGCATCCCGAGCATGCCATCGGTGCCGTTGATGAGGGCGAGGCCCTCCTTCTCGCGAAGTTCGATGGGCTCGATTCCCGCCGCCGCAAGCGCGTCGGAAGCCGGCATGAGCGTGCCGCTCGCGTCTCGAACCTCGCCCTCGCCGAGCAGCGCGAGCGCACAGTGCGCAAGTGGAGCGAGGTCACCGGAGCAGCCGAGGCTCCCGTATTCGCCGACGATCGGCGTGATGCCCGCGTTGAGCAGTTCCACGTAGGTTTCCGCGACGACGGGGCGCACGCCGGTTCGGCCGGTCGCCAGGGTGGAGAGGCGAAGGAGCATCGTGGCGCGCACCACCTCGCGTTCGACTTCGGGGCCGCTGCTCGCGGCATGGCTGAGCACGAGTGACCGCTGCAGTTGCGCACGCCGCTCGAACGGGATGTGCTTGCTCGCGAGCGCACCGAATCCGGTGGAGACGCCGTAGTGCGGCTGCGGGTCGGCGGCGAGCGAATCGATCACCGCGCGGCTGTGCTCCATGGCGGAAACCGCATCCGGTGCCAACGCCACGGCCGCTCCGTCTCGTGCGACAGCAACCACGTCGGCGCGGGTCGGCGCACCGGCACCAATTTCGACAACATCCATGCCACTCATTAGAGCCCCAATTCCAATGCACTGGACCCAATTCGACGATAAAGTGTCTGGTACCCCAGACAATGGCCCCGCCCTCTTCCTGAGAATTCAGGAAATCGCGTAACGACCGAGCATCCGACCCCCGAGAATCCGGATGCTGCCGCAAACGCCAAACGCAGTTTCCTGAATTTTCAAGAGAGGGATGGCGGATGGGGGGCCACCAAACACGCCAAGGGCGACGGAGGAACGATGACGAGTGTGCCTGCCGCGCGGAACACGCTGCGCATCATCCGGTACCTGGCCGGCCACAGCGGGCCGGTGCGCGCGACCACCATCAGCCGGGACCTCGGCCTGCCACGGTCGAGCATCTATCACCTGCTGCGCGTGCTTCAGGATGAGCGATTCGTCGTACACTCGCCCGAACACCAGGGCTACGCGCTCGCCCCGCTGCTTGGCGAAATCGGATCGTCGGTTCTGGCATCCAATGCCCTCGCCACGCTCGCAGCGCCCGTTCTGGAGCGGCTCGTCGCCGAGACCAAGCTGCCCGTCGTCGCCCACCTCGGCGTGCTTCAGCACGCGGATGTCGTCTACGCCTCCAAGGTCGCCGCCCCGCGTGCGCCCGCCGTCGTCACGAGCATCGGAGTGCGCCTCCCCGCCCACCTCACCGCGACGGGACGGGCGATGCTCGCCGCGTTGCACCGTGCGCAATTCGAGGCGATTTACCGCGAGTCGGCGCTGTCGCTGCGCACCGAGAACGGGCCAGCATCCGTGCGCGAACTTGACCTGCTGCTGGACACCTGCCGCGAGCGCGGCTGGGCCACGGAGGATGGCGACATCGACCCCGCGTACGCGTCGGTCGCGGCGACCGTGCTCGACCACAACGACTACCCGGCTGCGGCAATCGGCCTCACATTCCGGCGCACGCTCGTGGACGACGCGCAGTGGGTACGGTTCGGACGGGCCGTCACCGCCGCATCCAATACCCTGAGCCGTCGCATCCGCGGCCCCAGCTAGTTCTCGCCGCCGATGCGCGTACCGTGAGCCGTTTGTGCCGCACCAGACTGGAGAATCAGGGCCGCCCCCAGCAGACCGGCATCGTCGTCGAGGCCGGATGCAACGACTTGCGTAGTTTCGCGGGTTGGAGAGAGCGCCAGACGGTCCACCGCATCACCCGCGCTTGTCAGCCACTCGGGGTTCGCTCGGGCCACAGAACCACCGATCACGATCAGGGCGGGATTGTACAGATTGGCGATGTCAACAGCGGCCGATGCGATTGCGGCCCGAGCGGAATCGAGAATTTCCAAGGCAACAGCGTCACCCTCGTTTGCAGCACGCGAAACGTCGACACCCTCCAGGTTGCCGCTCGCCGAGGCCGACGCCGAGGCATTGTCGATGGCACCGGCGCCACGTGCAGCCGAGTAGCGCCGCGCGAGGGCGGGGCCGGACGCAATGGATTCGAGACACCCCCGACGTCCGCATCCACAGACCGGCCCATTCGGATCGACCGAGACATGCCCAATCTCACCGGCGCAACCGTCAACGCCAAGTATCAGACGGTCTTGGATGACGGCCGCACCGCCGATTCCCGTGGATATGGTCAGGTAGACGAAATCACGTACGCCGCGGGCTACTCCGAACTGCTGCTCCGCTAACGCTGCGGCGTTGGTGTCCTTCACAACCAAGACCTGCGCCCCATCCAGTCTCCGGGATAGTTCTGTCCGAAGCGGTAACCCCGCGAGCCCCCCCTGAGCATTCGGGGGAGAGTAGATCACGCCTGACTGCGGGTTGACTGGACCGGTGACACTCACCCCGACGTCCGTGATGCCGATTCCTACCTCTGCAGCGACTTTTGCTATGAGGCTCCGGCAATCCTCAACAATTTCGGGACCGCTGCGTTCCGGAAACGTTCGAGACTTTGCTCTCGCAAGAAGCGTTCCGTCCTCGCCGACCACTGCCGCGCGGCACCACGTTCCGCCGATGTCCAGCGCCAACGCCGGCCATCCATCAGGGTTCAATCTTTGCATCCGTGTGGTCATCATTGACTATAACATCCTCAATTTTCAGATTATGTTGTATCCCGATGCGTCTACGCAGTGTCGCTAGGACATAGCACCGAACACGGCACGACAAGAGCCAGCTATCGCTCAATCACGACAACAAAGATAATACGAATAGAGCATTCAGGTCATTGACAAGAGCGCGACAGGTGTGCATACTTCTTCATAATCTAATTGGCAAACATTATATGTTTCCGAATACGCTGAACCAATTAGACCAGTTTCCGCCATAACCGAGAGGCCCCAATCCGATGACGCCGCAACCGCCGAAAAAAGAGAGCGACGAGACGCCGGGTTCCTCGACGCATAAGGAGGTACCTCTTTACCAACAGGTTTACGCATCCGTGAGGGCCGATCTGGAAGCCGGCCGTTGGGGGCCCGATGCCGCAATGCCGACCGAGCGAGAATTCGCGACCCAGTTCGGTTGCAGCCTCATCACCGTCCGCAGGGCCCTGGACGAGCTCTCCAGGGAGCGCCGCATCGTTCGTAAGCGGGGGCGAGGGACGTTCGCATCCTCCACTCCCGTCGATCGCGACCTGCTGGTACTAACGAGCTTCACCGACGAGATGACAGAGCGTCAGCTCTCCCCCAAGACGGTCATGGTGAGCCTCGCTCTGGCTGAAGCCAGCCCCGCCGCAGCGTTCGGACTCGGACTTCCGGCGGGCAGCGCGGTGTACCGCCTCGAACGCGTCCGCTTCGCCGCCGACAGTCCCCTGCTCCTCGAGGAGGTTGAGTTGCCAGCACACCTGTTCCCCGGGTTCCTGGAAAAGGACATTGAGCATCGATCCCTGTACGACATCATGGCAACCGACTACGAATTGGAGGTCAATCACGCCAAAGAGACTGTGGAACCCATACTGCCCACCAAGAGAGAAGCTTCGCTTCTGGAACAGGATGCGCACCAGCCGGCAATGCAGCTTGAACTAGTGTCCTACGTCGCCGACGGGACTGCGGTGGAGTATTGCCGCAGCGTTGTGCGCGGCGATCGAGCCCGGTACCACCTCGAGATGCACCGAAATCGGGCAACCCTGGCTCTTGTTCGCGGTGGGTTGGACCCTCGCTGGAATCCACCATCAAAAGACCACAAGGGCGAACTCGCTCAATAGCCTGCCCGCCCCCAAAACACGAGAGGTTGAACCGAAATGAAGATAATGAAGAAGCACGGCGTTGCGGCAGTAGCTGCGGCAATGCTCACGGCAACCGCAGTCACCGTCTCCGGATGCTCGTCAGGAGGCAGCGGGGTTGCGTCCGACGAAGATCAGACCATCGTGGTCTGGGATTACTACGGATCCGCCTCGCCGATCACGGCTGCAGTTCCCGAGTTCGAGAAGACCCACAAGAACATCACAGTTCAGGTGGAAGCACTCGACTGGGATTCGATGCTCGATAAGTTCCCCGTCGCCGTTTCCTCAGGCGCGGCACCGGACCTCGTCACCGCAGACATGACGTGGCTTCCCACTTTCGCATCGGGTGGCCTCCTGAGCGACCTGACCCCGGTGTCCAAAGACATGATCAACGGCAAGGCGTTCTCGGATGTTTACAATGCCGGGGCTCTGGGAGCGATGAAGTACAACGACACATATGTCGCAGCAATGTATGACTTCGATGCCTACTGCCTTTACTATCGTTCCGATGTCCTGAAGGCGAAAGGGTTGACCGTCCCGACCACGTGGGACGAATTCCTGCAGACGGTCAGCTCCATGGCCGAAGATACTGACGGAGACGGAACGTTCGACAAGTATGCTCTGCAGATCCTTCCGGACAGCTTCCACTTCGCGCAATTGCTCGCTCAGAACGGCGGACGTTTCTTGAACGAGGACGACACTGTGGCCGAGTTCAACAGTGACGCGGGTGTGGGAGCACTCGCATACATGCAGAAGCTCCTGGACGCTGGTGGGATTTACTGGGGGCCCTCCGAAGGCGACTCGACCGGGATGCCCGGGATCAAAGATGAGCGCATAGGTATGTTCATCAACGGCCCGTACATGATGGGTGTCATCAAGGACGGTGCACCTGAGCAGTCCGGCAAGTGGGCAGTCGCGCCGGCCCCCGTCGGCAAGCAGCAAGGAAGCTATCTGGGCGGAACGGGTCTGGTGATTCCCACCGGAGCCAAGCACGCAGCGGCCGCCTGGGAGTTCGCACAGTTCCTTCTTGCGCCGGAGAATCAGGAGGCTGTATTCACCGCGGCCGGTGCCGCCCCGGCGACAACCGCCGGACTGGCGATGCCGGCCCTCTCCGAACCTGATCCCTATTTCGGAGGTGAAGTGCCTTTCAAGGATTTCGAAGCAGCAATGGAGACGGCGACGCCGTTCCCGTATGTCGCTGAGTGGGAGTCCATTGACAGCAGCATCACCAATGCGCTCGAAACCGCACTTCTCGGGAAGGCTTCGCCGAAAGACGCCCTGGACGCGGCTGCGAAATCGGCCGATAGTGAACTCGCCAAGTAACCTCGACACAAAAAGTGGGTCGGAGCGGTCTCTAGCCGCTCCGACCCCGGGGCGGGCCACGGGGACTTCGAGATCGGCCGCCTCATCTCGGTGGCCGCGGAGTATCGGTCACAGCAACCGAAGCCAATGGTGGGCTGGCTACGCGATGATCGCCCCCGCCGTCATCATCCTCGGGTTGTTGACCTTTTGGCCCATGGCGCTCTCGTTCGTCTGGAGTTTCACCAAGTACACGGGATTGGGCGATCCCCAGTGGGTTGGGTTTCAGAATTATCTTGATTTGCTTGGCGACCCGCTCTTTCATCAAGCTGCTCTCAACACCGCGTTCTTCGCCGTCACCACGATGGCGGTTGGGCCAGCACTCGGGTTGGCAACGGCAATTCTCCTCAATCGCAAAATGCGAGGCCGAGCATTTTACCGAGCTGCGTTTTTCCTCCCCGTCACAACTGCCCTCGTCGCGGTAGCCGCGGTCTGGAAGCTACTTCTCAACGATGGGGGGATCGTCAATCAAGCGCTGGGCTTGTTTGGAATTACGGGCCACCAATGGCTTGCCGACCCCAACACCGCCCTGCCAGCCATCGCGATCGCCAGCATTTGGCAAGGCTTCGGGTTCGAGATGGTGGTCTTTCTCGCGGCGCTTCAGGGGCTTCCACCGGATCTCTTGGAAGCGGCAAGCATCGATGGCGCAGGACCATTCAGGCGCTTCTGGCACGTCGTGCTCCCCTATTTGAGGCCCACATTCGTCTTCGTCTACGTCATCGGACTGATCGGCGCGTTTCAGGTGTTCGATCAGGTCTACGTCATGACCCAGGGTGGTCCCATCAATTCCACCCTCACGGTTGTCTATTACCTGATCAACCGGTTCCGAGCGCTCGACCTCGGCCAGGCTTCTGCCATCGCCTACCTGCTCGTTGCTGTCCTGGCAGGCCTTTCGTACCTCCAGGTTCGACTCGCGCGGAAGTGGTCATGAGTCGCGCAGCAACCATAGGACGGTCTGCGGCAATACGGCCCACCCGCAGAATTTGGCGACTGTCCAAGAGGGCAACACTCCATCTGATCCTCATCGCGGGTTCCCTATTGATGCTCACGCCATTCATTTGGGCGCTCAGCACTTCCCTGAAGGCCGCGAAGGATGTCTTCGACCCTCATGGTGGAGTCATTCCCAACCCGATCTCCTTTGACGCGTTTCACAGTGTATTCACCGAGATCGCGTTTCCGCTTTACTTTCTCAACAGCGTGACGGTGACGGTGCTGATCGTCGGATTCAACGTCATCTTCGACACGGCCGCCGCTTACGCATTCGCGAAACTCAACTTTCCCGGCCGCGATGTGATTTTCGGTGTCCTGCTGGTTACGCTCATGATCCCGTCGCAGGTGAACCTCATTCCCCTCTATCGGATCATGGTCGCTCTGCACGATATGATTCCCTGGTTGGGAGTGAACACCCTTTCCGGGATTGTCCTGCCCTCCATGGTTCAGGTTTTCGGCATTTTCCTGCTTCGACAGTTCTTTGCCACAATTCCCGACGAGGTCATCGAGGCGGGTCGACTGGACGGGGCCGGCGAGTGGCGGATCCTGTGGAGAATCGTGCTGCCGATTGCTGCGCCGGCCATTGCAACCTTGATGATCTTTGTGTTCCTCAACGCATGGAATGACTTTCTGTGGCCGCTCCTGGTCTCCAATAGCGACGCAAACAGAACCCTTCCCGTCGGACTAACGCTGTTGTCCCGCAAGAACACGGTCAATTGGCCGGAGACGATGGCTGGCTCTGTGGTCACCATCCTCCCGATGATCGTGATTTTCCTCATCCTTCAACGGCGCTTCATCGAAGGCATTGCCGCAGGCTCGGTCAAATAACAGAAAAGAGCACGCCATGAACCATGTCACTTCCCTTCCCGGACTTGATCCGTTTCTCGCCGAGATTTGCGAACAGCCCGACGCCATAGTGCGTGCGGCAGACGGATTGAGCACGCAAGCCTCGGGGATGGCCCGGATTCAGGAACTGACGCGTTCCGGCGGAACTCTCGTGCTGACCGGCATGGGGAGCTCCTTTGAAGCCCTCGGCGCACTCGAGAGCATTCTCAACCGGCACGGGCGAGCCGCACTTCTTATCAATACAGCCGAACTCCTTCATTTCGGGTTGCCGCTCCTTCGCGATGGGGCAGCAGTGATCGCCGTGAGCCAGTCCGGGCTGAGTGCGGAGATCGTGAGGCTCGCCGAAGTCGTTGCGGACCTGGACTGCTCTTTGATCGCCGTGTCCAACGGTGTCGACAACGCGCTCGCAAAAGCGGCGGATGTCGTCGTGGACATCCGCGCCGGTGACGAAACCGGCCCATCGACAAAGACGTTCACGGCAACTCTGGTCGCCCTTGCTGCTATTGATGCAATCCTCTCAGGGGCGGATGTCGACTCTGTGATCGCGGAAATCCGTGAACTTTCGACAACTACGTCCGCACTCGTCGCCGCGCAGCTGAACGATCCGGCGGGTTCCGGCCAGGCGTTCAGACAGTGGTGCTCCGATTCTCCCAACATTGTTTTCGTCGGACGTGGCGTAGGTCTGGCCGCCGCCAATGTCGGCGCCCTCATCATGAAGGAAGCCGCGCAAATCCCCGTAATCGGCATGGGCGCGGCTGAGTTTCGGCATGGACCGTTCGAACTTGCGGGCAACGACCTCGCGATGGTCGTTGTCGCGATCGAGGAAGCGACCAGGCCTTACGACTCAAGTCTGGTCGCCGATCTCATAGCTGCGGGCAGCAAAGTCCTCGTGATCGGCCCAGAAGCGTTAGGTGCCCGAGACCATCTAGCCACACATCCGGTAAGCCCGCTCTTTGACGTGATTCAGGCCAGCATTCCCCTCCAATTGCTGACCTGGGCGCAGGCGGCGCAAAAACACGATAACCCCGGAACATTCCGACTCGGTTCGAAAGTGACGGTCAAAGAATGAACGGCACCCGGTATACGCTCGGCGATGGCGACCGATTCATCAAACACGGTGGGAAATCTATCCTGCCCATCGGGTCGCACTTTGTCCCGGCATCCGGCCCCGATTGGCCCTGGCGAGTTGGTGCCGGAGAGTTTGATGCGGCTTTCGCTGACATGGCGAAGGCCGGGCTGAATACCGTCAGGATCGACTTGATCTGGGCAGCGATCGAGCCCGCCCCTGGAGACTACGACGAGGATCACCTCGTCGTGCTCGATGCAATTTTCGACTCTGCCGAAAAGTACGGTCTCAGTCTCCATCCCACGCTGTTCGTCGGTGGAGAAGTCGGCGACGCCTACTGGGATCTGCCGTGGGCAACCGGACAAAACCCGCACACCGATCAGGAGTTGCTGGAATACCAGGTCAGGCATGCCGGGCACCTCGCCGCCCGGTGGAAGGGCCGAGCGTCCCTCATCGCGTGGGACCTCACGGATGAGCCGCCATTCTGGCCGTACGGAAGCCAGACCACCGATGACGACGCGCGTTCCTGGACGGAAGCAATCGTCGCAGCGCTCAGAGCCGAAGATCCGCACCATTTGATCACGATCGGGACGGCATCCCAGGAGATCGACCATGGCCCATTCAGGTCGGACGTCACTGCCCCGTTTCTCGATTTCTGCACTGTGCACCCTTACCCCATATATTCGCCGGGGCTGTACCCTGACTCCCTCCTGTCACCGCGGATGACCCTTGCCGCAGCATTCGAGACGGCACTGGCGGCAGGTGCTGGCAAGCCGGTGATGATGCACGAGTACGGAGCCTCGAACACCCAATTCTCCGAGGAGCAGATTGCGAAATTTGACCGGCTGTCGACGTGGGGCAGCCTCGGTTCGGGGAGCATGGGGTTTTACAGCTGGTGCTGGACCGATGCGGAGCGGAGCGCGTTTCGCCGCGCGCCCTACGTGCGCATGCCCCATGAAACACAGTTCGGCATGACAACCGCATCCGGAGCACCGCGGGAGCGGCTTGGGGTCATGACCGCGATGACCGAAATCGTCGCTTCCCTCGATTTGGACGGCAGGGCATCCTTTGGGCCGACGATAAATGCGTCAATGCCTGTCCCGCACGAATTCGTGCGACCCTTCGATTCTGCGGCCTTCGGGCTGGATGACGCACCATCGGGCATGTACACGCCCTCCGAACTGGCTTGGCGGCCGGATCGGAATGCGGACGTTTTGGTCAAGGGGTGGCTGAACTCGTTCGTTCTCGCGCGGCGCGCCGGATTGAGTGTCGAGTTCGAGCGAGAACGACTGGACGGGCAATGGCCTCGCCGAGCGCTCGTGCTAGCGCCCGCCCCACTGACATCCACTTCAAACTCTCTCGCTCATTTGCGGACGTCCACATTGTCCGGGGTCAGCGAACTGCACACCCAGGGAAGGTCGCTGTATCTCTCCTGCAACGCCGAATCGGCGATCCCCGAGTTGCAGGAGATCGCTGGCGTGCGGATTCGCGACCGCGCCCCTGTCGTGTCGGAGATCGGGATGACGATGGTTGACGACTTTGGCGGCCTCACCGCGGGCACCCGAATGGTTTTCCGAGGATTTTCGGACGACCCGATGCTTCGCGGAGTGCTTCTCGACGTGGACGATGCGGAAATCCTCGCGGTCGATGACTCGCATAATGCCGTGTTGACTCGGACTCGAGTGGCAGCCGGGCAGACAATTCTCTGCGCGTATCCGATCGAGCTTGGCCTTGCCGCCCAGGCGGACGCTTTCGGGCCGGATGACGACAGCTGGATGCTGTATGCCGCCATTGGAAAGGAGTCGCGTGCGCTTTCCGCGTCCGGGACGCATGACCCGAATGTTGCCTGTTACGAGTTGAACGGCCCCTCGGGCGGAATTCTCATTGCCGCCAACCATGGCCCTGAACTTTCCCATACAACCATTGGCCTCCCGGACGGCCACAGTGAGCTCAGCATCATGACCCCAGAAGGGCCAGAGTCCACGCTCGAGGGGGATCAACTATCCGTTCACCCGCACAGTGTTGCGGTACTGACCTGGGCGCTTCCCGTCGCGCCTGCGGAGAAGCCGTGACTGCGCGGTCAGTTTTCCATGGGAATTTCGTTCGCACGTCACTACTCACCCTGAAAGGAAAACGATCATGAAAAAGTCCCGCACAATTCGCATGACGCTGTTAGCCGCGGTCTGTTTCGCGCTGACCGTTGTGCTCGCGATAGCTACGCCAGCCATTCCTGAGCGAAGCGAGGCACTCGGCGGCACGCTCACCGTGAAATTTTATGATTCGTCCGGGGCCGCCATGAGTGGCCAAGCAGCCCTGGACGTGGCGCGAAACAAAGCGGACAATCTCTCGAACGGATATCAGGACAAAGTGATCTCGGCACTCGTGAACCCCGGGACGCTCGAGGACCTCAACACGACGAACACGCCGATGAGCCCGGTGGTGCACAGCACCGATCTTGCCTTCTCGCTGCCGGCTGCGGGTTCGGCGGCATTGGCCCTCACCTGGCCCACCTCCGCATCCCGTGGCTATTCGATGGTTTTGCTCGACAACCTTGGCGCAGGGTTTAGCAGTTCGGCGACAGTCAACTTCACCTTTCAGGCCGCTCGGGACCTCAAGAAGCGCTTTGACGCCGCGCTGAACTCGCGACTCGCAGCGACACCGACCTTTGCCCCTTCGTCTGCATTTAACTCAAGCAAGACGACACTGAGCACCGACTTCACTGCGATGATGTCGGCCTCCACCGAGAGCGAGAAAGGCAAACTCGGGTGGGCTGTTCTATCTGACCTGCATGCGACCTTCGATATGCTCCTCGCCGAATACGGTGGCCAGCTCGCGAAGTACAAGGATGAGCACGATCAGGGCAGTCCCTGGCTTGGCACAACGTTCGACGATGCCACCTCGTCAAACATCGGCACTCGACTCGGTTACGCGCGAAATGCAACGTTGCCCAGCGGGGTGTCGCCAAACCCGGGCTACGGTTGGGTTCGCATCGTCTTCGACGTGGGTACGCCGCTCAACGACTACGACAAGGCAGTCAAGTCAGCTCACTCAAAGGGCCTTCTGGTCATGGGCATGCCTTTCGATTCGACCACCGCTCGAGCGTGCCTCCCGACGAACAATCCCACGCACTGCACGGCGAGTGAATACCAGGCCAGGTTCAAATCCGTGGTTGACCACTTCTCCAACAACTCGAATTCCGCGATGAACATCGATGCGTGGGAAGTGGGCAACGAGATCAATGGCGAGTGGATCGACGAAGACCCCGTCACGGGCACATACAGCTATGGGTCGGGAGACATGGCAACGAAAGTTGCCACGGCAGCCGACTACGTGCACGCGCACACGAATGCCACCACCGTGGGGACTCTGTATTGGCAGGTTCCCACGAGCAATCGGCCGCTGAATTCCACCTTCACGTGGGCGGAGAACAATCTCATCGACACCGGCTATGCCAACAAACTGGACGTCGTTTTGCTGTCAACCTACATTGAGGATGCACCCATGGGAAGTGGGTTCGACACCGCGATGTCCGCGTTGATCGCGATGTTCGGAAACAAACCAGTGGGCCTTGGTGAGTTCGACTATTTCTACACGGACACGTCCCGATATTTCTGGTCGCTCACGCATCTCAACGCCGCATCGACGCAAGCCGCTGCACGAGCCGCCCGACCCGCGTTGGCGACGCAAGCCTATTCCTCGATGCTTGCCTATCCGACAAGCATCGGCGGCGGATTCTGGTGGTACTTCCAGGAGGAATCAGCGGGCTCCTACGGTACTGCCTTGCAGAACGCCATCAAAGGGGTGGCGAACTCGGTCTATTTCGGCTAACCCGCATCAGGCCATTCTCCCGGCGACAGACATTGCCGGGAGAATGGCCGCCGGGTTGATCTAACGCACCCGGGGAGCTGCCGCCGAGTGAGCTGTTATTCCGCAGTACCGTGGACAGCGAAGGGCTCGATCGCGGCGATTTCTGCTTGCGTGAGATCCGGTGCATCCGCCGCAGCCAGATTGTCGTTGAGTTGTGCGACACTGCTCGCGCCCACGAGCGCTGAGGTGACCTGCGGTTGCCGGAGAACCCACGTGAGTGCGAGTTGAGCCAGCGTCTGACCGCGGTTCTTCGCAATTTCGTTCAGAGCGCGTGCGCGATCAAGGTAGGTCTCCGAGATATTTTCCCGGCGTATTGAACTTCCCTCCGCGGCACGGGAGTCAACCGGAACACCCTCGAAGTATCGGTTTGTCGCGAGTCCTTCAGCAAGTGGCGAATAAACGATGCATCCTGCGCCCAACTCGTCAAGGGTGTCGAAGAGACCTTCCTCGGGCGTGCGGTCGAACACGTTGTACCTCACTTGGTGAATGAGAAGAGGGATACCTTCAGCCGCGAGCGCCGCTTGCGCTGCGCGCGTCTCACCCACGTTGTAGTTGGAAATTCCCGCGTAGAGAGCCTTGCCCTGGCGCACGGCGGTGACCAGTGCACCCATGGTTTCCTCGATCGGGGTGTCGGGGTCTGCGCGGTGAGAGTAGAAAATGTCGACGTAGTCGAGACCCATCCGACTCAAACTCGCGTCAAGGGAGGAAAGCATGTACTTTCGCGAACCCCAGTCGCCGTACGGGCCGTCCCACATGTCGTAACCGGCCTTGGTCGAGATCACAAGTTCGTCGCGGTAGCGGCGAAAACCCCGGTCGAGAATTCGGCCGAAATTTTCTTCCGCGGCCCCACCCGGCGGCCCGTAGTTGTTGGCGAGATCGAAGTGGGTTACACCCCGGTCAAAGGCTCGCCGCACAATGGCGTTCTGAACGTCCCAAGGTCGGTCAGTACCGAAGTTGTTCCAAAGCCCCAGCGAGATTCGGGGAAGTTTCAGGCCACTGCGCCCTACGCGCACGTACGGGATGGCCGAATAGCGATCGGATGCTGCTTCATAACTCATGGAGAAAGCTTAGGGATTCGGATCACCACATGGGGCATGCACCCAAGTCCCCGGGCATGCAATGTGAAACCCGCGAACCAACCAATTCATCCGGGACCACAGTCAGTCCCCGCCACATGCGCAATTCAGGCAGAATCGTGAAGGACGCGGCAATTGGTGCCCCACGGAGCACTCTGCGCGGGTTCTGCCTGAGTTGCGAACGCCAAAGGAGGCACGGATGGCGAAATCGACCGTCACCACCACGAGCGATGCCCTTGTTGTCGGGGCCGGGCTCGCGGGTCTCGTGGCCGCCGCCGAACTCGTGGACGCAGGCAAACGGGTCACGATCCTCGAGCAGGAACCGGAGGCGAGCTTCGGCGGGCAGGCGTGGTGGTCGTTCGGCGGACTGTTCCTCATCAACTCCCCCGAGCAGCGCCGGATGGGCATCAAGGACTCCCTCGAGCTCGCCCGACAAGACTGGGCAGGCACCGCCGGCTTCGACCGTGACGAAGACCTCTGGCCTCGTAAGTGGGCCGAGGCGTACCTTGCTTTCGCCGCGAACGAGAAGCGCGACTGGCTGCGCGGCATGGGCGTGAAATTCTTCCCTGTCGTCGGCTGGGCCGAGCGCGGCGGATACACGGCAACCGGCCACGGCAACTCGGTCCCCCGCTTCCACATCGTCTGGGGTACCGGTCCCGGCATCCTCGAACCGTTCATCAAGCGTGTGCGCGCAGGCGTTGACGCGGGGCTCGTGACGCTGAAGTTCCGCCACCGGGTCGACGAACTCGTCGTCGAAGGCGGAGCCGTCGTTGGCGCCCGAGGCGCCATTCTCAAACCGGATGACGCGGGGCGCGGCGAGGCCAGCAACCGCGAGAAGGCGGGCGAGTTCGAAACCCGTGCGAGCGCCGTCATCGTCGCGAGCGGCGGCATCGGCGGAAACCACGACCTTGTGCGCGAACAGTGGCCGCACCGTTTCGGCGAGCCGCCGAAGGAGATGCTCTCCGGAGTCCCCGCACACGTCGACGGCCGCATGCTCGCGATCAGCGAGAAGGCTGGCGCGAACCTCATCAACGGCGACCGCATGTGGCACTACGTCGAGGGCATCAAGAACTACGCGCCAGTGTGGGCGAAGCACGGCATCCGGATTCTGCCCGGCCCGTCAAGCGTGTGGCTCGACGCGACAGGCAAGCGCCTGCCCGTGCCTCTCTTCCCCGGCTTCGATTCGCTCGGAACGCTCGAACATATCCTGTCGACGGGCCACGACTACAGCTGGTTCATCCTCACTCAGAAGATCATCGAGAAGGAATTCGCGCTCAGCGGCAGCGAACAGAACCCCGATCTCACGGGCAAGAGCATCCGAGAGCTGCTCAAGCAGCGGCTTGGCAAGGGCGCCACTGAACCGGTTGAGGCATTCAAGGAAAAGGGCGACGACTTCATCGTCGCCGACACCCTCGACGAAATCATCGCGGGAATGAGAAACCTCGCACCGGATGTCGAGCTCGACGAGGAGCGCGTACGCGAGGAGGTCGAGGCACGCGACCGCGAGTTCACGAACACGTTCGCGAAAGACTCGCAGGTCAACGCAATCCGGCAGGCGCGCAACTACCTCGGCGACAAGCTCATCCGGGTGGCGAGACCGCACCGCATTCTCGACCCCAAAGCCGGGCCGCTCATCGCAGTGAAGCTGCACATCCTCACTCGCAAAAGCCTGGGCGGGATCGAAACGAACCTCGACTCCCAGGCGATCGGCACCGACGGCCAGCCCATTCCCGGCCTGTACGCCGCGGGTGAGGCGAGCGGATTCGGCGGCGGCGGCGTGCACGGCTACCGCAGCCTCGAAGGCACCTTCCTCGGCGGATGCCTGTTCAGCGGACGCCAGGCGGGCCGCGCCATTGCGCGCGACCTAGGCTGGAACCCATGACGACTACTCCGGCAGGCTGGTATCCAGACCCCGACGATGCGACGAAGTCGCGGTGGTGGGACGGCGCGCGCTGGACCGAGGACCGGGCGCCCCTCCAGGCCCCACCAATTCCGGAAAGCTACACGGTCAACGCCATGGAGCTGAAAGCCCCGGAAGGCACGCCGTGGAACACCGCATGGATCTGGATCATCGTCGTCCTGCCGTTCCTTCCGTCTCTCCTCCTGTTGGGCGTGGACTGGTCAAGGATGTTTGACTTCACCTCCGGCAGCGAGACCGAGATCATGCTTCGGATGTACACCAACCCTGCCTACCTGCTGTCTCTCGTCGGCGGATTCGCCGCGTACGGGCTCGGCGTGTGGTTCGCGTATCTGGACTGGCGGGTGCTCACCCGTCGCGGCGTCCCTCGCCCCTTCCACTGGGCCTGGAATTTCATCACCCCGGTCTACGCGATCGGTCGTTCGGTGGTAGTTCGACGCCGCACCGGGAGAGGGATTTCACCCATGTGGGTCTCGATCGTCCTCGTGATTCTGTCAGTCGTGTTCGCGACCGTCCTCTCGGTGATGATCGTTTCAGAAGTGATGAAGCAGATCCTCCTTATCCCCGGCCTAGTTTCGAGCTGACCGCCGACGGTCTTCGCCGTGAGCCGACGACGACGGCCTCGTTTACTCAGACCTGCAGCGTCCACGCCTTCCGGCGAACCAGAACGTGGCCGCGTTCGGTGCTCAATCGGGTCCACGGGCCGGTCTCGAACACGCGTGCCGGCTCCGGAGGGGCGAGGAAGCCGAGCGTGTGGGCGGCGAAAGCGGCCCCGGCCGGAATGTGTTCGAAGCCGTCGATGGGCCTGCTCCACACCTCGGCACGCGCCCGGTGCACCAGTTGCTCCCCTGTGCCGGCCGGCACGGCATCCTTCACTTCGGCGATGCCCGCATCCGCGATCGCAGCCAGTTGCTCCGAGGAAATCGGATCCAGCGCATGCCAGCCGCCCCTGGGCGGCGAAATTGCCGTCCACACGACAGTGTTCACTTCGATGGGCAAACTCACGGTGACCGGCGCAGCGGGATCCTCGACCTCCACCCTCAGGCGTGCGAGCCGCTCCAGCAGCGACCGCACCGGCACGACGACATCAAAATTTTCCTGATCAGCGAGGGCGAAGGTGCGAAGGCCCAGCACGGTCGGTGTTTCGTCGTGCAATCCGACCGGGTAGAAAACTGCCGCGTAGGCGGCAAGCACCCCCGACCCCGCGATGAGGCGCACGGAACCGTCCTCTACCCTTCCGGCGCGGCCGAGGAAAGTCTGCAGGTCGCTGAGGGCGAGGGAATCGACCAAGGGGAATGAGCTGCTCATCTGTCTCTAAACTACCTACAAGTACGCCGCTTCCGTAAGCCGATCCCACAACACCCGGAGTGAATGAATGGACGAGCCTGTCGCTGGCCTGCTGAGCGCGCTCGACCTCACCGCGACCGGGGCCCGCACGGACGAGGACATTTTCACCGGCGTCAGCCAGTGGATGCCCATGGGCCGCGTATTCGGCGGCCAAGTGCTCGCCCAGTCGGTGATCGCTTCCTCGCGCACCGTAGCCCCTGATCGGAATATTCATTCCCTGCACGGCTACTTTCTTCGCCCGGGCGATGTCGAGCAGCCCATCACGTTCGCGGTTGATCGCATCCACGACGGTCGGTCGTTTTCCACGCGGCGCACGCAGGCGTATCAGAAGGGCGTTCCCATCCTGTCGATGATCGCGTCGTTCCAGGACGTGGATCCTGGGCTCGACCACCAGCTCGAAATGCCGGAGGGGATTCCGGATCCGGAATCTTTGGTCAGCGACAGCGAACTGCTGAAGGGCATCGATCATCCCATCGCGCACTACTGGGCGACGGGGCGCGCATTCGACATGCGGCACGTTGAGGAACCGGTCTACTTTGAGCGCGCGAAGGAGCGGGTGGCCCATCAGGCGATCTGGATGAAGTCGTTCGAGCGCCTTCCGGATGACGAAATCCTGCATCGCGCAGCTCTCGCCTATGCGAGCGATTACTCGCTGCTCGAGCCCATTCTGCGGCGGCACGGGGCGACGTGGGCGACCCCGGGGATGAAGGTCGCGAGCCTCGATCACGCGATGTGGTGGCACCGGTTCGGGCGCGTGGATGAGTGGCTCCTCTATGTGCAGGAGTCCCCGAACGCGATCGGCGGGCGAGGGCTGGCGACGGGGCGCATCTTCAGCCAGGACGGACGTCTGCTGGCGACAGTAGCCCAGGAGGGGATGCTTCGCATCCCAAACCCCGACTCCTAGGGGGTGCCCGTCAGCAGGATCGTGCCGCTGTCGATGGCACGAACGTCAATGGAGCGGATGTCGGAGAGGGAAAGGCTCGTTGTACCGGTGGGCTCGACCGTGCTTCCCGGGCCCGCCGTCCACGTAGAGAGTTGGGTCGTGTGCCCCGCGAGATCTGTCACGTACATTCCATAGGTGGCCTCGCCGTCGTAGCTGTTCGCCCCCGTCGCATATCGGCACGTCATGTCGATGCTGGTCCCCCACTGGTGCTCGACCAGTCGGATGTCGGCGGAAAGCGGGCTCGGCACGGCCTGGCTGAGCGCAACCTCGACGGTCTGCCGGCCGGAGTCCGGCGGAAGAAGCTGCGGTATGGCGAGAGCCGCGGCAATTGCAGCGGCGGCAGCGACGGCGGTGAGCCCGATCGTGAGAGTCCTCACGTGACGTCGACCCGTCGCAGCAACAAGCCGCGGCAGAATGGTCGGGGGCACCTCAACGTGCTCGACATTCTGCTCTATGTCACTCGCCGAAACGCGAGACAGCAGGCCCGGCAATACGGCAAGGTCGGCGACGGATGCTGAGCAGTCCGGGCATGTTCGCAAGTGCGCCTCGTACTCGCGGCGTTCGGTTGAGGACAGGGATCCGAGCATGTATGCAGCGTCCCAGTCGCGGTAAGTGTCAGTCATCCGGTCACGCCCCGTTCCTGAAGCGCGAGCCGCAAGGCTCGCAATGCATAGTGCAAACGGGACTTCACCGTTCCTTCGGGAATATCCAGTGCGGCGGCAAGTTGTGCGACCGACTGCCCGTGATAATACGCCTGCACCACGACGACTTGGTGATCGGCTGAGAGGCCGGCAATAGCGTCGGCCACGAGCCAGGTGTCGAGCATCGCATCGACCCCGTCGTCCGTCCAACGCTCAGGTGGAGAATCTGTACCGATCTCGTTGCGCGATTTCGCACTTCGATGGTGGTCGGTGACGAGATTGCGTGCGACGGTGAAAAGCCATGCGCGTGCGGAGCTCTCGCTCTGGTCGAGCACGTTTGGCCGCCGCCAAGCACGCAGCAAAGTCTCCTGCACAATGTCCTCGGCGAGTTGCCGGTCGCCGCACAGCCACACTGTGTAGCGCCACAGGGCGGGGGCATGCTCGTCATGCACGACGCGCAGCAGTTCGGCGTGGGCGGCGCGATCCTCCTCGGATGGCGCGCGATAAGGCGATTCGTCGTGCATTGGCGACCTCCTCACACCCCTATAAACGTACTCACTGCAGGTTTGGTTCAACCATTTTGAACCGAGTGGCAACTCGTCTCGTGTCATTGGTGACGGATACCGAACGGAGACACGATGGCCCAGCTCACGCGCCGAACATTCGTAGCGACCGGGGGTGCCTCTGTCCTTGCGACAGGGGCAGTGGCGTTGGCAGCCTGTGCGCCAACCCAACCTCGGGGTAATTCGCAAAGCGAATCACCCTCCTCCGCAGGGGGGAGTCCCGGGTCCGGCACATCCGGATCTTCGCCTCTCTCCTCAGGCACAGTGGTGGCGGCGCTAACGGACGTCCCGGTTGGTGCAGCTCGCGCTGTCACCAAAGACGGCCACGACATTTTGCTGTCCCGCACGGCGAGTGACACCGTGGTCGCCTTCAGTGCTGTGTGCACGCACCAGGGTTGCAAGGTTGCCCCGGGCGATGGTGAGTTCGACTGCCCGTGCCATGGCTCGCGATTTGCCGCGGCCACGGGAGCTGTTCTTGGCGGGCCCGCCCGCCGCCCGCTAAATCCGATCGCCGTGACCATCAGCGGGCCGGACATCGTCGTCGCATGATCGACTACCAGTTCAACGGGATCCCCTTGCACGTTTTGCTCGTCCACCTTGTCGTGATCGTCGTTCCCCTCGCCGCGCTGTGTCTGCTGCTCTCGGCATTCTGGCCGACCGCGCGTCGGCGGCTAGGCTTCGTGACTCCTCTAGTCGCCTTGGTCGCGCTCGTCGCCGTCCCCTTCGCTGTTGCTGCGGGCGAGTGGTTGAGGGCACGGGTCGCCCCTACGCCGCTAATCGAATCGCACACGACCATGGCGCCGAGTCTTCTTGGGTGGGTGATCGCGGTTTTCGGCGTGGCCAGCGCACAGTGGCTGTGGTATTCGCTCGCGCCCCCTGTCCCGCCGCGGTTGCGCCTGACTGCGGCGATCGTTATCGATTCCGCGGCTCTCGTGACGGCCGTCGGGAGTGTTGTGACGGTCGTGCTGGTTGGGGAATCCGGATCGGCGGCAGTGTGGACCGGCTCGTTCGGCTGACGGGACAGGAGAAGCCGGGCTCTACCTTCGCCTGGCCGCTTTCGTGTCGCGCTTGAACTCGATGGGCGCACCGAAGTAGGGCTCCCAGGCAGCACGCTCGCTCTCCGTAATCCGGCGAGGCCGTTGCGTCTTCGCATCGATGAACACCATCGTGCTCTCCGCCCGCACCACGAGGTTGCCCTGCGAGAACACCTCATAGGCGATGTCCGCGCTCGCACCGCCGACCGCGCTGATCCACATCTGGACGTCGAGCGGGTCGCGATGGTACTCCACAGGCGCCACGTATTCGATCAGGTGCCCGGCGATCATCGTGATCGTGTCCGAACCGGCGGTCGCCACGAGGACGGCGGTCGGCGCTGCCTCGCCCACTTCGGGCGCCCACAGCGCGCGCACGCGCGCCTCTTCGAGGATGCGCATCATCTGCACGTTGTTGACGTGGTTGTACGCGTCGAGGTCGCCCCACCGCAGCGGGATCGGGATGTGGATGCGCATCAGTCGCGCGTCAGCTTGCGGTAGGTGCTCCGGTGCGGCTTCGCGGCATCCGGGCCGAGGCGTTCGATCTTGTTCTCTTCGTAAGCATCGAAGTTGCCCTCGAACCAGTGCCAGTACGCCGGGTTTTCCTCTGTACCCTCCCAGGCGAGGATGTGCGTCGCCGTGCGGTCGAGGAACCACCGATCGTGCGTGATGACCACGGCGCAGCCGGGGAATTCGAGCAGCGCATTTTCGAGGCTGCCGAGAGTCTCCACGTCCAGGTCGTTGGTCGGCTCGTCGAGCAGGAGCAAGTTTCCGCCCTGCTTCAACGTGAGCGCGAGGTTAAGGCGGTTCCGCTCACCGCCGGAGAGCACTCCGGCCTTCTTCTGCTGGTCGGGCCCCTTGAACCCGAACTGGCTGACATAGGCGCGGGACGGAATCTCGACCTTCCCCACCGTGATGAAATCATGGCCGTCGGAGACGACCTCCCACAGCGTCTTGTTCGGGTCGATACCGCCGCGGCTCTGGTCCACGTAGGACAGCTTCACCGTGTCGCCGATCTTCAGCTCGCCGCCGTCGAGAGGTTCGAGGCCGACGATGGTCTTGAACAGCGTGGTCTTTCCGACACCGTTGGGGCCGATAATTCCAACAATGCCGTTGCGGGGAAGCGTGAAGCTGAGGCCATCGATGAGAATGCGGCCATCGAACCCCTTCACGATCTTTTTCGCGTCGAGCACCTGGGAGCCAAGTCGTGGCCCCACCGGGATCACGATCTCCTCGAAATCGAGCTTCCTCGTCTTCTCCGCCTCGGTCACCATCTCTTCGTAGCGGGCGAGCCTCGCCTTCGACTTCGTCTGGCGGCCCTTCGCATTGCTGCGCACCCACTCGAGTTCACTGGAGAGGCGCTTGGCGAGTTTGGCATCCTTCTTGCCCAGCACCTGCAGGCGCTCCTGCTTCTTCTCCAGGTACGTGGAGTAGTTGCCCTCATACGGATACAGGTGGCCGCGGTCGACTTCGGCGATCCACTCCGCGACGTGGTCGAGGAAATACCTGTCGTGGGTGACGGCGATGACGGCACCCGGGTACTTTGCCAGGTGCTGTTCGAGCCACTGCACGCTCTCGGCATCGAGGTGGTTGGTGGGCTCATCGAGGAGCAGCAGGTCCGGCTTTTGCAGAAGCAGCTTGGTGAGAGCGACGCGGCGTTTCTCCCCACCGGACAGGTGGGCGACCTTTTCGTCCCCGGGAGGCGTGCGCAGCGCATCCATGGCCTGTTCCAGCTGGGAGTCGAGATCCCAGGCGTCGGCGGCATCGATCGCCTCCTGGAGCACACCCATTTCCGCAAGAAGCGTGTCGAAGTCGGCGTCGGGTTCCGCCATCGCGGCCGAAATCTCGTTGAACCGGTCGACTTTGGCCTTGATCTCGCCGACGCCTTCCTGGACGTTCTCGAGAACAGTCTTGGTTTCGTCCAGTTTCGGCTCCTGCATGAGGATGCCGACCGAGTATCCGGGGCTGAGCCTGGCCTCTCCGTTGCTGGGAGTGTCCAGGCCCGCCATGATTTTCAGGATGGTCGACTTTCCCGCCCCGTTCGGGCCGACCATGCCGATCTTGGCTCCAGGGTAGAACGACATGGTGACGTCGTCGAGAATGAGCTTGTCGCCGACCGCCTTGCGGGCGCGCACCATCGAGTAAATGAATTCGGCCATGCCGTCTAGTTTACGAAACCTGAGCGACTCGAAAATTACCGAGTCGAGCCGTCAGGGAAGCGGTTCAGTTTTCCCGATGAGGCACCGGTCGCCATTGACGGGGGGACCGACGATGCTGTGGTAGTCGCCGGCCTTGAACTGGCCAAGGAGGCACCCGTCGCTCGTGCGGACGGCGAACTCGATGGAGTCGGCGACGAGGCCCAGAGGGTAGGTCTTGTCCGAGGTGATTTCCAAATCGGCTTTCGGGAATCCGGCGTCGACGAGGTTCTTGACAATCGCTTCGTCCGACGGATTCGCGTTCACGGCCAGAAGTCGGCGGTTCACGAAATCGAAGTAGGCATGGTTGGCGAGGGCGGTCCCGCCCGGGAGCATGGTCGGATCGGGGTTCGGCTCGGAGGTGGGTTTGGCGCTCGGCGACGCGGAAGTCGTGACGGTCGGAACCGGCATGGGGGTGGTGTCGTCGCGGCTCGGCGCGCAGGCGGCGAGAGTGGCGCTGACCGCGACCACCATCGCGAGCGTCAGCCCGTTCCGCGCTGCACCCATCTCCACGCCCCTTCGACTGTTGCCGGGTCGGCCGAAATGGCCCGGCCGACGCAAACGACCACAGTCGAGTCTAGGCGGGCTCAGGCCGCCTCTGCGTGACGTGAAGCACGCAGCTCAGAATGGGGCAGCAACGTCCAGGGGCGTTCCGGAATCGGCTTCGGCACCCTCAGTTGCGTCGGATTCGTCTGCAGGATCGCCGGGGTCGTCGGATTCGACGGACTCCGATCGAATCGTCCGGCTGAACGACGTGGTGCCCCAGCGAAGGTCATGGCCGAGCGCATCCGCGTCGAGGTCGATGTTGACGCCGCGCCTGTCCCCGTCACCCCACTCGCTCATGCGAAGTCGACCGATGACGAGCACGCGATCCCCTTTCCGTATGGACCCGATGACGTTGGAGGCGAGATCGCGGTAGGTGGATACGCTGTACCAGTTTGTTCCGGCGTCAACCCACGTTTTCTTGTCGCGGTCGAATTTGCGTCGGTTGGAGGCGAGCCTGAAGCTCGTGATGGAGACTCCCTCAGCGGTGGTGAGGTGGCGCGGCGTCGTCGCAACGAAGCCGGAAACGGTCAAGTAGTCTTTCATGGTTTGAGTGTGCCGTGCTGTACATCGACGCGATCTGCCCGGGTGGTGATCGGTGGGTTTCACCGCCGGATGGGGGCGGTGTAGGAGAGGCCGTAGGCTTTCCCCATGAGCTATGACGCCGCCCTCGATCGCTACGAAATCGCACCATATGTCCGCACGGGACGCAGCGGCCTCAAACTACCCAGAATCTCTCTCGGGCTGTGGAACAACTTCGGCACCGACCGGCCGCTGGACACCCAACGCGGCATCCTGCGCCGGGCGTTCGACCTCGGCGTCACCCACTTCGACCTCGCCAACAACTACGGTCCCCCCGGAGGAGCGGCGGAATCCAACTTCGGCCGCATCCTCGAACAGGACTTCCGCCCGTACCGCGATGAGCTCGTGATCTCCACCAAGGCCGGCTTCGATATGTGGGACGGCCCCTACGGGGAATGGGGTTCGCGCAAATATCTGCTCTCTTCCCTCGACGCGAGCCTGGGCCGGATGGGTCTGGACTACGTGGATATCTTCTATTCGCACCGCCCCGACCCGGACACGCCCGTCGAAGAAACCATGGGCGCCCTCGCCACCGCCGTCCGGCAGGGAAAGGCGCTGTACGCGGGAATCTCGAACTACAACCCGGAGCAGACCCGGGCAGCCCATGCTGCGCTCGCCGCGGAGGGCATTCCGCTCCTCATCCACCAGCCCCGCTACAACCTGTTCGACCGCACGCCGGAAGAGGGCCTGTTCGGGACAATCGGCGAGCTCGGCGTCGGGTGCATCGTGTTCTCCCCGCTGGCGCAGGGCCTGGCCACGAACCGTTACCTCGACGGCATCCCCACGGATTCGCGCGCCGCGGAAGGCCGGTGGATGACCCAGGAAAACATCTCCAGCGTCTACCTCGAACGCGCGAAGGCGTTGAACGACATCGCACACAGCCGAGGACAAAGCCTCGCTCAGCTCGCGCTCACCTGGGTGCTGCGCCAACCGCAGGTCACGTCGGCTCTGATCGGCGCCAGCAGCGTGGCGCAGCTCGAGGACAACCTTGCGGCGGCGCACGCGCCAGCTCTCAGCGAGGATGAGCTCGCACGCATCGAGCCGCTCGCCGTGCACGGTACGGGTCTTCGATAGCCCGTGGGCTATGTGTTCGCGCTGTGCGCAGCGCTGCTTTTCGGCGCGAATGGAAGCGTCAGTAAAGTGCTGCTGGATGCGGGCCTCGAGCCCGCGCAATTGACGCTGTTCCGCGTCGGCGGCACGGCCCTGATCGCCGGGATCGTGCTGGCGTTCGCGAATCGCTCCGCACTGCGCGTGAGCGGGCGGCAGCTGGCGGTGCTGGCCACCATGGGCGTCGTCGGCGTGGCGCTGCTGCAGTTCACCTACGCCGTGGCCATCACGGTCATCCCGATCGGAATCACGCTGCTCATGGAGTTCACGGCGGTGCTCATGGTCGCGGTGGTCGCCTTCTTCTTTTTCCACGAAGAAGTCAAGGCGCGGCTCTGGATTTCGATCGCCCTCGTGCTCATCGGGCTGGCTGTGGTCGCCCAGATCTGGAACAGCGAGCTCAATCCGTTCGGCGTCGTCATGGCATTTTCGGCCGCGGTCTGCCTTGCCACCTATTTCCTGATCGGCGAGCGCGTCGTGAACACCTTGTCACCGATGGCTGTCGCCTTCTGGAGCATGGCTGCCGCCACGGTGTTCTGGCTTCTGTTCAGCGGCTGGTGGAACATCGATCTCGCGCTCTTCGGCACGCCGGTATCGCTCAGCGGCAATCTGGCGACGATTCAGCTCCCACTGGTTTTTCCGCTCCTCTGGAACGTCGTGCTCGGCTCTTTCGCACCGTTCTTCCTTTCCCTCATCGCACTCCAGTACCTCACTGCGACGGCAGCAGGGGTCGTGGCCTCGGCGGAGGTCGTCTTCGCGTTCCTGGTCGCCTGGCTGTGGTTGGGACAGGGCCTCGGACCTCTTCAGGTTGTCGGGGTTGTCGTCGTTTTGGCGGGCATCGTGCTCGCCCAGACCGCGCGCATCAACAAGGTCGTCCTCGCCGATCTGGCGATCACCGCGGAGGACACCGACGTCATCGTGTGAGGCACCGGCCGGCACAACGAGTGTCGGTGGTCCCGCCTACCGTGGAGTTGTCCCCATTGGATCGGCCGGCTTCACTGCAGGAGGAACGAATGACCACATTCGACTTCGCCGGCCCGTCACTGCTCGAGAGACCGGTGCGGAACGGAATCAACCTCGTGCAATTGCACGATGATTTGTGGCGGGTGACCCGATCGGATGGCGAAGTTCTCGGATACGTCGAGGGTTTCGATGAACCGCGGGGCCGCCGATACCGTTCCAAGCGGCTCATCGCCCTGCAGAGGCGGTTCCTGCCGTTGGGCGAATTCTGGAGCTTCGACGACGCCGTGGACTGCCTGCGATTCGGCTGACCGACACGGCCGACGGCGGTTCCGCATCCGCTGAGTGTTGACGGGACTCGCGAGCCAATGGCGCTGGTACCCGCAACCGGGCTGTACCCTGCCCATATGCAGTGGTGGGACAACTTCGTGTACTGGTTCTATTCGGATGCCGGAACGCACGTCTTTTTGACGGCGATCGTTCCCGGTGTAGCCATCCTGGTCGCAGGCGTCGTTGCCGCGCTCATTGGGCGCGGATCAACCAAGCGCATCGTCGCCATGCACGACCGGGATGAACGCGCGGCGGCAGTCACCGCGATGATCGGCGCGGCTCGGCGGGCCGCGAACTGGAATGCGCTGTCGGCACCGGAACAGCAGCAGGCAGACCACATCGCGATCGAGTGCGATGTCCGGTTGAGGTTGCTGCCCCTTGGCGGTTCGAGCCTTGCCGCGGACTGGGCGACCCACGAGCTGGGCGAGCTCAAGAAGCAGGCGGTGTCGTTCAGTTTCCAGGCTGCGCAGTCGTTGAAGGAATTCAAGGACCGGCTCATCGAGTGGCAGGCGCACCCTCGTCGGGCGAAGAAGCTGTTCCGGAACGACCTCGACTCATGGGCCTACGAGGTATCCCTGAACGATCAGGATCTCGCAGCCCAGCAGAAAGCCTGGGAAGCGCAGCAGGCCGCCGAGAAGGCCGCGGAAGGCTCGGACGCGGCTTCGACCCAAACCCCCACTCAGGCGGCGTCCGCGGCGCCGAAGGCCGTCCAGCCGAAGCAGCCGGCACGGGCAGAATTCCCGGCGCCGCCGGCCGCCGACGACGACTGACAGCTCCCGGCTGACGGTGCCCTCGGCAGGAATCGAACCTGCGACCAAGAGATTAGAAGGCTCCTGCTCTATCCGCTGAGCTACGAGGGCGAATCGCGGTACCACGATACCGCAGCGGCCTCCCCACATCCGGGACGCGCATCCGCGGCTCTACTTGACGTCGATGACTTTCGCCGACCACGGGCAGAAATAGTCTGAGGTGACAATTTCGTCTTCCACATACGAGGGGATGCCGTCGCAAACCTCGGTGGTCGCGAACGCGAACTCGAGGGTTGCCGGATCGATGTGCCACGACCAGGGCGCGTTCACACCGGGCGAATCGCGCACGACGATGCCATTGGGGATTGCCGCGATGTTCTCCCCCGCCAATAGCGCCCGCGCGTGAGCCTCAAGTTCGGGAGTCGCCAACTCCACCTTGAATGTCTCGCCGCCGGCAACCTTAAATGTGGCAACCGGAACATGCGGTGCGAGCGAACACCCGGCCAGCGTTGCCGCCAGGCCAAGCGTGAGGATGCCCGTGACCGGCTTCTTCAATTTCCGCATGCTTCCCCCTCGTGCGAACTACTGCCGTCCGCCCCTGTCTTCCGGGTCCTCGACGGGCTCGCTGTCCGCCGCGTCGTAGCTGTAGGTCACGTAATATTTTCCGCCCAGTTCGCGCCAGCTGGCGAAGTTGTAGTCGATCATGGTCTCTTTGCCGTCGACCGCCGTGAGAACAGTGACCTCGTCGTCCCACGTCCCATCGGTGCTGATGCGCGTGCCTGTTTGGCCGTCATTCGGGCCGCCGGCGAAGATCGTGATGTATTCGTCGCCGCGCTTGAGCTGTGGAGTGTCGCTGTTCATGAACTCTTACTACCACGTCGGGGCCCGCGGCGCACCAGAGTTTTTCGGTGGGGAGCCAAAGATAGACTTTGGGCATGGCTAACGGCAACGATCGACTCGTCTGGATCGACTGCGAAATGACCGGTCTGGATGTGGGGGTCGATCAGCTCGTTGAGGTTGCCGTCGTCATCACCGACTTCGAACTCGAGATTCTCGACCCGGGATTCGACGTCGTCATCGCCGCCGACCAGGCGGCACTCGACAACATGGGCGAGTTCGTACGCAACATGCACGAGAAGTCGGGCCTGCTGGAACTGATCCCTGGCGGGGCGCACCTCAAGGATGCCGAAGACGCCGTGCTCGACTACATCCGCACGTTCGTGCCCACCCCGCAAACGGCGCCGCTCGCGGGAAACACGATCGGCACCGACCGCGCGTTCCTCGCCCGCTACATGCCCCGCATCGACAGCCACCTCCACTACCGCAACGTGGATGTGTCCTCCATCAAGGAGCTTGTCCGCCGCTGGGTTCCGCGAATCTACTTCAATGCACCCGAAAAGGACGGCGGCCACCGTGCCCTCGCCGACATCCTCGAGTCGATCCGGGAACTCGACTACTACCGGAAGACCGCGTTCGTGGCGGACCCTGGACCGACGACGGGCGAAGTGCAGGCGGTTGCCGCCTCCGTGATTGAGGAATTTGCTCCCCGACTGTAATAGGATGGTGAGTCGTTGCCGAGGTAGTTCGCCCGGCGCATGGTGGTCGTAGCTCAGTTGGTAGAGCGCTGGCTTGTGGAGCCGGATGTCGCGGGTTCGAGCCCCGTCGATCACCCCAATTGTTTTGCCCGACCGTAGGCTGGAGTCGTGGCCGACACGATCGAAGAAACGCACGTGAGCGAGCGCAGCGCGCTCGACGTGCCGTGGGTCACGCTCGTCCTCAACGACCCGGTCAACCTGATGTCCTACGTGTCGTATGTTTTCCGCAGCTACTTCGGCTACCCGCCGGCCGAGGCAGAACGTCTCATGCTGCAGGTGCATTTGACGGGCCGCGCCGTCGTCGCCACGGGCACGCGCGAGGAAATGGAGCGCCACGTCGAGGCCATGCACGACTACGGGCTGTGGGCGACCATGGGAAAGGCGGACGCGTGAAAGCGTTCGCGGCGCGCGATGACGGCGTCATCGTCGCGGCGATCAGCCGCGATGAGGCGCTTCTGCTGCAGAATCTCGCATCCCAGGTTTCCGTGCTGCTTCGCGAGGGCAACGCGAACGACCCGGCCGTGATCCGGATGCTCCCGGACGCCTACCCGGGGGATCCGGCGTCGTCGGCGGAGTTCCGCCGGTACACCGCTTCGGGCCTCATCGACCGCAAAGTGTCCAACGCCGACGTCGTGATTGTGACCCTCAGCGCGGCCATTGATTCCGGTGAGGTGACGCTGGATCGGGGGCAAGCCCAGGCGTGGCTGCGAAGCCTCACCGACATCCGCCTCTCGCTGGCAAGCCGGCTGGGTATCGAGTCGGACGACCAGGAGCCGAACGGCGACGGCGTGCTTCAGGGCCTGTACGACTGGCTGGGTTTCCTGCAGAACTCGCTCGTGGAGGCCGTCGGTGGCTGACCTCGAGCTGGACCCAGACTCTGTTGACGCAGACGCGTTCGAAAAGCTTGTCGTGGATGAACTTGACAAGTTGCCCGACGACATGGTGGATGGCCTCGACAACGTGGTCTTCGTCGTGGAGGACCGCCCCGAGGACGGCACCCTCGACATCCTGGGGCTGTACGACGGAGTGAACCTGACCGAGCGCGGTCAATACGGCTTCGGCGAACTACCGGACCGCATCATCCTGTACCGCGAACCGCTCCTGAGCGTGAGCGCAAACCTCGAGGAACTCAAAGACCAGATTCACGTCACGCTCGTGCATGAAATCGCCCACTTCTACGGCATCGACGACAACGAACTGCATCGCCTTGGTTGGGGCTAAAACGTCTCTCTGCCGTTGATCACGATATCGGCGAGACTCTGCGGATTCTCGCTGTCGATGAACGCGGCCTCCTGGGCAGCCCACTCAACCCAGTGGTCTGCCCAGGCGTCGCCGTCCCGCTCCTGTACGCGAGCCCGACGAGTCTCCTCGTCGAGCTCCACCCACACGGCGTAAGCGGCGAGAGCACGGTTGGCTCGGCTGAGCGCACCGCACCCTTCAACGAGGATCGGCCTGCTCTGGTCGAGCACGTGCCACTCTGCGGGTCGGCCATCCGCCCAGTCCCAACGCTGCCAGCGGCGCACGGATGCGGTGATCACGAAGTCGTGCACGTGCCGGCTGGCAGCCTCAAGGCCGTGCCAGCCCGGGTAGATGTCGTCCATCCGCACCAGCTGCAGTTCGGGTTTTTGCTGGACGATCGAGCGCGCGAGGTCCGTCTTGCCGGACCCGCTGCGCCCGTCGACGAGCACAATGTCCGGCCTCCACTTTGGGGGCTGTGCACTATCCGACAATGAAGTTCCAATGGCCGGTGCCTACGGCCGCTGCGATCGCGATCATGCCCACCATCAAACCAGTTATCAGAGTGCCCCACTCTCCCATTTCGAATCGGGACTCCCTCGCCCATGTGCGCGGAATCGGGCCTCCGAACCCGCGAGCCTCCATCGCGACGGCAAGTTTGCTTCCCCGTCGGATCGCCAGCACCAGCAGGGCGAACACCTGGCCGGGGATGCGCCGGATGCGACCGGCATCCCCGACGCCGCGCGCCCGTCTGGCCAGTTCCAGGTAACGCCAGTCGTTCGCGAACAGTCCGACGAGCCGGAATGCGGCGAGCGCGCCGAGCACGAAACGGCTCGGCAGGCGCCACACCTGGGCGAGGCCATCCGCGAGATCGGTCGCGTCGACGGTGATGAACAGCACCACGGCGGGCAGTCCGATCGCCACTACCCGAAGCATTGTCGCCAGCGCGAGTTCGAGGGAACCGTCACTGATGCGCACCGCGAACCATTCCCAGTAAATGGTGCCGGACGGCCGGCCGTACAACAGGATCGTGATGCCGGTAAGCGGTGCGGCAACCCACACCGGCAGCGTCCGCAACCAGAACCGTCGGGCCCCGATTCCCAGAAACGGAAATCCCGCCAGCTCGAGAAGCAGTGCGGTTCCCGCCGAGACCCAGTCGACGGTGAGAACGAGACACGCGGCGAGGAGCAGCGCGGCCCCGAGTTTCGCGACCGGGTTGATGCGGGAGAACGGATGCGTCACAGGAGCACCTCGCGGTCCGCGAACGTGTCGACGAATCGGCGATCGTGGGTCATCGCGATGATCGCCTTCCCTTCGTCGACGAGTTCGCCCAGCAGCCCGAGGAGTTCCGCCCAGGTGCGGGAATCCTGACCGAACGTCGGCTCATCCAGCACGAGCACCCTCGGCCTCGTGGCCAGAATCGTGGCCACGCTGAGCCGGCGCTTCTCCCCGCCCGACAGGGTGAACGGGTTCGCATCGGCGAGGGCATCCAGGCGCAGTCGCTGGAGAAGCTCGTCGATGCGCGCGGCAATCTCGGCGGAAGAAAGCTTCAGCGCGCGGGGACCCACCGCGAGTTCTTCGCGCACGGTAGAGCGCAGAAACTGGTGCTCAGGTTCCTGGAACACCGTGCCGATTCGAGTGAGGAGCTCGCGCGACCGCCAGTCGATCGGGTGCTCGCTCGCGCCATCCCGCAACGTCCCACTCGCCGACACGGTGCCCGCGATCCGCGGAAGCAGCCCGGCCAGCGTCAGTCCGAGAGTCGACTTGCCCGACCCGTTCGGGCCGGTGATCGCCGTGCTTGTGCCCTCATGAAACTCGAGGTCGGGCATCTCCCGCACGAAACCGTTCGCGGCGAATGCGACGGATCGGCCCACCGTCAGGTCCCGGGTCCCGAGCACCCTCGCCCCCGGTGCTGAAACGCGCAGGGAAACGGCGGGCGGATGCCCGGGAACCCACACCCCGAGCTCTGCCAGCTCTCCCCCGCGCGACTGCAGCACGTCCTCCGGAGCGCCATCGGCGAGAAGCGCACCGTCCGGCGACAGCACGATCACCCGGTCCACGAGCGGCAACCACACATCCACCCGGTGTTCGACGACCATGAGAGTCGCGCCGGTCGACTCGAGGACGCGCGCCACCGCATCCCGAACCTCCGCGACTCCGGCCGGATCAAGGTTCGCGGTCGGTTCATCGAGCAAGATCAGCCCAGGACGCATCGCGAGCACGCCCGCGAGGGCCAGACGCTGCTTCTGCCCGCCGGAAAGCTGAGTCGTTGACCTATCGAGAGCGACGTCGAGACCGACCTCCGCGAGCGCGTGCCGCACTCGGGGCCAGATCTCCTCCCTCGGTACGCCGAGGTTTTCGCAGCCGAACGCGACGTCGTCGCCGACGCGCTCGAGGATCACCTGACTGTCCGGATCCTGAAGAACCAGACCGACACGTCCCTGCGATTCGGTTGCCGGCCGCTGATCGATGAGCAGCTCTCCCGCCGATTCGCCTTCCTCCGAGCCTCCCAGTACGCCCGCAAGCGCTTGAAGCACTGTCGATTTGCCGGAACCGGATGCGCCGAGAAGCAGCACCCGCTCCCCCGGGTCGATCTCGAAGTCAAGTCCGCGCAGAGCCCACCGCGTGCGCGGGGCGTGGTGCCAGCCCCATCCCGCGGCGCGCACGCGGGCGGGCCGCACCGGTGAGCCACTCGACGGGCCGGGCACGTTCGTCACACGTGCGCGGAGTACTCGCGACCGGAGGCGAACCGATCGAGCGCCCCGGTTTTCGCGAGGCCGCGCACGGCAAGCCAGGAGAGGAATCCGGCGATCACGGCGCCGCTCACGATCGAGGCCGCAACGTACACCGTCATGAACAGAGTGTCGGCGCCCGGGTACCACACCACCAACTCGAATGCCGCCTTGGCGATGCCCGCACCGATTCCGGCGAGAATGGCCACCCACACCCGCCAGCTCGAGTAGAAGAACAGCAGGAAGACGAGTTCAGCGCCGAGCCCCTGGACGAGGCCGCTGAGGAGCACTGTCGCGCCGTACTGGCCGCCCAGAAGCGCGGAAATCGCAGCCGCGACGAATTCGCCGTAGAGCGCAGCGCCCGGCTTGCGCACGACGAGCGCGACGAGCACGCCCGCGAACAGCCACATTCCGCCATCCGCAGCCTGCAGGCCGGGAAGCAGCGGCTTGAGCAGGCTCGAAACGCCGTCGTGGGCGATGTTCCACGCGAAGAACACGACGCTGCTGGCCACGGCGATGACGCTGGCCACGACAATGTCGACGACGCGCCAGCGCATCGACCGGCGCGCGGTTGCGATTGTTGGTTCGGATTTGGTTGTACTGGTCACTTTTCGTGCCCTTTCGTGTGAGGAAATGGCACGGGATAGATGAGAATTGTCCTCCCTGCGCTGGCATGATCCAGATCAGGTTCGACGGTCGAAGCTTTGATCAGCTTCCTCTCAGCCCGGCTCACCGGACTCCCGTGTTCGCCTTCGAGTATACGTGGCAGGGTGGGGGCATGGACTTTCGAATTTTCACCGAACCGCAGCAAGGCGCGAGCTACGAGGATCTGCTTGCCGTCGCCCAGACCGCGGAAAACCTCGGTTTCGACGGATTCTTCCGCAGCGATCACTACCTCGCCATGGGCAAAGGGGATGGCCTCCCCGGCCCGTCCGATGCGTGGACGACTCTGGCCGGCCTCGCCCGCGAAACCAGCAGCATCCGGCTCGGCACGCTCGTGTCCTCCGCCACATTCCGGTACCCCGGCATCCTCGCCATTCAGGTCGCCCAGGTGGATGCCATGTCAGGCGGTCGGATCGAGCTGGGCCTCGGCGCCGGCTGGTTCGAGAAGGAGCACCTCGCGTACGCGATCCCGTTTCCGAAGAAGCGTTTCGGCATGCTCGAAGAGCAACTGGAGATCGTGACCGGGCTGTGGGCCACTCCCGTCGGCGACCGCTACAACTTCGCTGGCGAGCACTACACGCTCGTCGACTCCCCCGCCCTCCCCAAGCCCGCGCAATTGTCCCTGCCCATCATCATCGGCGGCAGCGGAGCGAACAAGACTCCGGCGCTTGCCGCGCGGTACGCCGCCGAATACAACACGATCTTCGCAACGCGTGAGGATATCGCCACACGGGTGGCTCGGGTTCGCGAGGCGTGCGAGGAGGCCGGCCGGGACCCGTCAACACTCATTCTCTCGGTACCCGGGACGACGGCGGTCGGAGCCACCACCGCAGAGGCGCAGCGACGTGCGGAGGCGATCGGGCAGGACCTTGACCGCATGCGCACGGCGGGCGGGTTCGCCGGAACCGCATCCGAAGTCGTCGACTACCTCGGCTCGCTCGCCGAGCTGGGGGTTACGCGCATCTACTTCCAGATCATGGACCTGGCTGACCTCGACCACCTCCGCTTTCTCGCGCAGGAGGTCGTGCCGCAACTGCCGTAATCTTTATCGTCACCCGAGGAATATCCAGGGGATCCTCTTCTATCCCTTCACCGCGGTTCGCCAGCTAACTCAGGTACGGTCAGACCATGACGAGAACGTATGTAGTGACCGGTGCAGCATCGGGGATCGGCGCGGCCGCTGCCGCACTGTTGGCCAATCGCGGACATCGCGTGATCGGCGTCGACCTCAAGAACTCCGACGTCGACGCGGATCTTTCAACCCCGGATGGCCGGCTGGCGGCCGCCGAACATGCATCCGGCCTGGCCGGCGGCACCGTCGATGCCGTCATCGCGGCGGCGGGAATCGCGGCACCGAAACCGCTCACCGTTGCGGTGAACTTCTTCGGGGTAACCGAGTTCCTCGTCGCCCTGCAGCCGGCACTCGCCAGGAGCGACACTCCGCGTGCCGTCGTGGTGAGCTCCATGGCGACGCTTCAACCAGTGTCCGATGACCTCGTGGATGCGATGCTCGCGGGGGACGAGAAGAAGGCGCTCGAGGTCGGTGCAGCACTCGCCGAACAGGGCGTGGAGGCGGGTTACCTCAACTATTCTTCGAGTAAGCGCGCGCTCAGCCGCTGGGTGCGCAGGGAGTGCATTACGCCTCGCTGGGCCGGTGCGCATATCCCGCTCAACGCGGTCGCTCCGGGCACCGTGCTCACCCCGATGACCGCCGAGCTGCTGGCGACGGACGAGGGAAAGGCGATGGTGGATGCGTCGGTGCCGATGCCGCTCAACTACCACCAAAGCGCCGAGTCGGTCGCCCAGTTGATGGCGTGGCTCACGAGCGAAGAGAACACCCACACGACCGGGCAGACCATCTACATCGACGGCGGTGCGGATGCCACGCTGCGCGGCGACAACATCTGGTAGCTGCGAGGCAGCGCGTTATCGCAGCGCCTTCAGAATGCGGGACAGGGCGATCCCCGTCGCGAGAACGAGCGGGACGCCCGCGACGAGGATAGCGATCGGATTCGGGATGAAACGTACCGTGCCGTCGGTGATGCGGTAAATCCCCACCGGAATGCTCACACCGCCACCGCCACCGCCGCCCATTGCCTCGTTGGACCCGCCGCCGCCGAATCCGTACCCCACAAAGGCGACCGGAATCACCGTCATGCCGTCGGCCACAACGGGCTCGCCGAATGCCAAGTGCACGCCACGAGATTTCACTGATTGCGCAAGACTCTCGACAATGTTCACGAGTCAGACCTCCGTCACCGGGTCGAGGATGACGACGGGGATGTCGCGATCCGTCTTCTCCTGGTAGCGAGCGTAGTCCGGCCAGATTTTCACCATGAGATCCCACAGCTTCGGCTTCTCCTCCGGCGTGGCTGTTCGCGCGATCGCGCGGAACGTGCGGTCGCGCACCTGAAGGTGCACCTCGGAGTTCGCCGACAGGTTCACGTACCAGCCGGGAGGGTTCGGGTGCCCGCCCTTCGAAGCGACGATCAGGTACCGGCCGTCGTCTTCCCCGTAGATGAGCGCCGTGCGGCGCCACAGTCCCGATTTCGCGCCCTTCGTGGTGAGCAGCAGGAGCGGGGCGCCGCGTTGGTCGGGCCATGACGACCGGTCGGGGTTGTCGAATGCCTTGATGTGGTCGGCAACCCACGAGGTCGCATTGTCAATGGGGTTGTCCGGGCTCGAGCCCTTTCCTGTCGTCATGGTTAATACGCTACTCATGAAGATTCGATTCCGCCGGGAGCGTGCCCGCCGCCGGGAATCACAAATGCGGGCGGCGTTTCGACGGTCCAAGCTCTGCTGCCGGCTTCAGAAGTGATGCCGGCGTGACCAGGTCGCTGCCGAATCGTTCGCCGACGCCGTCGATTGCCCGCTCGGCCCCGCGCCAGTCCTCGTCGTCGTCCCACAAGCCCGCGGCGCCCGTCCCGGTTTCGGCGAGTTGCTCCATCCGGACGCCTATGAGCCTCACGGGAGGATGCGCGCCGATCGCGTCGTACAGTTCGCGGACCTCATCGGCGATTCGGCGGCCGACATCCGTCGCCTCGGCGAGTGTTCGGGAGCGGGTGATGGTCGTGAAGTCCGCGTATCTCAGCTTCAGCACGACCGTTCTGCCCTTCACGCCGGACGCACGCAGCCTGCTCCCCACCTGCGTGGCCTGGCGAAGAAGGTCCCGACGAAGCACCGTCGCGTCCGCGATATCGACCTCGAACGTCACCTCGTGGCCGACGCTTTTCTCTGCGATGTCTCTCGTGACCGGACGCGGGTCGATCCCGTTCGCGAGCGCGTGAAGTTTGCGCCCGGCGGCGTCCCCGACAATCCGCCGCAACACGTCGACGGGAGACTCGGCGATGTCGCCGATCGTGTGAAGTCCGCGCCCCAGCAACGATTTCTCCGTCACGGCCCCGACACCCCATAGCGCACCCACCGGCAGCGGATGCAGGAACGCGAGCGTCTCCGCCTTGGGGATGACCAGGAGACCATCAGGTTTCGCGCGCCCCGACGCGAGCTTCGCCACGAACTTCGTGGCGGCAGCGCCGACCGAGCAGGCCAGTCCGGTTTCGGCCCGCACGCGGCCCCGGATGAGCACACCCACTTCGGCGGGCGAACCGATCACGCCGCGGGCTCCGGAAACATCCAGGAATGCCTCGTCGATTCCCAACCGTTCGACGAGAGGCGTCATGTCGTCGAAGATCGCCATGACCTGACGGGAATAGTGGCGGTACTTTTCGAAGTGCGGCTCCAGCACGATCGCCGTCGGACACAGTTGAAGCGCACGCGCGAGCGGGATGGCCGACCGTACACCGTATTTGCGGGCCGGGTAGTTGGCGGCCGTCACGACCGAGCGCGCCGAGTTGTGCGCGACCACGACCGGCTTGTCGACGAGTTCCGGGCGATCCAGAAGTTCCACGGAGGCGAAGAACGCGTCCAGGTCGACGTGCAGGATCGTCGCCGACGAACTGTCGACGGTGGCTGCGCTCACCTGCCGGGTGCTGCCATCCTGTCTGCCCACACGCTCAGGCTAGCGGCACCGGGAGACAGGGCTCAGGCGGCGTGCGCGAGGCGTCGATTTCTCAACGACCGGATCGTCTTCCCGAGCGGGTAGATCGCGAAGAACACCACCATGGGCGCACGGAGCATGGGGTTCGTGAGGCCGTGGCTGGCGTAGGTGCGCTCAAACCGCCGAACGTAAAACGCGTACTCCCGCGGAGAATCTTCGAGGCGCCGGGCGGACATCCCACTGACCATGCTGGGGACGTACGCCACGGGAAGATTGTTCTGCGCGAGGTGGACGGAGAGGTCGATGTCCTCGTGGAACAGGTCATCCGCATCCCGGCAGGTCTGGTCGCGGATGGCGAGCCACGCGCTTCGCCGGATCGCCATGTTGCTTCCGAACAGGAATCGGTAGTCGCGCCACAGCTTGAGGATAAACCGGCGCATGTGGTCATCCGCTTTGAGGCCGAACCGCCGCATCGGCATGTCGTAATACAGCACGGGCCCGGATGCTGCGGCGACGCTGTCATCGGCAAAGGCCTTCTGCACTTCTTCAACCCAGTTGGGCTCGATCACCGAGTCCGCATCGATGCGGCCGATGATGCTGCCCTGCGCGCGGTCGAAGCCGAAGTTGCGGGTGGGAACCAGCCCCTGTTCTTCGTTCTGCTGAAACAGCATGAGCGGGCTGTCGGGGTACTCGGCCTGAATTGACCGAACGATGTCGGTGGTGGCATCCGTCGATCGGTTGTCGACGACAATGATTTCGCTCGCCGGCACGGTTTGGCGGATCGCGGCGACCACGCACGCGCGAATGGATGCCGCTTCGTTGTAGGCGGGAATGACGATGGAAACCGTGGGGGGCGTGGGGGGCGTGGGGAACATCAATCCCCAATGTAGTGCCCCGCCGGGCACCGGGAAACCGCTATCCGAGTCGGGCGTGCATCCAGGGCAGCGGATTGATCACGGAACCATTTATTCGCAGCTCGAAATGCAGGTGCGGGCCGGTGCTTTCCCCGGTTGAGCCCACGAGCCCGATGACCTGGCCGACCTTCACGACGTCCCCCACCTTGAGCGGCATCGAGCCCGACTGCAGGTGGCCGTACACGCTGTCGATCGTCGTCCCATCGATCACATGCCGGATCACGACGTAGGTCCCGAGTGCCACGTAGTGCGGGTTGTCGGTTTCAATGACGACCCCGGCGGCGATCGCATAGACCTGCGCACCGTATCCCGGGTCGAAGTCGACGCCGTCGTGAAATGTCGAACAGCCGCTGCACGGGGCGACGCGGGGGCCGAAGCCGTCGGAGTATTTCAGGTTGTCCAGTGGCCACCGCAGCGGCGGCGGCGCCGTGACCGTGTAGCCATCCCGCTGCACTGTCATCGCCGCCGCCGCGTGGCTGACCGAAAGTATCTGCGGTTGGGGCTCGTGCGCTGCCGTGGCGACCTGGGCATAGGCCGGCACGCCCAGACTCGCGGCGATCATGACGCCGAGCCCGGCGAGGGAGGCCAGAAAGAGGCGCCGTACGGAACGGACAGCACGCACCTGGGTGAGGTGGCGGACCGCACGGCCGTTGAGGCCGGGAAGACGGTGACGCGCCGACCGGCCGGACGAGGTACGCGAACGGCGCGCGGGCGCAGAGATTTCGTGTGGCACTGAGTGGGATCTTCCGGATCGTGGCCCGCACGCAGTGAATCTCAGCGGCGGGCACGTGGGCAATCGCGCGTCGGTGCGCTCTGAACTGGCGGTCCAAACCCGAAGATCGGGCGGTGGAACACCGGGGGCTGCGCCATGATTCACGGTGGAATTTTCACACCGATGCACTCAGGCTCGTGTTGCCCCGTGTAATAGTGTGAAGTGCAAACCTCCACGTTTCCTGTGCAGGAGGGGACGTTCCTCGCGAGAATTCGCCAGCGTGATTCAGCTCAGTCGGCGGGCGAGGAGGGCGACGCTCGCGTAGCCGTTGTCCTGTCGGTCGACCTCGGTGAATCCCATCCGGGAATGAAATGCGAACGATCCCGGATTCGGCGGTTCGACATTCACCTCGCAGGTCACCTCATCGCGACCCTGCTCGACCGCAAGGTCAACGACGCGGTGATAGAGGGTCTGACCGACGCGCATTCCACGTGCATCCTCTGCCACGACGATCCGGTCGACATACAGGTGGTCCGTGCCCCGATTCTCGAAGTACCGATAATTCGGACTTGCGTAGTCGCAGCCGGGTCCGAAACCGATGACGAAACCGAGGAGCTCCTCATCGGTCACCGCCGCGAACCCGAAGGTGCTTTCCGCCAGGAGAGCCCGCAATTCGCCGTCCGTCGCAAGGGGAACCGCCGGCACCGCCGCATTGTTGAGACGCAGGATGGTGGGGACGTCGTTCGGCGTCAGATCGCGGAGGTGCATTAACCCATTCTTGCGCGGTACCGCGCGGTCACTCCCCTGCGGGGCCCACGAGGGAGTAGGGAGTAGCCCGCGACACGAGCAAGAGCTCGATCCCGCCAGCGTGCAGCAACGGCACCAATTGCTCGTCGCCGCTCTCGATGACCTCGCGGGCACGCTTCAAGAAGATTCGCGCCATGTCGGGGCGGCACGTGAACTTCCTGCCACCGTAGAGGATGGTTTCCAGACCGGCACCGGTCGGCTTCACCGCGTGTGCTGCCGCCAACGTGCCCAGGGACTGAACGGCCATGAAAATCATCTCCCAACGTGGTGCGCTGTGCCGGGTACTTTTGATGGTACGTCGGATGATTGCGCCGCAACCGGGTTCCCACCAACTTCACGGCTCCGGACGTCGGGATGCTGCTGGAGTCAGCTGGCGTGGCCGTGATCGCTCAGCTCGCCGAGCGAAATCGCGGAGTGGGCGTACGCTCCGCCGGCCCGCATCTCTGCGGCGACCCAGACCGCCTCCATGATCTCCTGCGGCGTCGCACCCTTGCGTTCGGCGATCCTGGTGTGCCCCTTGATGCAATAGGGGCATTGGGTCACGTGCGCCACGGCGACCGCGATGAGCTGTTTCGTCTTCTCATCGATGGCGCCCCCGGCGAACACGGCCTTGCTGAACTGGTCCCAGGCGGCGTGGGTCTCTGGCGCGAGATCACGGCGCATTTTCGCCAGTTCGGGCGTCATGGGATGGTAGACAGAGTCAGTCATTTTTGCTCACTTTCCTTGATCCTCAGCCTACGTGCACGGCGGCCGCGGCGCCGGGGTGCCGTCACCGAGGTGCACGCGGGGTCAGTCGGCGAGCAGCTCGCGAACCCGGGGAGCCACCTCTCGCCCGTAGAGCCCAATCGAGGTCATCAACTGGTCGTGCGGCATCGTGCCGTTCGAGTACTTGAGGTCGAACCGTGCGATGCCCAGTCCGCGGGCGGTCCGCGCAATCTTCCGGGCGACGGTCTCCGGGGATCCCGCAAACAGCGCTCCGTCGCTTGCTTCGCGCTCGTAGTCGGTCCTGGTCATCGGCGGCCAGCCGCGTTCCGCCCCGATGCGGTCCCGGTTGGCTTTGAAGTGCGGGTACAGCTCCTCGAGCGCCTGCTCGTCGGTCGCGGCGATGTGCCCAGGTGAGTGCGCGGCGACAGGCAGGATTTCTCGGCCGAACTGGCCGAGCGCGCGATGGTACAACTCGACGAACGGCGCGAATCGCAGCGGGTCTCCCCCGATGATCGCGAGGACGAGCGGCAGGCCGTACTTTGCCGCGCGCACGACCGATTCCGGTGTGCCGCCGACGCCGATCCACGTCGTCAACGTTCCGTGTTCGATCGGCGGGTACACGCTCTGGTCGGTCAACGGCGGTCGAAGCTGACCGGACCAGGTGACCGGGTTCCCCTTGATGACTTCGGCGAACAGGTCGAGTTTTTCCTCGAACAACTGTTGGTAGTCGGCCAGGTCGAGGCCGAACAGCGGAAACGATTCGGTGAACGAGCCGCGCCCGAGAATGACTTCCGCGCGGCCATCCGAAACCGCATCCAGTGTGGCGAAGCGTTCGAACACGCGGATCGGGTCGTCCGAGCTGAGCACCGTGACGGCCGTGCCGAGGTGGATGCGTTTCGTGCGGCTCGCGATCGCCGCGAGCACGACCTCGGGCGCGGAGATGGCGAAGTCGTCGCGGTGGTGCTCCCCCACCCCGAAGAAATCGAGGCCGACCTCGTCGGCGAGCACCGCCTGTTCGATGACATTGCGGATCGACTCCGCGTGTGAAAGACGAGTGCCGTCCGCATCCGCGGTGACATCGCCGAAAGTGTCGAGGCCGAGTTCAAGGTCCATGGCGTTAGCTCCCGTAGTCTGGATCGTCTCACCCAACCGCCGGGATCCGGCGTTCATTCCCGCAACGCTACCTGTGGACGGCAATCGCCGGACCGTAGAATCGACGGAATGAAGGCAACGCTCATTTACGGGGAACGCGACATCCGATTCGACGTCGTCCCCGAACCGTCGCTCCAGGCGGAAACGGATGCGATCGTGCGCGTCGCCGCCGCATGCGTGTGCGGATCGGATTTGTGGCCGTATCGGGGCATCGCGCCGACCGCCGAGCCGCATCGCATCGGGCACGAATTCGTGGGCATCGTGGAGGCGGTCGGTTCTGCGGTCGCGAACGTGGCGATGGGCGACTTCGTCATCGCGCCGTTCTATTTCTGCGACAACACGTGCATCAACTGCCGCAATGGCGTGAGCACGTCCTGCCTTAACGGGGGCTGGTGGGGCTCCGACGATCGGGACGGGCACTTCGTGGACGGCGCACAGGGCGAGCGCGTCCGTGTTCCGCTTGCCGATGGAACCCTGGTGGCCACCCCCGAGGTCCCGGATGCTGCGCTCATCCCCCACCTGCTCACGCTCGCCGACGTCATGGGCACCGGCCATCACGCCGCGGTGTCCGCTGGCGTCGCCGAGGGCAGCACCGTCGCCGTCGTCGGCGATGGCGCGGTTGGGCTGTGCGCGGTGCTCGCCGCGCATCGGCTCGGGGCGTCGCGCATCGTCGCCATGTCCCGCCACGTCGCCCGTCAGACGATCGCCCGCGAGTTCGGCGCGACCGACATCGTCGAGGGGCGGGGCGACGATGGGGTTGCGAAGGTGAAGGAGCTCTTCGACGGCATCGGTGCGGATTTCGCGCTCGAGTGCGTCGGAACGAAGGAGTCGATGGATCAAGCCATCCGCTCCGTGCGCCCTGGCGGAATGGTCGGGTACGTCGGGGTGCCGGCGGGCGGGCCGGAGCTGCCGATCCGCACGCTGTTCAACACCAATGTCGGGGTTCGGGGCGGGGTCGCGCCGGTGCGGGGCTATGTCGACGAACTGCTGCCGGAGGTGCTGACCGGGGCGATCAGGCCCGGAAGGGTGTTCGACCTCGAGCTTCCGCTTTCGGATGTCGCGCAAGCCTATGCCGCGATGGATGAGCGCCGCGCCACCAAGGTGCTCCTTCGCCCGTAGGCAACCGGATCGCGCAACGCATCTGAAATTCCCGGATGCAATCCCCGGCGGGGTGGCGTAAGGTCAGCACTAATCGAAGCCGATCGTGCTTCCGAGGGAGGGAGTGCCCTATGGCAGACAAATCGCCCAAGAAGAGCAGCAACAAGACTGCGGCAGCTAAGTCTCTGAAGGAGAAGCGCGCCGACAAGAAGGCGAAAGCAGCCTCCAAGAGCAATAGCGCGTAGCTATCACTGCGCAGTCGCGACTTGTATCGCGCATTCGGAGAAGCCGGGCCATGTGCCCGGCTTCTTTCTTGTGTGCGCGAAACGTATCGTCTATATTTGCCCGGTGATCTTTTCGATGTCAGTGCTTTAGCGGATACTTTTTCCACATTCCCTTCGGCTCGATTCCTGCTCGGACCGAATAGTGCCGGGCCCCGTCCGCCCGTATGCCGCTACTACTACAGCACCAGATCCGACCGTCAAACCCACAGCTCAAAGGCTCCTATGACTGACCCAACTTTGTCCACGATGGACCACTCCGGCGATGGTGTCGCCGCAACCAGCAGACGCAACCGCGTCGTGATCACGCTCATGCTCGTTTCTGCGTTCGTCGTCATCCTGAACGAAACCATCATGGGCGTCGCGATCCCGGTGCTCATGCGCGACCTTCGCGTCGACGCGAGCGCAGCGCAATGGCTTAGCACGGCGTTCATGCTCACGATGGCCGTCGTCATCCCGATCACCGGATGGCTCATCCAGCGGTTCAACACGCGGCCGGTGTTCATCGCCGCCATGGTGCTGTTCAGCACGGGTACGCTTCTTGCGGCGATCGCCCCCGGCTTCACCCTGCTCGTTGCGGCGCGCGTCGTGCAGGCATCCGGCACGGCGATCATGATGCCGCTCCTGTTCACGACCGTCATGACCCTCGTGCCGCCGGCTACCCGCGGTCGCACGATGGGCAACATTTCGATCGTCATTTCGGTTGCGCCCGCTCTCGGCCCGACGATTTCCGGTCTCATCCTGAACGTGCTCGACTGGCGGTGGATGTTCATCCTCGTCCTGCCCGTCGCCATCGCCGCTCTCGCGCTGGGCTTCGCACGCATCCAGAACGTGACGACGCCCAAACCCACCCACTTCGACGTGTTCTCGGTCATCGTTTCGGCGTTCGGCTTCGGCGGGCTCGTCTATGGCCTCAGCAATCTCGGTGCGGCCGCGAGGGGCGGCAACCCGCTCCTGGGCTGGATTCCGTTGGGTGTGGGGGTCGCTGCCATCGGAGTGTTCATCGTCCGCCAGTTGATCCTCCAGCGGCGCGACGATGCGCTGCTTGACCTCCGGACATTCCGTTCGCGGCAGTTCACGCTGTCCATCACGGTGATCGTCGTGAGCATGTTGGCGCTGTTCGGGACGATCATCCTGCTCCCCATCTACCTGCAGAATGTCCTGATGCTCGACACTCTGGCAACCGGTCTCCTCCTGTTGCCGGGCGGGCTCGTCATGGGGCTGCTCGCGCCGATCGTCGGTCGGATCTATGACCGGATCGGCCCGACCGCGCTCGTCGTGACGGGTTCCGTGCTCGTAAGCATCGTCTTCTGGGGCATGACGCAATTCAACGAGAACACGCCGACCTGGTGGGTGCTCGTTGCGCACGTCAGTCTGTCCTTCGCGCTCGCCCTCATGTTCACCCCGTTGTTCACCTCCGGACTTGGCGCGCTCGAGCCGAACCTGTACTCCCACGGGAGCGCCATAGTCGGCACCGTGCAGCAGGTGGCGGGTGCCGCGGGCACCGCTTTGTTCGTGACGATCATGGCATCCGTGGCCGCCACCCGAGTTGCCGACGGCGCGGCCATTGTGTCGGCGACAGCAAGCGGAATCCAGGCGGCATTCCTTGCCGGCGCGATCCTGTCGCTCTTCGTGATTCCGATCGCCGCATTCATCCGAAAGCCCGCGGCGGTCCAGCCCGAACCCGATTCGGTCGCCTGACAGGGACGGTGGCCTGGGACTAGTATTCGAACACCGCAACAGCAACGACGCTGAAAGGATCCTCATGCTTCCCGAGATCAACTACTGGGCCGTCATCCTCGCCACCCTGTCGAGCATGGTGGTTGGCGCGATCTGGTACACCCCGAAAGTTTTCGGCAACTACTGGATGAAGAAGTCCGGCGTGGAGATGACCGGCAAGGCGAGCGACGCGTTCGGGCCGATGGTGACGACCGTGATCGTCAGTTTCATCACCGCATGGGTGCTGGCCGGCGCCTCGTTCATCGCCTGGCATTTCTACGGCGGCGGATTCCTGTGGTCATCCATTGCCACCGCCATCGTGCTGTGGGCCGGATTCACCGCCGCCCGCTTCATCACCCACGATGCCTTCGACAAGCGCCCGAGCGGGCTGACGATGCTGAACATCGCCCACGAGCTCGTCACGCTCGTCGTGATGGCCGTCATCATCGGGGTGTGGCCGCCGGCGTAGCGCTCCCCGCCTGTCGCGCCGTGGCCTTCGCTACCGTCGTGGGGGCGCGGTAGCCTCTTTACATGTGCCGCAATATCCAAACCCTCCACAATTTCGAACCGGTGGCGAACGGCGACGAAATCCGCGCCGCCGCGCTGCAGTTCGTGCGAAAAATCAGCGGAACAACCAAACCATCGCGCGCCAACGCCGAGGTGTTCGAACGGGCCGTTCAGGAAATCGCGCACGCCACCCGGCACTTGCTGGAGGACCTCGTCGCGTCGACCCCGCCCAAGGACCGGGCGGTGGAGGCGGCGAAAGCGAAGGAGCGTGCCGCGAAGCGTTTCGCTGCCGTGTAGTCGCGCACCCTGCCCGAATTCGCGGCCCGCAGCGGCGACGCGACGCACTATCGTGCTGGAGTCGTTGCCCCTATCATGTGCGAATGCCCCATCATGCCCAGGATTACCGCGCAGCACTCGATCGAGCCCACGCCCACGCCTTGGAGTGGCTCGATTCGGTGAACTCGCGGCCGGTCGGACCGCGCGCGACGGCCGATGAACTGTTCGCCGAGTTCTCCGGTCCCCTCCAGGACGAGCCCCTTGATGCGGCCTCAGTCGTCGACGAACTGGCGAGGATATCCGAGCCGGGCCTCATGTCGATGGCATCCGGTCGCTTCTTCGGCTGGGTTATCGGCGGCACCCTGCCTGCCGCGATGGGGGCGGACTGGCTCGTCGGCGCATGGGATCAGAACGCGGCAATGCGCGGTGCCACACCCGCCACAGCCGCTGCCGAACATGCCGCGGGCGCCTGGCTGCTCGACCTGCTGGGTCTCCCCGCGCATTCCGACGTCGGGTTCACGACCGGAGCGACTGCCGCGAACTTCGTGGGGTTGGCGGCGGCACGGCAGTACGTGCTCGACGCCGTCGGCTGGGATCTGGCCACAGACGGGCTCACGGGTGCGCCGAAGATCACCGTGATCGTGGGGGCCGACCGGCACGCCTCGATCGACCTTGCGCTCAAGTACCTGGGGCTCGGCGTGCCGACACCGGTTGCCTGCGACGATCAGGGACGGATAGTGCCGGCCGCCCTCGCCGAGACCATGGCGACGGTTGCCGGTCCCGTCATCGTCTGCCTTCAGGCGGGGAATTTGCATTCCGGAGCCTTCGACCCGATCGGCGAGTCCGCCGCGATCGCCCACGGGCACGGCGCGTGGGTGCACGTCGACGGGGCCTTCGGCCTGTGGGCCGCAGCGAGCCCGACGCTCCGCCACCAGGTCGCGGGTCTGGAGACGTGCGACTCGTGGGCGACGGATGCCCACAAGACCCTCAACGTGCCGTACGACTGCGGCGTGGCGATCGTCTCCCGCCCCGACGTGGTCCGATCCGTTTTCGGCGTTCACACGAGCTACCTGATGAACGACGATCAGGGGCCGGGAGATCCGTTCGAGAAAGTTCCCGAGTTTTCGCGGCGCGCGCGGGGCGTCCCGGTGTGGGCGGCGCTGCGGTCGCTCGGCCGGTCAGGGGTGGTCGACCTTGTCGACCGTCTCGCAGAGAAGGCAAGGGCCTTCGAAACTGCGCTGGCCGCCCTGCCCGGCGTCGAGGTGTTGAATGATGTCGTCTACACCCAGGTGTGCGTGAGCTTCGGTTCGGATGAGCGAACGCGCGACGTCACGGCGCGGTTGCTGGCCGACGGCGCCACCTGGATGTCGGGTTCGCACTGGGCCGGCCGGGACATCCTGCGGATCTCGGTGAGCAACTGGACGACGGACGACGACGATGTCGCCGAATCAGTCGCTGCCATCGAGCGCGCGATGTCGACGGTGGACGCCAGCTGACGCGGCACAGTCTCAGGGTGCAGTGACGGGGCCGGCCGTCATCCAGACAATGCCGTTCGTGCAGGCGGGAACGTTAGGGACATCCACCGGAATCGGCGTCGTGGAGTGCGGCGGCGTCACCAGGTAGCCGGTCCCGTGATCCACAACGCACGAGTCGCCGAGGGGCCCGCCACCCGGGTCGATGTTGACGGATGTGAGTTGAGCGATTGCGCTTCCGCCTGCCATCAGGGTCACCGGCGCAACGGCCGCGTTCGAGTCTTCTTCACTGCCGGCACCGATCGGGGCTGCGCCCTGCGCCACCTGTACGGTCGGAAAACCCTTGAGAACGCAGTCCGGCCCGTTGTTTGTGAACACCACCTTCGCATGCAGGTGACCGGCGGAAGCACCCTCATCCTCGAGCGACACCGAGAGGTTGGCGGTGAGACACTGGTTGGCTGGCGCACCGGGTGTGAACGTTTCGGTCGACGGCGAAGGGCTCGGTGAGGATCCCGTGGGAGGCGCGGAACTGGACGGCGACGACGCGGGCGGGGAATAGTTGACGGTGACACACCCGGCGAGCAGCAGTGTGGCCAGAGTCGACACGATCAGAGCGCTTCTCCTGAGCATGAGCAAATCTCCCGTTAGCTTCCCGACAGTGTAATCCTGTCCGTCGAAAAGACGCTAGGAATTCTGCGCAACGTGCAATGATCAGCGGACCACGCCGGCCGCTTGCGTCAGCGGCCTGCGCATCCGAACCTGATCGACCCCCGGGCGCATCACCTCGCGTTCGCCGGTCAGCGCGAACCCGCACTTCTCGTACAGGCGCAGCGCGCTCGCGTTGTCTTCGGCGACCCAGAGCGCAACCGCAGGCGCATTCTGGGCGCGTGCCCATTCCACAACCGCGTCGATGAGCGCCCGAGCGACACCCGATCGGCGTTCGGCCGGATCGACCCACATCGCCACGAGTTCGCGGCCGCCATTCTCGTGCGGGTCCGCCGTTCCTGCTGCGGTTCCGACGGTGGCGCCACCGCTCAAGGCCAGAAACGTACGTGCCTGTTCGAGACGATCCCGCCACGCCTGATCGTCGAATGCGAGCTCTCTGTCGAGGCTCGAGCAGAACGCGTTCGGCGCTTCGGCGAGCGCGCGAAGCCGGATGTCTTTGCTGCGCTCCCAGTCGTCGACTGTCGCGACGCGGATCTCCATGACACGATTATCCCAGCCGAAGACATTGCCCGGAACAGTCCAACCGGCAAGACTGGCAGGTAACCGCCGACAGAGGGAGACCGACCGAATGCCAGCATCGACAGAGGGCCGGGTCGCGGTATACATCGATTTCGACAACATCGTGATCTCCCGGTACTCCCAAACCCATGGCGGGGGGCGCCGGAAGACCGAGATGCTGCGCGACATCACGATTGACGCGCTCCGCGACGACCCGGCGATCGCCGGGAGGATGGCGGAGGCGAGGGTGGATCTCGGCGCGATTCTGGACTACGCGTCCTCATTTGGCACGGTGGCCATTGCCCGCGCGTATGCCGACTGGGCCGTGCCGGTCAACGCGAGCTACCAGGATCAGCTCGTGGGGCGCGCGGTCGATCTCGTCCAGATGTTCCCCACCGTGCAGTCGATGAAGAATGGCGCCGACATCCGGATGTCGGTGGACGTGGTCGAGGACCTCTTCCGTTTGCCAGAGCTCACCCACGTCGTCATCGTGTCCGGCGACTCGGATTTCATCGCCCTCGCCCAGCGGTGCCGCCGTCTCGGCCGGTACGTCGTCGGGATCGGCGTCGCCGGCGGAACGAGCAAAGCGCTCAACGCCGCCTGCAACGAATACAAGGATTACGACGGACTGCCGGGGCTCGACAGCAATGGCGACCAGGGCGACACGGATGGCCGCGCCGCACGGGCATCCGGGGCCGCAGCGGCCACGACCTCGACCGACGCGGGCGCGCCGGCCGCCAAGAAGCAGCCTGCGCGTGGCGCCAGGTCATCGGGAGGGAAAAAGGATGCCGCAGCATCCGGGACGACCGCAGCGAAGCCGGCCGAGCTGAGGGCCGCCACGAGCCTCCTGCGCCGCGCACTCGAACTGGGGCAGTCCAAGGACGATGTCGAATGGGTTCCCAGTTCGGGAGTGAAAACGCAGATGCTGCGCATGGATCCGACGTTTCAGGAGAAGCCCCTCGGCTATGCGACGTTCACCGACTTCCTGAAGTCCCGCGGCAATGTGGTCGAACTCAGGGAAGAAGGCCAGCAACGGTTCGTGCGACTTCGGGAGCCCAAAGACGCCGCGAACTAGCGCGTAAACTCAGACGGTGCCTCTCGATTCGCCCACTACCGGTGCGCCCGCGGGCCCGACGTCGCGAACCGGCCAGGAGGTCAGGCGCCCCGGCCTGTTCAGCCGCGAGTTCGTGTGGATCACCCTCGGTTCGTGCGCGCTCGTGTTCCTCGGGGCATTCGAGTCTCTCGCCGTCACCACGATCATGCCGGTGGTGAGCGCAGATCTGGACGGTGCTCGACTGTACGCGCTCGCGTTCGCCGGCCCGCTCGCGACCGGGGTGATCGGTATGGTTCTCGCCGGAAACTGGTCGGATCGCAGCGGCCCCGTTGCCCCGCTCTACACGTCCTCCGTCCTGTTCGCGGTCGGCCTCCTCATCGCCGGGACCGCATTCACGATGCCCGTCCTCGTCGCCGGCCGACTCATTCAGGGGCTCGGTACGGGCGCGGTCACGGTCGCGCTCTACGTGGTGGTCGCACGAATCTACCCGGCTCGGCTGCATCCGTCGATCTTTGCCGGATTCGCCGCAGCCTGGGTCATCCCGTCTCTCATCGGACCGTTCGCCGCCGGGCTCGTCACCGAGGCGCTCAGTTGGCACTGGGTGTTCCTGGGCGTGGTCGGCCTCGTTGCCGTCGCAACCGCCATGGTGGCGCCCGCATTGCGCGGACTGTCCGGTCCAGGCTCGGCGGAGACCATCACGACCGGACCGATACCGACAGCGGCTGGCACTGCCGACCACGCGACGGCACCCCCCGCTAGGTGGGCATTCGGGCGCATCGCCTGGGCGATCCTTGCCGCGCTGGCCGTTCTCACCCTGAGCCTCGTGTCCGAGATCGAGGGCATCGGTTTGCCGCTCGCCGGCATCGCAGCGATCATCGCCATCGTGGCCGTTCGACCCCTTCTTCCGCGTGGGACGCTGCGTGCCAGTCGCGGGTTGCCGAGCGTCATCCTCTTGCGGGGCCTCGCCGCGTCGGCGTTCTTCGGTGCCGAGGTGTACCTCCCCTACCTGTTGATCGAGCGTCACGGATTTTCGCCGAGCCTTGCCGGCCTGGCTTTGACGCTCGGGGCTCTTGCCTGGGCCGGCGCATCCTGGCTTCAGGGCAGACTGAGCGAAACGCTGAGCAATGCCGCGTGCACGACCGCGGGAAGCGTGCTCGTTTTCCTGGCGATACTCTCGGCGCTTGCGACAACATTCTTCGGGCTTCCGCCGGCAGTGGCGATCGGCGGCTGGGTGCTCGGCGGCGGGGGCATGGGCCTCATGTACCCGAGGCTCAGCACGCTCACCCTCGCGCTCTCCGGGCGGGGCGAACAAGGATTCAACAGTTCCGCGCTCGCGATCGGCGACTCGCTCGGCAGTGCACTCTCCCTCGCGCTCACCGGCGTGGTCTTCGCGTTGTTCGCACCCATCGGATTCTCGTTCGCGGGCGTGTTCGCGTTCGCCGCCGCCATTGCCGTCGTCGCGGTCGCGGTCGCACCCCGCGTGACGGGAAAGACGCTCAGCCCTGCGAGTTCGCCCGCTCGAGAATGAGCTCACGGACGCGGGCGGCATCCGCCTGGCCGTGCATCGCCTTCATGACGGGTCCGATGACGGCACCGGCCGCCTGAAGCTTTCCGTCGCGGATTTTCTCCAGCACGTCCGGCTGGGAAGCAAGCGCATCGTCGATTGCGGCAATCAGCGCGCCGTCATCGGAAATGACTTTGAGACCACGCTTTTCGACGACCTCGGCCGGGGTTCCCTCCCCCGCGATGACGCCTTCGAGCACTTGGCGGGCGAGCCGGTCGGTGAGTTCGCCCGACTCGACGAGCACCACGAGCGCCGCAACATCCTCCGACGATACGAGCGATGAGGGGTCCACCGCTTTGACATTGGCGAGCCGGGCGATCTCGCCCGTCCACCACTTGCGTGCCTGCGCGGGAGAGGCGCCCGCCGCCACCGTGGATTCGACCTCGACGAGCAGCCCGGAGTTCACCACATCCTGGAATTCCAGGTCCGTGAATCCCCATGATTCCTTGAGCCGGTTTCGGCGCACCGCCGGAGGCTCCGGCAGAGCCGCACGCAATTCCTCGATGAGTTCTCGTGACGGTTCGACCGGCACGAGGTCCGGCTCAGGGAAGTAACGGTAGTCGTCCGCGTCGCTCTTCGGCCGGCCCGGCGAGGTCGTCCCCGAGTCCTCATGCCAGTGCCTGGTTTCCTGCGTGATCGTTCCCCCGGCCGCCAGGATCGCCGCCTGACGCTGGATCTCGTAGCGGATGGTCCGCTCAACGCTGCGGAGGCTGTTGACGTTTTTCGTCTCCGTGCGCGTGCCCAGCTTTCCCGACCCGCGTGGGCTCAGCGAAATATTCGCGTCGCATCGCAGGTTTCCTCGCTCCATGCGCGCCTCGCTGATACCGAGCGAAACCACGATGTCGCGGATGGCGGACACATAGGCTTTCGCAAGCTCCGGTGCGTCGCGACCGGCACCGGTGATCATCTTCGTGACGATCTCCACAAGCGGCACACCGGCCCGGTTGTAATCCACGAGCGAATAGTCGGCGCCCTGGATGCGTCCGGTAGCTCCGCCCACGTGCGTGAGCTTGCCGGCGTCCTCCTCCATGTGCGCGCGCTCGATCTCGACGCGGAACGTCGTGCCGTTTGCGAGTTCGACGTCGACGGCGCCGTCGTGCGCGATCGGTTCGTCGTATTGGCTGATCTGGTAGTTCTTGGCGAGATCCGGGTAGAAGTAGTTCTTGCGCGCGAACCGGCTCGTCGGGGCGATGTCGCAGCCGAGCGCGAGCCCGAGGCTGATCGAATACCTGATCGCCTGCTCGTTCACGACGGGAAGCGAACCGGGAAGGCCGAGGCACACGGGCGTGACCATCGTGTTCGGCTCGCCGGCACCCGCTCCCGGCGCGGCCGGGTTCGGCGCCGGCGAGAACATCTTCGTCTTCGTGTTCAGTTCGACGTGCACCTCGAATCCGAGCACCGGCTCGAAGAGTTCGAGTGCCTTATCAAAGTCCATCAGCTCTGCGGAGCTCACTTCGTTCTCCCTTCACCGAGCGGATGCCGCGGAGACCGGCTGATCAGCGGGCGCCCCCAGGACTGTTCGAGGAGCGCCTCCAGCGTCGCCCCGACCGTGTAGATGCGGGCATCCTCGTGGGCCGGGGCCATAATCTGGATTCCGGTGGGCAGGTTGTCCTCCTCGGCAAGCCCCATGGGCAGACCCATCCCGGGAACCCCGGCAAGGTTGGCGGGGATCGTGGCGACGTCGTTGAGGTACATGGCGAGCGGATCCTCGAGCTTTTCGCCGAGCTTGAACGCGGTGGTCGGCGCGGCCGGCGACACGAGAACGTCCGCCTTCTCGAACGCCGCCGCGAAGTCGCGCTGGATGAGGGTGCGGACTTTTTGCGCGCTGCCGTAGTACGCGTCGTAGTACCCGGCGCTCAACGCATACGTTCCGAGGATGATGCGGCGTTTGACCTCGGCGCCGAACCCCGCCTCGCGCGTGGCCGCCATGACGTCCTCCACGGTCCCGCCACCCGGCGGGGTCACCCTCAGGCCGAAACGCACGCTGTCGAATTTGGCCAGATTGCTTGACGCTTCCGCCGGCAGAATCAGATAGTAGGCGGCGATCGCGTAGGTGAAGGATGGCGCGGAAACTTCCACGATCTCGGCCCCCGCAGCGGACATCAGGTCGAGGGCTTTCGCGAATCTCGCGCTCACGCCCGCCTGGAAGCCTTCGCCGCCGAGTTCCTTGACGACGCCGACACGAACGCCCTTGAGCGTTCCGGCGGCGGCCCCGGTGCGCGCGGCGTCGGCGAACGACGGCCAGTTGTCGGTGAGGGACGTCGAGTCGTGCGGATCATGGCCGCCGATGACATCGTGCAACAGTGCCGCGTCCAGGACCGTGCGCGTGACAGGGCCGACCTGGTCGAGAGACGAGGCGAGGGCAATCGCCCCGTAGCGGGAGACGCCGCCGTAGGTGGGTTTCATGCCGACCGTTCCGGTCACGGCGGCGGGCTGCCTGATCGAACCGCCCGTGTCGCTGCCGAGTGCGAGGGGGGCCTCGAACGCGGCGACGGCAGCCGCGGAACCACCGCCGGAGCCGCCGGGAATGCGGTCGAGATCCCACGGGTTGTGTGTCGGTCCGAAAGCGGAGTGCTCCGTGGATGAGCCCATCGCGAACTCGTCCATGTTCGTCTTTCCGAGCGGAATGAGTTTGGCCTTCCGAAGCTTGCTCACCACCGTCGCGTCATACGGCGGAACCCAGCCTTCGAGGATGCGCGACCCCGCGGTCGACGGCATGTCCAGCGTGCACAGCACATCCTTGATGGCAATGGGCACGCCGGCGAGCGGCCCCAGTTTGGCGCCCATCCGCCTGGCCCCGTCGACCTCTGCCGCCGTTTTCAGCGCGTCGGCGGAAACGTGGAGGAACGCGTGGATGTCACCGTCAACTTCGGCAATGCGGTCCAGATGCGCCTGGGTGGCCTCCACCGCCGACACGTCGCGCGACGCCAGCCTGGCCGAGAGCTCGGCCGCCGTCAACGCGATGAGTTCGCTCGCTGCACCGTGCCCGGTCACTGCTCCTCCCCCAGGATTGCGGAAACCTTGAATCGGTCGCCGTCGCGCTCCGGGGCGCCCGACAGCGCTTCCTCGACGGTGAGTGTTTCCCCTGGGACATCCGGTCGGAACACGTTCGTCAGCCTGATCGGATGCGACGTCGACGGCACATCCGGTGTCGCGACCTCGGAGACTTTCGCGATCGACTCGATGATCACACCGAGTTCGCCGGTGAGTTTCTCAATTTCTTCCGGGGTGAGCGCGATGCGCGCGAGGTTCGCCAAATGGGCGACCTGGGCGACATCCAGGGGCGACGGGTTCGATTCTGACACCGTTCAATCCTATTCGAGCCGGTCGGACCCGATTTCCGGGCACGCACGACACCGCGTCACCCGCGGGGGGCGGCCGACCGCTCCCTAACGGCGGTCGGCCGCAATCGTTGAACCGGAGTCGTTCATGACGAGTCCGCCTTCACCGATTCCAATGAGCGCAAGATTGCGCATCGACTCACTTCCCGGACGGAAATATTCGTTGTGCCCGTAGGACGCGCTCAGGGCAGCCTTGGTGATGGCGTCGACTCCTCCGGCGACGCTCATGCGGTGGGCGCCGTAGGAGGCCGACCCCGGATCGCTCCCATAGAACGCGGAGTTCACCACCGGATCCCAACCGGCCTCGCCCACGAAAATGTTCCTGTTGCGCACCGCAAGATCGGATGCTCGCTGCGCGGAGCTTCCAGGGGAACCCACGACCGCGAGTGCGTCGATCTGGAAGTCGCCGCGTTGAAGGGCGAGCATCGCGGCGGTGGAACCGTAGGAGTGCGCCATGACGGAAATGTACGGCTCGTGGGCGCCTCGCAGCACCTGCAATCCTTCGATCGCCTTGGTGAGGTGGGCGGCACCTTCATCCGCCAAAGTCAACGACCCCACGTTGAGGAGGTGGGGGGTCTGGTAGCCGATCCACGCGACCGTCGCCACCGTCTTGGCCGACTCGCCCAATCTGCTGAGCCAGGCGGTCTGGTCCTCGTACAGCGTGGTGGCGGTGTCGGCCCAGTCATCCACCTGACCGTCAATCGTGAAGAACATGCCCGGGATGAGGTAGCTGACGTAGTCGGCACTGGCGAGGTCGCCGACGACGATCGCCGCTCGGCCCGGCGATACCGTGTCCAGACTGACGAGCGTTCGTTGCGGCTCGCCCGCCTTAGCGTGGAGCGCGTCGGCGATCTGGGACAGCATGTGCAGGTGGTTCGTGACCTCCACATTCATTCCGCGTCCGACGCCCGAGCTCAACTGGTTCTCCAATTTCTGGATCGCATCGTTGAGGTACGTGCGGTTCGCCAGGTCCCGAGTGCCATAGGGCAGACCGTCAAGATTGCCGATGAGTTCCGGGGTGGTGGACAGCAGCTTCTCGCGCGCTTCCGGACCGATACCCCTCCACCAGGTGGAAATCTCGCTCGCGGCGATGGGTGCTTCGCGGAGCTTGGTGATGGTGTCCGGGTGGTCCTTCACGAACGTGGCCAGAGCGGAGGCCGGGAGCAGGCTGAACTGGTCCAGTAGTGCGCGGCCACCGAGCGAGGGCAGGAGTGCGAGATCGGCGGGGGCGAGCGTTGCACCGTCGGCGGAGTATGCCGGAACGGTGATGGGAGCGATGTCCAGTTGCCGAACCGGACCAGGAAGATCGGCTACTCCGGCCTGAACGTTCGCCATTTCGGGCATGCCGAAGGCTCCGCTCCCCCCACCCAGAGAAAGGGAAAGCGCCAATGCTGTAAGTTCACGCAGCAACGTGGGCACTTCCTGATCGGCGACGCTTCCGGTCGGGGGGACCGTTGGCGCCGCAAGACGAACCGTTCGTCCCCCATATTAGGGGTAGAAAGCGAACTCTGCCAGCAATCCTCGGTTTTCTCAGACGATTACTGCTCTTTCTTTAGCCCCTCTGGTCCCATCTGTAACAGGATCGCGAACTGTTTCGCGTCGAGAACCGGGATTCCCAGTTCTTCCGCTTTCGTGAGTTTGGAGCCCGCGCCCGGCCCGGCCGCGACGAAATCCGTCTTGGCGGACACGCTGGAGGACGCCTTCCCCCCGGCGGCGATGATCGCTTCCTGGGCACCCTCTCTGGTGAATCCGTCGAGGCTCCCGGTCGCCACAACGGTGAGGCCGGCAAGCGGACCTCCCGCTGCCGCGGCCGCACCGGGGCCCGGGTGTCCGGGAGTGGCAAATTGCACCCCCGCGTCGGTCCAGCGGTTCACGATGTCCACGTGCCAGTCGACGCGGAACCACTCCTGGAGCGCCTCGGCGATGATGTCGCCGACGCCGTCCACTTCGGCCAGTTCTTCCCTGCTGGCGGCGCGGATCGCCTCCAGCGAGCCGAACCAGTCCGCGAGGGCGCGCGCGGCGACGGGCCCGACGTGGCGGATGTTGAGAGCGACGAGGAGCCGCCACAACGGCTTCGTTTTGGCGGCCTCGATGTTGGCGAGCAGCTCGAGCGCGCCTTTGGACAGCACGAAGTCTTCGTCGCCGTCGAATTCGCCGTCCGGATTGAACGGCGGGTCTGCGTCTCTCCCCGTGGTCTTGCGTGCCCGGCGGAACGGGGAGACTTCCTTGGGCTCGCCATCCTCTAGCTTGATCAGGCCTGTTTCGCTGTCGCGCACAAGGACTCGAATCGGGAACAGGTCTTCGGCGCGCAACTCGAACAGTTCTGCTTCCGTGTGAAGTGGTGCATCCGTCGGCTCGAGCGGTTGCGTCAGCGCGGCGGCACTCACTTCGCCGAGCCCTTCGATGTCGAGCGCGCCCCGGCTGCCGATGTGTTCCACCCTGCCGCGCACTTGCGCAGGGCAACCCTTCGCGTTGGGGCAACGCAAATCGACGTCGCCCTCCTTGGCCGGTGCCAGGATGGTGCCGCACTCCGGGCACACCGTCGGCATCACGAATTCGCGTTCTGTTCCATCCCGCAGTTCGACGACGGGGCCGAGCACCTCGGGAATGACGTCGCCGGCTTTGCGCAACACTACGGTGTCGCCGATCAGGACGCCCTTCGCCTTCACGACATCCTGATTGTGCAGGGTTGCCTGGCGAACCGTCGACCCGGCAACCCGAACCGGTTCCATGACCGCGAACGGCGTCACCCGCCCGGTTCGCCCGACGCTCACCACAATGTCGAGCAGCTTCGTGTTCACCTGCTCCGGCGGGTACTTGTACGCGATCGCCCAGCGCGGCGCACGGCTCGTCGCGCCCAGTTCGTCGTGCAGGGCAAGTTCATCGACTTTGACGACCACGCCGTCGATCTCGTGCTCCACGCTGTCGCGGTGTTCGCCGAAATACTCGATGAACTCGGCCGCCTTGTCTGCGGTGGTCTCCACTCTGAAGTGCGAACTGGTCGGCAGCCCCCAGTCGGCAAGCAGCGCGTAGATCTCGGATTGGGTCGCCACCGGAGGGTTCGGCCAGGCGCCGATGCCGTGCACGAGCATTCGCAACCGGGACAGCCGATCGCGCATGAGTTCGAGCTGCGCGGGGTTCTTGCCCTCTTCCTTCTGCCGAAGACTGCCGGATGCCGCATTCCGCGGGTTCGCGAACACGCGCTCACCCGCCTCGGTCTGATTCGCATTGAGCTCGCGGAACGATTCAATGGGGAAGAACACCTCGCCGCGAACCTCCACGAGCGGCGGATGCCCAGTACCGGAAAGCTTCGCAGGGATGCCGGTGAGGTACCGGATGTTCTGGGTGACGTCTTCGCCGACCACGCCGTCGCCTCTGGTGGCGGCGGTCGTCAGCCGGCCTCTTTCGTAGCGGAGGTTCAGCGCTAGACCGTCAATTTTCAATTCGCACAGATAGTCGATGTGGCGGCCCGCGGACTTCTCGACCCGTGCCGCCCAGGCCTGGAATTCCTCGACCGAGAACACGTTGTCGAGGCTCAGCATGCGCTCTGCGTGCTGCACGGGAGCGAAGAGCGTGGTCTGGGCGCGGCCGCCGACCGTCTGGGTCGGGCTGTCCTGGCCCTGCAGCTCGGGGAAGAGGTGCTCCAGTTCCTCGAGCCGACGCATCATGCGGTCGTACTCGGCATCGTCGACAAGCACTTCGTCCCGCTCGTAGTACGCGTCGCGCAATTCGAGGATGCGCGTCGTCAGCGCGTCCGCTTCGTCCTTGGCGCGCGAGCGCTCGATCGCGAGATCTCCGGACTCGACCGGGTCGGCGTCGGGGCCTGCGTCTGGGTCTGCCACGAGGCAAGTTTAGGCGGAGCACACGACATTTTCGGGAGCTCTATCCAGCCCGGCAGAGCCGATTCCGAAGCCCCGGATGGGCTACATTCGCTCCGGCGCGGAGACCCCGAGGAGGCCAAGCCCATTGCGCAGAACGACGCCTGCTGCATCGTTGAGCCAGAGGCGCGTGCGGTGCACATCGCCTACGGGCTCGTCGCCGAGGGGCGTCACCCGGCAGGAGTCGTACCAGCGGTGGTAGGCGCCGGCGAGTTCTTCGAGGTAGCGCGCCACCCTGTGCGGCTCCCGCAGTTCGGCGGACTGGGCGACGATGCGCGGGAATTCGGCGAGCAGTCCGACCAGATTGTTCTCGGTGTCGTGGGTCAGCAGCTCAGGCTCGAACACGCTGCGATCGACACCGGACTCCGACGCGTTGCGCGCAACTTGGTGCGTCCGGGCGTGGGCGTACTGCACGTAGAACACCGGATTGTCGTTCGTGCGCTTGGTGAGCAGCTCGGGGTCGAGGGTGAGCGGGGAGTCGGCCGGGTACCGCGCAAGGGAGTAGCGGAGGGCATCCGTGCCGAGCCACTCCCGCAGGTCGTCGAGCTCGATGATATTGCCCGCGCGCTTGGAGAGCCGGGCACCGTTGATGCTCACGAGTTGCCCGATGAGGATTTCGACGTCGGCTTCGGGGTCGTCACCGGCAGCGCCGGCGAGCGCTTTGAGCCGGTGCACGTAGCCGTGGTGGTCTGCCCCGAGCAGGTAGATTTTGTGCGCGAATCCGCGGTCGCCCTTGTTCAGGTAGTAGGCAGCATCGGAGGCGAAGTAGGTGTACACGCCGTTGCTTCGCCGGATGACGCGGTCCTTGTCGTCACCGAAGTCGGTCGTGCGCACCCACACGGCGCCGTCGTCGTCGAACACGTGACCCTGTGCCCGCAGGCGTTCCAAAGCCGTTTCCACCTGGCTTGAGCCCGAGTCATCCGGAGTGTGCAGGGACTGCTCGCTGAACCATACGTCGAAGTGCACGTTGAATTTCTCGAGGGATTCCTGGATGTCCGAGAGCTGCAGTTCGTACCCGGTCTGCCGGGCAAGGGCGAGCGCGTCTGCCGGCGTTTTCTCGAGGATGTCGGGGTGCCGTTCCTTCACCCTCTCCGCGAGTGCCGTGACATATTCGCCTTTGTACCCGTTCTCCGGTGCGGGCGTGCCGGTGAGTTCCGCGTAAATCGAGGCGCCGAAGGCATCCATCTGGTTGCCGGCGTCGTTGATGTAGAACTCGCTGACCATGTGGGCGCCGGACGCGGTAAGCACGCGGGCGATGGAGTCGCCGAGAGCGGCCCAGCGGGTGTGGCCGATGTGCAGCGGCCCGGTGGGGTTGGCGGAGACGAATTCGAGGTTGATGGTCTGGCCGGCGAGGGTGTCGTTGTGCCCGTAGTTGCCGCCCTGCTCGACGATGGTTTTCGCGAGGGCGCCTGCGGCTGCGGCGTCGAGCCGGATGTTGATGAATCCCGGACCTGCGACATCCACGGAGGAGACTCCGGCGATTTCGCCGATCGGGCCGATGAGCGCGGTGGCGAGTTCGCGGGGGTTGACTCCGAGCGGTTTGGCGAGTTTCATGGCGATGTTGAGGGCCCAGTCGCCGTGGTCGCGGTTTTTGGGCCGCTCAAGGGTGACGTCGTCTGTGGTGACTGCGACAGCGCCGCCCCGTCGGCCAAGTTCCGCGGCGACGATCGCATGGATGGCGGCGGAAAGCTCGGCGGGGGTCACGAGAACCGATTCTATCTGCCTGTGATCGCCCGCTTCGCGGCGTTGCAGCGCTGATGGCAGCCGACCTCGGCGACAATGGGAGAGTGTTGAATCTTCGACGAGCAGTTCGGGCCACTCTCATTGTGGGTATCGTCTTCGCGACGGCTGGCGCCCTCACGGGGTGCCTGCAGCAGGGCGGTATCCCTGAGCCGTCTCCGACGGCTTCTTCGTCGACTCCGACACCGTCCCCCACTCCTTCGGCGACGCCGTCGGCGTCGGCGAGCCCTGTGGAGCAACCCACCCCGGTGTCGATTCCGTGCGGCACGGTCGTTGACGCGCAGACGATGTACGACTTCAACCCCAACTTCGGGCTGCTGTCCTCTTTCGAGCCCGCCTCGAACACGCTTTCGGCGCGGGCTGTTCAGGACAAGGGCACGGTGTGCCGGTGGATGAATCAGACCAGCCGGATCACGATTGACATCGCCATCTCCAGCCCGGGGCCAACCGCCCTGGCCGCCGCGAAGGATGCCGCGAAGGCGGGCAGCGCGGTCAGCGGAATTGGCGATGAGGCGTACTTTTCGGTGTCGGGCGGCATCGGAACCCTCCAGGCGTTTTCGGGCCAGTTCTGGGTGAGTGCCGCCTCCCCCGCTTTCGCCTCATCCGCTGACGCGGCGACTCTCGTGAAGTCGGCGGTCGCCTCCACGAACTGACCTGCACCGCACTCAACGGCCGCTGGTGTGCTGGTAACCTTGTCACGCACTCCTGGCCCCCATAGCTCAGGGGATAGAGCGTCTGCCTCCGGAGCAGAAGGCCGCAGGTTCAAATCCTGCTGGGGGCACTTATGTCACGTGACAGGCCGGTTCGGACTGTTGCGACCTGGTTCGAGCAGTCGGCGGTTCCCCCATCCCGACCAGTCGGTTGCATCAATGACGCAGAACCGGTTGCCCTCCGGGTCCTGCATGATGACGTAATCCGCGTCGGGTGGCCGACGATCCCAATGCACCTCGCTCGCTCCGAGTGAAGTCAGCCGTTGGATTTCACACGCCTGGTCCTCCGCATACAAGTCCAGATGGATGCGGGGCGGCACGGTCAGTTCGGATGCATGCGCATCGAGCGAGACGTTGGGCCCAATTCCCGCAGGGTCGAATAACAGTGCGAAGTCATCATCAATCGGTTCGCGAACCGTGTAGCTGAGGGCACCCGTCCAGAAAGCAATCTGCCGGTGAAGATCACGCACGCGAATGACAACGGATCCGACGACGAGCATCCTTCACCGTAAAACTCGCTCGGCAACTCCGCAAGCACACGAGGAAGGCTAGCAAGTAGGCAGCCTCTTCGACGCCGTGGTGTACACAAGAGCACGAGGACGGCTCCGGTGGTCCGATCCGGGTCAGCTTGCGGGAGATAGCGCGGTCGTTTCGGTCACCGTGTTGAGCGTACGAAAGCGCAGCGCCACGATGGAATACAGGTAGGTGACCACAACCGCCGCCGCGACCGCGCTCATTTGGTGCTCGGGGAAGAACCACCACGCTGCGGTAACGAGAATCGTGCGCGCAATCGCATGGATGGTCCCCATCGGATGTTGGATGATCCACGAGAACACGATCCAGTGCAGGCCGAGCCCGATTCCGAGGGTGAGGGGGATCAGCGTCGGTGCGACGTACAACAGGGTGAGGTGCACCGCCCACAACAGATTCACCATCAGAACGCACATCCCCATGAGTTTCGCGAGCGGGTTGGTGGTGTTGAAAAGCTTCTCGCGAAGTATGGCCGCGAGGAGCAGCCCGAGGGGGAAAATTGCGCCCGTTCCGATGATGAGCACGAAGAGTGAAATCCTCGGCGTCACGAAAAGCGCTGCGATGCCGACACCGGCCCACACAATGGCGCCGGCCATCGGGAGCGCCAGCGACCGCCCCGCTTGAGCGTCGAAATCAGCGCGAAGCTGAGCGAGAGGATCGGTCATGAGAGAAGGGTCCTTCCGTGGGAAATCGAAGAGGGGGGCCGGTGCGGCAAGCGCGCACCAAATGTCTCCCAGCCTATCCAGTGGCGCCACTCTCAGCCCATCGACTGTGTGCCGGATGGGGATCAACGCTTGACTTCCCTGCGCACTTTGTGGTTAGTTAGTCCACTAATGAACCAGTCAACATGAAACCTGGCCCCTGGCCCCGATTGGAACCCACCATGAAACGCCCTCGCAGTCTCGCCCGTCTGGTCGGGACGCTCACGCTCGCAGCAGCCTCCGTCTCCGGCATCGGCGCGGTCGTGCCAGCGAGCTCCCCGGACGACTCCATCGAGGATTTCATCGACAGCGCGATGCCTGCATCCGCGGCACCCGGCGTCGCGTATGCGGTGGTCGCCGACGGCGAGGTCGCCTCAGCCGGCGCACGCGGCGTGGCCAGGCTCGGGACCGATACCCCCGTGACGCCGGACACCCCCTTCGTGATCGGCTCGATTACCAAGAGCTTTACAGCGCTGGCCGTTATGCAGATGGTCGAGGCCGGAAAGGTTCAGCTGAACGCCGGGATCTCGCACTACCTCGATGTGTTCGCTGGCAAGCCCGCCGGCGCCATTACCATCACACAACTGCTCAGCCATACGAGCGGCTACTCCACGGGTCAAGGAAACGCCGGGCATCCGGAGTCCACGGGCGCGCACGATGAACTTGCTCGCGGGGTCGACCAACTGGCCGGCGAGACTCCCGCGTACCAGCCCGACGAAAAGTGGGAGTACTCGAACGCGAACTACGAGATTCTTGGACGCCTGATCGAGGTCGTGAGCGGACAGGACTACCAGACCTACGTGGCGGAAAACATCCTGGAACCCGTCGGCATGGTTCACAGTTTCGTTGCCGACGGCCAAATCCACGAGGATATGGCGACCGGGCACGTGCCCTGGTTCGGCACCAAACTTCCCGTCTCCGAGAACAGAACCGACCGCGTAACCGCCCCGCAGGGCGGCGTCATCGCCAGCGCCAGCGACATCGCCCTCTACCTGAAAATGATGATGAACGGCAAGGACGATGTGCTGAGCGCGGACGGCAAGGCGCAGATGATGCGCCCCGCCAGTGCGGTCTCGCCCCACTACGGTTTCGGCTGGAACGTGGAATCCGACTCCGGTGCCGTTTGGCATACCGGGGTGAGCCCCGGCGTCGAAACGCTCGCGACGATGATTCCCGCCAAGAACAAGGCCGTGATCGTGCTCGTCAATGGCGGGAGCGGAATGGGCTTTGGAGTAACCGACGAGCTCCGCGTCGGCATCTCCGACCTGGCACTCGGCCTCAACAGCTACGATGCCGGAGCCAGCTGGAGCATGAAAGCTCTGTTCCTCGGCCTCCTTATCCTGCCGATCTTCTACCTCCTCAGCATGGTCTGGGCGTGGATTCGCCGCGCCAGGATTCGCGCCAAAGTCAGTGCAGGATTTCCCGGACTATTCAGTCTGTGGTTTCCGTTGCTGACCACCCTTGTCGCCGCGTGGATCCTGCTCGTCATGGCTCCGAGCCTGAACGGCACGCCTCTGGTTTTCTGGTCCGTGTTCCAACCGGATGTGGTTCTGGCGTTCGTCGCCTCCGCGGTGACCGGCGTGCTGTGGGCCGGGTTCCGACTCGCGGTGGCATACACCGGGAAGTCACACGACCCGGTCGCGGCCTAACGACCGGTGCCGCTGTGCTCCCCGTACAGGGTCAGGTGAGCTGGAGCGTGGTCACGCAGGTCGGGTCTTTACCCGAAGTCGATAGCGGTGCCGTGACCGACAGACCGCTGTACTCAATCGTGATCGTCGCGGTGATGTCGCGCGGCAGCCAAAAACCCAGGAATCCGTTGCTGAATGTGCGGTATGTGTCATTTACGAGCACGGCGCCATCAGCACCGGTGATGGTGACGTGAACGTCCTCATTTTGCAGCTCGCCGAGGCACGTCGTGAGACTGTGGAAGTAGCACTCGTGCGTGTTTGCCGCGTACGGGGCAACCGACACGTAGAACTCGTCGGCCGGCATCGGGAGGGACAGCTCCTGACCCCGTCCATCAGACAGGAGCAGAGCGTCTGGTCGAATGGATGCGAACAAATCCGCTGGCCGATCAGCGGTCGGCAGGACGTCGAGACGATCAATAATCTGCTTCGCGTCAAGGCCGTTGAGATTGTGCTCGGCGAGCAAGTTCGCACCATCCGATGACGCTGCCGGGGCACCGTCACCAGACGTTGCGGCACAGCCGGTCAATGCCAGCAGGCTGGCGAAAACGAGGGCGATGGGAGCTTGCAGGCGGGTCTTCACGGATAGTCCTTTCATTGCGTCACGGCATGGACGCAGGGCTGATCGGCCATGGGCATGAGGCCGACGAAGATCATGTCAAGGCTATCGTCGCCTGGCGAAAGACGGTGCGCCGCTCTACCGTGAAAACTCCGTGATTTTTCCCCGTCGCGTCCTCCACGCACATTCGTCTCAGTCACTGTTTCACCTCCATCTACAGTTGAGTATGAGTAAAACGGATTCCACCCCGGAGCTTCTGCGCCTCGGCGTACTGGCTACATCGCGCAAGCCGGATGAGCGACGACTGCCCATCCACCCCGCCCATTTCGAGCGCATCGACGAGGATCTCCGAGCGAGCATGATCGTCGAGCACGGCTACGGGTCCCGGTTCGGCGTCGGCGACGAGGAACTCGAACCGTTGGTGGGAGGGATACTCGACCGCGACAAAATCATTGCCCGCTCCGACGTCGTGCTGCTCCCGAAGCCCCAGGCATCCGACCTCGAGGATCTTCGCCCCGGCCAGACACTGTGGGGCTGGCCGCACTGCGTGCAGGATCGACAAATCACCCAACTCGCGATCGACAAGAGCCTCACGCTCATTGCCTGGGAGGCCATGAACCATTGGCAGTCGGACGGCGGATTCGGCCTTCACGTGTTTCACAAGAACAACGAGCTTGCAGGCTATTGCTCCGTCATGCACGCGCTCCAGCTCTGCGGGTCAACGGGCGACTACGGTCGCAGGCTCAGCGCAGTCGTGATCGGATTCGGCGCAACAGCGCGTGGTGCCGTCACGGCGCTCAATGCGCTCGGCATCCACGATGTTCGCGTCCTGACCAACCGGGACATCGCGGCGGTAGGCGCGCCGATCCCCTCGGTGGACATCATCCAGTTCGAACACAGCGATGAGCCGCCGTTCGAAAGCACCGTCAACACTGAAGACGGGCCAGTGCTACTTGCCCCCTACCTCGCCGAAAACGACATCGTCGTGAATTGCACACTTCAGGACCCCAACGCGCCACTCACCTACTTGCAAACGGAAGACCTCGATGCGTTCCGCCCCGGCAGTCTCATCATCGATGTGTCCATCGACGAGGGGATGGGTTTCAGCTGGGCACGGCCGACCTCCTTCGCTGACCCGATGTTCACGGTGGGCGGCTCAACGAATTACTACGCGGTGGATCACAGCCCCTCGCTGTTGTGGAACTCGACCACGTGGGAGATCAGCGAAGCGCTGATCCCTTTCCTGCGCACGGTGATGGAGGGTCCGTTATCGTGGGCCGCATCCGACACGATCGACCGGGCAATCGAGATCCAGGACGGCCGCATCCGCAACGACGCGATCCTCACGTTCCAGGGTCGCTCGGGCGAATACCCCTACGCGCCCGCGTGACAGTAATCATTCTCAGCTGATTACGTGGACTTGATCGAGCCGATTCGGCCCGTCGAAAAGATTGCTCCGAATGCTTGCGCGATGCTGTTCCGTTGAGTATCGTACAACCAAATGGTTGTATTAGAACTTTCCGATCACGATGTGAACCGCATCTTCCGCGCTCTCGCGGATGCGACGCGGCGCGACATCGTGCGCCGCACGCTCGTCGCCGACGTTTCGGTGTCGCAGCTGGCGGACAGCTACGAGATGTCGTTCGCGGCTGTTCAGAAACACGTTGCCGTATTGGAGGACGCGAGACTCGTGACCAAAGAACCACGCGGCCGCGAGCGGATGGTCCGGGGAAATCCCGACCGCATCCGACAGGCGCAGCTTCTGCTCGACCAGTTCGAAACAATCTGGCGTTCTCGCATCGGCCGACTCGATGACCTGCTCGCCGCCGAAACAACCACTCAACTGGAAACCTGACCGAAAGGCGCGTCATGCCCGTCACCACCATCGAGAAGGATCTCGACCAGCTCACCATCACGATCGTCGCCGACTTCGCAGTGCCGGTACGCCGACTCTGGGATGCGTACACCGACCCGCGCCAGATCGAGCAGTTCTGGGGGCCGCCGACATACCCTTCGAAGTTCTTCCGGCACGATGCCGTGGCGGGCGGACGAAGCATTTATGCGATGACCGGCCCCGAGGGGGACGTGCACTACGGGTGCTGGGATTGGACTTCAGCGGATGTGCCCCGCTCGTTCGAAGTTCTCGACCAGTTTTCCGATGCAGACGGCGTACCGAATACCGAGCTCCCGCCCATGCGAATGACCTTCGCATTCGAGGACACGAACGACGGCAGCCGACTGACCACCACCTCCCACTTCGACTCCATCGAGCAAATGCAGCAGCTCCTCGACATGGGTGTCCTCGAAGGCACGCGCGAAGCGATGTCCCAAATCGATGCGGTGCTGGCCGATCTGGCATCCTTTGCCGCAGAGCGTGCCGCGGAGGCCCAGATCCTGGGCGACACGCAGGTGCGCGTGGCGCGGATCATCCGCGGCACCGTCGACCAGGTGTGGCGGGCGCACCACGACGCCGACCTCATGAAGCAGTGGCTGCTCGGACCCGACGGCTGGTCGATGCCGGTCTGCGAGGTCGCGACCGCCGTCGGCGACAGCTACCGCTACGAGTGGCAGGAAGACGACGGCGATGGGCATTTCGGGTTCACCGGAGAACTGCTCGAGTCGGCACCGCCCCACCGGTCGGTGACGACCGAGGCGATGATCGGGATGGATTTCCCGGCGACGCTCAACGAGTTGACCCTCACACCGGTGGAAGGTGGCACGCTGCTTTCCCTCGTCATCACCTACGCGAACGCCGAGCAGCGCGATGCAGTGCTCGCAACCGGCATGACCGACGGCATGGAGGCGAGCTACCAGCGCCTGGAGAATCTTCTGTAGCCGGCCAGGCCTTGCACTGGTCGTTTCCGCAGTTCACACTTTTGTTAGCAACAACGAAAGGATGAGGCCATGGCGCACGGAGACATCACCCACATCGACATTCCGGTGAGCGACTTCGCGACTGCTGCGGAGTTCTACTCCGGACTGTTCGGGTGGCAGATCGCGGAAGTACCGGGGTTCGAGGGCTACCCCATGTGGCAGGCGCCCAACAAGATCAGCGGCGGCGGGCTGGCACCGCGAAGCGAAGACTTCACGCAGCCTCGCTCCTATGTCGAAGTCGATTCGATCGATGACACCCTTCTGGATGCGGTCGCCGCGGGCGGAACCGTCATCATGGATAAGTCGGAGATTTCCGAGACGAGCTGGTGGGCGGTCATCCAGGATCCGGACGGCAACAACATCGGCCTCTACGAGGGAACCACAGACACTTCCGCGTAATGGTTGGGGCGGATGTTCTCGCGACAGCGGTCGACCAAAGCGAAGGAGGCTAGTGAGCGATGTTCGGGAAGAAAGGTGACGAAGCGGTTCTCGCCAAACTCCGTGAAGGGCCGGACGAGTATAGGAAGATTGGCGTACGACTGCACGAAATCATCCGGGAGAGCGCGCCCTCGCTGGAGCCGATCGTGCGCTGGGGTCTGCCGTTCTACGTCAGGGACGGCAAGGACATCTGCTACATCAAGCCGGACAAGGACTTCATCGCGTTCGGGTTCGGCGAAGTCGTGAATCCCGCACGGGAGGACGGCGCCACCATGCATCCGGTCGCGTGGACCATCACGGGGCTGGATGATGCGACGGAAGCGAAGATTCGAGCGCTCGTCGAGAAGGCGGCGGGCTGACGCTCTGCCGTGCCGGCGATACCGGGATTCGGCTTTCGCTGCGAGTGAGCATGCAGGCGCGCCGGGAATATTCACCTCAAAAACCATATTGACAACTATCGATATTAAGTACAAAATTCCCTATATCGATGATCGTCGATGAATAAATCTGGCGGTCATTCACGCAACTATTTACCCAGTGGAGCATCATGTATTTTTCAGAAGATTTCTTCCCGCACCTCCGCGCCGCGAAGGAGCAAGCCCTCAATCGAGATCTCGAGCGGATTCGAGTCCAGCGCGAACGCGCGGTTCCAATGCCAACGTTCGGAGCGCGGCTGAAGCGATGGTCGTCCAGTCTCGCTTCGGAGTTCCGCGGTCGTCTCCTGCTGGCAGGTCGCACGCGGGAGGCAACCTGCGTAGAGTGCCTCGCGCAATAGCCTTGAACGCATGACCATCAAACTTGAGAACGTCGCCATCGCCGTTCGCGATCTCGAAGAAACGATTGCCTTCTTCACAGACCTCGGCCTCACGGTCATTGGCCGTGACACCGTGAAAGGAGAATGGGCAGATACGGCCGTCGGATTGGACGGCAACCACGTCAAAGTCGCGATGCTCGAGACGCCGGATGGTCACGGCCGTCTGGAACTCTTCGAATACATCCACCCGGAGGCGATCGAGACGAACCCCACGCTGCCCAACGAGATCGGCATGCACCGCGTCGCGTTTTCCGTAGACGACATCGATGCGGCCCTGGAGATCGTTGCGCGGCACGGCTGCACACCGTTGCGCGGCGTTGCAACCTACCAGGACATCTACAAACTCACCTATGTCCGCGGCCCCAGCGGCATCATCGTGATGCTCGCCGAGGCGCTGAAAAAGTAGGCGGCACCCTTCACAGATCAGTATTGACTTATATAAGCGACTACTTAGATAATAGATTCATGCACGTATTCGACGTTCTCGGCGATCCGGTTCGAAGGCGCATTCTGGAATTGCTCGCGGACAGCGAGTTGTCCGCCGGCGCTGTGGCAGAGACGATTCAGGCGGAGTTCGGCATTTCTCAGCCAGCGGTTTCCCAACATTTGCGGGTGCTGCGTGAGAGCGGCTTCGCCCTCTCGCGGGCGGAGGGGACTCGTCGGCTGTACGCGATTGAGCCGTCGGCGTTGCAGGAGGCGGATGTGTGGCTTGATCAGTTCCGGAAATTCTGGAACCAGCACCTGGATGCCCTCGCGACCGAACTGGCGCGCGGGCGACGGGACCGCTCGATCACGGCAACGCCGAAGGCGACGGACACCGGCACACCACAGGCACACCACGAGAAACGGAAGAACTCATGACGATTGATATCCCCAGCGAACTCAGTGCGATCGACCGAAAGGTCGAGAGGCTCACCGCAGACGCCGACTCGGGCGAACGGATCGGTGTCACTCTGCGCCGCAATTATTCCGCTCCAATTGGCGACGTCTGGGACGCCATCACTGACCCCACCCGCATCGCGCGCTGGTTCATGCCGGTGAGCGGCGACCTGAGAGTCGGAGGGACATTCCAGCTCGAAGGCAACGCGGGCGGCGAGATCCTCGCCTGCGAGCCGCCCAGCCTCGTGCGTCTGACCTGGGGCGGCTCCACGAGCCTCGTGGAGCTGAGCCTGTCAGAGTCGGATGGTGGCACAGTCCTGAAGCTGGATCACACGGTGCCGATCGAGATGGCGCAAAGCGGTGCAGGCGCGCTCTGGGTCGGCCCCGGATGGGATGGCGCCGTCATGGGGCTCGGGCTGTTCCTCGCCGGAGGCGGCATCGACGATCCTGTTGCGATGGCTGCGTCTCGGCAGGTTCAGGAGTTCTCCCAGCAGTCGGTGCACGCCTGGGCCGCAGTTGTGGAGGCCTCCGGCACTGCCAAAGCCGATCAGCTCGCCCAGGCAACCGCGATCTCGCTCGCGCAGTTCGCGCCCGATCTGGCGTCTCCTCAGGGAGAGTAACTTTCCCGCAGCACGGTTCGTGAACCCAGTCGAAGAAGTACTTTAGCTGCTAAAGTAGTTGCATGACGAAAACAATTGCCATCTTCGGTGGGACGGGAAAGACGGGTCGCCGCGTCGTGGACCGCGCACTTGCCCAGGGCTGGTCCGTCCGTGCTCTCGCGCGGAACCCGGAAAGAATCGCCACAACCAACGACCGCCTCACCGTCATTCAGGGCGACGTGCTGGATGCCTCGGCGGTTGAGAGCACGGTTGACGGATCCGATGCCGTGCTCAGCATGATTGGACACGGGAAAGACTCCCCCGACAACCTTCAGGCAGAGGCCACCCGCCTGATGATCGAGGCGATGAAACAAAACGGCGTATCCCGAATCATCACCCTCACCGGTGGCGGATTGCGGGCGGAGGGCAGGGACGAACCCAAACTTCCGGACCGCATCATTCGTGGCTTACTGAAGCTGTTGTCCCCCAAGGTTCTCGCCGACGCCGAAGCCCATCTGGAGGTGCTCGAACGCAGCGGCCTGGACTGGACCGTGGTCCGCGGACCCCGGTTGACTGAGGCACCCGGCACGGGGGCTTTTGGCGTCGGATGGGTGGGAGGGGACAGCACGACAAGGATCAGCCGCGATGATCTCGCCGATTTCCTGCTCACACAGGTCGAGGACCGCCAGTTCCTTCGGGAGCTGCCGTTCGTCAGCGCGCGATGAGTTCGGACAGCGCTCGACGCGACGACATCCGCGCCGTGCTCAGCGGTGTGGCATCACTCTCCCGGATGCTGTCCTCCGCGCAGAAGCGGCCCTTTGAAGGACGGATCCTGTCGGGTTCGCAGCTGTCCGTGCTATTCCACCTCGCTCACGGGTCGGTCGACGTTACGCCAGGGCGCCTCGCGAAACTCCTCGGCGTAACGCCCGGCGCGATCACACAACTGATCGGCGGCCTGCAGACAGAGGGCCACGTCGACATCCGGGTCGGCCCCGACGATGCGCGGTCGCGGATTGTGGTCCTGTCTGCAGCTGCGCGAAAGGAAGTAGAGGATTTTGAGGCGGCCACGGCGAAACGACTCGAACCTCACTTCGCGTCCCTCACTGCGCAGGAACTCGCAACGCTCGCCCAACTTATGGGGCGCATCCGCCCGGTCGGAACAGCCTAGATCGGTGAGCTGGCTGCGGAATGCTGCCGTGCTCTACGACTTCCCCTGTTGAAGGATCCGGATGGCGTTTCCGAACGGGTCGCGAAGTCCCATATCAGTCCCATAAAAGTGGTCGGTGGGTTCCTGGGTGAAATCGGAGACGCCCCGCTCGCGGAGGGTGTCATACAGCGCATGTGCGTCGTCCGTGAAGAAAACAAGGCCGCCGAGTGCGCCTTTCGTGATCAACTCGCGCAGCTGATCTGCCGTGTTCTCATCGTGCAGCGGAGCCCCAGGCTGTTCCAGGGAGATTTCGGTGCTTCCCTCCCCCGGGACACGAACCGTAAGCCAGCGGTAGTCGCCTTGCGTTACGTCGTTGCCCTTCTCCAGGCCAAGCTTGTTGACGTAGAAGTCGAGGGCCTCATCCTTATCCAGAACAAAAATGGTTGCGACGTTCAGTGCGGTGATCATGTTGATTCTGGCTCCAATCCGGTCTGATTTCCCCGACTCTATTTCGTCGAACGCTGCCGTGCCTTATCTAAACGTGCTCTCCGACTCGCCACGTTCGAGGTCGGTGCGTGGCCGCATGGCGGCAATTTGCACGCAGTGCGGGGTCACAATCGGTCCGTGACCCGCCCGGTAATCGGTCGGCGTCTGCCCGACGATCTCGCGAAACGTTCGGCTGAACGTGCCGAGGCTGCTGAATCCCACGGCGAAGCAGATATCTGTCACGGTGCTCTCACTTTCGCGCAGCATGAACATCGACCGTTCGACGCGGCGACGCTGGAGATAGCGATGCGGTGACTCGCCGAACACTGCGCGAAAGCGCCGACTGAAATGGGCTGGCGAAATGTGCGCGATCGCGGCCACCGTGCGTACGTCCAGCGGATCGGAAAAGGCACGATCCATCTCGTCGCGGGCGCGCAGCAATCGCCGGTTGAGTTCTTCGGCTTCGCGGCTCACCCTCCAAGATTAAACCGGCTCGGCAATCAGGCTCTGGACCAGCGCCAGGGATAGTCGACCGGCGTCGCTGCCACCAGGGGCGTGCAGTGCGTTGTCCACCGCCCACCGATCAAGCACGTCGAGCACGGCAACAGTCAGTTCGACGACGAGATCCGGCGAAATGTCACGACGAATGAGGCCCAGGGCAATGCCCCGGTGCACGGCCCGGCTGAGCCAGTTCACGACGTCGGTGCGCATGCGCTGCAGCGCGCTGTCAGGATCAGCTGAGTCGTCTCGGTGGTACATAATGCCGAGGTACCGTGTCTCCGGATGCTCGGAGGCAGTTCGGCGGAATTCGTCAAGAAGTTGCGCCATCGCGGGCCAAAATCCCGCGGCCGTGAGCGTGGTGAGATCCGGCAGCTTCACTCCGTCGCCGAGCCGGGCGCGGAGGACAGAGACGACGTGGTCGTGCAGCCCCTTTTTGCTGTCGAAGTAGTGATACAGGGAACTCTTGGCCCATTCCGCTGCCGCCAGTATCTCGTTCAACGACGCAGCCTGATAGCCGTCTCGTGCGAATGCCTCCGCGGCAGCAAGCACGAGAGTGTGTTCGCTGCCTGGGTCTACCGGGCGGGCAGGTCTGGCCATGGCGATGAGTCTACCCAATTCGTGTACCTAGTAGTCCACAAAATCATGTACTATGTGGTCCATGAATTAGTTGTTGCGCTTGGCCCTCGGCCGAGCGTGACTCAACCCTCGGTAAAAGCAGGAAGTCATGACCACAAATTCACAGGTCGAGTTGCAGCACGGTGCGCGCGGCCAGCGCGTGCTCGTTGCCGGTGCGACAGGCTATCTCGGACGCCATCTTGTTCGAGCCCTGATCGATGCCGGATGCCAGGTGAGAGCCCTCGTTCGTCGGCCGGAGCAGGCGGCCGCCCTGCCCCGCGGGGTTGATGCCTTCGTCGGGCAGGTGACCGATCCCGCGACCCTGTCTGGCGTTGCCGACGACATCGATGTGGTCATCTCGTCACTCGGCATCACCCGCCAGCGGGATGGTGTGACCTACATGGACGTCGACTATCGCGGCAACCTCGCTTTGCTGCAACTTGCCGAGAAAGCAGGTGTCCGACGGTTCGCGTACGTGTCCGTGCTGCACGGGCGCGACTTACGCGCGACCGTGCGATTGGCTGCGGCGAAGGAGAGGTTTGTTGACGCGCTGACCGCCTCGCCGATCTCCACGGTGGTGGTGCGTCCCACCGGCTACTTCGCAGACATGAGTGAGTTTTTGACCATGGCGGGAAGAGGCGCCGTGTCATTGTTCGGGGATGGTCAAGCGTCGATCAATCCCATCTCGGGTCGTGATGTCGCGACCGCCTGCGTCGCGGCCGCGTGGTCGGACGCGACGGAGGTGGAGGTCGGTGGACCCGACACGTTTACCTTTGATGGCATCGCGCGTGCCGCGTTCGCCGCGCAGGGAACGACGCCGACGATCCGCCACATCCCTCAAGGGCTGGCAGCGGCCGCGGCGTGGGTGCTCGCGCGGTGCACCCCCGAGCGCGTGTACGGGCCGCTGCAGTTCCTCATCGCCGTGATGACGCACGACATGACGGCGCCGCAAACGGGGTCCGATCGCCTGGTCGACTACTTCACTCAGGCGGCACGCGACGGGCGAAGCTAATCGAACCTGCGACGGTAGATCGCGAGCGCACCGGCGTAAGCCACGACGAGGATCCCGACGAGCCAGGCGAGAGCGATCCAGATGTCGCCGCCGACGGGCTGCCCGGCGAACAGGGCCCGGATCGAGTTCACGATCGACGTCACCGGCTGATTTTCGGCGAACCACGCAACCGGGCCCGGCATGGACGCCGTCGGCACAAACGCCGAGCTGATGAAGGGCAGGAAAATCAGCGGATAACTGAACCCGCTCGCACCATCGACCGTCTTTGCCGAGAGCCCCGCGATGACCGCGATCCAGGTCAGTGCGAGGATGAACAAGATCAGGATGCCCGCAACTGCGAGCCAGGCGCCGATGGACGCCGGGGTGCGGAACCCCATGATCAGCGCGACTCCGGTGACGATGGCCACTGAAGCCAGGTTCGCGACCAGTGACGTGAGCACCTGGGCCCAGAGAACGCTCGACCGCGCGATCGGCATGGACTGAAATCTCTCGAAAATGCCGCCCTGCAGGTCGAGGAACAAACGGTACGCGGTGTACGCCACCCCCGAGGCGATCGTGATGAGCAGAATTCCGGGGAGCAGGTAATTGATGTACGACTCGCCGGATCCGATGTCGATCGCGCCGCCAAGCACGTACACGAACAGCAGCATGATCGCGATCGGGCTGATCACGGTGGTGATGATTGTGTCCGGGCTGCGGAGGACGTGGTTCAGCGAGCGGCCGGTAAGCGTTCCGGTGTCGCCGAGTATGTGGGTGGTCATGAGGCCTCCTTGTGGATTTGGGGTGATCCCTCACCGACGAGAGTGAGAAACACGTCCTCCAGGGAGGGTTGCTTCTCGACGTACTCGACGGTGGCGGGCGGGAGCAGTTTCGTGAGTTCGGCGAGCGTGCCGCTGTGGATGATCCTGCCGTTGTGCAGGATCGCGATGCGGTCGGCGAGGTGTTCGGCCTCGTCAAGATATTGCGTCGTCAGCAGAACGGTCGTTCCATCGTCGGCAAGATTCCTGATGGTCTGCCATACCTCGATGCGCGCCTGCGGATCGAGCCCGGTCGTCGGTTCGTCGAGGAAGACCACGGGAGGATTGCCGATCAAACCCATCGCAATGTCGAGCCTGCGTCGCATTCCGCCCGAGTACGTGGCGGCCCTGCGATCTGCAGCGTCGGCGAGCGCGAAACGGGCTAGCAAGTCTTCAGCGATCCTGCCCGGATTCTTCATGTGCCGCAGCCTGGCCACGAGCGCGAGGTTCTCCCGGCCGGTCAGGATGTCATCGACCGCGGCGAACTGGCCCGTCAAACTGATGGACTCCCGCACGTCGGCGGGCGTTGCGCCGACATCGAATCCATTGACGGTCGCGGTGCCGGCATCCGCTTTGAGAAGCGTCGACAGGATGCGAATGAGCGTGGTCTTTCCTGCGCCGTTCGACCCGAGCAGGGCGACGATGCTGCCGTGCTCGACGTCAAAATCGACGCCGCGCAGCACGGGGAGGGCCTTGAACGACTTTTCGATGCTCCGTACCTGAATCGCGGCCTGAGAGGTCATCCCCGCTCCCCTCGCTCGGCCTCCTCGATGGCTTTCGTCAGGCGGGCACGCTCCTTGTCGATCCACTGCTTGCCGACATAGGCCTGCGCGAACGTCTCGGCAAAATCGACGGGATCGTCTCCGACGATGGCGCGCACCGGTGTCCCCTCGACGGCGGCGCATTCCCACAGGTCCGCGAGGTCGCCGAACATCGTCACGAGGGTGTCCCCGTCAGTCACGCCCGCGTAGTACATGAAATAGCGGTGCATCGCTTTCGCCGAGGCGGCATAGGGCTCCGGCAACGAATCGATGCGGGCTTTGTCCTGTTTGTATTGCTTCTTCTGCTCGAGCGACCCGGTGAGCGCTTCGATCCATTTTGCGGCCATGGTTACTTTCCTTCCTTGTTCGTGTCTGTGCTGTGTCGTCGGAGTTGCTCGATGCGTCCGGACAAAAACGCCCACGTCGTCCAGAATTCGTCGAGGTACTCGGCACCGCTCGCGTTCAGCGAATACACCTTGCGCGGTGGCCCCTTCTCGGATGGCACTTTCTCGACGTTCACGAAGCCCCGCTGCTCGACTCTCACCAGGAGCGCGTACACAGTGCCCTCGACGATGTCGGAGAAACCCTCCGCGCGCAGCCGAGCGGTGATCTCGTAGCCGTATGCCGGTTCAACGGCAAGGGTTGCGAGGATGATGCCCTCCAGGGTGCCCTTGAGCATTTCCGTCATTTGCCGCGCCACGGCAACTCCTTACTACTCAGTGATGCTTACTACCAGTAGATAGTAACACTGAATACCGAAAGTGCAAGACGTCTCGGCAACCTCGACCGCGGCATGTTTGTGATCGTGAGCATGAATGGAGAAGTGCATCCGGGCGCGCACGCATACAGTAGTTGCCACACTCTGACTAATCGAAACCACGGGAGATCATGAGTACTTTCAGCAAAGAAGAAAAAGCGGCAATGCAAGCGACCGTCGCGGAAGCGAAAGCAGCAAAGGCAGACGCAGATTTGGAGGCAGCCTGTGTCGCGGCAATCAAGGACATGACCGGATCCGACAAGGAGCTGGCCGAAACCGTGCATGCCCTGGTCAGCGAGCACACGACGCTCGCACCGAAAACGTGGTACGGGATGCCCGCCTACGCAAACTCCGAGGGCAAAGTCGTCGTGTTCTTCCAGCCGGCGAAAAAGTTCAAGACGAGATACGCGACCATCGGATTCCAGGAAGCTGCGAATCTCGATGACGGCACCTTCTGGCCGAACGCCTACGCGGTGACCAAGCTGACCGCCGCCGAAAAGAAACGGCTTATTGCGCTGCTCAAGAAAGCCGTGAGCTAGCGCTCACCGCCATCCTGCAGGCCACGTCAGGCCGCAGGCGAGTCGGCGAGCGCGGCAAGGAGCTCCTCTCCGCGCGGAGTGCCGAGGCCCGTGCAGGCATCCCAGCCTTTCTCTGCGGAAAATCCGCCGTTGTTGCCCACCGTGATGTCCCGGAACCCGGTCGTGAGCGCGTACAGCTTCGGCTGAAGCAACCCGAGAGGTTCGCCCAAAGACTGCGCACATCGTGCGACGAGCGCGGCCCACAGCGGAGCGACCGCGCTGGTCCCGCCGAACACGACGCGCGAACCGTGAACGAGCACCTCATAACCGGTGTTCGGGTCCGCGTTGCCGGCGACATCCGGGATTCCGCGGCCGCCGAGTTTGCTCGGCGAATCGGGCACGTCTGCCGAGGCCTGCCAACTCGGCCTGGCGAAGACCGCACTCACGCCGCCACCCGTCGCACCACCCCCGCGTCCGTTGTTCCACACGGTTTCGGAAGTGACCTTCGTGACCGTCGCGTGCAGGGTTGTCCCTCCGCATGCGAGAGCATGCGGGCTGGAAGCCGGGAAGTCCGCGTGGTTGGATCCGTCCGCGCGCCCGTTCGTACTACCGTTGTCCCCGGCGGCCACCGTGACCGTCACGCCGAGCGCGACAGCATCCAGAAGCGCATCATCCATGGCACCCCGGGCCTGCTCGGTCCACAGATCCTCGCTTTGGCCCCAACTGATGCTCATGGCAGTCGGGGTTGGGGTCGCGTGGGAGGCATCCGCGATGGCATCGACGAACCCGGCGTCGGTGTTCGGCGCGAAATACACGAGAATCGTTGAGGCCGGGCTGAGCGCGCCGGCCACCTCGATGTCCAGCAGCACTTCGCCGTCGGCCCCGCTGCGGTCGGTGCCCGGCGAGTTGGTCGCCCCACCCACACCGACGGAAATCACCGACGGCGTCGATAGATGGAGCCCGCGAAAATACTCGTCGAGATCGGACTGTTCGTAACCTCCCCCCAACTCGATGATCGCAATGGTCTGCCCCGCGCCGTCGGTCTCCGGCGGGAATCGGTAGATCTCGCCGAGCTGCGGCGGCGTGTAGCTTGCCGACACCGCGTGCGGCACGGCGATGCGAAACTGAGATCGCGCCTGCGGACGGTCGTCGAGGCCGAGAACCGCGGTGACAATGCCGTCGAGCTGTTTCGGGATGCTCAAACCCCCTGTGCGATGGCGATGCGTGACGCGCTCCCCCGCCGGAACCGTGCTCGTGACCGCCTCCAGCGACGTGCCGAAAATCGCGCAGACCCTGGCGGTCGGCCCGACGACATGCACCCGGCGGGACGCGAGATCCGTGTCGAGGACGGTGAGTCCGAGTCCCGCCAACGTTTTCTCCACCAGCTCGACGTCGGCCGGTGCCGCACCGAACTTCACCGCGAGACCTGCGGCGCTCACCCGCGGAGCGAGCGCATCCGGGCTCACCCCTGATCTGCGCCGCAGAATCAGGGTCACCGTGATCGTTCCATTCGCGTCGAGCATGACGCTCGCCGGTTTCGCGCCCTCGGCCGGCGGTTTCTCGCTTCCCGGCAGCGGCACCAGTTCCGGCGGATCAAATTCTGTGGGGGCGCTCGCTGCGGTCATGGTTCCGGTCTACCCCTAACCGGTGAAGTAGACAAGTCGTTCCGCCTGTGAATGCGCAGGAAATCATCGGCGCGAGGGTACACCCCGAATTCAGCGCCGCGCGCGAGCGAACGGCCCGAATTGCGTGTCCGGCGTGTGATCGATGAATGGCCGGTCGATGAGCTCTCGAACGAGGATCTCCAGCACGAGGAACGGTACGAGCGCAACGGCCTGCAGCACCATGAGCGGGGCCAGCACGGCAATTCCGTAACTCCCCCAGATCACGAGCGGCGCCTCTGTGCCCCAGGCCAGGGAGGCGACTGCGGGGGCAAGGAGCAGGAGCAGCCAGAGCGGTTGCCCCAGACCCAGGGCGACTGCGAGATACACGGCTGCACCACCGGCAAGCGACTGGAGCGCGAGCAGCGTGAAACGCACGGGAGCGTGAGCGAAGTAGCGCTCGTATGCGACGAACACCCACATCAGCCACGAACGAAGCAAAGGTACTTTCTGCTGCCGAAGCCCCACGCGAAAAATGCGGTCGTCCTCGCGGCGCGCGCGCAGCGCCTCCCGCGGCGGGAGGGATCGCGCCACCTCACTTTGGTGGTCATGGAGAATGGCCGGTGCGCTCTGCCTCCCGTACGAGGCGATGAAAGCCCAGAAAATCCACGGGACGGAGGCGAGATCCGTGCGGTTACCCGGTCCCGGATCGTCGCTGGGTCGATGCGCTGGCGCCCAGTAGGTGGGGTTCGACTCGGATTCCTCAGGGCCGGCGTGCTCGCGGAATCCGATCGTGCGCATCAACTGGAAGTAGTGGCCGTCCTGAGGGGCTTGATTGAGTTCGATGACCCGCAGCGGGGCCCCATCGGCGTCAACGTACGGCATGTGGTGCCTCCCGGAGGGTGATCGACCTGTGTACCCCGATCCTCCCACCTTGCCGAGCGGCGCGGGCCGGAGCGCCGCGGGAAGTCAGATGCCGAGCACCGCCTTCGCGATGAGGAAGTAGACGACGAGACCGGTGGCATCCACGAACGTGCTGATGAACGGCGCAGACACGATGGCCGGGTCCACGCGCAGAGCGCGTGCCCCGAGGGGGATGGCTCCGCCAACGGCCGCGGCGAGCGTTCCGATCGACGCCACGGTGAGGAGGAGGACGAGCGCAATGTCCGCGCCGACAAGAAGCATCGCGGGAACGAAACCGATGAGCCCCAAGGTCCCGCCGAGCATGAGCCCGACCCTCAGTTCCCGGAACAGCACCCGGAGGATATCCCGCGGTCGGACGTCTCCCAGCGCGAGCGATCGCGTGATGGTCGTCGCGGCCTGCGAGCCGATGTTTCCCCCCGCGCCGATCAGCATGGGGATGAACAGGGCGAGCGCGAGAGACTGCTCGAGCGTCGCCGAAAACGTATCCTGCACGGCCACGGTGAGTGTCGATGCCGCGACGAGGACGAACAGCCAAACCACTCGGCTTCTCACGACCGCGATGAGCCGCGCGGAAAGATACGGCTGCCGCAGCGGTTCGGACCCGCCCGTGCGCGCCGCATCCTCTGCCTCCGCCGAGGCGAGAATTGAGGCGGCATCATCGAAGGTGAGAAGCCCGACGAGCCGGCTTTCCGAATCGACCACCGCCGTCGCAATCAGGTCCGCGTCGACGACCTTCCTGGCGGCGTCCTCTTCCGGCTCATTCACCGAAATCAGCAGAGGCTCATGCATGAGGTCGGCCACCGTGGCATCCGGTTCGGCCATGAGCAGATCCCGCAGTTCGACGGCGCCAACGACGATGCGCGTACTGCCCGCCACCGGCAGGTAGTAGACCGTCTCTGCGCTTTTGCCCGCGCGGCGGACATGTTCAATCGCTTCGCCGGCCGTCATGGTCGCCAGGACCTTGATGTATTCGGGAGTCATCCGTCGGCCAATGCTGCCTATCGCGTACCCCAACAACGTTGCCGTGAGTTCGTGCTCCTCTGGCGACAAACCCAACAGAAGCTTCTTCGCCACGTTGGCCGGCAGCTCGTCGAAAAGCAGCACGCGGTCGTCGGGATCGAGATCCTCGATCAGCTGGCCGACACGTTCATCTCGCAGGGCACCGAGCACGTCGCCTGCGAGCCCCGGATCGAGGTCCTCGAAAACGGCGACGGCGCGGTCCTTGGGCAGGAGCCGAAACAGCACGGCCCGTCGACGCGGGTCCGTTCGGCCGAGGACCGCAACGATCTCATGATCGCGCAAAGCCAACAGGGCTTCCCGCAGCGCCGAAAGGTCGGTGATTGGAATGTCTTCGAACGCGTCAAGCGTGCTCTGCTCGGCCAACCCTCTCACCCTCCCGGCGCAATGATGCTCGCCGTTCAGCGTAGCCGTGGCGCTACTCAACTCCGTCGCCGACACAAATACGGCAGGATTGCGCTTATGGATGCGCCACGGACCGTCGTGATCGCCCCCGACTCGTTCAAGGGTTCGCTCGGCGCGCGCGAGGTTGCGGCGGCCATAGCCCGCGGCTGGCTCGACGTGAGACCTCACGACCGCGTACGAGTGATGCCGCAGGCGGACGGCGGGGAGGGCACGCTCGACGCGATCGCCGCCGCGGTGCCGGATGCGCTTCGCCGCGAGGTGGGGCCGGTAACCGGGCCAGACGGGCGTCCCACCCCCGGCGAGTGGCTTGAACTGCCGGGTCGCGCGGGCGTCGTCGAGCTGGCCCAGTGTTCCGGCCTTCCCCTCCTGCGCGAACTCGATCCGCTCGGCGCAACCACGCGAGGGCTCGGGGAGGTCATCCGGCACGCCCTGGACAGTGGCGTCGAGTCGCTCGTCATCGGTCTGGGCGGTTCGGCCTCGACCGACGGTGGGGCTGGGGCGCTCAGCGCGCTCGGCCTCGCGCTTCTGGGGGATGATGGGGACCCGATCGCCGATGGCGGCGCGGCGCTCGCCTCACTCGCCCGGATCGACCGGTCGGGGTATCGCGAACCCCCGCCCGGCGGCGTCACGCTGCTCGCAGATGTCGCAACTCCCTTACTCGGCCCGCGAGGTGCCGCAGCAGTGTTCGGACCGCAGAAGGGGGCGGATGACGCAGCCATCCGCACGCTCGAACGCGGGCTCTCCCGTTTCGCCCAACTCGTGGGCGGCAACCCCGCGGCGGCAGGATCCGGTGCGGCGGGCGGGACCGCTTACGGATTCGCCGCAACATGGAATGCCCGAATCGAGTCGGGCGCGCAGGTGTTGCAGCGACTTACGGGGCTGATCGAGGCTCTCGGCTCGACGGATGTGGTGCTCACGGGCGAGGGGCGGTTCGACGACACGTCGATGGCCGGGAAGGTGGTCGGCGACGTGATTGCCCTCGCGAACAGACACGACGTGCGCCTGGGCATCATCGCCGGCCAGCTTGCAGCAACCCCGGAAACCTGGGGCTGCTCGCTCGCCGACCTCGCGGGCTCGGCGACCGCGGCGATCGCCGACCCGGTGCGGCACCTCGAAGAAGCGGGACGCGAGGCGGCCCGTCAACTGCCGGAGTGGGCTTCGAGGAAATCGTAAAGCTCCGTGTCGTCCACGCCCGGGAACGTGCCGGACGGCAGCGGCGACAGGATGTGCGCGTGCAGCTTTGCGCTCGCCCACGCCTTGTGCGACCAGCGGGAGGCCAGCTCTTCCGAGGGACGGCGGCAACACGCTGCATCCGGGCACGTCGACTTCTGCCGGTTCGTCGTCTCCCTACCCCTGAACCATTTCGCATCGTTGAACGGAACGCCGAAGGTGATGGAGAACTCCTCCGCCTGCGAGGTGCCGATCTGCGTCGAACACCAGTACGTCCCGGCGACGGTGTCGGTGTACTGGTAGAACTCGGTGGTTCGGTTGGTGCGTTCGAAGGCGAGTCTGGCGCTCCAGTGCCGGCACACGATTTGACCCTCCGTGGAACTCGTCACATCGGTGGGCAGCCGAAGCCCGTCATTTTCGTAACCCTTGTAGAGTGCACCATCCTCCCCGACGCGCAGGAAGTGCACCGTCATGTCCAGGTGGCTGGTGGCGAGGTTCGTGAAACGCAGCGCCGCCGCCTCGTGCGTGACGCCGAACGCATCCCGGAAATCCTCGATTGCGAGATTGCGGTCCGCCTTCGCCCCCGCGAGGAAGTCGACCGACTGCCGCAGCGGCATGAGGCACGCCGCGGCGAAGTAGTTGATTTCGAGCCGCTGGCGCAGGAACTCCGCATAGCTTGCCGGTTCATGGTGGTCCAGAAGCCGGTGCGCGAGCGCCTGCAGCGCCATCGACCGCAGTCCGTGTCCGCCCGGGATGGATGCCGGAGGCAGATAGATCCGCCCATTTTCCAGATCGGTCACCGACCGGGTCGAATGGGGCAGATCCGCGACGAAGATCAGGTCGAAGCCGAGCCTTTTCGCCATGAGGCTCACGGAGCGGTGGGTGAGCGCGCCTGTGGAATGTCCGGCCCCGCGAAGCTGCTCCTGGGCGAGCTCCTCGATTTCCGGAATGTAGTTGTTCTGCGTGCGCATGAACTGCCGAAGTTCGGTGTTCGCCCTGCGCGCCTCCTCCGGGGTCGCGATCGCCTCCTTCGCCCTGCGCGCGAGCTCGTGGTGGAGTCCGACGAGCGCCTCCAGCGTCTCGTCGGGCAGCGTGCGCGACGGTCGGATGGCGGGCAGGCCGAGCCCGGCATACACCGTGCTCTGCTGCGCCCGCTCGAGCTCGATTTCCATGGCGGCGCGGCGGGATGGCGGCGCGGGATCCAGCAATTCGGCGACCTCGACGCCGACGGCCGCCGCGATGGATTGGAGCAGCGAAAGCCGCGGTTCCCGCCGGCCGTTCTCCATGAGCGAGAGCTGGCTGCCCGCGATCCCGACCTCGTTGCCCAACTGCTCCAGGGTCAGCCCCGCGACGCTACGGAAATGCCGGATGCGTTGCCCCAGTGTCGCAAGATCGGTCATGTTTTCCACATTAGCGAAAGTTTGGAGGTTCTTTCCACCGTATTCGCCCGAAAAATCCGGCTGAGGCGCGCAGAATGATAGGACTAGCGATTTTGACTAGAAGAGAGAGACATGACCCTCACTGCCCCCCACCGCACCGATCTCACGGGAGACGCCGCCATGGACGACAAGGTCCCCGCAATCCCCCAGAACGCCCCGCAGTCGGTCATCACCTGGGTCAATGACGTCGCGAAGCTCACCAAACCTGCCAACATTCACTGGTGCGACGGATCCGCGCAGGAATATGACGCGCTCACTCGCACGATGATCGAGACCGGCACGCTCCTTCGGTTGAACCCCGAACACCGCCCGTACAGCTTCCTCGCCAGGAGCGACCCCAAGGATGTCGCACGAGTCGAGGCACGAACGTTCATTTGCTCCGAGGACCCCGACGACGCCGGCCCGACCAACAACTGGCGCGATCCGAAGGAAATGCGCACGACCCTCACCGAACTGTTCGACGGCAGCATGCGCGGCAGGACGATGTACGTCATCCCGTTCTCCATGGGTCCGCTCGGAAGCCCCCTCGCGAAGCTGGGGGTCCAGGTCACCGACTCCCCCTACGTCGTCGCCAGCATGGCCATCATGACCCGGATGGGCGCGAAGGCGCTCGACCTCATCGGCCCGAAGACCGAGTGGGTTCCCGCCGTGCACAGCGTCGGCGCTCCCCTTCAGGACGGCGACGAGGATGTGCCGTGGCCATCGAACGACACGAAATACATTTCCCACTTCCCGGAGAGCCGCGAAATCTGGTCATTCGGCTCCGCCTACGGGGGCAACGCGCTTCTCGCGAAGAAGTCCTTCGCGCTGCGCATCGCATCGGTGATCGCGCGCGACGAAGGCTGGCTCGCCGAGCACATGCTCATCCTCAAGGTCACGAATCCGCGAGGACGGGTATTCCACGTCGCCGCCGCGTTCCCGTCAGCCTGCGGCAAGACGAACCTCGCCATGATGCGGCCCTCCATCCCCGGATGGAAAGTGGAAACCATCGGCGACGACATCGCCTGGCTTCGCCCCGGCCCGGACGGGCGGCTGCGGGCCATCAACCCGGAGGCGGGCTTCTTCGGTGTTGCGCCGGGGACCAGCCCCGCCACGAACGCGACGGCCGTCGAAACCATCTGGGGAAACACCATCTTCACGAACGTCGCCCTGCGCGACGACGGTGACGTGTGGTGGGAGGGCCTCACCGACAAGGCTCCCGACCATCTCACCGACTGGCAGGGCAACGACTGGACGCCAGCATCCGGGACCCCCGCCGCCCACCCGAATTCCCGTTTCACGGTTTCCGCCCGGCAGGCCCCGTCGATCGCCGACACGTGGGATGACCCGAACGGCGTCGTGCTCGATGCGATCATTTTCGGCGGCCGACGTGCCCACAACGTTCCCCTTGTCGTCGAGGCGCGCGACTGGGAGCACGGGGTCTTCATGGGAGCGAATATCTCCTCCGAACGCACCGCGGCGGCCGAAGGGAAAGTCGGCGAGCTTCGCCGCGACCCGTTCGCCATGATGCCGTTCTGCGGCTACAACATGGCCGACCACTGGTCACACTGGCTCGCCATGGGCGAGAGCCTGCGCAAGAACGCCGTGGTTCCGCGCATCTTCCAGGTGAACTGGTTCCGGAAAGGCGACGATGGTCGATTCCTCTGGCCGGGCTTCGCCGAGAATTCCCGCGTCCTGGCGTGGATCCTCGATCGCGTGGATGGCCAGGTCGGAGCAACGGACACCCCGATCGGGCTGGTTCCGCGGGACGGCGGCATCGACCGCGCCGGCATCGACGTGACTGACGAGGATTGGGCCGAGCTGTTCGCGATCGACCGCGACGCCTGGCTCGATGAGCTCGCCGGCACGGAGGAGTTCCTTCGCACTTTCGGCGACCGGCTGCCCGCCGCTCTGCCGAACCAGTTGCAGGATATTCGGCGGCGACTGCAAGACACGTAGGCGCTCGGCAGCGAGACGCTGGGCCCGCGCAATCGCTGGGCGATTGCCCTAGCTCCACCGCGCACACCCAACGTTCGGGGCGACTCCTTCGTCTTAGAAGGTATGACCACCATTTCGTCTTCTGTGCGCGCTGCCGCCCCGTTTCCCATGCGGGCGGACAGAATGGAGGCGGCGAAAGGGAGGCGGCCGGTGGAGGATCATGCTTCGGCCGGCGCGGCCGCGCAATCCTGGGAACAGGTCGTGAGCCAGCTCGTCGCCGAGCGCGGCCCCGCGCTTGAGCGGTACGCGCTCCTCCTGTGCGGCAATGCGGATGACGCGGCGGATCTCGTGCAGGACGCCCTCGTGAAGACTTTCGGCCGCCTGCGCAATGGTTTCACGGTAACCAGCGCGGAAGCCTACGTGCGAAAGGCGGTCCTCAACACGTACCTCGACCGCGGCAGGAGGCAATCCCGGTGGCGGCGAATCGCCCATCTCGATGTGGCGCCCGACATCCAGGAGTCGGAGGCCCCCTCGACCGAACGCCGACTCGATCTCCTCGCCCAGCTGCAATTTCTCTCTCCGCGCGAACGGGCCAGCGTCGTGCTGCGCTATTACGAGGATCTGAAGGTCGACGACATCAGCGAGAGCCTCGGCATCAGCTCCGGAGCAGTCAAGCGCTACCTGAGCGATGCTCTCGCCAAGCTCGCCGTCTCGCTTTCCGATGAGGATCCCTTGGACGATGGAGGCCCACGTGCGCACTGAATCTGAATTGCGGGACGAACTTCATCGGTCGATTCCGGGGTCGCCATCGCGGATCGATGCCGACGCGATCATCCGGAAGGCGAAGGTCCGTCGGGCCCCGCGCCAGATCGCTTTCGGATCCGTCGCGGTGCTCGCCGTCGCCGGTTTCGCCGTGCTGGGCACCTCCGCGCTCCCCTCCCTGTTCCCGGGTTCGACGGGGACGTCCGACTCAGCGGGGATGTCAGCGCCCGAAGCTTCGACGACCGAGAAGAACGGCGACCACGTCGGAGCGGCCCAATCCGACGCGAACCGCGCGCTCACGGGTCGATGCGGAGAAGCGGCAATTGCTCCCCCGCCGAACTCCCTCGGCCTCACTCTGACCCCGTCCTTTCCCACTGCTGTTTCCCGCGGTGATCAGCCGGTGACCGGGATGGTCACACTGACGAATACGGGGACATCGCCGGTGCGAGGTTTCACCTCCTTCGAGCCGGTGATCGAACTGGCCCGGAATGGCATGACGGTCTGGCACACCAGCGGTGCGGCGCCGTCCCCCGGACGTCTGATCGACCTTGCGCCGGGCGAATCGACAACGTATCCGGCGAGTTTCACGCCGGTGGAGTGCACGTCCGAGGACGAAACCGGCATCCGGTTCCGCGATAACCTGCCGCCGCTCGGTGCCGGCGACGTGACCCTGACCGCAGCGATCCAGTTCATTCCCGCTGGCGCCGCGGGAGAGGAAGCCGTCATCATTTCCGGTCCGCCGCAAATCATCACGCTGCGCTGAGCCTCGGCACGATCCGGGAACGGGTCGTTAAACGCGACAATCGCTGCCACAACGTTGGGGCAGCGATTGCGCGTTGTCTCTGAACGATCTACTTCTTGTTGAGGAGGTAGAGCAATCCAGTCAGGGCCACAACGATAGCGAAGATGAGCCCGATGACCCAACTCGCGAGCGCCGCGACTCCGCCGACAGTGCCGAGGAAATACAGCAGCGCCATGAGAAAGACGAGCCACATGGCCCACTTTGCCAGTCCTCTCGCAACGCCCTTCTGCATGATGGCGATGGCCGCCAGGAGCGTGCCGACCACCACGAGGATGGCGGTCACCCAGCCGAGAGCCCCGTCGACCATCCCGCCGAACGCGGGCACCAATGCCCACAGCAGCGTGCCGATCGCAGCGGCCCAGAGACCGACCTTGCCGAGCATGCTGTTTCCCACGGCACCGTTCGACCCGGTCTGGCCCCAGGCGACGAGGAAGAAGCCGATTGCGACAATGACCAGGCCGATGATGCCGAGCCACTTCACAACGTCCCCGGAGACTCCGGCCTGGCCGAGCACGACTCCAAGCAGCCAGAGGATTCCTCCGACCAGAAGTCCGCCGCCGCCGTACAGTCGCCAGTTGGCGGTGTCTTTGTCAACATTTGACATAGTTGATTCCTTTTCCTTTTGGGAAATCATCACGGCCACCGTGACCGTGACGGGCCCTATCATGGCAGCCACTCCACCCGCCTGTAAATGGAACACGCACTTAAACCTTGGATTGGCCTGAGAAACTAAATATTCCCAGCATATTCGCGGGGAAGCGTCACGTTGGCGGGAATGGCCCCGGGTGCTTTCGCTCGCAGGGAGTGCTCCACTACCGTGGGAAGACACCATTGACGCTCTAAAGACAAGGAACACCATGGTAAAGCAGTCCATTTTCGGCAGGATCGCGCAGTTGGCGAAAGCCAACATCAATGCGCTGCTCGACTCCGCAGAAGACCCCGCAATGATGCTCGACCAAATGGTTCGCGACTACACCAACAACATTGCCGAAGCCGAGAGCGCTATCGCCCAGACCATCGGCAACCTTCGGCTTCTCGAGCAGGACCACGCCGAGGATGTCGCCAACGCACAGGACTGGGGCAACAAGGCGCTCGCCGCAAGCCGCAAGGGCGACGAGTTGCGCGCCGCGGGCAACGCCGTGGATGCCGACAAGTTCGACAACCTGGCCAAAGTCGCCCTCGGCCGCCAGCTCGCGGCGGAGAAGGAAGCGAAGGCCGCGGAGCCCACCATCGCCAGCCAGACCGAGGTCGTGGACAAGCTCAAGAAGGGTCTCGACGGCATGCGGGGCAAGTTGAATGAGCTGTCGTCCAAGCGCGACGAACTCATCGCCCGGGCGAAAACGGCGAGCGCGCAACAGCAGGTCATGGATGCCATGAAGAGCATTGATCTTCTGGACCCGACGAGCGAGATCAGCAGATTCGAAGAGAAGATCCGCCGGGAAGAGGCGAAGGTTCTCGGTCAGCAGGAGCTGGCCGCATCGAGCCTCGACGCCCAGTTCGAGCAACTCGCCGACAGCGACAAGGAGGTCGAGGTCGACGCGCGGCTGGCCGCGCTGAAAGCGGGCGGAGACCCGCAGAAGGCTGTCACGTCCTGAGCGTATTCTCGTCCGATGGACGTGAATTTTCTCGTCGCGCCGCAGTGGCAGGGCTCTGGTTCGACCAGGGCCCTGCAACTCGGTGACGGGGCCGAGGCTATCCGAGGTGACCTTCCGGCATCGCGCACCACGGTCGTTCCGATACCGCTGGGCGCGGGCGAAGGACTCGGCAGCGGCGTCCGCAGAATTACCGCGATCCAGGCGGTGCGCGACCGGGTCGCGGATGCTCTGGCCGGCATCGACGGACCCGTCGTCACCATCGGCGGGGATTGCGGCGTCGACCTCGCCGGAATCGCGCACTCGCACGAGGCCCACCCCGACGATCTTGCGCTCGTGTGGTTAGACGCGCACCCGGATGCCAACACACCGGAGAGCTCGACGAGCGGAGCATTCCACGGGATGGTCCTGCGCACCGTCGTGGGTGATGGATTCCCTTCGCTGGTCCCGGATCTGCCGGTACCCGCAGAGCGAGTGGTCCTCGCCGGGACGAGAGCTTTCGACGAACCGGAGGCGGAGTGGATCGCCGGTCGCGGCATCCGGGTGATCGGGCCGTCCGAGCTCACCGCCGAGTCGCTCGTCGCAGCGATTGAAGCAACGGGTGCCAGCGCGATTCATGTGCACATCGATCTGGACGTGCTCGACCCGGCCGAGTTTTCCTCTCTCGGGTTCCCCGAACCGTTTGGCGTGACCGTCGCCTCCCTCCTCGGCGCACTCCGCGCGGTGACATCCCGCTTCGAGTTGGCCGGCGCGGCCCTCTGCGAGTTCGCCCCGCCAAGCCCGGAGGCGGCTTCGGACGATTTGCCGACGATTCTGCGCATCGTAGGCGCGCTCACCGCCGAATCCGGATCGGCCTGACGCGCTGTGTTTCTTCCCGCCGGCACGCGTAGCCTCGAGTAATGGAGAATTACGATGTCATCGTGATCGGAGCGGGTTCCACGGGAGAAAACGTGGCTGATCGAGCAAAGGCCGGCGGCCTGAGCGTTGTCATCATGGAGAGCGAGCTCGTGGGGGGCGAATGCTCCTATTGGGCGTGCATGCCGTCGAAAGCGCTGCTGCGCAGCGGTACTGCATTGCGCGCCGCCCGACGGGTCGGTGGTTCGCGGGAGGCGGTGAGCGGCGAACTCGACGTGGCCGCGGTGTTCGCTCGGCGCGATTCGACGGTGCATGACTGGAGCGATGCGAGCCAGGTGAAGTGGCTCGATTCCGTCGGGGTGGACCTCGTCCGCGGCGAGGCCCGCATCGCCGGAGACCGCGAGGTCACAGTGGTTGGCGCGGATGGCACTGAGGAGAACTATCGCGCGCGCCACGCCGTCGCCGTCTGCACCGGCTCCGCCGCTCTGCTCCCGGACATCCCCGGCCTGCGCGAAGCGAAACCCTGGACGAGCCGGGAAGCGGTCAGCGCGAAGGTCGCCCCGGATCGGCTGGCCATCCTGGGCGGCGGTGTTGTGGGCGTCGAGATGGCGACCGCATACGCGGGATTCGGCACCGAAGTGACCCTCATCGCCCGCAGTGGACTGCTGAGCAAGGAAGAGCCGTTCGCGGGAGAACTCGTCGCCACAGGGCTTGAAGGTCTCGGCGCAACCGTGCTCACCGGGGTGTCGCCGACAGCGGTGGCCAGAACGGGAGCGGATGTCGTGATCGAGCTGGATGACGGCACGAACATCACCGCCGACGAGGTGCTCGTGGCCACCGGCCGCGTCCCGCGCACGGAGGGTCTGGGGCTCGAGCGCGTCACCCTGAACGATGGCGGTACCCTGCGCGACGGCGACTGGCGCGACGTTGACGACACCATGCTGGTCCGCGGATCCGACTGGCTCTATGCGGTCGGGGACGTGAACCACCGCGTACTCCTCACCCATCAGGGAAAGTACCAGGCGAGAGCGGCAGGCGACGTGATCGCGGCGCGCGCGAACGGCCGGCACGTCGACGATGGCGCGTGGGGGCGCCACGCGGCGACCGCCGATCACGAGGCCGTCCCCCAGGTCACGTTCAGCGAACCGGAGGTCGCCTCGGTCGGACTCACGGAAGCGGCGGCGCGCAAGGCCGGTTACGACAACATCCGGGCCGTCGACTACAACCTGGGGTGGGTGGCGGGGGCGAGCCTCCACGCGGAGAAATACCGTGGTCGGGCGCGCATGGTGGTCGATGAGAACCGGGGTGTGGTACTCGGTGCGACCTTCGTCGGGCAGGATGTCGCCGAATTGGTGCACGCGGCGACCGTGGCTGTCGTGGCTGAAGTCCCGATCAGCCGACTGTGGCATGCGGTGCCGGCGTACCCGACGATGAACGAAGTGTGGTTGCGCCTCCTGGAGGCGTATCGCGGTTAGAGGCTCCCGTACACGCCGAGCAGCGCGGTCGCGGACGCGGCCCAGGTGTAGCCGAGGGCGTGGTCGCGGGCGGATGCCGACAGGGTCGCGAGTAGCTGCTCATCGTCGAGAAGTCGGGCGATGGCGTCCCCCCACGCACGCGGTTCACGCGAATCGACCAGCACCCCGGACACCCCTTCGGACACCGACTCGAGCATTCCACTCCCCCGGAATGCAACGACCGGCGTGCCGCTCGCTGCGGATTCCAGAGCGACGAGGCCGAACGTTTCGCTGTGCGAGGTGACGAGCGTCAGCGTTGCCGCAGCGAACAACTGCGCCAGCTCGGTCCGGTTGAGTGCTCCCGCGAACCGAACGTCCTGATCGACGCCCAGTTCTTCCGCGAAGGCCCGCAGGTCGGAAACGTAGCCTTCATCCCCCGGAGTCGCCTCGCCGACGACGACGAGAACCGGCGCACGGTCGCCGTGCGCCTGCACGGCACCCAGCGCGCGAATGGCGAGTTCCTGATCCTTGAGCGGCTGGATGCGGCCGACGACGACGAGAATGGGCCGGCCTGGACCGATCGCCAGATCCGCCCTCACCCGCGCCTGCGCTTCCGAGCGGTTCGGACGGAACAGGTCGACGTCGACCCCGGGCGGAATCACCCAGACCCGGTTGGCCGGGGCGCGCACCGAGTCGACCAGGAAGGTGGCCTCCGCAGCCGAGCCCGCCACGATGGCGGTTGCCTGGCTTGCCAGATACGCCTCCGACTGGATGCGGCGGTCCGTTTCGCGCGCAGCAGCAGGCGCCCTCAGGCTGTTCTTCATTGCGGCGAGCGTGTGAAAGCTCTGCACGAAAGGAAGCCCGTACTCCAGGGCGACCGGGAGGGTCGCGATACCGCTCAGCCAGTAGTGGGCGTGGATCACATCGAAGCGGGAACTAGGCCGCGCAGCCAGAGCGGCGACGGCTTCGCCGAACTCGTCCGACACCGACGCCAGGTCCTCTTTGCGAATCGGCCCTCGCGGTCCGGCCGCAATTTCGTGCAGCGTGATCCCCGGTTCGAGCTGCGTTTCGGATGGGGGCCCCGCCGCCCGGGTGAGCAGGTCCACGTCGACGCCATGGTGCGCGAGCTCGCTCGCGAGAGAACGCAGGGCGACGTTCATTCCGCCGGCGTCGCCGGTTCCCGGCTGCGCAATCGGAGAGGTGTGCATCGACACCAGTGCGATGCGATGGGGGATGCCGGGCATGCCAACACTGTATTGCCTGCGCCGCGCAGGTTGCCGGGAGATGCTAGAACAGTCAGCATGGCTACTGCCGCCTCCCGGTTCGAGCGCATGGCGCAAGCGTTGGTTCGGCGCGCATCAGGTGTTCGATGGCTGCGCGCGGTGGTGCTCAGCCCGATCGTCGCGCGGCCGGGCTATTGGTTTGCGACTCTGTGCGGTCTGGTGTGGGGAACGGTTCTGAGCCTCGGCCGCATCCGGCCCCAGGGTGGAGTGATCGTGGCGAGGAAGTGCCCCCGATGGGCCTTCGGCCGCGGCGGCACGACCATCGGCGCAGTGTTCATTACAAATTCTTCGTTGTCGCCGGATATTTTGGCGCACGAAGCCGTGCATCGCGCGCAGTGGAAGAGGTACGGTCTCGCGCTCATCCCCCTCTACATCGCGGCCGGCCGCACCGGCGCCACGAACCGTTTCGAGATTGAGGCGGGGCTTGAGCGTGGCGGTTACATTTCGTAGGCGGGAGGATGGCGATCCTGCCAGCGCAGGCGGCGTTCCAGTTGCGCCCCGAGGGTGAGAAGAACGTGCTCCCCGCCCGGGCGACCGATCAGCTGGACGCCCATCGGGATGCCCGCCGCGGTGACGGACACCGGAAGCGCGATCGCGGGCAGACCGCTCGCGTTGAGAAACGACGTGAATGGCGTGTACTGCACCTGCTGGGTGAAGTTCTGTTCCGGATCCGTCTGGTCGTACCAGCCGATCGGGCGCGGAGTCATCGCGAGCGCGGGAGTGAGAACCGCATCGTATGCGGCGAACTGTCGGATGATGGATCTTTCGAACATCGTCAACGCCAGGAGCGCCTCCGCCAGTTGCCGGGCGGTGAGTTCGCGTCCTCGCTCCACGAGCCACTGCGTGAGCGGCTCAAGCAAGGCGAGTGCCTCCCCTTCCGCAGGGATGGTGGCGGCGCCCGCCTGCCAGATCGTGCGGAATCCGGGGGCGAAACTGTCGTCGGGCTCGAGTGCGGTCTGCTCCAGGCCATGGCCGAGCGCGTCAAGTTCGCGCACCGCCAGTTCCAGCGCTTCGGTTGCTTCCGGCGCAATCCGGATTTCGGCGGCACTGTCCCACGGGGATGTCGTCATGACACCGATCTGGAACCGGCCTTCGCCGCGCACGGCGGCCCCGAGAAGCGCGCCGCCTTCCCATCGCGGCGCCCGAAGGGTGTACGGGTAGTCGCCGCCGCTGATCATCGCATCCAGGAGCATGGCGGCGTCGGCGACGGTGCGGGCGATCGGTCCCGGTACTGAGAGCCCGGCGAGGCGGTCGATTCCGGTTCCGGAGGGAATGAGGCCGCGCGATGGCTTGAGGCCGACCAGTCCGCACGCCGCGGCGGGAATGCGAATCGAACCGCCGCCGTCCGAGCCCGGTGCGAACGGGAGCAACCCGGCGGCAACCGCCACTGCGGCGCCGCCGCTCGATCCGCCGGCGCCGAACCCGAGGTCGTAGGGGTTTCGCGCAGGGTGCGCGACACTGTTTTCGGTGTAGCAGGACAGGCCGAACTCCGGTGTGTTCGTTTTGCCGAGGCTTATCGCCCCCGCCCCATCCAGCACCGTGACGAGGTCGTCGGAGATGTCGGGCACGAAGTCGGCGAGCAATCGAGACCCGAAGGTCGAGCGCACGCCCTTCCGCTGCACGAGGTCCTTGTCGGCTGACGGGAGGCCCCACAGCGGCGCCGACCGCGGCGAGGCGGCCTCCATGTCGCGCGCCCGCGCGCGGGCGGCATCGGCCGTGACGGTCACAAACGCGCCCAGATCGGGATCGAGCCGCGTGATGCGATCCAGATAGTGGTCTGTCAATTCGGTCGGAGTGACGTCGCCACGCTGCAGCGAGGACCACTGCTCCTGCGCGGTGAGGTGGTGAAGTTCGGGCACGCTACGAGCCTACGGGGTGGACTTGACACGCGACGCGTTCTATGGTTACTTAGTCAAGTAACTAACCCATGAACTGAACAACGGCGACGAAGGAGGCCACACCGTGGATGATTCCCGGCCGATCTTCATCCAGATCGCAGAGCAGATCGAGAACGACATTCTCGGCGGAGCGCTCCCCGAGGAGTCCCAGGTGCCCTCGACTAATGAGTACGCGTCGTTCTACCGCATCAACCCGGCCACGGCCGGCAAAGGCGTGAACGTGCTCATCGACTCCGGAATCCTCTACAAGAAGAGGGGAATCGGCATGTTCGTCGCCAACGGCTCACGAGCCAGAATCATCGCCGCCCGGCGCGCGCAATTTCATGCCGAGTACATCACGCCGCTCATCACGGAGGCCAGAAATCTCGACATCAGCCCGGAAGAACTTACCGACATGATCAGGAAAGAAGGAAACTCATGACCGCAGCGATCGAGGCCACCGGCGTCACGAGACGGTTCGGCTCGCTTCGCGCCGTCGACGACGTAACGTTCAGCATCGAGGAAGGCGCCATTTGCGGCCTGCTCGGACGCAACGGGGCGGGCAAGACAACGCTCATGCAACTCCTCACCGGCCAGGACTTCGTGTCCGCAGGGTCGATCAGCGTATTCGGCCAGTCCCCCGTGGAGAACGCCAGCGTGCTCCAGAACGTCTGCTTCATCAAGGAGAGCCAGAAGTATCCGGAAGACTTCAAAGTCAAACATGTCCTGAAGAGCGCGCCGTGGTTCTTTCAGAACTGGGATGCGGACTTCGCAGACCAGCTTGTCGAGGAGTTCCGGCTTCCGCAGGGCCGAAAGATCAAGAAACTCTCGCGCGGGCAGCTTTCCTCCGTCGGGGTCATCGTCGGCCTCGCCTCCCGCGCGCCCCTCACGATCTTCGATGAGCCCTACCTGGGTCTCGACGCGGTCGCACGGCAGCTCTTCTACGATCGCCTTCTTGCGGACTACGCCCTGCATCCCCGCACCGTCGTCCTCTCCACGCACCTCATCGACGAGGTGAGCAACCTTCTCGAACACGTTCTCGTGATCGACAACGGGCGCATCATCATCGATGATTCGGCGGACAACCTGCGCGGATCCGCGACTGCAGTTGTGGGCACAAAGGCGGCCGTGGACGAATTCGCCCGCAATCGACAGGTTCTGCACCGCGACAATATCGGCGGCATTTCATCCGCGACAATCGGCACCTTGAGCGACGACGACCGAAAGGCTGCTGCCGCGGCAGGCCTCGAGCTCTCCGCGGTGTCGCTGCAACAACTCATCATCCGCAAGACCGGCACGACCGAGAAAGAAATCGAGTTCAGCGCATGACTACGACTACCCTCCCCACTCCCGCCCGCTCAGCGCTGGCCAGAATTCTCACTGTGGCGCGGCTGCACTTCGTGAATAAGGGCCAGATCATTGTGGTGCCCTGGCTCATCATGTCGTTCATCTTCGCCGTGACTCTGATCATCGGATGGATTCTGCGGAGCTCGCTGTCCGCGGCCGACCTCGCCGAGGCCGGATCGGGCATGCAGTACTCCGGTGCGATCGGATATTTTCTCGTGTACATGCTCGTCATCGCCGTCATGGCGATCAGCCAGACGTTCCCGTTCGCTCAGAGTTACAGCGCGACCCGCAGGGACTTCTACCTGGGCACGATCGTCGCATTCACGACCCTCTCGCTCGCGTACTCCACGGCGGTCACGGTGCTGGGCTGGCTTGAAGATCTCACCAACGGGTGGGGGCTCGGTGTCGTCCTCTTCAGTCCCGGCTACCTGAGCTCGAATCTCCTTGAGCGGTTCTATGTGGCCTTCGTGCTGTTCCTGTTCTTCTTCATGATGGGGATCGCCGTGGCGAGCGTCTATGTGCGGTGGAGGGTCAATGGGATGCTCATATTCTTCGCCTCCCTCGCCGTCGTGATCCTCGGGCTCGTCGCGCTCGCCACCGTGACGGGCAGCTGGGGAGCAGTCGGAGCGTGGTTCGTGGCGATGGGATTCCTCGGGGTCGTGTCCTGGACGCTCGTCCCTACCGTGCTCGCGGCGATTGTCGGATATCTGCTGCTGCGGGGCGCCACCCCGCGCAATTAGCGGCGACGCGCGAGAGCCGTTCGCCGCCACTGAGTCAGTTCTCAGGGTTGACTGCCCTATTATCGGTTCGTGAGTGAACTGCGTCCGCGGGGGAACCGTCGGCAACCCGAGCCGCCTGTCGCCAGGCACGGTCGGCTCCGTACCTCCGGACCGGCCGTGACCCTCCTCAAATATGTTTCGGCCGCGCTTGCCGTGGTTTTGGTGAGCGGGGCGTCCGTTGTCGGATACGCGGTGTGGGATATTGCCAGTTCGGTGAAGCCCGGGGTTGCCCTCATCGGGGAAACGATCGGCCCGCCCCCCGACATCGGCGCGATCGAGGGTGGCGTGAATCTGCTCCTGGTCGGCAGCGACAGCGGGCAGGGAGATCCTCAGTACGGGCGCCGCGGCGAAACCCTCAACGACGTCACCATCCTGCTCCACATTTCCGCCGACCACACAAACGCGACGGTGGTGAGCTTCCCGCGCGACCTGTTGGTGCCCATCCCGTCGTGCCCCAAGGAGGACGGATCAGGCAACTGGGGATCCCAGTCGACCAACAAAATCAACGTCGCGCTTGCGTACGGCGGCCTGGCTTGCGTCGTGAAGACGGTGTCTGATCTCACCGGAGTGAGCATCCCGTTCGCGGCCAAGATCGAGTTCAACGGCGTGATCGAGATGTCGAACGCCATCGGCGGCGTGACGGTGTGCGTTGCGACCGCCATCGACGACGGGCAAATCGGGCTCCATCTGCCCGCCGGCCAGCAGACGCTCCAGGGCTGGAACGCGCTCATGTTCCTCCGCAGCAGGTACGGAGTGAACGGCGGAACGGATATCGCCAGAATCAGCAACCAGCAGGTCTTCCTGTCCGCGCTCGTGCGACAGGCGAAGGCCTCCGCGACCCTGTCCGACCCGATCAAGGTGTACGGGCTGGCCAAGGCGGCCGTCGACAATATGCAGGTGTCCAACAGTCTCCGAAATCCGGTGACCCTCGCCTCGATCGCGTTGGCCATGAAGGATATCGACCCGCAGAACATTCAGCTCGTGCAATACCCGTCGCGATTCGGCAGCAGCGAGGGGTTGAACGGCGTGCTCCCGATTCACGATGCGGCAAACGTCCTCTTCGCCGCCATCAACAACGATCAACCTGTGCAGCTGAGCGGCACCACCGGCCCCGGATCGACCCTCGACCCCAACGCCACGGCACCGCCGGTCGACCCGTCGAACGCGCCGCCGGTGGAAGCGGTGACCCTTCCCGGTTCCATCACCGGGCAGAATTCCGCCCAGCAGACCTGCTCCGAGGGTCAGGACTACAGGCCGTAGGGCCACGAGACGAATACGTCTATTCGAGCTCGGTGCGCAGCGCCGCGATGAGCCGGTCGAACTCCTTCGGGGCGGCGTCGACGATTCTGAGCCTGGCCCTGCGCCCGATGCGCCTGCCGGTCCCCGACGCATTCACGAGCGCGTACTCGACTCTCGCGCCGGTGTCATCGGGGATCACCCGATATTCGGCTCGGTACCACCAGCCGCCCTGGACGATCACGAGCCAGGCGCTGGGGTCTGCCGTGAAGAAGCTCGTCGCCCCCACCCCAGGATCGAGCCGGGACGCGATGGCGTCGAAGATGGGTTTCGGACGCGCGCGGATGTGCGCCTGAAACTCGTGGAGAACGACCGCCTGCAGCGGCCTGTCCCTCGGAGCTTCAGGCATGGTCGGAACCGACCGCAGTGGCGACCAGACCGAGCTCCGCCTCCCCGGCAAGCCCTGGGTGGCGTGGGATGACGCGGACCGTGTATCCGAAACTTCCCGCACGGGACAGGCGCACTGTCCCGGCGAACTGCACAAGCCCGGCGGCACCGGAATCGACGACCCCGGTCTCATCGGGGGTCAGCTCGAGCCGCTCGGGGGTGTCCAGTTCGTCATTCGAATGGGTGGGACCATACAGAAGCTCCACGGCGACATCGTCGAGCGACAGGCCGTCGAGCTGCACTCGCGCCCGCACCTGAAGTTCGTCTCCCACTTCGGGAACCGTCTCGATGCCGCCGGATTCGACGGAGCGCACGCTGACTTTCGGCCAGGCAGCCACCACCTTGCTCTTCCACGCGGCGAGGTCGCGTGCGCCGCGGTTCTCCTCTGCGGTGAGCACTTGCGAGGCCGCGGCCGCCGGGATGTAGAGACGGGTCACGTACTCGCGGACCATTCGGTCCGCGCTGAGTTCGGGCGAGAGCGTCGCCAGGGTGTGTCGAATCGATTCGACCCATCTCGTCGGCACCCCGTCGTCGTTGCGATCGTAGAATCGCGGTGCGACCTGGTGCTCGATGAGGTCATACAGCGCGGATGCCTCGAGTTCGTCCCGTTCCGCCGAGTCGCCGGCGGCGTCCGCGCTCGGGATCGCCCAACCGTTCTCGCCGTCGTAGAACTCGGCCCACCAGCCGTCCAGGATGGACAGGTTCAGGGAACCGTTCATCGCCGCCTTCATCCCGCTCGTGCCGCACGCCTCAAGGGGCCGGAGCGGGTTGTTCAGCCACACATCGGTTCCCGGGTAGAGCACCTTCGCCATCCCGATGTCGTAATTGGGGAGGAACACGAGCCGACCTCGGATGGTCGGCTCGTTCGCGAATCGAACGAGTCGCTGGATGAGCCGCTTTCCTTCGTCATCGGCGGGATGGGATTTGCCGGCGACGACAATCTGGATCGGGCGTTCCGGGTCGCACAACAGCGACCGCAGACGGTCTTCATCGTGAAGCATGAGCGTCAACCGCTTGTATGTCGGCACCCGGCGAGCGAACCCGATCGTGAGCACATCCGGGTCCAGCAGCGAGTTGTACCACACCGGCGGCAGCGTGTTGGCATGCTGTGCTTTCCACGCGGCCGACATCCGTGCGCGCGCGTCCTCGACGAGTTTCGCCCGAAGGGTCCCGCGCAGCTTCCACAGATCGGCGTCGCTGATGGATTCCGACAGCCAGTCGCACGCTGTCGTGTCGGTCGTGCCCAGTTTTTCCTCCGCGAGCTTCGCCACGGAGCGATCGGTCCAGGTCGGCGCGTGCACGCCATTCGTCACCGACGTGATCGGAACATCCGCGCTGTCGAATCCCGGCCACAGCGCGCCGAACATGCGCCGGCTGACTTCGCCATGCAGTCTGGAGACCCCGTTTGCCCGTTGTGCGAGGCGAAGCCCCATTACGGCCATGTTGAATGTGTCGTCCACTCCCCCGTCGTAGTCTTCCGCTCCGAGGGCAAGAACATCGGCGGCATCGATGCCGGCCAGCAGGTCGGTGGAGAAGTACCGCTCGACCAGCTCGGCATCGAACCGGTCGATGCCCGCGGCGACGGGAGTGTGGGTGGTGAACACGGTGGCTGCCCGCACGACTTCGAGCGCTTCGCTGAAGGTCAGTCCCGTGCCGACCAGTTCGCGGATCCGCTCAAGCCCGAGGAATCCGGCGTGGCCTTCGTTCGTGTGGAACACTTCGGGGGCCGGAGAATCGGTGAGTTTGGCGAACAGCGAGATCGCGCGCACGCCGCCAATCCCGAGCAGGAGCTCCTGCAGGAGCCGGTGTTCACCGCCGCCGCCGTACAGGCGGTCCGTCACCGTGCGGTATTCGTCGTCGTTCTCGGGGATGTCCGTGTCGAGCAGGAGCAGTGTGACTCGACCGACGGCGACCTGCCAGATGCGCGCGTAGAGAACTCCATTGTCAGGAAGTGCGAGCGCAATCTGCGCCGCCGACCCATCCGGCTGCCGGAGCAGAGTAAGAGGCAGACCATCCGGATCCAGGACCGGATAGGACTCCTGCTGCCAGCCGTCCGTCGAAATCGATTGGGCGAAATACCCTGCGCGGTAGAACAGACCCGCGGCGATGAGGGGAACGCCGAGGTCGGAGGCGCTCTTCAGGTGATCGCCGGCGAGGATTCCGAGACCACCCGAATACTGCGGGAGCGCCGTGGTGATTCCGAATTCGGGGGAAAAGTACGCAATCGACTTCGGGGCGTCTTCGCCGAGGGACTGGTACCAGCGCGGTTCGCGGATGTACGCATGCAGGTCGTCGACGAGCGCGTTCGCCCGGGCGAGAAACGCCTCATCGGCCGCGAGTTCCGCAATCCGCCCGGCGTCGAGCGTTCCGCACACGGCAATCGGATCATGGCCGGTGGCCTCCCACTGCCCGGGGGAAAGCTCCTCGAACAGTTCGCGTGTCGGGAGATGCCAGGACCACCGCAAATTTGTGGCCAGCTCATCGAGGACGCGAAGGGAATCCGGGAGAACGGGCTGAACACTGAACCGTCTGATCGCTTTCACGAAGATCAAGCCTAGGGTAGTTGGCTACCCGGTTTTGCCGTGCTCAACCTGACTCAGTGAGTTGGACTCCGGAACGCCAGCGGATTCGTTCTTCCGGCGCTTCACCGCGCCGGCGATGCCGCTCGCCCCCATGTAGCCGGCATAGAGGAACAACCCTCCGGCGATCACCGGGATGAGCCAGCCTCGGCCCTCGCCGTTGACCCACGTGTTAACCCAGCCCAGGTAGGGGATGCTGTACCAGACTTTGCCCCGGATCTGCGCCGCGAAAACCTGCTTCGCGTCGGGTGCGTTGTTCGCGTCTCCCTGAGTCGTGAACGTTCTCGTTCCGTCCGACCGTGCGGTCGTCACAATGATCCGGTGGGTGACCACCTCGGGTTTTCCGGACTCGATCTGGTAGGTGATCGTGTCTCCGATGGCCAGAGTGTCGGGATCCACCGGTTTGACGATGATCAGAGTTCCGATCGGATAGGTCGGAGTCATGGAGCCGCTCAGGATCGTCATGGGAGTCGAGCCGGTCACCGCAGGGACGACGATCGCCATCGCTCCGATGAGGAGAACGAGAGCGAGCAAACCGGCGCTCACGCCGACACCGAGATAGTGAAGCAGGCCCTTCTCCTTCTTTCCTGCGCTCACCTCAGAAGGTGATGAGGCGTGCCTGGCGCCGGACCGTTTTCTGCTCGTCACGCTTCCTCCCGCCGACGCCGCCTGGCGGCGACCAGCAGGAATAACCCTACGCCGAGCACTCCCGCACTCAGCGCAATCAGGCGGTACGGTATGTCGGATCCGGTGTATGCGAGAGCTACCGGCGAGCCGCTCACCGGGATGAATGTCGACGACCCGATGCACGAGGTCGGCGGAAGACCACCCACTGCCGCATCGCTCATGCCGACCCCGAGCGACAGGCTCGCGGTGTCCCCCTGGCCGGTCGTACCCGTGAGGTTGCCGAGGACAAGGGTGGAGGTGACTTTGACGGCGCCCCCTGCCGGTACGAGGTCGCCCTCGACGAGAACCCGGCACGGGGATGCGCTGCTGAGGGGCACTGCCGTTCCCGTGTGGGCCGGTGTGCTGGAACTCACGGTGATACCGTCCGCGATCGCGGGCGAGGAAGCCACGACATCCGACAGGACAACGCGAAGGTACCCCGCGGAGGCGGAGGTGTTCCGCACCCAGAAGCTCGCGCTTTGGCTATCGCCGGGCACGACCAGATTGATGGTGCTGAAGAGTGGACCGGGCAGCGCGGGCGCGTAGTTGATGCCATCCGTGCTGAACTCCATGACGACCGGTGCCGCCTGCGCCGGCACTGGAGTCATCAGCATCAGGCCGGACGTGAGAGCCAGGCAGGCCACGGTCGGGAGAACGCCCCGAGGGGCACGGTGCCCTCTCAACCGCATCTGAGCTCACCGTTCTTCCGAACCTCGGCGGTGGTTGTCGCAACAACCCTGTTGAGGCTGTCGAGAACCTGAATGTCGAACGTCTTGCGACTCCAGCCGACGAAAGGATCCGAAGCGGGGAGCGATCCGTCGATGGTTACGCTGGTGGAATCGACCGCGCTCGTCCCAATCGTCTTCCAGTCGGTACCCCACCAACTTCTGCCCTGGTCGGCCTGGAAAGTGTAGCTGTCCGCATCCACGGCCGACCAGCTGTAGACCAGATCGGTGTCGTTCTTGCCGTCAACGCCGCTTCCATCCACAGTGGTGCAACTCAGACTCAGCGTGACCGGTGGTGCATTCTCCAGCGTGAACCGCTGGGCAGCTGACCCGTCGCACTGTACCTGGTAGTAGGCGGTTTCATTGTTGTAGTTGGTGAGGATTGGCCCCGGCGCAAGGCAAAATCCGGTGCTCTTGTTCACAATTTGATAGACGCCGGTTGACACCTGCTGGAACTGCCATCCCTGGCTTGCCGTACCCGAAGCGCTCTGGATCTTGATCACGGAACCCGGCGTCGTCGACCCGCCGTTGTCCCATCGTAGCGACTGCTGGTGCCGCGGAGTCACGGAGAGGTACCCGTTCGAGTCCGCTCCGCTGAGCCGGAATTGCTGGTTGGGGTTGCCGTGGCAGCTCCATTCGATCAGTTCGGTACCCGCGCCGCCGGAGGCCCTGATGTCCAAGCACCGGCTCGGGTCGGTCGTGAGGTGGATGCGGAACCACGCGGTCGGCGAGATCGGGGCAACCGGATAGATGTATTGGGTGTTCTGGGTGGTGGTCGCACTCGCGGTGGCCGTCCAGGTACCCGCGGTGAGCGTTGCCGTCGCTTTCGGCTGGAGCGAGATCGTCCCCGAGGGCGACGCAATGTCGCTTCGTTCGGCATTGGACGCGCGCACGCACCAGGTTTTGGCCTGGCCGGCGACGAGGGTGTCGGTCATCGACGGGAAGCTCGCCCAGGTGCCCGTTCGGATGGTGCCGGATGGTGTTGCGGTGGGCGTGCAGCTCGCCGCGGTTGTCGGCCCCCACATCGTCACATCGATCTTCGCGGCAAGCACTCCCGAGCCGCCGGAAACGTAGCCCAGGGCAACCGACACCGGGATGGGTGTCGCGCTTGTCGTCGGGCTCGTGTTGGCGACCGTGACGCTGCCGGTGCGCGAGCGGGTGTCGTTGACGAATGTGTACTGCACAGTGGAGGAGCCGGACGAAAATCCGGAAAGGGCGACCGCGATGCTGCCGGCTTTGGCGGTCGATGTCAGCGTCGCGGTTGCGCTCCAGTAGGCGTACGCCACGCCGGAAGACCCCAGAATGAGGAATGTCGCGATCGCCGCGACCAGTCCGGTGCGTGGGATGCGCCACGAACCTGATGTCGTGCGCGCGCGGCTCACGGTATCACCTGGTTCGCGGTGAAGGTCATGGTGAATGGTGCCGACTGGTTCTGCGCGGCTGCATTCGTCAACGTGACCTGGATGCAGACTGTGATGGTTGCGCCGCCGGCGAGCGTGCCGGAAAGCGTTGTCGGCGTGGTGGTCGAACTGGGACCGGCGATCGTTCCACTGCAGGCTCCGGATTTGACGCGCACCTCGATGGGGGCGGACCCGGCAGCAGTGCTGACGGTCACGGTCGCAGGAGTCGTACCGGTGTTCTTGACGCTCACTTGCTGCGAGGCCACATCTCCCGGCATGAGGGAAGACCAGGGTGTGCCGCCCAGCGCGTAGTTTGCCGAACCGTTGATGGTGAGGCCGAGGCTGCCAGCGCGAAGCGTGCTCGCCGCGACGGTGTCCGAACGATTCCAGTTCGCGAAACTGCCCGCGGCGGTGGATACGCCGAGAACGGAGGCGGCGCCGATGAGGGCCGTCGTGAGGAGAAGCCCTTTGATGCCGGGCAGTCGAAGCCGACGGCGAGTGTCAGCGCGATGGGCTGGCATAGGGGTCACCTCCTCGATTGATTGGGTAGCTTGACGGATGTTGCCGGGAGCGGTGGGTACACGACGTTCTGCCGCGTACCCACCGCCGATTCTCGGGCTACGGGTTCTGCGTCAGCGTGATCGTCATGTTGGAAAGATCAACGGCGCCATTCATGGCGGCGTTGTCATCCGCAGTCGTTCCGTTCGGCCAGGTGATCGACACGGAAACCGTGATGGTCTGGGTCCCGGCGGCCGGGCTGACGGTGGTCGTGGCTACGCCATTGACCTTGAGTACGGCAGACTTCGTCAGCAGGGACGCGAGTTTCACGTCTGCCCCGGCCGCAGAGGCCGCCGCAATGGAGTCGCCCGTGAGCGCCACTGTCGCCGACAGGTTGTCGCCGACGGCAGACACGTCGAAGTTTGCGGTGTACGTGAGCACATCGCCGGGAACCGCGTGGAACGACGCAAGCGAGATTGTCGTGTCGTTGGAATCTTTCCAGGTTCCGGTGCCGTTCGCCGTGATGGTCAGTTCGCCAGCGGTGATGGTGCCACCGGTAAGCGAAGCGGAATCGTTCCAGTAGGCGAGTGAACCAGCGCCGCCAAGAAGGAGGGCGATGCCGGCCGCGCCGGCTATGGCCGACTTGGTGAGCTTGTTCATGATGTGTGTCCTATTCGAGTTAGGACCCAATGGCGCTTCCAGTTGCACTGGAAGCCCGCTTTCGGGTCGCGGGTTGTTCAGTGTTCCGAGAGCCGAAACCCGACCCCCAGTGAGAAGTACCCGACTCGGACCAGTGCGTGATCCGCGCTCCGGTATATCCCCCGCCAAGAACAGTACCGGTCGGCACAATAGAGGACAAGGTTTGTACCCCACCCAGAACTGGGCACACCTGTGCGGGGGCCATAGACAGCCGAGGTTTCCTCCGCCGGCTGCCTGTGAATGTTCGCCAGCGATGAGATATTCGAGGCATCGTTCGGTACGGTCGAAGAGTGAGTTCCGGTTACCAACCGACCACGGGTCGGATTCCCCACCGGCTGGTGTCCCCGCGCCAACCACAAAACGCGTTCGCGCCGAAAGCGTGGGTGGGCGAGGTGGTACCGTTCCGCGCCACCATATTCGCCGAGGGCCACGACCTGCTCGGCGCGGAAATCGTGCTCACCGATCCGCACGGCAAACAGACTTCCCACCGGATGCGATCCATCGCCTCCGGACTGGACTTGTGGGAGACGTCGGCCCTCGTCGACGCGCAGGGTCAATGGACGTTTCAGATCCGCGCGTGGCGTGACGACTGGGCATCCTGGATGCGCGCCGCAAACCTCAAGATCCCCGCAGGCGTTGACGTCGACGTCACCCTCGACGCCGGCGCCCTGCTCCTGAAGCGGGCCGCGAAACAGCGTCCGCGGAATCGGGCCATCGCCGCGGCACTCGCGATCCTCACGGATGCCTCACTCACCCCCGACGAGCGGCTTGAGGCGGCGCGGGAAGCAAAGCTCACGGCGCTGCTCGACGAAGAACCGCTCGCTTCGCTGACAACCACGGGCGATTCGCACCCGCTGCGTGTGGAACGAACCCGCGCCGGAGTCGGAAGCTGGTACGAATTCTTCCCCCGCTCCGAGGGCGCCAGGCGGCACAAGGATGGGCGCTGGTCGAGCGGGACCTTCGCGACGGCTGCCCGCCGGCTTCCCGCCATCGCCGACATGGGGTTCGAGGTCGTATACCTTCCGCCGATCCACCCGATCGGAACAAGCTTCCGCAAGGGCCCGAACAATTCCCTGGAAGCCGGGCCGAACGACCCGGGATCCCCCTGGGCGATCGGATCCGCCGCCGGCGGCCACGACGCCGTCCACCCGGACCTCGGAACCATCGATGACTTCACGAAGTTCCTCAACGCAGCGAAGAAGAACGACCTGGAGGTCGCGATCGACCTCGCGCTCCAGTGCTCGCCGGACCACCCGTGGGTCACCGAGCATCCCGAATGGTTCGCGCACCGCGCGGACGGAACGATCGCCTACGCCGAGAACCCGCCCAAGAAATACCAGGACATCTACCCGCTCGATTTCGACAACGACGAGGTGGGCCTCCGCGAGGAAATCCTGAGGATCGTCACCCACTGGATCGATATCGGCGTGAAGATCTTCCGCGTCGACAATCCGCACACGAAACCGTTGCGGTTCTGGGAATGGCTCCTGCACGAGGTGGCACTGGCACATCCGGACGTCGTGTTCTTCGCGGAAGCCTTCACGCGCCCGGCACCGCTGCGCGCACTGGCCGAGGTCGGATTCCAGCAGTCCTACACCTACTTCACCTGGCGCAACACGAAACAGGAACTCGAAACCTACCTTTCCGAACTCTCGCATGAGACGAGTGACTATCTGCGCCCGAACCTGTTCGTGAATACCCCCGACATTCTGACCGAATATCTGCAGTTCGGCGGGGTTCCCGCCTATCGGATCCGCGCCGCCATCGCCGCGACCGCGAGCCCGAGCTGGGGGGTCTACTCCGGCTATGAGCTGATCGAAAACATTGCCCGGCCAGGCGCGGAAGAGAACATCGACAACGAGAAATACGAGTACCGTCCCCGCGACTGGGCGAAAGCCGAACACGACGGGCAGTCGCTTGCCCCGTACCTGAAGGAATTGAATCGGATCCGAGCCGGCCACCCGGCGCTGCGGCAACTGAAGAACCTCGCCATTCATTGGAGCGATGACGATGCGATTCTCGTGTACAGCAAGTATCTGGACGGGCGCTTCACCGCGGATGGTTCGGGCGATGCGATCATCGTGGTCGCCAATGTGGACCCGCACTCGGTGCGAGAGACCACCGTGCATCTCGACCTGCAGGCGATCGGCCTCGACCCGGACGCCGAATTCGCCGTAACCGACCTTCTCACGCAGGACCGGTTCCGGTGGGGCCGCGACAACTTTGTGCGGCTGGACGCGTTCACGTCGCCTGTGCACATTCTGAGCGTCGAGACGGGAGGGCCGCGCTGATGGCGTCCACGGCAGCGCGCTCCGCCATCCCGTCCGACGAACTGGCGGCCATCGCAGAAGGGCGCCACCCCCAGCCCCATTCTGTGCTCGGGCAACATGAGTTGGGCAGCGGCTGGGTGATCCGGGCGCGCAGGCCACTCGCGAAAACGGTCACGGCGATCCGGGCCAACGGCACGCGTATCGCCCTCCGCCATCTGGAGCACGGAATCTGGCAGGGCCACGCACGGGGCAAGGGGCAGTCGTACACGCTGGAATCCACTTACGAGTCCGGGCCGGACTGGCGGGGGGATGACCCGTACCGGTTTGTTCCGTCGCTCGGCGAAATAGACCTGTACCTGTTCGGCGAGGGCCGCCACGAAAAACTGTGGGACGCCCTGGGCGCCCACTACCGGCCGCACGAAGGAGTCGACGGCACCTCGTTCACCGTGTGGGCGCCGCACGCGAAAGCGGCGAGAGTGGTCGGCGACTTCAACAACTGGGATGGCGCGGGAACTGCCATGCGACGCCTCGACGGCAATGGGGTGTGGGAGATTTTCCTCCCCGGCATCGAACCGGGAGCCACCTACAAGTTCGAGTTGCTCACGGCCGCGGGACACTGGGTGCTGCGCGCGGACCCGATGGCGCGGCACACGGAGGTTCCGCCAGCCACCGCCTCCCGCGTGGCCAGCAGCGCCTACGAATGGGAGGACTCAGGCTGGCTCGAGGCTCGAGCGAATCGCAACGCCCTGTCCGAACCGATGAGCGTCTTCGAAGTGCACGCCGGTTCGTGGCGTCCGGGACTCGGCTACCGCGAACTTGCCACCGAACTTGTCGACTACGTCACGGAGTTGGGCTACACGCACGTCGAGTTCCTGCCCCTCGCGGAGCATCCGTTTGGCGGGTCGTGGGGCTACCAGGTCACCGGATATTTTGCGCCCACGAGCCGATTCGGGCACCCGGACGATCTGCGGTACCTCATCGATCGTCTCCATGCCGCCGGCATCGGGGTCATCCTGGACTGGGTCCCCGCTCACTTCCCGAAGGACGAGTGGGCGCTCGCCCGATTCGACGGGGAAACACTCTACGAACACGGGGATCCGCAGCGCGGTGAACAACCGGACTGGGGCACGCTGATCTTCGATTTCGGCCGATCCCAGGTGCGCAACTTCCTCGTCGCGAACGCGCTGTACTGGTTCGAAGAGTTCCACATCGACGGCCTGCGGGTGGACGCCGTGGCCTCCATGCTGTACCTCGACTATTCGAAGAAGCACGGAGAGTGGACTCCGAATCGTTTTGGCGGGCGCGAGAACCTCGAAGCGATCGACTTCCTGAAGGAAGTGAATGCGACCGCCTACAAGCTTTACCCGGGCATCGTGATGATCGCCGAGGAGTCGACAGCGTTCGCCGGAGTAACGTCGCCCACCGACGCCGGCGGGCTCGGGTTCGGGCTCAAGTGGAACATGGGCTGGATGCACGACACTCTCCAGTATCTGGCCGTGGATCCGATGTACCGTTCGCACCACCACGGCGAACTCACGTTCAGCATGGTGTACGCGTTCAGCGAGAACTTCCTGCTTCCGATCAGCCACGACGAAGTGGTCCACGGCAAGGGCTCGCTCCTGCAGAAAATGCCGGGAGATCAGTGGCAGAAACTCGCGAATCTGCGCGCCCTGCTCGCATTCCAGTGGGCACATCCGGGAAAGCAACTCCTGTTCATGGGCCAGGAATTCGGCCAGCCGTCCGAGTGGAGCGAAGAACGCGGCCTCGACTGGTGGATTCTCGACCAGCCGGTGCACCGTGGTCTCTTCACCCTGGTGACCCAACTCAATCAGGTGTACCGGGCCTCCCCGGCCCTGTGGCAACTCGATCACGAACCGCGCGGATTCCAGTGGCTCGTCGGGGACGACGCGCACAACAACGTGATTGCGTTCCTTCGCTGGCCGTCAGAGGGCAATCCTGTCGCTGTCGCGGTCAACTTCTCCGGCAACCCGGTCGGACCGTATCGGATCGGCTTGCCTGTTTCCGGCGAATGGGCCGAACTTCTCAACACCGATGCCGAGGAATTCGGCGGCTCCGGGGTGGGGAATCACGGTACCGTCGTCGCCGAGCAGCATCCCCATGGCGGACAGCCCGCCTCAGCCGAGGTCATGCTCCCACCGCTGGGTGCGGTGTGGCTTACGCCGCGCGCCTGATCTGACCGAACCCGATCAGTACAACAGCGACGTGAGCCGCCGACGCGCGCTTGCCACCCGAGGGTCGTCGGCACCGGCGATCTCGAAATAGGACAGCAGGCGGGTCCGCACGGCGTCCCTGCCCTTGGAGTCCAGTCCCGGAAACAGGTCCAGTAGTCTTCCGAATGCATCCTCGAGGTGCCCTCCCGAAACATCCAGATCGGCAACCGCGAGCTGCGCTTCGAGACTCTCCGGGTTCTCCGCGGCGTCGGCTCGGATGTCGTCGGCCGTCTTCCCGTCAAGGCGGGCCAGAAGGGACACCTGGGCGAGGCCGGCTACCGCGAGCGCGTCACGGGGGTCCTGCGCGATCGCGGTTCGGTATTCGGCGATCGCCGCGGCGAAGTCACCCCGGTCGATCGCGTCGAAGGCGGCCTGATGGTGCGGCGGCAGCGGCTCATCGGCAGGTTCCGGCTCCGGCTCGGTCCCGGTCTCGCCAGCGGTTTGGGCGACGCCGGAGACGCCGTTTTGCGCCGCAATCGCCAGCACTTGATCGAAAACCGATTTGGCCTCCGCCTCCGGGAGCTCACCCTCGTACAGGGCGACCGGCCTTCCGCCGATGACAGCGGCAACGGTTGGGGCGGCAGCAACCTGGAAGGCCTGGATGAGTTGCGGGTTGAGTCGCGCTTCCACCCTCGCGAGCACGAACTTTCCCTGATAGCCGAGGATCACGCGTTCCAGCGCGGCCGACGCGCTGCCTGCATACAGTTCCACGATGACGGGAACGGTGCGGGATAGTTCCAGCACCTGGCCGAAGTTCGCGTCATTGCCCTCGAAAACAAGCGAAGCGACGACGGCCTCCTGGGCCGCCGTACCGGTGGCATCCGCGAACCCAGCGGCGTTGCCGCCGTTCGCAGCGCCGGCTGCAGGCTTCTTCACCAGGGAAGACAGGTCGACTGCTCCCCGCAGTTGCGTGGGCGGGATATCGGTCATGACAACTCCTTCGCGGCGATGAGCGCTGAGGCCCAACCGATGAGCCTGATCTTCTGGTCGCTGACCCCGGCGGGAACGTAGAACAGCAACTGGTCTCCATAGGTGGCGATGGTTCCCTTCGTCGTGGAGGACACTCCGGACAGGGATTTCACCGCGCCTTCCGCGTTGATCACGGCGCCGGGCTCCGTGGGTTGGACCGTCTCGGTCTCGTTGAGGTACACGGCCACGATCGCACCATTGTCGTTGGTCACCATCGGAATGACATCCCCTGCTCCGACCAGCGTGCCGAGAGTCATCTTCGCGATCGGGGGAATCGAGGCAAGCCGCTTCTGCTTGGCCTCATATCCGATGGACGCCACGAGCGAATCGTTCGCGGTGTCGAAATACTTGAAGTACTTGCTTGACTCGCCATTGTTCAGAATGTCGCCGTAATCCAGGGCAAGCTCATCCGGTTGGAGCGCGAAAATCTTCGCGTCCGGCTGCAATCGCTGCGTTCCGACGTTTGCGGCCGGCAAAGCGGGCATCGTGACGTCGGCCACCAATTGGACCGCATACTGAACCTTGTAGTTCTCCCGCGGTGTCTTTTGCACGAGCATCAGCGCCGTCGGCGCCACCTCCGGATTCTTCGGATCCTGGACCACCGCGAATACCGTTCGCGGCCACTTGTCGTTCTGCTGAGGAAGCGTGACCTCCACGCTCCCTGACGGGATGGGCGGCAACGCCTGATAGCTGTTGTCGGCGCGGCGGATGGCGTAGTTGGCTTCCCGGAATTCGAGCGCAGGGCCATCGAACCGCTGCTTGATGAGGCTGCTGTCGCGTTCCGCATCCGCCTGCAGCGCCACGAGTGCCACCTTGGAAATGATCGACTCCAGCTGAGACGGGTTCACCACGGGCGGCTTGTCCGTCGTGATCGGCGGACCCGACTCAGTCGGAGTGGGCGTCGGCGTCACGTCGGCACTCCCGCCGAGGAACTCCGGCCACGACTCTGCGGTGCACCCGGTCAGGACGAGAGCACCCGTCAGGAGCACGGCGGTGACGGCGCCGAGCCGCCCGGACGAGCGTCGGCCCCGTTGCGAGGTAATCGCCTTTGGCCCGGTCAGGGAGAACTTGGTTCGCTTCGGAGGTTTCGGCATTCTCGGCGGCCGCCGGCGGGGCCCGCGGGCCTTGCGCAGGTTGGACAGCGCCCACAGGTACAAGCCAAGGCCGGCGAGAAGCAGGAGCACGCCGCCCACGATGAGCGGGCCCGACCAGGGGGTACGGTTGTCGACCGGCCAGGTGATCGACACGTTGCCGGGCGCCGGCTCCGTGCCATCCGAAAGGATGATCACGGAGATGTCCTGCGGCAGGTTCACGACGAAAGTCAGGTCTTTCTCTCTCGTGAACTCGGCGAGCCACAGGTCCGAACCGTGCGGATCGGGAACAGTGGACTCAGTCCCGGGCACGACGGAGTTTGTCAACGTCGACTTCACCTTGTCCACCCGGATCCGGTTGTAACTCGCATCGCCGATCCACGCGAGGACGTCATCCGTGCGACCGTAGGCGGCGAAAACCGGCCCTGTGCCCGAAATGGTGATCTTCTGTCTGCCCTCGTTCGCATGGAGCACGGAGCCGTCGATGACGGTGACGGGCGCGCTCGTGCCCAGCTCTGTCGACGCCGCAACGTGATCGGGCTCGGCCAGAACAGTTCGTTGGGCGAGACCGTAGCTGATCATCCCGAACGCGATGACGAAGCTTACGATCGCCACGATAAACCGCAAGTCGAACTCCTCTCGTGCTGCCCTTCATTCCACCGGGGCTTGTGCGCCCTGTCGAGCGCCTGGCTGTGCGTGATGGGACGACCGCGATTCCGGTCACACCGGATCGGGCAGCAGGCAAAGACATTACAGAATAGCGCACGCATTCTGAAAGGATCCCGACCACATTCTGGGAACCTTCGCCCTGGTCTGCGGTTCCGCGGCTTTCCCCGGCACACTGCGGCACCACTAAACTCGACAGTGTCCGGCCGATGCCCCGACTGCTGGCCGTCGAAAATTCAGGGAGATGACGTGGCAACCGACGACGAGGCCTTTTCGACTGCAATGCGCGGATACAACCGCGAGGAGGTTGATTCCGCACTGCAGGACCTCCGTCGCGCGCTGAACAAGGCCAACAGCGACAAGGCGGAGAATGCCAAGGAAATCAAACGCCTCGGCGCCATGGTCGCTGACCTCCAGGCCGAGATCGATGAAATCGGTCGCCCCACCTACACCGGACTGGGCACCCGGCTGGAGAATGTGCTGCGCGTCGCGGAGGAACAGTCGACGAGGCTGATCAGCCAGGCGGATATCGATGCGGAGAAACTGCGCAGCAGCGTCCAGGGTGAAGTCAGCGCTCTCAAGGTTGCCGCGATGGAGGAAGCGGACCGCATCGTCGCCGAGGCGAAGGCGAAGGCTGTCGACATGGTCGACTCAGCGCGCAAGGAAGCGGAAGGTTTGCTGGAGCGCAGCAGCGCCCAGGCCAAGGCCATGAACCAGGATGCCCTCAAAGAGGCCGCCTCGATCCGCGGTGCTGCGTCCACGGAGGCGGCGGAAGCCAAGGCGACGGCCAAGCGCGAAGCGGCGGCGCTTCGATCGGAAGCGGAGCGCGAGGCCGCCGAACTCAAGGCCGCCACCATCCGGGAAACGACCGAAGCGAACGAGGCAGCGGCCGCACTGGCCAGGGATACCGAAAAGAACCGCAAGGAATTCACGGCGGAAACCGAGAAACAGTGGGGCGACCTCGCGCGGGACGTCGAGCAGCAACGCACCGACGCCGAACGCGAAGTTCAGGCGACGCGGGCGCAATTGGCCGCCGAGGCGGAACAGGCGCGCGCCGATCTTGAACGCGAACTCGCCGAGGCGCGCTCCAAGTTCGAGGAGGAAATGGAGGCCGCTCAGGCGAAACTCAAGCACGACATGGCCTCAGCCCACTCCAAGCTCGCCCTCGAAACGAAGGCGGCAAAGGCCGAAATCGCGCGCTCCAATCAGGAGGCGCGGGCCAAGGTGGAAGCGGAAATCGCCGAAGCCCGGGCAAGTCTCGCCCACGATATCGACAAGGAACGCACGGATCTCGACCGGGAGCTGGAGCAGACACGTTCGGACTTCACCAACGAGCTCGACCACGCGCGGGCAGAACTGGAAGCAGAGCTTTCCGCATCCCGAACTCGCCTCAAGGCTGATGCCGAAAAGGCGCGGTCGGCGCTCGAAAAGGAACTGGCGACCCGCCGCGACGAGGCCGAGAAGGAGTACCTGGCAAAGCATCAGGAAGCTGTCACGCAAAACCAGCAGTATCTCGACGAGGCGCGCGACCAGCTGGCGGAGGCCACCAAGCGCGCCAACGAGAAGCGGCAGGAGGCGGAACAGATCGCCGCCGAAAGCACGCGGGGTGCTGCGGAAACCGAAGCGGCGGCGAAGAAGCGCGCCGCGGAGATTCTCAGCAATGCGGAAGCACGCGCCAAGGCGATGGTGGCCGATGCGGAGAAGCGGACCAACACCCTCGTTTCGGAGGCTGAAGACCGCCTCGCGAAGATTAGAATCGAGCGGGAAGCGGTCGCCGGATACTTCGGGGCGCTTCGCAATGTTCTCGGCGATGCGGAGAAAGTCGCTGCAGACGATTAGCGCAGGCGAAGGGGCACCGTGAAAATCCAGAATGCGTTCCGCCTCGGTTTGTTCGGCGGGCTCGGTGTTCTGGTAGCCATCGGGATCGGTGCCGCGGTCGGAACTCTGGCGACCATCATCACCTACATCGGCGCGGCGATCTTCCTCGCGCTCGGGCTGGACCCGGCAGTGTCCTGGCTGGAGCGGCATCGCTTTCCCCGCTGGCTCGCCATCCTGACCGTCGTCGTCGTGGTTCTCGCCGTCTTTACCGGACTCGTGTTTTCCGTCATTCCGGTCATCGTCGCTCAAACGTCGAACCTCATCAACGGCCTGACCCCCTTGATTGCGACGCTGGGAGACCAGGACAACAACTGGGTCGCCGCCGTGCAGAAGAACCTGCCCAGCTACATCGACCTTCAGGCGATCGTCGCCGGCGCTCTCGAGTTCATCAAGAACAACATCACGTCAATCGGCGGTGGGGTTTTGCAAGTGGGCCTGGGCATTGCCAGCGGCGCGTTCGGCATCATCATCGTCCTCATCCTCACGCTGTACTTCGTGGCGTCGCTCAACAGCATGAAGCGGGGCCTTTACCAGTTGATTCCCGCAACCAAGCGGGCGAGGTTCGCGGATCTGGCGGAACAGATCAGCGATTCGGTCGGCCGCTATGTGGTCGGTCAAGCCACGCTCGCGCTGTTCAACGGCATCCTCAGTTTCATTTACCTTTCCATCGTCGGGGCCGAATATCCGGCGCTCTTTGCATTCATCGCCTTCCTGTTCTCCCTCGTGCCGCTCGTCGGAACGCTGTCGGGCAGTGTCCTCATCACGCTCAGTTGCCTCCTCTTCGATGGCGTCCCCACCGCGATTGCCGTCGGCATTTACTACATCGCCTACATGCAAATCGAGGCATACGTCTTGAACCCCAACATCATGAATCGGGCGGTGAAAGTGCCCGGCGTGATCGTGGTGATTGCGGCGCTTTCCGGCGGTACCCTGCTCGGGATCCTCGGTGCGCTCATCGCCATCCCCGTCGCGGCATCCATCCTGCTCATCATCAACCAGGTTGTGGTGCCCCAGCAAAACGAATTGTGACCTCCGCAGGGTGGAGCCCGGCCGTCAGTCGGGCCATTCGGTGGGAAGCGGAAGCGCTGACGGGTTGACGGCGCGGACCACTTCAGTGAGGACCTGCCGTGTCTGCGCCTCGCCGACCCAGAGGTGTTTTCCGCCCGGCACGGCGATGAGTTCGGTCTCCGGCAGGACGGCGAACCGTTCCCGCGCTTCCGTCGGCCGAAGGTAGTCGTCGAATTCCGGAATCACCGCAACCACACGTTTGCCGGACCCCGACCACGCGGAAACCTGTTCGCGCGTGGAGCGTTTGAGCGGCGGCGAAAGCAGGATCGCCCCGATGATCGGGTATCGAAGTCCGAAGTTCAGGGCGATTTCGGTTCCGAATGACCACCCGAGGAGCCACGGTGACGGGAGTGCGCGCTGCGCGACGAAGTCCATCGCCGCGGCAAGGTCGTGGCGTTCGGCAAGCCCGTCGCCGAACTCGCCCTCGGAGCGGCCGCGGGGCGATGTCACACCGCGGAAATTGAATCGAAGTACGGCAAGGTCGGCGAGCGCCGGGAGCCGCGCCGCAGCCTTCCGGATGATGTGCGAGTCCATGAAACCGCCCCCCGATGGGAGGGGGTGGAGGCACACGAGGGTCGCCACCGCCGTGCCGCCGACCGGAGTCGCAAGCTCTCCGACGAGCGAGAGCCCGTCCGACGTGTGAAGGTCAATGTCTTCACGCCGTGCCGGCAGCTCCACGCCCGAGCGAATTTCCATGGCTCAGCTGACCTTCCAGCAATGGGTGTGCCAGTGACGTCGGCCGGCGACGTCGGAGGCCTCCCCCATGATTCCGTCGGCGCGCCACGCGACGATGTGCGGCTGGCCGGGCGGAACCTCAAGGTTGCACCCCGGGCAGACGTACGATTTCACGGCCGATGTGGCCGACAGCGGCTGAACGTTCCACAGCACGTTCCGTCTGGTTTCCGTGCGAAGCGTTCCGTACAGAGCGCGCTGCAGGTCGGTGTCCTCCACATCGCGATCGACGGGACGCCCACCGCGGCGTGGTCGATTGGATCGTGGCATGGTCCAAGCCTATGCCGGTCTAGTACCAGTTGTTTTGCTCCGAGTGCTCCCAAGCGCCGCACGGCGTGACGTAGCGCGCCTGGATGTAGCCGATGCCCCAGATGATCTGCGTGGCCGGATTCGTGGCCCAGTCCGCTCCGGCCGAGGCCATCTTGCTGCCCGGCAGCGCCTGGGGAATGCCGTACGCGCCGCTCGTCGGGTTCATGGCGAAGGTGTTCCAGTTCGACTCGCGCTGCCACAGGGCGACGAGGCAGCTGTATTGCCCTTCGTCCCAGCCCTTCGCCAGAACAAGATCGTAGGCGATGGCCTGAGCCGAGCCGGGATCCGGCCTTCCGACGGCCGGCGCCGTGGGTTTCATGCTGACGCGGTAGCCGTCTCGAAGGACTGCCGTGGTGGAGGCGCCCGCGTGCGCGAACTGCTGGGCGGTTCCAGTCGACGCGGACCGCGGCGAAGAAGGTGACGGCGAGGCCTGGGCGGAGGAATCGGGGGCGATGACCGTGACCAGGACGATGGCCAGCGAGGTGACGAACGAGAACACCGGCAGGCTGTACCGGAATCCTCGACGGCGCGACGAGTGAACCGCCCCGGCCCCCAAAGTCCGCGGTCGGCTGAGGACTAAATCCAGATGCCTACCCACAGTGTCTGGATTTTAGCCCAGATTCCTGCACAGTGCGCCTTTCCGGTCAGCGCACCGCAACCATGACGGCGACCACGCTGTCCAGAAAGTAGTCCACCTGCGCCTCGCGGTAGCCGCCTTTCTTCGGACGGAACGCCACAGTGCGCACCTCGTCGATGCTCATCGGCGACGCCCTGAGGAAGTAGTCGGAGAGGCGGTCCGCGAAACGATCCACCTGCTTGCGGTCGTAACCGTCGGTCAGGAAGCCTGCCCGGCGAAAGCGCTGGCCGGCGGGACGGCCGAGCCGGTCGATGATGTCTTTGGCATTCCGTCGGGCCGCTCCGAACCAGGCCTCGTCGCCCGACACCTGGCGCGCGTATTCCCGTTCGCGACTCGCGAACGCATCCTCGAGGCGCTCGAGCGCGGCATCGACGTGGGCGGGAGAGTAGCCGCCCTTCTGCAGGGAGAACGCGGTGCGCCGAATCTCATCGGATCCCAGAACCGTCGGAGCCCCGGGCTCCGCATTGTAGACGCGTCGCGCCTCTTCGAGGAACTCCTCGACCTCATCGATGTCGTAGCCACGTCGGGACTTGCGGGTGCGGGGGAATGTTGAACTCACTCCACTATTCTGCCTCACCCGTCAAGCGGATCATGCAAAGATCAGGAAGAGCACGTATGCCGCTGCGCAACTGAGAACGATGGAGTCCATCCGGTCGAGGAAACCGCCGTGCCCGGGCAACCATGTGCTGATGTCCTTGATTCCGAGGTCCCGCTTCAGGAGGGACTCGGCGAGGTCTCCGATGGTCGCGGTCGCCACGATGACGGCGCCGAAAACCAGACCGAACCACCACGGCTGCTGGATCATGAAGATGGACAGCAGAATGCCGGCAATGGCGGCCGCCGCAACCGACCCCGCAAAGCCCTCCCACGTCTTCTTCGGGCTGATCCGCGGCGCCATCGGGTGCTTTCCGAGCGTAAGTCCCGTCGCATAGGCACCGGTATCGACTGAGATCACGAGAATCAGGAAAGCGAGCGTCCACCATTCGCCGCCGTCCTGCGCCGTGAGGAGCACGGAGAAGCTCGCCAGGAACGGGATATAGACCTGGATGAACGCTCCTGCGGCGAGGTCGCGCCACACTTCGCGGGCGCCTCCCCGCATTCGCGGGCTGGCGAGTTCGACCAGCCGCCAGGCAACGACAAAACCTATCCCTCCCAAGGAGATGAGCCACTTGCCGCCGTCGCCGAGATAGAACGCTGCCGGTACCGTCGCGAGCGCCGCGATCACGGTGGGCCATCGCGGCACGCGACGCCCGGAAGAACGCAGTGCGCTCGCAAGTTCGAACGCGGTGAATCCGATCAGGAACGCCGCAACGATCATGAAGAGTTCCTTCACGACGATGAGGCTGAACAGCATGGCGAAGCCGAGGGCGAGCCCGATCAGGATGGCCAGCGGAAGGTTGCGGCCGGTGCGCGCTTCGATCTTCTCGTTCGCGTGATCGATTTGGGCGCGCGTCGCCTCCATTTGCGCTTTCAGCTCCGCGCGCGTCGCCGTCACCTGCGCGCGGATCTCCTCGCGGGTAGCATCCGCGCGCGCTTCAATGTCGGCGCGCCCGAATCGCCAGCGCCGCTTCGGCGGCGGTTTCGGCTCTCCACCATCGTCATCGGGCATTCAGACCTCGAGAAGCTCGGCTTCCTTCTTGCGCAGGGCCTCGTCGATCGCGTCCACCTGCCCCTTCGTGAGCGTTTCCAGTTCCTTCTCCGCACGCGCGACCTCGTCGTCGCCGACCTCCGACTTGAGTTCGTCCAGATCGTCCTTCGCCTTGCGTCGGATGTTGCGGATCGCGATCTTGGCGTCCTCGCCCTTCGCCCGGACGATTTTCACAAACTCTTTTCGGCGGTCTTCGGTGAGTTCGGGCAGGGTGGCTCGAACCACGGTCCCGTCGTTGCCGACGTTGGCGCCCAGATTCGGTGTGGCGACGATGGCCTTTTCGATATCTTTCAGCGCTGCTTTGTCATAGGGGGTGATGACGAGGGTGCGGGCATCGGCGTTCTGGAGCCCCGCAAGCTGCGCGAGAGGCGTCGGGGTTCCGTAGTAGTCGACGAGCACTTTTTGGAACAGCGCAGGGTTCGCGCGGCCGGTGCGTACCCCGCTGAAGTCGTCCTTGGCGACCTCAACGACCTTGTGCATCTTGTCCCTGGCCTCCGCCAGTACGTCGTTGATCACGTGCTCTCCTTCGTGTGGGGCAATCCTATCGGCTATGCGACAGCGAGCAGGGCGATGCCGGCGAGCACGACGACCGCCCCCGCCAGCCTCCGTGCCGGATGCGGTTCCCGGAAAATCAACCACCCGGCAAGGCTCACGAGTACGACGCTCACCTCCCGTGCGGGCGCCACCATCGACACCGGGGCCAACTGGATGGCGAGAAGAATCAACATGTACGCGAGGGGCGCGAGCACGCCGACGAGAACGACCGCGACGCGGTGTCGCCGTGCCGTCGCGACAAGAGCCTGCGGGGACCGAAGGGCGATGGGCGCCAGCAACAGGAACTGGAACATCACGCTCCCCCAGTACAGCCCGACGGCGGGCATCCCCCCGAACGTCACCGCGGCGCTGTCCCACAGCGTGTAGATCGCGATGAGAACGCCGACGGCGAGCCCGAACAGGACTCCCGATCGGTCGCCGCCGAGAGTGCTTCGCCCGGACAGCCCGGTGATCACAACCCCGGCGATGACGGTCGCAGCGCCCAGCAGGGCGACAATGCCGGGCCGTTCGCCGAACAGGAGGATCGCGAAAACCACGGTGAGAAGCGGCCCCGTGCCTCTCGCGAGCGGATACACGACGGAGACGTCGCCGTGGCGGTATCCGGCCTGGAGGAGGAAGAAGTAGGCGATTTGCAGCGCGCCGCTCACGAGCGCCAGCCCGAGCCAGTGGGCGATGTCCACCTGTGCAGCCACAAGGGTCCAGACTCCGAACGGGAGGAAGACCACTGCCCCGACGGCGAAGCTCAGCCAGAGGAATTCCGGACCGCTCGTGCCCGCGCGCTTGATGACGACATTCCACGTGGCATGGGCGATGGCTGCGACCGCGACCAGCCCGAGGACGAACGGCGACATGCCCGTCAGTTGCTGACGAGCGTGCCGATGTGTTCTCCGCGGATCGCCTTGGTGATGTTTCCGCTCGGTTCCATGCCGAACACCACCATGGGCATCCCGTTGTCCATGCAGAGGCTGAATGCCGTCGAGTCGACAACCTTGAGGCCCTGAACCAGTGCTTCCTGGTACGTGACGCGTTCGAGTTTCGCCGCCTTGGCGTTCTTGCGCGGATCGCCGTCGTACACGCCGTCGACGCCGTTCTTGGCAACGAGCACGACATCCGCCCCGATTTCGAGCGCGCGTTGCGCAGCCACCGTGTCCGTGGAGAAGTAGGGCAATCCGGCGCCGGCGCCGAAAATCACCACCCTCCCCTTTTCGAGGTGCCGCTCTGCGCGGCGGGGAATGTAAGGCTCAGCGACCTGGGTCATGGCGATGGCCGACTGCACGCGAGTCGCTGCGCCGGCCTGCTCGAGGAAATCCTGGAGGGCGAGAGCGTTCATGACGGTGCCGAGCATGCCCATGTAGTCGGCCCGTCCGCGGTCCATTCCGCGTTGGGAGAGTTCGGCGCCGCGGAAGAAGTTGCCGCCCCCGACGACGACGGCGATCTCCACATCGGCCGCCGCGGCGGCGATCTCCTTCGCCAGGCTGCTCACGATATCCGGATTGACGCCGAGCGAGCCACCGCCGAAGGATTCACCGGAAAGCTTGAGAAGAACGCGTCTCGTCTTTGTGCCGGTCATTTTTTCTCCTCGATTGGCCTCTCGTTACAGAGTATTGGGTGATGGATGAAAAGGGGGTCGGAGACACCAGTCTCCGACCCCCAAGCGACGTGATCATGCTCACGCCAGGCAGCTTCGAACCGTTAGGCGCCGACCTTGAAGCGGGCGAATCCGGTGACCGTCAGCCCCGCATCCTTGAGAACCTGCGCGATCGAGAGCTTGTTGTCTTTCGCGTAATCCTGGTCGAGCAGGGCGACCTGCTTGAAGAATGCGCCGATGCGGCCCTCGACGATTTTCGGAAGCGCAGCCTCCGGCTTCCCCTCGTTGCGGGAAATCTCGGTGACGATCTCGCGTTCCTTTTCCACGACGTCGGCAGGAACCTCCTCGCGCGTGAGGTACTGCGGGTCGGCGAACGCGATGTGCTGGGCGACGCTGCGGGCGGTCTCCGCGTCCGAACCGGAGTATCCGACCACGACGCCGACCTGCGGCGGAAGATCCTTGCTCGTCTTGTGGAGGTAGATCGCGAATGCGTCCGCGTTGACGGATGCGACGCGACGCAATTCAACCTTTTCGCCGAGCACGGCGGATTCGTCGTTGATGAGGTCCGCGACGCTCTTGCCGCCAGCCTGCGCGGCGAGCGCTTCCTCGGCGGACCCCGCGCCGGCTGCGGCCGCCGCCGTGAGCACTGCGTCCGCGAGGTTCACGAACTTGTCGCTCTTGGCCACGAAATCGGTCTCGCAGGCGAGTTCGATCATGGTCGCCGTGGTGCCGTTCTCGACGGCGGCGACGAGGCCCTCGCTCGTGGAGCGATCGGCGCGCTTGGCGTTGTTCTTCGCACCCTTGAGGCGAAGAATCTCGACGGCCTTCTCCAGGTCGCCGTCCGCCTCGACGAGTGCGTTCTTGCTGTCCATCATTCCGGTGCCAAGGCGGTCACGGAGCGCCTTGACGTCTGCGGCAGTAAAGTTAGCCATATCGTGTAATCCCTTGTGGTTGGTCGTTATTTGGTCGTGGATGCCGCGTCGGCCTTGGCCGCCGGCTTCTTGGCCGCCGGCTTCGCCGCGGGCTTCTCCGCCTTCTTCGCCGTCTCAGCGGCGGGCTTTTCGGCCTTCTTTGCCTTTTCTGCCGCGGGCTTTTCGGCCTTCGCCGGCTTGTCAGCCTTGTCAGCCTTGTCAGCAGCGGGCTTCTCGGCCTTGTCCGGCTTATCGGCCTTGTCCGGCTTCACGGCCTTGTCAGCAGCGGGCTTCACGGCCTTGTCAGCAGCGGTCGTCTCGGCCTTCTCGGGCTTCTCGGCCGTGTCCGCCTTGTCAGTCTTGTCGGAAGCGGGCTTCTCGGCCTTCTCGGGCTTCTCGGCCGTGTCCGCCTTGTCAGTCTTCTCGGCAGCAGGCTCGTCGGCCTCCTGGGCCTTCTTCGTGGTCGGCTTCTCGCCCTTGTCCGCGGCGGGCGCACCTGCCTGGAGCAACTCGGCTTCCCACTCGGCCATCGGTTCGGCGGCCTCGCCGTCGCCCTCCGACTTCTGGTGGCGCTGAATGAGTCCTTCGGCCGCAGCATCCGCGACGATGCGCGTCAGCAGCGCGACCGAACGGATCGCGTCGTCATTGCCCGGAATCGGGTACTGCACTTCGTCGGGGTCGCAGTTCGTGTCGAGGATCCCGATCACCGGGATGCCGAGCTTGCGCGCCTCGTCAATCGCGAGGTGCTCCTTCTTGGTGTCGACGACCCACAGCGCGGACGGCGTGCGGGTGAGGTTGCGGATGCCGCCGAGGCTCTTGTGCAGCTTGGTGAGCTCGCGCTTCTTGAGCAGGAGCTCCTTCTTCGTGAAGCCCTTCGTGGTGTCGTCGAAGTCGATTTCCTCGAGTTCCTTCATGCGGGTCAGTCGCTTGGACACCGTCTGGAAGTTGGTGAGGAGGCCGCCCAGCCAGCGCTGGTTCACGAACGGCTGGCCGACGCGCTGCGCCTGCTCCGCGATGGACCCCTGGGCCTGCTTCTTGGTGCCGACGAACAGGATCGTGCCGCCGTGGGCAACCGTCTCCCGCACGTAGTCGTACGTCGCGTCAATGTAGGCGAGCGACTGCTGCAGGTCGATGATGTGGCTGCCGCTGCGTTCGGTGAGGATGAAGCGCTTCATCTTCGGGTTCCACCGGCGGGTCTGGTGCCCGAAGTGGACGCCGCTGTCGAGAAGCTGGCGAATGGTGACAACGGCCATGGCCGTCTCCTTTTCTGGCGCAGGGCATCCGGACAGGATGGTGCGCCGCTCAGTTATTTTCCGCGCCGGTCGGCGTGGAACCTGGTGCCCGCGCACATCCGCCTGGCTTTCGCCGGACTGAGTGGATGTGGTGTGCGTTCGCAAACTGGGTTGTAAACAGTGCGGGCACGCGTAGTCACCCCAAAATTCGGGGTGCGAGGATCAATGATAGCAGTGTTTCCTCTCCTCCCCCGGCCGCATGCCGGCACACAATTCCACGGCTGAGGCGCCCCGTGTTCTTCCCGCATCGCAATGTGCGGATGCTGTAAGCATGGCAACACCCTCCCTGAAGCGGCGCAGCACTCCGGTGGCAGCGGTAGTGCTGCTCGTGCTCGCCGCGCTCTCCGGCGCAACGTCTGCGGCGGCCGTGAGTTCGGATGCGTCGGGGCGGTACGGGTGGGTGTGGCCGCTGGGGGGCCCCCGCCAGATTCTTCGCCCGTACATCGCACCGGAAACTCCCTACGCCGCGGGCCACCGCGGCATCGACATTGCCGCCACGCCCGCGGCGGTCGTGCGCTCCCCGGCCGACGGCGTCATCCGCTTTTCGGGGTTCGTCGTGGACCGCTATGTCGTGTCAATCGACCATGGCGGAGGGCTCATCTCCAGCTTCGAGCCCGTGCTCTCCCCTCTCGCCGACGGCACCGTCGTGCACCGCGGCGAACCGATTGGTGCCCTGCAGTCCGGCCACTGCAGGGCACCATGCCTGCACTTCGGGGTGCGGCTCCACGGCCGGTACGTTTCCCCGCTCAACTACCTCGGCGGCATCGAGCGGTCGGTACTGTTGCCGACGCGGGAGATCCCCTGAGCCAAACTTGGGCCACCTCCTGCGGGGCACGAAGTTAGGCTGGCGGGTGTGACAGATCCTGCGAAGTCCGCAACTGCCCAAGCCATCGAGTCGGCGGCGACCCCGCTTCGTCCGGTGTTCCTCGGACTGCGGATCTCCCTCCACCTTCTGGTGACCGCGCTCGTCGGATTCGTCATTCTGCGCCAGGTCATCGAACCGCTGCCGCATACCTCCTGGATCATTGCGCTCGCGATCATCCTGTTCGTCAGCTACGTCGCCGGCGCATTCCTCACCCGTTCCCAAGTGAGTCCGGCGACCCGGATCTTCTGGCTCACGCTCGTCTCCCTGGAAGGCGTTGTTCTCGTCTACCTCACCGCGGATGCCGCGTTCCTGATCTTCCCGCTGTTCTTCCTGCAGTTGCACCTGCTGCGAGCGCGCTGGGCGGTTCCCGCGATCGCGGTGTCGACCGCCGTCACCGTGACCGCGCTCGCGATGCACGGCGGCTGGAGTGTCGGCGGGGTCATCGGGCCGGTCATCGGCGCGACCGTCGCGGTCGTCATTGGCCTCGGATATCGTGCGCTGTATCGGGAAACCCGTCAACGGCAGCAGCTCATCGACGAATTGCTGGCCACGCGAGAACTGCTTGCGGCCCGCGAACGCGAGGCAGGCGTGATGGATGAGCGATCCCGGCTTGCCCGTGAAATCCACGACACCGTCGCGCAGGGGCTGTCGAGCATTCAACTGCTTCTGCACGCCGCAGAGCGCAGCGGCATGGACGGCGAGGCGCTCGAGCAGGTGCAGCTCGCCCGGCGGACCGCGGCATCCAGCCTCGCGGAGACGAGGAACTTCATCCGGGAGCTTGCGCCTCCGGCGCTGGACGGCCAAAGCCTGGTCGATGCGGTATCCCGGCTCGCCGCTTCCACCTCGCGTGACGGGCTCGAGGTGAATTTTCACGTGAGCGGGTCACCCCGGCACCTTGCCATGCCTCTGGAGACGACCCTCCTGCGGATCGCCCAGGCGTCGCTGTCCAACGTGACCCAACATGCTTCAGCATCCCGCGCAGAACTCACCCTCACGTACTTCGATGACTGGATCAGCCTCGACATCGTGGATGACGGGCGCGGGTTCAGCCCGGCCGACACCGACCGGCCTGGCTCGTTCGGGCTCGTCTCACTGCGCGAACGCGTCGAGAATCTCGGCGGCACGCTCACGGTCGAATCCGAACCGGGGTCGGGCACAGCCATCGCCGTCGCTTTCGAAGCCCCTCCCGTCGATGAGGACGAAGCCCAGGTGCGGCCATGATCCGGGTATTGATCGTCGACGATCATCCCGTGGTGCGGGCCGGCCTCACAGCGTTGCTTGCGAGCGAACCCGGCTTCGAGGTCGTGGGCGACGTCGCCACCGGGGAGGAGTCGATCGCACGCTGCGAAAGTGAAGACGTCGATCTCGTCCTGATGGATCTGCAATTGGGCGAGGGCATGCAGGGGGCCGCCGCCACGCGCATTTTGCGTGGCCTGACTCCTGCGCCGCGAGTCCTGATCCTGACCAATTACGACACGGATGCCGACATCCTGAGCGCCGTCGAAGCCGGTGCGAGCGGTTACCTGTTGAAGGATGCGCCGCCGTCCGAGTTGATCTCTGCCGCGCGGGCCGCCGCGAGCGGCGCGAGCGCGCTGTCGCCGACGATCGCCCAGCGCCTCGGTTCCCGGCGCAAAGCGGTCGGTGCGGCGTTGAGTGCGCGGGAGATCGAGGTGATCGGTCTGGTTGCCGCGGGAAAATCCAATAGCGAAATCGGGCGGGCGCTGTTCCTCAGCGAAGCAACCGTGAAATCCCACCTTTCGCACATTTTCACGAAATTGGGTGTGAGCTCCCGGACGAGGGCTGTCGCGGCCGCGAGGGAAGCCGGGACGATCCGCTGAACCGCGTAGTGCCGTGCCGAATTCAATCCTTCGGACGATTTGCCGCGCCGCGTTCCCCGAAAGAGTGAAGGCATGAGAAAACTATTCTTCGCTTCCAGCGTGTATCTCGTCGTCGGACTTGCCTCTGGGTTGTACTACCGCGAGTTCACGAAATCCCACGGCTTCACCGCGGCCGACGGATTCACCCAGCTCTCCGTCGTGCACACCCACCTGCTGACGCTCGGCGTCGTCGTGCTGCTCATCGTGCTCGTGCTGGAGAAAATCTTTCAGCTCTCCCGGAGCAAGGCCTTCAGCTGGTTCTTCTGGATCTACAACCTGGGGCTCGTCGTGACGAGCACGACCATGGTGGTCAACGGAACGCTTCAGGTGCTCGGGCAGGAATCCAGTTCGGCGCTCGCCGGCATTTCCGGCAGCGGACACATCCTCCTGACTACAGGATTCGTGTTGCTCTTCGTCGCACTGGGATTGCGCCTTCGGGCCGAGCGGCCGACGGCGGCGGAGACGCTGCCGCCCGCTCGGTAGCAGCGAGCGGCTACGCGCGCGGATGCGCGGTGCGGTAACTCTCCTTGAGCCGCTCCGCCGACACGTGGGTGTAAATCTGGGTCGTGCCGAGGCTGGCGTGGCCGAGGAGTTCCTGCACCGCGCGAAGATCGGCGCCGCCGTCCAGCAGGTGCGTCGCGGCGGTGTGCCGAAACGCGTGGGGCCCGGATGGTCCGGTTCCCGGAATTTCCGAAAGTACTTCGGCGACCAGCTGGTACACCGTCCGTGCGCCGATTCTCCTGCCGCGAGCGCCGAGGAAGACGGCGGGGGTCGGGTCTGTCTGGAGCCTGGGCCGACCGACGTCCAGGTACCGGGAGATCGCACGGCCCGCCGGTGCGCCAAACGGGACCACGCGCTCCCTGGAGCCTTTGCCCATCACGCGAACCGTGAGACGGTCCAGGTCGACGCGGTCCAGGTCCAGGCCGGTGAGTTCGCTGACGCGCAGCGCCGACGCGTAGAGAAGTTCGATGATCGCGACGTTGCGCAGGGCCACCGGGTCGCCGCCCGCGGCGAGCGAGGTGAGCGCGTCCAGGATTTCGTCCACCTGCTGACGGGTGAGGACGCGCGGCAGGTGGGACTCCGATTTCGGGGCGCGAAGTCTGGTGGCGACATCCGTGTCGAGGATTCCTGTGCGGCGCGCCCAGTCCGTGAAGCTTCGCGCCGCGGCCGTCCGTCTCGCGAGGGTCGACTTCGCGAGACCATCCTGCGAGGCCTGCCACAGCCAGTCCCGGAGGAGCTCGAGGTCGAGTTCGCGCACCGCCGTGGTTCCGCGCTCGCGCGCGTAGGCGGCGAGGCCGGCGAGGTCTGCGCCATAGGAGCGGACCGTGTTCGGGCTCAGTCCGCGCTCAACCCCGAGTTGGGCGAGGAATCCGCGCACCGCCTGCTCAAGATCCATCTGACCATCGTCCCGTACCGGCGCGGCGGACGGGGGACGCGCGCCCGGTCAGTCGGAGCTGGCCGCTTCGCGGGAGTTGAACGACGACGACTTGCTGGAGAACATTTCGAGGCGCTGTTCGGGCGTCATCGCCTCGATTTCCGCCCAGTGTTCGGCGGAGAATCCGGTGACTTCCGCGGTCTCGCCGACCGGCACGATCGAGTGCACGATTTGGTCGTCGTACACGTGCACGAGGTTGAATGCCTGACCGAAATCGACGCCGGAAAGAATACGGTCCTTCGCCGTGAGGTCGAGCGTGTAACAGGTTGCCGCGGCCACGGACACGGGGATGCCCGCGAAGGTGCTGTGCGTCGAATAGTGCAGGTGGCCGGCGAGGATCGCGCGGACATCCGTGCCCCGGATGACCTCGGCGAGCCGCTTCTGATCCTGCAGCTCAAGCATGCCCATCGCCTCGAGCAGCGGGGTCGGGATGGGCGGGTGGTGGACGGCGAGCAGGGTGCCGTGCGGCGCTGGTGCGGCGAGCACGTCGGTGAGCCAGTCGAGTTGCGCCTGGGTGAGGTCGCCGTGGTGGTAGCCGGGAACGCTCGTGTCGAAGGAGATGATGCGCAATCCCCCGATGTCGTACACACGATCCTGCGTCTCGTCGGTGGCGTCGGCGTCGAAGAGCTGCTTCGAGTAGTGGGGGCGCTCGTCGTGGTTTCCCATGACCCAGATGATTTGGGCCCCGAGCCGCTGTGCGACGGGCTCGACGAGTCCGCGGAGCCGGGTGTAGGCATCCGGTTCGCCGAGGTCGGCGAGGTCGCCGGTGAACACGATCGCTTCGGGTTTCGCGCCGGATGCTTCAAGTTGTGCGAGCGCCTGGCTCAGGTGGTCGTCGGTCGGGACGCTGCCGTAGAGGGGTCGTCCGCCGCCCAGAAAGTGGGTGTCGCTGATGTGCGCGATGACGTGGCGCGCTGCCGGGTACTGGCCGAGTTGAATCACCGGTCCAGCATATGTTGCACCGTGTTCAGTTGTCTTCGCTTGCCGTCGGTGCGTCCGTTGAGCCTGTCTCGGCCATCAGCGCGGCGAGGTCTTCGTTGATGAGGGCGCTCATCCGGTCGTCGCGGTTGCGTTTGTAGTCGGCATCCACGGGGAGGAATTCGATGTCGAGGTTGCGTTCGATGTTGGCGGCGACTTCGCGCCAGGCGTCGCTGCGCGCCTTGTTGACGAGCTCGGTGAGGTAGTTGTCGTCGACGCTTTGTTGTCGCAGCCGCCGCGCTATCTCCACGGCGACTTCCCTGCGGTGTTCCATGTTGTCGATGTCGTCGTAGCTGTAGCCCTGGGCATCCCGTTCGCTGTTCGGGTTGAGGCGGAATTTCTGGATGAGTTTCGCCAGGTTTTCCGCCTCCGTATCGGATTCCCGGGCCAGAAGTTCGAGTGCGTCGTGGGCGTCTTTTCGGGAGTGTTCGATGAACCAGGGTCGTTTGTCGGCGAGGATCTTTGTGATGAAACGGTTCTTCACCGCCATCCTGCTCGCATATTCGGTGAGTTGCAGGCCTTCTTCGGTCGCTTCGGCGACGGTGAGGTATTCCTGCGGCGGCAGCAGGGAGGCGTCGAAGGGTTTGAGTTTGCGGGCGCGGCTGCGACGGCGAAACCACATTTTCATGCACTCCCCATTGGTCGCCTGCCACCGCACTCTCCACAGTTCTCGCTGCGATGCAGGGCCGGATTACCACGTCGGTCCTGGCTCCGGTTCGGCAGTGACAGCGTCACTGTGTGGTGGACAACGTTACACAGCGGCGGCGCCTCTGGGCACTATCCAACTGTGCTGGAAGTGGGGCACGGCGGTCGCGATGTGTTCGAAATCGGAGTCGTAGTGCAGCACTGCGAGTTTATTGGCTATCGCGTATGCGGCAATGATGGTATCCATCACGCAGGCAGCTCGTACCAGCCCGCCCTGCCAGAGTGCGTGCTGGATTGACAGAGTTTGCTCAGTGGTTGGCGCAGTCGCACATTCGGCGAAGTGGCCGAGGAGGTCGGCGACCAGGGCATAATCCTTGCCGTTGCGTGCCATGAACCCGACTTCGGCCGCAACCGGTGGGCAGAGAAGTATCCTTCGCGCGGTGAATGTGCGCGTGAGCACGGAGAGTTGCCGTCGGATGAGCTCATCGCGGGCGAGTCGGGCGAAAACGCTCGTGTCGACGAGTAGTCCGGAAATCACCGTGCTTACTGGCCGGGTTTCGTCGTCAGGCATCTCCGGCGGCGACCTGTTCTGCTTCTGGTTCGAGATCGATTCCGGCAAGGCTTTCGATGGCGTCGACGACACGTTCGGTCCATGCCGCATCGTGGAGTGCAAGGTTGATTGCTTCGCGGTTGGTCGTTACGCCGAGTGCGCGCTTTGCCGCGGCAAGCAGGTCTGCGTCGACGTTCACGCTGGTCATGGGCATTCGGTTCACCTCCCCATCCATCCCGGTTACATATGGATTTACACCAATATTATATGGACCCGAGATGAGTGTCGGTTCACTGCGTTTTCACCCAACCGGATGCGCGCTCCACCGCGTTGCCGTCGAGTTGCATCGCGCCGAGCACGCTCTGGACCGTGGCGATCGAGAGTCCGGACAGCGCCGCGATGTCGTCGACGAGCCGCGCCGACCTCGTGCTCAACGCATCGGTGATGCGCACCCGCTCGGCGCTGGGTTCGTTCGCTTCCCCTGGCTCACTGTCGGCATCCTGCGCGGCCCCGCCACCGGGGAGCGGCGCGAGTTCGGCCATCTCCTCGGCGTTCGTCACGCACACGGCATCGAATTCGCGGATGAGCCGGTGACATCCCGCAGAGGTGGCGCTCGTCACGGGCCCTGGCACAGCGCCGAGCGGCCGGCCGAGCGCGGCGGCGTGGCCCGCGGTGTTGAGCGAGCCCGACCGCCATCCGGCCTCCAGGACAATTGTCGCTCCGCTCATCGCCGCAATGAGCCGATTTCTCTGGAGGAACCGCCATTTTGTTGGCGCCGCGCCGCAGGGAAGTTCCGAAACCACTGCGCCTTCGTCCACGATGCGAGTCAGCAATGCCTCATGCCCGCTCGGGTAGAAGCGATCGACGCCTCCCGCGAGCACGGCGATCGTGTGGCCCGAGCTCGCCAGTGCTGCGCGATGCGCCATCCCGTCGATGCCGTACGCCGCGCCGGAGACAATCGTGTAGCCGCGGTCGACGAGTCCGGCGGACGCTTCCATCGCGACGTGCTCACCGTACCCGGTGGCGGCCCGTGCGCCGACGAGCGCGATCGAACGATCCGCCGTCGCGAGGGTTGATTCGTTGCCGCGGAGCCACAGCGCGAGCGGCTCGTGCGGTCCCAGATCGGCAAACCTGGCGGGCCACGCAGCGTCACCCGGGATCAGCAGCCGCACGGCGTATCTGGCGGCCTGTTTCAGCGCGAGCAGCGCGACCCGCGACTGAAGCCTGGGGAGCCAGCGCTCCACCGCTTTCTCCGCGTCATCCGGGTCCAGCTCTCCGCCGGCCGCCTTCACGAGGCTCTCGGTGCTCGCGCGGGACACGATCGCATCCAGTGCCCTGGTCGCCCCCATCGCCGCGATGAGGATGCCCGCCACGCGGTCGCCCGGCTCCACGATTCCGGTCCAGGCGGCCCGCGCGAACCGCTCCCGCAGTGCATCGCCTGTGAGGTCGTCTCCGGCGATTGCCCGCACGAGCGGCGCGACCTCTGCCTCTTTCAATCCGAGAATGGTCATGACGACAGGGCCTTTCTGAGGTAAAGCGCGCGACCGATGTGGTCCGCGGATGGTGTCGGAGCGCCGTCGAGATCGGCGAGCGTCCAGCCCACCCGCAGCACACGGTCGTAGCCGCGCATGGTGATTCCACCGCGCTCCAGTGCGCGGTCGATTGTCGATGTGACGACGGAACTGAGGCGTGCCTGCGGGCCGCGCAACCAGAAGCCCGGAACTTGCGAGTTCACGCTCCACTGGGTGGCGGCGAGGCGCTCACGGGCGCACGCTCTTGCCGAGGCAACGCGTTCGCGCGCGAGGGTCGTCGTCAGTTGACCGCCGTCATTCGCGAGCTTCAGCTGCGCACTCGTGACCCGCTGGACCCGGAACTGGATGTCGATGCGATCCAGAAGCGGTCCGGAGAGCCGCCCCAGATACCGGCGGCGAGCGCTCGGCGTGCAGGTGCACTCCGAGTCTCGGGCGCCGTACTGTCCGCACGGGCAGGGGTTCGCCGCGAGAATCAGCTGGAACCGGCCGGGGAAGTGCGCAACCGCATTGGCCCGGTGGATGCTGATGACCCCGGATTCGAGAGGCTGGCGGAGCGCATCCAGCACCGAACTGTTGAACTCGGGCGCCTCGTCGAGGAACAGGACGCCCCCGCTGGCTCTCGCTGCCGCGCCCGGCCTGATCTGTTTGCTGCCGCCGCCGATGAGGGCTGCCGCGGTCGCTGTGTGATGGGGCGATTCGAACGGCGGGCGAGTGATGAGAGCGTGCCCGACCGGCAGTCCGGACAGCGAGCGGATGGAACTGACCTCGAGCGCTGCTGCGGGGTCGAGATCGGGCAGTATCCCCGGCAGCCGCGCCGCGAGCATCGTCTTGCCGGATCCGGGCGGGCCGAGGAGGAATGCGTGGTGCCCTCCTGCCGCGGCGACCACCATCGCTTCGACGGCGTCCCCGTTGCCGATGACATCGGCGAGATCGAGGTCGTCATCGGCGGGGTCCTCCGGGTGGGCGGACAGGATCGGCTCGACCTCCAGGGGCTCGAATTCGGCGCCATGCCAGATCGCCGCATCCCTCAGGGACGGGACGGCAACAACGCGGATGCCGGGAACCAGTTCTGCCTCCGCCGCGTTGCCGGTCGGCACCATGACGGTGTCGAATCCGGCGGCCGCCGCGGCAGAAACGGCGGGAAGGGTTCCCGTGATCGGACGGAGCCGCCCGTCGAGTCCGAGTTCGCCCAGATGCACGACCCGCGCGATCGATTCCGCTTGGACGATGCCGGCGGCCGCGAGCGTCGCGAGCGCGATCCCGAGGTCAAAGCCCGAACCCTGCTTCGGGAGTGCGGCGGGCGAGAGGTTGACCGTGAGGCGGCGGCTCGGCAGGTCGCAACCGGAGTTCGCCGCAGCAGCGAGCACGCGATCGCGCGCCTCGCCGAGGGCGGCATCCGGCAAGCCGATGAGAATGAATTTCGGAAGTTGGGAGGAATAGTCCGCCTCGATCTCGACGACTGCTCCTTGGAGGCCCAGGAGCGCGATCGCCTGGGTGCGTCCGACCGGCATCAGAACACCCGCCGCAAGTGCTCGATGAGCGGCGCTGCCCCTGCCGCAGCGATGACCGAGATCGCGTCAATGCGAATGACGCCCCGGCGGTACGGATGCGCGTCGCACCACGCGTTCGCGAGCCGCCTCAGGCGGGCCAGTTTCTGCGGCGTTATCGCCTCGAACGGATGCCCGAACGCGGTGCTCGACCGGGTCTTGACCTCGACGAAGACAGTGTCATTGCCGTCGCGGGCGACAAGATCGATCTCGCCGCGGGCGCACCGCCAGTTCCGGTCGATGACCGTGTAACCGGCATCCGCGAGGAACTGCGCCGCGAGATCTTCGCCGCGCCTGCCCAGGTCGTCTTTTGCCGCCACGGGACGAGGATGCCGCAGCGCACGACTGTGTCAGCCCGCTGCGCCCACTATCGGTCTAGTCGCGTTCCGATGGCGACCTGTGCAGGAGTAGAGGCGACCGCGCGACTTGTCGAGCCATGGCGTCGAGTTGCTCTAACCATGACGGAGTTTGTACCTCAGGAGCCAGAACGTTCGCCGTCTCGAGGAACAAACCCCGTCATGGTTGAGTAGTCAGCGAAGTCCTGTGCACTCAGGCGATGTAAACCTTGCGGAGGGTCTCCGTCACTGTCCACACTGTGCGCTGCCCAGCCTTAAGCTGCATGACGGACCCCGGTGCCAGGTGCTCGAGACGATCCTCATCGAGGAAATTGACGGTCGCGGCGCCCGAGACCACGACAAACAGTTCGTCGGCTTCGACATCGGTGACTGTTCCCGGCGTGAGCTCCCACACTCCTACTTCCCTGCCCTCGAACTCACCGAGCACGGCGGCGCTCACCGTCGGCGCGCCTTCAAGCACCTGCTCTGCGGGGACCGGCGAATGAAGGAGCTCCAGTTCGACAGCGTTCACTTCCGCGCCCTCGCTGAAGTCGCGATTCTGTCCGGACAGAACCCCGCTCACGAGTCGAACCCGAGTCCGAGGGCATCCAGCGTGCGGAGCACGAAGTTGCGCTTGCCGCGCTTATGGTCGGCGCGGTTCATCGCCCACTTCGACACCTCGACGCCCATCCACGCGATCGGATCCGGCGGGAACGGGATCGGCAGCGACTTCACCATTTTCAGCTCCGTGCGCTCGGTCTTCAGGCCCCACAACTGGTCGAGCATGACGTTCGCCGCGAACCGCGTGCTCGCAACCCCGAGCCCCGTGAACCCGGCAACGTGCGCGACGCGGCCGCCGCGGGCGTGCCCGAAGAACGCCGTGAACCGGCTGCACGTGTCGATCACGCCGGCCCAACGGTGCGTGAACCTGATGCCCTCCAGCTGCGGGAACGTCGTGAAGAAGTGGCTCGCGAGCCGCCGGTGCGACTCCGGCCGATCCTCGTACTCCGGCTTGATCTTCCCGCCGTAGTGGTACACGGCGTCGTACCCGCCGAACAGGATGCGGTTGTCCTTCGACAACCGGTAGTAGTGGAACTGGTTGGCCAGATCGGCCACGCCCTGACGGTTCTTCCACCCGATCGACTCGAGCTGGGCATCCGTGAGCGGCTCCGTCATGAGCACGTAATCGTAAACCGGCACGGTGTGCCAGCGGTAGCGCTTCAGGAGCGAAGGGAACGCATTCGTGGCCAGCGCGACCCGCTTCGCCCGGATGTCCCCGGTGCCAAGGCGCACCATGATCGGCCCGCGCCGCTTGCTGTCCAGCCTCAACACCGGTGAGTCCTCGAACAGGTCCACGCCGGCCTCGTGGCAGGCGCGCGCCAGCTCGTGCGAGAGCTTGCCCGGGTGCACCATCGCCGTGTCGCGCGTGCCCCACAGCCCTGCGAGGTACGTGGGCGACGCGATCTCCTCCTGCATCCGCTTCTCGTCGAAGAACTTCACGTGGGCGGCGTCCTTGTCCTCCTCAAGCCACTCCACCTGGTGCGGCTCGACGGCCACAGCGACCGCACCCGTGCGTTCGAAGTCGCAGTCGAGGCCGAGCTCCCACACGGTCTGTTCGATTTCGTCAAGGTTCTGCATCCCCAGCCGATCGAGCAGTTCAAGCTCTTTCGGGAACCGCCGCGCACCGTTCACTTCGCCATGCGTGAGCGTTGCCTCGCAAAAACCGCCGTTGCGCCCGGATGCCGCCCAGCCGATCTGATTCGCCTCCAGCAAGGCGACCCGCGTCGACGCATCCCGCTGCTTGGCCATGAGCGCGGTCCACAGCCCGGCGAATCCTCCGCCAACGACCACAAGGTCGTAGTTCTGCACGTCGTTGTAGCGAGGCCACCGCCGCGCGTCGACATCATCGAGCCAGAATGGCGAAAGCACGGAGCCGGCGAGGGATTCGTCGATGATGTGTTCGGCGGGGACTGAACGCTCGAAGGCGGTGGGTTCCACGAGAGACTTCCTTGTCAGGGGTGCTGAGGGTTCGGGCATGGCCGGGCAGCGGCCGTGAGTGGCTAGGGGCGGCTATTCGTCGAGGGCGAGTTCCTTCGGAAGTTCCAGCTCCTTCGAGCTCAACTCCTCGACGTTCACGTCCTTGAACGTGAGCACGCGCACCGACTTCACGAAGCGGTCGGAGCGGTAGACGTCCCACACCCACACGTCACTCATGGTGAGTTCGAAGTAGAAATCGTGCTCCGTCTCCTGCCGCACGAGCTCAACCTCGTTTGCCAGATAGAACCTACGCTCCGTCTCCACGACATAGCGGAACTGACCGACGACGTCCCGGTATTCACGGAACAACGCCAGCTCAACCTCGCGGTCGTAGTCTTCGAAATCTTCCTCGTCCATGTCCTGTCAATCCTAGGCTGTCTCATGGGGAGTTGCAGGGGGCTTCAACCAGGTCAGGCGGTGGATGCTCGCGGCGCCCAGCCGTTCGATCGCGTCGAAGTGGCCGGCCGAACCGTATCCTTTGTTGCCGCTCCACCCATACCCGGGCTCCGTCGCATCCGATTCGATCATGAGGTGATCGCGATGAACCTTCGCGATCACGGATGCCGCAGCCACGGATGCGCAATCCCGATCCGCCTTGACCCGGGTGCGCACGGGGACCGGGCTGGCCAGCGCGGGGTTCAACCAGTCGTGGCGGCCATCGAGGAGCACAACGCTCTCCAGGATGCGGACGCCGGATTCGTGGAGCGAAATGAGTGCGCGTTTCCCCGCGAGGCCGAGGCAGGCGGTGATGCCCAGGCGATCCACTTCTTCGGCGCTGGCGAGCCCGACCGCCGAGTGCCGCGCCCATGCCGTGGCGCGCGGAGCAAGCGCTTCCCGGCGCTTTTCGCTCAGCATTTTGGAGTCACGCAGCCCTTCGGGCATTGCGCTCACGGTGGTGTCGATAGCGCACATTCCGACCGCCACCGGACCGGCGATCGCGCCGCGGCCCACCTCGTCGCATCCGATGACGAACCGCGCCCCGGCGGCGAACAACTCGTGTTCGAGCGCCAATGTGGGGTCTGCGACAGCCATCTACTGGCCTTTATCCTCCACGCCCGCGAAAACGGTGGGGTAGTTGTCGAGCCAGGCCCAGTGGTCGATCGGCCAGCTCACCAGGAACGCGCGGCCGACCACGTTCTCGATCGGCACGAAGCCCTTGCCGGGTTTGTTGGTGTTGTAGCGGGAGTCCGCCGAATCGTAGCGATTGTCGCCCATTACCCACAGGGAATCCTTCGGGACGGTGACGCTGAAGTCGGTACCGGATGCTTTCGTGACGCCCTTCGGAAGGTTAAGGTACGGTTCGCCGAGCGGCACGCCGTTGACCGACATTTGCCCGAAAGTGTTGCAGCACTCGACCTTGTCGCCGGGAAGTCCGATGACGCGTTTGATCAGGTGGTCGTTGCTGTCCGGCGCACTCAATCCGACGACGGACAGAACCCAGTCCACGCTCGTGACGAACCAGTTCTCGTTCACCGTTTCGTGCGGGGGCAACCAGCCGCCCGGATCCCGGAACACCACGACGTCGCCGTGCTCGATGGGAATGAGATTCGGAACGAGCTCGTTGACGATGATCCGGTCGTTGATCTGGAGCGTGTTCTCCATCGACCCTGAGGGGATGTAGAACGACCGGATGAGGAACGCTTTGATCCCCACCGAGATTACGATCGCGGCGATGAGTATGAGAACGATGTCGCGGATGAAAATCTTCATCCCGCGCGTGCGGCGGCGCGGTCGCTTGTCCGAGGATTCCTGCGGTGTTGGCGATAGTGCGGTTGTCATTAAGCCCCTGAGTTCTCCACAAGTCTAGGGTCTGCCAAACGCCTGACGGCCCAACGAATCAGCTTGTTTCGCGCTTTTCCCTGATCTTCGCCTTCTTGCCGCGGAGGTCCCGCAGGTAGTACAGCTTGGCGCGCCGAACGTCGCCGCGCGTGACAATTTCGATGTGGTCGATGGACGGGGAGTGCACGGGGAACGTGCGCTCGACGCCGACCTGAAAACTCACCTTGCGAACGCAGAACGTCTCGCGGATGCCTTCGCCGGAGCGGCCGATGACAACACCCTGGAAGACCTGAATACGCGTGCGGGTGCCTTCAACGATGTTGACGTGGACCTTCACGTTGTCGCCGGCGCGGAAGTCCGGAATGTCGTTTCGCAGCGATGCTGCGTCAACGGAGTCGAGGATGTGCATGGTGGTTCGCTCTCTGCAATCGCCACAGGTCGACGGCGTGCTGGATACTGCATGGAAGGAGATTCGTGCCGAATGGATGCTGGCCCCCCTGTGGCAGGGCTGCGCGCAGGCACAAACAGCAATTCTGCCACACCGGAAGGCATGCCGCCAACCGCCGGTTCTAGCGGGATGTCACCGTGATCGCATCGTAACCCGCAAACGCGAGCGAAATCCGGTGGCGGGTATCCACGATGAGCTGCCACACCGCACTCCAGAATGCGGCGAGAGTGAACACGATCATGCCGACAGCGACCAGCGGGTTGGAGAAGAGTCCGGCCGCGATGACCACCGCGTACCAGACGGTGAGCACGGCGATATCCACCCAGGAGACGAGCCGCGAGCGGCGCACCGACTTTCTCGCGATTGTGAGCCCCATGACGACGATGAGGGCGAGCGACAGTGCGGGGGCGGCGAGAAGCAGGAACAGGAGTTCCCATCCGGAGCCGCCCATGGTGATGCCTCTGCCGATGAGCAGCCATAACGGCAGCACCGGGACTGCCCAGAACTGCGCGTAGTAGAACCCTCTCCGTAACCACATGAACAACAGAATTAGCACAGGTTGGTGAAGAATGGCTGGATGATCGAATTGAGAACGCCCGCCGAGTTGGATGCGATGCGACCGGCGGGTCACTTCGTGGCCAGCGTTCTCACCGCCCTGTCGGAAGCCGCGGATGTGGGTGTGAACCTGCTGGAGCTGGATGCACTCGCCCACCGGATGATCCGCGAGCGCGGCGCCGAGAGCTGCTACATCGACTACCACCCGTCGTTCGGGGCGATGCCGTTCGGCAAGGTGCTGTGCACGTCGGTGAACGATGCCGCACTGCACGGTCTCCCCCACGATTACGTGCTCCGCGACGGCGACCTGGTGAGCCTTGACTTCGCGGTGTCCGTCGACGGCTGGGTTGCCGACTCCGCGGTCTCGCTCGTCGTGGGCACGCCGCGCGATGAGGATCTTGCGCTCATCGAGACGACCGAGCGTGCTCTGGCCGCGGGGATTGCCGCCGCGCAGGCGGGCAAACGCATGGGGGATGTGTCCGCCGCGATCGGGGCGGTTGCCCGGGATGCCGGCCTCGGCATCAACACGGATTTCGGCGGACACGGGGTCGGGCGCACGATGCACGGGGACCCGCACGTCCCCAACGACGGGCGCGCCGGGCGCGGGTATCCATTGAAGCCGGGGCTCGTGTTCGCGATCGAGCCGTGGTTCATGCACACGACCGACCAGATCTTCACCGACCCGGACGGCTGGACGCTTCGCAGCCTGGACGGTTCCCGCTCAGCGCACGCGGAGCACACGATCGCGATCACGAAGGATGGCCCCATCATCCTCACCGCCCGCCACTGAACCCCGACTTCTAGCTTTCATAATTCAGGAGGTGGTGTGGCGCATGAGGTTTCCCGATCAGAAGACCCCGGAAGCAATCACCCTGGTAACTTTTGCCACACAACCTCCTGAATTATGAAAGCAAGTCGGGGCGGATGCGCCTCGTGCGTTCGAGCTGCTGCTCGTGGCGCCACGCGGCGATCGCACCGTGGTTGCCGTTCAGGAGGACGGGCGGCACCTCGAGTCCGCGCCACTCTGCCGGCTTCGTGTAGCTCGGATATTCGAGCAGCCCGTCACTGTGCGACTCCTCGACGAGACTCTGCGGGTTGCCGACCACGCCGGGAATCAGTCGGCCGATCGCCTCGATCATCGCCATCGTCGCTACCTCTCCGCCATTCAGAACGTAATCGCCCATGCTCACGAGACGCACCCGCGCGCGCGACGCCGCATACTCGAACACCCGCTCATCAATGCCCTCATAGCGGCCACAACCGAAAATCAGGTGAGGTTCGGCGGAAAGTTCCTGCGCCATTGCCTGAGTAAACAGCTCGCCGGCGGGCGACGGGAAGATGATCGTCGGGCACCCTTCGAGACGCGCTTCGCGCTCCTCAGGGAGCGGATCGAGGATGCTGTCGAGGGCATAGCCCCACGGTTCGGGTTTCATGACCATGCCAGCGCCGCCGCCGTAGGGGGTGTCGTCGACGCTGCGGTGCCGATCGTGCGTGAAATCGCGCAGGTCGTGGACGGCAAGCTCGATCAGGCCGGACTCGCGCGCCTTGCCCAGCAGCGACACATCGAGCGCGGAAAAGAACTCCGGGAAGATCGTGACGATGTCGATGCGCATGGGAGTCAGCTTAGGGAGCGGTTTCGTCGTCGGGGAGCTGTTCGAAGAGCCCGGGGGGCGGCGTCACGGTGATGGTTCCTGCGGCGATGTCCACGGACGGGACGATCGCCTTCACGAACGGCACCATGACGTCGCCGGCATCCGTTTCGACGTGGAGGAGGTCCTGGGCAGGGAGATGGTCCAGTCGCGCCACGGTCCCCACCTTCGCCCCGTCGCGCATCACCGCCAGTCCAATCAGCTGATGGTCGTACCAGGCGTCTTCCTCCTCCGGCGCTTCAGCCGGGTCGTGCTCGATGAGGAGGATCGCCTTCAGGAGGCTTTCCGCCGCCGTTCGATCCGTGACGCCTTTGAAAAACGCGACCGGATGCGAGTTGAACCATTTCAGCTCGAGAAGTTCGAGCGTCTTTCCGTGCCAGGCGGATGTGTGGGGAACCTGCAACGAGAACACGGCGCCCGGAACGAAACGACGATCCGGGTCATCCGTGTACAACTCGATCTTGATCGCTCCCTTGAGGCCGTGCGCCTTGGTGAGTCGACCCACCCGAAGTCGGGTGTGTTCGGATTCCGCCTTGCTAGAAATCGGTGTCCACCACGTCGACGCGCACTTTGCGACCGTCTGCGAGCGCGGTCACGAGGGTTCTCAGAGCTTTCGCGGTGCGTCCGGATCGGCCGATCACGCGGCCAAGGTCCTCCGGGTTCACCCGCACTTCGAGAACATCGCCTCGCGGCGAATTCTTGGCGACGACTTCGACTTCATCCGGGTGATCGACGATCCCCTTGACGAGGTGTTCAAGAGCGGCGGCAAGCACGATCAGGCCTTGGCGTCGTCGGCGGGCTTGTCAGCGTCGGACTTGGACTCGTCGACAGTGTCGTCGGCTTTCGCGTCTGACTCGGGCTCCTCAGCCTTCTCCTCAGCCTTGGCGGCGTCCTTGGGCTCTTCAGCCTTGGCCTCGTCAGCCTTCTCTTCGGACTTGACGTCATCCTTCGGCGCGTCTGCGGCGGCGTCAGCATCCGCAGCCTCCTCGGCTTTCGCCGCCTTCTCCGGCTTGTCGGCCTTGTCAGCCTTCTCCGTTTTCGCGGGCGCCTCGGCCTTCGGCTTCAGGACGGGCTTCTTCTTCTCGTCGGCCTGGAATTCGGGCTTCGCTTCAGCCAGCTTGACCGAATTCTTCGCGCCCTTTTCGCCCTTGAAGGTGCCCCAGTCGCCCGTGAGCTTCAGGAGCGCAGCAACCTGCTCCGTGGGCTGTGCGCCGACGCCGAGCCAGTACAGGGCGCGGTCGGATTTGATCTCGATGACCGAAGGCTCTTCGGTGGGGTGGTACTTTCCGATCTCTTCGATCACGCGGCCGTCACGCTTGGTGCGTGAGTCGGCGACGACGATGCGGTAGAACGGCGCGCGGATCTTGCCCATGCGCTTCAAACGAATCTTTACAGCCACAATTCTCCATTGATTTTTTGTATTTGGGGCGAACTGCCGGCCGTGAGCGTAGGGGCACACGCGGCGAAAGCTCTGAAGGATTCCACGGCAGCCGGTTAGAGGGTCGGGCAGTCCGGGACTCGACCCTCTATTGTGACAGATTTTGGTGGTCGTCGGAAACCACGGGCGCGCCGGGCTCCGCAGCTACCGGACCGGTCACCACCGCGGGCTCGCGGCGCGTGCCCGTTCGACGCCTCGACAGCGCGACCCCGATGAGGCAAATGATCCCGCCGATGATCGCCAGAGGTACCGGAATCTCGCCGAACGCGACAAACCCGAGCACGATCACGATGGCGGGAACAACGTACGTTGTAACGCCCAGCTGCCCCGCCGGAATCCTGGAGAGCGCGTAGCCCCACGTCGTGAACGCGAGCGCGGTCGGCACAGCGCCGAGATAGATGACCCCGAGCACCGCAGGCGCAGGTGCCGCCTGCACTTGAGCGATGAGCCCACCGGCAAACGGGAGGCACACTACGGTGCCTATCGCGCAACCGAGCCACGTGACTTGCGTTGACGGGATCCGGCGCATCACGTGCTTCTGGCACAGCACCCCGATCGTGTAGGTAACCGCGGAGGCGAGTGCCCACAGGATTCCGACAGTGTTTCCGAGCCCGGTGAATCCGGAACTGAGGCCGATGAGAACCACTCCCCCAAATGCGACCCCCGCGCCGATCGCGAGCCACTTGGGGATGCCTTCGCCAAGAAAAACTCCGGCGCCGAGGGCGATCAGGATCGGCCCGATGTTCACGATCATCGCGGTCGTCCCGGCGTCGAGGGTGTGTTCGGCAATGTTGAGCGTCACGTTGTATGCGCCGAACCAGGCCACCCCGTACACGACGATGAGCAGCCACTCTCTGCGGTTGGGACGCACCCACGGTCGGCGGATGAGCAGCAGGGACAGCAGGACCGTGCCGACGAGCAGGCGGCCGAGCGCGAGTTCGCCCCCTCCCAGGTGCTGCCCGACGCCGCGAATCACGACGAACGCGCTCGCCCAGGCGAGAACGGTGATGAGGATCGCGACGAGAACCGCTGTGCTCATCCCCGTGGCCGACGCCTCAGCCTTTGTTGTACTCACCCGATAACTGTAGGAGGTACGAGAGACACTTCCTGACCGCGATTCCCGGATGGCCGGGCTCGGCAATTACCCGCGAGCGGAGTTGTGCTGGTCGCGCCAGGAAAGCCACTCGCGCACCGGCGCCAAATCGTAGTCGGGCCCGGTGATCTGGATCGTGAACATGCTCGCGCCGAGCGCAACCTGTTCGTCGGCTTCCTCGTGGGAACGCTGCCGAATCTCGGTCGACACCTCGATTTCGCTCGTGTCGCGGCCGACATCCTCGCCGTGCTGGGCGAGGATGCCGAGCTTGGTTTCGAGAACTTCGGCGTTGCTGAAGCTGTGCCAAATGTCGGCGTGCTCGGCGACGATGCGCAGGGTTTTCCGGACGCCGCCTCCGCCGATCAGAATCGGGATGCGACGGGTTGGCGCCGGGTTGAGCTTCGTCCACCGGTCTCGGATGCTGGGCAAATCGTGCGCGAGAGCGCCGATGCGGCTGCCCTTCGTCCCGAATTCATACCCGTATTCGTCGTAGTCGCGCTCAAACCAGCCAGCACCCGTGCCGAAGATGAACCGGCCGACGCCCCCGTTCGAACCGGCACTGATGTGGTCGATCGTGCGCGCCATGTCGGCCTGGAGGCTGGGATTGCGGTAGCTGTTGCAGTTGACGAGGCAACCAAGCTCAACCCCGGTGGTCTGCTCGGCGATCGCAGCGAGCATCGTCCAGGCCTCGAAATGAAGGCCATCCGCGTCGCCGGAGAGCGGGAAGAAGTGGTCCCAGTTGAACACGATGTCGACGCCGAGCTCCTCGCACGCCGACACCGTGTCCCTGATTTTGTCGTAGCTGGCATGTTGCGGCGCGATTTGAACGCCGATGCGGATGGGTCGGGAAGTCATCCGTCCAGCCTATGCGGTGATTTTGCCTTCCCTGAGCAGTGCAACGATCATGGGCGCGAACGTCGCGACGACGGCAATCATCTGCACGATGCCGGCCACCGTTCCTCCCACGAAGTTCGCCACCACCATGATGATGGCCGCGACGGGCACCCAGACGGGAACGAGTTTTGCAAGTCGCAGACCCACCGCAAGGAGAATTGGCCCGAGCGAGAAGCCGACGAGGAATCCGTAGAGAAGCACGCTCGACAGGATGCTGGAGTCGTCTGCCCGCAAGACAGCGAGACCGTCCTCCGGGGAAAGCCCGGATGCGGCAATGTCGGCAATGAGGCCGAAGAAGATCGCAAGGTGCCCAACGCCCGCAATGAGTCCGGCAGCGGTGAGATAACCGCCGATGGTAGCGAGAGTCCACCCTTTTGTGCGCACAAGCAGGGTGACGGAAACAATGCCGCCCACCCAGGCAAGGGGACCGAGAACGGCGAGAAGGCTCACGATCAGCCACGCCGTGGGGTTCTGCTGGGCAACGTCGATCGGGGTCCCGGATGGGTCACTCGGTTGCACAAACCACTGAATGATGGTTGCCGCGATGAGGCTCACCATTCCGAGAACCATTCCAACGACACCGGCGTTGCGCCAGAAGCGTTCTGCTGCTGTTGACATGGGCATTGACCTTTCGTTTGGGCACCACGCGGTGCTGCAGTGAGCTTCTCGAAAACGCGGTCGGTTCCGCGTCGTCGATGCGGGCGATTGACCGGGGCCGCTGGAGTGATTCAGGCGCAGGCGCCCTCGCCATTTCGGACGACGACATTCATCCAAATGGGCGACGACGTGAGGAAGAATCGCGCAATAGAGTGGGGAAATGTTGGGTGGAATCGCGCCGTGGCTGGGTCGGAAACACTGGGGTTTCCCGCGCGGTGACCTCGTGCTTGCCGGGCTGGCCTGCGTTGTTGCGGTGGCGAGCGTTGTGACCGGAAACCCCAATGAAGGCCCGCTCGTCGTCACACTCCCGGTCGCCGTCGCGTCGACGCTTGCCCTGATGTGGCGCACGAGAATGCCCGTGGTGACCGTCGCGGTCATTCTCGCGGCAGGCGTCGCCCAACTGATTCTGGCTGAGCCCACCGGGTCGCTGTGGTCGCTCGTAGTCTCCGTCATCGCGATGTACTCCCTCGCCGCGCATTACACCGAAGGAATGGCCGCACTCGTCGGCGCCCTCATGGTCGCGACGATCCTCGTCGAAGAGAAGGTTTCAGCGGGGCAGGACTACCTGTTCATCATTCTGCTGTTCGGCGGAGTCTGGCTCCTTGGCAGGGCGAGCCGGCTGTGGCGAGGACGCGTGTCGAAAGCCGAACTGCACCAGCGCGACCTGGCGCTCCTGGCGGTCTCGGACGAGCGCGTGCGCATCGCGAGGGAGCTCCACGATATCGTCGCCCACAGTTTGAGCGTCATCGCCGTGCAGGCGGATGCGGCGGGAGCCGCACTGGAAAAGGACCCGGCGCGCGCACGAGAGCCGCTCAGAGTCATTCACGAGACCGCGCGCTCCTCCCTTGGCGAGATCCGCGACATGCTCAACCTCCTTCGTGCTGACGACGAGGAGACCCGGCCCGCGCCGGGACTCGATGCGATCAGCGATCTTCTCGCCTCCGCAAAGGATGCCGGACTGACGGTCGAGTCCAAGATTCAACTGAATGGTCACGTGATCCAGCCGGTCGTGGATCTCGCCGCGTACCGCATCCTTCAGGAAGCGCTCACCAACGTTGCCCGCCATGCCGGGCCGGTGCACGTCACGGTCACAATGGAGGCAGCGGAACACTCCCTCGACCTCTCGGTCGAGAATGACGCAGGACCTGCGCCCCGGAAAGTCGCCAGCGCCGGGGTCGGGCTCCTCGGCATCCGCGAGCGGGTCAGCCTCCTCGGTGGACGCCTCGACACAGGGATCACAGCCGGTGGCGGGTTTCGGCTTGCGGCGCGCCTTCCCCTCGACGGGAGAGCACCGTGACGACTGTCCTGCTGGTCGACGACCAGGAACTTGTGCGCACCGGATTTCGGCTCATCCTCGACCTCGAGCCCGGAATTGAGGTGGTGGGCGAGGCCGCACATGGCGCAGAGGGCGTGCGGCTCGCATCGGAACTGCACCCCGACGTGATCCTCATGGACGTGCGGATGCCCGTGCTCGACGGCATCCGCGCGACGGAACAGATTGTTGCCGGAGGTTCGGCTTCCCGCGTGCTCATCCTGACGACGTTCGACCTCGACGAATTCGTGTACGACGCGCTGCGGGTCGGAGCGAGCGGGTTCCTGCTGAAGGACGCGCCGCGCGACCAGCTCATTGCCGCAGTGCGGGTGGTCGCGGGCGGGGAGTCACTTCTGGCGCCGCCCATCACGCGCAGACTCATTGAACGCTTCATCGCTCAACCGACGCCGGGCCGGCTTCCGGATGCGGTGGCCGCGCTCAGCGACCGCGAGCGCGAGGTGCTGGGCCTGCTCGCCCGCGGGTCATCCAACTCCGAAATTGCCACTGAACTTTTTGTGAGCGACGCGACAGTGAAGACTCATGTCGCGCGACTCCTCGCCAAGCTCGGCGTGCGCGACCGGATGCAGGCCGTCATCCTCGCCTACGAGTCCGGTTTCATCCGGCCAGGCGACGCTCCCCACACTCCGCCGAGACCGCAATAATCGCTTCAAAATGGCAGTTTTGGAACGGAAATTGCGGTCTCGCGGGATGAATTAGCGACCGAGGAACTTTTGGAGGGCCGCGAGTTCTTCCTCGCTTGGGCCGCCCTTCGCATCGGGATCACCGGCGGCACCGGAGCCGAATTGGCCGGCGGATCCGAGACCGAATCCCGATCCTGCGGCGACAGACGTCTTCGGCGCCGCTGCCAGCGCCGCCTCCTCCGCCGCGCGTTTGGCCGGGTTGCCGGACCGCGAACCCTTCTTCCTTTGTTGCTTCTTCTTGCCGCCGCCCGCGTATCCGGCGCCGGGAATCGGCCCCATACCGGGCACTTGCGGAACTCCGCCCTTCGCGACAGTCTTCATCATCTTCGCCGCCTGCTCGAACCGGTTCACGAGCGCGTTGACCTCAGTTACCGTCATGCCGGAGCCCTTCGCGATCCGCAGGCGCCGTGAGCCGTTCAGCAGCTTCGGCATGCGCCGCTCCGCCGGCGTCATCGACTGGATGATCGCCTCGGTGCGCACAATCTCGCGTTCATCGAAGTTGTCGAGTTGCTCGCGCATCCCCTTTGCGCCGGGCAGCATCCCGAGCATGCCCTTGATAGAACCCATGTTCTTGAGCTGCTGCATTTGCGCGAGGAAATCCTCGAGCGTGAACGTGTCGGTCGCGAACTTCTCCGCAACCTTCTTCGCCTCCTCCTCGTCGAAGGTCTTCTGCGCCTGCTCGATGAGGGTGAGGATGTCGCCGAGATCGAGGATGCGGCTCGCCATGCGATCCGGGTAGAACGGCTCGAAATCGCCGAGACCTTCGCCCGTGCTCGCGAACATGATCGGTCGGCCGGTTACCGAGGCGACCGACAGCGCGGCACCACCGCGCGCATCGCCGTCGAGTTTCGTGAGCACGACACCCGTGAAGTCCACGCCGTCCTGGAACGCCTTCGCCGTGGTGACCGCATCCTGGCCGATCATGGCGTCGATCACGAACAGTACCTCGTCAGGGCTGACCGCCTTACAGATGTCCGCGGCTTGCTTCATGAGTTCGGAGTCGACGCCGAGGCGGCCGGCCGTGTCGACAATGACCGTGTCGTACTGGCGGCGCTGCGCCTCCTTCACGCCATCCTTCGCGACCTTCACCGGGTTGCCGACTCCATTTCCGGGCTCCGGCGCCCAGACCGGAACGCCCGCCTGCTCGCCGACAACCTGAAGCTGGGTCACCGCATTCGGCCGCTGGAGGTCCGCCGCGACGAGCATCGGGGTGTGCCCCTCACCCGCGAGCCATTTGGCGAGTTTTCCGGCAAGGGTCGTCTTGCCCGCGCCCTGGAGGCCGGCGAGCATGATGACGGTGGGCGGGTTCTTCGCAAACTCGAGCCGGCGCTGCTGCCCGCCGAGGATGCTGACGAGTTCATCGTTGACGATTTGCACGACCTGTTGTGCAGGATTCAACGCCTTGCTGACCTCGTCGCCAAGGGCGCGCTCGCGCACACGGGCTGTGAAGTCCTTCACAACATCGAGGGCGACGTCCGCGTCGAGCAGGGCGCGCCGGATCTCGCGGACAGTACCGTCAACATCCGCAGGGGTCAGCTTGCCTTTGCCGCGCAGTTTCTTGAACGCATCGGTGAGGCGGTCGGTGAGGTTTCCGAATGTGGCCATGGTTGTCCCAGCTTAATCGAGAAGATCAGGGAGGCTGCTCCACGGGGGCGCGAGGCGCCGGTGCCGGATTAGAGTGGCCGGATGCGGCACGGCATCGTCATCCTCCCCCAGCAACCGTGGGCCGAAGCCCGATCGATCTGGCGGCGTGCTGAAGAACTCGGGTTCGATCACGCCTGGACGTTCGACCACCTCTCGTGGCGGAGTCTCGCCGACGAGCCCTGGGGCGCCACGATACCGACCCTCACCGCAGCCGCTGCGGCGACCTCGACCATCCGCCTCGGCACTTTCGTCACCTCGCCGAACTACCGGCATCCGGTGCCGTTTGCGAAGGACCTCGCCACCCTCGACGACATTTCCGGCGGCCGATTCCTTCTCGGTGTCGGATCGGGCGGAACCGGATTCGATGCGTTCGTGCTCGGCCAGCAGCAGCTGACCGGCCGAGAACGCCACGAGCGGTTCGTCGAATTTGTGCGCGGGCTGGATGCGCTCCTGCGTTTCGAAGAGCCCGGCAGCGGCGGCATCAGTTTCGACGGCGACTGGTTCACGGCGCACGAGGCACGCATGGTGGGTAAGCCCGCGCAGCATCCGCGGATGCCCATCATTGTCGCCGCGGACGGACCGAAAGGCCTCCAGTTGGTGGCCGAACTCGCGGATGGTTGGGTCACGCTCGGCCGCGAGTCGGAAAGCCCCGATGCCTGGTGGCGGTCGGTTGCCGAAGTTTCGCACCGGCTCGATGACGCGCTGGCCGACCGGGCACGGGACTCCGCGTCGCTCGACCGGTACCTGAATCTGGATTCGCACGACTACTCGCTGGGGAGCGTCGATGCGTGGGAGGATGCCGTCGGCCTGGCCGCAGCGCTCGGATTCACGGATGTCATCACCCATTGGCCCCGCCGCGACGGCGTCTTCGCGGGCGACGAGAAGGTTCTCACCGAAATTGCTTCCCGTTTCTCGCGCTAGCGTGGAGACATGACTGCACTTCTCATCCCCTTCGGCGGCCACTCCCCCGTTGTTGACGAAACCGCCTTCGTCGCGCCGAACGCCACGCTGGTCGGGCGGGTATCCCTCGGCCCGGAATCCAGCGTGTTTTACGGAGCAGTCCTGCGCGGTGACACCGACCAGATCACGCTCGGAGCACGGAGCAACCTGCAAGACAACGTTGTTGTGCACTGCGATGTCGGGATCCCCACCACGATCGGCTCCGGCGTGAGCGTCGGGCATGGCGCGGTCGTGCACGGCTGCACTATCGAAGACGACTGCCTCATCGGCATGGGCGCGACCGTCATGAATGGCGCCGTAATCGGTGCCGGATCACTCGTGGCAGGGGGTGCTGTCGTCCTGGAGGGAACGGTCATCGCGCCCCGCTCGCTCGTGGCCGGGGTCCCCGCCAAGGTCCGCCGCGAGATTTCCGATGAGGAACTGGACGCGATCAAAGCCAACGCGAGTCACTACGTGGAACTCAGCCGGGCGCACGCCGCCCTCGATTGAGTCCGTATACCGTTCGCAATTCAGGCGAGATCGTCACGACCTCCACAGATTGCCGCAAATATTGGACTCAATTGGCTTCAATCACGAAATAGCCTGAATTGCGAACCCTAGCCGACGAGGTTCTGAACGAACACGTGCGGGGTGAACCCGGTGAGGTCGCCGATGCCTTCGCCCTGGCCGACGAGTTTGATCGGGATGCCGGTCTTCTCCTGCACGGCGAGCACGAAACCGCCCTTCGCCGAACCGTCCAGCTTCGTGAGCACGAGGCCGGTCACCCCGGCGTGCTCGATGAACGCCTGCGCCTGCGCGAGCCCGTTCTGCCCGGTTGTCGCATCCAGTACGAGCAGCACCTCGGCGATCTCGGTCTGCTTTTCGATCACGCGCCGGATCTTGCCGAGCTCATCCATGAGGCCGCTCTTGGTTTGCAGGCGCCCCGCCGTGTCGATGAGCACGATGTCGATGCCTTCGCGCTGAGCTTTCTCGACCGTCTGGAACGCCACGGACGCCGGATCCTGGCCCTGCGCCTGCGGTTTCACGATCTGCGCGCCCCCGCGCTCCGCCCACGTGGCGAGCTGCTCGACGGCGGCGGCCCGGAACGTGTCTGCCGCGCCCACCACGACGCTGCGGCCGTGATTCGCGAGGAACTTCGCGAACTTGCCGATCGTCGTCGTCTTGCCGACTCCGTTCACGCCGACGACGAGCACGACGGCGGGCCTGGCGGTCAGGCGCAGCGTCGGGTCCAGGCGGGCCAGCCGTTCCTCAAGGCTTTCGCGCAGCATCCGCTTCAAGTCAGCGGGGTCAGTTGTGCGAAAACGCTCGACGCTGGCGCGCAACTCCGCCACGACGGAGTCGGTGATGTCCGGTCCGAAGTCGGCGGAAATCAGGGCATCCTCCAGGTCATCCCACGTCTCGTCGTCAATGGTTTTCCTGGAAAACATGCCGCGGAGCGAGCCCCCGAGCGACCAGGGTTGTGCGTGCTCAGCCATGCCAGCGATCCTAGCTGGCGACGGGGACCGGAGTGGCCAGGTGCCGCAGCGACCACACGGTGACGACGGCGACGAGCAGCAGGCACGCCACGCCAAGACCCGAATAGCCGACCACGGCGAGAACCGGCCCGGCGAGCGCCCCGAACACTGCCGCGGTCGAGTTCATCAACAGGTCCGAGACCCCCTGCAGTCCCGCGCGGTCATCGATTTCCGCGGATTCGGCCACGAGGGCGGAACCGGAAATCGTCGACGCGGACCAGCCGATGCCCAGAAGGATGACGCTCACCACGACGAGCGGCTGCGACTCGGCACCGATCCACGCGGTAAGCAGGGAGACCACGAGCACGCTCTGGCCGAACAGGATCGTCGGCACCCGTCCCCACCGGTCCGAAAGCCACCCGAACACGGGCGAGAGCGCGAACATCCCGGCAATGTGGAGGCTCAACGCGAACCCCACGATGAACAGAGTCGCTCCGTGCCCGTACAGGTGCACGGGCGTCATCGACATCATCGCGACCATGGTGGAGTGGCTGAACGCCACCGTGACGACGGCGTACCTGGCGAGCGGGTTCACGCGCAGGGTCGCGAAGCCGTGCCGCGGCGGTGCCCCCTCCCGCGGAGGCGCACTCTTGAGCGCGGTCAGAAGCGGGTCCGGCCGAAGCCCGAAGAAGTAGACGAGCATGGCGGCGATCTGCGCCGCCACCGTGAAGACGAACGGCCCGGTCAGCGTCGGAAGTCCGATCGCGGAACCGATCGCTTCCCCCGGGTCGATGAGGTTGGGGCCGAGCACTGCTCCGATGGTCGTCGACCACACCACGAGCGACAGCTGGCGCCCGCGGTGCAGAGGTTGGGCCAGGTCGGTCGCCGCAAAGCGCGCCTGAAGGTTCGTGGCGGATCCGGCCCCGGCGAGAGCCAGCCCGACAAGCAGCACGGGGAACGATCCGATCGCCGCCGCAGCGGTCGCCAGCACGGCGCCGAGCGCTGCGACAATCGATCCGAGAGCCAGAGCGACGCGCCGTCCCCTCGCGACGGCCGTGCGGGCGAGCGGCACCGCGATGAGCGCAGCACCCAGAGTGCTCATGGTCGCGGCCATCCCGGACCACGCAGGGGAACCGCTCACCTCGGAGGCGAGGAGCGCACCGACCGAAACCGTGGCGCCGAGGCCGATTCCGCCGAGGATCTGCGCGGCGACAAGAACGCGAACGACACGCTTCTGCAGTGCCTCGGTATCGGTCACCGCGCAATTCTATGCTGACGTGCGTTCCTCGTGGGACACGCGCTGGCCGACGACAGCGCTCACCCCGTCCTGGCGCATCGAGACGCCGTACAGGGCATCCGCGATTTCCATCGTGCGCTTCTGGTGGGTGATGACAATGAGTTGCGAGTTGACGCGCAGCTCCTCCAGCACGGTGAGCAGGCGGCCCAGGTTCGCGTCGTCGAGGGCGGCCTCCACCTCATCGAGGATGTAGAACGGGCTCGGGCGCGCTTTGAAGATGGCGATGAGCAGGGCGACCGCGGCGAGGGACCGCTCGCCGCCGCTCAGCAGGGAGAGGCGCTCGATCTTCTTGCCGGCCGGTTTCACCGTGACCTCGATGCCGGTCGTCAGCAGATTGTCCGGCTCGGTGAGCAGGATTGTGCCGGTGCCTCCAGGGAACAGCACGGGGAAGACCTCGTTGAACGCCGCCTTCGTGTCCTCAAACGCGCTGGAGAAGATGTCCTGCATCCTCCCGTCGATGTCGTCGATGATCGTGAGAAGGTCTTTGCGGGTGTTCGTGAGGTCGGTGAGCTGCTCGGTCAGGAACTTGTGGCGCTGCTCGAGCGCTTCGAACTCCTCCAGCGCGAGCGGATTGACGCGGCCGAGCTGGGCGAGCTTGCGCTCCGCCTTCGCGAGCCGGGCCTCCTGCTCCGCCCGCACGTACGGTGTTCCGGTTGGTGGAAATTCAGGAACTTCGGTACTTTCCTCGTCCGGCTCCCCGGTGTTTGCGGGAGGCTCTGACGCAGATTCCTGAATTTCCGTATCGGTGGAATGATCGGATGCTGCCGGGTCGGCGGGAACCGGCACGTCGGGGCCGTACTCGGCGACGAGCACATCCTCGACGAGCCCGAGTTCCTCGCCTGCGCGCTCCAGCAGGCTCGACAAGTGCAGTTTCTTCTCGTAAATCTGCATCTCGAGCCCGTGCACCGTCTCGCTCACGGCGGTTAGCCGCTCGCGCAGCGATGCTTCGTCGCGGCGAAGCTCGGCCAGCTCCTCGTTCTGTTTCAGCCGCTCGGATTCGCGCGCCGCGAGTTCCACCCTCGCCTGGGTGACGGATCGGTCGACCGCATCCAGCACGGACGGCAGAGCGTCGATCACCCTCTGCGCCGACTCCAGCTGGTGCCGACGGATGACGGCGCGCCGGGCGGCTTCCTGCGCCGCGGCGCGTTCGTCTTCCAACTGGCGGGCCAGATCGTGGCCCCGCGCCTCCTCGGCCCGCACCCGCTCCCTGGCGGTCTCCACCTGCAGACGGGCCTCAACTTCTCGTTCCCGCGCCGCATCGAGCTCGTCCGAAAGCCCATCCCTCGCCGAAGCATCGAACATCGGTTTCGGCCTCGACTGCGCCGCCTCCAGCTCCGTGACGGCCGCCTCGGATGCCTGGACGGCCTCTGCGACGGCATCCGTCGCGAGGGCGAGGCCGCGCTCGATCCGCTCGGATTCCGCTGCCGCGGCCTCCACCTGGGCTCGCGCGCGGCTGAGCTTCTCCGTGCTCGCGGCCAGCTGGGCGTCGAAGTCTCGCAGTGCGGCGAGCGCGGCCGTTGCACGCTGCTTCGCGTCATCGTGCACGGCGCGCTGCCCGTCCAGCGCGGCCTTCGCCGACTCGATGAGCTCGGCGACCTCGGCGAGCCGCTCCTGCGCGGCGTCCCGGTCGGCGATGAGTTCGACGCGGGAGCGCTTCGCGCCGGAGCCTCCGCGGAGGACGTAGCGGCTGAGCACATCGCCGGCCTTCGTGATGATGGTGACGGTCGAGGCGTTCTGGAGCGATTTCCAGACGGTGCGCGCGACTCCGAGGTCCTCCGCGATGATCACCTTGGCGAGGATGCCGAGAACTCCTGGCGGGGCGGTGACCACGGACGACGCCGGAACGGCGCCGGTCGGGAGCGATTTCGGGAGACCGTCGCTCGGGGCGGCCGCGTCTGCGGGTCCGGCATCATCCGCAAGCACAACGTCGACCCGACCGAGTTCTTCGGCTCTCGCCTGATCCACCGCCGCGACGGCAGCGTCGCGGTTGTCGGCAAGCACGGCATCGGCAAGAGATCCGAGCGCCGCGGCGATCGCCGCTTCGAAACCAGGCTGCACCTGGAGGTGTTCGGCGAGGAGCCCGCGGATCCCCCGCAGCTTCCGCTCCACGAGCGCACTCGACCCGTCCTTCTGGTCGAGAGCGCTGGACAGGGCGCTCGTGCGCGCGGTCAGTGCCGAGCGCTCCCGTTCGTGGTCGTGCAGGGTTTCCCGGAGCCGCTCGATCTCCGCTTCCGCAGCCGTCACTTCCGCCTGAGCCTCCCCGTAGGCGCCCTCCAGGTCGGTTTCGCTCGCTGCTCCTGTGCCGGCATCCTCCTCCAGGGCGGCGAACGCGGCCTGGGCGGCTTCGCGGCGCTGAGCCGCGGCATCCATCGCGTTCTGCTGACGCAGCACTTCCCCGCGCACCGCCGCCAGCCGGGACGCCGCGGTCTCGGCCTGCCCGGTGAGTTTGGAGAGTTCGAGTTCGTGCCGGGACACAAGGGACGCCTGAAGCGCGAGTTCCTCGTCGAGGGCGTCGAGGTTCGCCTTCGCCTGCGCACTGGCCTGCTGGGCATCCTTCCAGGCGGACTCCGCCTCGATGATGTCCTCCGCAAGGCGCGCCGCCTCAGCTTTCGACTCCTCGATCTGCTGGGGTGTGACCCCGCCGCCGCCGGTGTGCTCGTCGCCCTGCGAGCCGAGGAGGGCGATGCGCTGGTTCGCGAGCGTGAAGAGGCCGCGCAACCGCTCCTGCACCGACTCGAGGCCGAACGCGGTGCGCCGCGCGATGTCGACGGCGTCGCCCAGCTGGGCCTGCTCAAGGTGGAGCTCGCGCAGCTTGTTCTGGTCGAGTTGCTCCTGCAGCACGATGCGTTCGGTCTTGCGTTCGGATTCGCTGCGCCCGTGGGACGTGAGGCTCGCGCGCAAGGCGACCACATCGTCGGCGAGGATACGTGCCCGGGCGTCGCGAACGATCGCCGCGATCGACTGTGCCTCTTTCGCGATCTCCGCCTGATGGCCGAGCGGCTTCAACTGGCGGCGGAGTTCGCCGGCGAGGTCGCTCAACCGCGTGAGATTCGCCTGCATCGCCTCAAGTTTGCGCACGGTCTTCTCTTTGCGGCGGCGGTGCTTCAGGATGCCGGCGGCTTCCTCGATGAACCCGCGGCGCTCATCCGGCGTCGCATGCAACACCTGGTCGAGCTGGCCCTGTCCGACGATCACGTGCATCTCGCGGCCGAGGCCGGAGTCGCTCAGGAGTTCCTGCACGTCAAGGAGCCGGCACGCTTCGCCGTTGATCGCGTACTCGCTGCCGCCATTGCGGAACAGGGTGCGGCTGATCGTCACTTCTGTGTAGTCGATCGGCAGCGCGCCATCCGCATTGTCGATCGTGAGGAGAACCTCCGCGCGGCCGAGCGGGCCCTTCGTCGCGGTGCCCGCGAAGATGACGTCTTCCATCTTGCCGCCGCGCAGGGTTTTGGCGCCCTGCTCGCCCATCACCCAGGCGAGCGCATCCACAACATTAGATTTGCCGGACCCGTTCGGCCCGACGACGCACGTGACCCCCGGTTCGAACGCGAACGTCGTGGGTTGGGCGAAGGACTTGAACCCTTTGAGGGTCAGGCTCTTCAGGTACACCGCAGTGCCCTCCTCAGCCCGACGAAACTCATGCCCCTACGGTACCGGAACACCGGGTGCGCTCCGGTCGATTGCAACGGTTCGGTCACTGTCCGGAATGTTGGGCGCTCGCGGTTGTATTCTGATCGGCTTTGCGTATTCGCGCCCCAGCATCCCTCACTCAAGGATTCGCCCCATGACCACTTTCACGATCGACGAGATCGTCATACCGGCGACGATCGACGCGCCGGATGCCGCCGACTTCATCGACATGACCACCGTGCGCAATGAGATCGAAGCCGACACGTTCGGCAATCGCGACCTCGCGTACGAGCCTGCAGAGTTGTTGCCGCACTGGCAGAACCCGTACCAGCCGCAAACCTGCCTGGTCGCGCGGGCGGATGGGCGGATCGTCGCGCGCGGAACATACGAGGCGCCGATCGAGGATGACTCCTCGGAGGCCTGGCTTTCCGTCGAGGTTCTGCCGGCGTTCCGCGGACGCGGAATCGGTTCGGCGCTGTACGAGCGATTGTGCGCGCTGTGCGCGGTCGGCGGACGGACGGACCTGCAGGCCTTCGCCATCCACAAGGCCACTCACGGCGGGGCAGTATTGGCGTCGCCGACCGGTTTCGGCTCGGTACCGCTCGACAACCCGGAGACCCGGTTCCTGCTGTCGCGGGGTTTCGCGCTGGAACAGGTGGAGCGCATCAGCCGACTCGACCTCCCGGTGGGCGCCGAGCTGTTGGCGGCGTCGCTCGATGCCGCAACGCACGCGGCGGGCAGATACTACCGCCTCGTGCGCTGGACAGGCCGGACTCCTGACCGGTGGCTCGACGGGATTGCCCTGCTCCACCAGCGCATGAGCACGGACGCGCCGGGGGCGGGCCTGGAGTTCACGGAGGAGATCTGGGACTCTGACCGCGTGCGGGCCCTCGACGACATGCGGGATGCGAGTCCGCGCACGATGCTCGTGATCGCCGCAGAGCATGTACCGACCGGCGCACTTGTCGGCTTCACGGAACTCTCCGTCGCCCCCGAGGCCGAGCGGCCGGTGGATCAGCACGACACGCTCGTCGTTAAGGAGCACCGCGGCCACCGGATCGGGATGCTGCTCAAGCTCGCAAACCTGCAGTACCTTGCCGAAACGCAACCCGGCCACCCATCGGTGTTGACGTTCAACGCGGAAGAGAATCGGCCCATGCTCGACGTCAACGAGGCAATCGGATTCACCGCTGTCGGCTACGCGGGGGGCTGGAAGAAGGTAGTTGCCGCTCCCTGAATTTGCGATACTGTCAGCGCACGCGCTGGCAGTGCGGGCAGAAGTGGCTCCCCCGGTTCATGAACTGCTCGCGAATGATCGGACGCCCGCAGCGCGGGCACGGCCGGTCCTGCTGCCCGTAGGCGTTCAGCGAGTGCGCGAAGTAGCCGGACTCGCCGTTCACATTCAGGTATTGCGTGTCGAAACTCGTGCCGCCCTCGGCGAGCGCTTTCGCGAGCACGGAGCGCACTTCGGCGAGCAGTCTGACCGCGCGCGGGCGACTCAGCGCATCCGTGGGCTGGTCGTAGTGGATGCGCGACGCCCACAGCGCCTCATCCGCATAGATGTTGCCGATGCCGCTCACGAGCGTCTGGTCGAGGAGCGCGCGCTTCACGCCCGTGCGCTTCCTCCGCAATGCCGCGAGGAACTTCGCATCGTCGAAGCGCGGGTCGAGCGGGTCCCGCGCAATGTGCGCGACGGATGCCGGGACGTGCTCTCTCGCCGCATCCGTCGGCAGATCTCCGACAGGCACGAGCTCGTCGATTGCCATCGACCCGAAGATGCGCTGGTCCACGAAGTTGATGCGAACCGCGCCGTGCTGCGGGTGCTCCAGGTCGATTCGGATGCGGGTGCGCAGGTCGTCGACGCCTGGCGGCCGCACGAGCACCTGGCCGCTCATCCCCAAATGCGCAACGAGCGCCTCCGATTGGGACCCAAATGAAGGCACTCCCGCTCGCGCTGCAGATTCTGGGCCCGACGTTTCGGAGACCAATGCAGGGCGTGCCTTCATTTGGGTCCGAGTAACGGCGACGAGGGGCAGCCACAGGAACTTGCCACGACGGGATGGCGCAGCAAGCACCGCTCCGGTGAGGCGGTCGATGAAATCCTCGGCGGGTCCGGGATGGCGCCGCAGCGAGCGTTCGTCCAGCACCTCAACGCGCGTCACCGTCGAACCGGCGGCGATCGGCGCCAAACCGGCGCGCACGACCTCGACTTCCGGCAGTTCGGGCACGGTCAGTCCGCTGCGGAAGCCTCGGCGGAGCCGTGGTCGTCCTGCAACTGCGTCCAGGCGGTCAACGCCGCCGCCATCTCGGCGTGCTTCTTGCTCGTACCGGTGCCGGTGGCAACCCCTTCGCCGCCGACCACGACCGTCGCGCGGAACCGTTTCGAATGGTCGGGGCCGCTGTCCTCGATGTCGTATCTCGGGAGGCCGAGTCCCAGCGTCGCGGCCAATTCCTGCAGGCTCGTCTTCGGATCCATGGCCGCCCCGAAGCGGTCCGGGTTCTCCATGAGCGGGCGGATGAGCCGCAGCACCAGATCCGTCGCGACATCGGGCCCGGCATCTAGGTACACGGCGCCGATCACCGCCTCCAGCGTGTCCGCGAGAATGGAAGACTTCTCCCGCCCGCCGGTCTGCTCCTCGCCCTTTCCGAGCCGGATGTAGCGCCCCAGGCCGATTCGCTTCGCCACCTCGGCGAGCGCGACGCTGCTCACGAGGCTCGCGCGCCGCTTGGCGAGTTCGCCTTCGACGAGATCCGGGTTCTCCTTGTAAAGCATGACCGTGACGGCCTGGCCAAGAATCGAGTCGCCGAGAAATTCGAGCCGCTCGTTGTGCGGAATGCCGCCGTTTTCGTACGCGAACGAGCGGTGGACCAAAGCCAGTTCGAGCAGCGCCGGGCTCACCGGCACACCGATCGCCTCGGCGAGTTCGCCCGCGTCGGGCGTGAGGCTATCGCCGTTTGACGTACTGCCCGTCATCGCCACGCCTCAAAATCCGCCACGACACCATTCAACAGCAGAGTCATCAAACATCGGCATCGTTCGATGGGACGACGCGATCAGACGTCGGCGACCTTGCGGCCCTTGTACTCCATGTACAGGGGAGTTCCGGCCGAATCCTCGACGACCTTGGCGCGGTGCGGAAGGCTGTACACAACCTTGCCGCCCTCCACGGTCTTCACGAGCGTCGGCGGGGTTGCCTTCCACTGCGCGCGGCGCGCACGGGTGCTGGCGCGGGACATTTTGCGCTTGGGAACAGCCATGGTTATCTCTTCTCGTCGGTATCGGTAAGCCCAGCCAGACCGCCGAGCGCAGACCACCGCGGATCAACCGGAGCCTCATGTTCGTGACCGGGGTGATCCAGGAGTCGCACCCCGCACTGCGGGCACAAGCCTGTGCACTCGTCCTGGCAGACGGGCTGGAACGGTAGTGACAACACCACCGCGTCCCGAACAACCGGTTCGAGATCCACGTGTGTGTCGTGGACCTCGTAGTCGAATGCTTCGTCTTGAGAATACGCGAAAACCTCCTGAATTTCGACCTCGACGTCCTGCTCCACGTCGATGAGGCATCGCACGCACTCCCCTCGCGCCACCGTGGTCACGTCGGCCGAAACGAGAATGCCGTCGTGAAGCGACTCGAGCCGCGCGTCGATGTGGATGGGCTCATCCGCGCGCACCCCGATCACCGCATTCCCCCATCCGCCCGGGGCCGGGGCGTCGATGGTGCGTTCGCGCATGTCGCCCGGCCGGTGGAGGAGATCCACGACGTCCAGCGTGAACGGAGTTTTCTTGAGATGGGCCACCGCACAAGCCTAGGCTTTTTCGCCAGGTCACGCCCAGCGGGTTGACAGCCCAGGGGTACCGTACGGTTCGGCGTGCGCCGCCGCCGCGAGCGCCCTCGCGACCGCGGCAACGTCGCCGGAAATCGCGCCGGCGGTGACCCGGATGTGCGCTTGCGTGGACTCGGCCGCGAAGAACGGCGTGCCGCCGGCAACCCGTATGCCTCTCGCCGCGAGCTGCAGGATAGCTCTGTGCTCGTCATCCACGGGCAGCCAGGCGTTGATGCCGTCGGCCTGGCGCACATCCATCCCGAGTTCGCGCAACGCGTCGGTGAGCGCTTTTTGGCGGGAGAAGTACACGCGCCGCGCGTCGCTCACCTCGGCGACGCTTTCCGAGGAGGTGAGCAGCTCATACAGGATCGTCTGCAGCATCCGGCTCGTCCACCCTGGCCCGAGCATCCGGGTCGCCTCGATCGCGTTGATGTGGCCCGCCGGGCCGCCGAGCGCTGCGATCCGCAAATCGGGTCCGTGCGACTTCGAGTAGCTGCGCACGTGGAGCACCCGATCCGGAATCCACGCGCCGAGGCTCACGTCCGGGGCCGCGGTGATGTCACCGGAGTGGTCGTCCTCGATGACCATGACGCGGGAGTGCGGCGTGTCCGCGCCGATCATCCGCGACAGCGTCTCTGCGCGCTCGCTCGTCATGGACGCGCCCGTCGGGTTCAGCGCGCGCGGCTGCAGGATGACGAGGGCCGGCGCGGTCCCCAGCGCAGCACTGAACGACGCGGGAACGATGCCGTGCTCATCCACATCGACCGGTACCGCCTCAAGTCCGAGGCGCTTGAGCAGGTCGAAGAACGGCGGAAATCCCGGATTCTCGACGACCACCCGGTCGCCGAACCGCGAGACCTGCTCGATGCTGCGGTAGATCGCGTCCAGCGCGCCGTTCACGATCGTGATGGATTCCACCGGGTACGGCCACGATGCGCTCAGCACGCCGAGCAGTTCCGGGATCACCGGGAGCTCCATGTACGCGGAGGTTTCGGCGCGGTGGGAGACGCGGGACAGCGCACGGCCGAGCCCGGGCAGGAGCTGCGGATCCGGCGTGCCCCGTGACAGGTCGAGCCCGGGCAATCCGCTGGAGTTCGCGTGCGGCTGGCTGAAGGTGGAACGTTCCGGCGTCGTCGGACCGCGAACGAAGGAGCCGTTCCTGCCGTGCGATTCGATGAGGCCGGCAGCCGCGAGGGCCTTCCACGCCTGGCTCACCGTGGCCGGGCTCACCCCCAGCTCTTCCGCCAGCGCCCGCACCGTCGGGAGCCGCTCCCCGGCAGCGAGTTCCCCGGAGGCAATGAGGCGCCCCAGCGAGGCCGATATCCCCACGGGGGTTCGGCTCTCGATCAGTTCGGTCAAGATTGTCATTCTCACTTGCCTCACGCCGGATTCGAGGACAGTATGAAGACTGTACGACACGAGTCGACACAAAGCCTAAATGTTTAGGTAGGTTGGTAACAAATAGGGCACCGTGGCCCTGAGCTGGAGGCACCAAATGACTGTCAAGGGATCGAACATCGTCCGCGCGGCGATCACCCAAACCACATGGACCGGCGACAAGGACTCCATGCTCGACAAGCACGAGCAGTTCGCACGGGATGCCGCGAAAGAGGGCGCACAGATCATCAGCTTCCAGGAGTTGTTCTACGGCCCGTACTTCGGAATCACCGAGGACAAGAAGTACTACGCCTACGCTGAGCCCTCCGATGGGCCCATCGTCCAGCGCTTCGCGAAGCTCGCGAAAGAGCTGAACATGGTCATGATTCTTCCCATTTACGAAGAGGAAATGCCGGGGCTCTACTACAACACCGCCGTGATCGTGGACTCGGACGGCACCATCCTCGGCCAGTACCGCAAGCACCACATCCCGCACCTGGATCGATTCTGGGAGAAGTTCTACTTCCGCCCGGGCAACCAGGGTTACCCGGTCTTCGACACCGCCGTCGGCAAGGTGGGCCTCTACATCTGCTACGACCGGCACTTCCCCGAAGGCTGGCGCGAGCTCGGGCTGAACGGCGCGGAAATGGTCTTCAACCCGAACGCCACGAAGCCGGGCCTCTCGAACCGCCTGTGGGAGGTTGAAGGTCCCGCAGCGGCGGTGGCCAACGGCTATTACGTGCTGCAGCCGAACCGCGTCGGCCGCGAAGACAACGAGTACGGCGAGCTCGCCGTCGACTTCTACGGCACGAGCCAGGTCATCGACCCTCGCGGCAACTTCGTCGGCGAGCGCGGATCCGGCACCGAGGAGGAGGTCATGATCCGCGACCTCGACATGGACATGGTGCGCCAGATGCGCGACGACTGGCAGTTCTACCGCGACCGTCGGCCGGATTCCTACACCTCCATCCCGAAGCCGTAACGCAACGACGAATCTGCAAAGGAGCAGCCGATGAAAACCCTCATCAAGAACGGAACCGTCGTCAACTCCACGGGCACCGCCCAGGCTGACGTTCTCATCGACGGCGAAACGATCGCCGCGGTGCTCTCCCCCGGATCGACCCTGCTCGGGTTCGACCTCGAGAAAAACGTCGACACCGTGATCGACGCCAAGGGGAAGTACGTGATCCCCGGCGGCATCGACGCGCACACGCACATGGAGATGCCGTTCGGCGGCACGTTCGCGAGCGATACGTACGAAACCGGAACGCGGGCAGCCGCGTGGGGCGGGACGACGAGCATCGTCGACTTCGTCGTGCAGTACGCGGGCGAGAACGTGCTCGACCAGTACAAGCTGTGGCACGAGAAGGCTGCCGGCAATTGCGCGATCGATTACGGGTTCCACCAGATCCTCTCCGACATCCAGGACGACTCGCTCACCGCAATGGATGAGCTGATCAACGAGGGCGTTTCGAGCTTCAAGCTGTTCATGGCCTACAAGGGCGTGTTCCTCTCGGACGACGGGCAGATCCTTCGGGCGTTCCAGAAGGGCGCGGAGCTCGGCGCCATGATGATGATGCACGCCGAGAACGGCGCCGTCATCGACGTGCTCGTGCAGCAGGCGCTCGCCGCCGGAAACACCTCGCCCTACTACCACGGGATCACGCGCCCCTGGCAGGCGGAGGAAGAAGCCACCCACCGCGCGATCATGATCGCGAACCTCACCGGTGCGCCGCTGTATGTCGTGCACGTGAGCGCCAAGCAAGCGGTTGAGCAGATCGCGGCGGCCCGCGACAAGGGCCAGAACGTCTTCGGCGAAACCTGCCCGCAATACCTGTATCTCTCTCTTGAGGAGCAGCTCGGTGCCCCCGGGTTTGAGGGCGCGAAGTGGGTGTGCTCGACCCCGCTGCGCTCGCGCGCCGAAGGCCACCAGCACCACATGTGGCAGAGCCTGCGCACAAACGACATCCAAATGGTCTCGACCGACCACTGCCCGTTCTGCATGAAAGGCCAGAAGGATATGGGGATTGGCGACTTCTCCAAGATCCCGAACGGTATTGGCTCGGTCGAACACCGCATGGACTTGCTCTACCAGGGCGTCGTTGACGGCAACATCACGCTCGAGCGCTGGGTGGAGGTCACCTCGACGACGCCAGCTCGAATGTTCGGGATGTACGGCAAGAAAGGTGTCATCCAGCCCGGCGCCGACGGCGACGTCGTCGTGTACGACCCGAACGGGCACACCTCGATCGGCGTGGACAAGACGCACCACATGAACATGGACTACTCCGCCTGGGAAGGCTACGAAATCGACGGCCATGTCGACACCGTGCTCTCCCGCGGAAAAGTCATCATCGACGACAACAAATACCTCGGAAAGGCTGGCGACGGGAAGTTCTTCAAGCGCGGCCTGTCCCAGTACCTGACCTGACCTGACCTGACTGATACTCGTTGGTTGAGTAGCCGCCCCAGGCGGCGTATCGAAACCACCCGACAGAAAGTACTCCATGGATTTCGGAGCAGTACTCCAGACCAACCCGCCGTCGGCGCGCACCGTGCAGTTGGCCAAACTTGCCGAGGAACACGGGTTCAGCCACGTGTGGACGTTCGACTCGCACCTGCTGTGGCAGGAACCGTACGTCATCTACAGCAAGATCCTCGCCGAAACGCACCGCATCATCGTCGGGCCCATGGTGACGAACCCGGCGACGCGCGACTGGACGGTGACCGCGTCCGTGTACGCGACACTCAACGAGATGTACGGAAACCGCACCATTTGCGGGATCGGCCGAGGCGACTCGGCCGTGCGGGTGACGAACGGAGCGCCAACCACCCTGAAGACGCTGCGGGAGTCGATCCACGTCATCCGCGAGCTCGCGAACTCGCGTCCGGTGGAGTACAACGGCGCGACGCTGCAGTTCCCGTGGAGCAAGGGCTCGTCGCTCGAGATGTGGGTCGCCGCATACGGCCCGCTCGCGCTCAAGCTCGCCGGCGAGGTCGGTGACGGTTTCATCCTGCAGATGGCTGACCTCGACGTGGCGGAGTGGATGATCAAGACGGTTCGCAAAGCGGCGAAGGATGCCGGACGCGATCAGGACGCGGTGAAAATCTGCGTCGCCGCCCCCATGTACATCGGCGACGATGCGGACCACATGCGCGACCAGTGCCGCTGGTTCGGCGGAATGGTCGGCAACCACGTCGCCGACATTGTCGCCAAGTACGGCGAAGGGTCCGCGGTACCCAAGGCGCTCACCGACTACATCAAGGGCCGCGAGGGCTACGACTACAACCAGCACGGGCAGGCAGGCAACACGCACGCCGACTTCGTTCCCGACGAGATCGTTGAGCGCTTCTGCCTGCTCGGTACCGCCGACGACCACATCACGAAACTCAAAGTTCTGGGGGACATGGGCGTGCACCAGTTCGCCGGGTACCTCCAGCACGACAACAAGGAGGAAACCCTGCGGGTGTACGGCGAGACAGTGATTCCGGCCCTCTCCGAGCACATCGTCGCCAAGGTCTGACCGTGACCGCCTCCACCACCCCCACGATGCGGGTCGAAACCGTGCCGCACAGCGGAGGAAAAACCCGACGGTTCGGGTCGCGGAGGTCCGCTCGCCCCGGTCGTGCCGCGGCCTGGCGCAGGGCCATTCTGGGTGCCCTCGGCATCGTGCTCGTCGGGGTCGCGTGGGAACTGTACAAACTCATCGGCCCGGAGAAGGGGTTCGCGATCGGCGACCTCATCCTCCTGCCGCGCACGAACGACATGTCGATGCCGCACATCGCGACGATGTTCGAGCGTCTTGCCGAACCGCTCACCGGGGCGTCCAACTCCATCATGATGTGGCAGGCCGTCGTCGACGCCTCGGCATTCTCGCTGTACGTCGCCGCGGTCGGCTGGATCGTCGGCGTGAGCGTCGGCCTGCTCCTCGCACTCATCATGCAGCGTTTCCGCACCGCGCAATCGGCCGTCCTTCCGTGGATCATTCTCAGCCAGACGGTGCCGCTCATCGCGATCGCACCTCTCGTGCGGCGCTGGGGCGCTCAGATCCAGTTCGGCGATTTCGTCTGGGAGAACTGGATGTCGGTGGCCCTCATCGCCAGTTACCTCGCGTTCTTCCCCGTCTCGATCGGCGCGCTGCAGGGACTCAACTCCCCGGACACCAACCACGTCGAGCTGTTCCGCTCGTTCGGGGTGGGCTGGTGGAAGACGTTGTTCCGCCTGCGCGTCCCCGCGAGCATCCCGTACCTCATCCCCGCCCTGCAGCTGGCTGCCGCGAACGCCGTGATCGGCACAATCGTGGCGGAGGTCTCCATTGGACTCAAGGGCGGAATCGGCCGCATGGTCATCGAGTTTGCCGGCGCCGCGGGAGGCGATCCGGGCAAGCCGTGGGCGCCCATATTCGGCGCCGTCGCCATCGGGCTGATCGCAGCGGGAGCAGTCGGAGTCCTTGCGCTTCTGGTGCGCCGCTACCGCCGCGGGGAGACGAACGCATGACCGGACAGGATGGGATAAGCACCGTGCAGGATTCGAAGACCGACCAGAAGACCGATGCCGCGCACGCCGCCGACGCTCCGGCCGTCGCCGCCGTCAACGTGGGCAAAGTGTTCGACGGGAAGCGGGGCGCTCAGGTTGTCGCTCTCGAGGACATCAACCTCACGGTCGCGCGCGGCGAATTCGTGTCGCTCATCGGCCCATCGGGATGCGGCAAGAGCACGCTCATGCGCCTCATCGCCGACCTCGACCAGCCCACGAGCGGCGAACTCACCGTCTTCGGAAAGTCGGCGCAGCAGGCACGACTCGACCAGGATTACGGCATCGCATTCCAGCAGGCAGGTCTCCTGCCGTGGCGCACCGTGCGGCAGAACATCGAGCTTCCGCTGCAATTGCACAAGGTGGGCAAAGCTGAGCGGACCGAACGCTCCACTGAGCTCCTGAAGCTCGTTGGGCTCACCGATTTCGGCGACAACTTCCCGGATCAGCTGTCCGGCGGAATGCAGCAGCGCGTCGCGATCGCGCGCGCCCTCGCGGAGAGCCCGAACCTGCTGCTCATGGATGAGCCGTTCGGCGCGCTCGACGAAATGACCAGGGAGCACATGCAGGGGGAACTCGCCCACATTTGCGCAGAAACCGGAGCTGCCGTCGTGTTCGTGACGCACTCGATCCCTGAGGCGGTGTTCCTCGCCGACCGGGTGGTGGTGCTCTCACCGCGACCCGGGCGCATCCGCGCCATCGTGGACGTGAAGTTCAGCGGGTCCGTCGAGCGCACGGAACACCTCCGGGAAAGCGACGTGTTCTTCAGTTCGGTGAGCGAAGTCCGCGAGCACCTGCACGGGTCCGCGGACGCGAACCCGCTCGGAGTGGACAACTGATGAAAGCGACCTTCGGTGCAACCAAGGGCATAATCCCACCCCTTGTGCTCGGCCTTGTGACGCTCCTGCTCTGGCAGCTGGCGGTCGTCGGCTTCGACATCAAACCGTTCGTTCTGCCGAGCCCTACCGCGATCGGCGGGCAATTCTTCGAAAACCTGCCGACCGTGTGGTCGAACTCGCTCGTTACCGGATTCAACTCGCTCGTGGGGGTGGCGGTCGGCGCCGTGCTCGGCATCCTCCTGGCGGTGATCGCTTCTCTCGTGCGCACGATCGACGAGCTGAGTTCGGCGGTCGTCGCCGCGGCGATGGTGCTGCCGATCGTCGCTCTCGCCCCCGTGCTGTACGGGATGTTCAGCGCGAGCCAGCAGACCGCCCGCCAGCTCGTCGCCTCCCTCGCCGTGTTCGTCCCCGTCTACGTAAACACGCTCAAGGGCCTGCGTCAGGTGCGCCCCGTCCACCGGGACCTCATGCGCGCCCACGCGGCGACGACGTGGCAAACCATCGGAACCGTCACTCTGCCCACCGGTTTGCCGTTCATCTTCACGGGCGTGCGCATCGCCTCCTCGCTCGCGGTCATCGCCGCCGTCATCGCCGAATATTTCGGCGGGCCGATCGGCGGACTCGGCAAATCGATCACCACGGCTGCCGCCGGCAGCAACTACCCGCTTGCCTGGGCCTACGTGCTCGGCTCCATCATCCTCGGTCTGGTGTTTTACCTCGCCGTGCTCGCCGTCGAACGGTGGGTGCTGCGCAACCGGGGAAGTTGAAGAAAACAGCGTTCCACCCTGCAGTGTCCGAAGAAGTACCAACAAGGAGGAATCCATGCACAACCGCAAACGAATGGTAATGGGAGCAGCGGTGCTCGCCACGGCCGCGCTCGCCCTGACCGCCTGCTCCCCGCCCGGCGGCGGAGGCTCGACGGGCGGCGACGACGGCAGCCTGACCCCCGTCACTCTCCAGCTCCAGTGGTTCGCGCAGGCCCAGTTCAGCGGGTACTACGCCGCCGTCGACCAGGGCTTCTACAAGGATGAGGGCCTCGACGTCACGCTCAAGGAGGGCGGCGCGGACATCGTTCCGCAGGATGCGCTCACGTCCGGCGAGGCCGACTACGCCATCTCCTGGGTGCCGAAGGTTCTCGGCTCCATCGAGCAGGGCGCCCACATCACGAACGTGGCGCAGATCTTCGAGCGCTCAGCTACGACGCAGATCTCGTTCAAGGACAAGAACATCACGTCGGTCGAGGACTTCAAGGGTCACACGATCGGAAGCTGGGGTTACGGCAACGAGTGGGAGATCTTCGCCGGCCTGCAAAAAGCGGGTCTGACGGTGGACGACATCACCCTGGTCACCCAGGCGTTCGACATGCTCGGCATGCTGCAGGGCGACATCGATGCAGCGCAGGCGATGACGTACAACGAGTACGCACAGGTTCTGGAAAGCATCAACCCCGCCACCGGCAAGCTCTACCAGCCGGATGAGATCAACGTCGTCGACTACAACAAGGTCGGCGTGGGGATGCTCCAGGACTCGATCTGGGCCGATGCCGACCGGCTGGCCAACGACCCGAAATACGAAGAGACCACGGTGAAGTTCCTGAAGGCCTCCATCAAGGGCTGGGTCTTCGCGATGAACAACCCGCAGAAGGCTGCGGACATCGTCACCGCGGCCGGTTCGACGCTGGGCACGAGCCACCAGCTGTGGATGGCGAACGAGGTCAACAAGCTGATCTGGCCCTCCACCCACGGCATCGGATACATCGATGAGGATGCGTGGAACCGCACCGTCCAGATCGCGCTCGGAACCAAGAACGAGACCGGTGCGACGATCATCTCGAAGGATCCGCCGGCTGACGCGCACACCAACAAGTACATCCAGAAAGCCCTCGATGAATTGAAGGCTGAAGGAGTCGACGTGATGGGCGCGAGTTTCCAGCCCATCACCGTCACCCTCAAGGAGGGTGGCAAGTAGTTCAACCCCGGTCGGGCGGCCGCCACGCGCGCAGCCACTTGTGCGGCCACGGCGGCCGCCCGACCACCCAACAACAAGTCTGTGTTGTTTAGCAGATCAACAAAGAAAGAAGCACGATAGACCGTGACCGACACCACCACCCGGGCAAGCGACAACCAGTCGGGCATCGACCTCGATGCGCGCGCCCTTGAACTCGATTCCTACGTTTTCCACTCCTGGTCCGCGCAGGCGAAGCTGAATCCCTTCGTCATTTCCGGCGGCCTCGGGTGCCGGGTGTGGGACAACTCCGGTCGCACCTACCTCGACTTTTCGAGCCAGCTCGTGAACGTCAACATCGGGCATCAGCACCCTTCCGTCGTCGCGGCGATTCAAAAGCAGGCGGGCATCCTGTCGACGATTTCGCCGCCGACCGCGAACCTCGAACGCGGCGAGGCGGCCAAGCGCATCGTCGACCGCGCGCCGGACGGCTTCAACAAGGTGTTCTTCACGAACGGCGGCGCGGATGCGAATGAGAACGCGATCCGCATGGCCCGGCTGCACACCGGCCGCGACAAGATCCTGTCCACGTACCGCTCCTACCACGGCAACACCGGCGCGGCGATCGTCTCCACCGGGGACTGGCGGCGGGTGGCGAACGAGTTCGCTCGCGGCCACGCCCACTTCTTCGGCCCGTACGAGTACCGCAGCGAGTTCTGGTCCACGAGCCCGGAGCAGGAGTCCGAGCGCGCGCTGCACCACCTGGAGCGCGTCATCCAGAGCGAGGGGCCGTCCGGAATCGCCGCCGTGCTCCTGGAGACGATCCCCGGAACGGCGGGCGTGCTGATGCCGCCGCCCGGCTACCTCGAGGGCGTTCGCGCGCTATGCGACAAGTACGAGCTCGTGATGATCCTCGACGAGGTGATGGCGGGCTTCGGCCGCACCGGCAACTGGTTCGCGTTCGACGCGTATGACGTCGTGCCGGATCTCATCACGTTCGCGAAGGGCGTGAACTCGGGTTACGTGCCGGTCGGCGGCGTGATCATTTCGGACGCGATCGCGCGCGATTTCGATGAGGTCGTGTTCCCCGGCGGCCTCACCTACAGCGGGCACCCCCTCGCGATGGCGTCGATTGTCGCCGCTCTGGACGCGATGGAGTCCGAGGGCATCGTGAAGAACGCGGCCCGCGTCGGCCGCGAGACGATCGCCCCGGCGCTTCAGAAGCTCAAGGCGGATCATCCGATCGTCGGCGATGTGCGCGGCACCGGGGTGTTCTGGGCCGTCGAGCTGGTCTCCGACCGCGACTCCCGCACGCCGGTCAGCGCGGCGGTGATGGCCAGGGTGAAGTCTGAGCTCATCGCGCGCAACCTCCTGCCGTTCATTTCGGAGAATCGCATCCACGTGGTGCCGCCGTGCGTGGTCACGGAGACGGAAGTTGCGGAAGCGATGGCGATCTATGGCGAGGTGTTGTCCCTCGACCTTCTCTCCTGACACTCCTCGACACCCTCAACGACGAAAAGACACTGACATGACTGACACACTCACTCACTACATCAATGGCGCATCCCACACGGGAACGTCCACGCGCACGTCGCCCGTGTTCAACCCGGCAACCGGTACTGTGGCCAAGAACGTGGCTCTGGCCAGCGTCGCCGATGTCGACACGGCGGTGGCGGCGGCGACCGCAGCCTATCCGGGCTGGCGCGACACCTCGCAGGCGAACCGGCAGGCGATCCTGTACCGCTACCGCGAGCTGCTGAACGAGCGCCGAAACGATCTGGCGGACATCCTCACGGCCGAGCACGGCAAGGTCACCTCGGATGCCCGCGGCGAGGTTGCCCGCGGCATCGAGGTTGTCGAGTTCGCGCTCGGCATGCCGAGCCTCGTGAAGGGCGACTTCTCGGAGAACGTGTCGACCGGCGTCGACGTGTACACGCTGCGCCAGCCGCTCGGCGCTGTCGCCATCATCAGCCCGTTCAACTTCCCGGCCATGGTGCCGATGTGGTTCTTCCCCATCGCGATCGCCGCCGGGAACACGGTCGTGCTGAAGCCCTCGGAGAAGGACCCGTCTGCGGCGAACTGGATGGCGGAGCTGTTCATCGAGGCAGGCCTGCCGAAGGGCGTCTTCAATGTCGTGCACGGCGACAAGGAGTCGGTGGATGCGCTGCTCGAGCACCCCGACATCAAGGCCGTGTCGTTCGTCGGCTCCACGCCCATCGCGAAGTACATCTACGAGACGGCGTCGAAGCACGGCAAGCGCGTTCAGGCGCTCGGCGGGGCGAAGAACCACATGCTCGTGCTGCCGGATGCCGACCTCGACCTCACGGCGGATGCCGCGGTCAATGCAGGCTTCGGTTCTGCGGGCGAGCGGTGCATGGCGATCAGCGTGATCGTCGCCGTGGAGCCGGTCGCGGATGACCTGATCGCGAAGATCACGGAGCGGATGAAGGGTCTGAAGGTCGGCGACGGCATGCGCAATTGCGACATGGGCCCGCTCATCACCGAGGCGCACCGCGACAAGGTCGCCTCCTACATCGACCTCGCGACGAAGGACGGCGCGACGGTCGTGGTCGACGGTCGCGGCATCGAGGTGGACGGCGGGGCCGACGGCTTCTGGCTCGGCCCGACCCTACTGGATAAGGTCGGCACGGATTCCGACGTGTACAAGCACGAAATCTTCGGTCCGATCCTGTCCATCATCCGGGTGCCCTCCTATGAGGCGGGGCTCGCGCTCATCAACCGAAGCCCCTACGGCAACGGAACGGCGATCTTCACGAATGATGGTGGAGCGGCGCGGCGTTACCAGCACGAGGTCGAGGCTGGGATGGTGGGCGTGAACGTGCCGATCCCCGTGCCTGTCGCCTACCACTCGTTCGGTGGCTGGAAGGATTCGGCGTTCGGCGACGCGAAAGCGTACGGGCCGGCAGGTGTCGCGTTCTTCACCCGGGAGAAAGTGGTCACCGCGCGCTGGCTCGACCCGAGCCACGGTGGGATCAACCTGGGCTTCCCGCAGAACACCTAGCACGATCCCCGGTCTCGAACGGTCCCATGTTTGGATCCCCGTTCGAGCCCACGTTCGCGCCATTTTTTCGCTGTCGTGCCCGCGTGAGGAGGTTCTTGCTCTCGAGCAGGATGGCCACGTGATCCGGGTCGACGGCGGAAGGTGGCGTCAGCCAGAATCTCCCCTCGGTATCGCGGCGGAGCTCCCAGTGGTTGTTGTGCAGGAGCAAGTGGTGGAACCGGCAAAACAGTATTCCGTTGTCGAGATCCGTTCGACCCTGATCGCGTTTCCACTGCTCGATGTGGTGCGCCTCCGTGAACGCTGGCGGGTGCGGGCATTCCGGCCACATGCATCCGCCGTCGCGCACCGCGAGCGCCTCCCGCTGTCTGCGGCCGAACAGCCGGCGAGCGCGGCCGGCGTCGAACGGAGTTCCGCAGTCGTCGACAGTGACCTCCTGCCATCCTGAGTCGCACAGGTCCGCTTCGGCTGTGCCAACTGACACTGTCGTACCTGTCGACTCGATGAATCCGAACCCTTGCGCTGCCGTGCCGCGGCGGTCCGCACCCGCAGTCTCGACAGCTTTGACTGGAACGATCACTTTAACGAGGGTGTGGTCGCCGGACGACATCGACTGCGGGTTGACACCGCCACCGGCCTTCACGAGAGCGACCAGACCGTCGAGGGTGATCCTCTCGGTCGTCCGCGGGTCGTCGACTATGGCCTGCGCTCGCGCGATGTCCTCGGGCCGGGTGAATCGGGGTCCTCCTCGGCGGGGACTCGTCAATGGGTCGAGGGCGCCGAGGAGTACCGCGGCAGATTCCGGGTCAGCCTGCCCGGCGTACCCGTACATGCCATTGGCTTTGCTGAACAGGCGGAATCCGCCCTGCAGGTACTGCTCCTGCTGACGCGCGGCGATCCCTTCGATGTCGTTCAGATCACGTTCGGCTCTCGCGTGCTGGAAAAGCGCATCCGCGGGAAGCTCGCCGCAACGGGCCAGGAGCTCTGTTGCCAGCTCGCGCAGTCTTTCCGCGGTGACCTCGCCGTCCGGTGTGCCGAGTCCGCGCCGAAGCGCGTCCGCGCACTCGATGCTGAGCGTTCCCGTCGTCACTGCCTGGCAAATCGGCTCGTCCCAGGTCGTCTCCACAGGCACTTCGCCGATCTGGGTGACACCGTTGTCGAGGAGCTCACGCGTGGCCTCGGCGTTCCCGATGGCATTGCCCAGGGAGACCAGCTGGCCCGCCTCCCGCGCGGTGACCTTGGTGACCTGCTGCAGAAGCTTTTGCGGGGATGCAAACCCATTGCGGGCGGCAAGCCCCGTGTGACCGAACTCGCGGCGAGAGCGCCGAGCCACCTGAGCGGCGTGCTGGGCTTTTACGAGACCGAAGGCGCGTTCGTGGGCGGCGATGGCGGCACCGAGCTCGAGAATCCGGTCATCGGTGAGCGCATCGTAGTCATGAGTGCTCGCACCGAAGGCCGAGACCGCCGAGGCGGTATCGACGATCATAAATGCGAATGTTGACATGCCTATATTCTTTCAAACTAGAACATCCGTTTTCTACTGTTTTCCCACATTGGTGGATAACTTCTTATCCACAGGGCTGTCGCGGAGAGGACGCACTTTGCAGCTACCTGCACCCGAGCTTCCTGTGCCCCAGCCTGCGAACGAAGCCGCGCCGACGGCGCTACAGTGGAATCCTGACCCCCTCACCGGATGTGGTGTGGTGTGCGTGCCCGTGATCTGGGCTGCGTGGTTTACTTCGCCGGATGCTCGCTTCGGCCTCCTTGACGACACTCGACCACATCCGGAGATTTCGTGCCCCGTCCGCTTCTCACATTTTCCGTGCTCGCCAGCGCCGCACTGCTACTGGCAGGATGCGCCACCGCCTCGGGCACGCCAGTTCCGTCTTCCACGAACACCATACCGATCGACAACTGCGGCGTCGAGGTCCCCGTGGCGGCACCGCCGCAGCGCGTGATCGCGATCAAGTCGACGTCGACCGAAATGCTTCTGGCCCTCGGGCTCGGGGACCGCATCGTCGGCACCGCGTTCCAGGATGGCCCGATTCCCGCGAAATGGGCGGCCGCAGCGTCGGGAATCCCGGTCCTCGCCGACAAGGTGCCGTCCCAGGAGGTCGTGCTGAACGCCAACCCCGACTTCATCTACGCCGGGTGGGAATCCAACTTTTCCGCCGACGGCGCGGGCACGCGGTCCGAACTCGCGAATCTCGGAATCCGCACCTACGTCTCTCCCTCCGCATGCAAGGAAGCCGCATACCAACCGAAACGGCTGACGTTCGACGACATCGACCAGGAAATCAACCAGATCGCCGCGATCTTCCACGTCGACGACGCCTCACTTCTCGCCGAGCAGCACGCCGTGCTCGCCGCCATCCGCAAGGACACCCGCGGGCTCAGCGCGCTGTGGTTCTCCTCCGGATCCGACATCCCCTACGTCGGCGCCGGCATCGGCCCACCGCAGCTCATCCTCGACACGGTAGGACTTCGCAACATCGCCGCCGACGTGAAAGACACCTGGGCGAGCTACAACTGGGAGAGCGTGATCGCCGCGAACCCCAACGTCATCGTGCTCGTGGATGCGAGCTGGAGCACCGCAGAGAAGAAGATCGGCGTGCTGGAGGGCAACCCGGCGACCGCGAAACTCGACGCCGTCAAAAATCACCGCTACCTCATCATCCCGTTCGCCTCGAGCGAGGCCGGGGTGAGCACCGTGGATGCTGCAGCCGACCTTTCCGCGCAACTGAAAGCCCTCAATCTTGGGTGAGGCAGACCGCTCCCTGAAGCGGGGCCGCTCCGCCGTGTGGACGATCGTTCTCGCGGCGGCGCTCGTGGCGTCGATCACGTTCGCGGTCACGTTCGGGCCCGCGAACATCACGCCCCTGGAAGTGTGGGGTTCGATCCTGCACCATCTCGGCATCGGGGAGCCGCCGCTGACCGCGCTCCGCGACAGCATCGTGTGGGATCTCCGGCTCCCGCGGGTGCTCACCGCCGGAGCGGTCGGCGCGGGCCTCGCGCTCGCCGGTGTCGTGATGCAGTCGATCACGCGCAACCCCCTCGCCGACCCCTACCTGCTCGGCCTCTCCTCCGGGGCGTCGCTCGGCGCGGTCGCCGTGCTTCTCCTCGGAAGCGCGCTCCTGCTTCCGGTTGCCGCCTTCCTCGGCGCCATGGTCGCGCTCGCCGCGACCCTCCTGCTCGCCGGAGCATTCGGGAGGATCACACCCGGTCGCACCGTGCTCGCCGGCATCGCCGTGTCAGCGCTCGCGGGAGCCATCACGAGCCTCATCATCTTCTGGACCGTCACGGGCGACTCCTACCGCGAAATCCTCGGATGGCTGCTCGGTTCGCTCGCCGGCGCGCGGTGGCCCGCCGTCGGAATCGCCGCGACCGCGATCCTGATCGCCGGCATCCCCATCATGATGAGCGGCAGGGTCCTCGACGCGTTCGCATTCGGCGACACCTCGGCGACGACCCTCGGCGTGAACGTTCCGGCGACCCGGTGGATCATGCTCACCGCTGCCGCGCTCCTGACCGGCGCGATGGTCTCGGTGAGCGGCGCCATCGGATTCGTCGGCCTCATCCTGCCCCACGCCGTGCGGCTCCTGGTCGGGCCGCGCCATCGGCTGCTGCTGCCGCTCTCGGCGCTCGTTGGGGCGAGCTTCCTGATCTGGGCGGACACCGCGGCGCGGTCGCTGTTCGACCCGCGCGAACTTCCCGTCGGCATCGTGACCGCCATCATCGGTGCTCCCGTGTTCGCCGCCCTGCTCGCCCGACGGAGGGTCTCATCGTGAGCGGACTCGACATCGAGCGGGTCACGGTTCGACTCGACGGCAACCTCATCATCGACGGCATCGACTGCACAGCCCCGCCGGGAGCGGTCACTGCGCTCATCGGGCCGAACGGCTCGGGGAAGTCGACGCTCCTGCACACTCTGGCGGTCGTGCTCCCCGCAGCGGCCGGCGTCATCCGCTTCGACGGCAAGGAATTGCGCTCACTGCCGCGCCGCGAGCGGGCGCGAACCGTCGCGCTCGTCGAGCAGGGCGCCGCGACGGAGCTCTCGCTCACGGTCGCCGATGTCGTCGGGCTGGGACGCATCCCCCACCTCGGCCCGTTCGCGGACGAGTCGGAAGCGGACCGCGAGGCCGTGCGTACGGCGCTGCGCACCGTGCGCATGGAGGACTTCGCGAACCGGGACATCACCGCGCTCTCCGGCGGCGAACGGCAGAGGGTGCTGCTGGCCCGTGCCCTCGCCCAGGATCCGCGGCTGCTGCTCCTCGACGAGCCGACGAATCATCTCGACATCGCGGCGCAGCTGGAGACGCTCGCACTTCTCGGCACGCTCGCCGCGCGAGGCGTCACCGTCGTGGCCGCACTGCACGACCTGACGCTCGCCGCCGGGTGGAGCGACCACGTCATCGTGCTGAACGGCGGACGCGTCGTCGCCTCCGGTCCCACCACCGCGACCCTGACCCCGGAGCTCATCGACGACGTCTACGGCGTGAAGGCGGAACTGATCGAACGGCCGGGCTCGCGCCCGACCATCGCGTTCAGTCGCCGCGACTGACACCGGTCACGCGACGCCAGATCGAACGTGGCGCGATCGTCGCGGCCATCCGAGTCCGCCATCCCGTCGCCGAACGCATCGACTGGAGAATCCTGCGCACCTGATCCGCGCGTTCGATCCCCGCTCCGGCCGGTGCCGTTCTGGAGAAGCTTTCCCTTTCGACCCGCTCCAGCACTCGATCGAGCACAGCCTGATCGTCGGCACGGAGTCCGGCGGATGCCGCAATGACGCTCGCAGCATCCCGCGGGGTCGCGGTGCCGCTGACTCCGACCGCAAGATCCGTCGCGGACTGCATCAGTTCGCGCCACCCCGTGGACACGAGCGGCGCACCGCGCGCGAGCCTGCGCAACCGGATGGCGCGCTGAACGCCGCGCACCATCGCCGGGATGAGCAGGAGGATCAGCACCCCGAAGACGACGAGAGCCGCCCACAGCCAGCCGAGCGCCGCGGACTGGCGTGCGGCATCCGCGGCCGACCCGGTTGGATCCACCGGCGCGGCGGACCGGGGCGGCGCCACCGTGGGCGTCGGCGTCGGTGTCGGAGCGGCAGAGGGCGCCGGCGGCGTCGGCACGCCGGGCGTTGCCTCGTCGGCGTAGGTGGGGACGAACCCGCGCCCGGGCGTCGGCTCGAATCGGGTCCAGCCGATCCCCTCAAAATACAGTTCAGGCCAGGTGTGGACGTTCAGCGTCGTCACCCGGTACTGGGTGCGCCCGTCCACGGTCGCCACCTGCTTGTCGCCGGGAAGGAACCCGACGGCAACCCTCGACGGAATGCCGAGCGTTCGCGCCATGACCGCCATCGCGGAGGCGAAATGGATGCAGTAACCGCTTCGCACGTCGAGGAACTTCGCGAGCACCTCCATTCCCGTGCCGTCATACCCCTCGTCGACGGGGGCCGTTTCCGAATAGGTGAACGCCCCGTTCCGGAAAAACTCCTGCAGCGCGACGGCTTTGCCGTAGTCGCTCGTCGCCGCCGCAGTGACCTGTTCGGCTTCGGCGGCGATAATGGGGGGCATGCCGTCGGGGAGCGCGAGGTACGCGCTGTACTCCTCCGGGACGACTCGCCCCGCCGCGGTCAGTTGGGCGGGGGTCGGCTCGACCTGAAGGCTCTGCGCTTTGTACACTTCGCCGCGCGCGGCGCGATTCGGGCTCGTGAAGGTGAGATCCTTCGCGTTCCAGAACCAGTCCCCGCTCAACCCGCTCACGAGGGTTGCCGGATACGGCACGGGCAACCACGGGCTGCCCAGGTTCTGCACATCCACCCAGGTCGTTTCATCCTCGACCCGGACGTCGGCGGAAAGGCCGGGCGGCGGGCCAACCCGCGACGGCACGTTGTCCCGGTCAATTTCGGGCGGATCGGGCGCCCACGTTTCCGCGGTGAAGTTCTGGAGGCTCACAAGCCTCAAATAGGTGGGCGCGCCCGAGAGGGTGCTGTAGGTGAGAATCGTGCGCGGCAGCTCCCTTCGCAGATCGTTTCCGAGGCTCAGCACCGGATTCACTCCCGCGAGATACCCGCCGAACGAGTCGCCGCTGGCCAGCGAGTCGTCTACGCGGGGCAACGCAATGGGAACCAGTAGCGCGACGATGAGGGCGGAGGCCCCCAACCCGATCGCCCGGCCCGTCTGCGGGAACGGCTGCCCGGCGCGAAGGAGCACGAGCCAGGCGATCGCGGCCAGCAGGAACACGAACACGTCGCTCAGCTCGATGCCGATGAACGGGGGGATGGCGAGGATCACGGCAAGGGGAAGCGCCGCGAGCGCGGGCAACCGCCTGGATACTGCGAGGAAATCCGCGGCGATAGCGAGAACGCCCACGCCAAGGCAGAGCAGGAACGCAATCCCGAGGGTGACATCGGCAGGCACGGACTGACCCGCAATCGATGCAGCGCCGGCCTGGCCCAGGTCGCCGAACACGCCGAAACTCTCAAACGTGGGGATGACGAACAGAAACGCGGACCGGCCGGAGAAAAACAGGGTGATGAGCGCGAGCAGGACGAGCGACCCAGAAATTGCCGGCACCCAGCGGCGAACGCTCAGCACCCGGGCGAGTGCCGCAGCGCCGAGCACGGCGAGCACCGTCCCGGCCATCGCGAACCACCAGCCGAAACCCTGAAGGATGGTGTGGAGCGCAGGGAGCGTCACGAGGAAACACACGAGCAGGGCGAGGCTGACCCGCCACGAAGTCCTGCGTGCTTCTTCCGGGCTCGGCAGGTTGTGCGCGTGACCCCGCTTCGAGCCGACCGGCCTAACCCCTGGCACGGCTCGCCTCCCTGATCTCCTCTGCGGCGAGCCACACGGCCGCGAGATCGTCGGTGGGGCGAACCGCGACGCATGCCCAACCGGCTTCGCGCAGCGGTGCGATCACAGTCTCGCTGTGCGGGTTCACGATGAACGCGAGCGCGGAGTCGAACTGGGCGCGCTGAGCCTTCAGCCTCGCCACCGTGTGAGATTCGGCATCCGCGACGATCGCGAACGCCGAACCCAGAGAGTGGCCCGCGTCGGCGTTGCCTGTCGGAAGGCGCGTCAGTTGCGCACCGTCGACAAGTTCGATGGCCGCAAGCGATTCAAGGAATTCCTCCTGATGCTCCGGGCTCGTCAGCTGCGAATACCCCGTCTCGACCACGTCCACCGAGAAACCGGTCTCGTACAGGTGGAATGCGAGCGATGCGGTGAACGCGACCGCCCACTCGAAACTGTCGCTCTCCGGCTGGTCATCGGTGGCCGGACCGGCGTCGCGGTATCCCGCCCTCCTCGTGTCCAGGATGATGCGCGCCTGCGCGTGGCTTCGCTGCTCCTCGAGACGCACCATGAGTTCCCCGTGCCGTGCGGTCGCCTTCCAGTGCACGCGGCGCAGCGGATCCCCGTCCCGATACTCGCGGGTCATGAGGTCGTCCCCGCCTGCGCTGTTCCGGCGCTGAAGCGCGCGCGCCGAGCCGTCATCCGCGGCAATCGACGTTCCCGTGAACGGCAATCGCGCGACGTGCGGGGTCACCACGAGTTTCTGGGTGGCACCGACCACGATCTCGCCCCGCGCCAGCTGGAACGGGTCAGCGACCTCCACCACGAGCGGGCCGATATCGAACACGCCGCGCCGAGGCGGATCGAAGACATAGTCCACGGTCACCGCGCTGGCCACGCCCAGCGTTCCCTTGTTGCGCGCGAGGGGTTTCAGCCGGGCCGCATCGGTTCCGAACGGGAACCACGGCCACTCATCCCGCCACGTCGCTTCGCCCGTGCGCTGGGCCGCGAGATTGCGCACCTCGACTTTCACGGCGACCCGCCCTCCTGCCTCCGCCACGGCGGGGGAGAATCGGCGCGCAACAGCCATCCTGTGCCGCCGGAACCGCACGAAGATCAACGCGATAAGCGGAAGGCCAACCAGCAGCCCGCCCGCATACAGCAGCTCGCTGCGCGGGAGCGCATACGCCGCGATGATCAGAACACCGCCGACGATCAGAAGCGCCCGGCCGCGCCGCTCGAGGGTGCTGCGCAGCGGCTTTCTCGTCGCGAGGCGGGCGCGCGAACGAACGGGAGGCTTCCGTCGGTCGGACATGCCCGACCGCTACGCCGACGCGCCTGCGCCGAGCGGCACGGGCGTTGCGGCGACGATCCGATGGATGATGTCCGCAAGGCTGTTCGACTGGAACGCGGATCCAGCACCGGCGACCCTCGCGGACGCGATCAGCCGGTGGCCGAGCACGGGAACCGCGAGCGCATCGATGTCATCCGGGAGCACGAACTCGCGCCCATCCAGCGCCGCCCGCGCCTTCGCCGCCCGCACGAGGTGGAGCGTGGCACGCGGGCTCGCACCGAGCCTCAGTTCCCGATCGCGCCTCGTCTCCTGCGCGATGCTCACCGCGTACTGTTCGACCGCTTCGGAAACGTAGATTCCCCGCACCATCGCGATCATGTCGGAGAGCTGCTGGAGGCTCACGACAGGGGTGAGGGCATCCAGCGGGCTCGACAGTTCGCGCCGCTTCAACATGGCAAGCTCTGCGAGATCATCCGGATACCCCATGGAGATGCGCACCATGAACCGGTCCCTCTGCGCCTCCGGCAGCGGGTACGTGCCCTCCATTTCGACCGGGTTCTGCGTTGCCACCACTGTGAACGGCCTCGCGAGCGGATACGTCACGCCGTCGACGCTGACCTGGCCCTCCTCCATGCTCTCCAGCAGGGCGGACTGGGTTTTCGGGCTCGCCCGGTTGATTTCGTCGCCGATCACGAGGTTCGCGAAGACCGGCCCCCGCTTGAACTCGAACTCGCCGCGACCCTGGTTGAACACGGACACGCCCGTCACATCCGACGGAAGCAGGTCGGGGGTGAACTGGATCCGGCTGACCGTGCAGTCGATCGACCGCGCGAGAGCCTTCGCGAGCATGGTCTTGCCGACCCCTGGCACATCCTCGATGAGCAGGTGACCTTCGGCCAGCACGGTCGTGAGGGCGAGCTCCACTGCCTCCCGTTTGCCGTCGATCACGGTCTCGACCCCGCGGAGAATCTTCCCCGTCAGGGCGTGGAAGCTTGCGAAATCGACCGAATCAGTTGCTTGTGCCACCATTCACCTCACTGTTGAGTCCTGCCTCCAGCGAGTCTGCCAGAGTCATCAATCTGCACCTAACCCCACTCACGCGAATCGTGCGACCACCCGCCTTGCGCGTTGCACGAGCGACGGCGGAAGCAGCGCCGCGCGCATCCGGGTTCCGCTGTCCACGCTGCCCGCCAGACGGGAGAGCACCTCGGTGAGGTCCCTGGCCAGTTCCGGTTTCGGGGCCGCCGCGGCGACGGCGGGGGGCCGACCGAATTCTTCCCGTTCGACGGCGTCCAGAATCCGCGCCAGAGCGTCGCTTCCCGCCCCGGACATCCCCCGTACCCGTTCGAGGCGGGCCACGACGTCGCGCGGGGTCAGCGTCTCCCCCACGATGATCCCGATGTCTTCGGCGGACTCGAGGATCTCGTGCCACGCGGATGCCGCGGTTCCCGACCCGGATTTCAGAGCCCTCAGACGCCCACGCCGTCGCGCGGATCGCATCATGGCCGGAAGCAGGATGAGTGCGATCAGGCCCGCGAGCGTGCCGCCCACGATGATCCACGCGGTGGAGTCGCCGCTCGTCAGCCACCGCGCCACGGTCGGCCCCGCATCGAGCTGCGGGCGGCCGCCCTCCGTGTCGCGCGTGGCCGGGTTGGCAGGATCGGAACCCGGCACCGTGACGGGCGGGACACCGGCGGCGGACTGCCGGGCGTACTCCGGCACCGACCCGCGGCTCGGCGTCGGTTCGAACCGAACCCAGCCGATGCCACTGAAATACAGTTCGGGCCATGCGTGCAGGTCGGCCGTGGTGACCTCGAACAGTTTGCGTCCGTTGTCGTCGCCGTTCTTCAGGTGGCCGGGCTGGAAGCCGACGATGATGCGGCTCGGGATTCCCAGTTCCCGCGCCATGACGGCCATCGCGGAGGCGAAGTGGATGCAGTATCCGCGGTGCTGTTCGAGGAACGCCGCGACATATTCCACGCCGGTGCCGTCGTAACCGTCGGCGACCGGCGCGGTCTCCGAGTACTGGAACGGCGCGGAACGCAGAAACTCCTGGATGGCGATCGCCTTCTCGTAGTTTCCCCTCGCCCGCTCGGTCACCGTCTTCGCCGTGTCGGCGATGATCGCCGGGGTGTCGGGCGGCAACGCCAGGTAGTCGGAAAGCCCGGAGGGCACACGGGTGCCGGCCGCGAGCAGTTGCTCCGGGGTGGGGAGCAGTTTCATGCTCGACACGGTGTAGTTCTGCCCGCGCGCGAGCGTCTGGTTGCTCGCGACGGTGAACGACGCGGGGAGGTACTGCCACGAACCGTCCAGGCCGATGACGCTCGAGGCGGGGTACGGTACCGGCAACCACGGGCTCAACAGGTTGGCGACGTGAACGTAGGTCACTTCCCTCTTGGTCAGGACGTCGACAGCGAGTCCCGGAGGCCGCGGAAACTCGTTCGGGCGGTTGTCCGGATCCAGATACGGTTGCGTCGGCCCCCACCGGTTGCTGTAGAAATTGGACACTTCGACGAGCCGCAAATACTCTGGAACACCGGACACCGTGCTGTAGGTGAGTGCGACGTGTTTTTCCTTCTCCCGCAGATCGTCGCCGAGTCGAATCATCGGGTTCACGCCGGTGGACACGCTCGGGCCGAGCCCGCTGCTGGTCACGGTGATCTCCGTGCTCGGGAGGATGCCGGGCAGGATGAGGCCGCTCACCACCGCGATCGACCCCACGGCGATCGCGGGAAGGAACTTCTTCGGCCGCTCCGCGAGCAACAGCGCGAGATAGGCGAGGGCGCTTCCGGCGAAGAACCATCCGTCGGTCGCGCCCTCCGGGGTGATCCCCGGCACGAGGAAAATCGCGGCGAGCGGCAGGCCGACGAGCGCGGGCAATCTGAGGGAGAACGCGAAAATTTCGGCGACCACGGCAAGCGCGGCAACCCCGAGAGCGAGCACGAACGAGATCGGCTCATCCGCGTTGGCCGGGACGTTCTGCCACGTGATCGAGTACCCGGCGTCGCGCACCAGCTTCTGGAACCGCTCGATCGTTTCGGGCGTCGGGACGAAGCCCCACGCGGAAACGTCGGCGGAAAACCGGATGATGATCGCGAGCGACGCCGCGGCGATCCCGACCAGGGGCGAGAGGATGCGGCCCAACAGAATTCTCGTCGGCAGCACGGCGCGCACGACCAGTCCCGCACCGAACACGATCGCGCACAGCAGGATCGACAGGATCCACCACACCACCCCCTCGAGAATCGTGTGCAGGCCGCCGAGGGTCACCCCGAACACGCCGAGCAGCAGCACGGCGCGCACGACGCCGACGCGACGTGCGGCGGCGCGGCCGCGGTCAGCGGTCACGGCCCCTGCCGTGCTTCGGCTAGGCATGTCCCGCCCCAATACCCACCGCAGCGATTCGCTCCGTGTCGAGGGCGCGCCACGCCTGAAGCACGGTCTCCGCAGCACCCACCCTGTGCAGGATCCAGCCCGCATCCGCAAGCCGTTCGGCGCTGTCGCCGGAGACCGGTCCGAGCAGGAACGCGACCGCCAGGTCGAACGATCCGCGCCCGTCGACCAGCGCGTCGACGATTTCGCCATCCGCAGCGTCCACGACCGCGAACACGGTGCCGGTACTCTCCGAACCCGGTCCGGCAAGCCGCACGGCCGGACCGTCCTGGTAGCTGAGCCGAACGCGCGCGACGCTTTCGACGAAGTCGTCGGCGTGGCCGGCATCCGCCAGCTGGCTCACCGCCGTCTCGACAACGGACACGCGCAGGCCATTCCTGACGAGGTAGTCGCGGAGGGACGCGATCAGGCTCAGCGCCCACTCGAATCGTTCGCTGTCCGGCTCATCCGGGGACGGGCTGCGCGATACGTCCCGCCAGTTTCCCCTCCGCGTGTCCACGACGAGAACGGCCTCAGCGTGGCTGCGCTTCTCCTCCTCGCGGACCATGAGCTCTCCGTGGTGGGCCGACGCCTTCCAGTGCACGCGTCGCAACGCATCGCCGGGGCGGTAGTCCCGCGTCATGACGTCGTGCTCGCCCGCGAGCGCACGGTGCTGGAACAGCCGCGCCGACCCGCTGTCGGAGGCGATGTCGACCGCTCCCTGGTCAAGATCGACGACCTCCGGCGCCACGGTGACGCGATGGCGGTCCCCCACGGCGAACTCGCCCCGAGCGAGCCCGAACGGGTCGACGATCTCGACCACGAGCGGGCCGAGCTCGGCGATTCCCCGCCGAGGGGGCACGAACGCGTACTGCAGCGTGAGGCTGCCCCCGGCGCCGATGACCGGGAGCACCTGGCGCCGCGTGCTCCCCGGTTTCCACGGAAGGGTGTCCGACCAGTGCGCGGCAACGGTTCTCGCGGCCCCGATGTTGCCGAGCCGAAGCTGCGCGGAGCCTGTGGCGCCGGCGCTCACGATCGCGGGAGAGGAGAATCTGGCGACCGTGAGGCGCGGGCGGCTGCGCGCCACCATCGCCAGAGCGAGCAGGGGCGGGATGCCGCAAAAGCAGGCGAGCACGAGCAGTTCGGGCCATCCCGCGATGTAGGCGGCGCTGAACGCGAGCACGGCCGCCGCGAGGAGCGCGCTGCCGCGCAGCGTCAGGCTCACTGACGTTCCTCGCCGCTGTCGAACCGCTGCGTTCATGGCGCTCCATCCGGGACGGTGCATTTTCCCGTGCCACCCATTTTTGCAGTTTCCTGCCTCTCGCGCCGGGTGGTTCTCCGCTACCCTGTCCCCATGCGACTGCGCACCGCCGCGTTATCCGCTCTGGCCGCGCTCGGTGCCGTGCTCGTGTCGGGAGGATTTGCGCTGCCGGTGCCCGCGGCGAGCGCCTCTCCGCAGGACTTCACGTTCGCCTCCATGTCGGCCGACTACTACCTGGGGCGGGATGCCGGTGGGAACGCGACGCTGCGCACCGTCGAGACCCTCGTCGCCGTGTTCCCCGACGTCGACCAGAATCATGGAATCGAGCGCGCCATTCCGCTGAAGTACGGGGATGCGCAACTGGACCTCGCAGTCACCTCCGTGACGGACGGGTCAGGTTCGCCGCAGCCCTACACGCGCAACGATGCGGACGGTTTCGCCGTGCTGCGCATCGGCAGCGCCGACCGATTCGTGCACGGCGAGACGACGTACCGCATCGAGTACACGCAGCGCAACGTGGTGCGCTCGTTCGCGGACACCGCCTCCGACGAGTTCTACTGGGATGTGAACGGCACGGGCTGGGCGCAACCGTTCGGCACGGTAACCGCGACCGTCCACCTCGAGGAGGGGATTGCCGGCTCGCTGACCGGAAATGTGGCGTGCTATCAGGGCTACGCGGGAAGCACCGACCGCTGCGACATCACCCGCGCGGGCGACACGATTACCGCCAGCGCGCACGACCTCGGCGGTTACCAGAACATGACCATCGCGATCGGATTCGACCCCGCGACGTTCGTGGATCCGCCGCTGCTCAAGAACAGCTGGGTTTTCGCGATTCTGCCCTGGGTACTCCTTGGCCTCACGGTCGCCGCATTCCTGCTCGTGCTGTGGCTTCGAGTGGTCGTGTGGCGGGATGCGAAGGGCCGCGGCATCATCATCCCGGAATATTCGCCTCCCGATGACGCCTACCCGATGCTCGCCGCCGAGCTCCTCCAGAGGGGCAACTCGGCACTGCCGGCCCAGATCGTGCGCTTCGCCGTCGCCCGCGTGCTCGCGATCCGCGAATATCCGGACAAACCGAAGAACGAGCGCTACGAACTGGAGTTGCTTGCCGGGTGGCCCACCGTACCCGAGTCGGAGAGGTGGGTGCTCACGGCGCTCTTTGGAACGCTCGCCGTCGGAGGACGCATGACCCTGGATGGCGGCGACACGAAACTCGGCGACCGCCTGGCCGCGCACCGTGCCAAGTCGAGCAGGGACGTGAAGGCGCTCGGGTGGCGCGCCCGCCCCTCCTCCCGCGCGCCGAGAATCCTGGGCTGGGGCACGTTCCTGGTCGCGGCCGCAGCCGTGGCGGTGTGGATTGCCGGAAACGTGAACGACGTGCAGCTGACCGGCCTGTGGCTTGCGGCGCTCGTCTGCAGCCTCGGCTGGATCGTGATCCTCGCGCTCGCCATTCCGCCCCTCGTGATGACGCAGGAGGGTGCGCGAGTCAGGGATTACTTGTACGGCATCCGCGACTACATTTCCCTTGCCGAGAAGGACCGCATCCGCGTCCTGCAGGCGCCGGGAACGGCAGAACGTATCGACGTGACAGACCAGTCCGCGATCATCAAGTTGTACGAGAAGCTGCTGCCCTACGCCATGATCTTCGGTGTGGAGAAGGAGTGGATCGGGGAGCTCGGGCGCCGCTACGCCGTCACGGAGCAGCCGGAGTGGTACACGGGCGCAAACGACTTCAGCCAGGTCTCCGGATTCAACACCGCGATCGCCGCCACGCACTTCGCGACAACCCCGCCTACGCCGAGCACCTCATCGTGGAGTTCCTCGGGCGGCAGCAGCTTCTCCGGCGGGTCGAGCGGCGGCGGTTCGTCAGGGGGCGGCGGTGGAGGAGGCGGTGGGGGCGGCTGGTGAGCTCGCTGGTGGGGTTGCCGACCCATCTGCCTGCGCTGCCCGCCCGTCACGGTAACCCTGCTCGTACGCTTCGTCGGCACCGAGGCGGAACAGGTCGTCTTCGGCCGGGCGGATGATGGAGCTCGCGCCCGGCTCATCCAGGTCACCCACGAAGCGCCCGAGCCCGCGGATGACGGCCACCGGCATGCCGGAAGCCTTGCCCTTCACAAGGTCGGCGGCGGCGGCGAGCTCATCCGCGATGGCGATGACGGTGGCGTCCAGGCGGCGGCCGCCCGCATCGTGGCTTCCCCGCAGGTCGTTGAGCACCCTCACGCCCGCGGCGCCGATCGCAATGTCGGTCTGGCCGAGACGCCACGGCCGCCCCAGCGTGTCCGAGATGATCACGCCGAGACGCAACCCCGTTGCGAGCCGCAGCGCCGCGCAGATCGAACGGGCGGAAGCATCCGGGTCGACCGGAAGCAGCAGGACCATCCCCTCCGGGGTGTTGCTGGAGTCGACGCCCGCCGCCGCGAGGGTGAGCCCCTGACGGTTCTCCACAATGCGTGTCACGCCGCCGGCATGCGCTTTGCTCGCGACCACGCGGACGGTTTCGGCTGTGATCGCATCCTCGCGATCGGCCGCCACGATCTGGCGCCCCTCCGCCTTGGAGACGATCTTGCTCGTCACCACGAGGATGTCGCCATCCTCGAGGGGGCTGGCTCCGTCGCTCACGACGGCGCGCGCGATGATCGCGGCAAGGTCATCGCCGGCCGCGATCTCCGGGATTCCTTCGACTCCCCACCCTGAAAATGAACTCATCACCGCACCAGCTTTGGCAGGACGTCCCGAGCGAAAACGTCGATCCATTCGCGCTGGTTGCGTCCCACATTGTGGAGGTAGATGCGGTCGAAGCCCAGGTCGAGGTGCTGCTGGATGGCCGCGCGGTGCACGTCCGGGTCCGCGGCAACCACCATCCGCCCCGCGAAGTCCTCGGGGCGCACGAGCCTGGCGAGCTGTTCGAATTCGAACGGCGACCGGATGTCGGACCGCGGGAACCGCAGGCCGCCGTTCGGCCACTCCTTCATCGCATTCGCCATCGCTTCCTCGTCGGTGGGCGCCCAGCTCAGGTGCAGCCTCAGCACCCGGGTGCCCGGCCCGCGCCCGGTTTCCCTCGCGCCTTCGTCGAAGCGCGTGAACAGCGAGGCGATCCGGTCGAGCGGTGCGCCATCCACGATGATGCCATCGACGGTGCGCCCGGCGCGCTTCGCCGTGACGGGCCCCGAAGTGGCGACGAGGATCGGCGGCGCGCTGTCCGGCATCGTCCACAGTCGCGTGGATTCGAGCGTGAAGTATTTTCCCGCATGTTTCGCGTCGCGCCCGGCGAGGGAGGCGGTGAACAGTTTGTGGATGACCTCGACGGCTTGGAACATCCGGTTGATGCGTTCCGCGGTCTCCGGCCAGTAGGTGCCGGTGACGTGCTCGTCGATCGCTTCGCCGGATCCGATGCCGAGCCAGTGCCGTCCGGGGTTCAGCGCCGCGAGGGTGGCGCTCGCCTGCGCGACCATCGCCGGATGCCAGCGGAAGCCGGGTACGGTCATGCCCGTCCCCAGATCCCCCGTCGTCACCTGCCCGAGAGCACCCAGCACCGTCCACGCGAACGCAGCCTGGCCATGCGAGGGAACCCACGGCTGGAACCGGTCTGCCGCCATCACCCCGCGGAAGCCGTTGTGCTCAGCGTGCTCGGCGAACGCGAGCACCTCCGCGGGCGCGAACTGGTCGAGCGCGGCGGCATAGCCAATGTGGGGAGCAGTGGGCGGCACGGGTCTATTGTCGCGGATTACGTCCGCCGACGCCGACGCGCATCACCCCGCCGAGCCTTTCCTGCGCCGTTTCTCCTCGAGTTCGGCTTCGAGCTTGCGGATGCGCTCAGCCCGATCGTGCGCCGCGATCTCCCGATCGAGCGCGGCGAGCTCGGCTTCGGCGTCCCGCACGCTGAGGTCGGAACGCTGGGCCTGCGCGGGGTCGGGTTTCGCCCACCGGCGCGGATCCCCGACGGTGCCCCGGCCGGCACGCGGCTGGTACTCGCGGCCGATGATGAACCAGAGAATGCCGCCGATCAGGGGGATCAGGATCACGATGATGATCCACGCCATTTTCGGCAAATACTTCACCCGGGAGGCGTCCAGGGTGATCATGTCGACGAGGGCGCCAACCATGAGCATCACGACGAAGACAGAAAACACGACGGACATACTGAGGAGTCTAGGGAATAACGGATGCATAACTCCCCTCGAGTTTGCGCCGGAACGCGTTGCGGGCACCGCCGCGCGAGCAGTACGGTGTAACCCGCGCAACAAACGAAAGGAGGCCAGCGTGTTCACTACATCTCTGACGGGAATCTCCCGTACGACCGCCGGCCTCGTCGGCGCGCTCCCCGCCTGACCGGCATCGCTGCACAGCGCTGGACTGTGGTGGCAGCACTGCGGCCCTCACGTCGGCGCTGACGCGTCTGGCGCCACGGGCACGTTAGCTCGCCCCCGGCACCGGTCATCCACCCGCGGCGGGACCGTCGAATCCTTTCGGCACCCACCGCACCACCCGTCGCCAGGTCACCTGACCTGCGCGGCACCATCGGCGGCGCAGTGCGCCGTTGCGACAGCAACGGTGCGCGCACTCGTCGCCATCCCAGTAAAGGAAATCACCATGGAATCACCACATCAGCAGGTGCAGGAACTCGCGCCGCCGCCCGCTGTGCAGGACGTACGGCGCGAGCTGGTGCGGCACCCCGCCGCGAGGCGCGTCGGCCTCGTCGACCGGGTCGCACTGTTCGTCGGCGTCCAGCTCGTGGCGTGGAGCCGCCGGCCGCGGGCGATCCCGTCGCATGAGAGTCGGGCAGACCAGCTGCGGCTGAACCGCGACAGGCTGATCCGCGAACTCGCGGCCGAGCGGATGCACTACGGCATGCTCTCCTCGCAGAGATGATGAGTGCCAATCGCGCCCCGCCTCGGCCGCCCGCACAGAAGGGTCGTCACCGGAGAAACCGCTCCGGTGGCGGCCCTTTCTTGCGCCCGCCCGAGCGTCAGGCGAGAGCCCGCAGCCGCGGCGCGATGTCGCGCTCGAACAGCTCGAGGAACGGCAAATGCCGTCCGAAAGAGAACCAAACCGACAACCGGGCTAGTGGGAGCAATTGCACCTTCCACCCACCAACCTGTCGTGGACGCAACGAAGCTTTACTACCTTATTGTCTTCTTGAGAAATTCGACGAGCGCGGGGTTAACCACCTGAGGATAGTCCGCGTGTGGGTAATGTCCTGCGCCATCAACGAGGAGGACTTCGCCACCAAGCCTGTCGGCCACATGACGGGCCTCGGCAGCCGGGTCTGGGAAATCGGGGTCGCGCGTCCCCATGATGACCAATGTAGGTGTGCTGACCTGATCAAGTCGTGCTTCTGCGGGTGCGTGACTCGTCCGCGTTGTCGCCGTAAATGCCGCCCGGTGTCCTGGCTTCGCGAGGCTCGCTGAGATGGCCTTGCGGTGCTCCTCGTAATCAGCCGGGCGCGCTCCCGGCGAAAGCGAAGGCAGATAGGAAACCCACACGCGTCTCGCCCACGGCCCGCTCATTGCCACCCTGAAAAACACGCCAAGCAGCGGGTTCATCGGTACGTTTCGCACAAACGGACCAATGAGAACGAGACCGTTCACCAAATTTGGCTTCTCCGCCGCCGCCCAAACGGCAGCGCCTGCGCTCATCGAGTTGCCGACCAGGACGGCGGGCCCGTGCAAGTGTTCAACCAAGGCCAGCACATCGCTACCGGCAGCGACGTCATCATACTCAGAGAATGTTGTGTCGCTGTCGCCGTGGCCGCGAAGATCCATCGTCGCGACGCGGAAACCGGATTGGGCGAGTGCCGGGCACGTATGCCTATATGAGCTTCGCAACTCGCCCATCCCCGGCATGCATACCACCAGAGGTCCATTGTCTCCGACCAGGTCATACGCAATTCGGCCATCTGGGCGCGACAGAAAGGTGGTCGTGTTTGACGTGCCAATTCCACTGTCCGATTTTGCTCGGTCCATGGTTGCGTCCTTTCTTGTGCGAATCGGTCTGGGCACCGCGTCCCTCCTATCCAGGCTTGTTCACACTGGCAGTTGAGACTGACGTGCTTTGGATTCATCCTGACCTCGAGGCTTGAGAAGCCGCTCACCGACCGCATAGACGGCGGCGTGGTACACGATGGACAAGGCGAGAAGCGACAACCCCCAACCAAGCTGCGCGATCAAAACAAGACCCCATGCCACCAATCCGGAGATTACAAGTTCCTCCACTAGTCGCAAGGCTTCAGCGTATTTGCCAGCCTGGTGGAAATCGACAGCGCCCCAGATTCCGAAAACGATTGCTGCGGCGAGGAAACCGAGGAGGATGCCGAGCCAGCCACCGCCACCGGTGACGTAGCCCCACCACGCCGAACCACAAACGATGCCTACCTCCAGGGCAACACGGAGCATGAGGAGGACGACTTGCGCGGGTCTCATGACGGATGCCCGCCCTGCCGGATGTGCCCTCCGGTGTCGTCTACGCTTTCCTGGCTGACTCGCCGTGCTGGTGCCGGTTCAACGGGCCCGGGAGAGGAATGAACGCCGATAATCCCGAAGGCAAGCAAGACCATGCCTGGGATGATGCCCGCGAACAGCGCCACCACGGCGTCCGTCCCGCCTATGCCGACCAGACCGAATGCGACGATTGCAGACAGTGTGATGAGGACGCCGAGCCAAAGGTAGATCATCTTTCGCCAGATCTTCACAAAGGCGAAGAAGTGCAGACCGACTACGAGGCTCAGCCATGGAACAACAGCTCTTGGCTGCTGCAGCGGGCCCGCAATGACTGCGCGTCCACCAAAGATAAGTACCACCTCAAGGGCGACTATTGCCCAATACGCCAACCCGAAGTGGAAACGACGAGCTCGGGCATCGGTTGGAGCTTGCCTCGATTGCCAAGCTCGAGCAAGTATCCACAAAAGTGCACCGATCGCAAGAACACCGAGCGCTATCGATGTCGACACTCCGAGCTGGAGTGAGTTGATGACGACATACGCCGCCCCGCCAATCCCTCCGATGACTGACGCCACTACTCGACGACCCCCACTGCTTGAATTCATCTGCGACATGAATCGCGTGTCCTTCCCACAAGTCCCCATTGGCCGACCACTCTTTCGAAGTGAAAGATATGGCCATTCGCCAAAACTCGCTACGCTACGTAGCGTAGCTCAGAGTCAACCTGTCATCAAGAGGAATAATTGGCTAAAAATCGTCTGCCCGCCACAAAGGAGATTGACAAGCGATGTCCGGTACCCCGACCTCGAACCATGCACACCGCGATGTTGTGCTGGAGACCGCTCGACTTATCCTCGCTGACAACGGTGTCAAGGGGTTGACAATTGAGGGCGTATCCGCTCGCACTGGTGTCGCAAAGACGACAATTTACCGCCGTTTTCGATCGAAGCAGGAGCTTGCGTTGGCCGTCGTACGGCAGATGACCGCGGAAGTTGTAGCTGTCGAGCAACACGGTAACTCGCGGGCTCGACTTGTCGCGGTCCTTGAACGAGCTGTTACGCTCCTGCGCACCACTGTGATGGGCAAAGTCATGAAGGGACTCGTTTCAGACATCGCAACCGACCCGGAACTTGGAGCGGCATACCATCGCGAAGTCATTTCACTCCGGGTCACCACTGTTCACGACATTGTCCAAGACGGCGTTGCGAGCGGCGAATTAAAGCCGGAAACTGACGCGGGAATTCTGCATGAACTGTTGTTTGGGGCGGTCTACTATCGCCTGTTGCTCAACGGCGGTGAACTCGAATCTGCCATGGCCGACAGGATCGTTGACGCCATCCTTCCGGCATTCCTGATTCACCCCTCACACTAATTAATCGAGCGTGCACGCTTGCCATCGTCGGACGGCGTGCGACCCGGTAGCTGCCATACCGGGATACCGGTCAGGCGAGAGCCCGCAGCCGCGGCGCGATGTCGCGCTCGAACAGCTCGAGGAACCGCGGCTGATCCGCGCGCGGGTCATGGAACACGAGGTGGTTGAGGCCCGCATCGATGTACTTTTTGATGTCGGCGACCACGGCATCCGGATCCGACCCCACGATCCAGCGCGACGCGATCTGCTCGATGGGCAGGGCATCCGCCGCCCTCTCCATCTCGATCGGGTCGTCGATGTCGTGCTTCTGCTCCTTGCTGAGCGCAAGCGGCGCCCAGAACCGGGTGTTCTGCAGTGCGGCATCCGGGTCGGGGTCGTAGGAGAGCTTGATCTCGATCATGTGGTCGATGGAATCCGGATCGCGCCCTTCGCTCTCGGCACCTTCCGCGACGGCTGGCAGCAGCTCCTTCGTGTACAGGTCCATTCCCTTACCCGACGTGCAAATGAATCCGTCGCCCGAACGGCCCGCGTAGCGGGCGACCACCGGCCCGCCCGCAGCGATGTATACCGGAACGAGCATGTCAGGCCGGTCGTAGATGGACGCGCCGTGCGTGGAATAGTACTCCCCCTCGAAGTCGACGCGGTCCTCCGACCACAACTGGCGCATGAGCTGCACCGCCTCGCGCAGCCGGGCGAACCGCTCCCTGAACTCGGGCCAGTCCTGCTCACCCGCACCGCGGAACCCGGTCGCGATCTCGTTGAGCGCCTCACCCGTGCCCACCCCGAGAATGATGCGTCCGGGGTACAGACACCCCATGGTCGCGAACGCCTGGGCGATGACGGCCGGGTTGTAGCGGAACGTCGGCGTCATCACGGAGGTTCCGATGCAGATGGTGCTCGTGCGCTCCCCCACCGCCGCCATCCACGCGAGCGAGAACGGGGCGTGGCCGCCCTCGTGCCGCCACGGCTGGAAGTGGTCGCTCACGGTGACCGTCTCGAACCCGTGGCGCTCGGCCGCGACCGCGTACTCGACGAGGTCCCGGGGTGCGAACTGTTCGGCGGAGGCCTTGTAGCCGAGTTTCAGGGGGAGCATCGTCAACTTTCCGTGAAAGGGGTTTGCAGATATTCGGATACGGCTGTGGGCACATAGGGGCTCACATCGCCGCCGAGCGACGCCACCTGGCGAACGAGCGAACTCGACACGTGGGCGTGCGCCGGATCGGGCAGCAGGAAAATGGTCTCCACCCCGGCGAGGTTGCGGTTCACGATCGCCATGGGCGTCTCGTACGCGACATCCAGTTGCGAGCGCACACCCTTCACGAGCACGCTCGCCCCGACATCCGTGCAGTAGTCCACGAGCAGTCCGACGCTCCACGACATGACCCGGATGTTGTCGGGCAGCTTCGCGTCGGCGATGGACTTCTCGATGAGCGACACCCGTTGCGCCACCGGCAGGAGCGCCGTCTTGTCCGGGTTGTGCACGACGAGAACGTGCAACTCGTCGAACAGTCCGGCCGCACGGTCGATCACATCGAGATGCCCGAGAGTGATGGGGTCGAACGACCCGGGAACAACGGCGATCCTGTGCATCCCCCAACCCTATCGCCCGTGGCTTTCATCATTCAGAAGGTTATGTGACTGGTGTTCAGTCTCATCTGTCACACCACCTCCTGAATGATGAAAGCACACGGGGGTCAGGACTTGGCGAGGAAGTCGCGCTCCGCCTCGTCAAGGCGGCGCTCGAGGGCGTCGCGCAGCGCAGGATGGCGAACAAGACTCGGATCCTGGGCGAGCACCTGTTCGGCGATCGACCGCGCCTGAAGGATCAGGTCGCCGTCCTTCACGACGCGCAGGAGCCGCAGGCTCGACCGCCGTCCGGACTGCACGCTGCCCAGGACGTCGCCCTCCTGCCGGAGCTCGAGGTCCTTCTGGGCGAGCTCGAACCCGTCGAGCGTCGCCGCCACCGCCTCGACGCGTTCCCGCGCCGGGGTGCCGGTCTCTGCGGCGGTGACCAGCAGGCAGAGGCCCGGCACGTCGCCGCGACCGACCCGCCCGCGCAACTGGTGAAGCTGGGAGACCCCGAACCGATCGGCATCCAGGACGATCATCGCGGACGCGTTCGGAACATCCACCCCCACCTCGATGACCGTGGTCGCCACGAGCACGTCGATCTCCCCGGCAGCGAACGCGCGCATCCGCGCATCTTTCTCGTCGCTCGTCAACCGCCCGTGCAACGCTTCGATGCGCCTGCCCGCGAGCCGCTCGTCGGCGCGCAGCATGTCGAGCGTGTCCGCGACCGTCGTCAGCGGTCGCACCGGCCCGTCAGGCTCCGCCGGCGCCGCATCCGACTCCGCATCGATCGCGGGGCACACCACGAACGCCTGCCGCCCCTTTTCAAGCTCCTCCGACAGCCGCTCCCACACCCGACCCTCCCAGCCCGGCCGATCGGCCAACGGCACGACGAACGTCTCGATCGGGATGCGGCCGGCAGGCAACTCGGCGATCGTCGAAATGTCGAGGTCGCCGAACACAGTCATCGCGACCGTGCGGGGGATCGGAGTTGCCGTGAGCACGAGCACGTGCGGAGGCACCGCGCCCTTGCGGCGGAGCGCCTCGCGCTGATCCACGCCGAACCGGTGCTGCTCATCCACCACGACGAGTCCGAGGTCGAAGAACTCCACCGATTCGCTCATGAGGGCATGCGTGCCGATGACGATCTGCGCCTGGCCGGTCACCGCCGCCAGAAGCGCCTTGCGGCGGTCCGCCGTCGGCAGCTGCCCCGTGATGAGGGTCGGCCGCACTCGCGCGGCCAGGTCGGGTCCGAGCGTCGACACGATGGACCGGATGTGCTGCCCGGCGAGGACCTCGGTTGGCGCGAGGAGAGCGGACTGGCCCCCCGTATCGGCCACCGCGAGCATGGCGCGCAGCGCGACCACTGTCTTGCCGGAGCCGACCTCGCCCTGCAGCAACCGGTTCATGGGCTCCGGTGTGGCGATATCGTTCGCGATAGCCTCCCCCACCTCGCGCTGATCCGCGGTGAGAGTGAAGTCCAGCGCAGCATCGAACTGCTCCAGCAGGCCGTCGGGCTTCGGGATTCTGGGGGTCGCCGCCTGCTCCTTCAACCGCTGCCGCTGTTCGAGCAGCGCCGTCTGCAGCACGAACGCCTCCTGGAACCGCAGCGATTTCCGTGCCGCACGCCACTCTGCGTCCACGGTCGGCCGGTGGATGAGTTCGATCGCGCGCGTGAACGGCAGGAGCCCGCGCGACTTCCGCACCGCATCCGGCACCGGGTCATCGAGCTCGCCCAGTGAGTCGAGCGCGACGCCGACCGCTTTTTGCACCTTCCAGCTCGACACGGTCGACGTCGCAGGGTAGATCGGGATCGGCTTCATCGCCCAGGCCTCTGCCGACTCCGCCCCGCCCGGGTTGTCCTCCTCGAACAACTCATAGTCGGGATGGGCGAGTTGACGGCTCCCTCGGTACTCGCCCACTTTGCCTGCGAAAATCCCGCGAACACCGGGGCGCAGGTCCTTCGCACGCCAGGGCTGATTGAAGAAGGTGAGGGTGAGGATGCCTTTGCCGTCGGTGATCCGCGCCTCCAGCAGCGAACCCTTCTTCGCGCGCATGGGCCGCTCGCGCACGTCGATCACCTCGGCCACGATCGTGACATCATCGTCGAGGGGCAGGTGGGAGAGTTCGGTGAGCTCCCCCCTGCGGGCGTAACGCCGGGGGTAGTGGGTGAGCAGATCCCCGACGGTCTCGATGCCGAAACCCTTGGCGAACGTGGCCGCCGTGCGGGCGCCGAGCACGCCGCCGAGCTTCTGGTCGAGTGGTGATGCCACATTCAGAGGGTACCTTTGCATCGTGACACGCATCATCGCCGGTTTCGCCGGATCCCTGTCCCTCGCAGTTCCCGGCGCCGGTACGCGGCCGACGAGCGACCGTGTTCGGGAGGCGATTTTTTCGGCGCTCGAGTCCAGGAATGCGCTCCAGGATGCTCGCGTCGTCGACCTGTTCGCCGGGTCCGGCGCGCTCGGCCTGGAGGCGGCATCGCGCGGCGCCGCCTCGGTGACGCTCGTGGAGCGCGACGCGGCGGCGGCCAGAGCGTGCCGCGGCAATACGGCGCGGATTCTCCGGAACGCGCCGAAAGGCAGCGAGCCGCGAATCGCCGTGGCGGCGCAGGCCGTGCAGACGTTCCTCGACACGAGTTCGGCGACCTGGGATCTCGCGCTTCTGGATCCCCCGTACGGCGTGGGCGAGGAGGAGCTCGCGCGGGCGCTGGAGGCGCTTCTTCCGCGGCTCGCTGCGGAGTCGATCATCCTCGTGGAGCGGGCGTGGAAAGCGCCGGAACCGGCGTGGCCAGCGGGAATCACCCTTGATCGCCGGAAGGATTACGGCGACACGACCCTGTGGTGGGCGTCGGCCGACTGAGTCACTCGGCTGGCCAGGCCACCCTGACCCGCAGGCTGCTCGGCGGCCGGATCATTCGGCGCTGTGGTCCGCGAACGGATCCCAGCCGGTCACCGGGTGCGGAACCCCGTCCAGCAGGATCGCGCTGCCGTCGCCGGGCTCCGCCTCGATCACGGTTCCCACCCGGCGGAAGCCGCCGGGCAACTCAACCGTCGGCGGGAACGTCGCGAGCAGCGAGTGGTCCTCGCCGCCGCCGAGGGCCAGTTCGGGTTCGCCGCCGAGCGCGGATCGATCGAAGTCGATCGCGACGCCGCTCGCCCTCGCCACCCGATCCGCGTCGATCGCGAGGCCGTCGCTCACGTCGATCATCGCCGTTGCCCCCGCGAGCGCGGCGGCCCGCCCGTCGGCGATGGGCGGAGTCGGGGCGAGTTGCGCGGCGGTGAGTTCGCGCAGCTCATCCGCGAGTCCCGCATCCGGCTCGCCGTGCCCATCGACCGCCCGGGTGAACAGCACGTGGAGTCCGGCGGCGGCTTCCCCGAGCACCCCGGACACGGCAACGATGTCGCCGGGCCGTGCTCCGGACCTCAGGACGGGCTCGCGCCCCTCCAGATCGCCGAACGCGGTCACCGCGATCGTGAATGTCGCCGAGACGGAGAGGTCCCCGCCGACGATCCCGCAGCCGGGCGCCAACGACTCGCAGGCGTCCCGAAGCCCGTCCGCGATGCCCTCCAGGAGCGAAACCGGCGAGCCGGCGGGGGCGGCGATCGCCACGACGAGAGCGGTCGGCCGTGCCCCCATCGCTGCGACATCCGCAAGATTGGATGCCGCAGCTTTCCATCCGAGGTCGTGCGGACTGGACCACGCGGGCCGAAAGTCGGGGCCTTCGATCATGAGGTCGGTCGTCACGACAAATCGGCCGTCCGGTGCGGCCAGGACGGCTGCATCGTCGCCGGGCCCCACGAGTGCGGCAGCCGCGGACGGCAGGCGCGGGAAGATTCTCGCGAGCACGCGCGATTCTCCGAGTTCGCCCAGTGACGGGTCCTCGCCGGCATCCTTCGGCATGCTCACACGGTAGCCTGAAACGGATGCTTTCGTTCTCTCGCCGCGTGCGGGCCGCCGCACTCCTGGCCGCCGTGATCGTTCCCGCCGTGGTGCTTTCCCTCACGGGCTGCGCCCCCGCGGTTCCGATGACTCCGGCGCCGGATGCGACGAATCCGGTCTGCGCGGACGTGATCGTGAGACTGCGCACCGTGACCGCGCTCGGCGACAACCTGAAACGCGAGACGAACGCTCAGGCGACCGCCGCGTGGGGAAATCCTGCCGCGGTTCTGTTGCGGTGCGGCGTCGCGGTGCCTGGGCCGACAACTCTCCTCTGCGTCACGCTCAAGGGAATCGACTGGCTGCGCGACGACAGCAACGCGCCCAACTACGTGTTCACCACCTACGGTCGGGACCCGGCAGTGCAGGTTGTCATCGATGGCACGAGAGCCTCGGGAACGGATGCGCTCATGGATCTCAGCAACGCTGTGGGCTCGATCCCGGCCACTCGCGCGTGCACGAACCCGGATGATGTGCTCGGTCTCCCGTCCCCGTCGCCGACACCGACCCCGGCGCCCACTCCGTAGCCGATCTGCCTCCCCCTTCGAGACGGGGCTTCGCCCCTCCTCAGGGAGCGGAAAGTTTCGCCGCTTCGTCAGCCCCTCCTCCCCATCCCAAAGTGCTACAATGTAGCACATGAACAGGGTGGGGATTCGGGAGCTCCGGCAGTATGCGAGCCGATACATTGACCGTGTGAAATCCGGCGAGTCCTTCGAAGTCACCGAGCGTGGTGTGCCGGTCGCGATGCTCTCCCCCGCGGTCAAGCAATCACTGCAGGATCGGCTTGTGGCCGAGGGAACGCTCCTGCCCGCCCAGGGAGACGTGAGCGAGTGGCTGCGCCGCAATCCGCCCGCTCCGGCATCAGGCGGAGAATCCGCAAGCCGGGCGCTTCGGGAACAACGCGAGGAACGACTGTAGAGTGCACTACTTCGACTCCTCCGCGCTCGTCAAGCTCGTCCTCACGGAACCCGAAAGCACCGCGCTGCTGGAGTACGGGCGCACCGTACGGACGACCGTGGCCAGCGAGCTCGTCAGGACCGAGCTGGCGCGGGCCGTCACCAGGGTCGATCCATCCCAAAGCCCTCGAGTCACCGAACTGATTCGCCGGATCAACCTCATACCCGTAACGGGCTCGGTGCTCGGCGACGCCGCCAGAGTGGCACCAGCGTCCCTGCGAAGTCTCGACGCCATCCACCTCGCAAGTGCCCTGCTCCTTCGCGACGAACTGGAAGCATTCGTCGCCTACGACGAACAGCTGCTGGATGCGGCATCCGCTCTCGGCCTGCGGGTGGCGTCGCCGGGCGTCAGTTAGCGAACCTCGGCGAGGCCGAGCTCGATGAGTTCGGTGATGAGGTCCGGGTAGCTGAGCCCGCTCGCCAGCCAGCACTTCGGGTACATCGAGATGGGGGTGAACCCCGGCAGGGTGTTGATCTCGTTCACCACGAACCCTGACTCGGTGAGGAAGAAGTCGATGCGGGCGAGCCCCGCGCCGCCGATCGCCTCGAACGCGCGAGCGGCGAGCCGCTGCATCTCCCGGAGCTCGTTCTCGCCCAATTCTGCGGGGCACACCAGATCAACTCCGGCCGCACCCAGGTACTTCGCGGCGAAGTCGTAGAAACCGCCATTCGACACCAGAACTTCGCCGGCGAGCGACACGCGCGGTTCGGCGCCATCCCGGCCGCCGAGCACACCGCACTCGATTTCGCGGCCGACGATCGCACTTTCCACGAGGACCTTGTCGTCTTCGGCGAACGCGACAGCCATCGCCGCGTCGAACGAGCCCCAGTCGTCAACGCGGCTCACCCCGACCGAAGACCCTGCCCGTGCCGGTTTCACGAACGCGGGAAGGCCGAGTGCCTCGGCGCGCGCACGCCACCTCTGGGGATCGTGCCGCCATCCGGATGCGGGAATCGTCACCCACGGCGCCACCGCAATTCCTGCAGCCCCCAGCACGGTTTTCGTGAAGTGCTTGTCCATACCGAGAGCGGAAGCGAGAACCCCGTTCCCCACGTAGGGCAGGCCGCTCAGCTCGAACAGACCCTGAATTGTTCCGTCTTCGCCGAACGGGCCGTGCAGGATCGGGAACGCGATATCAACCTGCCCCAGGCTCCTCGCGGTGCCCTCAGCGTCCGTGACCGTGAACTCGCGAGTCTGGGTGCTCTCCGGGAAGTGCACTCTGGTCCCGTTGTCGGTCACTTCGGGAAGCTTCGCGGGGTCGAGCCGGAACCGCTCCGGGTCGTCCGGCTCCAAAACGACGGCACCGTCGCGGGTGATTCCGATCGGGATCACCTCGAACCGGTCGCGGTCGATCGCGGCGAGAACCCCCGCCGCCGTCGCGCAGCTGATGGAGTGCTCGCTCGATCGGCCGCCGAACACCAGCGCCACCCGCGTCTTCTTCGCCATCGCTCAGTTCTCCGGTTGGGGTTCGTCGCCGTCCGAGGTGAGGTGGGGAGCGATGTCCCTCGGGTTCATGGTTCCGGCGAGCACCTCCGCCACTTGGGACACGATGGGCATCTCCACATTCTTCGCCATCGCCAGTTCGAGCACGGGAGCGACGGAGGCGAGGCCCTCAGCGGTCTGGTTCATTTGCGCCACGACGTCGGTGAAACTGTAGCCCTGGCCGAGAAGCCGTCCGGCCGTGTTGTTGCGGGACAGCGACGATTCGCACGTGGCGATGAGGTCTCCGAGCCCGGCGAGCCCGGCGAGGGTTTCCGCTTTGCCGCCGTACGCCACCGCGAAATCGGTCATCTCCACGAGGCCCCTCGTGATGATCGACGCTTTCGTGTTCTCGCCGTAGCCGACGCCGTCGACGATGCCGATCGCAACCGCGATGAGGTTCTTCAGCACGCCGCCGAATTCGGTGCCGATCACATCCGTGTTCACGAACGACCGCAGGTAGCGTGTTCTGGCCGCCATCGCCACGAGCGTTGCCGTTTCCAGGTTCTCGGAGGACACCACGGATGCCGTCGGTTCCTCCTTCGCGATTTCCAGCGCGAGGTTCGGCCCGGAAATCACCGCCACCTGGGCGGGGTCCGCGTTGAGTTCCTCGCGGATGACCTCGCTCATGCGCAGCGCGGTTCCCCGCTCCACGCCCTTCATGAGGCTCACGATGATCGCCGTGCGCGGGATGATGTCGCGAACGGCGGCGAGGTTGGCCCGCAACGTCTGGCTCGGCACCGACACGAACACCATCTCGGCGCCCTCGAGCACCTCCTCGACGACGGATGAGGCCCACAAGGTGCGGGGGAGGTTGACGCCCGGCAGGTAGTCGCTGTTGCGTTTGCCCTCGGCGATCTCGCGCGCAAGTTCCGGCCGTCTCGCCCAGAGCGCGACATCCGCCCCGCCGTCGGAGAGCACTTTGGAGAACGTGGTCCCCCAGCTTCCCGCGCCGAGCACGGCCATGCGCCGCACGCCCGGGCGAGTCACCCTGATCCCCGACGTGTTCGTCATGACCGGTCCTCGAATCGCCCGATCTCCGACTGGCCCTTCTTCACCGGATCCCAGCGCTCCGCGGGCGGCTGCTCGCCGCGCAGTTCGGCGAGCAACGCGGTGATCGCCGCCATCAGGATTTCGGTCGCTTCGGCGAGCGTTGCGGAGTTCAGCGGGCGACCTTCGAACCGGGAAAGGTCGACGGGCGGCCCGAATCGGATGTCCACGTTCTTGCGCGGGAACATGCTGAGTTTCTTGCCGTACCGGGGCAGGATCTTCTGCGTGCCCCAGTGGGCAACGGGGATGAGCGGCACGCCCGCGGTGAGCGCGAGCCGCACTGCCCCCGTCTTGCCCCGCATGGGCCACAGGCCGGGGTCGCGCGTCAGGGTTCCCTCCGGATACACGACGACGACGGAATTGTCTTTCACGAGCTGGTTCGCCGCAGCGAGGGGGTCGCTGCCACGGGAGCCGGCACGCTCCACCGGAATCTGCCCGGACTTGCGCAGCAGTGCACCGAAGACGGGAATCGTGAACAGCGACGCTTTCCCGAGGTACCGCGGCGCACGTCCGAGCTTCCAAATGGTGAGCCCGATGACAAGCGGGTCAATCTCGCTGTAGTGGTTCGGGGCCACGACGACCGGCCCGGTCGGGGGAAGGTGCTCTCCCTGCTGAATCCGGTAGCGCCCGACAAGGTTCATGAACGGAATGATGAGCGCGGCGAGGACTCGAAAAATTGCGATCTTCTCCGAGCGCACCTTCTGCGGTCGCGCCTTCTGTTGGCGCACCTTCTCCGAGCCGGCCTCCGCCACGGTTTAGTCCTCGACGTCGAAGTCGGCGCCGAGGCCGGCGAGTTTGTCGACGAAGTGCTCGTAGCCTCGACGGATCAGGTCGACATTGCTGACGCGGGAGACCCCGTCGGCGCTCAGCGCGGCGATCACGTGGCTGAAACCTCCGCGAAGGTCGGGCACGAGGATGTTTGCTCCATGCAGCGGGGTGGGACCGGTGATGACTGCGGCCTGTTCGAAGTCGCGCCGGGCGACGCGCCGCGGCGTATTGGGCAGCCCGCGCGGATGCACCACGATGTTCGCCCCCATTTCGTTGAGCGCCTCCGTGAACCCGAACCGGTTCTCGTACACGGTCTCGTGCACGACCGACACCCCGTTCGCCTGGGTGAGGGCGACGACGAGCGGTTGCTGCCAGTCGGTCATGAATCCGGGGTGAACATCGGTTTCGATCGTGACCGGCTTCAACTCGCCGCCCGGGTGGTAGAAGCGGATGCCGTCCTCATCGATGTCGAACCCGCCGCCGACTTTGCGGAACACGTTCAGGAACGTCATCAGTTCGGACTGTTTGGCCCCCGCAACGAAAATGTCTCCGTGCGTCACGAGAGCGGCGGTCGCCCAGCTTGCGGCCTCATTCCGGTCGAAGAGCGACCGGTGCGTGAAGCCGGTGAGCCGATCCACTCCTTCGATGAGGATGACGCGGTTCGGTTCGACGGAGATGATCGCACCCATCTTCTGCAGGATGGCGATGAGATCCATGATCTCGGGCTCGATCGCGGCGTTGCGCAACTCGGTCGTGCCGGTGGCCCGCACCGCCGTGAGCAGGACCTGTTCGGTCGCGCCGACACTCGGGTACGGCAGATGGATATCCGCCCCCTTCAACCCGTCGGGCGCGGTGAGGTGGATTCCTTCGTAGCTCTTGTCCACGACCGCGCCGAACGCGCGGAGCGCGTCCAGGTGGAAGTCGATCGGCCGGTCGCCGATCCGGCAGCCGCCGAGATCCGGGATGAACGCTTCGCCGAGGCGGTGGAGCAGCGGCCCGCAGAACAGGATGGGGATCCGGCTGGAGCTGGCCAGCGCATCGACCTGGGCGAAGTGAGCCGTCTCGACGTCGGTGGGGTTCAGGTGGATCTCGCCGGCGGTTTCGCCGTTGGTCACGACGACGCCGTGCACTTCGAGGAGGCCGCGCACCACCCCGACATCGCTGATGTCGGGGACGTCGCGGAGGATGCTCGGCGTCTCGCCGAGCAGTGCGGCGACCATCGCTTTCGTGGCGAGGTTTTTCGCACCGCGAACGTCGACGACTCCGCGAAGGGGGTTGCCGCCACGGATGATGAGCGTGTCACCCTTCAGGTTCACCTGCTCGCCCGCCTTCCGGGGGTTCTGGACATCCGTTTTCATTGCGTTACCTGCTGACTATTGTGCGGGAAGTGTGAGGGGCCGCCACGATTGCCTGGTTTTCTCGAACTCGGTGATCGACGATTCGTCGCGCAGGGTGAGGGCAATATCGTCGAGGCCCTCAAGCAGCCGCCACCTAGTGTAATCATCGATCTGGAAGGGAACCGTGAGTGTGCCGAGCATCACGGTTTTCGACACGAGGTCGACGGATGCCGAGATGCCGGGCTGTTCCCGGATGAGCGCCCACATTTTCTCCACGGCATCCTCCGCAATCTGCGCGGCGAGCAGACCCTGCTTTCCGGAGTTCCCGCGGAAAATGTCGCCGAACCGCGGGCTGATGACCGCCTTGAACCCGTAGTCGCGCAGAGCCCACACGGCGTGTTCGCGGCTGGACCCGGTGCCGAAATCGGCGCCGGCGATCAGCACCGTGGGGTTGGCGAACGCTGGATCGTTGAGCACGAAGTCCGGATCCTGGCGCCACGCGTAGAACAGGGCGTCGTCGAATCCGGTCTTGGTGACGCGTTTCAGGAATTCGGCGGGGATGATCTGGTCGGTGTCGACCTGGGCGCGCTCCAGAGGCACGGCGATGCCTTCCACGACGGTCAGTTTCTCCATCAGCGCGCCTCCTCCAAATCCCAGGGGCCGGACAGCGTGCCCCGCACGGCCGTTGCCGCGGCGACGAGCGGCGACACGAGGTGCGTGCGGCCGCCTTTGCCCTGCCGCCCTTCGAAGTTGCGGTTGGAGGTGGAGGCGCAGCGCTCACCTGGGGCCAGCTGGTCGGGGTTCATGCCGAGGCACATCGAGCATCCGGCGAAGCGCCACTCCGCCCCGAACTCTTCCACGATCTTGTCGATGCCTTCCGCTTCAGCCTCGAGTCGAACCCGCGCTGAACCGGGAACCACCATGACGCGCACGCCGTCCGCTTTCTTCTTGCCTTTGATGACGGAGGCGAATGCGCGCAGGTCTTCGATGCGGCTGTTCGTGCAGGACCCCATGAACACGGCGTCGACGCGGATGTCCTTCATCCGGGTTCCCGGCGCAAGGTCCATGTATTCGAGCGCCCGGCGGGCCGACGCCTGCTCGTTCGGGTCGTCGAAGCTCTCCGGTTCCGGGATGGCGTCGGAGAGCAGCACCCCCTGGCCGGGGTTCGTGCCCCACGTGACGAACGGCTCGAGTTCGCTCGCGTCGAGCAGCACCTCGGCGTCGAACACGGCGTCGTCGTCGGTGGGCAGCGTCTGCCAGTACGCGAGCGCGGCGTCCCAGTCTTCGCCTTTCGGCGCGTGCGGTTTGCCCTTCAGGTAGTCGTACGTGGTCTGGTCCGGCGCGACCATTCCGGCGCGCGCGCCGGCCTCGATCGACATGTTGCAGATGGTCATGCGGCCCTCCATGGAGAGGGCGCGGATGGCGCTTCCGCGGTACTCGATCACGTATCCCTGACCGCCGCCGGTGCCGATTTTCGCGATGACGGCGAGGATGATGTCCTTCGCGGTGACGCCGTCGCGCAACGCGCCGTCCACAGTCACCGCCATCGTCTTGAAGGGCTTGAGCGGCAAGGTCTGGGTGGCGAGCACGTGTTCCACCTCGCTTGTGCCGATGCCGAATGCGATCGCCCCGAATGCGCCGTGCGTCGAGGTGTGGCTGTCGCCGCACACCACGGTGATGCCGGGCATCGTCAGTCCCAGTTGCGGTCCCACGACGTGCACGATTCCCTGCTCGATGTCGCCGAGCGGGTGCAGCCGCACGCCGAACTCCTCGCAATTGCGACGCAGAGTTTCGATCTGGATGCGGCTGACCGGGTCGGCGATTTGCTTCGTGATGTTCAGGGTCGGGGTGTTGTGGTCTTCCGTGGCGATCGTGAGGTCGGGGCGGCGCACCGGGCGGCCGGCCATCCGCAGCCCGTCGAACGCCTGTGGCGAGGTGACTTCGTGGATGAGGTGGAGGTCGATGTAGAGAAGGTCAGGGGCCCCGTCGGTGCCCTTCACCACGATGTGGTCATCCCACACCTTCTCCGCCAGCGTCCTGCCCACAGTCATGCCTCGTTCCTGCCCAAAACCGCGCGGGGGTGCGCGGAATTCGATCATTCCAGTCTACTTGTGCCGTGTCGCGGCTAGGATTCGTATCGTGGCGCCCACGATCGCGCCGCATTCGCGTGCCCACAAGGCCAGCTTCAAGGAGTTACTGCGATGTCGCCTGATCCCCTCTCCACCATCCCTTTCGAACACGAGCGAGTTCTCATCACGACCGGCCCGAGGTCGGGGCTGGTGATCAGCGTCGCGGTGCATTCGACGAAGCTCGGGCAGGCGCTCGGCGGGGCGCGAGTGTGGCACTACGAGAACTGGACGGATGCGGTGGCCGACTCCCTGCGCCTCTCCGCTGCGATGACGCTCAAGAACGCGGCGGCGGGCCTGAACCGCGGCGGCGGCAAGGCGGTCATCCACCTGCCCATGGGTACCGCGCTCTCCGATGAGCAGAAGCGCGACGCGATGCTCGACCTCGGCGACGCCGTGGAGAGCCTCGGCGGCGTGTACATGACGGCGGAGGATGTCGGTACGAGCGCCGAGCTCATGTCGGTCGTGGCCGAGCGCACGAAGCACGTGTGCGGCCTGCCGCCGGAGCAGGGCGGCGTTGGCGAGCCCGCGGATGCCACGAGCGAGGGCGTGCACGCGAGCATCCTCGCGACGCTCGACGCCCTGTATGGGAGCACGGACGTCGTTGGTCGTCACATCGTCATTTCCGGTCTCGGCCAGGTCGGCGGGAGGCTCGCGAAGCGGCTCGCCGCCGAGGGTGCGACGTTGACCGTGACCGACGTGAACATGGGCAAGAAGGATCTCGCGGAGTCCATCGGAGCGAACTGGGTGGAGGTGCCTTCCGCGCACACGATTCACGCCGATCTGTTCGTTCCGTGCGGACTCGGCGGCGTTCTGACCTCTCAAGTCATTGAGGAGCTGGGCGTGCGCGGCGTCGTCGGTGCGGCGAACAACCAGCTCGCCGAGCACTCCGGCGCAGGGCAGCTCGCCGCCCGCGGCATCCTGTGGGCACCGGACTTCGTCGTGAATGGCGGAGGGGTGATCTACCTCGACATGGCGATGCGTCCCAATGCGGATGCTGCGGCGATTTCGGCTCGGGTGACGCAGATCGGCGACGTGGTCGCCACGATTTTCCGCGACTCGGCCGAGAAGGGCATCACGACGCTGGAGGCCGCGGAGCAGCTCGCCGCAGCGCGCCTCGACGCTGTGTGACGCGCGGGGCTCCGATCCGCAATCGCCTCAGGCGTTCAGCTTCCGGCGATCCAGCCTCAACTTCACGAGGCTCGCGATCGTCGCGACCGCCATCGCGCCGACGATGACGATGAGGGAAAGCCACGTGCTGATCTCGGGCACCCACTCCACCGGCTGACCGCCGTTGAGGAACGGAAGCTCGTTCTTGTGGAGCGCGTGGAAAACGAGCTTCACCCCGATGAACCCGAGAATGAACGCGATCCCGTAGTGCAGGTAGACGAGCCGATCGATGAGGTCGCCGAGCAGGAAGTACAGCTGGCGCAACCCCATGAGGGCGAACACGTTCGCGGAGAACACGAGGAACGCATTCTGGGTGATCCCGAAAATCGCCGGGATGGAGTCGAGCGCGAACACGAGGTCGGTCGCACCGAGCGCTACGATCACCACAAGCACGGGGGTGAACATGCGCTTGCCGTCCACGGTCGTGCGCAGCTTCCCGCCGTCGAACGTGTCGGTGATGGCAACGCGTTTGCGCAGCATCCGGATGATCTTGTTCTCCGTCTGCACGTCATCCTCGAAGCCGGTGAACGCCTGCTTCCACGCCGTGTACAGCAGGAACGCTCCGAAAATGTAGAAGATCCAGCTGAAGCTTTCGATGAGCTGCGCGCCGATGAGGATGAAGATCGCGCGCAGGATGAGGGCGATCAGGATGCCCACCATGAGAATTTCCTGCTGATACTTCTTCGGCACCTTGAACTGCCCCATGATCAGCAGGAACACGAACAGGTTGTCGATGCTCAGGCTGTACTCGGTGAGCCAGCCCGCCACGAACTGGCCCGCGTGTTCCACATCCCCGAGCCACACGAGAAGCCCCGCGAACACGAGCGCGAGGGCAACATAGAAGCCGACCCACAGGCTGGACTCGCGCACGCTCGGGATGTGCGGACGGCTGTACGCGAGAATGAGGTCGGCGATGATGATGAGGCTCATCGTGATGAGCGAGCCCCATTCGAACCAGGCAGGGATGGTCAATTCCACGCGGCGTTCCGTTCATGAAGGGTCGAGAGAGGATCGAAAGTCTCTCCCGTGCCCAGCATGCTCGGCACCACCGCATCCGGGCCAGCGCCGTTGCTGACCGTCCTGACGACTGCGGCGAATCGGGATACTCCCCTTCGTTCCCGCAATCGTAGCGGATCGCGACGCGCGGCAGCGAAAGTTGCGCAGGTACTGTCGTCCGATAACTATGGTGGTGACCCCAGCGGGATTCGAACCCGCGTTACCGCCGTGAGAGGGGAATCGGCTCCCCCGGAACTACGTTGCGGACCCCTCGCCGACCTGTGTTTCGGGGTTTTCGAGTGCGTCGAGTGCGTCCGACAAGTTCTTGTCGTCAGCGTTCGTTGCCAAGATGTTGCCACGTTGCCGCCGTCAGGAGGCGGCTGTCCCAGGGCGACCTGTGCGTGCCTGGCGCGAGTCCGGACCATGCGGCGACTCCCTCGTGCTCCTACTCTAGCGCCGGGCGCGCACGGCCCTCCTAGTCTGTGAGCATGGCCCGCTCGACCTCACTGGCACTTCCTACGGCTCAGTCCAACGCTGGATGCTCCGTGCCGCTGGTCAGTCGCCAGTGAGGTCGAGTTGCTGCTCCGGCTCGGGTGTGGCGTGCGCGGCATCCCTGGGTGGGGAGGGACGCGGGGCGGACGGCTCGTGGTCGGGCGCGTCGCCGTGCTTGACGACCTCGATCCCCACGGAATCCCATTCGCGGAGGCGGGTGCCGGGGCCGGGTTCCTGGCGGACGATGTAGTAGAGGCCGGGCCAGGCCAGCGCGCCGATCGGCGGCCCGTCGGGGTCGGGGTTCGCCAGAGTCACGCCGGCCTCGGCCGCCACGTCGCGGCCGACGTGGAAGGGCAGCCCCACCACGTCGGGGACCGTGACGATGCGCCGCGCGCTCCGCTCGACCATGCTCCAAGGCTAAGCCTTCGCTCGCCCATGCCCGAGGTCGGGCCGCGGATGAAGCCCGGCGCGAGCGCCTCCGCCGAGCGGTCGACTCGCACGCGTTCCGCGGGTGTGGTTATATTCCTGAATCGGGCATATAGTGGGTCGTATGACAGCGCAACTGCCGCAGCCCGCGTTCTGGATTCTGACGGTGTTGGCCGCCGGCCGGCGGCACGGGTACGAGATCATGCGGGAGGCGTCGGAGGCGTCCGAGGGCAGGGTGGAGCTGAAGGTCACGACCCTGTATGCGGCGCTGGAGCGGCTGGAGCGTGAGGGGCTGATCGTCACCGACGGCGAGGAGGTCGTGAACGGGCGGGCGCGCCGCTACTACCGAATCACCGATGCGGGCTCGGGCCGGCTGGCCCAGGAGGTCGAGGTGCTGGAGCGGTCGGTGCGCGCCGCACGCGAACGGCTGACGCACGTGCGGATCGCCACGCTGATGCCGACGTCGGCGGTGGCCGGATGACCGCGGAGCGGGGGCGGTTCGCCCGGTTGCTGCGCTGGTATCCGAAGGGCTGGCGGGAGCGCAACGGCGAGGTGCTACTCGGCGCGATGCTCGACGAGGCCGAGCGGCAGGGCCGTAACCGGCCGACCGGCACCGAGCGGTGGTCGGCCATCGTGCACGGTCTGGGTACGAGGCTGGACCGCAGACTCGCGCTGGGCTGCGCCGTCGCCGCGCTGCTGGTGGCGGCGCTGGCCGGCATTGCCCTGGCAGGGCCGGCGCTGGAGTGGCTGTGGCCGATGCTGCCCGGCAATGCGGCACGCTGGGGACTTCCGGCGGTGAGCGCGGCGATCTGCCCGGCGCTCGTCGCCGTCGCGGTAGTTGCGCTGGCACGGCACCGGGGCTGGCTCTCCGAGCCGCGCGCGCTGCTCGTGCTGGTCCTGGCGGTGCCGAGCTTCGCGCTCTCCGGGCTGGCGGCAGTGTCGTGGTCGGTCGGCTTCGACGCGGCGAACCGCGACGTGCCCGGCGGCTGGTTCGCCGACGCCTGGGCGTGGTTCGTCGCCGCAGGCTGGGCGTTGGGCGCAGCGGCGATTGCCGTGTTCCTGGCGGCGGCCATCGGTCGGACCCGGATGCACGCGGCGATCGCGGTCGGGCTCGCGCTGCTCGCCGGGGTGGTCACGGCGCCGATCATCGGGGCGAGCCTGCTGACCCCGTACACGGCGGCGATCGCCGCTGCCGGCGTCGCAGTCCTGACCCTCCTGCCGCTGCGGTCGGAGCGGGTCACGTCACCGACCGCGACTGCTATGCCTACGAGCGGGACCATGACGGCGGGCAACCGGCGCCTGTCGCGCGCCCTGGCCTGGCTCGCCACCGCGGGCGGCGCGGTCGGTGTCGCCTACGCGCTGACCGGCACGCACTGGTCGGCAGGCGCGGTGGACACGACCACGGCTATGGGGCAGGGCATCACGCTCTCGCTGGTGTCGTCACTGCCGCTGCTGGCCGGCGTCGGCATCCTGCTCGCCGCCCGCTCCCGGCGTGCCCCCGCCCATACCTGGGGTCCGCTGCTGCTGCTCGCCCTGTCCTTCCTCGCGGTCGCCCTCGGCTACATCGGCGCCCCCACCTGGGACCGGATGGCACCCGCCCTTGCTGCTGCCTCGGTCCTCGGCGGCGCGGCGATCGCGTGGTGGGCCGCGACCCGCCTGCGCGGGCCAGTCGCCGCCCGCGTCGTGATCGCCGTCGCCATCGGCATCGGCTACGCCGCGCTCCAGGGCATGCTCATCGCGCCCCTGCTGTCCTTCGCCCTGCCGCTGGTCGCAGCCGCCTTCGCCATATGGGGACCGCGCAACGGGAGCGGTCGCGCCCGCACTGTCAGGCAGGGAGGGGACACCGGATATGGAACCGTTCCGCAGACCTGAGCGCGGGCGGCTTCCGGTCGGGCGACGATGGGGGGCGAGCGTCGTCGCGGCAGGCGTCCTCGCGGTGAGCGTCGCGGGGTGCCGGGGTGTTCCGCTGCCCTCGGGCGAGCCGGACCGAGTAGACACGGTTTCAGTTGCGGACGCTGCGTGCGAAGTCTCCTGGTGGCTGAGTCCTCTCGCCGATGACGTCCCCGACGACGCCTGGCGGATCGCCGCGGAACGTCTCGCAGATGCAGAGGTCAGCCAAGACCGCTGGGACCAGTGGCGCACGACCCTCGAATCGGACCCGGATATCAACTGGACCTCCGAAGGGCTACTCCAGGGCCACGCCTACCTCGAAGCAGTGCGAGCGGAGGTCCGAACGGCCCTGGAGGAAGCCGGATACCCCGACACCAACCGAGTCATCGAGGTCTACTCCGACATCGCGTGCTCTGAATAGGGGGGCGAGTTCGAGTCCTTCGGAGGACGTTCGACCCTCATCCTCGACGCTTCGTCGCTCCGCGCCGGTCAGAGGCCGGGAGCGTCGCGCTCCGGCCCGGTCCTGCCGTGGTCGGTCGACGGCCGGTAGTGACCGAGCTGAGCGGCGCGCGCTTCGCGTGCGGCGCGGGCGCGCTCGGCCGTTTGCCGCTCGGCCTCGTCGCGTGCGGCGAGTTCGCGGGCGTACTGTGCGGCCTCGGTGACGGGCAGCGCCTCGATCCGGGCGAGGTCGCGGCGGTCGCGTTCGGCCTGCTTCCTGAGCTTCGCGGCGTGGGCGATGACACGGCTCGGTGTCGATCCCGCTAGGGCGCGCTGGCTCAGCGCGATCGACTCGCGCATCTGCCGGTCGACCATGCGGCTCTGCTCGCGGTGAGCCTGCTGCGCCTCCTGCCGCGTCTCAGTCACGCGCGGGTCGACGTCGGCCTGAGCCCCGGCGACCCTCTCGGCCCACGGCTCCAAGCCGCCCCCGCCGGTCGGCAGGCCGCCCCAGCGTCGCCGCACCGCGTCCTCCATCGCGCGGTGCGCGCCCACGGCCTCCGTCACCGCGCGGCTGGCGGCACGCCTCCTGAGCCGCCCGACCTGACCGTGCGCGGTCTGCGCCTTCCACATCCGCTCCCGGCCCGTGAGGTAGGTGGTGCCGTCGAGGGTGGCCTGCTCGATCAGCGGGGCCGCGACCTCGGCGCGCAGCTCGGCGGCGCGGGCATCCGCGGCAGCGACGGCCTCCTGCTGTTCGTCGGCCTCGCCGCGGTGCGCCTGGCGCTGCCGGTCCAGCGCGGTCAAGACCTGCTCCCACTTCTCCGCTTGCCGGTCGGCGCGCTCGATCCGCTCGGCCAGGCGAGCGCGCTCCGCGTTCACCAGGCGCACCGGCCCGTCGGCGGCGAGTCCGGCGACGGCCTCGCGCGCGGCCTGGGTCGCGGCGACCAGGCCCCGGTCGGCGCGGTCGCGCTCGAGCGCGGCGATGAACTGCTCTCGCGCGTCGTCCACGTCCGTGGCGACGACGTGGAGCCGGTTCGTCTCCTGGCCTCGGGTCATGCCGACGTAGACCCCTGCGGCGTCGAGCGCGTCGGACAGGACCGTGTGCGATGCGGGCACAGTCGCGCCCTGGACGCCGTAGGCGGTCGAGGCGTAGGCGAGGTGCGTGTGCTCGGCGACGTACTCGGCAGGGAGCCTGACGGTGCGCTGCCGTTTACGGCCGGTGCCGTTCTCCTTAGCCCATACCGTCCCGTCGTCGCCCACGGCCTGCACGGTCCAGGTCTGCCGGTTCGCCACCTGCACGTCCGAGTCGTTCTGCCGGGTCTGGATCACATCGCCAGCACCGATGCTCAGCCCATCGCTGCCCGTGCTCGTGTGGTGGTCGTCGACCAGGCCGGCGCGCACCCGCTCCTGCCGGATGCGCTCGTTCAACTCGCGCGCCTCGTCGTTGGTCGCCGTAGTGATCGCGTCCCCGTCGCGAGCGTCGCCGGCGATCACCTCCTGCATCGCCTCCGTACTCTCGTGCAGCACCACGAAGCCGAGGGCGTGCAGCCGGTCGAACAGCAGCGCCGGTTGCTCCCCGCGACGCATCTGCACGCTCAGGTTCGCGTACTCCGGGTCCGCGAAGCGATGCACGGTCGTCATGTCGTAGGTGCGCGCGGCGAACTGCGCGGCCATGTCGAGCAGCCCGCCCCTGCCGACCGCGGGGAGCTGCGCTCGGTCGCCCACGAGCGCGAGAGTCGCGTCGTGCTCGTCCGCAACAGTCAGCAGGGCCAGAGCGGTGTCCTGGTCGAGCATCCCCGCCTCATCGACCACGATCCGCTCACCCCGGGCCAGCCGCGCCTCCGCGGACGGGCCGGTGTAGGTCGCGCCCGTCTCCGGGTCGGTGTCGCCCACGGTCAGCCGGGTCCATACGCCGTCCTGGTTCCATCGCCAGCCGTGCTCGTGGACGAGCTTCGCCACGCTGTCGGCGCTCACGCCGAGTTCCCGAGCGGCCACGTCCGCGGCCTTCTTCGTCGGCGTCACCACGCGGGTCGCGCGGCCCTGGCCTGCGGCGGCTTCGATCGCGATTCTGAGCATGGTGGTCTTGCCCGCGCCGGCCGCGCCCTCGACCACCACGAGCGGATCGGTCCCGGCGACTGCGGCGGCGGCCTGCGCCTGCTCCGGGTCCAGGCCGGCGTCGCGCGCCAGGCTGGTCACGTCCGGCGTCTGGCCGTTGCTGGCTGGTGCGCGGGCGGTGAGCCGGTCGCGCAGGTTCGTCTCGACCGCGACGACGTGCAATGTCGTGAGGTGCGCGACGTGCTCGGGCTGCACGCTGTCGGGCGGCAGCACGGACAGGCAATCCTCCACCGCCAGGTGGGTCGTGATCGCAACGAGGTCCCGTAGCGCCTCGCGGGTTGCGCGCACGCCGGCCTCGGTGATGATGCGCGTGACGTGCTCCTGAACGTCATGCACCGTCCACGTCGATGCAGCCGCCGCGCAACGGTCCAGCGCCCGCGATGCGATCTGTTGCACGCGCAACTCGTCAAGTGCGACCGGCGCAACCTGGCGCGCTCTCGCCGGGTTCGGTGTGTAGCCGGCCTCTGCGAGTTCTATGCGCCAGGCGGCTTCGTCTTTGAGTGTGGTGGGCTTCTTCGCCGGGCGCTGGTGATCCCAGGCCATTGTTTCCAATCGGGCGCGCACGACGGGGCCGGGTTCTTGGCCGGGGTGCGCTGTCTCCCACTCGGCAAGGAACTTGGCGAGGTTGCGCTGCACCTGGGCCGACCGCTTCGACATGAGGGCGTTGTAGGGCTGCAACTCGGTGACTTCCCCGGTCACAGGGTCGAGGGTGAGGCCGTGCTGGTCGAGCACGACGGCGAGGTGGGGGTGTGCGGCGATGACGGCGGTGCCGAGCGCGCGGATCGCGCCCTGCTGCTTGAACAGTGCTGCGGTGTCGAGCCCCCGCCATGCGTCTCCCGCCCAGATGCGGGTACCGATCTGGAAGTGGATATGCCGGTGTGGGTCGCCTGCGCGGGAGGTGTGGTGCACGATGGCGACGGTGTGGAGCTGCTGGATCGGCACGATTTCTTGCTTGCCGCGAGGCCCGATGCGGGTGACGCTGTGCTCGCCGAGCCAGCGGCGAATCTCGGCCACGGCATCCGCTTGCGCGATGTCGAGCGCAGCCGATACCTCGGGGTGCAAGGCGGCAGCGATCGACAGGGATTTCGGTGTGTTCACGACCATCTCTGCGAAGCGCGGCGACCCCTGCCTGACCTGACCGGCATTGCGAGGGGTGCCCATCGACTCGCCGGTGAGCGGGTTGATCCAGTCCACCCAGGCCGCGTATTCCTCCGGGGCCAGAGCGCGCTCCCCGATCACAGCGCCTGTGCCGTCGAGCGCGGTGAACTGGGCGATTGCCGCACCGCTCTCCAAGTAGTAGTCATCGGCACGCGAGCGGTCGGCTTCGAGATAGCGCAGCGCGGCCCCGCCGGTGCCCCGGAACAGGATCACGCCGCCCTTCATGGTTTCACCTTCTCTTATCTAAGATGCTTGCAACTACCTATGGTAACATGCGTGCATTCAGAAGAGAAGCGTTCATCGAGCTCGTCTTGCGTTAGTATCTGCGTATGGATGCAGATAAGCGGATGTGTGGGCTGGACCCGGAATCGGAGTACGTCGAGCTCGCGGTCGAAGTGTTCAGCATGCTCGCGGACGCGACCCGGGTGCGGATCATTCTCGCGCTGCGCCGTCACGAGGAGTTGCCGGTGAACACGCTCGCGGAACTCGTTGGAAAGTCTCCGGCTGGGGTGTCTCAGCATCTGGCGAAGCTGCGGATGGCGCGCATTGTTGCGACGCGGCAGGACGGGCAGCGGGTGTTCTACCGGCTCGAGAACGAGCACGCCTCGCAACTCGTGTTGGACGCGATCTTCCAGGCCGAGCACACGCTCTCTGATTCACCCCGGCACCACCACGGCGAGAAGGACCCCGCATGACCGCCCACGATCATGCTCAACCGCACGACGACAGTCACGCCGGAGCGCAGCACGACCACGATCACCCCGCCCCGCATGAGCACGGCGGTCACGGTCACTCGCATGATCACGGTGAGCACGGGCATTCTCACCCGACCGGATTCAAAGGGTTCCTCTACGGCATTTTCGTGCCCCACTCGCACGATGCCTCCGACTCGATCGATGACGCACTGGAGGCGAATGCCTCGGGCGTCCGGGCACTGAAGATCAGTCTCGTGCTGATGCTCGTCACCGCGATCTTGCAGGGTGTCATCTTCGCGTTCTCCGGCTCGGTCGCTCTCCTGGCGGACACGATCCACAACTTCTCCGACGCGTTGACGGCGGTGCCGCTATGGATCGCGTTCGTGCTGTCCCGGCGGGCGACGACTCGGAAGTACACGTACGGGTTCAACCGTGCCGAGGACCTTGCGGGCCTGTTCATCGTGGCGATGATCGTGTTGTCGGCGGTCGTGGCGGCGTGGGAGGCGATCGACCGGATGATTCATCCGCGGCCGATCGAGAACATCGGCTGGGTCATCGCGGCCGGTATCGTCGGGTTCCTCGGCAACGAGGCCGTCGCGATCTACCGCATCCGTGTCGGGCAGAAGATCGGCTCGGCCGCGCTCGTGGCCGACGGCGTGCACGCCCGCACCGACGGATTCACGTCCCTCGCCGTCGTGGTCGGCGGCATAGGCGTGCTGCTCGGGTTTCCGCTCGCGGACCCGATCATCGGTCTGCTCATCTCGCTGATGATCGCCGTGCTGCTCATCGGTACGGTCCGCTCCGTCGGGCGGCGTCTCATGGACGGCATCGAGCCCGAACTCCTCGACCGTGTCGAGCATGCGCTCGGGCATGTGCCCGAAGTGCAGGGCATCGAACAGGTGCGGCTGCGGTGGATCGGTCACCGTCTCTACGGCGAGGCCACCCTCCGCATCCCCGACGTGTCGCTGGCGGAGGCGAACCGGATCGCAGCCGACGCGGAGGCGGCGGTGAAGCGGCATCTGCCGAACATGGATGAGATGTCGATCCGTACCCTCGCCGCGATGAGGCGACCCCAGTGATCCGACGACTCCCCGAATGATGCGCTGTCTGGTCGCCACAGGCAATGTCGAGTTGACCGGGAAGCGGCAGCATCGGAGGATGAAACCATGGTTTCTTCAAGTGGGTGTGAGTGGGTGCTGCTCTCGTATCGCATACCGAGGGAGCCATCGACGCCGAGAATCGCGGTCTGGAGACGATTGAAGCGTCTGGGCGTGGCGCAGCTCGGCGACGGGCTTGTCGCGCTACCTCGGGACGCGCGGACGCAGGAACAGCTCGAATGGGTGGCTGAGCAGGTGCACGAGGCTGAGGGATCGGCGACGTTGTGGGTGGCGGCAGCGACGAGTGCCCGGCAGGAGCGTGACCTGATCGGTGAGCTTGTCCAAGCGCGCACGGCCGAGTATGCGGCGTTGATCGCTCGGGCGGTCGAGCTGGAAACGGCGAACGACGTGCCTGTGCGTGAGGTCCGGTCGTTGCGGCGCGAGCTGCGTGAGGTGGAGCGACGGGACTTCTTCCCTCCCGTGGAGCGCGAGCAGGCTCGTCGTGCCGCTCAGCGTCTCGCGGTGCGGGCGGGCCTGGTGCAGGAGCGCGTGCGATGAGGTGGGCGACTCGTCAGAGTGTGCACATCGACCGTGCGTCCTCGGCCTGGCTGATTCGACGCTTCGTCGATCCAGAAGCCGAGTTCGTATTCGTCAGCGATCCGGAGGACGTGCCGGGCGATGCGACCCCGTTCGATATGCGCGGCGTTGAGCTGGGGCATCACGGGCACGACTGCACGTTCGAGACGATTCTGCGCCGGTATGAGCTGACCGATCCGGTGCTGTGGCGGATCGGTGAGATCGTTCACGAGGCCGACCTGGAAGACGATACGTTCGATGCCCCCGAAGCGGCAGGGCTGGACGTGGTGCTTCGGGGGCTGTCGATGACGACGACGGATGCCGAGACGGTGGCTGCGGCGTCGATGCTGTTCGACGGTCTCTACGAGTACTATCGTCGATCATTGCTGGGGCGAATCACTCCCGCTTGAGTGCACGCTGGCGCAGCATGCGATCGACGGCGACTGATCCGGCCACGGCTACGAGCATGGGGATTAGGACCGCGGGGCCTTGTCCCGTGAATTCGACGACCAGCACGAGTCCGGTGAACGGGGCGCGCATCGTGACGGCGAGGACGGCCGCCGCGCCGACGATCGCGAACGCGACGGTGTTGGACCCGGGCCAGAACAGCGACCAGGTGCCGCCGAGCAGCGCACCGAGCGAGGAGCCGAGCGCGATCGAGGGCTGAAGCGTGCCGCCGACCGCGCCCGCGCCCATCGTGCCGACCGTGGTGGCCGTCTTCAGCACGGCGAAGACGAGCAGGAGCGCCAGGGGCATCAGCGCCGCCGAGGCGGTGCCTGGGATGTCGGTGTTCATGACGGCGAGGCCGACGGCGCGTCCGTTGCCGAGGACCTCGGGGAACCAGATCGAGACGATGCCGACGAGGCAGAAGATCACCGGCATGACGATGAGGATCTTCGCGCCCTTCGGGGCGATCTTCTTCGCGCGGTCGGCGAGCCCGAGGAACCCCACGCTCGCGAACCCGAGGAGGGGGCCCGCGATCAGCGACCAGACGAGCAACGACGTCGACATGACGGCGTGGGGCGCCGGGTAGAGCGGCTCCTGCGACACGGCGATGCGGGCGACGAATGTTGCGATCGCGCTCGTCATGAGGGCGGGCACCGCCGTGGCGATCGTGATCTCGCCCAGCAGGATCTCGACCGCGAACAGCGCGCCGCCCAGGGGCACGTTGTAGACCGCCGCCAGGGCGGACCCGGCACCGCAGGCGATGAGGATGCGCGTCTGCCTCGCCGAGAGGCTCGCCCATCGGGCGATCAGCTGTGACAGCCAGGCCCCTGCCTCGCGCGGCGCGGCCTCCTTGCCGATCGACGCGCCGAACCCGACCGCGATCACCTGGATGGCCGAGTTCAGCGGGGTGACGAGGGCCGGCATCCGTGCACCGTCCGCGGCCTTCTCGACGCTGACGACGGGCTTGCCCCATCGACGGAGCGCCCACCAGGCGAACGCGGCCACGACGCCGACGGCGGTGATGCTGATGACCCGCCCCCATGCCGAGGGGTTGTCGGCGGCTTCGAGTTCGCTTCCCCAGGAGAACCCGAAGGCGAAGGTCTGGATCAGGTGCAGAAGCGTCGCGACGAGGACACCGGCGAGCCCGGAGGCGATACCGACGATGAGGGTGGCGATCGCGAGCCGGGCCGAGCTGCGCAGGGTGGTGTCGCTGCGGCGGAGAAGACCGGGAATGGTCATGAGCGGATATTCCTCAGGAAGGGTTCGGGCCAGCGGGATTGCTCGCGCTGTGCAGCGTTCAGTCGAGATGGAGAGCGTCGGCGGTTCGCGCGGTGCTTTCGGCGACGGTCGCCGCATCCCAGGTCGTCGTGGTCATGCCGGGGATCGCGTCGGCGAGGACGCTCCGCCAGGCATCCCACTGCTCGGGGAAACCACGCTGGAGCAAGTCGAGCATGATCGGCACGGCCGTGGATGCCCCGGGCGATGCGCCCAGGAGACCGGACACGGTGGTGTCCGCGCTGATGACGAGCTCGGTGCCCTGCTGGAGCACGCCGATCCTGCGGCGGTCGGGCTTGACGAGCTGGGCACGCTGCCCGGCTTCGAGCAGTTCCCAATCTGCTAGGTCGGCTTTCGGGAAGAAGCGGCGCAGCTGGGCGAACTTCTTCTCCGGGCTTGCGGCGAGCTGTCCGATGAGGTAGCGCACCAGGGAGAGGTTCTGCAGGCCCGCCGCGGCGATGACGTGCAGGTTGTGCCAGCGCAGCGTGGTGAAGAAATCGGAGAGTTTGCCGTGCTTGAGCAGCTTGGTGCTGAACGTCGCGTACGGGCCGAACAGCAGGTATTCCTTGCCGTCGACGTAACGCTTGTCCAGGTGCGGCACCGACATCGGCGGAGCCCCGATCTCGGCCTGCCCGTACATCTTCCCGTCGTGCTGGGAGGTCACCTGCGGGTTGTCCGTGCGGTAGAACGCGGCGCCGACGGGCAGGACGGCGTAGCCGCGCACCTCGGGCAGCTTCGCGTGCTGGAGTAGGCGCAGCGCGAACCCGCCCGCACCCACGAACACCCGCTTCGTCCGAAGCGTGAACCCGGCACCGGCATGGTCGTGACCCGTGATCACCCATCCGTCGCTCGCGCGGGAGAGCGTACCGACTTCGCGCCCGGTGAGCGCCTCACCGCCGTGCTCGGTGATGATGTTCGTGAGCTGGCGGGTGAGTTCCCCGAAGTCCACGTCGGTGCCGCGCACGTGCCGGGTCGCCGCGATCCGCTCGCCCGTTGCCCGGCCCTGGACCGCGAGCGGTGCCCACTGGGCGATCTGCGCGGGATCTTCGCTGTACTGCATCTCCGCGAACAGCGGATCGCGGGAAAGTGTCTGGTGACGACGGCGCAGGTAGTCGACATCGCGGTCGCCGAAGACGACGTCCATGTGGGGGCTGGAATGGATGAACTTCGCCGGTTCAATCCTGCCCTCACGGGCCAGATGCGCCCACCACTGGCGCGTGAGATGGAACTGGGAGGCGATGCTCGCGGGCTTCGCACCGTTGTCCGGGTCGGGCATGTAGTTCAGCTCGCAGTACCCTGAGTGGCCCGTGCCTGCGTTGTTCCATGGGCCGCTGCTCTCGGTCGCGAGTGCGTCGGTCTTCTCGATCATCACGATCCGCCACTCGGGCTGCAGGACCGACAGCATCGACCCGAGCGTGGCCGACATGATCCCGCCCCCGATCAGCACCACATCCGCATCCGCGATGCGTGCTTTCGGCGTCGGCTTCCGTGTCTTCACGATCGGCTCCTTCTCTGTAATGTCCTGTCGTTGTGATTCCAGTTTTGCCATTCACATTCGTTCCGTCTAATGAATGATCGGGTTGTTATGATCCGTGTATGGATGAATGGGTGGGGCGGTTCGCGCCGCAGCTTCGCGCGCTCGTGGAGCTGGACGCGCAGGACGGGCACGTGACGCAGGCCGCGGCGGTGCTGCGGATTCCTCAGTCGTCGATGAGCAGGCGTCTGCATGCGCTCGAAGAGGAGCTCGGGGTACCGCTCCTGGTTCGGGATGGGCGGCAGGTGCGATTGACGCCTGCGGCGCGTGATCTCGCTGCGCGTGTGCGCACGCCGCTGCGGTTGTTGGAGACGGCATTGGAAGCGGTCACCGGCGCGGCTGACCCGGATCACGGCACGATCCGGTTCGGCTTCCCGCTCACGATGGGGACCGGGCGCGTGCCCGATCTGCTCACCGAGTTCCATCGCGTCCATCCCGGCATCCGACTGCTGCTGAAGCAGGCGCACGGGGCGGAGCTGTTTGAGGACTTGCACGCGGGCCGCCTGGACCTGGCGATCACGATCCCGCCGCCCGACGACCTGGATCACGTCATCCTCGCCGCCCAGCCGATCGTCGTCGCGCTCGCCGAGCAGCACTCCCTCGCGGGTCGGGCTCGGATCAAACTGAGCGAACTGCGGGAAGCGACGTTCATTGCGAACCCGGCCAGCTACCATCTGCGCGCCCTCACTGAGGCCTGGTGCCAGGGGGCGGGCTTCGCGCCGCGCGTCCTGCTGGAGATCACCGAGTTCGACACGATGCGCGAACTCATCGCCCGAAACCTCGGCGTCGCACTCCTGCCCAGAGCGCAACGCGACTATCCCGGCCTCACTCACATACCCCTGACGGGTTCGGAAAGATTCGCACGCGGAATTGCTCTGGCTTCCAGCCCTGCCCCGCTCACCGCGGCGGCGAACCGGCTGCACGAGTTCCTGATCGCCGGGTACGCCCGCCACTGATGCCCACACCACGTCACGCCGGGCACGGACCAGGCATGGGAGATGCTTCTTGATCGATCTCACGCCCGGGCGCGCTCCCGCAGCACCGCCCACGCCAGCAAGAGCGCGAACAGCGACAGCCCGATGAGGCTCACCAGCCCCGTCCCCAGACCAAGACCTCCGCGGGCGGGACCGAACGAGAGCCAATCGGACACGCTCGCACCGGTCGGACGAGTCATCGTGTAGCTGCACCAGAAACATGCCACGGCACTCGCGCCCAGCCGTCGCGCCACCAAGGGGATCGCAAACAGTGCGCCGTAGACGAAGATCGAGGCGAAATAGCCGAGCCCGACATCGGTGGCCAGCGCGTCGCCGAGGGCGGTACCCAGACCGAAGGTCACCATCACCACTGCCCAGTAGAACGCCTCCCGTCGTCGCGTCACAATGCTGTGGATCGACAGCGTGCCCTCCGCTGCATACCACCAGACGAAGAGACCGACCAGCACCGCGGCGAACACGATGGCGTTCACGAAGAACGGGATGCCGAGGATGAAGCGCGGGCCGTCCGCAAGCGCCGTGCCCACGACCGCGACCATCAGCACTGCCAGCCAATACCGCACCGGGCGGTATCTGTCTGAGCGGAACTGCCACCACAGTGATAGGACCAGGGCGATGGCACCAATGGCGATCCCGATCCCGAGGTCGTGCTCGCTGAGGTAGTCGGCAGTCGTCTCTCCGATGCAGGTCGTGAGCAGCTTCAACGCCCAGAACGCTGTGTCCGTTTGTGGCACTTTCACGCGCCCAGATACGGCATCTCTTCTGCTCATGTCACCACAGTACGCGAGATAGTTGAAACCGTGGTTACATTGGAGAATGTGTTCACTTTGGAAGGAGCGGCCATGATCGACGCGGTTGCGCACCCTCGGATCGGCCTGCTCACTCGTGGCGATCGCGCATCTGGGCAGGTCACGGCGCGAGCGCAGGAGCGACTGGCACCGCTCGTCGATGCCTTCGCGCGTCTTCGGGTCGCAGTAGAACACGTCATCTACGACGACGAGCATGTCGCCGAGGTTCGCGCGCAGGTGCTCGCTCTGGATGCAGTCCTCATTTGGGTTAACCCCATCCAAGACGGACGAGATCGTTCTCGACTCGACGCGCTACTGCGAGAAGTCGCCGAAGAAGGCGTATGGGTCTCCGCTCATCCCGACGTGATCACCCGCATGGGCACCAAAGATGTGCTCTATGCCACGCGCAACGTCGGCTGGGGTGAAGACATCGAACGCTACGACAATGCGAACGATCTCGCCGAACGGTTCCCGGCGCGCCTGGTCGAGCGTGGCGCTCTCGTGCTCAAGCAAGCCCGCGGCACCGGTGGAGAGGGTGTCTGGAAGGTCCAGCTTGAACGCTCTGAGGAACCCGCGCGCGCATCGGCCGCGCGCGTGCGTGTGCAGCACGCCTCCGCCCGGGCGAATGATGCCCAGTATGTGAGCCTGACCGATTTCTTGGACGGCTGCGCGTGCTACGTCGCCGGTGACGGATTCCTGGTGGATCAACCATTCCAGGAACGCCTCGGCGACGGCATGATTCGCGCCTACTTCGTCCAGGACCATCTCGTCGGCTTCCAGCACCAGTGGCCGACTGCGCTCCTGGCAACCGAGCGTGTCGAGACCCCGGCGCGGCGCGGTATGGAGGGCCCCGATACGCCCGCGTATCGGCACCTGCGCAAGCAACTCGACTCATGGATACCGTCGATGCAAGACGTGCTCAGGCTGGACCGCGATGCGCTCCCCGTGATCTGGGACGCCGACTTCCTTTACGGCCCGCAAACCCCGTACGGCACCGACACATACATCCTGTGCGAGATCAACGTGAGCTGCGTCTGGCCCTTCCCCGAACGCGCCGCCGATCTCATCGCCCGGACTGTGCTCACCCACACCTGAGCGTGTGGTCCAGAACGAATACGCCCCTCGTGCAGACGCGAGTCCCATCCTTGTGAAGCACTCCTGGGCGCATCTTCATTGTGGGTCTTTCATGTGCTACCTCATGTGCTACCGACTGTGCTGGGTCATGAATCGCGATGTAGTTATCCACAGGCTGACCACGCACAAGTGGCGGAATCATGCGGCAGAACGTGGGATCGTGATTTCATGTGCGAGGGGGAACAGAATAGTTCGACTCCCTCAAACGCGAGAACAACGAGCTACCCGGCGCGGCCTTTGCGCCCGGGCGGGAGCAGCCCGCGCACCCGGGCGCGGGTGACCCAGCCCTGAGCAGTGGAGAGGGCGACGCCGCTGATGTCGGCCATCGTTGCTGAGGGGTTGGGGTCGCCTTGCCCTGCGAGCCTGCCGTGTTGCAGGGCGACGAGTTCGTAGAAGTCGGGCGTCTTCTTCGGGTCGCCGAGAGGCTTGAGCAGATCGCGCTCTGCGACCTTGCGGCCGGAGGGCAGCACGATCTTGCCGCCGGTAATAGTCTCGGTGCGCTTCATAGCGAATAGGCGCTTGTTGATCGCCGCCTCGATCCTCGCTGTCGGAAGTTCGCGCAGCAGTTGGCTGGTGATCGGGTCACCTGGTCGCCAAGGTAGGTAGATAACGCCGGTGATCCGCACCTCTTCGGGCACGGCAAACGTCTGCCGTTGGAGACGGATGAGCACGCGGGTCGCGGTGGCGGTGTGCTCGATGTAGCGCCAGCGGCCGTCGATAGTCTCGTTCGCGCCGGAGTCGAGCTGCGCCTGTCGGTCAGCGTCGTTCACGGCCTGGTCGTTGTATCCGAGCAGCGCGTCAATCTGCTCGCTCACGTCATCGTCACGCTCGCCGGGAAACCGGGAGGCGAGGTGCCACCCGTCGGGTAGGTCGGCCGCGACGATCAGGCCGTCATAGGACTGATCGCCGGGGCGTCGGGGTGATGCAGGCATGTTCAGAGTCTAGCGAACTCGAAAGCAATCTCAGGTACTTGCGATTATCTTTGCTTTGTGATCTAATCTACGATACCAGCGATTATCTGAGTCGGCGCACGGGAAGGAGGCGTGATGGACGAGAACACCGAAGCCGTCACGACCGCCGCCCCTGCGCCTCTGTTCTACTCCGAGGCTCAGACGGCCACGCTGCTCGGCATCCACCGCACGACTCTACGCACGCTCGCACTGGATGGTCGCTCTCCGGTGGAGCCGATTCGGCTCACCCAGCACAAGCGCCTCTATCGGCGCGTCGATGTCGAGCGCCTTGCCGGGCTGCGGCAGTAGGAGCCGGGGCTGACGTGGGAAGCATCGAGGCTTACGAGACGGCGAAGGGTCGCCGCTATCGGGCGCTGTACCGGCGGCCCGACAAGAAGCAGACGCAGAAGCGCGGCTTCACCACCAAGAAGGCCGCTGAGCTGTTCCTAGCGACCACCGAGGTCGACATCGCTCAGGGCCGCTATCTCGACCCGTCACTGGCTCGGGTGACCGTGGCCGACTGGCTGAGCACCTGGCTTTCGGCGCGGGCCGATCTGCGTGCGACGACGCGCAGCAGGGTCGAGAGCATCATCGACACGCACATCGTGCCCGAACTCGGCACGATCCCGATTGGCAACCTCACGCGACTGCGCGTGCAGGAGTGGGCTTCGGCGTTGCCCGGCGCTCCGGCGACGGTGCGCAAGATCGTGAACGTGCTCTCGGGCGCGCTGCGGTTCGCGGTCGAAGATGGGCGGCTGCCGTCGAACCCGGCGCAGCGGCTCAAGCTGCCGAAGCCAACGAAGACGCGCAAGCGGTATCTCTCGCACGATCAGGTCGCGGCGCTCGCGCAGGCCATTGACGAGATGAAGGACGGGCGGCGGTACGGCTACGGCCTCGTCGTGCTCGTGCTCGCTTACTGCGGCCTGCGGTGGGGCGAGTTGTCGGGGCTGCGGGTCGGCGACCTCGACCTCGACGCGAAGCACCCGCGCTTGACGGTCGCGCAGACCGTCGTGGCAGACAAGGGCTATCAACGGATCGAGCCGCCGAAGGACTACGAGCATCGGAGCATCCCGATCCCAGCGTTCCTCGTCGGCCTGCTGCGCGCGCAGATCGCCGGGAGGCGGGCCGACGCGCCGGTGTTCTACGGCATCCGCACGGGCACCTGGCTGCGGAACCACGTCTACCGCGTCGGCTGGTTCGACCCTGCGGCTACGGCGGTCGGACTCGACGGCCTCACGCCGCACGAACTGCGGCACACGGCCGCGTCGCTCGCCGTGAGCGCCGGGGCGCACGTCAAGGCGGTGCAGCGGATGCTCGGTCACGCCTCGGCAGCGGTCACCCTCGACGTGTACGCGGACCTATTCGATGACGACCTCGACAGTGTTGCCACGGCGCTCGATCGCGCGGCGATGCAATCGGATGTTGCCAATCTGTTGCCAAAGGCCGCGTAGCGCCTCGAAACGACCTCTCGCCGAAAAGGAGAAAACCCCCGCCTGAGCGGGGGTTTTCGTTCCGGTGACCCCAGCGGGATTCGAACCCGCGTTACCGCCGTGAGAGGGCGGCGTACTAGGCCGCTATACGATGGGGCCGTAGTGGGCGGACTAATTGAGTATGCCATAGAGGTGCGGGCCGACAAAAATGGTTCGGCGGATCTGGCGGGGAGGACAGGATGCGCAAGAAACTGCTGAGCGCGGCGGCAGTGATCGGAGTTGGGCTTCTCCTTGGCGGATGCTCCCTCCTGAACCCCGGACCGCCGAGAGACAGCAACGGCCGCGTCACCCAGAGCACCGCCATTTCCGCTCGCGACCTGAAGGACCACGACTGTTTCAGTTTCAACTCCGCCGACGGCAGCATCGTCGAGCAGGTCACGGTGATGCCGTGCGCGCTGAGCCACAAATACATCGTCATCGGCCAGGGCACGCTCACTCCCGCTGACGTTTCATCGGCCGGCTCGCTGCAGAACGCCGTATCCGCGGCGTGCTCTTCGATATTCGACACGTTCAAGAGCAGCGTGAAGAGCGACACGAGGCCCAAGCAGGAGTTTCTGGTGTTCCCGAAAGACGACAAACCGAACGCCGACCAGCTCTACTCGTGCATCTCGACGGACCCCGACCAGCTGGCGAACGCCTCGCCGTCGGCTCCGACGACTCCCTCCCCTACGCCAACACCCTGAGCGCGCCTGGGCGAACTTCGACATCGAGCGGCAACCCGGCAACCCGCTCGCCGTCCGCGTAGGCGACCACATTGTCCGCGTCGACGCGGATGCGGCGTGCCCGCCGAATCGACACGCGCGCGTCGGTCACGTGCGTGCCCTTGAACACGCGGGGGAAGATCCGCAGGAACGCGGTGCGCGACAGCGGCTGCACGACGAACACGTCGAGGAGGCCATCGTCGATTTTCGCCTCCGGCGTGATGAGCATGCCGCCGCCGAGCGACACGTTGTTGGCGATCGCAACGAGCACGGCATCCGTTTCAATGCTTTCACCGTCCAGGGTGAGCCGGTAGCGGATAGGTTTCAGCATCGCGAGTTCGCGCAGGAGCGCGAGGTTGTAGCGCTGCGCTCCGCGGGGCCAGCGCATCTGATTGGCGCGTTCGTTGACGATCGCGTCGAAGCCCGCGGAGAGCACGCCGACGAACCAGCTCGTCGACCCGTCGCTTCTCGTGGCGAATCCGCCGTCGATGATCCGAGGCGGGGCCTGAAGTGCCGCCAGCAGCGACTGAGTGGCACGCTCGGGAGCTTTGACCGTGATGCCGAGGCCCCTCGACACGTCGTTTCCGGTACCCGAGGGGATGATGCCGAGCGGAATCGCCGTGTCCGCGACCAGGTTCACGCCGAGATTGACCATTCCGTCCCCGCCGACGACGACGAGAGCATCCGGACTCGAGGCGAGCGCACTCCCTGCCGAGTGCCGCAACCTCTGGAAGTCGGGTTCGGTGAGGCTCGTAACGTCGTGCCCTGCAGACCGAAGCGCCTGAACCGCCGCCGGCCCGACCGCACGGGATTTGCCGAACGATGCCCGCGGATTGATCGCGACGACGACGCGCTTCGGGATGGTCGTCGTCATCCCACGATTATGGCGGCAAACGGCCCGCACCGTGTGCCTTCGCCGAAAAAGCACCCGCGGCGCGACGAAACGTACAATGGCGCCATGAAGGTTACCAAGCAGGAGCACGCGTGCCTCCTCGTCGACACTGCCGGCAAGACCCTCGTCGTCGACCCGGGCAGCTTCACGACGCTTCTCGTCGGGCTGAACGATGTGGTCGCGATTGTCATCACCCACGAACACCAGGACCACTGGACAAGCGACCAACTCGAGGAGATCCTCCGCCGCAACCCGGATGCGCGGATCTTCGGCCCCGCGGGCGTCGCTGCGGCGGCATCCGAGTTCGCTGTGGAGGTCGTCAAGGATGGCGACACGGTCACGGTCGACCCGTTCACGCTCCGCTTCTTCGGCAGTGAGCACGCCGTTATCCACTCGTCGATCCCCGTCGTCGACAATGTGGGCGTCCTGATCAACGACGAGTTGTACTACGCCGGCGACTCGTACACGATTCCGCAGGGCGTCGAGGTGGCGACCCTCGCCGTTCCGGCGGGGGCGCCGTGGCTGAAAATTGGCGAGGTGATGGATTTCGTGATGGCCATCTCACCGCGGCGAAGCTTCGCCGTGCACGAAATGGTGCTTTCCGCCGCCGGGAAGTCGATGTCCAACGCGCGAATCCAGATTGCGACCGAGGCGGGCGGGGGCACATTCTTCCCGCTCGGGCCCGGAGAATCCGTCGACCTGTAGATCGTCTCGGAGCGCCCGGGAGTGCGTAGTGTCAGTGCCATGACAAACCTGCCCGACCTGCTTCCCACCCTCGTCGGGGTCCTTGTTCTGACCGCCATCGGCACCGCGGTGCTCTCCTGGTACGGCGTGCCCCACCGATGGACGCCGCTGCTGGCGATCCTGCGCGGCGTCGTTCAGCTCGCCGCCATCAGCGTCGTCCTGGCCGGGGTCATCACGAGCGGTTTCTGGGTCGGCGTCGCGCTCGTCGTGATGTTCACGATTGCCGCGTTCACCTCCACCAGGCGCATCGGCTGGTCGTGGCGGCATGCAGTTTTGGTCGGCAGCGCCATGGCGCTCGGGATCTCGGTCACGCTGGGAGTCGTGTTCGCGACCGGCGCGATCGAGTTCTCCGCCCGGTACGCGCTCGCGATCGGCGGCATCGTGATCGGCAACGCGATGACGATCGCCACGCTTGCCGGGCGAAATATTTCCGAAGCTGTCACCGACCATTGGGAGGATGTCGAAGGTTGGCTTGCGCTTGGCGCGACACCACGGCAGTCCACGCTGGAGCTCGGGCGCAGGGCGGTCTACAACGCGCTCGTGCCGTCCATCGACCAGACGAAGACCACGGGTCTGGTGACGTTGCCCGGAGCGTTCGTCGGCGCAATCTTCGGCGGCGTTTCGCCGATCGAGGCGGGACGATTCCAGATTGTCGTTCTGGCCTCCATCATGGCGGCCGGCGCGATCACGGCCGTCGTCGTCACCTGGTGGCTCGCGCCGGTGAAATTCAAACCGGTGAAACTGGACTGAGGCAGCGCGAGACGTGTTCGTGGCAGCCCGCGGTGACCCTGCCACGTACCGTGCCGACCGGCTTACGCGGGAATACGCTCCCCGAACGAGCGTCGGTAGGCGGCCGGGGTCGTCTGCAGTGTCTTCACGAAGTGGTGGCGCATGACCGCCGCGATCCCGAAACCCGCCTCGGACGCGACCTGCTCGAGCCCGAAATCCGTCTGCTCCAGCAGCTGCTGGGCCCGCAGCAGACGTTGCCGATTCAGCCATGCCGCGGGCGTCGTTCCCGTTTCTGCCCTGAACTTCCGTGCGAAGGTCCTGCTCGACATGAGGGCGCGCTTCGCCAGTTCGTCGACGCTGAGTTCCTCGTCGAGGTGCTGAACCATCCAGTCGGTGATGGGGGCGAGAGAGTCGCTCTTGCACGCCACGATCGGCGCTTCGATGTACTGGGACTGGCCGCCGTCGCGCTGCGGCGGTATCACCATCCGGCGCGCGATGATGTTTGCGGCGGATGCGCCGAGCTCCTTGCGCACGATGTGCAGTGCGGCGTCGATCCCCGATGCGGTGCCGGCGCTCGTGACGACACCGCGGTCCTCGACGAACAGCACCTCCGGGTCGACCTCGGTGTGCGGGTAGCGCTCCGCGAGCTTGTCGGTGTACATCCAGTGCGTGGTGCTGCGGCGGCCATCCAGGATGCCGGCCTGGGCGAGCACGAACGCGCCGCTGCACACGCTCAATACCCACGCGCCGCGCTTCTCGGCTGCACGGATGACGTCGAGGTAGGCCTCGTCGACTCCGTCGAGCGCGTGTGCCGGCACGGCGATGAGGTCGGCTTCGGATGCGACGCTGAGATCGTTCTCGACGACCATGTCGAACCCGAGGTTGGTGGGGACGCGGCCGGGCTTCGCGGTGGCGATCGTGAAGTCGAATGTGGGACCACCGCTTTCGCTGCGGTCGACGCCGAACACTTCGCAAATGACGCCGAATTCGAACGGCGCGATGCCGGGGATGGCCAGTACAACGATGTTTTTCAGCATGGGGGAACTCCTGGCAGAACATTGACGAACTATGGCAATACTGCCACTAGTGGCTGAAAATAGCCAGACATAGCATTTCTGCCATGAACATTGCACTGATTTTCGTCATTCTCATCCTCGCCGGCGTCGTGACATCCATCGTCGGTGTCGCCCGCCTCGTCGCCCGCGACGGATACGGCAGGATTCCCGATCGCCCGGCCGACGCGCAACTGCCCCTCGATATCCCCCTGTACCGGATTCGCTGAGCGAGCGTGCGGCAGGACCGTCTGACGGTGGCCCGCGCTAGGCGGGCACCCGATGATGGCTGATCTATGGCTGGGGTACCTGGACTCGAACCAAGAACAAAAGAATCAGAATCTTCCGTGTTGCCAATTACACCATACCCCACCGGTTCCGGGCGGACCCGGGCCGACTGTCTACTTTAGCGTACCCGAACGCCCTTCGGAGGAGGTCGGCAGGAGCGTCACCGAGTCACTCACGCCTGGCCGCCCCAGCGCCACACCCGGGGTGGATGAGAAGATCGACGGGACGGTCGGTGAGGAAGAAGGATGGGCAATGTCCCCAGAAGATGTGATCAGCGCGGGCACGAACGTGGGCGCCGTGACCCTGAAAGTTGCCGATCTGGACGCCATGACGGCGTTCTACCGCGACGGCGTGGGCCTTGCGGTGCTCTCGCACAAAGGCGATCGTGTCATCCTCGGATCGGGCACACCGTCGGTCGTGCTGGAGCATTCACCGCTGCTCAAACACGCCCCGGAGGGAGCCGCCGGCCTCTTCCACACGGCACTGCTGTTCGAAACTCAGGCGGCTCTCGCCGCCGCCCTTCACTCCGTGGCCACGAAGTATCCGCGAGCCTTCACCGGCAGCGCGGACCACCTGGTCTCCGAGGCACTGTACTTCGACGACCCGGAAGGAAACGGCGTCGAACTCTATTGGGATCGGCCGCGCAGCACCTGGCGGTGGGACGGATCCCGGGTCACGATGGACACAAAATACCTCGACCCCAACGTGTTCCTGCACACCCACCTCTCCGATGTTGCCAGCGCACAAGTCCTCTCCCCCACCACGGTCGGGCACGTGCACTTGAAGGTCGGTGACATCCCGTCGGCGCGGAAGTTCTACTCGGACATCCTCGGCTTCGAGGTGACGGCCGAGTTCGGTTCGCAGGCGCTGTTCGTCGCCGCGGGCGGGTACCACCACCACCTCGGAATGAACACATGGCAGAGCCGCGGCGCACGGGACCGCTCCCCCGCGCTCGGGCTCGGCGAGGTGGCGATCCAACTGCCGACACCGGATGACCTCGGGGCGCTGCGCGAGCGCCTCGCCGCCGGTCAGATCAGCACTCGCTACGACGGCCGCACCCTCACGTTCGACGACCCCTGGAGGAACGAGATCGCCGTCGCGGTCGCGGAGAGCGGAACCTAAGCTACGGGCGGTCGGCCCGTCTCGCGAGGCGCCTCCCGCATCACGGCCCTACAGCGCAGCAACCTTGTCGAGTGCCTGGGTCACGTCCGCGATCAGATCGTCCGGATCCTCGCAGCCCACCGAGAGCCGCACCATGAAATCACGCTTCGGCATCGGGTAGGCGAGTGTGTGCAGATCGCCCAGGCTCACGGCGACCCCCGCCAGTTCGAGCGACTCGCAGAACGTCGCCATCGCCGGCTTGCCCTTCGTCATGCGGAACGAGATCATGCCGCCGAAGCCATTCGGCATGTACTTTGACGCAACGTCGTGAGCAGCATCGGTGTCGAGACCCGGGTAGCGCACCCAGTCGACCTCGGGGTGGTCGCGCAGCACCTCGGCGATCGCGTGGCCGTTAGCGGAATGCTGGCGCATGCGCAACGGCAGAGTGCGCACCCCGCGGGCGACAAGCCACGAGTTGAAGGGAGAGGCCGCGGCACCGAGGGCATCCATCTGGATGCGTGCAAGACCCATGTCTGCCGCGCTGCCCGCAACGATGCCGCTCACGGTATCGCCGTGCCCGCTCAGGTACTTCGTCGCCGAGTGCACCACGATGTCGGCACCGAAGGCGAGCGGCTTCAGCAGCGACGGCGTGAAAAACGTGTTGTCGACGACGAACTTGGCCCCGGCATCACGCGAAATCTCCGCGATCGCGCTCAGGTCGGCGAAACGCATGTACGGGTTCGTGATCGATTCGGTGAAGATCATCCGGGTGTTCGGTCGAATGGCAGCACGGATCGCCTCCAGATCGGAGATGTCGACCGGCGTCACCTCGATGCCGAGCGGGCGAAGCGTCTGGTTGATGAGAATCTCGGTGATGACGAACAGGTTGTCGGAGAGCACCAGGTGGTCGCCGGCGGTCAACTGGCTGAAGAGCACGGCGCTGATCGCCCCCATACCCGAGGCGCACGCGAGCGCATCCTCCGCACCCTCCAGCGCCGCGACTTTCTCCTCCAGCACGCGATTTGTCGGATTCGAGGTGCGCGAGTAGAAGTACGCGTCGGGCGAGCCCTCCATCGAGGCATCCACGGCGTCTTCTTTGGCCTGCGCCGACTCGAACGCGAACGTCGCCGTCTGATAGATGGGAGCAGCAAGTGCGCCCGTCGTCCGGTCCACACTTTCGCCGGCGTGAATCGCCGCAGTCATTTCCTTCATGCTCTCCGCTTTCTCCGCTTTCGTCGCTTGCCGAGGGTGGCCCGCCCTACAAACGGTTCGCCAGCCGCTCGATTCTGGCGAGCGTGGACTCCTTGCCGAGCAGTTCCATCGACTCGAACAGCGGCGGGCTGATGCGGCGACCGGAGATCGCGGTGCGCAGCGGGCCGAAGGCGAGCCTCGGTTTCAGCCCGAGTTCGTCGATGAGGGCGCCGCGCAGGGTCGCCTCGATGGCGGGGACCGTCCAGTCGCCGAGGGCAGAAAGCGCTCGAGTGGAGATCGCCAGAACGCTCGGCCCGCCCTCGCCAGGCAGGGCATCCGCCTCGAATTCCAGGTCGTCGTCCGCGGTGAACAGGAACGCGAGCAATCCCGGCGCTTCGCCGAGCAGCTGCATCCTCTCCTGCACGAGCGGAGCGGCGCGGCGCAGCAGATCCCGCTGCGCGTCAGTCTGCACGAGGTCGCCTAGGTAGGGCAGCATCCGGTCGGCGAAATCGTCCACCGCGAGCATGCGGATGTGATCGCCGTTGATGGACTCCGCCTTTTTCAGGTCGAAGCGGGCCGGGTTCGGGTTCACGTCGGCGATGTCGAATGCTGCGACCATGTCGTCGATCGTGAACACGTCGCGGTCGGCGGCGATCGACCAGCCGAGGAGCGCGAGGTAGTTGATGAGCCCCTCGGGGATGAAGCCGCGGTCGCGGTGGTGGAACAGGCTCGACTCGGGGTCCCGCTTGGAGAGCTTCTTGTTTCCGTCGCCCATGACGTACGGCAGGTGGCCGAAGCGCGGGATCGCGTTTGCGACGCCGATCTCGATGAGGGCGTGGTACAGGGCGATCTGGCGGGGTGTGCTGGAGAGCAGGTCTTCGCCGCGAAGAACGTGGGTGACGCCCATGAGCGCGTCATCGACCGGATTCACGAACGTATACAGTGGCTTGCCGTTGGGCCGAACGACGACAAAGTCGGTGAAACTGCCGGCCGGGAACGTGATGTCCCCGCGCACGAGGTCGGTGAAACCGAGATCGGTGTCGGGCACGCGCAGGCGCAGTGCCGGTTCGCGGCCCTCCGCACGGTAGGCGGCGCGCTGTTCCTCGGTGAGGTCGCGCTCGAAGTTGTCGTAACCCTGCTTGGGGTCGCGGCCGATCGCGACGTTGCGCGCCTCGATCTCCTCACCCGTCGCGAAGCTCTCATACAGGTGTCCGGACGCGCGCAGCTTCTCGATGACGCCCTGGTAGATGTCATCGCGCTGCGACTGGCGGTACGGCCCATGCGGCCCGCCGACGCCTTCGCCTTCGTCCCACGTGATGTTCAACCAGGACAGGCCGTCGAGCAATTGCTCGTAGCTTTCTTCGCTGTCGCGGGCGGCATCCGTGTCTTCGATGCGGAAGATGAGTGTGCCGCCCGTGTGGCGCGCGTACGCCCAGTTGAACAGCGCCGTGCGGATGAGGCCGACATGCGGCGTCCCGGTCGGCGAGGGGCAGAACCGTACCCGGATGTCGGACCCGGTCGCTGTGGTCACGGGAGCGGGAGCAGAAGTGGCAGTCATCCCTGCAATTCTAGGCGAGCAGCCGCCTCGCGCTTTCCTCGCCGGAACGTACCGCCCCCTCCATGTAGCCATTCCACACGCTCGCGTGTTCGGCGCCCGCCCAGTGGATGCGCCCCACCGGCTCGGTCAGCGCCGGACCGTATGCCGTCCACACGCCGGGTGCGAAGTGCGCGCCGTAGCATCCGCGTGTGAAATCTTCGGCCATCCAGTCCCTCTCAAGGTATTCGATCGGATGCCGGCACTCTTCACCGAACAACGGGACGAGTGATTCGATGAAGGCACCGCGCCGCTCGTCGGCGGTGCCCCTCGCCCAGCTGCGTGCTTCCGCTCCCTCGAGGAAACCCATCATGATTCCGCGGGCCGCGCCCGGCGCCGTGTTGTCGAACGTGACCTTCACGGGCCCCGTGGAGCTGCCTGCTTGCCCGTTGAGCCCGGCATCGCGCCAAAATGGCCGCTCATAGACGAGGTATTGCTTGATGACCGACCCGGCCGGCACACGCTGGGTGAGCTGATCGCGCCAACCTGGCATAGCCGGTTCGTAGTCGAGCCGCCCCGCGAGAGTCGGAGGCAGGGCCACAATCACCTGGTCACCCGTGAAGGCTTCACCTGCGCGCGTTGTCACGGTTACCGTGTCGGCGTCCTGCGCGATCATCCGCACGATCTGGCCCAGCCGGATGTCACCCCCGGCTTCTCGCACCCGCTCAGCGAGCCGCTCGGCGATGAGTACCGACCCGCCGTCGATGCGGTCCTGCTGCGCACCCTGATCGACCGACATGAGCGTTTCCAGGTCGCTCCCCGATTTTGAGTAGAACGCTGCGTGCAACAGCGAAAGGTCTGAGGGTTCCGCGGCGAAGACCGCTTCGCAGGCGATCTGGAAGTAGGCACGACCACCAACCGTGCGCAGGTTGCTGCGGATCCAACTCGCGAAAGTCTTCGAGTCGAGGTCCTTCGCCTTCGGGGTGAGCCACGGCTTCTCAAGGTTTACCGTGGCGGACAGTCGTGCGAACTTTGCCAGACCCAGCCCGAGGTCGGCGAGCGCGAACGGGTTCAGCTTCGGGATCGAGCCTTTCGTCGCTCCCATGAGGGTTCGCTTCCCACCCAGTTTAACGACAGTCTTTCCCTCGTTATAGAGGGGAAGGGTCGTCAATCCCAGTTCGGCGACGAGTTCGTACATGCGGTCCTGCGTCGGGCCGATCCACTGGCCGCCCAACTCGACCCACTGCCCGTCCGCGGTCTGCCCGTTCTCCAGGCGCCCGCCGACGCGGTTCCGCGCCTCGAGCACCGTGACCGCATTCCCGGATTCGGCGAGCACGCGCGCTGCACTGAGGCCCGCGACGCCCGCACCCACGATGATCACGTGTGGGCCATTCGTGTGACTCGCCATGACCCCACTCTGCCAGTTCCCGCATCCTCCCTCCCGACTCAGTTTTCCCAACGGTGCGCAGGTTTGTTAACAATGCGCCCGCCACAGCATCCGCATTGTTAACAAACCTGCGCATTGTGGAACTGGTGTGCGGGAGCTGTCGGGTCAGCGGTTGCGCGCGGGGTTGCTCAGCGTGCCGATGCCCTCGATCGTGATGTCGACGGTCTGGCCATCCGTGAACCCGCCGAGGCCGGCAGGAGTCCCCGTGCAGATCACGTCGCCGGGCAGGAGCGTCCACACGCTCGAGGCGAACTCGATGATCTCCGGAATCTTGTACAGCATGTCCGCGGTGTTGCCGTGGCGGCGCGGCTCGCCGTCCACGAAGGTTTGGATCTCCAGGCTGCCCGTGTCGAGCTCGGTCTCGATCCACGGTCCGAGCGGGCAGAACGTGTCGTACCCTTTCGCCCGCGCCCACTGTCCATCGGCGAACATGACGTCGCGCGCCGAAATGTCGTTCGCGATCGTGTACCCGAACACGTACTCCTCCCAGTCCGCAGCTTTCACGAGCTTGGCGATGCTGCCGATCACGATCGCGAGTTCGCCTTCGTGCACGATCCGGCCGTCCACCGGAGGAATCTGGATCGTGTCGCCCGGCCCGATCACCGCAGTATTCGGCTTCAGGAAGATGAGGGGATTGTTCGGGGTATCCGCGTGCAGCTCCGCCTTGTGCGCGGCATAGTTCATGCCGACACACACAACCTTGGACCTCGGGATGACCGGCGCGAGCAGCTTCGCACCGGCGAGCGCGACCCGCTCCCCCGTCGTGCCGAAACCGCTGAACATCGGGTCTCCCGCGAGCACGACGAGCTCTTCGTCATCCACAATCCCGAAGCGCGGGTCATCGCCGGTGACGCTGAAGCGCGCGATCTTCACTGGCTGAGCCTCGTCAGCCAGCCGTGGCGGTCCTCTGCGCGCCCGTACTGGATGTCGGTGAGTTCCGTGCGCAGCGACATCGTGATTTCGCCCGCCGCGGCATCCGCGGAACCGATCGTGAAATCGGCCGCCTTCAGTTGGGCGATGGGCGTGACGACGGCGGCGGTACCGCACGCGAACACCTCGACGATGTCGCCGGAGGCGGCCCCTTCACGCCACTCGTCGATCGTCACCCGCCGCTGCTCGACGGTGTGCCCGCGATCCCGGGCGAGCTGCAGGACCGAATCCCGCGTGATGCCTTCGAGGATGCTCTCCGACTGCGGGGTCACAAGCGTGCCGTCCTTGTAGACGAGCACGATGTTCATTCCGCCAAGCTCCTCGAGGTATTTCCCTTCGGCCGAGTCCAGGAACATGACCTGCGCGCAACCCTGCTCGGTTGCCTCAGCCTGCGCGATGAGGGACGACGCATAGTTGCCGCCGGTCTTCGCCGCTCCGGTTCCGCCTTTGCCCGCGCGGGCATAGTTCGTGGACAGCCAGATCGAGACGGGCGCGATCCCGCCGTGGAAGTAGGCGCCGGCGGGGCTGCCGATCACGTAGAACGCGACCTTGTGCGCGGGCCGCACCCCGAGGAACGCCTCCTTCGCGAACATGTAGGGCCGCAGGTACAGGCTCGTCTCCGGTGCCGACGGAACCCAGTCACCGTCGACCGCGATGAGCTGCTTCAACGCGTCAAGGAAGTACTCGCTCGGAAGCTCGGGCAGTGCGAGGCGCCGGGCCGACCGCTGCATCCTGGCCGCGTTCGCTTCAGGCCGGAACGACCAGATCGAGCCATCCTCATGCCGGTACGCCTTCAGACCTTCGAAGATCTCCTGCCCGTAGTGCAGCACGGCCGCCGCCGGGTCGAGCGTGATCGGCCCATACGGTTGCACGCGCGGCCGGTGCCACCCGCCGCGCTCCGACCAGCAGATGTCGATCATGTGGTCGGTGAAGTGCGTGCCGAAGCCGGGGTTCGCAAGGATTTCCGCCCGTTCCTGCGGGCTTTTGGCGACCAGGTTCCGGGTGACCTCCCAGTCGAGTTTCGTCGCACCGGCATCCGCGGTGGCGGTGTCGGCGGTGTCCGTGGTGTTCGTCATGGTCGGTCCTTCGTGAAATTCCGGTCGGTAGTGGTTGGTCTAGTTCTGGGCGATGCGTTCGGCGATTGCGGCGCCGATGTCGCTCGTCGCGCGGTGGCCGGTCCCCCGTTCGGCGAGGTCCGCGGTCACCGCGGCGGTCACTTTCGCCGCCGCTTCCGGATACCCCTGCTGCTCGAGCAGGAGCGCCGCCGAGAGGATGGCCGCTGTGGGGTCGGCCACATTCTTGCCGGCAATGTCCGGGGCGGAACCGTGAACCGGCTCGAACATGCTGGGGTGGGCACCGTCCGGGTTGATGTTTCCGGATGCCGCCAAACCGATGCCGCCGCTGATAGCGCCCGCCAGGTCGGTGATGATGTCGCCGAAGAGGTTGTCGGTGACGATCACGTCAAATCTACTCGGATTTGTGACCAGGTGAATCGTCGCCGCATCGACGTGCAGGTAGCCGACCTCCACATCCGGATGCTCCGCCGCGACAGCATCGACGGTGCGCTGCCACAGCGAGCCTGCGAACACCAGCACGTTCGTCTTGTGCACGAGGGTGAGCTTCCTGCGACGGGATTCCGCCTTGTCAAACGCGAAACGCACGACCCGCTCCACGCCGAACGCGGTGTTGACGCTCACTTCGCTCGCGATCTCGTGCGGTGTTCCGGTGCGGATGCTGCCGCCGGTGCCGGCGTACGGTCCTTCCGTGCCTTCTCGCACGACCACGAAATCGACGACCCCGGGGTCGCGCAGCGGACTCTCCACCCCCGGCAGGATCAGGGTCGGCCGAAGGTTCACGTAGTGGTCGAACGCGAAACGCAACTTGAGCAGAAGCCCGCGTTCGATGATGCCTCCGGCGAGACGCTCGTCCCGGGGGTCGCCGCCGACCGCGCCGAGAAGGATGGCATCGTGCTGTTGCAGCGCAGCAAGATCGTCGTCGCCCAGAATCGTGCCCGTGGCGAGGTAGTGGGCGGCGCTGAACGGATATTCGGTGGTCGTCACCGAGACATCGGAGGGCATTGCAGCGCGCAGCGCGATCACCGCCTGGGCGATCACCTCAGGGCCGATTCCGTCGCCGGCAATCACGGCGAGATCGAGCGTGCGCGACATGAAACCTCCGTCAATTGCTGGGGTTCCAGCGTACCGCGACCGCTAACGCCCTCCGCCGCCTCCGCCCCCGCCGCCACCGCCGGAGAAGCCCCCGCCGCCGGAACCGCCGGAAAAGCTGCCGCCGCCGCTGCCCGACCACGATGAGCCGGAGGAGGTCGACGGGGTTGACCGGGCGATGCTTGTCGTGGAGAGGGTGCTGAGGGCGCTGGAGAACAGGATCGGATCGAATCCGTTGCGCGACACGAACCAGTCGGGCGCCGCATTCCCGTAGGCGATGGTGAGTTCTTTCGCCCACTCCCGCTCGATTCCCCACAGCACCGCGAACGGCAGGAGCTTCTCGTACAGTTTCACCTTGTCGGCGGGTTTCGTGACGTCGAGCCCCTCCACGCGAACGCGCTCGGCGCCTTCCGGGCTTTGCAGCATCCGAAACCGGTCCGCTTCGGCGAGCTGCAGGTAGTCGCGCATTCCCAGCAGGTAGTCCCGCCTTTCGGCCCCGGATTCGGTCAACACTGCCGGGCGCCAGGCGAAACCGGCGCACACGAACACGGCGAGGAAGGAAAGGAAGATGGCCAGGAGCCACCACCCGCTGAAGGCGAAGGAGAACGCGGCGAACAGGAAGAACGCGGCGGCCACGAAAATGAGCAGAAACATCACACCGGCGAGAATGAATCCGACGCGCGACTTCCGCTTCGCCTTGAAACCTCTGCCGATCACACGACCGCGGGCGCGGGCACTCACCGAACTGATCGCACGGGCCGCTGCGTCATCGATCACGCCCACCTCCTGCACCGCGCCGACATCAAGAGAGCCGAAAATCGCGGCAAGCAGGGCCCGCTCCTCCTCGTCGACGCCCGTGTCGTCGAGCAACTGAAGCGTGTACGTAGCGCCGCTCCGGGTCACGGGATAGTCGAGGATGCGCAGCTTTCCCCGCACGGCGAAGCTCACGATTTGCGCAGGGACCCCGGACCAGCGGCGTCCGAGGATGTCCGCGGCCTCGAGAAGATTCAGATCCTTCGGCACCGTGTACTGCGGGATGATGATGCCCCGGCCCTTGGCGGACTTCGGCGTGACGAACCGCCAGACAATCGTGAACGCCGAGCCGAGAACGGCGAAGGCCGAGGCGAGGATCGCGCCGAGAGTCGACCACCACGGTGCCGGGGTGATCTGCGGCTGGAACGGGGCCAGCGGATCGCCTCCGTTGCTGTTCTCCTCTGCGGGCACCTGGACGAATGTTCCCAGCGCGAACCCGATGACCACGGTGAGGTTCTCGCCCGGCCCGAGGTTTCGCACGGATGCCGTGAACAGGTCGCCGGCGGCATCCGGTGCGTGGGTGATCTGGCACGTGTCCGTCGAACCCTGCACGCCGCGGTAACACGCGGTGTTGCCGGTCAGGAACTCGGTGAGAGCCGGGTCGAGGTGGACGCGCGCGGAAACGGACCCGAACGGCTGGTTGAACCCTGTGCCGTTCGTGTCCCAGTAGAACTCGTCGTCGTTCGTGTCCGGAAACGCCCTCACCACGTTGTGTTGCGTGTAGCTGATCGTGTAGGTGGTGCGCCCGTGAACGTACTCGTCGGTTCCGAGTGCGAGTTCGGTGAACCCGCCGGCGACCGTTTCCTCGTACGGCACTGCGACGCCGTCCTCATCCACAACCGACAGCACGGTCGTGTGCAAGGGAACGCCGTCGTAGTCGTTCGGGATGGCGCGGATCATGCCCCGGTTCTGGTCGACGTCGGGGAATCTCGCGACGAACGTCTCCACGGTGCGCAGCGTCGAGTGGCCTTCGGCGTCGCGCGCGAGGTAGTAGTCGGCCGAGTACGAGTCGAATGTGAAATCCTGCACCCCTGCTGGGGCCGCCGCTGGCCCGTCGATCGCCGCACCGCCAAGCACGACGGCGAGCGGAACAGCGAGGAGAAATGCTGCGACCGCCGCGGTGAGATGTCGGGGCAGTCGCTTCACGGGACCGAGCCTATCCGGCAGACCGGCACAGAGAGCATCCAGCCTTCACACAGGGAAATCACATGCGGTACCGGAATGGTGAGGAGCTCTAGGGAAAGGAACAGAGACAATGGGAATTGGATCCGGAATAGCCCTCTTCGTGATCGGAGCTATCTCAACGTTCGCGATCAACCTCGACAACGCCTGGGTCGACTTCGACATGATCGGCTACATTCTGATGGGCGCCGGGGTCGTCGTGTTCGTCATTTCGCTGATTCTCGTCCTGCGGAAGCGTTCGAGCACGGAAACCGTGCGTCACATCGACGGGCGGGGTGAGCAGGTGACCGAGCGCGAGACGCGGTCGGACAGCAGTACCTCTGACCCGCTCCTCTAAGCGTCACGGGGGCACGACAGGGCGGCCCGGCAGGTATTCTGCCGGGCCGCTGTCGCGCCCGGCGATCCGCTGCCAGCTTCGCGGGCCTGTTACTCGGTGATGTCGATTTCGCGCATCAGTTCAGCGTCGATCTCGGTGCGGAGCGCGCTGAGCAGCCCGTCCGGAACTGGCGAATCCACCGTCAGCACGCACAGCGCCTGGCCGCCGGCGACCTTGCGGCTCACCTGCATGCCGGCGATGTTGATCCCCGCGTCGCCGAACTCGCGCCCGAAGATGGCGACAATGCCCGGCCGGTCGGCGTAGATCATGACGATGAGGTGGTCGGCGACGGGCACCTCCACGTCGTACCCGTTGATCTCCACGATCTTCTCGATCTGCTTCGTGCCGGTGAGGGTTCCGGATACGGAGATTTCGGTGCCGTCGGCCAGTCCGCCGCGAATCGTCAACAGGTTGCGGTACTCGTCGCTCACCGCATCCGTGACGAGCCGCACCGGGATGCCGCGCGTGTCAGCCAGGAGCGGGGCGTTCACATAGGAAACGGATTCGCTCACGATGTTCGTGAAGTAACCCTTGAGCGCGGCGAGCTTCAGCACGTTCACGTCGAACTCGACGATTTCGCCCCGCACCTCGACGTCGATGCTCGTGACCGGGCTGTCGGCGAGTCCGGCAAACACCTGCCCGAGCTTCTCCATGAGCGGGATGCCGGGGCGTACGGACGAGTCGATGATGCCGCCGGCGACGTTCACGGCATCCGGGACGAGTTCGCCGTCGAGGGCGAGCCGAACACTGCGTGCGACGGAAACTCCCGCCTTCTCCTGCGCTTCATCGGTGGATGCGCCCAAGTGCGGGGTGAGGATGATGTTGTCGAGCGCCAGTAACGCGGAACCGTTCGGCGGTTCGTTGACGAACACGTCGAGGCCGGCCCCGGCGATGCGCCGCGACGTCAGGGCGTCCACGAGCGCGTCTTCGTCGATGATGCCGCCGCGGCTGCAGTTCACGATCCGCAAAGAAGGTTTCGCCTTCGCGAACTCCGCGGCACCGATCAGACCGGTGGTTTCCGGTGTGCGGGGAATGTGGATCGTGATGAAGTCGGAGCGTTCCATGACCTCGTCGAGGGTCGCCAGGTGCACGCCCAGCTGTTGCGCGCGCACGGGCGTGACGTAGGGGTCGTACGCGATGATCGTCGCATCGAAACTCGCGAGCCGCTGGGCGACGAGCGTTCCGATGCGTCCGAGGCCGATAATGCCGATCGTCTTCTCGAACAGCTCGGTCCCGGTGAACGCCGACCGCTTCCACTCCCCCGCTTTCGCCGACTGGTTCGCATCCGGGATGAACCGCGCGAGGGAAAGCAGGTGGCCGATCGCGAGCTCGGCCGCGGACACGATGTTCGAGGTCGGCGCGTTGACGACCATGACTCCCGCCTCCGTCGCCGCCTTCACGTCGACGTTGTCCAGGCCAACCCCGGCGCGTGCAATGACCTTCAACTGCTTGCCCGCGGAGATCGCCTCCGGGTCGATGCGGGTGGCGGAGCGGATCAGAATTGCGCTCGCCTCCGGCAATGCCTCGAGGAGCGCCGCCCGGTCCGTGCCGTCGATGGTGCGGATGTCGAAGTCAGGACCCAGCGCATCCACGGTGGCCGGGGAAAGTTCTTCAGCGATCAGTACGACGGGCTTGGGCACGGCGAGCGTCCTTCAATTGCGGCAATGGGCACGTGCGCCGCGACCGTGGGGCGCCGGATAGGTCACCACTCTACTGGCTGCAGAATGGTGCCATGGACATTGTTGCGCCAGGCGTCATCGGAATGGCGATCCGCATCCTGCTCGCGATGGCGTTCATCGGGATGGGTGTGACCCACTTTCTGCCCGCCGTTCAGCGCACCATGGCCGCCATGATTCCTCCCCCGCTGCGATGGAAGGGGGTCGCGAGCCCGCGCAACCTCGTGATCTTCACCGGGCTGTGCGAGATCGCCGGCGGACTCGGGCTGCTCTACCCGCCGACCGTTCTCGCGGCGTCGATCTGCCTCATCGTGTTTCTCGTCGCGGTGTTCCCCGCGAACGCGTACGCGGCTGCACATCGCGAACGTTTCGGGCGGGCCGCGTTTCCGCTGATTCCGCGGCTCATCGGTCAGATCGTGCTGATCATCCTGCTTGTGGTGGCAGGAGTCCTCATCTGACCCGCATCGAAGTGATCAAAATGGCGGCACGACGGCCTGTACGTAAGCGATGAGGCTGAGGTTCACCGCCGCTACGACCCCGAGTCCAGTCAGAAGCATCACTGCCAGAATTCCCACGCTACGGCGCCGTGAAATCCACAGTGCAAGAACGAACACGATTACCGGAAGAGCCAGATTAACAATGAGTGGGAACCAAGGGGTGTCAACTAGCGTGAAACTATTTTGCGAACGAACCTGGTTGATCGATGACAGTTTGTCTAATACCCCGAAGAAGTTTGTGAAAGCGGAGAACAGGTTCCACGCATAGACGATTCCAAAGAGAATCATCACGGTGAATCGGAACCACGGCGTTTTCTTCTGCGCTTGATTTTCTTTTTGCGAAGACTCGGCGGGTGCCGAAGCGGAGGATACCGTTGCTGCGGCACCCGTCTGCGGTGCCTTCGGCTTCTTGCCTGCCATAGGACTACCCCAATCCGCCGACGATGAACGGCCAGGGAGCCAAAACTAATACCCCCACAAACAGCCACAACACACGCAACATGGAATTCTTCACTCGAAGCCACGTTGCGGCGGCCCAAAGAAATGGGCTTGCGATGGCCAACGCCACTCCAACTTGATACATGATGGCGAAAAATGCCCCCTGTACGGGAACTCTGGTTGAAAAGCCGAAGATGATCCAGCCGATCGCATACAGCAGGTAGACGCCGGCAAGAATTCCCATGACGACGAGCAGCACCGGATTCGCCGCATCGGCGCGCTCGTCGAGGGTTCCGGCGAGCTGTTGTTTCCCGGTGACGGGCGCCGCGACATGCGTCGGGTCGGTTTCGCCCGACCAGCTCAGGGCATCCTCATCCGGATCCGTGCTCATGTCGAAACCCTACCGTGTCTGCCCCGCCCGAAATGCAGGACTTCCGCGTCTCGCAGCCCGGAATGGCCCGCAAATTCGCGACCGGGCGCCTCAAAGTCCTGCATTTCGGACACACGAGAAAGAGTTGCCACTACGGTGCGGTCACCAGCGCGTCAGCGGGCGGCGGTGCCCTCCGTGTAGTCATCGTCCTTCTGCGCCCACGCGAAGAGCTTGCGCAGTTTGCGCCCGGTGGCCTCGATCGGGTGGCCTTCGCCCTTCTTGCGCAATTCGTTGAACTCCGGCGCCCCGGCATCCTGGTCGGCGATGAACCGCTTCGCGAACGCCCCGGACTGGATGTCGGCGAGCACGCCCTGCATGTTCTCCTTCACGTGCGGGTCGATCACGCGCGGGCCGGACACGTAGTCGCCGTACTCGGCCGTGTCCGAAACGCTCCAGCGCTGCTTCGCGATGCCGCCCTCGTTCATGAGGTCGACGATGAGCTTCAGTTCATGCAGGACCTCGAAGTACGCGACCTCGGGCTGGTAGCCGGCCTCGGTGAGCGTCTCGAACCCGTACTGGACGAGCTGCGAAACGCCGCCGCACAGCACGGCCTGCTCGCCGAACAGGTCAGTCTCGGTCTCCTCGGTGAACGTCGTCTTGATGCCGCCCGCGCGCAGGCCGCCGATCGCCTTCGCGTAGCTGAGCACGAGCGGCCAGGCGTTGCCCGTCGCATCATTCTCCACGGCGACGATCACAGGGACACCGCGGCCGGCTTCGAACTCGCGGCGCACGACGTGGCCAGGGCCTTTCGGCGCGACCATGATCACGTCGACGCCTTCCGGCGCCTCGATGTAGCCGAACCGGATGTTGAAGCCGTGCCCGAACACGAGGGCGTCGCCCTTGTCGAGGTTGTCTTTGATGTCCGCGGCGTAGAGGCCGCGCTGGTGCTGGTCGGGGGCGAGGATGACGACGACATCCGCCCACTTCGCCGCCTCCGCCGACGGCAGCACCGTGAAGCCGGCCTCCTCAGCCTTCTGCTTCGACTTCGAGTCGGGCTTCAACCCGATGACCACCTCCACGCCGGAGTCGCGCAGGTTCTGCGCGTGGGCGTGGCCCTGCGACCCGTAGCCGATGACGGCGACCTTGCGCCCCTGGATGATGGACAGGTCGGCGTCGTTGTCGTAGAAGATCTCGGCCATGGTGGTGCTCCTTTGTTGTGTGTGACGTGGTCAGTTCTTGTAAACGCGTTCGGTGATGCTCTTGGGGCCGCGCCCCATCGCGAGAAGGCCGGACTGCGCGATCTCCCGGATTCCGTACGGCTCCAGCACCCGCAGCAGCGCCTGCGTCTTGGCAGTGTCGCCCGTGACCTCGATCACGAGCGCATCCGTCGACACGTCGACGATGCGCGCCCGGAACAGGTTCGTGGCCTCCAGAATCTGGCTGCGCGTCGTGTTGTCGACTTTCACCTTGATGAGGAGGTGCTCCCTCTCCACCGTCTGGGCCGGGTCGAGCTCGACGATCTTGATGACGTTGATCAGTTTGTTCAACTGTTTCGTCACCTGCTCGAGCGGGCCCTGCTCGACATCGACGACGACCGTGATCCTGGACAGCCCGGGAATCTCGCTCTTGCCGACCGCGAGGGACTCGATGTTGAAGCCGCGGCGGGCGAACAGCCCTGCGACGCGGGTGAGGAGGCCCGGCTTGTCCTCGACGAGCATGGACAGAACGTGGCTCATGGCTACTCCTCCTCCCATTCCGGCGCTTTTTCCCGCGCATACTGCACGCTCGAGTTGCCCACCCCCTGCGGCACCATCGGCCACACCATCGCATCCGCGCTCACGATGAAATCGATCACGACGGGCCGGTCGTTCGTCTCGTTCGCGAGCGTGATGGCCGCATCCACTTCCTCCTTCTTCGTGACGCGGATGCCGAGAGCGCCATACGCTTCGGCGAGCTTCACGAAGTCGGGGATCATGACGGTGTCGTGCCCGGTGTTCAGGTCGGTGAACGAGTGGCGGCCGTTGTAGAACAGCGTCTGCCACTGGCGCACCATCCCGAGCGAAGAGTTGTTGATGATCGCGACCTTGATCGGGATGTCGTTGATCGTGCAGGTGGCGAGCTCCTGATTCGTCATCTGGAAGCAACCGTCGCCGTCGATCGCCCACACCGTGCGGTCGGGGTTCGCCACTTTCGCGCCCATCGCCGCGGGCACGCCGTACCCCATGGTGCCCGCACCGCCCGAGTTCAGCCACGCGTTGGGCCGCTCGTACTTGATGTACTGGGCAGCCCACATCTGATGCTGGCCAACGCCGGCGGCGTAGATCGCCTCCGGCCCGGTGATCGCCCCGATGCGCTCGATGACATACTGCGGAGACAGCAGGCCGTCCTCCGGTTCGTCATAGCCGAGCGGGAACCGCGCCTTCAGCTCGTCCAAGCGTTTCCACCACGCCGAAATGTCTGGCGTGACCTTTTTGACTGCATCCGCGTACGCCGACGTAAGGTCGGCAATGACATCCTTGGCATCGCCCACGATCGGCACGTCGGCGACGCGGATCTTCGAAATCTCCGCCGGATCCACATCCACGTGGATGACGGTCGCGTCGGGGGCGAACTCGCTCGGCTTTCCCGTCACCCGATCGTCGAACCGCGCCCCCAGGGCGATGAGCACGTCCGCCTCCTGCAGGGCAAGGACCGCCGGTACAGTCCCGTGCATCCCCGGCATACCCAAATGCTGTTTATGCGAATCGGGGAATGCGCCGCGCGCCATGAGCGTGGTCACGACGGGGACGCCGGTCTTCTCGACGAGCGCGAACAGTTCCTTGGATGCCTCGGCCCGGATGACTCCGCCACCCACGTAGAACACGGGCCGCTTCGCCTCTGCGATGAGCTTCGCCGCGGCCTGAATCTGCTTTCCGTGGGCTTTCGTCACCGGCCGGTACCCCGGAAGGTCGATCGTGGGCGGCCACACGAATGGCGCGCTGTTCTGCTGCGCATCCTTCGTGACGTCCACGAGCACAGGCCCCGGCCGCCCGGACGAGGCGATGAGGTACGCGGCGGCGATCGTCGCCGGAATGTCCTCCGCTTTGGTCACGAGGAAGGAATGCTTCGTGATCGGCATGGCAATGCCGACGATGTCGACCTCCTGGAACGCGTCCGTGCCCATCGACGTCGAGAACACCTGGCCGGTGATCGCCAGCAGGGGCACCGAGTCCATGTGCGCATCCGCGATCGCGGTGACCAGGTTTGTGGCGCCGGGCCCGCTCGTCGCGATGGCCACGCCGACTTTGCCGGTCGACGACGCGTAGCCCTCCGCGGCGTGGCCGGCGCCCTGCTCGTGCCGAACCAGGATGTGGCGGATGGTGGTTGACGACATGAGCTCGTCGTAGAACGGCATGATCGCCCCGCCCGGCAGGCCGAAGACCTCTTTGATTCCCAGATTCTCGAGGGAACGCAGGATCGCGCCGGACCCGGTCAGGATCTCAGGTTTCGCGGTGCTCGCCGCTTTCGCCGTGCCTGCCGTCTTCTTCGGCGGCACGAGCGAGTCCGTCACCTTCGGCTTGGTTGGCACGGGCTTCGATTCCGTGGGCATGGGTTGAGTGTCCTTTGTGGTTGTCCGCTGCGGTGGTGTCGGAGTGCATCCCGGCGTGCAGCGCTGGGCGTGCGGCTACCCCGTGATCGCGCCCTCGGCGGCGGAGTGCACGAGTTTGGAGTATTTTGCGAGGACGCCACGGGTGTAGCGCGGGGGAAGCGGAGCCCAGCCGGTGCGGCGAGCTTCGAGTTCTGCCGGTTCGACCAGTAGGTCGAGCGAGCGAGCTGCGATATCGACCCGTATCAGATCACCATCGCGCACGAAGGCGATGGGTCCTGCATCCACCGCTTCGGGAGCTATGTGGCCGATGCACAGGCCGGTTGTGCCGCCTGAGAATCTGCCGTCCGTCAAGAGTAATACATCTTTTCCGAGCCCCGCGCCCTTGATCGCCGCGGTGATGGCGAGCATCTCCCGCATGCCGGGACCGCCCTTGGGCCCTTCGTACCGGATGACGACCACGTCGCCTTTCTCGATTCGGCCTTCGGCAAGCGCGTCCATGGCCGCACGTTCGCGCTCGAATACCCGCGCGGGGCCCTCGAAGACCTCGAGGTCGAACCCGGCGGTTTTCACGACTGCTCCATCCGGGGCAAACGTGCCGTGCAGGATTGTGAGTCCGCCGGTGGGGTGGATGGGGTTGTCGAGGGTGCGGATCACTTCGCCGTCGAGCGGCAACGGGTTGATTTCCGCGAGGTTCTCGGCCACCGTTTTTCCGGTCACGGTGAGGGCGTCGCCGTGGATGAGCCCGGCATCGAGGAGCGCCTTCATGACGACGGGAACCCCGCCGTGCCGGTCGACATCATTCATGACGTACTTGCCGAACGGTTTCAGGTCACCGATGTGCGGCGTTTTGTCGCCGATGCGGTTGAAGTCGGCGAGCGTGAGGTCGACATCCGCTTCGCGCGCGATCGCGAGCAGGTGCAGGATCACGTTTGTCGAGCCGCCGAACGCCATCGACACGGCGATCGCGTTCTCGAACGCTTTCTTCGTGAGGATGTCGCGCGCCGTGATTCCGAGGCGAAGCATGTTCACGACGGCCTCGCCGGAGCGGTGCGCGAAGTAGTCGCGGCGACGGTCGGCGGCGGGCGGGGCCGCGGAGCCCGGCAGGCTCATCCCGAGGGCTTCGGCGGCGCACGCCATCGTGTTGGCCGTGTACATTCCACCGCAGGCACCTTCGCCAGGGGCGATCGCGCACTCGATCCGGTACGCGTCGAGCTCCGACATGGTGCCGGCATTCACGGCGCCGACGGCCTCGAAGGAGTCGATGATCGTGACATCCTTCTCGGTGCCGTCGGAGAGTTTGACCCAGCCCGGTGCAATGGTTCCGGCGTACAGGAAGACGGAGGCGAGGTCCAGCCGGGCGGCAGCCATGAGCATTCCGGGGAGGGATTTGTCGCATCCGGCTAGCAGAACGGAACCGTCGAGACGTTCGGCCATCATGACGGTTTCCACCGAGTCGGCGATCACTTCCCGGCTCACGAGCGAGAAATGCATGCCCTCATGGCCCATGGCGATGCCGTCGGAGACGGAGATCGTGCCGAACTGCAGCGGGTACCCGCCGCCGGAGTGCACGCCCTCCTTGGAGGCCTGGGCGAGCCGGTCGAGGCTCAAATTGCACGGCGTGATCTCGTTCCAGGAGCTCGCAATCCCGATCTGGGGTTTCTCCCAATCCGCATCCCCCATGCCCACCGCGCGCAACATGCCGCGCGCGGCCATCGCCTCGATGCCGTCCGTGACGGCGCGGGATCGTGGTTTCATGTCATGCTCAGGCATGCATCCGAGTCTAGAACTTCCGCGCAACCGGGGTCTTCGGTGCTAGGTCGTCCTACTAGTCGCGGCCGCGTTGAACACCAGACACAGCACGTTCCCGTGCGGTGGCGACGGCGGCCAGGAGTTCGGAGACCTCGATCGGGTCGGCGACGCGGAACTCCGCAGCCGTATCCCCAGTGCCGACCTTGATTCCGACATCGCCGGGCGACAGTGCCCGGAAGCCGTCCTCATCCGTCACATCGTCCCCGAGGAAGAGGACTGCGGTTGCGGAGGTCAGCTCCCGGAGCCACCCCAGCGCCGTGCCCTTGTCGGCGGGACGCACGGTGAACTCGAGGATGTCCTTGCCGTACCGTTCGGTGATGCTCGCCGAACCCGCGAGCGCGCGCACGACAGCCAGTGCCGCCTCGCGCGCGACCTCCGCGTCGGCCGGCGCCACGAGTCTCGTGTGCAGCCCGCACCCGGACGGTTTGGGCTCCGCGTGTGCGCCGGGGAACCGGGCGGCCACCGCCTGAATACCTCGGCACAGCGCGTCCAGGGTGTCGTGCTCCCTGGCGCTGAGAGTTGGACCGCTCTCCTCGCCGCTGACGAGCGACTCGGCACCGTGGGATCCGACGAGAATCACCTCCGGAGGCGCCTCGGCGACGGATCGCAGGCCGGCGAGGTGCCGGCCGGAAACCAACGCGACAGCGGTCGAGTCGAGCTGCGCCAGCTCGTCGACCGCGGCGACGGAACGCGGCAGCGCTCTGGCGGTGGCCGGGTCGTCGACGGTCGGCGCGAGCGTCCCGTCGAAATCGACCGCGACAAGCAGGTTCGCCGTTTCGGCGACGCGCAGCGCCGCATCCCACGCCGGACCGGTCACGTCGGCTCCGCCGTTCGGCGGGCGGTCAACGTGTCCAGGAACCCGCTCGACCACTTCTCCACATCATCCTCGAACACTCGCTTGCGCATGCTGCGCATGCGCATCGCCCTCTCGGCGGGCGGCATCTCGATCGCCGACATCATGGCCTCCTTCAACCCCTCGATGTCGTGCGGGTTCACGAGCACCGCCCGCTTCAGCTCGTCCGATGCCCCGGCGAACTCAGACAGCACGAGCACGCCGTCGTTGTCGAAGCGGCTCGCAACATACTCTTTGGCGACGAGATTCATGCCGTCGCGCAGCGCCGTGACGAGCATGACGTCCGCCGCAAGGTACAGGGCGACCATCTCCTCGCGCGGGTAGCTGTGGTGGTGGTAGCTGATCGCCTGGTGGCCGATGGCCGAATATTCGCCGTTGATGCGGCCCACCGTGACCTCGACCTCGTCGCGCAGATCCATGTAGCTCTTCACCCGCTCGCGGCTCGGGCTCGCCACCTGCACGAGGATGACCTCCTCGGGCTTCACCCTGCCCTCAGCGAGCAGTTCGCCGTACGCAAGGAGCCGGTGCCGGATGCCTTTCGTGTAGTCGAGCCTGTCGACCCCGAGCATGATGACTTTCGGATTGCCGAGGTCCGCGCGAATCTCGTTCGCCCTCGCCCGGATGTCCTCCCGATGGGATGTCGCGCGGAAGTAGGGCGCGTCGATGGAGATCGGGAACTTCCTGGCCACGACCGTCCGGGTCGGCCCGTCCTCGCGGACCGGTCCGGAGGCGCGCCGGCCCGGGTTCGGGTCGGTCAGCGGCACGGCGATGTGCTGACCCTTCGTGGCGAAACCTTTGAGCCGCCGGACCGCCTGCGCGAAATTGCCGGCATCCGCGTCGCGCTGGAAACCGACGACATCCGCTCCGAGAAGTCCCTCGATGATCTGGGTGCGCCACGGCAACTGCGAAAACAGCCCGTAGGAGGGGAACGGAATGTGATTGAAAAACCCGATCGTGAGGTCCGGTCGGGCATCGCGGAGAAGTTTCGGAACGAGCTGCAGCTGGTAGTCCTGCACCCACACGACCGCACCGCGACCGGCGACTTCCGCCGTCCTCTCCGCGAACCGGCGGTTCACCACCCGGTACGTTTCCCACCATTCGCGAAGAAACTCCGGCACGGCGATGACGTCGTGGTACAGCGGCCACAATGTTGCGTTGGAGAAACCCTCGTAGTAGTCGGCGACCTCCGCCTCGGAAAGCGGGACCGGTATGAGGCTCATCCCGTCGGTGTCGAACGGGTCCAGGTCCAGATCTGCACGGCCGGGCCACCCCACCCAGGCCCCGTCGTGACGGTGCATGACGGGTTCCAGCGCGGCCACGAGGCCGCCAGGCGACGGGGCCCACGCCTGGTTGCCGTCACCATCGATCACGCTGTCGACGGGCAGCCGGTTGGACACGACAATGAAGTCGTATTGCCGCTGGTTTCTGACTGGTCGCTGTGACATTGCTCTGGGTTGCTCCTGCCTACGCCGTCACGTTATCAGCCGTATCTGGAGTTGCCCGGAGTGGGCCCATCCCAGCCGAAACCCGGTTTGCCGTCTAGACTGGCCGCACATGATTCGAATCGGGATGAGCACGTCGGCGGTGTATCCGCTCTCTCCAGAGAACGCATTTCGGCTGGCCCGGCTGGCGGGGTTCGACGGCGTCGAAGTCATGGTCACGAACGATGAGGTGACGCAGGATGCCCGCGCCCTCCTCGAACTGTCCGAACGCTACGAGCAGCCCATCCTCTCCATTCACGCGCCCGTCCTGCTGCTCACCCACTTCGTGTGGGGCCGGGATCCGCGCGTGAAACTCGAGAAGTCAGCCGAGCTGGCCCGATCCGTCGGCGCGTCCACCGTCGTCGTGCATCCGCCGTTCCGCTGGCAGGCCCAGTACGCGCGGGATTTCCTCCGCATCGTCCGCGAAACCGCCGACACCTACGACGTTGAGGTTGCGGTGGAGAACATGTTCCCGTGGAAGGTCGCCCGGCAGAACCTGAAAGCGTACGCGCCCGGGTCCGATCCGACGACGATGGACTGCGACGCCATGACGCTCGACTTCTCGCACGCGGCGCTGTCCGGGCGGGACTCGCTCGAGTTCGCAATGGCGATGGGTCCGAAGCTGCGGCACGTGCACTTGTGCGACGGTTCGGGTTCGATGGATGAGGGTCGGATTTTCGACGAGCACCTGCTTCCCGGTCGCGGAAATGAGCCGGTGGCCGAGGTGCTCGAATACCTGGTGCGGCAGGGCTGGTCCGGTTCGGTTGTCGCCGAAGTCAACACGCGCAAAGCAGCGGATGAGGCCGGCCGGCTCGAACTTCTGCGCGAAACGCTCGCGTTCGCGCAGGCGCACCTCGGTACGGAACGGCGCGGCTACTTCTGGCATCCACACCCGCCGAATGTCGTCGGAGCTTTCCGGCGCGCGGGTCGCCGGGCGCTCGCCGCGCTCCGGTCAACGAGATAACGCAGGGACGAGCCCCAGAGCCTGCGCGCGCCGCGTGCGCCGGATTGCAACGAGCCCGACCAGCACGCTCGCGATCCCGAACAGAGCGAGCACTCCCGCCGCGCCGAGCACCTGGCTGACCACGCCGCCCGCGATGATGCCCTGCATGCCCGACACGCCATAGGTGAGGGGAAGCAGCGGGCTCACCCACTGGAATGGGGTCGCGAGCACCTGCACCGGGTACAGTCCGCCGGTCGCCGTCACCTGAACCGCGAGCACGAAGAGGGAGACGACGAGCCCGCCGCGACCCAGTCCGATCGTGAGCAGGTAGTGGAATGCCGTGAACGCCGCGGCCATGAGCAGGGAGAACCCGAGGGTCGCGGGCAAGGCAGTCCAGCTCACGCCGACGACCGTGTGCAGGAGGGCAACGAGAAGCACGGCCTGCGCCGCGGTCACCGCCATGGCGCGCGCGAGCACATCGAACACGAGCCGGCCGTTTCCCGCCGTGGACACCAGTTCCCGGCGATTCACCGGCCGCAGCACGAGGAATACGGCGAGCGCGCCGACCCAGAGCCCCAACGGGATGAAGAATGTGGCGATCGATTGCCCGATCCCGGACACTTCGTTGTCGCGCGTGACCGTCACCGACACCGGGCTCGCGGCAACTTCGGCTGAGGTCGCTTCCGTCGCAGTGTCCGACGCGGGCACCTGCGCGGCGCCCTCCGAGAGGCCATCCGCGAGTTTGGTGGCGCCGTCCGCGAGGGATACGGCGCCGGTGGATGCTTCGGTTGCGCCGCTCGTCAGCCCGGCGAGTCCGGACGCCAGCGAGTCGGCACCGGAACGCAACCCGGCAGATCCGGCAGCGAGCTGCGCAGCTCCCGCCGCGCTCTGCGAAATTCCTGATGTCACTCCGGCGATCGCGCCGTTCGTCTGCGCGGCGAGCGTGGCCCCGCCCGATGCCGCTCCGCTCAGTTGCGCGCTCAGCGCGTTGACGGTCGCCAGTGCCGCGGCATCCTGGGGGTTCGCCTGCAGGGTGGCGTTCGCCGCGGCGAGTTGCGCCGCCAGCGCCGACACCGAGCCGGTGAAATCGGACACCCCTGCACTGATGCCGCCAAGTCCCGCCGCGCTTCCGTTCAACTGCGCGAGCCCTGAGCTCAGGCTGTCAACGCCGTGCGTGTACTCGCGCACCCCTGCCGCGAAATCGGTTGCGCCCGTGTGCGCGGACGCGACCCCGCCGGCGAGGCTGCTGAGCCCGCTGCTGAGCTCGGATGCTCCACCGGACAGCGACTTGGCGCCCGTCGCCGCATCCCCGAGGGACGTGCCCAGTTGCCCGATGCTGGAGTACATGCCCTGGATGTATTGGGCGGTGATCGCCGTGCCGAACGTGGTCGCCATCGATTCGCCGACGGTCTTCGCGAGCGCGCCGGTCACGTAACTGTGCGCGTCGTCGGTCGTGATCGCGAGGTCCGCCCGGGTGGGGTCGCTCGAACTCAGCGACAGGATCGACGCGGAGAAATCTTTCGGGATCGTCAACACCGCGTACACGTCGCCCGCGGCGAGCGCTTTCTTCGCGCCATCCTCGTTGGTGACGAGCCAGTCGAATCCTTCGCTCCCCCCGGTGAGTTCGGTGACGAGCTGCCGGCCGGCGAACACCGGGGACTTCGAGCCGTCTGCGGCGGTCGTGTAGATGAGGGTGTCGTTGTTCACGATTGCTGCCGGGATGCGGTCGATGGCGGTGTCCGCCTGCGAGAGCGCCCCGACGAACAAACCGGCGAACGCGAGCGGGACGAGCACGACCGCGGCAACGCCGAACCATTTCAGCCAGCTCGACTTTCGACGCTCGCTCCACTGTCGGCGCAGCGCGGCGCGGGCGCGTGTGGTGGTACTCATGAGTTGTTGCCTTCCGTGAAGCGTGCTCCGTGGGTGATGACATGGTCGGCGTCGCGACCGATGTCGGACTGCTCGAGGCTGAGTCGGATGAAGTCGCGGCCGTCGATGGCCGTGTCGGCGAACGGTGCGGCCGACCCGACCACGATCGTGGTTCCGGCAGGCGCGAGCGCCGTGATGGCCCGGAGGAACGCGCGCTCCTCGGCGGCGTCGGCGAAGACATCCGGCACATCGAACATCGCGACGTCCGGCGACTCCACGAGCGCGACGCTCGCGAGGGCGACGGCCCGCTCCAGGCGCGGCAGCGTGCGGATGCCCGCGTGGGCATCGATCGGCTCACCCGATGAGTCGGCCGCGAACCCGAGGGTTGCCGTTGCGAACGCGTCGGAAACTCGCCCGAGCCAGTCTTTGGCGACCGTGCGGGTCAACCAGGAGCGGTACCACGGGAGCGTGACGCTCAGACGTTCGACCAGAAGGTCGCTCCAACTCGGGTCACGCCACGATCCGTCACCCGAATCGCGATTCGACCCTGTCGTCTCCGTTCCGCCGACGTCGATCATGGCGACGCGGCGTGCGACACGGTCCTGTTCGGATGGCAGCGGATGCCCGGCAACCTGTGCGCGCCCCTCCGCGACAGACAGGCGCCCCGCGAGCGTCGCGGCGAGAATCCGCCGATCGGCAGCAGGGCCACTCGCGAGCAATACGGCACCCTGGGGGATCGCGAAGCTGAGCGGCCCGACGCGGTGCCCCTCGTAACCCGGTTCCGCACCGGCGACCAGTTCGTCGGCGGTGATCGCCATCCCGTGTTGCCCCCGCGCCCACTCGGTTGCCGCGATGTGGTGCCGCAGGCTCTCGCCCTCGATGTCGACGTTGGGCAGCAGACGGCCGAGCCACGCAGGCATCCACCACGCCGCCTTGCCCATGAGCGCCATGAGCGCCGGGCCCAGGGTCATGCGCACGAGGAACGCGTCAAACGCTATGCCGGTCGCAAGCCCGAGTGCGATGGGTTTGATCATGCCGGATCCTTCGGGCACGAACGCGAAGAACACGAAGAACATGATGAGGGCGGCGGCGGTCACCACGCGGGAACCGTTCGCGAATCCGCGCGGAATCGCAGCTTTCGCGTTCTCACTGCGGCTGCCCGTGCCGTGCACAAACTCCTCCCGCATGCCGGAAACCAGGAACACTTCGTAATCCATGGCGAGCCCGAACAGCACAGCCATGAGAAGGATGGGCATGAAGCTGAGTATCGGCCCGGCGCTTTCCAGCTGGACGAGGTTGCCGAACCAGCCCCACTGGAACACCGCGACGGTCACCCCGAACGCTGCGACGACGGACAGCAGGAATCCGAGTGCCGCCTTGACGGGGACGAGCACAGAGCGGAACACCATCATGAGCAGCACGATGGACAGTCCGACCACGATGAGCCCGAACGGGATGAGCGCGTCGCTCAGCCGGCTCGAAATGTCGATTCCCACCGCGGTGGTGCCGGTCACCCAGATCGGTGTCCCGTACTGCGATTCGATGGTGGGCGCGAGGTCGCGGATCGCCTGAACGAGCTGTTTGGTTTTCTCGGCGTCGGGGGCGCTGGACGGGACAACCTGGATGATGGCGGTGTCGAGCCCGGCATCCGGAAGCCCCTGACTGACCCAGTCGACCCCGTCGACGCTGCCGAGTTTCGCGGCGATGCCGTCGAGGTCGCCCATGATGTTGGTCGTCTGCGTGATGTCGACGGCGACGATGAGCGGGCCGTTGTATCCCGCGCCGAATCCTTCGGTGACGAGGTCGTACGCCTGGCGCTGCGTCGAGGCGGCGGGCTCCGAACCGCCGTCGGGCAGGCTCAATTGCAGGGACAGTGCCGGTATCGCGATCACGCCGAGTGCGGCGACGACGCTCACGGACGCGATGATCGGATGTTTCACTACCCCTTTCACCCACCGCAGACCCATGCTCGGTTTTCCGCCCGTGGCCGCGGACAGCGCGCGCCGGGCAGCACGGGACCCCGGTTTCGGGCGCAGGCGCTCTCCGGCGAGCGCGAGCAGCGCCGGCAGCAGCGTGGTGGCGACTCCGATGGCGATGAGCACCGCGAAGGCGGCGCCGACTCCCATGACGCTCAGGAACGGGATCCCCACGACGAGAAGTCCGAGCAGCGCGATGATGACGGTCACTCCGGCGAACACGACAGCGCTTCCCGCTGTACCGACCGCTTCCGCGGCGGACTCTTCCACCTCTTCGCCGGCAGCCAATTGGTTTCGGTGCCGGGACAGGATGAACAGCGTGTAGTCGATTCCTACCGCCAGTCCGATCATGAGGGCGAGGAGCGGCGCCGAACTGGAGATTGTGGTGAAGGCGGATGCCGCCGTGATGCCGCCGATCACGATCCCAACTCCGATGAGTGCGCTGAGGAGCGGCATTCCCGCGGCGAGCAGCGATCCGAACGTGATGAGCAGGACGATTCCGGCGAAGATGACTCCGAAGACCTCGGTGACGGTGATTCCGAAGGAGGTGTCCTGGAACACTTGTCCGCCGAATTCGACCCGCAGCCCCGCATCCTCGGCGATGGATGCCGTCGCTTTGAGGTCGGTGAGGGTCGCATCCGTCACGTGCGTTGAGGCGCCGTCGAATTGTACGCGCGCGATCGCCATGGTTTTGTCGTCGCTCAGTTGTTTGCCGGCGTATTCGTCGAACGGTGTCGTCACGGAGTTGATCCCCGGGATGTCGCGGATGGCGGTCGCCATGCTTTTGATGGCGTTCTCGTACGCCGCACTCGTCACGAGGTGTCCGGCTGGGGCGACGAGCACCACTTCGGCGTTGGCGCCGGCAACTTCGGGGAAGACCGCTTCGAGCCGGTCGAGCGCCTGTTGCGACTCGGTGCCGGGGATGACGAATGACTCCTGGGATTGGCCGCCGAGCGCGAATCCTCCGCCCAGGATGGCGACGAGGAGCACGAGCCACGTGGCGATGACGCGCCACGGGCGTTGGAAGGAGAACCGGCCGAGCCGGTAGAGGAGGGTTGCCACTGCTTATCCCTTGGTTTTGACGGGGGCGAGGAGTTCGCCGAGTATTCCGATGAGCACCGTTCTGGTTTCTTCGCGCGGTGTCGGTTCGAACCCCATGGTGCGTTGGGATGCGAGCATGTACGCGGCACCACCGAGGGCGACGCCGAAGCGCATCCAGTCCTCCGTGGTGGTGGTTGTGGTGAAGAAGTATTCGGCGAGGCGTACGACGGCAGCGTTGGCGACGTCGACCACCGGGACGTCGACGAGCGATGGCCCCTGGTTGATGAACAGGTTGACTTCGGGGGTGTGGTCGAGGAGGAAGTCGACGAATTCTTCGATGAATCGGTTGCGGGTTGCTCTCGTGCGCGGTTTCGATTCGAGTTCGTCGAGGATTGTGCCGAGCGCGGTGATGGCGGGTTGCACGGCGGCGGCGAGGAGCGCGTCTTTGGATTCGTAGTGGTAGAGCACGCTCGATTTGGAGAGTCCGGCGAGTTCGGCAATGCGGTGCAGCGAGGTTGCCGCGTAGCCTGCGGTCGCGAATTCTTCGAGCGCGATCGTTCGCAGGTCTTCTGCTGTGGTGGACATGATCCCACGATAACTGACCGATCGGTCAGAAACTGTCCGATCGGTCAGTTTAGGGGCGGATTCTCAGTTTTGCGGAGGTTCGATCGGCGTCGCGCGCAAGCTGGTGTCGCCTTTGATCTGCCGTTGCGCGGGAGCAACTGCTTCTCGTGGTCTGCCGTTGCGCGGTTTGCCACCTTGTGCTCAGCTTGCGGCGCGGCGGCGCAGGTGTTCGATGAGTGTGCTCTTCGATTTCAGGAGGATGGGGTTCTGCGCGGGGTCGACGCTTCGCGGTGGCGTGAGCCAGTAGTCGGTTTTGCGCCGCGTAATTTCCCAATGATTGTTGTGCAGTTGGAGGTGATGGAACCGGCACAGGAGCACCCCGTCCGCGATGTTGGTTTTTCCGCGGTCGCGTTTCCACTGTTTCGTGTGATGTGCTTCGGTGAACGCGGGTGGGCGATCACATCCCGGCCACAGGCATCCGCCGTCGCGCACGGCGAGTGCTTCTCGTTGGCGGCGGTCGAACAGGCGGCTCGTGCGGCCGAGGTCGAGCGGTTTTCCGTGCGAGTCGACCGTCACGTGGACCGAGTCTCCATCGCACAGGGCTCGCTGCACCGATGCCGTGGAAACGAGTTCGCCGTTGCTTTCGATGACGCCAAACCCGGTGTCGGATGCGGGATCTCCCGCGTTGATGTCTGCTTCCGCCGTGTCGACCGTGCTCACGATTTTGACCAGTGCGCGCATGGCCGGCTGCATTGTGGCGGGGTCGGCGGCCGATCCCCGTTTCACGAGTTCGAGGAGTCCGTCGAGCGTGAGCCGTTCGGTGGTTCGCGGGTCGTCGATGATGGCCTGCGCCCGGGCAATGTCTTCGGTTCGCGTGAATCTCGGCCCGCCCCTGCGCGGACTCGTGAACGGGTCCAGCGCGGTGTTCAGTATTGCGGCCGATTCGGGGTCGATTTGCCCGGTCAGCCGCAACATCCCGTCGGTCTGGGGGAAGAGCTTCACGCCGCCTCGCTCGTAGAGTTCCTGTTCTCTGGCCTGGATGCCGTCGAGGTCGAGGAGTTCCCGTTCGACTCGCGCCGCCTTCAGCAGCCGATCCGGGCTCAGCTCGGAGCACTCCCGAATGAGGCGTTCCGCCAGCTCCGCGAGCATCCGGCCTGTGATGGCCTCTGTAGGATCGCCCAGGCCGCGCCGCAGCGCGTCGGCTCCGGCTACGCTGAGCAGGCCGCTGGCCAGGGCCCCCGTGATGGGCGCATCCCACGGCAATTCGACCGGCGCTCCGCCCACCTCGGTGATTCCGGAGTCGAGCAGTTCGCGCGCAGCCTCCGCCTCCCCGAGCGCGGATCCGAGCGAAATGAGCTGGCCGGCCTCGCGCGCCGTGACGTTCCCCACGTGCTGCAGAAACTTCTGAGGCGACGCGAATCCGTTGCGGGCGGCAAGACCTGAGTGGCCGAATTCGCGACGCGACCGGCGGGCGACCTGGGCGGCGTGCTGTGCTTTCACCAGTCCGAACGCCCGCTCATGCGCGGCGATCACGGTCGCGAGCTCAAGCAAACGGTCGTCGGACAGCGCCTCGAAGTCGGAAACATCCGCGCCGAACGCCGCGACCGCGGTGGCGGTCTCGACGAGCGTTTGTGCGAATGTTGACATGCATAAATTATCTCATTCTCGAACGCATGTCTACAAGCGATTTCGAAGACTGGTGGAGAAAAGCTTTCCACAGGGTGGTTTCGGGAGAGGAGCCGCCCCAACGGTCCGAGGTGACTGCCGCCCGCACGACACCGGCCGTTCACCAACGCTGCTGCACGGCCTTCCGTATCGTTGCTCTTGGCACACCGGATGAGGAAGGGGACGGGTCATGGCAATTCCCGAATCCTCGAGAGACCTGCTCTGGGGAGCCGTGTCCGCGAGCCTCCCCCAGTTCGACTGGCCTTCCGCAACGTTCACCCGTGGCGCTTTCCACGAGGTTGCCCTAATCGGAAACTCAACAGCTCTCCGCGTGTGCACGGGCGCCGGGCACGAAGATCGAGCAGTTCGGGAAATGCGCACACTCGATGCGCTCGCCTCCGCGCACCTCACTGCCGCCATTCCGCGGCTCACCACCGAACTGAGCTCGATGCCGGAGTGGTCGGCCTATGGAACCACCGTTGTCGAGGGCAGCGCCGATCCGAACATCCGCTGGTCCCGGGTCCGCACTTCATTGGCACACGTGCTCACCGAACTTGCGACCATCCCCACGGATGTCGTCGGTCCCGTCCGGGCATGGTGCGGTGGCCCGGAGTGGCCAGAGCGTGTTTCGCGGATTCTCTCGGATCACGATAAGCAGACGCGCCGGGCGGCCGCGGCTGTGATCGCGAGACTTCTGGATGTCGAGTCGGATGCGCCGCGCACGTTTGTCCACGGAGACTTCGGCCTGCACAACATCCTGTTGGAGAACGGCCGCGTTTCCGGCCTGATCGATTTCGATTGCACCGGTATCGGCGATCCCGCCGCAGACCTCGCACCCCTGATCGGCTGCTTCGGTTCCGCGCCGCTGCAGGACATCGCGGACGGGGCGACGGTGATGCGGGCGCGGGTGCACAGGGCGACGCTCTCGCTCCAGGTTGCGGCCGCCGCAGACATCGTCGGCGACCTCGTCCTGCGGAACCACGCCATCCACAACTTCCGCGATCGCCTCGCGGCAGGCACGCTTGAGGAGCCTGACCTCAGCCTGCCCCGAGCAGCCTCCGCACCTCGTCATCCGACGTCTGGGTGAAGTCGTCGTACGCCTGCCCGACCGCCCAAAACGGTTCGGGCACGCTCACACACACGACACGGTCGACGAGGGTTTCGAATTCGGCGAGTGTGTCTGCCGGCCCGACCGGCACGGCTACGGTCACGGATGCCGCATCCGAGGAGTCCAGCGCGAGCACCGCTGCGCGCATCGTGGAGCCTGTCGCGATGCCGTCGTCGACGAGGATGACATCCTTCCCCGCAACCCGCAGCGGTTCGCGGCCGGCCCGATACAGCTCCTGCCTCCGTTCCAGTTCTGTCCGTTCACGCTCGGCGACCCCTTCGAATCGGAGCAGCGCATCCGATCCCGCCCCGCGGAGCACCGACTCGTTGCGCACCGTGACGACCTCCCCCGCGATGGACGCGATCGCCCCCATGGCGAGTTCCGCGTGGCCGGGCACGCCCACTTTGCGCACGACGACGACGTCCAGCGGCGCCCCCAACGCTTTCGCGACCACCGCGGCAACCGGCACGCCGCCCCGGGGGAGACCGAGCACGATCGCGTTGCCGACGTCGACATCCGTCAACGCGGTGGCGAGCGCCTTGCCGGCATCCTCGCGATCGCGGAACTTTCTGGTCACGCCGCCAGCATAGGCGTCGCCTGTGTATCGCATCCGTGATTCCGTGCCGCCCGGAGGAACACGGTAGCGTTGAGCCGTGCGAAAGTTCATTTTCAGCGGCACGGTGCTCAGCGCGCTTTTCGGCGGCTGGAGCACGGTGCAGGCGACCCGCAAAGGGCCGCGGGACTGGCGTCTCGCGCTCATGTGGGTCGTGTGGGGGCTGACCGTCGCAATCGCAGTGGGCACGGTTCTGAAAGAACAAGACATCGACGAGTTAGAGGAGTAGGCATGTACGGCTGGGGATTTGGTCACGGATTCATGTCCATTATGGGCGGGATGTTTTTCGCCATGATCTGGATGCTGTGCTTCATCGCGGTGGTGGGAATCCTTTTCCTGCTCGTGCGCTTCCTGCTCATCGGCACGCGTGCAGCCCAGCTGTATGTTGCGAAGAATGAGCCGCCCCGACCCGTGGCTCCTGCCGCACCGGCCACGCCTGCCGCGCCTGCCGCACCGGCCGCACCGGCCGCAACGTCGGCCCCTGCTGCCGCAAGTCCGGCCGCTGCCAAGTCGGCTCCGGCGGCAGCGAAGCCCGCCGCCGCATCGGCGGCGAAGCCCGCCGCGAAAGCGTCGACGTCGGCGAAGGCTCCCGCCAAGCTGGCGTCCACTGTTCCGCGGACTCCGAAGGTGTCCGCAAAGGGCACGTCGAAGGCTGCCCCGAAGAAGCCGTAGGCATCCTAGGATGGTGTCATGAACGGTATCGGCTTCGTCATCTCATTCGCGCTCTTCGTCCTGGGGCTCTACCTCATGGGCATCGCCTTCGACGTTGCCGAGCACCTTGGCCTCGTGACGTTCGCGGGCGGACTGCTCGCGGTCGCGGCCGGAGTGTTCATCCCGGTGCACATCATGCACCGCATCGACCGCTGAGCAAATTGCACCGCGTAGTCGGCGCCTCTCACTCAGAGACGTGAAGGGCCGGACACGCTCTCGCGTGTCCGGCCCGGAACTGTCCGACTAGCGCAGGCGCGCCAACGCCCTGCGGCGGATAACCACGGCGCCAATACCGAGGAGAAGGAGTACAGCTCCGCCCAGTGTGCCGCCGAGCAGCAAAGCACTCGAGACGCCGGTCGAGGCGAGTGCGCCCGAGCCCGCCAAAGCGAACGGCGAGAATCCTGACACCATTCCGCACAACTTCCCGGACACTGGCGTAACCGTCTGCCCGCCAAGTCCTCGGTTCGTTATGTCGACCCACTCACTGCCTTCGTAGTGCCACAGCCGTTGAGGTGCCGCCCCGTTGACGCACACCGTGAAGGGTCCTTCAACGCTCATTCCGTTGGTTTTCAGTGCAATGTCGATACGAATAGCTACATCGCCAAAGGGCAACGACCCGGCACCGGGCAGGTCGCTCGCAGACAGCGGCGAATACTCGAACCAGGCCATTCCGCCTCCGGTCACTTGCCCGGTCGGGATGGTAACCGTTGGCGTTCCTGCACCGTCAATCAGCGAAACCTCGCCGTCGTGAGCCGTAACGCCGAGGATCTGTTTGCTCGTGTTCACGGGTCCGGCCAACCAGGGAAGGATGCTGACGTTCGGGCCAACGATCTGGCCGGTATCCGGACCCGATTCGCTGCCCCACCAGTTATCGGCCGCTGCGAAATTGCCCGTGTCCGTTTGGTTGAGCAGCGTACGGGATCCAGTTGTCGGATTGTCGAACGTGTTTCGAACAAACGTGACGCTGGAGATATCGCTCACCAGGCCACTCCCACTGGGACGAACGTAAATCGCCGCGTAGCCCGCAACGTTGCTGTACCCGTCAATCGAGTTGTCTGTGAAGGCTAAGGTTCCGGAGAATCCGGTCCAAAAACTGACCACCGCGTCTTCGATGTCCGCGAACGTGTTGTGCGTGACCTGAAGACCGCCGTAGTTTCCGGCAAGAACCATTCCGCCTTGCCGCAGCCCGAAGTTATCGACGCCAGAGGTGCCCGGGGTCGAGTTGCCGATCCAGTTGTTGCTGATCGTTCCCGTCGTGGCCCCGGTGTCGTAGCTGTTGTTGAGGGCGAGACCCTTGTTGTCGAGCCACACATTGTTGGTCACAGTGAGGTTCGTCGTTCCACTTGCTGTCGTGTTGTTGATCCGCAGCCCGTTGCTGGAACCGCTTTCTGTGAACCTGTTGTCGGTCACGGTGACATTAGCATTTCCCAGTGCACTCTTGACCACGATGTAGCCGACGCTCGTGTCGCTCGCTCCTTCGAAGATGTTGTGGGTGAGAGAGAGATTAAGGTCTGCCTGGTTCCCCGCCATCATGAAGTACCTCTGGTCGGTAACCCCGCTCGAGAGGTCTACCGTGAAGCCCGAGATGCTGACCGAGGTCACGCGGTCAGCCACGATGAACGCATGGGCGCCGGCGGCACCGGCTGGTTTCACTATCGCCTCGGCAACTCGCGCCGTGTTGGCCACGAGTGGATCCGGGGTATTCGGCGACGTTGTCGAGTTCGGCCCGACGAGGGTTAGAGACTTGTCGATGGTGACCGATTCCGGGTACGTGCCGGCATCCACCTGAATGGTGTCACCGTTCGATGCGGCAGCCACCGCTGCGGAAATTGTCGTGTACGTGCATGAACTACACACTTCCAAAGTGGGTACCACGGCGAACGCCGGGGTAGCCGAGATGAGCGTCATTCCGGCCGTCAATCCGGTGACGGCGAGCAGGGTTAAGTAACGACGGGGTTTCGTCATGATTCCAGAGCTTTCGAGTACAGTTCCGTTCGCTACAGGTTCTGACACCTGCGCGTCCCCACCGTCCTAGGTAAACGATGAGTAGTCGTCAATATACCGGAAGGCCTCTAGTTGGTACACCCCCCGGGACTTGAACCCGGAACCCACTGATTGTGGGTCAGTTGCTCTGCCAATTTAGCTAGGGAAGCGTACCGTGCTGTCAGTGGGCTGAAGACCCCGTCGTTACGGATGGATGTTGCTCTGTACCATCGAGTTTACCCCGATCTGGTTCCATCTGTTACCGGGCAGTTCCCGTTGCTTTGTGGAGAGTTTCTGGCGAGCGAGTCGAATTGGGGTTCACCCAACTGTCAACCGGTCAGCGAGCCCGATGCTGGCGTCGGCGTCGATCCCGTAGGCGCGGAAGACGTCGGGGTGCTCCCGGGCGAAGCGTTCCATTCGCGGTTCCAGTGCGCGGCAGCTGGCACAGGCCTCATGCCAGAAGTCGAGCAGCACCGGCCCGGACAAGGAGAGGGTGTCGTTGAGGGTGTTGTTATCGATGGTGGGGATCACTGGACTTCTTTCCAGTCTGGGTCGGGTTTTCAGTTGTCTTCATGGTTTGCCCGGCGGGCCTTGACGCTGCGGATCGCGTCGAAGAGCAGTGCGGGCCTGGTACCGATGGAGTTCAGGAAGATGGCGGTGACCGAGGCGGCCATCGCGACCATCGCCCACACGGGGTAGATCAACCCGGTGGTAGCCAATGGGACCCCGATGCCGTTGAAGGCGAACGCGAGGGCTACGTTGTTGCGGGTGCGCCGGTATGAGCTGTCGCTAATCCGGCGGGCTTCCATCACTCCGGCGACGTCCTGGCGCAGCAACACAATGTCGGCGGATTCGACGGCGATGTCCGTCCCCGCCCCTGCGGCGATGCCGACGTCGGCCTGCATCAGTGCCGGGGCGTCGTTGATGCCGTCTCCGACCATCGCAACCCTGGCCCCTTCGGCCTGAAGTTCTCGGATAATCGCAGCCTTACCCTCTGGCCGAACCCCGGCACGGATATCGTTTATTCCGGTCTGTTCGGCCACACGGCGAGCGGCATGTTCGTTGTCCCCGGTGACCAGGACCGGTTTCAGGCCCGCCGCCCGCATCGAGGCGACGGCCGCGACGGCGTCGGGGCGGAGCCGGTCGGCCAAGGCGATCACCCCGGCCGGACGTCCGTCTCGGGCAATAACGATAACAGTGTTTCCGGCCGTTTCGAATTGCTCGATCCGGTGGACAAGCGTCGACAGATCCACGCCTTCTCCAGCCAGGAACGTCGGGGACCCAGCTAAGACGATGGCACCGTCGATGACGGCCCGGACTCCGGACCCGGTAACCGATTCGAAGCCCTGCGCCGGGGAGGAACTGATCCCGGTCAGCGTGGCCGCGGCGACGATCGCACGCCCGAGCGGGTGCTCGGAGTGCTGTTCGGCGGCGGCGGCCAGAGCGAGCAAGTCATCGGCGGTGCCGGTGACCGTTTCGGTGGCGGCGACGGCGGGTTTTCCTTCGGTGAGGGTGCCGGTCTTGTCCAGGACGACGGTGCGGACCTGGCGGAAGGTTTGAAATGCTTCTCCGGTGCGCATCACGATTCCATTGTCGGCGGCAGTTCCGGCACCGCGCACGATGGCCAGCGGGGCAGCGATACCCACGGCGCAGGGATAACCCATGACCAGTACGCTCAAGGCGGCGAATACGGCCCGACGCACGTCCGGCTCCCCGGTCAACGCCCAGCTGCCGAGCAGCCACCCAACGAGCGCAACGGCGGAGATGGTCAGGATGGTGGGTGTGTAGATGCGCAGGACCTTGTCGACCAGGTGCAGGATTCCGGGTTTGAGGGCGCGCGCATCCTCGACGTGACGGGTCACCTGCGCGAGGAACCCTTCGGCTCCGGTCGCGGTGACTTCAACCAGCAGCGTCCCGGTGCCGTTGACGGAACCGCCGACGACGTCATCTCCGGGACTGACATCGGCCGGGACCGGCTCACCGGTGACCAGGGACACGTCCACCGCGGACATTCCGGAACGGATTCGGCCGTCCAGGGGGATGCGTTCCCCGGGCCAGACCCGGACCAGGGCCCCTAAATCAACCTCTTCAACCGGAACCTCAGACTCCGTCTCGTCATCGGTGACCAGGCGTGCCAGATCTGGCTGCAGGTCCAACAGTTTGCGCACCGACTGGCTCGACCGGGTTTTCACCAGCAGTGAGAGCCACTCGGAGAAGATGTGGTAATTCATGATCAGCACCGTGACCGCGAAAAACTCCGCGGTAGGGTAGTCCGGCAGCAGACCGGTCAACCCGATCAGCCCGCCGGCGATCCCGGCGAACGCCCCGACTTCCAGCAGTACGTGCTGGTTCAGGATGCCGCGTCGGGCGGACTGGTAGGCCATCCGCAGGATGTGTGGGCCGATCACCAGCACCGCGGCCAAGGCCAAGGCCCCGGCGGCGAGACTGATCACTGGTTCGACCAGCACCCCGGTAGCCCGCAGCACCAGGGCAGCGACCCCGGGGGCTACGACAGCAGCGGCTCCGGCCAGGGCGCGGCTCCTGCCGGCCGGGCGCAGAAGCGTGTAGGAAAGCGGGATCATGAGGACCACAACCGTGGCCGGAACCAGGACCGAGAGCACACCGGTCACGGCCGCGATCAGCCCGATCGCGGTCAGGCTTGCCGTGACCGCCGCCAGCAGCCTCAGACCTTCCCGGACCAGGGCGGCTTCTTCTTCCTCGAACGGGCGCAGCTTGCGCGGGTCGTAGAGCTCGTACCCAATGTCGCGCAGGGTGCCCAGGATCTGTTCCGGACCCACCAGAGCCGGGTCGTAGTCGACCAGGGCTTGCTCATGGGTTAGGGATACCGCGACCGTTCGGACGCCCTCCATCCGGCCCAGTGCTTTCTCGATCGTTCCCGTGCACAGCGAACAGTGCAATCCCGCGATTCGGGCCCGGATCCGCTCCTGCCCTGGATCCGCCCCCGGCTCTGAAGCCCACAACTGTGGGCTGTCCTTTGTCGCCGTGCTCACCGTGGGTCCTCTCCGGTGCCCGTATCCGTTCTTGTCTCCGTGTCGGTCACCGTGTACCCAGCCGCCGCAATTTTCGCGGCCAGCGCTTCCGGTTCCACTCCAGGGCGCACGCGGACCAGAACCCGCCCGGTGGTGTGGTCGGCGGCGGCGCCCCGCACCCCCTCGACGCGGCGCAGGGTGTTGCCGATCCGGTGTTCACACCCGGTGCAGGACATCCCCTCCACCTGCAAGGTGACCAGCGCCGGTCCGGCTGCCCTGTTGGTGTCAGTGTTGTTGTCCATGCTGAATCTCCTCATCACGCCGAGGACTGTTGGCCTCGATGAACCTATGCTAAAACTTTGACCTAAGGGCAAAGTCAAGTGTTCGGGAGTCAGATCTTTTGGGCCCGAAGCAAACATGCAGGAAAGGAAGTCCGAAATGAAGGTGGGACAAGCGGCCAGCGCGACACGGGTCACCCCCAAAGCCGTGCGGCTATGGGAATCCAAAGGACTCCTGCCTCCCGCGGACAGAACCGCCTCCGGATACCGGATCTTCACCAAGGAGGACGTCGATGTCCTCCAATTCATCCGCCAGGCCAAAGCCTTAGACCTCACCCTGGAGGAGATCGCGGACGTGCTTGACCTCCAACGCCACGGCGCCGTGCCCTGCGGAAGAGTCACCGCACTGCTCGACTCCCACATCGAACGGCTCGACCAGACCATGGCCGACCTCAAACGCCTACGCAGCACACTGGTGCGGGCGCGGAAAACCGCCCGCGACGGCCACGCCCAAGGGCAAGAAGCAGTCATCTGCCACATCATCGAAAACGCCCCCTGACACGGACCCAGGACCGGCACATTGGCGGGCCAGCAGGCGAAGAACGGCCCACATCAAAAAGTGCGAACCCTTCGGGCTGCTGCCCGAACCGGGCAGACTGTCTGCGGGCACCGGGACTACGACGAGTCCGCCATTCAGCACTTGGGCGAAGAGGCGAGCGCTTTGATAGGCGTGTCCGCACTTCCGTGCGCGCCCACGAGCCTCCTTGACCTATTCGTTTAGACATTTGTTGGCAACGGAAGGGTAAAGCGCTTCTCGTACTTGCCGATCGCCGCCACCCATATCGTGGACAGGGAGTACAGAAGCGCCGTGGATGGAACGCGAAAGGCGTCGTTGATATATTCACGACTATATCCACCACACGACGCACGACACTCGGACGTGCTCTGAGCGTCGGCAGCATCCCACTGCCCCGGCCAGCTACTGCGTGTGGCGCGGGTCTCCGTGTTCCTGGGAGCCGTCTACCCCTTGAATACCTGCAATGCCTGCCAGGTAGTTCCAACCTGCACTACTGAGGCCATGCTGAGCTCCATGGGCCTCTCGCGCGTGATCGGCGGCCGCTTTCGCATCTCCCTGCTCGAGAGCCACAGCCAATTGTCCGGCTGTTGCAGTGAACCTTTCTGCCTTTGCGCGAACTTTCTCCGGCCAGACGGTCGCTGCCACCGCGATCCTCGCGTTGCGGGCGATCCCCGACCAGATGGGATCGATTGAAGTCTGAGCTTCATGGAGTGCCATATCAATACCATGGAAACCGGCGCTGTCGATGTGAGAGAGGACGGCAATCATGCCAGCGTTCTGCGCCCCAGTCTCACGTTTGGATTTTTGGTGATGTCGCATTGAAATCTCCTCTGCGGTGGGCATGGGTCCCGCACCCCCACTCGCGATTTCAAGCATAGAGACTAATGGTCTCGGGTAAGAGAATCCATCACCTGAAATATCTCGCCCCGCTGAAAGTCGATGTCCTCCTTGTGTACTCCTGCTTCGTCCCTCGATTTCGGACGAGATGCAATTGGCCAGATGAAATATCGGCAAGGTCGATGCGGCTACACAGATCTCGACATTCGCCCGCCTAGGATTGGGCCGAGTTGACCGAGTGGCTGCCTGAGGCGGCGAAGCCACCATGAGAAAGGCAGAGCCATTTCACGGCGCAACACCACAAGGCCCAATCATGCGCGCCCGCACGTGGTCGGTATCGTGCTCCTCGCCCTGCTCAGCAGCGGATTCATTACTGCGGCGACCGATGAGGCCGTATGGGCGGCCGAGTATCCCACCTGGTCAGAAGTCGAGCGTGCCCGGGCATCGGAGAATGCGGCGAAGACCCTTGTTAGGCAGATTCAACTACAGATTGCCGCGCTGACGACAAAGGCGGAGCAGGCCGCAACCATTGCTCTGGAAAAGGGTGCCAAATACGAGGACGCGGACGCGAAGTTTCAGGAATCGGCGATGAGAGCCGACAAGCTGCTGCAGCAAGCAGATACAGCAGCGTCTGCGGCCCAGGAGTCTCAGATTCGTGTCGCGCAGATGACTGTCGCGAAATCGCGCGTCGGCGGCGGTGACCTCACGACAGCTCTACTGGCGAATCCCGGAGGCGCTGAGGATCTGCTGTCCCGGTTAGGTTTCGCGGACAAGATCGCGCAATCTTCCGAAGCCATGTTCGCTCGGGCCGTCCGGGACCGGAATGCTGCTCTGGCGCTGACGAACCAGGCCGATGTCGCGAGGGACGAGCGGGAGAGCCTGCGCGCCGACGCCGAGCGATCGCTCGCCGACGCACAGGAGGCCGCCGACGCCGCGGACGCTGCGTTGACGACGCAGACCCTCCACCAGACGGAACTTGAGGCGCAGCTGTCCGTATTGATCGACAAGCGCGCGGCGACTGAGCGCGACTATACCGCAGGCGAGGCTGCGAGGGCAGCGGAGCGAAAAGCTCGTGAAAACGCGGCTGGCCCGGCGGGGTTGGTCGCAGACAGCGGTTGGGCAAAGCCAACATCTGGCCGGATCAGCAGCCCGTTCGGTTACCGGGTGCACCCGGTATACGGGACGTATCGTCTGCACACCGGAATCGACCTTGCTGGAGGGTGCAATGTGCCTATTTATGCGGCGACTGCTGGCCGAGTGGTGTATTCGGGGTACTACGGCAGTTACGGAAACTGGATTCTCATCGATCACGGCAATGGTGTGCAGACTGGATATGCCCACATAGTCAATGGGGGTCGACTTGTCTCCCGCGGACAGGTGGTGTCCGCTGGACAGATGATCGCTCGGACGGGTACCACCGGTGCCTCTACCGGATGCCACTTGCATTTCGAGGTTCGGCCGGGCGGCAGGGCGGCCGACCCGTCACCATTCATGCAGAATCGGGGCATCGCGCTTGGATAGGCTGTGATTGCCAGGGCGAGGTGGCCATTCTTGGGTTAGGGTATTGTCCGTTGCGTGCTCCGCGAAAGGTTGGTGGGATGAACGTCAGGGCGACTCATTCCTCGTCGCGTGCTCATCTCGCTCGACATCGGCCGGCTCTGTTCGCTCTTCTTGCACTCGCCACGGCGTTGTTTGGCCTGCTGGCCATGCACTCGTTTGTGACGACCTCTGCGGGAACACCGGCAGAGGGGCATACACACGCGATTTTCGATGCCACAGCGTCGGCACCAGTAACGGCGCAGTGGACGTCTTCGGAAGTTTCGACCGTCCCAGCGTCGGTGCCAGTGTGTGACGGCGTGTGCCAACTTGACGGGCTCATGTTCGGTGTGATGTGCGCGATCGGCACGATTGCGGCCGGCCTCACAATGTTCCTGTCTCGGCGGCGCTCTCCCCACATTGTCCCAGCGCCGCTGACGTGCGTTTCCGCTGCCGTCGCACGGCATGTTGCTCAGCTTAGGCCGCCGTCGCTTTCCATCCTTTGCATCAGTAGAACCTGATGTGACATTGAGTGCCCGCTGGCGCCCCGGGTATCTCAACACGTTGTTTGGGCAACGGCAATTGTCCCAACCCTTGACACTTCTTCAGCAGCGAAGAACTCGCTCATCGCCACATTGCTACTGAGCGGTGAGAAGGAAAAACCCCAGCGTTACCCGCACACGCAAGTTCTGGCGGCGGGATTTCACCATATCGAAGCACCGAGTAGAAACAATTTGAAAGGAACACTATGACGCCCTCGCGGTCATCCGACCCAACACCGGACAGCAAGAACCTCACAATAAAGCAGCAACGCGCAGCGAACCGTACAAGAAAGGTTGAGGAATTTCATCGACGGCAGAAACAGAATGCCCGTAACCGCAAACTTGCCATCATTGGCGGCATTGTCGTCACTGTGGTGGCTGCCAGCCTCTTGATATCGTTTGTGGTTTTTGCACCGACAACTCCGAAGAACGCCAAAATCGAGGGCGTCCAGACATTCAAGAACACTGCAGGTCACATTACGACACCGATTACCTACGACCAGATCCCGCCGGCAGGCGGAGAGCACAACCCGGTGTGGCTGAATTGTGGCGTCTATACGCAACCCGTCCCGAACGAAAACGCTGTCCATTCCCTCGAGCACGGCGCAATTTGGGTGACCTACGACCCGTCGCTGGGCGCGACCGAACTGGATACGCTTAGATCCGAACTCCCGTCAACGTATGTCATTGTTTCACCGTACGAAAATTTGCCTTCTAAAATTGTTTTGAGCGGTTGGAACGTGCAATTGCAAATCGAATCGGCTGATGACAGGCGCCTCGCCGACTTTGTGAAGAAATATAGGGGGGGTGCCAATGCGCCCGAGCCTGGAGGTGCCTGCACCGGAGGCGTTGATGGGCCCGGCAAAGTCTCGTGATCGTCGTCGAGGTTGCTCAGCTTCGATCTGGATGCCCTGATCGAGGTGCTCTCGGCTAATTGCCCTCACATGCTTCGCACCACTACCTTGTTGTGTCCAGAGGGTGCTTCTTCAATGCCGACTGCAACTCAGAAATTGTTGGTGCGATCAGCCAATCATGGTCGAGGCGGATGACCGGAGTCGCAAAGTGGTCACCGGCAAGCATGCGAAGCTCCCGGCGACTGTTTCGGTTCAGGTCAAGATCGACGTAGTGGTAGTGGATTCCAGCACGATCCAGGTTGTGTCGGATTCGATGAGTCCGAATGCACCGGACGGTGCCATACACCGTCACTGGCACCGTCGCGCTTGCCGTGCGTACGCGAGAAACCGACTGCGCGAACAGGCCGACATCCACCGGTATGGCCAACGTCATCGTTCAATCCTCAATTGCTGAGCGTTCGAGTGCCGCTTTTGCCTGATCAAGGGTGGGGAAGTGCCCGAGGTGCTTCCCCAGCCGGGTTGTCGCGGTAAAGCCATTCCTCGAGAACTCCTCAACCATGCCGACGAACCGATCAGCCTCATAGGCAACCCATACTCCGGCTTGATGAGCGTGCCAGCGCACTGTTGGTGTTGCTTCGGTGACGGCGCTGCGAGGACGGTCAAGCGTCATTGTCATTGTCGTCAACTCCTTTGATTTCTGATTCGGGTCTTTTCAGTCTCATTCGGGGCCGATTCGCCCCGGTTCCGCCCGGAGCCCTCCATCGGGGCCCCGGGCACGTTGCTGGTTCGTTCTTGACTCAACTCCACTTCGGAGGTGACCCCACCCTTGTTTCCGTGCGCGTTGCCGACACCAGGGCGTTCGCACTGACGACTGGATCCCGCTCGCGCCGCAGTGGCACCAGTTTTGGCAGCGGAGGCGTCAGGACTGCCACGCCGATACGGTCGCCGAAGCCGGAGACGGTCATGATTGCCGCGAATTCCGCATCGACTCTCGCCTGATCCAGCAAAAGCACCTCCAGTGCGTCCTGCTCGATGTCGGGCACTACCTCGGAACCGATCGTTGCTGACAAAGTCATGTCCATACCTCCATGTCTCCGGTTTCTGTCCTATGCGCTGATCCTTCTGTGCTCCTTTCTTCCGCTGACGGCATCGCTACTGCCAATCGAGATCTTGCGAGGTTTGGCCTGTTCGGCGATCGGGATGCGTAGCCTCAGCACCCCCGCGGTGTAGTCCGCGTCAACCCTCTCGGTGTCCAGGGCATCGCCAAGAACCAGTTGTCGGCTGAACACACCCCACGAGCGCTCGGCGGCCACCATGTTGGCGGCGTCCGGCACATTGCTGAGACGCTCGGCGCGGATCGTGAGGATGTTGCGTTCAACGTCAATATCCAGTTTCTCGGTATCGATTCCCGGCAGGTCAAGTTCGACGACGAAGTCGTCGCCCTCCCGCCAGGCATCCAGTGGCATACCGCTTGGTCTGGCAACTGTTCCGAAAACCTGCTGCGTGAGCCGGTCGAGGTCGCGGAACGGGTCATGTTGTAACAGCATTTCTTGAACTCCTCCATTTCACTTTTGTTGGGAACACTCGACAAATCTATGTCGATTGGTATAGCTTTTATAACTCTAACGAAACAGAATTTCAAGCGGGAAATTGGAGAATTTGTGACTGAGAATTTGGCAGCCGCGAAAGGCGTCTATGGGATCACCGTCGCCGCGGAGTTAGCTGGCGCTGGCGAGCAGGCCCTGCGACTGTACGAACGAAAAGGGCTGCTTACGCCCGGCCGGACGGCGGGCGGGACCAGACGCTACAGCGACAATGACGTTACCGTCCTACGCAAGATCGTCGCACTGCTGGCCGAGGGAGTGAACCTCGCTGGCGTACGTCGAGTACTCGAACTTGAGGCCGCCAACGCCAAACTGCTGAGACGCATCTCCAGGATGTCCAACTGATTCCTGATGTCCGGCGTTTCGCCAGGCGCGAGTCACCGTAGGATCGTGCCTAACATGACCTCAATCTCTGTGGTGATCCCGGTTCTCAACGACGCGATCATGTTGCAGGCGTGTTTGGATGCGTTGGCCGCACAGACGAGACCGACCATGACCCCGGTTACCAACCGCAAGTGGCCCTTTCGTCCAGTTGAGGAAGTGTGGGTCATCAGGGTTCGAGTGGGAAAGAATGCTATCCGAATCCAATCAACAGTATCGAGTCAGCCGTGCAGCACCGACATATTGGATGAGGAGACATTGACGACTCCGGCCTTCAACGCGCTGGCAGTTCTTCTCATTGACGGCGTGGACACTTTGGATGGCGGGCTTGTTTCCACTGCCGCTATCGGATCTTTGGTGATGGCAGTCGTGAATCCGGGTTTGGTGGCCCGTCGGCCATTGCCCCTTCCACGCTGTAGCGGGTAGGCGTAGGCCCGTTCGAAGGCGAGCGTGTGCTTGCGCTAGCGTCCGTGACGGCGCAACATTCGTTTTCGGATGAAATTGAACTCGATCGAGGGGAAACATAGAGTGGACAGTGGATGGGTTAGGTGATGGGATGGCGCGCAAGAGCTCGCTGAGTGGTGTAGGCAATAAAAAGCGGGCCAGTCAGAAACGTGCCGGATTACCACTTCAGATTCTGTGGTTGGGTATTGCCGTCGTGGCTGTGGTCGCACTTGGGAGCGCGATCATGAATGGCACGTTCCGACAAGCGGAGCCTGGCACCTCGTTCTCTATCGTTTCGCCGACTGCGGGCTCAACCGTGACGACACCTGTCGACCTCGTAGTCGCGCTCAAGGGGGCAACCATTGGGGTCCCCGCGGATGGACTCGACCACCTCCACGTTTCGATCGACGGCGGGCAGCTGCTCGCGCTCTATCAAACTCCTGAACTCAACATGCGACTCTCACAGGGTGACCATACCGTCGTTGTCGAACTCGCCGGCCCGAGTCATCAGGCGCTGCTGCCAGCTCAAACTGTCTCGTTCGTCGTCCGCTGACATGGCTGGCGAGCGCCTGCTGCTCAGACACGATAGGGTCGCCCGCCTCGTTCACTTGGGTGCAGCCATCCTCATCATTGCGCTCGTCGTGAGCGGATTTGGGCTGGCAGGCTTGATGCCAGATCCGGTGGCATCACTGCTCGGAGGGCACCTGGTATTCGACACCACGCACACGCTGTTCGGGTTCGTATTCAGCATCGCCCTTATGCTCTTGCCGCCATTGATGCCAACCCGGACACGATGCCTGGTGCGGGACGTGACCGATTTTCACCGCCCGGACATACACTGGCCGTTGGCTTTCTTGCGCTTCTCCCTTCATCCCGAACGACGTCGGCCCGCGCACCACAAGGGCCGCTTTGATCCCGCACAACGAGTTATCTTCCTGGGGCTCGGTATCTCGCTTGTGCTACTCGTGGTCAGCGGCCTCGTCCTCTCCCTGATACCACCAAGCGCACGGGTGCTGCTCGCGTGGGCGGTGCGCATCCATATTTTCGCCACCGTCATGTTGCTCGTATGTGCGAGCATCCACGTTCTGGCCGGAAGTGGACTCCTGCCGACCCATCGCGGCGTCACTCGCGCCATGTTTGGAAGCGGGCGGGTCAGGCTCAGCCTCGCACGGCGGCTGTGGCCTCAATGGGCGCGAATAGAAGCAACAGAAAGTGATCTGGTGGATCCAGATCCGGAAGTTGGTACCGTCGGGGGCGAAATTGTGGACCCGTCGCTTGAGGACCCCCCATAACACTCCCTATCTTCCGCGGCACGCAATGTGCAAGATGTGGCGGAGGTGCGCTCAGCACCCGTCTGGGCGCATTCGCTTACGCGGACTTTGCTGCAATTACCACTAAGACGCACGATGGCGTGCTTCATCCAGCGGCTCACCTGGTTCACGATGCTTATCCACCTGCCCAGAGAGGAAGGCTACAGGCTCGTCCCGCCCACAAAGAGCCGGCCAACTCTGCCCGGTTATCGTGCGGTCACTCTGGCAAACACCCTCACCGAGACGAGATACCCCAGGCCTAGGAGAACGCACCGTAGCGCAACCGAGAGGCGACGATCACCCGCAGCGTCGATGTTAGGGGGGCGCTACGAGCAGGGCGTTGACCTTGTACACTCCGGGATCGACGAATCCGACTCCTGCATCATGAGTCTCCAAACTTGAAGATGGACATCATGGATATCCATGCGCTGATTTCCGTCAGCCAGAACGGTGCGCGCGATCTCCCAAAACAGCTGCTTGTGTGCGTCGTTGCAGGCCGAGTTTGCTGAGAATATTCGAGACGTAGTTCTTCACGGTCTTCTCGGCAAGGTTGATGCGTTGCCCGATTTCGCGGTTGGTGAGTCCTTCGGCGATGAGGTTGAGGACTTGGCGTTCTCGGCCGGTGAGGGCGTCCAGGCGGGGATCTTCCCCAGACGACGCTTCCCGCATCCTGTGGGTGACCATTTTCTTCAACGTCGGGTCGAGAAGGGAGTGGCCTGCGGCCACGCGTCGGATCGCTTCGATGAGCCGGTTGCCGCGAATGTCTTTGAGGATGTAGCCGGCCGCACCCGCCAACACGGCGGCGTAGAGGGCGTCTTCGTCGTCATACGCGGTGAGAATCAAGCAACGGATCTGCGGGGCCTCCTGCCTAATGCTGCGGCACACGTCGATACCGCTGCCGTCAGGGAGCCGAACATCCAGAAGCACAATGTCGGGGTTCGTTGCGGCAATGCGCGACCGCGCTTGCGCGACGGTGCCCGCCTCTGCGACAACGTCCATGTCGGACTCGGCACTGATGAGTTCCGCGATACCGCGGCGAACAAGTTCGTGGTCCTCGACCAGGACGACCCGGATAAGACTCTCAGTTTTCATCGGAGTTCTTATTTGCCGTGAGCGGAATGTGCCAGCGCAGTCGGGTGCCGACCATTCCAGCATCCAGTATGAATCGGCCGCCACGCCGGGCCGCCCGTTCTTCCAAATTGGCCAGGCCGCTGCGCCGCCCGTCGGGAGAGATGCCGACGCCGTCGTCTTCGATATCGATCTTCACCGCACCATCCTCGACGGCAATCGCGATGGATGCACTTCGGGCGTTGGCGTGTTTGGCAATGTTGGCGAGGGCTTCGCGAACGACAGCAATCACGTCGTCCGCGAGGCCACCGGCGATCACAAGATCGACCGGCCCGGCAAACGTGACGGTCGGCGTTTGGGCTAGCCCGCCGTCAAATTCGTTCACGAGATCGATGATCTGATGCCGCAGGGAAGGGGTGCTGCCAGGTGCCGTGGATGAGAGGGAGAAGATGATGGTGCGTATTTGGACGATCGCCGCGTCAAGGGTACTGATGACGTTGCTGATGCGTTCGATGTTTGAGCGTTTCGTGAGGGTCCCGGCAACGCTTTGGAGTTCGAGCCCGCTGGCAAAGAGCTGCTGGATGACGTGGTCGTGCAGATCGCGGGCGATGCGTGTGCGATCCTCATAGAGCACTATTTGTTGCTGTGCGTTCCGGGCATCGGCCAGTTCCATGGCGAGGGTGACCTGCCCCGCGAAGTCGGCCACCATTTCCAGCTCGGATGGAGTGAACCGGGGCGCGCTTATCTCCCTCACGGCCAGGAGGACACCCCGGGCTTGCCCATTGGCAACCAGGGGGACGGCGATGACCGAGCCTGGTGTGTGACCCTCCGGCAGGAGGGGGTGAATGCGACTGAAGTCTTCATCCTCGATCAGTCGCGGGTTCATCCCTTCCAGGACTGCTCCGGAGACGGAACCGACTGCAGGGACCATGGTTCCCTCGACGTCAGCCCCGATGCCACGCGCGACCTTGATCGAAAGTCGAGCGGGGTCCTCCGTGGGCACGACGATGCGAACGTGCGCGGCACCGGAAACCTCCAGGACACGTTCGGCGATCACCGCGATGGGCTCTCTCTCCTCGACCGAGACCAGAGTCGCGGTGATCTCCGCGGTGGCGGCGGACCAGCGCTGTCGTCGTTGCGTTTCAGCAAACAATTGGGCGTTCTTGATCGCATATCCAGCGGTCGCGGCAAGTGCGCCCACGAGTTGCTCGTCCTCAAGGCTAAAGCGGCCGTCGGATTGCTGGTTAGTCAGATACAGGTTCCCAAACACCTCACCGTGGATGCGCACGGGAACGCCAAGGAAACTGTCCATCGGCGGATGGTGGGGTGGGAACCCGACAGACCGGTCATCCTCGCAGAGATGCTCCAACCGGATCGGGCGGGGGTCGTCGATGAGGGCCCCGAGAAGACCATGGCCCTCCGGCAGATGTCCGATCTTTTTCGCCACAGCCGGGGATACCCCTTGGTAGACGAACTGCTCCAGCCCACCGTGTACCGGGTCGATCACTCCCAGGGCACCGTATTGGGCATCCACGAGCTCGACAGCGGTCTCCACGATACGTTGCAGAACCATCGGAAGGTCCAGATTCTCGGTGACCGCCTGGTTGGCTCGGAGCAGTGCGTACAGACGCCCCCGGTCGGACAGGGTAGCCGGAACGTGGTTTACAGTGTCATCGAGCGGTCGGCCGAACTCGCCGCGCGCCCGCCCAGCACTACTGTCGTCATTGGAACTGTCGGATTCATTGCGACCTTCCACACGAGTCCCTTCCCCATCACCCTGACGGGCTCGGCCGGATTGCTCTGTCAAGGCGAGTTTATCCCTGACCAGGGAATAGTCCGCTCCCCTGAACAGGGACGAAAGACTCTGCCGTCGGACGGTTCAACGGACCAACCTGAGAAGCGGTGAATTTCGGGCACCTTGGTTCGTGTCCGACGGAAAGGACCCATATGCCGTACACGATCGTTGTCGGGGTGAATGAGTCTGTCCCGAGTAGTTTGGCCGTGAGGTGGAGTGCGGCACGTGCGGCAGCAATGAATGGTGATGCAGAGTTGATTCTCGTCCACGTGCTGGATGCCGGGTCTGAACTGCCCGCTTCGGCAGCCCGGGAGGTGAGACGGGAAGCCAGCAGTGTACTCAAGCACGCGGCACAACTCGCGCAGCAGTCGCGCCCGAACCTGACGGTGCGAACCGATCTGCGCGTGGGAAACGTGATCGATGCATTGCTGGCGGCCGCAGTTGACGCGAACTTGATCGTGGTCGGAACCCACAAGACTGGGTTCATCCGGGGACGATCGATGGGAACACGAAGCCTACGGATTGCCGCTGCCGCCCGTGTGCCCGTCGTAGTTGTACCGGAGTCTTCTCGAGGCCCACGTTCTGGCATTGTGGTGGGAGTTGAAGAGTCAGACGAGGGAATGATTGCACTCGAATTTGCGGCCAACGAGGCTGCATCCACTGGGCAGGAACTGACTTTGATCCGCGCGTGGGATACCCCGCGACGTGTGGGCGTTGACTTGGAGATCACGGTCAGCGACCTCGAGTCGGCCTATGCCGCCGACTCGAAGCATGCCCTGGCGGGAGCCGTCACGGTCGTTCATCGACGTTTTCCGCACCTGATCACCAGATCAAGGCAGGTGCGGCGGCGGGCCGCCGAAGCGCTCCTGGATGCTGCCGCGTCGGCCAGCCTGCTCGTCATCGGAGAAACCCGTCACGCCTCCGACCAGCCATCTTTGGGAGATGTCGGCCACGACGTGCTGATCAACATTGTCGGCCCGACCGTGATCGTCCATTCCATTCCAGCCACTGTTGCCAACAGTCAATCGTCCCACGCGATAAGACCAACGACCGGGGCCGCATTTGCGGGGCCCGCACAAAGCCCACAACCGGATATGACGTAGGCGTCTCCGACCTGATCATCGGAGAACCCGCTCACGGGCAGCGCGAACTCGGTGCCCTAAACGACTTCGTGACGTGGCGTGAGCCACGCTTGTTCGAATGTGTCATGAACTGAGAAAGGGATCTTCGCGTCGACATAGAGTAACTCGATTCCATCGCGGTGGAGCAGTGGGACGAGTTGGGCGTCACCGTCGTCAATCAAGCGTTGTGCTCGGCGTAAAAAGATTCCAGCCATTTCCGATGAGGCGATAAAATCGCGGCCGCCATAGCGGATGCAGACCGGTCTCGTCGTTGCCGGATTGGTCCCTGCGGGTTCTGTGGCATCTCTCTGAACGGGTGTGTCGGACTCGACGCGGCGTTTCATCTTTGCTATCTCCCGAACGTGTTGCCATTGCGTTGCAGGGCAAGGACCGCTTTCCCGCTCGGGTCCTTGACCCTTGATGGAACCCACTTTGTCAGTGTCATGGGAGGCGCAGTAGAGGCTTTGGTCCCTTACAGGTGCATTCTGGTGTGAATTAGCCTCTGGTAGAAGACAAGGCTCGTGGCATCCGCGCCCTTCAAATGCGCCAGCCGATCGCGACAGTGCGCGGCGGTGCCAACTGTGCCTTCGCTGTCGCGACAGCGGATGCGGGCATCGCGATGGTAGCCACGGGCTCTAACTTCGCAATCGAGATCGCCGACGTTGCCTTGACGAGTGAGGATCTTCACTATCTTCTCTAAGTCATCGAACGCGCCCGGCAGACACTGAGTATTGTTCTCCAAAACCTGGGCTTGGCACCGCCCAAACCGCCAACAGCGGCAGCGCGACAAGAACCCGCAAAGCCAACAACTTGGATCCCGCAACAGGCAGCAACACGAGCACGCTGACGGCGGCATCGTGACCGTTACGACAGGCAAGACTGACCTACGACCTCGACGCCGATGTCGCGGATCGCCAGCCAGAGCAGATTGATCACCGCAACGCCGTTCAGGAAATGTCCGTGGTTCTTGACGATTTTGTGCAACTAGAAGTTCAGAGACTGGATTTTTGGTGATCTGGATAATCGTGCGGATCTTAGGCCGCAACTAAGGAACGAGATGAATCTCTCCCACCTTCGCACCGCTGTCGGGTGGCGTTTGCTGAGCCGGACTTGGCGAAGGTGAGCAACTCACATTCGGCCGCTAAGCGCCAGCAACCTTCGTGCGGTCCTGGTAGGAGACGAACCTCATCGGCAACCTCGTCAATGGTTCACTCTATTCCGGGCTCTGCGGTTTGGACGGCTTCTGGTCTGACCGCTGTGTCGACTCAATACCGGTGGCGTCAAAACCCGCCCGGTGAACTCTCGCCCGACTCAGTCGGCGGGACGTGCAGGGACTATCAAAACTGAACGTGCGGCGGCTCTGCGATGGGCGCAGGGTCCGGCACGTCGAAGAACTCGCGCTCGTTGAAGCCCAGACCGCGAACGAACAGGGTGTTCGGGAACATCTTGATCCTGGTGTTCATCCGACCAACACCCTCGTTGTAGGTCCGCCGCGAACCTTGGATCTGATCCTCGACGTCCACGAGTTCGCCCTGAAGCTGGACGAAGTTCTGACTGGCCCGAAGCCGCGGATACGCCTCCGCGACAGCAAAAATGCTCTTCAACGCAGAGTGCACGTGGTTTTCTGCTGCCCCCGCCTCGGCGGGGCCCTGCGCGCTCAGGGTCTCCGCGCGGGCACGCGCGACTTCTTCGAACACGGTCTTCTCATGTGCGGCATACCCCTTCACGGACTCAATGAGATTGGGTATCAGATCAGCCCGTCGCTTGAGTTGAACGGCAATTCCGCTCCATGCCTCTTCACAGTGAAGGTTGAGTTTGACCAGCCCGTTGTATGTCGACCACAGGTAAATCCCGATGGCCAGGACAAAAAGAACGATGATGCCTGCCACGATTAGCGATTCCACTGCTGGACACTCCTCTACGTGTTGACTTCGGTTTTGCAAACCAGTCGCGAATTGGATGCCGACGGACCCCGTCGACATAATAGTCCGGCCAACCGTGATCCTCCCCCTACCTTTGCGTGGGTTGTCAACGCTCTTCGGAGCTCGCGTCGAAAGGCACCGCAGATCAATCAGTGGCCGTACCAACGCCGAGTCGTACCGGCGAGGATACGACAAGACACTTGCGGGCGATTCCAGAATCTATCGCTTCACCCATCGTGTAGTGCAGATGTTGCTTCATCAGGTGACGGTAATTTGGGTGTACATCCCGGTGGCGTAGTGCCCCGGGAGGTTACAGACCAACTCGTAACGTCCTGCCTGCAGCGTGACGCTTACCCAGCTTGAAGTACCGGGCAGGATTCCTTGACCCGTGCCTTCACCACAAGAGTCGGAGGCCTCTCCAAGGCTGCCCGCTTCGTCGATCTCCGCACCGTCCTGTTCAACAATTTGCATTGGCCAAACGTGGAGGTGAATCGGATGATCCATCGAGCTGGTGTTGGTCAGCGTCCATTCCTCAATCGAACTGCAATGGTGCCGTCAGTCATATCTACAAGCTATACCCGTCGGGGGTATTTGACGGGTGGTCACGCTCTTGAGGCGAGAAACCCTCAGGAGCGTGGTGCCTCATTGTCAAGTGCCCGCGAGATGTGATCGGTGCCTCAGATAAGAATGCCCGCGAATCTGGGTCAGCTCGCGCGGAGCCGGACGGCGCGGTCGGTGTCGGGGAGGGTCTTCTCGGTGGTGGCTTGAAGGTTCAGGGTCTTGTCGCGGGCGAGGCCGGTGAGGCGGTTCTGGATGGACTGGATGCGTCGGGCTAGCTCGGCGGGGTTGAGCCGATCGCGCCGCTCCCGAAGCTCGGCTTGCTGGGCTGGTGAGAGCACGTCGGCGTCCAGCAACCGGTCGAGCGGGTCTTCGGGGTGTCATAGACGCGTTTGCGGCGCCCCTTTGCATCGGTGGTCCAGCCGGTGGGTTTCTTCGTCGGGGTGAGGTAGTTGAATCGGTCGTTGACCAGTGGCCAGAGCTGGTTGAGCAGAGTCAACGCTTCGGGCGTGTCATAACGCCAATAGAATCCGTAGCGGCGCACGAGGTGATTATTTTTGGACTCGATGGTGGCTTGGTCATTCTTCTTGTAGGGGCGGGAGCGGGTGAAGAAAATCTTGCGGTCGGCAGCCCAGTCGATGACGCCATGGTTGATGAACCTCGGACCCGTTATCGAAGTCCAGGCCGGTCACCTCGAACGGGATCATCTCGATCGCCCGACCGAGGGCGGCCAGCACGTGCACGTGCGCGTTGTTGCGCATCGAGCGGGTAAATACCCACCCGGTGCGCATGCAGGTGAGGTTCAACGTGCGCGCGAACTCGCCCTTCAACGTGGGGCCGCAGTGCGCGACGGTGTCTCCCTCGAAGAACCCGGGCACCTCCTCCACCTCGTCACCGGCCCGACGGATACTGATCGAGGAACGCAACAGCGGTGAGGGCTTCGTGGTCGACTTGCCTCGCAACGGATCCCTCGCACGGGCCGGGCCCAAATACCGGTCGATGGTGGCCGCACTCATCTGGAGCAACTCGCCGCGCACCCCGGGCCAATACCGCCCCTTTCCCTCCACCAGCTCACCGTGACGCTCCAGTGCCTCCAGCAAGGCGGGCATTGCGATGGCCAAGTACTTGCCACATTGCCCACCCGAGAATGCCCACACACTCTGCAACACGACCAGCGCCTCGTAGGAATACTTCCGAGACCGCTGCCGCTTCACTGGCTTGGCGGCACGCGGTTTCGCCGTCTGCGCCAGCCGACGCCTGGCGTTATCTCTAGACCAGCCAGTGACGGCGACCACCTCGTCCAACAACCGAGTCTTGTCCACCTTCGACGCGGCACGATACGCCCGCGCATACTTCGCTGTGATCTCCGCCCGAGAGGCCATCGACAAACCATTTCCCATACCCAAAGTTTCGCGGGCATTCTTAGATGAGGCACCGCAACCAGTTCGCGGGCACTTTAGATGAGTCTTGTCGAGGAGGTGAAAATGATACCCCGGAGAGGTAATATGGGCCCCGAGTTGGCGCACACAAGTCCAGGAGAATATGACGCAGATTTTGTTGGTGAGTCACCGCAAGACATCGCCTTGCAGCTCGTCGATGGTCACCCCACACACTGCGTCACGAATGTCACCGGTGAGGGTGGCGATGCTGCTTTGGCCACGTTTTAGCAAGCATCAGGGGCCATCGCGCGTCTTGCCCGCTCGTAACCAGAATCCATCAATAGCAAGGAAACAATACACATGCACGACAACCACTCGCTCAGCAAACTCCCGTTGGCCGTAAACACGAACAGCGCCTGCGGGTGTGGAGGCCACGATGGTGGCGGGTGTTCCTGCGGGCAAGGCGATACTCACACGCATAGCGAGACGCACTCACACACTCATACTCAGGGATCAAACGAGTCACCGTTGATCACAACCGAGTTCGCTGTGACGGGGATGACCTGTGGGCACTGCGTGTCGAGTGTCTCCGAGGAAGTCGGCACCCTTGACGGGGTCGAGTCGGTCGAGGTGGATCTGAACGCCGGAGGCGTATCGCGGGTTACCGTCGCAAGCCAGAGCGCTCTCGACCTCGAAGCCGTTCGCGCTGCAATCGACGAGGCCGGGTACTCGCTCGCAGACGCCTAAATTCTGCCCGTAAAGTTGAACTAAAAATCGGCGGTTCGGGAACATGCTCGCGACATCGGCGCAGGTCCACGAGTGTTCCAAAAGCACACGGTGTCAACCAGGCGAATAATCGTCAGAATCAGCACTCCCGACGAGCCGTATTTCCCAGGGAGAGTCGGCTTTCCGTGAACTAGAGTACTGTCCGGTGCGGGTTCCATGAAAGGTTGGTGAGATGAAGGTCAGGGCGACTCATTCCTCATCGCCTGTTCCTCTCACGCTGACCTCATTCACCTTGACAAATCCCGTGCAGCCGCTTGGGGTCTATCAAACTCCCGAGTTCAGCCTGCAGCTGTCACAGGGTGACCACACCGTTGTGGTCGAGCTTGCCGGCCCAAGCCATCAGGCGCTGCTGCCAGCACAGACTGTCTCGTTCGTCGTCCGCTGACATGACGGGCGAGCGCCTGATGCTCAGACACGATAGGGGCGCCCGCCTCATTCGCTTGGGTGCGGCCATCCTCATCATGGCGCTCGTTGTGAGCGGATTTGGGTTGGCAGGTTTGATCCCGGATCCGATGACATCACTACTTGGAGGGCACCTGGTCTTCGACACCACGCACACGCTGGTTGGGCTCGTATTTAGTGCCGCCTTTGCGTTCTTGCCGCCGTTGATGCCAGCCAGGGCGCGAGGTCTGGTGCGGGACGTGGGCAAATTTGATCGCACTGACACCCGTTGGCCGTTGGCGTTTCTGCGTTTCTCTCTTCATCCCAGGCGACCCTGGCCTCCGCATCACGAGGGTCGCTTTGATCCGGCGCAAAGGGTTATCTTCCTGGGGCTCGGTATCTCGCTTGTGCTACTTAGTGGTCAGCGGCCTCGCCCTCTACCTGATCCCGCCAAGCACACGGGTGCTGCTCGCTTGGGCGGTGCGCATACATATTTTTGCCACCGCTATGTTGCTCGTATATGCGGGCATCCACATTCTGGCCGGAAGTGGACTCCTGCGGACCCATCGAGGCATCGCCCGCGCCATGTTTAGCAGTGGGCGGGTCAGCCTCGCACGCCGACGGTGGCCTCATTGGGCGCGAACAGAGGCGACAGAAAGTGATCGTACTGATCCGGATCCAGAGCTTGGCACCAGCGGGAGCGAAATTGTAGACCCGTCGCCTGCGGGCTGACCCCACCCGCCAAGATTGGGCCAAACCTTGGCAGACCGTGGTGCGCTCACAATGGCCAGCTTCCTGCTTTCTCTTGTGCTCAGGGGTGAACTCGCAACCCTTGATTCCGCTCGTGAACGTTCTCTCGTGTGAAGTGTTCATCAAACCGGGTTAAGACCACTGATCAGTCTTGACCGTATCTTGAGGAAAGGCCGGTCAGTGCCCTGAGGGTCGTGTCGGAGGATGGGGTTATCAGAATGAGGAACCGAAACGAGAGGAGTTCATGATGATGGGATTTGGATGGGGAATGGGTTTGGGCGGTTGGATTGCCATGGCGGTCTTCTGGGTCGCACTGCTGGTCCTGATCGTCTGGCTGGTGACGCGGGCCTTCAGCCCTGGAAGCAGTCAGCGGGAGCCTCGCGGGGACAGCGGATGGCAGGAGAGCGCGGATCAGGCGCTGGATAGGCGTTTCGCAGCTGGCGAAATCGACGAGACCACCTACCACCGCATGCGTGAAGTCCTGCGCTCAGGACGTTCGCCGCACAGCATGGAGAAGTGAGGTCTCTCATGGCAATCACACAGAACAGAGGCAGTTGGTTTCGTGGATGGTGGGTGCCCGCTATTGCGCTGGTCGCACTGCTGATCTCAGGGGGCTGGCTGGTCACCCAGCAATTATCTTCCGGCTGGGGTTCGGGCTCCAATTGGGGCGAAAGTGGGATGATGGGCGGTACCGGCTACCAAGGGATGATGGGCGGATACGGCCGGGTGGACGGAGACGCCGAACCGGTCAACGACTTGAATCAAGCGAGGGAGCGTGCCGCAGGCTTTGCGGAGGCCCTGCAGCCCGGACTGGAGGTGGGTGAGGTGATGCGGTTCGAGAACCACTACTACGCCGACCTCCAGAACTCCGACGGTTCCAAGGCCACCGAGGTACTCGTCGACAGCCGCTCCGGGGCGGTGCGGCTTGAGATGGGTCCGGCAACGATGTGGAACACCCGGTTCGGAATGATGGGCCGAAATAGTGGCACGGAGGTGGATATCAGCACCACCCAAGCCCAGCAGATCGCCGATCGCTGGCTGGCGGACCGCGGGGACGGGCTCACCTCCGATGACCCGGTTCAGTTCCCCGGTTATTACACGTTGCACACCGTGCGCAACGGTGACATCACCGGAATGCTTTCTGTTCACGCTGTCACCGGTGACGTCTGGTACCACTCCTGGCACGGTGATTTCGTGGAGATGTCGGAGCATTCGTGAGTAGCTCAACCCGGCCTCACGACTCCGCCCACCAGGACCCGCTCGCGACGGGGGTGCGGGTTTTGGTGGTGGAGGACGACCCGTCCATCTCCCGGTTGGTTGTGAGCTATTTGGAACGGGAGGGCTTCGTCGTCGATGTCGCAGGAGACGGCACGACAGGTGTGGATCTGACCCGGTCCCTGCGGCCAGACGTCGTCGTGCTCGATCTGATGCTACCGGGCATGGACGGGATCGAGGTCTGTCGCCGGATCCGCACCTTTTCTGACGCCTACGTCGTCATGCTCACCGCCCGAATCGAGGAGATCGACCGTTTAATCGGCCTGTCGGTGGGCGCCGATGACTACATCGGCAAGCCTTTTTCTCCGCGAGAACTTGTTGCGCGGATTCGTGCAATGCTGCGCCGCCCCCGCACAGAGGAACCCGGTATGGAGACGATCCGTCCGTTCGGTGCCTTGAAGATCGATCCGGTGGCTCGGGAGGTGCAGCTGGATAGCAAGCTGCTCGAACTGACCCGCACCGAGTTCGACCTACTGGAGGTGTTGTCGTCCCACCCGCGCAGGGTCTTCGCGCGGCGCCTCCTGCTTGAGGAGGTCTGGGGCGGGGACTGGTTTGGTGACGATCATGTGGTCGAGGTTCATGTGGCCAACCTGCGCCGCAAGCTCGGGGATGATCCGCGTACCCCACGCTACATCCGCACGGTTCGGGGGGTCGGCTACCGGATGGGGATGGGCTGATGCGCGGCAAACAGCACCCCGCAGCAGGCTTCGGACCCAAGCTGCTGATGGCCCAAGGGCTTGTCATCCTGGCCGGAGGCGTCACCCTGCTGGCAGTAGCGTTGTGGCTGGCACCAGGGTTGTTTAGTGCCCACATCGACCAGACTGTCGGACCCATTCCCGAAAATCTGGAGAGACACCTGCAAATCGCCTTCGCCCGCGCGACACTGACCTCTCTGTTGATCGGCATCCTAGTGGCCACCCTCACAGGACTGGCGGTCAGCTGGTATGTCACCCGCCGGGTGGTGGACCCCATCAAGGCCATGGCGCAGGCGGCCTCGGACATCGCCGACGGTCACTACGCCGCCCGAGTGACCAAGTCCGGGCTCGGGATCGAATTCGACGTGGTCGGTCATGCGTTCAACCGGATGGCCCGCGAGCTCGCAGCGACCGAACGAACACGAGCGGAGATCCTGCGCGACCTGGCCCACGAACTCCGAACTCCACTGACGACAATCCGCGGATACCACGAGGCGCTAGCCGACGGTGTAATGGTCGCGGACCAGGAGACCTACACCTTGATCGAGGCCGAACTGAGCCGCGTGGAGCGACTCGTCGGCGACATCGCCCGCGTCTCTGTCATCGAGGAACGCCAATACGACCTCCGGCTGAAAAGAGTTGGGGTACAGGACATCCTCACCATCGCCAATGCCTCAGCAGCCAGATCCTTCCAGGAGCACGGTGTGACCCTGACCTGCGACGCTTCGCACGACTGCGACGTGATGGCCGACCCGGACCGACTGCAAGAGGCCCTGGCCAACCTGCTGGAGAATGCGCTCCGCCACACCGCGGCCGGTGGCCAGGTGACCCTGAGCGCGGAATGCAGCAACGACACAGCCCATCTGACAGTCACCGACACCGGTGAAGGCATCGCGGCCGAGCACCTGCCACGTGTCTTCGAACGGTTTTACCGTGTCGACTCCAGCCGATCACGATCTCGGGGTGGCAGCGGCATCGGCTTGGCCATCACGCGGGCGCTGGTCGAGGCGCACGGTGGCCGAATCACGGCGCACAGTGCCGGATTCGGGGCGGGGTCCAGTTTCACAATCACGCTCCCCACGGAACCAAAACGCACGTAGAACTCCTCGGAAGCGACGGTTTGGCTTTAGGCTCATTCCCGAGTCGGGGCAGTTCGCCAACCAAGAGTAGCCATGAGCCGGATCACGTCACCTAACCGAAATGTTCCGTCACCAAGGCCGATGTTGAGCAGCCGGTGAAAGACGCGTTCATCCCGACAACCTGCGCGGACCACCGCTTCAATCGCGTAGGGATGCGCCAGAAACAGTGACATCACATGAAGCTGACGGTGTTGACGCCCAAATCGCGTCTTCCAAGCGCGAGCGTAGCGGCGTCCTGCATAGTGCTCCCCCGACACGCGACCAGCGATAGCACCCGAAGCCATGGCGTAAAATACTCCTTCACCAGCCAGCGGATTCACCAGACTGGCCGCATCGCCAACCAGCATCACCCGGCCAACTACGGTGCGCGGCATCCGCGTGGACAGCGGCAATAGGTGACCGGTCAGCTGCGTTGACGGTACGTCGAATTCTGGCAACAGTTCGGCGGCACGTTCGGCCAGCTGCGTCTTCGATTTCGAGAACGAGGCCGACCCGTACCCGACATTCACCCTGCCATCGGCGGTGGGGAATGCCCAAGCGTAGCCCAGCCCGTTGCCGGGAGTTGGGTCCCATCGAATGAAAAGTTGGTCACAACCTTTCGGTGCTTCGGTATATCCCCGCACTGCCAGCGCGAGATGCGGGGCGCGATTAGGTGGCTGGCCCACCGCTCGGCGCACCACCCCATTGACCCCATCCGCCCCGATCAGGACCGGTGCTTTGAACCGACCGTCCACCACGACACCCGTCTCATCCTGTCGGACCTTCCGCACCACGTGCTGACGAAAAGTCGTTCCGACAGAAATCGCTGCCGACAGGAGGCGACAATCCAGTTGCGCTCTCGGGATGACATAACCCGGTTTCGACGCGACACCAACCATGGACGTACCGGAGGGCGAAACAAGTTCAAAACTGGACCGACGTTCCTCGGGTCGAAGAATGTCGCCGATCCCCAGGGCGGCCAGTTCCACGGCAACGCCGGGGCCGAGCCCATCGCCGCAAATCTTGTCACGACCAATCGGTGCCCGATCGAGGAGAAGAATCCGAGAACCGGGCCGGGATCGGAGCGCGCTCACGGCGGCGGCAGAACCGCCAGGGCCAGCCCCCACCACAATCACATCGTATTCATCCATGATCACCCTGCGGATCTGCCCGACACACTGACGGCAGTCAGATCTACCCGCGTTGGCACAGATTTTGTGCGAAGGGATCGATCTCTACCGCTCCCGGAGGGTTGCCAGACGAGCACGATACTCGGCTTCATCAATTTCGCCACGGGCAAATCGTTGGGCGAGCGTGCCCTCAGCGTTCCCCGACATCGGCAACTCGCCCCGGTTCTGTGGCTTCCCTCCAACAGCGCGCGCCAGCAGGACAATGCCAAGGATTACTGCGCCCCAGAACAAAACCATGCTGATCACCATGATGGCGTAACCCCATCCACCGATATCATTTCCACCCCAGAACATCATTGCGAACTCCTCTTTCTGTAGTTACCGCTTCGGTAAGGTCGAGCTAAGTTATGGCCCGTGAATCCAACATAGGTATCCGAATACCGGGTCGCATAGAGGATTTGGTCCCGTGAGTTTGGTGCGATGAACTGTCGCCGAATTCAGGTTTCTACCGCGGAGAGCGCCGCGAGCAGGTGTGCGTCGGCCTGGTCGGCGACGTTCTGAATTTCTGCGGCGTTGCTCAACTGGGCCATGGTCTGTGCGTTGATTGCCTGCACGGTGGTGACTTTTGCCGATGGTTCTCGTCGGATGACAATGTTGCAGGGGAGCAGCAGCCCCATGTCGGGATCGGCGGTGAGCGCTTGTTCGGCCAGGACCGGGTTGCACGCGCCCAGGATCAGATAGTCGCCGAGGGTGTTGGCGCTTTCGCTGCCGAGTTTTGTTTCAAAGGTCGCGTGAACGTCGATTTCGGTCAGAACGCCGAACCCCTGGTTTCCAAGCTCTTCTCGCACCTTCGCGACTGCTTCTTCATACGGCAGCGCGACGGTGATGGTGTGTGCGTAGTTCATATGTTTCTCCTTCATTGTTGTCCCCATTGGTGATGGCGACTGGTATTAGGTGGCGTTGATGAGCCCCATCATCCCGAGGTCCTCATGGTCGAGGATGTGGCAGTGGTAGACGGTCGTGCCAGTGAAGTCGTCGAACGGGATCCGCACCCGAACTCTGGAGTTGGCTGGCACGTTGACGACGTCCTGCCAGAGGATCTCCTGCACCGCCGACCCGTTTTGCTCAACAATTTGCATCGGCCAGACATGGAGATGAATCGGATGATCCATCGGACTGGTGTTGGTCAGCGTCCACTCCTCAACAGATCCGCCCTCAACGACCGTGTCGATCCTGGTGGGGTCGAACTCTTTACCATCAACGGTGAAGGACATCATGGAGCCTCCACCGCCCATCCCCATCCCGCCCATCCCCATGGCGAAGACCAACTCACGACTGCCGTCGACGGCCGACGCCCTCAAGTCCCGAGGACGAGGTTGGATCGGCACCCCTGCAAGCGCGGTGGCCGGGGTCCCTGCAACAACGAGCGTTGCGAGGTTCGCGCTCGTGGAGGAGCCCCGCGTTCCGCCCATCATGCCCATCGCGCTTCCCCGGTCAACGGGCAACGTTTGAAGTGTTGCCGTGCCAGTTACGGTTGTCACCAGCAGATCCGCACGATTACCAGGAGCAAGAACAACCTCGGTGACATCACGAGGCTCGGCGAACCGCCCGGAGTCAATCCCCAGGAGTTGCAATTCCTGGCCATCCAGCCGAAGTCGAACGTAGCGCGACGCGCACGCGTTGACGATCCGCCAGCGCTCACGCTCACCCGGCAACGCCGCCATGGTCGGCAGCGCTTGCCCGTTGACGAGGATCAGGTTGCCTTCCCGCCCGACCATGGTGTCCATCTCACTTGACCCGGGGATTGACCCGGATGCGTCAAGAGTGATGTCGGAGATCACCAGAACTCGCTCGCGAGACACGGGGATCGGAGTCGGATCTTCGACGATGATGGCCCCATACAGACCCCCGAACACTTGTGTGGCGACGTTGCCGTGATGGTGGGGGTGATACCAATACACGCCGGGCGGATGATCCTCGGGCAGCTGGTATTCGTAGTCGAACGACGATCCCGGGTCGATGGACACAAGAACGTTGTCACTGTTTCCGCTGGGCGAAACGTGGAGTCCGTGCACGTGAAGATTCGTGGGCTCGCTCAGCTGGTTCTCCACCGAGACTTTCACGGTGTCGCCTGGCTGCACCTTCCAGGTTGGGCCAGGAACGCCACCGTTGTAGCTCAGTATCGTGGCCGGGCGACCTGCGATTTGCACTCGCCCTTCAGCCGACGTCAGCTTGAGCTGCAGCGCACCGTTGACGCTTTTGAGCGTTGCTGGTTCGAGAAAATTTTCGGCTATATTCGAAACGTATCCGCCATTCGCCGACAAGAATAGGCCGGTGCAACCGGTGAGAATGGTCGCCGTCCCAAGACCACCCAGCACCAGGACTTGCCGTCGACTGATGGGTTTCATCAGGTCCCTTCGCCAAGGACGCGCACGCGCTCCTGGTACTCTTCCGTGGTCAAGTCCCCGCGGGCATAGCGCTCATCCAGCACCTGACGCGCGCTGCTTGGGCCCTGGGTGCCCTGCCCGTCGCTGGTGTTTCGGCTCGCGCGGCCCCCGACGAGGCGTACCAGGAGAATAATCAGCAGCACAACTCCAGCAGCGATGAGCACACCAAAGAACCAACCGGCTCCATCTATCCAGATTCCGTTCATCATGATTAGCCACTCTTTCCTCGATTGTGCCTACGGTCTTCCTAAGCGAGCGTGAGAAACAACTTCTCGAGTTCGTCAACGGTCAGCGGATCGTCCGGGTCGGCGTCGGATGCGACACAGCGTCGCATCGCCGAGGACACAATCGTGAACCCGGCACGGTCAAGCGCCCGTGACACCGCGGCCAGTTGAATGACGACCTCGCGGCACTCAGCTCCCGACTCGACAGCTGCAATAACGGCAACGAGCTGGCCCTGCGCCCGACGCAGCCGATTGAGCACCTTACGCTGACTCTCTTCGCCGGTTTCCTCGGAGTGGGTAGGAGTAGGGGTGGGGTTCATGGTGGGTCCTGTCTGGGGTATGAAATCTCGGGCGGAACGAGCCGGGATTGACTTCTCTAAGAATACCCCTAGGGGTATGAACGTTTGCTGTGAAAGTCCGCCCAATCCCGCACATCATGGGAACCGTGGCCACCGCGACCCCACTTCAATGCATTGGTGGAACGCGCATGGTGCGCCTGGACTTTCCGACAATCCCTGTTCGATACGCACCAATGGGACCTTCGACTCTCGTGCATCGTGGAAAAAAGCGAGAGCATCAATTCGTCAACACCAACGTCAACGGCCAACAGGATGGGGAGGGTGATACGTTGGCCTGTCATCGGCGGGCCGCATTGCTGAGGTGGACGCTTTCACATCCCCCGACGATCATGAAGCAAGAGTAAGGAAAAGCGGTACATGGAATCGCACACAGTTGTCCTGGAAGTTTCTGGCGTTCAATGGGCCTCGTCCAAAGCTGTCGTAGAGTCGACGCTCCAGAGATTGCCAGGAGTGCTCCGAGTTGAGGCCAACCCTGTCTCGCAGACCGCGAACGTCTCGTACAATCCCGAACTGATCTCTCAGGCAGACTTGCAGAAGTGGATCATCGATTGCGGATTCCACTGTGCCGGCCAGTCCGTACCGAAACACATTTGCGACCCGCGCACCGAGGGAATGGTGAAGCCGCCCGTCGGGGTCGGATCAGCATCGGTTGTCGCGCGGACCGCTATTGATCACAATGCCCACGAGGAACCTCCCGCACAGCCCCGGAGCAGCCAGGAAGCAATGGGGCATGGGAGCGACCATGCCGGCATGTCGATGGCAAGCATGGTTCGCGACATGCGAAACCGCTTCATCGTTGCGGCGGTGCTATCGGTCGCAGTTACCCTGTGGTCGCCCATCGGTCGCGACGTTCTTGGTTTTACTGTGCCAGCCCCATTCGGCCTGCGGGATGACATATTCGCGTTGACCCTGTCACTACCGGTGATCTTCTATTCGGCGTGGATCTTCTTCGACGGTGCTTGGCGCGCGCTTCGGGCGCGAACCCTGGACATGATGGTGCTCGTCTCTGTAGGAGTCGGGGCAGGTTGGCTCTACAGCCTCGTCGTCACGCTCACCGGTGGCGGCGAAGTCTTCTACGAGGCCGCCACGGTGCTGGCCAGCTTTGTACTCCTCGGCCATTGGGTCGAGATGCGTGCCCGCGGTGGCGCCAATGACGCGGTCCGCACCCTGCTGGAACTCGCACCGCCCCGCGCCGTCATCCTCCGGGATGGGGTGGAAGTGGAAGTACCTACTGCCGAAGTCATCCCCGGGGATCTTCTCCTGGTCCGCCCAGGATCTAAAATTCCCACCGACGGCACGGTCGAGGAGGGCGACTCGGAGATCGACGAGTCGATGGTCACCGGTGAGTCCCTGCCCGTGGAGAAGACCCCCGGCTCCGCGGTGATCGGCGCGACGGTGAACACCACCGGCACGCTGAGGGTACGTGCCACGAAAGTCGGTGCCGACACGGCGCTCGCGCAGATCGTCGCCTTGGTTCAGGAGGCGCAGAACTCCAAAGCTCCGGGTCAGCGCCTGGCGGACCGGGCCGCGTTCTGGCTGGTGCTGGTCGCCCTGATCGGCGGAAGTGTCACCTTCCTGATCTGGTGGCTGACCGGCGCCACCGTGCCGACCGCGATCCTGTTCGCCATCACTGTCGTGGTCATCACCTGCCCCGACGCCCTGGGCCTGGCCACCCCGACCGCGATCATGGTCGGCACCGGCCTGGGCGCCAAGCGCGGGGTGTTGTTCAAGAACGCCAGCGCCCTGGAGTCCGCCGCCCACATCGACACCGTCGTCCTGGACAAGACCGGCACTCTGACCAAGGGTGAACCCGAGGTCACCGACTACCTGCCGATCGGGATGGATGACATCGAGCTATTGTCATTGGCCGCCGCCGCGGAACGCGAGTCCGAGCACCCCCTGGCCAAGGCGGTCGTCGCCTACGCCGACGCGCGCAACGCTCCTCGCCGCACGGCCAGCGCGTTCCGCAACGTCACCGGGCTCGGAGCGGTGGCGACCGTGGACGGACGCCGCGTGGTGATGGGCAACGCCCGGCTGATGGCCGAGGAGGGAATCGACATCAGCTCCATCTCTGCGGCGCAGAACGACCTGGCAGCCACCGGCCGCACGGCGATCGCCTTCGCCGTCGACGGCAAAGCAGCCGGGGTGATCGCCCTGGCCGACGCGCCCCGAGAAACCGCCGCGGCAGCGATCGCAGCCCTGCACGAGTCCGGGATCGAGGTCGTGATGCTCACCGGCGACAACGAGCCCACCGCCAAGCGCATCGCCTCCCTGCTGGGCATCGACACCGTCATCGCCGAGGTGCTCCCGGAGGACAAGTCCGCAAAGATCGCCGAACTGCAACGCTCGGGCAAGAAGGTCGCGATGGTCGGCGACGGCGTCAACGACGCCCCCGCCCTAGCGCAGGCCGACCTCGGTATCGCGATCGGCGCCGGGACGGATGTCGCGATCGAGACCGCCGACGTGGTGCTGATGCGCTCCGACCCGCTGGATGTCGCGATCGCGCTGCGCATCGGCAAGGGCACGGTGCGCAAGATGCGGCAGAACCTGAGCTGGGCCATCGGCTACAACGTGATCGCCCTGCCCATCGCCGCCGGCGTTTTCTATCCGTCGCTGGGCCTCATGCTCAGCCCGGAGATCGCCGCCATCTCGATGTCCGGCTCGAGCGTGATCGTCGCCATCAATGCCCTGCTGCTGAAGCGACTCCACCTCCCCGCTCCGGCCGCGCCAGCTGCGGTGAGCAGTCCTGAGCCAGTGCCCGTTCCCAGCGGCACCCGCTAGATCCGCCCGCGACCGTTCGATCCCACACAGAGAAAGCGATGAACTGATGACTACACGCTCTACTCCCATAGGCACTGATCCGGTGCTGGATGCTGCCCAGTTGGAGCGCATCCACGCCTGGTGGCGGGCCGCGAACTATCTCTCGGTCGGCCAGATCTACCTGATGGACAACCCGCTGCTGCGGGAGCCCTTGCTGCCGGAGCACATCAAGCCCAGGCTGCTCGGGCATTGGGGCACGACGCCGGGGTTGAACTTCATCTACGCCCACCTGAACCGGGCCATCATGGAGCGCGATCTGGACACGATCTACGTCATGGGCCCGGGTCACGGTGGCCCCGGCCCGGTCGCGGCGGCATGGCTGGAGGGCACCTACACCGAGACCTACCCGGACATCACCCAGGATGCGGAGGGGATGCGCCGGCTGTTCCGGCAGTTCTCCTTCCCGGGGGGCATCCCCAGTCACGTCGCCCCCGAGACACCCGGGTCGATCCACGAGGGTGGCGAGCTGGGGTACGCCCTCTCGCACGCCTACGGCGCGGCGTTCGACAACCCGGACCTGATCGTCGCCGCGGTGGTCGGCGACGGCGAGGCGGAGACCGGACCGCTAGCGGCGAGTTGGCAGTCCAACAAGTTCGTCAATCCCGCTCGTGACGGGACGGTGCTGCCGATCCTGCACCTGAACGGGTACAAGATCGCCAATCCCACGGTGCTGGCGCGGATCAGCCCGGAGGAGCTCGATCACCTGCTGCGCGGCTTCGGGCACACCCCGTTCTATGTCGAGGGCGATGACCCGGAGCAGATGCACCAGGACTTCGCCCGCGCCCTGGACGCCTGCCTCGATGAGATCCGCGAGATCAAACGCCGGGCGCGCGGGGGAGACACGGAACGGCCGCGCTGGCCGATGATCGTCCTGCGCTCCCCGAAGGGGTGGACGGGGCCGGCGGAGGTGGACGGCAAGCAGGTTGAGGGCACCTGGCGCTCGCACCAGGTGCCATTCGCCCAGGCCCGGGAAAACGACCAGCACCGCGCCATCCTCGAAGCATGGCTGCGCAGCTACCGGCCGGAGGAGCTCTTCGACGAGACCGGCGCACCCGTCCCAGAGGTGATCACGCTGCATCCGGAGGGCACCCAGCGGATGAGCGCCAACTTGCACAGCAACGGCGGCGGCCTGCTGAGGGACCTGCGGATGCCCGACTTCCGCGACTACGCCGTGCCGGTGGACACGCCCGGAACCACCACAGGGGAATCCACCCGCGTCCTCGGCACCCTGCTGCGGGACGTGATGGTCGGCAACATGGACAACTTCCGGGTGTTCTCGCCCGACGAGAACAACTCCAACCGGCTGGACGCCGTGCTCGAGGCCACCAACCGCGCCTGGAATGCCGCCACCATCCCGGGTGACGACCACCTCGCCCCGGACGGGCGGGTGATGGAGATCCTCTCCGAACACACCATCCAGGGCTGGCTGGAGGGATACCTGCTCACCGGACGGCACGGGTTCTTCTCCTGCTACGAGGCGTTCATCCACATCGTCGACTCCATGTTCAACCAGCACGCCAAGTGGCTGGACACCACCAACAGCATCCCCTGGCGTCGCCCGATCGCCTCCCTGAACTACCTGCTCACCTCGCACGTCTGGCGGCAGGACCACAACGGCTTCTCCCACCAAGACCCGGGGTTCATCGACCACGTCGTGAACAAGAAGTCGGACGTGATCCGGGTGTACCTGCCGCCGGACGCCAACACCCTGCTCTCGGTGGCCGACCACTGTTTGCGCAGCCGTCAGTACGTCAACGTCATCGTCGCCGGCAAGCAGCCCCAACTTCAGTTCCTGGACATGGAGCAGGCCATCGAGCACTGCACCAAGGGCATCGGCATCTGGGACTGGGCCAGCAGCGACGACGGGCAGGCACCCGACGTCGTCATGGCCTGCGCCGGCGACGTGCCCACCCTGGAGACCCTCGCCGCCGTCACGATCCTCAAGACGCACCTCCCCGATCTGCGCATCCGAGTGGTCAACGTCGTGGACCTGATGCGCCTGCAGGACGACCGGGCGCACCCGCACGGGCTCTCCGACGCCGAGTTCGACGCGCTGTTCACCACCGACACGCCGGTCGTCTTCGCCTACCACGGCTACCCCACGCTCATCCACCGGCTCACCTACCGGCGGGCAAACCACGGCAACCTGCACGTCCACGGCTACCAGGAGGAGGGCACCACCACCACGCCGTTCGATATGTGCGCGCTCAACGAGCTCGACCGGTTCCACCTGGCCATCGACGTCATCGACCGGGTGCCACGGCTGCGCGACGTCTCCGCGCATGTCCGGGAGGAACTGCGCAACGCCCTCATCCGGCACAGCGCCTACATCCGCGAGCACGGCCAGGACCTCCCCGAAATCCGCGACTGGACGTGGGGCGGGGATGACGATGTTCCTCCGGCTCAGGTCGGTGCGCCCAGATGAACGGGGCGCCCGGCATCCAGGGCGCTCACGAACTGGATGCGGTCTACCACGCGGTCCTGTTCGACATGGACGGTGTAGTCACTAACACCGCCGCGATTCACGCCGCCGCGTGGAAGCAATTGTTCGACCAGGTGCTCCGGGACCCGCGTGTTCACGTGGACAATCCCGAGAGGACCTTTGACGCGGTCACGGACTACCGCCGATATGTCGACGGCCGTAGCCGCGAAGATGGCGTGTCCGCCTACCTGGATTCGCGCGGAATATCCGTCGACCCTGGTGCCCCCGACGACACTTCAGATAGGTGGACTATTGCGGGGCTCGCAGCACGCAAGAACGATCTGTTCCACGTCGAGCTTGACAAGCGCGGGCTGCGTTCATACCCGGGGACGACGGCACTCCTGGCCCGGCTACGCAACGCTGGAGTCCCGGTCGGCCTGGTCACGGCAAGCCGCAATGCGGAACAATTGCTCTCGAGGGCCCAGCTCTCGGAACTGTTCGACACTGTCGTGGACGGGCAGCTCGCCCTGGAACAGCGCATACCAGGCAAACCCGACCCCGCAATGTTTCTGGAGGCCGCCAAACGCCTAGGGGTGAATCCCGCGCGCACCGCGGTCATCGAGGATGCAGTCTCAGGGGTTGAGGCCGCCCACGCGGGCGGATTTGGACTCGTCGTCGGAATCGCCCGCCATGGCAATCGCGAGGAACTCGAGACTGCAGGGGCGCACGTTGTGCTTAATGATGTGAGCGAGCTCGATCTGGGCGCCGCTACCACTGACCCATGGACCCTCGTCTACCACGGCTTTGACCCGGCCCACGAAGGGCACCGCGAAGCGCTGACGGCACTGGGCAACGGTTACCTGGTCACGCGCGGTGTTCGCCCGGAACGCACCGACGACGGTACTCACTACCCAGGGACGTACCTGGCTGGAGTCTATGATCGACTCGTCAGTAGCATCCACGGCGAGAGCCTGGAGGAGGAGCACCTTGTCAACGTGCCCAACTGGCTCCCCCTTGATATTCGGATCGGCAATAGCCCATGGTGGTCAAGCGGGCATGTCAGAACACTTGACGAGCGGCGAGAGGTGCACTTGCGGACGGGAACGTCGACCCGCAGGGCGACTCTCGAGGGACAGCACGGGCAAAGTCTGATGGTCGTGCAGCGATCTTTTGTTTCGATGGACGACCCGCACCTTGCAGTGCTCGAAACCACCGTCACTGCGCTCGGATGGTCTGGCCAAGTCACCCTCCGAGCAGGCGTCGACGCCGGTGTCCGCAACACCAACGTTCCTTCCTACATTGGGTCTGACACCACACACCTCTCATCGCCGGCGTTCACCCCCATCGGCGACATCTTACTGTGCGAGGTGCAGACCAGGCAGAGTCAGATCCGGATCGCCACAGCGACCCAACTGCACCTCACCGGGGCGGAAGGAGACTGGCAGGAGCCGGGAACGCAACCCAAAGGTCGGTACAGCAGGAAGGTCGAGCTCGCACTGGCAGACGGCGCCCCGGTGACGCTCACCAAGACGGTTTCGATCTTCACGTCCCGCGACCCGGCAATCGCCTCACCGAGCACAGCCGCTGTCAAGCGCCTCCACGATCACGCGAACGATACCAAGGGGGCGCTCGATCGTCACCATGCTGCCTGGGAGCGGCTCTGGCAGCGCTTCGCCATTACCATCGACGCTGATCCGCGCAGCCAACTCGTACTGAACCTTCACATTTTCCATCTACTGCAGAGTCTGTCACCGCACACGGCAGACCTGGACGCAGGCGTGCCAGCTCGCGGTCTCCACGGAGAGGGCTACCGAGGGCACGTCTTCTGGGACGAACTGTTCGTGCTCCCCGTGCTCGGTCTGAGGCTGCCAATGGTCGCCCGTGCCCTTCTGGACTACCGATGGCATCGGCTCTCGGCGGCGCGCACAGCCGCACGAAAGATCGGACTACCGGGTGCGCTCTTCCCCTGGCAGAGCGGTAGCAATGGCCGGGAAGAGACACCAGACAAGCTCTACAACCCGCACTCCGCGCGCTGGATGCCCGACAACTCGCGCCGCCAAAAGCATGTGGGGCTCGCGGTCGCCTACAACGCCTGGCAGCACTATCAGGTCACCGCCGACCGTGACTGGCTCGCCGAGCGAGGTGCGGATCTCATTGTTGAGGTAGCCCGTTATTTTGCGGCTTTAGCCGTTCACGATGCGGCAACTGACCGTTTTCACATCGACGGTGTGATGGGCCCAGACGAGTACCACGACGGTTACCCGGATGCCCCGGGTGAAGGAGTCCGAGACAACACCTACACGAACGTTATGGTCGCGTGGGTGTGCGACCGCGCCAGCGACGTGCTTCAGGAGCTTGCCGGTCATGCCCGTGATGAGGTCATCGATCGCCTGCGAATTGAGCCAGAGGAGATCTCTCGCTGGGCGCTCGTGGGTCGGCGACTGGCCGTCCCGATCCATGCCGATGGCATCCTCAGCCAATTCGATGGGTACGAAAACCTCATCGAACTGGACTGGGCGAGCTACCGGGACCGATACGGGAACATCGGCCGGCTCGACCTCATCCTTGAAGCAGAGAACGACGCCACCAATCGGTACAAGCTAGCCAAGCAACCCGACGTCGTCATGCTCGTCTACTTGCTTGGCCAGGACGAGCTGAAACAACAGCTCTCGCGGCTGGGCTACTCGTTCTCCCGGGATGACCTTGCCCGCACCGTCAACTATTACCTTGAGCGCACCTCGAACGGATCCACGCTTAGCCGAGTCGTGAACGCTTCCGTCCTCGCTGGCCTCGACGAAGCCCGGTCATGGTCGTTGTTCCGCGAGGCACTCATCGCCGACCTGGACGATACCCAAGGAGGAACCACTCGCGAAGGAATCCACCTCGGTGCAATGACTGGAACGGTCGACCTCATCGCGCGGTCCTTCGCCGGGCTCCACGTCGATTCTGAACGGATCAGCTTCACACCACGGCTCCCGGCACGGCTGGCGAACCTTGGATTCCAGTTCGCCTACCGCGGGCACCGCATTGATCTTCGGCTGGACCATCAGGCTTTGCAAGTGCAACTACTACCCAGCCGGGCCCGCCCCATCCATTTCAGGATGGGCACCAGCCAGATAACACTGGGAGGCGGCGAATCCTACGATTTCCCGCAATCCCCGAACCCCTCGACACCGAACACTATGAGTTAAGGAGAAGCAATGAAAACGGTCAAAGTTGGCATCAATGGTTATGGAGTCATCGGTAAGAGAGTCGCCGACGCTGTCCGGCTGCAGCCCGACATGGAACTCGTCGGAGTTGCTGATATCGCCACTGACTGGCGCATCAAGTCGGTGGCCGATTCGATGACCTTGTTCGCCTCCACCGAGGAAGCTAGGAAAGCCATGATTGCTGAGGGCCTTCAACCGGAAGGGACTCTCGACAACCTCATTGAACGATCCGACATTATTGTCGATTCGACACCGAAACATGTGGCGGCAGGCAACATGACTCGTTACCGCGCGGCAGGGATTAAGTCGATTTTTCAGGGCGGTGAGTCCCACGAGATGACCGGTCATTCGTTTGTGGCTCAAGCCAATTACGAAAGCGCCCTGGCGAGAGACACCACCCGGGTGGTGTCGTGCAATACGACCAGCATCGTGCGCGTGCTGGGCGCCCTAGATAGCGCTGGTCTCCTGCTTCGGGCGCGTGGTGTGCTCATCCGTCGTGCCACTGACCCCTGGGAATCGCACTTGGGCGGCATCATGAACACGATGGTCCCCGAACCCACCATCCCGTCACATCAGGGACCAGACGCGCAAACTATTCTTCCAGGGCTCGACCTTGTCACTATCGCCGCAAAGGGCGCACACACGCAAACGCATAGCCATTACTGGACTCTGCAGCTCACCCGCTCCACGACACGGGATGAGGTTCTTGACGCTCTCAGAGCCGCGCCCCGAATCGCGTTCATCCGGATGTCGGACGGGCTCGTTGCACTGAACTCGACCATCGAACTAATGCGCGACCTCGGTCGCCCACGAGGCGACATGTGGGAGGTGGCGGTGTGGGAGGATCTGGTCACCGTTCTTGGCGACGAGGCGTTCTTGACCTATCAGGTTTACAACGAGGCAATTGTCGTTCCCGAAACGATCGACGCCATCCGCGCCCTCACCAACCTGGCACCCGATGCCGCGACATCCATGCGCATCACTGACGAGACACTCGGGATGCGCAAAGACTTCCTCAGGAACTGAGTTGCTGTGAGCCACCCGGGGTCGACCACGAGGGGTGTGCCGGGTGTGACCCGGCACCGCCACTTATGCGTTCAACACAACTTTCAGAGCCTTTGTCTCGGCGGCCCGCCCGAACACGTCGTAGGCCTCCAGGATGTCGCTCAGCGCGAAAGAGTGGCTGATGAACACGTCCGCGTTGATCTTCTTTTGCGCGACCAATTTGAGCAGGGTGCCCAGGGTGTCCGTGTTCACCAGGCCCATGCTGATGGCGATGTTCGAGATCCACAGATCCTGAAGCGCCAACTCAACGGGACGACCGTGCACTCCGACGTTTGCTATGTGTCCGGCCGGGCGAACGATTTGGGTGCACATGGTGAACGTTTCCGGGAGTCCGACCGCCTCGATCGCGACATCCACGCCAAGCCCGTCAGTGAGGTTGAGTACCTGCTCTTTCCAGTCCTCATCTCCCGAATTAACCGCGTCTGTGGCGCCGAACGTCTTTGCCTGCTCGATTCGGTTTGCGTCGAGGTCGATGGAGATGATGCGCGATGGACCGTAGAGTCCGGCAGTGGCAATCGCGGCGAGACCGACCGGGCCTGCGCCAATGACGGCGACAACGTCGCCAGCCTTGACCTGCCCGTATTTGACGCCAATCTCGTGGCCTGTTGGCAGGATGTCGGAGAGCATCACGCCCTGCTCTGGCGTGACACCTTGTGGCAGCCGGTAAACGGAGGTCTCCGCATACGGCACCCTGACATATTCGGCTTGTGTGCCGTCAATGAGGTGCCCAAAAATCCAGCCAATACCCGAAATGCCTTCGTCGCCAAGGCAATGCGAGTACACACCCTGCTTGCAGAAGTCACAGTGCCCGCAGGCGGAGATGCAGGAGAGAATCACCTGATCGCCAACATTGAGTGCGGTCACCGCAGAACCGCGTTCGACGATCGTGCCGACTCCTTCGTGGCCGAGGATTCGACCCGGAGTCACGGCAGGCACATCGCCTTTGAGAATGTGCAGATCGGTCCCGCAGATTGTCGTGGTGTCGATTTTGACGATGACGTCGGTCGGCTGAAGGATGACCGGGTTGGGGACATCCTCCCAGGCTTTTTGGCCGGGGCCTTGGTAGACGAGTGCCTTCATGGTGTTCATCCCTTTCTCTGCGGAATGCGCGCGATCTGCGATCCCACCTTCAGCGTCCCAGTGCGGTGCCTCCGATTCCAGAGTCGAAGGTCCCACACCAACCGGTCGCACAGATCCGCCAGAGGGTGTAGGGAATAATCACGTTGTCCAGGGCGGTCAAAGATGTACAAGCTTTCAACTTGTCGAGGTGGCATCGAGGGAGAAGGCCCGGGCCCGAGTCAAAGCGCTCGCGTCTCGAAACAAGGTTGGGATGGAGATGGTAGAAATGCTTGTCTGGCCGGGAACTGCATATCCGTTGGGGGCCACGTTCGACGGACGCGGCACCAATTTCACCTTGTTCACCCGGTTCGGCACGGCAGTGACGCTGTGCCCGGTCGACAAGGACGGCTCCGAGGTGCTGGTGCCAATGACCGAAGTCGATGGATATGTCTGGCACGGCTACCTGCCTGGGGTAGGGCCGGGGCAACGCTACGGATACCGTGTGAATGGCTCCTACGAGCCAAATGCCGGTCACCGCTTCAATCCCAATAAGTTTCTGCTGGATCCCTACGCCAAGGCCGTCGAAGGCGCCGCGCATTGGGATCACGCGCTTTTTGCATACGGACAGGAGGATCCCCAACAACGTGACGACTCCGACTCCCTTCCGCACATGATGTTAGGAGTGGTCATCGACACAGCGTTCGACTGGAAGGGTGACGTTCCCCCGAAAATTCCTTATCACGACTCGGTGATCTACGAGGCCCACGTCAAGGGATTGACACAGCTTCACCCCGAAATACCTGAACCGCTCCGCGGAACCTATGCGGGCGTCGCCCACCCTTCAATCGTGGCGCATCTGAAAAAGCTCGGCATCACGGCTATCGAACTGATGCCGGTCCAGCAATTCATCCATGACCGCTTCCTCATAGACCGGGGGTTGACGAATTACTGGGGATACAACACAGTCGGGTTTTTCGCGCCTCATAACGGCTACGCCTCGGCACCCGGCGCCGCCAGCGCGGTCACGGAATTCAAGACGATGGTGCGCACCCTCCACCAGGCAGGGATCGAGGTCATCCTCGACGTCGTCTACAACCACACCGGCGAGGGCGACCATCTCGGACCAACCCTCTCGTTCCGGGGCATCGACAATACCTCGTACTACCGGCTCGACGAGGCTCGGCCGGAGTTGTATGTGGACTACACAGGCACCGGCAACTCGCTCAATGTCCGCACTTCGCATACCCTGCAGCTCATTATGGACTCCCTGCGGTACTGGGTGACCGAGATGCACGTCGACGGCTTTCGCTTCGATTTGGCGGCTGCACTGGCCCGTGAATTCTATGATGTCGACAAACTCTCCAGCTTTTTCGACCTCGTCCAACAGGACCCCATTGTCTCCCAAGTTAAGCTGATTGCCGAACCTTGGGACCTGGGACCGGGCGGATACCAGGTGGGCAATTTTCCGCCAAACTGGAGTGAATGGAACGGAAAATACCGGGACACTATCCGGGATTTTTGGCGCGGCGAGCCGTCAACCCTTGGAGAGTTCGCCTCTCGATTGACAGGGTCAGCAGACTTGTATGAGCACTCCGGTCGGCGCCCGATGGCCTCCATCAACTTCGTCACCGCCCATGACGGCTTCACTCTGGCGGACCTCGTGTCCTACAGCGACAAACACAACCAGGCCAACGGTGAAGACAACAGGGACGGCGAAACCAATAACCGGTCCTGGAACGGCGGCATCGAAGGACCCACTCATGACCCGGCCGTCCTGCTCTTGCGTTCCAGGCGCCAACGCAGCCTCATTGCTACGCTGCTGCTGTCCCAAGGGGTCCCGATGATCCTGCACGGCGATGAAGTGGGCCGGACTCAGCATGGCAACAACAATGCGTATGCCCAAGACTCGGCGCTGTCCTGGATCAACTGGGACAGCGCGGACGAGAGCCTCCTGGAATTCACCATCGCCGTCAGCCGACTGCGGGCAGCACATCCAACATTCCACCGGCGCCGCTTCTTCAGCGGACGTCCGGTCATGCAACCGGACGGCAAGCAGTTGCCTGATGTTGTGTGGCTACGGCCGGACGGCAGCCCCATGACACCTTCGGACTGGACTCAGAGTACTGAACTGGCGCTGGGCATGTACTTGAACGGTGGCGGCATACGCTGCTCCGACCTCACAGGCAGCAAGATGACCGACTCCGACTTCCTGCTCTACTTCAACGCTGACGCCGAGGCGAGGACGTTCACCCTGCCACCGGCCCAGTACGCGCAGGACTGGGACCTCATCCTGGACAGCTCCCGGGAGGTGCCCCGGACGGGCCTGACTGCGGGAGGAGTTCTGAACATCCCTCCGTATACCATCCTGGTTCTGCGGGAACCGGTCGGGACGATCCATGCCAAAGACCACCTCAACACCTGATCGTGACCTGTTGGTGTCTGGTAATTGTCGGACCCGGTGGTAGGTGATGATTGTGGCCAGGAGTACAACACCGAGAAAGGTGAGTGCGTATTTGTCGCAGCGGGTGGCGATTCCGCGCCAATGTTTGAGGCGTAAGAGCCGCGTTCGACCGTGTTGCGCTTCCGTTTAGAATCCGGGCGTCGAGGAGAAACTCGTCGATCTGGTAAATTCTTCAAACGGAGATCGACAGGAAGGAGAACGACCTGTCCGAATACCTCAGCATCGCGGCCCTTCTTGCCGTTGCCCTGGTGGCCATCGGCGGCCTGTATCTGGTGGCGCGGTTCACCGCCATCGCTCCGGATTCCGTAGAGACTCTCCCCTACCTTTCAGGCTGGAATCCACACGAACATGCACTCTCCCGGTATCACGCCCGATGGTATCCGCTGACCTTCATCTTTCTGGCGTTTGACGTGGAAATGCTGTTCATGTACCCGTGGGCCGTAGTTGTCGCAACGGACGGCATCGGTGCCGTCGTTGAAATGTTCGTGTTCCTGGGGGTGCTCATGGTTGCGGTCTTGTGGGCGTGGCGGGAAGGTGCGCTGCGGTGGGTCTGAGAGAGCGCATTGCCCGTCTCGCTGTACAGGGCACCCATGTGCTTGTGGTTGAGGTGCCAGGGTGGGGTGAAACCCGTATGCGAGTGGAGGATGAACTCGCCCGTCGCGGCTGGACGGTGGCCACATCCCCGGCGGATGCAGACGCCCTGCTGGTCTGTGGATCGCCTGGGCAGCAACTGCACGCAGTGTGCGCGCGCCTTTGGGCGCAGCTTCCAGGGCCGAGGGCACGTGCAACGGCTCTTGTCGCCGACGATGTGACTGCGACCCTTGCGCAGTTGGCTGCGGAGCTTCTGGATGACGCCACGCAGCGGGTCGATGCGAGAGTTCGTTCGCGCCGACCGGCGGCGGTAGGTGGTGACCAAGAACCGATACACCAGGAAGCGCACGATGGAGGCGGTTCAACCGATCACGCTATGGGCGCGGGTATGGACATGCACGCTGACATGGACGCGCACATGGATATGGATATGGACATGCCCATGCCGGGAGGGATTCCGCTGGCGAGCGGCGGACCCGACCGCGACGGGCTCGAGATGGACGTGCTCCACGTTGCCCTCGGCCCAGTGCTCCCGCACTGGCCAGCGGGCCTCGTCGTCAGGTGCGCGCTTAAGGGTGATGTGATCGTGCACGCGGAAGTCGAGATCCTTCCGGCAGCCCCTGGCACCGCTCTGGATAACCCCGCCAGAGTGGGACGTCTTCCCTCAGCGGACGACGATCGTCGGCGCACGGTGATCCACCATTCCGACGCCGCCGTGCAGCTGCTCGCGCTGGTGGGCTGGTGGTCTGCTGCTGGCCGCGCGAGGAGGATTCGCGACGAGGTGGCGTCGGGAACGGCATTGGCCGAGGTTGCGCCCAGACTTGAACGCCTGGCAAAAGACGTCAAGCGTTCACGGCTTCTGGGCTGGGGGTTGAAAGGGATCGCGGCGGACACTGGTCCGGGTGTGCAGCGTGCCGGAAATGGCGACGCGGCTACGGCACGAACTCGACTTCTCCACTGGCTCAACGAGGCAGGGCGCATCGCGCGCGACACGGCAGACTCGTACGAACCGCTCGATTTTGCGGACCGGCAGCGGGAGTCACTCGGAGCGATCCCCAGTCTGGTCAACGGAACGGATGTTGCGTCGGCCCGGCTCATCATCGCAAGCCTCGCCATCGACACGTCCGCGCTCACTACCAGCGGCGAAGCCCGCTCATGACGGGTGCTGTGATGAATCCGGCCTGGGCATTGCTGGCCCCGGTCGTGCTCGGCGTTCTCGCACTGGCAGGCGCCGCGCTCAATGGCGTCTTCGTTGCGAGGGCAGAGGGCCGACCAGCATTGTCGGGCGCAGCCCGTCCGGTGCTGGAAGTGATGCGTCTGATGCGACAGCGCAGACGTGTCACGGTCGCGGCCGACCGGTTGCTGTGGCGTATCGGCGGTATGGCTCTGCTGGTGATCGCACTACTGAAGACGGCGGTTATTCCACTCGGGCCGTGGATTTTGGCCGATATTTCGGTCGGAATCGTCTGGTTCAATGCGATGGATGTCATGGTGTGGGCTGGCATGTGGTTGATCGGCTGGGGCGCAAACAGTGCACACGCGTTGGCGGGCGGTTACCGCTTTCTCGCGCAGGCCGTCTCGTACGAGTTGCCGCTGATGTTCGCGCTGGTGACTCCCGCTGTTGCCGCGCACAGTTTGCGGGTGAGCGAAGTTGTTGACGCTCAACAGGACCTGTGGTTCGTCGTCTGGATGCCAGTCGCTTTTCTCGTTTTCTGCGGGAGCGTGCTTGCCTTTTCAGCCTGGGGGCCGTTTGCTACAGCCGCGGGTGCGGATATTGCTGGCGGAATCCTCACCGAAGTGTCCGGCGTTGACCGGCTGCTGATTATGGCAGGACGTTACGCTCTACTCGCCACGGGCGCAGCCTTTGCGGTCGCTCTTTTCCTCGGCGGCGGTTCCGGGCCGTTGCTGCCGGACTGGCTCTGGACGATCGTAAAAACCCTCGTGCTCCTCGCCGGTTTCATCGCTGTGTCGCGACGATTGTCAGCCATCCGGCCCGATCGTCTCGCCGAAGTCGCATGGATCGTGGTCTTACCCCTTGCACTTCTGCAGACGCTTGTTGTGTCCATCATCGTTGCCGTGAGGGGTTGAGAATGCTGTCGATCATTGTTTTTTCTGCACTGGCGATCATCGCTGTCGCCTCCGGCATTGCCGTCTTCCGAGTGGATTCCATGGCACGGGCGACCTATGCGCTTGCCGTTTCCTTTGTCGCGGTCGGCGTCATGCTGGTGATGTTCGACCTTGACTACATCGGAGTCATCACGATTCTGATGATGGTGATGGAGATGGCAATCATGGCGATCTACATGATCATGTTCATGGGGATGAACCCCGCCCTGATGCCCATGAGTATGGTGCACAACAATCGGTGGTCTGCGATTCTCGCCACCGGAATATTTCTCCTGCTGGCGGCAGGAGCACTGCTGGTTCCCTGGCCGGCACGCAGCGGTACAGCCGCACCGGATTTGACTGTGGCTGTCGGCGAAGCCCTGATGGGGTCGAAAATGCTGGTGATGCTCACGGTGAGCCCAATTCTGTTTGCCACAATTGTCGCCGCTCTCGTGCTCGCGAATCCGCGAGGCCGCTATGACCGATGGGGCGACAACCTGAAACGTGTGTGCCCTGATGACCCGCAACAGGGAGGGTTGGGAAAGTGACGTTGCAACTTGTTCTTGTTGTTGCCGCAGCCCTATTTTGCGTCGGACTGTACGGCGCCCTGTCCCAGCAGGTCGTCGTCATGGTCATGATGGGGCTGGAGCTCATGCTGAACGGCGTCATTCTTGCCGTGGCTGCATTCTGGTGGTTCCTGGCGCCCAATCCGGATGGGATGTTGCTCTTGCTAGTCGTGATCGCGGCGATGACCGTAGAGATGGCAATGGGTTTCGCCATAGCCACCCTTCTACATCGGTCTAAGGAAACCGATATGACCGACATGGCTGCGGATCTCTCAGGATGAGCGGATCAGCACCGGACATTGACCTACTCGGCGTCACGACACTGTGGCTCCTGGTCGGCCTTCCTGCCGTGGTCGGGATTGCGCTCTCCGTCGCAGGACGCCGCGCTACTCGCCTGGCGGCACCAGTGTCCGTCGCCACGGCAGCCGTCATCGTTGTGGTGGCAATGGCGGTCGCCATCCTGCGCCCTGTCGTCGAAGTCCCTTTCCTTTCCGGTGCCCCGTTCGGCCTCGCTGTCGACGGGCTCTCCGCCCTGATTGTGCCAACGGTCGCCGTCGTGACGCTGGTTGTTTTGGTCTTCGCGGCTGCGGAGGGGACCGAATCGCCGGCACGGTTTCACGGCCTGATGCTGATCTTCGCTGCCGCTGTTGCGGTGACGGCCACCGCTTCGACTCTTCCCACACTCTTGTTCGCCTGGGAGATTATGGGCGCGATGTCGTATGCACTGATTGGGTTCCGCTGGCGCGACGACAGTCGGGTCTCTGGAGGCTTGACCGCATTCATCACGACCAGAGCAGGGGACTTGGGGCTCTACCTTGCGGCCGGAGCAGCTTTGGCCGGTGGCGCTGGGTTGGGGCTGGCAGATCTGGCAGCGGCACCATCCCCGTGGCGTGACATTGTTGCTGCGGGAGTGCTGTTAGCGGCGTTCGGCAAGGCAGCCCAGTTGCCATTCAGTTTTTGGTTGTCCCGGGCGATGGAGGGTCCGAGCCCGGTGAGCGCCCTCCTGCATTCGGCCGCCATGGTGGCGATGGGAGGATATCTCCTCCTTCGCATGGAGCCACTGCTGGAGGTCGCCGCGTGGGCGGCAATTACGGTGGCGTGGGTCGGCGCCCTCACTGCCCTGCTTCTTGGCGCGGTGGCGGTGGCGCAACGCGACCTCAAACAGCTCCTGGCGGCATCCACTGCTGCACAGCTTGGTTTTGTGGTGTTGGCGGCCGGCGTGGGATCGGTGGCAGGTGGAACAGCGCACCTCATCGCCCACGCGTTGACCAAAGCACTCCTCTTCCTTGCCGCAGGCGCGTGGCTTACCGCGCTCGGCACGAAGCAGCTTTCTGAGCTGCGGGGCGCGGCGCGGCGTTGGCCGCTCGTCGGTGTCGCCTTCGCGGCAGGTGCCCTGAGCCTTGCCGGGATCGTACCGCTGTCGTTGTGGGCGACCAAGGACGAGGTACTTGCCGGAGCGCTGGAAGCCAGCCCGGCACTGTACGTCGTCGGTTTGGCTGCGGCGGCGCTGTCCGCGGCGTATGCGGGCAAGGCCCTCTTCATTCTGTGGGCGAAGCCGTCCACGGAGAAGCGCGGCCCCTACGACACCGAGCAGCGCGGTACGCGGCGCATCGGCGTGTGGGCACGGATACCGCTGGTTCTGCTTGCTGTCGGGGCGGTGATTGCCGGCGTACTCGCCGTGCCGCCGGTCGGGGACTGGTTTCGCGGCGTGCTCGGGGCAGAGGCAGATCCGCGACCAGGTGTCTGGGAACTGGTCGGCTCCGCGGTTCTCGCCCTTCTCGTGCTCGGCCTGGTGGCCGGGAAGCGGGCGCGAGCGCCTTCCTGGGCTACGAACTGGCTGTACCTCGGACAGGCAACCCGGGTCTTGGTTGTCGACCCGGTGCTGTGGCTGAGCGAAAAACTCGCCCGGTTCGACGACAACGTCCTGGATACCCTGGTGAACCAGACGGCAGCCGGTGGAATGCGTGCTGCGTTTCTCGCGGTCAAAGCCGAGACGGCCGGACCCGAGGCGGCCGTCGACGCTACCGCATCCGCCGCCCGCAGGCTCGGAGTTCTTGCCCGCCGTCCGCAAACCGGCCAGATTCACCACTATTACGCGCAAATCACGGTCATTCTCGCACTGGCCATTGTCCTGCTTCTCGTTCTTGCTCTCGTTGTGAGGTAGCCCATGCTTAGCCTTGCCATATTCTTACCGCTCGTTGCCGCTGCCGTGCTTGCCGCAATTCCGCGAATCCCCGACACGGTCGTCCGGTGGACCTGGCTGGCAGTTACGCTGGTCGACCTGGCGATTCTGGTGGGCATGTGGTTTAGCTACACGAGTCCACAGCCAGGGGAACTCGCCTTCGAGGAGCAATTGCGCTGGATGCCAAGCGTTGGCAGCAGCTATCACGTGGGCGTTGATGGCTTGTCACTTCCGTTGCTCGCTCTCACCGGCGTGGTCTTCGTTGCGTGCGCGATCTACGCTCTGAAAGATCGCGACCGGCAAAAGTCGCAAGCTGGGCTGTTCCTCTTTCTCCAATCCGTGTCTCTCGGATTATTTGCGGCGCAGGATCTCATCCTGTTCTTTGCCTTCTTCGACCTGACGATCGTGGCGATGTATTTCATCATCGCGGGTTGGGGCCACGGCGATGCGGCACGCTCGGCCTTGAAGTTCTTCCTCTACACCTTCCTCGGCTCGTTGTCCCTGCTGCTCGGGTTCATTGGCCTTTATCTCGGTTCCGAGCCGCACACCTTCGACGTGGTGGAGCTGGCCAAAACAACACCGTTCCAGAACGCTCCCGTTGCCGCCGGATTCGTGCTCGCCGCAATTTTCATCGGCCTGGCGATCAAGACGCCCACGTTCCCCTTCCACACCTGGCTGCCCCCTGCGCACACGGATGCTCCCGCTATTGGTTCTGCAGTCCTTGCCGGTGTGATGCTCAAGCTCGGGACGTACGGTTTCGTGCGGATTGCCATGCCTTTGCTGCCGGATGCCTGGCGCTCCTGGGCCTGGCTGATCGTCGCGATCGGAATCATCTCGGTGTTGTACGGCGCGCTCGTCGCCCTGGCTCAGACCGATGTCAAACGGATGATCGCCTACACCTCGGTCAATCACATGGGCTACGTCATTATTGCCGTGGGTGCTGCCGGTGTCGTCAGTGACAGCTCCGCCCAAGCGCAACAGCTGGCCATCACGGGTGCCGTCGTTCAAATGGTCAGCCACGGATTGGTGACCGCGGCACTATTCCTTCTTGCTGGTGTGCTCTACGAGCGTCGCAGTAGCTACGATCTGGACTCGTTTGGTGGTCTGGCTGCGCCCGCTCCCCGATTTGCGGCATTCTTTGCGGTGGCGGCATTCGCGTCCCTCGGCCTGCCTGGGCTCAGCGGATTCATTGCTGAATTTCAGATCTTTACCGGGAGTATCGGCACTGTCCCGCTCAGTGCGATCGCACTCCCGGGGATCCTCATTACTGCGGCACTTTTCCTTCGCGCTCTGCAACGACTGTTCACTGGCGCGACGTGCGGGCTTTCCGTCGACTTCACCGACCTCAGGCCGCGTGAGGTGCTTTCTATCGGCTCGCTGTTGCTTCTTTCCGTGGTCATCGGGGTTTTCCCTCGATTCCTGCTCGATGTGATCGAACCTGCGGCATCCGTACTTGCCGTTTTAGTTGGACGGTAGCCGCTCGTGAATTCAGGATCTGACATCCTCGCCCTCCTGCCGGAGATCGCGGTTTTCCTCGGCGCGGTCGTCACCCTTGTCGCCGGCTCTTTTCTCCCCAGAAACCGTCAGGTGGTGGCTCGCTGGATCGCGATCATCGCACTCCTAACGGCAGCGATTGCGGCGGCGGCGGGGGCAGCGGGGCCGGCAATGACCGTCTTCAATTCGACTTTTGCCGTGGATGTCGGCTCCAACGTGGCACGCATCATCATCACCCTCGCGACCGCTTTCGTCATCGTGCTCGGTGTTGAGGAACTGAGTGGTTCGCGGCGGGAGAGCGAAACGTACTCCTTGTTGCTTTTGTCAGCGCTTGGCACCATGGTTCTGGCGGGCACCAGCGACCTGCTGATTCTCGTGACCGGGTATCTGCTCGCCAGCATTCCGCTTTATGCGTTGATCGGCATGAGCCGCTCAGCGCGCGCCGCGGAAGCAGCGTTGAAGACATACCTCCTTGGCGCGCTCCTCGGGATCAGCATGATGGTCGGGGTCGCCGTGCTGTACGGAATCGGTGGGGGCACATCCTACCGACAGCTGGGCTCGGCGCTGGGAGATGCACCGGCGGCAGCTCTCGCCGTCGGACTTGCGGCAGTCGTTGGCGGGTTGATGTTCAAGGCCGGTGGTGTTCCGGGACATTTCTGGATTCCCGATGCAACCCAAGCCGCCGGTGTGTCGGTTGCCGCGTACCTCACGACCGTTCCCAAAATCGGTGCTCTCGTTGCCGCATTTCGGTTGCTGGACATTATGCCGAGCACCATCGAGTGGCCCCTTGTGTTGGCGATTGTGGCAGCCGCAAGTATGACGCTCGGGAACTTCGCCGCCTTCTGGCAGGACGATGTTCGCCGGTTGCTGGGCTGGTCGACCGTCAGCCAGGTCGGCTACCTGCTGTTGCCGGTGACTGTTGCCGGTGCCTCAAGCCTCGCCCTCCCGTCGCTTCTGTTGTACCTCGTCGGCTATGCTGCGACGAACCTCACTGCCTTCGCGGTGGTGGCAGCGTTTCCTTTTCGTCGCACTCTCGCCGATTACCGCGGCGTGGCCAGATCTCACCCCTGGCTTGCTGGTTCCCTGGTTGTGAGTCTTCTCGGCCTTATCGGAACACCTCCGACAGTGATATTTTTCGGCAAACTCACCACGTTCACCGCGGCCTGGGACGGTGGTCTGGTCTGGCTCGTCGTGATTGCCGTGATCAACAGCGTGGCAAGCGTGTTCTACTACCTTCGCTGGTTTGCACCCATGTTTTTCCGACCGGTGGAACGACATTCAGTTGCTGTAACCCCAACCCCAACGCCGGCCCCGAGCCCGACGCCGATCGCGGATGTCGGAACTGTGCGCCGTCGCTGGGCGATGCACTCTGCAATTTTGGGGGCTGCGTCAGTGGTCATCATTGGTGTTTTGGGTGGAGTGGTGCTGTCACTAGTTGGCTCCCCGCTCGCGCTGTGAACCGCGGTGGCAGCGAGAACGCCTACGGATCGGTGACCAGGTCAACGAGTGCTGGCCCGTCGTGCGCGACCGCTGAATAGTTCCGAAACTCTGCACCCGTTGGCGCCCGCTTCGCCGCTGAGGAAGGGCTCGCAACTGAGGTGTTGGGCACGGCGAATCTTACTTTGGTCTGGGCAGGGAGATCTGGACGCACGATTGCGAAACTCATCGATGTTTGGGGTAGCGGGGGATGCACCCCCTGAGGCTCTTCGAACTCATCGGGACTAAAGACCCTTGGCGCGCGCAACGGTCCAGAATATTCTTGCTTCTGGGTGCCCGAGAATGGAGCATCCATGATGGAGGTTCGTTCGCATGCACCGCACCAGTGGCAACGTCATGGCCCAGAACGGGCTCTCCCACCGCGGGAACTTGCGGGTTGGGCGAGTCCGGCGATTCGCATTCTTTTCTCTCGTTTTGGCCCTCCTTGGCGTCAGTGTCGTCGGCCCGCCGGCTTGGGCTCACGGTGGCGACGGCGTCACCGAGGGTTACGTGATCGTGCAGCAGGCATTGAGCTATCTGGTCAACGACACCTCTCCCGCAGGCACCATGAAAGCGCTGGAGAAAGTGGATGAAGTACTCATCGCTGAAGATCAGGACGGGGTAGACGTCGCCGAAGTCGAGCAAGCAAAGACGGCCCTATCGGCCGGAGACACCAAGACCGCTCAGACTCTCCTTCAAGGGTCCATCACTGAAGCGGTGGCGGCGCTGAAGCCGGCAGTGGGTGAAGAGACCGGAACCACCACAATGCTGGCCCCGTATGCTCAAGGTCCGCTCACCGGCACAGACTGGGCCTTCCTCGTGCTCTCGGTGTTGGCCGCCGTTGGCGGCACCATCCTTGCGATGTGGCTTCGTCCTCGCCAAGGACTGCGGGAGCTGCGCCACGACATTCTCGCAGGCGAGGACAAGACCCAATCAACACCCCTCGAATCGAAAGGCAGTGAAAGCGATGCCCGCTGAACTCGTTGACGCTGAACAAGCCACCGCAACTCTGAAATCCCCGACCTGGTACCGGAAGGCTTGGGCCGCGATCGACGAGCGGATGGGGATCTCCGCGCTCGCCTACCCGGTACCCGAGCATGCCAACCGGTTCGCGTGGACGCTCGGCGGGATAACCGCCATCAGCTTCGTGTTGCTCATCGTGACCGGCATTGTTCTCTCACAGTTTTATGCGCCGGTGCCGGAACTGGCAAACACGTCAGTCCGCGCTGTCCAATCCAACCCGTGGGGTGGGCTGTTCCGAGGGGTGCACTACTGGGCTGCACAAGCCATGTATGTGACTGCCCTGTTGCATCTGATCCGTGTGTTTTTCAGCGGCTCCTACAAGAAACCGCGGGAGGGAAACTGGCTGGTTGGGGTTGCCATGTTCGGACTGGTCACCTTCGCCATCTTCACCGGGACGGTGCTGAAGTGGGACCAGGAAGGTTTCGAGGCTCTTGGCCACAACCTCGAAATCGGCAATCTTCTTGGCGGACTCGGCTTCTGGTTCTCCCCCAACTTCTCCGGCCAAATCTCAATCCTGTTGCGGCTCTATGGCGCTCACGTGGTGATCATTCCCGGAATCATCCTCGTGCTTGTCATCCTGCATTTCCTGTTGGTCAAACGGCACCACATGTCCCCACACCCGAGCTTGCCTGTTGGGGAATCCAGTGAGCAGGCGGCCGCAGCCGAGCCCACCCAACCGTTCACACGACACATCCGCCGACTGGTGGCCTTCGGAATCGCTTTGACCGGCATCCTCGGCATCCTCGCGATACTCTTGCCTGCAGCCATCGGCTCGCCCCCCGTGACGGGGATCGAAATCACCAGACCGCCGTGGATGTTCTGGTGGCCGTTCACGCTGGAGAACTGGTTCGGACTGTCCGCCATCCTGTGGGGTGAAATCGCCTTCTTCGCCATCCTGGCAGTCTTGCCGTTCGTCGACCGCAACAAGAAACGAGCATGGCGGCAGCGCCCGGTTGCCATGACCCTCGCCGCCATGCTTCTGGTTGCTCTGATTGCGTTGAGTATCATCATGATCCTCACACCAGCCCAAAACCATTTGGGCATGTGATGTCATCCCCCCGGAGCGGCCAATCCCCGAGCAGACGAGCGCACCGCTGGCTGGTGTTCCTGATCGTCATCATGGTCTTGGCCGCCGCGGCAATCAGCGCTGCTGTTTCCGCACCACCGAGCCCCCTTGTCGGTGTCAGTTTCGGGCTCAGTGCGCTTATTTTCGCCGCCGCCTTCATCCTCGCCGGACGCATAACGATTGCGCTCGAACGCGCCCGACGCAGAGCACTCCCACCTCCACCCGACACCAACTCCTTCCCACTCCTCAGCAAACTGTTCAGACACAAATAGTCGACCCCCTGAACCCTCGTGAATCGGGCCAGAATGGAGCGCAACTTGGACACGGTCTATGTCATTGGCTCGGCGCATGGAAGGGGCCAGGTATCACTACGCGGCGGCGAATCTCGCAATTTTTCGAGAGCTTCCAGCCCGTATTCGCCGGCACGTTCACTCTCCTCGTCCGAGGAATTCTGTCATTGCTCAAGTCAACCGACCGGCAGAGGCTCTCAACTACGATGTGGAGCGGTCCGGCATTTTTGTCGATTCGACACCGAAACAAGTAGCATCGGGCAACTCATCCCTTCGTGGACCGGGCACGACGCCGTATGCAGGGCAGGCCAAGCACCGCCACTTATGCGTTCACACAACTTTCAGAGCCTTTGTTTCGGCGGCCTGCCCGAACACATCGTAGGCCTCCAGGATGTCGCTCAGTGTGAGGGAAGGTGCTCACCACCCTGGGGAGGTTGCCGAGCCTCCCGCAACCGTTCACCGGATATCCATCTTCAGACTCTGGACTTTTTGGGTACAGACAATTATATTGAGAGATACCCCCCTAGGGTATCCTTGGGGCAACTGAGGAGGCTGCGATGTGCACCAGCACATTCACCGTTCGCGGGCCCAACTGCGGGGTTTGCCTTGGCGAACTGCTCGAGCGGGTGCGGGAGATCAAGGGTGTGAACACCGTGACCGCCGATCTATCACCGGGAGGTTCCGCGGTGATGGTCGTCGGCAGCACTACAGAACTCAGTATCGAAACGATGCGGGCCGCGATTCAGCAGGCTGGTTTTGCCTCTATCACCGCTGGCTCTGGCCCGCGCCCCCGCGGCGGCGCAAAACGGCTTCTTGCGGCACGCGAACTCCCCCGACTTCAGAATAACGACGAACTTTGGATTGGAGGTGCTCGGTCATGACTATTTCGGATGTTGTCATAGTCATCAGCGCCCTCGCTCTCACTGGTTTTCTTGCCTGGTTCTTCTTTGCGCCGAAGAAGGCCGGCCAAGCCGAAATGGATAACGGCGTTCAGGTGGTCAAGATCAAAGTGCAGGGCGGGTACGGCCCGGACGTGGTTCAGGTCGTCCGCGGTGTACCGGTGCGGATGGAGTTCGACCGACTAGAGGCGGGAGACTGCTCGTCCCGCGTGGTCATGCCCGACTTCAAGATCAACCAGCTCCTGCCGGCGTGGGAGACCACCACGATCGAGTTCACACCTCAGGCCACCGGCGACTTCGGGTTCGCCTGCGGCATGAACATGATACGCGGTCGTGTTCAGGTGCTCGAGCGTGAGCTGGAGCCCGTCAGTGGGGGGGCGGTCGCGTCCGGGGGCGGTTCCGTGCGCGAGACGGGCGGGAATGTTACTGACGCGCCGCCTGCCAGCAATCCGCCGGCCAGCAACCGGACCGACGACAACGACTCGATAGCGTTTTCCGGCGACTCCGAGGTGCGGGAGCGGGCGGCGGAGAGCGCCGATCTGAAGCGGCGGGTGATCCTCGGTGCGATCCTCAGCATCCCCATTGTGTTCGCAGTGATGTCTGTCGAGGTGTTCGGTGCCGCCTGGATCCCGGACCTGCTGATAAACAGGTGGTTCCAGTTGGCACTGGTCACGCCGGTGATGTTCTATACCGGATGGCCGATCCATCGGACGGGGTGGCTGGCGCTGTCCCACCGCACCGCCGACATGAACTCGCTCATTACGTTGGGAACCATCGCCGCGTACGGCTACAGCCTCGTTGTGACATTCTTCCCCGCCGTACTGCCGGCGGACCTGCGCGAGGTGTATTACGAGGCCGTCGGCGTCATCATCACCCTCATCCTGCTGGGCCGGCTACTGGAGACCAGGGCCAAAGCTGGTACCGGCGAAGCGATCCGGTCCTTGATCGGACTTCAGCCACGGACTGCCCGGGTGATCCGCGGGGGCGAGGAGCTGGAAATTCGGATCGACGAGGTCGTGGCCGGCGACGTCCTGGTGGTCCGGCCGGGCGAAAAACTCCCGGTGGACGGCGAAGTGCTGGAAGGCACGTCAGCCGTGGATGAGTCGATGATCACCGGTGAGCCGATCCCGTTGACGAAGCAGACGGGTGACACGGTCATCGGTGCCACGATCAATCAGACGGGCTCGTTCCGGTACACCGCCACCAAGGTTGGCGCGGAGACAATGCTGGCCCAGATCATCAAGCTGGTGCGGGAGGCGCAGGGGTCGAAGGCCCCCATCCAGCGGTTGGTGGACAAGGTCTCGAGCTACTTTGTGCCAGCGGTCATCACCATCGCGATCTGGACCTTCGTGGTGTGGGCGCTGGTGGGTCCACCGCCGGCATTCATCTTCGCGCTGGTGGCCGCCGTATCGGTCCTCATCATCGCGTGCCCGTGTGCCCTGGGTTTGGCCACACCGATGTCGATCACGGTCGGCACCGGCAAGGGTGCTACGAACGGCATCCTGATCCGCTCCGCGGAAGCCCTGGAGACCGCTCACAAGCTCGACACGGTCGTACTGGACAAGACCGGCACCATTACCAAGGGTGCACCGGCGTTGACCGACGTGCTACCGACCGGCGGGTTCGTCCCGGACGAGCTGCTGGCATTGGTGGCGGCAGTGGAGGTTTCCTCCGAGCACCCGCTGGCCGCGGCGATCGTGGCGGGGGCGCGCGAGCGCGGGCTTAGCCTTCCCGAGGCGACCGCGTTCGACTCCATCACCGGTCAGGGCGTGCGCGCGCTGGTGGCCGGCCGGGAGGTGCTTGTCGGTAACGCGCGGTTGCTGTCCGCGGCAGGGATCGACCCGGATTCGCTGAACATCGTCCTCCGTCGTCTGGCCGGTGACGGCAAGACCCCGATACTGGTGGCGGTGGACGGGCACGCCGCGGGTGTGGTTGGCGTCGCCGATACAGTTAAGGAAGGATCGGCGGCGGCCGTGGCAGCGTTACAAAAGCGAGGCATCGAAGTTGTCATGATGACCGGTGACAACCGGGACACCGCGGCGGCCATCGCCCGCGAGGTTGGCATCACCCGGGTTGTGGCGGAGGTCATGCCCGAGCACAAGGCTGCTGAGGTCAAGCGTCTTCAGGCAGAGGGCAAAGTCGTCGGGATGGTCGGCGACGGCATCAATGACGCCCCGGCTCTGGCGCAGGCCGACGTCGGTTCCGCCATCGGTACTGGTACGGACGTGGCCATCGAGTCCTCGGACATCACCTTGATCTCCGGGGCCCTGTCCGGGCTCGTCACGGCTGTGGACCTATCTAGGGCGACGATGCGCAACATCCGGCAGAACCTGTTGTTTGCCTTCCTGTACAACGGCGTCGGCATCCCGATCGCGGCGGGGGTTCTCTACCCCGCCTTCGGGCTAATGCTGAGCCCGATGATCGCTGCGCTGGCCATGGCACTGTCTTCGCTCTCCGTGGTCGCCAACGCTAACCGGCTGCGCCGTTTTAATGCACACCCAATCCCCGAGGTCGTCCGCGTTTCATCCGCTGAACCAGTGGTGGAGATCGGACGCGATGAAAAAGATAACCCAACCGCAACGCCAATGGAGGAAAACATGTCCCAGAAGTCCGAAATCGTCACCGACCCCGTGTGCGGGATGAGTGTCGACACCGCTAACTCAGCCGACAGTGCCGAGTACGAGGGATCCACATATCACTTCTGCTCCAGCCACTGCGCGGCCACCTTCAAGGCCGCCCCGGCCACCTACGCCGCAGCAAGGACATAACCTCTCATGCCTACATGTCCATTGTGCCGTCGGCGCGGGTGTGAGAGTGCATGAGGAGACGCTGGCCGGCAACGATGAGAACAATTCCCGCGCCGGCGACATAAAGACTCAGTGCGTCTGTGGACGCCCTGACCCAGACGAACGCTGCGAGTACGGCCACGTCAAGAATGATGGCGGCAACAACGATCACCGGGTTGAAGTCGATGCGAGTGCAGAGCTTTGTCAGTAGCCCCCAATGGATGGCGATGTCCATGATCAGGTAGTAGATCGCGCCTCTGCTTCGTGCGCGTGGCGTGCTCATCCGCCGTGCAACTGACCCCTGGGAATCGCACCTGGGCGGCATCATGAACACGATGGTCCCCGAACCCGCCATCCCGTCACACCAAGGGCCAGATGCGCAAAGACTTCCTCAGGAACTGAGTTGCGGTTAGTCACAGTAGCCTGACCACAGGGTTTGTTCCAGGCAAATCGGAACCGATTTTAGTTGCGTTTAACACGACGTCCAGTGCCTTTGGGGGGCGTTTTCTCAGGATGCCCCACTATCCTCTATGAGATTCGTTTTCTATGAGCCAGACGATGCGAATATTTGTATGGCCCATCCGCCGTGTCTTCGAGCGGGTGGCTGATCTTGAGGAGTTCCAGGGTGACGACGTCGATGACTACTCGTGCGCGTTCGCTCAGGGCTCGGGCGTCACGAAGAATGTGGTTCGGTTACTCGTGAGCGAAATATGGTCGCAGTCCGGGTCCGAAGCCTCCAGCGATGGTCAGTCTTTTGACCCGGAGGCCACCGTTCCTCTTACGCGGCGTGAACTGCGCGCGCGTGAACAGGCGGCCACGGCTATGGCCACGGAGCCGGTAGCGGGGAGGGCACAACACGAGCTAACGGCGCCCGAAACCTCTGCGGCACCGGATTCTTCACTTCGGCGGCCGAGGGCGTTCAAGAAGCCGAGGGCGTTTCGGCCGGTACGGCTTCCGCGCGGCACCACTCGTCCGCGCGAGCCCGTTTCCGCCATCCCGCGTTCTAGAGTTGCTCCGCTGAGGAGCAAGCCCTTGAAGCATCGTGCGCTGAAGAAACTGATGACTTTTGGCGCGATGATTGCCGCCGGGCTGATGATGGTGGCGACGACGATTCCGGCAAACGCGTTCTATTCCTCTGCTGCGCAATCCCTCGCCGTCGCCGTACCCGCCAAGGCAAACCTGCAGTCGATCAGCCTGGAACCCGCCGCAGAGCTGACCCTGACACGCGACGGGTATACGGCCACATCTCTTCGAGACCAGAATTTCCTTCGCTACAGCAGCCTCACGTACTTTTACACCAACGACCCAACCTGGTCGATCCAGTGGCCGTTTCCGGTAGCGGTGCCCATCACCGACGGTTTCGGTCCTCGGGTGTCGCCCTGTAGCGGTTGCTCGACCAACCACACAGGGTTGGACATGCTCGCGGGTAACGGCGCTCCGATCGGCGTGATCGCGGACGGAGTCGTCATTGGTGTGAACAACCAGGACTGGAGCTACGGTCAGGTCGTTGTCGTCGAACACGTGATCAATGGTCAGCGCGTCGAGAGCTGGTATGCACACATGCTCCCGGGCAGCATCCAGGTGAATGTGGGTGATCAACTCAAGGTGGGGGACCAGATCGGACTGGTGGGAAGCACTGGGGCCTCAACGGGTTCCCACCTGCATCTTGAAATCCGCCCGGATGGTGTTGCCGTTGATCCGTTCCAGTGGCTCAAGGCGAACGCGGGATAGCAACCAGAGCGAGGTTGCCGCGCGCTGCCGTCGCCGCCTACATATCCATCGTGCCATCGGAGCGGGTATGGGAGCGCATCAGTAGACGCTGACCGGCAATAATGAGAACGATGCCCGCACCCGCGACGCAGAGACTGAGCGCGTCGGTGGACGCCGTCACCCACACAAACGCTGCGAGTACGACCACGTCGAGAACGATGGCGGCAACCACGATCACCGGGTTGAAGTCGATGCGAGTGCGGAGCTTTGTCAGCAGCCCCCAATGGATGGCGATGTCCATGATCAGATAGTAGATCGCGCCCAGTGCCGCAATTCTGCTCAGGTCCAACGTGGCGGCCAACGCCATGGCAAAAGCCACGGTGTAAACAGTGGTGTGGGCACGAACTGTGCCGGGCATCCGGAAGTTCCAATGGGGCACCTGTTTCATGCGTGTCAGCATGGCAAGCAGGCGCGACGCCGCGAAGATGCTCGCCATTACCCCTGATGCTGTCGCGACGATGGCCAGAACAACCGTGAACCACACACCGAAGTCGCCGAAAGCCGGTCTGGCCGCTTCGGCAAGGCTGAAGTCTTCGGCGGCAAGGATCTCCGGCAAGGTGAGGTTGCCGGCCACCGCCGCGGCGATGGCCAGGTAGACAACCGTGCAAACGGCCAGGGCGATCATGATCGCTCTTCCGGTGTTGCGGTGCGGATCGACGATGTCACCACCACTGTTGGTGATAGTGGTGAACCCTTTGTAGGCAAGGATCGCCAGTGCGACCGCCGCAAGGAACCCGACAGGAGAAGTATCGATCCCTGCCCCAGTGGAATCGCTAATGAAGTTGCCTGCGGAGGCAAACCAAAGCCCGCCGACGGCGAACAGCGCGAGTCCGATGATCTTGATCGCCGCCATCGAACGTTGGCTGATCTCGATTGCCCGATTGCCCGCCACGTTGACAACAAACGCGACCGCGAGCAGCCCGACGGCGAGGACTGGCACCCACAACGAGACTGGTTTAAGGTCGACGATTTGCAGGACGTAGGCGCCGAAGGTGCGAGCCACCAGGCTCTGGCTGATGACCATCGAGACGTACATCAGGATCGCGAACACCCCTGTTGCTGCGCCGGGGCCGTACGCCTCATGGAGGAACTTTGCAACACCTCCCGAAGACGGGTAAGCGTTGGACAGTTTGACGTAGGAGTACGCGCTGAGAGAGACGACAACTGCCGCGGCGACGAAGGCCACGGGAAAGAGGTCGCCTGCCAGCCGGGCGGTTTGCCCGGTGAGCGCAAAGATTCCTGCGCCGATCATGACACCGGTGCCCAGGGAAACCGCCCCGATCAGTGTCAGAGTTCCCGGCGTATCCTCCGGTGATCGGTGGTCGCCGTTATTGGGGTTAGTCTCCATCGCGGGTTCTCCTTCATGAGCGGGTCGGCGGCCGGCCCGCTGATCCGTTGTCTGCCCCATCTCGGAAAGACATTTCCTGGGGAAAGCCTCTCATGGAGTCTGGCACTCGCAATCGTCGCAGCGAGACCTGGTGAGGTAGTTGATCGCGACGACAACTCCCGCACCTTGTCCGCTACTCGTAGGGTGCACCAAAAGGTGCTTGCCACCCAGGACCGGCGACGGGTTGGGGCAGCTCATCTGCGTTGGAACGCCGGAAAGCGACATGAGAGCAATCGGGCACCTCTCTCTACTGGCACGAACCGTTTGGTGTGGTCACCGAGGCCAGTGAACAGATCCGATTAAGATATCTTGGGGACTTCACCTCCACCCTTCTCGCCGGCGACCTGCAGTCGGGGAGAACTCGCCGCAAGGGTGCGACGCCGTACTTCGGCCGCGTACTCCCATCTCACCAGTCGTTGAATGGTGGCCTCGCTATTCCAGTTGAGAGGTAGAAGGCAACGGCGATGTTCGATGGGGGCTGGAAACTGGCCAGTCTCTGGCAATCCCGCTGAGTGTGTTGGGTCACTGGGTCGCTACGGTGGCGTCGCCCGCCACATCAGAGGTCCGAGGGTCACGCTTGCAAAGGTGGGCATGATCACTCGAATCGCCACACAGGCTGGCATGGCCACTGAAACCACCCGTGGTCGTGGCGAGCGTCAGCGATTGGAATGGGTTGCTGCCGAGCACGTCGCGGTTGCGCTCAGTGCGCCGACTGTGTTCGTCTCAGCCGTGCTGTCCCTCGGCGAAGGCCAGGGCTGGCACATCAGCTTGGAGGGTCTGATCAATCGTCATAATGCCGTGGGGGGGTGGGGGGACGTATTGCGAGATCCAAAACCGTTGGACCGTATCCATCTAGTATACCCCCATAGGGTATACTAGATGGATACGGTGGGTGAAAAATGGCACAAGCGCACGGTGAACATGTTCGAAACGGCGGCAGGGACCATCATCCGGTGCTCCAGGCTTCGGGTATCGCGAAGTCATATCGGCGCGGCCCCTGGCCCCTCAGCCGCACCCGCCCCGTGCTCTCTGGTGTCGATCTCACGCTACATCCCGGCGAAGTGGTCGGCCTGACCGGGGAGAATGGTTCCGGTAAGTCGACGCTGATGAAGATTCTGGTCGGCGAGATGCGCGCCGACCGGGGAACGATAGCCCACAGCGGTCGGTTGGGCTATTGCCCGCAAATACCTTTGATCTACGATCGCTTGAGCTGCGACGAACATTTCGACCTGTTCGGCAGGGCCTACGGCATGACCGACCACGCCACGGCAAAGTCACAAGAAGCGATTTATGAAGAACTGGGATTCCAACGATACGCGCGCACCCGTGCTGACCAGCTTTCCGGAGGGACACTAGCCAAGCTTAACCTTGGTCTTGCTCTGCTCGCGGACCCCGAAGTTCTCCTCCTTGATGAGCCATCGTCCGGGTTCGATTGGGATACCTACCAACGATTCTGGAATCTTGTCGCACGGCGTCGCGCAGCCGGGCGAACGGTACTGATCATCAGCCATTTTGTTGTAGACGAAGACCGTTTTGACCGTATCCTGGACGTCCGGGACGGCACTGTGGTCGCACGATGAATACTCTGGTCCTTGTCCGACGCTTTTTGAGCGACTACGCGCGCAATCCGGTCAATCTGCTGCTGCTCATCATTGTGCCCACAGTCTTCGTGCTCGTCGCGAGTGGGGAGCTGGCGTCCTTCGCGAAGTTGCTCGGTGGGCCAGATGCCCCGGCGGTCGAGTTGGCGACCGCCGGCTGGGCAGCAGGATTCATTGCCGGTGTCGCCATGTACTTTCAAACGGCTACCACACGCGGCACCGATCGGCGAGTGGTCATCGCGGGCATGCCCGCGTCGCAGCTCGCACTCGCCCGGCTGGTCACCGGTGCGTGTCTCGCCGTGTTGGCGGCGACAATGGCCTTGCTCGCCCTCATCGTCCGCACCGGAGTCGGCGACTTCTGGCGCGCAGTCGCCGGGATCCTCATGTTTGCTGGCATCTACGTTGCGATCGGGGCAGTGGTCGGGGTGTTCGTGCGAAATCAGCTCAACGGCAGCGTCATCGTCCTGTTCGTTTGGATCGTGGATGTGTTCTTCGGACCGGCGATGGGTGCCGCCGACAACATCGCGACCCGGTTTCTGCCAACTCACTATGTCACCCTGTGGATGATCGACCTCCCGTCCGGCCACAGCGGGCCCGTCAATGATTTCGGCTGGGCCGTGATCTGGACGGCATCTGCCGTTGGCGCGGCCTGGGCACTTGTCGCCGCCCGAACCCGCATCGCGCACGTTCACAGGCGTGCGTCCAATGCAGGATCGTCCTCCTCCCAAATCGCCGCGGCGTTACGGGCGACATGGCGGGACACCCGACGCAATCCCGCCCTCTGGGCACTCCTCGTCGTTGTGCCCGTGGTTTTCATCCTCGGCGTCTATGTCGTTACTCCGGACAAACCCATTTCGGTCGTTGTCCTAGAAAGCGGCATAAGTGTGACTCGCACGCTTTCACTCATCGATCTTCACGGTGCGACTATGGCGCCCATCGCGGTCGCGTCACTCGCGGCGCTTATTGGCCTTTTCGGCGTGCTTCAGAGTCGGGATGGCGATCGAAGGGCTGCTCTCGCCGGAATACGAACCGGCGCCCTGTTGTCTGCCCGGTTGGGGGTCCTGACCGTTCTCGCTCTCGTAGCGACGGGGGTCGCCCTGGCTACCAGCGCACTGGTCTTCGGCCCAGACCAATGGGCCACGTATGCGGGCGCCAACCTGCTCGTCGCTTTGACTTACGGGCTTATCGGGGCACTGCTTGGACCAATCTTCGGATCCGTTGGCGGAGTGTTTGTCGCTTTTCTGGTGGCTTTTCTGGACGTCGGTATTGTCCAGAATCCCATGTTGCAGCCCGAACCGACCGTGTGGTCCCGGTTGCTACCCGGCTACGGCGCTTCGAGAGTTCTGATCGACGGGGCGCTCACCCGCAGTTTCGACGAAATCGTGCCGCTACTGATCGGGTTGGGCTGGCTCGTGGCACTCACCGTGGCTGTGATCGCGACTTATCATCATTCCACTCGGCCGGCAGGTCTAAGATCGGTGACCCGAATTGAACGATCTTTGCGCTAAATCGGAAGAACCACCCCCCCTATGACGGCCTGCAGCTCGTAAAGCCACGCCGTCCAGAGCCCGGTGACCATCAGCAAGCCGATGATGATCAGCGCGCCACCGCCAGCAATATTGATGGAACGGATGTGACGTTTCAGGAATGACACTGCAGTACTTACCCAGCCGAACCCCAGTGCAACAAGCAGGAACGGAACCCCCAGGCCAACACAGTAGAAGAAGGCCAGGGCGGTGCCTCTCCACGGCGAACCGGAGTCGATACTCAACACCGAGATCGCCGCCAGCGTCGGGCCGAGGCACGGAGTCCAACCCAAGCCGAAAACAATGCCCAGCAGGGGTGCACCGGCGATCCCTGCTGCCGGACTCACCGGCAGGCGGAAGGTGCGCTGCATCCCCGGCACCACTCCGATGAATATGACACCCATCAGAATAATGACCACCCCCATAATGCGAGAAATCAGATCCTGCCAGACAATGAGCCACGACCCGAGCCCACCGAAGGCCGCACCATAGGCCATGAACACGACGGCGAAACCCGCAACGAACAGTGCTACCCCGAGCACGACGCGGCGGCGGGGATGCGGCGAGGTGGTGCTCGCAATACCACCGACATAGGCGAGGTACCCGGGAACCAGCGGAAGAATGCAGGGAGAGGCAAACGACACCAGGCCGGCGAGCATCGCGATCGGGACCGCAACGAGGAACTGGCCGTTGAGAACAATGCCCGCAAACAGGTCACCCATACTTGGACTTCTCACCACCCCCCACGCTCCTGGCCACCACAGGCAGGGTTGCGCGACACGCGAGGGCCACGGCGAAGTCGGTCATTGTGTCCGCTTCGAACTTGGCTTCCTGCGTCCAGCCAGTACTGCGCCGAGGATGAGGAGCATACCGCCCGTCGGGTAGCCTGCAACGAGGTCAAGCCATCCGGGTGGTTGTTGTCCAGGGGTGAAGAATTCGAGATGCGCAAACCAGTGGATGATGGCGACTACTGCACCGGCGAGCATAAGCGCCTGGCCGGCGCGAACCAGTCGGCGGTGCACACGCCAGGCCTTCGCCGGGTCGTAAGGCGGGTTTGCGGTGTCAGATTTGCTGTTCACGTTGTGCTCCTTTTTCTTGGTTGTGCGAGTGCGTTCAGAGGCCCGAGTACGAGTGCAATCCGGTGAAGAACACGTTGACGATGCCGAAGTTGAACAGCACGGCAGAAAAACCGATGATGGCCAGCCATGCCGCTCGATTGCCCTGCCAGCCGCGAGTTGCTTTCGCGTGGATGTAGGCGGCGTAGATGACCCAAATGATGAACGTCCACACCTCTTTGACATCCCATCCCCAATAACGTCCCCACGCGCGTTCGGCCCAGATTGAGCCAGCCATGAGTGTGAACGTCCACAACGCGAAGCCGACAATGGTGATTCGGTACGCAATCACATCCAGCGACTGAGCGTCCGGGATGGTGGTCAGCATCCGAGCAAAGCGACCGACGGCCGGTGTCGGTTTACTCTCACGGCGGACCTGAACGAGTTGCAGCGAGGACGCCGCAAAACTCAACGCAAAGAATGCGGTGGCCAACAGTGCCACAAAAACGTGGATCACCAACCATGCCGATTGCAAGGCAGGCGGCAGCGGCACGACATCCACGTAGAAGCCGACTGTTGCTACGCCGAGCAATATCAGCATCAAACCGATGACGAAGGTGCCGAGGAATCGCAGGTCGACCCACAAGTTCACCAGCAGGTAGACGCCGACGATGAGAAGGGATCCTGTGAGGGAGAACTCGAACATATTCGCCCACGGGACACGCCCCCCGGCGACGGCGCGAAGTACAGCCGCTCCCAAATGCAAAAGCCAGGCGAGAACTGTCAATGCAAATGCCACGCGCGACGCCCTACTGTGCGCGCGTGTTGTCGGCGTCGTTTCATTGAGTGGCCCGCTGTCGGTCCTTCCAGGTGCTTCGTGTGTCGAGGTACCGCCCGCGACGACGAGTACAGGGATGTGCTCAGCCGGCACTGTGGCGGCGGGGACGGATCGTCGCGCGAGGTCTATGGCAAACGCGACGAACGCGATCGCGTAGACCGCCATCGCCGAGTAGAGCGCGACGAGTGAAAGTGCAGCGAAGGACGTAGTCATTTTTCTATCCCTTAGTCTCGGTTGGTGAATCGGCTGCGATGGCGTTGTGCAAGGTCGGTGACGGCCGCTGCTAACCCTGGGTCGTCGCCACGGGCGAGTCCCGCATATTCAAGGACGAGTCGACCTGTCTTGGAGGTGTTGATGCGGACCCACAGGCGCCTGCGGGGCACAAATAGTGCGAGTGCGAGCCCGACGAGAATGACAATCGCGAACCCGAAAACGAAACCCTGTGTTGGGTCGTGGGCAACCTGGAAGGAAGCGAACCGTTTTATCCCGGTCAATTCCACTGACCCCAAACCGTTTGGCAGCTGGACGGTTTGGCCGGGGGTGAGTTGCAACGAGTCGATACCGGTGCCGCGCCCGGTGACCTGTGTCATCGACGAGGTATCGAGGGTGTAGACGGATTTCGGGGCACCGGAATCAAGACCCAGGTCGCCGGTATAGACGTTGAAGGTGACCAGCGGTGTGACCAGGTCGGGGTATGCGGAGTAGAAGGCGCCGTTTGCCGCCACCGCCTGGGTCGGATAAAAGAATCCGATCATGCCGACCTGGGACTTGAGGCCATCAGGAACTTTGACCACTCCGAGACTGGTGAGATTTGCGTCCTGGGGAAGGAACGGAATGGTGTCGCTGAACACCACCTTCCCGGTTGGGTCCTTGACCGTGATTTCTGGCGCGTAGCCGTTGCCGAGTAGGTACACCTCTGTACCGCCGACGCTGAGCGGCTCGTTGACCTTGATCGAGGAGGTGTGGCCTTGAGAGGATCCCTGGTCGCGGACGCTGACGCGGGCCGTGTAGTCGGTTGCCATGCCCAGCGCCTTAGGGTTCTGCACTTCGTACTGGACCGAGAATTTTTCGAGGGTGAGCGAATACGGATCCAGCATGGAGTTGTCAAAAAACCGACCCGGAGTGAAGGAATCGTATGCGGCACGAGTATTGACAAATGTTTGACCTTCGACGACGACTCTCTGCCCGATGTATCCGTAGCCCCCGCCGATAGCGATCGTCGCGAGGATTCCCACCAGCGCGACATGGAAGAGAAGGTTTCCGGTCTCACGCAGGTATCCGCGTTCGGCCGAAACAGACTGCGAAGCCCCGGTTGGGTCGCCGGGCTCCGGATATGTCACAACGCGGTACCGCGAACGGCGCAAGAGGCGCATTCCTTCTTCAACGAGTTCTGCACGAACCGGGCCAGAATCCTGGACGTCGACCTCGTGCGCTTCATGCACGGGCATCCGGGACAATCGTCGGGGAGTAAGCGGCGGCGCGGCGCGAAGAGCAATCCAATGATGGCGGGTGCGAGGAATGACGCAACCGACAAGTGAGATGAACAGCAGGAGGTAAATGGCGGAGAACCACACCGAGGTGTAGACGTCAAACGCCTGAAGCGAATCCAGGACTCTGGCTCCGTCTGGATTGTTCTTGAAGTACTGTAAGACCCCGTTTGGATCTGCCGTTCGCTGCGGTACCAAGGATCCGGGGACGGCAGCGATGGCAAGGAGAACCAGCAACCACAGCGCGGTCTTCATGCTTGTCAGCTGACGCCAGATCCATCGCGCCCACCCCACCAGGCCCAGTGCTGGCATCGTCACAGCAGCCGCGGTATCGCCCGTGTCATTCTCGATGTGATCGGCAGGTCGATCAAGCGTTGAGCGAGGTGGTTCCCGCGCATCTCCAGGCTTCATAGCGCGGCTCGGTCTGCAACCGGGAGCGGGTCATCCGTGAGCGGGTCCTTGGCGAGCGCGGAAACCCTGCGACTCCTCCGATGGAGTTCGCTCACGACAATGATTGCCAAACCTGCGAGTGCTGCCGCCAACGCGGTCAGGATGTTGATCTTGATGCCGAAAATTTCGAACTCGGTCGGGTCAAGGCGGAACGACTCGAACCAGGCGCGTCCCGAACCGTACCAGATGAGGTACAGGCCAAGCGCCCAGCCGGCGTGGCCGGAGAGCCGACGTGCAACCAGAAGTATCACTGCGACGCCGGTGAGGTTCCACAGCATCTCGTATAGAAACAGGGGGTGGAAAAGGGTGTCGGCCGGAAGGCCCGCGGGGAATGCGGGACTGGTCTGGTCGATCTGCAGACCCCACGGCAGTGTGGTCGGCGTACCGAACAATTCCTGGTTGAAGTAGTTTCCGATGCGCCCGATGGCTTGGGCCAAAAGTAATCCGGGGGCGAGGGCATCGGCGAAGTCGAGGAAACTGGTTGAGGTGCGGCGGGCCCAGATCCAGATGCCGAGGGAGCCGAACATAACGGCGCCGAAAATCGCCAGGCCTCCTTCCCAGACATATAGGGTTTTCCACAGGTCGGCGCCGGGAAAGAAGTAGTCAGCGGGATGGGTGACCACGTGGTAGATGCGCCCGCCGACTATCCCGAAGGGCACTGCCCATAACGCCACATCGAGGGCCGCGCCTCTCGGCATTGTTGACCCTTTCAGTCGCCACCCGGTCAGGGCGACGGCTGCGGCGATACCGGCCAAAATAAAGAGCGCATAGAAGTGTATTCGCAGCGGCCCCAAATCAATGTAGCTGATGGTGGGGCTGGGTATAGCCAATGGAATGAACGCGGTCACGGCAATGTCTCCTTGTGTTGACCTGATCGGGGATGCACAGGCCCTGAATTAGTTAGGGCCGACTGTCCCGTCATGGTGACTCCGCCAGCGTGTCGCGGAGGAGTGTCTGAAGAATGGATCGGGATTCCAGCTGGCCGACGATTCGGGAAGCGACTCGCCCTTCCCGGTCGAGGACAACCGTTGTGGGCACCACATTTGGCGCGACGGTCCCGGCGAACGCGAGCTGGATGGATCCGACGTTCGCATCGAGAAATGACGGGTAGGTGATGCCAAATGTTGCGGCGAAGGATTGGGCCGTTCCGGCCTGATCGCGAACATTGACCCCAACGAACATGACGCCTTGATCCTTGAACTCGGAATACACGGCTTCCAGATCGGGTGCTTCAGCGCGGCAGGGTGCGCAGCCGGCGTACCAAAAGTTCACGACCAGCACCTTGCCGGCCCAGTCGGTTGACGAGGCCGTCTCACCGTTGTCAAGTGTTCCGGAGAACTGCACCGGATTCGCCCTGTCTGCCCGGGCGATCTCGGTCACCGGGCCCACCGTCGAATAGCTCGGCCGGACCTTGGTCAGATCATCACCGGATCCGCCAACGCAACCGGACAGCACGATGAGCCCCGTCGAGAACACGGCGAGGGCGGACCAGAGGCGGGCGTGCGCATTCACTTGGACACCAGAATTCTCCAGGAAACCCCGAAATCATCGCTGACCACAATGCCTCGACGATCGGCGACGAGCAGCGCCGGTTTCGGCAGCGAGCCATAAACCATTGCTTCCACGTCGCCGGTGACCCTGCCGGTGGTCGCGCGCCATTCCCCGTTGGCAATTTTCGCCCACACTTGACCGTCAGTGCCGATCCCCACAAGGCCAACACCGTCCGCGTCCTGCCAGGCGTCGATGAGATACAGTGCCGGAGCGTCAGGAATCAGCGAAAAGGATCCGCCATCATCGTTGCTCACCGCGAGCCCGTCTGCCGTGGTTGCATAGACGGTACCTGGCCTAGATGGGTCTGCGGCGAGGTCTCGAAGTGCAAGCTTCGCCCCCGACACCCACGAAATACCACCGTCTGGGCTGAACAAAACGGTGCCAGCATGGTAGCCATAAATGCGTATGTTTCCGCCCGGATCGGTCATTGCCGCAAGATCATGAAAGTCTGCTTCACCTCCCAGCGATAGCGTTTCCCAGGTGGCAGCCTTGTCGAGACTGGTGATAAAACCCAGGTTCTGTGGCGCACCGGTGGCCAAATCCTCCGGCCCAGGGTGACCGGAGGCAAAAATCTGGCTCCCGTGAACAGTGAAACCCATGAAGTCTTGAACTCGCCCAGACACGGGCCCGCCGAGTTGTGCAACGTCGACGGTCGGCGACCCCAAGGAGGGCAGGATGAACACTCCGTCGTGGGTCGCGGCAAATGCCACACCCGACGCGGCGTCAACCCCCAAGCCGTGCACGTGAGCGAACGCAAATGTGCTGACATCGAGGTTTGCCCCTTCTGACACCGGTGCGCACCCGGTCAAGATCATGCTCACGACGCCTGCTGCTGCGGCGGCTCCTCGATACCGTCGAATGCCCTTGGACCCGACCACCCTGCGCTTCATGACCCCACCTTCGATGTCAGCCAGGCATACGGGTCGACCGGAGTGGTGCCTTCAAGGAGAATCTCGAAGTGCAGGTGCGCCCCGGTGCTGAGCCCCGTGTTGCCTACGCGTCCGATCGTCTGGCCAACGGTGACGTTGTCGCCGACCGCCACGGTCACCGAGCCTTGCTGCATGTGTGCGTAGAGGCTGCTCACCCGTTGTCCATCCACGAGATGATCGATCTTCAGATGCACTCCAAGTTGGCCACCGAGCGAGTTCGCCGCAGTCACTACCCCATCGGCAATCGCCTGTATGGGTGTGCCAGCACCAGGGTTGAGATCTAACCCTTTGTGAAACGTGGAGCAGCCACCACACGGTGCAATCCGTGGGCCGAATCCGCTTGTAATGGGTACCCCTTGGGTGAACGGCCACTGGATCGGCGAGTTCGGGTCATTGACGAAGGTGTTGGCCGTGCGGGCGTAAGGCCGGTAGGCCAGGGGAACGATTTTGGTTGCCGTATACCCATCGCGCACTACAGCAACCGCGGCGGCATCCGAGTTTGTCATCGAGAGGGACTGCGTCTCAGTGGCAGGCACGGGGGCGATCCCCGTCGGGGAGGTGGTGTCTGCGTATGCGGGAAGCAAGTATGGAGCTATCAGCAAGCCAGCGGCAACCGCTGCGATCACTAGGCGAGCGCTCGCGCTGCGCCGCAGCGGGGAGAGGCGCACCGCACCGGCGCGGTTGATCGTCGGGGAGTTTGTTTCACCACGAGAGAGTCTCCGGCGACTTCCCGGCCGCACCCGCTTGTCCGTTCGGGTCGTGGTTCGCGGGGCCGCGCGGCGCCCGTGTGGCAAGGGTGCCCCACTGAAAGTGGAGGGAGTGGGCCGATGGTCGGGGTTCATTTAAGTCCTTGTCGAGATTTGGTCGGATTGCGAGTAGAAGGGGTCGCCGCACGACGAGGCGGCGGTGCGGCGACCCCACAGTGCGGGAGGCGTGAGTTCGGCGTCGCTATGGCGTTGAGAGGATCTTTTCCGTTGGATCGATCTCAGTGCTCTGGGCATCGGCAATCATCTGCTGTGAAGACGGCCCTGCGAAGCTAGAAGGGGAGGCGGCGAGAATGCGGAGAACGGCGCTAGCCGTACGGTCTTTGAACATTGTTGTGCAGGCCAATCAGTAGAAGACGAACGAAATGACGGAGAGACACGCGCAATGAGCAGCGTGCAGGACACCCAAACGAATGGTGGGTGTGGTCGTGTCAGATCAGGTTCTGCTGATGGAAAGAACGACGAGCGATGGCGGATTGAACTCGGATAGGCGTCGTGCAATGATGCTGACAACGCGCGGCGATTCTGACGAGACGACACGCTGTACGATCCCTCGGTGCAACAACCAGGGCACTGCGGCTGTAAGCGACCCGAGAGTGCACTGCACTCCGATCACGAGGCATTCCGCTTGGCAGACGCTGCCGGCGCAAGTTTCGAGAAGCAATGGTGCTTCCGCCTCGACACTTGCCTCGCTCATGTCAGTGGAGGCGGCGACCGTCGCGACTGTCGACGCGGCGAAGACTTGCGACTGATCAGTTCCGGAATTGACGGTCGGCGACGGCATGGCCAACAAACCCATTACCACGGCTACAATCGCAAGCCCGGCAATGAATGCCCTCTTCCAGGAGGCGCGCGCAACCGGTGACACTCGATGCAACGTCGTGACGTTCATCTCACCGACCTCCGCGCTCAACTTACGACGGGCAACACTGTAGCCCATGGGAGGACGAGTCTTCCTGAGAGGTGAGTTGTTGCTCCGTCTGCTCACCGTATTGAACGAGCTCTCACGGACTCCGCCGCACAAACTGAAGCCCCCGTAGCTCGAGGTACCCGACCGCGCGGAATCTCCTCGTCCTCGCCAAACCTGATCATTCCAATGTCTCCACGTCATACCCCTATGGGGTGTATGAAATGGTACCCGCACGGGGTATTAGCTGTCCACTTTGTCGACGGGGCAGGTCGTCTGTCCCATTACTTGCCGCCTACACTCATGGAGCAGGGATCGGCTCGTTGTCGCTGCTGAGGCATCCCAACTGAGCCGCTGTGGGCTCGTCGGCGACGCCGCAACCGTCTCATTTGAGCAAACTCCGATGATCCATTCTCGGCACCAGGAGGTCATCCTGAACCGTTACGCCTGGACTCCGCCCGCCAAGGTCATATTTTCTTCGGCATCTTGATTCGAGTGGATACTGGCCCAAATCAGACAATCGCGTCATTTGTCACCCGACTCACACGACCAGTGACGTGCGCCGCACGAAATCGGTCAGGCTAGGTGTGTGGTGGTGTCGGCAGCAGCGATAAGGTGCTGATCGTGTGCGGAGACAAGTACGGTGATGCCGTCTGCGGAGAGTTCTTTCAGGAGGGTGATCACCGCATCCGCACTGGCCCGATCCAAGTTCGCGGTCGGCTCGTCCACCATCGGCACGTGCGTGCTCAGCAACAGCGACCGCGACCGCGACGACGAGCGAGGGTCACGTGATCATCACCCTCTCCCCGACCGGCGGTTCACCCGCTGATCAGGTGCGCGATCAGATCAGGGGACTGATCACAACCGGGCAGCTCGCAGCTGGCGAGCGGCTGCCATCCGTCAGACAACTGGCCAGTGACCTTGACGTCGCACCAGGACCCATCGCGAAAGCGAATAAAGCGCTCCAAGCCGAAGCGATACTCGAGACCCGCACCGGCGGTGGCACACGGGCCGGGCGAACAGCCTCAGCCACTTCGCTCGTTGTCGTTGATGCGGCACGACGGCTTGCCACCGCAAGCCAGCGTGAAGGCACTGACCTCGACGAGGCCATCCGCGGCACTCCGCGCCATTTGGTGAACCCGCTCTGCCCCCCCCGGGACTAGCGGAAGATCTCGGTCGGTACCCGCAGGAGGAGCCACGAGGGGGCACCGGAAAGCGTGAATCATCTCGGGTCGATGTTCCACGTGAGAAGATGTCAGAGCAAGGTAAGGGGTTTCCAAATGGACCAGCTCTTCGTCCTGCTCGTGTTTGTCACTCTAGGCGTGATCTATGTGGCGGCCATCGTCTACGCGTTCGTTCAAATCAGTCGCACCTTGACGCTGAATCGAGTAGAACGGTGGGTGTGGGTCCTATCTGTGCTTTTCTTCCCGCTTGTTGCCGCGCTGGTCTGGTTTATCGCCGGCCCACACCCCGTGGGGCCGAGACTTGGAAATCACGATTGGCGTGGACCAACCTTGAATGGGGCAGCTCATCGGTAGGAGGATGCGCTCGCCTTCGCCGCGTGGTCCCGACGTCACGACCTCTGACTGCGTGTTCGCAGCCGAATCAGAGTTCCCAATCCTCTACACTCATCCGGGAATCGATGGTGTCGAATGACAGAAGAAGCCCTCCCCACGCGGTCCCACCGTGTGGGACCAAAGAAGACGCGACAGCGCAGCGGGAAACTATTCCTTCGGGACTTGGTCATCATCTTGCTAATCGCTATCCTCGCTTCCTTCTTGATCAAGACGTTCCTTGTCAGGTCGTTCTACATTCCGTCCGGGTCGATGGAGAACACGCTGCAGATCAACGATCGAATCATCGTGAACGAGCTGGAACCAAACCTCATGCCGATCAAACACGGCGACGTGGTCGTGTTCACCGACCCCGGCGGCTGGCTACCACCCGACCTGCCCCAGACGAACCAGAACCCGATCGGCGCCGGCATCGACTGGGCGCTGTCGGTGGTCGGACTCTCAGCACCGGACAGCAACGACCACCTCGTCAAACGCGTCATCGGACTGCCCGGGGACCGCGTATCGTGCTGCAACGCGCTCGGGCAGCTCAGCGTGAACGGTGTACCCCTGAAGGAGCCATACATCAGGCTTGACGGCCACGACCAAGCAGCATCCGTACACTTCAACGTCGTCGTGCCCAAAGCAGAGCTTTGGGTGATGGGCGATAACCGCTGGAACTCGCAGGACTCCTCACGCAACCAGAACCTACCCGGCAAGGGATTCGTCCCCGAAAAAGATGTGGTCGGCAGAGCCATCCTCATCAGCTGGCCAATTGGACGGTGGGTGTGGCTTTCTGACTACCCGAACGTCTTCCTCGGTACCGAGGACCACAGAGGCTAGCCACGACACCTGCCACTCATCTTTGGGATTTTCCCTAAGTCGGATTTTTATGTGCAAACGGCGGTCGCGACAGGTAGTCGATGGGTGTTGTTGTGACGAGGTCCTGTCCCAATGAGAACGGCCACTGGACAGAAATTCGAGTGCTGGCAGCGGTGTGATCCGGCTGGACATTGATCTCGATCAGGTGATGTCACGAGTACATTTCCCTCGGCGGTGGGTGCCCGAAGCAGAACCTCGAACCAACTCAAGGCCGTGCTTTCACTACCTGCCACTCATGCTTTCCATCCCGCGCGCGATCGTGCGGGGACGGCAAAAACTCGTGCGATTAGAACCACCACGGCCACTGATGTGGCGGCAATCACGGTGAGCAGGTCGCTTTGAACTTTGAAAAGAGCGAACGAGATTAGGACGGCAACGTCGAGCATAATGGCGAGAAGCGGCACACATACTTTCGAGCGGATATTTGATCGCAGATGCCGGATGACGCCCCATGGAATGGCGATATCCATCGCGAGGTAGAGGAACGCTCCTACAGATGCGATCTGGTCGGGTTCGAGGAACATGTTGGCGATGATCGCCAGACCTGCAGTTACGATCATGGGCTCGTGGGGAATCTTTTTCGGCGAGGATGGCGCCCAGCGCCATCGAGTCTTCAATCCTCGACGGTGCGCTCGATGCATTGACCATGGGCATCAGAGAGTACGCGCGCCGCGGTCGCGATACGCAACGCGCGTGGGGTCGGCACCGAAGTGGTGCGGCTCGGCTGGTTGCCGACTCTCGTCCCCGATGATCCGCTGGGCGCGTTCTGTCGCAGTGGTTCGGATGGCATTGAGCCGGCGCTTGATTTCCGTGTTAACCTCCGCGACGAGTCGTCGCTCTAGTTCGTTCCCAGCCTCCAGAGGTGGGCGGCCTCGTAGCTGGCGGGCTATAGAGTCCATTCGGATCTCTTCGCGCAGGCGGGCCTCGTGACGGTGTCGATGAATATCGAGCAATTTCGGGCGCTCCTGTAGCACTGCTTGAGTCTGCCGATCCATCTGCACTTTCAGCCGGTTCAGTGCAAGCGTGCGCGGGGAGACCTTGGGCATCGAATCGGGGGTGTTCAAGTACGCTCGCCGAGCCTGTTCAACACCGGCAGGAATGTCGGAGACCCCATATGGGAGCTCCGCCGCGATTCGTCCACGTTCCTTCACCGTGCGTTCTCGGGCGAAGAACTCGTCAGCGGCTGCGGTATTCGCTCGTCGATCGCCTGCGTAGACCCTCTGGATCCTGCGCGGTGGCATGCCCAACTTTTCGAGTCGGCGGCGACGACGAGCTCCCTCACGTGATCGTGCCCTTTCGGCCTCGAGGTTGTTGTTGTACCGTTCGCGAAGTGCCTCGGGATTGGCCTCGCGATGTCGTGCCGCGGCGAGACGCCCCTTCTCCCGGACCGTGTCGGCGTTCTTGTCGACGTACCGTCTTCTGGCCTCGGCAGCATTGGCGCGGTATCGCTCGGGGTGGCGTTCCTTGTAGGTTCGCTGATATTGGCGCACCTTCTCGGGGTGCTCTTGTCGGAATGCTGCCGACCGTACCCGCGCCTGTTCTCGGTTCTGGGCATACCAGACTCGGGCCTTGGCGTTCTTGGCCTTCCTGCGCTGGGCACGTTCTGCCTGTCGCCGCATCGAGAGCCGGTTGAGTTCGCGGCGACGGTCCGGGTTCGCCTCATTCCATTCGCGCTTCTTCTGCGCCAGATACTCACGGTTCGCGTCACGCCATCGGCGCGCCGATTCCCGCTTCTTCTCCGGGTCTTCCGTGCGCCGCCGCCGATTCGTCCCTTCAGGGGGAGCTGCGGGCTCTTGGCTGACCATGAAAGCTACTTAGCGGCGTCGGGGACCAACCCATACACGCGGGCGGTGAGTTGATGCCGGTGCGCGGTCGGGTCGAGGATGGTGCCGCTGATCAGGTCGCGCAGTTGCTCGATGGCCTCGACATCCGCTGTCGTATGCGCGAGACACCAGGCGACCTCGGTAGCGAGGTCGAAGCTGGGGTCGTCGGTGTGGATGTCCGGGTAGTACATCATCGCGAGGATGCCGACGCGTTGCAGGATCGAATCTGCCTGTTCGAGTTCCATGGTTGTGCCTTCCGTTGGGGTCGCGGCGCACCGCAACGCGGGACGAGGGGGCCAGACTCGCCCGTCGGCGCGTCTGTGCTGATACCGGATCGCTAAGTAGGTGCACAGCGGGGTTGCGGAGGCTCTGTGCGAGACCGGATGCGCGTACGGCGACGAATCGACTCACCCTGCGGCGTTTGCCGGCACTTCGTCCGTCACATACACAGCAGCTCGCAGCACCGGTTCCCTAACGGACAGGAACTTCACGCCGTGTTGTAGGTGGGTCCCGGGAGTGTGAGGGGCACTCGCGTCGCAGGAACAGCCGAGGGGGCGAGGAAGACATGGGCGCAGGGACGGGTGCAACGACTGCGCGGCGACGAACAAACGTCGGACGCTTCCCGTAGGGTTCTTGCCATGAGTCCGACCGCGACCGCGCAGCCTGAGAGTGCACGTCTGTTGCGGATTCAGGCGCTCTCAACCGAGCTCGATGCACAGCGACAGTTCGTGGTCGATCGCGGCAAGACCCAAGAGACGAAGGCATCGTTCGTCCTGGTTGCCGTTGGTCTGGTCGCGGGCATCTCGTCGCCGCGGCTCGCAGACAGTCCGTTCGGGGCGATAGGTCTTCTGCCGATTGCCATCGCATTGGTTTCCGCAACGATGGCTGTGCTGGTGCTCTGGCCGCGCTGGGTGAAGGTGGTCCACGCCGAGAACCTCATTCTCAAGTGGGTGGACAGCACGGAAACCCAGGAGGCACTTGAGGACTACTTGCTCGAGTCCAAGAAGGACGAGATCAAGTCCCGCGACGAGAAGTACGAGAAGTCGACGCCCCATCTCAAGTGGGCATTCTGGTTGCTGCTCTTCAGCGTCGCCGTGCCTAGGTGGTGTAGTAAGCGGTGAGGCGATCTGCGGAGATTGCGGCACAGATCTTCACCGCCCGGGATGCACTCGCCAAAGACACCCCTGAAGATCTGCGGGTCGCCTATCTGCTGCTAGACAGCGCCGCGGAGACGCTCATGGTGAGGGCGGTCAAAAAGGTGTCTTGGTACCTCATGCGAACCGATGCACCGTGGTATGTGAAGAAAGACGAGCAGGTCAAGGTTGATATCTCTGACTTCACGCAGAAGGAGCGCGAGAAGGCCGCACGAGGTGAAGGCTATATGCACTGGATGTTCTCGAAGTCTCAGATCGACAGCATCGACCGCAACTTCGATGACAAACTGCGGTTCCTCGTCTGGGATGGAGATATGCCTTCTCATTTCGTGGGCGTGGTCTCGCGTCTCCACGAGTACAGGAACGAGATGTACCACCGCGAGGAATCTCGGCCGAATGCCCTGCGGATCGTGGTGCATCTGTATGCCTGGATCATCGCCGAGATGCTGGACCGACTTCGACCTGGCGTGACAAGCTACGGTTCCGATGCTGACGACTACATTCGACGCACTTACGAGCGGATGAGGACGACTATGCCTGCGCTTGATGATCGACTGCACTTCCTCTCGCGAGGCGCCGATATTCAATCCGACATGGCAGCTGCACTTCGCGAGGCACTGGAACTGGACGACGTTCCGGAGCTGATCGCGGACTACATGGCGGATCGCACTCGTCGGACACACAGCCAGTTAGCATTCGTTGCTGAGTTCATGGCTGAAGAGAAGCAGACCAAGTTCACCGAAATGGGTGCAGTGCGGATGGCTTACGAGTCGTGGGTCAACCGGAACGGAACCGGAGCGATTCAGCGATCACGACTTGCGACTCGTGCCATGATCCGCAAGTGGGACGAATGGCCAATCGCGACACGTTCGTGCTCGACCCCGATCGAGGCGTTCCGCTCACTCGCCGAGTTCGAGGCGGAGTTCGAGGACTTCGAGCGAAGGGTCCAGGAACTGGCTTTTGCCGTTGACGGCGAGATCAACTTCCGTAGCGACTACGCCAAGGGCAAGTAGACCTCGCTTTGCCGTGGCCCTCTCTGCGTCTGGGTATCAAGATCCACAACTGTGCGCGTGGTGGCACAAGGAACGTGCAATCATCGCTCCAGCGCGGCAAGCACGCCGAGTGTCAGTCGCTGATGGAGTGCGTCAGCGGCCCCATCTGTCGATCCGGCTCGTAGCCCGCGAGGTCTCGCTCGTACGCCTTGCGCCCCCGGCGCTCGGCGAGCCGCACTCGCAGGAGCAGCACCAGGGTGATCGGCCCGTTGACGATGAACTTCAACGCGTTCCAGACGAAGAGGAGCACGAGTAGGTTGATCCAGCCGGGGCCGCCGTCGGCCACCCAGGTCGAGCAGAGCCAAGCGGCGACAAGGTATGGGGCTGCAAGCAGCATGGCAGGCATGCCCCATTTGAGGCCACGGTGCGTTCGCAGCGCGTTGAGCAGGATGTTCGTTGGCATGTAGCGCCACATGAAGCCGCGAACCCGAACGCTGAATTCCCAGAGCAGTCGGAACATGATCCCGTCTCTCGTAAAAGCGTGTCACTCCGCCGAGGAGGTAGCCCGTGAATGAGTGCCCGAAGGCTGTCGCGTACGATCCGATGAGTTGTGGCCGCTACCTCGAAATCCAGCGTACGCCTCTCCTGCGACAGTCGGAAGAGTCTCGTTACAGGCTCGGCGCTGTCGCCTTTGCCGCCGTGGGTGTCGGCGGCTCCCATTCGGCGGTGTCGGCAGCGAGTTGGCGCGCGCGGATGAGTGCCTCGAGCGCCTTGGAGGCGTCACCCTGCTGAGCTGCTGTGGTGGCCGTCGAGCCCAGCGCCGATTCGTCCGCGATCCCGTACCGATCGCGGTAGGCGGCGACGATGCGCGCCTCGCGTCGCCACTCCTGTGCGCGCTGCGGGTCGCTTGGCTCGCCGCCGAGTTCGGCCAGCCACGCCGCTCCCCCGCGTACCGCCTCGTCGACCAAAGCATTGGCTCTCTGCTCGATGAGCGCGCGGCGCTCGCGCAGTGCAACGCGCATGTCGGCCGCCATCGGACCGATGGCAGGCGTGATGAGCCCGGCGATGTGCGGCAGCGGCTTGCGAACACGCCCTTCACCCCGCGATTGGGAGATCGCGCGAGCGACCCGCTCATGGAGCACCGCGGCGATGTCGTCCGCGTCGTCCACTCCACGAGCGGCGACGAGTCGTGGCAGCAGCCGCTCGACGTCGTAGCCATCGGCTTCGGCTCGGCGCAGCTCCGCGCCGAGGGCACCGAACGCAGTCGACACGATCGCCGTATCAGCGTCCTCCGAGGACAGCCCGGATGCGAGCAGGAGCGCCGCCCACCGCTCCTGCTGCGCCGCACCCGCGATGGTCTCGTATTCGGCGGCGAGCTGCGCGACCGAGCCCCAGACATCCTGCTCAGCGGCGATGGTCTGGTGGGCCGACGGCTCGGCTCCGACGTGCTGGAGTACCCCGTACAGCACCGAGCGCGCGGTCGCCTCGGTCGGATCTCCGGGGTGCCGTTTGCTGTGGTCGTCATCCGGCCGGTTGACCGAAACATACGCAGTGTTGGCCTGCCGCCCGCGCGTCATGGCGATGTAAAGGTTCTCGCGCGTCGTACCCGGCTCGATGAGCGCGTGCGCGGTGTCGGTGGTGACGCCCTGGGCGCGGTAGGCGGTGACCGCGTACCCGAGCTCGACGTGCTCGGCGACATATCCGGCGGGAAGCACGATCGCACCACCCCAGCGACACCCCGCGCAGCGAACGGTCATCGCACCGTCCACCTTCACTGCCGAGACGACGCAGCGGTCGCCGTTGCGCACCCAGCCGCGCCCGGCGCGGAGCGTGCGTTCGTTCCGACGCGTCAACACCACGTCGCCGACGGATGCCGCGGTTCCGTCGTGAAGCGCGACTTCGGCGCTCGCATCGACATCACCGGCCAGCACGAGGTCGGCGCGGGCGCGCTGGTTGAGCGCGGTTACCGCGTCACCGGTCTCGGCGATGAGGACGGAGGCAAGTCCGTGCGCCCGGTCGCGTCGCCAGGCGGCGTAGGCGGCATCCGCCATCCGCTCCGTCTCCCCGCCGGCCAGGCGACCGTGCGCTTCGTAGGCGTCAACGGCTGCGGGTCGCCCATGCCGAAGATCGAGTGACGCGGCCTTCTCCCAGGCGTGGACGAAGCGGTGCACGTCGACCAACTCGGGGACATCTTCGCGACTGGCGACGAGCATGGCGAATGCCCCGCCTGCGTCGACGGATTGTAGTTGCGCCCAGTCACCGACGAGCAGCACCTTCGCGCCCGTGCGGGATGCGATGCTGGTGAGCCGGTCGAGTGAGAGCGTTCCGGCAAGCGATGCCTCATCGATGATGACGAGCTGGTCCGCGGTGAACGTGATGCCGTGGGTTCGGTAGTTCTGCCACCACTTCGCGGTGTTCTCGGTCGAGATCCCGAGGTCTTCGGCGAGCGCCTGCGCAGCAGTGGCAGATGGCGCGAGGCCCACGACCGAGCCCTCGCCGTGTTCGCACTCCCATGCGCGACGCAGTTCGTTCATCGCCGTCGTCTTGCCTGCGCCGGCCGGGCCGACGAGCAGGTCGAGCACCCGACCGGAGGTTGCAATGGATTCGAGCGCCGCACGCTGGTCCGGGCCGAGAGCGCGCCCGCGCCCGCTTCCTGAGTGCGCAGCGCGTGCGAGGGCTGCGCACGTGATGACGGGGCCGCCGGTGTTGCGCGCGAGCGCAAGCAGCCGGTCTTCAGCGTCGAGTAGTGCGGTTGCTGAGTAGCGGGCGGAGTTGCGCGGCCGGAAGACGCTCGTGCCGTCGCTGCGCTGGAACACGACGGGGCTGGTCGCAAGCTCCGGCGGAGTGAGGCGCAAGGACGCGCGCTCGGCAGCATCCGCAATCATCCCCACGATCGCCTCGCGGTCTTCGGTTGCTTTGAAGCGCCAGCCCATCGTCTGCCGCGCCGCCTCTGCGTACAGGTTCCAGCGCCGCCAGGTCGTGCGCTTCTCGCCGACGACCGACACCACGACCTCGCCGACGCGAGCGATCACGTCGAGCGGCACGTCGTCCGCGCGCAGCAGCGCAGGAGCTTCCGCGTTGAGAACCTCGCGCGCCCACTCGGTTGCATCGCGCCCAAGCAGACGGCCGGCGCGGGTGCGCCAGTCGTTCGTCAGCTCGGCGAGCGACCGCAACACCTTGTCGGGCCGGGTCGCCAGGGTCGCCTGCTGACGCAGCCGGATGATCGTTGCCTTCGACGGCGCGTGCCCGTGGGAGGCGACGTATTCGGCGATCAGTCGGTCCTTCTCGATATCGATGTGCCGCGAGCGGGAAGAGAACTCGGTGAGGAGTTCCTCGGGAACCGTGGCGATCGACCAGACCGGGTTGCGGTCGGCGTCGCGATCTCGCCGCTCCCACGCGACGCCGAGCGCGCGCGTCAGGTGGTCGGCGAACACCACGTTGTGCAGCTCCGAGAGCGCGACGGCCGCCGAGTGCAAGGGGCGTCCGTCGAGCGAACGCCACTTGCCGTCGAACACGGTCTGCACCTTGTTGCTCACCACTACATGCGTGTGCAACTGCGGGTCACCGGCACGCGAGTCGAAGTGGTCGAACGCAACCGCGATGAGGCCCGTGACATCAACCTGTGCAACCGCTCCGTCGCGCGAAGTTGCACCCGAGCGCGTGGCCGCAAGCTCGCGCTCCATGAACGCAACCACCTCCGCAACCGCCGCATGATGCGCGTCGGCGATGGTCGCCTGGGTGTCTGCATCCGCAAGTGCCCACAGTACGGACGCCGACTTCGGCAGCGAGAACGTGAAGTCGTACCCGGCGACTGCTCGGCGCAGCCCGCGCTCGGCTTCCTCGGCCTCGATGGCCGCGGTCACCTGAGCCCGCTCCACGATGCCAAGGCTCGGATCGAGCGACGCGACGCGCTCGGCGATCCGATCGGCGACACTCACATACGACGGATACGCGCGACCGAGCGGTTCGCCGGCCACCGGGTCGAGCCCCATCCCCAGGAGCAACTGGAGCTGCGCCTCGGATACGAGCGCTCCCCCGGTGATCTCGCCATGGCCGAGAGATGCCAGCCCGTTGCCAAGCCACCGCCCGGACGGCGTGCCCGCCTGGGCGTAGTACCGCGTCAGTGGCGTGGAGAGCGGCCGGTCACCGTCCGCCGCGGCGACGGTGCGGAGCAGATACTTGTACCCGTCGCCCGCGCTCATCACGCGCATCGAAACTGACACCCGGCACCGCCCCTCTTCTGCCTAAGAGGTGGGCGGCCGAGCCCGCTTCAGCGTGCGCACCCCTCGATCTGCAAGACGTGTATCGGCTGCATCCGCGGTCAGTCCGTAACTTCGCCATCAGCGGCTCTTGCAAAGTAATTCCAAACATTGCGTAGCTACTAAAACACTTCTGGATGTGCGCCAATTTGGGCTGGATCGGTCTGCGGATTCACCAAACTCGTGATCTTCAGGACACAAGGCTCACTTCGAGCTGGCAACAGTGTCGCAGCGATGACAATATCTAAGAATGGTTCGATACGAGCGAAGGCATTGTCGGCCTAGCGAGGGAGTGATTACTGGCGCATCGTGATCATCACCCGCTGCGCTCTCAGTTGACGATCTGTGAATGATTCGAAGGCTTGTAGAATTCACGGATCAATATCTGCTCGGTCGGGCTCAAGATAGTGAAGGCATGGCCGCTACGAACAGTCCACTCACGATCGAGCGCCGGCACGTATCGTAGATAATCGGAATCGGAAAGTCGCGGCATGCGGACAAGCCGCTTTGTGGCGACCCGCTTGGTTCGTCAACCACTAGGCGACGAACATTCCAAGCCGTGACGTTCGGGCCGAATAGCCCATGCGATTGTAATCTCGATGCTCACTCGTCACCATTTCTGAGTTCGACGGCGTTCACGTCCAAGGCGCGGTACTCAAACGGGAGAGCCTCGTAGCTATCGAGCGACTTAATGTCGAACCTACGAGCAGGGATCGCTCCAGCGCCTTGATTCTCGCGAATCGCGATCGTGATGGCGAGAGCTGCCGCGATCAATCCCACAAAGGGGACGCCCACGGCCTTGCCCGCGAGCTCGATGACGCCACAGTGATCGAACCGAGACTCAAGGTCTTGGAACCCGGGAACGAGGGGTATTCGTTCCTCGACTTCATGGTCGTCGCGCCAAGCCTCGAGCTCGTCGCTGCGCTTCGCCGAGGGGAACGAGTGAATGGTGATGGCCCCATAGTTTGCCGCACGGTGACCTAACCCTGCGTCGATTGTCCGAGCCCAGCCCATCGTGGAGATCAAGCGACGGGTCGCGAGATTATCGACGCCGATGAGCGCGAGGTGCCCGATCTCGTCCGGGTCCGGCCTTGTTTGATCAGACATACGCCGTTCGATGATGCGTGTTCGCAGTCCCGCTCTGTCCAGTGTGCTCGCGACAATCCGGGTCTTCATGACGGTGGTGCCCCGCGGCGTCAAGATGCTCGTGCTGTGGTTGCCGAAAGAGGTGACGTCCGTGTCCTGCACGACAACCTCGACTGCGCCCGACTCGCGGTACGGGAGATGCGCGATCGTGAACGCATAGGCCTGGCCCAAATGCCCGAGGCCAACCAGCCACCACGCCGACGGTGCGAATCGCAGTGGTGCGGCGGGCTGGATGTCCTCGCCCCAAAGGTTGATGCTCACCTTGCGGTACCCCGCGTCGGACCCCGGCTCGTCGAGCAGGTAGTGGAAGGCCTCGCTGATCGCCAGGGCGGCTGCCGTGATCGCCGCAATCACGTTGCTTGTGTCTCGCTCACCTCCAGAGGCCATCGGTTGGAGTGCGACGCTTGCGGTCCAACCGTCCCACGCTGCGTAGATCGCACGAGGCCCAATTGAATCGTCGCCGATCACCACGACAACGTCGCTCTCGGCGCCGGCCAACACGAGGTGAACGCCGATTGCATCGAGTGCGTGTCTTAGTTTCTGACCTTTGTAAGGACCGCCCAGGAGTGGATCCTCGCACGCTTCCGTCACAACGTCCACTCGCCCAAACGAGCGCACGGCCAGTTCGGCGGCGGCGATGACAGCGGCCTGCCAGGCCCGATCGACCTGGCCGCGACCAACGGCCAGAATAGTGATGGAGCGGTCGGCTATCTGGCGCTCTGCCTCCTCAAGCGTCGCAGCAGTACCGCTCTGCAGCGCGATCAGCGCGACGCGACTCACGTTGTCCGGGTCAATCTCGGCCATCAACGGCTCCTTTCCTCAAAGCGACGAGCAAAGCGCGCCGCGACGCGAGTCGGCCAGCCGAAGACTTGAAGCACGTCCTCGCCATCACGACCGAAGTAGCTTTGCCAACGCCCGCTGCCGAGGAAGAGGTGGACGCCCAAAGCGGGCGGCTTCGGCTTTCTTTGAGCGTAGTTCGGCGCGATGATCGCGACGTGACCGGCGAACGCGATCATGGGGTTGCTGGCATCGATGTTGCTCTGTCGGACGATCGAACTGGGATGGGTATGAACGTCCCCGACCACCGTCAGCGCCTTGTCTCGACAGTAACGATTGAGCGCGGTGAAGCCGACGTCGTGCATGGTGATACCGCCGGTGAGACTGCCCGGGTCCAGGTCGTCGTAATATGCCACATCCACAACCTCAACACCGCCGAGCAACTGCTTGGGTGGTCTCGCAGCGAGAAGGAACGCGCCCGACTCACGGTGGCTGCCCCCGCGACGCGCGAGCTCGGCCATTAGTCGCCTGTAGCGTCGACGGGAGATGACGACCTTGGTCTGATTCACTACGATCCTCCCGGGATCTTGCACGTCCGAAGCTCACGGTGGAGCTGCTCCAGGTAGAAGGCGATGTCGCGCCGAGCGTTCCACGCCCGAGTCGGGTACTGACTCTTCCAGCCCTCGTGCTGTGTAGGGAGCAGGATCGTCCGCTCGGTTGCCATGTAGGGTGTCAGCTGGTTGCTCTTCGACCACTCGGATCGGAAGACGCGGTCGGCTCGGGTGCCGATCGGCAGCTCATCGAAGGTGGCAGCCCGATTGCCGACGAGATCCCACGGCGTGCCAGCCGGAGCCGCCGCCGCGTAACCCTCGAGATTCACACGTATCCCGAAAAGTCGATCATCCCCAGCCGTAATCGAGAACACGATGTACGGCCACCGGATGGACATGATCGACCATTTCCCATCTGCGACTCCGTCGACAAAGGCCGGTTCATCGAGGTCGCGAGCGACGCGAGCCTGCACGGGATCGGTGAGATCCATGCCTAACCCTGAGGGTGCACCATTGCGACGAGTTGCACCTCGACCCGATGGTGGTGCTTCCCGGCGATCTTGCCGATCGGCTCATTGACAGGCAGATCCTCGGTGCCGTCCATGGTGCGCAGACCCAGGTCGGCCGCGTCGGAATCTTCGATGCCGAGCTGCTCAATAGCCCTGTTCCGCACCGCACCGACACGCGCACCTGGCGAGACCTCGAACGTCGTTTGGCGGCCGCTGTAGTGCACGGTGACCTCGATCTTCGGGTGGCGGTGTACCACGACCGGCAGCACCTCGGTGATCGTGATCTCCTTGATAATGGCCCCGACCTCAATCTCCTGACCCGCGTCGGAGACGAGGAACAGGCGCTCCTCCTCTTCGATCTCGATGTACTCGGCGATCGACTTCTCGGGATCGGCGTCGAACGATCGCACTGCGTCGTTCTCGTAGTGATGGACCCTCATGGGTACCTCCTCTTGGTGTTGGCACACCGTCGATCGGTGACTCAGAAGGTAGACGAGGCAGCGTGGCCCATGTTTAGCTCAGGCGCAGAGTTCGCAGAGCCCCTTCTCGCTAAGCAGGTGCGGCATCACGACCGAATTGCACTGTCGGCAGTTGGACGTTTTAGCCGCCCGCTTGTCGCAGAGGCACTCATTGCAGTTCGGGCACGGGATCCGGCCACACGTTCCGCAGGGGTAGCCGCGCGCAACCCGCTGCTGTCCGCAGCAGAAGAAATTCTGGGTCGGACGTTTGTCGTATTCGAGCGGCTGTGCCGCGAACCCCGCGGTGATGTTCCAGAGGTTGGTCTCGGAAAAGACAAGGTAGACGTAGAAGTCGTCAGCGATCGCGTCGATATAGAAATCGGCCGTATTGCGCCACGGCGTGTACCAGGCTGACAGCCGAGTGACACTCTGCCCGGCCCCCAACTCGAGAAAGGGGTCGTGCGGCACAGACTGGCCTGGCCACGGGAACACGGTGGGCCATCCGTGTTCTGGATGCGGCTGAATGCTTGCGTGCTCGATGGCGCCGGTGTCGCGCGAGGCGTACGCGATTGCCCCTGCGCCTGGAAGTCGGCGCACGAGCGCAACACTGCTCGCAGCTCGGCTCGCGTTCGATTGTCGATGAAGCTCGAGAAGGTGCCGCGCACTGAGTGGCTCGTCTCCAACAACCTGATTGATCATTGCCTCAGGGAGAAGCAGACTTTGTGCAATCCGATCACAGAGGTTTTCGATGATGGCCATGGGGTTCGGCTGATCGCCCACCCAGTCGTAGATGCCCTCGGTGCGGTTGATGAGCCAATGCCCAAGCTCATGAGCCAGAGTGAAGTTCTCTCGCTTGCTTTTGGTTCGCGCATAGAGGATGACGTCGTGCTCGAGAAACGACACACCGTCGCAATGGCCGCCGTCGTCCCGGCTCATTTGCATGGTAGGAGCCTCGGATACATCGATACCCAAGCTAGTGATGGCACCGATGGGGTCGTCCGCAAATCGAGCGCGAACGGCAGGCAGCAACTGGCCGAGCGCCTGCTCGATCTTCTTATCTGTGCCCTTGCCCATGCCCGTACTAGTTCTTTCCGCGCTCAAGCTGTTCTACGAATCGCTCGAGTATTCGCAGGTACTGCTCGTCATCGGGATTGCCGCGATACGCAAATGACGGCTGACTGCGCTCAAGCAGGGCGAAGGCCGCATCTTTAGACAAGGACTTGGCTTGAGCGATTCGATCAATAAGTGAGCGAAGGAGCGCGCTGTCCCTCAGCCGTTCCAGACGCGAAGTAGCTGCGAGCGTCGCTCGAGTCAGTCGATCGGGCTCCATGTTAAGTTCGTCGGCAATCGCAGCGATCAACGCTGGCGGCACACGACTCGATTGCCCTGCTTCCCACTGAATCACGTCGAGTGGCTTGGTTGTCCAGCCTCTCTCCCGAAGACGTCTGGCTAATTTTTCTACGCCCAAACCGGCAACCATTCGCGCCGTTTTCAGCCGTTTGGAATCGAGAGACTGCGACGGGTCCGGAACTAGCCCGAGCATTTGGGCCGTTCGGTCTTCGACAAGGGGTGGTCTAACAACGAAGCTCGCCGCGATAAGAGCCGAAGTCGCGATGTCGTACGCCTCGCCGCCGGCCTTGGCCCAATCCCACTCGTCGGTCACGATTCCCCTCCAAGCGCTTGCAGCCCTTCGTAAACATGTTGCACTGCCTGCTTCTTCAACTGGCTCACTCGCCCGGGGGTCACGCCGAGAACTTCGGCCACGTCTTTGCTCGCCATTCCATCGCGATAGAGAGCAAGTAAAACATGGCGCTCCAGGTCGGGGAGCGCCGGAAGCACACGATTGACGTTGCCGATCGCGCGCGCCACATCGTATTCGGTTTCGAATGCTTCGAAGGGGTCCACCGGCGACACCGAGGCCTCACTGGCCGCATGCTGCCCACGTCGATCATGACCCGCCTCCCGTTTGCCCATGTCGATTGCTTTGTTTCGAACGACCCGAACGAGATAGCTTTCCCAGTTGAGAACATCCTCCTCGGGCGGAAACTCGATAAGTCGTTTGAACACCTCGTTAATTGCATCCGACGCTAAATGCGCGGCGCCAAACTTCTGGAGGTTATATGTAGCTACCCGCAACAATGCCTCTCCATGCTGGTCGTAGAGTGCAGCGAGATCAGGGATTCGCCTGCCTTGGCTATCCGTCATGGGCTCCTCAAGGGTCCGTCGCCGCGTCTCCATCTAGTAGACGAGGCTACCCGGCACTTGTTTAGTTTCCATTTTCGGACGAATGCCCACCGAGCTGTGGCTGCCAAACGTGTCGGTATGAAGTCTCCCGACGAACTACGCCCACAAGCGACGGAGTAGGCCGGAGCCTCTCTTTCACACGGGAACACCAGTCGGCTCACATTTTCGAGGCGGCAACGATCCACGTCAATAGCTTCGCGCACAGAATCAACCGCGCGGAGGGCAGCAGAACCGAGCAGCAGACGGCATGGTGCCTCGGGCGACTCATTGACTTGATATGTCGCTGACCAGAAACCTTTGGAACACAATGATCGGTTTCCGACGTCTGATCGCAGTCCAGATTGTAACTGGGTGCGTCCTTGGCGTGAATGTGCTGGGATGGCTGGTGTGCTTCTCCCAGATTCGAAACCATCAGGTACTGCGCCACCTCGACTCGTTGATTGAACGTCAAATGAAACGAAGATTGGTTTCATGATTCGTAACAAAATCGCTCGTTGATTCCTAACGGTTGATAAATCGTGCCGTCGCGGAGCAGCGTAGAGGGCGTCGCAGCGTCCTCCCGCGTGACAGCAACTTTCGCGCCGAGGCGTGCAGGCGAGCTGCCACGCAATGCTTCTCAAAAATCCGGCCACACACCAGACCTAGCCTTCAAGTGCGGCGCCGCGTAAGTCCTTGAGGGTCTGCCCTTGCTTTGTCCCCAATCCAGGTGACAATTGGATATGGAGTACGCGTCACTTTCGGGAAACGGCTCGGGCGGCAGTGCCCGCTATGGGCCGATGGCCGTCGAGACAAGAGAGTTCCGACGGGCCGTGCCCCCTGTCGCCTTCGACTGCGTGAAGCTGCTGCTCATCCGCGACGGATCGACGATCCTCACGACGGAAAGCGACACGACATTCGCCAGCGAGGGCGACCTCGTGTTCCTGCGCACCGCGACGCTCTGCGGGGGGACGCCCGAGCAGACGGTTACGGTCTCGACGCTCTACATCGACACCGACTACCTCTTCGAACTGTGGGTCTGGCAGCTCGCGCCCATTGGCCTTGACCGCGAATCGCTGCGCGCCTACACGACGAGGCGCGAGTTTCTGCCGCCACTAACTTACGTGCGCCCCGCACCTGAGACAGCGCACCACATCGGCCTGGTGCTTGACGACCTGAGCGATAGCTTGACGGGCGGGGCGAGCGAGTTCTACCACGCCCAGGCGCTTGTGTCGGAGCTGCTGCACGTCGTCGCGCCGCTCATCGACGTGACGCCTCCCAGTACGTCGCCCAAGACGAGCACACTCACAGTGCCCGCACTCCCGCGAAACCGCGAGTTTGCCCCGCTGCGAGGCGAAGCACTCACCGCGCGCCGCACATTGCACGCCAATCCGGCGAGGCGCTGGTCAATCGGTGACCTCGCAGAAGAGGTGCACCTGTCGCGCCGCCAGCTCACGCGCGTGTTCTCGACCGCATTCGGCAAGACGCCCTTGGCGTACTTATCGATGGTGCGCACCCAGGAGATGGCGCGGCTGCTGGGTGAAACCAACATGACCGTCGCGGCGGCTGCTTCCAAGGTTGGATGGCGCAGTCGCAGCCATGCCATCGAGATGTTCCGACGCAGCATCGGCGTCACCCCCGATCAGTATCGAAGCATGACCGGCGTTCGGAATGTGGACATACCCGACCGGGATTGGGACGCAATCGAGCGCACCGCCTGAAGCGTCACCCACCTCGTGCTATGCCGAATGCATCCAGCCTCAGGCGCGTCCGCTCCTGACGGCGTGACCTACGTCCCTCGACCGTCTCTCGGCAACCCTGGCGCACCTGATCGACAAGAGCCCACTGGCTCCCGACCAGGCGACAGGAGGTGTGCAGATGACGAGTTGGGAGGAGTCGCGCGCCGCGCGCGAGGCAAGAATCAACGCGCTGCACGAACGCCTCACAAGCGCGGTCGAGCAACTCGTCTCGGGCACCGACTGGACGCGCGCGATCGAATTCGCCGCGCGCTTTCGCACCCGATCATTCAACAACACGCTGCTCATCTGGGTGCAGCATCAGGCCGCCTTCGAGGCCGGCCGCGTGCCCGAGCCGATGCCGAGCTACGTCGCCGGATTCAAGCAGTGGCTCTCGCTTGGCCGGTCGGTGCTCAAGGGCCAGGCGGGCTACATGATCCAGGCTCCCGTCACGGCGCGCTTCGCCACCGCGACGCCGTTTGATCCCCAATCCTGGCGACCTCTGGAGCAAAACGAGAAGCCGCGGCCCGGTGAGATCGTCCGCCCGAAAATGGTCGGCGTCCGTCCCGCCTATGTCTGGGACGTCACACAGACCGCAGGCGACCCGATCCCCGAGCAGCCCGGCCCCAGCCTGCTCGAAGGCGAAGCGCCCGCCGGGCTGTGGGACGGCCTCGCGCAGCTCATTCAGGCGCGCGGTTTCTCCGTGCTGCACGTCGCGCACGCCGGTCTCATCCTCGGCGCAAACGGGCTCACTGACTACTCAGCGCGCACCGTCGCCGTACGGCAGGATATGGACGATGCCGCTCGGGTGAAGACCCTCGCACATGAGCTGGCGCACGTCATGTTGCACGGCCCCGATAACTCGGATGCCGTCCGCCACCGCGGTATCGGTGAGGTCGAGGCTGAGTCTGTCGCATTGATGATCGGCGCGGCGCACGGCCTCAACACCATGAGCTACACGATCCCCTACGTCTCGTCGTGGGCGACCTCGGTCGAGGGCAGGTCGGCCGTCGAAGTTGTGCAGGCAACCGGGGAGCGTGTGCGCGCGACCGCGGTGAAGATCCTCGCCGAAATACCGACGGTGCAGATCGGTGGCGGCGATCCTCCCGGCCTGACCCGCGAGGCGAACGGTCGCGCCACGGAGCGGGTGACCGCTGAGGCTGCCAAGCCGGAAGTCATCGCGCCGCAGACGCGCACCGCCGAACTCGTCGGCCGGAGCCTGTGATGGACATCGCACGCCTCCTCGCCACGGCCACGGGACTCGATCCCGCCGCTGCGGCCCGGCAATATGCCGAGGCAGGCATCCCTGTCTTCCCCTGCACGGCTGGCGGCAAGCGCCCGCTCACTACGCACGGCTTCCATGATGCGAGCACCGACCCCTCCCAAGTCGCCCGCTGGTGGGCACGGTGGCCGCACGCCAACGTCGGGATGCCGACCGGAAACGCCTCCGGGCTGGAGGTCGTCGACGTCGACGTGCATGGAGCAATCCGCGGCTTCGCGGCATTTGAACGTGCCCGACCAGAGGGGCTGACCGATCACTGGGCCGCCTTCGTGCGCACACCCTCGGGCGGCATCCATGTCTACTTCCCGGTCGACCCGGACCAGGTTCAGCCGTCCTGGCAGGCGGCGAGCGCCGGAATCGACTTCCGCGGCGCAGGCGGCTACGTCGTCGTGCCGCCCTCGGTCGTCGTCACCGGTGTGGGGCCGTCTTCGTACGAGCTGATCAGCGCGGGCAAGTCGGACCCCGGGCCCGTCGACGCTCGCGCGCTGCGCGACTTCCTCGAGCCGCGTCCGGTGTGGCCCGTAGCGTTCGCCACCGCCATGCGCCGCGGCATCGACGTCGCGCGGATCGCCCAGTGGGTCGCCACCCGCGGTGAAGGCGAACGGAACCGCGGGCTCTTCTGGGCCTCCTGCCGCCTGGCCGAGTCAGGGCTCGCCCCCGACAGCATTCGCGCCGCACTGGCGCCGGCCGCCGAGCACGCGGGGCTGCCCGCGCCCGAGGTCGCGGCGACAATTCGCTCGGCGCACCGTGCCGCCACGGTTGCTGCGGCGGCGACATCCGTACACGCCGAAGAGCCGAGACTCACGCCACGGCCATCTACGGGACAGGTGCTCTCGTGATCCCCGGCGACGTGCAGCAGCCAACCGGGCGACTCGCGGTATGGACCGCAGTGGCCGGGACCGTGTTCATCGCCGCCGGAGCGTTCTGGTTGTCGTTCACCGCGCTCGCGGACCTCGCGCGCCGCTCCGGCGTCGACGCGCGCCAGGCCTGGGCCTGGCCGCTCATCGTGGACGGGATCATCGTCGTCGCCACTGTCTCGGTGGTCGCACTCGCCGAGCAGCGTGAAGCCTGGTATCCGTGGCTCCTACTCATGGCGGGTGCCGCCGTGTCGGTCGCAGCGAACGCAATTCATGCCGTGGTCGCCGCCGATGCCGACGTACCTGCGGCGCTGGCCGGAGCGGTCGCGGCCGTCCCGCCGCTCGTGCTGCTGGCGATCACGCACCTGACCGTCGTACTCACGCGGCGCTTTCGCGTGGACCCCAAGCCGGTCGAGCATGAACTGGCGGCTCAAGCCGTCGCGCGGCAGGCGGAGATGGCGGTGCACCTACCCCCTAAAGAACTCGCCCTGCAAATGAAGGAGGACGGCATGACAAACAAGGCGATCGCGCGCGCGGCGGGCGTGCATCCGTCCACTGTCGGGCGCTGGCTCGCACCGCCTGCCATCGCCGCGGCTGGCGTCCAGGAAGGAGGCGCACTGTGAACGACGCAACGCGGGACGACCCGCAGCACATCGACCAAGCACGCCGCGAGGTCGATCCAAAGAGCCCTGAGCCCACCGATGAGGTCTCGGAACTGGCGAGGCACGGCGACCCATCGCGGGTCAAGGCCTCAACTCCCGCGATGTCGGAAGAGGAGAAGCTGCGCCGGGCGGTCGTCTGGGTTCGGCCGACTGAGCTGATTCCCACGACGACAGGGCGAGTCGTGGGGCGCGGCATCGACTTCCAAGCCGAGCTGGCCCGCCGCACCCGTGCGCTGCCGATGCAAGCAGCCGCGGCGAGCCGGCACGGCATCCGAGAGCGCACCCGCCGCCTGGCACCGCTGTCGGCGTTCGGCAACTCCGGCGTGCACCACCCCTCGCTCGGCCGCGACGCCATCGGACGACAGTGAGCTGCCCATGTCACCCCGCTCCCCTCACTCTGCTGCCGGCGACGACGTGCGCACCTCCCCATCAAGGGGTGGCCCGTACATCGCCGACCAGCACGACTCATCCCCGGCGTTCAAGACGTCGGAGGGACTGCGCGCACTGCTCATCCGCCTGCACCGCGAGGGCGAGGGTGCCTGGCGTCGCGACCCGGATGCCACGGCACTCATGGAGTACACGGCAGCTCGGTACGTGGCACTCGCACGAAAGCACGGTCTCGACCAGTGGGAGGCTGCAGGCGCGGCATTCGACGCAATGCGGACACCCGCGGTGCGCAATGCTAACGATCCTTGGGCGGTGATCACGCGGGCCGTCCAGGTCACGCTGATCGCTGAGGAACGCGCAAACGGACTCCTCTGCTCACCACACCAGGCACGGCGACCACAGTATTCGAGCTTCCACGATGCCGAACGGTTCAGCGACCGCGAGAACCCGCTCATCGACTACCACGCGGCATTCCGTGTCGACCCGAACGAGGAAGTCGACGACAACGCCATGAACGACGAACGACCGACCGGCATCGTCCGTGCGGTCGAAGACGCGATTGCCCTGCTCTCCCTCCTCGGCTGGCCGGAGCGCACCGCGCGCACCGCCGTCGAGTACATCTGCATGCGGCTGAGCGAAGCGCCCTCCCGCGCGAGCGCCGCCGAGTCGCTGCGCCGCGACCTCCACGCCCGCGCGCTGCTCGATATCCCCTCGACCTCGTGGCACTCGCTGCTGCGCGCCATCCTCGGTAATCCCGACCCCGACCAGACCCACACCGCCGCCGGCCGCGGCGTGCTGCTGCGGCTACTCATCGGTGAACCGCTGCGGTCGCTGCTCACCGACGAGGACCTCGTACTGCTCATAGGGTTCGCTACCCCGACCCATGCGGGAGCGAGGTGACGGGGTGGGAACGAACACCGGACATATCGAGCTAGAGCGTACGATCGACTCGATCGTCGTCGGCAACCGTCACCGCACCGAGTTGGGCGACATCGGCGCGCTGGCCGCCTCCATCGAACGTCACGGGCTCTTACAGCCGCCGACGGTCACTCCCGAGGGCGTGCTCGTGTGCGGCGCACGTCGTCTCGCCGCATTGCACCAGCTCGGGTACAAGACGGTCAACGTGTTCGTCCGGGCGGGCATCTCTGACCGGCTGCAACGGCTCATGGCCGAGCAGGCTGACAACGTGTTGCACAAGCCGTTCACGCAGATCGAGGCTGCGGCGCTGTACCGCGAGCTGAAGGTGCTGATCGCGGAGGACGCCACACGTCGGCAGGAGGCGACACAGTTCGGCGCGAGCGGGAAGATCGCCGCAATCAGCGGTGGTGCCGTGACGGCACCACCGCTGATCGGGACCGCCGGCAAGTCGCGCGCACAAGCCGCGATGATGGTCACGGGTCGCAAGTCGTACACAAGCCTGGAGCAGATCAACGACCTCCAGCGCATCGCCAACGACTCGAAGCAACCCGAGGATGTGCGTGCCTTCGCACGCTCGGAGCTGGCGTCAATCGAGGCCGGAGCGTCGATCACGGCCGCGCACGCCCGCACCCACGCAATGCTCGCAATTCCGCAGGACGAACCCGAGCCGCCCGATCTTGAGCAGCTCGCCGCCGAAGCGCTAGAGCGTGCGAAACGTGGGCACAAACGCGGCGCGCATCCTTCTGTCCCGCCAGCCGCGCCGGTGCGCTATCCGCTACGCGCATTCACCCTGACCTGGAATGACTTCGACGGCTGGTGGACGCACTTCGACCCCGAAGAAGTCGGCCTTGCGCTCAGTGCGGCACAGTGGGCGCAAGTCGAGACCACCGTCGCGGCCACCAACGAGTTCTTCGACATCGCACGAGAAGCCCGTCGGCAACGGTCACAGGAGAGCGCCTAATGCCGCCGTCTCGATTACCGCGCCGTCTCATTCTTGTCCTCGCCGTCGCCGCCGCGGTGCTCGCGGCGGTCGTCGGGGTCGGTCTTTACGGGCTGCTCCTCGCTCCGCGATCCGCACCCACCACGGCGAGCGACGTACCCCACGAAGCTCCCGGGCCGGCGCCCGCGATCCCGACGCCGACCGACACGATTTCCTCACTGCCGGGCATCCGTTCGACATCGGATGCCGAGGGTTTCACGCGCGCCGTGGCGGAGGCGTTGTTCGCGTGGGATACGGCGAGCGATTTCGAACCGACCGACTACGCGCAGGTCATCGTGGACGTCGGCGACCCGTCCGGCAACGAAGCGGCCGGACTCGCCTCCGACGTGCGAAGCTATCTGCCGACAGCAGAGGCGTGGGCGCAGTTGCGAACTATGCAGGTTCGCCAGTGGCTCACGATCGACGAAGCATATGTGCCGGACTCGTGGGCCGACGCGCTGGACCAGGCAGCGCCAGGCCAGCTCCTGCCCGGAACGATCGCCTACACGATCAGCGGCACACGGCACCGGGACGGCATCTCCGGCACTGAACCTGTCGAGTCCGCGCGGGGCGCGGCGTTCACGGTGTTTGTGACCTGCCAGCCCACTTTCGACACCTGCCACGTGCTGCGACTCTCTCAGCTCGACAACCCGCTGCGATGAGCGGATACACCGATGAAGAAGATCATCCTGACACTCGTCGTGCTGGTCGCCGCGTTCCCGGCCGCAGGCCTACTCAGCGTCGGTGTGCTGATGTCACCGGCGGCCATCGCGGCGTGCCTCTCATCGACATCACTCACCGTCGGTGTGGTGCCCGAATCGCTCACCGCGACAATGCAGTCGGGAGCGACCGTGACGCTTGACCACCAGCAACTGACGTACGCCGCAACGGTCATCACGGTCGGAGCCCAGACAGAGGGCGTCGGCCGCTCGGGTGTCGCGGTCGCGCTGATGGCCGCGCTGACCGAGTCGCGGTTACGTATGCTGGCCAACTCGTCGGCTTACCCGGAGTCCGCCGACTATCCGAACGACGGCGAGGGCTCCGACCACGATTCGCTCGGGCTCTTCCAGATGCGCCCCACCGCGGGCTGGGGCACAGTCGCCGACTTGATGGACTCCAACTACCAGTCGAAGGCGTTCTACGGCGGGCCGAATGGGCCGAACTACCCGTCGCCCCGCGGTCTGCTCGACATCCCTGGCTGGCAGAGCATGGACCCCGGCGAAGCTGCCCAGGCCGTCGAGGTCTCGGCCTACCCCGACCGATACCGGGACTACCGGCCCGTCGCCGAGGCGATCATCGCCGCGCTCACCCGTCGCGCCCCGACGACGGCAGAGGGCGTCCCGCTCGACGGCGTTCCCGAGTCGACGAGACTCGTTTTCCCACTGCCGTCGGGAACGTGGGTGAAATCGGACGACTTCGGCTGGCGCGCCGACCCCTACACGGGCAAGCCAGCGTTCCACGCCGGCACCGACCTCGCGGCGGCAGAAGGTACGTCGATCTTCGCGCTCGCCGACGGCGTGGTCAGCTATGCCGGACTCTCAGGGAGTTACGGCGGACTCGTCATCATCGAGCACACAATCGGCGGCCAACGCATCGCCTCCGCCTACGCGCACATGTGGCAGTACGGCATCTACGTCACCGCGGGCGATCGCGTCGTTGCGGGCCAGCACATCGGCGACGTGGGCTCGGCGGGCAAGTCAACGGGCGCGCATCTTCACTTCGAGATCCGCCCCGGCGGGACGACCTCCACGGCCATCGACGCCGAGGTGTGGCTCGCCGAGCACGGCGTGGAGAACCTCGACACCGCGACGACCGCGGCTCTGTGCACGGCAGGATAGGCGGCGTGCGATGGACATCTTCCCCGACTTCGGAGCCGTCGGCGGCGCGGCCGAGTTGCGCGCTATCGTCGGCGCACTCCTGACGTTTGTGCTGATCTTCGCCGTGCTGATGCTCGTCATCTGTGCGATCGTATGGGCGGTCTCGTCGTCGAGTGGCAACATCTCGTCAGCCGTCCGCGCCCGCACCGGCTTCCTCGTCTCCATCGGAGCCGCAGCCCTGGCCGGGGTCGGCGTCACCTGGGTCAACTTCCTGCTCGGCGTCGGCGCAGGAATCTAGGCCTGCGCCAGGTCAGCGTCGCTTCCGTTGCGTCGACGGACGCTCCAACGCCGAGCCATAGCCGACGACGTGCCACCACCCGCAATACGGGCACTGAACGGCCTCCGCCCCCTTCGGGACCCGTGCGGCAATCGTCACTGCTTCAAGCCGCGACTCGATTGGCGGCCGGTTCGTCAGACACTTCACGCCTCGCATGGTGGTGAATCTACCCCTGACCCCCGACATTGCCGGGACGGCGTGCGCACCTTCCAAGCAGGTTCTTCTTCCGCCTGCCAAAGGAGCACACCAGTGATTGACATCGGCCCCAACACCGACGGCCTACCGGGCATCGAACAACTGCGCATCATCGTCGGCGCAGCGATGACCGTGGGCCTCATCCTCGCAGTCCTCGCACTAATCATCGCGGCCATCGTCTGGGGCTTCGGGGCGAACTCCTCCAACCCTCACCTCGCGTCCCGCGGCAAGCTCGGCGTACTCGTGGCATGCGGGGCAGCGATCGTCTGCGGCGCATCCGTGACCCTCGTGAACTTCTTCTGGACCGTCGGCCAGTCGGTCTGACGCCTCATCGACACTTGGGCGGCCGAGCCGATGAGCGTGTGCGACGTGCCGGTCATCGCGACTGTGTGCGATTCGGTCGGCGAGGGCGTCGCATCGCTTGTGTCAGCACCGTTCGACTGGCTCGCGCAGGCGATGGGTCAGGCGGCCGCGTGGACGTTTGAGGCGGTCTGGGGTGTGTTCGACACGACCACGCTCGTTGATGTGACGGGCGGGCAGTACATCGACGTGTACAACGTACTCTTCGGTGTGGCGGTCTTCGTCATGCTCATCTTCTTCTGCCTCCAGCTCATCACCGGCCTCGTGCACCGCGACCCGATGGCACTCACACGGGCGGGCCTCGGCCTCGCCAAGTCGGTACTCGGCTCGTTCATCGCGATCTCGCTCACCGCGACGCTGCTCGAGGTGACGGATCAGCTCGCCATCGGAGTCGTGCAGGCGACCGGCAACACGATGGAGGGCATGGGTGATCGGATCACCCTGCTCGCGGCCGGGCTCACGACCATCAACATCGCCTCGGCCGGTGTCGGCGCAATCGTCACGATCTTCCTCGCCGGGCTCGGTATCGCAGGCGCGGCGATTGTGTGGTTCTCGCTGCTCATTCGCAAGGCGCTGCTACTTGTGGCGATCGTCTTCGCGCCCATCGCGCTCGCCGGATTCACCTGGGATGCGGCGAAAGGATGGTTCGCCAAGTGGGCCGCCTTCGTCGTCGCCTTGATCTTCTCGAAGCTCGTGCTGGTCGTCATCTTCCTCGTCGCTATCGAGCAGGTCAGTGCCCCGATCGACCTCGACCTCGCCTCGATCAGCGATCCAATCTCGGGCGTCGTGCTCATGTTCATCGCGGCCTTCGCCCCATACCTAACCTACAAGTTCATTTCCTTCATCGGCTTCGACATGTACCACGCGATGTCGAGCGAGCAGGAGGCGAAGTCGGCGATGAATCGGCCGATCCCGATCCCGATCAAGCCCCAGCCGAACGCGGCGAAGTCGGTGCTCGACGGGCAAGGCAGCTCGGGCGGCAGCCCTGCTCCCGCGCCGAATGCAGCAGCCACGGCGACTCCGGCCGCCGGCGGAACGGCGGGCGCAGCTGCCGCCTCGGGCAGCGGTGCTGCGGCGTCGGGCGGAGCGGCAGGAGCGGGGGCGGCTGCCGCCGGCCCTGCCGCCGCCGCGGTCGTTGGCGCACAGGTCGTCAAGGCCGCCGCCACCGCAGGGCCGAAGGCGGGGGCCGCGGTGGGCGGCGCTGCGATGGGGCACGCAGAGGCCGCTCCCCCGACGTCTGCTCCCTCACCGGCCTCCACGATCCGGCAGCGATCGCCCGCTCCCACACCCGTCGGGTCACGAAAGGGGTAGATCATGGTGACTCATCACGACCCGACGAACGGCCAGCAGCTCTCATCGATGCAGTTCTCCAGGCTGCCTCGGCGCGGCGTCCTGCTCGCGCTATCGGTCTCGCAGCTCCTCGTGTTCGGCATCGGGATCATCACGTTTGTGATCGCGATCTACTCGGGCGGCCAAATGGTTGTCATCGGGTCGTCGCCAATCTGGCTCACCTGCCTCCTGCTCGCCTCCGTCTCGGTGGGAGGCCGCAAGCTTGTCGACTGGCTGCCGATCGTCGCCCGCTGGACGTGGCGCAGCACGGCAGGCCAGCTGATCTTCCGGCATCGGGTCATCAAACCGAGGCCCGTGGGCACGCTCTCGTTGCCGGGTGACGCGGCGGCACTCCGCGAGTGGGTCGATCCCGAGACAGGGGCAGCGATGGTGCACGATCCGCACGCGCAGACACTCACCGCCGTCCTCGGCGTCACACATCCCGCCTTCGTGCTGCTCGACCCCGGCGAGCAGCAACGGCGAGTCACCGGCTGGGGACGAGTGCTCGCCACCGCATGCCACTCGGGCCGGATCGCCCGCCTCCAAGTATCGGAGCGAACCCTCCCCGACTCCGGCAGCGGACTCGCCGAGTGGTGGGCGACGCACGGCAAAGACGACGACTCCTGGCCCGCGACGACGTACCGCGAGCTGATCGAACGCGCGGGACCAACCAGCGAGCGTCACGCGACGACGATCTCGCTCGCGCTCGACCTGCACGCTGCGGCGCGACAGATCCGCTCCTCGGGCGGCGGTCTCCGCGGGGCTGCCTCGGTGCTGCGGCAGGAGATGACCACGCTCGTCACCGCGTTGCGCGCCGCCGATCTCACGACGACCGGCTGGCTCTCACCGGGTGAGGTCGCGGTCATCCTCCGCTCGGCCTACGATCCGGCCGCCGCGCCCGCCCTCGAACGACACTCGGATATCAGCCGGTCGCTCGCCACCGCGGGGCCGGTCGCGGTGACCGAAAGCTGGGACAAGGTGCGGACGGACTCGGCGCACCACACGGTGCTCTGGATTTCTGAGTGGCCGCGCTCGCAGGTCTATCCAGGGTTCCTCGCCCCCATGCTGCTGACCTCGGGAGTCAAGCGCACGTTCTCGCTGATCTGCACACCGGTGCGCGCCGATCTGGCGGTGCGCGACATCCGCAAGAAGAAGGTTGGGCTCCTCTCGGACGCGGCGCAGCGCGCGAAGATCGGGCAGATCGAAGACGCTGCCCGCACCGCCGAGTACCAGGATGTGCTCCAGCAGGAATCCGACCTCACCGCCGGCCACGGCGTACTCCGCTACACCGGTCTCATCGCCGTCTCGGCTCCGACCGTCGATGAACTGGATGCCGCCGTCGCCGCGATCGAACAGGCCGCCGTACAGGCGTCGTGCGAGACGCGGCGGCTGGTCGGGCAACAAGCCCAAGCGTTCGCCGCGGCCGCTCTGCCGCTCTGCCGGAACGTGTGACGCACCTACTTGGCAACCCCGTTCCCGGTGAACTTCGCAGGAGTGATCATGCCAACCTTCCACGATCCCGTGGCCGATGCCACGGAAGCACGCGAGGTGCTGCGGGCATCGGCTCACGCCTCACGCAGGTTCGATGATCCCGCGCACACGTACACGGTGATGGGCGAGCTGCTCGGCGGTCTCCGGTCGCTTGTGCAGGTACTGGAGCAGGTCTCCACTGCGCACACCTGGGATGAGTCCAGGGCGCACACCGACAGCGGCGACCACTGGGCGGGCGTAGAGGAGGCGTTCGCCGCCGCGAACGCGCTTCGGCGGGCAGCGAGCCTTGTGCGTCGCGCCGAGCTGGCCGTCGATCAGGCGTCCCAGCATTCCGGTCGCGTCGCGTGGGCACCGGCGGCGGAGCGCCGAAGCACCTCGCCCGAGCGAACGCCGCGGGCTCTCTTCGGCGACGGCGAACAGTTCGCACATCGTGCACTCTCCGAACGGCGGGGGTTGTTGCTGTGAACGACGACGAGCGCGAGCGCCTCCACACGACAGTGCTGCTCGACCCGGCGAACGAGCGTCGATCGGTGCGAAGGGCACGGCGACAGGCGGCGCAGCGAATCGCTACCGACGACCGCAAGGCGCACCATGTACAGGCCCGGGCCGAGTGGGAAGTCGAGCGCGATGCGCAACGCGCGACGACTTACCTACCGAGCGCGGGCGAGGCCCGCCCCGCCGCTTTGCGCACGCCGGGCAAGTTCCACCTCCCGCGCCACCAGGACACGAGTGCGACGCTCGCGGGCGCGTACCCGTTCCTCGCCGAGGGCGGACTGGGATCGCAAGGTGTCTTCGTCGGACAAGATCTCTACTCCGGGGCATCCTTCGTCTACGACCCGTGGGTGCTCTATGCGAGGGGCGCCATCACCGCGCCGAACATCGTGCTTGCCGGGATCGTGGGCTCGGGGAAGTCGTCGCTGGCGAAGAGCCTCTACACCCGCAGCATCCCGTTCGGCCGCCGCGTCTACGTGCCCGGAGATCCCAAGGGTGAGCACACAGCCGTCGCCGAAGCCGTAGGCGGCCGGGCCATCGTGCTCGGGCACGGGATGCCGAACCGCCTCAACCCGCTGGATGAAGGCCACCGTCCCTCGGGACTCAGCGACACCGAATGGCTTAGTCAGGTCACGTCAAGGCGTCGCGACCTCATCGGCGCGCTCGCCGAGACGGTGCTCGATCGACCGCTCACACCGCTGGAGCACACCGCGATTGACCTCGCCCTCGCCGACGCCGTGCGATCGGCGGACGTTCCGATCCTCCCGATGGTCGTCGACCGCATCCTCGCGCCGGCCGTCGACAACGATGTCGACGGCCGCCTCATCGAAGACGGTCGTGTCGTCGGTCACGCGGTGCGACGGCTCGTCGCTGGTGACCTCCAGGGCCTCTTCGACGGGCCGAGCACGGTGAAGTTTGACCCGTCCCTGCCGATGATCTCGCTCGATCTTTCGCGCGTCGCCGAGAACTCGACCCTCGTGTCGGTGCTGATGACCTGCTCATCCGCGTGGATGGAGTCGGCGTTGCTCGACCCGCAAGGCGGTCAGCGCTGGGTGATCTACGACGAGGCTTGGCGCTTGATGTCGCATCCGGCGCTCCTTCGGCGAATGGACGCACAGTGGCGATTGGCGAGGCACTTCGGTATCGCCAACATGCTAATCTTCCACAAGCTCAGCGACCTCGACAACGTGGGCGATCAGGGTTCTGCGATGCGCGCGCTCGCGTCGTCGCTGCTCGCCAACGCGGAGACCAGGATCATCTACCGCCAGGAGTCCGACCAGGTCGGCGCAACGGCGAGCGCGCTTGGGCTGACCGGCACCGAGCAACGGCTCCTGCCGGGGCTCGGCACCGGACAGGGGCTCTGGCGCATCAAGGACAGAAGCTTCGTCGTGCAGCACCAGCTCCACCCCGCCGAGCTGGCGGCATTCGACACGACCAGCCGGATGACAGGGGAACCCCGTAAGTTCACGATTCCTGAAGTCGGTTGATGCAGGAACTCACGGCATGAGGGCCTGGTTCAGGGTATCTGGGGCCGTGAGTTCCGTGGCTTGTAGGGGGGTGATGGTTGTGTCGATGCGGACGGCAGGATCGGCGGGCTGT
>JAFKIY010000007.1 GCA_017306245.1 Micrococcales bacterium | reverse complement strand
CCTCAGTGGTGCGCTTTTTGAGGGGACAAGCCTGTCGGTGACTCGTCAGGAAGGTGAATACAGCAGTTCTCCTTTCATAACGCGTGGGGCAGATTTGACCGGAGCGACGCTCGATGGTGCAACATTAAATTTCGCCGGCACCGACTTGCGTGGGGTGAACTTCAAAGGACTGAACCTTGACGGTGCGGATTTCACAGACGCGAATCTCGCCGACGCCAACCTAACTGGTGCCAGCCTGAGGGGGGCCCGCCTTAAAGGGGCCAATATTAAGGACGCAATTGCAGGTGACGTTCAGTGGACTTGAGCCCAGACCGCTCGATTGCCCCTGCGTCAAAGTCGGTGTAGATGCTCCCAACCACGGCGATTTGAACCTTGCACTCGGACCTTGTCAGTGCGAGCCCTTCTCGCTATTGTGCAAAGGAAACCTCACCAGTCTAGGCGCAGGCGCGATGGACTTGACCAAGCGAGTGCTCCATCGGACGGAGTTTTCGTAATCAGCGGAGGTCCGGCCCGCCTTCTTCCGCAAGCTTGCCGAGAACGCTGATCGTCTCGTCGGCAGAGTCTGGTTCATTTAGGTCAGGATCAGATTTCGATTCAGGTGCTTCGTCATCTGCGAGGTGAGGGTACTTCTCTAGGAGGAAGCGTCGTCGATAAGCGAAATCTGCGGCGTCAACGATTCCCTCCAAGGTGGACCAATTGAGGGTGCCACCAATGAGTATCCCCGCTGCAGGGACAACCTTGCCGAGTCCTTGCTTGGTAAGTCGAAAGCCGAATGCTTTTGCGAACTGCGCGGAGACCTTGGTGACAATTGACTTGTCTAAGATCGCCCACGTCTTTCCGCGGACCAGCGCTTGGGTCAACCGGGAGATGTCCGCCATCGCGGCAGTCTTAGCTGTAGCAGACGTTGCAGTCCCGACGTTGACGACAGTCATCACGAACAGCTTCTCGGCAGGCTCTTCCGGATCGTAACCGTAGAGCAGCGCGACATGGCCAACGGAGCGAGACGCGAGCCCAAGAACAATTGCAGCGTCGCCAGCGAAAGCGCCAGCGATTGCTGCTCCGGAAGGCGCTGCCCCGGCGCCAGCGGAGGCAACGGTGATGAGTTCTCCACCTGAGATTACAAGTCCGGCGCCCATTCCCGAGAGTGCCGCTGCGGCCGGATAGTACCAGGATGGGCCTCGTCCACGTACACCGTCTATCAGCTCAAGGTCGAGGCGGCGAAGGTCGGAATGCACCACGACATCATGCCCGTGCTTCTTGTGGCGGGCAACCACACGTTTGGAGGAGAGCCCCACTCGCGAAACTCGTCCAACCGTTCGTTGCATCGACTCGACCGCGGCGCCGCTCCAGTCGGTCATGCCGTCCGGGAGTGCGGCCACAGTTTTGCGAGCCCCAGAAGCGATTGCGTTTGCGCTCTTGGTGGCGATTTCTTGCCCACGCGAAACGGCCGATTTGGCCCCGGGGTGGCTCTCAACGAATCTCGCAGCACGTTTGCCGAGGTCCGCACCGCCTGCGATTACTTTCTCGCTAGCGTTTCTCATCGCCCGTGAAAGTGGACGGCCTTTGAACCGCTGGATGTTGCGCCATGCCGCGAGCTCGTATTCAGAAGGTTCTGTCATGTCGCAATTATGATGCATGGTCAGGATTGGGCGGTTTTGACAGCGACTGCTTCTGCGTCAGAGGAAGCGCGACTCGAACTCGACGATGCGCTGGACTTGGGAACAGCGATAGTGCTGAGGGTAATTGACATGCCCAGTGCGGGCACCGCGAGAAGACTAGGCGTCACAGTCGCGACGGAACTCTTGTGCCACAACCGGTCGTGCGTGAGTGCTGGGAAAAGAATTTGCTCCTTAGCGCGGTGCGAAGGTTGAGCAGATCGAAAAGTACCTAGCAATCACAAGAGCCCCCGGATTGAATGAAACTCCCGAAAACGAAGTGGCACCCCACGTGGGCGCCATTCGTTTGTCGGTCAGGTGTCGCTTCGGGCCCTCGTGGCCCTACACCGCGCAGCCCGCCGCGTCGCGTGCAGCAGCGAGTTCAGTCAGAAATGTCGATCCTCATATGCTTTTGAACACCGATAGACTCTCGCCGTGACCGACGAGGACGTTCCGGCAGCCCCTGCAGGCTGGTACCCAATGCGAGGGGGAGGGACTGGCGAGCGGTATTGGGATGGAAAATCATGGACGGGCGAAGCTCGTGGTTTGGTATTTGATTTATCACCCCAGCCCACCAATGTGTCACCTGTACCTGTACCTGTACCTGTACCTGTACCCGCACCAGCGCCTGTCTCCCCATATCCAATTGGCGCGAAGCCTAGTTTCACGCGGGGCAAAGCTGTTGCGATTATTGTGGCGGCTGTTGTCGCCGCCCTCGTGGTTGCGGTGGGCGTGGCAGTCGCCAGTTCTCCGCATCGAGTTGAGGTCCCAAGCGTCATTGAAATGACTGAAACCGATGCGGTCAGCGCAATCAGAGAACTTGGATTAGAAGTCGTCGTGACTTACTATCACAACTCTTTGCCCGCGGGCCGCGTTATCAATGTGACGCCACGCACGGGCACACTTTTGGACCCTGGCGAATCAACCCAATTGGTTGTTTCTCTGGGCCCCGACAACCCGGAGCCTTCAGCTGAAGAGAAAGGAGCGTGCAAGTATGCGCGGTCCATGTTTGGTGGAGAGAAACCCTCTACCGTGGCTGAGGCACAGTCATTCTTGAGAAAGGCAGCGAGCACACTCACTGCCCATGCGGGCGCGGTCCGCGGAAACCCGGTCCTACAATCCGCCCTAGATGTGCTGGCGGATGATTTGGCACTGGCGGTCGATGGCTCGACGAACGATCTTCCGATCCCGACTAGGTTCGTGATCACAATCGAAAGAGACCAGCAGGCGGTTTTCGCAGCTTGTTCGGACTTAGGGCTCTAAGCAGAGCTGCTTGAGTAAAAACGCCTAGGATTGCGGGCGCGTGAGGGCGGTTGCAATCTCAGTAAAGATGATTCAGCCCGCTTGCGGGCGGGCTGAATCATCGCGGCGACGTGGGAACGGTTGTGGGGCTATTTCTTCTTGAGATTTACCTTTGTCGTGGTTCCAAGCGCGGTGACTTCGTAACTGATCGCGCCCCCCGCGTACGTGAACTCTTTTGTGTCGGACTGGGAAGCCAGGAGTGCGGAGTCAGTTGCCGCAGCATCTCGCTTAGAGGTCCACGTGTAGGGTTCACTCGCGTCGGTCGGTGCGTCGAACGTTCCAACCCAATAAATCGAGGTCGTGTCGCCGCCGTTGGCTACCCATTCGACGGTAATTTCATCGGATGTGATTGTGGCTTGTTGGTAAGCGTCTGCACTAGCGGAGTTGCTCTGCTTCCAGTCACCGGTCAAATCAGCAGGGCCCGTTGGGGTGCTTGCTACGGCTCCGCACCCCGTTAGGGCGAGGGAAACGGCGAGGGCAAGTGGTGCGAGTAGTTTCTTCATAATCCAATTCTCGTGTACACGTCTGACGTTTCTTCAGCAATGCCGAGTAACGTGACCGCTTAGTTACCCCAAACGGGCCGGGATCTCGGTTAGGTCTGGGCATCTTCCCGTTTGAGCATCCGGCGGACGTGTAAAAGCAGCGCGAGCCCGGATTCTCGCCGGTCGCGCGTATTAGGAGCCCCTCGAACAACATCCCTACTATCTGATGGGACAGCGATGGCGGGCACGACGCGATGCTGACGTGGTGTCGCTAGCGCACAAGCTCGAGCATTGCCTGCCATGCAATGTTGAATCCCTCGGTGATGTCTTTGCCTGCAACTCCGGCACGTACCTTATTGATTCGAATCACCGTGCTATTCGTGTGAGAGGAAAACCTGCCTTGAGCGAGTATCTCCTCGGGAGTCCACTCGTAGGCGGCCTCGATGGAGTTGGTAATTGCGCTTGCGAGTATGAAGACACAGATATCGAAATTCGTTGAGCGAATAGACGAAAAAGTGGCGGATGGGTGAGTGTCTGGTCGGACATTGCGAACTTTGACTTGCACCCGCCTACCGTCGGCCGCGAGTAGGTCGTACGACTTCTCCGAGTTGGCGGCCAGCTCTTCCTCGTAATACGCGGCACAGGCATACTCGGCCAGATCGCCAATCGGCGCATTGTGCGTGCGCACTAATCCGCGCCGGCGCAACTCGGCAAGCAAGCTGGAATAGGCGTGGAGAATCTCACCGACCGTCAACAGTTGTGGATCGAAACTAGGCGAGATTGGCGAAGTACTCGTGCCGAATTCCTGCCGAACCTCCGCCGCCTGCGCTTGCGAAAGCTGCCACTGCTGTCCAAGTTCCGCACGGGAGCGAAATCCTTGCTCTCTCAACCACGCACGTATGCGTTTTGCATCAACGTCGAGTTCAGTTGCGAGTTCTGATGGCGTGGTTGCCGGCACGAGAGAGTCCATATCGCGAGGGTATCTGTGGCTAGCATCAACTTAGTGGTTGCCCCACCAAGCAACGTGGTTTGGAAAATCTTGGCCCTTAGCCTGGACCGCTTTCTAGGCACCTTGAGTTAGGGGGCCTCTGATCAGGGCTTTCCAATTGAATGAAACCCCCACGAACGAATGGCGCCCATTGGGCGCCATTTCTTTCGTAGCTGGGTTGTCGCTTGGAACCTTCGTGGGCCCACGCCGCGCAGTCAGCCGCGGCGCGTTCAGCGGCGTGGATGCGGCGCCGGTGGGGACGAATCCCGCCCCAGCTACCGACGACGGGTGAGCGCCCTCTTCCTGTTCTGCCTTCAGGCCCTGTGCCAGACTTAAACGCGAGGTCGGACAGCGCAGTCCGGGTTCGGAGGGAAGGAATCCGCGATGGCACTCCCGCTCGGAATCGTCCTACCGATGGTCGAACAGCCACCTGTTGGAGCAGCACCCTCGTGGGCGGACATGCTCTCGATCGCACAGTTCGGCGAGTCCGTCGGGGCAGACACGGTCTTCCTCGCAGACGAGATCCTGTGGCGAGATCCCGACTGGCCAGAGCCACGCGGGTGGTGGGATTGCCTCACCCTGGCCGGAGCGCTGGCCGCAAGCACCAGCACGATCAAGATCGGCACCTGGGTGCTGTCAGCGCTGCAGCACCAACCCGGAATGTTCGTCAGAGCGGCCGAAACGCTGGACGAGATCTCAGGCGGCAGGTTTGTCCTCGGGATAGGTGCCGGACACGCAGGCGGCGCAACAGCCCTCGGCTTCGCCACCGACAATGCGGTTTCGCGCTACCTCGAAGCTGTGGAGATCATCGTCCCGCTGCTGCGCAGCGAAGACCCCGTCACGTTCGAGGGAGACTTCCATCGCGCCGAGGAAGTGATCGTCCGCCCCCGCGGACCCCGGTCGGGCCGCATTCCCCTCATGATGGGAGGGCACAAGCCACGCACCATGACGGCTGCCGCCCAGCATGCAGACGTGTGGAGCGCATTTGCCACCACCAGCAGCCTTCCCGAAGCCTTTCGCGACATGACGCACCAGCTCGACCTGATTTGCGACCAGGTCGGCCGTGATCCGGCGTCCATCGAGCGATCGGTGGGCGTGTGGGTCGACGTGGGCGACGAGACGACCGCCGAGAGCGTGGGGTTGGGTATACCCATCACGGGTTCGAGTGCTGAGATCACCGACACCCTGGCGAGCTTCGCGGATGTCGGCGTCACGAGGGTGGAGATCGCACCGTGGCCACCGACCCTGGATGCCGTTCACCGGCTTGAGCCGGTGATCCGCGCCCTCACCTAGAGACGCGCGGGACCCACGAGCGGTCCCGCCCCAGCTACCAATTTGATACGGGGCAAACTCCTTTGCGCGCCGAAGGCAAACGACTAGAGTTTTTTACGAACGTGACACGATCCGAGGAGGTGAGCCCGATGCACACACCGTCCACTCAGGGCGCTCCTTCGAGTTCACGATCACGCGACTGACATAGCCGTCGCGGGGAGCGCCTGCAATGCACTCCCAGAAAGCTACGGCCATGAATCCTTCACATCAACACGACTCTGAGGCGACCGTGCACGACGCCTCGCAATCCAACTCCCGCGCGGCACTCGTCCTCGGCGGCGGCGGATCCGCAGGCAACGCCTGGCTGATCGGCGTCATCGCCGGCCTGTTCGACGCCGGCCTGGATGTCACCACAGCCGACCTCATCATCGGCACCTCCGCCGGCGCCACCGCGGCAGCCCAGATCACCGGGGCGAGGCCAACCGAACTGTTCGCGAGCATCCTTACGGCACCGACACCGCAGCGAGTTGCGGCCGGACCCAATCCGAACATCCAGCGCGAAGGCCTGGCGAGGGTCACCCAAATCAGCGCCGCCTCAGCGGATGCGGCCGATATGCGCCGCAGGATGGGCGCGGCCGCGATCGAACTTGATGCCGCATCCAATGCCACCGCGCGGTGGCGCGCCATTGTGGCCGCCCGGCTGCCGGGCCTGACGTGGCCACAGCAGAGAGTGCTCATGACCGCGGTCGACGCGGAAACCGGCGAGGACGCCATTCTGGACCGCGACAGCGGCGTGGACCTCATCGACGCCGTCGCCGCAAGCACATCCGGCGGGCCGGCCTACAGCATCGGCGATAGGAAATACATCGACGGCGGGTACCGCCGCAACGAGAACGCCGACCTGGCAGCCGGCTATGAGCGGGTGCTGGTGTTGTCGCCGCTCGGCGGAAGAACGCTGCATCCGCTGGAGTGGCGCATGCAATTGTCAGCACAGGTCGAAGATCTGGTGGCGAGCGGAAGCAGGGTCGAAACTATCCTGCCGAATAGCAATTCGCTCGAAGCGTTCGGCGATAACATGATGGATTTGTCGACTCGCCCAGCGGCAGCCCGAGCCGGATACGAGCAGGGCCGCGCGCTCGCGGATCACCTCGCACAATTCTGGCGCGGGTAGAGCCTCAACTGTGCGGGTCGAACCCGAACTCCCGCAGCTCCTGGGAACACCGGCAGGCAACCGCGATCTTCCGCGCCCACTCCTCCGCGGCCGCGCGGTCGGGCAGTTCGAGGACGGTGAACCCGCCCGTGAGCTCCGAACCCGGATAGGTCCCCGCCGACACGGAACCGTCGGCGGCGACCAGCACCGGGTCGACATCCTCGTTGATTCCGCCGCCGAACACGTACACACCCGCAGCCTTCGCCTCCTCGATCACGGCGCGCGCATCCGCCGCGACAGTCGGGAGCTCCTCGTCAGAGACCACCATGGCTTCGCTGGGAAAAGAAATGAGGTACTTCGTCATATCACTATGGTGCTCTGCGGATGGGCGTGGTGTCGACCCGGAATTCCTCCTCTCAGGCAGGCCAGACCTTCGCGGGTTAGGGTGTTGCCCGAAACGGGGATGGGGCGAGAACCGCAGGATCCCAAACCGAACAGATATCCAGTCAAGGGCGTGAATGAATTTCGACCGTGAAGCCACCCCATCCGGGATGAGTGGTGGTCCTCCTGCGCATGGCCGCCGCGCGGCACCTCGCGCGGCCGGGCGTCGCGCGACCCGAAAAATCCGGTCGACGCGTCGAAGCCCGAACCTTCGCATGGTGTTCGCGGCGCTCGCCGCCGGGTTGCTGGCGGCGCCCTACCTGATTCCGGCAAACGCCACCACCCTCCCCGAGCCGAGCAGCGAAACCGTACCGAGCGCTGAGCCCCAGGTCGTTTCGGCGGCCGGCACGGATGCGGCCCTGACGGCGATCGAACGGGACTCTTACACGGCGACCGCGTTCGTCCCCGACGACTACTTCCCGTACTCGAAAACCGCCAGCACGTTCGTCAACGACCCGAACTCGCCCATCCAGTGGCCGTTCACCCGGGGCGTGCCCATAGTCAGCGGATTCGGCCCGCGGGTCGCACCGTGCGACATCTGCTCCACCTTCCACAAGGCGGTGGATTTCGCCCCCGGAGCCGGAACCCCCATCCAGGCGATCGCGGACGGTGTCGTCTCCGCGGTGAACTCGATCAGCTGGGAACTGGGAGTGCACATCAGGATCGACCACGTGGTGGACGGCCAGAAGGTGAGCAGCCTCTACGCGCACATGCAGGAAGGCACGGTGACGGTCGCGCTCGGCGAGGCGGTCACAGTGGGCCAGATTATCGGACGCGTGGGCAACACGGGCCTGAGCATGGGGCCGCACCTCCACTTCGAAATCCTCCTCGACGGAGTCCACCCCACCGACCCGTACGCCTGGCTCACCGCGCGGGTCGGTTCCTGACCACCGGGTGAGACGAGTCTCGCCACCCTGAAACTGTGCGCAAACGTCGGTGGTGAGCACACCGCCGCGACCGCATGGCGGGGAATAAACACGGGCACGGGCCCGACAATCCAATACCCCATGGGGGTATGCTGAAGGATATCGAGCAACGACTCGATCGTCACTGCGAAAGGACTGATCGATCATGATGAACGGGTATTGGATGAACGGGTTCTGGATGGGCGGCGGTTGGCTGTTCGGCCTGCTCATCCTTGCCGGAATCGTATTGCTCATCGTCCTTCTGGTACGTACCCGAGGAGGTGCGGCTCCGGGTGCCGAGGGCGGACACGGCCGGCAGGCGCCAAGCAGTGCGCGCCTCGTGCTGGATGAACGCTATGCCCGAGGGGAGCTGACCACGGAGGAATACCAGGAACGCCTGCGCGTCCTGGGCGAAGGCACCTGATGAAGCCCATCAGCCGACGGCAGGTCCTCGTGCTTGGTGGCCTGGGAACGGCGAGCATCGTCGTCGGTGGCACCGGGCTGCTCTTCTCGGCAAACAGCGGGTACGGGCCTGCGACGGCGGAAGATTTCACCGAACCGGAAACCCTGAGAAGTGCGGGCGGCGCCCTCCAGTTGAAGCTGACCTCCGCCGAAGGCCCGGCTCGGATTGCGGGCCGCCAGGCCGCGGTGCTCAGCTACAACGGCGGCGTTCCCGGCCCGACCTGGAGAGTGCGACCAGGCGACACGGTGAAGGTTTCGCTGAAGAATCAGTTGAGCGAGCCCACCAATCTTCACGTGCACGGACTCCACGTGTCGCCGAGCGGAAACAGCGACAACGTCCTTCTCTCCATCGACCCCGGCGCATCATTCGACTACGAATACCAACTCCCCGACGATCACCCGCCCGGAGTGTACTGGTACCACCCGCACCATCACGGCAACGTCGCGGCCCAGGTTTTCGGGGGGTTGTACGGGGCGATCATCGTCGAGGATCCCGTCGACATCCCGGTGGCGCGCGAGCGCGTTCTCGTGATCTCCGACATCAGCCTCGACGCGTCCGGAAGAATCCGCGGGGTGAGCGAGATGGAGACCATGGTCGGGCGGGAGGGCGACTTGGTCCTCGTCAACGGGCGCGCACTCCCGCACATGGTGGCCCGACCGGGTGAGCGGGAGCGCTGGCGGATCGTCAACGCGTGCGCGTCGCGGTACCTTCGGCTTCGACTCGACGGTCAGCAACTCCAGCTCCTTGGGGTCGACTCCGGTCGTTTCGCCGAGCCCCGCGACGTCACCGAGGTCGCTCTTGCCCCGGGTAACCGCGCTGACCTCCTCGTGACCGCCGTGAACGGCACGGCAACGCTTCGCACGCTCCCCGTTGACCGGGGAAGCGCGATGGGCATGATGGGCGGGGCGCGGGGCTCTTCCACAGGAGCGGACCTCGCCACGCTGAGCGTTGCGGGAAGCCCGGCGACGGCGCTTGCCGGAGTGCCGACCCAGCCTCGCCCACGGGACTTGAGAGGGTCGGCCATCGACGGCAGCCGCGAATTGGTCTTCGCCATGGGCATGCGCGGAATGGGGATGGGCGGTGGAGCCTCCATGATGTCGTTCACCATCGACGGCAAAGAGTTCGACCACGCGAGGATTGACACGATCGTCGAGGGCGGTTCCATCGAAGAGTGGACGCTCACCAACACCAGCCCGATGGATCATCCGGTTCACCTTCACGTGTGGCCGATGCAAATTGTGGAGCAGGATGGCGCGGAGGTGCAGGAAATCCTCTGGCAGGACGTCGTCAACGTGCCGGCCAACTCCCGCGTTCGCGTCCGCATTCCGTTCGACAACTTCACCGGCACGACCGTCTACCACTGCCACATCCTCGACCATGAGGACCTCGGGATGATGGGCATGATCAGCGCAACCTAATTCCCGCCGCTCAGCAGGCACGGCCGCATGTTCAGACATCCATCGCGGCAAGAGCGGTGGCGAAATTGCGTTCGAGTTCCTCAGCGACGGTTGTCGCGGATCGTCTTGAGCCAGCCGTCGATAATGTCCCAGACCCCGAATCCGATGATCCCGGCACCGAGGATAACGGCGAGGATGCGGGTCGTGTCTGAGTTCACACCGTTGTTCGTGAACGCGATGGTGATGAACTCCGGATTCAGAAGTTGCCCGACAGTGAGCAGCCCCACTGCGGAGGTCGCAAAGACGAGGGCGAGCGCCGTGTTTGCCGTTGCGAATATCGCGCTCCATCGCCCGGAGAAATACACCGCGATCACGAGAGCGGATTTCGCCACCATCAACACCAGCAACCCGGTGATCCACCACGGCCACAGCTCCGGATTGAGAACTGGCAGCGAGCGGTCGTCGATGATCACCAACCCGCGGAACCGGTCCCAGAACAGAACGACAACGCCTACGGCGAGGAGGACGATTGCGGCGATCATGTCGGCCCTCACTGCGCCCCTGGTGCGGATTTCCGGCAACCGATCGACGCTCCACTCGGCAATGGTCGAAGCGCTTCCGGTGCGCTCCAAAATGACGAACACCAGCGTCACCCAGAAGGCGACGTGGATGACCACGGCGAGTCCCACAGAAATTACGCTGCCGAAAATATCGCCAATCGGCGCACCGGACAGCGCTTTGCCCAGCGCCACACCACACATCGCCACCGGTGGGATGATCGCCCACAGCAACCTCAGCAGGCGCAGCCAGGTGAGATAGAAGCGCGGCCCGACGAGGTGCAACGGACGATCAGCGTATCCCGCCGCGAGAATTCCAGGGTCGCCAAGATTGGTCAGAACTTCCCTTTCGGATACGTCGGCAGCCTCCCCAGTCGCCGTGCGCGCCTCGATGGCGTCCGCGATGCTGACTTCGAGTTCGGCCTGAACGTCATCGCGCGATGCGGGTGGGAGGCTGCGCACGACAGCGTCGATATAGCGTTGAGTGAGTGTGGCGTTCATGTCAGTGCTCCTCCTTGGTGAGCGAGGTGATCGCGCCGGTGAGCGCGAGCCATTCTTTGGTGAGGGTTTCGGCGAGGCGGATGCCCGCGGCAGATGTGCGATAGAACTTCCGGGGACGTGCCTGCTCGGTGTTCCACTCGCTCGTGAGATAGCCCTGCTTTTCCAATCGCCGGAGCAGGGGGTAGAGAGTGTTGGCATCGGTGTCGAACCCGAGAGTGCCGAGTTCTTCGAGCAGGCCGTACCCGTAGCCGGCCTCGCGCAGCAGTTGCAGGCACGCCAGCACGATCGTGCCCCGGCGCAATTCCTGCAGGTGCGTATCCACCAACTCGTTTTCGCTCATACATCCCACATTACTGTGTGAGACACACTATTGTCAAAGATGAAACGATCAGTGATGGTTGCGCCGACGTCGTGCCCCCAGTGCTGTCAGAGGGAAGCGCGCAGGAACGCGACGATGTCGTTCCACAGCGGCGCGTCAAGGTAGGCGAACGCGTGTGCGCGTCCCGGCAGCAGCCGTGACTCCACCGTGATGCCGGCGTCGCGCATCGCTTTGATCATGACTTCGGCCTGCGCCACCGGGATCGGTTCGTCGACGGAGTGCGCGATGAACAGCGGCGGATCCGACGGATCGACCTGGTAGAGCGGTGACGCATCCCGAGCCTGCGGGCAGTTCGCGATCACCGTGCAGCCAAGGTAGCCGCGCACAATGTTGATGCGGCCCTCGCCGATATCGCCGAGCGCGAGCCCCGCAACGGTAAGGTCGGTCGGACCGGAGAGCGACACCACCGCTGCGACTCTGGAACCGGATGTCAGATCCCCGGTGCCGAGCATCCCGAGCTCCATCGCGAGGTTCGCCCCCGCAGAACCGCCGAGCGCACCGATCCGCGTCGGGTCGATACCGAACCGCTCCACCTGCGCGGGTTCGCGCAACCACTGCACCGCCGCCTGAAGATCGTCCACGGCCGCAGGGAACGGGTGCGCGGGAGCCAACCGGTATTCGACGCTGAAACCCGCCATGCCCGCCTCCACGAGCGCATCGCACACCTTGCCCATATTCACCGAGGTGTTGGAGCCGCGCCAGAACCCCCCGCCGTGGATGATCAGAACGGCGGGGACGGTGTCGGACGGATGCTCGGGTGTGCACGCGTTGATGGTCAACTTCTGTCCGTCGACGGTGCGATACACGATGCCGTCTTCCCGCTTCACCGAGTCGCCCGTCGGCGGGTACGGAAGCGAAGGTGCGGCGTCGGATCGCGGCGACGCGGCGGGTTCGGCAGCGCCATCGCTGCGGCCGGTCGTGCACGCCGTGAGTGCGAGCACCGTGGAAACCAGCACCGTCAACATCGCCAGGGCAGGTTTGCGAGTGGTTGTCGTCATGTCGCCAGCCAAGAGCCGCACGTTATGAATCAGCTATGAACCGCGCCTGAGTTCGCAGAAAAGGACAGTACCGTGGATTCACCACAACGATTCTTCAACTACACGGAAGAGGCACCATGGATTCGGTCGCAGGGCGCATCGTCGTCATCACCGGCGGCGCGATGGGGATGGGCAAGTTGTATGCCGAGCGCGCGGTCGCCGAAGGCGCAGCTCACGTGGTGCTCCTCGACGTGAACGAGGATGCGCTGGCGGCAACCGCGTCCGAACTTGAAGCCGCCGGCGGCACGGTCGCCGGCTACGTCGTCGACCTCGCCTCGCGCACCGCGATCGCGAAGGTCGCGGCGCGCATCCGCAAAGACGTCGGCGACCCGCAGGTTCTCGTCAACAACGCCGGCATCGTGCGCAGCAGCTACTTCTGGGAGCACGATCCGGCCCGCGACATCGAACCGACGATGCAGGTCAACACGCTCGCCGCCATGTACCTGACGCGCGAACTCCTGCCCGGCATGATCGCGGATGCCGGTCCCTGCCGCATCCTGAACATCGCCTCGGCCGCCGGAACGGTCTCCAACCCGCGGATGAGCGTCTACGCGGCATCCAAGTGGGCGATGATCGGCTGGGGCGACTCGCTGCGCCTTGAACTTGTGAAAGCCGGGCACGGGCACGTGACAGTGACCACGTTCGCCCCCAGCTACATCAGTACCGGAATGTTCGAGGGCGCGCGCGGGCCTCTGCTCACCCCCATCATGACGCCGGAGAAGGCGACCACCGCCGCCTGGAACGCCATGCTGAAGGGGCGTCCGCTGCTCATGAAACCGTGGACTGTCGGGCTCGGCCGCACCGTGAAAGGGCTGCTCCCCACCCGCGCCTGGGATGTCGTGGCCGGGAAAGTGTTCAAGGTCTACAGTTCGATGGATGAGTTCACCGGCCGCACCTAGCGGCCGAACACTCGGCGCACTCACTGATTCCAGAGTTACATTCTGTGGTGTGCAGCACAGCGTCCTTTCCCGCGTCCCCGTCTGGGTGTGGCGAGCACTCATGGCCACCATGGGCCGAGGCGAAACCCGCAGATTCAACACCGACCCGATCGACACGGTCGACTACCACCTTGACATCGACTACATCGGCGACGGCCTTCGCGCGCACCGTCTCGACGTGATCGTCCCCAAACCCACCGGGGAACAATTGCCCGTCTACGTGTACTTCCACGGCGGGGGCTGGACGTCCGGGGACAAATCCACGCTCACCAAATACTGCGCCTCCCAGGCCCGCGAAGGCATGGTTGTGGTGAACGTGAACTACCGCATGGCGACCGAGTTTCGGATGCGCCACATCCTGCAGGACGCGAACGCCGCGATCGACTGGGTGGCTGGGAACATCTCCGCATTCGGCGGCGATTCGGATCGGGTGGTGCTCGGCGGGGACTCCGCGGGCGGGCAGATCGTCGCCCTCCTGGCCGCCTCGCGGCACAATCCGGAACTCGCACAGCACTACGAACTGGGCGCCTCCGCCGCGCCCTGGACGCTGCGCGGACTCGTTCAGCACTGCAGCATCGCGGACATCTCGGTCCTGTTCGAACCCAGGTTCATCCTCAGCCTGAATTTCATCCGGATGCTGCTGCCGGCGTCGATGCTGAAGCCGACCGATCCGGTGAGGCAGCGCGCACGGGAGAAGGAACGCTCTCTGAGGGCGGCGGCGAGGTTCCTTTCGCCCATCGAATGGCTGCGCCCCGAATTTCCGCCCGTGTTCATCTCCACCTCGGAGCGCGACTACTTTTTCCGGGCAAACGTGAATTTCATCCGGGCGCTGCGTCGGATGAACATCCTGGCCGACACGCTCATCTTCAGCAGGCGCAGCACGCGCGCAACCCACACCTGGCAGCAGGATCCGCGACGACCCGAATCGCAGGAAGTGTACCGGCGGCTGCAGGAATTCGTGCGGCGCGTGACCGCGCCCGCACTCGCAGCCGCGCGCTCGCAGTAGGGCCGATATCATGTCGACGTGGAGTCCAGCGACGAGGCAGCACAGCGCGACGCCGCTCTCGTCGACACCGACTGGAGCGTGCTGCCCTCGGGGAGTGTGACGTCGACGTTCGCCGCCCCCAGCGGGAATCTCGCGTTCGTGACCCAGGGCGACCCGGATGCTCCCCGCGTGGTTCTCGTCCCCGGCGTGACCGGGTCGAAGGAGGATTTCACGCGCATGCTCCCCGGGCTCGCTGCGGCGGGCTACCTCGTTCAGAGTTTCGACATTGCCGGCCAGTACGAATCCGCTTCGGCCGGCCCGCGAAATCGGGATGGCGGGGCCCATTACGACTACGAGCTGTACGTTGCGGATCTGATCGCGGTTCTTGACGCAGGCCGGCGCCCGGTGCATGTGCTCGGCTACTCGTTCGCCGGCATCGTCGCACAGATCGCCCTCGAGCGCAGGCCGGATCTGTTTGCGAGCATCAGCCTGCTCAGTTGCCCGCCCCGTCCGGGGCAGGCGTTTCGGACGGTGAAGCGGATCGGCTGGCTTTCCGGGATCGCAGGGGGCCGGGTCGGCGCGGCGCTGATGATCTGGGGCATTAGGCTCAACGTCGTGCCGGCGAGCCCGGCCCGGCTGAAATTCGTGAAGCACCGGCTCAGGCTCACAAAGCGCAGCAGCGTTCGCGACGTGATTCGGCTGATGAAGCGCACGCCCGACCTGAGGCGGACCCTCGCCGAATCGCCCATCCCGAAGCTTGTCGCGGTGGGGCAGCACGACCTCTGGCCGGAGGCGCTGCACCGGGAGTTCGCGCGCGAGATCGGCGCGCGGTTCGCCGTGTATCCCACCGGCCACAGCCCGTGCGAAACGACGCCGAATCAGCTCAACCGCGATCTGCTGGCGCTCTTCGCGAGCGCGCAGGATTAGGGGCGCGTGGCGGCTCGTCTGGATGCCCGTCTGGAGGCGCGCCTGGCCGCTCGCCTCTCGCGCGGCGACGGGGATCCCCGATTGATCCGCAGCGTCCGCCACGCCCAGACGAGTCGCCGGGACAGTCCGGACCAGTTGTCGAACGGCCTCGCGGAGATCCCGACCCGCAGGTGCGAGTCGTAGCGGACCGCCATGTCCGGCTGGATGCGAAAGCTCAAGTACAAATCGTCGTGCACCTCGGAGAGGGTGGGGTCCACGAGCGGCCGGATGCGCGACCAGGTGGTCGACGTGATCGCCATGTTCGACCCGAACAGCGGCGGATGCCCCAGCAGCGCGCCGATCACGGCGAAATATCCGCCGATGTAGACGACGCGGCCGAGCCAGCACACGAGGCGGCCCGCCCCGTAGAAGTCGCCAGGGCCGGTCACGGCGGACGGGCCGCCGGAGGTGCCGAGCAGGTGCTCGACGCGCTCCAGCCAGTCCGGCGGCGGAACAGAGTCGGCGTCGAGCCTTGCGAGGATGTCACCTGTGGCCGCGTCGAACCCGGCGACCGTCGCCGGCAGGATGCCACGAACCGGCTGCGAGACGACGCGGGCGCCGCCCTCGCGCCCCACGTCGGCACTGTCGTCGGTGCAGCCGTTGTCGACGACGATGATCTCGTCGGCGGGCCTGGATTGCGCCGCCAGGGCATCCAGGCACGCCCGCAGCATGACCGCGTCGTTGAAGACGGGGATCACGACGGAAATTGAAGCCATGGTAGGCACGATCATAGGGTGACTCGCCCCCCGCGCCGCATCAGATCGCTGGGTCAGTCGGTGAGTTCGGCGATTCGCAGCCGAAGTCGGTCGTTGTCAGCTTCCAGTTCGAGCACGCGACGGGCCCCCGTGAGATTCAGGCCGTCCGCCAGGAGCGCCGCCACCCGCCGCAGCACGGTGACGTCATCGTCGGTGTACCGCCGCGTCCCGCCCGCCGTCCTGACGGGTGTGAGCAGCCCTTTCCGCTCGTACAGGCGAAGAGCCTGCTCGCCGACACCGGACAACCGCGCGGCGGCGGAAATTCCATACAAACCCGACGCGGTGGTGGGATCCTCGGTCACCAAATTCTCCCCATTTGCTACTTGAAATCGGATTCAATCAGAGGTATAAAATCTATACCAATCGACATAGATATGTCGAGTGTTCCGTATACAAGTGAAATGGAGGAGTTAGAGAAATGCTGTTGCAACATGACCCGTTCCGTGACTTCGACCGACTCACGCAGCAGGTTTTCGGAACGGTTGCCAGACCAAGCGGCATGCCCCTGGACGCGTGGCGCGAGGGAGACGATTTCGTCGTCGAACTCGACCTTCCGGGCATCGACACCGAGAAGCTGGACATCGACGTGGAACGCAACGTGCTGACGATTCGCGCCGAGCGTCTCAGCAATGTCCCGGATGCGGCCAACATGGTCGCCTCGGAGCGCTCGTGGGGCGTGTTCAGCCGCCAGTTGATCCTCGGAGACGCGCTGGACACCGAGAAGGTGGACGCGGATTACACCGCCGGGGTGCTGAGGCTGCGCATCCCGATTGCCGAGCAAGCCAAGCCGCGCAAGATCGCGATCAGCAGCGGCGATGCCGCCGACGGCAGGAAAGAGCGCAAGAGGATCAGCGCGTAGCCTGCAGGCCCGAAGACCGGGAGGTGTGGAAATGACAGAGTCAGGGACTATCACCGTCGAGCGGGCCGCGGACCTCCACGACGACGCACTCCGGCTGCAGATGGCGGATCAGGAGTGGGTCGATGCCGAGTTCGCGGCCATCATGACCGTCTCCGGCTTCGGTGGGCGAAAGGTCGTTGCTGTCGTGACGCCGCCGCTGCCTCGCCTTGCACGGCATCCGCGGGAACGGGAGCGCATCGTTCCCGCAACCGCCCTGGCCCCGGCAGTGCAGCGTGACAGGAGAGTGCGATCGCCCCCGGGACGGCGCTGATGCAGAGAATGTGCCCGGAGCCCCGTCGGAGGGCTCCGGGCGGGGTCGGGGTGACAACCCCGGCACGCGAAATTTACATCAGGATCAGAGAAGGAGGAGTCAACGATGCCCATGACGCTTGACCGGCCGCAGGTCGACGTCGCAGAAACACGACCCGAAGTGCGGTGGCACCCTCATCAGGCCGGGGTCTGGGTCGCATACCGGGCGGATCAATTCGTCGGCGTGGTTGAGGAATTGTGGAGACGCGGATTCACGGCGACGACGGGGCTCGGGAGGCGCCTCGGGCACTTTTCCACCCTCGACGACGCGAAAGCCGCGCTCGAGGACGCAGTAGCGGTGGAGTGATCGATGACCTTGGCGTTACCACTGGAGGCCGACCTGTTCCTGCCGTTTGTTCCGGATGCGCCCGCCGCGAAGTCCACCGTGATCGTGACCGTGTATGGAACTGTTCGGTGCAGTCACACCCGTCGAATCCGGCACGCTCTGACCCAGGTTGGGATCCGCTACCACTTCGTCAATTTCGACCTGCATCGCGAAACCAGAAGGAAGCTTCACCTTCTCGCCGGGGACAACTTTGCGACCCCGGTCGTTCATCTTGATGGCGACTGGCTCCTCGCACCATCAATCGCCGAATTGCAGTCAGCACTTCAGCGCCACGGCATGGTCGCAGCGACTAAACCAAAGCTGACAAGCCGTCAAGCAGGGTGACCTAAGAGATCGAACCTCAGGATGGCGGGTTGAGCCTGCTCACCGTGACTCACGACCTCCTGGAGAGCGCCCCGGGAACCGCTGCCAATGTCCGGGGTTCTGGCTGGATCGCATGAGCACGGAATGGGGCCGTCAAAATGCGGTGTAGTGAAGAACGGGTGGACATGCCGAAAGTGTAGCCGCGCGAACGACGTGTCTGGTGGGGCAGACACGCACACGCCGAGTGACGGCCATTCGGACGAGCGCGTATGCCCAGGCACTACCTTTCGTCCGAATGGCCATCACTCGGTGCCATCACGCGAAGGATGCGCCTGCGCGCGCCATGAGTTCGCGAAACCGCTGGAGCCCCACGTTTCCGCCGGAAAGGATCACGCCCACCATCGCGGCAGGCTCGGGCCGCAGCCCGAACATGACCGAGGCGAGACCCGTCGCCCCTGACGGCTCCAGCACGATCTTCAGCCGGTCGAACGCGAACGCCATCGCCTGAAGCAGCTGGTCGTCCGTGACGAGGTCGACCGCGCGCACGAGGCGGCGGTTCACACCGAACGTCAGTTCGCCTGGAGTTTCGGCGCCCTGGCCGTCGGCGATCGTGTCCGGCACGGCAATCCGAACGCGCTCGCCGGCCTCCAGGGAACGCTTCGTGTCGTCCCCGGCCGCGGGCTCCACTCCGATCATCCGGATGTCCGGGTGCAGTACCGTCGCCGCCGTCGCGCTGCCCGCCATGAGCCCGCCGCCGCCGATCGGCACCCGCAGTTCGTCCAGTTCGCCGACCTCCTGCAGCAGTTCGAGGGCGGCCGTGCCCTGCCCCGCCATGATGCCGTAGTGCTCGTACGGCGGAATGACGGTCAGCCCGCGCGACTCGGCGAGGGCCGCGCCCATCGCCTCCCGATCATCCGCCACCCGATCGTAGAACTGCACGTCCGCGCCGTAGCCGCGCGTGGCGGCGACCTTCGCCTCCGGCGCGTCCGACGGCATGATGATCGTCGCCGTCGACCCCATCATCCGCGCCGCGAGGGAAACGGCCTGCGCGTGATTCCCCGACGACCACGCCACGACGCCCCGCTCCAGCTCCGCGGGCGAAAGCCGCGAGATCACGTTGTAGGCGCCGCGGAACTTGAACGCTCCGATGCGCTGAAAGTTCTCGCACTTCAGAAAGATTCGCGCACCGCACACCTCATCGAGCGTGTGCGAGGTGATCACGGGCGTGCGGTGGGCCACGCCGTCCAGCCGGGCGGCGGCGTCCTGCACCGTGTCCAGGTTCAGCATGTTCCAACCCTAAACGCCCCCCGTCGCCGAACCGCGGCGCCGACCGACTACGCTAGCGCGCGGTGGCGGCGCGGGCGGCAAGCCGATGCACCGCGGCGGTGGGGATGCCCAGCCAGGCCGGCCGGTTGTGGGCCTCGTATACGACCTCGTAGAGCGCCTTATCCATCTCGAACGCATCGAGGAGCACGCGATTCTTGCGGACATCGCGCCCCGAGCCGGCGATGTAGCCGTCGATGAACGCCACCCGGCATTCATGCGCCCACCGGGTCATGCCCTCCGACGGCTCGTGCGAGCCCGCGGCGTAGTCGAAACTGCGCAGCATGCCCGCGATGTCGCGAAGCGGAAGATCCGGGAGCAGGCGCTCCTCGAGCGGCCGCATCGGTTCGCCCTCGAAATCGATGATCGCCCAGGAGCCATCGGGGGTCGCGAGGATCTGGCCGAGATGCAGGTCGCCGTGGATGCTCTGCAGCATCGGCCACGCAACGCCCGCGGCCCGCTCGTAGAGGAGTTCGATGGAGGGGCGCAGCTGTGAGAGCTCCGGCACCTCGGCGAGGGCTGCGTCGAGCCGGGTGCGCCACGCGGCCACGGTCACCGCGCTGTCGCCTGCAGTGGGCTCCCGCGTCGGGAGCGCGCGGGCGAGCGTCGCGTGGACATCCGCCGTGGCGATCCCGATCTGGCGGGCACTCACCGTGAAATCGGCGTGCGTCGACCCTGCGGCAAGGGCGAGGCTCCACGCGTCCTGGGCCCCGGAGAGGAACCGTTGCGCGAACGCGAGGTGCCCGCTCGCGGATCCGTCCGGCCGGGAATCGTCCGGCCACCGCGCAGCGACGCTGCCGAAGAGTGGCGGAACCGATGTCGATCCGGATGTGAACAGGGCCGACTGGAGAACGACATCCGGATTCTCGCCGTGCTGGAGCACGCGGAAGATCTTGCAGATCACGCTCGATTCGCCCGTGCCGTCGCCGTCAACCGAATACACGATCGACGTATTCGACTGTTCGCCCCGAAGCACTCTCGACGTCATGCCGGAGCCGGGCCACGGCGACGCCGGGATTCCGCGCACCGACGCGGTGTCATCCCCAAACGACTCGCCGTCGGCGATCAGGCGCTGCAGTCGCTCGGTGAACGCGGGATCCTCCGGCCCGTCGTACAGCTGCCATTCGAGGCCATCCGCGTCCCTGAGCGAGCCGATATGGCCGGGAGCACCGGCCTCCCGATAGGCCCGGCGCAGGACGACAGGCACCTGGAACAGCCGTTCTTCGGCCCCGCGACAATCGCCCGCGATGAGGATTTTCACCTCGAGTTGAGGGTCATGGTGAAGGGTCAGCGACGCGACGCTGCGCAGGGTCGGCATCGTTCCCTTGCCGACGAACCAGCGCTGGTGACCGACCCAGTCGGCGAGGGCATCCAGGACATTCTGCGCCTCTGCCATAGTCCCGAGGTTATCCCGGCATGCTGAGGTAGCGCAGAATGAGAGGATGCGCACGACCCGTTCTCTCCCGTTCCCGCTCGGCGTCAGCCTCCGGGATGGCGGCGCGAACGTTGCCATCTACTCGGAAACCGCCGATTCCATCGACGTGTGCACATTCACGGGTGATGTTCAGACTTGCGTCACGCTCGAGCACCGCACCGGGCACGTCTTCCACGGCATCGTCCCGGGGATGCAGGTCGGCACCCGGTACGGACTACGCGTGGACGGGCCGTGGGATCCGGCCAACGGGCTCCGGCACAACCGGAACAAGCTGCTGCTCGACCCGCACGCCACCGCGATCGAAGGCGAGTACGACTGGAACCCGAGCGTGTTCGGTCACCAGCTTGGCCACCCCCTCGTGATGGATGACACAGACAACCAGTCATCGGTGCCGCGCTGCGTCGTCACCGACCCCGCATTCGACTGGGAAGGCGACGAACCCCCGCTCATCCCGCTCGCCGACACCGTGATCTACGAACTGCACGTGAAGGGCTTCACCCAGCGGCATCCGGAGATCCCCCCGGAGATTCGGGGCACCTATGCCGGGCTCGCGCATCCGGCCGCGATCAAGCACCTCACCGACCTCGGGGTCACCGCCGTCGAACTCATGCCCGTGCACCACTTCGTGCAGGACAACCACCTGCTGGAGAGGGGCCTGCGCAACTATTGGGGCTACAACTCCATCGGATTCTTCGCGCCGCACGGCGACTACTCGTCGGTGGGTGACGGTGGCGGCCAGGTGGCCGAGTTCAAGAACATGGTCAAGGCGTTGCATGACGCCGGGCTCGAAGTGATCCTCGATGTCGTCTACAACCACACCGCGGAAGGCAATCATCTCGGTCCGACGCTCTCCTTCAAGGGGATCGACAACGCGGCCTACTACCGGCTCGTGGAGGATCACCGCGCCTCCTACTTCGACACGACGGGCACCGGGAACAGCCTCAACGTCCGGCATCCCGCCGCCCTCGGCCTCATCATGGATTCGCTGCGCTACTGGGTGACCGAGATGCACGTCGACGGTTTCCGGTTCGACCTGGCGACCGCGCTCACCCGGCAGTCCGGTTCCGCCGAACTGCACAGCGCGTTCCTCACGCTCATCGAACAGGACCCGCTGCTGAACACGGTCAAAATGATCGCCGAACCGTGGGACACGGCCGGGTACCAGCTCGGCGGATTCCCGGCCACCTGGTCGGAGTGGAACGGCGCCTTCCGGGACGATGTGCGCGACTTCTGGAACGGCGCCGACAATGTGCTCGGGACGGTGTCGCAGCGCATCCTCGGCAGCCCGGATGTCTACGAGGTTTCCCGGCGGTCCCCGCTGTGCAGCGTGAACTTCATCACCGCCCACGACGGCTTCACCCTCGTCGACCTGACGATGTACAACGAGAAGCACAACCTCGCCAACGGCGAAAACAACAAGGACGGCGAATCCCACAATCGCTCCTTCAACTTCGGCGTCGAGGGCCCCACCGACGACCCCGAGATCACCGAACGGCGCCGGCGCCGGCGCCGCAACCTCATGGCCACGCTGCTCCTGTCCGCCGGTGTCCCGATGATCCTCGCGGGGGACGAGCTGGGCAGAACGCAGAACGGAAACAACAACGCGTACTGCCAGGACAACGAGGTCTCGTGGCTGGACTGGGACAACGTCGACGAGGCGATGCGACGTTTCACCCGGCGTCTGCTGGCGCTGCGCCGCGAAAACCCCGCTCTGCGGCCGGAGTGGTTCCGCCACGACCCCTCCGCGGGCAGCCGCGACACGGTGCGGATGATCCGATCCGACGGCGAGGAGTTCGGCGACGGCGACTGGGACAATCCGGATGCCCGCACGATCACGTTCCTCCTCGCGCACGAGGGCGCAGACACGTTCGCGCTCCTTCTGAACTCCGCCGACAACGGCGTCGAGTTCACGATCCCGGAGGCGCCGAACGAACCGTGGATGCGCGTCGTCTCCAGCGACGGGGAGCAGGAAACCAGCGGAGCGATCGACACCCTCATCCTCGCGGGGAATTCCTTCACGCTCCTGCGGTCGGCGGCGGAGCGTCGTGAGTAACATGGTCGGCCCGATCCCCTCCTCGACGTATCGGCTGCAGTTGACCGCGCAGTTCACGTTCGATGATGCGGCCGCGTTGTTCCCCTACCTGCGGGAGCTCGGGGTCGGCTGGGTGTACCTGTCGCCGATCCTCCAGGCCGAGCCCGGTTCGAGGCACGGGTACGACGTGGTCGACCCCACCGTCATCGACGCCGAGCGCGGCGGCGCGCAGGGGTTCGCGCGGTTGTCTGCGGCGGCGCGTCGGGAAGGGCTCGGCGTGCTCGTCGACATCGTCCCCAACCATATGGGGGTTGCGACCCCGCCGGTCAACGCCTGGTGGTGGGACCTGCTCCGGTTCGGCCAGGCGTCGCGTTATGCCGAAGCGTTCGACGTGGACTGGGATGCCGGCGGCGGCCGCATCCGGATTCCCGTGCTCGGCGATGGCGCCCACGAACTCGATGCGCTGCAGGTCGACGCCACGGTCGCGGGCGGGGAGGAGCTCGTGTACCACGGCAACCGCTACCCGATCGCACCCGGCACCCTGGCCGAGGGCGACTCACCGCGCGAGGTGCACGACCGCCAGAACTATGAGCTCATGAATTGGCGGCGGGCGGACGGCGACCTCAACTACCGGCGCTTTTTCGCCGTGAACTCGCTGGCCGGCATCCGAGTCGAAGTCGAGCGCGTGTTCGATGCGTCGCACGCGGAAATCGGGCGATGGTTTCGGGACGGGCTCGCGGATGGCCTCCGCGTCGACCACCCCGACGGCCTCGCGGATCCGGGCGGTTACCTCGCGCGTCTCGCCGACGTCACGGGGGGCGCGCCGGTCTGGGTGGAGAAGATCCTCGAAGGCGGTGAAACGCTCCCCGTCGGCTGGCAGGCCAAGGGAACGACAGGGTATGACGCGCTGCCCGACTTCGACCGGATCCTCGTGGATGCGCGGGGCCGCGAGGAGCTGGAGCGGGCGACGCAGGCACTCGGCGGCGAGGCCCCCGGGGTCTCCTGGCCCGATCTGGTCGTCGACTCGAAAACCGATGTGGCAGAAGGAATTCTCCGCTCCGAAGTGAACCGACTCGCGCGGCTCATGCCCGACTCGATCGAGTTCGCGGATGCCGCGGCAGCGCTCACCGCGCTCCTCGCGGCGTTCCCGGTGTACCGCTCCTACCTGCCGGACGGCCGCGAGAACCTGGAACACGCTATGGCAGCTGCCGCCGCGCGCAACCCGAGTCTCGCGCCGACGCTCAACGCGGTGACGGCAGTTCTCGCCGACCCGGCGCATCCCGCGGCCATCCGATTCCAGCAGACGTCCGGCATGGTCATGGCGAAAGGCGTGGAGGACTCGGCGTACTACCGGTACAACCGCCTGACCTCGCTCAACGAAGTGGGCGCGGACCCCAGCGAGTTCGCGATCGATGCCGGCACGTTCCACGAACGCCAGGCTCGCCGCCAGCGCGACTGGCCGGAGTCGATGACGACCCTGTCCACGCACGACACGAAACGCGGTGAGGATGTGCGCGCCCGGATCACCGCGCTCGCGGAGCGGCCGGCGGCGTGGGCGAAAGCGCTCGGTACCCTGCATGCGCTCGCCGACCTGGGCGACCCGGAGCTGGAGAATTTGCTGTGGCAGGCGATCGTCGGCGCGTGGCCGGCATCCAGGGAACGGCTGCACGGCTACGCGGAAAAGGCGGCACGGGAGGCCGGGACTTCGACGAACTGGATCGACCCCGACGCGCAGTTCGAGGCGAAACTCCACGGCGCGGTCGATGCGGTCTTCGACGATGCGAACGTCGCGAAAGCGGTCGCCGACACGGCGGAGCTGTTCGCCGAGGCGGGATACTCGAACGGGCTCGGCGCCAAGCTGCTGCAGCTCGCGACCCCCGGCGTCCCCGACGTGTATCAGGGCAGCGAACTCTGGGAGACCTCCCTCGTCGACCCCGACAACCGCCGCCCGGTCGACTTCGCCGAGCGCGCGGAACTCCTGAAGCGGATCGACGCGGGATGGCTGCCACCCGTCGATGGTGCGGGCGCCGCGAAACTTCTCGTGACCAGCCGCGTTCTGCGGTTGCGGCGCGATCACCCGGAGCGGTTCGGCGCCTACCGTCCCGTGGCCGCCGCCGGGTCCGCGCGCTCGCACGTCGTCGCGTTCGACCGCGGGGGAGCGATCGCCGTCGCAACGCGTCTTCCGTTCACGCTCGCGGAGGACGGCGGATGGCGGGACACCACGATCCCCCTGCCCGCCGACAGCGTCGACATTCTCACCGGTGCCCGCTACCCGGGCGGCGACACCCGCGTCGAGGAGTTGTTCTCTCGATACCCCGTCGCACTCGTGACGGAGGATTCGCCGTGACCGCGGCACGCCACGGTTTCCCGGTCTGGGCGCCGGCGGCGCAAAGCGTCGAGGTCGTCGTCGGCGGGAAACGGCGGCCGCTCGCGAAGGATGAGGCGACCGGCTGGTGGCGCGGCGACGCGCTCGCCGCGGAGCCTGCCGCGGAGTCCGCGGGGGTCGACTACGGTTTCGTCGTCGACGGCAAAGGTCCGTTCCCCGACCCGCGGTCCCGGCGGCAGCCCTTCGGCGTCCACGATCTCTCCCGCGACTTCGACCCAGGCGTGTTCGACTGGACGGACGGCACCTGGCGGGGCAGGCCGATCCCCGGCTCCGTCATCTACGAACTTCACATCGGCACGTTCACCGACGAGGGAACGCTGGATGCCGCGGCAGGAAAGCTCGACTACCTCCACGATCTCGGCGTCGACTTCGTCGAGCTGCTGCCGGTGAATGCCTTCAACGGAATATACAACTGGGGTTACGACGGAGTGCTGTGGTACGCGGTCCACGAACAGTACGGGGGGCCGGAGGGCTACCAGCGGTTCGTGGACGCCTGCCACAATGCCGGGCTCGGCGTCATCCAGGATGTCGTCTACAACCATCTGGGGCCGAGCGGCAACTACCTCCCCGAATTCGGCCCGTACCTGCGGTCGGACAGCGCGAACACGTGGGGCAGCTCCCTCAACCTCGACGGCCCCGGGTCGGACGGCGTGCGCGAGTACATCATCGACAATGCCGAAATGTGGTTGCGCGACTACCACGTGGATGGCCTCAGGCTGGACGCGGTCCACGCGATGGTCGACTCGCGGGCGGTGAACATCCTCGAAGAACTGGAGGTGCGGGTCGCGGAGCTGTCGCGCCGGCTCGGCAGGCCGCTCGGTCTCATCGCGGAATCGGACCTGAACGATCCGCGCCTGATCGCGTCCCGCGACGCCGGCGGCGACGGGCTGGACGGCCAGTGGAGCGACGACTTCCACCACGCGCTCCACGTCGCCCTCACCGGCGAGACCACCGGATACTACGCGGACTTCGCCGACCCGCACGCGCTCGCGAAGACCATCACGTCGGGCTTCTTCCACGACGGAACGTACTCGTCGTTCCGCCGGCGCCATCACGGACGGCCGATCGATACGGACACGACGCCCGCATCCCGACTGGTCGTGTTCAGCCAGGATCACGACCAGATCGGCAACCGGGCCGCCGGCGACCGCCTCGCGGCGACGCTGGACGACGGCCAGCTCGCGATCGCGGCGGTGCTCACGCTCCTCGGCCCGAACACGCCCATGCTGTTCATGGGCGAAGAGTGGGCAGCGTCCACCCCGTGGCAGTTCTTCACCTCGCACCCGGAGCCGGAACTGGGTGACGCCACGGCGACGGGGAGGATCGCCGAATTCGCGCGCATGGGCTGGGACGAATCGGCCGTGCCGAACCCCCAGGATCCCGCGACGTTCGAGCGCTCGAAACTCCGGTGGGACGAGCGGCTGACGGGCCGGCATGCGCGGATCCTCGAGTTCTACCGTGCCGTCATCGCGTTGCGCCGCGCGCGCCCGGAACTCACGGATGCCCGATTCGCCACCATCGACGTCGAAACTCTGCCCGGCGGCGACGGTCTCATCGTGCGGCGCAGGCACACCGCGATTCTCGTGAACCTGAGCGCCGAACCGCGGCAGTTCCCCGGATTCCCGCCCGAACTCGCCGAGCCGGACGACATCCTTCTCTCCTTCGGCCGGCACTCGTTCGAGGACGGAAAGTTGACACTCCACGGCCACTCGCTCGCGGTGATAGGCCAATCAAGGGGAGACTGGTCCTATGACTGAACCCGATTCTGGCGGTGAGTCGATGGCAGACGAGCCCGAACTGGTCACTCCGGAACCCGAAGAACCCACCTACGACGACATCCGGTACCCCGCCCGGCCCAAACGGTTGAGGCCGCGCGCGCAACTGCAGTACAGCGGCATCCGGCATGCGGTCACGGACCCGCGCTCCGCTGTCGCATCCAACCCCTCCTACATCTCCTGGCTGAAGCGCCAGTCCATGCTGCGCGACGCCGACTCGCTGAGCCGCGCGCTGTCCGGGCAACCGAGCATGTGGCGGAACCCCTACGCGAGGCCGGATGCGCGGAAAGCGATCCGCACGGCCTCCGTGTGGTTCACGGCATACCCGATCTCGCTCATCACGCGCCCCGGCCAGTCGTTCCTGGCCGCGCTGGGAAGTCAGGAACTGTGGGACGCTTTCGAGGCGATCGGGATCAGCGCGGTGCACACCGGGCCGGTGAAACTCGCCGGCGGCATCACCGGATGGGCGCAAACCGCGAGCGTCGACGGCCACTTCGACCGCATCAGCACTCGGATCGATCCGGCGTTCGGGTCGGAGGATGAGTTCCGCACCCTGTGCGACGTGGCCGAAACACACGGCGGCAGCGTGATCGACGACATCGTGCCGGGGCACACCGGCAAGGGCGCAGACTTCCGGCTCGCCGAAATGGCCTACAAGGACTTCCCCGGGATCTACCACATGGTGGAAATTCCGGAGGAGGACTGGGGGCTCCTGCCCGACGTTCCGGAGGAGCGCGATGCCGTGAACCTCGACGTGCACACGGAGCTGGCGCTCGCCGACCGCGGATACATCATCGGCCAGCTTCAGCGCGTCATCTTCTTCTCCCCCGGGGTGAAGGAAACGAACTGGAGCGCTACGGGTCCGATTCTCGGCGTCGACGGACGAACCCGCCGGTGGGTGTACCTGCACTATTTCAAGCAGGGGCAACCGTCCATCAACTGGCTCGACCCCACGTTCGCCGGGATGCGCCTCGTCATCGGCGACGCGCTGCACTCCCTCGGGGATCTCGGTTCCAGCGCGTTGCGGCTCGATGCGAACGGGTTCCTCGGCGTGGAGAAGAGCGGGGACGGCCAGCCGGGCTGGTCGGAGGGGCATCCGCTCTCCGAGGCGGCGAACCACCTGATCGCGAGCATGGTGCGCAAAGTGGGCGGTTTCTCGTTCCAGGAGCTGAACCTCGGAATCGAGGACATCAAGGACACCGGTCGCGTCGGCGCTGACCTCTCCTACGACTTCATCAACCGGCCCGCCTACCAGCACGCGCTCGCGACGGCGGACACCGAGTTCCTGAGGCTCACGCTGCGCACCTCTCTGGAGCTGGGCGTCGAGCCGGCGAGTCTCGTCCACGCCCTGCAGAACCACGACGAACTCACTTACGAGCTCGTCCACTGGGCGAACCGCCACCACCTCGAGCACTACTGGTTCCGCGGCGCGGAGCTGACCGGCGCCGAACTTGCCGAAACCATCCGGGCCGACCTCACGACCATTCTCACGGGCGCGCAAGCCAGCTACAACCGGGTGTTCACGACGAACGGCATCGCCTGCACTACCGCATCCGTCATCGCCGCGGCCCAGGGTTTCGCGCAGCTGGACTCGATCCAGGAGTCGGATGTCGATGCCATCCGCAGCGCCCACCTCGTGCTCGCGTGCTTCAACGCGTGGCAGCCGGGAGTGTTCGCCCTCTCCGCGTGGGATCTGCTCGGGATCCTGCCCGTCCCCGACGACACGGTCGCCGAACTGATCGCCGGCGGCGACACCCGGTGGATCCACCGGGGCGCGCACGACCTCATCGACGCCGATCCGAGCGCGATCACCTCGAGTTCGGGGATGCCGCGCGGGCGCTCGCTGTACGGATCGATCACGACGCAACTGGCCGACCCGAACTCGTTCGCGTCGCAATTGAAGGGCATCCTGGCGATCCGCAGCGCGCACGAAATCGACGTCGCCACGCAGGTCGACATTCCGGATGTCGCCCACCCGGGCATGCTCGTCATGGTGCATCGCCTCGACGGCGGGGATCTCTCGATCGAGGATCCACCGCTGCAGGTGACCGTGCTGAACTTCAGCGGCGACGCCGTGGAGGGGACGGTGCGTTCGGATCATCTCATCCCGCGGCGGTCGGTCACCGACGTGGGCAGCGGCGAGAAGATCGGATACGTCGACGACTTGAACAGTTTCTCGGTGCATCTGCCGCCATACGCCAGGCTGTTCCTGCTCATCGGCGGAACGGATGACGTGTCCCCGACCTACACGCGGCCGATCGACATCATCACGGTGCCGACGTCCGGATAAGGTTTCGGGCCGTCGACGCGCTGCTCATGCCTCGGACGGGTACCAGACGCGCTCGCCGTCGACTTCGGCGAACCGGGTCATCGTGTGCGGCTGTGAGGACGTGGCGCTCATGATGTCCACGACCTGCACGCCCCGGGCCAGCAGGGCATCGCCGATGAGGGAGCGGTGACAGCGCCAGGGCACCGCCTCCGCGCACATGATCGCGACCGTCTGCTTCTCGGCGAGCCCGATCAGCTCGTCGATTCCCGCGGCGAATTCGGGGGTCTGCATGTAGTCGGCGTAGTTGCGGAAACTTGTGTTCCGCCACGCACCGTTGATGCTCGCCGCCGCCGCAGGGCTGTGCCGCAATCCGCCGAGCTCCGTGAGCCGCTGATAGTCGATGCCCGCGCCGGCCATGCTCGCGGCGAGTTCCAGCTCGCCGAACTGCGGGTTGTGACGCGACCCTGCGACCGTGCGCACGTCGACGAGCCGGGCGATGTCGTGTGCTGTCAACATCTGGATGAATTCGTCGATGGGGTGCGTCGAGTGCCCGATCGTGTAAACGCGCATGGTCAGTCCGTCGCGCGGAGCGGCTTCAATCCATCCGCAAATCTGGCGAGCTCCTTCAGTTCGCGCGCCAGGATCGCCAGCTCCTTCTCGCCTGGGTGGAATACGCCATCCACCACCTGCTTGCCGCCGAACGTCAGCTCGACGTTCGGCCCGACGCGCACCAGGCCGAGCGACACGATCGTCGGCAGGAGTGCCGCTGCGCCCCGGGTTCCGGAGGAGACGCCGCCGTAGCTGACGAAGCCCACCGGCTTCATCCACCACTCCCGGTTCAGAAAGTCCAGCGCATTCTTCAGCGCGGGCGAATAGCTGTAGTTGTATTCGGGGGTGACCAGAATGAACGCGTCCGCCGCGTCCACGCGCTCGCTCCACGCGATCGTGTGCGGTTGCGTGTACTGGCGAAGCCTCGGATGCGCCGGCTCGTCCATGAACGGAAGGTTCAGTTCGGCAAGGTCGACGAAGTCGATCTCGAAGTCGCCGGTCTTCTCAGCCTCGCTTCGCACCCATTCGGCGATCGGCAGTCCGACCCTCCCCGGGCGAACACTTCCGACGATAATCATCAAACGGGTCATAACTGTGTCAACCCGGGCCGCGCCACGGTATTCCGTGAGCGGGGTTCTCGGCGGCCCGTAGGCTGAAGGTTCAGGTCCTGTGGGAGCGAGGAAGCGAGGGTGGAGATGGTCGAATCCGACAATGCACGTGCGTCCGCTGCCCGCGCCGCGGCGCCCGCGCGGCGCACGGGGCGTTCGACGAAGGGTGCGGCGAAGCGCGAAGTGATTCTGGATGCCGCCCTCACCGTGTTCGGCGAGGTCGGACTGCACGGCGCATCGCTGCGTGAGATCGCGGGTCGGGTGGGGGTGAGCCACCAGTCGCTCATGCACTACTTTCCGACGAAGAACGAGCTGCTCATGGCCGTGCTGCGTCGACGGGACGAGCGCCTTCGCCGCCACTTCGCCGACGAGCCGGGGATGTCGATCCAGGAGCTGATCACGCTCGCGGAGGACAACGCGGGAATGCCGGGGGTGATCGAGCTGTACAACATGGCGTCGGCGGAGGCGACCAACAGCGAGCATCCGGCGCACGCGTACTACGCCGAGTTCTACGAGAGCATCATCACCTCCAATGCGCGGTACCTGCAGAAGGCGGCGGAGCGCGGCGCACTGCGCGAAGGATGGACGCCTCAGACCGCGGCGCGCGCGATCCTCGGCATGATGGACGGATTGCAGCTCCAGTGGTTGTACAACCGCGAAGACGTGCAGGTGGCCGAGACCCTGAAAATGCTGGTCAGGACAATTGTTTCGGTTCCGCTCGACGAGTTGGACACACCGAAAAAATAAACTTGCCACTTGGCAAGGTTTAGGTACTATTCTGGCTTCATGGCCAAGACTTCAGCAACTCGCGCGCGCCCTGCCGCGGTTCCGCAATCCGGTACCCCCTCCCTTCCCGCCACGATCGGCGACGACGCCGTCGAACTCGCCCGCGACTGGGCGAAGCGCGGAGCGGCCGCCGGCTCGAGCGGTTCGGCGAAGCTGCTCGCCCAGGTGCTCAAGGACCAGAACGGCCTCGACTTCACGATCGGATTCGTGGACCGCGTCATCCGGCCGGAGGACCTTCGCGTCGCCGCCCGCAACCTCGCGATCCTGGCGAAGAACACGCCCTCCTTCCTGCCCTGGTATATGCGTTTCGCGATCCGCGTCGGCGGCCTCGTCGCGCCGATCCTGCCGTGGCCGGTCGTCCCGATCGCGCGTGCGGTGCTGCGCCAGATGGTCGCCCACCTCATCGTCGACGCGCGGCCGGCGAAACTCGGGCCCGCCATCGCCCGGCTGAAGAAGCCCGGCATCCGGCTCAACATCAACCTGCTCGGCGAGATCGTGCTCGGCAAGGCCGAGGCGGAACGCCGCCTCGAGGGCACGAAGAAGCTGCTGCAGCGCCCGGACGTCGACTACGTCTCCATCAAGGTGTCGTCGATCGAAAGCCAGCTGAACCTGTGGGCATTCGACGAGACGGTGGAGCGCGTGCGCAAGCGCCTCACGCCGCTGTACGAGCTTGCCGCGGAAAGCCCGACCCCGAAGTTCATCAACATGGACATGGAGGAGTACCGCGACCTCGACCTCACGATCGCGGTGTTCGAGGCCATCCTCGACCAGCCGCAGCTGCTGAAGCTGGAAGCCGGCATCGTGCTGCAGGCGTACCTGCCGGATGCCCTCGGCGCGTACCAGCACATCGTCGAGTGGTCGACCGCGCGGGTCGCCCGCGGAGGGGCGCCGGTGAAGATCCGCCTCGTGAAGGGCGCGAACCTCGCGATGGAAACCGTCGAATCCACTCTGCACGGGTGGGAGCTGGCCACGTGGCACAGCAAGCAGGCCACCGACACGAACTACAAGCGCGTGCTCGACTGGGCGCTCACGCGGGAACGGACCACGGCGGTGCGCATCGGCATCGCGGGCCACAACCTGTTCGATGTCGCGTTCGCCCACTTGCTGGCCGAAGCGCGCGGCGTCTCCGACCACGTCGAGTTCGAGATGCTCCTCGGCATGGCCGAGGGCCAGGCGGATGCCGTGCGCAAGGACGTCGGCGGCCTCCTGCTCTACACGCCGGTCGTGCTTCCTCAGGAGTTCGATGTGGCGATCGGTTACCTCATCCGCCGCCTGGAGGAGAACGCGAGCCAGGAGAACTTCATGTCGGCCGTGTTCGAGCTCGTCGACAATGAGGAACTGTGGATTCGGGAGCGGGATCGGTTCCTCGCCTCGCTCGCGGATGTCGACACCGTCGTGCCGCCGGCGAACCGCCAGCAGTCGCGCCTTGCTGCGCACACGCCATTCGGCGCGGTGTTCGCGAATACCCCAGACACGGACCCGGCGCTCCCGGCGAACCGGGCGTGGGGCACGAAGGTGCTTGGCGCGGTGGAGAAGAGCCCGCTCGGGCTCGACATCGTCGCTGCGGCCGCCGTGGCCACCCCGAAGCAGCTCGACGCCGTTTTTGCGCGCGTGCTGCCCGCCGCGAAGGGTTGGGCCGCGCTCGGCGGCAAGGGTCGCGCCGCGATCCTGCGCAAGGCTGCCGATGTTCTCGAGGAGACTCGCGGCAACCTCATCGAGGTCATGGCCAACGAGGCGGGCAAGACGATCGCCGAGGGCGACGTCGAGGTGAGCGAGGCGATCGACTTCGCCCGCTACTACGCGCAACTCGCCGAAGAACTCGAGAACGTGGATGGTGCGAAGTACACGCCGTCGCAGCTCATCGTCGTGACTCCGCCGTGGAACTTCCCCGTCGCGATCCCCGCCGGCTCGACGCTCGCGGCGCTCGCCTCGGGCGCATCCGTCATCATCAAGCCGGCGAAGCAGGCGCAGCGCTCCGGTGCGGTCATGGTGGATGCGCTGTGGCGCGCGGGCGTGCCGCGTGACGTGCTCGCGCTCGTGGATCTCAAGGACCGCGGCCTCGGCGAGAAGATGGTGTCGCACCCGAAGGTGGACCGCGTCATCCTTACCGGCGGCTACGAGACTGCCGAGCTGTTCCGTTCGTGGCGGCCGGAGCTGAACATCCTCGCCGAGACGAGCGGCAAGAACGCGATCATCGTCACGCCGTCCGCCGACCTCGACCTCGCTGTCTCTGACGTCGTGAAGAGTGCGTTCGGCCACGCGGGCCAGAAGTGTTCGGCCGCGAGCCTCGTGATTCTGGTCGGTTCTGTTGGCCGTTCTGAGCGGTTCGAGCGGCAGCTCGTGGATGCCGTGACGACGCTGCGCGTCGGCTACCCGAGCGACCCGACGACGCAGATGGGTCCGATCATCGAGGCCGCGAACGGCAAGCTCAAGAAGGGTCTCACCGAGCTGGGCCCGGGGGAGCGCTGGCTGCTGAAGCCCGAACAGCTCGACGAGAGCGGGCGACTGTGGTCGCCGGGGGTGCGCACGGATGTGGCGCCAGGCAGCTACTATCACCTCACCGAGTTCTTCGGGCCGATCCTCGGCATCATGCGTGCGGCGACCCTCGAGGACGCGATCCGGCTGCAGAACCAGGTCGACTACGGGCTCACCGCAGGCCTGCACTCGCTTGACCCGGATGAGCTCGCCACGTGGCTCGCCACGGTCGAGGCGGGGAACCTGTACGTGAACCGGGGTATCACCGGGGCGATCGTTCGCCGGCAGCCGTTCGGCGGGTGGAAGCGTTCCGTCGTCGGCGCGAGCACGAAGGCCGGCGGACCGAACTACCTCGTGCACCTCGGCTCGTGGAAGAGTGCGAAGGCCACGGCGAAGGCTGAGATTTCGGATGCGGTGGCCGCGATCGTCGCTGCTGCGGGCTCGGATTTCGTCGCGCGGGCTGCGCGCAGCGACCAGGCGGAGTGGGAGCGCGAGTTCGGTGTCGCGAAGGATGTGTCGGCGTTGGGAGTGGAGCGGGACGTGTTCCGCTACCGTTCGCTGCCGGTGACGGTGCGGTTGAACGCGGGTGGCTCGGTCGACGAGCTGGCGCGCGTTGTCGCCGCGGGTGTGCGTGCCGGTGGCCTGCTGGCTGACGGTGAGCCGGCCAACAGTCACAAAGTTGGGCGCTACGTCTCGGTGAGCGTCGCGGAGCGGCTGCCTGCCGAGTTGGAGCGGGCGATCGAGGCGACCGGGGCATCCGTCGCGGTGGAGAGCGACGAGGACTGGCTCGCCAGGGCGCGCGAGGGGAAGCTCGACACGTCGCGGGTGCGGCTGGTCGGCGGCGGTCACGTCGCGCTCGCCGAGGCGCTGGGCGGAAGCCCGGATATCGCAATCTACTCGGAGACCGTGACGGAGGCGGGCCGCGTCGAGTTGCTGCCGTTCCTGCGCGAGCAGGCGATCGCGATCACGGCTCACCGTTTCGGCAACCCGGACCACTGGTCCGAGGCTGTTCTGCCGGTCTAGATGTCGACTCCGAGCAGGGGTACGTTCCTGTCACGCGCGGGAAGGCAATCGGTGAAAAATCAGAAATCGCCTGAGCTCAAACGGCGCGCCTGCTCCGGGGAACCGTCAACGAACCGTTGCTGGGGTGAATGACGTCGATATCGCGGCACAGCCCACCGCCGCTGCCGGCCAGGCGAACCAGTGGCGCGCCGTCCATTCTCCCGTCTCCGAGTGGTAGGCTTCCGGCAACAGGCCGTCGTCGGCGGCCACTGACCCGAGTCGATTTCGCACCCTGTCGAGCTCGGCTTTCTCCCCGACTCGATCGTAGAAGAGGTATGCCTGTAGGTCGCCGAGCGGCCAGGTCCCCGGCGTGTGCGCCGATCCGAGTCCTCCGAATTTCCCAGACGACCAGGACGGGTTTGCGGGCGAGAGGATAAAGCGCATTGTGCGACCCCATACCTCATCGTCGCCAGTGCAGAACCCCCAGGCCGGTGCGAGCACGGTGGGGAGATCGTTGGCGTCCCCGTTGAGCCGGTAGCCACCGCGACCGTCGGCCTCGTACGCGAAGAGCGCACCGTCGGGACCGTCGACGGTGAAGACCTCGCGAATCGTCTCGAGCAGTTCGCCAGCAGCGGCGCTGAATGTGCCGCCGTCGAGGTTCAGTTCGGCGCTCCAATCGGCAAGACCCTGGATCACGTACCAATAGAGAACCTGGCTAGAGAAAGTCAGGTTGAAGCTTGAGAGCTCATCGGCAGGATTTTCTTCGCTCGTCAGGAGGCCCGTTGCCGGATCCTTGGCAAGGTCACCCAGTGCGGCCGTCACGAGGTCACCCCAGCGGGGTGAACCGGGCGGTGGGGCTGGCCAGGTCCCGAAGGCACGTCGGAAGTCGAGCAACTCCAGTATTGGATAGAGTTGCTGGTCCGCCTGCACGCCGGGATCTTTCACTACGCCGTTGGTCAGTTGACTCCGCATCCAGGCGCCGTCGCGACGTGCGCGTCCCCAGAGCCAGCGCAAATGGCGACCGACGACTCCGCTCGAATCGCTTCCCCCCGACATCATCAGGAGCAACGCCATATAGTAGGCGTCTCGCGTCCAGGAAAGTGGGAGAAGGCGATGGTCCGTGATGATGACAGTTTCGTCGTCATCAACCCTCAAGGCGCAGCACTCGAGAATGTAGGTATGCGCGCCGTTCGTGATTCGCGATAACGCGCTCGTTTCGCCCGTTTCGTCGAGATTCCCGCTGGTGAGCGCAGTGCTCGCTCGTGATTGGGCGGGGTCCCACGGCGTGAAGAGGCGGCAGTTCACGACGATCTCCGGTCCGTCGCCTCCGCGATCGACGGGTGGCCATTCGCCCTCCCAATACACTGCGCCGTCGTGAACGCGCACCCAGCCGGACGAGGAGGCGGCATCGGCCTCTACGAGAATCTCGGTCGTCGATTCGGTTACCTTTGAGCTCACGGTCAGGCGGTGGCCGTGCTCGAGAACCGAGGTCTCACGAGAGATCGGCGGCAGTGGTGCGAAATCGGTGATCTCGGCGTAAGGCGGGCGTTGCAGCCACCCCTCGAACGTGAGACGCAGCGAAATCGGCGCGTCATGGGACGGCGCGATCCGTATCCGAATCCAGAGCGATCCATCTTCGAGAGCCCCGTGAGCGAGAACCGAGGTATCAGTGGAAGCTGTTGGGGTGAGGAATGCTGTGCGGGCACTCGTCAGGTTCTCCCGGTACCTGCGAACTGCGTGCTGGTCTCCTCGGCTGCTCTCGTCGAACTCCTCAGCACCGGTAAGTTCGACCATCCCGTGCCGAGCATGAGGGCGGGTGAGCGCGAGCCAGTGTCCGTCGTTCAGGTAGGAAGCGCACGTGAAGCCGTCACCGAAATCGCGCGGTTTCCTAGGTGAGAGTGTCATCGCGTCATTCCTTTCGATGAGAGCCGGGGATCGAGTCGGTAGAGCTCCGGCCGGGCGAGTCCCAACGCTGGTTCCTGTTCTCGTTCGGACTGGATGAGGCCGAGATCGAGGTCGGCCGTGAGGATGGCGTCCTCGCGACCAGCCGCTGCGAGCACACGGCCCAGGGGGTCAACGATGAGCGAGTGACCGGAGAATCCGTTTCCAGTTTGGTTCGCGGCAACGACGAACACCTGATTGTCTTGCGCTCTGGCGCGTGAGCGCAACGTGAGGAGGTACTCGAAACCATCCGGAACAGCCGAGGGTATGACGATGATCTCCGCACCATCGTTGGCCAGGGTCGTGGAGATGATTGGGAAGGCGTGCTCGAAGCAGATCTGCGGTCCGAGGATTCCAGCGGGAGTCGGTACGGTGACGAGTTCATCTCCGGCCGCGAATCGCTTGAGCTCTGCGGGGAACAGGTGGCTCTTGCGATAGGGAGTCGGCTCGCCATTCGGTGTGACGATCACCACCGTGTCGAAGAGGGTTCCGTTGCTGGCACGTTCAAGGATGCCAGCAACGATCGTCATCCCGCGCTCGGCGGCGACCTCCAGCATCATCGAGACAGAGGGGCCATCCATCGGCTCAGCCAGGGCGTCGGCGCGCTCATCGATCATCGTGAGGTCGTAGCCGGAGAACACGAGCTCGGGCGCGACGACGAGGTCGGCGTCTCGAAGTGACAGCATCATGTTCCTGAGGGCCCTTCGGTTTCCCTCCACATCACCCAGCGGGAGTTCGGACTGCACGATTGCCGCACGGATAACCTGGTCTTGGGTCTTGCTCACGAGGGTCAGCCTTTCACCGAGCCGACGAACAGCCCGCGAACGTAGTAGCGATTGAGGATGGCAAAAAGCACAAGCGGGGGAAGGATCGCGAGAATGGAACCTGCCGAAATGAGGTCATCCTGGTTCAAGTGCGGTGCCTGAAGGATTGCCAGCCCTACCGTCAACGGCCGATGGTCGCTGTCCAGGACGGTGAGCCCGATGAGTAAGTCGTTCCACACGAACACGAAGTCGATGATCAAGAAGGAGACAATTCCCGGTATCGCCAGCGGCAGTGCAATCTTCTGAAACGCTTTAAACTCGCCGGCACCGTCGATTCGCGCGGACTCAAGAACCTCGTCGGGGATTTGGGAGAAGAATCCGATCATCATGAACAGCGCCCATCCTGCGCCGAAGGCGGTGTGCACGAAAGCGATACCGAGGTATTGCGCCCAGCCCTGATTGAACCCCAGCGTTCGGAACATCGGGACGAGGGGAATGAGGATGATCTGCACCGGGACGATCATGGTCGTGATCAACAGGAAGTAGAAGGTGCCCTTGAGCCGAAACGACATGCGCGCGAAGGCGTAGGCGGCAACAGTTCCGAGGGTGACCGTCAGCGCGACCGCGACCAGCGAGATGATCACACTGTTCAGTGTGTACTGAGACAATCCGTACTGCCAGGCTCGTCCGAAGTTGGCGAGGGTGACCGTGGAGAAATCGGCATTCCACCATCCTTTGGAGCTCTCATCGAGCGGGAGAATCGAGATCATGGTGGCTGTCGCAACGGGGACGAGCCAGATGATGCTCGCCACGGTGAGCACACCGTAGAGGCTGATTATCGGCCAACGCGACTTCATTTGTTGCCTTTCAGCGTTGCACGGAGGTACGGCATTGCGATCACGATCATGAAGACGGACATGAGGACGGCGATCGCCGCAGAAAGGCCCCCCTGAGGGCTGTTGAGGAACTGGAACACCTGGTTCCAGAGGAGCATGGCCAGCACTTCGGAGTCCTGAGCGGGACCACCTCCCGTCGTGACGAAGACGATGTCGAAGGTGCGGAGTGCGAAGATCACACTGATAACGGTGACGACGATGACGGATGGTCGCAGGCTGGGCATCACGACGTGCCGGATGAGTTGAATGCGGCCCGCTCCGTCAACCCGGGCCGCATCGAGCAGTTCGTCTGGTACCGAAGTCAGCCCCGCCGAAAAGGTGATGACGCCGAAACCCGCGAAGGCCCAGACCGCAGGAATGATGATGAAGAGGTTGACCAATCGGATGTCGGCGAATCCGAGGTGAAGGACACCGGGGTTGGAGAGCCAGTGCCCGGCATGAATCTCCAACGGGCCGAGAGTGAAAGACGCATTGTCGAGCCCGAACAGGTGCAGGGCCGCATTCAGCAGGCCCTTGTTTGGGTCTGGGTTGTAAATGAACGTCCAGATGACACCGGCTGCCGCGAGCGAGATGGTCATGGGAACGATGAACACGCTGCGGAAAAAGCTCGCGCCGCGCGGTGTACTCCAGATGAGGATGGCGAGCGGGAGCGAGCTCGCCAGAACTAGCACGGGGAAGACCACAAGCCAGATGGCGCTGTTGAGGGTCGCGTTCCAGAAGTCGCCGCTGGCCAGCGTGTCGCCGTAGTTCGAGATGCCGACGAATTGCCAGTCCGCAGGGCTTTGGGTCTGCCAGGGGTTGAGGATGCCCCAGCGGAAGAAGCTCGACGCTATGGTGGCGATCGCGGGCCACAAATAGAAGACCGCGAAGACGAGAACTAGAGGGCCGATGAAGAGGTACGGGGTGACCGCTGCGCGGTGCGAGCGATGAGCTCGTGCCGCGCGGCGGTCACCTGATCGACTCGACTCGACGGTGCTGGTCACGGGCTACTTGCCCGATCGAGTATCTACCGTCGTCATCGTGGCGATGAACGCGTCAACGTCATGTGAACGGATGAGATCGTCCAGCGCGTTGCGGTACTTTGACTGGATCTCGCCTCCGATCCAGTCGTCGAGGTCGTAGCCGGCGACCGTGCTGGCGTCCTTCGGCCAGAGCTCGGCGGCACGCTGATCGTTGACTGTCGGGTATACAGAGGACGGAACCTTCATGTTCGGGGCGACGTACCCGCCGCGCTTCGCCCAGATGGACTGCCCCTCCACCGAACCGAGGTACTTCAGGAAGGCCTTGGTGGCGACGGGGTTCTTAGAGCTCTTTGCACCAAGGAAGAGGTCGCCGCTCACCGCCACCCCGGGCGTACCGCTTCCGGAGAACGAGGGCATCGTGAAGAAGGTATAGTCGTCGCCGGGCTTGAGGCTGGAATCGCACGAGGCGACGATCCCATTGACGAAGGCACCATTGTTCGCGAAGAAGTGGTCGCCGGTCACCCAGCCGCAGGTCTCGTCCGCGAACCCGGTGTCTAGGGCGTTTGACGGCCAGTACTTTGTGATCAGATCGTTCAGCACGGTGAAGCTCTTTACGATGGCCGGGTCATTCCAGCCGATCTCGCCGCGCTGCAGTTGCCCGAACTTCTTGCCGCCAGCCACGTTGAGGATGATCGGGTCGACCCACTGGGTCGGGACCCAGACATCCTTCGCGCCGACGCTGAACGGAGCGTGGCCAGTGGCCTTGGCCGCATCCAGCATGGCGAGGAACTCATCCCACGACCCGGGTGGGACTTTGAGACCGGCGTCAGTGACTTTCGAGGTGCGGTACCAGATGAGCCCGTTGACGTTTCCCTTGAAGTACACGGCGTCTGTGTGGCCGTCGCTGCCCGCGGCTATCGCGCGCAACGAGTCGTTGTATTCGCCGGAGTCTTGCCACGCGTTCCACATTGAGTCGAGGTTCATGAGTAGCCCTTGAGCCGACAAGGCACTCACGATGCCCGGGAGGGCGGCGGAGACGTCGGGTGGGTTGCCTGCCGCGAACTGTTTGGTGAGCGTGGACTGTGTCTCGGCGAACGGAACGTTGTCGAGCTTAACTTTGACATCCGGATACTTCGCGGTGAAACCGTCGACGGCTGCCTGGAAGGCGTCGCCCTCTGCTCCGCTCCAGTTGTAGAGAACTCGAATCGTGCCTGAGGGGTTCTTATCGGAACCCGTGCCGGGGGATCCCGAATTGCCGGTACTGCAACCGGCGAGAACGAGACTCGTCGTTGCTGCAGCCGTTATGACAGCTAGGATCCGCCGTCGTGCTGTCGTGTGAAATCGAACGCTCATTGCTTTCCTCCAAAAAATAAGGTGCCGGTCAACAATTGTTACTGCGCAGTAACAAATAATGATCTACTCGGCAGCGCTTGTCAAGAGGGTGATGTTGTGACGCTTTATTTCGTGATGGCGACCCCAAGGAGAAACCGCTGCAGTGACGACGTACTGCAGCGGCCCCGATGCTTTCTTAGAGTCGGCTAATCCGTCGGCTCGACAGTGCCGACGGACTCGGCCGGTCGACGACCCTCGAGGATGTCGACGAGCGTGGAATTCCACTCAGCGCGATTTTCTACGAAGGCGACATGCCCGCTGTTCTCGAAGAACGTGAGTGTCGAGTCCGGCAGCAGGCGATGCGCCTCCTCGCTCCACCGCGGGTCCCAGATGAGGTCGTAGCGGCCCGAGAAGATGTGGACGGGCAGTTGCAGCGACGGGAGTGCGTCGCGCAGGTCGTTGTCAATAATTGCCTGGAAGCTCGCCAGTCCAACGAACGCGGGAACTTTCCAGCCGATCTGGACGAACCAGTCCTTGGTCGGGGCCAGGTCGGTGCGATGGAAGTTGTTCCCGTAGAGGCCGGCGATGGTCTCGGTGCGTGACGTCCTCACTGCATCCACGAGGCCGTCGACATCGGCTGCGGGAGTGCCGTAAGGAGCATCGTCCGCCTGCCAGAATCGCGGCCCGCTGCCCGTCACCACAACCCGGGCCAGCTTTTCAGGGTGCTCGTGCGCGAACTTCAGGGCGATGTGACCGCCCATGGACCATCCGACGAGGGTGACGCCCTCGAGGCCGAGCTTGTCGATCAGCAGGGCGATATCCTGGACGAAGAGGTCGTAGGTGTAGTCCGCCCAGGGCTTGTCCGAGTCACCGTGTCCGCGTAGGTCGACCGTGATGCAGCGGTACGCTGGTGCGAGGTCGAGAACCTGAAGATCCCAGACCTCGGCACTCCCGCCCCACCCGTGAAGGAAGACGATGGGAGCGCCTTCTCCGCGGTCTTCGTAGTGTAATGCGACACCCGGTTCGACTTCGATGGTGGGCATGATGAGTTTCCTTTCTAGGTGTGTTCGGTGGTGAAGGTCCAGATCAGATCGGCGACGAGGACGGGTTCCTCGAGGTGGACGAGGTGACCGGCGTCGGCGACCTCGTAGTACCGGGCAACAGGAAGCTCCGCAGCGAGAAGGCGCCCGTTGCCGACGGGAACGACACGGTCGGCGGAACCGTGGATGACGAGAGCCGGTACCGATATCGATCCCGGCGCAATACCCTTGGCCAAGAACTCCTGGCACGCATCGAACTGGGCCCGCCACGTCGACTGCGGTGTCGGATGAGTCAGCCGTGCCGCCAGCAACTGCTCGAAGAGTTCCCGGTGCTCGTGGGTCCAACCCGGCCGGAAGGAGAGTGGCATCGTCCGCCGGGCATAGTCAGCGGCAGTCCCGCCAGCCGCTTCCTGCCAGGCCTCGACGGTGGATGTCGGCACAGGCTCGGAGCGCGGCCCTCCGGGACTCGTCCCCATGAGCACCAGCCCCGCGACCGCGTCTGGATGCTTCTGCGCCAACCGTTGAGCGATGTAGCCGCCCATGGAATGCCCGATGACAATCACGCGCTCGCGAAGGTCGTCGATAGCGACAGCCGCATCTTCCGCGAGTTGATCAATGGAGCACTGCCGTTCGAACGCATCGGAGTGCCCGGTGCCGCGATTGTCGAGGCTCCAGAGCCCCTCCCCGAACTCTCGGCGGAGAGAATGGGCCTCCCAACTCGCATACCCTAAGCCATGAAGCATCAGCCATCGCGGACGGCCGCTCCCCTCGAGGTGGAGCCCGAGTCCGTCCGCGGTCCGGATCGTTCGTGACGACAGCGTCGAATTCATGCCGCCACTCCCGGGAACTCGACAATCTGTCGCAGGACATCTCCGCTCGCCAGAGCGTCGAGGCCGCGATTGATCTCGGAAAGCGGGATGTGCGAGGTGATCAGGTCCTCCACGGGAAGTCTGCCCGCTCGCCATAGACTCTCATAGAACGGGATGTCACGTGAGGGGATCGCGGAGCCGAGGTAGCTTCCGACGATCTCGCGCGCCTCGGCGACGAGTCTGAGGGGGGAGAATCGCACCTCAGCGGTGGGCGCTGGCAGCCCAATGCTGACGGTCCGGCCTCCGGGGGCAGTGATGCATACTGCTGTTTCGAAGGCGCGCGCAGCCCCCGCACATTCGACGACGACCGCCGCCGAGAACCCGCCTTCGAGCGCCTCGTCCGCCGTCATCGATCGAGTCGCCCCGAGTGCGAGCGCCCTTGCGACCTTGTCGGGGTTGGAGTCCACCCCGACGACGGTGATCCCTTCGATTGACATGGCAACGAGGAGCGCGGCCATACCGACTCCGCCGAGACCGACGATCGCCACCGTTTGACCACGCTCGGGCCTGCCTACATTGAGCACGGCACCCCCACCGGTGAGGACGGCACAGCCCAGAACAGCTGCGATGTCAGGAGGGATGTCGTCACCCACGGGGACGACGGAGCGAATGTCCATAACCGCGTGGGTTGCGAAGCCCGACACGCCAAGATGATGAGCGACAGGGACGCCATGGAGATGAAGTCTCCGCCCACCTGCGAGGAGCGCCCCTTCCGTGTTGGCCGCCGAACCGGGAATGCACGGCAGACGCCCGCCGGTTCGGCAAGCGGAACACACACCGCATCGCGGGAGGAAGGAGGCGACCACTCGCCGGCCGATCTCTACACTTGACGCCGGTCCACCGAGCCCCACGACGATCCCCGCCGCCTCGTGACCGAGAAGCATCGGCAGCGGACGTTCGCGACTTCCATCGACAACGGACAGATCGGAGTGGCAGATCCCGGCCGCCTCGATGCGCACGAGCACCTCTGTTTCACCAGGAGCATCGAGCTCAAGTTCCTCAATCGCCAGCGGCAAGCTGTTGACGTACGGGGGTTCCGAGCCACGTGAACTGAGCACTGCACCGCGGATCTTCATCGATCGTCCTCACATCAGGGTGAAGCCATTCTCGGGACACAATACGAGCAATGTCTATGTAGATTTCGGCCAATTCCTCGTACGCTTATGTGAATTCCACCATGAGTATGAGGAGGATCATGGATGCCGCCGAGCTAGTGCACTCGGTCGCTCAAGACCTGACGGCGTTGCACGATTCGGATCTGATCGTGACGGGTCTGGTGAGGAGAGTGCGCGCTGGTTTGGGCTGTGACCTCGCCTATGTGAGCCTGAACGACCCCGCATCGAGCGAGACGTGCATCCGCTTCTGCGACGGGGTTCGAACAACAGCGTACGGATCGATCCGCATGCCGATCGGCACGGGAGTGCTCGGCATGGCGGCCGCTGGCGTCACCACGGAGAGTCCCGACTACCTTCCGGATCTCGCGAAACTGCACATCGAGGCCGTTGACGTCGCGGTCAACGAAGAGGGAGTGCGCGCCATCCTCGGAACGCCACTTCGAGCGGGTGGAAACGTCGTCGGCGCGTTAACCGTCGCCAACCGCGTCGCCGGTCACTTCTCCACCAAACAGCGTGCTCTGCTCGAGGAGGCGGCGCTCATCGGCTCTGCCGCCATTGAGATCTATCTCCTCCGCCGCGAGATCGCAGACCAGCAGAGAGCCTTCAATGAGGAGCTCGCGCGTCTACGCGACTCGGCCTCGGCGTCGATAGACCGCCTGCGGTTGTCCGAGCGGTTCGCCTCGGCGCTGGCCGCAGGCAAGGGGTCGTCCGAACTCATCAAAATTGCGACGAGCATCCTTGGCGGTTCCGTCCGTCTTGCTGAAGACTCGGGCGAGCCTCCTGCTGTCGGTACCGTAATCCCGCTGCGACCGGGTGTGGCGATCGAGTTCGCGGGTTCTGATGCTCGACTGATCGCGAATCTCGCTCCAGTGGCAGCGAACTACCTCTCCATCGCTCTGCTCTACGAGAATGCGATCGAGGATGCGCGTCACCTCCGAGAGTCGGAACTGGTCGAACGACTCGTGGACCCTTCGTCTCGCAAGTCGGGCGGAGAACTGAAGACGGGGCTTTCCGGTAGCGGCGATCTTCAGGTAGTCGTGGTGGACATCGAGGGTGCGTTAGCCCCGCGCTCCGCCTTGTCAGACGTCCGTCGCGAGCTGGGGACGCAGGCGATCTCGGCGTTACGGCGCGGCAGCCTGATCGTGATTTCTCGAGCGGACGGGGACGTGCTTTCGAGATTGTCGCGGGTCTTGATCGACTATCGCCACTACGGGGGAGTCGCGTCGACGCCTTCGAGCTCGGGCCTCGCAGCCGGCTACACAGAAGCATTACTGGTGACCAGGGCAATGCGGAGCCTGGGGCGAGCGAACGAGATCACCCGGCGATCAAACCTCGGGGTGGTCGCCTTCGCGATCGGCGACACCTCCGATGGTGCGAAGGGATTCGTTGACGCACAGCTCGGGCCGATCGCTGGCGCAGCCAATCGCGACAGAATCCTTCGCGAGACAGCCCTGGCGTACCTGGATGCGCATGGTTCGGTTTCGACGGTCGCGGTACGGCTCAGGATCCACGAGAACACGGTGCGTCAACGGCTTGATAGCCTCGACCGACTGTTGCCAGAGTGGCGTCGAGGTCCGAGGAGCCTCGACATCCATGTCGCGCTGCGAACATGTGCCCTGCTGACGGAGAAGTGAAATAAACGCTTGTGGTCGGCGATCCTACAGTGTTCACCTGCTTAATCGGCCAAGCGAAGACCGGTGATCGCAGCAATAAGCTCCGACGTGTGAGCGGCCGCCAGCGCGGGAGCCTGCCGCCCAAGGATCACATCCGCGAGCATGCCCTGGAGCTGTTGGGACACCCGATCATACGACGGTACGCGCGGGCGGACAACGGCCCCCTGCAGCATCCGCGCCGACTGGGCCGGGAGGGACTCGTTCCCGGTGAGTCCATGCATGACCGACGTGCGAGACGGCATCTGCCCGGTCGATCTCGCCATCCTGAGCTGCGACGACGGCGACACGAGGGATCGGAGCAAGTGCATTGCGAGTTCCGGGCGATCGGATTGCCGAAAGATTGCGAAGGCCATGCCACCGGCAAGCACGGCATTGCGGGGCCCTGGGCCGACAGGCGTGCGGACGAATCCGAAATGCTCCCAGGCGGCTTCTTGGCTGATCTCGCGCGCTCCGGCCAAAGCTGGCAACTCGTAGCTTCCACCGAGCGCGAAGACGACATCGCCGGACGCGAGCAACTTCATCGGCCGCTCCCGTTCGGCCGTGACGGCCTCGACGGAAAGGGCACCGCTGTCGACGAGGGATCGAACGAACTCGAGCGCCTTCACGGCCTCGTCGAGATGGAGCGTGATGCCGCGATCGTCGAGGACGGCCGCTCCGTTGGATGCAAGCAGCCCGAGGAGGGTGAAGCTCGCGGCCTCGCCGGCGGCCGGGCCGGCAGGCATTCCCAGTGGCGCTAGCTTTCCCGCCGCTGCCAGCACCGAGAATGCGTCGGTGAGCTCCTGCCAAGTTCGAGGAGGAGCAATCCCGCAGCGCTCAAGTACGGCACGGTCGAACCACAGTCCCGCGACATCCGCCTCCGCCTGGGCGGCCATCGTATGACCGTCCATCAGGTGCGATTCGACGAAGGCAGGTGCGAATTCCTTTTTATACTCGTTCTCCGTCCACGCCGGGTCAAGATCGTCGAGTGGACGCAGGAAGCCAGCACTCGCGAACTCGGATACCCAGACGGAGTCCACCAATGCCAGGTCGGGTGCCAGCCCACTCGCGACGCCCCTGGTCAGGTGTTCGTGCAGTGACGCCAGATCGACAACCGCGAGAGACGGGGAGAGGTCCTCCGGGGCGTCATGCTTGACGATGTCTATCCAGGGCCCTTCTGGGACGACCACTCTGACTGCGCGGGATGACGCGTGTCGGACGACCCAGTGCGGATTGACGAAGGTCCCGCGGCGACGATGTCGGATGACGGCACCCTCGTCGGCGAGTTCGGTGAGTGCGCGATGGACCGGCGTCCTGCTGATCGAGTAGGTGGAGCATAACTCCACCTCGGTAGGCAGTTGACCATCGGTACCGAATTGGCCCCGGATGATGGACTTGATGAGGTGCGCCTTCAACTGCGCGAAGACCGGGATCGGCTGACTCGGATCCACAGGCGACGGCTCAGCGTTCAACTTTGGCTCCGCTCTGCTTGTCTCGGTTCCCCATCGTCAGCGGGAGGGGATGCACTTGTGAGGACGGCCAGGGAACCCTGAATCAAAACACTATCCGAGACAGGGCTGGCAGGCCGCAATCCGGGTTGCGTGCCGCCCCTAATGTCGGTGGCGCCGCGTATTCTGGAAAAAAGTTCGCGACACGCCGAAAACACTACATGTAGGGGAATGACACAGGTGTGATTCCCGTTATATAGTAGGACACCACGTGGGGACCGGAATTGGTTCCTATCCAGTTTCCGGTTTTCAAATACAGACTTAGGAGGTCACCATGGAGAACGACACCGACAGCGTTGGCGGTTACTCAGTTCCCGTCGACCCAATGGATCTTCTGCAGTGCGACAGCTGCCAGTAGGCAGCGCACTGACGTAATCCCCCCAGCGAAGCCCCGACCACCGCACGGTGACCGGGGCTTCGTCTTTCCCCACGACCCCCCGCGAGTGTGCACTTGTGGCGGTTCTGGAGCGATGAAAACGACCACAAGTGCACACTCGCGGACATGAGAGGATGGGCGGATGGCAGTGAACCCTGACATCGCCGGACGTGAATTCCCCCCGGCCGCGCCCTACCTGGTCGGCCGCGAGAAAGTGCGCGAATTCGCCCGCGCCGTGTTCTCCGAAAACCCCATCAACCATGATCCGGATTCAGCCATCGCCGCCGGATACACGGATGTTGTCGCCCCGCCGACGTTCCCCATTGTCGTGCAGGAACGCACCCTCGCCCAGCTCCTCGCCGAACCGGATGCCGGCATCGACTTCACCCGTGTCGTTCACGGCGACCAAAGATTCACGTACACGCGCCCCATCGTCGCCGGCGACGAACTCACCGCAACGCTCACCGTCACAAGCGTCAAATCCCTCGGCGGACACAGCATGGTTACCTCGGACTCGGTCATCGTGGACGAGGCAGGCAAGCACGTCGTGACCGCGACATCCACCCTCGTAGTACGGGGTGACGAATGAGCCCCGCAGGCCGTGAGGGGTCCGAAAGTGCCCTTCCTGCACCCTACGAAGGGCCGAATGGGACCCCTCACGGGGATCTGACCGTTGGAGACATCGTCGCCGAGCGCGACTTCCACCTCACGCGCGATTCGCTCGTGCGGTACGCAGGTGCCTCCGGTGACTTCAACCCCATCCACTACCGCGACGACGTCGCCACGAGCGTCGGCCTGCCCGGCGTGCTCGCCCACGGGATGCTCACCATGGGCATCGCCGCACAACCCGTCATCGACTGGCTCGGCGACCCCGGCCGCGTGGTCGACTACCAGGTGCGCTTCACCCGCCCGGTGCTCGTGGACGCGACGGATGGCGCACTCGTGCGCGTGGTCGCCAAGGTCGGCGCCGTCGACGACGACAGCGCCAGAATCGACCTCACCGTCACGTTCGAGGACGAAACCGTGCTGGGCAAAGCCCAGCTGCGCATCCGCCTATGACCGAGAAGTCGTCGCAGCCACTCTCCGAGCTCACGACGCTGCACGTGGGTGGCGCCGCGCGCGAACTGCTCTCGCCGGGCAACACCGTGGATTTGGTCGAGGCGACGCTCGACACCTGGTCGCGCCGCGAGCCGTGGTTCGCACTCGGTGGTGGCTCAAACCTCCTCGTGGCGGACGAAGGCTTCGACGGCACGGTCATCCGGGTGCTCTCGCGCGGCATCGACCAGGTGGATGCGGCGGGGGGCCAGACGATCCTGCGCGTCCTCGCCGGCGAACCCTGGGATGCCGTGGTCGCCCACGCGGTCGAGCACCGTCTGTCCGGCATCGAGGCGCTGTCCGGAATCCCCGGTTCTGCGGGCGCCGCCCCCATGCAAAACATTGGCGCGTACGGCCAGGAGCTCTCCGAGGTTCTCGTGTCGGTGGACTTCCTCGACGAGGCGAGTGGGGAGCGCGTCACGCTTCCCGCATCCGCCCTGGAGCTCGGCTACCGCACCTCATCGCTCAAACGGGGGCGCCGCGGCGTCGTGCTGTCCCTCGACCTGCACCTGAGCGAGAGCGAACTGAGCGCCCCGATCGCCTACGACCAGCTCGCGGCGGCGCTCGACGTGCCGGTCGGCGAACGGGTGCCGCTTGCGGATGTGCGCAGCGCCGTTCTCGGGCTGCGCGCGTCGAAGGGCATGGTGCTGGACCCCGACGACCCCGATTCGGTGAGCGCCGGATCGTTCTTCACGAACCCGATCGTGGCAGAGAATTTCGCGCGCAGCCTGCCGCGGGATGCCCCGCGCTGGATCCTCGACCCGGACGCGCCAGAGTCCGACGTGAAGTTGAGCGCCGCGTGGCTCATCGAACGCAGCGGTATCTCCCGCGGCTTCGCCCTGCCCGGATCGCGTGCTGCCGTGAGCTCCAAGCACACGCTTGCGCTCACGAACCGCGGCGGCGCCACCGCGAACGACATCGCCGAACTGGCCCGCTACATTCACCTGCAGGTCATGAACCGGTTCGGCATCCTGCTGCAGCCCGAGCCCCAGTTCGTCGGCCTCACCCTTTAGCCGCCAACCTCCACTGCACTGTGCCCGGCACCGCGGATGTGTCATGGCGGGCGGTTCTGTAGAAAAAGGGTGTGCCGGCTCGGGGTTCGGCGGGCATCCATGGGCGGAGCCGGCACACCCTTTTTCTACAGAACCGGACTCCCCAACAGGAGCCAGTTCAGAGCAGCCCCAACTCCATCGCCCTCGTCACCGCGCGCGTACGGTCATTGACTTCGAGTTTCTCGAACGCGTGCAGCAGGTGCGTCTTCACGGTCGCTTCGGAGAGGAACAGTTCGCTCGCGATCGCCGGGTTGCTGCGGCCCTGCGCCACAAGTTTCAGCACCTCGGTTTCGCGGGGGCTGAGGCTCGGCGCGGCGGGCCGCTGCACCCGGTTCACGAGTATCGCGGCGATGCGCGGTGCGAGCGCGACTTCGCCGCGCGCGACGGAGCGGATGCCGGCGAGCAGCTCTTCCTGTGGCGCCGCCTTCAGCAGGTACCCGCTCGCGCCCGCCTCGATTGCGGTAAGGATGCTGTCGTCGCTCTCGTAGGTGGTGAGCACGAGCACTCGGATGCCGGGCCGCTCGGCGAGGATCCGCGCGGTCGCTTCGTCCCCGTCGATGCCGGGCATGCGCAGGTCCATGAGGACGACATCCGGCTCCAGCTCGAGCGCGAGACGAACCGCCTCGAGGCCGTCGGCGGCTTCACCCACGACGTCCAGGTCATCCGCCGTGCCGAGGAGCGCCACGATTCCCCCGCGCACCACCGGGTGGTCGTCGGCCACGAGGATGCGCGTGCGGCTCATGCCGGCACCACGGCGGGCACCCGCGCGGTGAGGACCGTGCCGTCGTCGCTGGTTTCCACGTCGAGGGAGCCGTCGACGAGGGCGAGCCGCTCGCGCATTCCGGCGAGCCCGAAACCTCCGCTGTTCTGGCCATCCCGGAACCCCACGCCGTCGTCGGCGACACGCAACTCCACGTCGCGGCCGTTCCCCGTTGCCGTGAGCGTCACGGTGTCCGCATTCGCGTGCTTCCGGATGTTCGCGAGTGCCTCCTGCGTGCACCGCAGCAGCACCACTTCGCTTCCGCGGTCGAGCGCGGGGATGTCGTTCGCCGCCACCGAAACGCTCACCCCGGTTTCCCGTTCGAAGCGCTCCGCGAGTCGGTGAAGCGCGGGGACGAATCCGCCCGGCACCTCTACGGCTGCTCCGGATGCGACGAGCGAGCGCGTCTCCACGAGCGTCTCCCGTGTGTTCTCCTCGATCATGGCGAGTGCGGCCTTCGCCGCCTCGCTGTCGCCGGCATCCAGGTCGCGGCGCGCGCCCTGCACGAGCATGACGAGCCCGGTGAGGCTTTGCGCGATCGTGTCGTGCAGTTCCCGGGAAAGACGTTCCCGTTCGCTCGTGACGCCGGCGTCCCTGTGCATCGCTGCGAGCTGACCCTGAGCGGCGCGGAGGTCGTCGATGAGTTCCTGCCGTTCCGCGGCGAGGTCGAAGATGCGGGTGATCCACAATCCGAGGGCGATGCTGAAGCCGAGGGACAGCGCTGCCGTGAATGCCGCCTGCAGCGCCGACTCCGGGGTGAGCCCGAAACTGTTCGCGAGCCCGATGCCCACCGCCAGGGCCAGGGCGATGTTCGCGAGGATGGCGTCACGCAACTCCCGCGTGATCACCCAGACCAACGGGAACGCGACGCACTGGATGACCGCCATCGCCGGGTAGAAGCTTGACGCGACCCCGGCGCTCACGATCATGATGACGAGGAACGCGACGGCGGCCCAGCGGCGCGTCCACGCGAGCCTCCCGATCGTGTACCAGCTGACGGCGAACACGGCGAGCGCCGCAAGCGCACCCACGATCCGCACCGGGCTGAGATTCTCGATGAAGAAGAGCATCACGGTGAGCACGACGGTGACGACTCCCACCGCCACATGCCACCACTTCGGGTTCTCCATCAGTCGATTCTCCCTGATTGCGGCTCAGGTGTCTTTGCGGATCCAGCGGAACGTCATCCGGGTGAGCAGGAGCCCCACCACGAACCACACGCCCATGATGATCGCCACCCACGGAAGGTTCCACGTGCCGCCCTGTTCGAGCGTGGCGAAGGATTCGGGCAGGAACACTGCGCGCATGCCCTGCGCCATCCACTTGAGCGGGAACACGCTTGCGAAGTTCTGCAACCACTCGGGCAGCATCGTGAACTGCAGGTACACGCCCGAGATGAACTGCAGCAGAAGCACGATCGGGATGACGACCGCCGTTGCGCTCTTGCCGCTGCGCGGGAGCGCCGAGAGGGCGATCCCGAGCACGCAGCTCGTGATGACGCCGAGGAGGAACACCCACGCGAACAGCAGCCACTTGTCCGGATCGGTCGGCAGCTCGACGTTGAAACCGACGCGCGCGACCAGGAGGATGAGCCCCGCCTGCACAATGGCGCTCAAAAACACCATGCCGATTTTGCCGATGAAGTAGGAGATCACCGGCAGCGGGGATCCGCCGAGGCGCTTGAGCGTGCCGTCCCCCTTCTCGGTGGCGATGTCGACGCCGAGGTTCTGCACGCCGCTCAGCAGCATGCCGGCCGCGATCATCCCGGGCAGGTAGTACGCCGCCCAGGAGATGCCGCCCGTGCCGTCGGGCGCTGCGCCGAGGTTGCCCATGCCGCTGAACGCGACCGCGAAGATCGAGAGCATGAGGATCGGGAACAGGAATGTGAAGAACACGGAGTCGCCCTGGCGGGCGTACACCTTCAGTTCGTAGCCGATGCGGGAGATGCCGAGTCGGATGGCGCGGCCGAGCGTGTCGGTGTGCTGCGCGCTCGCGGTGCCGGTCGAGCCTGGCGCGACGCCAGTTGACGTGCTGGCGGTGGGCGTGTTGGTTGTGTTGCTCATGCGAGTGCCGCCTCTGTGGTGAGTGCGTCGGCGCGACTCGCGCCGACGAGGTCCAGATAGATGTCTTCCAGGCTGGGGCGGATGACTTCGAGGCCGTCCGGTTCCCCGCCCAGGTCGGTGCGAAGGTGCGCGACGAGCGCCGCGGGTTCGTGCGTGCGCTGCTCCCGTTTCGTGCCGCCGTCGTTCCAGCGGACGACCGGCACGCGGGCTTCCGAGCCGCCGATCTCGCCGATCGTGCCCATGTCGACGATGCGGCCGCCGTTGATGACCGCCGCGCGGTCGGCGAGGTGGGCGGCCTCGTCGAGGTAGTGGGTCGTGAGCAGGATGCTCGTGCCGTCGGCTTTCAGGCCGTCGATGAGCGTCCAGAACTGCCGGCGCGCCTCAGGGTCGAATCCCGTGGTGGGCTCGTCCAGGAACAGGAGTTCGGGGCGTCCGATGATGCCGAGGGCGACATCCACGCGCCGACGCTGACCACCGGAAAGCTTGCCGATGCGGGTCTTCGCCTTTTCCCTGAGGCCCACGGCGTCAATAACTTCGTTGATATCGCGGGGATTCGGGTAGTAACCGGCGAAGTGGGTTAGCTGCTCCTGGACGGTCACGTTGCCACTTTCGCCCGTACTTTGCAGGACGATGCCGATCCGTGCTTTCCAGTCGATGCCTCCCCGTTGCGGGTCGACGCCGAGCACGCTCGCGTCGCCGCTCGTGCGGTCGCGGTAGCCTTCCAGGATTTCGATCGTGGTGGATTTGCCGGCGCCGTTCGGCCCGAGCAGGGCGAACGTTTCGCCGCGGCGGATGTCGAAGGTCACGCCGTCGAGCCCCGTCACGCCGCCATAGTTCTTGCGGAGGTCGGTCACGCTCACGACGTTGTCAGAGTTTGTCATGCCACCATCGTGGTCGCCGCCGGTCGCGCGCGGTAGCGATCATCCGGTGGGATTCCGCATCCACCGACCGGTTGACCCCGCGCCCTTACCCGTCGCACATCCCCTGAGTTGCGAGTTTGTGCCCTTCCCTGCGCGCGCGAAGGGCCGAAACTCGCAACTCACGCCACGCTCAGACGACCACGGAGCACAGTGCGGATGCGCTCCGCCAGTTCGCGCGGGTTGCTCAGGTCGTCGTTGTTGACCTGCATCACGAACCAGCGGTCGGCTTCGAGTCGCGAGATCCGCGTCATGTCCGCGCGGAACTCCTTCGACTCGTCGTGGAAGCGGCTTTGGTACTCGATCACGACCTTCTTCTCGCGGATGACGAGGTCACCTCGGTACCTGTAGCCGCCGGATGTCGTGATCCACTGGTTTGCCGCGACGCCCGGAATGCCCGCGGTCACGATGAGAACGCGGAGGAGCGACTCGCGCCGGGACTCGGATCGGGCATTGAGAAGCGGGAGGGCGGCACGCAATGCGGGCTTGCCGCGGCGGCCAGCGTAACCCGCGACCGCCTCTTTGAGGCGCTCGGTTGTAGTGAACGGGAGCCGATGGTGGACCAGAAAATCTCCCGCGGCGACGAGGTCGGGAACCGACAGGGTCGAGGCAAGGTCGCACCAGGTGCGTTCCGGCGTCGTAACCCGCAGCCCGTGCCACTCACGCACCTCGTCGTCTCTGATGTGGAACTTGTGGCCGATCGTGCCGCGAGCTTTCGGCGCTCGACGAGGCGCCGGGACGGCGACATGCAAAAGCCGTGATTGCTCGTGGCGCTGCGGCAGTGGAACTCGAAGGATCATCGCGGCAGTGATGCCGCAGAAGAACGCGAATTCTGTTGCACCCTGCTGGAATGCCCGCGCGAGTTCGTCAATCGTGGTCGCAGGACCGATGGTGCGGATGCCATGAAACGGCTTGTCGAGATCTGTGCCACGCATTCGGTGCTTACCAAGGCCGGCCGCGCGCCCTTGGCGTGTCGTGAAGGATGCGGAAAGCACGCCTATCGGGACGGGAATCCGAGGCATGGCCGAAAGGCTTTCACACGCAGGGGCTCACCCTCCCTAATTACCCACAACACCATTGAGGGGTCCCAAAGTGCCCTCTCAAGGCGTGCAGAAGGGCACTTTGGGACCCCTCAGCGATGCTCAGCGGGCGGCTGGCTAGCTGAACAGGCGCTGCAGGCGCTGGATGCCCTCGAGCAGCGGCTCGTCGCCGAGCGCGTAGGAGAGCCGCAGGTATCCGCTCGGTCCGAACGCTTCGCCCGGCACCACCGCGACCTCCGCCTGCTCGAGGATGAGGTCCGCGAGCTCGAGCGACGTCGTCGCCTTCACCCCGCCCCAGTTGCGCCCGAGCAACCCCGTCACATCCGCATACGCGTAAAACGCACCGTGCGGCATGGGCGCGTGAACGCCCTCGATCTTGTTCAGCTCCTCGATGATGACATTTCGCCGGCGCTCGAACGACTGCCGCATGAGCTCGACGGTTTCCTGCGGGCCGGTGAGCGCCGCGAGCGCCGCCCGCTGCGAAATGTTGGACACGTTGGAGGTGAGGTGCGACTGCATGTTCGCGGCGCCCTTGATGGCATCCGCGGGCCCGACCATCCAGCCGAGCCGCCATCCGGTCATCGCGTAGCTTTTGGCGACCCCGTTCACGAGCAGAGTCTGCTCGGCAAGCTCTGGCACGGCCTCGACGATGGAGACAGCCTTCACGCCGTCGTATACGAGGTTCTGGTAGATCTCGTCGGTCATCACCCAAATGCCGTGCTCGAGCGCCCAGGTGCCGATGGCGGTGGTCTCCTGCGGCGAGTACACCGCGCCGGTCGGGTTGGACGGCGACACGAAAATGAGCAGCTTCGTTTTGGGGGTGCGCGCTGCCTCCAGCTGCTCGACTGTCACCTTGTAGCCCTGGTCGGCACCGGCGAACACCTCGACGGGCACCCCTCCGGCGAGCTTGATGACCTCCGGGTAGGTGGTCCAGTACGGCGACGGCAGGATGACCTCGTCCCCGTCATCGACGACGGTCGCGATCGACTGGTACACGGCCTGCTTTCCGCCGTTCGTGACGATGACCCGGGATGCGTCGACCGCGAGGCCGCTGTCCCTGCGGGTTTTCTCCGCGATCGCCTCGCGCAGCTCGGGCAGCCCGGCAGCGGGGGTGTAGCGGTAGTTGCGCGGGTCGAGCACGGCAGCGGATGCGGCATCCACGACGTTCGACGGCGTCACGAAGTCCGGCTCACCCGCCGCGTACGAGATGATGGGCCGACCTTCAGCTTTCAGCGCTTTCGCTTTCGCATCGACTTTGAGCGTCGCCGACTCGGCGATGGCGGCAATGCGGTGCGAGATTCGCGCGTGTTCACTGGTCACAGGTTCCAGCGTAAAGCACGAACGCGACCGGGGTCGGGAAACCCCGGTCGCGCCGTCACCGGCGACCTCTCTGCCTAGGGCACGAGCGTTGGGTGGTTTCGCCGATAACCCTTTCGTGCGAGCCATGCGCCGGTGATCAGGAGCCCCAGCAGCGCGGCGATCGCCGAGCCGATGGCGACGCCCGTGTAGGCGAGCGAGCCGGTGGTCACGCTTTCCGCACCCACTTCACCGGCCGGCACGGTGCCCGGGTCTCCCGGGTCGCCGGTGGTTCCGGGTCCACCAGGCGTGCCGGGCCCGCCGGTGGTTCCCGGCTCGCCGGGAACGCTGCTGACCACTGTGGGGGCGACCGAGGCGGAGGCGAGGCTCAGCGTGGTGAGCCCGCCGGAGCGGGTGGATTTCGCCACCGCCACCCGCATCGCCGTCTCCGTGAACACCGTGTTGGTGGCCACCGACAGTCCGCCGCCGCTCAGTCTCGTCTCCTGCAAGTTGACCCTGATGGAGAGGATGTTCGACAGCAAGGACTGGATGCCCGTCGATCCGAGCAGGCACGAGTTCGCCTGGGCGAGCAACGGACCGTCGAGGAGGCCGCGAAGCCCCGTAACGATGCCCCCGGCATCGTAGAATCGGTGCTTCACCACCTGGCCGAGCGGCGCCAGGATCCGTTCGGTGCTCAGCGCGAGCGGAACACCGAGGACCTGCGCGCTGGCCGTCGCCGGTGCCGTACCGTTCAGGATCTGCGATACCGTGCCGTGCACGTCAACCGCCGCGGACGTCTTCAGCGCGGGCAGTGCCGTGCTGGTCGGCGTGCAGATGAGGGTGCCGAGCAGTTTGCCGAGCACGTCGCTCAGGATTTTCCCCCGGCTGTCCTGATACTGGCAGGTCTGGCCGAGGATGGGCGCCTGGTCGGTGAGCACGTTCACGTCCACATCAACGTCCAGCTTCGCGTTTCCGAGTGCGGCGTTGACGCGGGCGAGCACCTGATCGCTGAGCTCCGTGACGTTGCCAGCAATCGTCGACACGATTCTGGCGACATTCGCGCTCGTGAGAACCTCCGAGTTCACCGGCAGATTGTTGAGGTTGTCGCCGATGAGCTTGTTGAGGTCGATGCTCACCCGTCCCGTCGTGATGTTGAAACTCACGCCGGACCCGCCCCACGTGGCCGTGAGCAGGTCGGCAACGGCGGCCTGCAGATTGCGGCTGAGCGTGACCGACACCGTGGCATCTCCCGCGATGCTCAGTGCGGGATTCGCGGCGACCAGCGCGGCGTTGAGTGCCGCGGCGAGTTCGCCGTTCCTTCCGGTGAGAGCGTCGAGCTTCGCGTCCGCATCCCCGACAGCCTTCGTGATGGTTGCCGAGATGCCGGCGAGCGCAGGGCTTGTGAAGGTGAGCGTCAGCCCGTCGATGTAGTAGTCGCCCTCGACCGACTGGAGCGTGCCCCGCGCATTCGCGGCGATGGCGCGCACCGCGAGCTTCAGGTCGGCGACCACGGAACTGTAGGAGCTGCCGATGAGCCGGTCGAGCGAGAGCGTCAGGGCGTTGGACGGGTTGGACTCGCTTGGTCCGATAGCCCCGCCCTCGCCGACGGAGCCGCTTGCTCCGATGGCCAGGCCAGTCTTCTCCGCGCGAGCGTACTGGGAGAGCGCCCCGCCGTGCGTCTGGGTGTCGATCACCGCATCCGGGCTGACCCGGATGGCGCCGATGTCGACGGGCTGGGTTCCCAGCAGGCTGACCCCGAGCGGGTCCACGACCTCCTGCGTGCCCTGCGTTCCGCTGTTCCTGGCCGTGGCCGGTGCGAGGCCGGCAATCGTGTCGAGGTTGAGGCCGGCGAGCGAGCCGGCGAGGAACTTGCCCTGGGCCCACGTCGCGTGGGCGGTTGTGGCGTTCGCTGCGGCGGGTGCCGCCACGGCGAGGGCGCCGATGATGCCGACGGTGCCGAGAACGGCGGTCGACCTGGTGATGATGGATTTCCCGACTGAGCTTCCAGTCCGTCGAATTCGTGTAGTGAACACGGCTGGTACCTTCCCTGATCCATAGCGGATCCGGGAAACCTGTCAGGCGACTGATCGCGACAACTCGGGTTATTGGAACGAAGGAAGCCGCCTGTATTCAGCTTCCCGGTGTCCTATTGAGTTGACGGAGCGGATCGGCGAATACGGTTAGGGACCGTGGGTTCATTCGCTTCTCTGCCCTCTTACCTGAACAGACTCGTCTACTCCCGGATCATGACGCGGAATGGGAAAGAATTTTTTCAGGGTCGTTCGGGCTTTGCGCCGGGGTTGTTGCGTCGCTTACACTGGGTCGAGGTAGTTGAAATCTGCCATGCTTTCGTGCGCCAATTTTTGGCAGAACCCCCTGGGCCACAGTCACGAATTTATGGCGTTTGGCGCTGCTTAGGGCGGTGGCTCAATTGGTAGAGCAGCGGTCTCCAAAACCGCAGGTTGCAGGTTCGAGTCCTGTCCGCCCTGCAGTTGGATACGGGCGAAAGCCTGTGCCAGCGCGAGCATGTCCGGTCACCGTGGCCGGCTGCACACCATCCGGAAGGTTGCCAACGTGGCGAGAAGAGTAGTCGACGAGCCCAGTGAGGACATCGTCGCCAATGCCAAAATGGATCGCGCCCTGAAGCGCGGCCCGTTCGGCAGGATCCAGCTGTTCCTGCGCCAGGTGATGAACGAACTCAGGAAGGTCATCACCCCGACCCGCAGGGAGCTCATCAGCTACACCGGCGTCGTGCTGGTGTTCGTGGTGTTCATGATGGCGATCGTTTCGCTGCTCGACCTGCTGTTCGGTACCGGAGTCGGTTACATCTTCGGAAACGGCCCGACCAAGTAAGAAGCTTCGCGCGAGTGCGCGATCGGATACCTACGGCCTGCCCCAGAGGGCAGGCCCCAAGAAACGGAATGAGAATCAGTGCCTGACAGAGAGTTCGAAGAGCTCGAGGATGTCGACCTCGCGACCGCGGCAGAGCAGTCCTCTGAAGAGGATGAGGCCCAGGAGGGCGACGTTCTGGCCGAGGAGGTCGCCTCGGACACCCCCGCAGAGGAGGGCGCCATGCACCTCGAGGGCGGCGACACGATCGCCGATGGTGACATCGAGGCGGGGCTCGCGGCCGCGCTGGACGCGGTTCAGGCGTCCTCCGACACCGCTGCCGACTCCGCGGATGCGGCGGACTCGGCGGATGCCGGCGGCAACGACGCCGAAGCCGCTGAGGAGGAAGTCGACCCGTACGCCGAGTTCCGCGCCGAGCTCAAGGCCAAGCCGGGAAAGTGGTACGTCATCCACTCCTACGCGGGCTTCGAGAAGCGCGTGAAGTCGAACATCGAGAACCGCCGAGTGAGCATGGCCATGGAGGACTACGTCTTCGAGGTACAGGTTCCCATGGAGGATGTCGTCGAGATCAAGAATGGCCAGCGCAAGCTCGTCAATCGCGTCCGTATCCCCGGCTACGTGCTCGTGCGCATGGACTTGAACGAGGACAGCTGGTCCGTCGTGCGCCACACGCCGGGCGTGACCGGCTTCGTGGGCAACTCGCACAACCCGACCCCGTTGCGGTTCGAGGAAGCGTTCTCGATGCTGCAGAGTCTCGTCCAGATCGTCGAAGCACCGGCAAAGGCCGGTGTCAAGGGCGGCAAGTCGACGGCGCGGAGCATTCCGCAGGAAGTCGACTTCGAGGTCGGCGAGACCATCACGATCAAGGAAGGTTCGTTCGCGGGCCTGCCCGGATCCATCAGCGAGATCAAGCCGGAGAGCGGCAAGCTCACCGTGCTCGTCTCGCTCTTCGAGCGTGAAACCCCGGTCGAGTTGTCGTTTGATCAGGTGACGAAACTCTAGAACCCCAAAACCACCGCATCCAGGTCGGATGTCGGGAGCGTCATCCATGTCGGATGGCACGAAAGTAAGGAAAAATAATGGCACCGAAAAAGAAGGTCACTGGGCTGATCAAGCTTCAGATCCAGGCCGGCGCCGCGAACCCTGCACCGCCCATCGGGCCGGCGCTGGGCCAGCACGGCGTGAACATCATGGAGTTCTGCAAGGCGTACAACGCGGCCACCGAGTCGCAGCGCGGCAACGTCATCCCGGTGGAAATCACCGTGTACGAGGACCGCTCGTTCGACTTCATTCTGAAGACGCCGCCGGCCGCCGAGCTCATCAAGAAGGCCGCCGGGGTGAAAAAGGGCTCTGGCACGCCGCACCTCGAAAAGGTGGGGAAGCTGTCCAAGGATTCGCTTCGCCAGATCGCCGAAACGAAGATGGCCGATTTGAACGCGAACGACATCGAGGCGGCAGAGAAAATCATCGCGGGCACCGCCCGGTCGATGGGGATCACGGTGGAGGCGTAATCATGGCTACGAAATCCAAGGCATACCGCGCCGCCGTCGACAAGCTCGAGGTTGGCAAGTACTACACGCCGCGCGAGGCGATGAGCATCGCCCGCACGACCGGTTCCGCGAAGTTCGACTCCACCGTCGAGGTGGCGTTGAAGCTCGGCGTGGACCCCCGCAAGGCGGACCAGATGGTGCGCGGCACCGTCATCCTTCCGCACGGCACCGGCAAGACTGCGCGCGTCATCGTGTTCGCCACCGGCCCGGCCGCCGAGGCAGCGCTCGCTGCCGGTGCGGATGAAGTGGGTGGCGCCGAATTGATCGAGAAGGTCGCCGGCGGGTACACCAACTTCGACGCGGCCGTTTCGACCCCTGAGCTCATGGGCCAGGTCGGCCGTCTCGGAAAGGTCCTGGGCCCGCGCGGCCTCATGCCGAACCCGAAGACGGGCACGGTCACGCCGGACCCGGCGAAGGCCGTCTCCGACATCAAGGGCGGCAAGATCGAGTTCCGCGTCGACAAGCACTCCAACGTCCACTTCATCGTGGGCAAGGCTTCGTTCACCGAGGACCAGCTCGCCGAGAACGCCGAGGCGGCGCTCGACGAGATCGTCCGGTCGAAGCCGAGCTCGTCGAAGGGGCGTTACGTTCTGAAGGGCACGGTGTCGACCACGTTCGGCCCCGGCATCCCGCTGGACGTCACCGCGATCTGATCAACCTGTTCCGACGGAAGGGTCTCGCCGGGCGGGGCCCTTCTTCGGTTAAACCGTGAGCACGAGCTTGCCGCGGGTGTGGCCTTCCTCCAGGAGCCGGTGCGCCTCGGCCGCCTCGGCGAGCGGGAATTCGCGGTCGACGTGCACTCTGAGTTCTCCGTCGTCGATGAGTTCGGCGATCGCGGTGAGCGTTGCCGTGTCGGAGAGCGCACGGATGTCACTCGCCCGCACGCCGGCCGCGGCGGCATCCGCCCGGTAATTCGGCCAGCTGCCGGTCGGGACGCTCAGGAGCAGCCCGCCCGGGCGCAGCACGGTGAGTGAGCGCGTCCCCGTGTCGTCGTGCACGTTGCCGATGAGGTCCACGACGACGTCGATGTCGCCGGTTTCCTCCTCGAACCGTGTGGTCCGGTAGTCGATGACTTCGTCTGCGCCAAGCTCCTTCAGCCACGCGCTGTTGCGTTCGGATGCGGTGGCCACGATGTGCGCGCCAGCCATTCGCGCGAACTGCACGGCGAAGTGGCCGACACCGCCGGCTGCCGCGTGAATGAGCACGCGCTGGCCCGCGGCAACCGCGCCAACCGAGTTGATGCAGCCCCAGGCGGTGAGCGCAGCGCACGGGACGGCCGCGGAATGCGCAGCGGGAAGCGTCCGCGGCGCGCGGGCGATCGCGATGACCGGTACCGTGAGGTATTCCGCGTAACTGCCGCTCAGGCGGGGAACCTGGACCATGCCGTACACGCTGTCCCCCGGCTGGAACGGGTGCGCATCGAACGCGGGCTGAACGATCGTTCCACAGAAATCGACGCCGAGCACGGCGGGGAATTCGCGGATGAGCCGCGAGGTGCCGCGGCCCGCCCTGGTTTTCGCGTCGGTCGGGTTGACCCCGGCGGCGGCCACGCGGACGATCGCCTCGCCGATGGCCGGCTCCACCATGGGGATGCTTCGTTCGACCAGAACCTCCGGCCCGCCTGTGGCGTCGATGACCATCGCCCGCATTGTCGTCATCCCCCAACGCTAGCGTGCGGCCGCAGCAGGCTCGCGGCGCGAACCATCCTGCCGCGGGCGTTCAGCGGCGGAGGAGGCCCAGCAGCTGATCGGCGAGCCCGACGAGCCGGTGGATCTCGTTCTCGTCGCGGTCTACCCACTGCACGCAGGGCTCGGGCCCGATGGGCACGAAGTTGTCGTGCTGCTCCCACACGACGAGGGTGCGCTCGGCGCCCAGCACGTACTGCTGCCACCACACCTGGCGCAGGTAGCTGCGCGGGATGCTGCGCCACGCTTTCGTCGTGGTCTTGATTTCGGCGAGTTCGAGGTGGCCGTTCGCGGCCCGGATGCCGTCCGGGGTCGCGAGATGCCGCTCGTTGGATTCGGCGTGGTACAGGTCCAGGCTCGGCTCGATGCCGTGCACGGTTCGAACCCAGCGCGCAATCTCCGGTTCCCTCGCGAGTCCGTGGTCGGTGTAGGCGTTCCCGGTGAAGGAGCTTCCGTGCAGTTTCTCCTCGGCGACCACCTGGAGGGCCCGCACGCTGGACAGGCGGGCGACATCCGTTGCCGTGACGCCTCCGCTGCGCGCTTTCAGCCAGGCGGACCGGTCGGCCGAGTTCGCGACGATGCGTGAGCGGTGATCCGTGGCCGGATCGGTCCACAGTGCAGGCTGGTAACTCACCACCCCATTCTGCCCGCCGCCGGGACCCGTGCCGCGCCCGCGCCCGCGTGTGGCCGATTTGGTGCGCTGCGGCGCGCCGTCTCGACACTCGGTCGCGGCCTCACGCTCGCGGAGGCTGCGCAGTGACAGACTGGGTTGGCCCATGAACTCGAAGGATTCCCCGTTGAGAAGTTCGGTGCTCAGGAGCACTGCGACCGTCATCGTCGCGCTTGTTCTCGGGTTCGGGGCGGCGTCGCCCGCGAGCGCTGACGACCAGACGCAGGTGCCGCAGCAGGTTGCCGAATACTTCGCGAACGGTCTCATTCCCCGGCTCATCGACCTCTATGGTTCCGGCAACGGCGTCACCGAAGGCACCGATTTCGATGCGACGACGACGGTGGGCGGGATTTCGCGGGTGTACGAGTGGACTCCGGATTTCCTCGCCGGCAAACCGACGGACGAGCCGACCCGGTTCACGAACAACTGGGTTGCCCCGGTGAGCGTCCGCGGCAAGATTCTCGGCCTTGCGACCGTGTGGATCAACCCGGCGACGGACCTGCCGGAGCTTGCGTCGTTCGATTCCCCGGAGTTGGCGATCCGCCTGTCGACCGCGCCCGCGAAATCGGTGCTCGTGAGCGAGCCGTCCCGGCAGGCCTGGTTCGCGGTCAGCGGTACGACACTGACGCCGCTCGTGCCCGGGACCTCGCGTGTCACGGGGACGACGACGACGGATGCCTACCAGCTGTCCTTCTCGCCGAACATCCCTGCCCCGCAGTCGGGAATCTCGGGAGTTGCCCTCTCGGCCCTGGTTCTGGGCGTCGTGGTCCTCGGGCTCGCGATTTTCGTGTTGCTTCCCGTGCGCAAGCGCCCGGCGTCGGACGACGACGAGCCCGACGATGACGAGCCGGATGTTGACGACGGGCCGGACGACGCGCACGAGCAGGACGGCAAGGACGGCGGGGCAGACACAGCAGGCAAGGACGGCAACCCCGTGAAAGCCGTGAAAACAGGCAAGGACGGCAAGCCCGTGAAAGCCGACAAGACCGGTGCGGCGGACTCAAACGACAAGGCCGGCGGCACAGGCAAGGGCAGCACAGCTGGCAAGGCCCCCAAAGCCACGATCGCGTGATTTTGTGGTGATGGCCCCGAGGCGATAGTCTTGACGGAGCCAAAGACCGCTGGTTCGGCGTGCCCGCAAGGGGATGCCGCGAAGGTTCGCAAGAGCGAGGCCCGCGCAGGTGTGTGAAGTAGATTTCCGGAAATTTCGGTGTCCCTGCTCCGTGCGCATGCGCCGGAGCTTTTTTCTTTCCCCTTCGCCCGGCGGTCACCGAAATAAAGGAGTGCCATGGCGAACAAGGAAGCAACGGTCGCCGAGCTGACGGAACATTTCCGCAACTCGAACGCCGCCCTGCTCACCGAGTACCGCGGACTCACTGTCGCGCAGCTCAAGAATTTGCGCATGTCGATCAGTGAGCACGCAACCTACGCCGTGGTGAAGAACACGCTGACCAAGATTGCAGCGAATGCGGCCGGAATCAACTCGTTTGACAGCGAGCTGGTCGGTCCATCGGCAATCGCCTTCGTCCACGGCGACACCGTCGCCGTTGCGAAAGCTCTTCGTGACTTCGCCAAGGCCAACCCTTTGCTCGTCATCAAGGGCGGTTACTTCGACGGTAACGCCCTCAGTGCGGCAGAGGTCACCAAACTCGCCGACCTCGAAAGCCGGGAGGTGCTGCTGGCGAAGCTGGCCGGTGCCTTCAAGCAGTCGCTGTTCGGCGCAGCCTACCTGTTCAACGCACCGCTGTCGAAGGCCGTTCGCACGGTCGACGCGCTGCGCCAGAAGCAGGAAGCCTGATTCGAAACACTTCGCCGGAAAGTTTCGGCGGATCAGTTCCACAACGTAAGCAAAGGAGAAACCCATGGCGAAGCTGACCACAGACCAGCTGCTCGACGCGTTCAAGGAGCTCACGCTCATTGAGCTGAGCGAGTTCGTAAAGAAGTTCGAGGAGACCTTCGAGGTCACCGCGGCGGCACCGGTTGCCGCTGCCGCTGCCGCTCCCGCCGCCGGTGGCGCGGGCGCCGCAGCCGACGAGGCCGACGAGAAGGACACGTTCGACGTGGTCCTCGACGCGGCCGGCGACAAGAAGATCCAGGTCATCAAGGAGGTTCGCGCGCTCACGAGCCTCGGCCTCGGCGAGGCGAAGGCGCTCGTTGACGGCGCACCGAGCACCGTGCTCGAGGGCGTCAACAAGGAGAACGCCGACAAGGCGAAGGCTCAGCTCGAAGAGGCTGGCGCCACCGTCACCCTCAAGTAGTGCGCGCCGGGGCGACCCGGCGTAAGAGTGAAGGTGCCGTCTTCAGTGTGGATTCACGCTGGGGCGGCACCTTTCGCGTATCCGCGTCCGGTCAGGCGGCCCCGGCCGCTCGCGCCGTAGGTGGCCCGGAGGTGCTCGTGCGGACCGAGAGGGTGACCGGCAGGATGGTCCGCCGCGTGCCGGCATCCGCTGCGGGCGCCTGCGGTTCGTCGAGGATCATCTTCACCGCCAGCGCCCCTTGCTGCGCCGGGTGCTGCTCAAACGTGGTGAGGCCGAACATGGGCGCGAGCGAATGGCCGTCGATGCCCACGACGGACAGTTGCGAAGGCACCTGAATGCCCAGCTGGCGGGCCGCGATGATCGTGCCGACGGCAACCTCATCGCATCCGGCGACGATCGCGGTCGGTCTCAGCCGCGGATCGGCGAGAACCTGAAGCGCGCCGGCGTAGCCGCCCGGAACGTCGAACGGCACGGCGCGAACCTTTTCGTGGGCCTCCAGCCCCGCGGAGGCCATCGCGAGCCGATAGCCGGCGAGGCGTTGTTCGTGGACGCGGAAGTCCAGCTGCTCATCGAGGTCTCCGCCCAGATGCAGGATGTCCCGGTGGCCGAGAGTGATCAGGAGCTCGGTTGCCATCCTCGTGACCTCGACGTCATCGATGTTGATCGTGGGGATGCCGTCGATCGGGCCCCCGAGGCCCACGATGGGCTTGCCGAGCGACTGGAGTTTGTCGACCTCCCGCGCGGTCAGCTCGATCCCGATGGCGATGACGGCGTCCACGCGCTTTCGCACCAGGAAGTAGTCGAAAACGCGGCGCCGTTGCTCGGCATCCGGACTCATCCGGTACAGGGTGAGGTCGTAGCCGGAGCTGATCAGGGCGGATTCGATGCCGTCGAGCACCTCGGCGAAAAACCAGCGGTTGATGAATGGGATCACCACTCCGACGTTCCTGGACTGGCCGGTGACGAGGCTCGCGGCATTCGACGAAACGACGAAACCGAGCTCCGCTGCAGCCTGGACGACGCGTTCCCTGGTCGACTCCGAGACGTACCCGCGGCCGCTCAGTGCGCGGCTCGCCGTGGACTTGGAGACGCCGGCGAGGCGTGCGACATCGGCAATCGCACTCATCCGACACCTCCCTTGGCGTGTACGGTGCACAGCATAGCCAAATTGGGGACCGTATGGAACCGGTTCCAGAGCTGGGCACCCAAATCCGTTGCGATGTGGAGCCGGAAAAGCGGCGGCCCGAGCGGCATTCCCGCCGGATGTGACTCAACTGTTAGCAATCAGGGGGCATGGAGTGCTTGCAGTAGGGCGCGTCTGTGCCGTAGCTTGTGACATGGAACCGGTTCCCGATGGTGGGCACGATTGGACGCCTAGGGGGCAGGTCCGACCAATGCTCGACCCGCGGGTCCCCTTTAACGCCCGTCGGGAAAACCTCACTGAGGAGGGAAATACATGAGTTCCACCTTGCACAGACGTCTCACAGCTCCCCTCGCGATCCTGGCCGTATCGAGCCTGGCTCTCGTGGGCTGCTCGGGTGGCGGCACAGGCGGCGGATCCGCCACCGGCCCCGGAGACGCAGGCAAAGCCGATGGTGTCGTCACCATCTACGGCGGCATCTCGGACACCGAAGCAGAACTGCTCCAGCAGTCCTGGGCGGACTGGGAAAAAGCCAACAACATCCAGATCAAGTACGAAGCGAGCAAGGAGTTCGAGACCCAGATCAGCATCCGGGCTCAGGGCGGCAACGCCCCAGACCTTGCGATCTTCCCGCAGCCCGGGCTCCTCGGAGACCTGGCGTCGCGTGATCTCATCCAGCCGGCTCCTGCCGGAGTCAAGGCGAACGTCGAGAAGTACTGGTCGAAGGACTGGGCGAACTACGCCACGACCGACGGCGTGCTGTACGGCGCGCCGCTCATGGCGAGCGTCAAGGGCTTCATCTGGTACTCGCCGAAGCAGTTCGCCGACAACGGCTGGACCGTTCCGACCACGTGGCAGGGTCTCCTCGACCTGACGCAGCAGATGCGCGACAAGCTGGGAACCGCGCCATGGTGCGCAGGGTTCGGCTCCGGCGACGCGTCAGGCTGGCCGGGCACCGACTGGGTGGAAGACCTCGTTCTTCGCCAGGCCGGTCCGCAGGTCTACGACGACTGGGTGAGCCACAAGGTTCCGTTCTCCGACCCGAAGATCAAGGCGGCGTTCGATTCGGTAGGAAAGATCCTGCTGAACCCGGACTTCGTGAACGCCGGATTCGGTGACGTGAAGTCGATCAACGCGACCGCGTTCGGCGACGTTGCCCGCGCCATGGGCAACGGCACCTGCTCGCTCACGCACCAGGCGTCCTTCTTCGACGGGTTCCTCACGGATCCGAAGAACGGCAACACCACGGTCGGACCGGACAAGAACATCTGGGCCTTCATGACCCCGTCCGTTGAGGCCGGCGGCAACGCGGTGACCGGTGGCGGCGAGATCGTCGCGGCGTTCTCGAACGACGCCGACACGGTCAAGGTGCAGGAGTACCTGTCCAGCCCCGAGTGGGCGAACAGCCGGGTGAAGCTCGGCGGCGTCATCAGCGCGAACAACGGGCTCGACCCGGCGAACGCGTCCAGCCCGATCCTGTCGGAGGCCATCAAGATCCTTCAGGACCCGAAGACGACCTTCCGCTTCGACGGGTCGGACCTGATGCCCGGTGTTGTGGGCTCCGGTTCGTTCTGGACCGGCATGGTCGACTGGATCAACGGGAAATCGGTTGACGAAGTACTGAAAACAATCGACGGCTCCTGGCCGTCAAGCTAGAAACCTGAGCGAAGGTGGGGTCGGCGGACACGTCGGCCCCACCCTCCGGGCCCGCTGCGCGGCTTAGCGCGGCGCTGGTACGCTCGCACAACACCCCATAGAGTCCGAAGACGCACTCGAAAGGTTGACAATGTCAGATTTCCTCGGCTGGATTGCGACTCTTCCCGCCTGGTTGCAGATCATCCTCGTCATCGTCGCGTTTCTCGCGGTCATCGGATTTCTGCTCTTCTTCATCGAAATCGCCCCGCGCACGGGTCGGCGCTACACCGTGATCCGGCTGGCCGTGTGCGTGCTCGTTCCGCTCCTGGCCATGCTGTTCCTCGGCTCGGTGTTCTGGGCGGCCCTCATCGCCGCCGTGCTCGGAGGCGGATTCTTCCTGCTCGACTACCGATCCCGGCAGGGCGCAGGATACCTGTTCCAGTTGGTCGGATTCCTCGCGCCCGCGGTGATCCTCCTCGCGATCGGCCTCGTGTATCCCACGATCGGCACCACGATTCAGGCGTTCCAGGACAACCGGAGCCGGGACTTCGTCGGATTCGACAACTTCATCTGGATCTTCACGCAGCCCTACGGCATCCGGGTGGTCGTGAACACGATCGTGTGGGTGCTCATCGTTCCCACGCTGTCCACGATTTTCGGCCTCGCCTACGCCGCGTTCATCGACAAGTCCCGCGGCGAGAAGATCTTCAAGGCCCTCGTCTTCATGCCCATGGCGATCTCGTTCGTCGGCGCGAGCATCATCTGGAAATTCGTGTACGACGCGAAGCCGGTCGGCGACGCGCAAATCGGACTTCTCAACCAGATCGTGGTGTGGTTCGGCGGTGAGCCCGTGTACTGGCTGCAGAACTCGCCGTGGAACACGTTCTTCCTGATCGTCGTGCTCATCTGGATCCAAACCGGATTCGCCATGGTCATCCTCTCCGCCGCGATCAAGGGCGTCCCTGCCGAGCAGTTGGAGGCGGCGGAGCTTGACGGGACCAACGCGTGGCAGCGCTTCATGAACGTGACGGTTCCGGGCATCCGGAGTTCGCTCATCGTCGTGCTCACCACGATTTCGATCGCCTCGCTCAAGGTCTTCGACATTGTGCGGACGATGACGGCCGGTACAAACGAAACGAGCGTCATAGCGAACGAAATGTACACGCAGTGGAAGGGCTTCGAAACCGGGCGAAGCGCCGCCTTCGCCGTCGTCCTGTTCCTCCTCGTCATGCCGATCATCATCTACAACGCGAGACAGATCAAGAAACAGAGGGAGATCCGATGAGCTCCGTAGCGCCCGTCGACCTGCCCGTCGACCGGAAAACCGAGAGGCAACTCGCCCGCGGAGAAGCTGCAGGTGCCAACGCCTCGGCCAAGCGGGTCAAACGCCGCCTGACGAGCCGGACGGCGACGATCGCCGCCCTCATCATCGCGATTCTGTGGACCACCCCGACCCTGGGGCTGTTGATTTCGTCGCTGCGCCCCGCGAAGGAAGTGGCGACCACCGGGTGGTGGACGATTTTCTCCAATTGGGGCTTCACGTTCGACAACTATGTGCAGGTGCTTTCCGCCGGAAACACCCAATTGACGATGGGGGAGGCGTTCCTCAACTCGATCGCCATCACGCTCCCCGCCACGGTGATCCCGCTCGTCATCGCTTCGCTCGCCGCCTACGCGTTCGCGTGGATCGACTTCAAGGGCAAGGACTGGGTGTTCATCGGGGTGTTCGCGCTGCAGATCGTTCCGCTGCAGATGGCGCTCGTGCCGTTGCTCACCCTGTTCTCCCGCGGGCTCAACGTCGGCGGCGTCCAGTTGTTCAGCGGGCTCAACCAGGGCACCTCCTATTCGCAGGTGTGGATCGCCCACACGATCTTCGCCCTGCCTCTGGCCATCTTCCTGCTACACAACTTCGTGTCGGAAATCCCGCGTGAACTGATCGAGGCGGCCAGAGTGGATGGCGCCGGTCACGGGCAGATCTTCTTCCGGATCATCCTCCCGCTCACGATGCCGGCGATCGCCGCATTCGGAATTTTCCAGTTCCTGTGGGTGTGGAACGACCTGCTGGTGGCCCTCGTCTTCGCCGATGGAACCGTCGCGCCGATCACGAAGCTTCTGGCGGAGGTGACCGGCAAGTACGGTCAGGAATGGCACCTGCTGACCGCTGGCGCGTTCATCGCGATCGTGATCCCGCTCGTCGTGTTCTTCGCGCTGCAGCGGTACTTCGTGCGCGGACTGCTTGCCGGCTCCACAAAGGGCTAACCCGCCGCGCGAGCAAGGTGAGAGAAAGCTTAAAGTGCGCTGCCAGCTCACTGAGAATTCCTGAAATTTGGTCACTTCGCCTTGAGCGGGTTAGTTAGCGAGTCTAACGTTGTGCCCAACATCACCAACCGATTGTCTGCCACATTGAGACAACAACCGGCGAAGGACGGGATCGGCCCGCCCGTGTGATTCCTGCAATCGAGGAGGAGTCCATGCGCTCAATTCGGTACCACAAATCTTTCACAGCACTTGCCGTTGCCGCCGTCACGGGCATTGCGCTGGCCGGGTGCAGTTCCGGCGGCTCATCCCCGGGACCGTCCTCGCCGTCGTCCACGGATCTCAGCGGCGTGACGCTCAACGTCGCCGCGGACTGGTCCGGCGCAGAACAGGCGAACTTCGAGAAAGTTCTCGCGCAATTCACGAAGGACACCGGCGCCAAGGTCAACTACACGAGTTACGGCAGCAACGTCGCGACGACCATCAACACCAAGATCGCCGGAGGCGACCCGCCGGATGTTGCCGTGATCCCGCAGCCCGGACTGCTCACGTCCCTCGCCAAGGCCGGCAGCCTCATTCCGCTTTCGGCCGACACGCTCGCCACGGTCAAGAAGTACTACTCGCAGGACTGGATTGATCTGGGCAGCGTCGACGGCAAGACCTACGGCGTCTGGTTCAAGGGGGCGAACAAGTCGACCGTCTGGTACAACACGAAAGTGTGGGAGAACGCGGGAGCGACCGTTCCCAAGACCTGGGATGAGTTCATGACGGCGCTGCAGAAAGTGTCGGACTCGGGAGTACCCGGCCTGTCCATCGGGGCGGATGTCGGGTGGCCGCTCACCGACTGGTTCGAAAACGTCTACCTTCGCACGGCGGGCGCCCAGAAGTACGACCAGTTGACCAAACACGAGATTCCGTGGACTGACCCGTCGGTGATCAAGGCGCTCACGATCCTGTCCAAGCTGTGGGGCAACTCGGCCCTCATCGAACCGGGCGGCGCGCAGCGCACCTTCGGCGATTCGGTGACGGAAGTGTTCGGAAACCCGCCGAAGGCCGGCACGGTGTACGAGGGCGACTTCGTCGCCGGGAACATCACGTCCCAGACCAAGTCCGTTGTGGGAACGGATGCGAAGTTCTTCAATTTCCCGTCGATCGACGGCTCCGATCCTGCTGTGGTCGGCGGCGGCAACGCGGCGGTCCAGCTGAAGGACAACAAGGGCGCGGCAGCGCTCATGAAGTACCTCGCGAGCCCGGAGGCCGCGACGATCTGGGTCAAGGAGGGCGGTTTCACGTCGCCGAACAACGGCGTGGACATGTCGGCTTACCCGGACGACACGTCACGGCAGATCGCGGACGCACTCGTGAACGCGAAGACATTCCGCTTCGACATGTCCGACCAGGCGCCGAGTGCCTTCGGCGGTACCGCAGGGAAGGGTGAGTGGAAGATCCTTCTGGACTTCTACACCAACCCGAGCGATATCCAGGGCACCGCGAATGCGCTGGAGGCCGCAGCGGTGGAAGCCTACGGCAAGTAAAAAGCCGCCGGCCATGACCACCGCGGTCGCGAACGCGACGGATGCCAGAGGCAGTGGGCCGGTTCCCGCACCACGCGGGAGCCGGTCCACGGCGCCGCGCGGCCGCCGACGGCTCGTCACCGCGCTCATCTTCCTCGCGCCGGCGCTGTTCCTGCTCGGCGTGCTCATCGGATACCCGGTCGTCTACTCGGTGTGGCGTTCCCTCTTCGATGCGAGCGGGCGCAACTTCGTCGGCGGAGCCAACTATGTGACCATGTTCACCGACCCGGCCACGTTCATCGCCATCCGCAACAACGTCATCTGGGTCATCGTCGCCCCGATCACCTGCACCGTGCTCGGGCTCATCTTCGCGGTGCTCATGAACCGCATCACGTGGGCGACGGCGTTCAAGCTCATCGTGTTCATGCCGATGGCGATCTCCATGGTCGCATCCGGCGTGATCTTCCGGACCCTGTTCCAGGAGAACCCGGATCTGGGCGCCGTGAACGCGGGCCTCGTGGCCGTGCATGACGCGTTCAGCGGCGGCGCCGCGTATCCGGGTGCCCGCCCCAGGGCTGACAACACGACCCTCGTGGGGACGGGCGGCGCAGTCGAATCCGCGACGACGGTGCACACGGGGCAGAGCCAGGATTTCCCGCTCGTCGGCATTCTCGGCGACACCGTCCCCGCCGCAGCCGCCGATGCGGTCCCGGCGAAGTCGGCGAGTGGAACCGAGATCACCGGCACGGTGTGGCTGGATTTCGTGAAGGGCGGCGGCGGCGTCAATGGTCAGCTCGGTGACGGAAAGAAGGGTTTGCCGGGGATCGAGGTCGACGCCATCGATTCCAACGGCGCGGTCGTTGCGTCCACCCGAACCGGCAACGACGGCACGTACGTGCTCAGCGGGCTGAAGGCCGGCGACTACCGGATCGGCCTTCCCGCCTCGAACTTCGCCGCGAGCTACTCCGGCGTGTCCTGGCTCGGACCGACGCTTGTCACCGCCGTCATCATCCTCGCGTACGTGTGGATCTGGGCCGGCTTCGCCATGGTGATGATCGCCTCGGGGCTGTCCGCGATGGATGTGTCGCTGCAGGAGGCCGCGCGCGTGGACGGTGCGAGCGAGTGGCAGGTGTTCCGCCGGATCACCGCGCCGCTGTTGTCGCCGGTGTTGATCGTCGTGTTCATCACCCTCATCATCAACGTGCTCAAGATTTTCGACCTCGTCTACGTGATCCCGCCCGGGTCGTCGCTGCCGGATGCCACGGTCATCGCGGTGCAGTTGTGGACGGTGTCGTTCGGCGGCGGAAACGACCAGGGGCTGGGCAGCGCCCTCGCCATCCTGCTGCTCGTGCTCGTCCTGCCGTTCATGATCATCAACGTGCGGCGCTTCCGGATGGAGCGGGAACAGTGACCGCGCCGGCAGGGATCGTCACAGCGAAACGGGGGGTCGCCGGGCGCATCCTCGACTTCTTCGGCAAGGGTGTCGTCAACATCGTTCTGGTGATCGTGGCGGTGTTCTGGCTCGTGCCGACGATCGGATTGTTCCTGTCGTCGCTGCGGTCGAGCGTGGACAACAGCCACAGCGGCTGGTGGACCGTGTTCACCCGGCCCGCGCAACTCACGATCGAGAATTACTCGAACCTGCTCGGCAACGCCCAATTCATGGGATCGTTCCTCAACACCATCGAGATCACCGTGCCCGCCACGGTTCTCGTCGTCGTGATCGGGGCGCTCGCCGGCTACGCGTTCGCGTGGATTCGCTTCCCCGGCCGGGACTGGCTGCTCGTCGTCGTGATCGTCCTGCTCGCCGTCCCGCTGCAGGTGTCGCTCATCCCGATCGCGAAGCTGTACGGCGATATCGGCCTGTTCGGCTCCGTCGTCGGGGTCATCCTGTTCCACACCGCGTACGGACTGCCGTTCGCGATCTTCCTGCTGCGCAACTTCTTCACCCAGATTCCGGGCGAAATGCTCGAAGCGGCCAGGATCGACGGGGCAGGCGAGTGGCGGATCTTCAGCCGCATCATCCTGCCGCTCGGGCTGCCGGCGATTGCGAGCCTCAGCATCTTCCAGTTCCTGTGGACGTGGAACGACATGCTCGTCGCGCTCATTTTCACGAATGCGACCTCGCAGCCGGTGACCGTGGCCATCCAGAGCCAGCTGCGGCAATTCGGGGCGAACATCGACATCCTCTCGGCAGGTGCGTTCCTGTCGATGATCGTGCCGCTCGTGGTGTTTTTCGCGTTCCAGCGCTACTTCGTCTCCGCGCTGCTCGCCGGCTCCACCAAGTAGCTCGTCCCCACGAGCCACACCACCTCCTGAATAATGAAAGCCATGAGCGGAATGCGCGGCGGTGGCAGGGGCCGCATCGGCAGCGGGGATGTCGCGGCGCAGCGTGCGGTGAACGCGGCCGCGCCGAAAGTGGATGACCTGTTCCACCGGATCGCCCAGCTGTTTCTCCCGCACAAGGTCGCGCTCATCACGACGGGTGTCCTCGTGGTCATCGGCGCCGGCCTCTCCGTGCTGCCCCCGCTGCTCACGCAGCAGGCGTTCGACCGCGGGCTGTTCCCCAAGGGCGGCCCCGACCTGCCCGTTCTCGGCGGCATTCTCGCCCTCATGGTGGCGATCTACCTCACCTCCGGCGCGCTCGGGGTGTGGCAGACCTGGCTCACCTCGACCGTCGGCAACAAGGTCATGGGTTCACTGCGCGTCACCCTGTTCGATCACCTGCAGCGGATGGAGCTCGCGTTCTTCACCCGAACGAAGACGGGCATCATCCAGTCCAGGCTGCAAAACGATGTCGGCGGCGTCTCCGGCGTGCTCACGAACACGGTGTCCAGTGTCCTCGGCAACACAGTCACCGTCATCGCCGCGTTCGTCGCCATGGTGGTGCTGTCCTGGCAGCTCACCATTGTCGCGCTCATCCTCATGCCGCTGCTCGTCATCGCCCAGCGCCGCGTCGGCCAGGTCAGGGCCAGGATCGCCACGAAAACCCAGGAGTCGCTGAGCGAGCTCACCGCGATCACGCAGGAGACGCTCTCCGTGTCCGGCATCATGCTCGCGAAGAGTTTCAACCAGCAGCCCGCCGAAGTCGCGCGCTACCAGGCCGAGAATGACAACCAGGTGACGCTTCAGGTGCGGCTGCAGATGAGCGGCCAGTGGTTTTTCGCCATGGTGCAGATCTTCCTCGCGATCATCCCGGCCATCATCTACCTGTGCGCCGCACTGCTCATCCTCGGCGAGGTGCCGGTGACGGCGGGAACCATCGTGGCGTTCACGACCGTGCAGGCCCGGCTGATGTTCCCCCTCCTCGGGCTGATGCGCGTCGCCCTCGATTTGCAGACCTCCGGCGCGCTCTTCGCCCGCATTTTCGAATACCTCGACCTTGTCCCCCGCATCGTCGACGCGGACGGGGCGCGACCCGTGCAGGTGCACGGCCGCGAGCTCGGCAAGGTCGAGTTCGATCGGGTCACGTTCGGGTATCCCGACGAGGCGGGCCAGTCCGAGCCCACCTTGAAGGAGGTTTCCTTCACGATCGAACCGGGCCAGTTCGCCGCGTTTGTCGGGCCATCCGGGGCCGGAAAGACCACGATCTCGTACCTGATCCCCCGCTTCCACGACGCCACCCGCGGCCGGGTCGTGTTCGCGGGTGATGATGTGCGGGAGCTGCAGCAGCAGTCGCTGCTCGCCAACATCGGGATTGTGAGCCAGGAGACGTACCTCTTCCACGCGACAATCGCGGAGAATCTGCGGTATGCGAGGCCGGATGCGGATGCGGAAGCCATCGAGCAGGCCTGCCGCGCCGCCAACATCCACGACACGATCGCTTCATTCCCTGAGGGGTACGACACTGTCGTCGGGGAGCGCGGGTACCGTCTGAGCGGCGGAGAGAAACAGCGGATCGCGATCGCGCGCGTGCTCCTCAAGGACCCGGGGGTTCTCATCCTCGACGAAGCGACGAGCGCCCTCGACTCCATCTCGGAGCGCGTCGTGCAGCATGCGCTTGATGCGGCATCCCGCGGCCGCACGACGATCGCCATCGCCCACCGGTTGTCCACGATCGTGGCAGCGGATGTGATCTTCGTGATCGAGGCCGGCCGCATCGTCGAGCGCGGAACCCACGCGGAACTCATGGCTGCGCGCGGCGCCTACGCGCGGCTCTACAAGGAACAGGTCACCTGACCTTGCCGGGACCGTCGACGGAACCGGAGCAGGGTGCGCCGGGTTCCGGGGCGCTGGGGGATTCCCGATACTTCGCCATGAACCCGTCAAGTCGTTTGTCGTCCACACCGCTGAGTTTCACCTGAGCACCCCAGGCCGATGCGACCACGGGTGCATCCAAACCCGGGTAGGGAGAGAGGATCGCGTATGTGCGCGGAATGCGGTCCGTAAGAGCCTTCAGATCGGCGCCGGACACCTGGTCCGGATTGTACGTGACCCACACAGCGGCGTGTTCAAGCGAGTGCACCGCCAGTTCGTTCTGCTGCGGCTCGGTGTACACGCCACAATTCAGCTCCGCTGACCAGTGCGCGCCCCCGGCGGGCGGGTTCATCCCGTAGTCGGCGAGGTAGTTGACCGGGTCGGGATCGACGTGTTTTCCGGACTCCAGATTCCAGGTTTTCAACCCGGTGAGTTCGATGTTCTGCGGGTCGACTTTCGGCGTGTTTGTGACAATGACGAGCGTCGCAATGATCGCAATCACCCCGACACCGGCAACCGCACCCGCCCAAATGGCGATCGCCCGAGTACGCTTTCGCCTGGCCTGCTCCTTCTTGAATGCGTCGATCTTGGCCAGGCGCCGTTGCGCACGCTCCTCCTTGACAGTTGGAGCGGCGGAGGTCGAGGAGTTCGCTTTGCCGGTGTTCTTCTTTGATGCCATTCGCGTGAAACCGCTCATTTCGAGTCTTTGAGGGCAATCGTGCACTGGCGCGCACGACATCCAATTTACCGGCAAACCGCACGTCGGGCGTTGATCTGCCCATTGTTCCGCGGTGTTCGCATTCACTACAGTGAGTGGCACCCTGTACGGATCGCCAACCGGGAGCCCACGTGACGAACACCGCACAAGAGTCACCGCCCGACCCCGGCACGGCGAGGACCTCCGCCCGGCGCGCCGGGCTCAGCATCCAGTCGTCGCTGCTCATCATGCTGCTGCTCGTGAGCCTGCTCTCCAGCGTCGTCGTCGGGCTCATCGGCTACGTGAACGGTTCGGATTCCCTTCGGGATGCCGCATTCGACCGTCTGATCGGGGTGCGGGATTCGCGCGCCAGGGAAGTGACGAGCCTGTTCACGCGCATCAAGAACACAATGGTCGTGCACAGCAGGAACTCGGAGACGATCGACGCCCTCACCGCGTTCACCGAAGGATTTGACGAACTCGAGTCCTCGACGCTCACCCCGGACGAATCCGCGGCGATCACCGCGTACTTCAGCGGACCGTTCGCGAACAAGCTCGGGGAGGCCACGGGCACGATCGTCGACCCCACCAGTTTTCTGCCCTCCAGCCCCGCTCAGGCCTACCTGCAACTGAACTACACGGTCCCCTTCGACAGTTTCGCCGAGTCGATCGCGACGAACGATGCCGGAGACGGCAGCGCGTGGTCGGCGGCGAATGCCAAATATCAGGACCAGTTCCGCAGGATGACCCAGCTGCTCGAATTCGAGGACGTGCTCCTGATCGACACGAAAGGCAACGTCGTGTATTCGGCATACAAGGGCGTCGACCTGGGCACCAACCTGGTCACGGGCCCGTACTCGTTCAGCAACCTGGCGTCCGCGTACACGAAAGCGCTCAGCACCAACATTCTGGACACGGTCGAGTTCACCGATTTCGGCGAATATCCGCCCTCCCTCGGCGTGCCCGCAGCGTGGGCGGTGTCGCCGGTCGGCGCCGGGGGGCAGGCGATCGGCGCGATCGCGGTGGAGATGCCGATCGACTCGATCAACGCGGTCATGACGGGCGACATGTCGTGGAGCAACAAAGGGCTTGGCGACACCGGCGAAACCTATCTCGTCGGCGGCGACCACCTCATGCGGTCGACCTCGCGCGAACTCGTGGAGAACCCCGAGCGCTACCTGTCGAGGGCGGTCGCGAACGGGGTGAAACCGGCACTCGCGCAGCGCATCGTCGACACCAAGAGCACCCTCCTGCTGCAACCGATCAACACCGTCGCGGTCGACCACGCGCTCAACAGCGAGACCGGCACCATCATCGGGGAGAGCTATCTCGGGGCCGAATCCCTCGCCGCGTACACGCCCGTGAAAGTGGACAACCTGGACTGGGTGATCATCGCGGAGATCAGCACCGAGGAGGCGTTCGCGCCGGTGCGCGAGTTCACGCGCAACCTCGTGCTCTCCACGACGGCACTCATCATCGTCGTGGCGCTTCTGTCGCTCCTGCTCGCGCAAATCATCGTCCGGCCGCTGCGCAGGCTCAAAGTCGCTGCCGGGCGGATCGCGGCGGGAGAGCAGGGCGTGCAGGTCGACGCGGGGCGCAGCGACGAGCTTGCGGATGTCGGCACGGCGTTCAACGACATGAGCCGGAGCCTGCAGGTGAAGGCCGCGCTTCTGGACGAACAGGTCGCGGAGAACCAGCGCCTGCTCCTGACCCTCATGCCGGAAACGGTCGCGAAACGGTACCGCGACGGCGACCAGAACATCGTCCAGGACCACCAGGAAGTGACCGTGCTTTACGCGGACATCGTCGGTTTCGACGAATACAGCAGGAACCTGCCGTCGGAGAAGGCCCTCGAGCACTTGAACGACGTGCTGAGAAGCTTCGACGAGGCGGCCGACCTGCACTTCGTCGAGCGCGTGCGCACCACCCGCAGCGGATACCTGGCCAGTTGCGGGCTCACGATCCCCCGAGTCGACAACGCCCGCCGCACCGTCGATCTGGCGGTCGAGTTCCAGCGCATCCTGGACCGGTTCGGCGCCCAGTTCGGCGCGACGCTCAGCCTGCGCGCCGGAATCGACACGGGCACGGTGACGAGCGGTCTCGTCGGCAAATCGCACATGGTGTACGACCTGTGGGGCGACGCGGTGAGTCTCGCGTTCCGCGTTCAGGGGGAGACGGACGAACCTGGGATCTTCCTCACGCAGCGTGTCCTCGACAAGCTTCCGGGCAGCCAGAACGTGTCGGCAGCCGGGGTGGTTCAGACCACGTCGGGCGAACAGCGGGTGTGGCGCCTGAACATCACGGATGCCCATGGCTAACTTCGTGAACCAGACCTGGTTCTGGCCGGCCGTCATCATCGTGGTCGGGCTGCCCGTTGCGCTGCTCATCCTCACCGAGGTGCACAGTTCGCTCGTGCGCCGCGGAAGCCGCTCCGCCGGCATCGTCTCGCTGCTGCGCAACTTCATCGTCCCCGTGGGGGCGCTGCTGCTGCTCATCAGCCAGACGACGTCGCTCGACGTGGACTGGAACTGGACGAGGATCGTCGCAACAGTTTTCGGGTTCCTCGTCATCCTGCTCCTGGTGAATGCGCTGAACCTGATCCTGTTCGAGACCGCGCAGAAGGGGACGTGGCGGCAGCGCGTGCCGTCGATTTTCGTCCAACTGGTGCGGCTCGTGCTCATCATCGTGAGCCTGGGCCTGCTGTTCGCGTTCGTGTGGGGCGCGGACATCGGCGGCCTGTTCACCGCCCTCGGGATCGGGTCGATCGTGATCGGCCTCGCGCTGCAGAACGCGGTCGGGTCCGTCATTTCCGGTCTGCTGCTCCTGTTCGAGCAGCCGTTCGAGCTCGGCGACTGGCTGGATGCGGACGGCGTGCGGGGCAGGGTCGTCGAGGTGAACTGGCGCTCCGTGCACATCCAGACGGATGACGGCATCCGCATCGTCCCGAATGCGAGCCTCGCCGGCAGCTCGTTCGTGAACCTGAGCCGAAGCGACGGAGCGTTCTCGGTCGGATTCGTGCTGAAATTTTCGACGGATGACCCACCCCAGGAGGTCATCGCGACATGCCGGGAGGTGGCGCGCGGCCTCCCGCAATCGGTGCCGGGCGAGGAGGCGCTCGTCACCCCGATGCGCAAGGGGAACTACAAGGTCGCCCTCATGCTGAACTCGCCGAACGACGAGTTCAGCGGACCGCGCCTGTTCAAGACCCGCATCTGGTACGCGGCCCGCCGCCGCGGCCTGCACTACGACAATGACCTCACCGACACGTTCCAGTCGGAACAGAACTACGAGGCGGCGCTTCTGACGGTGGCGCACCCCCTGTACCTGTCGAATGAGGATGCGCTCACGTTCCGCGACGAGGTGACCCTCGAACGGTACGGTGCCGGCGAGGTGGTTCAGCAGTGGGGGTCGACGCCGGAGGGGATGCGTTTCATCCTGAGCGGCACCGCGACGCTCGCCGCGCGCGGGTCCGACGGCTCGGATGTCCCCGTCGCGCAGCTGGGCAAGCGGGAGATCATCGGGCTCGGGTCCCTCACGCGGCAGGCGGTCGCAGCGACCGTCACCGCCGACTCCGACCTGACCGTGCTCCTCGTGCCCAATGCGATCCTCGACCAGCTCGTCGCGTCCAATCCGCAACTCGCCCTCGACATCGGCACCGAGATCGACAACCGCCGGGCGAAAACTCTGGCGCGGCTGAAGGAGTACGGCGTCGAGCCGGACCGCGAAGGAAAGTTCACCGCCTGACCGGCCCCGACCGACTGCTCCGGTACGCCACCGTGGCCACGTAATCCGCGGGCTCGCGCTGGTACCGTGGGATGACCATGGCGTACGCGAACAGCATCCTCGATCTGGTGGGAAACACACCCCTCGTCAAACTCAATCGGGTCACCGAAGGAATTGCGGCGACCGTGCTCGTGAAGGTGGAATACCTGAACCCCGGCGCGTCGTCGAAGGACAGGATCGCGACGCGCATCATCGATGCGGCGGAGCGCGAAGGAAAGCTGAATCCCGGCGGAACGATCGTGGAGCCGACGAGCGGGAACACCGGGATCGGGCTCGCGCTCGTCGCCCAGCAGCGCGGGTACCGCTGCGTGTTCGTGCTGCCGGACAAGGTCGGCGAGGACAAGCGCAGCGTGCTGACCGCCTACGGCGCCGAGATCGTCGTGTGCCCGACCGCCGTGGCCCCGGAAGATCCGCGCTCGTATTACAGCGTGTCGGACCAGCTCGTCCGCGACATCCCGGGAGCGTTCAAACCGGACCAGTATTCGAACCAGAACGGACCGCTCAGCCACTACGAGACCACGGGTCCGGAGGTGTGGCGCGACACCGAGGGCGCCGTCACGCACTTCGTCGCCGGGGTCGGCACGGGCGGCACGATCAGCGGCGCAGGGCGATATCTGAAGGAGGTCTCCGGCGGAAAGGTCGTCGTCATCGGGGCCGACCCGGAAGGGTCCGTGTACTCGGGCGGGACGGGGCGGCCGTACCTCGTGGAAGGCGTGGGGGAGGATTTCTGGCCGACCGCGTACGACCCGAGCGTTGTCGACTCGATTGTCGCTTCCAGCGACGCCGAATCCTTCGACATGACGAGGCGGCTTGCCCGGGAAGAGGGGCTCCTCGTGGGCGGCTCGAGCGGCATGGCTGTCGCGTCTGCACTCAAGGTCGCGCGGGAACTGCCTGCCGAGGCGGTCATGGTGATTCTGCTGCCGGATGGCGGCCGCGGGTATCTGGGCAAGATTTTCAACGACCGCTGGATGATGCCGCACGGTTTTGCGCTGGGCGGCGGAACGGAGCTGGGCGACGGACCGACCGTCGCGCACGTGCTCGAGCGTCGCGACGGCGCCGAGCCGATCCTCGCCCACGTCACCGCGGGCACCGCTGTCGCGGACGCCATCCGGATTCTCCGGGACAGCGGAGCCTCCCGACTCCCCGTGGTGGCCGTGGAACCTCCCGTCGTGATGGGCGAGGTGCTCGGATCCGTCGATGGGGCCACGCTGCTCGAACTCCTCGCCGCGGGCACGCTGACGTCGGCCGATCCGATCGACGCGGGCGCAGCGAGCGCCGTCGGACCGCCGCTTCCCCTCCTCGGCATCCACGAGTCGCTGGAGCGCGCACGCGACGTGCTCGACGCCGCGGATGCCGCCCTCGTCGCGCGCGACGGGAAACCGGTCGCCGTGCTCACCCGCGGCGACCTCCTCGACTACCTCGCCGTCTGAATCCCCATTGAGCCGAAGCCCGAACTCTCGAAAGTGAAACCATGACCCACGACTTCAGCACCCGCGCCGTCCATGACGGCCAGGGGTTCGATCCGACCACGGGCGCGGTCATCCCGCCGGTGTATCTCACGACGACGTTCGTGCAGAAACGCATCGGCGACCTGCGCAACGGATACGAGTACACGAGGGGCACGAACCCGACGAGGGACTCGCTTCAACAGCAGCTGGCGAGCCTCGAGGGCGGCACGCGGGCCCTGAGTTTCGCGTCCGGCCTCGCGGCCGAGGATGCGCTCCTGCGCACGGTTCTGGCTCCGGGGGACCACGTGCTCATGGGCAACGATGTCTACGGCGGCACCCACCGCCTCGTGAACCGCATCTTCGTACCGTGGGGCATCGGTTTGGGCGTCGTCAACATGAGCGACCTCGACGCGGTGCGCGCGGCGATCACCCCGGCCACGACGGTGCTGTGGGTCGAGACGCCGAGCAACCCGCTCATGTCGATTTCGGATATCGCGGCGCTCGCCGAACTCGGCCACGCCGCCGGCGCTCTCGTCGTCGTGGACAACACGTTCGCCTCGCCGTACCTGCAGAACCCCCTCGCGTTGGGGGCGGACATCGTAGTGCATTCCACCACCAAGTACCTCGGCGGGCACTCGGACGTGCTCGGCGGCGCCGTCATCCTGAATGACGAGGAACTCGCCGACAGGATCGGATTCGTGCAGTTCGCGGCCGGCGCGGTGTCCGGGCCCATGGATGCCTGGCTCACGACGAGAGGAATCAAGACGCTGTCGCTGCGCATGGAACGGCACAGCGCGAACGCGCAGGCGATCGCGGAGGCGCTCGTCGGGCATCCGGCGCTCGAGCACGTCTACTACCCCGGGCTGCCCGACCATCCGGGGCACGAGCTCGCCGCACGGCAGATGCGCGGCTTCGGCGGGATGCTCTCGATCACGTTCACGGGCGGCGCGGCTGCGGCACGGAAGTTCGCGGAATCGACGACGCTGTTCCAGCTTGCCGAATCCCTCGGAGGCGTGGAGTCGCTCGTGAACTATCCCGCGGAAATGACTCACGCCTCGGTGCGAGGCACTGAGCTGGAGGTGCCGGACAACCTCGTTCGGCTGTCCGTCGGGGTGGAGGATGCGCCCGACCTCATCGCCGATGTCCTCGCTGCACTGACGTAGCCGCTCCCTGAGGAGGCCGAAGGCCGTCTCCAAGGCGACTCCCCGCTACGGTGTCGTCGTCGCGGTGACCTCCAGGGGAGTGGCAGGCTGCTCCCGCTGGGTGGCAATCGCGGTCGCCGCCGACACACTCACCAGGACGATCGCGGCAACCTGCAGCAGGGTCAGTTCCTGACCGAGGATGAGCAGGCCGAAGAACGCGGCGATCACGGGCGCGCAACTCGTGATGATCGCGTACAGCCGGGGGGTGATCCTCCGCAGCACCACCAGGTCGAGGCTGTAGGGTATCGCCGAGCTCAGCACGCCGACCGCGACGAGCAGTCCGACCACCCGCCAGTCGATCACGCTGTAGTCCACGACCACGAGTGCGAGCGGTACGACGATGACGAGCGAGATGATGCTGGCCATGCTGAGACCCTGCAGCCCCGGGAAACGTGCGGCGACCGTGCGCGTCACCAGGATGTAGCCTGCCCAGCACCCTCCGGCCAGCAGCGCGAGCAGGATGCCGACGACATCCATTCGGCCGTCGTTTCCGGCCAGCAGGTACACGCCGACCCCGGCGCCGAGGGCGCACGCGACATCGAGAATCCGCCTCGAGGTGATCAGCGCGATCGCGAGCGGGCCGAGGAACTCGATCGTGACGGCGACACCCAGCCCCACGCGGCCGACCGCCTCGTAGAAGCTCAGATTCATCACCGCGAGGATGACTCCGAGGACGATCACCGGCCACAGCGTGCGCATGCTGTGGCCGCGCGGCCTGGGGCGCACGACGGGCACGAGAACGATCGCGGTGATGAGCTGGCGGACGGCGACGACGACGATGCTGCCGACGACGGGAATGAGGAGCCCGGCAAGCGATGAGCCGAAATTGATGCTGACCTGGCTCGCCAGTTGGGTGGTCGCGCCGATGTTCCGGTCGCGCAGGGTGGTCACTCCTCCGAGACTAGACGGTTCGCGCAGAATGGCGGTCATCGGGAGTCGGTGGCAGGTGCGAGACTTGCTGTGCGTTGCGCAGAGATCGCGTGCGGTGATCGGCGAAATCGGCGACGTTTCCGCCCCCCTCGTCCCAGGAAAGTGAAGGGCCATGAGCCTGAAGGGCCTTGAGCCGATTGTGCCTCCGGCACCCGACGGAACCGTCGGCCTGCTGCAGGGGTCCGCCCTGTACATCGCGTCCGTGCTGGGGACCGGGATCCTCGTGCTGCCGGCGCTCGCGGCCACCGTCGCGGGTCCCGCATCGATTCTCGCAGTCGTTGCCGTGCTCGTGGTGTCCATTCCCCTCGCCGGAACGTTCGCGGCGCTCGCGGCCCGATTTCCGGATTCCGGCGGAGTCGCGACGTTCGCACGGCTCGCGCTCGGCCCCACCGCCGCGCGGATCGCCGGGTACTGGTTCTTTTTCGGCGTGTGCGTCGGCGCACCGGTCGTCGCCGTGCTCGGCACCTCCTACATCGGCGCGATTTTCGACGCGCCCCGCTGGGTCGTCGTGGTCATCGCCGTGCTCATTTTCGCGCCGCCCCTCACCGCGAACGCGTTCGGCCTGAGGGTTTCCGGGCCGGTGCAGCTGGTCCTGACGGCATCCCTCGTCACGGTCGTGATCGGGGTGGTGGCGGTGAGCGCCCCGGCGGCCCGGGCGGCCAATTTCACCCCGTTCCTGCCGCACGGATGGGCGGGCGTCGGGGCGGCGATCAGTTTGTTCGTGTGGGCGTTCGCGGGGTGGGAGGCCGTCACCCATCTCGCGAGCGAGTTCCGCAATCCGCGGCGCACGATTCCGCTCGCGACGGCGATCGCGATCGCGGCAGTCGGCATCTCCTACCTCGCGTTGCAGGTCATCACGATCGCCGTGCTGGGTTCGGATGCGGGCTCCGGCGCCGTCCCGTTGCTCGACCTCGTGGCCGCCACGGCACCCGGCGTTGGGCCGGCCGCCGTCGCGATCATTGCCGGGGTCGTCGCTGTGGGGGTGCTGAACACGTACTTCGGCGCGTTCGCGAAACTCGGCGCATCCCTCGGCCGGGACCGGGATTTGCCGCGATGGATGGCGGCCGGAGCGAACACCGGTGGCGTTCCGCGCCGCAGCCTCCTCGTTGTCGCGCTGCTTGCCGGCGCCTACCTCGTCGCGCTGATCGCCGCGGACCTCGATCTTGCCGCGTTCGTCCTCATCCACACGAGCTGCATGGTCGCCGTCTACGCTCTGGGGATGGTTGCCGCCGTTCGGCTCCTCGAGCGGTTCTCGGTGGGCTGGTGGATGGCGGTCGTGTCCTGCGTGCTCGTGGCCGGGCTTCTCGTGCTTGCCGGCATCCACCTTCTGATCCCGGCCGGTCTCGCGCTCGCCGCCGTCGCGGTGACCGTGGTCAAACGCGCGCGTCGACCTGCCGCGCAACCGCTCGCGCACCCGAGCGCGTAGCTAGCTCTTCACCGAGCCGCTCATGAGTCCGCCGATGAAGTACTTGCCGAGGACAATGTAGACGACGAGGGTCGGCAGGGATGCCAGCAGCGCGCCCGCCATGGCCGCGCCGTAGTTCGCCAACTGGGCGCCCTGCGCGAGGTTGTTGAGCGCGAGCGACACCGGCCCCTGTCGCTGGTTCGACAGGAACAGCGCGAACAGGAAGTCATTCCACGCCGACGTGAACTGCCAGATGATCGTGACCACGAAGCCGGGCACCGAAAGCGGCAACACGACGCTGCGGAATGTCCGCAGCATCCCGGCGCCATCGACGCGGGACGCCTCCATGAGCTCGTTCGGGATGCCGACGTAGTAGTTCCGGAAGATCAGGGTGCAGATCGGCAGGCCGTAGATGATGTGCACCAGGATGAGGGTGCTGATATCGCTCGGCAGGCCGAGCGACGTCTTCATCTGCACGAGCGGCGTCATGATCGCCTGGTACGGGATGAACATCCCGAACAGGATGAACGTGAACACCCAGTCCGCACGGGGGAAGCGCCAGCGCGACAGAACGAAACCGTTCATCGCCCCGAGGAACGAGGAGATGAGCGCGGCGGGGATCGCGAGCATGAAGGTGCGGCCGATCGCCCCGGATAGTGCCTCCCAGGCGATCACCCAGTTGTCGAACCCGGTCGGCCCGCCCGGCGCGACGGGTTCCCACGGCCAGCGCACTGGCAGGCCCCACGAGGTCGCCGGGTTCACATCCGCCGGCGGTTTGAGGCTCGTGACGACGAGCACGTAGACGGGCATCATGACCGCGACGAGGAAAATCACCAGGAGCACGTATTTGGCGGTGCGGCTCAGATGCACGCGCGCGCCGTGCCCGGTCGCGACCGGCGCCTTCTTTTCGATTCCCGTGGTGATCGTCATCGGTGCGCCTTCTCCGCGCGAGCGGTGTAGATCAGGTAGGGGATGATGAGGATCGCCACCAACAGGAGCAGGATCGTCGCAATCGTGGCCGACTTCGCGTAGTCATTCGAGGTGAGCGCAATCCACAGGTAGGTGGCGGGAACCTCGGTCTGGTAGATGGCCTTCGTGATCGCCATGATCAGGTCGAAGACCTTGAGCGACATGTGGCCGACGATGATGAGCGCGGAGAGCGCGACCGGGCTGAGCTGCGGGAAGATCACGTGGCGGTACATCTTCCACTCGGAAGCGCCGTCCATGCGTGCAGCTTCGCGAAGCTCCTCGGGGATGCCGCGGAAACCGGAGAGGAACAGGGCCATGACGTATCCGGAGAGCTGCCAGATGGCGGGGAGTGCGATCGCCGCCATGCCCCATGTCGGGTCGCTCCACCACGGGTTCTGCAGGAACCCGAGCCCCATGCTCTCGAAAATGCGGTTGAGGCCGGAAGCCCGATCGCCTTCCGCGCTGTTGAGCAGCCAGCGCCAGACGACACCGGAGGCGACGAACGAAATCGCCATCGGGAACAGGTAGACGGAGCGGAAGATGCCCTCCGCCGTGACGCCTTTGTCGAGCATCCAGGCCCACAGGAATCCGAACACCATGGTCCCCACGAGGAAGAACAGAGTGAAGATGCCGAGGTTGCAGAGGGAGTGCAGGAAGCGATCCTCGGTGAACAGGGCGATGTAGTTGTCGATCCCGACGAAGTTCTCCGCGGGCTTCAGGCTGTGCCGGTCGCTCATCGAGACGGAGATGTTGGCGGCAATCAGTCCGTAGACGAAGATGCCGAGGATGATGATCGTCGGTGAGACGAGAAGGAGGGGCGGCCCCCAGTTCTTGATTCCTTTGCGCACTGGCGTTCACTCCCTCGCGTCGATGCGATCACGCCAACAGTGTTGCCACCGTGGCGGTGGGTGGAAGCACCGAGTGCTCCCACCCACCATTGTGTACCCTTGGTTCTTTTTAGCCGAGCGCCTTGGCTGCAGCGGCCACGAGCGCACTGACCAGCGATGAGGCATCCCGGTCCGCGCCGAACTTGCCGACGGCGGAGGAGATGTCGCCGGACCAGGAGATGCTCGCCGCGGCACCGTGGGCGAGCGAACTCACCACGGTGTCTTCGGCGAACGACTTGATCGCGGTCTGCTGGTACGGCGGGTAGTCGCTGGCGACTGCGTCCGTGCGTGCGGGGATGGATCCCTTGGCAATGTTGAACGCCTTCTGACCTTCCGCGGAGCTGATCGTGGTCAGCCAGTCCTTCGTGGCCTGCTCGTGCGGCGCGCCCTTGGTGAGGGTGAACGAGTCGGCGAGGAAGTCGAACACGCCGTCGGTGCCCGGGGTCGCCCACGTGGTGTAGTCGGTGCCGTAGGTCTTGCCGGCCTGCACGAATGCGGCCTCCGCCCAGTCACCCATCACGTTGTAGCCGGCGTTGCCGTCGATCACGATCTGCGTTGCCGCATCCCACTCAAGTCCGGCGAAGTCGCTGTTCACGAAGCCGAGGAGCTGGCCGTAGTGGTCAACCGCCTTTTTCACGCCGTCGCTGTCCCACTTGGTGTCGCCGGTCCACAGCCCGGAGTATCCGTCAGCGCCGAGGTCGGCGATGAGCACGTTCTCCAGCAACTGCATCTGGGTCCACTCGGTTCCGAGCGACAGCGGGGTGTCGACACCGGAAGCCTTGAGCTTCTGCAGGTCGGCGATCCAGGCGTCCATGTCGGCCGGGGCCTTGGTGGGGTCGATGCCGGCCTTCGTCAGCACCGAGGTGTTCACCCAGACGACGTTGGCACGGTGGATGTTGCTGGGCACGGAGTAGATTGCGCCGTTCACGGTGAGGCGCTCGAGGAGCGACTTCGGGAAGACGTCGTTGAGGCCGGTCTCCGCGTAGAACGAGCTGAGGTCCTGAAGCTGGCCGGCGTTGATGTAGTCGGTCAGTTCGGCACCGGCGTGCGCCTGGAACGTGTCCGGCGGGTCATTGGCCTCGAGGCGCGAAGCGAGCGCCGCCTTCGCGTTGGATCCGGCACCGCCCGCGACGGACGCGTTGATGAATTCGATGTCGGGGTACTGCTCGTTGAAGACCTTGACGAGGGCGTCGAGGCCTACCTTCTCGGAGCCTGATGCCCACCAGGTGAAGACCTCGACCTGGTTCGCGTTGTTCGCGTCAGGGGTTCCCCCGCCTGCCGAACAGCCCGCCAGCGCGAGGCCGAGTGCGGCCGCGCCAGCGAGGATGGATAGTGAATTGCGCATGATGCGATCCTCCGTAGGGAAATTGCTGCGAATCCGTTTGCAGAGTGAACCGGACGCCCCCATTCAAGCCTGAAAACGTTTTCATTTCAAGATCGAGTCCGCCCGAAACCCCCCAATTGGGTCACAATTCCGCAACGTGCGTGCTGCTACGCCCGAATCTCGCCGGAACCTCGGGCGATGAGCGACGTGCGGAGGGTGATGGTCTGCACGGGCGACGAGTCTCCGTCGAGCCGCGAGAACAGGAGATTCGCTGCGATCCGACCCATCGTGAGCGGATCCTGCGCGATCACGCTCACCCCCGGCTGGACGACATCCGCGAGCTCGAAGTCATCGAACCCGACGAGGGCGAGCGTTTCCGGGCGCCGCGACAACTCCCGCAGAATGGTGCTTGTCGCGCGGTTGTTCCCGGTGAAAACGGCCGTCGGCGGGTTCGGCCCGTCGAGCAGGGCCGCCAGGGGCTCTGCGAAGCGATACGCGCCGTTGACCGAGGCGTGAATGAGCGAGGGGTCGATGGGGATGCCGGCCGCTTCGAGCGCCTGCCGGTAGCCCAGTACCCGATTGATCGACGTGAACAGCTCGTGCCGGTCGGTGAAGCAGGCGATTCGCCTGTGCCCGTGCGCGATGAGGTGCTCGACGGCGGCGCGTGCCCCGCCGACGTTGTCGGTGAGAACGGTGTCGGCCTCGAGGCCCGGAACCGGGCGGTCGATGAATACCATGCGCACCCCGGCGAGGAGCTCCTGCCGGAGGTAGTCGATGCTCTGCGACTCGGGCGGGGTGATGATCAGCCCGTCGACCCTGCGTGCGCAAAACGCGAGGATCATCTTCCTGGCCCGTTCGGCATCCCGATTCGAGGATGCGGACATCAGCAGCGAGTCGCGGTCGTTGGCGACCTCTTCGACCGCCTGGGTGATGAGCGAAAAGAAGGGGTCCGACACGCTCTCGATGAGCAGGCCGATGCTGGCCGCTGCGCCCTTTCGAAGTTGGCGCGCGGAGTCGTTTCGACGGAATCCGAGTTCGGCAATCGCCGTGCGCACGGCCGCGGTGCGCGCCGGGCTGACCCGGACGTCGCCGCTCACCACGCGGGATACCGTGGAGACTCCGACGCCGGCGCGCCGAGCGACGTCGCGCATCGTCGGTCGACCGCTGACTGGGCTGGGTGTAGGGGTCATCGGGTCTCCAGGGGATTGTGAAAACGTTACCAAAGTTCCCTCGTCGCCCGAGACCCGCAATGGGGGGACACCATCGCCCTGCTTAGGTTTGCGGCACCCGCACCGGCTAGCGTTGGGGCATGAGAATTCTCCTCGTCGGCGCCGGCGGCGTCGGCAATGCGATCGCGAAGATCGCCGTCCGCAGATCCTTCTTCGAACTTCTCGTCGTGAGCGACTACGACCTCGCCCGCGCCGAAGCCACCGTCGCCTGGGTCGCCGAGAAGCACCCCGGCGAGGTCGGGCGCTTCGTCGCGGCGAAGATCGACGCCTCGAACCCCGACGACGTGGCGGCCGTCGCAAAAGAGCACGGCGCCACGCACGTGATGAACGCGGTGGAGCCGAAATTCGTGCCGACGATCTTCGCCGGCGCGCTCGCGGCCGGGGCTGACTACCTCGACATGGCGATGAGCCTTTCCGAGCCGCATCCGACGAATCCGCACGAAGAAACCGGGGTGAAACTCGGCGACGACCAGTTCGCGCAAAGCCCCGACTGGGAGAAGGCGGGACGCCTCGCGCTCGTGGGAATCGGGGTCGAACCCGGGCTTTCAGATGTGTTCGCCCGCTACGCCGTCGACCACCTGTTCAGCGAGGTGGAGGAACTGGGCGTGCGCGACGGAGCGAACCTCGTGGTGCGCGACGAGGACGGCAACGAGATTTTTGCGCCATCCTTCAGCATCTGGACCACGATCGAGGAATGCCTCAACCCTCCCGTGATCTGGGAGAAGGATCGCGGCTGGTTCACGACAGCCCCGTTCAGCGAGCCCGAAGTGTTCGACTTCCCGGAGGGGATCGGCCCTGTGGAGTGCGTGAACGTGGAGCACGAAGAGGTGCTGCTCATGCCGCGCTGGCTGCCGGCGAAGCGCGTGACATTCAAGTACGGGCTCGGCGAAGAATTCATCGGAATCCTGAAGACGCTGAACCAGCTCGGCCTCGACAAGACCCAGCCGATTCGGGTTCGGTCGGCGGACGGCCCCGTGATGGTAGCGCCCCGCGACGTCGTGGCGGCAGGCCTCCCGGATCCGGCAACGATAGGGCCGCGGATGACGGGCAAGACCTGCGCCGGAGTGTGGGTGACCGGCACCGGCATGGACGGCAAGGCGCGCTCGACGTACCTGTACCACGTGAGCGACAACGAGTGGACGATGGCCGAATACGAGAGCCAGTGCGTCGTATGGCAGACGGCACTGAACCCTGTCATCGCGCTCGAGTTGCTCGCGACGGGCGTGTGGACCGGCGCCGGAGTCCTCGGACCGGAGGCGTTTGACGCGAAGCCGTTCCTGGATCTCATGGCGGCCCCGGAGTCCGAGGGCGGGTATGGGCAGCCGTGGGGCATCCAGGAACTCGCCGTTAAGTAGTTTCGTCGCCCCGTGTCGCCTGTCCGTGCCGAGCGATGGTCGTTCGGACGGACGTGAGCGCCTCGGCACTATCGTTCGTCCGAACGGCTAACTCTCGGCGGTTACAGCGTCCGCGAATAAGCTTGACGCCATGACGGATGCAGCGGACCCGGTAGAAGCAGCCAAAAAGGCCGTCGAGGAAGCCGAGGCGGCGCTCGCGAAGGCGCAGGCGGATGCCGCGGCGGCAGCTGCGCCGCTCCCTGAGCGCCGCCCTGAGGAGGCCGCAGGCCGTCTCGAAGGGAGATCGCGCAGCGATCGTCTCGAAGGGAGCATCCACAGACCGGCGCCGCTGAAAGCCGATGCAGTTGCGGCCATCCGGCACGGCTACACGTTCGACGGATCGGTTCTCGAGATCGGCGCTCTCGTGAACGGGGACGTCGACCCCGCGGTGCAGGTGCGCATCCCAATCGGCATGCTCAACCGGCACGGGCTCGTCGCCGGCGCGACCGGCACCGGGAAGACCCGAACCCTGCAGGTGCTCGCGGAGCAGCTTTCCGCCGCGGGAGTGCCGGTGTTCGCCGCGGACATCAAGGGAGACCTCACAGGGGTGTCCACACCGGGCGCGCCGAGCGACAAACTGCTCGCCCGCACCAAAGGCATCGGGCAGGACTGGAGCCCGGCGAGCTTCCCGACCGAATACTTCAGCCTCGGCGGCGTCGGGCTCGGCGTGCCGGTGAGGGCGACGCTCTCCGGGTTCGGCCCGACCCTGCTCTCCAAGGTCCTCGGACTCAACGACACCCAGGAATCGTCGCTCGGCCTCGTGTTCCACTACGCGGCAAAAGCCGGGCTGCCGCTCGTCGACCTCGCCGACCTGCGCGCGGTGCTCACGTGGCTCACGAATGAGGGCAAGGACGACCTGAAGAATCTCGGCGGACTCTCGACCTCCACGGTGGGGGTGATTCTGCGCAACCTCATCGCATTCGGAGATCAGGGCGCCGACGTGTTCTTCGGCGAACCGGAGATCGACACGGCCGAGTTCCTGCGGACGGCATCCGATGGCCGCGGCATCATCAGCCTGCTCGAGGTGCCCGGCGTTCAGGACAAGCCGGCGCTGTTCTCCACATTCCTCATGTGGCTTCTCGCCGACCTGTTCAACGACCTGCCGGAGGTGGGCGACACCGACAAGCCGAAGCTCGTGTTCTTCTTCGACGAGGCGCATTTGCTGTTCCAGGATGCGTCGAAGGATTTCCTGAACTCGATCGTCCAGACGGTGCGCCTCATCCGCTCGAAGGGCGTCGGCATTGTGTTCGTGACGCAGACGCCGAAGGATGTGCCGGACGAGGTGCTCGCGCAGCTCGGCTCCCGCATCCAGCACCAGCTTCGCGCACACACGCCGGATGCCGCGAAGGCGCTTCGCGCGACGGTCTCGACCTATCCGATGTCCGGCTACGACCTCGAAGAGGTGCTCACCCAGCTAGCCACGGGGGAGGCGATCGTCACGGTCATGAGCGAAACCGGTGCGCCGACCCCCGTCGCGTGGACGCGCGTGCGGGCGCCGCAGGGGTCGATGGATCCGTCCCCGATCGAGGCGGTGAAGTCGGCGATCGCCGCGTCGCCATTGCAGGCGAAATATGGCAAGGTCATCGACCCGGAGTCGGCGCGCGAGATCCTCGCGAAAAAGCTCGCAGCAGCCTCGGCTGCGGCGTCCGCCGCGGACGAAGCAGCGCAGGCGAAAGCCGACTACGAGCGCATGCAGAAGGAGTGGGAAAGGACCGCGCCGCGAACGACGGCGCCGCGCACCACACCGACTCGGTCGCGCACGACAACGAGGCGCACGAGCCGGAAGGAATCCAATCCGATCATCGATTTCCTCGGCTCGCGGAAGGGCCAGTCGCTTGTGACGACGATCGTGCGCGGGATATTCGGCACAACGCGTCGTCGGTGACGCGTCGGGCGTGTTGCCATTTTTCTATCGGCCGGGTGCGCCGGACTGGCGCAGTTGTCACGATCCGGCGGGCACGCGGCTCCCAGCATCCCGGCCTAGCCTTGGGACAACGAGTTCGAGAGGTGTGCTGATGGCTGGCCCTGGGTTGCGCGGCGGAACGGGGATCGGGGATCAACCGGCCCTGCGCACGTCCACGGGTCGCAGCTGGTTGATTGTCGGCGCCCTCATGATGGTGATCTGCGGCGGAATCCTGCTTGCGCTGAGTTCGCGGCAACCGCTCATCGGGTTTTTGGGTGCAGGGATTGTTGCTGTGCTCTACGCACTCATGGTTCTCGTGTCCGTGGTCGTCCGGCGTCAGCGGGTGAAACTCGTCACGCTCGCCGTGTTGCTGGTCGCCATGGCGGCCACGGCGCTGGGTTTCGTTCTCGTGATTTCGGCCACGGAGTGGGCGCCGGTGGTCTAGGGACGGTTTGGGCCTGGCGCTGAGGCGAGCCTCAGTTTGACGTCGGCGAGCGACGGATTCGTGGCGGCGCTGCCATCCGGGAACAGCACGGTGGGCACCGTCTGGTTGCCGTTGTTGAGGGAGGCGACGAGTTCGGCGGTGCCGTCGACTTCTTCGATGTTGATTTCGCGGACGGCGATTCCCTCCTTCGCCAGTTGCCCCTTGAGCCGGGTGCAGTAGCCGCACCACGTGGTGCTGAACATGGTGATGGTGCCGGCATCGGGAAGGAAGGAAGTCGCTGTGGTCATGCTTCCACCGTAGCTGGGCTGTCTCAGGAATATCGAAGGCCATCAGGTCCGCACTTCACCCGCTTGTAGGATGCACACGTGGAGTCCAGTGGAGCCGAAATGCCGGGGGCCGGCGTTCCGCTACCGTCGCTTGAGGACGCTGCGCTCGTGACGTTTCACTTTGACGACGTCACTCTTGCTGGCTACTCATGGTGGGCCGACAGTAAGGCACCAGTGTTTCTCCTGCTACACGGATGGGGCGAGGATGCCACCACGCTGGCTCCGGTCGCTCGCCAGATTCGCGGAAGGGGCTGGCACTCAGTCAGCATTTCCCCGCGCGGCTGGGGTGGCTCAACGGGAGTCGACGACTACGGACTGAGTGCTCCGAAGGACATCGGTCGGGTCCTGGATGACCTTCGGACCGAGCCACAGGTGGCGTCGGTCGTGCTGCTCGGTTTCTCCATGGGCGGTGTAATGGCCTCGTTAGCGGCGACTACCCAAACCGAGGTGAAGGGGCTCATCGTCGTCAGTGCTCCAAGCGACCTGCGCTCGTTCTATCTGGGCACGAAATTCGGTGGCGTTCGCCGCTACCTTGACGGCGTCCTGCAGTCGCAACAGTGGCACGATTCGTCTCCGTTGACGCACGCGGCCGAGATCGTGTGCCCGATGCTGGTTGTCACCGGACTCCGAGACACTATGACACCGACAGAGCAGGGCAAGCGTATGGCGGCGGCCGTTCCTCGTGGCAGGCTGATGGAACTCCCAGAAATGGAGCATCATCCGTCTCCTCTGGACTGGGAGTTGATCCTCGACGAGGCAGCGGGATTCCTCCGGTTGCCCTGAGTGGGGATTCTTTGAAAGGCCAGGCTAAGCCGATCGGGTCGCGACGTACACGGTGTTCGAGGACACCCCGCCGGTGAGCGCGTTGTCGAATGCGACGGTGTGTGCGATCGGGCCCGCGAACACGGAGCCAAGGCGGGCGAGAAATTCGTCATCGGGCGGGTCATCCGACCACAGGGCGAACACTCCGCCCACTGCGAGATGGCTGCCCAACCGCTCAAGACCCGCTTCGGTGTAGAGGTCGGCGTGGCCCGGGTCGAGCTGGTGGCGAGGGGAGTGGTCGACGTCCAGCAGGATCGCGTCGTACTGTTTCGTGGGTTTCTGACGCATGAGGTCGAAGAAGTCGCCGAGGACGAGCGTGGTTCGGATGTCGCCGGTCAGCTCAGCAGACACGGGCAACAGCCCCCGTTCGTGCCAGTGAATCACGGCGGGCAGGGCGTCGACGACCTCGAGCGACGCGACCCTGGCATTCCCGAGAGCGGCCACAGCCGTGTATCCGAGACCAAGGCCTCCGACCAGAACGCGCAGGTCGTCGCCGCTCGCTGCCGCCAGGCCGAGATCGGCGAGCGCCACCTCCGCAACCGTGAACAGGCTCGACATGAGGAATTCGTCGCCGAGCTTCACCTCGAACACGTCGATGTCGAGGGTGGGTTCCCGGCGGCGCCGCAAAGTGAGCTCGCCCATCGGGGTTTCCTGCCAGTCCAGTTCCTCGAAGCGGGCGCTCATCATTCACCCAGCCTAGTGATCGCATCCTCTACTAGTGCAACTGAACGGTTGCAGCTGACTGGAATGTATGCAACTATTTAGTTGCAGTTACCGATCACATCAGGAGAGAATAATGACCATGACATCCAACCCGCCGTCAGTCGTCGACAGCGACGCGTTCATCGTGCGGCGCACCATCACGATTGCAGCCTCGCCCGCGAAAGTCTGGGCCGCGATCAGTGAGCCCGAGCACCTTTCGAAGTGGTTCCCGCAAGCCGCCGAATTCGATACCGTGGCCGCGGGCAGCGTGGGGACGTTCACGTTCGAAGGCCATGGCACGTTCCCCGTGGAGGTCGAGGAGTTCGATGCGCCGAACTCGATCGCGTACCGCTGGGGCGGACCGGATGACGACCCGTCGAAACCGCTCGACCCTGGCCGCTCCACCGTGTTCCGCTTCACGCTCGAAGCGATCGACGGTGGTACCCGGCTCACGGTCGTCGAGAGCGGCTTCAACTTCGGCGACGACCCGGCGAAGAACATGGAAGACCACCGCGGCGGATGGGACTGGGAGCTCGACGAGCTGGTCGCCTACCTCGAGGGTGCATGACCACCACACTGGTACCCGTGTTTGCCGCCCTCGGGGATGACACCCGGTGGAGCATTCTTGCAGCGCTCGGCGAGGGGGAGGCATCCGCATCCGCCCTCGCCGAGCGGTTGCCGGTGAGCCGCCAGGCCATCGCGAAACACCTCGCCGTCCTTCGCGACGCCGGGCTCGTGGAGGCCGTGCGCGCGGGGCGTGAGCTGCGCTTCCGCGTGCTGGGGGCGCAACTCAGTGCGACCGCGCAGCGACTCGACGCGATCGGCGCGGAGTGGGATCGCCGCCTGGCCAGAATCAAGCAGATCGCGGAAGAACTGTAGGTTCGTTCACCGAGCATCCGCCCCGGTTCACGCGGCCGGTTTGGTCGCGACGTAGAGTTGGACGCTTCCCCATCCGCCGATCTCCTCGACGTCGACATCCAGTCCGGCATCCGCCAACAGGGCCGGGGTGTCCCGGATGAGGTCGCCGAGGCGCTTCCAGACGTGTTCGACGAGCGCTGTGCCCCGTCGGTTGCCGTCGCTCGGAAAGTTGATGTCGATGAGCACCAGCCGCCCGCCCGGCTTGAGTACCCGCGCAAGCTCGGCGGCGGCCGCCGCGCCGTCGGGGTAGCCGGTGAAGGCCATGGTGTTGACGACCGTGTCGAACGTGGCATCCGGGTACGGCAGTTCCTCGACGCGACCCTGCCTCAAGTCGGCGCTCAGCCCCGCCTTCGCGAGGTTGCGGCGGGCAATGCCGGTGAGCTTCGAATTGAGGTCGATGCCGTCGGTACGGTACCGGCCCGCGTATTGGGTGAGCAGCCATCCGGTGCCGAACGACACCTCCAGAACCCGCGGGCCGCGAATTTCCGGCACGGCGCGGGAGAGCCAGCGGCGCCACACCGGCAGGGCTTTCACCACCGTGTCGTACAGGCGGGCGAACCGCGTGTACATGCGGTCGTTCGTCGCCGTGTAGCGGTCCGGATCGGCCGGCTCGGCGGAATATTGCGACTCGGTGCGCGCCATCAGGTGATTTTCCCACGGGGCCTGTGGCGCAGACAACCCGCGCGGGTCCAGCGATGCGCTCCGGCCGGTCAGTGTGCTTGACAGCCAAAGCCGGCAGTGGAACCGTGGAATGCAGGGTTTTTGCGAGGGTGCGATGAGTTACGAAACGTCCGGTCCACGTCACGTCCAGTCGCCTGATGGCACGAGCATCGCCGTGTGGAGCAGCGGCGAGGGGCCGCCCCTGCTTCTCGTCCACGGCTCCATGTCGGACCATCAGCGGTGGCGGATCACCGACTACCTCGTCCCCCACCGCCGCGTGCACGCGATGGATCGCCGCGGCCGCGGGGGCAGTGGCGATGGCGCCGACTGGTCGCTCGAGCGGGAGGTCGAAGACGTGGTCGCCGTGGTCGACACTCTCGCGGACGAATCCTCCGCGCCGGTGGATGTGCTGGGCCATTCCTTCGGCGGGTATTTGTCCCTGCGCGCTGCCGCACGGACATCCCGAATGCGGCGGTTGACGGTCTACGAGCCTGCGATTGTGGAGACCGCCCAACCGGCGGAGCTGGTCGCCCGGATGCAGGATGCGGTCGATGCCGGGCGCTATGAGGACGCCGTGGAGATGATGGTGCGCGAGGTTTTGCACATGCCGGAGGAGGAAATTGCCGCGCTGAAGCAGCTGCCGAGCTGGCCGTCGAGGGTCGCGACGGCTCCTACGCTGCCACGGGAGGAAAGCACCCCTCTCGTGATCGGGGACGACGAACTGGCCGCCGTGCAGATTCCGACGTTGATCATCCAGGGTGGCGACAGCCCAAAGTTTCTGCGCGACGCCGTGGGCACCGTCGCCGACCGTGTCGCGGGCGCTCAGGTGGTGACGCTTGAGGGACACCAGCACGTCGCGGACCAAGTCGATCCCGAGATGTTCGCGAACGTGGTCCTCGACTTCCTGCTCGACTGACCTCCGCCCGTGAGGTGCGAGTGCATCGTGTGTTCCGCTCCCTGAGGTGCGAGTGCAGCGAGCCTCGAAGGGAGCAACGATGTCACGAACAGGCTCCCTTCGAGACGATCGCTTCGCTATCTCCTCAGGGAGCGGGTGGCAGAGAATGGCGGAGAATGGGGTGTGTGAGTTCAGGTGATAATTCATATAGACGACCGTGTCCACCATGTCCTAATTTGGCGCATAACGGGCGAGCACGACCATTGCGAGCGAACAACTGCATTCCGAACCGCAAAATACAGAATCCCTGATCTAGGGCGCCTCCTGGGACGCTCCAACGAGCTCAAAATCGGGAAATTGAACACCGTATAACTCCCAGCAAATGTCGTGAGCAGAGGCGAGAGTGGGCAATCAACTATGAACGATCACCCGACTCATCACATGGCGGAGAATGGGGTGTGTGAGTTCAGGACATAGTTGACAGATGAGTCGCGACATCGTTGACACCTAGGTAACGCAACGATGGGGCATGTCCAGAGCCCGAGTCATTGTGTTGTCCGTCACCCAACAGGGAATGAGTGTCGCTGCCGCCGCAGCCCGTTTCGGGGTGTCACGGCAACACGTT
>JAFKIY010000002.1 GCA_017306245.1 Micrococcales bacterium | reverse complement strand
GCACCGCACATACGTCAACAATACACAGATTCTTTCAGAAATCATGAAATCTCTACAAGAATCGGGTATCGGTGGCGATCCCTGCGTACCTCGCTCCTATGAGAGATCGAGGGAGCAGATGGCCGAACGAACTCACGGCAGTTGGGACAATCCCGCGTGAGTTCAACAGTTCGGAAGCCGGCTCGCACGGCGACTCACGGGTGGTGCCGGTTTCAGGGTATCTGAGTACGTGAGTTCGCTGGCGGATCGTGCTCTGCGACGAGGGTGCGGATGTTCATGATGTCGACGTTGGGCATGTGCTGTTTGACGGAGGCTTCAGCGTTGACGGCGATCCGGTTGGCCTCGGTAAGTGGGACGTCGGGGATGCGAACAATCGCGTCGCCTTGGAGGCGGTGACCGACCCAGCGGAGGCGGAGCTGTTCGATGTCGGTGACCTGTTCGACGTGCTGGAGGGCGTGCTCGGCGCGGTCGACGAGCTCAGGTTCGATGCCGTCCATGAGGCGGCGGCCGACGCTGCGTACGGTGCCGATGAGAAGGGCGACGATCATCGCGGAGATGATCAGTCCGACGATCGGGTCGGCCAGGGGGAAGCCGACGAGCACGCCAATGCCCCCGAGGACCACGGCGAGTGAGGTGAACCCGTCGGTGCGGGCGTGAATCCCGTCGGCGACAAGTGCTGCGGAACCGATTTTCTGCCCAACCCGGATGCGGTAGATAGCGACGGCCTCGTTGCCGAGGAATCCGATGATGCCGGCGGCGATGACCCACCCGAGGTTTCTGAGGGGTTGCGGGTGGAGCATACGGTCGATGGACTGCCAGGCGGCGAGGATAGCCGAGAGGGCGACGACGAACACGATAAACAAACCCGCGAGGTCCTCTGCGCGCCCTAGGCCGAACGTGTAGCGTCGGCTCGCGACGCGGCGGCCGAGGACGAACGCGATCCACAATGGCACGGCAGTGAGGGCGTCGGAGAAGTTGTGGATAGTGTCCGCAAGCAGCGCCACCGAGCCGCTAAACGCAACGACGACCCCTTGCAGGACCGTGGTGATCAGGAGGACGACAAGGCTGATCTTCAGCGCGCGGACACCCTGCACACTGGCCTCGAGTGCGTCGTCGATGGAGTCGGCAGCGTCGTGCGAGTGCGGGACGAAGATCCCGTAGAGGAATCCCTTGAACCCCTTCGGATGCTCGTGACCGTGCTCCCCGTGAGTATGCTGGTGCCCGCCGGCACCGTGCGCATGCTTGTGACCGGAATCGTCGTGAGGGCGTTCGTGGCATTCGTGCTGGTGTTCAGCGTGCTGATCGTCGTGGATGCGCGCGGTCATGCCTCGTCCTTCTCGCCGTGGTGGTGTCGTGGCGTGCCACCGAGTGAGTGCTCTGCTTGGAAGATTGCGTCGGAAACCAGTTGCGAAGCATGCTCGTTCTCCAACCGATAGAACACCCTCTGCCCCTCCTGCCGGGTCGCTACGATTCGCGCGAGGCGCAGCTTCGCCAGATGTTGCGATACGGCCGGCGGGGACTTGTCCACCGCATCGGCGAGCTGGTTCACCGATAGTTCGGTTGATGCTCGCAGGGCAAGAATGATCCGCACCCTGGTCGCGTCGGCGAGCATTCCGAATACTTCGACCGCGAGCTCCACGAACTGGCTGTCCAGGTCGAGCCCGCATACCTGCTCATCTGCATCCATACGCAGATTATTGCACGTTCGGTGTCGGCGGTGACGCCTGCGTACCTGCTTCACATGGCAAGTCAAGGAGTCTTACGCGCAAACGAACTCAAACAGTTCGGGCGCGCCATGAGCGACACACTGATGCGGCGACGAAAGCCCCGCTCTAGCAGCGAGACCGAGGCTGCGCCGCCCACACAAGTCCCCCCTGTGCTTCCGATCATCACGATAACCGTCCAGCGGGACGCGACGCTGAGCGTCGCCGTCGACGGTCGGCCGCTCGACTCACCGGCCTTCGCTCCGAGGTGGCAGCGCCACTCCTTCGCGCAGATCATCAGCCAGGTAATCGAGCAGCGCCATTCGCCCGTCCGTGTGGTCATCAACGAACAGGATGGCAGTGTCTACACCGACATCGTGACGCAGCCGATCCTAGGCACCCTGGCGGCTGAGCCAGGCGAGGCACCGGCGCCGGTAACGGCTGAACCGAGGGCGGGCATATCTGCGCATTTGCTGGCCGTGCACGGCGACGAGGGATTCGCCCCCGGCGAGCAGGTCGCGGTGGCGGTCATCATCCGTCACACTGGCGCGCAGAGCGAAGGCTCCGCCCGATCCCTGATCGAGCCGGGACTACTCGACCTCAGCCCCACTCGCGAGGTCATCCTGCTCGGGCGAGTGTCGGGCACCTGCATCGTCGGGCAGCCGACGTGAGCAGCGCGTCGACGCGATCGGGCTCGTTCGGCGACGAGCTGACAAACCTCGCGCTCGGCACACTGATCGGTGCGATGGTCCTCGCCGGAGCACTGCGGCTCGCGGGCAACGTGGCGGCGTTCCTGACCGGAGCGCCGCAGCCGACGGCGGGGATTGAGGCCGGGTTCTGGGTCGTCTTCCACGCCGACGACCCAGGCTCGGCACTCGGCTCGGAGACCCTTCATCCTGTGGCCTATTGGCTGACTGCTGGCGTGATGCTCGCGGGGGCCGGAGTCGCCGGATGGTTTCTCTGGCGATTCATCCGCGAGCTGGGTCGTCGCTCGAAGGCTGACCCGAACAAGATCATCGGCATCGCCGAGACCGGTGACATCGTGCGCTCAGCCTCGGATCGCGCTCTACTAACCCGAGCGGGCATCCTCCGTCCCTCGCTCGAAAAGCCCCGACCCGAGGACGTCGGCTATCTGATCGGCACCGCCCGCGGGAGGCGGATCTGGACCTCGGTGGAGGACTCCATTCTGCTCATCGGGCCGCCACGTTCCGGCAAAGGCACGCACGTCGTCATCAACAGCATCCTCGATGCCCCCGGCGCAGTCGTGAGCACCTCGACGCGCCCCGACAACCTCACGGCCACGCTCCGCGCCCGCTCGCAGCGCGGGCCGGTCGCCGTGTTCGACCCGCAACGGCTCGCCGCGGGCGTGCCCGCCGGTCTGCGTTGGAATCCGGTGCGCGGATGCGAGTTGCCGCTCACGGCGATGATCCGTGCCACCGGGCTCGCGGCGGGCACTGGGCTTTCCGGCCCGGCTGTGGAGAACGGCGGCTTCTGGGAGGGCAAGACTCGCACCGCGCTCCAAGCCCTGCTGCATGCGGCTGCCCTCGACGGTAGGCCACCTGCCGAGCTGTTCCGCTGGACGCTCGATCCCGCTGCGGCGGCAGATGCCGTCGCCATCCTGTCGTCCACCTCCGCTGCGGCGACCGGCTGGGCCGAGTCGCTCGACGCAATGCTCCAGTCCGACCCGCGTACCCGCGACTCGATTTGGCAGGGGGTCTCGCTGGCGCTGGCGGCGCTCGCCGACCCGCGAGTGCTCGGAGCGGTGAGCCCAAGCGAGAACGAGCAGTTCGATCTCAAGGCGTTCCTGCAGGACTCGGGCACGTTGTACCTGCTGGCAACGGGCGCCGGCGCCGGCGCATCATCAGCGCTCGTCGCCGCATTCATCGAAGACCTTGTGGAGACCGCTCGCCGTCTCGCCGCGCGCTCGCCCGGCGCGCGACTCGACCCGCCGGTGCTGCTCGCGCTCGACGAGATCGGCAACCTTGCACCCCTACCGTCGCTCCCCGTGCTCATGGCCGAGGGTGGGGGCACCGGGCTGACGACGATGCCCGTCTTGCAGTCGATGGCACAGGCGCGCGAGCGCTGGGGTGAGAATGCGGCGACAGCTATTTGGGATGCCAGCATCGCCAAGATCGTGCTCGGCGGCGCATCCGGCTCCCGCGACCTTCAGGACCTCTCAACGCTCATCGGCGACCGAGATGAGACCACCGACTCGGTAACCATCGGCGAGCGTGGGTTGCGTTCGAATCAGCGCTCGACGCGGCGCGTGCCGATCATGCCGCCCGACGTCATCCGCACCCTGCCCTACGGCACGGCGCTCGTGCTGCTGCGCTCCGCTCCGCCCATCGTGACCCGGATGCGCGAGTGGACTGCGCGCCCCGACGCCACCGAGCTGAGCGCGCAACGGGCTGGAGTCGAGAGGCTGCTTCGCCGGGGATGACGCGCGCACCTCTCTAGCAAGCCGAGACCCATTTGGGTCACCTGACCAGACTAAGGAGCATCTCTGATGGCGATCCACACCCAACAATCCCTTTCGGGATTCATCGCCACTGATCCGCAACTCTCGTTCAATGCCAACGGCGAAGCACGCCTGCACGTGCGTATCGGCCAGGAGCATTTCGAGCGCAATCCCGACGGCAGCTTCACGCAGCAGGAGACAACGTTTCACGACCTCGTGATGTACCGCCGGAGTGCGGAGCGGGCCTTCGCGCAGCTCGCCAAGGGTGACAACTTCGTCGCCGAGGGCTACGTGCACCCGTACAGCTACGAGCGCGATGGACAAGCCATCACCGGCGAGGAGTTCGTCGCCAAGCGCCTCGGACATGATGCAGCCCGGTCGATCTACGCCGTCGACCGCAGCCGCGGTCAGGGCGCGGGGATCGAGCAAACTGCCCCGGAAGCCGCGGCGGCGAAGCCAAGCCGCCCGATCACGCTGTGAGGTCCGGCGATGCCAATCGACGACAACACGCTCGCCATCCCCGGCTTCGACTTTGAGCCGCCGCCGGCCGATGAACCCGAGCCCGAGCCGATGGCGGCACCCGGCGAAGACGATGCGCACACCACGGAGCCCCCTCGCCCAATCAACTGGAATCTGCTCACCGCCGAGGAGGCGCAGGTCGAATGGCTGGAGCTGAACGCCTGGGTCAACTGGCTGCGGCACACCTACGGACTCAGCGTCGGCCTCATCCCACCGCTGTGGCACCGGCATCCCGAACTCATCTGGGAGCTGTCGGCGTTGCGCCAACACTGGCTGAGCGCATACGAGCCGAAGCAGCACGGTTCGGCCCCGATCGGCTGGCACCGCGACTTCGATGACGCCAAGCAACGGCTGCATGACTGGGTCGCCGCCTGCGGCACCCGCCTCGACAGCGACCGACCAACACGGCAGGCTGCCTGGCCCGGCGAAGACCCCGCCCCGACTGTCGAGGAATCGGCGATCACCAACCGGGACGAGGACTTCGTACGGTTCGTCCGTGACGACATCGCTCGGCGTCGCGCTGCAGAGGACGCCTTCTATGCGCAGCTCGCAGTGGATCGCTAGACCGTAGTGTTCGCGTGGACGTGACCTTCGATCGTCCGTAGCGCGAGACTGGGATACCCTCCCAAGCCAGACTCATTGCGCGTCTTGCCGAACACTTCGACGATTAGTGCAGTTTCTCGTATCACCATGTAAACTAGATTACCGCAGGATCTCGTATCGTGTTGTCAGACGGGAGGGTCGACGTGACGGCTGCACTTGCACCCCATCGTGACCGTCAGGGTACGGCGCGCGCACGGCAGGCCGTGCTTGCCTCGCGCGATCGGTTCTGGCAGCCCTCCGACCTCCAGCTCAGCCCGTCGACAGTGCACCACCTGCTCGGTGACTTGGAAGACCGAGGCGAACTCCGGCGCATCCGCCGCGGCCTGTACTGGCGCGGAACGAAGACCCCGCTCGGGATGGCACCGCCTTCTCCGGAACGCCTGGTCAAGGCTCTCACGCCTGGCGTTGGCGTCGGGCCAGCGGGCCTGTCCGCGGCGAATGCGCTTCGACTGTCGACGCAGGTTCCCCGGCGTGCGCAGATCGCCGTTCCCGACCGAGCGCCCTCGGATGCCGGTGCCGTCATGTTCGTCTCCCGCGCTGCCCGCACCGGACGGGCCGCGACGCGCCTGACCCCGACTGAGGTTGCCATGCTCGAAGTGCTCGATGACTGGCCCACCCTGGTCGAGGTCGAACCCGCGCAGGCTACCCGGCAGCTCACCGAGCTGCTGCGCTCCGGCACGGTGCGCGCAGAGCGGCTCGCGGATGCTGCCACGACGGAACCGGGGCAAACGCGAGCACGGCTCAGGGCGCTGCTGACCGCCGCGGGCCGGTCGGACCTTGCCGACCGGGTGCCCGCCGCCGACCGCCGCACCGAATCCGCCGCGCTGGCGACGCTGGTGTTCGCATGAACGAAGAGACGACACTGTGGCGGGATGACGATCCAGGGGTGTTCCGCGACACGATCCTCGCCGCCGCGGAACACCTCGGGGTGCAGCCGCTCGCCGTAGAGAAGGACTACTGGGTCTGCGAGGCGCTGCGCTCGATCACAGCCGCGCACCCCGACGAGATCGTTTTCAAGGGCGGCACAAGTCTGGAGAAGCTGCGGATCATCCGCCGATTCTCCGAAGACCTCGACCTGCTCGTCATTGGCCAGTACCCGTCGAAGAACGCCGAGCAACGCGCGCTACGTAATATCCTCGCCAGTGCTGCTGCAGCCACCGGCGCGGAGCCGTCGGATGTCACCGCGGGCGGCAACTCCGGCACGTTCCATCGCGCGGGCTACCTGAACCCGCCGCTGGAACACCGCGGCACACCGGGCGCGATCGCCGATCCCGCCGCGATCCTCGTCGAGCTGGGGCAGTCCGGCGGGCCGAACCCGCACGCTAACCACCCGGTGACGTCGCTGCTCAGCCGAGAACTCGACGCCGCGCGCTTCGACACCAGCATGTGGGACGACCTGGCATCCTTCGACGTCCCGATCCTGCACCCTGGCCGCACGCTGCTGGAGAAGCTGCTGCGCGTCAATAACTTCGCCGGCAATCCCGACGCAACCACAGGCCCCCACGGCTGGCCGCGCATCGGACGCCAGCTCTACGACATCCACGCTCTGTTACTTACGCCCGCCGTGCGCGACCTGTTCGCCGACCGGAGCCTTGTGGCCGAGATTCTCAACAGCGCCCGCGAAGTCTCCGCCGCGTTCGGCAAGCCCGATCTGCCGCTGCCCGACGGCGGGTTCGCCGAATCACCCGCCTTCGATGCCGCCTCGCCACTCGCCGAGCGCCTCCAAGTAGAACACGATGCCGCCATGCGTGACCTCTACTACGGCACCGAGCAACCACCGACCTTCGATGACGTACTCGCACAGGTGCACGCCGACGCAAAATTACTCGACGTCTGAGCATCCCCAGGCCCTCACACGCCGTCGCAGTCCAGATCAGCGCTGCCGATCGTCGACCCGCCGCCGTCGGGAGCTAATCGTTCGAGGATCTCCGCCGTGACCGGGTTCACCCGCTTCGTGGGCTGCACGTAGAACATCTCGGTGACCTCCTTCGAGGCGTGGCCGAGCAGTTCCGCGGCGAGGTCTATAGAGGCTGCCTGGTCGATCGTCGTGGCTACGGTCTTGCGGAATGTGTGCGGGGTGATGGCGCTCAGGTCGAGGTCCTCCGGCAGCCCCGCTGACGCGAGCACAGCGCGAAGCTGGCGGCGCAGGTTGTTTGGGGAGATAAAGGTGCCGTTGCGGGTGCTGAAGATCGGATGATCGTCGGGCACGTTGCCGAGCATCGCGAGCCGTGAGCGAATGGCTTGAGCCGTATAGCTCGGCACGGCAATGATTCGCCAGTCCTTCGAGTGTTTGACCTGAGGCTGCCGGTACAGACTGTGCCCCTTGCGCTGCACGAGTGTTCCGCTGATCGTGACCTCCGGTGGCGAGACGGTCATGTCGACGTCGCACTTGCGGATCGCCAGCGCTTCGCCAATGCGCGCAGAGGTGCCAAGGATCGTTTCGATGACGTCGGCGAGCTGACCGTCAGGCTTGGGACCGTGCACGTTCTCGCCCGTGCGCCACTTCGCCACGGCGTCACGCAGCCGCGCAAGTTCGGCGTGGTCGAGGCTGCGAATCTCCTTACGTCCACGCGGAACAGGTGCGGTGTCGCGCACCGGGTTCTTGCCTACCGCGTCGTGTCGTACTGCGAGATCAAAGACCAACGCGAGCACGATCTTGGCCCGACGGGCGCGCGACGGGTGTTGGGGTGCCAGTGCCTTCAGGAATCGATCGACGCGGCCGACGGTCAGCTCCCGTAGCCGCAACTGACCGAGCGCCGGGAGCACGACTACCTCCAGGCTGCGCTCGTAGGCATCGAGCGTCTGCGGCGCCTGCCGTCCGTTAACGCGGACTTCCTCCAGCCAATAGCTCGAGAGGTCGCGCAGGCTGGTGTTGCGATCCAGATCGCTATCGCCCGCTGTGCCCGCTTGCTCGGCGATCTTCGCCTTGAGCGCGTTCGTGGCCTTTGTCTCGCTGGTTGCCGTGGCCTGGATGCGGAGGTAGTCGCCGTCCATGTCGCGGTAGCGTGTGGTGGCCGCATACTTCGCCCCGAGCTTTCTCACCGAAATCGACCCGTAGGTGCCCAGCGGCTGAACGGGGCGGCTCACGACTGCGCCTCGAGCCAGTCGATCACGCGACTCTCGGGGTAGCGCAGCGCGCGCCCCACCTTGACGGCGCGAGGGCCGACCTTCTGCGTGCGCCACTCGTAGAGCGTCTTGACCGGCACGCCGAGGTAGTCCGAAAGCTGCTGCACCGTAAGCAGTCGCTCAAGGCGGGTCGGCAGCTCTGCGAAGAGGCGAGACTCGTTCATACCTCGTAGGTAGGAACGGACTCCCGGCACCACCCGGAAGTGGACGGGTACACCTGCGAAACAATCGGGTGATGAAGCCCGAGAAGGGTGCGCCTGCGAGGGTTTCTGACGAGTTTTTGACGACTTGAGTGCCGCTGAGGGTATATGTGAAAACACCTGAGCCCCGTAGTTGTTAGGTAACTACGGGGCTCAGGCCCATTGACTGGTACACCCCCCGGGACTTGAACCCGGAACCCACTGATTAAGAGTCAGTTGCTCTGCCAATTGAGCTAGAGGTGCTCGGACCCGGTTGCTAAACCCGGGCCGACGAACAAGATTAGCATGAGAGACAGGGGCCCGACACTCGGCTCCGTCGCGCACAAGGAGACACCATGACCGACGCCGTAACACTCCGGGAGGGCGACATCGCCCCAACCTTCACGTTGAGCGATCAGGACGGCAAGATGGTCTCGCTCTCCGACTTCCTGGGCAAGAAGGTCATCGTCTACTTTTACCCCGCGGCATCCACCCCCGGCTGCACGACCGAGGCGTGCGACTTCCGCGACAACCTGAACTCGCTGGCCGCGGCCGGATACCAGGTGCTCGGAATCTCCAAGGATGAGCTTCCCGCCCTCGTGAAGTTCAAGACCGACGAGCGCCTCAACTTTCCGCTGCTCAGCGACCCGAGCCTCGACATCCACAACGCATACGGCGCATGGGGCCAGAAGTCGCTCTACGGGAAAGCCGTCACGGGCACGCTGAGGTCGACGTTCGTCCTCGACGAATCCGGCAAGGTCGTTCTCCCGCTCTACAACGTGAAGGCGACCGGTCATGTCGCCATGCTGCGGAAGCGGCTCGGCCTGGACGGTTAGCCACTGCGGGACCTCGACGCGTCGCTCTCGGCATCCTGTTGTGCAGGACATCGACAGCAAATCCTCAATCTTCGCAAGGCGCCCTAGTGCAGTGGCGCGGATGTCCTGCACAACACGTAGAAAGCGGATGCGGGTGGGTTGGCCCGGCGCGAACTACACCCGTCGCGTCGCCGCCATCACCGACCGCGTGAACAGCAGCGCGATCACCACGACGGCGGGAACGAGCAGGAACCACGCGATGTCCTCGCGCGCGAACGCGCCCTGGAAGCTCCCGATCGCGATCGCGAGCTGAAGCACCTGCCAGGTGAGCGCGGCCGCGCGCACCCACGGTCTGGCGTTCAGCGCCCCGATCCCGACGAACACGAGCCACACGGCGGCGATGACCACGAGGATCAGGATGCCGACGGCGCTCGCGTAGGACGTCGGCACCTCGGCGACAAGGTCGTACACGAGCAATCCGGCAACAACGGCGAGAAATGCTGCCTCCAGGAACAGGACGACGGCGAGAGCAACAAGAAGGCGGGGTCGACGAGCAGCACTGTATAGCTCATCGTTCTTGTCGTTACTCACAGAGATATCCCAACCAAACCTATTGATTTGCCCCAACCGGTATGAGAGTCTAGTTGAGGTTGATTTGCCGCTCACAGTGGCGTGGGCATCTCCCCAAGCATCGTTCTCACTCGAATCCCGAGTCCTGCAACTGTGCACTCACGCGTTCACTTTAAGGAGCACAAATAATATGGATTGGCGCGACAAGGCCGCTTGCCTCACCGCAGACCCCGAACTTTTCTTCCCCGTTGGCAACACCGGCCCTGCCGTTGACCAGATCGAAAAGGCCAAGGCCGTCTGCGGCCGCTGCACGGTGAGCGAAATGTGCCTCCAGTACGCGCTCGACACGAACCAGGATTCCGGCGTCTGGGGCGGTCTGAGCGAGGACGAGCGCCGCGCTCTCAAGCGCCGCGCCGCCCGCGCGCGCCGCGCCTCCTGACCGTCACCGGTTAGCCCGCCGAATCAGATCGCTTTCGGCGGCACCCGGTGGCCGGACCGTTTCGCATCCTGCGATTTCGTCAACCAGGTCATCGGAATTTCGATCGTCACCTCTGTGCCGCTGCCCATGATGGTGTGCCAGTCGATGGTTCCGCCCAGCTCGCCCTGGATGAGCGTGCGGACGATCTGCGTTCCGAGCCCTGTGCCGACCTTGCCCTCGCCGAGCCCCACCCCGTTGTCGCGCACCTGCACGCTGAGCGTGTCATCCGTTCGGTTCGCAATGATCTCCACTTTGCCGTCGCGGCCCGCAAGCCCGTGCTCGACCGCGTTCGTGACGAGCTCGGTGAGTGCGAGCGCGAGTGGTGTCGCGTAGGCGCTCGGCAGTTCGCCGAAGCTCCCCGAGAACGTCGGATGCACCCGCGCCTGGTTCGATGAGGCGACCTCGGCGATGAGGAGCAGCACGCGATCGAACACCGCGTCGAAGTCCACGCTCTGGCTGAGGCCCTCGCTCAGCGTGTCGTGCACGACCGCGATCGCGCCGACCCTGCGCATGGCGTGGTTGAGCGAGTCGCGGGCATCCTCGGAGTGGGAGCGCCGAGCCTGGATGCGCAGGAGCGACGCGACCGTTTGCAGATTGTTTTTGACCCGGTGGTGGATTTCGCGGATCGTCGCATCCTTCGTCAGGAGTTCCTGCTCCTGGTGGCGCAGTTCGGTCACGTCGCGGCACAGCACAATCGCGCCGACGCGTTCCCCGTTCTTCCGCACCGGGATGGCGCGCAGCGTGATGGAAACCCCTCGCGCCTCGATGTCGGTGCGCCACGGCGCTCGGCCGGTGACCACGAGCGGCAACGACTCGTCGACGGCGGCCGAATTCTCCAGCATGCCGGCGGTGACTTCGGCGAGGGATTCCCCCTCCAGTTCGCCGATGAACCCCATCCGGTTGAATGCGGATAAGCCGTTCGGGCTCGCAAACGTCACGGTGCCGTCCACATCCAGCTTCAACAGGCCGTCGGATGCGCGCGGCGCGCCTCGTCGCGGCCCGGTCGGCGCGACGAGGTCGGGGAAGTCGCCCGTGGCCACCATGGCGAACAGTTCGTTCGCGCACTCGTTGAACGTGAGCTCCTGCCGGCTGGGCGTTCTCGCTTCGCTCAGGTTCGTGTGGCGGGTAAGAACGGCGATGGGTTGCTCGGTGACCTCGGGGGACCCGGAAATGAGTTTCCGCATGACCGGAACGGCGCGCACCCTGGTCGGTGTTTCCTCGTACCAGTCCGGCGCGGACGAGTCGGTGATCTTCGCCGAGGTGAACGCTTCGGAGACGAGTCCGATCCACTCCGGTTTGATTTCCTGCCCCACGAAGTCGCGATAGAAGAGGGTTGCGGAGGAGGAGGGGCGCGACAGGCCGACGGCGACGAACCCGCCTTCGACGGTCGGAACCCACAACACGATGTCGGCGAACGCGAGATCCGCCAGGAGCTGCAGTTCACTCACCAGGAGGTGGAGCCAGTCGATGTCCTCCTCGCTCGCGCGACCGTGCACGAGGACCAGATCGGAGAGTGTCGACACGCCACTAGCCTAAACGCCCGGCATACCCCATGCTGGTGTCATGCAGACGCCCACTGGCAAGCCTGATCGGACTCTCCTCGTCATCGTTTCCGTGATCGCCGCGGTGGTGGTTTTGGCGCTCATCGTCGTCTTCACGCGCGGTGCGCCTGCCGCCCTCGATCCCTCGACCCCGCAGGGCGTGGTGCAGTCGTACTCGCAGGCGGTGATCGCCGGCGATCGCGCGACCGCCATGGATTTGCTGACCGCCACTGTTCGCGAAAAATGCGACCGGGCCGACCCCTACCCGACGACGAGCCAGCGGGTGACGCTTGTCTCGACGACGGTGACGGGACACAATGCTGTGGTTCAGGTCTCGATTTCCAGCAACTCGGGCGGCGGCCCGTTCGGCGGCTCCGAATACCAGTCCGAGGGCAGGTTCACCCTCGTCTCGGAGGGTGGTTCGTGGCGGATCGATTCCGCGCCGTGGGAGTTCACGATCTGCTACAACCAGGGAGGCAACGAGTGAGCGCACCTGCGGCAACGCCATCGAGTGCACCGCCGCGTTCGCAGCAGCCTGCCGTGGGCGGCGTCCAGACGGTGCGGCGGGTCATCACCTACCTGCTCTTGCTGGCCATGGTGGTCATCGCGGCGATCGGCCTGAGCGGCCTGCTCGAGCGGGGGCTGGATGCCGGCAACGTGCTGGCGTCTTCCGATACCGGCGGTCTTGCCCAGTCCCTCGCGTTCTCCCTCATCGCCGGGCCTCTCGCTGCGCTCCTGTGGTGGCTCACCTGGCGGGAGTCCGCCATTAACCGCGACCGCGCCTCCGTGGCGTGGCCCCTGTACCTCGTCGTCATGTCGACGATCGCGCTGCTCACGTCGTCGATCGCGCTGTTCGCGTGGGGCGCGAGCCTCGTCGTCGGTGAGGCGCACGCATCCGGGCTTGCGGTCGCGATCGTGTGGGGGCTCGTGTGGCTGTGGCACTACTGGATGTGGCGGCATCCCGCGAAGGGCCCCACCCGGCTGGTCGGCGTCGCCCCGGCGATCGCGTCCCTCGTCGGGTTGACGTTCGCGACGGGCGGTCTCGTGTTCGCCCTGTCGAGCCTCATCGATTCCGCACTCGACACGTTCGGCACGGTGGTGGCTTCCGGTCCGGCCTGGCAGCCGGTGGTGCAGTCGTTGATCTGGGCGGTCGGCGGCGCGCTGATCTGGTGGTGGCACTGGTTCCGCGCGGGGGTGCGGAGGCAGTCCACGGGCTTTGCGAACGTGCTGCTCGTGTTCATCGCGGGGTTCGCCTCGTTTGCGCTGTTCGCGTTCGGGGTGACGCTCACGGTGTCCGTCGTGCTTCAGCTGCTGACGCTGTCCGAGGATCCGCTCACCGTCACCCTCGACCCGCTCGGCGTCTCGATCGCGTCCGCCGTGTTCGGCGCGCTCGTACTCGTGTACCACCTGCGGGTGGTCGCCGGGCATCCTGTCGTGATCGGCAAAGCGGTGCGGCTTGTGACCTCCGGTGTGGCGCTCGCGGTCGCCGCGACGGGGGTCGGCGTCACGGTCAATGCGCTTCTGGCGACGATCGCATCCCCGATTGTCGGCTCCACCGTGCGCAATCTTCTGCTCGGCGGCATCAGCGCGCTCGTGGTGGGCGGCGCGCTGTGGTGGTCGTCGTGGCGGCCGGGTCGTGCGACGTCCGCCGCTCGCGTCGCGACCCCAGGTCGCCGAATCTACCTGGTCGTCATTTTCGGGGTGAGCGCCCTTGTCGCGCTCATCACGCTGCTCGTGATCGGATACCAGTTGTTCTCGTTCGCTCTCGACGGGGCGTCGGGCGAGAGCCTCGTGGAGCGCATCCGCGCCGCGCTCGGCCTGCTCGCGGCGACCGTGCTGGTTGCGGCCTACCATTTTTCGCTGTGGCGCCACGACCGTGCGGCATCCGTGGCGCACGAGGCCCCGCGCACGATCGGCCGGGTGACGCTCGTGACGTCGGCCGAATCCGGTGGGCCCACCGAAGCGCTCGTGGAGGCGATCCGGGAGGCGACGGGGGCCCGCGTCACGGTGTGGCGTCGGGCGGATGCCGTAGCCGATGAGCCGGATGCTGCGGCGCTCGTGGCAGCGCTCGACGGCGTGGAGGCGAGCACTGTGCTGCTCGTGGCCGGCGCGAAGGGCACGGCGGAGGTCATCCGGCTCGAGGACTGATCGCGCGCCGCTGCCGCCCGAACGCTAGGGCGTGGGTGCGGGTTCGCGCCGTTTCCATTTCGCGCGGCGACGTGGCGCCGGCGCCGGTCGGGGCAGGATGTGCGACGCGACGAGCTTGCCCACGGCAACGCGCGGGGCGGATTTCCCCGCGACATCCCGCAGCGTTCTCCCGGCCAGAATGGCGGCGTCGAGCGCCGCCTGGTCGTGCGGAATCAGAACGGGCGACTCGATGCCGCCGAACCGGCGAAGCGTCTGCTCGACCTGCGCGGCGGGGTTCGCCCCGATCACGCTGCTGCGGATGCGGTTGATGACAGTGAGGACGCGGTCGGCGTCGATGATCTCCAGCAGGTCGACGTGGGCGCGCAGGAATCGGGACAAGCCGACGGGGTCGCCTGAGCCGACCGCGACCACCCGGTCTGCCTCCCGAAGCGCGGAGATGGTGGCGGCGTTTCGACGCGGCGCGAACAGGTCGCTGGAGATTTCGTCGTCGTTCTCGAGGCAGAATCCGGTGTCGATCACGGTGTAGTCGACCCATTCGCGGCACGCCGCGATCGTGGCGATGACCCGCTCGCCGGACAGTTCGGGCCAGCGATGCGGTCGGCCGATCCCGGTCAGCACCCAGAAGCTCCCGTGCGGGGACTGGTAGCGTTCGCTGATCCGCTCCAGTTCGGCCGTGGTCAGGCTGCCGGATCCGGCGAGCCGGCAGGCCGCCGCAAATCCTGGAGCCTCATCGAGCAGGCCGAGGGTCGGCGCGACCGAACCGCTGTGCGTGTCGGCATCGGCGAGGGCGACAGAATGACCTTCGGCGGCCAGCTCAGCGGCGATGGCAATGGCGAGGGTTGTGCGCCCGGGCGCGCCGGCCGGACCCCAGACGGCGATGACCTCGCCCCGCGGTTCGCCTGGAATCCGCGGAGCGTCGTTCCCGTCGCGCAGCAGTGCGGGCCCCGCCGTGAGCAGTTGTTCGATGTGCGGCCAGGGCGCTGCGGCGTCGATGACTTCGTAGAGTCCGAGGTTGGCAGCGTGCCGACGTTCGGAATCATTCGACGCCAGGGCGATGACCTTGATGCCCGCGCTGTCGCAGGTTTCCAGCATGTCCGACGACAGGTAATTCTGGCCCGCCCCGCAGATCACCGCGTCGAATCCGCTCTGGGCGAGACCTTCGACAAGGCGTTCGGTCGCGCCTTTCAGAATCGTGCCGTGGAAGCCGTGCCGTTTCAGGTCGACGCACACGCGCTCGTCGAGCGGGTGCGGAAGCCGGAGCGCCACGGACTTCACGGCTATCGCCTCACCGGGATGCTCACCGGCACCATCGAGATCGCGTCGCCGTCGGCGACGGCTTCCAGCACGCGCGCGATCCGATCCTTGGGCACCAGGATTTCGACTCCCCCGCCGCGGTGGTCGGCGATGAGGCCGCTGGATTCCAGCACCCGCACCACCGTCGCCGACCCGACGAGCACGGACGGCGGGCCGAATCGGCGATCCTCGGCCTGCGCGGCAGACCAGACATCAACGACGACACCGGGTGCGATGGACTGGGACAATTGCCCGCTGACCGTGACCACGACCGAGGCCACCCGCACACTCGCGGCCGATCCGACTGCGGAGGCCGGAAGGAGTTCGCCCGCAGAGACCGCGCGCGTAACGAGAAGGCCCTCGCTCGGCACGTCCCCTTTGCCGATGTAGCGATCCTCGGCACTGCCGAGGCGCACGGTCGCGACCTCGAGATCCCCCACGTAAACCCGGTCGCCCGGGGAGAGCGCGCCGATCGTCGCGTACACCGGGACGGAGCGATCCGTGGCCTGCACGACCCCGTACACTCCGACGACCGAAGCGACGACGAGACCGATGCCGATGATCAGGCGCGGGTCGAACCAGACCCGTCGTGGGGAGCGCTCGTTGCCTCCGCCTGCGCCCGTGCCTGCGCGGCCACCGACCATGAGGACCTCCCGGATGCTGTACCGCTGGTTTCGCCTGGACACCATCGTGGTGGGATGGCGCGAAAGGCTTCGAAAGTTATCCACACCCCGGTTGGCGTTCGGGCATCCGATCAATAATCGAGGCATGGACCAGATCAGCCCTCGCCCCTCGTTCGCCCGGTTTCTCACGATCACCGACATTGCGGAAGTGCTGAACGTGTCCGTTTCGCAGGCGTACACTCTCGTTCGCTCCGGCGAGCTCCCGGCGATCCGGATTGGCGGCCGGGGCCAGTGGCGCATCGAACGGGATGTGCTGGAGTCGTATATCGATGCGAAGTATGAGGAGTCGCGCAGGGCGAGCCTGTGGAACCAGTCCGATCTGGCGAATATCGCGGATTTCAGTCTCGCCGAGGATCACAACCGGACGAGCAGAAGCTGATCGATCGGGACGATCCGGTACTGGGTTACCGCGCTGTCCCGCCGGGGTGTTCCCGGGTCGTGAACGGCGATGTCGCAGTGGTCGCGTCCGACGCGATCGATTGTGCCGTGCACGGTGCCGAGCGCGGTCACCAGGTCGACGGCGCAACGCCGGCGCCCGAAGTCGCGTAGCACGAACGTGATGCCGAGGCGATCGGCGAGCCGGCCGGCAGGCATCTGGGGCAACGGGGTGAGACTCTCCGTCAACTGGTCGCGGTCGAGGATGATGCTTCCGATGGATCGCAGCGGAATGATGACTTGCGCCCGCCGGGAGGATTCGTCGACGACGGTTCCGGACAGCCAGTCCCGCCCGAAGCCGGTGGGGCGGATCCGCAGGGTGTCTCCACCGACCTCGAACCGCATGGTGTAGTCCCGGCCGCCGGATGCTTCGTGGACGCTCATCAGCCGGTCGCGGACGCCGAGGCGGCCGAGACGGAGTCGCTCTTCTTCGACGCGGAGGTCCACTTCCTCGGCGCCGAGTTCCTGCTCGAGCTGACTTTCGAGGTCGTCGAACAGGTTGTTCCATCGCATGGTGCGACGCTATCCACCCGCTGTCACTCGGTCGAAAGGTTATCCACAGATTCCTGCATTTGGGTAGACAGACCTGTCTCAAGCTGCTTTAGTATTCGCGTGAATGTCCCCCGTTAAAGGGTCAACGGCGCCAGACCCACCAGAGAAGTGTTCCTCGCACGATCCGGAGCCCAGATGAGCAACGCACTCCCCCTCCCCCACAATTTGCGTGCGGTTCCCAGGATTTCCTCGGCGCAGAGCAGTTCGGCGCTGGACACGGACGAATTCTTTGCGCATCAGCCTTCGCCTCGCTCCTCACTTCCTGGCCCAACCCCGCTTCTGGAGAATCTGACCCGGTGCGTCATCGAAGTGCTGGCCGGTGCGCGCGATTTGGAGCAGATTTCGCGGTGGGTCACGGATGATGTCTACCGCCACCTTCTCAAGCGCGTCGTGCTTTCTGCCCGCGCCCGCCAGGCGAAAGGGCGTGCGCCTGCGCGTCCGACGTTCTCGATCGGTTCGATCTCGCAGTTCGAACCTCGGGACGGCGTCGTGGAGGCTGTCGTGATCGTGCGTGGTCGGGCTCGGGTGCGTGCCGTCGCCATCCGCCTGGAGGGGCTCGACAGCCGCTGGCGCGCGACCGCCATCAACGTTCTGTAGCGAACGAACTAGGCGTGCACCGTCGCGTTTGCGGCACGGGAAGCACGAATCATGACCCACACCACGCCGCCCACGAATGTCACGATCGTTCCGAGGTAGGCCACGGGGGCGAAGAGTTCCGCCGTGCTGCACACGAGTGCCGCGCCACACGCCAGCGCTGAGGGAAATACCGCCGCTGCGTGACCATTCCGCCACGCTTCGCTGCTGCGCATCAGCGGCGGGATTCGGATGCCGAACCACGGGTTGAGCGGTAGCCGACCCTCTCTCGCGAGAACGCTCGCCACCAGCAACAGCACGAACAGCCCGACGAAAACCCACCCGAGCACGATGAACTCTGCCAACTTCTCGAAAATGGTCACGGCAACCATCCGGATCTGCCGTTCGCGCGGCTAGTTCGAAGGATACAACTGCCGGCATCCTCTGGACCCTAAGGATCTTGTGCGTTTGCTGGATATTCCACTGAATGGACCGGTGATCTCCACCCTGCATTGAGGAGCACACCTGCGGCAGCGATCCGATTTTGGTCCAACTATCGGAACGAATGACCCATCGTCCTCTCTTTCCACTCAGCCATGGGGCCACTGTGTGGAATTTGGCCACTGGAGTGGATGGTCGTGCTTACGCTGCCAATGTTGGCTTCTGGCAGTCGTCGTGCACCCGGTTGGGCCAGTGGCAGCTCAATACTGAGTTGCTGTGTCGGCTGTCAGGATGGCGGATTGCTTGCTGCGCGCATAATTTCGTATTACATTAAATGCATGAGTGCAGACGAAACGTTGAATGGTGCTCCGGTCACCGAAGAGCAGATCGCGGCATGGGCCGCGGAGGCCGAAGCGGGATACGACGTCAACGAATTAAAGGAGCGAGGGCGAGGGCGACCCGGACGTGGCGCTCAACCTTCACAGGTTGTTGCGCTGCGACTCACCCCTGAGGAACTTGCCGCCATCGACGAGAAGGCAGTGCGAGAGAATAAGTCCCGCTCTGAAGCCATCCGCGAAGCATTGGCCTCCTACGTCGCGTGAAGGTGCACGAAACGGCGCTCAAACACGGCATCCTGCCTGACGACGCGATTCACGCGGCGACCTGGCCGGTTTGGGTCGAGGATCTCGACGACGATTCGCCTGCCCGCCAACTCCGATTAGGGTTTCTCTATTGCCCCGTGGATGATCCGGTACATGCCAGAACTGCCCAGCACAGTGGCTGGGTTCGTCATTGCGCGCCTCACGGTTTACCGGCCGCTCAGTAGATCGACCGTTTGACGATCCCGACTAGCGGCGCTTGTTCTTCTCCTGCGCGCGGCGCTCCGCCCGGTTCATGGGTGCAGGCTGGCCCGGCTGAGGGCCGCCCTGTCGCTGTCCGAACGCACCGCGCTGGCCGCCGCCCTGCCCGGCCTGCTGGTTCTGCCCCGGCTGCTGGTTCTGCCCGCCGAACGCGGCGCCCACCTGGTTCGCCTGAGCGGCCGCGGCCTGCTGCGCCTTCGCCGTCGCGGCCTGCTCGAGCTGGCCGCGCTGGTTGCGCACTTCGACGCCTCCGCTGTCGGATGGCGCGGAGTAGCTCAACCGCTCATTACCCTGCGTGCTCGGATCCAGTCCCTTCGCCGCGACGCTCGGCAGTGCAGCGGTCGCGCCGCCATCCGTCACCTCCACCTCGAGGTTGAACAGGAAGCTCACCGTCTCCTCGCGGATCTGCCCCATCATGTTCTGGAACAGCATGAAACCCTCGCGCTGGTACTCGACGAGCGGGTCGCGCTGGGCCATCGCCCGCAGCCCGATGCCGTCCTTCAGGTAGTCCATCTCGTACAGGTGGTCGCGCCAGCGGCGGTCGATCACCGACAGCACGACCCGGCGCTCCAGCTCGCGCATTGCCGGCTCGCCCAACTCGTCCGTGCGGCGCTGGTAGGCGAGTTTCGCATCCGACATGATCTCGTCGCCGAGGAACTGGCGCGTCACGCGGCCGCGCGAACCGGCCTCCGTGAACAGCTCGTCGATCGTGATCGAAATCGGGTAAATCGTTTTCAGTTCACGCCACAGGGATTCCAGATTCCAGTCATCCGAATGCCCCTCGCCGGTGTGGTCGTCGATGATCTCATTGATGACATCCTCGAGGAACCGGTCGACCCGATCCTTCAGATCGTCGCCCTCCAGGATGTGGCGGCGGTCACCGTAGATCGCCTCACGCTGCCGATTCAGCACGTCATCGTACTTGAGCACGTTCTTGCGGATCTCCGCGTTGCGCGCCTCCACCTGGCCTTGCGCGCTGCGGATGGCCCGGCTCACGACCTTCGACTCGATCGCCAGATCCTCCGGCACGTTGCCGCGGCCCATGAGTGACTCCGCCGCAGACGAGTTGAACAGTCGCATGAGGTCGTCGGTGAGAGACAGGTAGAAGCGGCTCTCTCCCGGGTCGCCCTGACGGCCGGACCGACCGCGCAACTGGTTGTCGATGCGGCGGGACTCGTGGCGCTCGGTGCCGAGCACGTACAGCCCGCCCACCTCGATGACCTTCGCGGCCTCCGCCTCGACCGCCTTCTTGACCTTCTCGTAGACGCCGTCCCACTCGGCTTCGTACTCCTCGGGGGTGTCCACGGGGCTCAGGCCCTTCGCGTTCATCTCCGCCACGGCGAGGAACTCCGCGTTGCCGCCGAGCATGACGTCGGTGCCGCGACCGGCCATGTTCGTGGCCACCGTCACCGAACCGAGCCGGCCGGCCTGGGCCACGATCGCCGCCTCCCGCGCGTGGTTCTTCGCGTTCAGCACTTCGTGCTTGATGCCGCGTTTGGCCAGAAGCTTCGACAGGTACTCGCTCTTCTCCACGCTCGTCGTGCCGACGAGGACGGGCTGACCCGACTTGTGGCGCCCCGCAATGTCTTCGACGACCTGGGCGAATTTCGCCTGCTCGTTCTTGTACACCAGATCGGACTTGTCCATCCGGATCATCGGCTTGTTCGTCGGAATCGCGACAACACCGAGCTTGTAGGTGCTCATGAACTCGGCCGCCTCGGTCTCCGCGGTACCGGTCATGCCGGCGAGCTTCTTGTACAGGCGGAAATAGTTCTGCAGAGTGACCGTCGCGAGAGTCTGGTTCTCGGCCTTGACCGCCACGCCCTCCTTCGCTTCGATCGCCTGGTGGATGCCCTCGTTGTAGCGGCGGCCCACGAGAATACGACCGGTGTGCTCGTCGACGATGAGCACCTCGCCGTTCATCACGACATAGTCCTTGTCGCGCTTGAACAGCGCCGCCGCCTTGATCGCGTTATTGAGGAACGAAATGAGCGGCGTGTTCGCGGACTCGTACAGGTTGTCGATGCCGAGGTAATCCTCGACCTTCTCAATCCCGGGCTCCAGCACACCCACCGTGCGCTTCTTCTCATCCACCTCGTAGTCGACCTCGGGCACGAGCGTTTTCGCCACCTGGGCGAACTCGTTGAACCACCGGTTCGCCTCCCCGGAGGACGGGCCGGAGATGATGAGCGGCGTGCGCGCTTCGTCAATGAGGATGGAGTCCACCTCGTCCACGATCGCGTAGTGGTGGCCGCGCTGCACCATGTCCGCAGCCGTCCACGCCATGTTGTCGCGCAGGTAGTCGAACCCGAACTCGTTGTTCGTGCCGTACGTGATGTCCGCCTCGTACTGCTCGCGGCGCTCTGCGGGCGTCTGGCCGGAAATGATGCACCCGGTCGTCATGCCGAGGGCGCGGAAAATCCGGCCCATCAGTTCGGACTGGTAGCTCGCGAGGTAGTCGTTGACCGTGACCACGTGGACGCCCTGGGAGGCGATCGCGTTCAGGTAGGCGGGCATGGTGGCCACGAGGGTCTTGCCCTCACCGGTCTTCATTTCGGCGATGTTGCCGAGGTGCAGCGCCGCCCCGCCCATCAGCTGCACGTCGAACGGACGCATGCCCAGTGTGCGAACCGCGGCCTCGCGCACCGCGGCGAACGCCTCCGGCAGCAGGTCGTCGAGCGTCTCTCCGGACGCGTAGCGCTCCCGCAGTTCGTTCGTCTCGTTCTTCAGTTCGTCGTCGGTGAGTTCCTTGAAATCGTCTTCAAGTTGATTGATGGCGTGGGCGAATCGTTCCAGCCGGCGAAGGGTTCGGCCCTCCCCGACGCGAAGAACACGTTCAAGAACATTGGCCACTTGAGTACTCCCATAAGGTTTTCGGGGCCGTTAACGGCACGCTCGCGCCACCATACAGCCAACACCACAGCCTAACCTGCGAGCGATCGAGCGCGCGCATCCGTCACCGGCGCTGGCCCCGCTTGCCCTGCACCTCGTCCTGTTCGACATCGAGGCCGATCACGCCGTAATCCCAGCCCTTGCGGCGGTACACGACGCTCGGCCGATCCGTTTCGGCATCGATGAACAGGTAGAAATCGTGGCCGACGAGTTCCATCCGGTACAGGGCGTCATCGACCGTCATGGGCGTTGCCGGGAACACCTTCTTGCGGATGACGACCGGGCTCCACTCCTCCTCCGCCTCACCCGCATCCTCGGCGATGACGGGAATTCCGCCGGTCGCAACGCGCTCCAGGATCTCGGGGTCCGCTGGCGTGATGTCCACGACCTTGAACCCGCCGCTGCTGGCTTCGTGCAGGGAAACCGGGCGGCGTTTGCCGCTCTTGTGAACCTTGTTGCGGTCCTTGGCCCTGCGAATCCGTTCCATCAACTTGTCGAGCGCCAGATCGAACGCCACATACTTGTCCGCCCCAACCGCCTCCGAGCGCACGAGCGGGCCAGGGCCGATGAGGGTCAGTTCCACCCGATCATCCCCGGCTGAGCCGCTCTTGTCGTTGTGGCGCGAGGCCTTGATCTCGAAGGCGATTGCCTTGTCTGCGAGGTGGGAAACCTTCTCCGATTTCTCTGTCGCGTAGTCGCGGAACCTGTCGGTGATCCCGAGCCCCAGACCGTTGATGGAAACTTCCATGTCATCCTCCCAGTCTTCTGCTGCGCGACGACCCAGCGAAGCCAGGCGAGCTGATCGCGCCTCTTTCAGCCACCGTAGCCGTCGTACCTGTGTATGTCACGCACGGATGTCACCAGGACGCGAAACCGGCACACGGACGACGGCGGCCGGGACCGCATCCGGCACGCGCCGGGGCGTGAACGCGAGCGTCGCCACCGCCGCAACCGCGCCACCGGCGGCGGTGATCGCACGGGCGGCTTCGAGCGCCGTCGCCCCCGTCGTGAGGATGTCGTCGACGATGATGAACGTTCGGCCGCGTGCGGCCCTGGCTGCTCGGAACGAGCCCTGAAGGTTGCCTTCCCGCTCGGTCCTGCCCAGCGACTTCTGCTGCGCCGTGCCCGCGGCGACGGTGAGGACCCGCGCGGCTCGAAAGCCGGCGGAGCGCAGAAGGAGTTCCACCGGCCGGTACCCTCGGCGGCGCAGGGCAGGTCGAGTGGCGGGGATCGTGCACAGCTCGACGGGTGCCGAACAGCCACCTGCCGCCGCTTCCAGTGCCCGGCGGAGCGCTCGCGACAGCGGCCGAACGACATCCGTCCGGCCGCGCTCCTTGAACGCCAGGATCATTTCGCGCACTCGCCCCTCGTAACGCAGCGCGCTCACCGCGACGGTGCCATCGGCGATGAGCTGCCTGTGGATCCCCGCCGAAAGCCGGGCGCGGCAGAGCTCGCACAGCGCCCGGTCCGGCGCTCCACAGCCCGCGCAGTCGACCGGGAAGATCACCGCGACCGCATCCAGCACGGCGCGCACCGCAACCGCCCTGCCTCGCGGACCGGGAGGCGACGGCGGGTCACCGACTCGCAACTGGCCGGGCCGTTCGATCATCGCGCCAGCATGCCACGCCTGACGACCGGCCCGGCCGAATCTTCCCGCCATCCGAACGCAACGCAGTCGTGGTGCCCCTGTGTGGGAGCGGTCAGCGTTGCGTCGCGATCAGGTCCACCTTCCCGGAGGTTGCCTGCCAGCTGCTCCCCCGCGGAGACTCCAGGAGGCCGTCGCCGCCGAGCACGCGCAAGCCGGTCTTGCTGTTACCGCCGACGATGGCGACCGAGGTCGTGGCGGGGCGGCCGAGCGAAACGCGCTGGCCGCCGATCTCGAACGCACCCACAATCGAGCCCCCGTCGCTGTCGGTGAGCGTCGCGACCGAGAATCGGTCGATCCAGGTCGCATCGACTGCCGTGTCCGAGTCGATGAGTGTGTCGATGACGGGCGTGCCGATGCTCACCGGCAGGTAACCGCGCGCCGGATCCCGAATGATCGCCGCGACGATGAGCCGCGGCCCGACGACCGTCTGGAGCAGCATCGCGACCCGCGTGTTGTCCTGGGCGATATCCAGCGACACGATCCTCGAACCGGACGGGAGGGTGACGGAAACCGGTTCGCCGACGCCGTCGTAGTTGAACGCCATGAGCTCGTTCGGCGCATTCGACGGAACCGACCAGATGTAACCGAAGTCGTCGATACCCGGTGCGATAAGTCCGGATCGGCCGTCGATTCTGCCAGCGTCAGACTGCCCGGCGCGAACCACGGACACGCCGTCCGCGGACAGCACGGCGGCAACCGTGGCATCCTCGCCCACGGAAACCGCGAGCGGCTTCAACCCGGTGACCGCGGCGCTGAGATTCGCGATCGGGCTCACCTCCCCGCCGGAGAGGTACCCGAACTTCCCGTCCGCGAGAACAATCGGCCTGGAGTCGACGGGGCGCTGCGTCACGGGGCTGTCCGAACCGAGCGGCTTGATCGCGAGAACCGACCCGGCGACAGAGATTTCGACGACCCCGATGCCCGGAACGGTGCCGAGGCTCTCCGCGAGCTGCAGCTGCATGAGCTGCCGTTGTCGTTCGTCGGCGCTCGCGGCCTCTGCGCTCAGGTCCACCTGGGCAACGGTCGAATCGATCGTGACCGTGGTCCCCGGCGTCAACTGGGTTCCGTCCGGGAATTGGGACACCACCGCGCCCTTCAGCCATTCCGGCGGACCGGCCAGCAGGGCGGTGACGATCCTCGTCGCCGTGGTCCCGCCGGCGAACCAGCGCTCGTCGGGGACAAGGTACTTGAGGCTCAAATCGTAGAAGTAGAGGGCGTGTTTGCTGAAGATCGACAGGAACGTGCTCTCCGGCAGCACGATTCCGGGAGGCGCCTGGCTGATACGCCACTGGCCCTTCTCTTTCACGAACGTGAACTGGAGGGTCTGGGTCGACGGCCCGGTGACGGAGTACGCCCCGAACTCGTCGACCTGCGCTTTGGGAGTGAACGAGTAGTCGATCGTCAACGGGTCGACCTGCGTGACCGTCGGGCTGCCGGTGCGGATGAGCACGCTTTGCCGCGGATCCCATTCCTTCTTGAAATCCGAACTGAGGAACTGCCTCGCCACCCCGTAGTCGCTCTGCGGGCCGGTGAATGCGGCGATGAACCCCTCGAGGATCGCGCGCTGGTCGGCGTCCTTCGCGGGACCGAGCGGGTTGAAGATGAAGTCGCCGGTCGGTTCATCCGTCAACGGGTCGCCCGCCTGCACGCTCCCCGAGGTCGGGATCCCGCCGCACGCGGCGAGCCCGGCCGTCAGAACCACGATCGAGATGGTCGCGACAATCCTCCGCAGCCGCTCACTCATTGCTCTCTCCCAATTCGTCGGCGGGTTCGGCGGGGGGCAGGTCGATCGGTGACACCCTGATCGAGCGTTCGAGATCCCGCGGCAGGGTCAGCCGGAAGCACGTTCCGTTGCCCGGCTCCGACCACACCTCGAGGTAGCCGCGATGCAGCGATGCATCCTCGAGGGAGATCGCGAGCCCGAGCCCCGTGCCTCCGATGGTCCGCTTCCTGGACGGGTCTGCGCGCCAGAACCGGTCGAACACCCGGGTGAGATCATCGGTGTCGATTCCGATTCCGTGGTCGCGTACGGCGAACGCGACCGCGTCCTCGTTGCTGTCCACGGACACGACGATGGGTTTGCCCTCGCCGTGTTCGATCGCATTCCCGAGCAGGTTGCGCAGGATGCGGCGGATGCGGCGGGGGTCCAGCTCCACCTCGAAGTAACCGCCGGCCGCCACCACGCGGATGTCCGAGCCGTGCTCGCTCGCTACGGGCTGCATCGATTCGACCGCATCCTCGACGAGCCTCACGAGGTTCGTCGGTTCGATCTCCAGTTCGACGGCGCCGGCGTCGAACCTGCTGACCTCCAGAAGGTCGGCGAGCAGGACTTCGAACCGCTGGACCTGGGTGTGCAGGAGCTCCGCCGTGCGCGCGGTCGCGGTGGGAAACGTGTCCCGCTGGTCGTACAGGACGTCGCCGGCGAGCCGGATGGTCGTGAGCGGGGTGCGCAGCTCGTGGGACACGTCGGCGACGAATCGCTGCTGCAGCCGGGACAGTTCGCCGAGCTTGGTGATCTGTTCCTGAAGGCTGTCCGCCATCCCGTTGAAGGAGCGCGCGAGCGTGGCGATCACGTCTTCCCCCTTCTCCGGGATGCGCTGCTCCAGTTGCCCTGCCGCGAGTTTCTGGCTCACCTCTGCAGCGGTGCGAACCGGTCCGACCACGAGGCGCACGACGATGTAGGTGACCGCGCCGATGAGCAGCACGAGCGCGAGCCCGCCGAGAAGAAGAGTCTGCTGCACGAACGCGAGCGTCTCCTGTGCATCCCCCAGGTCGTATACGAAATACAGCTCGTAGAATCCGGCGTTGGGGACGGTGAGCAGGGATCCGACCGCGAGCGCCGGTCGTCCGTCGGAAAGCTCCACCGATTGCCACCACACGCGCTCGGGGCCCGTGCTGGATTCCACCGCCTTCTGCAGTTGCGCCGAAATGACCTCTCCCGGGAATCCGCGGCTCTGCGAGGGCTGCATCGTCACGGCGGTCTGCTGCCCGGGGGAACGGTAAATGGCCACGCCGAGGCCGCCCGGGCTCGTCGAGGTGGCGCGGATGTTGCTCAGCACGGTGTTGCTCAGAAACTCCAGGTCGGTGCGGGACGGGTCCGTCGTGGCGAGGTCGCTGTCGAAGAAATCCTGAGCCTGGTTGGTGGCCCGGCTCGACTCCGCGAGCACCTGGTTCAGGCGCGAGTCGAACAGGTTGCTTCCGATGCTCACCGACATGTAGCTGCCGAGAACCGCGACGGCGAGCCCCGACAGCGTGACCGTGATCGCGACCGTGCGAAACTGCAGGTTCGCCCGCCAGAAGTGGAGCAGGCGGCCGGGGTAGGCGCGCCACATCGGCATGCGCAACGCCGGCATGCGTATCTCCGGCATCCGCTTGTCCGGTACTTGTGCCTCCGGCATGGGCGTGCCCTCGCGCAAGCTATCCCGTTGCGCCCGCGCGATAGCCGACCCCGCGGACGGTCATCACGATTTTCGGGTTGTCCGGGTCGTCTTCGATTTTCGCCCGCAGCCGCTGAACGTGCACGTTCACGAGCCGGGTGTCCGCCTTGTAGTGGTATCCCCACACCTGCTCGAGCAGCATTTCGCGGGTGAACACCTGTTGGGGTCTGGAGGCGAGGGCGAGCAGCAGTTCGAACTCGAGGGGCGTCAGGTTGATTCGCGTTTCGCCGCGGCACACCTCGTGCCCTGCAACGTCCAGGGTGAGATCGCCGATGCGCAGGATGTCCGTCGACCCGACCGGGGTGGGGCGCAGCCGCGTTCGGATGCGGGCGACGAGCTCCTTCGGGTTGAACGGCTTCACGACGTAGTCGTCGGCGCCGCTCTCCAGGCCCCGCACGACATCCGTGGTGTCGGTCTTCGCGGTGAGCATGATGATGGGCACGCCGGATTCGGCCCGGATCTCCTCGCACACCTCGATGCCGTTCTTCCCCGGCAGCATGAGGTCGAGGAGGACGAGGTCGGGCCGCGACACCTGGAAGGTGGCGAGCGCTTCGTTGCCGTCTGCGCAGAACACGGGGTCGAAGCCTTCCGTGCGCAGCACGATTCCGATCATCTCGGAGAGCGCTGTGTCGTCATCGACGACGAGGATTCGTGCGGTCATCGCTCCTGCTCTTCTTCTGCTCGGCAATACTGTCGGGCACGGTAATGCTCTCGCACAAGAGTAGTCGAGTGTGAAACGATAATGCCGTGAGCCTGATCCCCGTGAATGCATCGTGACCGACGACCACAACTGGAGCGCGCCCGGGGGGCCGGCGCCGCAGGTTCCGCCCTCCGCATCCGGCACGCCCCCGGTGTACGGCCCGCCCGGCACCGGAGCGCCGAACAATGCTCCGCCAAGCCCGGCCCCACCGGGCGCCCCGCCGCCGTCCGCGTGGACGCCCCCTCCGAAACCGGGGCTCATTCCGTTGCGCCCGCTCGACCTCGGCACCCTCCTCGGCGCCGCGTTCCGGGTGCTGCGCCGCAACCCGCGTCCGACCTTCGGTGTGGCCCTGCTGGTTCAGGTGGTCGTGACGGTGGTGAGCCTGATTGTCATCGGCGGGCCGACGATCGCGTCGCTGCTGCGGCTCCAGACGGCGGCACCGGAGGATGAGTCGGCGATCGTCGCGGGAACTGTCGCGTTCGGCCTGTTCTCCGCCGCGCTTGCCGGACTTCTCGGCTTCGTCGCGAATGCGTGGCTCCAGGGCATCATCGTCATCGAGGTGGCGAGGGCCACCCTCGGCGAGAAGCTCACCCTGTCCGGTTTGTGGGGCCACGCGAAGGGGCGCGTCGGCGCCCTCGTCGGGTGGTCGCTCATCGTCGGCCTCGCTCTGGGCGCCGCCGTGGCCATTCTCGTCCTCGCCGTCGTCGCCCTCGTGTCGACGCTGGGGCCGCTGGGCATCGGCCTCGGCGTGTTTCTCGGCATTTTCGGCGGTTTCGGCCTCCTCGTGGTCGCCGTGTGGATCTCCACCAAGCTTTCCCTCGTTCCCAGTGCGATCATGATCGAGCGTGTCCGGATTCGCGCGGCGATGGCGAGATCGTGGTCGCTCACGCGGGGATTCTTCTGGAGGGTTTTCGGCATCCAGCTGCTCGTCGGCGCCATCCTCGGGATCGCGATGAACGTCATTTCGGCGCCGTTCTCGATCGCGGGCGCCATTCTCGGCGCCCTCGTGGATCCCACGGGTGCGGGAACGCAGACCGCCGTCACGGTCGTCGTGATCGTCTACATCGTGCAGCTCGTGATCACGCTCGTCCTGAGCGCGATCGCCGCGGTCATTTCGACGGCGGCGAGTTCCCTCATCTACCTTGACCTGCGGATGCGGAAGGAAGGCCTCGACCTGCGGCTCACCGCGTACGTCGAGGCGCAGCAGACGGGAACCGATCTGGCCAACCCGTACCTTCCCGATTCGACAGCCGGCACCCCCTCCGCGCCTCCCGTGGCATGATCGCGGTAGCCGCCGGCGCGCTGACCGGGCTGATCGTCGACGTTCCGGTCGACCCGGATGGCGACCAGGCCAGGCAGTGGCTCATCGACGAACTCTCCAAACCCGAGTATCTGGCCGCAAGGCCGACGCTCTGGGACCAGCTCAGCAAGGCGTTCTGGGACTGGCTGAATTCGCTGCAGGCTCCGGGCGGCGTGCTGCAGGGGCCGCTTCTGGTCCTCGTCGTTCTGCTCGTCGCGGCGGCGATCGTCGCGGCCTTCTTCATTTTCGGTCGGCCGCGCAGAAATCGCAGGGGCGCCGGCATTGGCGCCCTGTTCGGGGAAGACGAGGAGCGCACCGCCGAGGAGTTGCGGCGCTCGGCGCGCGACGCGGCGACGAGCGCCGACTGGGCGCTGGCAATCGAGGAACTGTTCCGGTCGATCGCGCGGCGCATGGCCGAGCGGGTCGTCGTCACCACGAGCCCCGGCACGACGGCGAGGGGTTTCGCCCTCCGCGCGGCAGAGGCGTTCCCGACGTATGCGTCCCGGCTCCTGGGCAGCGCAGCATCCTTCGACTCGGTGCGCTACCTCGGCGAGCCTGGCAGCCAGGCGCAGTACCTCGAGCTCGTAACGCTGGAGGCGGAACTTCGCGATGCGCGCCCGGCGCAGGTTGCGGCGGTGGGCCGGTGACCGGGGCGACCGAGGTGGTAACTCCCACGATCCGCCAGGCCGGCCGGGCCTGGCGATTCTGGGTGATCGCGGGTGTCGTGGCCGTGCTGGCCACCCTCGGCTCGATCATCATCACCGGGGCGGTCGGCGCGGCAGGGAAACCGCTCTCGCCGACCGATGCCAGCCCGAAGGGAAGCAAGGCTCTTGCCGAGGTGTTGCGGCAGCACGGCGTCACGGTGACCTCCAGCGACAGCATGGCGGCCACGCGGGCGGCGGTGGGCAGTCCAAACGACACCACGATCTTCCTCGTCGACGACGGCCACTTCCTGGCCGCTGAGCAGCTCGTCGAGCTCGGCCGCCTGTCGAGCAACCTCATCCTCATGACCCCCGACTTCGACCAGCTCAACGCGATCGCTCCCCAGGTCGCCCTCGCCGGCACCGTGTCCGGGGTGGTTCGCGCCGACTGCCCGCTGCGCCCGGTCACTCGAGCGAAAACGGTGACCGGGACCGGATCCGGTTTCCGGGTCATCGGCAATGATCCTGATGCGATCCAGTGCCTGGGAAGCGGAGACGACGTCTACTCGCTCGTCCAGATCGAGCGCTCCGGCACGCGCGTGACCGTGCTGGGAACGACCGCGGCGTTCTCCAACCAGTTCGTGATCACTGAGGGCAATGCCGCGTTCGCGCTCGGGCTGCTAGGCAGCACCGCGAATCTCGTGTGGATGCTGCCGACGATCGACGAAGCAACCGGTCCGACCGCGGCGGAGCTCACCCCCGCGTGGGTGAGCGGCGTCCTGGCCCTGCTCATCATCGCGACCATCGCGGCCGGATTCTGGCGGGGTCGGCGATTCGGGCCGCTCGTGGTCGAGAATCTGCCGGTGGTGGTGCGCTCGAGCGAGACCATGCACGGGCGGGCGCGGCTGTACGAGAAGTCGTCCTCCCGACTGCACGCGCTGGATTCCCTGCGCATCGGGACCGTCGACCGGCTCGGCTCCCTGTGCGGGCTGCCGAGGGTGGCCGACGTGGACGAGATCATCCGCACCGTCGCGCACGTCACGCGGCGGCCGGAGCCCGAGATCGCGCAGCTGCTCCGGGATGCGGATCCCGCCACCGAAGCGGAGCTGGTCCGCCTCTCCGACGCCCTCCTCGAACTGGAACGAGCCGTCGCGGCCGCCACGAGAGAAAACTCCACGACAATAGACACGCCAGCGCACGACAATGAACCGGGAGAATGACCCCATGACCGACGATCTTCGAGCGCAGTTCGCGCGGGTACGCACCGAGGTAGGCAAGGCGGTGGTCGGCCAGGATGGCGCGGTCACCGGCCTCATGATCGCCCTTCTCGCCGGGGGGCACGTCGTGTTGGAGGGGGTGCCGGGGGTCGCCAAGACCCTCATGGTGCGCACGCTCAGCATGGCGCTGCACCTGGACACGAAACGCATCCAGTTCACGCCGGACCTCATGCCGGGGGATGTGACAGGCTCCCTCGTGTACGACACGAAGGCCGGTGCGTTCGAGTTCCGCGCCGGACCTGTGTTCACGAACATCCTCTTGGCGGATGAAATCAACCGCACGCCGCCGAAAACGCAGTCCGCGCTGCTGGAGGCGATGGAGGAGCGGCAGGTGTCCGTCGACGGCGAGACGCGGCCCCTCCCTGAGCCGTTCATCGTCGCGGCGACCATGAACCCGATCGAGTACGAGGGCACCTACCAGCTTCCGGAGGCGCAACTGGACCGCTTCCTGCTGAAACTCGTGCTCGACCTGCCGGAACGCGCCGAGGAAGTGACCATCCTGGAACGCAGCGCCGCGGGGTTCAACCCGCGCGACCTGAAGGCTGCCGGGGTCACCGCGATTCTCGACGCGAAGCAGATCGCGGCGGCGAGAGCGGAGGTCGCGACGGTGACGGTGAGCGGCGACGTGATCGGCTACGTCGTGGACCTTGCCCGCGGCACGCGGCAGAGCCCGTCGGTGAAGCTCGGCGTGAGCCCGCGCGGCACGAATGCCCTGATGGCGGCCGCGCGCGCGTGGGCGTGGCTCACCGGGTCCACCGGAGTGACGCCGGACCACGTCCAGGCCATGGCGCTGCCCGTGTGGCGGCACCGCATCCAGCTGCGTCCGGAGGCGGAACTCGAGGGAGTGTCCGCGGACACGATCCTGCGGTCGGTCATGCAGCAGGTCCAGGTTCCGATCTAACGAGTCCCCCATGGTGATTTCGGGCTGGTTCGTCGCGCTGCTCCTGGCCGGAGCGGTGCCCATCGTCGTGACGAACGACCCCCGGTGGCTCGTCTGGTGGCTGGGCATCGCCGTGGTGCTCGCCGCCATCGACCTCGTCATCGCCGCGTCTCCGCGCCGCGTGCTTCTCACGCGGGACGTTCCGGCGCGCGTCCGGTTCGGCGAATCGGTGGCCGCAACGCTCGTGATCGAGAATGCCGGGCGCCGCACGATTCGCGGCGTCGTGCGCGACGCGTGGCAGCCGTCGGCCGGCGCGCATCCGACGAGGACGCGCATCGTGATCCGCGGCGGAGAACGCAGGGCCATCCGTACCGGCCTCACCCCGATCCGGCGCGGGGAACGCAGGGCAGCCCACGTGACGATCCGCTCCTACGGACCCCTGAAGCTTGCCGCGCGTCAGGCGACCATGAACGTTCCGGGGGCGATCCGCGTTCTGCCGCCGTTCCACTCGCGCAAACACTTGCCGTCGCGGCTTGCGAAACTGCGGGAGCTCGACGGGCGCACGAGCGTCATGATCCGCGGCCAGGGAACCGAGTTCGACAGCCTTCGGGAGTATGTGCGCGGCGACGATGTGCGCTCCATCGACTGGCGGGCGACGGCGAGGCGGCAGGACCCGCAGGGCGGCCAGCTGCTCATGGTGCGCACGTGGCGGCCCGAACGCGATCGGCGCGTCGTGATCGTGATCGACAGCGGGCGCACATCGGCGGCCCGCATCGCCGGCGAGCCGCGCATTGACACCGCGTTCGAGTCCGCGCTGCTGCTCGCCGCGCTCGCCACGAGAGCCGGAGACCGCGTCGACCTCGTGATCTTCGACCGGCGTGTCCGCGGGCGGGTGCAGGGAGCGACCGGGCCGGAGCTGCTGTCCCGGATGGTCGACACGATGGCAACGGTCGACCCTGAGCTCATCGAGCCGGACTGGGGTGCCGTGCCGGGACTCGTGCGCTCGGTGACGAGCCAGCACGCGCTCGTGGTGATCGCCACCTCGATCGATGCACCCGGGGCTTCCCGGGGGCTTCTCGCCTTGCTGCCGCAGCTGACGAGGCGGCACACCGTCGTGGTCTCCTCGGTGACGGACCCGGATGTGCTCGCGGCAACCCGCGACCGCAGCCGTCGCAGCGAGGTGTACCTCGCAGCAGCGGCGGAGCGCGCCCTGCTGGACCAGTCGCGCGTGGCTGCCGCCATCCGGCAACTCGGAGGGGATGTCGTCACCGGCTCCCCCTCCGACCTGCCGCCGGCCCTCGCCGACCGCTACATTGCGCTCAAAGCCGCCGGGCGGCTTTGACACACAAGCACAGCGCCGCCGGGCGGCTTTAGCCCTACATTTTCAGGTTCGCGCGGAGCGCGGCCCCGAGGTCGGCGTCCACGTTCGTCCAGTACCCGATCGCGCGTTCGCGGATACCGTCATCCTTCACCGCGCCGACCCCGCCGGTGATCGTCTCCAGGAAGCGTGCCCGGCCCGCGTCGTCGAAGACGTCGCGGTAGAGCGTGCCGGCCTGACCGAAGTCATCGTCGTCGGCGCGGAGGGTTGCGGCGGAGCGCACGAGCGCGCCATCCGACTCCCAGCCGCCGTCGCCAGCGGCCTGCGGGTCAGCCGTGGGGCTGCCGTGCGAGTTCGGAACGTAGGTGGGCATGCTCGCGGGCGCCGCGGTGAAGCGCATGTTCCCCTCGTGCCCGTACGTGTTCACCTGGGTGCGCGGCGCGTTCACCGGCAGCTGGTTGTAGTTCGTGCCGATACGGTAGCGCTGGGCATCCGGGTAGGAGAACACGCGCGCCATGAGCATCTTGTCCGGGCTGATGTCCACGCCCGGCACGATGTTGGACGGCGAGAACGCGGCCTGCTCGATGTCGGCGAAGAAGTTCTCCGGATTGCGGTTCAGGGTGAAGTGCCCGACCTTGATGCGCGGGTAGTCCGCCTTCGGCATGGTCTTCGTGACGTCGAACGGGTTGAATCGGTACGTCTTGCCGTCCTCGTACGGGATGACCTGCACGTACACGTCCCACACGGGGTTCTCGCCCGCGGCGATCGACTCGAACAGGTCGCGGCGATAGTAGTCGGCATCCGACCCGGCGAGCTTCTCGGCCTCCTCGTTGCTCATCGCTTCGACGCCCTGCCGGGAGAGGAAGTGGTACTTGACCCAGAAACGCTCGCCGTCCGCGTTGATCCACTGGTAGGTGTGCGAACCGTAGCCGTTCATGTGGCGCCACGAGCGTGGAAGTCCGCGGTCACCCATGAGGTAGGTCACCTGGTGGGCGGATTCCGGCGAGAGCGACCAGAAGTCCCACTGCATGTCGGCGTCGCGCAGTCCGGATGAGCCGAGGCGCTTTTGCGAGTGGATGAAGTCGGGGAACTTGATGCCGTCGCGGATGAAGAACACGGGGGTGTTGTTTCCGACGATGTCGTAGTTGCCCTCGGTCGTGTAGAACTTGAGCGCGAATCCGCGCACGTCGCGCCAGGTATCGGGAGAGCCCTGCTCGCCGGCGACGGAGGAGAAGCGCGCGAGCATGTCGGTCTTCGCGCCCTTCTGGAACAGTGCGGCACGCGTGTACTGCGACACGTCTTCCGTGATCACGAGCTCGCCGAAGGCTCCGCCGCCCTTGGCGTGCGGGTTGCGCTCCGGCACGCGCTCGCGGTGGAACGCAGCGAGCTTCTCGACCAGGTAGCGGTCGTGGAGCACCGTGGCTCCGTTGGGGCCCGCGGTGAGGGAATGCTCATCGCTCGCGACGGGGGCGCCGCTTTGAGTGGTCGTGGTGTCCTTGGACATGTGTGCTCCTAGCTTCGGTGGATGAACGGTGGATCAGAGGTCTGGTTGGCCGCCGCTGCCTGACACGCGGCGCACACGCCCCAGAACGTGACTTCGGCGCTCGTGACGGCGTAGCCCGCTTTTTGGGACGGGGTGAGGCACGGGGCTTCGCCGATCGCGCAGTCGACATCCTCGATGGCGCCGCAGTCGGTGCACACGAGGTGGTGGTGGTTGTCGCCGATTCGGCGTTCGTATCGGGAGGGGGAGCCCGCGGGCTCGATGCGCCGCAGCAGTCCGGCCTTCGTGAGGTCGTGCAGCATGTTGTGGACCGACTGCACCGAGGTGCCGGGCAGGCTTTCGCGAAGGACGCCGACGAGGGTTTCCGCATCGCTGTGCGGCAGGTTCTCGATCGCGTTGAGAATGGCCACCCGACCGCCGGTGACGCGCAATCCGGCGTCATGGAGGTGCTGGGTCAGGGTCTCGGTCACGCATCCAGACTAGCCGTTATCGTGAACAACTCAAAATAACGACTCAACCGGCGACGATGCGGCGGGCGCCGGATTCGAATTCGTCGAGGTCGCCCGTCTCCCCCGCGCGGTACGCCCGGCCGCCGACGATCCACTGGTAGCCGAGGAATGCGGCAAGCGCCACCGTGCCGATTCCGATCTTGATCGGCCATGGCCAGTCCTGGCGGGTGACGAAACCCTCGATGATTCCGGACACGAGCAGGGCGAGCGCGAGGCCGATCGCGATCGTGATGAGCGCGCGGCCGTCCTCGGCGAGCGCCTGCACGCGCGTTCTCGGCCCCGGCGCGATCCAGGACCAGAAGATCATGAGACCCGCCGCTCCCGCCACGAAGATCGAATACAGTTCCAGCTGCCCGTGCGGCGCGATGTAGAGGAAGAACACGTCGATCCGGCCGTGCGAGCCCATGAGCGCCGCGGCGAGGCCGAGGTTCATGGCGTTCGTGAACAACAGGTACGGCGCGTACACGCCGATGACCCCGAATGCGACGCACTGCGCGGCGAGCCACGCGTTGTTCGTCCACACGAGGGCCGTGAACGAGGCCATGCCGTTGTTCGAGTAGTAATTGACGAAGTCTTCCTCCGCGAACTTGCGGCGCAGCTCCTCCGTGCCGAAACTCTGCAGTACGCCGGGTGTGTTGAGCGCCCAGAGCGCGTACAGCACCGCGATGAGCGCTGTCGCGGCGGTGACGGCGAGGGACAGCCAGCGCACGCGGTAGAGCGCGGCAGGCAACTGGTTCCAGAAAAACGCTGGAAGCCGGCTGAGCACGTTCGTGCCCGCCCCCGTGAACTGCAACCTCGCCCTCGACAGGGCGAGGGAGAGGCGATCCCCCTGCACGGAACTCCCGGCGGAGGCCTGCATGGCGGAAAGCTGGCTCGCGCCCGCCTGGTACCGCTCGATCAGGTCATCCGCGTCGGTGCCCCCGGAGCGCCGCCGTGAACTGAGGCGGGCAAGCTCGTCCCATTCATCGCGGTGGGCGGCGGAGTAGGCGTCGAGATCCATCTGCTTAGATACTAGACATGGCCGTGCCGGATGAGGAACTGATCACGGGCGAAGCCGTCGCGCTGAACCTGAGCGCCACCGGTTTCGTGTTGCGCGGCGCCGGAGCGGCCATCGATTTCCTCGTCTATTTCGGCCTGTGGATTCTCGTCGTGGTCACCCTCTCCACGCCCCTGTTCGCAACATTCCTGAGCAGCGCGATGTATCAGGCGCTCATCGTCGCCGCGCTCGTGCTGTGCGTCGTGGTGATCCCGACGACGGTGGAACTCGCCAGTCGTGGCCGTTCCCTCGGCAAGCTCGCGGTGGGCGCGCGGATCGTCCGGGATGACGGCGGCGCGATCGGATTCCGGCACGCGTTCATCCGGGCCCTGACGGGTGTGCTCGAAATTTTCGGAACGCTGGGCGGCCTCGCCGCGCTCATCGCCCTGTTCAACGCGAGGGCGAAACGGCTCGGCGATCTGATCGCCGGCACGTACAGCCAGAACGAACGCATCAACCGGTACGTTCCGCCGATCTACGGTGTGCCGCTCGAGCTCGTCGAGTGGTCCCGCGCTGCGGATGTGGCGAAAATGCCGGACCGTCTGGCCCGCAGGATCGCCCAGTTTCTCGCCAACGCCCCTGGGTTCACGCCGCAGTCTCGCGCGGCGGCCGCCCGGGCGCTGGCGATGGAGGCGTCCCCGTACGTGTCCCCTCTCCCGAGCGTCGATCCGGAACTGTTCCTCGCCGGGATCAGCGCCGTGCGCCGCGAGCGGGAATTCGCGGCCCTCCAGCTGGAGAAGGAACGGCTGAAGAGCCTCGCCCCGGCCCTGGACCGGATCCCGCGGAACTTCCCCGCCCGCTGACGCGCGGGCTTCAGTACCGGTAGTGGTCTGCCTTGTACGGCCCTTCGACGGGAATCCCGAGGTAGTTCGACTGCGCGGGGGTGAGGGTGGTCAGCTCGACTCCGAGCGCGTCGAGGTGAAGCCGCGCGACCTTCTCATCCAGCTTCTTCGGGAGCACGTGCACGCCGAGCGGGTAGTCGGTGCCGAACAGCTCCATCTGGGCGAGCACCTGATTCGAGAACGAGTTGCTCATCACGAACGACGGATGCCCTGTCGCGTTGCCCAGATTCATGAGGCGGCCCTCGGAGAGCACGAGCACGCTGCGCCCGTTCGGCAGGCGCCACTCGTGCACCTGGGGCTTGATTTCGACCGGCTCTGCGCCAGCGAGCGATTCGAGCGCGGCCATGTCGATCTCGTCGTCGAAGTGGCCGACGTTCGCGACGATCGCCTGGTGTTTCATGCCGAGCAGGTGCTCGACCGTGATCACGTTCTGGTTGCCTGTGGCGCTGATGAAAATGTCCGCCTCGCCGAGCACGCTCTCGATCCGCGACACCTGGAAGCCGTCCATGGCCGCCTGCAGCGCGTTGATCGGGTCGACCTCGCTCACGATCACGCGCGCGCCCTGGCCACGGAGGGCATCCGCTGCGCCCTTGCCGACGTCGCCGTATCCGGCAACAAACGCGACCTTGCCGCCGATGAGCACGTCGGTGGCCCGGTTGAGGCCGTCGGGAAGCGAGTGCCGGATGCCGTAGCGGTTGTCGAACTTGGATTTCGTCACCGAGTCGTTCACGTTGATGGCCGGGAACAGCAACTCGCCGGACTTCTCCAGCTCGTACAACCGGTGCACGCCGGTCGTCGTCTCCTCGGTAACGCCCCTGATGTCTTCCGCGATTCTCGTCCAGCGGTCGGGGGAACCGGCCAGCGAGGTGCGGAGCGTCTCGAGGATGACGCGCCACTCGTGGCTGTCCCCTTCCGCAACATCCGGAACTCTGCCGGCGAGCTCGAACTCGCGGCCCTTGTGCACGAGAAGAGTGGCGTCGCCGCCGTCGTCGAGGATCATGTTGGGGCCGCGCCAGTCCGCCCCCGCCGCTTCGGCCTCGGCGCTCCAGTCGAAGATCTGGGATGTCGCCCACCAGTACTCCTCGAGCGTTTCACCCTTCCACGCGAACACGGGAACCCCGGCGGGCGAGGCGGCGGTGCCGGTCGGCCCTACCGCGACCGCGGCGGCCGCGTCATCCTGCGTGGAGAAGATGTTGCAGCTCGCCCACCGCACCTGCGCGCCGAGCGCGACGAGCGTTTCGATGAGCACGGCGGTCTGCACCGTCATGTGCAGGCTCCCGGCGATGCGCGCACCGGCGAGCGGCCTGGCTGCGCCGAACTCGTCCCTCAGCGTCATGAGCCCCGGCATTTCGTGCTCGGCGAGCCTGATCTGGTGGCGTCCCGCCTCCGCGAGTGTGAGGTCGGCAACGGTGAACGGCAAAACGGTGGACACGGTCATCCCCCCATTCTCTACGACTTTCCTCATTCCGGAGGCGGTGTGACGGGTGAAAGTCAGGGTGTGCGGATGAGGGAGAGCACGTGGTCGCGGATCCGCTCCATGTCGGCGGTCTCGCCCGCCTCGACGTTCAGGCGCAGCAGCGGCTCCGTGTTGGATGGCCGGACGTTGAACCACCAGAACACGCCGTCGGTGTTTCCGCTCACCGTGAGGCCGTCCAGCTCGTCCAGGTCGAACGCGGCGTACGCGCTCACGATGCGGGCGTACGCGGCCGGGATGTCGGTGACAGTCGAGTTCAGTTCGCCGCTCGCCGCATACGGGGTGAAGCGCGCGGCGAGCTCGGAGAGCGGGCGGTCCTGGTGCCCGAATTCGGCGAGCAGGTGCATCGCGGCGAGCATCCCGTTGTCGGCACCCCAGAAGTCGCGGAAATAGTAGTGCGCGGAGTGCTCGCCGCCGAACACCGCACCGGTCGCGGCCATCTCGTCCTTGATGAGCGAGTGCCCGACGCGCGTGCGCACGGGCACGGCCCCCGCTGCAGCGATCGTCTCCGGCACGATGCGCGAGGTGATGAGGTTGTGGATGACGTACACCGGCTTCTCCTCGGCCCGCGCGATCTCCCGCACGGCGACGACCGCCGCAACCGCGGAGGGGCTCATCGCGTCGCCATTCTCGTCGATCACGAAGCACCGGTCCGCGTCGCCGTCGAACGCGAGTCCGAGATCCGCCTTGTGTTCGACGACGGCGCGCTGCAGATCGACGAGGTTCGCCGGCTCGAGCGGGTTCGCCTCGTGGTTGGGGAACGTGCCATCCAGTTCGAAGTACAGCGGGATCACCTCGATGGGCAGCGCGGGCAACCCAGCGGCGGTCCCGAGCACGGCGGGTACGGTGAGCCCGCCCATGCCGTTGCCGGCATCCACGACAACCCGAAGGGGACGGATGCCGGTAAGGTCGACGAGTTCGCGCAGGTATTTCGCGTACTCGGCGAGCACATCCTGCTCCCGGTAGGTTCCGGGCTCTGCGACCTGAACGATGCCGTTCGCGAGGTACTCGGTCGCGCGATCCCTGATCGCGGCGAGACCCGTGTCGAGGCTGATCCCCCGAGCGCCGGCCCGGCTCAGCTTGATCCCGTTGTAGGTGGCCGGATTGTGGCTGGCCGTGAACATCGCGGCCGGGGCATTCAGGCTTCCGGAGGCGAAGTAGCTTTCGTCGGTGGAGCACAGGCCGATCGCGACGACGTTGCCTCCCCTGGCCTGCACGCCCGAAGCGAAGGCGCGGGCGAACCCGGGGGAGGAATCGCGCATGTCGTGACCGATGATCACGTCCCCGCCCGCCCCGTCGATCTCGTCGACGAAGGCTGCGCCGATCGCCGCGACGACGTCATCGGTGAGCTGGGATCCGACCAGACCCCGCACGTCATAGGTCTTGATGAAGGCGCCCAGGTCGGGTTTAGAGCTCATTCTCCAATGCTACGTGACGCAGAACCTGCCACCCCCGCGGGGCGGAGAGGCTCTCCGAGTGCACGGCGCACAGGTCGTAGGTGTGCGGTTCCTGGCGGGCGCTCAGGGGTCCGAGCACCGCCATCGAGTCGGCGTAGACGTAGGTGAGGGTCGACACGGCGTCGCGCACGCACGCGACTTTGCTGCACAACCGTTCGTCCATTGTGCTCCCACTGTAGCGACGGCGCGGGCCCGGGTGGCAGAACCGCGCCGAACGACGGCGACGCCCGCCCACCTGTGCAGCCCCACCTCCCCGTACAATGGCGCCATGGCCAAGATTTCCCGCGGCGAGGTCCGCGGATCGCCCCGCACGGCGGGGCGGGATCGTCACGGCCGGGGCATCCGCGCTTCCGTGACCGGTCCGAGGCTCCCCCGGCTGCACACCCGCGTGGATGTGTTCGCCGCGACGGTTGCGGCCACAGCCGAATACTTGAAGGACCTCTGGCCGAACGAACTCGCGGACGTGCACGTGGAGATCGCCGGGGTGCCGACCACGGTCACGGAGAACCGTCGGGTTCGACGGTGGCTCGTCCTCCCCGATGAGCGGCGGATCATCCTGTTCCGGCTGCCGATCGAGCGCCTGGCCAGGCTGCACCGCAACGACGACCTGCATCGCCGGATGATGATCGAGGCGTGCGTGTTCCGCGCCGTCGCCGAGCTCCTCGGCAAGGATCCGTGGGATCTCGCGCCGGAGCGCTTCCGGCATTTCTAGCCGAACTGGTAGTACACCGTGACCGGTTGCGACAACCGCTCGGGTGGGCTCACAACGTAGCCCGCAAGGCGACCATCGCCCTGATAGCTCACCGACGCGCGCAGCGAGGTGAATCCCCCGAGCGTGTAGCTGAGTGCGCCGACGACGGGAAGCGCGACGGTCCTGCCGGCGGGGACCGTCACGGTCGTGTCGGCTCCCCGGCTCGCATCGATGGTGACCTGCGCATCGGAGGCGCCCGTGTTGGCCAGGTGGAGCACGGGGTTCGGTCCTTCGGCAACGCTCACGAGCGCGGTTCCGTCCAGTTCCAGCGCGCTGACGAACCAGGCGAAATCGGTGGCGGTGACGTCGGGATCCGTTCCCGCATCGATGCTCGCCTGCGGGCTCCCGGCGATCGTCACCGTCGAGGTCCGTGCCGCAACCACTGCCGGCTTCTCGCTCGTCACGGTCAACGTCCAGGTGCCGGCGGGGAAGCTGCCGAGGGGGATATCCGTGACGACCCCCGCGTCGACGCTCAGGGTCGACGTGGACGGTTCGACGGATTCGTCCTCGGCGATCGCCGAGACGCTCAGAGATGTGGTACCGGATCCGGGGACGAACACTCTCAGTGTCGGCGCGGCATCGCCGTATCCATCGATTCCGCCCGTCGCGTCAATGGACTCGGGCGACGATACGACGACGCCGGGGATGACGTTGAGGGTGGCCGGCCCGGTGCTTGCGCCGAACACGTCGACTCCGCCCGGCGTGAGCGTCCGGATGATGCTCTGCTGCAGGCTCGCGGCCACCTGACCGCCGGTGCTGACGACGTGCACCACCGGGCTCGCCATGCCGGGGGCAAACCCGGCGAGCGACAGGATCCGCTGGCCGCCGGGCGGGACGATGATCCCCGACATCCCCGACACGTCGACTGCGCCGCTTTCGGAGAAGAGCTCGACGCTCACCGTCGAGCTCACCTTGCTCGGGTTGTTGAGGGCGAGCAGGGTCGTGCGGCCGGTGACGGTGGAACCGCCGACAAGCCAGGTGTCCGAACTCGCCTTCGCGCACTCGCTCGCCGCGAAGCCGACATACTCGTTGTCGTCCACGTACTGGGACTGGCTGCCGGCGAGAATCCCGGGCGTCGACCCTGTCGGCGCGGGGTCGAGGATGAGGCGCTGCGACGGCGTGTTGGATTCGTTGTCGGTGGGGTCCATATCCTCCAGGCGCGGCGTGCCCGTCGTGGCGGCGCTCGTCACGGTCGCGGCTCCCACCGAGATCGCTGTCGTGGCGTCCTGGCCGGATTCGTCGCCCAGCCGCAGGATTGGCCCGGCGCAGATCCTCTGCTGGGTTGACGCCACCGGTGCCACGACCATCGAGGACGGACCGGTCCCCAGCACGGGCAGCGGAAGCCAGGTGGCGGCAGCGATGCTCACGATGGCCACGCCGATCCCGAACAGGCCGAGAACGCCCCGCGCTCCCGCGACGGCGAACCGGCGAACTCCCGTGCGGTGCTGCGTGTCAGTCATGTTCTTCCTCATCGAACGTGTCGGCCGCCTTGTCGCCGGGTTCGGTGCTCGGCCGGCGCCGCCGCCCTCGTCCGCCTATCGGGATGGCGAGAAGCACGCACACCCCGAAGACGACGCCCAGGGCCACCAGATACCAATGCCCGAGGAACGTGTCGGTGTTGCCGGGATGCGCCGGCGGCGGGTCCACTGTCCCGGCGAAGCGCCAGAGCTGCCCCGATGCCGTGGACCCGACTGGGTTCAGGGTCTCGTTGCCGCCGAGCGCTTCCAGCGTCGTGCGGTACGTGGTGTCGCTGTCGTCGCCGTTCGGGACGAGGACGAACGACACCCCGAGCGAGGTGAACTCTCCCACGAAATCGAAGCCGCTGCGCGTGGCGAGGTTGCCGGCGAGGGTGGCCAGTCGCACATCCTGGTCATCCGGTCGCGGTTTGGTGCTCACGAGCGTCGACTGCTCGTCGAGGGTCGCGCCCTTCCCGCGTTCCAGTCCGGCCGACACTCCGGCTTTCCCGAGCGAGGTGATCACGATGGTGCCGACGTTCGGCGAACTTCCGGCTTCCGCCGTGACGAGTGCCGGCATGATGCGCCCCTCGGATGGCCGCACGTGCGCCGTGCCGATCACCATCGCGCCGAGGAGGGGAATGGCCAGGGCGCCAGCGCCGAGCGCGGCGAGCACCGACATCGGAGTGGCGATTCGCCCGAGAGCATCCAGCGCGCCCACCGCTGCCGCGATGAGGCCGAGCCAGAACAGGCTCAATCCGGGCCCGGACCAGACGGTAACCGGGTCGACGCCGACGGCGCCCACCTGGAGCGTGTGGGCGAGTACGGCGGTCGCGAAGCCGAGGAGCGCCACGAACACGGACGGAACGGCCCGCCTGGCCCCGGGGAGGAACAGCGACAGCAGGGCGAGGATCGCGAGCGGCGCGACGAGCGCAATCACGAGGAACGAGGCAGCGATTCCCGGCACGTGGAGTCCGGCGAGCGCGGCGGTCCAGCCGTGAAGGGTGCCGGACGCATCCCCGAGCGCGAGCTGCCAGCCGGATGCTGCGGGTTCGACGACCGGGACGCCGGGGTCGGCGAACAGCGCGAGCGGGTTGCCGGCGAGAACCTGCTGAACGATGAGCGGCGCGAACAGGACGAGCGCAGGGATCGGAATCCCCAGGGTGCGGTGGATGCGGGTCGGTCTGGCGATGAGCAGCACGACGAACAGGACGAGAAGCGCGGGCACGAGGGACGGTGCGCCCGCGGCGACGCCGGCGAACAGGAGCGCGGCGGCCGCGCCGGATGCCCAGGATCTCGCTGCACCGAGCGCAGCGAGGAACAGCCACGGCAGAAGCAGGTGGGCGATCACGGCGCCCAGATGACCTCCGGCCAGGGACGACAGCAGCGGCGGCGCGATGGCCCACAGGATGGCGGCGAGTGCGGGAAGCCACGGGTTGCGGCTCATGCTGCGCGCGGCACTCCATGCTCCGAGCGCGGACAGCGGAATGGCGGACAGGTACAGGAGCACGATCGACAGGCTGGGATTCCAGAACGTGAGCGACCCGAGCAGCGCGAGGATCGCGGCGAACGGGTCGGCGGCCCCGAACATGCCGGTGCCGACCTGGCGCCAGCCGATCCCGATGTGCGACCACAGCGCGCCGGCCGTGTCGGACAGTGGGCGCAGCCCGCCTCCCGTAACGGCATTGGCGCCGAGCAGGGCGCCGTAGGCGAGAACGCCGACGATGCCGACGAGGAGCACGACCCAGAGCCCGGCGTGGGCGATGAACCCGGCGCGCGGCGCACGGACCGCCTGGCCGCCGTGGGCGAGATCGAATTCGGCGAGCTCCGCCTCCCTGGCCTGGGCTCTCAGCTCTCGGGCTTCCGCGGCCGTCATCCGCAAGGGGGCGATCGCGCCCCAGCCGAGCACGCGGTTCCTGCGCAGGTTGCGGCGCGCAACGCCGACCCGGGTGGAGAATGCCGCACCGAATGCGGCGCCGATTTCCCCGCCGATCGCGCCCGGGCGTTTCCCGATCAGATCCCCGATGGAACGTGCGACCGCGAGCGGCACGAGGGAAAGCCAGTGGAGGATGAGCGCCCACGCGGGCGAGTACACGAGCCGGCGGTGAAGCTGCGCGGCGCGGGCAATCCGGAACGTGCGGGCCGCCGATGATGGCTTCCTGCCGAAATCCTGCGGCCCGCCCGCGCTGGACACCTTCGCCGCCGGAACGAGAACCACGCGGTGTCCTGCCAGTCGCGCGCGCACCGAGAAGTCGAGCGACGCGTCGATGCTCGGAAGGCCGGGGTCGAACCCGCCGAGCTTCTCCCAGACGGATCGGCGCACGAGCATCCCCGCCGCCGAGACGGCCAGCACGTCGTCCCGGGTGTCGTGTTGCGCCTGGTCCAGTTCGCCGGTGACGAGGGAGACGGTCCGTCCGAATCGGGTAATTGTGTGGCCGAATTCGGTGATCCACGTCGGGTTGTCGACCGAGGTGAGTTTGGGCCCGGCGACGGAGACGGAAGGGGCGACTTCCACCGCGCCGAGGAGTTGCTGCAGCGCGTCGGGCGAAGGGGCATTGTCGTGGCCGAGGAGCCACAGCCATTCGTTCGCGGACTCGGCGACCGGCGCATAGTGGCTGGCGTGGGCGATGGCGCCGCCGAATGTGGTTCCGTCGCGCACCGACAGCAGGTGGGTCGGTCCGAATGTGGAGAACTGAGCTTCCGAGTCGTCCGAGGATGACACGTCGACGGCGATCGTCACGTCCGGCGAACGGGACTGCGCGGCGAGCGCCGCGAGAGTCCGTTTCAGGTGGGCGCCCCCGTTTCGAGCGACAACAATCGCGGTGACCCTGGGTTGCATTGACTACAAGCTACGCGTGCTTGCGCAGCTTGCGGCGTTCCCTCTCGGAGAGTCCGCCCCAAATTCCGAATCGCTCGTCGTTCTGGAGCGCATATTCGAGGCACTGGGCGCGAACTTCGCAACTGGAGCAGATCTTCTTCGCGTCTCGCGTCGATCCGCCTTTTTCCGGGAAGAACGCCTCAGGGTCGGTTTGCGCGCACAACGCATCCGACTGCCAGGCGAGCGCGTTGTCGTCCTCGTCGACGGGCTGGCGCACTCCGGGCACGCCGAGCTTGACCGGATCTACGAACCAGTTCTCGGGGACCCCGTGGCCATGATCGCTGATCGCCATAGCACATCCTCCCCTGTCCGGCCGCGTTGACGTGCGCGAGTTGCTTAGGGTAATTACACTCGTGTAGTTCGCTCAGGTCAAGTCGCAAATGGTAAACCTTCTATGTCAACTTGAAGGTTACCGACGCGCCGCCCATGCGCTTTCGACCATCTCGGAGAGGCTGTGGCGCATTGTCCAGTCCAAATCCCGCGCGGCCAGTTCCCCCGAGGCGACGATTCTCGCGGGGTCGCCGGGGCGGCGGGGGGCAATGGCCGGCGTGAACGGGATTCCGGTGACCTCGGCGATCGCGGCCATGATTTCCGCGACGGAGGACCCGGTCCCGCTGCCCAGGTTGTATGCGGGTTCCAGCGGTTCCTGCGCCTCAAGCCGCCGCGCCGCGGCGACGTGGGCTGCGGCGATATCCGACACGTGCACGTAGTCGCGCACGCACGTTCCGTCGGGAGTCGGATAGTCGTTGCCGTTGATTTGCGGCGTCCTGCCGGCCAGGAGCGCGTCGAAGACGAGCGGGAGCAGATTGTGCGGGCTGACGTCGAACACGTACGGGAGGCCGGAACCGACGACGTTGAAATATCGAAGGCTCACGTGGTCAAGCCCGCGCGCCCGCCCCTCGTCCGCGAGCAGCCACTCTCCGATGAGTTTCGTCTCGCCGTAAGGGGATTCCGGCGCTTTCGCGGTGCCTTCCGTCACGACGTCCACGTTCGGCGTGCCGTACACGGAGGCGCTCGAGGAAAACACCATCCGGTGGATGTCGGCCGCCGCCATGGCCGCGAGCAGTGTCAGCGTCGCTGTGACGTTCTGTTCGTACGTGTAAAGCGGGCGCTCCACGGACACCCCGGCGTACTTGAACCCGGCGACGTGGATGACGCCGGTCACGTGGTTGCGTTCTAGTGTTTCCTGGAGAAACTCGCGGTCGAGAATCGTCCCGCGGGCGAACACCACCCCGGGCGGCACGAACTGCTCCCGCCCCGTGGAGAGATCATCGACGACCACGACGTTCATGTCCGCCTGCAGAAGTGCGGCGGCGACGTGCGAGCCGATATAGCCGGCGCCGCCGGTCACGAGCCAGGTCATCTGCTCAGGTTACCGGCACTCATCGGCAGGACGACTCCGATGCACCGCAACGAGCACTGCGGGCAGACGATCCGTGAAAGGGTGATGCTATCATTGATGGCATTGGAGGTGTTCACGATGGCTGCCGTCAGTGTTCGGGATCTTGATGATGAGGTAAAGGACCGACTCCGCGTGCGCGCGGCCGCGAACGGCCGGTCCATGGAAGCCGAGATCCGCGCGATCCTTGTTGACGCGGTGAACGACACAAAGGAGTCTGTCGGGCTTCTGGCAGCACTCGAGGATCGATTTGGCGCCCTTGGCGGCGCTGAACTGGATCTTCCGCCGCGCGCAACGCCGCCGCGTGCCGCGAGTTTCACACCGTGATTGTCGTCGATACCAACGTGGTCTCAGAACTCATGAGGCCGAACCCGAATGCGGCCGTTGTGACGTGGGTTCATTCGCACAGCCCCCGCGAGCTGTATACGACTGCGGTCACGCTGGCCGAAATCCGCTACGGCATCGAGAGGCTGGACGCTGGCCGCCGTAAGGAGGAGTTCACGGCCGCGGCGGAGGAGATATTTGAGGCATTCGGCGAATTCGTGCTCCCATTCGACCGGAAGGCAGCGATCAATTATGCCGCCATCGTGAACGCTCGCAACCGCGCTGGATTGCCAATCGATGGCTTCGACGCTCAGATTGCTGCCATCTGTTCCACCCATGCCGCGACGCTGGCCACACGCAATGTCAAGGATTTTCTCGGCACCGGAATCGAGATCACCGATCCGTGGCGGCCGAGCTGACCGCACAAGGCAGCTCCTGGGCGCCTCGGCTCACGGGGTTGTCGCCACGAACAGTTCGCCCGACCCGGAAATCGTCAGGGCGATCTCGTCGGGCGTGATGTAGACGGCCTCCCCGCGCGACAGTTCAGCACCGGCGCGTACGCCGTCGATCGTGAACGATCCGCTCGTGCACAGGGCGATCGCGGGCCCGCTCAGCGGGTATTCGGCGCCTCCCGTCACGCGGGCGAGCACGAAGTCGTCGGTGCCGGGTCGGAATATCTCCAGCGAATCGGTGACGACGTCGGGGGCCAGCCACGGTGGCGGGCCGGCCGTGAAGTCGAGCACGCGCAGCAGTTCCGGCACATCCACGTGTTTCGGTGTGAGGCCGCCGCGCAACACGTTGTCGGATGCGGTCATCACTTCGATCCCGACGCCGCTCAGGTAGGCGTGGATGTTGCCTGCGGCCAGGTACAGCGCCTGGCCGCGGCGCAGTGTCACGCGGTTGAGCAGGAGCGCGCACACGATCCCCGCGTCGCCCGGGTACGCCTGGGCGAGGACCCGCACGGTGTCGGCAGCGGCGGAGACGACCTCATCGGCCCCCGCCCAGGACGATGCCGCCGCGATCGCTCGTGAGATGAGCGTCCCGACGTCGGCGCCGCCAGCCATCAGCCAGGCGAAAAGCTCGGGGAGGTCCGCCACGCGAGGGGCGAGCTCCTCCAGCCCGAGCGCCGTCACGACGAGGGCGGCTTCCTCGTGCGGCCGGAACCCGCACAGCGCCTCGAACCGGTCGCTGAGGGCGTAGATGATCTCCGGCTTGGGATGCTCGTCCCGGTAGTTGCGATGGGGTGCGTCAAGCGGGATGCCCCACCCGTTTTCGCGCTTGAACCCTTCGCGGGCTTGCGCGGCCGTGGGGTGTGCCTGCAGCGACAGCGGGGCGGATGCCGCGAGCACTTTCATGAGGAACGGGAGCCGGGGGTGCGGTCCGAGCGCCCGCCGAGGTTCGGTTTCGATCCACGCCGCAAGGTCGGGGGAACCGCCCACGGCGCTCGGGTCCAGGATTCGCGCGGGCGAACCCGGGTGCGCGCCGAGCCACAGCTCGGCCTCGGGGAGGCCGCTCGGGTCGGTTCCGAGAAGGTCGGCCATCGCCGTCGTCGAACCCCAGGCGTAGTCGCGCGGGGTGTTGGCGATCGCCACGAACATGGTGTTCCTTTCCCAGGCGGGATCCGCTCGCTTCACGCTATCAACCGGCCGGCGCTGCCGGGCAATAGGCTTGCACTCATGTTGGAGAGCCCGCGCTTCCGTCTGTGGTTCCCCGCGCTCGCGCTCCTCGTTCTGCTCGCGGGCGACGCGTGGCGGCTGTCTCTCGGCTGGTGGGTGTTCGGTGCCGTCACGATCGCCGTCACTCTCCTTTCCGGATGGCTGTTGTGGCTGCAGCGCGCCCGGTGGAACCTCATCGGGATGCCGCTGCCGCTTCTCGCGTTCCTCGCCCTGGCGACCGTGTCGATCTTCTGGTCGCACTACCCGGGGGCGAGCGCGCTCGGCCTTCTCACCACGTGGCTCATCGTGGTGAATGCGGTCGCGCTTGCCGTCACGTTCACCTGGACGGAGTTGCTGAGGGCGCTGGGGGTCGTGCTGCGGTTTGTCCTCGGTGTTTCGCTGCTGTTCGAACTGTTCGTCTCGGTCGTTCTGCGGCACCGCCTCCTTCCGATCTTCGGCCAGCCGGGTGTGGACTACAGCGCATACGAGAAACTTCCCGGCATGCTGATGTGGTCGAGGAACCAATTGTTCGACGTGTTCGACGGGGGCCGCATCCAGGGCATCGTCGGCAATTCCAACAGCCTCGGGTTTCTCGCGCTGCTCGCCATCATCGTGTTCGGCATCCAGCTCGCCTCCCGTTCCGTGGGCCGATTCGCGGGCCCGGCGTGGCTCGTGCTCGCGGTCGCGACGCTGCTCATGACGAAGTCGGCGACGGTGACGGTGGCGGCGGCTGGTGTCGCGGTCGTCCTCGTCGTGGCGCTTCTCGTTCGCCGCGCAAAGACGGCCCGCGGGCGGATTTTCGTGTATCTGGGCAGCGCCGCGGTGCTCGTCGCCAGCGCGATCGCCGCATTTTTCCTTCGAGACGGCATCTTCGAGTTGCTGGGGAAAAGCTCCGATCTGACCGGCCGGCTCGGGATCTGGCAGAAGGTCATCGACCTCACCGAGCAGCGGCCGGCATTCGGGTGGGGCTGGGTGAGCTACTGGGTGCCGTGGGCGGACCCGTTCGACAACCTCGTGTACCGCTCAGGAGTTCGTCAATTGCAGGCCCACAACACCTGGGTGGATGTCGCGTTCCAGTTGGGGCTGGTCGGGCTCGTCCTCTTCATCGCCCTCGTCGGCGCCGCTTTCGTGAAGGCGTGGCAGCACGCCGTCGACCGGCCGCAAAAGGCTCCGGGTGCCCCACTCCACCACTCGGCGGTGACCCTGCTCCCCTTGCTTGTCCTCGTCGCCCTCATCGTGCAGTCGTTCGCCGAGAGCAGGCTCATCACCGAGTACGGTCTCGCCTTGCTCGTGGTGGTGGCGGTGAAGACGAAGCGGAGGGAACTGCTGTGAGGGTCGCCGTGGTCGGGGGTGGGCTCCTCGGATCTGTGGCGGCTCTGTTCGCTGCGGCGCGCGGCTGGGATGTGGAGCTCTTTGACGCGCGGGAGTCCCTGCTGGAGGGGGCGAGCAGCGCCAATGAGGGAAAAATCCATCTCGGGCCGATTTTCGCTCTGGGCGATTCCGCCACGCAGGAGGTGATGCTGCGCGGCGCCTTGTCGTTCGATTCGCTTCTCGAGGAGGCGATGGCTGCCGAAGTCGACTGGTCCGCGATCTCCTCTCCCGCGTTCGAGTACGTCGTGATGCCCACGTCGCTGCTTGACGCTTCCGAGCTCGCTGAACGGTACTCGTCGATGAACGCGCGGTTCGAGTGGTTGTCCGGGGAGCTGGGGCGACGCTATCTCGGCTCGGAAGTCGACTTCCTGGTTGATCCCGAACCGCGGGCGGATCCGTCGACGGGTTTCCCGATGTTCGCCACCGCAGAGCGCGCCGTCGACCCGATTGCGTTGTGCGCTCTCCTGTCCGCGCGAATCGCTTCGGAACCCCGCATCGCCGTGCGGTTGTCGCACCGGGTCGTGGCTCTGGAGCCGGGGAATTCCGGGGTCGAGGTCTCATGGCGGGACGCCGGAGGGATTGCGGATGCGGGCCGCTACGATTTCGCCGTCAACTGCGCGTGGGAAAGCCAGCTGGCTCTGGCCCCGGCTTCCGGCAGCGGCGGCCGAAACTTTCGGGTGAAGACCGCCATCCGGCTGCCCGCCGCGGCAGGCCGGCGCACGGTGACGCTCGCCCAGGGCCCGTATGGGGATGTCGTGTCGCACCGCGACTACACGTATGCGTCCTGGTACCCGGATGCCCGCCTGACCAATGAGTTCGGTTCTGCGCCGAGCGCCGAAGCCTTCCAGCTGCTGGACCGGGCCCTCGTTCGCGGCGGGGACGACGAGTCGGCCGGGTGGCGCGCCGCCCTCGCCGACCGGCAGATCGCGGCACTGCAGCACCTCGGGCTCCTTCCGGGCGACGTCGACGGGGCCGATCTCATCGGCGGCATCATCGTGGGGCACGGTCCGCGCGACATCGACCGGCTCGAATCGCAGCTTCACAACCGGGCCGAGTTCGGCGCCCATGTGGCAGGCCGACTGGTCACGCCGCGGAACTTCAAGCTCACGACGGCGCCGCTGGCCGCGGCGCGGGCCGTCGAGGCCATCGACATGGCCCTCGCTGGAACGGTGCTGGCGTGACCGTAACCCGAATCGCGATCCCCCTGCACCGCTCCCAGCGCTGGGTGGACAATGTTGCCGCGAATCTTCGCAGGCTCGTCGGCTACGCCGCGATCACGGTGTCGGACGCGACGGGCGAGGATGACGCGCTGGACCGTCTCCGCGCCGAATTCGGCTCTGCCGGGGGCATAGAGTGGCTCGGGCCCCGGCCGCTCGCTCGCGGCTGGGTCAGCCACTGCAACGATCTCCTGGATCGGTCGACGGAGCGTTTCTTCGCGTGGCTCCCCCACGATGACGAGATCGGAGCCGACTGGGTCGCCGACGCCGAGAATGTTCTCGCTTCGCAATCCGACGCGGTGCTCGCTGTGGGCACGCTCGTGCCCGTGGAGGAGCCGGGGGTGACGATCGGCGGTCACCGCATCGACCTGTTCGAACCGTTCTCCGACCGCGACGGGCACGCGAGGATCCGGCAGGCCGCCGAAGTGTGCGTGTTCGGCGATCCGAGTCTGCTCGGTGCCGCGTTCCGGGGGGTGATGCGCCGGGATCGTGCCGTGCCTCTGCCGGCCGATCATGACGGCGACGAGTGGGCGGACGTTCTCTGGGCGGTGCGGATGCTGGTCCGCGGGCCGTTTGTTGCCATGCCGGCGACGTACGGCAAGCGGTGGCACGAGGAGAATACGCACTCGACGTGGGGCGATGCGCGGCGTCTCGACGATTTCAGGACCCGGTTCCTTCCCTCAGCTCTGGCCGATCTCGATGCTTCCGAACGGGAATCCATCCTGACCGAGGCGTGGTCCGCCGAGGCCGCGGCGCGATCGGCGGAGGCGTCCGTGCTGCGCGCGGAAGTCTCCGCGCACGCTCGTGCCGTGGGTGAGCTGCGCGAGCACTTCGAGGGTTCGCGGTCGTGGCGTGTCACGAGTCCGCTCCGTATGCTGAGCACGCGGTGGAAACAATTGACGCGCGACCGCGAACGCCGCGGGCGGGATGAGGGGTTGTGAGGTGTCGTGAAGGCCGGGCAGCGCTTTGACGTGTTCGCGGCGTTCCTCTCGTCGGCGCGCTTTCTCACCGTTCTGACGACCGCGACGATCGGCACTGCGGCGCTCGCGTTCGCGATCCGGCAGACGATCGGATGGGCGGGGCTGTTCGGCATCCTCAGCGCCCTCGTGGTGCTGTGGGCGCTCATTCTGGTGATGAAGCGCGGCGAGATCGAGTGGAGCGGACTCCTGCCCATTTCGCTCATCATCTTCGTCGGCTGGGCCGGGGCGTCGATTTTCTGGAGCCGGTACCAGTGGGCGACGCTCGGGAGCCTCACCTACCTTCTCGCGTTTACGGTACTCGGCGTTGCGGTTGCCCTGCTGCGGGACACGATCCAGATCGTGCGCGCGTTCGGCGACGTCCTGCGGCTCGTTCTCGTCGCGTCCGTCGTGATCGAGATCCTGTCCGGCCTGCTCATCGATGTCCCGATCCGGTTCCTCCACGTGGAGGGGCACTTAGATCAGTGGGGGCCGATCCAGGGCGTTCTCGGGGCGAGAAACGAGCTCGGCATTGTGGCGATCGTCGCGCTCATCACGTTCGTGACCGAGTTGCGCACACGCTCCGTCTCGCGCGGCGTCTCTGTGGGGTCGATCGTGCTGGCGGCGGTGTGCCTGCTCCTGTCCCAGTCGCCCGTCGCGATCGGGGCGAGTGCGATCCTCGCAGTGGCAGCCGCCGCCCTGTTCGGGTTGCGGCGCGTCGCGCCGGAGCGGCGCCGCTTTTGGCAGCTGGGCCTTCTCGGCGCGAGCGTTGTCGTTCTGGTACTGGGGTGGCTGTTTCGCCAGCCCATCATCGGGATTCTGGACGCGACGAAGGAGCTGGGGTACCGCCTGAACCTGTGGCGGCGGATCATGGACATTCAGTCGGTGCATCCACTCGAGGGGTGGGGCTGGATCGGCAACTGGCGGCTCGAACTTGTACCATACGTGGGCTTTCGTAATTTGCCGGGCGGTGCACCGTCGTCCGCAGCCAGTGCGTACTTCGACGCCTGGCTCCAATTGGGAGTCGTCGGTCTTGTCACGTTCTTGCTGCTGATTGCACTCGCATTCGTGAGGTCCTGGCTTCTTGCCGTGGCTCGGCGCAGCGTGGTGTTCACCTGGCCGGCACTTGTTCTGCTCGCGCTCATCACGACTGCTCTTGCGGAGAGCTCGATTCTGGTGGAGTTCGGCCTGCTCACCCTCGTGGTGTGCACCGTGAAGGCGAGCCGCGAACTCAGCTGGCGGCAGGCGTTCGCTACCCCGCCAGGCCAACCGGAACTCCCGCACATTTCTTGACGACCGGAGGGTCGGCGAGCGCGGCACTGTGGCGCTAGGTGCCGTTCCGGTCGGCCTCGCCGAGGTCGTTCTGCACCATGCGATGCACGAGCTCCGTGAAACTCACGGTGGGGCACCAGCCAAGTTCGGATCGAGCCTTCGAGCTGTCCGCCAGTTGCACCGGCGGGTCGGTCGGCCGAAGCAGCGATTCATCGATGACGACGCGATCCTCCCAATCGTCGATCCCAGCTGCGGCGAACGCTTCGGCGGCGAATTCGCGCACGGTGTGCAACTCCCCCGTGCCGATCACGTAGTCGCCGGGCTCCGGATGCGCGGCGGCGAGGCGCAGCGCCGCGACGACATCGGGGGCCCAGCCCCAGTCGCGCGCCGCATCGAGGTTGCCCAGTGTGATGGAGTCCTGGAGGCCGCGGGCGATCCGGGCCGCGCCGAGGGTGATCTTGCGCGTCACGAAGCGTTCGGGCCGGAGCGGCGATTCGTGGTTGTAGAGGATGCACGAGGAGGCGTGCACTCCGCGCTCCCGGTATCCGCCGACGAGGTGGTGCGCGAGAGCTTTCGCGGAACCGTAGGGCGACAGCGGCGCTATCGGCGTCGATTCGTTCTGCGGCGCGGGCGCGCGGCCGAAGATTTCGGCGCTCGAGGCGAGAACGAACCGCGTGTGCGCGCCCGACTCGGCGATGGCGTGCAGCAGCGCCGCGGTCGGCGCTCCGGTTTGACGCACCGTGCCCACCGGGTCGGCCCAGGACGCCGCGACGGAGGTTTGCCCGGCGAGGTGGTACAGCTCGTCGGGCTGGAGCCCTGTGACGAGTTCGGTCAGCATCCGGTCGTCGAGCATGTCCCCTGCGTGGACGATGACTCCCGGTTCGACGGGGCGGGAGGAGCCCGGCCGCACGACGCCATGGACTTCGACGCCGTCGGCCAGCAGTGCTCGGCTCAGGTACGTTCCGTCCTGGCCGGTGATGCCGGTGATGAGGGCGATGCGCATGAGCTCAGTCCCGATCCGCCGTCCGCTGCAGCTCGAGGTCGGAATCGACCATCATTGTGATGAGTTCGGTGAAGTCGACGGTGGGTTCCCAGCCGAGCACGTCTTTCGCCTTGGTCGCATCCCCGATGAGCAGGTCGACTTCCGCCGGGCGCTCGTACTGCTTGTCGTAGCTGACGTAGTCCGCCCAGTCGGTGATGCCGATGTGCGCGAAGGCGACATCGAGAAGGTCCCGGATGGTGTGGGTGACGCCGGTGGCGATGACGTAGTCGTCGGCGGCGGGCTGCTGCAGCATCCGCCACATCGCGTCGACGTAGTCGCCCGCGTAGCCCCAGTCGCGGCTCGCCTCCAGGTTGCCCATCGTGAGGGAGTCCTGTTTGCCCAGTTTGATCCGGGCGACGGCTGTCGTGACTTTGCGGGTCACGAATTCGATGCCGCGGCGCGGCGATTCGTGGTTGAACAGGATGCCGCTGGAGGCGTGCATCCCGTACGACTCGCGGTAGTTGATGGTCATGTAGTGGCCGAATACTTTGGCGACGCCGTAGGGCGAGCGTGGCCAGAGGAGCGTGGACTCCTTCTGCGGAACCTCCTGCACTTTGCCGAACATCTCTGAGCTTGACGCCTGGTAGAACCGGATGCTCGCCGGATCCGACCCTGCGAGCTTTCGGGTGGCCTCGAGCATATTGAGGACGCCTTTGCCCGTGACGTCGGTCGTCATGCCGGCGTTCTCCCAGGAGTGCGCGACGAAGGAGATCGCGCCGAGGTTGTACACCTCTTCCGGTGCGGCGATCTCCATGACGCGCAGGAGGGAACCGAGGTCGGTCAGGTCGCCGAACAGGAGTTTCGCGTTGGGCAGCACGTCGCGCACTTCGGCGACTTTCGGGTTGTTCTGGCCGCGCACCAGGCCGTACACCTCGTAGCCTTTGCGGTCGAGCAACTCGCCAAGGTACATGCCGTCCTGGCCGGTGATGCCGGTGATGAGGGCTCGCTTCATGTTTTCCCTTGTCCCTGGTCGCCTCGATCGGAGGCTGTTTCGTCAGCACTGCGTGCCTCAACGCTACCGGACAGCGTGGAGCGCCAGACAACTATCGCGCGGGTGCTGCACCGCGCGGGGAGTTCCATTTGCGCACCACGAAAATCAGTTGGGTTGTGACGGACGCCAGCTCACCGAGAGCCAGTCCCCACGCGCCGCCCGCGGCGCCGAAATTGGCCGAGAGGAGCAGAATTGCCGGCACCCCGATGCTGGCCCCGATGATCACGCAGGCGAGGAATTCGCGGCGGGCGCCGAGGCCGATCAGGATGACTCTGCCGAGTGCCGTGCCGATGGCTATTCCGAACGTGGCAGCGCCCAGGCCCAGCGCCGTCCCTTCGTCGATGGCCACCGCGGTGCCGAAGAGCAGTCCGGAAAGCCACGGTCCGAGGAGCGCGAAGGAGGCGAATCCCACGGCACCGAGCGCGGCGTGCAGGAGGATGGCGCGGCGTGCGCGTGCGGCGAACTGCGTTCGGTTGTCCTCGACCACCCAGCCCTGAAGGGCGTTGCCGAGGGCGGAGGTGGAGTATTGGCCGATGCGGTAGAGCTTGTCGCCGGACACGTAACTGGCGGCCTGGGCCGTGGTCGTCGTCAGGCTCACAAACGTGACGGCCAGCGAGTTGTAGGCGCCGGCGACGAGCTCCGTCGCCATCGCGGAACGGTTGAATGCCATCACGGCGCGGATCTCGCCCGGCCGTTTTTGCAGCAGCGTGTCCATTCCGACGGTCCGAAGCACGTACCAGACGACGCTCACGAGGGCCGCGGCGACGAGCAGCAGCGGATACCAGATCACCTGGCCCCACAGGAGGAGCGCGGCGGCGGCGGCGATGGTCGCGATGATCCGCGGAAGGATTTCGTAGACGACGATCAGGCCGGCGCGGCCGAGGCCGATCATGTACCAGGCGGAGGAGAGTCCGGTGAGCGTCATGGCGAGGCTCATGGCGCCCGCGTCGGCGCGGTAGCCCTCCGGGGCGATCACGATGGAGATGGCGACCGCGATGGCCGCGCACGGCACGAAGAGCAGCGCGCGCGCGAGCACGCTTCGGCGCAGCAGCGCCGGTCGTTCCTCCGGTGAGACGAGAGCGACCATGGTCGGGCCGACCGTGTTGTAGCCGAGGGCGACGATGAGGGCGAGGAATGCGCCGACGGACTGTCCGACGGCTATGGCGAGCCACGCCTCCGCCCCCGCGACGCGCGCCAGTATCGGCAGAAACAGGAACGGCGTGACGAGGGAGAGGAATGGGAGCCCGGCGAACGCGAGGATGCGCCGGGTCAACCCGGGTGCTGTGCTCTCCGAAGTCACGGTGCCAGTGTATGGCGCACGTGGCACGGTGTCAGAAAGCCCGGGCACCCGCACGACTAATATGGGGAACTGTTCGCATTCCAATCCCCGGGGAGTCTCCATGGCCGCGCATGCTGGCTTCGTTCACGACACCGCGGATGTCGCACCAAGCGCCACCATCGCCGAAGGCTCCAAGGTGTGGCACTACGCGCAGGTCAGGGAGAACGCGAACATCGGCGCGAATTGCGTGATCGGGCGCGGCGCGTACGTCGGGACGGGCGTCGAGGTCGGCGAAAACTGCAAAATTCAGAATTATGCGCTCGTCTATGAGCCCGCCCGCCTTGCCCGCGGTGTCTTCATCGGCCCTGCTGTCGTTTTGACGAACGACCATTTCCCTCGCGCGATCAATGCGGACGGCTCCCCGAAGTCGGCCGACGACTGGGAACCGGTGGGTGTGGACATCCATGAGGGCGCGTCGATCGGCGCGAGCGCGACGTGCATCGCGCCGGTGACGATCGGCAGGTGGGCGCTTGTGGGTTCGGGCGCCGTCGTGGTGAAGGATGTTCCGGACTTCGCGCTCGTTGTCGGCAGTCCGGCGCGCCGCGTTGGCTGGGTTGGAACCGCCGGCCACCCGCTGCAGCGCAGGGCGGATGAGTTGTGGGAGTGCCCGGTGACGGGCTCGCTGTATCGTGAAGTGGCGCCCGATGCGCTAGTTGAGGTGGAGAACCAATGATTCCTGCTGCCCGTCCGGAGATCGGCGAAGACGAGCGTGCCGCCGTCGATCGGGTGCTTCGATCGGGGATGCTCGCGCAAGGTCCGGAGGTCGCCGCTTTCGAGAGCGAATTCGCGGCCATCGTGGGCGGACGCCGCTGCATCGCCCTCAATTCGGGCACCTCTGCGCTCCATCTGGCATTTCTCGCCGGCGGGGTCGGCCCGGGCGACGAGGTTATCGTGCCTTCGTTCAGCTTCGCCGCTACGGCGAACGCGGTGAGCCTCACCGGTGCGACTCCGGTTTTCGTCGACATCGAGACCGACTACTTCTCGATCAATCCGGCCGCCGTGGAGGCGGCCATCACCCCGCGCACCAGGGCGATCATGCCGGTGCACCTGTACGGGCATCCTTCCGATCTCGTGGCGTTGAAGGCGATCGCCGACAGGCACGACCTGCAGATTTACGAGGATGCCGCTCAGGCCCATGCGGCGTCTGTGGACGGAATCCCGGTCGGGGCCTGGGGCGTTGCGGGCTCCTTTTCGTTCTACCCCACCAAGAACATGATGTCGGGTGAAGGCGGGATGATCACGACGGGTTTGGAGCAGCTGGAGCGCCAGGCGCGGATGCTGCGCAACCAGGGGATGGAGCGCCGGTACGAGAACGAGGTCATCGGCTTCAACATGCGGATGACCGACATCCATGCCGCAATCGGCCGCGTCCAGTTGTCGAAACTTGCCGGATGGACGGCGAAACGGCAAGCCAATGCTGCCTTCCTCAACGAGAACCTCACGGGTGTTGTGACCCCGCCGACTGCGCCTGGCGCAGTGCACGTTTACCACCAGTACACGGTGCGGATTGTCGACCACGATCGCGACGCCTTTGCGGAGGAACTGTCGAAGCGCGGAGTCGGCAATGGAGTGTACTATCCGACGCCGATCCACCGGCTCCCGTCCTTCGGCCTCGACCTTGACCTCCCCGTCACGGAGCGAGTCGCGGGAGAGGTTCTGTCGCTGCCGGTGTACCCGTCGCTCACTGACGACGAACTGGCGACGATCGTGGAGACCGTGAACGCGGTGGCGAAGGCTGGCGCCTGATGGCGTTGCGGGCCGGGGTTCTGGGCCTGGGGATGATGGGCCGCAACCATGCGCGAGTGCTCGACAGCCTCGACGGCGTCGAGTTCGTGGGCGCATTTGATCCGGCTGACAGCACTCCGGACTTCGTGCACGACAGCCCGGTGATTCACGATCTGAAACAATTTCTCGCACTCGGTCTCGACTACGCCGTGGTCGCGACCCCTACTGCGTTCCACCTCGAGATGGGCACGCTTCTCGCCGAGGCCGGCATACACGCTCTCATCGAGAAGCCCGTCGCCTCCACGACCGCGGATGCGACGGTTCTGCGGGACCTTTTCGCCGCGAAGGGGCTCATCGGCGGGGTGGGCCACATCGAACGCTACAACCCAGCGCTTCAGGCCGCCCGGCAGCGCATCGAGGATGGCCTCATCGGGGAGATCTACCAGATTGCAACGCGGCGCCAGGGGCCTTTCCCCGGCCGTATCGCCGATGTGGGTGTCATCAAGGATCTCGCCTCGCACGATATCGACCTGACCGCGTGGGTCGCGCAGCAGGATTTCGTTTCCGTGAATGCGCGCACCACGCTGCGCAGCGGTCGACCGCACGAGGACATGGTGGTTGCGGTGGGCACGCTCTCCGGCGGTGCGATCACCTCGCACGTCGTGAACTGGCTCACCCCGTTCAAGGAACGGGTGACCATCATTTCGGGTGAGAAAGGCGTTCTCGTGGCGGACACGCTCAGCGCGGATCTCACGCACTTCCAGAATGGGCGCATCCAGGTGGCGTGGGACCAGGCGGCAGCTTTCCGGGGCGTCTCGGAAGGCGACATGACGCGCTTCGCTCTGGAGCGCAAGGAGCCGCTCCTTGCAGAACATGAGGCGTTCCGCGACTCGGTTCTCGCCGGCGAACCCCGGGGAATTGTGACCCTGACGGAAGGCACGCGCGTCGTCGAAATCGCCCAACTCATGGTGGAAGATGGCATCGACCGCCGGGTCCAATAACTCAATTCAACGCTAGCCAAAGGTGATCCCCCGGGCACGCTGATCTGGTGGCTGCGGAAGCGCGGGTTTGGCATCGGGGAATCAAGCTGTCGCCGCCACCAGGTGCATGGTCTGCCGAAGGGCCAATTGCCGACTTGGCCTTGGAAGTAGGCCACGGCTCGGTAGATTGGCCGGCTTTCCTTGGTGTGTGAGGCATCTGATATTTGCCGTAATTAGAGCTCGCATCTCGGAACTCGAACTCCAGGAATTCGAGGGAGTTCCCTCACCTGATGCCCGGCTTCAGATTTGACGTTAATGTTGAGCCATGCAAGGTTTCCCCGCCGGCGTCACCGTATACGACAGCGCAAAGGTCATCGGCGCGGAGAATATAAGATTCGGCGCGCCTGTCCTCATTGACGACTTCACGCTAATCGTCGCGCGCGACACGATTTCCATCGGGGACTATGTCCACATCGCGTGCTTTGCTTCCATTACCGGCGGGGCGCGCGTTGACATTGGAGACTTTGCCGCAGTATCGCAGGGTGCCCGGTTACTTACCGGGACCGACGATTTCATTCACGGTGGCTTCGGCAACTCCACCGTTCCTGCGGAATACCGGAATGCCTTGCGTGCTCCAATTTCTATCGGTCGATTCTGCATTATTGGCGCGAACGCGGTTGTATTGCCAGGCGTAACTGTTGGCGAGGGAGCGGTCGTGGGGGCAAATTCCGTAGTAACTCGGGACCTCCAGCCGTGGGGGGTTTACATTGGCAACCGCCGGCATCGGGAGCGAAATGCCAAGGCCGTCCTTGCCGGCGCGCGGTCATTTGAGGCTGTTCACCGCGACGGTGGAAACTGAACTTACGTCACACTAGGTCGATGAGCGCGCGGGCATTGTGGATGGCCACACGGCGGCTCCAATATTCATCGAGAAACGCGCGATTCATCTCCACACGAGCTGCGGAAACTGCTTCCGTCGGCAGGCCGTTTGCGGCGATATCGTCGAGGAGCATCACAGTTGCTCCTCGGTCTCGTAGGTATTCGAAGATTGGATTGCGGGGGTCAAGGGCGACATGGGCCCCTTGCCAAACCGCGCGCAGGATGTTCCCGAGCGCCATTTGCCGTTGGGAGCCCATCATTACGATTCCACATTGGGCTAGCAGTTCGTTGTATTCCTTCAAAGGCAGAAACTCGGTTATAGGCACAAAGCGATCGCCAAGCAACTCGTGCCCGGCACGACGAACCAACGCCGCATAAAACGGGTTTCCGTAGCTAAGGGGAACGAACACGCGTCTCCCCGTCAAATTACTGCGGGCGAGTAGCTCAAACACCTCGACATGGTTATTCGCGGGGGCCGCTGAATTGCCCACGAGAATGTCGGGCCCGACCGCCCGATCCCCTCCGCTCGCAATGGAGTCCTCAACGCTGACGTAATTGAGTTGACTGTACCGCCCACCGAACCCGGCGAATCGATTCTGGAAAACGTGAAGATCTGTCGGCACTGGTGCTGAGAAAACGTCGGTGGAACGCGCCGCAGCCTGCAACTTGGGCTGATACCGCAGAGCATGTACAGCGCGCCCCGCCCAGAATGTGGGACGCACAGTGCTATTAACTAGGCGCCGCGTTCTCGGCCCCAGCAACCTTGCATTGCTGTCGAAAGTGGATCCGTAGTAATCCCCACCCCAGCCGCTCCACACGCGCAACACCGACGGCGGGGCATGGGCCAGTACTTTGGCGATTCCGGGTGACACGTTGTGGAAAATGGCAACCCGACTCTCCAAAATCAACTCCTGAAGGCGAGCTAGGTCCGGTCCGGCGCTCGTGAAACTCTCCACTCTTGCGGTATTCGGCACACTAAGTTCACGAGCGGAAACGTTTACTGCTGCGATAGCGTTTCCACCAAGGGCGACCTCTTCAAAAACTGACGCGACGAAATTGATAAACGACGGCGACGTGATTACATGCACTATGGGCAGCGTCATGCCCCGTCGGTCCCGCCTGTTCGATGGTTGACGCTGGCTTCGACAGTGTTGCGCAGGATGTCGACGATGACGCCGATTTCATCAACATTTACGGCGGTGCCAGTTGGAAGAACCACGACTTGGTCAGAAATGCGCTCAGTTTCAGGAAGGTCGGCACCTGCCTCTGGGTCAAGAGACTTGTAAGGCTCCATTCGATGGCAGGCGGGCCAGAAATAGCGGCGGGCGAGGACATTGTTCCGCCGCAATTCGGCAAGTATGTCATCGCGTGTCGCAGGGCAGTCTTCTTCGACCAGCAAGACAACATATTGGTAGTTGCTGAGATGACGTGCGTCAATTTCCAGAACGCGCAGCCCAGGAAGTCCTGAGACGCCCCTGACGTACGCGTCGTAGTTTGCTCGGTTGACGTCAATGAGATCGGCGAGACCGCCAAAGTTTGCCAATCCCATTGCGGCAGAAATCTCGGACATCTTGCCGTTCGTACCTTCAATAACCACGTGGTCTTCACCGACGAAGCCGAAATTTCGCATGAGCCTTGCACGCGTTGCGAATTCATCGTCGTTCGTGACAATTGCGCCACCCTCGATCGCGTTGAAAAACTTTGTCGCGTGAAAGCTCAGTATCTCGGCCTTACCGAAGTTGCCAATCATCTTGTCCTCCGCCGAAACTCCGAAGGCATGCGCGGCATCGTATATCAACGTCAGGCTGCGTTCGCGGGCGACTGCCTCCAGTTCCGCGACCGGCGCTGGACGTCCCCATAGGTGTACGGCAAGGATCCCCGTCGTACGGTCGGTAATCTTTCGCCGCACCGATTCGGGGTCCAGGCAGTGAGTCTCTGGGTCGATGTCCGCGAAGACCGGTGTGACGCCCAGCCATCGCAAGGCGTGTACCGTTGCGATGAAAGTCCACGAAGGGACGATTACCTCGCCGGTTAACCCAGCGACTTTGATCGCGATTTCCAGTGCAATTGTGCCATTCGTGATCGCGACACAGTGTTTGACCCCCAAGTAGTTGGCCACTTGCGCTTCCAACTCACGCACCAGGGGGCCATCGTTTGAAAGCCACTTCCGGCTCAGCGCACCGTTCACGAGTTCGATGAATTTTTCGGGGCTCGCTAAGTTCGGCCGACCCACGTGCAACGGCTCAGAAAAAGCCGGTGTGTCATTTCTCATTGAATCCTCGCGCTCGAGCAGCTCAATTTTCGGAGCCGATTTCCATTTGTAGGTGGCTGTCAATTCATGACGGCGTAGGGGTCGCCAGAATTCGGCACGACAATTGTTCCATGCTGGAACTGCTGTCGACTGCCCTCCAAATCGGTTTCCTGATCTGCTAACGGCCACCCGAGCGGGCCGCCAGAGCCATTAAGCGAACCCCAGAGCGTACGGATCGAGCCGCCCATTACCGCGTGGGTTCCCGTCTCGGGCGATGACATCACGATGGCCTTCTCGAAGTTTTGGTAAGACCCGGAGATGCCGCTGGCTGTCCAAGGAATTGCGGACGTAGTGGGGGGACCGATTTGCGCGGCATTGGATCCCGTCTTCCAATAGGCATAGTAGTCACCCGAAAGGACAACCACTGTCCCGCCCGAGGCGATGGACAATAACCCGCGATTAAAACTCTGCCTCACTATGCCCGCGGACGCTTCCTGGGCGCTTGTGGGCCATCCGAGTGGCCCATTCAGGCCGCCAAGAGACGCCCATCTCGTTCGGATCGGGCCGTTCAGGATTGCGTAGGTCCCACTCCCTGATGTCGACAATGCAATGCCTCTTGCGAACTCCTGCGAAAGTACAACCGTCCCGTCCACTGTCACAGATTGAGCGGCTGCTGTAGGAAATCCAAGAAGCGACGCATTCGATCCGCCAGACCAGTACGCGGCAATTGGGTCGATCACTGATACCGCAGTTCCGCCATTCGGCACAATGATGACACCGTGTTGGAACTGTTGCTGAGAACCACCGGAAATGGAATTCAGCTCCGACGTTGGCCATCCAAATGGCCCCCCAGATCCGCCGTTTGCCCCCCAAAGATTCCGAACCGGGCCATTCATGACAGACAGCGTGCCAGTCGAAGTTGACGACATCACCATGCCATTGCTGAACGTTTGATATGTGCCGGATACACCACCTGCAGTCCACGGAATGCCGGAGCTGATCGGTACACCGAGACGATCAGAGTTCGTTCCACTTAACCAGTACGTCGCGATGGCGCCGGTCAAAGCGAAAGCACTGCTTTGTGTGGGCGCGCTAATCGCTCCGAATTGAAACTTTTGTCGAGCGCCTGCAGCGACTCTCTCCTGGTCTCCGGTTGGCCATCCCAGCTGACCGCCGGAACCACCGAGTGCCCCCCAGATGTTGCGCATTGTGCCGTTGAGAACAGCGTAAGTCCCGGTCGTAGGAGTTGACAGGACCATGCCGTACTGGAATACCTGATACCAACCGGACACCCCATTGGCGGTGTGCGGGACCGCCGGGGCGAGCGAGTTGCCCAGTATGGTCGAGTTGGAGCCCGTCAACCAGTACGCGGCGATGGCGTCGCTTAAGCCCGTCGTGGGCGGTATTTTGACCGTTCCGTTCTGGAATTGTTGCTGAAGATTACCGCCCACGATCTCCTGATCACCTGTTGGCCACCCCAATGAGCCCCCCGAGCCCCCGCGGGCGCCCCATGCGTCGCGCACAAGCCCGTTGAGAACCGCGAAGGTCCCTGTCGTAGCCGATGACATGACTAGGCCGCGTTCAAATTCCTGGAGGACCCCGTCGACGCCTCCGGCGATCCAAGGCCTCGCAGATGCAAGCGGGTAGCCGAGCAAGACAGAATTAGAACCGGTCGACCAATAGGCGGCAATGGAACCGGAAAGACTTGCGCCTGTACCGTTCTCAGAAACGACAACCATTCCGCCTTGAAAGGCCTGACGATACCCGCCATTATCCGCGACCGCGTCGCCGGAGGGCCAGCCCAGCGGCCCCCCAGTCCCACTGAGTGCACCCCAGGCATCTCGAATCGCTCCATTGAGGACGGCGTAGGTCCCTGTCGTAGCGGATGAAAGCACCATTCCGTTCTCAAATATCTGGTACAAACCCGTGACGCCCTTTGCCGTCAAGTCGATAGGGGCAGAAATGGGCAGTCCTAGTTTCGCGGCATTCGAACCGGAAGACCAATATGCATTAATTGCGCCGCTTAGGACGATCGTGGGCTGGCCGAATCGTGCGACAATCTGACCATTTTGAAAGGGTTGGCGAATGCCCCCGGCCAGTACAGCCTGATCGCCGACGGGCCAGCCAAGGGGCCCGCCCGATCCCCCGCGTGCACCCCACTCGTTGCGAACTGGACCGTTTAGAACTGCAAATGTCCCCGTTGTCCCGGAGGACATGATTAGCCCCTGCTTGAAGCTTTGCATGTATCCAACGACTCCACTTGCCGACCACGGCAATCTTGGGTTCGTCGGGGCCCCGAGCGAACCACCCGCGGCGCCGAGTGCAGAATACTTCGTGGCGATTTCACCAAGTACGGGGGTCGGGCCCACAATTGGGGTGCAGTATACGGCTCCATTTGTGTAGTACCCGACGGTCACTCCACCTGGCCCCACGACAATGCCAGGGGTCACTGGCGAGCCAAGCACACCCGCTTCTCCGCCTTGATCCTGCCAAAATTGTGCGACCTTGCTGGCAGGGTTGACGGTACAGGGAATCTCTATGGTCGACCCGAACCAGTCGCTGTAGAACCGCCAGAAGTTGCGGTTCCCATAACTGGAACATGAGTCGCCAACGCCTGAAAGGTTCGCGAGAGCGGCAGCATTCGGCTGGTAGGGCGTGTAGTTGTAGAGCGCCGCGGTCGCATAGTTGCGCACATTGACGGTCGTGCCGCCGCACGATGAGTTCGGACTGTAGGGGACGAACTGAGCGCCGGGTTGCCGTCCAAACGCCGCAGCTTTGTATATCTTGAGTTGGCGAGTTCCCGAGTATATTTGATTGGCCACTCCGGAGAACGCATCATCGCACGGTGCCGTGTCGGGGCAGCCCATGCCCATTGCGGCGCGCAATGCCCAATCGCTCGGGCTACGGCTCGTGACCAAGCCTTGTTCCTTCTGCAGCGTCGCGAGAATCACCTTCGCCGAGATACCGCATGCCGATTGCACCCGGTAAATAAGCTCTGAGACTCGCAGGCTTCCGCCCGCAATCGCCGAGCATATGAGTGCCCCGGTTGATGTTGAGTATGAGGAGCCCCGATCAACGAAGGGAACCACGGCAACATTGAGGCAGCGATCCGAGAGACAAACGCCGATCTTGCCGTCGAGAAATGATTGGATCTGGGAGGCGGTCATCGCATTGCCGTCGTAGAAAAGTTCGTCGCTGATGATCATTCCCGGGTCGAACTCCGAGCCGCTAACTGCACTTGCCGGGGCCACAGCAAAGGGGGACACTAGCCCCGTGAAACTCAGCGCGGCTATGGCGAGCAATGCAAGAATTCTATGCCGCGTCCTTCCCATCGCGCACCCCCTTAAAACATCGCGCAATTCACTCATCCTAAGCCTCTGGGCCGCAATTGAGGGTGATAATTCAACTCCGCGAGTCGATCTCCCCAGTGGGCCGGATCTGCCGAGAGGCAACCAATTGCCACCAACATTTCTGGATGTTTACCGTTTCCCGTCGATCGCGTCCCATGGTTGCGGAGGTCTGCTGCTAGTTCAATCCACCGCCTAGGCTTAATCGCATGAGAATCCTCAGCGTGGTCGGCGCGCGGCCGCAGTTCGTGAAGCTCGCCCCGATCGCTGAGGTACTGGGAGATCGGGCAGAACACGTTATCGTCCATACCGGGCAGCACTACGACGAGCTCATGAGCGACGTATTCTTCCGGGACCTTGGCATTCCGACACCCGACGTAAACCTCGACGTCGGTTCCAGCAGTCATGGTCGGCAAACGGGACAGATGCTGGAGGGGCTTGAGCGGGAGTTCAAGCGTTTCACGCCCGACTGGGTACTCGTGTACGGCGACACAAACTCGACGCTCGCGGCCGCGCTCGCTTCGGTGAAGTTGCACGTGCCTGTCGCGCACCTTGAGGCGGGACTTCGTTCCTTCAATCGCAGAATGCCCGAGGAACACAACCGCGTGCTCACCGACCACGCCGCGGATCTCCTCCTGGCCCCGACCCAACTGGCAATGGACAACCTCGCCCGCGAGGGCCTCCGCGATCGGGCCAACCTTGTGGGAGACGTCATGACCGATGTGCTTTACACGGTGCGCGACCGCGAGCTCGCCAGGCAGCGGCCGACACCGCTCGACCTGCCCCGGGGCGAATACTATGTCGCAACCGTCCACCGACCGGACAACACCGACGACCCTGACCGGCTTCGTGGAATTCTCGATGCGTTGGCCAGTCTCGACCGCCCCGTGTTGCTGCTGGCCCATCCACGGTTGCGTTCGCTGGCCGCCCAGCACGGGTTCCAGCTCGATCAGGGTGCGCTCGTCGTCCATGAACCGCTTCCCTACCCCGAGCTCGTCGCCGCAGTCGCGCACAGTGCCGGGGTGGTGACCGATTCCGGGGGGTTGCAGAAGGAGGCGTTCCTGCTTCGAGTGAAGACAACGACCATCCGATCCGAGACGGAATGGGTTGAAACTATCGAGCTCGGCTGGAATGTGCTCGCCAACGAGGTAGACGACATCGCGAGCGCGATGTCGCGGCCTGCACCCCCGCCAACCGCCGCCACACCTTACGGCGACGGGCACGCGGCGGAACGCGTCGTCGATGAACTCCTCAAGGAACAAGGATGACTCGGCCTCGATTGCTCATTCTCTCGTTCTCGGACATTTCCGCGGATGCCCGAGTTCTCAAGCAAGTGAACTATTTCGCCGATAAATACGAGGTCACAACTTGCGGCTACGGGCCAAGCCCCGATTCCAGGGTGGCACACCTGCGACTCAACGACGCCCATGGCATCCGCCGCTGGAGGCGGTCTGACCTGATTCTCCATCGTTTTCGTCGGATCTACTGGCGCCAACCCGCGATAGCCCAGGCGACTGCCGACCTCACGGCACGGGGACGATTCGATGTGATCCTCGCCAACGACATCGACACAGTTGGCCTTGCACTCAAACTCGACCCTTCGAAGGGCGTACATGCTGATGTCCACGAATATGCACCTCGCCAGAATGAGGAACTGCTGGTGTGGCGCCTCTTTATCGCCCCCTACGTGCGGTGGATGTGCCGTCGATTCCTGCCTCAAGCGACATCAATGACGACGGTCGGGCAAGGCATTGCAGACGAATATCAGCGCGTTTACGGCGTAAAGTCAGAGGTCGTCACGAACGCCGCCCCGTACGCCGAGCTCGCCGCCCGACCGGTCGGAACCCCGATTCGACTTGTTCACAGCGGGGCGTCGATCCGCAATCGCCGACTGGAGGTGCTCATCGACGCTGTCGCGGCAACGGAGTGCGACGTGACACTCGATCTCTACCTGATGGGCAATGACCCCGACTACATCACGGAGTTGCATGAACGCGCAGCGGGATCCGAGCGTGTCCGATTTCCGGAAGCGGTCCCGTACCGCCAGTTGATCGCTCGGCTCAATGAGTACGATGTCGGCATCCACGTCATTGCGCCCACGAATTTCAACAACCGCTGGGCATTGCCCAACAAGTTTTTCGACTACGTTCAGGCCCGGCTTGGACTCATCATCGGCCCCTCGTCGGAAATGAAGCGACTACTCGATGTGCACGGAATCGGCGCGGTCACCGACGACTTCGGCACTGATGCCGTGACGAGAGTGTTGAACACGCTGACCACCAACCTGGTTCACGAGTGGAAATCCCACGCAGCCGCCGCCGCCTACGCTCTCTCCTCGGACCCGCAAGTTGAAGTGTGGGGCCGCTCGATCGAAGCACTCGTGAAAAGAGCGCCAGCGTGACAGATCCAGTCGTCGACGTGATCATCCCGGTACACACCGACCGTAGACCGATTGCTCGAGCCACAGCGTCCGTTCTGACCACAACCACAGTCAACACCCGGGTGAATGTGGTGTGCCATGACGTAGCAACCGAATTGATTGCCACCGCCCTGGGGCACTGGGCTGAAGACCCGCGGCTGAGGTTGCTCAAACTAGAGGACGGCATCCAGAGCGCCGCTGGTCCTCTCAATGCAGGGCTGGATGCCGCAACCGGCGAGTTCACTGCGATTCTCGGCTCCGACGATGAGTACGAACCCGGCGCCATCGACGCCTGGGTCTCGGTCGCTCGGCGAGACGAGGCAGACGTCGTGATTCCCCCGCTCCGGACAGCAACGGGCGCACCAACTCGGAGCCCACCCGTCCGCCCCTGGCGCACGCGGAAACTGGACGGCGTGCGCGACAGGCTCGCATACCGCACGGTGCAACTTGGTCTCGTCTCTCGCCGCCGATTCGGCGATATTCGCATGACCGGCGGACTGCGCACTGGGGAGGATGTCATTCAGGGTGCCTCACTGTGGTACTCGGAAGCTCGAATAAGTCTCGCGAAACGAGCGCCGGGCTATCTAATTCACCAGGATGATCCGGCGAATCGGGTTTCCAGCAGTGCAAAACCTGCTGCCGAGTCTCTTCTGTTTCTCGACGCAGTACTGGCCGGCGAGTTCATCTCTTCTCTGACGCCGGCACAGCGAGAATCCTTTGCAGTGAAACTCCTCCGCACCCACATCATGGACATTCTCGGAGCGAGCCTGCGCGCTGGCGCTCCTCAGGCAGACCTCGCAGCCTTGTCCGACGCGGTGCGGCGCATTCTGGATCTGGCACCCACCGCTGCCGGCATCGTGAGCCGCCGCGAAGCGCGAATTGTCACCGAATTACTGGGCACCACTGACCCCGAACGACTCGCCGCCGAGCACAGGATTTTGACCGACTACAGACGCCCGGCGAACCTCCTGTCAGCGTCACCCCGCCGCATGCTCCATCGCGAAGCGCCGCCGAGATTCCTCGCCGCAATCGCGCTCATGCGCTGAAACCCAGGAACGGCGCGAGCGCTGCTGCCGAACGGCGACCGTCATGCACTGCCCGGACAAATTCCGGTCCAACCGCTCGAAGCTTGTCAAACGTTTTCGGCTCAGCAGCCGCCAAGCGTAACTCAGTCTCGAGGGACTCAATCGTCGCCTCGTGCACGGGCAATTCCAGACCCGTCCGTTCCCGCACCTGAGCTCGGGTGAAGTCGTCAACATGGCACATGACGAGTCGCCCGGACGCCATCGCCTCGCAGGCGGCGACCCCATAGCTCCCGAGCGCAAACTGGTCGAGCACAATGTCTGCGTCGGCATACACAGCAGGCATCAGTTCATGGGGGGTGCCGAGAGACCGCCGGTAATCGATGACGCCCTCCTCCGACAGGCGGTGCAGCATCGGCTCAATGCGATCCGTCCCCTTGAGCCAAGCCCTCGAAGGCGCATGGACAACCACCGGCGGCCCCCCCGATTTCTTTCTCGTCGGATCCGCCCTCCACACCGCCGGATCGACCACCACCGGGCACCACGTTGCCTGCGGTAGCCACTCCAAAAGGTCCGGCGTCGACACGAAAACGGGCAAGCCGGATTCTGCGACCAATGCCGCATTCCTTGACGCGCCGTCCTCCAACGCACGAACCGCCCCCGACGGATTCCTGAACGGGGACCACTGACTTCGGGCCGCGTGGCGGGCAGGGGGACGAATATCACTACCGTGGAACAACAAGGCGCCCCCGACGCCGTGCTCCCGGAGTTGCGCGACCTCCCGGAGAACGTCGGAACCGTACTGACGACCCAGCAAGGGGAGACCTGACTCCCAGATCACATGGGTCAGCTGGGCCAGGTACTGCTCGAAAGCCGCGTGCCATGCTGTGGAACGCTGGTACACGGCGACGGGCACGCCCAGGTCCGCATCCGACACCATGGGGTCAGCACCGATGCCCTGCACGGCGATGGCCGCAACACCCGATAAATTCTTCTCGGCGGCTCGCGCCCATTGAGAACCCTGCCCCGCCGAATTTGCCGGACCGATCAGGAGGCGAACAGCCGCATCGCCGGGTTGCGGCGGATCGGGAATGTCACTTCTGGAAAAACGAAAGCGAGCCGCATCCGCGAGTTTTCCCAGCGGCCCCCGTCCCTGCGCAATGCGGTAGGCGAAACGACGCAATCCCTCCGGTGCTCCGTCAAGCAACGAGACTGCGTCGAGCATTGATCCTCCGCGAGACGTTTGGGCTGGGAGAAGTCTACCGAGACCCCGAGTTCCGCACCCCAAATCCCCGTTCGGCGAGCGCCGCAGACGGCATTGGTCTCGGCACGCCGATGGTAGCCTTGCACCGATGAAACAGTTGTGGAGCGCGGTCCGCGACCTGCTGCCGCTGCTGCCAGGTCGGGCGCGGCAATTCCTCGTCATCTACATCGTGTGCACGGCGATTCTCGCCCTTTTCGATGTCGCAGCGATGTCGCTCCTCGTGCTCATCATCACTCCGGTTGGATCGGGGTCCCCGGTAACTCTTCCGATAATTGGCGTGCTCCCGGAGGATGCCACACCCTGGCTGCTCCTCATTGCCTGCGGGCTCATCATCGTCAAGAGCGCGCTCGCGGTCGCCATGCACAGGATTGCAACCAACCAGTTCGCAATCTACGAGTTTGAGATCGGAGCCCGCATGTTCCGGGCCTACCTCGCCTCGAGTTGGGAAGAGCGGTCGAAACGCAGCACCGTGGAGTTCACCCGCATCGCCGATACCGGGATTTCCGTAGCGATTTCTAGCCTCATCCTTTCCTTGCTCACCATCCCCGGAAACGTTCTCACCATCGTGTTGACCCTTGGCGTGCTCATCGTCGCGCAACCCGTCACCGCGCTGCTGTCGCTCGTCTATCTTGGCGTAGTCGCCGCACTGATCAACCTGATGGTGACGAAACGAACACTGCGAGCCGCCAAGGAAAATCTGGCCTTCACCTATCGAATCGCACAACTCCTCACCGAAATGGTCGAGTCCCTCAAAGAACTCACGCTCCGTGGTCGGCTGGGTCAGATCCAGACGGTCGTCGGAAGACAAAGGCAGGGCGCCGTGAAAGCACGGGCGTCCCTCTCGTTTCTCTCGATCATTCCCCGCTACAGCTATGAGGCGGCACTCATTGGCGGATTCCTTCTAATTGGCGGAATCGGATACCTGCTCGGCGGACTCAACGCCGCAGTGGTCGCTGTTGCTCTATTTGCTGCCGCCGGAATCCGCCTCATCCCAGCACTGACCGGAATACAATCCTCGGTCATCACGGCGACGGCGAGTGTGCCGTGGGTGACTGACGTGGTCAACGACCTTCGTGGCACCGAAGCGAACGTCACAGATGCGCTGGGCGGAACAGACCCCATTGACCTCCCTGAGGCGCCGCTCGCATTGACCCTCAACGCCATCGAATTCCGCTACCCCTCAGGCGCCGACTCCGTGCTTCTTGGGCTCGACCTTGAAGTTCCACTTGGATCCTCCCTGGGGATCGTCGGCCCGAGTGGATCCGGAAAGTCCACTCTCATCGACCTGCTGCTGGGGCTGCGCACGCCGACCTCGGGGACCATCATGATCGACGGTACCCCGCTGCCCGAAGTCATCCATGCCTGGCGTTCGCGCATCGGTTACGTCTCGCAACGCGTGACCCTGTTCGATGGAACCATCGGGCAAAACGTCGCCCTCACCTGGGACGACGACTACGACCGGGAAAAGGTCCTCGAGGTCCTGGAAAAAGCGCAACTGAATTCCCTCGTTGCGTCCCGCGGCAAAGGCATCGATGAGCGGATCGGCGAACGCGGAGTCTCACTTTCCGGCGGGCAACAGCAGCGGCTCGGAATCGCGCGCGCGCTATACTCCGACCCGCTCGTCCTTGTGCTCGACGAAGCGACCAGTTCTCTCGACACGAAAACCGAGGATGATGTGGTTCGCGCCATCAAGGCGTTGCACGGCGAGGTGACCGTCATTGCGGTTGCGCACCGGATCTCCACCATCAAGGACTACGACCAAATCTGCTACCTGGACAACGGAAGGATCCTCGGCAAAGGTTCCTTCCACGAGCTCGCCGAATCCCTGCCGCAGTTCGGCTTGCAAGTGCAGTTGGCCGGCCTCAGCGAGCGCGACCACGACGACAGGCAAATGATATGAACCCAGCGACCCGCAAAGGGAACGACCGGCCCCGCATCCTCTGCGTCTCCTTCTCTCCGATCCACGCCGACTCGCGGGTGCTCCGTCAGCTGGAAGTGCTGCAGCAGCACGGCGAGGTGACCACTGTCGGTTACGGTACTGCACCCGAGGGTGTCCAACGGCACATTGAGGTCCCCGAGAACGCATCCTCCCTGCCCGAGACACCCCTTGGCGTAATCCGCCTTGCACTTCACCTCCACAATGCGGTGGAACTTAAATCCCCGGGCGAGAAGGCTGTGCGGCGGAAGACGGTCGAGTCCGGCCCGTACGACCTTGTCGTCGCCAACGATGCTCGCGCGTTGCCCCTCGCTTTCGCCGCGGCGAACGGCGCTCCGGTTTACGCTGATATGCACGAGTGGGCGCCAGAGGAGCGGGCAACCGTTCTCGTCTGGCGGGTGCTTGTCGGCCCGTACATGGAGTACCTCTGCCGGAAGTATCTGCCACGGGCCGCTGCGGTTACCAGCGTCAGCTCGGGTCTCGCGGGCCTTTATAGCGACCGATACGGCGTGGAGACGGAGATTGTGCGCAGCGCCGCCAGCTTCCGAGACCTCACACCGACGCCAGTCGATCCCAACAGGATCCGACTGGTCCACAGCGGCACCGCCGACGCGGAACGCAACATCATGGAACTCATCGAAGCAGTCGAAAAGCTGGGAAAGCGCTTCACGCTGGACCTCTATCTGCTTGAGGTACCGGGCGGGCACCTCAAAGCCATCCGCAAGCGCGCCGCGATGACGCCGAACGCCACGGTCCACGAACCGGTACCCCCGCAAACATTGCCGAACGTGCTCAACCAATACGATCTAGGCGTCTTCCTCTACCCGCTCAAAACGTTGAGCCACCGCTATCACCTGCCCAACAAGTTCTTCGATTTCGTACAGGCCCGGCTAGGTCTGGTGTTTTCTCCGGCACCCGAAATTGATGCCCACATCGGTGAGTACGGCTTGGGCATCATCACTTCCGACACGACCGCGGATGCGCTGGTCGACGCGCTCCACGACCTTACCGATGCTGAGGTTGCCCAGTTCAAGAACGCGTCGCATCGGGCCGCGAAAGTGCTATCCAGCGAAGCGGATCGGGCGACGCAGAGTGCGCTGATTGCGCGCCTCCTCGCCGGCAAGAAATGAGAGTCGTCTTCGCCACCCGGATCTTCGCTCCGGAAATTTCGGCCGCCTCCGGCATTCTCCGGGTCTGGGCGGAAGAGTTCAGGGATCGCGGCTGTCAGGTAACGATCATGACCGCCAAACCACCTCGAAACGCTGTCATCGACGACCCGTCAGGCGTCGACGTTCGCAGGGCCCCGGTGAAACGTGATCGACAACAATATGTGCGTGGCTACGTAAGCTACATGAGCTTTGATGTGCCCCTGGCTTTTCGGCTCTTGTTCTCACGCAAAGCCGACCTGTACATTGTTGAGCCGCCGCCGACGACCGTTGCCGTCGTTAGAGTCATTGCTGGAATTCGCCGGACCCCATATGTTGTGCGTGCCGCCGACTACTGGTCGGAAGCCGCCGAGCTGGTGACGGGTTCGAGATTCATCCTGGGCACACTTCGGCGCGTAGAGGCGTGGGGTTTGCGGGGCGCATCGATGCTTTTTGCTGCCCACCAGCCCCTTATCGACAAGTTGCGATCCGCAGGCATCACAACGCCCGCAATGCCCATTGGCTTTGGCGCCGACACCAAGGACTTCCGATACGACAACCAGGCCCCACCGACACCGCCGGTATTCGTTTACGCCGGAACCTACTCCGAATGGCATGGGGCCGCGATCTTCGTCGATGCGCTGCCGCAGGTCTTGAAACAGCACCCTGGTAGCCGTCTGGTTTTCTACGGCAACGGCGAGGATCGCGAGAAACTTCAATCCCGCGCACATGAACTCGGGCTTGAGAATTCAGTCGAGTTTCACCCCGCTATACCCCCGGCAGAACTCTCGCCAATCCTCGCGGGTGCCACTGCCTCGGTGGCCAGCGTGACTCCGGTTCCGCGGAACGAGTACGCTGTCGCAACGAAGATCTACTCCTCGCTTGCCGCCGGATGCCCGGTGATTTTCGCTGGCATTGGGCCCACGGTCGATTTCCTGCGCGATGACGGCCATCCGCTGGCCGGAGTTGCAGTCGGCTACGACATCAACGCCACCGCGCAGGCGATGAATGACGCCGCTGCGGCGCCATTGCAGCCCCCCGCTCGGGCCGAACTGGCACGGTGGTCGGTAGGTCGCCACTCCCTGAACACGATTGCGGAGCGAGTGGCCGAGGTCAGCATTGCCCTCGCAGGCGAGCGGCCCAATATCGGTAAGTAGTATTTAGTTACTCAACGCAACCTGGAGACACTACGTGAAGATCGCCGTCATCGCACTCGGCAAAATTGGACTTCCGCTCGCTGTACAGTTCGCCAGCAAAGGGCACGAAGTGGTTGGCGTCGATGTCTCTCAGCGAACGGTGGACCTGGTCAATCAGGCCAAGGAGCCCTTCCCCAATGAGGCTCACCTTCAGGAAAAGCTGACCGAACTCGTCCCGACCGGCCACCTGCGCGCCACCACCGACTACTCGGACGCGGTGCCCGGCGCGGATGCCGTGGTTCTCGTGGTTCCACTCTTCGTTGACGAGGTAACCGCAGAGCCGGACTTCGGCTGGATGGATGCCGCAACCCAGTCACTCGGCGAGGTGCTGACTCCGGGAACGCTGGTTTCCTATGAAACGACGCTCCCGGTCGGAACCACTCGGACACGGTGGAAGCCGATGCTCGAGTCCGCATCCGGACTTGCAGAGGGGGTCGACTTCGACCTTGTGTTTTCCCCCGAACGGGTGCTTACTGGCCGCGTATTCGCTGACTTGCGGAAATATCCGAAACTCGTCGGCGGGCTCACCCCGCGCGGCGGAAAGCGCGCTGTCGAGTTCTACCGCGAAGTGCTCGACTTTGACGAACGGTCGGACTTGCCCAGGGGTAACGGCGTCTGGGATCTTGGTACCGCTGAGGCTGCCGAGCTCGCAAAGCTTGCCGAAACCACGTATCGCGACGTGAACATTGGGCTGGCCAACCAGTTCGCCCGCTATGCAGCAACGAGCGGCATCGATGTGTATCAGGTGATCGAGGCTTCAAATTCCCAACCGTATTCGCACATCCACCAACCGGGCATCGCCGTGGGCGGGCATTGCATCCCGGTGTATCCGCGGCTCTACCTGTGGACAGACCCGGAGGCGACGGTGGTGTCCGCCGCGCGCGCGGCGAACGCGGCAATGCCCGACTACACCATAGGCCTTCTGGAGGGTGCGTTTGGCGACCTGACAGGCGCGCGAGTTGCCGTCCTCGGCGCCGCCTATCGCGGCGGAGTCAAGGAGACCGCCTTCTCCGGCGTGTTCGGCGCGGTTGAGGCGCTCAAAGCCCGAGGCGCTGTCCCGCTCGTGCACGACCCGCTCTTTAGCGACGAAGAACTCGACCTCCTGGGACTCACGCCATATCACTTGGGCTCCCCCGTTGATGCCGCCGTCGTGCAGGCCGACCATGTCGAGTACCAGGCGCTCGGTCCAGGCGATCTGCCGGGAATTCGCACATTCATCGACGGGCGACGAGTTTCCTCCCCCGAAAAATGGCCCGACGTGGCCTATCGCGTCATTGGTGCCGCAACCACCTAGAAATCGCGATGGTCCAGCCCGCTGACAGACGGTGTCTCACCCTTTGGGCCGCGTGGCATAATTGAACGTCCCGCGGGCCTGCGATTCACGCTCCCGCGGCGATCCTCTCCCCCCTGAATCGGAGAACAACACGTGTGCGGAATCTTTGGCTTCATCGGACCCGATGACCTTGACTCCGCATCGGTCAAGACCCTCGTAAAGCACGCGCAGCAGCGGGGCCGCGACTCCAGCGGCATGGTCATCCGGAACAAGGACGCCTACCGCGCGTACCGCGCCGACTTCCCCATCGATCGCCTCCTCAAGCGCATCCCGCCGCTCGGGAACCTGTTCTTCGGGCACAGCCGGCTCGTGACCAACAGCACCGGCGACAACCAGCCCGTCACCCGAGAACAGATCATGGTGCTCCACAACGGCATCATCGTGAATCATCAAGATGTTTGGCCGCTGCTCGGAAAGAACCCGATCCGCGCCATCGACACCGAAGTCATCCCCGCGATCATCGCCTCGCACCTGGACGAAGGCGGAACCGTCGAATCGGCCGCCGAGCGCGTGCTCAACATCGCCGAGGGCGTCGTCGCCTGCGCGGCGCTCGTCCCGCACCTCGGAAAGCTTTTGCTTTTCTCCAACAACGGCAGCCTCTATCTCGGCGACAAATCCAAAGGATTCGTGTTCTCGTCCGAGCGATACCCGCTCGAACAGATCGGCGCCGAGAACATTCGACAAGTGCGGGACCGCGTCGTCCTCGACGTCCCAATCCAGGGCGAAGAGATCGACATCACCGAATGGGCGCACCGCTCGATCGACCTCGTACCCGGCCTGGGCTTCTCCGTCGAAGAAGAGAAGCTCCTGCAGTACCCGAAGCCGGACTTCCGGCGGTGCACCAGATGCGTCCTCCCCGAGACCATGCCCTACATCAAGTTCGATGAGAACGGCGTCTGCAATTACTGCCTCCATTACAAGTCGAGGAACCAGCCCAGACCGAAGGAAGAGCTGTTCGAGCTCGTCAAACCCTTCCGGCGGAAGAACGGCGACGACGTGATCGTGCCCTTCTCCGGTGGGCGTGACAGCTCGTACGGGCTGCACCTCATCGTGAACGAGCTCGGACTGCGCCCCATCACCTACACGTACGACTGGGGTATGGTCACCGACCTCGGCCGCCGGAACGTCAGCCGCATGTCCGCGAAACTCGGCGTCGAGAACATCATCATCGCGGCCGACATCACGAAGAAGCGCGAAAACATCCGCCGGAACCTCAACGCCTGGCTGAAGGCACCGCATCTCGGCATGCTGAGCGTGCTCACGGCGGGCGACAAGCACTTCTTCCGCCACATCGAAACCGTCAAACGGCAAACCGGGATCTCCCTCAACCTTTGGGGCATCAACCCGCTGGAGGTCACGCACTTCAAGGCAGGATTCCTCGGCGTTCCGCCGGACTTCGCGGAAGAACGGGTATACAGCCACGGCGCGATGAAGCAGCTGCGATACCAGTCCCTGCGGTTCGGGGCCATGCTGAAGAGCCCCGGCTACTTCAACCGTTCGATCTGGGACACGCTCTCCGGCGAGTACTACCGCAGCTTCACCGAAAAAACCGACTACTTCCACGTCTTCGACTACTGGCGGTGGGACGAGAAACTTCTCGAAGACACGCTCGACAGCGAATACGACTGGGAGCGCGCGCCCGACACGCAAACGACGTGGCGGATCGGCGACGGCACGGCCGCGTTCTACAACTACGCCTATTACACGATCGCCGGATTCACCGAACACGACACGTTCCGAAGCAACCAGGTGCGCGAAGGAGACCTCACTCGCGAGCAGGCTCTTCGCCTGGTCGAGGAGGAAAACACTCCACGCTACCCGAACCTCAAGTGGTACCTGGACGTTGTCGGCATCGATTTCACCTATGCGATCGAAACCATCAACCGCACCCCGCGGCTGTACGAGGAAGCGTCACTCTCCGAGTTCTCGACGGGCCGGAACTAACGTCTCCGGCCGAGCCTCGGCAGTGCGCCGAAGCTCCGGCCACAGGGCTGCCAGCGCACCGGCAAACGCCAGCGCGCCGATCACCCACAACGCGGTCGGCCCCACCGGGAATCCGTTCCACCACCACTGTGCGCCCGCATCCAGATTGAGGCCCTGTCGGTCAATGCCCGTGACGTACCGCCGGATGTTCACCTGAAGCGCTACCAGGTTCGCGAGCGCGAGCGCGGCGAGGACCAGGAAAGTCTGCACCCGGGTGAAACGGAGTCGACCGCCTGCCGGCATGATGAGCAGGACGAAAGCGAACAGCACGATGAGCGGGAGCAAATAACGGGGTTGCAGGTTCTCACCTATGGAATTCCCGCCTCTGGTCAGCACCCACACCGGCAGGATGACCAACACGAGCAACACCCCGGTTGCCGCAATGGCCTTCCGCCAGTTGATCCGCCCGACACCCGCAAAAGCGACCACGATGAACGCCGCGGTTGACGCCCACGGGACAATCGCGGGCAGCGAAGTGTCGAGCCAGCCGAGCGCCCAGGTTCCAAACACCCCAGTCCACAGGAACGGAAGCATAAGCAGGTTGTACGCGGCGAGGGCAAACCCGGAGAGGGCGCCATCGCCGTGCGTTCCGGGGATCGACGCCGCTCCGCCGCTGAACCCGCTTTCCGCCACGCCGGACTGCCCGGACGTTGCGAAGAACACCGCCGAGACGAGAATCCCGATGGCCGGAAGCCACGCCCAATGCCACCACCCGCGCCACGAGACACCGCGCCACGGCGCTGCGATGATCGTCGCAGTGACCACCGCGCCGATTGCGTAGACTGCGGCATCGCCACGCGCACCCCCGGCCATCAACGCTCCGACGAGCGCCAACGCCCCGAGCGCCCAACGGCGGGATCCAACTGTTTCATACCATCCGGTGAGGGCGAGAAACGTGGTGCCGACACCGGCAATCGCCCAGCCGGACGGATTGTTCGACGGGATCAGGAAAACCCCCAACGGCACGAGCGTGACGAGCCAGCCCCACAGCAGCGTCGGTCGGCGCTCCAGCGGGAGCAGCAGCGCAAGCGCCGTGCCCAGGAGGACGAAAAGGGCGGCATTGATGAGGCGCATCGCGAGGGCGCTCACCTGCAGGTCCGCGCCGGCGAACACGTGCATTGCCGCGTAATAGACCGGCGGGTACTCCGCCGCGAAGTTTCCGCGCCCGGTTTCCACCGTCGCATGATTCCACTCGTCCATGACCCGGTACTGACATGCTGCGCTCTTCTCGGGGGCGTAGGCATAGCAGGCGACATCCACGAGTGGTTCCGACACTTCCCTCGCGGTCGGTGACGACCCCGCTTCACACTGCGCACTGCCCGAAACAGCGCACCAGGTGCTCGTGAGATGGTAGTCGTCGTCCGGCCCGGCGCCGATCGGCGAGGCAAAAGCCCAGGCAGCGAGAGCCACGAACGCGAGCACCGGAGCGAGCCACCCCCACCGGAACCGCGACGTCACTGCGCCCGCGCGCCCCGGCTTCGCCCCGTCAGTCATCATCCTCCTTGGATGCTTTTTCAATCTCGAGCGCGAGCTTCTGCACAACTTTTCGCAATTCGTCGCGGGTACGGGCAAGCTCAAGGCTGATTTGCATCAGAAGGAGCAAGACAACGAAGAACGCACCCACGAAAAGGAGGTTGATGGGTTGCGCGATCCCCAGAAAGCTGCTGACCGCGCTCAGCAACCCCGGCCACGCGGAAAGGATGATTGCGGCCACCGCGGCAACCAGCCACACGACCGCATATTTTTCCGGGAGAACGTACGAGCGCAGCAGCATGATGACGACGATGACCAGAACCACCGCGAGGAAGATCGCGAAAACTTGGGGCGTCACGCGGCCGCCTTCTGGTCTCGCAACTTGAGCGCCCGAATCTGCGGCGGAACGCTGCGGATGCTCGCCAGGACCAGGATGAAAAGAATTCTTCCCGTGTACAGCGTCGCCCTCAGCACAGACTGGGACGGGACGCCGCCCGCCCGCTCGTTCATCCCGACCGGGACCTCGCTCACGGACAGCCCCTGCCGCGTGGCGAGCACAATGGACTCCACCGTGTCACCCAACCACTCGACGGGGTAGTGCTCGGAGAACACGGCCACGGCGCGCGGACCCGCGAACCGGAAACCGCTCGTCGCATCGGTGAGTCGGGTACGCGCGTATAGGGACACCACCCCCGCAATGAAACGCTGAATACCCCTGCGTGCCGCAGACGACTTGAATATTCCGCCCTTCGCAAAGCGGCTCCCGATCACAATGTCGGAATGCTCCGACGCCCGGATGAGGTCGGCGACGTGCTCCGGCCTGTGCTGGCCATCGCCGTCGAACTGGATGACGGCGTCATATCCGTTCTGCACCGCGTACTTGAATGCCGTACCCATTGCTGCACCGACACCGAGGTTAATCGCGTGCGACACGACGTGGGCGCCGGCCCCGCGAGCAATCGCCGCCGTCGCGTCGCGAGATCCGTCATCGATCACCACGACATCATCGAGAGGCTGGACTTTCGAGAGCGAAAGGAGAACGTCTCGGATTACGGCTGCCTCGTTGAGGGCAGGGATCGCAACGAGTGCTCTCATAGCGCTCCAGTCTACTGGGCCAGCCGGGACCGAGGCACTCCGATGGATAGCATCATCCACGTCTCGCCGAGGTGGCCGAGCACACGTTCACCCGCGACGCAATCGGCCGGCCACACGCCTGACTGCGCCGGACAGGCCGTCCGCCTTCCAGTAGTGGGCGAACATCCGCACATCGTGGCGGAAACCGTATGGCTTGCGCCGTTTGCCGCCCCGCGAGCGGTCAATGCGCCCCTGCGCGTGATCGGCAGCCTTGCGCGGCACGCGGACGAATTCGACGAGGGGGGCGAGCACCCGCTCCCAAACGAACTCCTCCCGCACCCGTTCCACGTTTCGCCTCGACGCTGCGGAGAAATCGTCGTCGTAGAGCACGCGATCGATCGCGCCCTCCAGCGCTGCGATGTCCTGGGCGGGCACCACAACACCGAGGCCCTCCGACTCGACCAGCTCTGCGAAGCTGTCCCCCTCCGTCACCACCATCGGCAGCCCGGCCCACAGGTAGTCGAGAATGCGCGTGCGGAACGAAAACGTCGTCTCCAGGTGCGACAGATGCGTGCTGACCCCGGCATCCGCCTCCGCGAGGAAATTCTGGCGGTCCGCATACTCCACCCAGGTCTCGTTGAAGAACACGGAAGAACCAAGCACTCCGAGCTCCCGGGCCAGATCGAACGACTCGCGGACAATCCCCATCTCCTCCACGCCCGGATGTTTCGTGCCGAGGAAAAACAGCCGAAGGTCCGGCCGGCGCGCGGCAAGCTGGGCGACCGCGCGGATGAGCGTCGCCGGATCGAACCAGCTGTAAAGGCCGCCGCCCCAGATGAGCAGCCGGTCGTCCGCGCCGATCCCCGGCACGACGCCCTTGACGGCATCCCGCACATGCACGGGCGGCTCCTGGGGAACGCCGAACGGCGCGACATCAAGCAGCCCGCGCAAGTGCGGATCGTTCTCGTAAGTCGCGGGGCTGACCCGGCCGAGCCCGGCGAGCTGGCCGAGATAGAACAACCGCTGCCGTTCGGAAGCACACAGGAAGAAATCCGCGAGCGCGAGCTGATCGTTGAGCACCCGAGTCGCCGTACTGACCCGCAGTTCCCACGTCGCGCGCCCGAGTTCGCGGCCCTGCTCGAGCATCTCGAGGTGCATCGGATCGTAGATGTCGGCGACGAGCACTTTCGCGCTCGTGCGCAACGCCTCGAACTGATCCAGAGCATGACCCTGGAAAACCACGACGTCGGCCCACTCGTGCAGTGCGGCGAACTTCGCGTTCTCACCCGGTTGGACGCAGTCAAGACGGAACGGCGCCTCCACCGGCTCCAGCCGCGTCGTCGTCAACAGGACGACCTCGTTCTCCGATCCGAGCACCCGGGCGATGTTCCACGCGCGGATGGCGGGACCGGCCATTTTCGCGCCGATCGGGTCGCCCGTGATGACGAGAACCTTCGTCACGCGCTGTCCGCAAGGAGTCGCAGGAGATGCGTCCCGTAGCCGCTCTTCAGCAGCGGCCTGGCAAGGTTCTCGAGCTGGGCGTCAGTGATCCACCCGGCGCGCCAGGCGATCTCCTCGATACAGCCGATCTTCAGACCCTGGCGGTCCTCCACGACCTTCACGAACTCGGTGGCCTGGATCATGGACTCGAACGTTCCGGTATCCAGCCAGGCCGTGCCCCGATCGAGCACCTGAACATGGAGTCTCCCCTCATCCAGGTAACGCTCATTCACGGTGGAGATCTCCAGCTCGCCGCGCGCGCTCGGGGTGATCGACTTCGCGATCTCGACGACCGAATTGTCGTAGAAGTACAGCCCGGGCACCGCAAACCGGCTCTTCGGATTGTTCGGCTTCTCCTCGATCGAGATGGCCTTGAACTCGGCGTCGAACTCGACGACGCCGTATGCGTGCGGGTTCGCCACCTGGTAGGCGAAAATCGTCGCACCCTCCACATCGAGCTGCTTGCGGAGATTCGACCCCAAGCCCGCGCCGTAGAAGATGTTGTCGCCGAGCACGAGCGCAACCTTCTCCGGCCCGATGAAGTCCTCGCCGATGATGAACGCCTGAGCCAGCCCGTCAGGGCTCGGCTGGGCGGTGTAGCTGAGTTCGATGCCCAACCCGCTGCCATCGCCAAGAAGCCGCTCGAACTGCGGCTGGTCCTCCGGCGTCGTGATGATCAGAATCTCCCGGATGCCGGCGCGCATGAGCGTCGACAGCGGGTAGTAGATCATCGGCTTGTCGTAGACCGGCATGAGCTGCTTCGAAATGCCCTTGGTGATCGGCCACAGCCGCGTGCCGGAACCGCCGGCGAGCACAATCCCGCGCATCCTCAACTCCCCTTCGTGGACAGCGACTCGTAGAACGCCCGCGACTGCTCCCAGGTGGGAAGCAGTCCGAGTTCCTGAGCTTCCCGCAGGCCGGGCGCCTGAGTGTCCTTCGGCGACAGCAGAAGTTCCGGGACATCGTCAGGAAACACGAGCCCGATGTCGGGATCCAGCGGGTTGATGCCATGCTCGCGCTGAGGCTGGTACACGTCCGAAACCAGATAGGTGAATGTGGCGTCATCGGTGAGCGACAGGGCGAGGTGGCCGAGCCCCTCCGCCACGTACACCGCGCGGCGATCCCTGGTGTCGAGGAGCACGGAATCCCACCTTCCGAACGTGGGCGAACCCACGCGGATGTCGACGACGAAATCGAGCACCGCGCCGCTCGTGACCGTGACGTACTTGGCCTGGCCGAGCGGGATCTGCGCAAAGTGAATTCCCCTCACCACCCCTGTGCGCGACACGGAAATGTTCGCCTGCCTCAAGGTCAGCGGGTGGCCGACCTTCTCCTCGAGCGCGTCGAACCGGTACCACTCCAGAAACACCCCGCGATCATCCTCGTGCTGCACGGGGGTGATCTCAAAGGCATCAGGGATGTCGAGTTCGCGAATCTGCACGCCGCAATCCTAACCGGCGCGCCCCATCGGCGGGCCGCCCCCTCCTGCTCAACCGGCCGGTTGGAGCAGGTCCCGAACGATGTCGTATCGTGCGCGCCCGAACCGGTAGTACCGCCCGCGAAGCGCCGCGCCGAGCACGGGAATCACCCTCCCGATCCGGGACGCGGGCAACGCTGAGCGCCACTTCTCGTGCTCGGCCTTCTGCCGGACGAGCGCGCGAACGCGATCCGGTACGTCCTCCATGTGCCCGACATGGTCCGCGAGCGCGGCAGCCCGCGCGGCCAGACGCCGGTTGCGGTCGCTTCGCCGTTCGGTGAGACGCGACACCTTGTCTCCGAGTGTGGCGCGGCGCGCGCCGATCTGGTTTCCGGAATGCTGACGGTAATCGATGAGCGGCTGCGGCAGGTAGTCGACCTGGCCCGTGATGGAGGCGATCATGGCCAGCCATTCATCGTGCACCCACGAATTCGGGAACGGAACCGCGCGGTGCACCAGCTCCCGGCGGAACACCGCGGTAGCTCCCGTGACCACGTTGCGCTGCAGGAGCACCCCGAGCGCGTCGCCGCGTTGCACTTTGCGTTGTTCAGCCGGCGTGAACTCGATCGACGCGGCAAGTCCCGTGCCGATCGGTTCGCCCTCCGAATTCACGAGACGGGCATCGCTGTGCACGAGTGTGAGCTCGGGTCGTTCCGCGAACATCCCCGCGAGGACCGCGAGCCGATCCGGAACCCACACATCATCCTGATCGCACAGCGCGACGAGATCCCCCGTGCACGCGAGAATGGCCTGCTCGAAGTTGGCCGTAACCCCGAGAGGCGACGAATTCAGCAGCACCACGAGCTTCAGCGGGACCGCGGGCCGCTCCGCGCGGAACCGGTCGACGATTCCCCGAATGGTCGCGATCGTCTCATCGCTCGACGCGTCATCCGAAATCACGAGCTCGCTCGGGGGCTCGGACTGGTGCAGGATGCTCCGCACCTGCTCCGCGACGAAAGGCAACCCGTTGTGAGTGCACAACGCCACGGAGATCGTCGGGTGCGAGTGCACGATCCCGGTATTCACTCGGCCAGCGTACTTCACAGCTATCATTGGCTAGCTATGCCGTCGCACACACCGCCAGCCTCAACCGCTGCACCCCAGGTCGCCGTGCTGCTGGCCACCTACAACGGCCGCCGCTGGCTCCCCGAGCAGTTGGCGAGCATCCTCGATCAGGATGGCGTCGCGGTCCGCGTCATTGCGCTCGACGATGAGTCGACCGACGGCACGCACGAATGGCTGCTCGAACAGGCGAAATCGGATCCGCGGATCACGGTGCTTCCGCGCCAGGGCGCTTCCGGCTCGGCCGCGGCGAACTTCTACCGGCTGCTGCGCAGCGCAACGACGGGCGACAGCGAACTCGTCGCTTTCGCCGACCAGGACGACGTCTGGCTGCCGGGGAAACTCGCCCGCCACGCGCAGCTTCTCGCCGAGAAAAACAGCGACGGCGTCTCCTCGAACGTCACCTCCTTCACCGCAAGCGGAACACGGACGCTGGTTCGCAAGAACTACCCGCAACGCCGGTTCGACTACCTCCTGGAAAGCCCCGGGCCCGGCTCCACCTTCCTCCTCACCCCCCGCCTCGCCCGGCTGGTTCGCAACATCCTCGACGCCGACGACGGCCTCGCCCTGGGCGCCGACTACCACGACTGGCTCATCTACGCGCTCTGCCGGGCACGCGGCTGGGGCTGGTTCATCGATGACACCCCCAGCGTCGACTACCGCCAGCACGAACACAACGCGATGGGCGCCAACGTCGGAGTCGGCTCGGGGCTTTCGCGGCTCGCGCTGATCCGACAGCACTGGCACCGCAACCAGGCGATTCTTCTGACGCGAATCGCCCTCGACGTGGCGGACGACGAACAACGCGCCGGACTCCAGCGGATGTTCGATCTGTTCACAAGCCGCGGCACCCGAGCCCGCCTCGCCCTGGCTCGCCGCTCCGGGCAACTCCGCCGCCGACCGCGCGACCGGCAATTAATTGGTTTACTGATAGCGACGGGAATCTGGTGATGATGGGCTGGCCGCAAGGACGCTCGGGAGCGGGAGGCAGGACATGAGAGTTCTCGTGGTCGGCGGCAGCGGGTTCATCGGCTCCCGCCTCATCGACACCCTGCTCGAACGCGGACACGCGGTGACGAACTTCGACAAGGTCGCCTCCGCCCGCCACCCGGAACTCACCGTCACCGGGAACGTCTGCTCGGTCGACGAGCTGACGGCGGCAGGCTCCGAGGCCGACGCCGTCATCCACCTCGCGGCCGAACACCGCGACGACGTGCACCCGGTCTCGCTGTACGAGGAGGTCAACGTGGGGGGCGCCCGCGCGGTGACGCAACTGGCCCAGTCCGCCGGAATCGCGCGCATCGTGTTCACGAGCACCGTGGCCGTGTACGGCCTGGACAAGGATGCCCCCAACGAGGATGCGACGCCGGATCCGTTCAACGAGTACGGCCGCACCAAACTCGCCGCCGAACACATCTTCCGCGAGTGGGCCGCAAAGGACCCTGCGCGATCCCTCGTCATCGTGCGCCCATCGGTCGTCTTCGGCGAAGGCAACCGGGGCAACGTGTACACGCTCGCCCGCCAGATCTCGTCCCGCAAATTCGTGATGGTCGGCTCCGGCGCCAACAAGAAATCGATGAGCTACGTGGGCAACATCGTCGAATACCTCGCGGACTCGCTCGACGCTCCCGCCGGCGAGCTCATCACCAACTTCGCGGACAAACCGGACCTCACCACTCGCGAACTCATCGACCTGCTCCGGGACTCCCTGAACATCACGAACGCGAGCCACCTGCGGCTTCCACTTCCCATCGGACTGCTCGCCGGCCACGTGTTCGATCTCGCAGCGAAGATCAGCGGCCGCAACTTCCCGGTAAGCGCCATCCGCATCCGCAAATTCGCCTCCGAGACCACCGTCAACACGGATCGGCTCCTCGGCACCGGGTACCGCCCCCGGTACAGTTTGAAGGAAGCCCTGCAGCGCACGGTGGCTGCAGAATTCCACCGCGACACCCCATCGGCACCAGCCGGGAACGACCATCACACCTCATGAAAATCCTCGTCACCGGCGGCGCCGGCTTCATCGGATCGAACTTCGTCCGCCGGACAATCGACGACGCCTACCCGAACCTCGACGGAGCGGAGGTCGTCGTCCTGGACGCCCTCACCTACTCCGGCAATCTGGAGAATCTCAGCCCCGTCGCCGACTCCTCCCGCTACTCGTTCGTGCACGGCGACATCCGGGACTCCGAGCTGCTCGATCGGATACTTCCGGGCATCGACGCCGTCGTGCATTTCGCCGCCGAATCGCACGTCGACCGCTCCGTGCGCGATGCCTCGATTTTCGTGGAGACGAACGTTCTCGGCACCCAGCGCCTGCTCGACGCCTCCCTGCGGGCGGGAGTGGAACGGTTCGTGCACGTGTCCACCGACGAGGTGTACGGCTCCATCGCCGAAGGGTCCTGGGATGAAGACCACGCACTCGAACCCAACTCCCCCTACTCCGCCTCGAAGGCCGGAAGCGACCTGCTGGTGCGCAGCTACGTGAAAACCCACGGGCTGAACGCGTCCATCACCCGGTGCTCGAACAACTACGGCCCCTACCATTTCCCCGAAAAAGTCATCCCGCTGTTCGTCACGAACCTCATCAACGACAAGCATGTGCCGCTGTACGGCGAGGGGAACAACATCCGGGACTGGCTGCACGTCGACGACCACTGCCGCGGCATCGCCCTCGTCCTCGACGGCGGAAGGCCCGGCGAGGTGTACAACATCGGCGGCGGCACCGAACTCACGAACAAGGAGCTCACGCGCCTCCTGCTCGAGGCGACCGGCAGAGACTGGTCGTACGTCGACCACGTCGAAGACCGCAAAGGCCACGACCTGCGGTACTCGGTGGATATTGCGAAGATCTCCGCAGAGCTCGGCTACGCACCCCAGGTCCCGTTCGAACAGGGCCTCGCGGATGTCGTCCAGTGGTACCGCGACAACCGCGCCTGGTGGGAACCGCTCAAACACCGCGCCGCACTCTGACCGGCCAAGGCTCAGCGGTGGACTGGCGCCAACTGACCCGACCGGTAGAGCTCGAGCAGATCGAAACCGGTCACATCCGGCGCCCACTGCGGATCCGGAACCGACGCGAGCAACGACGGATCGGTCGGATTCTGAATCACCCGGGCCAGGGCATCCTCGATCCGCACCTGGCTGGACGCTTCCCGACTCGCCTGGGCGGCGGCGCCGGAAACGAGCAGGAACGCATTGAAACCCGCGAGGAGGGCGAGAAACACCATGGTCGAGGCGAAGTAAGGTCGGCCGCGTCGCGCGAGCGCGGTCAGGAGCACGCCGAACACGGGGGTCAGCAGCACAATTGTCACGTACGCATAGCGCTCGGATGCCGCGACAGACAGGCCGAACGTTGACCTGGAATACGCGGTCAACAGGACAAAAACCGCCGACCCGACCACGAGCGCGTACGCGGGCGCTGCCGCAGTGCGAATCCCCTTACGAATGGTCGCGAAAAACCACACCCCGGCGATCGCCGCCGGAATGACCCCGATCGCGATAAGCGGGAAAGCCCGCCCCAGCCCTCCCGCGTACATGGCGGCGGCGAAAAGGAGGACCATGCCCAGATCGGCGACGCTTTCGATCCCGGCGTGCGGGGTCGGGTAGTTTCTGGCCACGAGGAAGAACCACACCAGATAGGTCAGCGCGGTCGGCGCGAGGAGCGCTGCCGTGCGCAGGAATCCGTGGCGAATCCACCCGACAACCCCCGCGGCGGCAAGCACCGGAATCGCGGTCCCCGAAAACATCGGAGCGAGCAGGGAACAGACGACAATCGCGATGACTATGGGCGCACGGAGGCGGGGCTGGTCGAACAGCAACACGACGGCCAGCCCGAGCGCGACAGCACCCATGAAGCCGAACTGGAACGCCCACAACAGGTTCTCGGATGCCGCGCCGAGCAGCATGATGACAACGCTCAAGCCCGTTGCCACCCAGTCGTTGGTGCCGACCCTGCGGAGAATCCGCCAGACCAGGTGCGCCACCCCCAGATGCGCCAGAACGGCGAGGGCGAGGAACGGAAGATAGCTGCCCAGACCCAGCCCGTTGCGCACGAGCGGAAACACGACGGCCGGCACGAGATTCCAGTGTCCAACGTGCGGGACCATGATCGCGCCATCGTTCCGAGGCACCAGAATCGCCCAGTCGTCGCCGAAAAACCATTGGTCCCGCCCGATCCACAGGATCGCGAAGAAACTCACCGCGAGGGCCGCAAAGTGCACGCCAGTCGGGCCGGTGAGCCTACGGGCATGCAGGCGTGTTGGCATTTCCCGAATAGCATATCGGGGGCACGACACAATCAATCGGAGGACGCCTTGGCCACACGAATGCGCGCCATCGCCACGCGGATCTTCGACCGGCTCCTGAGCTATGCTCTCAAGTTCGGAATCGTCGGCCTTGCCGGATACGCGATCGACGTGGGAATCTTCAACGCCCTCCGACTTGGACTTCTCGGCGACGCCCACTTCTTCCAGGGCCCGATCGGCGCGAAAATCATCTCGGTCACGGTCTCCACGCTCGCCACCTGGTTCGGCAACCGGTACTGGACGTTCCGCGCGAATCGCCGAAAGAACTTCATGCTCGAATTGCTGGAATTCTGCACCATCGCGCTCGTGGGGATGGGCATCGGGCTGTTGTGCCTGTACATCTCCCACTACGTGCTGGGATTCACGAGCCTGCTCGCCGACAACATCTCCACCAACGTCATCGGACTCGTGCTCGCGACCTCGTTCCGGTTCCTCATGTACCGGTTCTGGGTATACGGCGACCACCGCTCCGACGGCCTTGCGGCGCGCACGGCCGCCGCCCAGGCCGACGCCGCCGCACCGCGCGGCCTCTAGGATTGCCGCATGCCTGCACAATTTGCGCACGATGTCGTGGTCGTCGGCGGCGCCGGTCACGTCGGGCTTCCCCTCGCGATCGCCCTGGCGGATCGCGGCGCGAACGTTCAGATCTACGACGTGAGCGAATCCGCCGTCGACCTCGTCAACCGCGGGGTCATGCCCTTCCTGGAGCCCGGCGCTGAACCGATGCTCAGAAAAGCGCTCGATGCCGGCATGCTCGGCGCCACCACGGATGCCGCGATCGTCGGACAGGCCCGCAACATCGTGGTCGTCATCGGCACCCCCGTCGACGGCCACCTCAACCCCGACCCGACCGCCATCCCGACGGCGCTCGCCGCGTGCAGCACCCACTTCCGCGACGGCCAGCTCCTCGTGCTCCGCAGCACCGTCTACCCGGGCGTGACGGCGCTCGTCGAACGGATGATCGCAGGGATGGGCGTGGACATCCCGGTCGCGTTCTGCCCCGAACGCATCGCGGAGCATCGCGCCATGACCGAACTGTTCAGCCTCCCGCAGATCGTATCCGCCCGCACGGATGCCGGACGCGCGCGGGCGGCGGAGCTTTTCAGCCTGCTCACCGACTCCATCGTGCACCTCGACCCGGAAGAGGCGGAACTCGCGAAACTTTTCACCAACACCTGGCGGTACATCAAGTTCGCAGCGGCCAACCAGTTCTACATGATCGCCAACGATCGCGGACTCGATTTCGAACGCATCCGCCAGGGGCTCACGAAAGACTACCCACGCGCAAGCGACATGCCGGGCGCCGGGTTCGCCGCGGGGCCGTGCCTGTTCAAGGACACCATGCAACTGGCGGCGTTCAGCGACAACACGTTCAGCCTCGGCCACTCCGCGATGCTCGTCAACGAAGGGCTCCCGCTGTACGTCGTCAGCCAGCTGGAGAAGCGCTTCGACCTCGCCGACCTCACCGTCGGTATCCTCGGGATGGCGTTCAAAGCCGAATCGGACGACATCCGTTCCAGCCTGTCGTACAAACTGCGGCGGGTGCTGAAATTCAAGGCGAAGGCCGTGCTCTCCACCGACCCCTACGTGGGCGAGGATGTAGACGACACGCTGCTGCCGCTGGATGCGGTCCTGGAGAAGGCCGACCTGCTGGTGATCGCGACGCCGCACGCCGAATACCGGGGCCTGCGCACCGACAAACCGGTCGCCGACGTGTGGAACATTCTCGGCAACGGGGTCATCGTATGACGCCTCGCGTGACGGTCGTCATTCCCGCCTACAACGAAGGCGACAACATCATCCCCGGCCTGCAGCGGATTCTGGGCGCCGTGAAGTCGGAGGCCGAATTCCTGGTCGTCGTGGACTCCGACGACGACACGACGATTCCCGCCGTCAACCGGCTCGCGGAACAGCACCCCACGCTGCGGGTGGCGATCAACGATTACGGGCGCGGACCGGCGAACGCCATCCGCTACGGCATTGATGCGGCAACAGCCCCGACCGTCGTCGTGACGATGGCGGACGGGTGCGACGACCCGCGCCAGATCGACGACCTCGTGCTCCTTGTGGAGCGAGGGGTCGTCGTGGCCGCGGCATCCCGCTACATGGCGGGCGGGCAGCAGGTCGGCGCCCCCCGGTTCAAGTCCTTCCTCTCCCGGTTCGCCGGTCGCTCGCTGCACACGTTCGCGAACGCGGGCACCCGCGACGCCACGAACTCCTACAAGGCGTACGACGTGGATTTCGTCCGGTCGGTCGGAATCGACAGCCGCGACGGATTCGAGATCGGACTCGAGCTCACCGCCAAAGCACGGCGTTTGCGCCTGCCGATCGCGGAGATCCCCACGATCTGGCTTGACCGTACAGCGGGAGAATCGAATTTCAAGCTCACCCGGTGGATCCCGAAATATCTGCACTGGTACCGCTTTGCGTTCGGTCCCAAACTGACCGTCGAAGAATTGACCGCGAAAATGAGCAGGAAAGCCACGTCATGAAGAGAGTTGTCGTAACCGGGTCGGCGGGATTCATCGGCGGGTACATCGTCGAGGAGCTCCTTCGGCAGGGTCACCAGGTCGTCGGAATCGACAACTACTCGAAGTACGGCAAGGTCGCGAAATCCTACGACGACAACCCGAACTACGAGCTCATCGTCGGCGACGTCCAGGACGTGGAACTCATGACCCGGGTGCTGTCGGATGCCGACCACTTCATCGCCGGCGCCGCGCTCATCGGCGGCATCTCCTATTTCCACACGTACGCGTACGACCTGCTCGCGCAAAACGAACGCATCATCGCCTCCTCCGTCGACGCCGCCATCGCCGCGCACAAGGCCGGCCGGTTGGAGAAGGTCACCTACATGTCGAGCTCGATGGTCTTCGAATCCGCCGACCGCTGGCCGAGCAAGGAAGGCGACGAGCGTCTCATCCCGCCGCCGCTGTCGTCGTACGGTTTCCAGAAACTCGCCGTCGAATACTTCGCCCATGCCGCGTGGGACCAGTACGAACTGCCGTTCACCATTCTGCGGCCGTTCAACTGCGTCGGGATCGGCGAAAGCCGGGCGCTCGGCGATGTCGACATCGACTCGGGGAACGTCAAGCTCGCGATGAGCCACGTCGTGCCCGATCTGGTGCAGAAGATCGTGAAAGGCCAGGATCCGCTGCACATCCTGGGCTCTGGCGAGCAGATCCGCCACTACACCTACGGCGGCGATCTGGCCCGCGGCATCGTGCTGTCGCTCGACCACCCGGACGCGCGCAACAACGACTTCAACATGTCCACACCGCACGGGCACACGGTGGCGCAGCTCGCTGAGGTGATCTGGCGCAAGATCAAGGGCCCGGATGTGCCGCTCCGGCTCGTCCACGACGAGGGGTTCGAGCACGATGTCCAGAAGCGCATCCCCGATGTCACGAAGGCAAAGGAAGTGCTCGGCTTCGAAGCAACGACGACGCTCGAGGACATGCTCGACGAAGTGATCCCGTGGATCACCGCCGCCGTCGAAGACGGCACAATTTAGGAGTGATAGTTGACCAGGAGAACACGTTGACCATTCTCATCACCGGCGCCAACGGCATGCTGGGGCGTGACCTGCAATCGGTGCTCGCCAACCGGGCTGTGACCGCGCTCGCGCGCGAGGACCTCGATGTGACCGACCGCAACGCCGTGGAGGGGGCCGTCGCCGGTCACGACGTCGTCATCAATTGCGCGGCGTACACGCGGGTCGACGATGCCGAAACCCACGAGGATGCCGCGTTCGCCGTGAACGCGAAAGGTGCGGGTTACCTCGCGGAGGCGGCCGCACTGAATGGCGCGAAACTCATCCAGCTCTCCACCGACTACGTGTTCGACGGCACGGCGACGACGCCGTACCCGGAGAGCGCGCCGCGGAATCCGGTATCGGCGTATGGCCGCACGAAAGCGGAAGGGGAGCGTCTCGCGCTTGAGCTGAACCCCGACGGAACGTGCATCCTCCGCACCGCGTGGCTGTACGGGGCGCAGGGCCCGAACTTCGCGAAAACCATGGTGCGCCTGGCCGCCGCGAACGACGCTGTGAATGTCGTCGACGACCAGCAGGGCCAGCCGACCTGGACCGTCGATGTCGCCGCGCGAATCGCCGCCATGGTGGATGCGAACGTTCCGCCCGGCATCTACCACGCCACCAACTCCGGTACGGCGACCTGGTTCGAGTTCGCGCGCGAAATCTTCCGGCTCGCCGGACTCGATCCTTCGCGCGTGCACCCGATCCCGAGCGCTCAGTTCCCGCGCCCAGCGCCGCGACCCGCCTACTCCGTTCTCGGGCACGACGCGTGGGGTGCGGTGGGGCTCGCCCCGATGAGAAACTGGATGGACGCATTATCCGATGCCGCCGCGCAGGGGGTGCTCGATCCACCATGACCACGTTGAGCGTGATCGTCGACCCGATCCTGTCCCATGCCTCGCCCGGCATCGGCCGGTACACGGAGGAACTGACTCGCGAACTCATCCGGGTCGCACCCCCCGATTGCGATGTCACGGGAATCGTCTCGGCCTCGAGCGACGACGACTATGCGCGGCTCGAAATGCTGCTTCCGGGACTCGGGCACCTCAGCAAGGGCCGGCTCGGCCGCAGGGAACAGTCCGCGGCCTGGCGGCTCGGTGTCGGCAGCATCCGCGGCAAAGGAATGGTCCACGCCACGAGCCTGCTCGCCCCGCTCGGCAAGCACGATCGGCTCAACAACGAGGCCGACCAGATCGTCGTGACAATTCACGACGTGGCCGCGTGGACGCACCCCGAACTGCTCGACCCCCGCCAGGTTGCCTGGCAGAAAGCCATGGCGAAGCGGGCGCGACGATACGCCGACGCCGTCGTTGTGCCTACCCATTCGGTGGCAGCCCAACTCGGCGACATCCTGAACTTCGGCGACCGGATCCGGGTGATCGGCGGCGCTGTGAGCTCCAAACTGCAGCTTCCGGTCGACGCCGACGACCGTGCCCGCCGACTCGACCTGCCGCCGCGCTACCTTCTGAGCGTGGGTGCGCTGGAACCGCGGAAGGGGATCGCCGCGCTCATCGCGTCGCTCGCGCATCCGGATGCCGTGGAGCTGCCGCTTCTCCTCGTCGGCCCGCGGGGGGCATTGGACATCGATGTCGCAGCCCTCGCCGCTGAGGCCGGCCTCGCGCCGGACCGGGTGCGCACCCGAGGTTTCCTCGCGGATGCCGACCTCGCCGTTGCTCTCAACCGCGCGACCGTCTTCGTCTTCCCCAGCATGGTCGAAGGGTTCGGCCTTCCGATCATCGAAGCGTTCCAGCTCGGTGCGCCGGTCGTGCACTCGGACGACCCGGCGGCGCTCGAAGTGTCGGCCGGCGCGGGGATCGCCGTTCCGCTCGCGGATGCCGAAGGCTATCCGGCACGCCTCGCCGCGGCCATCGCCGAGGTTGTCGCACGGCCTGAGCTCGCCGACCAGTTGCACTTCCAGGGCATCGACCGGGCCGGGGCTTTCAGCTGGCAGGACTCGGCGCTCAAAGTGTGGCAGCTCCACGCCGACCTGTAGAACCGCCGCTCCCTGCGGGACCCTACGCTCAGGGGGTGGGCGTGGGCGACGGCGTCTCACCGGAAATGGCCTTCGCGAACGCTGCGGCGATCTTGTCGTAGTCAGGGTTGCCCGGCGGGAACTCCGGCGGCACGAGCTCAAGCCGGGTCACGGGAAGTTTGCGCGCCTTCGAGGCCAGCTCCACAAAGAGCCCCAGCATGACGGACGGGATGTTCGTCTTCACGACCTCCTTGCCCGCCTCCGCCACCTGCTGGAACTTGAGGAGCACATTGGTTGGCGTGAACTCCCGCAGAATTGCTTCCTGCACATCGCGCTGGCGCGACATCCGCGCAAAGTCGTTGCTCTCGTACCTCGACCGCGCGTACCACAGTGCTGTGTGTCCATCCAGGTGTTGCTTCCCGGTTTCGACCCAGGCGAACGGTTCCGCGCCGGGTTCCGCCGCGGCGAGCGGTGTCCGCTCCGGGACGTCCAGGGTGATGCCGCCCAGCGCATCGATGAGATCCGAGAAACCCTGCATGTCGATGAGCACGAAGTATTGGATGGTGATCCCGAGCACGCCCTCCACGGAATCCCGCATCGCCTCGATGCCGGGGCTCGAGCCGTGCTTCGCCGCGTCCGGGTAAAGCTCCGGATGCTCCTGGCCGTACGTGTACAGGTAGTCGATGAGGCACTCATCCCCGCAGTCGTAGCCGTTCGGGAATGGTCCGTACAGCGGCGAACCGGCGGAAAATCGGACCTGCTCCAGGTTGCGCGGGATCCCCACGAGCACCGTGGCGCCGGTCTGGGCGTCGACGCTGGCCAACGACAGACTGTCCGGCCGCAGCCCTTCGCGGTCCGGTCCGGCATCCCCGCCCAGCAGAAGAATGTTGTATCGGCCATCCACCGGCGGCGTGTACTCGCTGCTCTCGAAAATCGTCGAGATGGCGGAGCGCGCCGACCCGGCCACCATCGCACCGTAACTGGAAACCCCGGCCGTGAGCACGAGCCCGGCGATCGCGACCCCCGCCACAAACCCTCGTGCAATCGGCCGAATCCGGATCAACCGCACCAGCCTCAGCGTGTCCAGCGTGAACACGACCCACAGCACGGCATAGATGACGAACGCGATCTGAGCGACCGTCAGCGCCAGAGGGTTGGAGGCAATCGAGTACACCGCGACCGGCCACACCAGGTAAAGGACCAGCAACACCAGCGCCAGCCCCCACAGCACGAACGTGGTGACAACCCCGAATTTTCCCAGTCGGCGATTTCCGGCCAACAGCTGGGCGGAACCCGGAATCAGCAGGTTGAGCGCGACGAGCCACCAGGCACGCCTGCGCATCGCCTCTGGCGACGAGGCGTCGGGTACCCGGATGGAACTGGCGGCGCTCACAGTGTCGACTTGAGCGCGGCGTTCTTCGCCGCGACCGAATCCTCGAGGCTCTTCGCGAACTCTTCGAGGCGGGCGGACAACTTCGGGTCGGATGCGGCGAGCATCCGGATCGCCAGCAGCCCGGCGTTCCGCGCCCCGCCGATGGAGACGGTCGCCACCGGGACGCCGGCGGGCATTTGCACAATCGAGAGAAGGGAGTCGAGGCCGTCGAGCCGCGCCAGCGGGACCGGCACGCCAATAACCGGCAGGGTCGTGACCGAGGCGAGCATGCCCGGAAGGTGGGCGGCACCCCCCGCGCCCGCGATGATGCTGCGCAGCCCGCGACCGGCTGCGGCCTTGCCCCACGCGATCATGCGGTTCGGCGTGCGGTGCGCGGAGAGCACCTCCACTTCGTGCGGCACGTCAAACTCGGTGAGCACTGCGGCCGCCTCGCTCATGACAGTCCAGTCGGAGTCCGAGCCCATGACGACCGCGACGAGCGGTTTTGGCATGTGACCCATGGTATTCGTCAGTCCGTCAGCTGCACCGCTGCGGCGCGCGCGTCGTAGGCGACCTCATCCAGATCCGCACCGGATACCGTGACGTGACCGATCTTGCGGCCGGGCCGCGGCGTCTTCCCGTAATTGTGCACTTTCGCCGTCGGATGGTCCTCGAACACGCCCGGGTAGCGGTCGGCCAGCGTGCCCGCGGTCGGGCCGCCGAGGATGTTCACCATCACCGTCCACGGATATACGCATCCGGTGGCGCCGAGCGGCAGGTCGAGGACGGCGCGCAAGTGCTGCTCGAACTGGCTCGTCGTCGAGCCTTCGATGCTCCAGTGCCCCGAGTTGTGCGGCCGCATGGCTAGTTCGTTCACGAGGATGCGGTCATCCACCGTCTCGAACAGTTCGACCGCGAGCACCCCGGTGACCCCGAGGCCTTCCGCGATCCCCGTGGCCACATCGGCGGCGACCTGCGCGAGTTTGCCCGCGGAGGACGGCGCAGGCGCAATCACCTCGGCGCACACGCCGTCGCGCTGGATGCTCTCCACGACCGGCCACGCGGTGACCTCGCCGGACGGCCGCCGGGCGACGGACTGCGCAAGCTCGCGGCGGAAGTCCACGAGTTCCTCCGCCAGCAACGGCCCGCCGTTCGCGTCCTCCGCGAGCGCCATGAACCAGTCATCCGCTTCGTGGGCGGCACGCACCACGCGAACGCCTTTCCCGTCGTATCCTCCACGCGCGGTCTTGACGACCGCGACTCCGCCGTTCTGGTCCAGGAAGTCCGCGAGTTCCGACGCGTCGGAGACGGCCGCCCACCGGGGAACCGGCATCCCCAGTTCGCTCAGCTTCTGGCGCATCAGGATCTTGTCCTGCGCGTATTGCAGCGCATCCGGCCCGGGGCGCACGGCAACCCCGGCTTCCACGAGCGCTCTGAGCACCGATTGCGGAACGTGTTCGTGGTCGAACGTCACCACATCCACCGTGGAAGCGAATGGCAGAACATCGTCGACGTTGCGGTAGTCGCCGACACCGGCCGTCGCCAGTTCGGCGGCCATCCCCTCGCTTTCGGCCAGAACGCGCAATTCAATCCCGAGGTTGATCGCCGCGGGGATCATCATGCGCGCAAGCTGTCCGCCGCCGATGACGCCAACCCTCATGACTTCCCTCCCCGTGTCGTATTCACTGTATTGCGTCCACCGTGCCGCATTCTCAGCTACGGTCGGATCTCGCGCGATTAGACTTCGTACCGCCGTGTCCATCTTTGCGCACCCTGGGGCCGCCGCGTGGAGGCCGGCGCACCGAGAAGTCCCGTACCTGGAGGTACCGTGAAAGCCCTCGCCGCTCAACTCGCGCGATTCGGCGCGGTCGGCGCGGTGGGTTTCGTCGTGGATGTCGCGGTGTTCAACCTGCTTCGGGTGAGCGTGTTCTCGCCGGAGAACATCCATGAGGGACCCGTGTGGGCCAAAGTGATTTCGACTTCGATCGCGATCATCGTGAACTGGATCGGCAACCGGTACTGGACGTTCGGGCCGCACCGCCGGCCGCAGGCGCTGCGGGAGGGCATCGAATTCGCCATCGTGAGCGTCGGCGGGATGGGCATCGGGCTCGCCTGCCTGTGGATATCCCACTACGTTCTCGGGTTCACGTCCCTTCTTGCCGACAACGTGTCCTCGAACATCATCGGACTCGCACTCGGCACGGTGTTTCGTTTCTGGCTCTACCGATCGTGGGTGTTCCGGCCGCGCATCCAGTCGGCGGGGGTGCGCACCGACGGGGTGCAGGCCGCCCCCCGCACGTCGACCGGGCCGATTCTCACCGTCCCCAGCGCGGACTGAAGCTCAGCGGATCGAACTCAGTCGTCCTCCCAGACGATCGTTTCGTCCGGCACGCTCGACTCCGCCGCCTGGCGCCGCGCCGCGATCGGGTTGATGCTTCGTTCCATGAGGTCGTGCAGAGCGCTCTGGATGAGGTCCGCGTTCGGGACATCCTTCAACACGACCGGGTGGTCGAGGCCCGTGTTGATGCGCACATCGCCGCTGCCGAACATGCTTTGGAGCGCGTTCTTGCGCACCGTGATGTCATAACCTCGGCTGTGCAGGAGTTCCTGGCGCACGCGGACTATGAAACCACGGCGCAGGACGATTCTGCGCGTCGTGATCGTGTACCGGCGGCCGAGCCAGGCAAGCAGCGGGAGCAACCACAGAAGAAGAATGACCAGGCCGCCCGCGACCAGCACTGCCACGTTCTGCCAGGGGAGCGGCAGGTTGCCGTACAGGTACGTCATCGCTCCGACGGAACCGACGAGCACGATGGTGGGCCAGAACAGGGCTCGCCCGTGCGAATGCAGGCTGGCGACGAGGTGTTCAGCTTCCTGCGCCGCGCCAGTGGGAACCGGGTGAGCCATGCATCATTCATACCGCAGATGCGTGATGTCGCCGGCGGCGACAGTCTGCAGGGAGCCGTTCGATCCGATACTGATACGCAGGCGGCCGGCCTCATCGAGGTCGATGGCGGTGCCCGTGAGCCGTGTTCCGTCCGGGAGGTCGACGCGCACCTCCTGGCGGAGCGTGCTGCACGCCTCGGACACGGCCGTGCGGATGCCGTCCGCCGCCTCCCCGGAGCCATCCGCCGTGAATGCGGCCCACAGCCGCCGCAGCTCGCCGAGGTAGCCCGCGAGCGCGCGATCCGCGAGCACCTCGGCGGACCCGGCGACCCCATTCAGGGACAGGGAGGTCGCGGTGAGCACCGGGAGCGCCTGGACGGGAATCGTGAGGTTGAGCCCTGCCCCCACGACCACAGACTGGCCGTCGGGCAGCAGTTCGGAGAGAACCCCGCACACCTTCCGCCCGTCGATGTGCACATCGTTGGGCCACTTCAACTCCACCCGTCGGTCGGGCGCGAGCCGGCGAACCGCGCGCGTCATCGCAAGACCCGCGACCAGAGGAATCCAGCCGTAGCGTTCCAGCGGCACGCCCGCATCTCGAGGGTGCAGCAGGACGGATGCCGCAAGCGACGTGCCCGGCGGCGCAACCCACGCTCGCCCCAGCCGCCCCCGCCCCGCGGTCTGACGTGTCGTCACGACGACCGTGAACTCCGGCACCGCCCCGGCCGTCGCGAGGGCGACGAGGTCGTCGTTCGTCGAGTCCGTTTCGTCGAGCGCGACGACGCGCGCGGCCAACTCTGCAGAGAGCGGAAACTCCATGGCCCAAGGTTACGGTGCTGCGATCGCTGCCCGTAGACGAGCTATGAGTGAAACCGATACCCTGTGAGCGTCCGGGCTCTATGAACGGCACCGGCGTCCGCACCCTTACCCCGAGGAGCATGCACGTGAGTACGCAAACCGATACTCCGGTGGCCAGCGCGCTAAGTATTGAAACCAACGCGCTCAACCCCATTGACGAGAGTGAGCGAAAGGGAACACCGCGATCCCTGTTTTGGCCCTGGTTCGCAGCCAACGTCTCGATCTTCGCCGTCAGCTACGGCGCCTTCCTCTTCGATTTCGGGGTGTCGTTCTGGCAAGCCACGATAATTGCCATCGCCGGCATCGTGATTTCGTTCCTGTTTTGCGGCTTCATTTCCCTCGCCGGCAAACGCGGGTCGGCGCCGACGCTGACGCTCAGCCGCGCCGCATTCGGCGTTCAGGGCAACAAGTTGCCGTCGATCATCGCGTGGATCATCACCGTCGGTTGGGAGACGGTCCTCGCCACTCTGGCAGTGCTTGCGACCACGACCGTGCTCGGCACTCTCGGCGTTGACACCGGGCCAGTCACCAAGATCATTGCGCTCATCGTCGTCGTGGTACTCATCATCGGTGGTGGCATCTTCGGATTCACGCTCATTATGCGAATGCAGACCGTCATCACAATAGTGACCGGCCTGTTGACGATCATTTACATCGCTCTGGTGTTCGACAAGATCGACTTTGCCGCGGTAGCCGCAATACCCGGCGGTGGAATTGAGAACATCATCGGCGGGTTCGTCTTCATGATGACCGGCTTCGGTCTTGGCTGGGTTCAAGCTGCTGCGGACTATTCGCGGTATCTTCCACGAAACACGTCCAGCAGGGCCGTCGTCTCCTGGACAACTTTTGGTTCCGCTCTGGCTCCGGTCATCCTGGTGATCTTTGGACTTCTTCTCGCCGGTTCCTCACCCGCGCTGAAGGATGCCATCGGCAATGACCCGATCGGCGCTCTCGCCTCGATCCTGCCCACTTGGTTCCTGATCCCGTTCGCAATCGTGGCGGTACTCGGACTCATCGGCGGAGCCGTGCTCGACATATACTCCTCCGGGCTCGCACTCCTGAGCGCCGGACTTCGGGTGCCTCGCTGGGTTGCCGCTCTCATCGACGGCATCCTGATGGTGTTGGGCACGATCTACGTCGTGTTCTTCTCGGCCGACTTCTTCGGACCATTCCAGGCATTCCTCATCACGCTCGGTGTTCCGATCGCCGCATGGTGCGGCATCTTCCTTGCCGACATGACGTTGCGGCGCAAGGACTACGCCGATGCCGACTTGTTCCGTTCGAAGGGAAGGTACGGGGCTGTGAACTGGGCATCCCTGATCACGCTCATCGTCGGTACAGCTGTGGGGTGGGGACTCGTCTTTAATGCCTACGGCCCCGAGTGGGTGAAGTGGCAGGGATACCTTCTGGATGCTCTCCAGCTCGGTGGCCGCGAAGGTACATGGGGCGGGGCCAACCTCGGTGTTCTGGTTGCGCTCGTCATCGGCTACCTCGGCGTGCTGCTCTTCACGAGAGGCGCCGTGCGCCGACAGGAAGAACTGCCAGTCGAGGCTGCGAAGGTTGGCTCAGAATAATGACCTCATCGGTGCGGCCAGTCACGGGGGATACCCCGTGGCTGGTCGTCATCGACATGCAGGTGATCTTCGGCGACAAAAACAGCGCATGGCGCACCCCTGACTTCGATGTGATCACGCCCGCCGTCCAGCGCCTCATCAGCGCGTTCGGCGAGAACGTGATCTACACGCGCTTCATTGCGCCCGACAACCCGGAAGGCGCGTGGGTGCCGTACTACGAACTGTGGCCGTTCGCCCTGGATGCCGGTCGCCTCAACGACATGGCTGACGCATTCGACACAACCGGGCATGTCGTCATCGACTGCCCCACATTCGGCAAATGGGGTCCGGAACTGGAGCAGGCGATGCACGGCAGCCGAGAAATGGTTCTCGTCGGCGTGTCCACTGACTGCTGTGTGATTTCGACGGCGATTCCCGCGGCAGACGCCGGAGTGCACGTGCGGGTCGTCTCCGACGGCTGCGCAGGGCTCAGTCCCGAGGACCATCAGCGCGCGCTCGACACCATGGCGCTCTTTGCCCCGCTCATCGAGATCACGAACGTCGATGAGGTCCTCGAAACTTTTGCGTGACTCGGGGGTGGCGCGTGACTGACACACGGATCGAGAGAGCACGTGCCGCGCTGTGGGGCCTGGCCATCGGCGACGCCCTCGGAATGCCGACGCAGATGATGTCACACGGCGAGGTCTCGGCCACGTTCGGCGACTTCGACGGGTTCCGGCCTGCCGGGCCCGAGCATCCGATCGCGGCGAACATGGCGGCAGGATCCGTGACCGATGACACCGAGCAGGCCATCGTCCTCGCCCGTGAGCTCATCACCGGGGCGGGGCACGTGAACCCGAGGAGGCTCGCGAAGGCCCTCGTCGCCTGGGAGGACGACATGCGCGAGCGAGGTTCGCTCGACCTGCTCGGGCCGTCGACTAAAGCAGCTCTGGATGCCGTGATCCGCGGCGAATCCCTTGAGACCGCTGGCCGATACGGCGCGACCAACGGGGCCGCAATGCGGATCGCACCAGTAGGAATCAGCATCGGCGCGACGAATCTCGCCGCGCTCGTGGATCGCGTTGTCGAGGCAAGCTTCGTCACACACAACACGGGGGTCGCCATCGCAGGAGCGAGCGCTGTTGCCGCCGCGATCAGCGCGGGGATCGACGGCGCGAGCGTGCGCGAGGCGACGGACATCGGGGTAGCCGCGGCCACACTCGGCGAAGCCCGCGGCTACTGGGTCGCGGCCGCGAGCGTCCCTCGCCGAATTGAATGGGCGGTGAGCCTGGCGGATCCGGACGATCCGGACGGTTCCGTGCAGCGCATCCGCGAATTGGTCGGAACCAGCCTCGCCACGCAGGAGTCCGTTCCCGCGGCTCTGGGAATCCTAGCGGTGTTCCCCGACGACCCGTGGTCGACGTGCCTCGCTGCGGCGCGCCAGGGAGGAGACAGCGACACGATTGCCGCGATCGCCGGAGCCATCTCTGGTGCGTGCCACGGCATTCACGGGTTCCCGACGGAAGCGGTGAGGACGGTCCGAACCGTGAACCGAGACCTCGACCTTGACGAGATCGCCGATGCACTGCTCACGCTCCGGGGAGAAACGTAGACATGGGTGCACCACCGTGCCGACTCGGCTGATCTGCCTCGGGAACGTCGTCATCGACATCACCGCGCGCGTCGCCGCACTCCCCCGGCGCGGTGACGACATCATTGCGGAGTCGGGGGCGATGCTGGCAGGCGGCTCGGGCTTCAACGTCATGACAGCGGCCGCCAGGCTCGGCACACACACGCTCTATGCGGGAACCCACGGGACCGGCCCGGCAGGCGAGCTGGCGCGGAAGGCGCTTCACGACGAAGGGATTGCGATTGCCCACGAACCTGAGCCCGACATCGACACGGGGTGGGACATCGCGCTCACGGATGCGGGGGCGGAACGCACTTTCGTCACAGTCGTCGGCGCGGAAGGTCACCTGACGTCACGGCACCTCAGCACAGTTAGCGCGGCACCGGGTGACACCGTCTACGTTTCCGGGTACGGGCTGCTCGCGGAACCGAACCGCGGTGCCATCATCGACTGGCTCGCCGCGCTCCCCGCCCAGGTCACGGTCGTGACCGACCCAGGTCCGCTCGTGGGCACCATCGATCCGCAGAGCATGTCTGCGGTGCGCCAAGCCACGACGTGGTGGAGTTGCAACGACCGCGAAGCGACAGCACTCACCGGCATCGCCCATCCGAGAGACGCCGCCAAAGTTCTTGCTTCATCCGGCATGGGGGTCGTCGTCCGACTCGGTGCAGAAGGATGCCTGCTCACAGCGCCAGGCAACGATCCGGTGGCACTTCCCGGATTCGCCATGGACGCTGTGGACACGAACGGAGCTGGCGACGCGCATGTCGGCGCCTACATCGCTCACCTACTGGGCGGGTTCGCGCCAACCGAGGCTGCACGCCGCGCGAACGCTGCAGCAGCCATCGCCATCACTCGATTCGGCCCGGCTACGGCGCCCCGCACTGACGAACTTGACCACTTCCTCGGACGACCAACGGTAAAGTGACAGGCGTGACCGCCGACGACACGACAGAGCCAGACATCTATACGACAGCGGGCAAGCTCGCTGATCTCAAGCACCGCTATCACGAAGCCGTGACGGCCAGCGGCGAGGCGGCGATAGAGAAACAACACAAACGCGGCAAAAAGACCGCCCGCGAGCGCATCGAGCAGCTTCTCGACCACGGCTCCTTCGTGGAGCTCGACGAATTCGTGCGCCACCGCACCCACGCGTTCGGCATGGACAAGTCACGGCCGTACGGCGACTCCGTCGTCACCGGCACCGGCACGATCCACGGCCGCCAGGTCGCCGTCTACGCCCAGGACTTCACAATCTTCGGCGGAAGCCTCGGCGAGGTCGCAGGCGAGAAGATCATCAAGGTCATGGAACTCGCCATGAAGACGGGCGTTCCGATCATCGGGATGCTGGACTCCGGCGGGGCCCGCATCCAGGAAGGTGTCGTCGCCCTCGGCAAGTACGGCGAGATCTTCCGCCTCAACACCCAGGCTTCCGGCGTTATCCCGCAGATTTCGATCATCATGGGTCCGGCAGCGGGCGGCGCCGTGTACTCCCCCGCCCTCACCGACTTCGTCATCATGGTCGACAAGACGAGCCAGATGTTCGTCACCGGCCCCGACGTGATCAAAACAGTCACCGGCGAAGACGTCGGCATGGAAGAACTCGGCGGCGCCCTCACCCATAACCAGAAATCCGGCGTCGCGCACTACCTCGCCGCCGACGAGGATGACGCGCTCGACTACGCGCGCACGCTCCTGTCCTACCTGCCCGACAACAACCTCGCCGACCTTCCCGTGTACGAGAGCGAGGTCGAACTCGAGATCACCGACGAGGACCGCAAGCTCAACACGCTCATCCCCGATTCGCCGAACCAGCCGTACGACGTGAAAACCGTGATCGAGCACGTCGTCGACAACAGCGAGTTCCTGGAAACCCAGCCGCTGTTCGCCCCCAACATCGTGGTCGGATTCGGCCGGGTCGAAGGCCGCTCCGTCGGCGTCATCGCGAACCAGCCGAACGCGATGGCCGGGACGCTCAACATCGAGGCGGGCGAGAAGGCGAGCCGGTTCGTGCGCTTCTGCGACGCGTTCTCCATCCCGATCCTCACGCTCGTGGACGTACCGGGCTATCTGCCGGGCACCGACCAGGAGTGGACCGGAGTGATCCGCCGCGGGGCCAAACTCCTGTACGCGTACGCGGAAGCCACCGTGCCGCTCGTGACGGTCATCACGCGCAAAGCGTACGGCGGCGCCTACATCGTCATGGGCTCGAAGCAGCTCGGGGCCGACCTCAACTACGCCTGGCCCACGGCGGAAATCGCAGTCATGGGCGGCCAGGGCGCCGTGAACATCCTGTTCCGCGGCGAAATCAAGGCAGCGGAAGAGAACGGCGAGGATGTCGCAGCCGTGCGCACGCGCCTCGCGAACGAATACACCTACAACGTCGCGAGCCCGTTCCTGGCCGCAGAGCGCGGCGAACTCGATGGTGTGATCGAGCCGGCCGCGACGCGCGTCGCCGTCATCAAAGCGCTCAGGGCGCTAGCCACGAAGCGGGCGTCCCTTCCACCCAAGAAGCACGGGAACATCCCGCTGTGACCGACTCCGAAGAGATCAGGGTGGTCAGGGGGAACCCTACCCCCGACGAGCTCGCCGCGATCGTGTCCGTCATCGAGGCGATGACCGCCGAAATCGAGGGCACGAAGGCCAGAGCGCAGGCCCGCGCGGCCAGCGCCTGGCGGCTCAGCCAGCGGCCGATCCGTACCCCGATCATCCGAGGAATGACCCGCTGGCGCGGTTTCTCCTGAAGCGCCCCCGTTTTGGGGGCGACCGTTCGCCGAACCGCACCGTCACCGGCGATCCAGAACGGCGTCATGCCGTTTTTCCCGGATTTCGCACGGAATCGCAGGCGAGACGCCCGTGGACACACGAAAACCGCAGCCTGTACCCCGAACATGGAGGTTTTTGATAGTGTCCGACTCGGTATACTGGGCGAAAAGGGGGATGCTTTCGCAAGATTGTCCCCCACCTGTCCCCCAAAATGACGACTATGCCCTGGGGGAAACGCCCCGCACAATTGATAGTGCTAGGTGTTCCTCTTTCAGAGCAACACACCAATCATTGGCCGACTAGGGTAAGCGGGCTAATGACTTGGGGGCGAGTCAGGGCGATATTCGGGTTATCGCCCTGACTCGAATCTTGAAGGAAGGGCCGGAGAACACTCTCCGGCCCTTCCCTTTTTTGTCACCCGAGTGCTACCCAATTTTCTCCATGAGTAGTCCGAGCGCCGGGACGGCGCTCGGCGCTGGCGTCGCGGCGACGGTCAGAAATGACCGTCGCTCATAGCTCCAGCGCGCAGAAATGACCGTCGCTTAAAGCTCCAGCGCGCGAGCGCGCGGGATCTCCAGCCACAACTCGACTTCGTCGTCATCGTCATCGCCTTCGTGGCCGAGTGCGCTGGCGCTGCCGCCATCCGACGACGAAAGCCCCACGACTGTCACCGCGACATCCGAACCCTCCGGAACCGTGCGCGCGATCAGACGATCCGACTTCGAACTCTTCAGAGCATCCGCGAGGCTCCCCAGCACGCGGTCGAGATCGGCATCGGACAAGTCGTCGAGACCGCCCTCGTCGAGCAGCGTCACGATCGCGCCACGGCGGCGCGCGCGCATCACCTGATCCCGCACGCGGCTGTTGAGAAGTTTGCGGCCGCGGATCTCATCGCGGATCGCCGCCTCGAGGTACACGCACTCGCGGCGCTGCGCATCCGTCAGGTCCCCCTTGGACGAAACAATCTGACGCAGCATCGGCAACGCCATCCGGTTCGTTTGGCGCAGCCGGAACTGCCGCTCGAACAAGTGCGCCTCCTGGGCGGCCTGCCACGCCGTGGCCTCCCGCTCCGCCTCAACGTACTTGCCGGCATCCTTCGCGATCCGCGCGAGCGACACCGAAAGGACGTGCGACACGGCAACCCAGACGACGCTCCCCACAACGCCTAGGGTCGCAAGGGCGCCGAAACCGGCCCACACGGCAGTCTGGACGGCAAGGAACGACACACCGAGCCAGGCGAAGAGGTGCCGGCGACGCGTGGACGTGATCACCATGAGCGTCCCGACCGCGGCGGGGTACCACGTCGAATAGTCCGAGCCGACGCTCCCGTGCACATCGAGTTGCGCCGTCACGAGCAGGGGAAGCGCGATGCATACCGCGACGTTGAAACTGGCCATCCACCACGGCATGGTGATGTTCTTCGACGGCCACAGGCTGATCGATGTCGCAATGGCGTACAGGATCATGGCCGCGAGGTAGGGAAGTTTGTCCCGCGGGACATCGAAGGAATACGTCGCGAGCAGCAGGTGGTAGGCGGAGAAGACGGCGGCGAGCGTGATGATGATGTAGCGGGGAATCGAGATAACCATCAGGAGTCATCCTCCTCGAGGTCCGGGTCGGGCCACACGATCGTGACGATGGTGCCCTCCCCGGGGCGCGACACGACAAACGCCCTGCCCCCCGCATTCGCCACGCGTTCCATGATGGACAGCCGCAGCCCGAGCCGCTCCGCCGGGACATCGTCCGGATCGAAACCGGCACCGTCGTCGCCGATCTCGATTTCCAAACCTTCAGCGCCGGACCCGGTGATGCGCAACCAGCGCTCCACCCCGTCCGGACCCCCGCCATGCTGCAGGCTGTTGACCATGGCCTGAATCGACGCCGAATACAGCGCCTCGGCGACCTGAGCGGCAACCGTTCCGGCGCCCACATCGACCACGCGAATGGTGAACGGGGCGGAGAGCGCTCCGGCGGCCGCCGCAATTCGCCCGGCCAGCTGATCGACGCTCACGAGCGATTCATCGTCGGGGGATGCGGCCGCGGCTTCCCTGAGGTGCCCAATCGCATTGCTGGCCATCGTCGCCGACAACTCCATCGCTTCCGGCGAATAGGCACGCGCGGCGGAAATCAGCGTCGTGAGGACGCTGTCGTGCACGATCGAATCCACCTGAACGCGCTCGACCTCGGTGGCATGGTGGCGGACTGCGTCGGAATATCGCGTGAGCGCGGTGGACTGGGCGTCGTCGACGGTGGCGGCCGCGCCGCGCAGAAGAGTGATGATCATGAGCACGGCTCCGCCGAGCAGCATGGCGTAGACGGCATCCAGCGCCGCGAGATCCCACGGCGCGCCGCCGCCCGACGGGGTGAGCCGGACAATCCCGTAGATCGACGGCGCGAGCACAAGATAGGCCGTGGCCGCCCACGTCGACAAGGCGATGGCCGCCGCCGCGGTCGCGACGGTGCACAGGAACCACAACCAGGGTCGGCCGCTCGCGACCGCCGACGGGTCGACAGCGGCCAGCGGCCAGGTCGCGATCGCCACCAGGTAGGCGGCGGCGATCCAGATGTTCACAAGTCGCACGAAGCGCCGCGCAATCGAGGCGATGACACTCAGCAGCAGACCACCGAGGATCGTGATGTTGTATCCCCAAAACCACGCCGGCTGAAGCTGCGTCACCTGGCCGAGCATCACCGGGAAAGTTTGCGCACCGAACAGCAGGCCGAAGAATGCCACCGACCGGGAGGCGACCACCTCCATCCGCGGACGACTGATCGGCCGCCGCGGAAGACTCGGCGGTACCGACGTCGTGACGTTAGTCGTCATCTCCGCCGTCAGGATGGAGTCCGGGAAGTATTCCGTCCTCCACTGCCCGACGCAGGAGATCGACCTTGGTCGGGGCGGGCCTGCCCACCTCGATGTATTTCAACCGGATCCGATCGAGGTACTCGCGAGCCGTCGCGTATCCGATGCCGAGCTTCTCCGCGGCGAGCTTCAACGGCAAACCCGACGCATACAGGTGCAGGATTTCGCGTTCCCGCCGCCCCAGCTGCGCTTTCGAAAAGTCGCGGTCCGCGTCGATGGCGGTTGCCCACTCGAGATTGTTCAACACCTCGCCGCGGGCGACCGTCGCGGCGGCGGACAACACCGTCTTCGTCGCCGAGGACTTCGGGATGACGCCCGCAGCCCCCGCAGCGAGAGCTTCCCGCACGAGCGCGACGCGATCCGCGATGCTGTGGACGAGAACCGCGCAGCCGCTGGCCTGAATGGACTTCACATTCTCGGTGACCGTCGAGCCATCCCCGAGGGACAGATCCAGAACGACGACGTCGCACTCCCGGCCGTTGAGTTCGGACACGAATTCCCCGACCGATGGTGCCGCGAGAACGAAATCGAAACCGGCATCGATGAACGCGGCCTTCAGTCCCAGCCGCACCGATTCGTGATCGTCAACAACGCCGACCCTGACACCCTGATGCGTCGCCTCGGCGGAGGATTCGTTTTCTGCCGTGAGTTGCATGGTATCGATCCTGTTCCCTGAGTCACCAACAGCTTAATGGCATGGCACGCGCCGCAGCCGATAGAGTCTGCACATGTTGTCACGGATCCTGAAAATCGCCGTCGTCGCCGGGGTCGCCGCACTCGTCCTCGCCGGGTGTTCCAGCGGATCCGGCTCGGGCGTGGAAACCATCCGCAACTTCGACATCCACTACACGATCGACGCCGACGGAACCGTTCACGTCGTCGAAACCATCGACTACGACTTTGCGGGCGCGGAGGATCGGCACGGCATCGACCGCTATCTCGCGTCCCGCTTCGCCACGGACACCGAAGGTCAGGACCGGGTGTACCGGTACACGGTCACCGACGTGTCCAGCCCGACCGAGGCGAGCGCCCTGTACTCGACGACGCTCGGCAACGCCCTGCAAATCAGGATCGGCAACAAGAACGCCAACGTGAGCGGACGACAGACGTACGTGATCCGTTACGACATCGATGGCGCGCTCAACCGGGCGCAGCAGCCGGATGGGAGCTTCCTCGACGAGTTCTACTGGAACGCGACCGGCAGCTACTGGGATCCGGCCATCGATCGCACGACCGTCACCGTGACAGGGCCGGCGGCGCCCCAGTCTGTCGCATGCTTCGCAGGATTCGACGGGACGAAAGACCCGTGCGCCCTGGCCAGCACGGGCGGCACGACCGCGAAGTTTCAGTCGACCCGTCTGTCCAGCCGCCAGGGGCTGACGATCGTCGTCGCCTGGCCGGACGGCACGTTCACCGGGACAGCGCCCATCATCGAGCCGAGCCTGCCGTACAACTACACGCCGAGCGTGAGCGGATCCAATGACGGACCGGACCCGTTCTGGAGCCCGTGGAACTGGGGGTCGGGCCTCGCTTTACTCTTCGGCATTCCTGCCGCGTTCCAGCTGCTCGTGGTGGCGCGGCGGCGCGACCGCAAGTTCGTCGGCGTCACCCCCGGAGAAATTCCGGATAATCCGGCGACGGCCGAAATCGGTGCCGCCGACCGCGACGAAACGATCGTGGTGCAGTATCAGCCGCCGAAGGGCCTCCCCGTCGGGGCGGCGCGGACCGTCCTGGAGAAGAAACGCAAGAACGCCGACATCACGGCAACCCTCATCGACCTGGCCGTGCGCGGTCACTTGCGCATCGAGGAAATCGAGGGCGGGAACCGGCGCAAGGCGAAAGACTACAACCTCGTCGCGACCCCGGAGCGTGCGGCGCAGAAGAAAGCCGCCTCACGTCCGGGGGGCCCGGATGCCGCGGAGCTTCTCCCGCACGAAGCCCTCCTGCTCGGCAAGCTGTTCCGCGGCCACCGCACGAGCGTGACGCTGTCTTCACTCACCAACAAGTTCGCCTCGGACATGCGCGCGATCGTGAAGTCGCTGGACACCTGGATCGAGAATCAGGGCTACTTCCTCGACAAGATCAACGCCACCCACCCGCTCATTTCCTGGGGTTTGCTTCTCGGCTTCGGCGGGTTCGTGCTGGCGTCCATGTTCGGCGGAACTTTCGCGCTCATCCCTATCGGCCTCGCAGCCGGATCGTTCCTGACGCTCGGCCGCGCCTCGAAGGCCGCACGCCGCAGCGCTCTGGGACACGCCAAGTACGTGCAACTCGCCGGCTTCAGGGAGTACATCGCCACGGCGGAAGCCGACCGCATCCGCTTCGACGAGGACGAGGATGTGTTCAGCCGCTACATGCCGTGGGCGATGGTGTTCGGTGAGGCGGAGCGCTGGTCGAGAGTGTTCGCGGAGCTTGTGGCCCAAGGCAAAGTCCAGCCCGCCCCCGACTGGTATGTGGGCAGCGCGGGGTTCCACGCGGGATATTTGTCCGGCACCGTGGCCTCCATTTCCTCCATCGGCTCAGCGGTGAACAGTTTCACGAGCATGGCCACCTCCTCGTTCTCGTCCACGCCCGCGTCGAGCGGAGGCTCGGGTGGCGGAGGCGGAGGCGGAGGTGGCGGAGGCGGTGGTGGCGGCGGAGGCGGCAGCTGGTAGCAACGCGCTCGAAGCCGGCGCCGGCGGGCCGGCCACCGGCGGACCGCCAGTTCGGCGCTAGCCGTGCACGATGCTCGCGACAGCCTCGACGTGGTGCGTGTTCGGGAACAGGTCGAAGGCCCGGATGCGCTCCAGCCGGTAGCCTTTCGCGGCGAACAGGTCGAGGTCCCGGGCGAGAGCGACCGGGTCGCACGCCACATAGATCACCTGCGCGGGGGCCAGCGCCGACAGTTCGTTGACGACCCCTTTCCCGGCACCGGAGCGCGGCGGGTCGAGAACGACCGTGGCCCCATCGAGGCGCCTGCCGTCGACGCGGAGCCGCGTCAGGTAACGGTCCACGCGAGAGGTCACTGCGCTCGCCCGATTCCAGTCGGCGAGATTCTCGCCAGCAAGTCCCGTCGCGCGCGCGTCGCTCTCCACCGTCGTGATGCGGATGCCCGCCCCGTCGGTCCCGAAACGATCGCCGACCGCCGCCGCGAGGAGGCCGACGCCGCCGTACAGGTCCAGGTTCGGTGCATTCGCGTCGAAGGTGCCCGGCAGGATCGCCTCCTGCACGGCTGCCGTCAGGGTCGCCGCCGCACTCGAGTGCACCTGCCAGAATCCGCGCGCATCCAGTCGGAACTCGCGGTCTCCGACCCGCTCGGTGATCGGCGGAACGTCGCGATCGTCACTGAGGACCAGCACGGGCCCCTCCGACGGCGCCACCAGGTCGACGGGGCCGGTGAACTTCCCGTCCAGCGGGGCGGCGGCGGCCACGGCATCGGTCGCGAGCGGCAAATCATGCACGCGGATGACCCGGTGCGAGCGTGCAGCGAACGGGCCGATCGTCCCGTCTTCCGCGGCGTGCAGGCGGACGCGCGTGCGCCATCCGGTGCCGTCGGTGCGGCCAGGGACCGCCTCGACCACCACGTCGGAGTCGATCCCCGCCATCCTGGCCAGCGCATCCGCGAGCACCCGCCGCTTCAGTTCGCGCTGATGTTCGGGGGTGATGTGGCCGAACTCGGCGCCGCCCGCGCGGTCCTCCGGGCGCCGGTCGACGGATGCCGCAGACCACACGTGCTCCTGACGGTGCACGGATGCCGCGAGGACATCCACCGTGTCAGCGCGCCAGAACCTCGCCTTCGAATCATCCGTGACGACCGCACGAACCGTCTCGCCGGGGATGGCATCCGACACGAAGACGACGCGGCCTTCGTGACGAGCCACCATGACGCCGCCGTGGGCTACGTTGGAAATCTCCAACTCGATGAGTTGGCCCAAATGATCGCCCATCCCCACAGTTTAGGAGCGGCAGTGACGGAACCCGCCGCGCGGCTCTACCTCGCCTCGACTTCACCGGCGAGGCTTGCGACGCTGCGCTCGGCGGGGATTGAACCCGTAGTCCTGCCGTCCAGGGTGGACGAGGATGCGGCGGTGGCGGCAGCCGGCGTGACTACCCCGCAGGACATGGTGCACCTGCTCGCGCGGCTCAAGGCCGAGGCGGTGGCGGGGCCGTCGATTGACGGTTTCATCCTCGGCGGGGACTCCGTGTTCGAGCTCGGCGGGACCATCTACGGCAAACCGCTCACTGCATCCGTGGCGCGCGAACGGTGGATGCTGCAGCGCGGCAGAACCGGGATCCTGCACTCCGGGCACTGGCTCATCGACCATCGCGGCGGCGGAGTGCAGGGCTCGGCGGGGGCCGTCTCCAGCGCGAGCGTGAGCTTCGCGGCCGACATCACGGATGCCGAAATCGACGCGTACATTGCGACAGGGGAACCGCTCCACGTCGCTGGCGCGTTCACGATCGACTCGCTCGGGGCACCCTTCATCACGGCCGTGGAGGGCGACCCGCATGCCGTCGTCGGGTTGTCTCTTGCCACGCTGCGCGGGCTGCTCCGCGGCTTCGGAGTTCTATGGCACGAGCTGGCGCGCTGAATTGTCACCCGAAATACAAGGACATCCAACCTTATTTGTCGACTCCGACCAATGTTCCGTGCCGGAACCGCAATAGGCTAAACAACTATGCCCCGTATCTCCAAAGTCCTCATCGCCAACCGCGGTGAGATCGCCGTTCGCGTTATCCGGGCCGCGAAGGACAGCGGCATCGCTTCGGTGGCCGTCTACGCGGATCAGGACCGCGACGCCCGGCACGTGAAACTCGCCGACGAAGCGTACGCGCTCGAGGGTACGACGAGCGCCGAAACGTACCTCGTCATCGACAAGCTCCTTTCGATCGCACGTCGGTCTGAAGCGGATGCCGTGCACCCCGGCTACGGGTTCCTCGCCGAGAACGCGGAGTTCGCGCGCGCCGTGATCGGCGCGGGGCTCATCTGGATCGGGCCATCCCCCGAGGCGATCGAGAAGCTTGGCGACAAGGTTTCGGCCCGCCACATTGCCGAGAAGGTTGGGGCACCGCTCGCGCCCGGAACACTCAACCCCGTCGCCGATGCGGCCGAGGTTCTCGCATTCGTGGACGAGCACGGGCTGCCGGTCGCGATCAAGGCGGCGTTCGGCGGTGGCGGCCGCGGGCTCAAGGTGGCGCGCACGCGCGAAGAAGTGCCCGAGCTTTTCGAGTCGGCGACGCGCGAAGCGATCGCCGCGTTCGGCCGCGGCGAATGCTTCGTGGAGAAGTACCTCGACAAACCCCGGCACGTGGAGACGCAGTGCCTCGCGGATGCGTCAGGCAACGTCGTCGTGATTTCGACGCGCGACTGCTCGCTGCAGCGCCGCCACCAAAAGCTCGTGGAGGAAGCGCCCGCGCCGTTCCTCACCGACGCCCAGAACGAGCAGCTGTACACGTCGTCGAAGGCGATCCTGCGCGAGGTCGGCTACGTCGGGGCCGGAACGTGCGAGTTCCTGGTCGCCTCCGACGGGACCATCTCGTTCCTCGAGGTGAATACGCGGCTGCAGGTGGAGCATCCGGTGTCGGAGGAGGTCACCGGGATCGACCTCGTTCGCGAGCAGTTCCGCATCGCCGAAGGCGGCACCCTGGACTACCCGGACCCCGAACCGCAGGGCCACTCGTTCGAGTTCCGCATCAACGGCGAAGATCCCGGACTGAATTTCATGCCGATGCCCGGCCCGGTGAACGTGCTGCGGTTCCCTGGCGGACCGGGGGTTCGCGTCGACAGCGGTGTGACAACCGGGGATGTGATCGGGGGCGCGTTCGACTCGCTGCTCGCGAAACTCATCGTGACGGGGTCGAGCCGCGAGGATGCGCTGGAGCGTTCGCGCCGCGCGCTCGACGAGTTCGAGGTGGCCGGACTGCCGACCGTCCTGCCGTTCCACCGGAAGATCGTGCGCGATCCGGCGTTCACGTCGGAGCCGTTCTCCGTGTACACCCGCTGGATCGAGACGGACTTCGAGAACGACATTGAACAGTGGACCGGTTCGCTGCCGGATGCCGCTCCGAATCCGGCCCGGCAGAACGTCGTCGTCGAGGTCGCCGGAAAGCGGATCGAAGTGTCCCTGCCGGCCAGGCTGCTCGGGACGGCCGCGGATTCGACCGCCGTTGTGCCTCCCCGGCGAAACGCCGGCAGCGTGGCGGCGACGGCGACCGGCGACTCCGTGAAGGCGCCCATGCAGGCCACGATCGTGAAACTCGCCGTGGCGGAGGGCGACCACGTGGTGAAGGGCGACCTCGTGCTCGTGCTCGAAGCCATGAAGATGGAGCAGCCCCTCACCGCCCACAAGGACGGCATCATCGCCGACGTCAACGCCACGGTGGGCACCACAGTCTCTTCGGGCCACCTCCTGCTGAACATCCGCGACTGATTTCGGCCGACGCACCGCCGCCAGGGCGCCGGCGCCTCGCAACTCCTTGTCCAACGATGCGCATGTTTGTCAACTCTGCGGAAGTTGTGAGGAGCGCATCGTTGACAAAAGTGCGCGCCGTGGGGCTTGCTGTCGTACCTTGAACGTCCGCGGCTGCCGGCGTTCACCGCGCAGCCCGGCTGAGCGGGCAGCTGATCTCAGCCTTTAAGCCCCGACAGTGTCATCGTGGCCACAAACTGTTTTTGCGCGATCGTGAAAAAGACGATGAGCGGAAGCGTCGCCACCACATTGCCCGCCATGAGGAGCGCCCAGTCGGTGCGACGTGCCCCCTGGAAGTTGGCAATACCCAACTGGAGTGTGAATGCGCCGGGGTCGTTGATCGCTATGAGCGGCCAGATCAGGTCGTTCCATGCACCGAGCAGCGTGAAGATCGCGAGCGTCGCGAGTGCAGGTTTCGCGAGGGGCAACACGACGCGCAGGAAAACCTGAAGCCGCGTGCACCCGTCGATGACCGCGGCTTCCTCGAGCTCGGCCGGAATCGAGAGAAAGAACTGCCTCATGAGAAAGATTCCGAACGAGGTGGCGAGCCACGGGACTATCGCCGCTCCTAGCGTGTTGACGAGGCCGATGCGCGAGAACAGCAAGTAGGTGGGAATCATGAGCACCTGTGTGGGAATCATGATGGTCGCGACGATCGCGAGAAAGCCGAAGTTTCGTCCGCGGAACTTGAGCCTCGCAAAACCATAGCCAGCGAGGGAACACAAGACGATATTGGAAATGATCGCTACCGATGAGACCAAGACCGTGTTTCCGAGCCACAACAGGACATCCGAGCTGGCAAAGAGCCTGGCGTATCCGGTAAACGTCAGGTGCGAGGGGATGAAGGGCGGCGGGAAGCGGAGCAGCTCCGCTTGAGGCGAGAGCGAAGCAAGGAACATTTGGACGAGGGGTATCGCGAAAAGCAGCGCCGTCGGGAAAAGGAAGAGGTGCCACAAACTCATCCTGCGATGTTTGTGGGCGGTGGGAACAGGCGGGCTGATATCGGCGGCCTTTGCGTTCGTCAGCAGACTCGTCATCAGAATGCCTCGTTCTTGGTACGACGGGAATAAATGACGATTCCGATCGTGATGAGCAGGGTCAGCGCAAACAGTGCGTACGCCACCGCCGAGCCATAGCCGAACTGGAGCTTGTGGAACGCTGCATCCCACAAGTAGTAAACGACGGTCTCCGTCGCGCCGAGCGGGCCACCGCGGGTCGTCGTGTAGACAAGGTCGAACAACTGGAGTGCTTCGATGAACTGCCACAGCGTGACGAACACAGTCACAGGGGTCAATTCCGGCCAAACGATGTTCCAGAATGTCTGCCAGCGGTTCGCACCGTCGATCGTTGCCGCCTCGATGAGTTCTGCGGAAATATCCTGGAGCGCGGCGAGATAGATGACGGTCGTGAACGCAACCGAACCCCAAAGCGACATGATCGCGATGACAATCATCGCCTGAGCCGGATCTGTCAACCAGCCCTGCTGCGGGACGCCGATCGAGCGGAGCACATTGTTCACAATGCCGAACTGCGGGTCGAACAGGTAATTGGTCAGCACACCCGTCGTCGCCGCCGAAACGACGAACGGTACGAAAATCGCTGTGCGGTAGAGGCCGATGAATCGGAGCCTTCGGTTGAGCGCGACCGCGAGAAAAAGCCCGAGAAGTACCGAAGACGGCACAAACAGCACGACGTACAGCAAGCTGTGCCCCACCGCGTCGAGAAGTTCGCTGTCGCTGAGAAGCTTCGCGTAGTTGTCGACGCCGACAAATTTCTGGGTCGGGCTGAATCCATTCCACTTTTGCAGCGAGAGCAGGAAAGCCCACGCGGCAGGGAATATCGCGAGTCCAAGAATCAGGATGGTCGCCGGTGCGACGAAACCCCAGCCCTCGACGTTGTCGCGGAGCAAGCGCCGTCGCCGAGCGGCGCGCCCGGTCTGGGGGGCACGCCGCTCGTCAGTGAGTGTTTCAGCCACGGGCCGCCTACTGGTTCAACGCGTCGTCAGCCTCTTTGGCCGCCGCCTTCAAAGCATCCGCGCTCGTGCCCTTTCCCTGAAGCACTTCCGAGATAGCTTTGCCGATTGCTGCCGATAGTCCCGTGTAACCTGCCGCCGTCGGGCGCGCGTACTTCACGTTCGCGAAGTTCTCGACCATGACGTCGACGCCGGGAAACTGGCTGAGGAGCGTCTGGTATTCAGGAAGCGACTTCTCGGCATCCGGGCGCATGGGCAGGTTTCCGAGACCCATGCTGTACCGGGCATCCTGCTTTGCATCCGTGAGCCACTTGATGAGTTCGAACGACCAGTAGGCGCGGTTCGCATCCTGGTGGTCGAACAGCGCCCAAATGTCCGGGCCGGACACAGTCGTGTGGTCGCCGTTGGTTCCCGGCAGGAACGACACGCCATAGTCGGTTCCACCCTCTCCGAGGTCGTACAACAGCCACGGGCCGTCGATGATCATGCCGATTTGGCCGGAGACGAAGAGCGGTTCGAACTTCTGGTCCGTCTGGTCGAGATACACGCTCTTGTCGTCGACCGCCATCGCCCGCATGAAGTCGAGTGCCTTCACCCCCGCATCGCTCGCGAATGCCGACTTCGTGCCGTCGTCGCTCAGAATCTGGCCGCCGTTCTGCCACAGTCTGGGCCAGAACCTCCACACGGTGTCTTCGCCTCCGTCGACCGGATATGCGGTGCCAAAGGTCTGCGTCGACTCATCGGTGAGCGCCTTGGCTGCCGCGCGGAAGTCATCCCAGGTCCAGTCGTTGGTCGGGTAGGACAGGCCCGCCTTGTCGAACAAGGTCTTGTTGTAGAGAAGCGTGAGGTTGTCGATGACGGCGGGGAAACCGATCACCGTGCCGTCCGGAGTCGCGGTTTCGCGGCCGGATTCGGGAAACTCGTCCCACTTCAGGCTCGGGTCCGCCACCTTTTTGGTGATGTCCAGCATCCTGCCGCTCGACGCCAGCTCCCCAACCCAGCTTCCGTAGGAATACGAGATGTCGGGATAGTCGCCGCTGACGAATCCCGCTGAGAGCTTCTGAAGCAGGTCGTCAGTTGTGGGCGCACCAGGCGAGACTTTGATGGTGACGTTTGGATGGTCGGCGTGGAACTCGCCAGCCATCTTTTCCAGAAGAGCTTCGGGCTCATCGGCCTGGCCGGTCCACCACGTGATTGTCACGTCCGCTTTCGTATCGAGTTTCGTTGCACCTCCTCCGCCACCGGTGCAACTGGAGAGCACCATCGGAATTGCGGCTGCTGCGGCGATGACTGCCAAGAGTCGTTTGCTGTTGGGTTTCACTTTTCTCACTCCTTGATGATCGCGATGGCATCCACTTCGATAGCCATCCCAGGGGGCAATGTCACATACACGGTCGTTCGGGCGGGGTACGGGTGCGAAAATGCGGCTGCGTATGCCCGGTTCATGTCGGCAAAGTGGGACGTGTCGGTCAGGTACACAGTGACCTTCACGACGTCGGTTTCGGTTGCACCACCGGCGGCGAGCGCCCCGAGCACGTTCGCGAAACACTGGATGCACTGTTCACTCACATCGCCGGAGAGGGTTCCGTCTGCGCTCGCACCGCCCTGTCCTGACGAGTACACGGTGGTTCCGTCGCCGACCGCGTGAGAGTACGGACCGGCAGGCTCTGGCAGATCATCGCTCATTGATGTCACACGTGCCATGTGTCCTCCATCGTTCGCGGGCACGACGGGCAACTCACGTCGCGCAGTTGCCGTTCAGCTTTTAGGAATGTAGCATGGAATCCGCCACGAGAACTAGCGTTCCTGTGGCCGAAATGCAAGGGGATACACGATGACGGCATCACCAACGCACGCACCATCGCATCAGGCGATTGATCGCGCGCTCAAGGTCATCACGCTCCTCGGAACCCGACCCTCCGGCGCCTCTCTGCTCGAACTCTCCAGCGCGACCGGTATCCCGAAGCCATCACTGCACCGCATCCTCAGCTCCATGCGTGATCGCGGATTCGCGAGCCAGTTGAAGCCGGGTGGCGCGTACTTCCTCGGCCCCGCGGCGCTCGAGGCGGCGTTCCGTTTCCACTCCAGTCTCGACCTGCGCCAGTTGCTCCGTCCGCTGATGGATGAAATCCAGGACTTCTCCGGCCAGACCATACATCTGGCCACCATCGAAGGACCGGAAGTCGTGTACCTCGACAAGCTGGAGTCCAGCATCGGCGTGCGGCTCACCTCGGTCATCGGTGGGCGCAATCCCGCGCACGCAACCGGGGTAGGCAAAGCACTGCTGTCCAGGAAACTCGCAACGACCCAGGACGTATACGCGTGGGCCACCCAGTACGCACCCCTGGTGGCGCGGACCTCGAAGACCATCACAACTCCCGCCGACCTCGCCACCGCGCTCGAGGAAACCCGCACGCGCGGCTACGCGATTGACGATGAGGAAAGCGAAACAAGCCTCTACTGCGTTGCGGCATGCGTACCCCTCGTCTTTGGCCCGCTCATCCCGCCGCTCGCGATCAGCGTGACCGGCCTCAAGGATCGAATGCTCAAGCTCGGCAGCGAAACATTGGGCACGAGCCTCGTCAGGATGATCGAGAATTTTGAATTTGCCGCACCATCGGATGCGGCCTGAGGCGCCTTCGCCTGAAACGAAAGTACGGAGAACCATGACCAACGCAATTTGTTTCATCGGCGCGGGAAGCGTCGAATTCACGCGGGACCTCGTTGCCGACCTCCTTGGGTTCGACGACCTCGATGTCCTTGAACTGCGTCTTCACGACATTAATGAGGACAGGCTGGACACCGCTCGCGGAGTCACCGAGTCAGTCATGCGGCAACTGGGGCGGCGCGCAACCGTGACAACACACCTGGATCGGCGAGAGGCACTCGACGGGGCACGATTCGTCATCAACATCGTGCAGGTCGGGGGCCTCGCCGCCACGAAAACCGACTTTGCCGTGCCGTCCTCCTTCGGGCTGAAACAGACGATCGCGGACACGCTGGGGATCGGCGGAATCTTCAGAGCGTTGAGAACATTCCCGCTGCTCAAATCTCTCGCAGACGACATGGCCGAATTGTGCCCGGATGCACTGCTCCTCAACTACACGAACCCTATGGCCATGAACATCGGCTACCTGTCGCACGTCGCACCGTGTATTACGGCGTTTGGGCTCTGCCACTCCGTGTACTGGACTGTCGTCGGGCTGAGCGAGGTCATGGGAATCCCCCACGATGAGGTTTCGTGGCGGTCTGCGGGCGTCAACCACCAGGCGTGGATGTTGTCGATGGAACGAGACGGTCATGACCTCTATCCGCTTCTGGACGAGAAAATCCGCAACGATCCCGAACTGCAGCGCAGGACGCGCGTCGACATGTACCGCCGCCTCGGGTACTACCCGACGGAGAGCAGCGAACACTCCAGCGAATACCTCGCGTGGTACCTGCAGCATCCCGAAGAAATCGAACGACTGCGGCTGCCGATTGACGAGTACGTCACGATCAGCGAAGAAAACGTGCACACGTTCGAAGAAACGAAACGGACGCTGGCGGCGGGCGGCGACATCGAAATCGACACGGAGGCGACCGAGTACGCTCCGCAGGTCATCCACAGCGTGCTGACCGGCACGAAGCGGCGGATCCAGGTGAACACGGCCAATACAGGACTCATCACGAACCTCCCCACCGGGTCGCCGGTGGAGGTCACCGCGTCCGTCGACGAGCTCGGCGTTCACCCGTGGTACATGGGTGCGCTTCCGCCGCAGTGCGCTGCACTGAACCGTTCCTTCCTGAATGTCGCCGAGCTCACCGTCCACGCTGCCATTACGGAGGACCCGCGCGCGATCAGGCACGCGGCAATGCTGGACCCGAACGCCGCATCCACACTCACGGTCGACGCGATCTGGAATCTTTGCGATGCGATGGTCGCTGCACACGGTGAACTGCTACCGGAATGGGCGCGCGTCAGCGTGGCGCCATCGCCCTAATCTCTGGGTGCCCGCAGGCGATCGCTAAAAAGCCGTTGTCACGAGGCCCGTTACGACGTTCGCGTCATCGACGAGCAAAAGCACCCGCCAGCGGTCCAGCGTCGTACACGGGTGCGAAATCCCCAGCTTCACGATGTCGCCAACCCGGATGTCGACGTCTGCCGGAAAATCCATGAAGGTGTGCTGATCGCTCAACGCGGAAATGACAGCGTTGGGCGAAACGTCGAGGCGCTCGTCACCCCGAAAACGCTCCAGCGCGACAGGCAGTCCAGCGTCAAAAGAGAGGTCCCGCCTGCCAGCGTCGAGAAGGGCGCGGCCGGGTTCAGGAGTTGACACGACGCGTGCCCACACCGCGAGAGCCGCCTCAAAAGTGGGAGCCCCCGGAACTCCGGCAGACTCGGGCGTACCGCGTGCATACAGGCCGTGGTCGTGAATCAGGTAGCAGCCGCTGCGCAGCACGAGCAGCGCGCCGAGTTTCTGCACACGATCAGCGAGCTTCGAAACCACACGATCGAAAAAAATGCTTCCCCCCGCCGTGACGACCGGCTCGGGGATCTCGAACATTCCCGAGAGCGATTCAGCAAGCGTTCCCACATCCTCAAGGAACGCGTCGACTCTCCCGAGCACGCCTGCGTCCCGTGCAGACCCGATGATTCCCTCGTAACCGGCAACACCGGCAAGACGGAGCCGGCGGCTCGCCAGAACGGCCCGCGCAACCTCCTGACCCTCTGCGACGGAGCGCGCACCTGTTCGGCCCTGTGGCTGACCCAACTCGACAAGGATATCCAGTGTCACATCCTTGTCCAGGCCAGTCAGCGCACGCTCGAGGAGTCGAACACCGTCCACCGAATCCGCGTAAAGGAGAAGGTGCCGATCCGGGCCGGAAGCGACGTGCCCGGCGAGCCAGGCGATCGCGGACGGGTCCGACACTTCGTTGGCGAGAAGGACTGTGTTCACCCCTTGCTTCCACAGCGCAGCAGCCTGGCGCGGCAGTGCCGCAGTCATCCCCCACGCGCCATGGTGCTCCTGCAGAGCAATCAGCTCAGGAGACAGGGTCGTCTTCGCGTGCGGCGCGAGGGCCACCCCGTTCGCGAGGCACCACTCCTGCATGGCACGCGCGTTCGAATCCAGCATCCTGGCGTTGAGAGTCGCGACGGGTGTCGCCGTGTCGCCGTTCGCAACATTCCAGCCAGAGAGCGCAATCTGCTCGCGCGTCCACGAGCCGTCGAGAGGGAGCCCCTTTGCGGTGAGACCGTCAAAGCTACCGTCGGCCGTCATGGCGGCTCACATGACAGCAAGCTGGCCACCATCGATCACGAGCATTGCCCCATGGATGAAAGATGCCTCATCCGAAGCCAGGAACGCGTATGCCGCCGCGACCTCCTCAGGCGTGCCGACGCGACCGAGCGGGATGCGCTCGCGCGCGTAACGCTCGACAAAATCACCATCGAGGCCTGCCGCGATCCCCTCGTTGAGAGGGGTTTGGATGTAGCCGGGGCACACCGCATTGACACGGATGCCGTAGGTCCCGAGCTCGACAGCCATACTGCGGGTGAGCTGTACGACGCCGCCCTTGGAAGCGTTGTAGTGGGCGTAGTCCTCTTCACCCCCGAAACCGTTCGTCGACGCCATGTTGACGATCGACCCTTGCCGGCTGTTGTCCCGCAGGAGCCTGGCGACGGTTTGGGCGACAAGGAACATCCCGCGCAAATTCACTGCGATGATCCTGTCCCAGTCGTCGATGTCGATGTCGAGGAACGCATCCCGCTGTGAAATGCCGGCGTTGTTGGCAACGACGCTGAGGCCGCCCGTGTATTTCTCGGCGGCAGCCACGGCAGCGATCACTTGTGCAGGATCAGAAACGTCGCACACGCACCCGTCGGCACCATCGAGCGACGCAAGCGCGGTCTCAAGGTCATCGGCATGGCGACCAGTGACGAAAACGCGCGATCCCTCATCGATGAAACGTCGCGCCGCAGCAAACCCAATCCCTCGCGTTCCGCCGCTCACGAGGACTCCGCGACCAGAAAGACCCTTCACGCCTGCACCCCGGAGTCGGGGACGATGATCGCCTTCACCATGCTCCTCTCACCGCCGGCCAGTGCGAGGAACGCTTCTGCGGACGCGGACAACGGCACATCTGTCGTCCACGATAGATCCAGCTGAGTGGCCAACTCAATGGCGACGCCGAACTCTTCGGCCGTATATGCGAAGGAGCCCGTGATGTGCTTCTCCTCCCGCACAATGGAGTTGGCGGACAACTCGACGCTGTCGACGGCCAGTCCAATCCAGACCGCCGTGCCGCCAGCGCGAATCCCCGCGACCGATGCCTGACGGGACACGGGTAGTCCGACCGCGTCAATGATCGCGTCGAACTCCCCATCAAGTTCATGGGAACTCTTCAGTCCGAGTGAGCGGGCGATGTCCTGGCGCTCTGTCGAAGTATCCGAAATCATCACATCGTGACCGTGGTGCGCAGCGACGAGCGCACAGACCAATCCAATCGGCCCTGCGCCGATGATCCCGACCCTCTCGACGTGCTTGCCCAGAAGCCCATTTGCATGCACGGCATTCGCGAGCGGCTCCGTGAGCGACGCTGTGCTCCACGCGAGGCTATCCGGAATGGTGTGCATCGCGGAGTTGGGTACCGAGACGCGCTCGGCAAATCCGCCATCGCGGTTGACGCCGATGAGAGCCCGCGTCCTGCACAGTTGAGGTTCGTTGCGCAAACACGCGTCACAGTGTCCGCAGGACAGCAGCGGGTTGATGACGACGCGACGACCGTCGGGCGTCATTCCTGCGAACTCGTGCCCCATGATGAGCGGTGGCACTCGGAAACCGCTCGAACGGAATCCGTGGAGTTCGCTGCCACAGATCGCACTGGACATGACCGAAATGATGGTTTCACCATCGCGCATTTCGGGCTCAGGAACATCCAAGTACTCGACAACCCCCGGCTCAGTAAATACCAGCGCCTTCATGGGACTCCTGTCGCGATCGGATCGAATCGAGGTTATCATGGACTCCGATGAGCGGATTAGCATTCCGCCCAACGAAATCTCGAACGTTTGGTGAGGAGAGCCGGTGGTCGACGCGATCGCGCTGCGCGCATCCGAGACTGTGTTCGAGCTCGCGGAGAGCCCACTTTGGAACCCGGATTCCCACCGCGTGTTGTGGGTCGATATTCCCACCGGTCGAGTTCACTCCGGAACACTGCGCGACTCGACGATCGTAGATACACGAAGTGTGGAGTTGGGCGAGCCGATCACTGCGGCGTGCCTCGCGCGCGATGGCGGCCTCCTCGTTTCCACACAACGCAGACTCGTGGCGATCGACGGTGCCGGCGATCGCCACCTCGGCCCCGACATCCTTCCGGCACACCGCCGCAATCGGATGAATGATGGAGCATGCGACTCCGCGGGCCGCTACCTCGTCGGCACGCTCTCGCTCGATGGTGAGAAATTCGCGGAGGAACTCCTCCAGGTCGAACCGGACGGGACAGTCACCGCCATGAGATCCGGAATTGGCTTGTCGAACGGCATCGCGTGGTCACCCGACGGCGCCCGGCTGTACCACGTAGACACGATGGCCCACACAGTGTGGGTGGCCGAGTACGACGTCGCTTCGGGGGTCGCGTCCGAGTGGAGCGAACTGTTCGTCGTCGACGGCGAATATCCGGACGGACTGGCCGTGGACGTTGAGGGGATGTTGTGGGTGGCGATGTGGGGCGCGGGCCAGGTGCGTCGATATGACACCGCCGGACGAATCCACACCACCGTCCGCGTCGACGCACCGCACACGTCAAGCGTTGCCTTTGTCGGGCCGGATTTGGACCGCCTGCTCATCACCACTGCGACAAGCGAATTGTCCAAATCGGAGCGTGATGCCACTCCCGACTCCGGAGCGATCTTCATCGCCGACCCCGGGGTGAAGGGCATGCCCGCCAACCGGTGGGGTGGCAGTACCTCCAATCCGCACTGGGGCAAAACGGGCGGAAGCGCGTCAGTCGAAAATTCCGGTACATCGAAGAATGGATAGGAATCAATGAAACTACTCAGAGTCGGACCCGTCGGTCATGAACGGCCGGGAGCGCTTGTGGACGCAGGCCACTATGTCGACCTCGGTGATGACGTCCCGGATTTTGATGAGGAATTTTTCGGAAGCGGGAATCTTGGGCAACTGCCCGCTCTGATCAAGGATCGCGTCACGCAGGGGGCGGTCCTGTCGTTCGACGATCAACGCATCGGCTCGCCGATCGCCCGCCCGCACCAAATTCTCTGCATCGGTTTGAATTACAGCGATCATGCTGCGGAAACCGGTCAGGCGGTACCCGACGAACCCATCGTGTTCAACAAGTCGCCCAACACCATGATCGGCCCGAACGACGATGTGCGGGTTCCGCGCAACTCTCAGAAGACCGACTGGGAGGTGGAGCTCGGGATCGTCATCGGATCACGTACGAGCTACCTCGGCACTGACGAGGAGGCGGCCGCGCACATAGCCGGATACGTCGTCGTCAACGATGTGAGCGAGCGAGCGTTTCAGCTTGAGCGCGGAGGGCAGTGGGTGAAGGGGAAGTCTGCGGAAACCTTCAACCCGACTGGCCCGTACCTCGTCACTCCCGATGAGATCCCGGACGTGGGAAACCTCGGGATGTGGCTGGATGTGGACGGGGTTCGCCGCCAGACCGGGTCGACAGCGACCATGCTGTTCTCTCCGCACTACCTCGTCCGATATCTCAGCCAGTTCCTCGTATTGGAGCCGGGAGACCTCATCAATACGGGAACGCCTCCCGGCGTCGGGATGGGTCTGAATCCGCAGGTGTTCCTCCACGGCGGCGAGGTCATGACTCTGGGTATCGACCATCTCGGTGCCCAGCGCCAGCAGGTGCTCGCGGCGTCCAGCTGACGCCGCCGCGGCAAAGCGTTCCGCGCGGAGTTTTGTCAACGATGCTGGCCGCACAACATCCGCAACGTTGACAAACTGGCGCATCGTCGGGGCACGTCGAAGTGATGCGCGGCACCCTCCGAGCTACCGCAGGCCCGCCGCAACCAAATGATCGCGCAGACGGATGGGGGACCGAGCCACGTCCCACCCCCAGCGACTCAGCCGGTACCCGGCCGCGCGAATGTCGTCCTCGCGCGCCTTCTCGTCCAACAACGCAATCTCGGGGGTGCGCCCGCGAAGGAACACCGGGTCAGTGTATTTGGCTTTGCCGTCGAACTCGCCGACAAGTTTGCATGCGGGCCAGAAAAAGTCGACGAGCCACACCTTTCCGCTCGCCCCCGTAATCCGCTCCTGAATTTGGGGTGCCGGCAAATGCATTGTGTACATGTTCACCCTGCTGAGCGACTCCCCCGGCCTGTCCGCATTCGGGTCCGCGAAGTCGATGACGGCGCGGATTTTGGCCGTCCCCTGCCTGCTCGCCGCCACATCCAATTCAGTGAGCAGGTCGTCGTGAGTCAGCCACGACCGCGGAAGGCCTGTGAGCGGATGCGCGGTGCGCCTCAACGCCGCATCCGCCACTGCGACCGCTTTCGCGAAGCCCGACGTGCGCGCAATGTCGACGACCGTGCGAGCCAGTGTTGTAACAGTCAGGCCATCGATGTGTTCCAGAAGTGTGGGCACGCCTACGGTGTGGCGCGAGAGCGTGGCGTTCGACCGCCCACCGCGAGCGAGGGCAGACGTCACATGCACTCGGCTTGGCCAGCCACCAATCCACGGCAACCGCCAAAGAGCGACCGCGGAATGGTGCGAAAACACAAGTTCGCTCGCCGCCCACATCGCTGTAGCGCGTACTCGCATGAGGTACCGCTCGTCAGTGTCCATCTGACTCCACCGCTCGGACGGAACGTAAACGCCACGCACGACCGCGACGAACACTCCCCGCCGAACCTGAGTGAAAAAGTGTTGCCGCTCGCCCGGTGTCCGCATGTCCCGTGAAAGTAGGAACTGGTCACGCCACTGTCGGTTCACCCATTGACCGTCGATCACATCCGTCATCGGGACATTGTGGGCTTTCGCAGAACGGCTGTACTGCCCGATCCGCGATTCTGTGGAAATCAGGCCCTGTGGATAACGTGCGGCCGCTCGGGTTCCAACCTTTCGGCATCCGCCATCCACGGTACGGTGCGGATGCTTGTCAACGATGCCCGCGCTGTAGCACTCGCATCGTTGACAAACCTCCGCGCAGTCGAACAACTGCGCGCCCAGCGCAGTGCGGAGTGGACGGAGTGATCAGCGGACGATGTGCATGGCGCGCGCGGCATCCGTGATGCTGCCGGACAGCGACGGGTAGACGTTGAACGCCTCCGCGAGTTCGTCGACCGTGAGGCGGTGCTCGATCGCGAGCGCGATCGGGAGGATCAGCTCGGATGCCTTCGGCGAGACCACGACCCCGCCGATCACCGTGCCCGTACTCACGCTCGCGATGAGCTTCACGAACCCGTCCTTGATGCCCAGCATTTTTGCGCGCGGATTCTGCGACAACGGCAACTTGTGAATCCGGCCCGGCACGACGCCGTCCTCGATCTGCTTCTGCGACCAGCCCACCGTCGCGATCTCCGGCTGGGTAAAAATGTTCGAGGTCACGTTGCGCAACTCCACCGGGTTCACGGCGTCGCCCATCGCGTGGAACACCGCGGTGCGCCCCTGCATGGACGCGACGGAGGCGAGCGGCAGGAAGTCCGAACAGTCGCCGGCCGCATAGATCGAGGGCATCGAGGTGCGCGCGACCCGGTTGACCCGGATGTGCCCGGACTCGGTGAGCTGCACGCCCGCCTCCTCCAGCCCGATCCCCGCCGTGTTCGGTACCGACCCGACCGCCATGAGGCAGTGGCTGCCCTCGACGGTGCGGCCGTCGGTGAGCGTCGCGACCACGCCATCCGCCGTGCGCTCGATCGATTCCGCGCGCGACTTCGACAGCACGGTCATGCCGTTGCGTTTGAACACGCTCTCGATGACCTGGGCCGCGTCGGCATCCTCGCCGGGCAGCACCGTGTCGCGGCTCGAGATGAGCGTGACCTGCGCTCCGAGGGCGCGGTACGCGGAAGCGAACTCCGCACCGGTGACCCCGGATCCGACCACGATGAGGTGCTCCGGTACGGTGTCGAGCGTGTACAGCTGCGTCCAGGTGAGGATGCGCTCGCCGTCCGGCATCGCGGACGGCAGCGTGCGCGGGCTCGCCCCCACGGAGACGACGATCGTGTCGGCGTCGATCGACTCGAAGTCGGTGCGCTTCTTCCCTGTGCCGGTGGACACGACGACGCGCTGCGGCCCGTCGAGCCGCCCATCTCCCTGCAGAATTGTGACGCCTGCCGCGATGAGAGCGGCCTTCATGTCCTCGGATTGGTCGCGGGCAAGCCCGAGGAGCCGTTTGTTGACGGCGGCGAGGTTGACGGCGACCTCCGGTTTCGTCGGCCGGCCGTCGCCGCGGGCGAAGAACTGCACGCCGAGATCGGCGGCATCCACGATCGCATTCGCGGCCTCCGCAGTCGCAATCAACGTCTTGGACGGCACGACATCCGTGAGCACAGCTGACCCGCCAACGCCGGTGCGCTCGACGAGCGTCACCTCCGCGCCGAGCTGTGCGCCGGTGAGCGCAGCCTCGTACCCGCCTGGACCGCCGCCGACGATTGCTATGCGCTGTTTGCGCTCAAACTTGTACGCCATCGCACCATTCTCCTGTAGTAACGGCTTTCACATCTGCCCCACACCCTCCTGAATGATGAAAGCCAGCCGGGCAAATTAGAGTGGAGGGCATGACGAACCACTCCAATCCGCTCGACGACCCTGCCGCGGACCCGTTTCAGGTCGCGCAGGATGCCGCGGCGCAGATCGCGGAGAAAACCGGCGTCGACCGCCACGACATTGCGCTGACGCTCGGCAGCGGATGGGCGAAGGCCGCCGACCTGATCGGCGAGACGACCGCGACGATTCCGGCAACCGAGATCACGGGCTTCAGCAAGCCGGCTCTGGAGGGCCACATCGGCTCGCTGCGCTCCATCCTGCTGCCGAGCGGCAAACGCGCCCTTGTGATCGGCGCGCGCACCCACTTCTACGAAGACCACGGCGTGCGACGCGTCGTCCACAGCGTGCGCACGGCGGCCGCGACGGGCGCGAAGGTGATGATCCTCACGAACGGCGCCGGCGGCATCAAGGAAACCTGGACGCCGGGCACCCCCGTGCTCATCAGCGACCACATCAACCTCACCGCCACATCGCCGCTGGAGGGTGCGACGTTCGTCGACCTCACCGACCTGTACTCGAAGCGGCTGCGCGATCTCGCCCGCACGATCGACCCCGATCTGGATGAGGGCGTGTACTGCCAGTTCCGCGGCCCCCACTACGAGACCCCGGCGGAAGTGCAGATGGCAAAAACGATCGGCGGACACATCGTGGGTATGTCGACGGCGCTCGAAGCGATCGCCGCTCGCCAGTCCGGCATGGAGGTGTTCGGGATGTCGCTCATCACGAACCTCGCGGCGGGCATCCAGAAGACCCCCTTGAGCCACGCCGAAGTCATCGACGCCGGGAAAGCCGCGGAGCCCGTGATCAGCGCGCTCCTCGCGAAGATCGTGGCGGCGATCTGAATGGGAACGAACGACGTCCTCGCTGCGGCACGCGCGTGGCACGACCAGGACCCGGACGAGGAGACGCGCGCCGAACTGGAGGCGCTCATCGCGGATGCCGAAGCCGGTAACGACAAAGCCCTCGAGCACCTGCACTCCCGCTTCGACTCCCGCCTCGAGTTCGGCACGGCAGGGCTCCGCGGGGAGCTCGCCGCCGGCCCGAACCGCATGAACCGGGTGCTCGTCGCCCAGGCGGCCGCCGGTTTCGCCGCGTTCCTGCTCGACCGTGAAAGCGCACCGAGCGTCGTGATCGGCTACGACGGCCGCAAGAACTCGCAGGTTTTCGCCACCGACTCCGCGGAGATCATGGCCGGTGCCGGCGTGCGCACGATCATCCTTCCCCGCCTCCTGCCGACCCCCGTGCTCGCCTTCGCGGTGCGGCACCTCGGCGTGAGCGCGGGCGTCATGGTCACAGCGAGCCACAACCCGCCGAACGACAACGGGTACAAGGTGTACCTGGGCGGGTCGGACGAGGGTTCGCAGATCGTGTCGCCCTCTGATGCGCAGATCGAGGCGCAGATCCAGAACGTCGCCGCCACCCGCCTCGTGCCGGAGCTTCCGCGTTCAACCGACTACGAGACGGCGGGCGAGGACCTGCTGGACGAGTACGTGCGGTTGACCGCCGCTCTCGTTCAGCGTCCGGAGGCGACGCTGCGTTTCGTGTACACCGCCATGCACGGTGTCGGCTGGGAGACCACGAAGCGCGTGTTCGCCGACGCGGGCTTCGGCGAGCCCGTCGTGGTTCCGGAGCAGATCGAACCGGATGCGGCATTCCCGACCGTGTCGTTCCCGAACCCGGAGGAGCCGGGCGCGCTGGATCTCGCTTTCCGCACCGCCACCGCGTCCGACGCTGAACTCGTGATCGCGAACGACCCTGACGCGGACCGACTCGCTGTGGCGGTCCCGGATGGCGACGGCGGATGGCGGCGCCTCTCCGGCAATGAGATCGGCTGGCTGCTCGGCTGGCGGGCGGCGCAGCGGCTCCGGCAGGCGGCGGAGTCTGTTGCGGCGGTCGGCGGCGATGTCGCGACGTGCGTGGCCGGCACTCTCGCCGCCTCGATCGTGAGCTCGCCCGCGCTGTCCGCGGTCGCCGCCGCGTACCACCTCGATTATGCGGAGACGCTCACCGGCTTCAAATGGGTTTCCCGGGTGCCCGACCTCGCCTACGGCTACGAGGAGGCCCTCGGCTACCTCGTCGACCCGCAGAAGGTGCGCGACAAGGACGGCATCTCCGCGGCGGTCGAGTTCCTCTCGCTCATGGCCGAGTTGAAGGCGGCGGGGAAGTCGTTCGAGGATCACGAGCTGGAGTTCGCGGCCGAGTTCGGCGCGTTCGCGTCCGGTCAGGTGTCGGTGAGGGTTCAGGATCTCAGCGACATTCCGAAGATCATGTCCCGCATCCGCCAGTCTCCTCCTGACCGCCTCGGCGCGGTCCCGGTGCGTGCGATCGATGATTTCGAGAACGGGTTCGGCGATTTCCCGCCCGGGGACATCCTGCGGATCCACCTCGAGGACGGCTCCCGCGTGATCGTTCGCCCGAGCGGTACCGAGCCGAAAGTCAAGGTGTACCTGGATGCGTCGAGCACGGAGGGCTCGCCCGCGGAGCGGATCGCCGCAGCGCAGGCCGCGGTGGACGCGCTCACCACCGCCGTGCGGGAACTGCTCGCCCGATGACGCTTCCCATCAACGACACCGTCGTCACGTATCCGACGGGGGCGACCTCCGGCACGGCGACGGTGCTGCACGTCGAGCAGATCGGAGACGTGTTCGCTGTCCTGCTCGACACCACGCCGGTGCACCCGGTGGATGCGGGCTGGCCGGACCAGCCGGCGGACCGCGCCTCGTTCGAGTGGAACGGCGGCCGGGCCGCCGTGACCGACTGCCTGGTCGCGGCGACGGACGGCGAGACCCTGGCGCTCGGCGCGGAAATCCCGGTGCGGAAAGGCACGGAAGGGTGGGCGTTCGTGGCTGCGCACATGGTGACAGAGGCACCCCCGGTCGGCGTGGTTGTGACGGTCGACGTGGACGACAAGTTCCGTCGCGTGCTGTCGATCGGGCACACCGGATGCCACGTCGCCTCGCTCGCCCTGAACCGCGCGTTGGCAGACCGCTGGGCGAAAACGGTGCGGGAGGATGCGCTGGGTTCGCCGAACTTCGACGCCGAAGCCAACGACGTGTCGCGCATCCTCGAGAACGGATCCCGGGACACGTACCGGCTCGGCAAGTCGCTGCGCAAGAAGGGGTTCCGCACGGAAGGGTTCGCCGATGCCCTCGCGGCGGTGGAGGACGCCATCAACGCCTCGCTCCAGAGCTGGGTGGGCGCGAAGCTGCCTGTCCGCATCGACCGCGACGGCGACCGCCTCACCGACCGCCGCTACTGGGTGTGCGAGTTCCCGGAGGGGGAGGCGCGCATCCCGTGCGGTGGCACGCATGCGAACAATCTTGGCGAGCTGAAGGGCCTCACCGCGCGACTGTCGCTGGAAGACCACGAGGGGACGTCGGTCCTCGTGATGGAGACGACCAGCGCGTGAGCCGGCGGTTTACCCGCCTTCGCCGCCGTTCCAGGTGAATTCCGGCGCGCGCTTCGCACGGAACGCCTCCACGCCGATGGCCCGATCTTTCGACGCGACCGACTGCCACGTCGCGGCAACCTGTCCAGCACTCGCGGACCCGTCCGTGATCGCCTCGATGATCTCCTTCGTCGCCCGAATCGAGTACTGGGATTTCGCGGCGAGCAGCTGCGCGAACTCGTTCGCCGCCTCCCAAAACCCGTCGGCGGGGAGCACCTTGGTGACGAGCCCGAACCCGAGGGCGGCCTGCGCCGGGAAAAGCTCCCCCGTGAACAGCAGGTGCTTCGCGACGGCCGGCCCGGCGATCGCGACGACGCGTTCGATGCCGGAGACCGGGTAGATGATGCCCAGCCGTGACGGCGTGATGCCGAACGTCGAGCGCTCGGAGGCGATCCGGATGTCGCACGCGCCGGCGATCTCCCATCCGCCCCCGACACAGTAGCCGTCGATCGCGGCGATGGTCGGTTTCGGAAATGCGGCGATCGCATCTTCCGCGACAGTCATGATGCCGCCGTCGGACACCGTCGGATCGGGCGGCTGCGGCAGGATCCGGTCCAGGTCGGTGATGTCCGCCCCCGCGGAGAAGTCGGTGCCCGCACCGCGCACCACAACGACGGTGATGGTGTCGTCAGCGGCCAGACGGGCAAGGAGCGGTTCGAACTCGGCCCACATCCGGGAGTCGATGGCATTGCGTTTCCCGGCGTTCTCGATCACGATCGTGGCAATCGACCCAGCGGCTTCTACCCGCACCGACCCCACGGTCAGCCTCCCGCGCCGTCTCGGGCGGAACCGCGTGCGGTCGAACCGTCCAGGGCGGCAACCACGCCGGATTCGAGGAGCCCCTGCACCTGCTTTTCGGTCAGGCCGAGCCGCTCCAGAACCGCCCGCGTGTCTTCGCCGAGGGCGGGCGGCGCCTTGCGGATGCTCGGGGCGACGCCGTCGATCGACAGCGGGCCGCGCAAGAGCGGCAGGTCGCTGCCGTCGGCACGCGTCACGTGCTGCACCATGTCGAGGTGCTTCACCTGCGCATCGTCGAACACTTGCGCGTAGTTGTAGATCGGGCCGGTGGGGATGCGCGCGGCGCGGAACGCCTCGACCCAGTCGAGGCCGGCGCGTGCCGCGAGCAACGCCTCCAGCCGCTCCTTCAGTTCCGCACGATGTTCGGTGCGCAACTTGCCGGTGGCCAGTTGCGGGTCGTCGGCGAGCGAGGCATCCCCGACGAGTTCGCACAGGTCGCGCCACTGCTTCTCGTTTCCGACGGCGATAATGACCGGGATGTCTGCGGTCGCGAACACGCCGTACGGCGCGAGCACGGGATGGTCGTTGCCCTGCGGCTCAGGCACGACGCCTGTGCTCAGGAACCGCTGCCCCTGGAACACGGAGATCGCGAGCGCCGCCTCCAGGAGGGAGGTCGACACGGTGTGGCCGGTACCCGTGCGCTCTCGGTCCACGAGCGAGGCAAGGATGCCGACGGCGGTGAAGATCCCCGAGAAGATGTCGATCACGGGGATTCCGACGCGGTACACGTTCTCGGCATCCTGACCCGTCACGGACATGAGCCCGGACATGCCCTGCGCCACCTGGTCGAGCCCGGCGGTCTGGCTGAGCGGGCCCGTGGCGCCGAAGCCGCTCACCGAGGCCACCACGAGGCCGGGCTTTTCCGCGCGCAGCGCCTCCGGGTCCAGGCCCAGATCTGCCATGACGCCGGGACGGAAGTTTTCGATCACGACATCCGAGGCGAGAGCCATGCGCTTCAGGAGCGCCTGACCCTCGGCGCTGTAGAAGTCGAGCGCGATGGAGGACTTTCCGCGGTTCGTGGAGTCGTAGTACAGGCTGTGGTCGCCTTCGAACGGCGGCCAGCCGCGCGTGGAGTCGCCGCCCTTGATCGACTCGACCTTCGTGATGGTCGCGCCGAGGTCGGAGAGCAGAGCCGTTGCGTACGGTCCGGCGAGCGCCCGGGTGAGGTCGAGGACGGTGATCCCGGCCAGCGGCAGCGCGGACGCCGGGGCCGACCCGGTGTGCTCGGGCACCGCTACGCCTGCAACTTGACGTTGATCTGTTTGATCTGCGTGAATCCTTCGAGCATCCCCTCGAGGGACACCTCGCGGCCGAGGCCGGACTGCTTGTAGCCGCCGTAGGACTGCCCGGCGACCTGACCGCCGCCCTGGTTCACCTGCACCCAACCGGCCTCCAGCCGGTGGGCGGTGTTCAGGGCGTTGTCCAGGTTGTGGCTCCACACGAATGCCGCGAGACCGTAGTGCGAGTCGTTGGCCATGGCGACAACTTCGTCGACGGTTTTCCACGGGATGGCGACGAGCACCGGCCCGAAGATCTCCTCGCGCGCGAGGCGGAACTCGTTGCGGCCGCCGGAGAACACGGTGGGCACGTGGTAGAAGCCTTCGGTGAGCGGGCCAGAGCTCGGGGCGGTTCCGCCGAGCGCCACGGACATGTCCTTGCTCTCGCGGCCTTCCACCATGTACTGGTCGATCGCGTCGAACTGCTTCTGGTTGATGACGGCGCCCATGTCCGAGGCCTCGTCGAGCGGGTCGCCCACGACGAGCGAACCGAGCTTGTCGACGAGCGAACCGAGCACCTCGTCGTAGATGTCCTCGTGCAGGAACAGGCGGGAACCGGCCGTGCAGCTCTGGCCCTGGCGGGTGAACCGGCTCGCGAGGAGCAGGCCGTCGAGCAACTGGTCGTCGACGCCGTCCGGGAACACGATGTTCGGGTTCTTGCCGCCGAGCTCCATCGACATGTGGGCGAGGCGCTCACCGGCCTGCTTCGCGACCGTGCGGCCGACCTCGGTGGAACCGGTGAAGGAGACCTTGTCGACATCCGGGTGGTCGGCGAGCGCCGACCCGATGAGGCTCCCGCGGCCGGTGAGGGCGTTGAGCACCCCCTTCGGCAGGTACTTGTTGCACACGGCGGCGAGCAGCAGGATCGTGAGCGGCGCGTCATCCGCAGCCTTCAATACGACGGTGTTGCCGGCGGCGAGCGCGGCGGGCACCTTGAACCCGGCGATCATGAGCGGCGAGTTCCATGGCAGGATCGCGGCGACGACGCCGAGCGGTTCGCGGCGCGTGTACTGCAGCTGGTTGTCGCCGGCGGGCAGCGTGACGCCCTTCACTTCGCCGGCGACACCGGCGAAGTAGCGGAACAGCGAAACAAGCGCGGCCGTCTCCGGTTTCGCCTGCGTGCGCAGCGCGTTGCCGGTGTCGAGCGAGGTGAGCCTCGAAAAGTCATCCGCGCGCGCTTCGATCTCGTCGGCGATGAGCGAGAGCGCCCTGGCACGCTCGGAGAAGTGGGTGGACCGCCAGCCGGGGAACGCGGCCTTCGCCGCAGCGACCGCGAGGTTGACATCCTCGACACCTGCCGCGGGAACGCGCGTGATCACGGAGCCCCGCCGTGCCGGGTTGAGCACGTCGCGCCACTCCCCCGTCGTCGATTCGACCGGTTCGCCGTTGATCCACATCGGCTGGTCCGGTCCGGTGAAAGTCTTGTACGTGTCTACGGCGCTACTCTGCTCGATTTCACTGCTGTGCGCCATTTCCCTGGCCATCGTCGTCCTATCGGTTCGTGAACGTGGGGTCGCGCTTCTCTACGAACGCGCTCATGCCCTCTTTCTGGTCTTCCGTCGCAAAGGTCGCGTGGAAGACGCGCCGCTCGAACCGGATGCCGTTCTCCAGCATCGTCTCGTACGCGGCGTTCACGACTTCTTTTGCCATCATCGCGATGGGAAGAGACATTGATCCAATCGTAGCGCCGACGGCGAGCGCCTCATCGAGGACGGTCTCGGACGGAACCACGCGGGAGACGAGCCCGGCGCGTTCCGCCTCCTCGGCCCCCATCGTGCGGCCGGTGAGGATGAGTTCCATCGCCTTCGCCTTGCCGATCGCCCTCGTGAGCCGCTGGGACCCGCCCATGCCGGGAATGACGCCGAGTTTGATCTCCGGCTGGCCGAACTTCGCGTTCTCGCCCGCGATGACGATGTCGCACATCATCGCGAGCTCGCATCCGCCGCCGAGCGCGAAACCGGACACCGCGGCGATGATGGGCGTGCGCACGGCCGTGAACCTGCTCCACCCTTCGAACCAGTCGGCAGCGTACATTTCCGAATAGTCCTTCGCCACCATCTCCTTGATGTCGGCGCCCGCGGCGAACGCTTTCGCGGATCCGGTGAGCACGATCGCGCCGATCCCGGTGTCGGCGTCCAGTTCGGATGCCGCCGCCACGAGTTCGTTCAGCAGTTGGAGGTTCAGGGCGTTCAGCGCCTCCGGCCGGTTCAGCGTGATGAGTCCGACCCGGTCGCGCCGTTCGACGGTGATGGTCTTCCAGGCGGTCATGATGACGCCCCCGATCGTTCGCGAATGGTGTTGATGATGGCGGAGAAGTCGAGCCCCGCGCCGCCTTCGTCGGCGAAGTGCCGGTAGAGGTCGGCGGCGAGCGTCCCCATGCGGGCATCCGTTCCGGTGGATTCGAGTGCGGCGAGCGCGAGGCCGAGATCCTTGGCCATGAGTTGTCCGGCGAATCCGGGCTGGTAGTCGCGGTTGGCGGGACTGCTCGGGACGGGTCCGGGGACGGGACAGTTCGTGGTGAGCGCCCAGCACTGCCCGGATGCGGTGGAGGAGACGTCGAAGAGCGCCTGGTTGCTGAGGCCCAGCTTCTCGCCGAGCACGAATGCCTCGCTCACCGCGATCATGGAGACGCCGAGGATCATGTTGTTGCAGATTTTCGCAGCCTGCCCGGCACCGGAGCCGCCGCAGTGCACGACGCGGCCGCCCATCACCGAAAGCAGTGGCTCTGCCTCGACGAAGTCCGCGTCGTCGGCGCCGACCATGAACGTGAGCGTTCCGGCCTCGGCCCCGACCACGCCGCCGGAGACGGGCGCATCCATGCCGCGGTGTCCCGCCGCGATGGCGAGTTCGCGCGCTGCCCTCGCGCTGTCCACGTCGATCGTGGAGGAGTCGATGAACAGCGTGCCCGGCTTCGCCGCGGCAAGCAATCCGCCCTGATACACGTCGAGCACCTGCTGGCCGGTGAGCAGCATGGTGATGACCACGTCGGCGTCCGATGCGGCTTCGGGCCCGCTCGCGGCGATGCCGACCCCGTGTGCCCGGGCGGCGTCGAGGGCCGCCGGTGCGAGATCGAATCCGGTGACGGTGTGTCCCGCCGTGACGAGGTTTGCGGCCATCGGCCCGCCCATGTGCCCCAGTCCGATGAAGGCGATGTGTGTCATGATGCACTCTCTTCCTGCCGGGCTGAAAGCCCGAGTTCCCCTGCTTCGCCGAGCGCGAAGTAAGCCTCGATGTCTGCGCGCGAAACCTCGGAGAGGCTCGCCGGCGACCAGCGCGGCATCCGATCCTTGTCGATGACCTGCGCGCGGATGCCCTCGATCAACTCGGTGCCGTCGAGGAACCGGGTGGACACGCGCCAGTCCTGGTCGAGTGCCTCCTCGAGCGAACCGAGCTGCCGCGCCCTGCGGACTGCCTCCAGCGCGACGCTCACGCCGGTCGGCGACTTTGTGAGGATCGTGGATGCCGTCTCCCGCGCGGCCGCCACCGACGAGTCCTGCAGTCGCCCGACGATCGTCGCCGCGTCGTCTCCCGCGTAACACGTGTCGATCCAGCTGCGCTGGGATTCGAGGGCTGATGCGGGTGCGGGCATCGCCACGGCGGCGATCGCCTCCGCCGCCGGCGTTGTCTCCAGCGCGGTCGCGAGGGCGGGCAGCCAGTCGCCGTGCACGTAATAGTCGGCGAACCCGAGGGCTATGGCGTCCGCCCCGGATCCCATCCGGCCGGTCATCGCCAGGTGCGTGCCGAGCTCGCCCGGCGCGCGGGACAGCAGCCACGAACCGCCGACATCCGGGGCGAAGCCGATGCCGACCTCCGGCATCCCGAATCGGGTGCGCTCGGTGACGATGCGCGCGCTCGCGTGGGCGGAGACGCCGATCCCGCCGCCGAGAACCACGCCATCCATGAACGCGACGTACGGTTTCGGGTAGCGCGCGATGCGGGCGTTGAGCTGGTATTCGTCGCGCCAGAACTTCCGCGTGCCGTCGCCGCCGGCGAGCGCATCGTGGTACATGCCGACGATGTCTCCCCCCGCGCACAGCCCGCGCTCGCCCGCGCCGGTGAGAAGTACCGTGGAGACGATGTCATCGTGCTCCCACTCGTCGAGCGCCTCCGCGATGCGCAGGATCATGCTGCGGGTGATGGCGTTCATGGCGTGCGGCCGGTTGAGCACAAGGGAGCCCACGGCGCCGCGGCGCTCTACGAGGACTTCATCGTCCGAGTGCGTCATGTGATCCTTTCGGCCGTTCCGACTTCCTTGTCCTGTCTTGCTCAGCGACTCAGAAGGCTCCGGCCCACGATGAGCTGCATGATCTCGTTCGTGCCCTCGAGTATCTGGTGAACCCGAAGGTCGCGCACGATGCGCTCCAGGCCGTACTCCGTGAGATAACCGTAGCCTCCGTGCAACTGGATGGCACTGTTGGCAACGTTGAAGCCGGCATCCGTTGCCACGCGCTTGGCCATCGCGCACAGCCGCACCTTGTCGGCGTCGCCGCTGTCGAGGGCGTTCGCCGCACGGGCGAGCAGGGTGCGGGCAGCCTCCAGTTGCGTGTCCATGTCGGCGAGCGTGAACAGGATGGACTGGTGCCCGGCGAGCGGTTTTCCGAACGCCTCCCTGCTTTGCACGTACTCCACGGTCTGTTCGAGCGCCGCCTGGCCGCCGCCGAGGGAGCACGCGCCGATGTTGAGCCGGCCGCCGTTCAGCCCGTTCATGGCGATGCCGAACCCGTCGCCTTCCTCCGCGAGCCGGTTCGCCACCGGGACCCGAACATCCTCGAAGATCACGGCGCGCGTGGGCTGCGCGTGCCAGCCCATTTTCTGCTCGAGCGGGCCGAACGAAAGTCCCGGGGTACCGTCGGGGACGAGGATGGCGCTCACGCCCTTGCTGCCGGTGTCCGCCGTGCGCGCCATGACGACGTAGATCGCGGACGCTCCAGCTCCCGAAATGAACTGTTTCGTGCCGTTGATGACGTAGTCGTCGCCGTCCCGCACAGCGCGCGTGGACAGTGCTGCGGCATCCGACCCTGCCCCCGGCTCGGTGAGGCAGTAGCTGCCGAGGTGCTCCATGGTGGCGAGCTTCGGTACCCACTCCTCGCGCTGGGCGTCGGAGCCGTACGTGTCGATCATCCACACCACCATGTTGTGGATGGAGATGTAGGCGGCGATCGTGGTGTCGCCTTTGGCGAGCTCCTCGAAAATGAGCACGGCATCGGCGCGGGAAAGGCCTGAGCCGCCGAATTCCTCGCGCGAATACATGGCGCCCATGCCGAGTTCGCCGGCCGTGCGGAGGACGTCCATGGGGAAGTGGTGCTTCTCATCCCACTCCGCGGCGTGCGGGGCGAGCGAGTCCGCGGCAAAGTTTCGGACCATGTCGACGAGATCCTGCTGGTCGGCGCTGATGGGGTAGATGGTGAACCTCCGACAATTTAGTTGGACATCCAACTATATCGTTGTGGGCTGTCCACCAACAGGATGTCGCGTCGCCCGAATCAGTGATGGAATAGTAGGCATGATGAAGATCGCTGTGCTCGTAAAGGAAGTGCCGGACACCTGGAGCGACCGAAAGATCGACGAGTCGACGAAGCGCGTCGACCGCGGTGGGGATGTCGTGATCGATGAGATCAACGAGAAAGCGGTCGAGGCCGCCCTGCTCGTCAAGGAGGCGAACGACGGCGAAGTGACCGCCGTCACGATGGGGCCGAAGAACGCGCTGGACGCGGTGCGCAAAGCGCTCGCGATGGGCGCGGATGCCGGCATCCACATCATGGACGACGCCCTCGGCGGTTCGGATGCCGTGCAGACCTCCGCCGCGCTGGCCGCCGCTCTCGCCTCCCGCGAGTTCGATCTCGTAATCGCCGGCAACGAATCCACGGATGGCCGCACCGCCGCCATCCCGGCGATGCTCGCCGAACGCCTTGGTCTCGCGCAGGCCACATTCCTGCGCACCCTGAGCGTCAAGGACGGCACGGTGTCCGGCGAACGGATGGTCGAAGACGGCCACGTCGAGGTCAGTGCTCCGCTTCCCGCGCTCGTGTCGGTGACCGAGCAGATCGCCGAGGCGCGGTTCCCAAACTTCAAGGGCATCATGGCCGCGAAGAAGAAGCCCGTCGAAACGCTCGCGCTCGCTGACCTGGGAATCGAAGCGTCCGAGGCCGGCGGAGAGAACTCGTGGTCGGTGGTCGACACGGTCACGGCGAAACCGCCGCGCGAAGGCGGCACCATCATCAAAGACGACGGCACTGCCGGCCAGCAGCTCGCCGACTACCTCGCCTCGGCGAAACTGATTTAGGGAGCCTGACAATGTCGCAAGTACTCGCGCTCATCGAACTGGCTGACGGCAAACCCTCCGACACCGCGGCGGAACTGCTCGCGGCGGCGGCCGTACTCGGAGAACCCGCCGCCGTGGTGGTCACCGAGGGTGCCGCCGGAGACCTCGAGAAGGAGCTGGGCAAGCTCGGCGCCGCGACCGTGTATGCGGCCTCGGTGAAGGATGCGGATTCGCTTCTCGTAACCCCGCAGGTGGCCGCGCTGGAGGCAGCGGTCGCCGCAGCCAAGCCTGCCGCCGTGATCGTCGGATCCACCCCGGACTCCCGCGAAGCCGGCGCGCGCCTCGCGGTGCGGATCGGCGGCGCATACCAAAGCGATGTCACGGGGCTCACCGCGAAGGCGGTCGTCACGCAGTCCGCGTTCGGTGGCGCGTACATCGTGACCGCGAGCGCCGCGAAGGGCGTCCCGGTGATTTCGCTCCGCTCGAACTCGATCGACGGGTCTGCCGCAGCAGCATCCGGCACGCTCGTCGAACTCGACGTCTCTGGTGATTCGGCGCCGACGACGAAGATCGTGGCCCGCCACGTGGAAACCGCGGCGAGCGAACGGCCGAGCCTGAAAGCGGCGAACATCGTGGTCTCCGGCGGCCGGGGGCTCGGCTCGAAGGAGAAGTTCGCGCTCGTCGGCGAACTCGCGGATTCGCTCGGCGCAGCCCTCGGAGCCTCGCGCGCAGCCGTGGACGCCGGATACTGCGAGCACAACCTGCAGGTCGGCCAGACGGGAACCACGGTCTCCCCTGACCTGTATATCGCCGTCGGCATCTCCGGCGCAATCCAGCACCTCGCTGGGATGCAGAGTTCGAAGACAATCGTTGCGATCAACAAGGACGAGAACTCGCCGATCTTCGACATCGCCGATTACGGCATCGTCGGCGACCTGTTCACGGTCGTCCCGCAGTTCATGGAGGCCGTGGCGGCGAGGAAGAAGGGATGAGCCTCGACACGTTCAGGCAGAGCCGGTGGTACTCGCTCGTCTGGATCGTCCCCGCACTGATCGGTGCCGCAGCAATCATCGTCGCATTGGCGATGTGGTTGCGCCTGCAACCCGATGTGCAATCGTTCATGGCCGACTACCCGGGGCGCAGCGAGCTCCCCGAGGGCGCCACGGAAGGATTCCCCGCCTGGCTGGCCTGGCAGCACTTCTTCAACTCGTTCTTCATCCTGTTTGTCATCCGCTCAGGCTGGCAAATCCGCACGACGAAGCGCCCCGCCGCGTATTGGACCCGGAACAACACCGGTTTGCTGCGCACGAAGGGCGAGCCTCAGCGCATCAGCATCCACCAGTGGTTCCACATCAGCATCAACGCGCTGTGGCTCCTCAACGGACTCGTGCTCTATGTGCTGCTGTTCTCCACGAACCAGTGGATGCGCATCGTGCCGGTGAGCTGGGACATTTTCCCGAACGCCGTGTCGGCCGGCCTGCAGTACGCGTCGTTGAACTGGCCTGTCGAGATGGGCTGGGTGAACTACAACGCCCTGCAGACGCTCGCCTACTTCGTCACCGTGTTCGTCGCGGCGCCGCTCGCGGTGCTGACCGGGCTTCGGATGACCCCGGGGCTCGCCGCGCGGTGGAAGCCGCTCGAGCGGGTGTTCCCGGTGCAGCTCGCGCGCCTGCTGCACTTCCCGATCATGGTGTACTTCGTGTTGTTCATCATCGTGCACGTCGCGCTCGTGCTCCTGACCGGGGCGCTCAACAACCTGAACCACATGTACGCGATCCGCGACGACCAGTCGTGGTGGGGCTTCGGGCTGTTCGTGGCGTCACTCGTGGTGATGGCGGTCGCTTGGGTGGCGGCGAAACCGTCCATCCTCGCGATGATCGCGGGCCTGAGCGGCAAGGTGCGCCGCTAGGCAGTGCGCCACTAGGCAGCGCAACGGCACGTGGACGCCGTGGCCTCAGGCGGCGTGGCCCGTCGGGGCCTGCAATCCGGAACAGATCAGTTCAGCGATGGAGCGCAGGTTCTCGGAGAGACGCGATGCGGGCGTCGCCACCGCCGCGCTCGCGTCGATCTGCCCGTCAGAGTCATCCTCCCCGCGCAGGGACATCGGCCGTGACGTGACAACGGCACTCCAGGCTCGCGCCGCCGCACGAACTGCGCGCGCCGCCGCCGGCACCGTCAGGCTGCCCACGAGCACGCGCTCGATGGTGTCTCGCAGCATCGTCGTGTGCGCTCTCAACGCTTCGCCGACCTCGGGGTGAGTGTGCTCTTCACGCCACACGATCATCCGCAACACCCCGGATTCCGCCTCCCGGTCGAACAGATAGTCGCTGACGTTGAGAAGAGCCTTGATCGGATTCCCCGGGACCATGAGCGGGCCCGCATCGATTTTCAGGTGCGCCAAACGCTCGGTGAGAAGCGTCGACAGGATGTCGAATTTCGCAGGGAAATAGTAAAACAGCAGTCCTTTCGGCACGTCCGCCTTGTGCGCGATCGCTGACGTGGCGGTGCCGTCAAAGCCGTGGGAGGCGAAGAGCGACTCGGCTGCATCGAGGATGCGCGCGCGGGCGCCCTGCGCGAACCCGCCGTCATTCGAGCCGCCCGATGCGCTCATGGCCATCGGCATTTCCTTCCGTTAGTTGGTCGCCGTGTGCGGCGATGAACGAGTGGTGCCACGAGAGCGTGGGCCGACAACTCGCTGCGTTGCCGGCCCACGTTCGTTCGGCCGCGTGAAGCGGCCCTGCGCAGGATCAGTGCGCGACCTGCTCTCCGGCGTGTCGCTGCGTCTCGGCTGCGGGAGCGAGCCCCCACAGGCCGACGATCACCGCGATAGCGCCGCAGATCCACGAGGTCCACGCTGCGCCCATATGCGTGGCGTAGACGATCACCCAGGGTGCAATGAACATCAGTGCACCGAGAATCGCGACAATCCATTGCATGGACGTCAGTTTCGGCATCATCAGACTCCACAGGCCAGCAATGATCAGCAATACACCGAGCACAATCATCGTCGCGATGGAGCCGCCCGTGCCGATCGTCCAGATCGTCGCCAGCGCTGCATACAGGCCAGCTGCCACGGCAACCCAATCCTGCCATCGTGTCCATTTCTTCATCTGAATCATCTTCTTCTGATTTCGAAGGATCCCAGTCTGGGAACACACTCATCATAATCTTGATTGGTCGCCCGGTCAATTTTATTGTGAGGGCCACCGTCACCGACCGCGCTACGACGGGCGCCCGCGACCAGTACGCCACGGATCGAATTGCGGGTTCGGCGTCATTCCAGGTGGGCGCGGTGTCCGCCACGACTGGTTTGACAGACTGCACTCTTGCCAATATGGTTAGGAGTCCTATGTATTGCATTTGAGTGCCCGATAGAGGAGAAATCATGACTGCCATTCCCGGTTACACCTATGACGAAATGCTGGCCCCCTCCCCCGTGAGCATCGAGGATCTCGAGTTGCTCAAAGCGTCACTGTTGTGGACGGATGATGACAACGCCGCCCTCCTGAAGGCCGGGCAGGTGCTCGAAGACCAGATCGAGGACATCCTCGATGTTTGGTACGGATATGTTGGTGCCAACGCGCACCTCGTCAAGTCGTTCAGCGGAGCCGACGGCAATCCGTCAGGCGAATACCTCGCCGCTGTTCGCCTGCGGTTCGGTCAGTGGATTCGCGACACCTGCACGCGCGACTTCGACGAGGAGTGGCTTGCCTACCAAAACGAGGTCGCCCACCGCCACCTCACCAAGTTGGCAAAAACCGATGGCATCGAGACGACAGAGACCCACATCCCGTTGCGCTACCTCATCTCCTTCATCTTCCCCATTACGGCAACGATGCGTCCCTTCCTCGCCGCCAAGGGTGCCTCCGAGAGCGAAGTCGACGCGATGCACGCCGCCTGGTTCAAGGCGGTGACGCTCACGGTGTCGCTCTGGTCCCAGCCGTACAACACCGGTGCGTGGTGAAAGAGACGAGAATGGAGGAGTGACAGCGCCTGGACCACTCGATCTGCGGCTGGTCGATGCCGTCGACCGGTTGAGCCGGGCATTGCGAATCGCGCGCCAGGACATCGCCACAAAGCACGGACTGTCGTTGCTGCAACTCCAGCTTCTTGAACACCTGGCTCCCCGGCACATCAAACGTGTTGGGGAGCTGGCACGCAATTTCGGCGTGACCCAACCCACCGCGAGTGACGCGCTCACGGCGCTGGAGGGCAAGGGATACGTGGAGCGCGGCAGCGACCCGACGGATCGGCGGGCCACCACCGTCACCCTCACGGCGACGGGAGCGCGCCTTGCGTCGCAGATCAGCGAGGAGTTCGCCCCCATCGTCGAGGCAGAGCGCACCACTTCCGCGGACGAACGGGGCACCGCCCTCCACGTTGTCTTGAGCGAGATACGCCGACTGCAGAATTTGGGCATCATCACTGTGGATCGCAGCTGCTTCAGCTGTCACCACTTCCAGCCGCCCGAGCCCGGACGCGAAGGTCACGCCTATTGCACGCTGCTGCGCGAAACTCTCCGCCAGCAGGACCTGCGCGTGGACTGCCCGGAGCACTCAACTCTCACTGGTTCCGCTCCCCGCTAGCGCCTCCTTCCGTTGCCCGTATTCCGGAAGACGCAGGCGCCCTCCCGCGAGCTATTGTGTTCTGCGACCTGTCCGTCACCATTCAGGCGACGCATGTGCGGCCTGTCCGCCGCAGCAGTCAGCTGGCTGCGGCACCGATGCTCACCATCCAGTGGATGCCGAAGCGGTCCGTGAGCATGCCGAAGGTGTCGCCCCACATGGCGGTTTCCAGCGGCATGGTGATCTCGGCACCCTCCGACAACGCGTCCCACGCCTCCTGCAGGAATTCGGCATCCTCGGCACCGCCGCTCACCGAGATCGAGGTCTCCACGCCCGCGGACCGGTCCACTTCGCCTGCCGTGTCGGAGGCCATGAGCGTGAAGCCGGTGCCCGTCGTCAGCACCGAATGCATGATCAGGTCGACGATTGCAGGATCCTCGCTCGCATGGAAGTCGCCGAACGTGCTCAGCGTCAGATCGCCGCCGAACACGGACTGGTAGAACGTCATAGCCTCGCGGGCGGTGTTCGTGAAACTGACATAGGGGTTGAGGGTGATGGACATGGCCAACCTCCGCAGGAATGGGTGCGTACATTGTGCACCCGCAACCCACGGAAGGGCCAGAGCGTTTCAGCCAGAAACCTGGCCTGCGGAGGGGACGAGGCCGAGCTCGATGAGGCTTTTCGCGGTGTCCACGACGAGCACCTCGTTGGCGCGCGGCGACCAGCCCAGCAGCGACTTCGCCTTCGCATTCGACACGTGCCGATGATTCCCGAGCCGCCGGGAGATTTCCCTCAGCGACGGGTCGAAGACCGCGGCGACGCGAACCGTCCAGTCCGGCAGGATGCGCTTGGGCACCTTTCGGGCAGCATTCCCGAGCCGGGATCGCAGGATCTCGGCCACATCCGGCACGGTCGGCACCTCATCCGACACGGCAAGGAATCTCTCGCCCTTCGCCTTCGGGCTCGTCATCGCGAGGAGGTGCAGGTCCGCGACATCCCGCACATCGACGAGGCCGAAGGAGACCTTGGGCAATCCGGGTACGGCGCCGTTCATCATGCGCAGGATGAGCTGGATTGAGGTTGAGAGGTCGCTGCCGAGTGCAGGGCCGAGGATCCCGACCGGGTTCACGACGGAGAGTTCGAGCGAGCCGCCCTCCCGTTCGATGAAGTCCCATGCGGCGCGTTCGGCGAGGGTCTTGGACTTCACGTACGCGCTCACATCCGCGGTCGGATCCGTCCAGTCCTCCTCCGTGTATTCCCGATCAAGGACCTCCGTGCCGTAGCCGACTGCGGCGAACGAGGAAGTCAAAACGACTCGTTTCACTCCGGCATCCCGAGAGGCTTTCAGCACACGCAGTGCACCTTCGCGCGCGGGGCGGATAAGTTCTTCTTCATCCTTGGGGTCGGTGGCCGGGAACGGGGATGCCACATGCAGCACGTAATCGCAGCCGGCGACGGCATCCGTCCAGCCCGCATCGCTGAGCAGGTCCGCGACGCGGAATTCGAGCGCTTCGCCGGGTTTGCCGCTCATGGTGGCACCGCCTCGCTCGAGCATCGCACGCACCTCGTGGTCGCGATCCAGGGATCGCACGGTCGTGCGCACCCGGTATCCGCCCTTCAGCAGGGCGAGGATGCAGTGCACCCCCACAAAGCCGCTGCCGCCTGTGACAAGAACCAGTTCACCGCTCATGTGTCTTCCCTACTCTCCCGTTTGGCCGTCCACCGATTCGCGCAGCAAATCGGCGTGACCGTTGTGGCGAGCGTACTCCTCGATCATGTGCACAAGAATCCAGCGCAGCGTCGGGGCGCCACCGTCCCTGAACGGCCTTGCCACCCGTCGGTCGAGGCCGTCATCCGTCATGACCTCGGCCACGATGGCGCGCGAGCGGTCGGCCGCATCGCTCCACAGCGACCGCAACTGTTCTGGTGAGTCGCTGGCGGCGGAGTGCCACTCCCAATCGCCGTCGGCATCCCAGTCCACGTCGGCCCAGTACGCATCCGGCGCGTGCCCGAGCAGCCGGACGGAGAACCAGTAATCCTCAACCCACGCCATGTGTTTGAGGATGCCGCCGAGCGTCATCGTGGTCGGCGCCATCGCCGCGCAAAGCCTGTCGGCATCGAGCCCCGACGTCTTCCACTCAAGCGTTCCGCGTTGATAGTCGAGGAATGCGGTCAGCATCGTGTGTTCGTCCGCAGCGTAGGGCGGTTCGGTTCGGCCGTGCTCGTCTGTCATCGCCATGGGAGGTGAGTTTGACATACTTTGACCGTGCCATCCATCCGAGTCGCGACTGCTGCAGACCTCAACGAGCCTGAGGTTCGTGAACTCTACGACTCGGTTGGTTGGTCAGCATATACAAAGGAGCCATCCAGACTGTGGCGCGCGCTGGAAAATTCCACGTGCGTTGTGGTGGCTCGTGATACCGTCGGCGATCTGGTCGGATTGGCGCGGGCCATCTCCGACGATGCGACTATTTGCTACGTTCAGGACCTTCTTGTGCGCCCCGACTTTCAGAGGCGCGGAGTCGGTCGTGGCCTGCTGCAGAAGTTGCTTGCACGTTTCGATGACCTCCGGCAGGTTGTGCTCATCACGGATGACGATCCCGAGCAACGCAAGTTTTACGAAGCGCTGGGTCTCATAGAAGGAGCAGACTTCACGCCGACACCACTACGAATGTTTGCGCGAATTCGCTAGTGCTCACGACGGAAGCAACCTCATGAAATCGTTTGGCAGTTACGCCGCGATCGGCGACAGTTTCACCGAGGGCGTGGGCGATGAGCTCCCGGATGGCGCAGTGCGCGGGTGGGCCGACCTCGTCGCGCTCGGCCTCGCGCGCGCACACGCCGCTTCAAGCCGCGCCGCTTCCGGTTCGGCAGCCGGCGACTTCGGCTACGCGAATCTGGCCATCCGGGGTCGACTGCTCGGACCGATCATCGATGAGCAACTGGATGCGGCAATTTCGCTGAAGCCGGACCTGCTGAGCCTCAACGGCGGCGGCAATGACATCATGCGGCCGAAGGTTTCCGTCGAGTCGGTGGCCGACCAGTTGGCGTCCGCGGCCGAGAAGGCGATGGCTGCCGGCATCCACGTCCTGCTGCTCAGCGGAGGCAATCCGACGAATCATATTCCGCTCGGGGCACGTATCGAGATGCGGGGCGAACAGTTGGCGGTAGCGGTGCGAGCACGGGTGCCAGAATCCGACATGGTGACCTTTGTCGACAACTGGTCGGATGCCGAACTCACCCAATTGCGCTACTGGTCGGTAGACAAATTGCACCTCAACGCGCTCGGGCATCGCCGCGTCGCGACCAACATTCTGACGGCGCTCGGTGTGCCCGTGCCCGACTGGGGTGACGAGGTGCCGGAGCTTCGACGCCCGGGAACTGTCGCCTACTGGCGCGGCTATGTGGTCCCGTGGATCGGGAGGCGGCTCACCGGGAGGTCATCCGGCGATGGCCGCGAGCCGAAGCGGCCGACGCTTATGCCCGTGGAGTTGCCCTGACTCGACTCGCCCGTCATTATGTCGACCTGCATTTTCCGTGAGTTGCGAAATTTGGCCCGTCCCGACCCAATTGGAGGACCACAACTCGCAACTCAGTCCGATCCGACCCGCAACCACAGATGCGGGGTGCGCCGGTAGTGGATGAACACCAGGAATGCCGCGACCGCTCCGAGCACGTGCCAGATCGCGTGGCCCTGCAGGAGTGAACCGGGATCGCAGAATGCCGGCGTCTGGTCGAGCAACCAGATCCCGTACGCGACGACCATGACACCGAGGCCCGCGTAGATCGCCCATACGCGCCGCGATCGCGGGCTGTGCCCCGTGACCCACGGCGTGAGTTCGAGGATGATTCCGGGCACGAGCAGCGCCGTGAACAGGATGCGGCGGGCATCCGGGAAGGCGAACTGCAGCAGTCCGAAGACGATGCTCGCTGCGACGAAGCCGGCGAGTGCGTAGCTTCCGCGAAGGCGCCCGGCCCGATACAGTGCGCCGAAAAAAAGGAGCAGCCCGAACGTGTACATGGAGAAGATGTCCAGGAACTGCCCGAAGAACGACAGCGTCGCGTGGTAGAAGAAACTGGACACCCCGATGAAGAGCATCGTGATTCCGAGGAGCGGTATGAGCACGTCCTCTCGGGTGGCGGGTTTGCGGATGCCAGGCGCGAGAGTTGCACGCAAGCCGGTACGGCGCGAGAGCACCACCCACGCGCCGAGAAGCACGAACGCGAACGAGCTGACGGAGTTCGCGAGTTGGTCGGGGAATCCGGCCGCGTGCTCGCAGAAGCAGTGGCCGGGCACGCACGTGGCGGCGCGAGCGAGGAGAGCGGTGCCGGCGAGCGCATACGTGGCGTACCAGGCGACGGCGCACACGGCTGCGCCGAGCAGGAGGGCCCACAGCGTCCGCCGCACCATCATTCTCCTTGGCCCCTCACGGGGTAACGGGTTGCGAAAATTTCAACCTGGCTTCGAGGCATCCTCTGTATCGTAGCTTTCGGCAAAACGTCGAAGAAGGAGTTTCGTGGAACTGGCACCGGGCTTGCACAGAATCGGCAACGACATTGTCGCCGCCTACCTCGTCGAGGACGAGAGCGGACTGACCCTCATCGATTCGGGCCTCGCCGGAACTTGGAGTGATCTCACCGCAGAGCTGACGGCGATGGGGCGGACGCCGGGCGACATCCGGGCCCTCATCCTCACCCACGGCGACACCGACCACATTGGTTTCGCCGAGCGCCTGCGCCGCGAGTTCGGCGTGCCCGTGTATTGCCATGCCGCGGATGCCGCGCGGGCCAGGGGGGAAGTCAAGAGCAAGCCGACAGTGGGGAAAGTGAAGCTCGGCCCGCTTCTGAAATTCTTCGGATACGCGATCGCCAAGCGAGGCATGAGCACCACGTACCTCACCTCGGTCAACGAGGTTGCCGACGGCCAGGTCCTGGATGCGCCGGGTTCCCCGCGCATCATCGGGCTCCCCGGGCACTCGCCCGGCAGCATCGCGGTGCACGTCCCTCTCGTGGATGCGGTCTTCGTCGGCGATGGCCTCACGACGCGTCACGTTCTCACCGGGAAGGTCGGGCCGCAGCCTGCGCCGTTCACCGACGATCCCGCGCAGGCGATCGACTCGCTGGAACGGCTTCGCGCAACGGGCGCGAAATGGGTACTGCCTGGTCATGGCGCTCCGTGGTCCAAGGGTGTCGCTGCGGCAATCGATGCGGTGACGGATGCCTACCGCGCATTGGACAAGTGACGCGATTCGGAGCCGACGTGCACGCCGAGCAGTGCGTCAGGCCCCGCGGAACCGGATGCCGGTGATCGTGTCGACCTCGATGCGCACGTAGTTCCACTTCTCGGTGGGGAGCGTGGACTGCAGATCGAGGATGCCGGACTCCTGAATATCGCTGTCGAACATCATGCGGTGCGCGGTGCCGCGGGCCACGACGCTCCAGTGCCGGTGGCCGCGGTGGCCATCCGTCTGAAATGCGACCGTGGGCTGGGCGGTGAGGTCGATGAGTTTTGTGCCGGGCGCGGTGCGGAACAGGATGCGCTCCTCGAACACGTGGAAGTTGATCGGGAAGATGTCGGGCAGGACCTCGCCGGTTGCCGGGTGGAGCGTGGCGGTGGCGAGCCGGCCGACGCCATCCTTCTCGAGGAGTTTCCAGCACTGCTCAACGGTCAACTCTTCGATAACGGGTACCGACTCATCCGCCATGTTCGCTCCCCTGCTGCTGTGCGCCCGCCTAGTGTTCGCGGTGCATGACCGCCGTGAATCCGTCGACGGTTATCTCCAGTGTGTCACCACTGCAGGCGAATGCGCCCTGCGTGAAGAGGGACGGTTCGGGTTCAACGGTGCGTTTGATCGTTTGACCTTCCGCGTGAATGGTCATGGAGGTGATCGAGCCGATCGACGTGTCGTTCATTGTCATGGTGCCGTCGCCCGATACGGTGAACGTTCCCTTGTCGATGCCGTGCCGCACCACGATCGACCGTCCGCCTTCCACGCTGACATCGTGCGTCCATTGGTCGTAGTTGGTTTGGGTGGCTCCGTCTGGGTGCATGGTGAGCACGACGTTTCCGGAGGTGGCGATGTCGAACGTTCCGGAGAGCGACCCGAGGAATCGTTCAAAGCCGTCGTTGTCGAAGATCCAGTTTCCGGGGAGGCACTCTTTGCCGGTCAGGCTGCCGGATGCGGACCCGTCGCCGTCGGCGGAGTTGTCCCCGCCCTTGCCGTCCCCGCCCTTGCCGTCCCCGTCCTTGCCGCTGCCGTCCGCGTTGCTGGACGAGCCGGATCCGGAGCCGCCGCCGAATACGCTGCCCAGGTCGGTCGTGCATCCGGTGCTGAGGAGAAGCACTGATGCGGCGGCAAGCACCGTGAACATGCGTTTCCTGCGGGGCAGCGTGGGGGTCTCCATGGGCACAGCAATCACTCCAGTTTTTTGATGATCTCTCGTTTGCCCCACCCTACGTGGCGGGAGCGAGAAACTCTAAAGCACGGTTCTTCCCCCTCTCGTTCACATGGGTTCACTCGCGGCAAACTTCACGTGTTGCTCAGTTGCCAACTAAATACTGCTAGCAGTATTGCACGATAGAATATGGCCATGAAGACGACGTTCGACCTGCCCGAAGCACTCGTGCGGGCCGTCAAGAAGCTTGCCCGTGAGCGCGGCACCACCGCCAGAGCGATCGTGCAACAGTCTCTGACGCGAACCCTCGAGGAGCAGGACAAGACCACGCCCTTCGTACTGAAGGATGCGAGCACGACTGGCTGGCAGTCGATGGATCCCGAGTTTCGCGGTCTCTCCCTGCACGAGTTGGTGCTGAAGTCGTACGACGAGCGAGGCTAAAACATGCTGGCAGTCGACACGAACGTGCTCATGTATGCGTTCTTCTCGGACTCGCCGTTCCACGACGCCGCCCGCGCCACGATCACCGATCTTGCACAGAGTCCGGTGGCGTGGGCGATCCCGTGGCCATGCGTCCACGAGTTTTACGCGGTGGCGACGAATCCGAAGATCTTTCCCGGCCGCGGGCTGCCCGCCCGTGCTCGCACCCAGATCGATGCCTGGCTGAGTTCGCCGTCTCTGCAGTTGCTTTCCGAGACGGCGAACCACTGGGAGGTGCTGCGTCGAATTGTGGAATCCGGTCGAATCGCGGGTCCCGCGGTGCGCGATGCGCGCATCGCGGCGCTGTGCCTGACGCACGGCGTGACGGAGCTGTTGACCCTCGACCGCGACTTCGGCAGATTCCCCGAACTGACGGTGCGGAGCATCCTGAGCTGACCGTGGCCTGACCGCAGTACGGCGCCGCACGCCCGGCTCAGGATGCCGTCGCTACCCGCGACAACCGCGGTCCGCGGATGAGCAGCCAGAAGATTATGGCGAGTTCTCCGACGAACAGGAAGCCGGCGAAGATGGCGGTGAATCCGGGGATCGTGAGCATGCCGATCGCATCCGCGATGTAGCCTGCGCCGGCGAGCGCCAGCAGGATGCCGAAGATGCGGGCAATGAATCCGGACCGGAAGGCGAGGTACCCGACCAGCAGGAGGTGGATACCGAAGATGCCGAGCACGCTCACCCAGATGGCGGTGAAGGCGGATGCTGCTGCCAGAGTTGCGGCCGGGTCCGCGGTGCTCACGAGCGCGACGACCAATTGGCTGATCGCGACGGCGAACCCGAGAGCGAACACGACGCGCGCCCAGGCGGCGACCGCCGACAGCGTGCGATTGACGGGCGCGAAGAGCGTGAACCAAGCCGCGGCCACGAGGATGTCGAGGAGGATCACGAAGTACAGCCCGATGATGCCGGCCAGGAACTGTGTCTGGTTACTGCCGACGGCTTCGGCCGTAGCGACCGCGTCGCCCGGGATGACGAGCGGGGTGATCGCGGCGAAGTTTGCTACGCCCGCGACAACCGCCATCACAGCGAGCGCGATGCCTGCGATGAGACTGGCGGTACGGGGCGACCAGCGGGTGAAGTTCCTGATCGCGCGGGCGGGTGCCGCGGACGTCGGATTGAGGATTATGGTGTTCACAGAATTGCTCCTAGTGTTGGTTTACGATGTAAGACGAATTGCCTTACGATGTAAGTACTAAAGCATACAACGTAAGTTGCGTCAAGTGTTTCGTGCACGCTACGAGCAGAGGGGTGTCCATGGCCAGGGCTGAGACTGCACCACGCGTGCCACTCACGCGGGAACGCATCCTGCACACCGCGATTGAGCTGGCGGGGGCCCGCGGCATCGGCGGGCTGACGATGCGCGGGCTCGGCGAAGCACTCGGCGTAGAGGCGATGTCGCTGTACAACCACGTCGCAAACAAGGCTGACCTGCTCAACGGAATGGTGGATGCGGTGTTCGCCGAGATCGAGCTTCCATCGCACAGCGATGACTGGCGCACGGCCATCCGGAAGCGTTCAGTGTCGTTTCATGCGATGCTGACCCGGCATCCGTGGGTGAGTGGTTTGCGGGATTCGGCCACCCAACCCGGGACTTCGACGCTGCGTCACCATGATCGGGTGATCGGGACGTTTCGGAATGGCGGGTTCTCTGTGGCGCTAGCCGCCCACGCGTTTTCGCTCATCGACAGTTACATTTATGGGTTCGCGCTGCAGGAGGCGGCGCTGCCGCTGGCGACCGAGGAACAATCGGCGGAAGTGGCTGAGGCGATGATGGCGCAGTTGGCGGTCGCGGAGTTCCCGTATCTTGCCGAGTTGACGGTGGAGCATGTGATGCAGCCCGGTTACCAGTACAGCAACGAGTTCACGATCGGGCTCGACCTCGTGCTGGACTCGCTCGAGGCCGCGCTTGCGAAGGAGCAGGGCGCGAGTGGCGTTGATGACTCAGGTGCGGGGCGCGCGCACTCGATGCCGATTCACAGCGAATAAGACCACCATCCGAAGGCGCTGCCACCCTGTCACGTCGAGCGCACAAGCAGCACGTACTGCATCAAAGAGAGTAGCGTCACGACGAGGGCTGTTCAGAAGAGCCATTCGATGGATGTCAGCCTCATTCCCCACGACCGTGTATAACTTGGCCATCTGCTCTTGCCATGTCCGGGGTCCGACAGGAAACGTCCACGATCCGATGTTCGCGTTGCCTCGAACGTAATCCACATAGGAGTCGAGTGACTCGAACTCGCTGAAGCGCTCCAGTAGTTCTCTCCGTCGCGCTGCTGCAATTGGCCGATCCGCAGCCCTGTCGATTCGGCCCACTTCACGAAAGTAGTTCTGCAGCGCATCAGACGCGTGAGCAATGGGGACCACACTGACGACAGCCGCGAGTTTCCCAATAGAACTCATCCGATGAACGTAATCTGGGACGGCTCTGCGAAGCAGCCACAGCGGGAAAAAGCGAGTATCAAGACTGCGAGCCATGTGCACAGCAACTCGACCAAAGCGCTCGAGCGCTTCCACATAAAGTTCTGGAGTCTCCTCTGTTTCACGATCAATAAGTCTGATCGCAGCTACCACCCGAATCCCAGCCCAAATCAACCGGCCCCGAATCCAATCGATTCGCGCCCCCAACAATAGTCGCCGAATCCGATAAGTCTGATCGGTCCGGTCAAGGGTTTCCAACGAAGCACGGAATGCTTTCTTGTACGCTCCCTTCTTCCACCAATATTCGGCCGCGGCGCTCCCCGGCAGTTCTTCGACTGAAAGGCCAAGATTTTCGGTTGAATGACCCACGCGACCGATGAGGCCGAAGCGCCCAAGCAAATTGACGGTTGCATGGACCTTCGCGTCCTGTTCTGCCGAAAACGGAGAGTCCAGCGGGAGATCCGATCCATTGCATGACTCCGGTTGCGCCCAGGCATCGTCGAGCATACATTCCAGTTCCTTGAGCAACTGAAACAGCGCATCCCCACTACACCCACCGATCTTGACCACCCGCAAGCCTCTCGCGTGCGCACTCAGTAGCACAGCCGGGTTGTCTTCGCTAGCAATATCGATCTCCGACACATGTGGGGCGTCGCTTCCGTGGGCAAACCAAAGAAAGTTCTTGCCATCGAACCGCCCTTCGTTGATGGCTCCGATTAGTGCGGGCGTCGCATCAAAATAGTCAGAGAATGAATACCCAAACCACGCAATTGTCGTGATGTCGACGGCAGAGAGTGCGGAAAGAAACTTCTCCCGATCGGCGTCGTTGAACCCGTGCTCGATCTCGCCAAGTCGAGCGCCAAATGGCAATGCGTCTTCGGTTCCCTCTACTGATCCGTGGAAGTGAAACGGCGCGATGGCGGCCCTCTCCTCGAGCGCATGCTCGATCAGGCGATCAAAGTTTGCCGTCACTTGGCGGCCACCAGCGGCTAGATGCGCGGCGAGCATTCTGTGCACGCGGTTCGGTTCCCGCCCGATGAAGCGGGACGTGAGGTGCCCAAGGGCCACCGCCCCGTAGCTCGTCGCAACTACGTCGAGCACAGCCTCCAGCCTTGGCCGACCAACATAGGCACTTCGGGGAGCACCAGTAATCTTCCGAATTTCCGTGTAAGCGTTTCTGAGATCGTGGGCGACGCCGGGTAGGAAGTAATCCCTGAGTGCCTGATTCATCAACTCGACCCCAGACGGCACATGGCTCGGGTGCTCCATCGATGCACCTGCGCCAGTCAAAATCACCAATTGCTTGGCGGACTCCAAGCTCATTTCCCGGACCAGTTTGGCGGGATCGAATTGGTTTACGGCATTCCCAATGACATGGCCCAAACTCATGAGACATTGTTAGCACAAGGGCGGGCCAGACCCGAAGACAGTTCATTTTTGTCCCCCTTACGCACTTGGCCTGATATCGGGTTCATTCTCGTGCTGGACTCGCTCGAGGCCGCGCTCCGAAGGAGTTGAGCGCGTCCGAAATGCGTTAGCCGGTAGCCGGAGTGCCCTGGTGAAACAGCAGAGTCAACTCGCCATCGCGACGGGTCCAGATTGAGGATCGTCTGCTCGTGCTCTCGTCGAATTCCAGCCAATAGGTGAGCAGCACCGCTCCGTCGGCAAGGTGGTTGGCCTGCCGCTCCTTGATGACGATCATGCCGTCGTCCGTGTCCTCGGACTCGGTGAGTGCCGCGACGACCTCACTCCTCGTCCAATGGCGACCGGACTGCCCGATCTCGTGGAAGTCGTCGGCCAGAAGCCAGTTCAGCGCATTTACATCGTGGCGCGTATCACTGCGGAGCAGCAGCTCTTCCGCGGCCCACGCCTGTTCCACGAGTTCTGGCGGCGGTGTGACTCTGGCAACCTCATCCATTCACATATTGTCGCGCGCACCGTTCGCTGGCAATAACTCCAGCAGGTCTGCGTGGTGGATTTCGGCCACGTTCGGGTGGGCACGCAGCCGGTAGCGCAGTGCGTTGTCGCCGTAGGTCTCAAGGATGGGACTGTTGGTGGGGTCGACGGACAGGCCGCGGGCCTCCGCGCGCAGGGCGGGATCGAGTTCGAGGCGCGGCATCGTGGCATCCAGTGCCGGGTTGAAGAAGAACGGGATGGAGATGCGGTCTGTGCCGACCTGCGGCGAGACGACCCGGTGCAGGGTGGCTTTCAGGTAACCGTCAGTGGCGAGCTCGAGCATCTCGCCGATGTTGACGATGAAGGCGCCGGGGATGGATGGCGCGTCGATCCACTCTCCGCCGTGTTCGACCTGCAGGCCGCCCTTGTGGGGTTCGACGAGGAGCAGGGTGAGTACACCGCCGTCGCGGTGGGCGCCAACGCCCTGTTTTGTTACGTCCACTGACTCGCCCGGGTAGCGCACGATCTTCACGAGCGAGAAGGGGTGGTCGGCGAAGGCGGCGTCGAAAACATCCTCGGATGCGCCGAGCGCGAGCGCCCACGTGCGCAGGAGGCGCAGGGCGAGCGCGTTGAGTTCGGTGGTCCAGCGGGTGACGGTGGGTTGCAGGTCGGGGAAGTTGGCCGGCCACAGGTTGGGACCTTCGAGGCGCCAATAGTCGGGGACGCCCGCGCCACGCTCGACGGCGGGGCGCTCTTCGCCGATGTCGATCTGTTCCCGCCAGTCGACGTCACCGTGGGTGAGCTCGCGGCCGATGCGCGTGTAACCGCGGAACTGCGGGCTGTGGATGTTCTCGATCGCGAGCTTCTCCTCCTCGGGAAGTTCGAAAAAGCGGCGGGACACAACCAGGATGTCGTCGATGAGCGCCTGAGGAATGCCGTGCCCGACGAGGTAGAAGAAGCCGACCTCGTGGGTGGCCTGGCGAAGTTGCTGGCGGAACCGTTGTGCCGACTCCTCGCCGTTGTCGAGGGCGGACATGTCGAGGATGGGGAGGGAACCTAGCACCCATCAATCGTTGCAGGTGCGGGTGGTGGTGCGCTGAAAGTTACGTTGGAGGCGAACTGGCGGGTCCCGAGATGCCCGGGTAGTCGCCGAGCACGTCTAGGAGTTGGCCGCAAGCGGTTGCGCTTTGACGCCCGCCATCCTGTATCTGGCCCACCCGTCGCCGTTAGGTGCATCCCATTGGAAACTCGGACCGATCCGATTTAATCGTTCGTGCTCCTCGGCAGTGACCCAGCATTTCAGAAGGAGTTGGTCGAAAATCACTATCAAGTGCTCAGGGGAAATTGCCGGGCCGCCCGCAAGCGGCTCCGCGGCAGTATTGGAACGCGGGTCGGCCTGACCGGGGTCGACTAACTCAATTACTATCCGCTTGACCGGCACCACGTGCTCGACTACCCGCTGGCGGGGGTCCAACCGCATCGCATCATGCGTCGCGAAAGTTACGGGGTGAGCGGAGTCGAGACCTTGAAGCATTTGACGGAGCCGAGCTGGGTACCCGAGTGAACCCTTGGACCACAATCGACCGCCAGCAGCGAGAAAGGGTCGAACTTCGCCTTCGATGAATTCGTACGCCTCCGTCGCTATCCGAAGCCGACGTTCGTCGCCACTTGGAATCCGCATTCCATGATTCTTGCGCACAGTGCCCCTGGAGGGAGTCGAACCCCCAACCGTTTCCTTAGGACGGAACTGCTCTTCCATTGAGCTACAGAGGCTGGTGGGTTGAGTTTAGCGAAGTTAGCGGCTGGGCTGGTTTCGAGACGATGCCGCATTGCGGCATCCCTCAACCAGCGGGTTCTCTATGCAGAGCGGCGGCGGCCCAATGCCGCAACGAGCAGCCCGCCTGCGAGCGCGATGGCTTGGGCGACTACCGCGATCACTTTGTCTTGGTACCACACGGGTTCGTAGATCACGGGGAACCCGAGTGCGCTCAGGTCCAAGGGCACGTAGACCGAAACGACCAGCAGTGCGAGGCCGCCCGCCGCGATTGCCGCGGCGACCAGTCCGGCCCACCAGCGGTGTACGACCAGGACCAGGATGGCGGCGAGGAGGTTCACCACGCCCTGAATGCGGAACAACATGCCCTGACTGACGAGCGTACCGACGAGGGCATCGAAGGGGCCGGCGAGCTGAAAGTGCACGAACGCGTTGATGAACAGCGCGAGTGCGGTCCAGACCCGTGCGGCGATAGTGAAGACTCTCATTTTCTTACCCTGCCTCTCGAAATGGTGCGGGAAACTGTGTCTCAAAAAACAGTGAAACCGGTGGGAAGCGATTCGCTCGCTCCCCACCGGGCTATTCAGGATTCGGGTTTACTGAATACCCTTGTTGGCGGCAATTCCACCGGAAAGTGCCAGTGCCGTCATCGACATGTGGCCCGCAGCCTCCTTCAACAGTTCGAAGTAGGAAGGATCCCCCGCAACATCCGCATCAATCGCCGCGACCAGTGACGAAGCGTGCATCTCCAGTGCGGACTTCACTGCGTCCTCCGGCAGCTCCGGAACAACCGAGTGGATCAGCTGGCCAAACACCACGGCGTAGCCCTTCAGATCCGACAGCGCCTTGTCGACGCCGGCCTGGTCCTTGGTTGCCTTCGCCACTGCGTAGTTCACGAAGAACGGGATGTGCGAGCGCCACGAATCGAGGAACGGCTGCTCAGCATCCGGGTAGGCCGAACCGACCAGGGCCGCGATCTCCACCGAGTTCTTGTCGAGCGTGGCCACAGCCGCGCCCACATCGGCGGTCGTCAGGTCCCCACCGTCGGCGAGCGCCTGGTCGATCGCAGTCATTGCGAGGTAGACGTGGTCGTAAAGCAGACCGGTCAGCGTGGCACGCAACGTGGCGCCATCGCTGTTCACCGTGTCGACAACCGTCGACGTCGTCATGCTGTCGGACTTCGCCGGCGCACCCGCTGTCGCAGTGCAGCCCGAAAGAACGAGTGCCGCCGCCAGGCCGAGACCGGTGATCGCTGTGATTTTGCGCATTGTTTCTTCTCCTTATTTGTTGTGGCTTGATGGGTAAGTTGTGTGGTTCGGGAGACTCACGGCTCGACCGTGACCGTGGCGTTCATGGTCAGGTGCGGTTTGCAGTAGTACGGATACACGCCGGGTTCGGTGAACGTGAACGAGAACGTGTCGCCCTCCTGGCCTTTCGGGGCCAGCGCGTGGTCGAAGCGGCCATCCGGCGTCTGCGTTCCGCGAACACCGGTCGCCTCGTTCACTTCACCCCAGGCGCCGGATGTGACCGTGTGGCCAATCGCCTCGCCGTTCTGCCAGGTGACCGTGGTGCCCACCTTCACGGTGAGATCCTTCGGCATGAACTTCAAGCCGATAGTCGTCACCACGTTGTCGGCGACCGGTGCCGGCTGTTCCGACCCGCTGCTCTCGGTCGGGACCGATGCGGAAGGCTGTGCGCCAACGCATCCCGAGAGAGCGAGGATCAGAGTCGGAACGAGGAGCGCACCGGTGAGGATGGCTTTCGGTGACCGAAGTGTTCTGGTGTGTGACATGGAGGTGATTCGGCACCGTGCGCACATCGGATTGGAATCAGTCGAAGCTCGCGGTTTCGAGATGATCGCTTTGCTACCCTTCAACCGGAAAATCCGGCGGGAAGCGGCGAAGCGCTAGGGTGTCATCCAATACCCGACGTATGGCAGGAGACCCGAATGTCTGCGAAAGAAGCTGTCCCCGACCTGATCAAACGCGCACTCAACGCCCTGGAATCTCGCGACCTGGACACCGTGATGAAATGCTTTGCTGACGATGCCGTTCTATACGACCCGCACTACCCGTACGCGGAAATGCACGGCAAAACCGAAATCCGCGAAGGGCTGGAGTGGGCGAACGCCGGCATGAAGAGCATGTCGTTCACGCCGCTGCGGTTCTTCACGAGCGACGACGGCGCATCCTGCTTCATCGAACTCGACACCCACCACGTACCCAAAGCCGGAGGCGAGCTCGAGTTCGCGCAAGTGTTCGTCGTCGACACCAAAGACGGAGCCATCACGAGCATGCGCTCCTACCTGCCGCACGGGCCGAACGGGTTCGGCGGGTTCATGCTGCGCACGATGCACAGAGGGTTCCGGCGGAAACATCCGCGCAAGTGATCTGAGGCAGGTTCCCTTCGAGACGGCCGCCTGAGCGCCGAGACGGCGCTCAGCGCTGGCGACACGCGAAGGCCAGAAGTGGCCTTCGCCCTATGTGTCGCGCGCTCCTCAGGGAACGGGATCAGGGAACCGTTACGCAGCGACGGGCGCCAGGAACTCTTCCCACTCGGGCTCGGCGCGCTCCACACCGCGCACCATCCAACCGGTACCGTGCGGCGGTTGCGGGCGCACCCGCAGCGACCAGTGCATCTCGGACGGCGTGCGGTCGCCCTTCGCGTTGTTGCACCGCAGGCAGCAGGCCACCAGGTTCTCCCATGTTTCCTTGCCGCCCCGCGAGCGCGGCAGCACGTGGTCGATCGTTGACGCGGAGCTGCCGCAGTACGCGCACCGCGACCCATCCCGGCGCAGCACCCCGCGCCGGCTCACCGGGATCGACCGGCCGGTCGGAATCCGAACATACCTGGTCAGCAGAATCACCGACGGGCGATCGTACGCGCCGAACACCGTGAACACCGGATGCTCGTAATCCGCCGACAAAATGGTCGCCTTGTCGTTCATCACCAGCACGAGCGCTCGCTTGAACGACACGACGGCGAGAGGCTCGAAGCCCGCATTCAACACCAGGGTGCGCATGTTCATCCTTCCGAAGGGTCCCGCACGGCTTGCAGGAATTCGACCCACCTTGGTGCCCGACGAGAGGGAGTGAGCGGAACAAAAAAGCACCGCCGCAGGAAAACGGCAGTGCTCAGGCGTTCAGGATGCGCTGACAGGCGTATCCGGTGCTCAGTCGTATGAAAAAGAGGGCGCGCTCATCCACGGTTTGGATGGTGCGACCGCTGGTCATTCGACTCTCCCAAGCTTCTCGCAGAACAACAAGGACGATTCAGAGTAACTCAGGAAACGGCGCACGCGCTGGAATGACAGGTAACGACACGGTTTCAAGACTCAGTCGGCGAAGGCGCTCGTCCCCACGTAGATGTGCTGCGCCACCTCGGCCGGCAGCTCCAGCGCATCCTCATCGCGACCGTCGATCGTCGCCAGCACGTAGTCGCCGCGCGCGGCAAACATGCCAGACGCACCGGGCACAACCCCCGCCGACTGCAGTTGCTCCAGCAGCTCCGGCTCATACTGCACCGGCTCACCGAGCCGGCGAACCGTGCCACCCACCGGGTCGTCCGCATCCTGCACCAGGTTCACCAGATTCACCACGCCATCCGTGAACCTGGCCACCGGAACGCGGTCGCCGAGCCCCTCCAAACCCGGAATCGGGTTGCCATACGGGGAATGCGTCGGATGCTCCAGCAACTCCAGCAGCTTCCGCTCCACCTGCTCGCTCATCACGTGCTCCCAGCGGCACGCCTCATCGTGCACGAGCGCCCAGTCCAGGCCGATCACATCCGCGAGCAGCCGCTCCGCGAGCCGGTGCCGCCGCATCACCGTCACAGCCTTCTCGCGGCCGCCGTCGGTGAGCCGCAAATGCCGGTCATCCTCCACGACGACAAGGCCGTCGCGCTCCATCCGTCCTACCGTCTGCGACACGGTCGGCCCCGAATGCCCGAGACGCTCGCTGATGCGCGCGCGGAGCGGAATAATGTTCTCTTCCTCAAGCTCGTAAATCGTGCGGAGGTACATCTCAGTGGTGTCAATCAGATCGGCCATCCGAGCCTCCTCCCGCCATAATCCGTACAGGTTAGCCTAACCGTCCTTCCCCCCTCTCCTCGGCGGCGTAGCACCGCAATTGGCCGCTCTAGGATGGCAGCATGCCGGAGCTGACAATTCCCACCCACCTGCTGCCCGCCGACGGACGATTCGGATGCGGACCCTCCAAAGTTCGCCCCGAACAGCTCGCGCACCTTGCGGGGGCAGGGGCGGCGCTCCTCGGCACCTCGCACCGCCAGGCACCCGTGAAGGATCTCGTGGGACGCGTGCGCAGCGGCCTCGCCGACCTGTTCTCTGTCCCGGATGGCTACGAGGTTGTGCTCGGCAACGGCGGATCGACCGCGTTCTGGGACGCCGCCGCGTTCGGCCTCATCGAGTTGCGAAGCCAGAACCTGGTGTTCGGCGAGTTCGGCGGCAAGTTCGCGAAAGCGGCCGCCGCGCCGTGGCTCGATACTCCGGATGTCCGCTCGGCCGAACCGGGCGGCCGCAGCGACGTCTCCCCCGCGATCGGAATCGACGTGTTCGCGTGGCCGCACAACGAAACCTCCACCGGGGTTATGGCGCCCGTGCAGCGCGTGGACGGGGACGTCGGCGCCCTCACCGTCATCGACGCCACGAGCGCGGCCGGCGGTATCGCCTTCGACGCGAGCCAGGCGGACGTCTACTACTTCGCCCCGCAAAAAAACTTCGCCTCCGACGGCGGCCTGTGGTTCGCCCTGTTCTCACCCGACGCCCTCGAACGGGTCGAGCGCATCGCCGCGACCGACCGCTACATCCCCGAGTTCCTGAGCCTGAAAAACGCGGTCGACAGCTCCCGCCTCAACCAGACGCTCAACACCCCCGCGCTCGCCACCCTGCTCCTCATGGAAAGCCAGATCGACTGGATCAACGGCAACGGCGGCCTCGCCTGGGCGGATGCCCGCACTACAGAATCCTCGAGTGTGCTCTACGACTGGGCAGAGCGCACGGAGTACGCGCATCCGTTCGTGTCGAACCCCGACCATCGTTCGCAAGTGGTCGTCACGATCGACTTCGATGAGCGCGTGGATGCCGCAGCCGTGGCGACAATTCTGCGCGCGAACGGCATCGTCGACACCGAGCCGTACCGCAAGCTCGGCCGCAACCAGTTGCGCATTGCCACGTTCACGGCAATCGAACCGGATGACGTGCGCGCGCTCGTCGCCTGCATCGAGTACGTGGTGGGTAACCTGTAGCCATGCGATTGTGGCTGAAGGATTCGGAGCGTCGCCCCGACCCCGAACCCGCCAAAACGGATGACCGCAAAGCCATGCTCGTCGGCCTCGCCCTGTGGTTAGTCGGCCTTGTCGTCCTGCTGCTGATTCTTGGCCCGCTGGTTGCGGCGGGGCTTACCGGCTGGCTCTGGACCTGCGTCATCGGACTTGCCCTTGGCCTTCTCGGCCTTATCGTCACCCACCGCCAGCGGAGCTGACCCAGGATCCGGGGATGCGCCGTCCGCACCCGCTTCGTCCAGAGAGTCGATGTCGACACCATCGAGGTCACCACTGTGCAGGAGGGCCTCATCGTCATCATGGACATCGTCATCATCGAAGTCGTCATCGTCCGAATCGTCGTCGTCCGAATCATCATCCGAGTCGTCGTCCAGGTCATCATCCGCGAGACCCTCTGCCGCGAGCAGCGCCTGCGCCTCCTTGTAGTCGGCCAAACGCTCCGACCACGGCACCCAGTCCGGCGACAGCAGCGCGCCCTCGCCCGGAGTGAGTTCCGTCTCCAGCACGGACGGGCCGAAACCTTTCACGTGCGCCAGGCTCACCGTCCACTTCCAGCCCGGGTAACCGGGCATAGTGGTGTCGAAATACACGGTGAGAACGCCGTCCGCCTCGGTAATCGACCCGGCCGGTTCACCGATCGTGTCCGCCGACGTGATGTCGAGCAGGGCCGCACGGGCGAGAGTGAAATCCTCGTCCGTCGGCGCAACGTCCTTCGCCTTAGGCATCCAGTTCTTCCGCAACCTTGCGCAGCATGGCCGCGATCTTGCGCGCGTGGCCAGCCTCGGGGTAGCGTCCGCGCTTCAAATTGGACCCGATACCGTCCAGCACCTTCACCAGGTCCTCCACGATGACCGCCATGTCGTCGGCCGGCTTGCGGCTCATCCGCGCGAGGCTCGGCGGCGCCTCCAGCACGCGCACAGACAGGGCCTGCGCACCGCGCTTGCCATCCGCAATACCGAACTCGAGTTTCGTGCCCGCCTTCACCGTGACGCCATCGGGGAGCGCGGAGGCGTGCAGGAAAACCTCCTGGCCGTCATCGGAACTGATGAAGCCGAAGCCTTTCTCGTCGTCGTAAAACTTGACCTTGCCGGTGGGCATGCCATTACCTTTCCTCGGTCGCGGTGCGGGCTGTGCACGGGCGATCACCACACCCAAGCCTACGGGCATTTGCACCTCACGTATCCTTGGGAATGTGAGCAAGAAAGCACCAGACACCCCGCCGCCCGTGCGCATCAACCAAACGGAGCGCATCCTCGCGTACGGCGTGCTCGTTCTGGTCGGCCTTGCGCTGATCTGTTTCATAGCCGTCATCGTCGGCACCACGCTCGGTGCTGGCGCGGATGACGGTTTCAGCCACGGAATCTGGCCCGCCGTGTTCTTCGTGCAGTACTACGGTCTGCCGCTCGCGTTCCTCCTCATCATCGCGCTTCTCGTCTCCAACGCGGTGCGCCGATCGCGTGCCGCGAAAGGCGAGACGCGCTGAGGCGCCGACGGAGCCTATGACGAGTACCGCACGTCTCGCCTCGCTGCTTCGAGCCAGCGAGGACACCGACCTGCTCGTCACCCTGGAGCGCCGCGGCGTGGCGCCCGCCGGAATCCGCGACTTCTTCGACCTCGCCGAGACGCTGTTGCGGGACGACTCGCTCCAGTCCTGCCTCGAGCGGCTCGACTGCCGCGCGCTCGCCGCGCTCGCCCTGCTCGGCGAACAGCGGATCTCGGCCAGCACCGTCAACGAAACGCTCGGCCTCGACGACTCCGAGGTGTCGCTGCTGCGCGAGTTGCAGCTCGTGCACGAAGACTCCGAGGGCGTTTCGGCGTGGCCGGAAGTGGCCGAACAGCTCGCGCGGTGGCCGGAACTCGGGCTGCCGGACCCGACCGCCGACGAACCGGAACCGAGCAACGGCCCGGTGAGCGAATCGGAGCGGAACTCCGCAGACCGCCTCGCCGCCGAGCACGCCTTCACGGCCGCCACCGCCACCGCCGAACTGCTGTTCGAGCTTGAACGGGAGCCCGTCCGGCTGCTCTCCCGCGGCGCCATCGGCGCGCCGGAGAAAGCCAGGCTGGCCGCGGCGATGAGCGTCGAAGAGTCCGCCATCGACACGCTCGTGGACGCGGCGGAGCGCGCCGGGCTCGTCACGCGGGAAGGCCACCGGTTCGTTGCCTCTGCCGGGCACGGCGAATGGCTGGGTTGCAGCGCGGCAGAGCGATGGGCGGTTCTGGCCGAATCGTGGGCTTCGCGACTGCCGGCAGGCATCCGCCCCGTGCTCGCGGAGCGATCCGAAACCCTGTGGGGGCCCGGGCTGCGCGAGTGGCTGCAGTGGAAGTATCCGGGCGGCCGCACCTGGCTGACCGAACGCGTCACGGAGGGGCTTGCAGAGGCGGAGCGGCTCGGCATCATCGCCGGCGACATCGTGAGCACACCCGGTGCCGCGTTGCTCGGCAGGAACCGCGACCAGGCGATCACCCTGCTCGCCGGAGCGCTCCCCCCGGCGGTCGACCGGCTGTACCTGCAACACGATCTGTCCGCGGTGGCGCCGGGGCCGCTCGAGGCTGCGATCGACGCACGCCTGCGCACCATGGCGATCGCCGACGGTCGCGCCATCGCGTCGCGGTACCGGTTCACGCAGGCGAGCATCGGCAGGGCAATCGCGGGCGGTGAAACCTCGGAGACGATTCTGGCGTTCCTCGGCGACATTTCCCTGAGCGGCGTGCCCCAGCCGCTCGACTACCTCGTCACGGAAACGGCAGGGCGACACGGCCTGCTCCGAGTCGGGCCGGCACCCGCCGGCAACCCGGATGCCGTCAGCTATGTGCGATCCGACGACGCGGCGCTTCTCGACACCGTGCTCGTCGACCGCGCCCTCGCCGCGCTCGACTTCCGCCCCGCCGACAGCGACCGCATAGTGAGTCGCCGCGACCGCAGCCAGGTGTACTGGATGCTCCACGACGCCCGCTACCCGGTTGCCGCAGAAGACTCCCACGGGCGAATCGTCGAGCTCAGCCGCCCGACCGCCCGTGCATCGACTGCGAGCGAGCCCCCCGCGAAGGCCGCCAACCCGCACCGCACGCTCCTTGAGAAGTTGCGCATCGCGGATGCCGCCACCCCGAACGATTCCGGGCAGGCCTGGTTCGCGCGCGAACTGGATGCCGCCATCCGCTCCAAGTCGACCGTGACGGTGAGTGTGCGGATGCCGAACGGCCAGGTCGTCGACTACCGGCTGGAGCCGGCGAGCGTGGTCGGCGGGCGGCTACGCGCACGCGACCCGCAGTCGGAGATCGAGCGGACGTTGCCACTCTCCAGCATTGCCGCCGTGACGACGGAGTGACCGGTCCGGCGGCCGGGACGGCCACCAGCGGTGGCACGCTACGCTGCGGCGAAGGCCAGAAATAGCCTTCGCTTATAGCTCCAGCGCGCACCGTAGACTTGAACGTTATGTCTGACGGCCCCCTCATCGTGCAAAGCGACCGCACCGTGTTGCTCGAAGTCGCGCACCCGTACGCCGACGACGCCCGCCACGAACTCGCCATCTTCGCCGAACTGGAGCGCGCACCGGAGCACATCCACACGTACCGGATCACGCGGCTCGGCCTCTGGAACGCCCGCGCAGCAGGCCATGAGGCCGACGACATGCTGGCGACGCTCGAGAAGTTCTCCAAGTTTCCGGTGCCGCAGTCGGTGGCCATCGACATTCGCGAAACCGTGGGACGGTACGGACGGCTCGTGATCGAACGCACGGGGCCGGGCGAGCTCGAACTGCACTCGACGGATGCGGCGGTGCTCGCCGAAATCGCCCGTGCCAAACGCGTCGTCCCGCTGCTCACCGAACAGCTCGCGCCCGATAGGTTCGGCGTGCTCGCGTGGGCGCGCGGCCAGCTCAAGCAGGAGCTCGTGAAACTCGGATGGCCCGCCGAAGACCTCGCCGGATACACGCCGGGCACGCCGCACGAGATCGCGCTGGACACCGCGGACTGGCATTTGCGGCCCTACCAGCAGGACGCGATCGACCACTTCTTCGCCGGCGGCTCAGGCGTCGTCGTGCTGCCGTGCGGCGCAGGGAAGACGCTCGTCGGCGCCGGGGCGATGGCCGAGGCGAAGACCACGACGCTCGTGCTGGTGACGAACACGGTGTCTGCGCGGCAGTGGCGCAGCGAGCTTCTCCGCCGCACCTCGCTCACGGAGGAGGAGATCGGCGAGTACTCGGGGCAGGTGAAGGAGATCCGGCCGGTCACGATCGCGACGTACCAGATCCTCACCGCCAAACGAAAGGGCGAGTTCGCGCACCTGTCACTGCTCGACGCGATGGATTGGGGCCTTGTGATCTACGACGAAGTGCACCTGCTGCCGGCGCCCGTGTTCAAGCTCACCGCCGAGTTGCAGGCGCGCCGCCGGCTCGGTCTCACCGCGACGCTCGTGCGCGAGGATGGCCGCGAAGGCGACGTGTTCAGCCTCATCGGGCCGAAACGATTCGACGCCCCGTGGAAGGAAATCGAGGCGCAGGGATTCATTTCGCCGGCATCCTGTTTCGAGGTGCGCATCGACCTGCCGCAGCAGGAGCGGCTTGAGTATGCCGCGAGCGCGGACGACGAACGGTACCGGCTCGCGGCGACCGCCCCCGCCAAGTTGCGGGTGGTGCGGCGCCTCGTCGAGCAGCACGCCGGGGAGCGGATCCTCGTGATCGGGCAGTACCTCGACCAGATCGACGTGCTCGCGGATGCCCTGAACGCCCCGAAGCTCACCGGCGCGACCCCGGTGGACGAGCGCGAACGGCTGTACCAGGAGTTCCGGGAGGGCACCACGAAGGTGCTCGTCGTCTCGAAGGTCGCGAATTTCTCGGTGGACCTGCCCGAGGCGACCGTCGCCATCCAGGTGTCCGGATCCTTCGGGTCTCGCCAGGAAGAGGCGCAGCGCCTGGGTCGGTTGCTGCGGCCGAAGGAATCCGGCCTGCCCGCGAACTTCTACACGCTCGTCGCGCGCGACACGGTCGACCAGGATTTTGCCCAGAACCGGCAGCGGTTCCTCGCCGAGCAGGGCTACGCCTACACGATCCTCGACGCCTCCGCGCTCCTCCCCTAATCCCCCGCGATTGTGCACTTGTGGTCGTTCTCACTCGCTCAAAACCGCCACAAGTGCACACTCGCGGGGATTGGGTTGGGGTTTAGTGACGCCAGCCCGCCTGCTCGAGCGCGGTTCGTACCTTGTGAATGACCGTCGCCTTTCGGCGCAGGTGAGAGCTGTTGAGGCGGATGACTCGCCACTTTTCTTCCATGACCTCATCGAGGCGGTCAATATCGTGGTGTGACTGCTCCACACTGCCGAAATGGTGCTCGCCGTCATACTCGACGAGCACGCGATAGTCGGGATAGACCATGTCGCCGAGCGCAATAAATGCACCGTACCGATTGAGAATCCTCGCATTCACAACAGGTTCGGGCAGCCCAGCCTCGAGAATGATGAGCCGGATGCGCGTCTCCATTGGCGAGTCCACGCCCGGCCGAACGGATGCGAACGCCTGGCGAAGCAATCGTGCCCCTCGATGTCCACGGTGAGCCCGCACCGCGTCGCCAAGTTCGCGCATCGTCGCAAGCGGTTGCATCCTGCGCACAAGGGCGTCACCAATCGAAACCAGGTTTGTGAAACCGACTGCGGTCGAAAGGTATCGCCAAGTCTCGGTCGGCGAAAGGACGCGAAGCCCGTCAACGGACTCGACAGTTGCCTTCTCCAGCCGATGCGCGATCACGCCACGCATCCTGATTGGGCCGATGTCGCCGACAACGCCAACATGGATTCGCTTGTCGTTCTGAAGCTGCCACGGAAGAGGGAGCCCGTGAATCATCGCCGCGGTGACATGGCTGAAAAACTGTTCAGGCTGCATCTGGGTGGCATACGCGCCACACAGTTGCGGAATACTCGGGTCGTCGTTGGCGGGCATCCGCACACCACGGTACGGCGAGATGAGGTCCTTCGAACGGGTTCTACTGCGCGTTGTACCGGCCTCGGATGCTTGCGCCGTCGAGAATGCCCGCCCGACCAACGTGGTTGCCAGCGGTTTCGGATGTCGCACGCGGACATTGTGCCAGCCTGCGACCGCCTCCCCCCAATACTGTCCACACACCCACCCATCTATCCCCGCGAGTGTGCACTTGTGGCGGGAATGAGCGAGTTAGAACGACCACAAGTGCACACTCGCGGGAATGGGGTGGGGGGTCAGGGGTGGCGGTACCGCAGCAGGAGGGTGCTGCCCGAGGCGAGGATGCTCGCGAGCGTGAGAGGGACGGATGCCGGCAGCACGCCGGCCGTGATCCGCGCCGCATCCCCGACCTCCAGGGTCGGGCTCACCGTGAGGAACAACTCATCCACCGCTCCGTCGCCGAGCAGCGAACCGAACAGGTGCGGGCCGCCCTCGCACAGGATGCTGCCAAGCCCGCGCTCCCGGAGCGCAGCCACGATCGTCGGTCCGTGCACCAGCTCCGCCCCGGCGGCCACAACATCCGCGTTCGCCTCGAACGCCGCCGCACGCGCCACACCCCTCAAGGTCGTGAACACGATCGGGCGCACCGGCGCCTCGGTGAAGATCTCCGACTCCGGGTCAAGGTTGAGGGAGGCGGTCACGATCGCGAACACCGGATGCTCCGGAAGTCCATTCGCCGCCCGCCAGCGCGCCGACTCCTCGCTCACGCGCATCGCGCCGTAGCCCTCATCGCGCACCGTCCCGGCACCCACCAGCACGACATCGCACACGCGGCGCAACAGTTCGAAGTGGCGTTTGTCCGCCTCATCCGAGAGGCCGCCCGAGCGACCGTTGTGCGTCACAGCACCGTCCACGCTCGCCACAAAATTGACGCGCAGCACCGGATCGGCCGACTTGAGCGAGGCGACGATCTCGTCGTCGGTCAACTCCCCCGACGCATCCGGCCACAGCCTGCGAATCGCTCCCGACGGCGAAGTGCTCATCCCATATTGTGCAGCGTCCACGGCGGTTCGCGCCAACCGAGGATCCCCTCGACCATCCGCACGGCGGCGACCGTCGCCGGAACGTCATGCATCCGCAGGATGCGCGCGCCCTCCAGAATGCAGAACACGGCCGCCGCGAGCGAACCCTCCAGGCGCTCCCCCTGGCGTCGGTCCGTCATCTCCCCGACGAAGTCTTTGTTGGAGACGGCGGCGAGCGTCGGGTACCCGAGAGCGACGACCTCGTGCAGCCGGCGGGTGAGTTCGAGCGAGTGGAACGTGTTCTTGTTGAGGTCGTGGCCAGGGTCGACGATGATGCGTTCGTCCGGGATGCCGGCCTCCTTCGCCCACTGGATGCGCGCACGCAGGAAGTCGATCACGTCGTCCACAACGTCCACGTATTCGGGCCGCGGCGGTTCGGCGCGCGGCGGCGACATGCTGTGCGTGAGCACGAGGGTCGCATCCGTGGCCGCAATGGTCGCGGCCATGTTCGGGTCGTACAGCCCGCTCGTGTCGTTGATGACGGATGCGCCAGCCTCAATCACTGCCGCCGCGACGGCCGCGCTGAACGTGTCCACCGAGATCACGACATCCGACATTCCCGCGATTGCGGAAACGACGGGCACGACGCGTTCGAGTTCCTCCTCGAGCGTGACGACCGGCCCTCGGCCGAACGGCACGCCGCCGATGTCGACCCAGTCGGCGCCATCCTTCACCGCCTGAAGGGATGCTTCTACCGCCCGGTCGAGCGCGAACGTCGCGCCCTTGTCGAAAAAGGAATCGGGGGTTCGGTTGATCACCGCCATGACGGCGACCTCACGGTCGAAGTCGAAGGTGCGGCCGCCGATCGTCCTCTGCAACTAGATGTCCTTCAGGTCCACGGACTCGTCGGTCAGGCGCGCCTCGTCCATTTCCTTGCCTTCGCGGATGATCCGCTGCACCTGATCGTTCACGTCCCACACGTTCACGTTCATGCCCGCGACGACCCGGCCATCCTTGAGCCAGAACGCGATGAATTCGCGCTTGTCGCGATCCCCGCGGTACACGATCTTCGCGCCCCGGGTCATGGGGCCGTATCCCGAGTACTCCATCCCGACGTCGTACTGGTCGGTGTAGAAGTACGGGATGTCCTCGAAGCTCTCGTTCTGCCCGAGCATTCCGCGCGCCGCCGCCGGCCCCTCGTTCAGAGCGTTCGCCCAGTGCTCGCTGCGCAGACGCATGTTGGCCAGCGGGTGGAATGCGTTCGCCACGTCGCCTGCCGCGAAAATGTCCGGATCGCTCGACTGCATCGCCTGGTCGACGACGATCCCGTTCTCCGTGACCAGACCCGCGTCATCCGCGAGTGCGACATTCGGCACCGCGCCGACGCCGATGAGCACGAGATCTGCCGGGATCAGTTCGCCGTCCTTCAATTGCACGCCGGCAACCTTGCCGTGGCTGCCGACGATCTTGTCGACGACCACGGACATCCGCATGTCGACGCCGTGCTCCTTGTGCAGGTCGTGGAACATCATGCCGAGCTCGTCGCCGATCGCATTGGCGAGCGGGACGGGAACCTGCTCGAGAATGGTCACGTCGTTGCCCAGGGTGCGCGCGGTCGCGCCGACCTCCATGCCGATCCAGCCCGATCCGATGAGCACGAGCTTGCGCCCGCCGCCGGCCAATTCCTTGTGCAGTTCCTTCGAGTCGTCGAGCGTGCGAAGGTAGTGCACGCCGCCGAGCTCCGCCCCGTCGATGGTGAGCAGCCGCGGCGACGATCCGGTCGCGAGCAGCAGCTTGTCGTAGTGGATCGGCTTGCCGCCGTCGAGGGTCACTTCGTGGTCGCGGGCGTTCACGCCGTACACCGTGGTGTTCGTGAGGAGCTCGATGTTGTTTTCCGCGTACCAGGATTCCGGGTGCACGAACACGGCATCGAGCCCGTCGGAACCGTTGAGGTAGCCCTTCGACAGTGGCGGCCGGATGTACGGGGCGTGCGGTTCCTTGCCGATGATCTGGATGGTGCCGTCGAAGCCCTGCTTACGCAGTTCTTCCGCTGCCGACACCCCGGCGAGTCCCCCGCCGACGATGATGAAGCTCTTCCTGGTGGCCATGATGTTCTCCTTCGTGCGGATGCCGCGCTTACGCGGGCAGGTCCGCTCCCGCGAGCCTGAATTGGCGTCGCATTGCGTTGTCTTTCGCCAGCACTCCGGTGAATGCCGTCGTCGTGGTGGTTGCGCCCGCTGATTGAGCGCCGCGCATTGTCATGCACAAATGTTCGGCCTCGAGCACTACTCCGACGCCGCGGGGCGCGAGCTGCTCGGTCAGGTATGCCGAAATCTGCTGGGTAAGTCGCTCCTGCACCTGCAGGTCGCGCGAGAACAGCTCGACGACCCTGGCGAGTTTGGAGAGCCCGACGAGCCGGTCCCCCGGCACGTATCCGACGTGGGCCACTCCGCGGAAGGGGAGCAGGTGATGCTCGCAGAGCGAGTGGAAGGGGATGTCCCGAACGAGCACGAGCTCCCGGTAGTTTTCGTCGTTGGGGAAGGTCGTCATCGCGAAGTCGCGAGGGGTCAGCATTTCGAGGAGGCTCGCGGCCACGCGTCGCGGGGTGTCGGCCAGATGTTCGCTGGTCACATCCCGTCCGAGGGCGGTGAGGAGTTCGGCGACGGCGTTTTCGGCCCGCGACTGCTGATCGTTGATGTCGACGACATGAAGCGCCGCAACCGACCGCGCGCCTTCTGCTCCGTCGTCGTGCAGTATCGCCTGGCTCATGACCACTCCCTACGAGTTACCTGTCTACATCTGACACTACGTTCCTGACAATTCTTTTGTCAAGATCAGCTGTTTTAGAATATACTCGCCGTATGGACGAATCGAGAACCGACCAGCTGTCCGCCGTTGCGGCGATCAGCGACCCACTGCGTCGGGCGTTGTTCGAGTTCGTCAGCCGAAGTGCGGACGCGGTGAGCAGGGAGGATGCTGCGCGGGCAACGGGGATGGCGCGCAGCACCGCCGCGTTCCACCTCGATCGGCTCGTCGACGAAGGCGTTCTGGCGACCGAGTTCAAACGCTTGAGCGGTAAGTCGGGGCCCGGCGCCGGCCGGCCGTCGAAACTCTATCGGCGGGCGGGCGGCGATATCACCGTGTCCTTCCCGGTGCGGCGTTACGACCTTGCCGGCGACATGCTCGCGGCCGCCGTTGCCGAATCCGATCGCACCGGCGAGCCCGTGCGCGCGGTGCTCGCCACGATCTCCGCGGCAACCGGGCGCGAAATCGGCGCTTCAGCAGGTTCCCTGGATGCGGCGCTCGAATCGTGCGGTTACGAACCGCGGGATGACGGCGCAGGCGGTATCGTGCTCGCGAACTGCCCGTTCCACAAACTGGCCACGAACCACACGGACGTGATCTGCCACGCGAACGTCGCTCTGCTCCAGGGTGTCGCCGAGGGCGCATCCGAAACCGAGCGCACGGTTGAGTTCGTCGAGCCGGCCAACGGATGCTGCTGCGTGCGCGTCACCGCCGCCAGCTGATTCACCCTCGTCCGCTCGGCTGCTGGCGCCGCGCTTCGGCACGGCCGCGCCGAATCCCGATCTCGATGTCGATGAGCGGGCACGAGAAGCTGTACCGGTCGATGAGCCGCTCACGGAGCAGGAACCCGGTGAGCCGTTCGATGATCCGCAGTTGCACTTTCGCCTGAACCGGGTCGGGAGGCAGCCACTCGGGCGTCACGAAAATCGACAGAAAGAAGATCAGGGGTTCGGCATCCATGATGCGTGCGACCGCCCCATCGGGATCGAATTGCCGTTCGATTGAGAGGATTGCACGGTCGGTGTCGGTCAGGATGCGATCCGCTTCGCTCTCGCAGCACTCGCGGAGGCGCCGCTCGACTTCCACGATGCGGCGGAGGGCGAGCCCCGTCTTGCCTTCTCCGTGGTGGGCGAAAAAGGGGCTGAGAATCTCATCGATCGTGGGGCGCCGGGCTTTCATACTGTCACCGTGGCGCGTGCCACCGACATCCGCGCACGGTAGCGCGACAGAACTACATCCTCGGCTGGCCAGCGCCATCACTTTCAGCTTTGGCTTCTGGAAGTCGGCGACGGCGGAGCTTCCCCCGGTAGGCCAGAACCAGCAATGCGAACGCACACATGCCCAGAGTTCCACTGATGGCCATATAAATCGGCCCCCACGGTTGCCCGATCCACGGTGGCGCGAGGAGGAAAATCCCTGTGATGCCCACAGAACCTCCGAGGACGGTCGAGGCCACTTCCGCCACCAACGAAGCGGAAAATCGCACGACGATCGACTCGAACAAAATGGCACCGACGAGTGCCGCAACCCCGTAAAAGAGCCCGTGGAATGTCGCGAAGACTAGGCCGATCCCGAAGTACGCCCGCGGATCGGTGTAGTTCGGGTACACATCGTTATAGGCGACGGCGTAAGGAAGATACACGGCAAACATGTACACCCATCCGCTCGCGACCCCCAACACAACACCAGTCGGCAAAATCCTCAAGTGGAGGGATGTGCTGCTTCGGCGACCCGGCACTACGGATACTGCGGCAGCCGGCTCCTCAGCGGTCACCGCGCCACGACCTCGGCGCCGCAGCGCCAGCAGGTCGCCGGCAGGGCGCCCTCGATGAGCGCTCCGCACTCGTCGCACACGTGCTCGAGCCAGCAGACCGGATCGCCCGCGGGAGTGAACTCTTCGCCGTCCATTCCTCAATTCTGTACCCGAAAACCATCGTCCAACACTCAGGCTTCACTCAGCAAACGCGCAGATACTATTCTGCATGAGCGATGGACCGAAGATTCTCATTGTCGATGACGAGCCCAACATCCGGGACCTGCTGACCACGAGCCTGCGTTTCGCGAAGTTCGCGGTGCGCGCGGTAGGCAACGGCGCCCAGGCGATCTCCGCCGTGATTGAGGAGGAGCCGGATCTCATCATCCTCGACGTCATGCTGCCTGACATGAACGGTTTCGGCGTGACCAAGCGCCTGCGCGCGAGCGGATACACCGCACCCATCCTGTTCCTCACCGCGAAAGACGACACCGAGGACAAGATCACCGGCCTCACCGTCGGCGGCGACGACTACGTGACGAAACCGTTCAGCCTCGACGAGATCGTGGCGCGCATCAAGGCCATCCTGCGCCGCACCATGGCGGATGAAGAGGATGCCATCATCCGCGCCGGCGACCTCACCATGGACCAGGACACTCACGAAGTCACGATCGGCGACACCCCGGTCGAGCTCAGCCCGACCGAGTTCAAACTGCTGCGGTACCTCATGCTGAACCCCAACCGCGTGCTGTCGAAGGCGCAGATCCTCGACCACGTGTGGGAGTACGACTTCAACGGGGATGCCGGAATCGTCGAATCGTACGTGTCGTACCTTCGCCGCAAGCTCGACCAGTACTCGGAGGAGCCGGTCATCCAGACCAAGCGCGGCTTCGGATACATGCTCAAGGCGTCCAAGGTCTGAGCCCTCGACGCCCGTACTTCACGGGCGATTTGCGGCAATACCGGTTAGCCTGATCTCCTCATGCACGATCAGCTATCCCAGTGGTGGGGCAGAATTTCCCTGCGCACCAAGACGACGGCCGTCACGGTCCTCCTGCTCACTGTCGGTCTGCTCGTCGCCGGCGTCGGAACCATGACCGTGCTGCGCAACTACCTGGTGAGCGAAGTGGACCGCAAGGTTTCGTCGACGGCGGTGGACCTCCGCGCCTTCAACCTCGACATCCAGGAGACATGCGATCGCGCCTCCGGGCCGAGCCAGTTCTTTGTCGCCATCCTCACGAGCGACGGCACTCTTCTCTGCCGTAACCGCGACGACGGCCAGGAGCAGCCGGTGGTGCGGGGTCTGGATCTCACCATCGTGCGAGACCAGCAGGGTGTGCCGCTCACCCTGTGGAACGCGGACCACACCGGCCAGTGGCGGGTCGTCTCCGCCCCCTACGAGGACTCCTCCACAGGAGCCATCGTCACTCTCGCGGTGGGGGCCAGCCTCACCGACATCAATGCCACCATCTCGCAGTACACCGCCGTGTTCCTCGGGTTCGGCTTCTCCGTCGTCATCCTCGGCGGCGCGCTCACCCGATTCCTCGTGACCGCCACCTTCACGCCCCTCCGCGAGGTCGAAGCCACGGCGGCGGCCATCGCGAACGGCGACTTCAGCCAGCGGCTCCCCGGCGCCACGCCGAACACCGAGGTGGGCCGGCTGAACCGCTCGCTCAACACCATGCTCAACCGCATCGACCGCGCCTTCGCCGACCGGGCGAAAACCATCGAGCAGATGCGGCGCTTCGTCGGCGACGCGAGCCACGAGCTGCGTACCCCGCTCGTGACGGTGCGCGGCTACGCCGAGCTGTACCGAATGGGCGCCCTCCACACTCCGGAGGAGATCGGCCAGGCCATGGACCGCATCGAGAAGGAGGCCATCCGGATGGGCGGCCTCGTCGAGGACCTTCTCGAGCTTGCCCGCCTCGACGAGGCGAAGCCGATGACCTACACCGCGGTCGATCTGGTCCCGCTCGCCCGCGATGCCGCCCTGGATGCCATGGCTTCCGCGCCGGACCGCAAAGTGTCGGTCATCGTCGCCGAGCCGGACGTCACGAAACCTCAGGAGGAACCCGCCACCGCAGCGAACGGCAAACGTGGCGAGTCGCCCGGTTCGGGCCGCCAGGTGTCGACGGCCACCGGCCCGATCGCCTACGCCGGTGCCAGGATCGCGCGACTGCGCTCGCGGCGTGCCCGCGCGATGCCGCCGGTGACCGCCGCCGGGCACACCGATGAGGTCCAACTCGAGTTGCCGGCGGTTGTGCTGGCGGACGAGAACAAGATCCGCCAGGTGATCACGAACCTCATCGGCAACGCAATGCGGTTCACGCCGTCGGGCAGCCCGCTGGAACTCGTCGTCCACGTCGATCCTGTGCGCAAGGTGGGGATGCTCGACGTCGTGGATCACGGCGAGGGCGTGCCCCCGCAGATCCGCGACAAGATTTTCCAGCGCTTTTGGCGTGCGGACACGTCGCGCACGCGCACGACGGGCGGCAGCGGCCTCGGCCTGGCCATCGTTTCGGGGATCATCGCCGCGCACAAGGGCACGGTGGAGGTGCTGGAGACGGAAGGCGGCGGGGCGACGTTCCGCATCGCACTTCCCCTCCTCCCCACCGGTTCGGACGCGGAGCTTCCCGCCACCTGATCCGGCACGCGGATGCGCGCGGTTCCGTGTGCTTTAGCGTGCACTCATCGGGGCCGATGCCCGCACACTCAGGAGGAACGATGACCAGTTACCGCGTGGACAGCGAAGCCGTTCTCGGCGCGCACAGCACCATCCAGAACACGATGTCGAGGATCGAGGCGGAGGCGGCGAACCTCCGGACGCAACTCGTGAACCTGCAGGGCTCATGGACCGGTCCAGCCGCGCTCGCGTTCCAGTCGATCGTCGGCGACTGGACGGCGACCCAGCAACGCGTCGAGCAGAACCTCGCCGCGATCGGCCAGGCCCTCGGCCAGGCGGCCCGCCAGTACGCGGATGTCGAACTCGCCAACGCCCGCATGTTCGCCGGCTGACCCCCGCCGGTTCCGCGATCCGCTGAGCCGACCCGAATCGTGATGCCGTTTGTTCTCCACGACGGCGAACGTTCGGCATCCTGGGGCACAACCCGCATCACGGCCGGGCCGGCACCAGTGGTGAAGACCACCGGATGGGAGCGGACAGTGGCGGCGGCCGAAAGGCAAGGAACAGTGACTGAGGCAGCAATGGGGAGGATTGTGGGGGCTCGGGGTTCGGCGGGCATCCTTGGGCGGAGCCCCCAAAATCCTCCCCATTACTGCCGACCCATTGCTTCCGACCATCTACTGCCGACCTCCTCCGGCCGACTCCTCAGCAACGCCAAAGGGCGGCCCCAATCGGGACCGCCCTTCGCACTCGCTGGTTGGACTTAGAAGTCCATTCCGCCTGACGGGTCGCCCATCGGAGCCGGCGGGTTCTTCTCCGGCTTCTCGGCGACAACGGCCTCGGTGGTAAGGAACAGCCCGGCGATCGACGCAGCGTTCTGCAGCGCGGAACGGGTGACCTTCACCGGGTCGTTGATGCCTGCCGCGAGCATGTCGCCGTACTCACCGGTCGCCGCGTTCAGGCCGTGACCGGTCGGAAGGCCGCGGACCTTCTCGGCGACAACGCCGGGCTCGAGCCCTGCGTTGAGCGCGATCTGCTTGAGCGGCGAGTCGACGGCGACGCGAACGATGTTCGCACCGGTTGCTTCGTCGCCCTTCAGACCCTTGAGCGCCTTGCCTTCGAACGCGGTTGCGCCGGCCTGGATGAGGGCGACGCCACCACCGGCGACGATGCCCTCTTCGACGGCAGCCTTCGCGTTGCGGACGGCGTCCTCAATGCGGTGCTTGCGCTCCTTGAGCTCAACCTCGGTGGCGGCACCGGCCTTGATGACGGCAACACCGCCGGCGAGCTTCGCCAGACGCTCCTGCAGCTTCTCGCGGTCGTAGTCGCTGTCCGTGTTGTCGATTTCGGCGCGGATCTGCTTGACGCGGCCGGCGATGGCATCCGCCTCGCCCGCACCCTCAACGATCGTGGTCTCGTCCTTGGTGACGATGACCTTGCGGGCCTGGCCGAGCAGGTCGAGGGTCGCGTTCTCGAGCTTGAGTCCGACCTCCTCGCTGATGACCTGACCACCGGTGAGGATGGCGATGTCCTGCAGCTGGGCCTTGCGGCGGTCGCCGAAGCCCGGCGCCTTGACCGCAACCGACTTGAAGATGCCGCGGATCTTGTTCACGACGAGGGTCGCGAGCGCTTCGCCGTCGACGTCTTCGGCGATGATGAGCAGCTGCTTGCCGCTCTGGATCACCTTGTCGACGATGGGGAGCAGATCCTTGATGTTGGAGATCTTGGAGTTGACGATGAGGATGTAGGCGTCCTCGAACACGGTCTCCTGGCGCTCCGGGTCGGTGACGAAGTACGCCGACAGGAAGCCCTTGTCGAAACGCATACCTTCGGTGAGTTCCAGCTCGGTGCCGAACGTGTTCGACTCCTCGACCGTGACGACGCCTTCCTTGCCCACCTTGTCGATGGCTTCGGCGATGAGGGCGCCGATCTCGGTGTCGCCGGCGGAGATGGATGCGGTGGCCGCGATCTCTTCCTTGGTCTCGATTTCCTTGGCGCCTGCGACGAGGGCGGCGATCACTTCGGCGACGGCTTTCTCGATGCCACGCTTCAGGCTGATCGGGTCGGCGCCGGCCGCGACGTTGCGCAGACCTTCGCGGATGAGGGCCTGGGCGAGAACGACCGAGGTGGTCGTTCCGTCGCCGGCGACGTCATCCGTTTTCTTCGCAACCTCTTTGACGAGTTCTGCGCCGATCTTCTCGAAGGCGTCGTCGAGCTCGATTTCCTTGGCGATCGACACTCCGTCGTTGGTGATGGTGGGGGCGCCCCACTTCTTCTCAAGTACGACGTTGCGACCGCGCGGGCCCAGCGTTACCTTGACGGCGTCGGCCAGAATGTTGAGGCCGCGCTCAAGGCCGCGACGGGCCTCTTCGTTGAAAGCAATAATCTTTGCCATGTGTGTTTCTCGTCCCTCCCGGACGTCGTAAAAAGTGCATCACGTTTGGCACTCACACTAAGAGAGTGCTAAATGATTCTGGCACTCCATGGCAGAGAGTGCAAGCGGGCTCAAGGGGTCGTGGGTGCGACGAACGACACGGACCCGGCGGGTGGGAGCAACTCGAACCAGGTATTGCCCGCCGCCAGCCGAATGGTGACCCCGTTTCCGTCGACGAGGCGAATCGAATCGGTGGGCGACGACTTCGACCAGGTGCCGTGGATGGTGCCGCCGCCGCTGGAAACCCAGGCCTCCCCCGAACCGGAAAGCACCGTCTTCGGCACCCCGCCGTCATTCACCACGTTGACCCTGAGGACCACGACGTTGGATGCGCTCAACTGGTTGCCGTTGCTGTCCTTGTCGATATCCCCCTGCTGGGTGCGCATCCACAGTTTGGCATCCGCATTCCAGAGCCACGAGCCGTAATAGGAATAGGAGAACTGGTACGCGACCGCGGTGGTCGGGGAACCGTCCTTTCCTGCGGACGAGGATGCGGCATCCAGCGAGTACGCGAACTGCTGCTGGGGCGGGGCAATGTCCGTGTGCTGGTCGAGCAGTTTCTGTGCGCGAACGAGAACATCGTGCGGGGAGTCTTTCGTGTCGGTGCGGAAGAAGGTGGACTCCGTGTCGGCCTGACCGTGGATGGCGTTGTACACGGGGGTCTGCTGCATGAGCCGGACGAAGCGCGGCTGACCTCCCGAATAGCAGATGATGCCGCCGAACGGCGAGACGATGTCCGGATCCATCGGCCGGATGGAGCGCACCGGGCCGAGCAGTTCCGGAATGGTGGACTGCCAGATCGCGACGTAGCGGGTGATTCCGCCTTCGACGAGTTCCTCGAACACCATGTCGGTGAGTTCCAGCCCGACCTGCGGCCTGGCGTCCCAGTGGTTGTCGACTTTCGCGGCGATCGACGCATGGTCGAGGGATCCGCCCGGCACGGTGGTGCCCCGCAGCGGCGCAAGTTCGGTCGGTTTGGGCGTCTCGTAGGTCGACACCCATGGCGGCGAAGCGGAGGCGGTGGGGTTCGCGTTCCGTTCGGGCGCGCAGCCCGTTATCGTGGCGAGCGCGAGCGCGCCCGCGAGGATCGCGCCGGATGCCCTCCGCGCGGCGGCGGTGCGAAAGAATCTCACCGGCACAGGCTACCCCGCTGGTTTGTAATCCGCCCCGATGACCACGGTGATCTGGGATCCGGGGAAATCCGTGGACAGTCGGATCTCGCCGACGCCGAGGGCGAGCACGAGACCTCGCGCGGCACCCTCCAGCGACGGATCCGAGTAGTACACGACGGTTTCGTCGATGTCGCTCGTGGAGGCGTTCGCCCGGCTGCCGACACCCTGCTGCGCGCCTTCCCATCCTTGCGCGACGAGCGCATCCCCCACCTGGTTGGCAAGGCCGACGACCGGGGTCCCGTTGAGGATGGTCAGCGGCACGGACGGGTCGAGGGTCGGGTTGGCCGTCGGCGTGGGCGTCGGCGTGGGGGTGGGGGTTTCTCCGGCCTGGAAGAACGGGAGGTCGAAGTTGATGTTGTTGTTGATCGCGGCGAGCCCGACGAGCCCCAACGCGGTCAGGAGAACGGTTGCGACGGCGGCCCAGGCGAATCCGATCCACCCGCGGCCTTTCTTGCGGGGGGCCCGGTGTGCGCCGACGCGCACGAGGTCGGTCGGCACGTCATCGAAACGGTCCTGCGGAAAGTTGGCCATCGTTCTCTCGGTTTGTTGTCAGCTGCGGCTGGTGGTGTCTTCGCTGCGGTCACGCATCAACGTTCTGGCACTTGTGTTGGTGTCCCGCATTCGCTGCAACCGTTTCACCAGCATGGGGTCGTACGCGAGCGCGTCCGGTGAATCCAGCAACGAGTTCAGCACTTGATAGTACCGGGCCGCCGACAGTCCAAACTGTGAACGCACGGCTTCCTCTTTCGCGCCCGGAGGACGCGACCAGTCTCGTTCGAAGTCGAGGATGCTGCGATCCCGGGTGGAGAGTGCCGTGTCGGCGACTCCGGTGGAGTCGTCGGGCGCCAGACCCTCGGTGGATGCCACTCGTGCTCCGCTCTCGTTCGTGTGTGCACATCCTAAAACGTGTCGACCTCAAGATTCCTGAGGCGGCCCGGCGGGGTGCACAAACCAGTCGATGAACTGGCCGTGCGGGCCGACATCCGCCAGCGGGACGCCGTCGAGCGACAGGGTGAAGCGCCCGTCCACCGGGTGCGGGTGCAGCGCGTCGACGGCGGGGCGCACGCCAATGCCGTCGAGGGAGATGCCGTGCGCGCCGAGGTCCCGGATGGCCGCGATGAGCTCCATCCGCTCCGGGTAGGTCAGGTAGGTGAGCATGACGCTGGTGACGACGACCAGTGTCAGTTCGGGTGGGGCTGAGGCGGCGACCGCAGCGAGGTGGTCGATCGCGTTGCCGCGAATGAGCTTCGGCGGGTCGTTCCGGACAATGTCGATTGCGGCTCGGATGCGATCCCGCCGCTCGGTCTGCTCGGGCCACACGAGCGTCTCAAGCCAGCGGACGTCCTCCACTTTCCGCACGTCGAGCGGGTGGAGGTCGATCCCAGCCCGCCAACTGATCTCGGGGATGGCGGCCGGTACCGGCACGCCGCCGCCTCGCACCTCGACGTCGATTCGTACCGTGGACGGACCTGTTGCCGGGTGCAGCCAGTCGCCGTCCCCGTATCGGTAGCTGTATCGGTCGGGGTAGAGGCAGAGCCCGCCGCTGGCTCCGAGTTCCAGGATGGCCATGGGGCCGTCGATGCGTTGGGCGATGAGGCCGAGCGCGAGCACGATGGCGCCGCAGCGGCGCGGCTCGTTGGTTTGGGTCATCCGCTGTTTGGCTTCGTCGGCAACGTGCGGCCAGTGTTCGAGAAGCCAGGCGCGGAATTCGGGGTAACCGCCGAGCGGGGCTCCCAGCAGCCGCGCGGTCGCGAACACGAGGTTCGGTTGGCGCTTCTGCGGGGGGAGGTCGTCGATGAGGGCGATCACGTCCGCATCATCCGCGATGCCGAGGGCCCATTCTTCGAACAGCGGTGAATGCCCTCGTGCCTCGACCTCGCCAAACGACCGGTACCATTCGGCCGTGCTGCGCTGTGTCATTTCACGATTTTTGCACGCAGGTGGGGAACATGTCGCCGAGGATCACGGTTGAATAGTGGTGGAGGGCGTCCATCGGGTGCCCGGAGGGAGACGGCCATGAACTACAAGGTCACGAAAAGCGACGAGGAGTGGCGCGAGACGCTGAGCCCTGAGGAGTTCGCGGTTCTGCGCCAGGCCGGAACGGAGCGGCCCTGGACCGGGGAACTGCTCGACGAGAAGCGCGAAGGCGTGTACCGCTGCAAGGCGTGCAGTGCCGAGTTGTTCCGCAGCGACGCGAAGTTCGATTCCCACTGCGGTTGGCCGAGTTTTTACATTCCCACCGAAAAGGATGCCGTTGTGCTCCTGAAGGACACCACTCTCGGCATGGAGCGCGTGGAGGTGCGGTGCGCGAATTGCGGCTCCCACCTGGGGCACGTGTTCGACGATGCGCCGCAGACGCCGACCGGGGACCGGTTCTGCATGAACTCGGTGTCGCTCAGCTTCGAGCCGAAGGACAACTGAGGCCTGGAGGCCTCGCTGCTCCCGTTACTATTGGGGAGGTTATTCGCCTCCTTAGCTCAGTTGGCCAGAGCACCGCTCTTGTAAAGCGGGGGTCGTCGGTTCGAATCCGACAGGGGGCTCGAGACTTCCTTCGACCTAGGCTTGTCCCATGCGCACCCCAGCAGCCACGCTTCGCGGCATCCGGTATCCCGAGGCCTATCACGGCGACGGCGTGCGGAGCGGGTTCTTCGAAGGCTGGTACAACAAGCTCGTGTCAGCGGATCGCTCGCAGCGGTGGGCGGTCATCCCCGGCATTTTCCGCGGGCTCGCAACGGGTGACGACGGAACGAACGAAGACACCCCGCGCGACGAAGCCTTTGTGCAGGTGCTCGACGGGCTCACTGGGCGTTCCTGGTACCACCGGTTCCCGGTCGAGGAGTTCCGGGCATCCGACCGCCGTTTCGAAGTTCAGGTGGGCGGCAACCACTTCTCGGCCGAGGGCGTCACGCTCGACCTGCCACAGCTGAAAGGCCGCATCGACTACGCGACGCCGATGGTGCCGTGGCCGGTCACCGCGCGCGAGCCGGGCATCATGGGCTGGTACGGCCTCGTGCCGTTAATGGAGTGCTTCCACGGCATCGTCTCGTTCGGCCACGAACTGCGTGGCACGATCGACGTCGAAGGGGTCGCCACCTCCTTCGACGAGGGCCGCGGCTACATCGAGAAAGACTGGGGCAAAGCGTTCCCCGCCGGCTACGTCTGGATGGCCAGCAACCACATCGACACGACCACGGGCGACGGCGCCGCCAGCCTCAACCCCGATGCCTCGCTCATCGCGTCCGTCGCCATCATCCCCTGGCTGCGCGGGTCGTTCCGCGGATCCATCATCGGGTTCCGGCACGGCGGCCGCCTGCACAAGTGGACCACCTACAAGCGCTCCACCGAACGCTCCCTCACGATCGACGACAGCCACGTGCGGTGGTCGGTGAGCGGCCCGGACGGCGTACTCGACCTCACCGCCGAACGCGTGCGCGGCGGCCTCCTCCACGCCCCCTTGCGCACCGCCATGCACCAGCGCGTCGAAGAGACCCTGGATGCTCGCATCCAGTTTCGGCACACCGACCACCACGGCAGGGTTCTCATCGAGGGCGTCGGCGAGTGCGCAGGGCTCGAAGTGTTCGGCGACACTGAGCGCCTGCTCGCACTCTGATCACCAGGCAGACACTTCTATCCCCAGCCACTCGGCCAGTCCGTCGATTTCCGCCCGCACCATCTCGTCTTCCTCCGCATCGAACGGCAGAAACTCGTGCACGGCATTTACGGTGAGCTTGTCGCCGGCCACGGCGTCGAGCATCCCGACGAACCGGTCCCCCATGAGGATCGGGTACGCGAAGAAACCATACTTGCGCTGCGACTTCGGCTTGAACTGCTCCAGCACGTACTCGAACTCGAAAATCTCCTTCAAGCGCGGACGGTCAAACAGCATTCCGTCATAAGGATTGAGAAACGCCACCCGGCCGCCGGGGTCATCGTTCAGCGCAGTCAGTGCCTCCGGGTCGACGCGGAACTTCCATGCGCTCCCCTCGACCACCGCCGGCTCCCCGACCTCTCCAATGGGCGTCCACGGCGACTTCTGCTTCGCGATGCCCGCGGCCTGAAGGCGGCGCTCCTGCAGCATCCGCTCCGCATCCTCGAGCGAATAGTCGGGAAGGTTCTGCGGATATACCCGTTCGGCCAGATCCCACCTCCGATGGCGGCCCGCACGCCCGACGATCGCCACCTCGCCCTGCCTCATCAGGAAATCGAGCATGTGCACCACCTGCCCGGTCCCATACCAGCCGGATTCGGTCCCGCGCGTGACGGCAGCGGTGTCGGGGATGTCGGATGCGAGCAGCGGACCTTCCGCACGCAACCGGGCGAGCACGTCCGTGCGGAAACTGTCGTTCGCCTCCAGCCAGGCTCGGCTGCTCGCCCGCTGCGGCCACCGCCGCGTCCCCGGCAGCATGAGAGGCAGCAAGCTGATCGGCCGAAACGCGCCGTCGAACTCGAACAGCAGTCGATCCATCTCGACCGCCTTCGACAACTGGATCGGGTCGTATCCTCTCCCGATCCGCGACCACAGGATGCTGTGCTCGGCCGGCGCGATCGTCGCGGTCGGGTCGATCTTGATCGCGCCCAAAGTTTCGGCGACCTCCACGACGTCACCGGCCCGGTTCGCATCCAGCAGCTGCGCCTGCACCGCGATGCGGCGCGCCTCGTCGCGAGTGAGCCTGTGGACCACGCGTTCACGGTACCAGCCGGTAGCGACTCCCTCGCCTCCGCACCCTGCCTACATTTGCTCGGGAAGCGCAATCACCCCGTCGATGAGGCTGACAACGGCGCTCCACCAGCCCTCGGGCATCTGCATGGCATAGCCGGGAACGAGCCAGGCGTTGCCGTTGGCGTCCCACATGAGCAACAGCGTCGCCGCAGCCTTGTCGACGGTAACCTCCACGACGTCCGGAGTGGGCTGGATGTCGACGGGAGGCAGCGTCTCGTCGGGTGCCGGCATGGACGGCTCGGCGGGAACATCAGTGGGCGGGGTCGGATCGACAGCTGGCGGAGCCTCCGGCCCCGTACCCGAATCCTCGGCTCCACCCGACCCGTCGACATTCCCGGGAGCGTCCTCGACCGCTGAGCCCTTCGCGAACATCATCGCGCCGCCCTGATAGTCAGGGCCCGCGGCTCCATACCAGCGGTAATCAGAGAGTCGCTGCACGGCATCCGTCGGTGACACGGTGTTGAACGTGCCGCGGGCCTCCGGATGCACCGAGTGCCCGTACGCGTAGGCGAGACCGCCCGTGTTCGTCCAGTAGGCGCTCCAATCAAGACCCGTTTTTACCCCATCGACCGTCAGGTACGCGCTCGCGCTGGTCCCGTCGCTGCCGGAGGTGATCTCGATGTCGTTGGCGGCCACTGCGTAGCCGGTGGATGCGAACAGGGCCTTCGCAAGCGACCGCGCCTCCTCACCGGATGGCGCCCTGGTGGCGGGCGCCTCCGACGGCAGGGTGCATCCCTGTTCGGCAGCATCCACGGATGTCGCAGACGGGTCGCACACGTAAACCGATGTGACGGTCGGATCGTTGAACCACCAGTCGCCCGTGCCGAAAGCGCTCAACGTGAGGCTGGAATCCGAGCCATCCTGCGGGCCGACCACCCAGGTCGGATAGGCAGGGTCGGCGAAGTCGGCTTTGCCGACAGCCCCCTCCACACCCAGTACGCGTGCAAGCTCCGCGGCGCGCGCCGTGGGATCGGCGAAGTCGAGTACGAGCTGGTACACCGGACCGGAGCCGCCGTCCCTGGACAGCGATGAACCTGCGAAATATCGGTACTCCGCCCAAATCGCCATCATTTTTGCGTCGCTGGAGACGGCATCCCTTGAACCGAGCGCCGCTTCGCCCGACGGCGCAGCTGCCGCAGTGAAGAGGGGCGCGCGCGTCATGCCCGGCCCCAGAACCAGGGCACCCACCGTCACCGCTGCGACGGCGACCCCTGCAGCTCCCGCGATGCGCAGTGTCCGCGCCGGGTTGGTGAGGTGGGGTGTCGGCCTTCCCGCCGCACCCCCGACGATTTCGGCGGAAAGTTCGGGTGCCGATCCGTGGTCGAGGCTGCGGCGGAGCCGTTGGCGAAGTTCGTCGTGATTGTCGGTCATACGGAGGGAATGTCGTGAGCGTGCAATTCTTTCATCGGCGCCGGAAAAACTTAGTCTGCGCCAAGCAGCTGCGCGAGTTTCGCACGTGCCCGATGAACCCGGATTGTCGCCGCGTTCACGCTCACCCCGAAAACAACCGAAAGCTCGGCCGGGGTCAGATCCTCTACGAGCGCAAGGGCGAGAATTTCACGGTCGGATGCGTGCAATTGACGCCATGCCTCGGCAAGCGCAGTGTCAGCGACTACGATGTCCTCTGCGGACGGGGCCGAGTCTGCCGGCCGCAGAAATGCGAGAAGCGCGGCACCCGACGCTTGCTTGCGGCGATGGTTGGCAACCACGTTTGCCGCAATCCGATAGAGCCACGGTAACTCCTCTCCGACAGCAACGCTTGCCCGCCGCCGCCAGGCGACGGCAAACACGTCGGCCGCCAGATCCTCGACATGCTGACGCTCGACCCGACGAAACAAATAGCTCGACACCGCTGGCAGATATTGAACGTAGGCGTGCTCGAAAGACGCGTCGGTGGAGACCATGCCGCCAGCCTGACCGCCGCTGCATCACCACACAACCCAACGTTGCCGGCGACTTATTCGTCACCGCCGGGGCGCTGCGCGCCGCTAGTTCGTAGGCGACGGACTCGGCGACGGCGACGGCACGGACTCCTCGGAGAAGTTCGCTCCCAGCACCTTTGTGAGGAACGCGGTGAACTGGGCCGGGTCGAACGCACCCGTTGTCTGGTCGAACGTGTACTCGTAAAGCTGTCCGTTCACGAAAATCGTGGGCGTGCCGTGCTGCGGCGGCTGCGTCGACACGTTCGGGAACGGGTTGCTGTTGAACCGATCCGTCGCCCCTGCGACCCAGTTCTTGAACGTCTGATCCTTGATGCAGCTGGAAACCTGCGTGAACTTGGAGACCCCAGCCTCCTTCGCCAGACCGATCAACGTGTCGTCGTCCAGCCCGGGCGAGTTCTCCTTCGGCTGGTGAACGAACAGCAGCGCGCTGTAGTCGAAGAAATTGTCGGGCGAAAGATCGGCGACGCACGCCGCAGAATTCGCGGCCCGCGTCGAATACTTCGTGCCCATCGACGCCCGGTCGAGGATCGCCACCGGGTGAATCTCCACCGTGGCGGCCCCATCCTGCACCAGCTTCTTGATCTGGTCCGCGTTCGCCTTCTCGAAGTTGCCGCAAATCGGGCACATGTAGTCGACATACATGCGAATATCCAGCACCGATGACGGCTGGTTGGACGGGAACGGGACGGGCTCGGCGCTCGGCTGCAGAGCCGACGTCTTCACCGCGTGGAAGCCCTCCCCGATCTTGATGCCGTCGCTCAGCATGTTGTGCGGGCCGGGAGCCGGCGGCCGCATCGTGCTCGTGATGACGAGGATGACCGCGGCGACAATGGCGAGCACCACGACGAATAGGCTGCCCTGCAGGATCAGCCTGTTTCTGCGGTCCTTCTTCTTCTGCTCCTCGCGCAGCTGCCGAGCTTTCTCGCGCGCGGCACTGCGGCGCTCATTCTTGCTGGGCCGCGACGGGCCGACACCGTTACTCACAACAAACCTCACTCAACGGTCGAACAAACGTCAGGCACCCCGAGCCGACGGGATGATGCTAGACCACCGAAGCTGAAAACTTACGGCAAGGTCCCTGTACAGCCTAGCCACCCGTTGCGCCAAAGAAACTCGCATGCGCCTCGAACGGGTGCCATAATGGCGGGACGCGTCACCCCGCTCGGAGGGCGCGCATCCATTCACTACGGATCGTCCGGCACGTACCTGCCGGTGAAGGAGAAGAACAACCATGGCATCAGTCACCTTTGACAAGGCAAGCCGAATCTATCCGGGGCAGGAACGCCCTGCCGTCGACAAGCTCGACCTGGACGTCGCGGACGGCGAATTCCTCGTCCTCGTCGGCCCCTCCGGATGCGGCAAGTCCACCTCCCTGAGAATGCTCGCCGGCCTCGAAGAGGTCAACGAGGGCCGCATCCTGATCGGCGACCGCGACGTCACCGACATGCCGCCTAAAGACCGCGACATCGCCATGGTGTTCCAGAACTACGCGCTCTACCCGCACATGACGGTCGCCGAAAACATGGGATTCGCCCTCAAGATCGCCGGCGTCAACAAGGAAGAGCGGGCCTCGCGCGTGCTCGAAGCCGCCAAACTGCTCGACCTTGAGGACTACCTCGGCCGCAAGCCGAAAGCGCTCTCCGGCGGCCAGCGCCAGCGGGTCGCGATGGGCCGCGCCATCGTGCGAAGCCCCCAGGTGTTCCTCATGGATGAGCCCCTGTCCAACCTGGACGCGAAACTGCGCGTGCAGACCCGCACCCAAATCGCGTCGCTCACCCGCCGCCTCGGCGTCACGACCGTGTACGTGACCCACGACCAGACCGAGGCGCTCACCATGGGCGACCGGATCGCGGTCCTCAAGGACGGCCTGCTTCAGCAGGTCGGAACCCCGCGCGACCTGTACGCGAAACCGGAGAACGTGTTCGTCGCCGGATTCATCGGCTCCCCCGCCATGAACCTGTTCGACGTCGACATCGTGGATGGCGGACTCAAGTTCGGCACCGCGACCGCCAAAGTCGACCGCGCGACGCTCGCGGACGCCACCGGCTCGATGGTGACGATCGGCGTGCGGCCGGAGGATGTCATGGTGTCCACGAGCGGCGACGGCCTCCCGGTCGAGGTCGACATCGTCGAAGAGCTCGGCGCCGACGGCTACCTGTACGGGCACACCGAGGTGCGGGGCAACCGCGTCGACATTGTCGCCCGGGTGGATGGCCGCGTGCACCCGAACGCGGGCGACAACGTGTTCATCACCCCGCAACCCGACCACATCCACGTGTTCAACACGGAGACGGGCGAACGGCTGAGCAAGAAAGCCGTCGAGCCGACGAAGTGACCGGGAGCGCCTCGCTCAACATCACGTCGGCGATCGTCGACCCTGCGTTACTCGACCTCCCGTGGGGCCTGCCCCTCGATGCATGGCCGGATGACACCATCGCCGCGCTGCCGAAAGGCCTGTCCCGGCACCTGGTGCGTTTCGCGCACCTCAGCGGCTACATTGTGGCCATCAAGGAGACATCCGAGGACCTCGCGCGCCGGGAATACGAGCTGCTGAGAACGCTTCAGCGGATGGATGTGCCGTGCGTCGAACCGGTGGCCGTCATCACGAACCGGTCCGACGTGCACGGGAACGCGCTCGAGTCGGTGCTCGTCACACGGCACCTGAAGTTTTCGCTGCCCTACCGCGCACTGTACTCGCAAACGCTTCGGCCGGACACCGCCACCCGTCTGATCGACGCGCTCGCTGTGCTGCTCGTGCGGCTCCACATCATCGGCTTCTTCTGGGGCGACGTGTCCCTGTCGAACACGCTGTTCCGCCGGGATGCCGGAGCGTTCGCCGCGTACCTGGTGGATGCAGAAACCGGGAACCTCTACGACACCCTCTCGGACGGCCAGCGCGAACATGATCTGGAGATTGCGCGGGTGAACATCGCCGGCGAACTGCTGGACCTCGCCGCGGGCGGGCGCCTCGACGAGTCCACCGACCCGATCGCGGTGAGCAACGGCATCCTCGCGGCGTACCGCACGCTGTGGAAGGAGCTCACCAGTTCCGAATCGTTCTCTTCCACCGAGCGCTGGCGCATCGCGAAACGTGTCGAACGGCTCAACGACCTCGGGTTCGACATCGAGGAGCTTGCCATCAAGACGGCGGAAACCGGTAGTCAGGTCGTCATCCAGCCGAAGGTCGTGGATGCCGGACACCACCAGCGGCGTCTGCTTCGGCTCACGGGCCTGGACGTCGAGGAGAATCAGGCGCGGCGCCTGCTCAACGATCTGGACGCGTACGCGGCGACCCATTTCGAGGGCGAACCGGACGAAGAAATGTCCGCGCACGAGTGGCTTGCGACGGTGTTCGAACCGGTGACGCGGGCGATCCCCCGCGAGTTGAAGGGAAAGCTGGAGCCGGCCGAAGTGTTCCACCAGATGCTCGAACACCGCTGGTTTCTGTCCCAGAACGACCGCAGGGATGTCCCGCTGGCTGAAGCGGTCAGCTCCTACATTGAGACGGTCTTGCAGCATCGCCGCGACGAAGCGACCGTCATCGACCCGCCGACCGGCGCGTTCACGCTCCCCACGGCGGTCATCGACGAGGAGGACTGGCGGGACCGCGTCTGACCGGCCCGGTCGCCTCCATCCGCCACCTCCCCCTGTCGCGCGGACCCAAATGAAGGAGATTCTTCGAGTTCGCGGTTGAGATACGAGCGGATTCTTGGGCGGGGCGAAGAATCTCCTTCATTTGGCACCGAGACTAGGTGAGGAAGTGCTCGAGGCCGCGGCCGTTCACGTGGTCGAAAATGAGGTTCGTCTCGGTGTTGGCGACGGCGGGATGCCCGGCGAGATGCTCCAGCACGAAGTCGCGCAGCTCGGAGGAGTCGCGGGCGGCGACATGCAGCAGGAAGTCGTCGACGCCGGCCATGTGGAACAGCCCGAGCACGCCGGGCCAGTTCGGTGCCTCATCGCGAAACGACTCGACATCCTCCCGGATGATGGAGACGAGGCGAACGGAAATGAGCGCCTGCACGGTCATCCCGAGCGCTGCCACATTCAGTTCGGCGTGGTAGCCGAGCAGGTAGCCCTCCGCCTGCAGCCGCCGGATGCGCAGTGACACGGTGGACTCGGCGACGCCGATGGTCGACGCGAGGACCGTCCCGGACATCCGGGCATTGTTGGAAAGTGCGCGAAGGATTCTGCGATCGATGTCATCCATCACCCCATTCTGTCGCAGAACACGCAAACAACGTGGCGATCGTGTGGCGGATCTTGCAGCGGGCTTGAAGTTTGTCGCGGATTCTGTTTTGGTCGAGTCATGCAGCCTTCGAAGCCCCACCTGGAAACCCGCGCCGTCCACGCCGGAATGGAGGGCGTGATCGAGTCCGGCTCCCACGTGCCCACCATCGACCTCTCCACCACGAACCCGTTGCCGAGCGTCGAACTGGGGGGCGACTCATACGAGAACCTCGCCACGGGCGGCACCCTGCAGCCCGGGCAGTCCGCGGTGTACCAGCGGCTGTGGCAGCCCGGCGTCGCCCGATTCGAGACGGCGCTCGCGAACCTCGAAGGCTCGGAGACCGCTGTCGCGTTCGCCACCGGGATGGCGGCCCTCGCCGCGTGCCTGCTCGCGAGCGTGACGGCGGGCAAACCTCACGTCGTTGCGCTCCGCCCCCTGTACGGCGGAACCGACCACGTGCTCGACAACGGCCTCGTGGGCACGACCGTGACCTGGGTGCACAACGTGGACGAGATCGCGGCGGCGATCCGGCCAGACACTGGCCTCGTCGTGATCGAAACCCCGGCGAACCCGACCCTCGAGCTTGTGAACATCGCGAAGGCGGTCGCTGGCGCAGGAGATGTGCCCGTACTCGTCGACAACACGTTCGCCACCCCCGTGCTGCAGCGGCCGATCGAGCACGGTGCGACCCTCGTGCTGCACAGCGCCACCAAGTACATCGGCGGCCACGGGGATGTCATGGGCGGCGTGATCGCCACCAACGAGGAGTGGGCCCCGCGCCTGCGCCACGTTCGGGCGCTCACCGGCGGGCTGCTCCACGCGTTCGCAGCGTACCTGCTGCACCGCGGGCTCCGCACGATGCCGCTCCGGGTGCGCGCGCAGCAGGAGACGGCTACGGCGCTCGCGGAGCGGCTGAACGGCCACCCGGCGCTGGCCCGCGTGCTGTTCCCGACGCTTCCCGGATGCGACCCCGAAGGTTTGATCGGCACCCAGTCGGAGGGCCCGGGCTCGATGCTCTCCCTCGACCTGGCCGGCGGCTACGATGCCGCGACGAAGTTCATCGAGTCGCTGAAGCTCGTGAGCCACGCGGTGTCGCTCGGCGGCATCGACACGCTCGCGCAGCATCCGGCATCGCTCACGCACCGTCCGGTCGCCGCGGAGGCGAAACCGGGCGGCGGAATCGTACGGATCTCGGTGGGCCTCGAACACGTCGATGACCTTTACGAGGACATCATCAGCGCGCTGGAGCTATGAGCGAAGACCATTTCTGGTCTTCGCTGCGACCCCAGCGCTGACGCCCGTCCCGGGCGTCAGGTCGACTTCGTGGCGGAAGCTCTTTGCTTCGAAATCTCGTAGAGGGTGACGCTCGCCGCGATCCCCGCGTTGAGGGATTCGGTTGATGCGGCGATCGGGATCGAGACGACCGCATCGCATGTCTCGGTGACGAGCCGCGACAACCCCTTGCCTTCGCTTCCGACCACGACGACGATCGGCGACTTCGCCCAGGTAAGTCCCGGCAGCGCGACATCGCCTCCGCCATCCAGGCCGAGCACGAACACGCCGCGCTCCTTGAGCGCCTTCAACGTCTGCGTGAGGTTGCTCGCCATGGCGACGGGCGTGCGCGCCGCGGCACCGGCCGACGTTTTCCACGCGGCCGCCGTCATCCCCACCGAACGCCGCTGAGGCACGATCACGCCGTGCCCGCCGAACGCCGCCACCGAGCGGATGATCGCGCCGAGGTTCCGCGGGTCCGTGATCCCGTCGAGGGCGACGAACAGCGGCACCCTGCCCTGGCCGATCACTTTGTCGAGCAGTTCGATCGGATGCGCGTACTCGTACGGCGGCACCTTGAGCGCGAGCCCCTGATGCACGGAGTCGAACCCGGCAAGCCGGTCGAGTTCCGGCCGCATGACCTCGAGGATGGGCAGGCCACGTTTCGTGGCGATCCCCATGACTTCCTTCACCCGGTCGTCGTACTCGATCCGTGACGCGATGTACAGGGCGGTCGCCGGAATGGATGCCCGCAGCGCCTCCAGAACGGAGTTGCGGCCCGTGACGTACTCGAATTCGTCCGACGACTTGGGGCGCCGCATCCGCTGCGATTCGCCCGGCTGCCCGCCCCGACCGGACCGTTCCGCCTGACCACTCCGACCCGTCTGGCCGCCTCGGCCCGCCGACCGCTTGCCTCCGGACGCCTCATAGCGCTCGGCGGCCGCCTTGCGTTTCCCTGCCGGATGGTACGGGCGATCCTCCGCTTTGGGGGTCGGCTTCTTCCCCTCGAGCGCCTGCCTGCCCTGACCGCCGGACCCGACCTGCGGCCCGCGGCTCTTCTTGCGCACGGCGCCGGGGCGCCCGTGCTTCGGTGCGGGATTCTTCACGCGATGCTCCATTGGGTTCCGGTGGGGGTGTCCTCGAGTTGGATGCCGGCACCGGCCAACTCGTCGCGAATCCGATCCGCGGAGGCGAAGTCCTTCGCGGCCCGCGCCGCATCCCGGTCCGCGATCAGCAGTTCGACGAGCCGCGCAAGAGCGGGTGCCGCCTCACCGGACTGGGCCGTGTTCCAGGGTTCGACGAGCGGATTCAGGCCGAGCACCTCCGTCATGGCGAACACTTCGCCGCGGCGCCGGGCGGCCGATTCGACATCGTCCGCATCGAGTGCGGCGTTGCCGGCCCGAATCGTGTCGTGCAGAACGGCGAGCGCCTGCGGCACCGCAAGGTCGTCATCCATCGCCGCGGCGAACGCCTCCGGAATGACCTGGGCGCCGCTGCCCGAGGCGCCGACTTCCGCCAGTCGCCGGTCGGCCCGGGCGAGGAATCCTTCGATGCGCTCCAGTGCGGCCTCCGCCTCGACGAGGGAACCGTCGTGGTAGTCGATCGTCGAGCGGTAGTGCGCCGCACCCAGGTAGTAGCGCACCACGAGCGGTCGCGCCTTCTCCAGGAACTCGGCGGCAAAGATCGAGTTGCCGAGCGACTTGGACATTTTCTGGCCGCCGACGTTCACCAGCCCGTTGTGCACCCAGTAGTTGGCGAACCTGTCGCCGGCCGCCGTGGACTGGGCGAGCTCGTTCTCATGGTGCGGGAAGCGCAAATCCAGCCCGCCGCCGTGAATGTCGAAGTGGCTGCCCAGGTAGCGGGAGGCCATCGCCGAGCACTCCAGGTGCCAGCCCGGTCGGCCGGAACCCCACGGCGACAGCCAGGCCGCCGACTCCGGCTCAGTCGGCTTGTGACCTTTCCACAGGGCGAAGTCGCGGGGGTCGCGCTTGCCGCGCGGGTCGGAATCCGCCGCCGGCTCCATGTCGTCGGGCTTTTGCCTCGTGAGCTCCCCGTAGCTCGGCCAGGAACTCGTGTCGAAGTACACGTCGCCCGAGCCATCCGGCGCCGGGTAGGCGTGGCCGGCGTCGATGAGACGCTGGATGAGCTCGTGCATCTGTCCGATACTCGCGGTTGCGCGCGGCTCATAGGTCGGCGGCAGGATGCCGAGTGCCGCATATCCTGCGGAGAATTCCAGCTCGAACCGGTACGCGAGCGCCCACCACTGTTCCGGATCGTCCGCCGCGCTGGCGAGGATCTTGTCGTCAATGTCGGTGACGTTTCGCACGAGCGTCACTCGGAATCCTCGGTAGCTCAGCCACCGCCGCCACAGGTCATAGACAAGTGCAGACCGCAAGTGGCCGATGTGCGGGCTCGACTGCACCGTCGGACCGCACACGTAAATTCCGACCTCGCCGGGAGTGATGGGGACGAGGTCGGTCACGGTTTGCGACCGGGAGTCGTAGAGGCGCACTGTCACAGGCAAAGCCTACTTGCTGACTCTGCGGGGCGACGGCAGATGTCAACTAGCATCGAAGGGATGCAACCCACGAGCGACTCCCAGTTTCAGGCCGCAGCGGGCGACGGGGTTCCGCCCCTCGAGCGGGTTCGAGATGGGCTGTTTAGTTACGGTCTGCGCCAGCCGGGCACGCTGCCCCACTTCACGCTCAGCTACCTGCTGCTGGATGACCGCGGCGGCGTGCACCTCATCGACACGGGGTGGGATACCGACGAGAACTGGGCCGCGCTCGGGGAAGCCCTCGGCGCTCTGAAGCATGCTCTGTCGGATGTCACCTCCGTGACGGTCACGCACCTTCACCCCGACCATCTGGGGATGGCGGCGAGGATCAGGGCAGCGACCGGAGCTCCGGTCGCCCTGCACCGGATCGAGCAGGACGGCATCGATGAGTTGTCCGCTCCGCTGGCCGACGAGGAGGTTCTCACGCGGCTCGCCGGTTGGGGTGTGCCGGAAGACCGTCGGGCGGAGTTGCTGCAGGCAGCCCACTTGCGCAGCCGCTGGCCGTCGTTCACGGCCGACCGGTTGCTGGAGGATGGCGAGCTTCTGGATATTCCGGGCCGCGCTGTGCGCGCAATACACACGCCGGGACACACCGCGGGGCATCTCGCGTTCGTCGACGACGAACGGGAGGTCGTGTTCCTCGGCGACCTGCTGCTGCCGAACCAGTTCCCCGGCATCGGACTGGGCGGCACCCCGGACGGCGACCCGATCGACCACTACCTCGCCTCGCTTGCGGTCGTCTCCGAACTGGATGCCTTCGAGGCGTTGCCCGGCCACGGATACCGGTTCACGGGGATCGCGCAGCGCAGCGCGGAAACGGCGTCGCACCACGAGAACCGCACGAGCGAGGTCGCGGCGCTGCGGCATCCGAGTTCCACCGTGTGGGATGTTGCGGCGCAACTCACCTGGACGGCCGGGTGGAGCAATCTGTCGGGGTTGCCGTTGCTTTCCGCGCTGTCGCAAACCTCGTTGCACGAGGAGCGCGCCGCCCGACGGCTCTAGGAGGCGAGGACCTCGTCGAGAACGCTCGATGCCTTCTCTTCGTCGGTTTTCTCGGCCAACGCGAGTTCGGAGATGAGAATCTGGCGGGCTTTCGCGAGCATCCGCTTCTCGCCGGCGGAAAGGCCGCGGTCCTGGTCGCGGCGCCACAGGTCGCGAACGACTTCGGAAACCTTGATGACGTCGCCGGAGGCGAGCTTCTCGAGGTTCGCCTTGTACCGGCGTGACCAGTTGGTGGGCTCCTCCGTGAACGGTGCGCGCAGGACTTCGAAAACCTTGTCGAGGCCTTCGCGCCCGATGACGTCCCGAACGCCGACGAGGTCGACGTTTTCGGCCGGAACTTCGATGGTCAGATCGCCCTGAGTGACGTTGAGTTTCAGATAGAGCTTCTCTTCACCTCGAACGGTGCGCTTCTTGACCTCTGTGATGGTTGCTGCCCCGTGATGGGGGTAAACGACAGTCTCGCCGACTTCGAAAAGCATTGAATAGGCTCCATTCCGCGACCAATAGTTTACCACAGGGGGCTGAGCGGCCGGATGGCCAATCCTCGCCCCGGAGGCCGCGGGCGCTAGGCTAAACTCGCAACAGAGTCCGTGGGTCGCATACCCTGCGGACGGCACCGATTTTCACACTCGGAGGAACCTGTGAGAGCACGTCTGGCCGCGAGCGCCGCCCTCGTCGCCCTGTTGGCCATCGGCACGACGGGCTGCACCTTCATCACCGACCAGGCGACAACGACGAAATACGATCCGAGCGACGGCATCAGTGCGACCATCGGCGACATCCAGCTCGAGAACACGGCCCTCGTGACCGCGGACGGCACCACCGCAAGCCTCCTCATCAACATTGTCAACCATTCCGCGTACGGCGTCGACGTGAACGTCCAGTACGAGAACGCCGACAAGACGAAAGTCAACGACAGCGTCTTCGTGAATGGCAACTCCGTGAAAAGCCTCGGCGGGCAGGACGCCGGCAAGCTCGTTCTGAGCGGAATCGATGCGCCGGCGGGAAGCCTGTTCCCGGTGTTCTTCCAATACGGCGACGTCACGGGCAAGCAAATGTGGCTTCCCGTGCTCGCGCCCAACGGCGAATACGCGAGCCTCGCGCCGGAGAGCACACCGGCGCCGTAGGCCTCACTCCTCGAACCGGTACCCGAGCCCCCGCACCGTCACGAGCATCACCGGATTCGCCGGATCGAGTTCGATGCGTCCGCGGATGCGTTTCACGTGCACATCCAGCGTCTTCGTGTCGCCCACATAGTCGGCACCCCACACCCGTTCGATCAGCTGGCCGCGCGTCAGCACCCGTCCTGCATTGCGCAGGAAAAACTCCAGCAGTTCGTACTCTTTGAGCGGCATGGGCACCTGCGTGCCGCGGACGGTGACCGAATGCCTCTCCACATCCATCACGACATCGCCTCGGGTGAGCACCGCATCCGCACCCTCGCCGACATCGAGGCGGCGTCGAAGAACAGCGCGGATACGGGCCAGCAGTTCCCGCGACGAATACGGCTTCGTCATGTAATCGTCGGCGCCCAATTCCAGGCCCACCACGATGTCACTCTCACTGTCCTTCGCCGTGAGCATGATGATCGGGACGCTCGACTTCGCCCTCAACTGACGGCACACCTCGGTTCCCGGGAAACCGGGGAGCATGAGATCCAGCAGGACCAGATCCGGCGACTCCCGATCGAACGCGGCGATCGCGCCGGGGCCGTCCTTCGCGATCGTCGTTCGGTACCCCTCGCGCTGCAGAAGGAAGGCAAGGGGCTCGCTGAGCGACCGCTCATCCTCGACGATCAGAATATGGGTCACGCAATCTCACCCAACGATGCCGACGTGGCATGGGTCGCCTCAGGCAGCCGGATCGTGAACGTCGACCCGTATCCGTGCTGGGACCACACCCGAACATCCCCGCCGTGATTCTGGACCACGTGCTTGACGATGCTCAACCCCAACCCGGTTCCGCCGGTGTGCCGCGACCGGGCCGGGTCGATCCGGTAGAACCGCTCGAAAACGCGATCCAGCTCCTCCGGCGGGATGCCAATGCCCTGATCGGTGACCGCAATCTCCACAATCCCGTCGACGCTGCTCACGCCAATCCCCACGCGCGACCCCTTCGACGAATACACGATCGCATTCGAAATGAGGTTGTGAACGGCCACTACGAGAAGCGACTCGTCGCCGAAAACCTGGATCCCGGCATCCCCGCCGCTGGCCATCGTCACATTGCGCGCCTCCGCGACCACCCGGTTCTGGTCGATCGCCGCAGCGACGACGTGATCGATCTCCACGGTCTCCGGTTTGCTCAGCGCATCCGCGGCCTGCAACCGCGACAGTTCGATGATCTCCTGGGTGATCCTCGCCAGCCGGTCCGACTCCTTCGTCAGCCGCTTCGCGAAACGCTTCACCTGGTCCGGCTCCTTCGCCGCCGCCTGCAGCGCCTCGGCAAGAAGGCTCACCGCGCCAATGGGCGTCTTCAGCTCGTGGCTGATGTTGGCGACAAAGTCGCGGCGGACGGCATCCAGCTTGTAACCCTCCGTGCGGTCCTCCGCGAGCAACAGCACATACCGCGACCCGAGCCGCGCAGCACGAACGAACAGGTAGATGTTCGCATCACCCAGCGGGCCGCGCGGAAGCTCAACCTCCTCGCTGACCGACTCCCCGGTCTTGCGCACCCGATCCACGATCGCCACCAGTTCCGGATGCACGAGAGCCTGGTTCCACACCAACCCGAACGCGAGGGCACCCGGGCTCGCCTTCACCACGTTGTTCGACGGGTCCAGAACCACCCCGCCCGAATCCAGCGCATCGATGACCTGATCGACGCCATCCGGCACCGAAGGGGAGACCACCTTGACCGCTCGATCACCGCGACGCGCAGCCAGGTAGACGATGGTGACGATTCCCGCCCCGACAACGACACCGAACGCGAGTGCGGCGGGCACCAGCCAGGTGGAGTCCATAGCGACTAGATTAGTTACTTCCTCGTGGAGAAGTGACCGACGGGTGCCAGCGGGCAGTGAAACAGCCGAACGTTCACGTTGTGGTCACCAGTTGTTTACCTCGGGGAGTGAGGATGACGGCATCCGATACCGAACCGCAGGAAAGGATCGACAATGCGCGAAGTGTTCCAGCAGGAGTTGCGCGAGGTGCAGGACCGCCTCGTCGAAATCGCCGCTCTCGTGCAAAAGTCGATCGAGAACGCGGTGAGCGCGTTCAACGAGTCGAACGTGACACTTGCCGAAACTGTCATCGCCGACGACGACAAAATCGATGAACTCACGGTCAGCCTCGACGAACTGGCGATCAACATCCTCGCCAGACAGCAACCCGTAGCGCGCGACCTGCGCATCGTCGTGAGTGCCCTGCGGATCTCGGCATCCCTCGAACGGATGGGCGACATGAGCGAGCACATCGCTCAACTGGCCCGATACCGTTTCCCCGAAAAGGTCGTCCCGAAGACGCTGCGGTCAACGTTCGCCGAAATGGGGCGCCTCGACGTGGAGGTGGCCAGGAAGCTCACCCTCCTGCTCGAAACCGAGGATGTGCGCATCGCGGAGGAGATCCGCAACGACGACGACCGCATCGACGAACTGCACCTGAGCGTGTTCGAGAAGGTCCTCAGCGAGTCGTGGAAGGGCGGCGCCGAAGACACCGTGGACGCGACCCTCGCATCCCGATACCACGAACGTTTCGCCGACCACGCGGTTTCGATCGCGAAAAAGGTCCAGTACCTGGCGACGGGCGACTGGCAGGTCAGCTACCCCACCTCCTGATGACGTGCCGCGCGAGACCCGCCACGGGCTCGCCCCCGTTGCGGAGTGTGCTCGCCGCGACCGTGACACCCCTGGCGTCGATTCTCGGGTCCGGGCTGCTCATCATCATCCCGATCCTGGAACGCGCTCTCGGGGCTCTCGCCCTCGTCGGCGCCATCGGCATCAGCGTGCTCGCCTGGTTCGTCGGCACGGTGATCCGCCACAACGTCACCGCCGTCGAAACCGCGGAGGAGGAAGGCACCCTCGACGCGGCGACCGCCCTCATCAACCGGGTCGGCGACGCCGTGATCGTCGTCGCGTACGTGATTTCGGTGGCGCTGTACCTGAGAATCATGGCCCAGTACATTGTGGGGTTCTTCGAATCCGGCGGCGACACCGTGCTGGAATCCGTGATTGCGAGCGCCGCCGTGGTGCTCATCGTCGTGATCGGTTCGGTCCGCGGATTCCAGGGCCTCGACCGCCTGGACCGGTACTCGCTCACCACCGTGCTCGCCCTCACTGCGGTCCTCGTGGTGGCACTCCTGGTGCACAACGCCGGCCTGATCGGCGAAGGCAGTTTGCCCCTGCCGCCGATCCCGGAAACGGATCCGTGGATGATCCTCTTGATTTTGGGCGGCACCGTGATCACCGTGCAGGGTTTCGAAACCGTGCGGTTCCTGAAGAGCCACTACGACGCGAGCACCAGAATCCGCGCGTCGAGGATTGCGCAACTGGTTGCCGCCGGAATCTATGTGGCCTTCGTGATCGTCGCAACCCCCGTGATGGGGCTCGGCACCGCCGCGGGCGCGGATGACACGCTGCTGACGATCACGGCCCGCGCAGCACCCTGGCTGATCCTGCCGCTCGTGCTTTCCGCCATCCTGAGCCAGTTCAGCGCGGCCATCGCCGACGTTTCCGCCGCGGACGGCAACCTGCGCGGATTCGGCCGCTGGTTTTCCGGTCCGCGGCCGTACCTCATCACCGGGGTGCTGGCGATCGCCCTCATCAGCACGCTGCCGCTGCTCGTGCTCGTCACGGTCGCCTCCCGCGCCTTCGCCGCGTACTACGCCATCGAAGCGATCATCGCCTACCGCACCTCGGCGGGTTGGTGGCGAAAGGCCGGATTCGGCATCATCGCGGCGCTCATGGCGGCGATCACCCTGCTCGCCCTCCCCGCGAGTTGACTCGCGTCACGCACCCTCCTGAATGATGACAGTGAGCCCTGCGATGCGGGCGGGTGCGGCTAGCCTTTGGCGGCGTCCACGGCGGCGATCAGCTGGTCCGGGCCCGGAAGGCTCGACTGCTGCTTGCCGTCGATGAAGAGCGTCGGGGTGCCGGTGACGCCCGCATCGCGGGACGCGGCGGTGTTGGAGGCGATCCAGTCCGTGTAGCGCGCATCCGTGATGCACTTCACCGTGTCCTCGTCGGTGATGCCCATCGAGCCGGCGAACGCGACGAAGTCCTTCGCCCCCCAGCCGTCTGAGGTCTGGCTGTGGTTCGCGAACAACGCGGTGTGGAAGGCCGGCCAATTCTGCGGATCGTTCTCGGCAACGCACGCCGCAGCAGAACCTGCGGCGAGCCCGTACCCGGTGACGATCTTGATCGGATGGAAGTTCACGATCGCATCGCCGCTGGCGACGAGCTTCAACAGGGTCGGCCCGACGGCCGCCTCGTAATCTGCGCAGTGCGGGCAGGAATAGTCCTCGTACAGGTCGATCGTGACCGGCGCGCCCGTCGTCCCCACCGTCACGGCAGTGCCGCTGATACCGAACGGGATGTTCGGCGTGCCCTGCAGTGAAATCGTCCCGCTCGCGGTGGGCGGCGCGGACGGCGTGCGGGAGCTTTGAGCCCAGAGAATGCCTCCGACGACCGCGGCGACGACCACGATGATTCCGACCGCGATGCTCGCCTGAATCAGAATCGTCTTGCGCTTTTCCGCGCGCTGCTGCTCGCGGCGCTGCCGGTTCGCCTTCTCCCGGATTTCAATGATGCGACTGGAGTCTTTCCTGGCCACGTTGTCACGCCCGTTCTGTTGGGTGGTTGAGGTCGGATGATTCAGTTCTTGCCCTGCGCGGCGACCGCGGCCGCGCCCTCGGCGGCAGCATTCGGGTCGAGGTAACGGGACGGCTCCACCGGCATGAAGTCCTCGCCCAGTTCGTAAACGAGCGGAATGCCCGTGGGAATGTTCAGTTCGGCGATCGCGTCGTCGGAAATGCCGTCCAGGTGCTTCACGAGCGCGCGCAGCGAGTTTCCGTGGGCCGTGACCAGCACGGTCTTCCCTTCGCCGAGCGCGGGGGTGATGTCGGAGTGCCAGTACGGCAGCATCCGCGCGATCACGTCCTTGAGGCATTCGGTGCGCGGCAGATCCGCACCAAGCCCGGCATAGCGCGGGTCATTCGCCTGGGAGAATTCGCTGTCGTCGTCCAGCGGCGGCGGCGCAATGTCGAAGGAGCGGCGCCACGTCATGAACTGGTCCTCGCCGAACTCGGCGAGCGTCTCCGGTTTGCTCTTGCCCTGCAGCGCGCCGTAGTGGCGCTCGTTCAGGCGCCAGCTGCGCTGCACCGGAATCCAGTCGCGATCCGCGGTCATCAGCGTCTCGTTCGCGGTGTGGATCGCCCGCTTGAGCAGGCTCGTGAACTGCACGTCGGGCAGAAGTCCGGATGCGGCGAGCAGCTCCCCCGCGTTGCGTGCCTCCTGCCATCCGAGCTCGGTGAGCGGAACATCCACCCACCCGGTGAACAGGTTCTTCTCATTCCACTCGGACTGCCCGTGCCGAAGGAGGATGAGGGAGTACGTCATGCCGCCAGTTTACCGGGGGCAGGCTGAGGCCCTAATTCAGTCAGCGCCTGCACAGGTAGGCGTCACGCAACAGAAACGCCATTGGTACCGACTTTCATCACACCCTTTTGTCGGCAATCCGTTACATGTAACATTAGCCGTATGACTGTCAGAGACCGAGTGGAAGCACATCGCGAGCGGATGCGCGCGCAAGGACTACGGCTCGTACAAATGTGGGTTCCGGACGTGCGATCAAAGCGGTTTGCTGCCGAAGCTGCGAGACAGTCGACTGCCGTTGGGGTAGCCGACCGGCACTCCGATGACCAGGAGTTCGTCGAGGCCATAGCGGCTGAGTGGGACGAGTGAAGCGCGGCGAGATTTGGTGGGTGGCAGGGGGTGTGTACGCCTCCAAGCCCAGGCCGGCGGCGATCATCCAGGATGACCGATTCCACGGAACACAATCGGTCACCGTGTGCCCGTTCACCACGACCGTCGTTGACGCCCCGCTTCTGCGATATCCGGTTCGGTCAGAGGAATCCAACGGATTGGAATCCGACAGCTACGTGATGATCGACAAAGTGACGACAGTGCGCCGCTCCAACGTCATCCGGCATGCGGGCCGATTGAGTTCCAAACAGCTCACGGAAATCGAGCGCCTCCTGTTGGTGTTTCTCGGACTCGCCGACTAAACGCGATCCACTAATGCACGACGCAACCTCGTCCAACTCAGATCGGAAGCGGCCCCGAAGCCTGCGCAGACCGCGGCTGGCGCGATAGGCACGCCGCGATGATCCCGGTCACGAACGCGGGAATGAAGTAAATACCGATGGTCAGCAGCCCGGCCACCACCCACAATCCAAGCACCGCAGCGGCGACAATAGACAGCACCGTCCAAGTGCGGCCGTGGACAAACAGCGGAACCCCTGCGGCGATCACTGGAATGCTGAAAAGGATGAGAATTCCTGGCCCATTCACGTCGAGAAGAGTGGCGGTCACCAGTGACGAATCGCCGGTCGAATCCGAACTCGCTAGGTTGTAAACCGGCACGATGAGGAGGACTATTGCCGGAATCAGCACCAACGCGAAGGCGACGATCTGAAGAATTCGCTTGGCAATGAAATAGCGAGACAAACCCGATTGGCGCAATCCCGTGTCTTCCGGATTCATGGGCATCCTCGCCGAAATTACCTCTCGCCTAGCGCAACCGGGGCAACCGCGGCACGCCCGCCACCGCCCCAGCGGTCTGGGGAACGATGATTTCCTGCGCTGCGGAGACCGCCACACCGTCCGTCGGCACCGTGAGCACGGCATCCGGATCGGTCATGCGCTTGACGACTGCCAGAGCTATGGGGCCCAGTTCGAAGTGGCGCGCGGAGCTCGTCACCCGTCCGACCACCCTGTCCCCGAGCAGGACCTCGTCACCGCCGGCGGGCAGCACGCCCTCCGAACCGTCCAGGTGCAGCATGACGAGGCGGCGCGGCGGGTGCCCGAGGTTGTGAACTTTCGCGACGGTTTCCTGACCGCGGTAGCAGCCCTTCGTCAGATGCACCGCAGACCGAAGCAGGTCGAGCTCGTGCGGGATGGTCTTCTCATCCACCTCCGTGCTGAACCGTGGACGCCAGGCGGCGATGCGCAACGCCTCCAGCGCGAGCATTCCCGCACGAGGAAGCCCGGACGCCTCGCCCAGCCTCGAGCGCTCCACGAGCAGTTCGAGGTAGCGCCATTCGGCGGCCGGATGCCGCTCGGTCGTCGCGTACTGGTATCCGCCCGTCGCCACAGCCGACCAGGGGTCCCGCCACACGAGCGGGACGCCGTTGGGGGCCGCCGCGTCCACGAGCGGTGCCGCAAACATCCCGAGCGTGGCATAGTCGGCGCTGCGGTCGGCTACCTCGACCCTCAGCATGAACCGCATCGAGTCCAGCCACTGCGCGAGCGATTCAGTTTCGCTGCCCTCGACGAGCAGCCACGCGGCAACCCCGTCGTCGATCACGCGGATGACGTGTTCGATTCGGCCGGTCTGCCCGAGCAGCAGCATCTCCGCCGAGTCGCCCGGCGCCATCCCTGAGACACGCTGGCTGGCCACCGAGTCGAGCCAGGTGAGCCGGTCCGGGCCGGTCACCGTGATCACGCCGCGATGCGACAGGTCCACGACCGCTTTGCCCACTGCGAGATCCCGTTGTTCGACGAGCGGATTGCCGTAGTGTGCGGCGACGCCCGCGTCAATGCCGGACCCCTCCACGGCGCCCGCCGTATCAAGAAACTCAGTCGACACGGGCGAGCCTCCCCGACGCGTGGGACGTGAGCGGGCGGCCGAGCGCGGCCAGATCCCACGCCCACAGCAGGTGCTCGTCGACGAGCCCGTACATGCGCGTCGACGCGGTGTGCTCCTTCGCGCTCGCCGACCGCATCACGGCATCCGTAGCGAGGTCGATGCGCGCGGACTTCACCTGGCCGAGGTACAGCTCGCTCACCCCGCCCGGATGCAGGATGGACACTTCCAGATCGAATCCGTCGTTCGTGTTGCGAAGCGTTTCCACGTCCTCGGCGCTCCCGTACGGGGGATCGCCAACCCCGGCCAACAGCCCCGGACCCGGGTCGGCGTCCGTCGCGGGCCGGGCGAGGCGCCAGAATCCGACCTCCGTCATGAGCGGAGTCGGAAGCGGTTGATCGCCGTCGGAATCGAGCAACCAGGTGTACGAGCTGTAGTTGAGGTGGGGCAGGCCGTCGTGGCTGAAGCTCACGCGCTGGCCGAACTCGTAGTTGCGCACCTCGTCGCCCACCGGGTAGTTGAGAACGCCCGAGCCCTCCCACACCCCGAGGAGCCAAAACAGCGGGGCAAGCTCAGAGGAGAGGTCGTCCGGCACCTGCAGCATGGCTGCGCTGCCTAGCGCTGGCCGCGAAACAGGTTGTAGAGCACGACGACGGACACGTACGCGATGGCCAGCGTGGCGAGCCCGAGAAGGCCGACAAACGTAAGCTCCAGCGCGAGTTCCATGGGTCAATCCTATCCGCTTGTCACGGCGAGGAGGGCAAGCACCCCGGTCGCGCATCCGAGAATCACGAGCGCGCCGCCCACCGACGCCATCACGCGATTCACAAAGCCCTCCCGCGTCAGGGTGGAAAGCTGAATGGCGAACGTGGCGATCACGGCGATGGCAAGCGCAATCGGCAACCAGACCAGGTAGCCGTCGCCCGGTGTGACCACGCCGATGACGACGGCCGCAACAACAGCGAGAACCCACACGGGCACGACGGTGCCCACCTCGAGGTCCCGGATGTGGTTGTCGGTCGTCACAGTCTCATCCTGCCCTATCCGGCCCGCCAATAGACTGTGATCGTTCGAAACGGGAGGATCCTGTGGCACAGCTGTTGATTCTCACCCCCGACGGGGCGAACGACGTGCTGCCCGCGCTTTCGCTCCTCAGGCATCGGATCAGGACCATTCCTGCCGAACCCGCCCAGCTCGTGAACGCGCCCAGTTGCGACCTGATCTTCGTGGACGCGCGCGTCGACCTTGCCGGAGCGAAGTCGCTGTGCAAGATTCTGAACGCGACGGGCCTTTCCGTCCCCTTGCTGCTCGTCGTGACGGAGGGCGGGCTCGCCGCCGTCAGCGCGGAGTGGGGCGCCGATGACCTCGTGCTCGCGACGGCCGGGCCCGCGGAGGTGGATGCCCGCATCCGGTTCGCGATCGGGCGAAAGTCCGAGACCGGCGCGACCTCGAAGATCAGCGCCAGCGGCGTCGTGATCGACGAGGCAAGCTACTCGGCGAAAGTGCGCGGGAAGGCGCTCGACCTCACCTACAAGGAATTCGAGCTGCTGCGGTTCCTCGCCATGCACCCGAGCCGGGTGTTCACCCGCGAGCAGCTGCTCAGCGAGGTGTGGGGCTACGACTATTACGGCGGCAGCAGAACCGTCGACGTCCACGTGCGGCGCCTGCGCGCCAAACTCGGAGATCAGGAGTCGATCATCGGCACCGTGCGCAACGTCGGATACCGGTTCAACGTGTACGACGAGGATGAGAGCGATCGTGTCGCCGAATCCGTCCAGTCCTGAGGCCCTTACCGGGCTGATCGCGCGGGCGCGCGCGGCGGACGGCCAGCCGCCGTTCTCCGACCAGTCCCTCGTAGAGGCCGGTCGGGGCGAACGGGCGCTGCTGGTCAGCGAGTCGGGGTCCGTACTTGTGGGCGCCGCGATCGTCGGGCCGGATGAATTCGAGCTCGTCATCGACCCGGATGCCCGTGGCGCGGGGGAGGGTGCGGCGCTTGTGTCGCGGGTTCTCGCCGAGCATCCTGCGGCGACGTTCGCGTGGGCGCACGGCGATCATCCGGCGTCGCGCGCGCTCGCCGCGCGGTTCGGGTTCGAGCCGGTGCGCACGCTACTGCAGCTGCGTGCCGAAGTTCCGCTCCCTGAGGAGGCCGGAGGCCGTCTCGAAGGGAAAGCCCAATTGTCAGGTTCCCTTCGAGACGCGCTCCGCGCTCCTCAGGGAGCGGACAGGGACTCGCTCCCTGAGGAGCGCGCGCCGCGCGCGTCTCGAAGGGAGCACCCTCAGGCAACAGTCCCGTTCCGCCCCGAAGTCGACGACGCCGCCTGGCTCGCGCTCAACGCGCGCGCGTTCGCCGCACATCCGGAGCAGGGCGGCCTCACCCAACGCGACCTCGACGACCGCAAAGCTGAGCCCTGGTTCAATCCCGGCGACTTCCTCATCCTGCGAGACGGCGAGCACATGATCGGATTCTGCTGGCTCAAAGTGGAGGAAGCCGACGACCACGAGCAGGTTGGCGAGTTCTACGCTGTCGGCATCGACCCCGACCATCAGGGCGAAGGCCTCGGGCGCGTGCTCATGGACGCCGGTTTCGCCCGCCTCGCCGAGCGCGGCATCCACACGGCCGCACTGTACGTCGAGGCCGACAACGAGCCCGCCCTTGCCCTCTACCGCCGCTACGGATTTGCCCAACACACGATCGATGTGCGGTACCTGCGGGCGTCGCAATGAGCGTTGAACGAACACCTGGTGCAATGATCTACTAATGGATGCGGAGAGTTACCTCGACGACACCGGGCTCGCCACGGACAGTCTCGACGACGACTACGACTCGACCTGGGTCGATGACGGCACACTGCCGCCCGACCGTTTCCTCGACCGCGAACTCAGCTGGCTCGCCTTCAACCAGCGCGTGCTCGAACTCGCCGAGGACGAAACAGTGCCGCTCCTCGAACGCGTCAACTTCCTCGCCATCTTCGCGAACAACCTGGACGAATTCTTCATGGTGCGCGTCGCCGGGCTGAAGCGGCGCATCATGACGGGGCTCGCCGTGCCCACCAACGTCGGTACCGAGCCGCTCGACGCGCTCGCCGCCATCAGCGAGCAGGCGCACATCCTGCAAGCCCGCCATGCCGCCGCGTTCCGCGACCTCGTGAAACCGGCCCTCGACGAGGCCGGCATCCACATCGAAACCTGGGCCGACCTCGACGAAGCCGACCGGGAACGCATCGACGAAATCTTCTCCACCCGCATCTTCCCGGTGCTCATGCCGCTCGCCGTCGACCCGGCGCACCCCTTCCCGTACATTTCGGGGCTCTCCCTCAACCTCTCCATCCGGGTGCGCCACCCAAAGACCGGCAAAGAAGAATTCGCGAGGCTGAAGGTGCCACCGGTGCTGCCCCGCTTCGTGCAGCTTCCGGATGACGAACGCGGCCTGCTGCGTTTCATCCCGCTCGAAGACCTCGTCTCGAACCACCTTGAGGAACTGTTCCCCGGGATGGAAATCCTCGAACACCAGGAGTTCCGCGTCACGCGCAACGAGGACTTCGAGATCGAAGAGGACGAAACCGAGAACCTCATCCAGTCGCTGGAGCGCGAACTGCTCCGCCGCCGCTTCGGGCCGCCCATCCGCCTCGAAATCACCGACGATATGGACGAGCGCACGCTCGAACTGCTCGTGCGCGAACTCGGCATCACCGAGCAGGAGGTGTACCGGCTCCCGGCACCGCTGGATCTCGGCGGCCTGTTCGAAGTGTTCCGCATCGAACGCCCGGCGCTCAAGTACCGCAAACACGTGCCCACCACGAGCGTGGCGCTCATGCCGAGCGAACCGAACGCCGAGCCGGACGTGTTCGCCTCGATCGCCCGTCAGGACATCCTGCTGCACCACCCGTACGAATCCTTCGCCACGAGCGTGCAGGCGTTCCTCGAGCAGGCCGCCCGCGACCCGAACGTCCTCGCCATCAAGCAGACCCTGTACCGCACGAGCGGCGACAGCCCGATCGTGGAAGCGCTCATCAACGCCGCGGAGGAAGGCAAAGCCGTGCTCGCAATCGTCGAGCTCAAGGCGCGATTCGACGAAACGGCGAACATCAACTGGGCGCGCAAGCTGGAGAAAGCCGGAGTGCACGTCGTCTACGGCCTCGTCGGGCTGAAAACGCACTGCAAGCTCGCCCTCGTCGTGCGCGAAGAGGACGGCGAGCTGAAGCATTACAGCCACATCGGCACCGGCAACTACAACCCCAAGACGAGCCGCGTGTACGAGGACCTCGGTATCCTCACCGCGGATGACCAGGTCGGCAAAGACCTCACCCGACTGTTCAACGAACTCTCCGGATACGCGATCGAGAAGAAATTCAAACGACTGCTCGTCGCCCCCATGCACCTGCGCAAGGGACTGCTGAAGCGCATTCGAACGGAAACCCAGAACGCGGCCCAGGGTCTGCCGAGCGGCATCCGGATCAAAGTGAACTCCATCGTCGATGAGGCGATCATCGACGCGCTCTACCGGGCCAGCCAGGCGGGGGTGCCCATCGACCTGTGGGTGCGGGGAATCTGCAGCGTGCGGCCCGGCGTCGAAGGGCTGAGCGAAAACATCCGGGTGCGCTCCATCGTGGGCCGCTACCTCGAACACTCGCGGATCTTCTCGTTCGTGAACGGCGGCGACCCGCAGGTGTTCATCGGCAGCGCAGACATCATGCACCGCAACCTCGACCGCCGGATCGAAACGCTCGTTCGCCTCACCTCCCCCGCCCATGTGACCGAAATCGGATGGCTGTTCGACCTCGCCATGTCGGAGAAAACCGCGTCGTGGTGGCTCGACTCGACCGGGGAATGGACCCGCTACAACGTCACCAAGACCGGCGGGCATCTTCAGGACCTGCAGGACGTCATCATGCGGAAGATCTCGAACCGCAAACGGAGTGGAGTCAGGTGAGCGCGAAAACGAAAGATCCCACGGTGATTGCTGCCGGCGCGGTGTGCTGGCGTTCAGTGAAAGGGAAAATCGAAATCCTGCTCGTGCACCGGGGAGACCGGGCCGACGTCTCGCTCCCCAAAGGGAAAGTCGATCCAGGGGAAACCCTGCCGCAAACCGCCGTCCGCGAGATCGAGGAGGAGACCGGCATCCAGGTCGCCCTGGGCGTTCCCCTCGGCTCCATCGATTACACGCTCAACGGGGGTCGAGACAAGACCGTGCACTACTGGGCCAGCGAGGTGAAGGATGACGCTCTCGCCGCGTCGACATTCGCACCGAACCAGGAGATCGCGGCACTGGACTGGCTCCCCATGGACAAGGCGCGTAAGGCGCTGAGCTACGAACGCGACCAGGAAGTCATCGACCGGTTCGCGAACTTCGTCGAATCCGGGACGCTGCGAACGTTCGCCGTCATCGTGGTGCGGCACGGCAAAGCGGTGCCCCCCGAGAACTGGGACGGCCCGGACTCGACCAGACCGCTCCTGCACCGGGGGCTGGGCCAGGCCGCGACGATCGCCCCGGCGATCGCCGCCTTTCGGCCGTCCAAGCTCGTGAGCAGCACGGCGGCGCGGTGCGTTGCGACCCTCGAACCGCTGTCCGGGCTCACCGGGCTGCCGGTCACGGTCACCCCGGACATCAGCCAGGACGCCTACCAGCACGGAACCGGCAAGGTGCGAAAAGTCGTTCGGCGGCGCTTGGGCAAGAAGTCGACGGTCGTGCTGTGCAGCCACGGGCCCGTGCTCCCGGAGATCATTGCCGCGGTGGCCTCGGAAACGGGCACAGAGCCGAGCGCCGAGCTGAGAACCTCCGCCATGCTGTCCACGGGGGAATTCAGCGTCCTTCACGTGTCGACGGACAGTCCGGAGTCGGGGATCGTCGCGGTGGAAACCCACTCGCCCGAGCCGCTCGCCTGAGAACCGATGCACTCCGGCGTTAACCTTGCGTTCACCCGGAGGGCGCAGTGTTGGATCCCGTGACCTCTGTACGTTTGCGCGCCCTGATGGCTGTCGCAGCGGTCAGCACGCTGCTTCTGACTTCCTGCGCGGCCAACGAGATGTACCAGCCGGACACCTCGAGCGACCTGTCCGGGGAAATCAACGGGTCGGGCGCATCCTCGCAGGGCAGCGCATCCGACGTCTGGATTGCCGCATTCCAGACCGCGCATCCCGCCGTCACGATCAACTACTCCCCCGACGGATCCGGCGCGGGACGCAAAGCGTTCGCGAGCGGCGGAGTCGCCTACGCCGGATCCGACTCGGCGCTCAGCACCTCCGAGTTGTCCTCCAACTTCGCCGCCTGCAGCCCGGGCACCAAGGCCATCGACCTCCCGGTGTACATTTCGCCGATCGCGGTGATCTTCAATATCGAGGGCGTCAGTGCGCTGAACCTCGATGCGGCGACGCTCGCCAGAATCTTCAAGGGCGAACTCACGCGCTGGGACGACCCGGCCATCGCCGCACTCAACCCGGGAGAGGCGCTGCCGGCCGCCCCGATCACGGCGGTCCACCGCTCCGATGACTCCGGCACCACGACGAACTTCACGGACTACCTCGCCCAGGTCGCCCCCGAGGTGTGGGATGCGCCCGCGAACGACTCCTTCCCCTACCTCACCGGGGAAGCCGCGCAAGGCACGTCCGGCGTCGTCGAAGCGGTCACCAACGGCCGCAATACGATCGGATACGCCGACGCCTCCCGGGCCGGTGGACTGGGGGTCGCCGCGCTCAAAGTCGGCGACACGTTCGTGCGCTACACGGCCACGGCGGCAGCACGGGTTGTCGCAGAGTCCCCGGTGGAGTCCGGCCGGGCCGCCAACGACCTCGCCATCGCACTGGACCGCACCACAACGAACCCGTCCCACTACCCGCTTGTTCTCGTCAGCTACCTCATCGTCTGCCAGCAGTACGCAGACCCCGCGACCGGTGCGCTGGTCAAGGCCTACGCGCTGTTCGTGGCCAGCACGCAAGGGCAGGCACTTGCCGCCACGTCGGCCGGCGCCGCGCCGCTGTCCCCCGACCTGTCCGCCAGGGTCTCCGCAGTGATCGAGACGATCCGATGAGCATGCCGGCAACCGGCTCGCACGCCGCCGCCCGGTCCCGACCCGCCGACCGGGTGTTCGCGGCGAGCGCGCTCATCGCCGGCGTCGTCATCCTCACGGCGCTCGCCGCGGTCGCGGTCTTCCTCATCGCCCAGAGCATCCCCGCGCTCATCGCCGACCCGGCGACCCTGCCCACCCCGTCCACGAGCTTCTGGGAGTATGTCGCGCCTCTCGCGTTCGGCACCGTGTGGGCCGCCGCCCTCGCCCTCATCATGGCGCTGCCGGTATCCATCGGTATCGCCCTGTTCATCTCGCACTACGCGCCGCGCCGCGTCTCCCAAACCCTCGGCTACGTCATCGACCTGCTCGCCGCGGTACCGTCGGTCGTGTTCGGGCTGTGGGGCATCAAAGTTCTCGCCCCGTTCGTTCAGCCGTTCTACGCGTGGCTCGTCGACAACCTCGGCTGGATCCCGCTGTTCGCGGCACCCGTGTCCGGCACCGGCCGCACCATCCTCACGGTCGCCATCGTGCTCGCCGTCATGATCCTCCCGATCATCACCGCCGTCTGCCGCGAAGTGTTCCTGCAGACCCCCGTGCTCCACGAGGAAGCTGCGCTCGCGCTCGGCGCCACGCGATGGGAAATGATCCGCGTCGCCGTGCTGCCAGCCGGGATGCCGGGCATCATTTCCGCCTCCATGCTGGGGCTCGGGCGTGCGCTCGGCGAAACGATGGTGGTCGCCATGGTGCTCTCCCCCGCCCTCGTGATCAGCTTCGTGCTCACCGGCTCCGCGAACCCGCCGACCATCGCCGGCAACATCGCCCTCAACTTTCCGGAAGCCCACGGGATCGGAGTCAACGCGCTCATCGCGACCGGTCTCATCCTGTTCGTCATCACCCTGCTCGTGAACTCCGCGGCCAGGGTGCTCATCAACCGCCGCAAGGCGTTCTCCGGGGCGAACTGATGAGCGGCGCCGCGAACGGGATCGTGAACAGCCTCACGAGCGCGAGGCTGCCCAAGTGGGTGCCGTGGGCGCTGCTCGCCGGCAGCTGGCTCGTGCTCGCCATCGTGTTCGGGATCCTCGCGGCCGGTTCGGGGGGCGACTACAACATCGTCGCCGTCGTGTTCTTCGGCACCGTGCTGTTCGACGTGCTGCTCGTCACCATCTCCTACCTCGTCGAAGGCTCCCGAAGGGCCAGGGACCGTCTCGTCACCTCCCTCGTGTCCACCGCGTTCATCATCGCCATCCTGCCTCTCGTGTCCCTGCTCTTCACGGTGGCGGTCGACGGCTGGAAGCGTTTCGACATCGCGTTCTTCACCCAGTCGATGCGCAATATCGTCGGTGCCGGCACGGAGCAGTTCCCCGGCGGTGCGCTGCACGCCATCCTCGGCACGGCCGAAATCACCGGAATGGCCACGCTCATTTCCGTGCCCATCGGGCTCATGGCCGCGATCTACCTGGTGGAGTACGGGCGCGGCCACCTGGCCAGGGCGATCACGTTCTTCGTCGACGTGATGACCGGCATCCCGTCCATCGTGGCCGGGCTGTTCGCGTTCGCACTGTTCGCGCTCCTGTTCGACGACCCCGGCATCCGGTTCGGTTTCGGGGGCGCAATCGCGCTCACCCTCCTCATGATCCCCACGGTCGTGCGCTCCAGCGAGGAAATGCTCAAACTCGTGCCGAACGAGCTGCGGGAGGCGTCCTTCGCGCTTGGCGTGCCCAAGTGGCTCACCATCCTCAAGGTGGTCATCCCCACCTCGATGGCCGGCATCACGACCGGGGTGACGCTGGCCATCGCCCGCGTGATCGGCGAAACGGCACCCCTGCTCATCATCGCCGGTTTCACCGCGAGCATGAACTACGACCTGTTCAACGGCCGGATGATGGCGCTGCCGCTGTTCGTGTACACCCAGTACGCGAACCCGGGGACGGACGTGCAGCCGTACCTGGACCGCGCGTGGGCCGCAGCGCTCACCCTCATCCTGATCGTCATGGCACTCAACCTCATCGCGAGGCTGATCGCCAGAATCTTCTCACCCAAACTCGGCCGTTGAGCCGAAAATAGACTCAAGGAAGGCATCGTGTCCAAACGCATCGAAGTGAACGACCTGAACGTGTTCTACGGCAAGTTCAAGGCGGTCGAAGACGTGACGCTCACGATCGAACCGCGCACCGTCACCGCGTTCATCGGCCCGAGCGGATGCGGGAAGTCCACGTTCCTGCGCACCATGAACCGGATGCACGAGGTCATCCCCGGCGCCTACGTGCAGGGCGAGGTGCTCATCGACGGGAACAACCTGTACGGTCCGGGGGTCGACCCGGTGCTGGTGCGGCGCCAGGTCGGAATGGTGTTCCAGCGGCCGAACCCGTTCCCCACCATGTCGATCAGGGACAACGTGCTCGCCGGGGTGAAACTCAACAATCGGCGGATCTCGAAGCCAGACGCCGACGATCTGGTGGAGCGTGCGCTCACGGGAGCGAACCTGTGGAATGAGGTGAAGGATCGTCTGGCGCTGCCCGGGTCGGGGCTTTCCGGCGGGCAGCAGCAGCGGCTCTGCATCGCGCGGGCGATCGCGGTTCGGCCGGATGTTCTGCTCATGGACGAACCCTGTTCCGCGCTCGACCCGATTTCCACCCTCGCGATCGAAGACCTCATCGAGGAATTGAAGGCCGACTACACGATCGTGATCGTGACGCACAACATGCAGCAGGCATCCCGGGTTTCCGACCGCACCGCGTTCTTCAACATCGCCGGGACGGGCAAGCCGGGCAAGCTCATCGAGTACGACGACACCACGACGATGTTCTCGCGGCCGTCGGTGCAGGCCACGGAGGACTACGTCTCCGGCAAGTTCGGTTAGGCGATCTCGGGCTCCGGACTCCTTCCGGAATCGCGCCCCGAACGCACTCGCCAGATGACGGTGACCAGCACGACCGCCGCTACCGCCGCGATTGCGGCACTGCCTGTGGCCACCGAAAACGGTGGCCCGGTGAGCCGCGCTACAGCCACCCAGACGAGTCCCCAGGACAGCGATGCTGCGACGGCAAGACGGCCGCGGCCCTTGATGGCCAGCGCCACGCCGATGAGTCCGGCAAGGGCCACAACTGCGACGGCCCAGACATCCGGTGCAATGCCCCATCCGCCGAACCCGATCGACACGAGCCATGCCGCGACGTTCGCCACGGTCGCGATGCACACCCAGCCGAGGTAGAGGCCGATGACCCCGTCGACCAGGACCGCCTCAATCCATCCCGTGCCGCTCGTTGCCACGCTCCTGCGAAACGCCAGGGCGAGAACCACGACGAGTGCCGCAATCACCGCGACGCTGAGTGCGAGCAGTCCTGCCTGTACGCTCAAGATCCACGCGGCATTCAGCACGAGCGATGCCGCGACGAGATAGCCGAGCTGCCGCTGGCGCGGATTGGCTCGCTGCGCCGGAAGCAATTGCCAGATCGCCAGGCCGGCAAGTCCCAGATAGATCACGCTCCAGATCGAGAACGCCGGGACAGCGGGGGCGATGAGCGTTGCGTCAGCCCTCAACGCTCCACCCGCGGCCTCCTGGATGGGGATTCCGCCGAGTGCTCCCGAGCCGATGAGTGACCCGACAACGGCCACGATCAGGCTCACGAACACGACCCACTGGCGAATCGTGTCGGTCGTGCGAGAGTGCAGTGTCATCTGAGGTACCTTCCCAATTGGTGCCGAAGCGAGCTTTCCAGGTCCTCTCGGCGGAACGTGTGGTTGATGGCGGCGAGAACCGCTGGGTTCACGAATTGCCCGCCCTCGACGAGGTTGCGCGAGCCCTCAGTGCCGAGGATGATCCGCGGGCCAAGTGCGGGCACGGGCACGAGTGCCGGCCGCCTCAGTACTCGGGCGAGCGTTCGCGCATACTCCGCATTTCTCACCGGATGAGGAGAGACCGCGTTGACCGGTCCCGCAACCCGTTCGTCGAACAACGCGCGGTAGTAAATATCCAGCAGGTCGTCAATGTCGATCCAGGACACCCACTGGTGTCCGCCGGCTATCCGGCCCCCAACCCCGAGCGCGAAGAGTGGCCGGTAGATTTTCAGCGAACCGCCCTGCGCGGATTGCACGATGCCGGTGCGAACTGCTGCGACGCGGATGCCGGCGGCACGTGCAGGCGATGTCGCGTCCTCCCAGTCCGACACGACACGGGCCAGGAAGTCGTCACCGAGGCTGCTGTTCTCGGACAGGTGCTCCTCGCCGCGATCGGTGCCATAGATGCCTATCGCGGAGGCCGACACGAAGACCTTCGGCCCGGAGCGAGATGCCGCTGCCACCTCGGCGAGCAATCGTGTTGGCTCGACTCGGCTGTCGCGAATCCCCCGTCTGTGACGCTCCGTAAACCGCCCGGCGATCGATGCGCCCGCAAGATGTGCCACTGCGTCGACGCCGTCAAGGAGGGTCGCAGACGGAGCCAGGGGATTCCATTCGCGTTCCAGAGGTCCACGCGCTTCGCGGCGGACAAGGCGGATCACGGTGTGGCCCCCGGTCGTGAGGAATGCGCAGAGCGCCGACCCCACAAGGCCGGAGGATCCTGTCACCGCGATGGTCATTGGTTTCATGCCGTATTCTGTGGCCTGCCGATGAGCCTCAAGGTCGTCGGCAAGCTGGCGGTGCCGGTAACGAAACATCGGCCTCAGAGCACGCGATCCGATTGGGGTCATCACGTGATCGGTGACGCGAGTTCGATTGGAGCCGACGTCAGTGAACTCGTGGCTGTGCCTCCATTTCAGGAGCGAGGCAGGAAGCGAGGCTGGTCCCGTAGATGCGACTTCATCGACGAAACGGTGCGGCGGCGAGTAACCTTCCGGGTCATGCCTGGACACCCAGGACAGCCCGCCAGGCAGTTGCAGAACCGCTGTACCGTTCTCGAGTGAATCGGCCTCGGTTCGAAGGGATATCGGCTTCCATGGTGGTGCAAGCCGAGTGAACGCCCCGGGCCTGCCGTGCCACGCGAACACGTCGGCGATGGGCGCTGCCACGACGCTGGAATGCCTGATGCTCACGCGGCGCCCCCCAAGTCACTAGCCAATATTTTTACTAGTCTAGCTAGTTAGTTGGGTTATTGCTGACAACACCGCGTTTCGTCTGATCCGATGTCCGGACATGCAGGGATTGGGTCAGGCGGCGTCCGCCAGTACCGTTGGCGCATGGCAACCATTGCGAGCGTCGAAAACGTCGACCTGGTAACAGAGATCATTACCCGCGCGTTTGCGGCCGACCCGGTGTGGGGCGTCGCGCTCACCCGCCCGGATGGCGGCACGGATCACCGCGCGGCGTATTGGCGCCCCTACGTCGAAGGAGCGCTGCGGTTCTCCAGCGTGTACCTCTCCGATGAGGGGTCGGCTGTCGCCGTGTGGCTCCCGCCGGGAGAAGACGAAATGACAACGGAGCAGGAGGCCAGAGTGCGCGCGGTCGTCGAGGGCAACCTTCCCACCTCATCGCAAGCGGCGATGTTCGACCTATGGGATCGCTTCGCCGCCGCCCAGCCGCAGCATCCGCCGCACGCTTACCTCAGTCTGCTGGCGACGCATCCGGACAGCAGTGGTCGCGGGGTTGGCCAGCAACTGCTGCGCGAAAACCTCCAGCAGTTCGATGCGCAGGGGTTGCCCACCTACCTGGAGTCCACCAACCCGGCGAACAACCACCGCTACGAGCGGGCCGGGTACGTGGCGCTCGGCCGCTTCGAGAGCACCTTCGACGGCGCGCCGATAACGACGATGTGGCGCCGCGCAGGCGGGACCTGATCGCTCGCGGCCGCCGATCAGTGGTGATGCTGTTCGGGAAGATCCAGTTCGCCGTGGTTCGCGTGCGGGTTGTTGATGCCCGCGCCGGTCGCCGCGAGCGCCGGCGTCGTCAGCATTGACACCGCCAGTGCGCCGACCATGAGGCCGGTGAGGTAAAGGCACGCCGGGGCTTGCCGACGAGGTTTCGGCGCCCGCACTGCCGACCCGGAGCTCACCGTTGCCGTGCGTCGGCGATCCGCGCCCAGCACGGCGGCGATCACGAGGTTGAAGAAACTTGCAACTGCCATCGGGAATGCGCCGAACGCGGAAGCGAGTTCCGGGTTGTCGAACGCGACGGCAGCGAGAAGAGCGAACCCCCAGCCGATGACGGGAGCGAACGCCCCCACCAGGGCGACTCGCGGCATCAGGAACCGGTTCCGGGCGAGAACGCCGACGCCCCAGGCGAACTCGGCAAGGCCGAGAACGCCGAGGACGACGGCGGCGGGAATCGCGGTGCCCGGTGCCACCCCTAAGTGGATCACGCCAGCCCCCATGGCGGCGAAAGCCAGCCAACTTCGCGTGATCTGTGACATCGGTTACGCGATCACCGTGTGCGTGCGCTTGTCGGTTCCGAGTGCGGTGCCCAGAAGGACAACGGCGCTCGCAAAGTGCAGCACGTGGTCAGCGGAATTCAGCGCGAGAACGTTGAGGGGTGTTCCGACGAGGAACAGTCCGACAATGCCCAAAAGCAGGTAGGCGCCTCCAACTGTGCCATTGACTGCCTTGGCCGCCCGAGTGCTGACGAGACCGCCGACGATGAGCGCGGCACCGATCAGCAGGTGCGCCACATTGTGGAAGGCATTGACCTGGAAGATTCCGAGGAGCATGCCGCCGCTCGTGGAGAAGAAGCCGAACCCGCTCGTGACGGTGAATCCGAGAAGTCCGACCAGGATGTACACGGCCCCGAAGACGACGCCGACGAGACGGTTGGGTGATTTGGCCACGATATTCCTCCTAATCTGTGTGTCGCGGATATCGCGCACACTGACTATTCGGAAGGCTGCCGAAATCGGATTGGAGTGATTCAGGAACTCGCGATCGCGACGATGGGATCCGTCGTCGGCGCGGTGGAACCACCGGCGGGTTCGACCGTCACGCCGACCGTGTCCCCCGCACTCATCGCACCATCCAGCACGCGCCACGTCGTGGCGCCGGCATCCGCTTCGAATGTCCCGGCAGAGACCGGGCCGCTGCCGCCGATGTACCACAACTGGTAGGTCTTGCCGGCGGGAAGAGCGGGCAGGTGGTTGACGAGGATCGCCGACTTTCGCTGCTCCAGTGACCAGATCAGCGTCGCAACACCGCCGCCGGACACGGGGGCGGTGGCTCGCTGAAGGTCGCTCGCCGATGTCAGCACGGCCAACGTGTTCGCTTCGCTTTGCGCGGCGTTATCGCCCGCGATGCCCATTCCCAGCACTGTGCCACCGGCGAACAGGATGACGGCAGCTGCCGCGGCGACCAGCGCCGCCACCGGCTTCGAAAACCATCGGACTTCGGCCCGCTTCGTGGCCGGCCCCGCCGACTCCGCTGTGATCGGCGGCAGCTGCGGCGTCGCAGCGATTTTCGCCATGATCGAGGATTTCAACTCCGGGGACGGGGTCACCGGGGGTACCGAGAGACCGAGCGCGGTCTCGACCTCTTCCTGCTCTTTCGGGGTGAGACTCATGACGCCACCCCCAGTTCATCCCTCAGCCGGATCATCCCGTCGCGAAGTCGGGTCTTGACGGTACCCAGCGGCACGCTCAAGAGTTCGGCCACTTCCGTTTGCGTATACCCGCCGAAATAGGTGAGGTTGAGCGCCTGGCGCTGCAGTTCACTGAGACTTGCCATGGCAACCTTCACCCTCTCGCTTTCCATTCGTGTTTCCACCAGTTCGGACGTCTCATCAAACTCTGGCTCAAGATCCCGAATGCCGATCCGCACGTCCCGGTCCCGGCCCGCCTGTGCGGACCGGACGCGGTCGATGGCTCGTCGGTGGGCCATCGTGAGCATCCACGACAAGGCTGAGCCCCTGGCCCGATCGAATCGCGTCGCCGTCTGCCAGATTTCCAGGAAAACATCCTGGGCCACTTCTTCCGACTGCGCACGATCGATCAGAACCCGCGTGATCAACCCGAGCAGCCGCGGTGCGGTCTCGTCGTACAGGTCGCTGAACGCGGCCTGATCGCCGGTCGCTACCCTGCTCAGGAGCTCGTCGATCGAGGGCGCATCGTCTTTCACGCTGTCGCTGTCGACGTCGGGGAAGCTGGGCACAAGTACAAGCTTCTCAAACATCGGCGCGGGTTGGTTGACGGCGTCAACGTCCAGCCCCCTCGTTGCGGTGAGCATGTGAGAGATTCGGCGCGCAAGCCGATTCGGATTGGCTGGAGGTTATTGGCCAGGCCGCAGAACGCCTCTCGGCGCGAGGCCGCTCGAAGCGGCGAATATTGGAGCCCGGGGTTACTGCGGCCCGGCCCTGGCCCTCGCGGGCCACGACGATTCTAACCGCTGGATGCCGGAACGTCGATGAGAGCGCCGACTCAGTCGAGTTGGCCGTGGCGCCACAGTTTCGCGCACGAGGCCAGCTCCGCCGCGGTCTCGGAGAGCCGCAGCGCGCGCGTGGTCAACTCGGTTGCGCGATCCGGACTCGTCGGGTCCACATCGTCCGCGAGCGATGTCGCGCCGCCCGCGGTGAGGCGGCAGAAGGAGGCCGCGCGGTCCAGCGCCACGGCGAAGTCGCCCTGGAACGCCCCGCGCAGGATTTCGTCCGCAAGGGTCAGGATCTCGGCGGGACCGGTCGGTGTCGATGCTCCGGCGACGACGTGGTCGATCGTCGGGGTTACCTCGGTGCCGCGCTGGTAGAGGTAGCTCGCCGTGTCGGCATCCTGCCGGACGAACGCGCGCATGAGGTAGATGCGCCAGAGCGCGCCGGGCAAACTCCGCGGGCTCGCGCGCGCCCAGAGCTCGGCGACTGCGTCGATGCCGTGCACATCCGTGTAGGCGATCATCCGCTCGACGACGGCGGCATCCGAATTTCCCCGCACTCGCGCCAGAAGCGCGGCGGCGGTGTCGTGCGCGACGCTGCTGATCTGCGCGGGGTCCAGCCCGCCCTCGAACTCGTCAAACTTCGAGCCCGAAAACTGGGTCGGCTTGTGGAATTCGTCGGTCACGCCTTCCACCCTAGGCGAGGCGCACGTGCAGTTCACGGGCTCAAGTTCCACGATAGATTTGTAGTGCGGGCCTCTAGCTCAGTTGGTAGAGCAAAGGACTTTTAATCCTTGGGTCGTGGGTTCGAGCCCCACGGGGCCCACCGTCGACGTCTTTCGGGTCAGCGCTCCAAGCGGGCGCGCTGATAGCGTTGAGCCGTGGGCGTACGCGTAGAAAAATCAGACCTCCCGGGTCTCGGAGTCCGGCACGACCTGATCACGGCCAGGGGCCGGCGGATCGGGGTCGTGACGTTCCGCGACGGCCGGCGCGAACTCACGATCTTCGACCTCGAAGATCCCGACTCGTGCATCGTGTCGATTCCGATCACGGATCCGGAGTCCTCCACACTCGCCGAACTGCTCGGCGCATCCGTCGTCCTCAGCAAGCTCACCGAACTCACGGATGAACCGGCGGGGCTTTTCACCGAACACATGCTGATTCCCTCCGACTCCATCTACGCGGGTCGGCCCCTCGGCGACACGAGAGCGCGCACCCGCACCGGGGTGTCCATCGTGGCGCTCGTCCGCGACAAAAAAGTGATCCCGTCGCCCGCGCCGAGTGAAACCATCGAAGCGGGGGATGCGCTCATCGCCGTGGGAACCCGCCCCGGCCTGGACTCCCTTTCCGAGTTGATCATCTCCAAATCAGACTGAGCGCCATGACGGACGAGGTGCACAGCACAGCCCTTCTCCTCGTTGAGGTTGGCGCGCTGCTGTTGGGCCTGTCCCTCCTTGCACGCTTCGGGGCGCGGTTCGGGATCTCGCCGATCCCGCTGTACCTGCTCGCCGGGCTCGCGTTCGGAAACGGCGGCGCGCTCCCGCTGTCCGCGAGCAACGAATTCTTCTCCGTCGGATCCGAGATCGGCGTCATTCTGCTCCTCGTGATGCTCGGCCTGGAATATTCGGCTACGGAACTCGTCGGGAGCCTCAAGCGATCCAAACTCGCCGGCGCAATGGATGCCGTGTTCAACGCGCTGCCCGGAGCGGCCTTCGCGATCATCCTGGGCTGGGGGCCGATAGCGGCGCTCGCGCTCGCCGGAATCACCTGGGTGTCCTCATCCGGTGTGATCGCGAAACTGCTGCGCGACCTTGGCCGGATCGGTAACCGCGAGACCCCGGTGATCCTCTCCGTCCTCGTCATCGAGGACCTGGCGATGGCGTTCTACCTGCCCGTGCTGTCCGCCGTCGTCATCGGCGCCGGAATCATGGAGGGCGCGATCACGCTCGCGATCGCCGTGCTCGTGGTGCTGGTCATCCTCCTCGTCGCCTTGCGGTGGGGCCGTTTCCTGTCGCGCCTGTTCCCCGCCGAGCATGCGGAGGCGCTGCTCCTCGGCGTGCTCGGTCTGACCATGCTCGTTGCCGGGCTTGCGGATCGGGTCAACGTGTCGGCAGCCGTCGGCGCATTCCTCGTCGGCATCGCGCTGTCCGGACCGGTCGCCCACAACGCGGCGCAACTGCTCACCCCGCTTCGCGACCTGTTCGCCGCGATCTTCTTCGTGTTCTTCGGCCTTGCGACGGACCCCGCCGACATCTGGCCGGTGCTCCTCCCGGCACTCGCGCTCGCGCTCCTCACTATCGTCACCAAGACGGCCAGCGGCTACCTGGCGGCACGACATGCCGGGATCGGAAAACTGGGCCGCTGGCGTACCGGTTTGTCCCTTGCGCCCCGAGGGGAGTTCTCCATCGTCATCGCCGGGCTCGCGGTCGGCGCTGGGCTTGAACCCCAACTTGCTCCCCTCGCGACCGCGTACGTTCTCGTGACGATCATCGTGGGTTCCGTCACGACGCGCATTCCCGACGCAGCGTGGTTCCGTCGGATGGTGGGCCCGAGCACGGTGGCGGAGCCTCAGCCGAGCCAAATCCCGACAACCGACCCCAGCGCGTAGGTGACGGCGGCGGCGCCGTACCCGATCGCGAGTTGACGGAGCGCCCTCTTCGTCGGCGAGGCACCGGACACCAGACCGACGATCGCTCCGGTCATGAGCAGGATGGCGCCAACGAGAATGGCCGCGATGACGACGGCAACGACCCCGGTCGCACCGAAAATGTGCGGAAGCACGGGCACGGCCGCGCCGATGGCGAAAAACACGAAGCTGGAGAGAGCGGCGCCCCGCGCGGAACCGACCTCTTCGTGTTGATCGGCCTCGCCAGCGACATCGAGACGGTGATCCCGCAACACCTCAGCGGCTTTGGCCGCGGCATCCGGCTCGGACATTCCGCGAGCGCGGTAGACGAGGGCAAGTTCGTTCGCGTCAACATCGAGGTTTGTAATGGCCCCGCCGCGGTTTGGGCTCGGCGAACTGGATTCGAGCAGCTCACGCTGCGAACTCACCGACACGAACTCGCCCGCCGCCATCGAAAGCGCACCGGCGAGAAGCCCCGCGAGGCCCGTGATAATGACGAACTCGTTCGACACCCCGGTCGCCGCGATTCCCAGGACGAGCGCGAAATTGCTCACGAGGCCATCGTTCGCGCCGAACACGGCTGCCCGGAACGTTCCGGAGACTCTTGCCCTGCCGCGCGCGGCGAGCCCCCGAACGACCTCCTCATGGATGCGCTCATCCGCCGCCATCGACCGGGTGGCGTCGCCATCCGACTCGTACGGCGATCGTGCCTCAGCGCGCTGGGCCAGCGCGAGCACGAAAACCGACCCGAACCGTCTGGCAAGCCAGCCGAGAAGGCGCGTGCGGATTTCGTCGGGCAGCGGCTCGCCCACGTGATCGCCGAGCAGGGCGAGCCAGTGCGCCTCATGCCTGCCCTCGGCTTCCGCGAGCGCGAGCAGAATTTCTCGTTCCTCCCCCGAGCGCCGGGACGCGAGGTCGCGGTAGACGGCCGCCTCCGCCCGCTCATTCGCCAGGTAGCGGCGCCACCGGCGAATCTGCACGGGTGACGGCTCAGGCGCGCCCATACGTCACCCCCCAACTGCCCGACCACTCTTCGTCAGGCGCAAGCCAGCGCAGCCCGAGGCCGCTGTTGAACGCGTTCGGCGGGGCCGTCATCGGTTCGATCGCGACCGCCTGTCCGAGCGCATCCGGTTCGCCTGGGCGAGGGCGGGGGAAAATGTGCGGCGTGAATGCCTGAACGAACCCGAAATCCGGTCCCTGCCACACCTCGGTGAATCGACCGTCCGGAGCGGTCAGCCGGTGCCGCGCGCGCCCGTCGGCATCGTGCGACACCCGGCCGAACGGCGTATCCAGATCCAGGTCGCCCACACGCCGCCCCCCGCGCAAGTCGAACTCGGTGCCGTCGACCGCGAGCTCCTCGCCCGGGATGAGCTGATCATCGAGCACGAACCGGGAGCCGGCCGCCAGCGTCAAAGTCAGGTCGCCTACGGGCACGTCCCCCACCCGGAAGAACGGATGCGCGCCGACCGCGAACGGTGCACGCGACGGAGACCCATTGCGGAACGAGTGGGTGACGACGATTCCGCCGGCGACCACCTCGTATCGCACGCTCGTGTCGAGAATGAACGGATACCCGTGCTGCGGGAACACCGTCGCCTCGAGAGCGACCGCGTTCGCGCTGCGTTGCGCCACCCGGTACGGCCGCGACCGCAGCAGACCGTGGATCGCGTTGCGGTTGCCCACGTCGGTGAGGTCGAGCTGCTGCGGTGTGCCGTCCAGCATCCAGAGCCCGTCCCGAATGCGGTTCGGCCACGGGGCAAGCACGATTCCGGAACCGTACGGCGGACTGGACTCGACCGGGTACGGGTCGACGACGTCGACCCCGTCGACCTCGAGCACCCGAAGGGATGCTGCCACCTCCGTTATGATGGCGAGAGTCCGGATGCCCTCGCTCTCCAGCTCAAGAGCGAACTGTTCGCCGGTCGGTGCGCGCATACCGTTCAGCCTAAATGCAGAGAGAATCATGGCGTCGATTACCAGGCACGCGACAACCCTCGCGGACGGCCGCGAACTGATCTACTTCGACGACGCCGACACGGCTCTCGGCCCCGAGCGCGCAGTCGACGCGCGCGTTCTCGACCCGCGCCCGGACACCGCGACCATGCGGCAGGATCCCCTCACCGCCGAATGGGTGTCCATCGCCGCCGCCCGCCAGAACCGGGTCTATCTTCCGCCGGCGGACAAGGATCCGCTCGCCCCGGCCAGCCCCTCGAACCCCTCCGAAATTCCCAGCAACTACGACGTGGCCGTGTTCGAAAACCGTTCGCCCTCGTTCGGACCGGCGCTGGGCGGCGACAATGCGCCGCAGGGGCTTGCGGATTTGGACGAACTGGGGATCGGTAGGACTCGAACGTCCATCGGGCGCTGCGAAGTGGTGTGCTTCAGTCCGGAAACCCGCGGATCCTTCGGCAGCCAGACCGTTTCGCGCGCCCGTACGGTGATCGAAGCATGGGCGGACCGCACCGCCGCGCTCTCCGCGCTTCCCGGAATCCAGCAGGTGTTCCCGTTCGAAAACCGCGGGGAAGCGATCGGCGTGACGCTGCATCATCCGCACGGCCAGATCTACGCTTACCCGTACATCACGCCGCGCACGCAAAGACTGATCTCCTCGATCGAACGGATGCCGGACCTGTTCTCCCGAGTGCTCGAGTTCGAACTCGCCTCGGAGCGTGTCGTGCTGCGCGGCGAACACTGGAGCGCGTTCGTCCCGTTCGCGGCGCGGTGGCCGCTCGAAGTGCACATGCTCCCGCATCGGCACGTTCCGGATTTCGCCGAGACGAGCGACGCCGAACGCGACGAGCTCGCCCCGATGTACCGAACCATCCTGCGAGGCCTCGACCGGATCTACGACACGGAGACACCGTACATTTCCGCGTGGCACCAGGCTCCCGTGAACGTCCACCGGGAGGACATCCGGCTCATGCTCCAGGTCACCTCCCCGCGCAGGGCGGCCGACAAACTCAAGTATCTTGCCGGCTCGGAGGCGGCGATGGGCGCGTGGATCGGCGACGTCGCTCCCGAGCACACGGCCGAACTCGTGCGCGGCGGCATCGCGGCGGCGCGTCGGGATGATTCGTGACCGACATCCGCGACGACGCGCGTGCGGCATTCCGCGACCTGTTCGACCGGGAACCTGACGGGCTGTGGTCTGGACCCGGACGCGTGAACCTGATCGGCGAACACACCGACTACAACGACGGATTCGTGCTCCCATTCGCCATCGACCGACGCACCGTCGCCGCGGTCGCGGTGCGCGACGACCGGATACTGCGCGTCGCGAGCGGTTTCGCCGACGAACTCGTCGAACTCGACCTCGCCAACCTGGCACCGGAGGCGCTCCGCGGCTGGTCGGCGTACCCGCTGGGCGTCGCCTGGGCGCTCGGTGAATCGGAGCTGGGCGAGCGGGGTGCCGACCTCGGCGCGGTGCCCGGCGTCGACATTTTCCTCGACTCCGACGTGCCGGTGGGTGCCGGACTGTCGTCGTCGGCCGCCATCGAGTGCGCCGTGGCCGTCGCCCTGAACGACGTCTGGCAGCTCGGACTGAACCGAAAGGCGCTTGCCCGGGCCGGGCAGCTCGCGGAAAACACAGCCGTCGGCGCACCCACCGGGATCATGGACCAGACCGCGTCGCTGTTCGGCGAGGAGGGCGCCGCCGTGTTCCTTGATTGCCGGTCGCTGGAGTCCCGCCCGGTGAGGCTCGGACTGGCCGATGCCGGGCTTTCCCTCATCGTCATCGACACCGCCACCGCCCACAATCTGGCCGATGGCGGGTACCGGGACCGGCGCGCATCCTGCGAACTCGCGGCGAGAACTCTGGGGATCCCCTCCCTGCGCGACCTGGACCTCGACGGGCTCCCGCACGCGAAGGAAGTCCTCGACGAGGTGACGTTCCGGCGAGCGCGGCACGTCGTCACCGAGAATCGGCGCGTGCTCGACACCGTGCGGCTGCTTTCCCAGGAGGGGCCGGGCGCGATCGGCGACATTCTCACCGCATCGCACCGCTCCTTGCGGGACGATTTCGAGGTGTCAACGCCCGAGCTCGACCTCGCGGTGGAGACCGCTCTGGGCTGCGGAGCGCTCGGCGCGCGGATGACCGGCGGGGGTTTCGGCGGGGCCGCGATCGCCCTCCTGCCCGAAACTGAGGATTCACTGTTACGAGTTGCTATCGATGGGGCGTTTGCCGAACATGGATATAGCCAACCTGATATTTTCAGGGTTAACGCCTCCGTCGGTGCCCGGCGGGACACGTGAATCACGCTGGTGCAGTAACGCCAAAAAGGAGTTGACTGTGGGGGTCCCCGTTCTCAGGTTCGCGGTCGTCTCGACCGCCGCCCTCGCGCTCGTCGCCGGAATGACCGGGTGCGCGACCGAACCTGCACCGGCCCCGTCGGTGTCCGCACCGGCAACCGAAACGCCGACCCCGACGCCGGAGCCGAGCGCCGACACGACCGCCGACATCCTGTTCACGATCACCGCGAACGTGCGTGCGGTGGATGGCCGGACCATTGGCATCTCGATGGCGGCGCACGCGCCACTGGCCAGCACAGATAAGGCGGCTGCGGACATCCGCGCCCAGTTTCTGAGCGTGTGCGGGGAAGGTACCGGGGTTCAGCCGATCACCGAACAGTACCTCGCCGACAATGGCAGCTCCCTTCTGCGCATTGCCCTCGCGTCGTCGACCCCGGATCTGACGTTCGCCTCCCCCATCAAGTTGATTTTCGGCAGCCCGTACTTCGCTCAGGGAGCATCCGGGGAGGGTATTTCACCGTCCGTCGGCGGCCACGCGTGCTTCAACGGTTTCGAATGGTCCAAGTCCGGAAATGCGAGCGGGGTCGCGGATTTCGAAAACTCTGACGGCGTCCCGGACCTGAACCAGTGGCATTTCGGACGCTACGGGTTCGCCGTCGACCCGAACTCGGGAGCGACCATCGAGGCGTGCAGAGCCACTATCACCGAGGTGGGCATGAAGAACAACCTCGACAAGGTCCCCGGCTGGGATGTAAGCCAAGCCGGTGACGGAATCTCCTGCATGATCGGCTACGCCGGAGAGTAGCTGCGCTCCGCGAGGTCGACAACGTTTGTCAGAAGCATCGCGCGCGTCATCGGACCGACGCCGCCGGGGTTGGGCGACACCCAGCCGGCGACATCCGCCACCCCTGGTGCGACGTCGCCCGCGATGCGGCTCTGCCCGCCGTCCATCACACGGCTCACGCCCACATCCAGGACGATCGCGCCCGGCTTGACGTTGTCCGCCGTGACGATGCCGGCGACGCCGGCGGCAGCGACGATGACATCCGCCCTCCGCAGGTGGTCGGCGAGATCGACGGTGCCCGTGTGGGTGAGCGTGACGGTGGCGTTGTATTCGCGGCGGGTGAGCAGCGGCCCGATGGCGCGGCCCACCGTGACGCCCCGGCCGACCACGACGACGTTGCGTCCGGACCAGGCGATCCCGTGGCGTTCGACAAGTTCGATGACGCCGCGCGGCGTGCACGGCAGCGGCGAGCCGATCGGCTGGCTCACATTCAGCAGGAGCCGACCGAGATTCGTCGGGTGGAGCCCGTCGGCATCCTTGTGCGGTGAAACCCGCTCGAGGATGGCATCCGTGTCGATGTGCGGAGGCAGCGGCAATTGCACGAGGTACCCGGTGACCGCCGGATCCGCGTTGAGCTCGTCAAGCACGGTTTCCAGCTCCGCCTGGGTGGTGTCGGCGGTAAGATCACGGCGGATCGAGTTGATGCCGACCTCCGCACAGTCGCGGTGCTTCCCCGCGACGTACTGGCGCGACGCCGGGTCGTCCCCGACGAGAACCGTGCCGAGCCCGGGAGTGACTCCTGCAGCGCGAAGCACGGCGACCCGCTCAGCCAGTTCCGCTTTGATCGCCGCCGCCGTCGCCCGCCCGTCCAGCACTCTTGCTTTCATCATTCAGGACCTTGTGTGGCAGAAGTGAAACTTGAGGTGGCACTCGCGTGCCTCGTGACTCCCACCATTCCTTTTACCCCCAACAACCCCATACCCTCCTGAATGATGAAAGTCACAAATCACCAGGACTCCAGGCCGGGGTAGAGCGGGAACGCGTCGGCGAGCTTCTTCACCCGTGCCCGGAGGGCCGCGACATCCGGGTTCGGCTGCAGCGCCGCCGCGATCACATCGGCGACCTCGGTGAACTCCGTGTCGTCGAAACCGCGGGTGGCGAGGGCAGGTGTTCCGATCCGAAGCCCGGAGGTGACCATCGGCGGTCGCGGGTCGAACGGCACAGCGTTGCGGTTCACGGTGATGGCAACGTCGTGGAGGATGTCTTCCGCCTGCTTTCCGTCGAGCGGCGAGTCGCGCAAATCGGCGAGCACGAGGTGCACGTCCGTGCCTCCGGTGAGAACATCCACCCCGTTCGCTTTGGCATCGTCGGCCATGAGCCGCTCGGCGAGGATTTTCGCACCGCGCACCGTGCGCTCCTGGCGGTCCTTGAATTCTTCGCTGCCGGCGAGGAGGAACGCCGTGGCCTTCGCGGCGATGATGTGCATGAGGGGTCCGCCCTGCTGGCCGGGGAAGACGTTGGAATTCAGTTTCTTGGCGAGCTCCTGGTCGCGGCTCAGGATGAACCCGGAGCGCGGTCCGGCCAATGTTTTGTGCACCGTGCTGGAGACGACATCCGCGTGCGGCACGGGGCTCGGGTGCAGGCCGGCGGCGACGAGTCCGGCGAAGTGCGCCATGTCGACCCAGAGTTTCGCGCCCACCTCATCCGCGATGGCGCGGAACGCCGGGAAGTCGAGCTCGCGAGGGTACGCGGACCATCCCGCGATGATGACCTTCGGCTTGTGTTCGAGGGCTTTCTCGCGCACCACATTCATGTCGATGAGGAACGACTTCGGGTCGACCCCGTAGCTGGCGACGTTGTAGAGCTTGCCGGAGAAGTTCAGTTTCATGCCGTGGGTGAGGTGGCCGCCGTGGGCCAGCTCGAGGCCCAGGATGGTGTCGCCCGGCTCTGCGATCGCGGAGAGGACTGCCGCGTTCGCGGTGGCTCCGGAGTGCGGCTGCACGTTCGCGTATTCCGCTCCGAACAGCGCCTTCGCCCGGTCGATCGCGAGCTGCTCGGCGATGTCGACGAACTCGCATCCGCCGTAGTAGCGACGCCCCGGATACCCCTCGGCATATTTGTTGGTGAGCACGGATCCCGCCGATTCGAGCACGGCGCGCGGCACGAAGTTTTCGCTCGCGATCATTTCAAGGTAGTCGCGCTGACGGCCGAGCTCCTGCTGGAGAACAGCCGCGATCTCCGGGTCAACACTGGACAGCGGATCAGTGAACGTGGATGGAAGGCGATCGGACACGGGCTGGCTCCTCGGTGTATGACAGACGCTGGGCTCATCGGATATCTATAACGGTATCCGCTTACGGCCCAGGCGTACGGCCGATTCGCTTGGTCATCGCTCCCCGGTGGTGATCCACCCGAACGCCAGTCGCGATGCGGCAAGCATATCGCGCACGCCGCCCGCGTCGCGTCAAGACTCCACGCCCGCGGGCCGCACTTCCGCACCCGCATGCCGGACGGTCCTAAACGCCAGCCAGGCCAGGCGGTGGATGCGGAGATCCGGGCGGTAGATCCGGTGCGGGATGTTCCGTTTCTGACCCGTCCAGTACCCGGCCGCCGCGCACACGCTCGGGAGAATCGTCGCGGCCGCGCGAGCGTAACCCAGAGAGGAGGGGTGAACCTGATCGGCGGAGAACATGGCGTTGGGATTCGTTCGGAAAAGCGGCCCCAGCTCGTCCGCCATGGACACGGTGCGACCGCCGGCGCGAAGCACGACGATGGTCTGAGCTGTGGCCAGCACCCGGCTGAGCACGTGGGCGAGAAACCGCAGCGGTTGAGCGAAGATCCTCACCGTGCCCACGTCCGGGCAGGTCGCGACGACCACTTCACACCCACGTCGGCGAAGGAATCGCACCGCCTCGGCCAAATACTGCACCGACGACCCGATCCTGTGCAGGTGCAGGATCTCATTGCCGCCCACGATGATCACCACCACTTCGAGGTGAACCCCCGGATAGCACAGGCATGGAATCTGGTCGGCGAGGTCTCTGGATTCGGCCCCCACCACGGCGACATTGCGCAACTGCACCGGCCGTCCGGAAGCCGCCGCAAGACCTTCGGCCAGAAGCACGCCGACCGCGCAGTCAGGGTCATCCGCCCCGTAACCGACCGCGAGCGAGTCGCCGAGAATCGCCAGCTCCAGCGGTTCGCCGCCAGCGTCGCCGCCGAAGATCCCCGAGCGCACCTCTACCGGGGACACCGGTTCCGGCATTCTTCGCTGCCGCGCCCACAGGCTCTCGGCGAACATGAGCACGACAATGCCCGCCAGGCCGACGGCGACAAAGCCGACTGCGGCGACGAGCGCCTTCACCATCGCCCGCATCGTCACCTCCCGATCCGCACTCTCAGTGCGCCTCCCGACGCTCTTCTGTTTCACGTTACGCTCAACGCCCCCGCCGTGCCGGGTTCGCCAGCCGCCTCCCAGTGCGGTGACGGGATCGCCATGTAGTGCCCGGAATCGCGGCAGCGAACCCGGGTTGAAGGGCGATAGTCTCGACAGAACTTCCAACCACGTGGCGCCGCCCGACGGCGTGAGGACGCAATCATGGCACTGCTTCGACGCACCCCCTGGTACGTCCTGCTCGCGATTGCGCTCGCGGGCGCGAGCACCGCGAATGGCGCCGTGAACACCGCGGTGACCGCGGGCTCACCACCCGTTGAGGCGACGGCGACATCCCTCGCGCGGACGGTCATCCCGTCCCCGGTGTCCCGCATTCCCGGCGAGGGGACGTTCACCCTCGATGAGCACAGCGCCGTCGATGGTCGTGGCGCGGCCGCCCCGGTGGCCGAATACCTCGTCAACCTGTTGAGGCCGATGACCGGACTTTCCCTTCCCTTGTCCGGGCGCGGGAACATCGTCCTGATCGTGGAGCCGGGCCATACTCCGGGCGGATATGACCTGCGCGTGACGCCCGACCAGATCTGGATCGCCGCGAACGAGGCATCCGGACTCTTCGACGGCGTCCAGACCCTGCGCCAATTGCTTCCGCCGAAAACTGCAACGACAACCCGCTACGGGATCGCCTCGACCACGATCACCGACTACCCCCGCTACACCTATCGCGGCGCAATGCTGGACGTCGCCCGGCATTTCTTCCCCGTGTCCATGGTCAAGAGGTACATCGACGATATTGCGCAACTGAAAATGAATGTGCTGCATCTGCACCTCTCCGACGATCAGGGCTGGCGGATCGCGATCAAAGGATGGCCGCGCCTGACGGAGATCGGCGGTTCACGGCAGGTCGGCGGCGGCGCCGGCGGCTACTTCACGCAGGCCGACTATCGCGAGATCGTCAAGTATGCGGCATCCCGGTACATCACGATCGTGCCCGAAATCGACATGCCGGGGCACACGAACGCGGCACTCGCGTCGTACGCCGAGCTGAACTGCGACGGGCGGGCACGGTCGCTGTATTTCGGCATGAGTGTCGGATTCTCATCCCTGTGCGTCGGGAAGGACGTGACGTGGCGCTTCATCGAGGATGTGATCACGCAGCTCGCCGCCCTCACGCCGGGGCCGTGGATCCACATCGGCGGGGACGAGTCGAGCGCCACCAGCCTGAAGGACTATAAGGCGTTCATCAATCGGGCGAGCGGCATCGCCGCCTCCGCAGGCAAGACCGTGATCGGCTGGCATGACATCGGATGGGCCACCGACCTGCCGAAGGGGACGATCGGCCAGTACTGGGACTACATCACGCCCCGAGGCGGTTCCTGGGTGCTCACGGGTAACCTTCTCAAGAACGGCGGCCAACTGATCATGTCTCCGTCGAACGTCGCCTACCTCGACCAAAAATATGACCTGAGCGAAGACATCGGCACCGAGTGGGCACAAGCGCCCCTGACCATCCAGGAAGCATACGGCTGGGATCCCGCGGCGGTGTTTCCCGACCGGGACCCAAACACGATCCTCGGCGTGGAAGCCCCGCTGTGGACGGAAACTGTGCAATCCCGCGCAGACATCGAGTACATGGCTTTCCCGCGCATCGTGGCGATCGCCGAGGTGGGGTGGATGCAGCAGGATGCCCGGAACTTCGACGATTTCGCCGCGCGGCTCGCCACGTTCGGCACCTACCTCGACTCCCAGGGCATAGGGTTCAAACGCACCCCCGGGGTGCCCTGGCTGAAAGCGGTTCCATGAGTTCTGTCGTTCACTTGGTGCGGTCGGTCGTCGCGCCCCTCACCCGAACGCGCGCGTTCCGTTGGCTCGGACCGCGCCTTCTCCCGCCGGTCGAGCTGCTGGTCAAGGGGTTGAGCGGCGGCCGCGTGCAGGTGAGCAGCCTTCTCGTCCACTCGCTGACCCTCTATACAAGGGGCGCCAAAACCGGCGAGATCCGCGCGAACGAACTCATGTACACGCCCGACGGGTTCGGTAACGCAATCGTCGCCGGCACGAGCTTTGCGCGGGAGCGGCATCCGGGCTGGACCTACAACCTGCTCGCGAACCCGGATGCGGAAATCACGGCGGCTGGGAAGCGCCTCGCCGTGCATGCCACGCTGATTCCGGATGGCGAGCGGGATGCGGCCTGGGCGCTCATCGAGGCGCAGTGGCCTGGGTACCGCTCCTACGAGCGCGAGTCAGGCAGGGTTGTTCGGCTGTTCCGGCTGCGGCCGGTCGCGGAACTTGGCAGCGATGTCGCACTGTGACGGGCTGCCGCTATCGCACGATTTCCGGTGCCTTCAACCGCGCATCCTCTGACGCACGGTCGTCTGGTTCGCGCTGCGCCGCGAGTTCTGCCTTGACCCGTGCACGATACACGTCAACTTCGCGAGCCTGATGCTTGGCATCCCACCCCAGAAGCGGCGCCATCAGGGCTGCCGCCACCCTGGCAGACTCGACACCACGATCCCATGATTCGATAGACAGGCGGGTGCGTCTCGTGAGCACATCGTCGAGGTGCATCGCACCCTCGTGCATTACGGCATAGACCACTTCGGCCGCCAGATGTTCATTGTTGCTGGGCAACGGCTCGGCCAGCGCGCGATCCTCGGCGATCAGATCGAAGATTTCACTGGTGCGAGATCCATACCGCCGCAGCAGAGACTCAAACCGTGTTACCGGTACCCCATAGCGTTCGGAAAGCTGGTGGCGCTCGCCCCACAGCGCGCGAAACCCATCAGCGCCATCCAACGGGAGCGAGGCCGTTCTCGAATTCGGCACCGGGGCTCGAGCGCCTCGAACGGCTGCGTCGACGGCATCCTTCGCCATGACGCGGTACGTCGTGTACTTTCCGCCGGCGATGACGGTCAAATTTTCCAGCGGCTGATCGATGTGGTGCTCGCGGGACAGACGAGTCGTTTGCTTCGCATTTCCGCTGACGAGCGGACGCAATCCCGCGAAGACACCCTGAACGTCGTCGACACCGAGCGGTTGATCGAGAACCTGATTGACGTGTTCCAGAATGTAGTCAACATCGTGGGCACTTACTGACGGGTGTGCCTTCCCGAAACTCCACGGAGTGTCCGTAGTGCCGATGATCCAGTGGCCGCCCCAGGGGATGACGAAGAGCACGCTCTTCTCAGTACGAAGAATGATGCCGCTCGACCCGGGGATCCGGTCTCGTTCGACCACGATGTGCGCACCTTTGGAAGCCGTGACTTCGAGACCGGGATTGGTCCCACCGAGTTCCTCCAACTCGTCCGTCCAGACACCGCCGGCAACGATCGTGTGGATGGCCCGCACCGTTCGTTGTTCACCTGTTTCCAAGTCGACCACCACGGCACCGCTAACAGTATCGCCTTCTCTCTCGAGACTGACGACGCTTGCCCGATTCGCGGCCGCAGCCCCAAGTCCGACGGCAGTGCGCACCACCGTCAACGTGTGGCGTGCGTCATCGACTTGCGCGTCGGAATATCTGATTGCGCCCACGAGAGCCTTTGGCGCCAACCCAGGCAGTTCCGTTCTGGCGCCGCGCCGAGTGAGGTGTTTGTGCCACGACAATCCCCGACGAGTGCCGCTGAGGAGCGCGAGCATGTCGTAGAGAAGAATTCCCGCACCGATATACAGGCGCTCCCAAACGTGGTGCTGAAGTGGGTAGAGAAACGTCACAGGTCGCACGAGGTGCGGAGCGATCGTGTTCAGGAGACGCCCCCTTTCCGCCAGCGCCTCGAAGACAAGCCGGAAGTCAAGCATCTCCAGGTACCGCAGTCCCCCATGAATGAGCTTGCTCGAGCGGCTGGATGTCCCTGATGCCCAGTCCCGCCCCTCGACGATAGCCACAGACAGTCCACGGCTCGCTGCATCCAGTGCAATCCCGGCGCCGACGACGCCCCCACCAACCACGAGGATGTCAAATTGCTCGCTTCCCATGCGCGCGAGGGCCGCGGCACGTGATGCTGGGCTCAATGTGGTGGATTGCATTGCTTTTCTCCGGCGTCGAAAGTGATGGCGATGTCCGAGAGCTGAGTCAGCCCCCGGACATCGCCGGTGGTTTTCACTCCTGAACGGTTAGCCCATGGTCAGTGTGTTGGACACGGAGATCAAGGTCACGACCGTTGCCGTAATCAAGCCTCCGATGTAGGGGTTGTTCGTTGCTCGGTAGATCTTTCGCGAAATCACCGCGGCAACGCCCAGGATCACGATCACGGGGAACAACCAGATGCTGTAAATCCCGCCGAACCCATCGACAAGGTTTCCCGTGCTGAAGAACGTCGTGTACTGCCAGACGACCAACACGATCGGACCCATGGCGTTGAACAGAACGAGCAGTGCGGTCGTGATCCACTCCTTGCCGCGAAGCGTGAAGTGGCTGAAACTGCTCAGCAACGCCGAGTTGGCGAGGAAATAGACCAGGAAGAAGGGCAGGTAAAGCCACGCGATCCCGATCTTGTCCGGGCCGAAGGCTTTCACAGCGAGCACCCACAGTCGGAAGTCCGTCTTCAGGAAGTAGTCCAGGACGAACACGATTCCGAATGCTGCCACGACGACCGTTGCGCTCAACAGCACGCTCAATCCGAACTTTCGCCAGCCGGGCAGGAGACCGACCGCCTTCGCGGTGTTGCCCTGCTTCTTTCCGTAGAAGAAGTAGTAGAACACCATGTAGATGACCGCAACCAGCCCGTTGATTGCCGCCCACAGCCCGATGAAGAACGGCGGGGACTGCGGGAAGAACGGCGGAATGATGTCGTTCACCACTTGCGACAATGCGACGTAGCTCCACGCGGACACGATCGCGAAGCCGAACATGCTGACCCAGAACCAGATCAGACCGGTGCGGGTGGGCGACTTCGCCACGACGCTTTCGGAGGCCTTCAACCCTGCGAAGGCGCGCGTTCCCAGCAATGCCCGCGCGAACGCGATGAGGAACATTCCGAAGCCGATCAGGCCGATAGCGTTGAAGAACTCCTTCCATTGCCAGACCTGGTTGCCTGCGTCAATCATGTGAGGCGCACCAAGGGACTCGTCGAAGAACGTCACGAGATCGTGCGCTTCGGTCGACGAGAACGTGGCCCACGGGTGGATCATCGGGTGACTGTCGATCACCCTCATGGCCTCGCGGCCGTCGATGTTCTCCTTGTAGACCTTACCCGCGACCCGGGTGCCATCGAAGTCAGCCGGTGCCGCACCGAAGTTGAGGAACGACTGCGCGTTGTCGGTCGTCATGAAGTCACGCGGCGCTGTTGCTCCTGTTTCGCTGTAGGTGCGGAAGAAGAACTCGTCGTACTGGGTCTGGAAGATGCCCACATCACGGGAACCATACTCGTTGAAGTATTCCTTCGTTTCCGGGTTCGCGTAGTCTGCATCCTTGGAAACGAGGTAAACCGCCTTGATGAGCGGCTTATCAACGGTGTTGTCCTGCACGACCGAAATGTTGGAGGCCAATCCGCCGTTCGAGTGACCGGTGACGCCAATCCTGGACGCATCCACGTAGGGAAGGGTCGACAAGAGCTTGACGGCGTTGTACATGCCGATACCGTTCTTGGCAAGCAACTCTTGCGGCACCGCCTCAGAGTTGCCGTGGCCTTGCATGTCGATGGAGATCACGACGAAGCCTCGACGCGACAACTCGACGTAGTTGAGATCCTGCATTTCCCGGTTGTTGAACCAACCGTGGCTGACGACAATCCCGGGGGCGGGGTTATCCGCAGTAGCAGTGTTCGGCTTGAACAGCAGCGCGCTCATTTCCGAGCCTGTTGCGGTCTCCCAGCGCATGTCCTTGATCGTGACGGTCCCGCCGCTCGACTGGACGAACGAAGCGCCCAGTGCAGAGACGAGACAGATCACGAGCGACATGACTAGCCAGAAGGCATTTGTCTTGACAAAGCGACCTTTCATTGTGCTGTGCTCCTTAGTTGAGGGTGAAGGGTGTTGATGGTGAGAGTCCTAAAGAATGAACGTGGTCCCGCTGTGCGAAGACAGCAGCCACGGGGTCAACGGCTGGGATCATCTGCCCCCTCGCCCTCAACCCAGTTGAGAGTCCGTTGAACTGCTTTCTTCCATTGGCGATACTCCCGAGCACGGCGGGAGGGGTCGACGACCGGCTCCCATTGCGCTCCGCGATGCCAGTTAGCTTTGAGATCATCGACACTGTCCCAAAAGCCGACGGCGAGCCCGGCGGCGTACGCTGCGCCGAGGCAGGTTGTCTCAGCGACCATGGGTCGAATCACCGTGAGGTCGAGTGCGTCCGCGAGAATCTGCATGAGCAGGTTGTTGGCGGTCATCCCGCCATCCACCTTCAATTCCGTCATGGCTATTCCCGTATCTGCCTGCATGGCGTCAACGACCTCTCGGGTCTGCCAGGCGGATGCCTCCAACACTGCGCGTGCAATGTGGGCTTTCGTGATGTAGCCCGTGAGTCCCGCGATCACGCCCCGCGCGTCACTTCGCCAATACGGCGCGAACAATCCGGAAAACGCAGGGACGAAGTAGCATCCGCCGTTGTCATCGACGGTCGCGGCCAGCGTCTCAATCTCGCTGGCTTTGGAAATGATTCCCAGCCGGTCACGCAGCCATTGGACGAGAGCACCGGTTACGGCGATAGACCCCTCCAATGCGTAAACGGCGGGTGCATCGCCGATCTTGTACGCAACGGTGCTGAGAAGCCCGTGCTTCGACTGAACGGGCTCGTCCCCTGTGTTCAGGAGAAGGAAACTCCCCGTGCCGTAGGTGCTCTTTACATCGCCCTTCGCGAACGCGGTTTGGCCGAACAGAGCAGCGTGCTGATCACCCAGCGCACCGGCGACGGGAACACCGGCGAGCGCACCGGTGGCCATGCCGTAGACCTCAGAGGACGAGACGATTTCAGGAAGAACAGCCGCAGGAATGTTCATCCGCTGGAGGATGGTCTCGTCCCACTTCAGCTCGCGGAGGTTCATCAGTATCGTCCGACTTGCATTGGTCACGTCGGTCACGTGTCGCCCACCGTCTGCTCCGCCGGTGAGATTCCAGATGAGCCAGGTATCCATTGTGCCGAAAAGCACTTCACCCCGATCGGCACGATCGCGCAGCCCCTCGACGTTCTCGAGTAGCCACAAAAGCTTTGGTCCGGAGAAATAGGTAGCCAGAGGCAGGCCCGTGCGCTCGCGGAACCGTTCCGGACCAACCGGCGATCCCAGTTCGCGCACGAGGTCCGCGGTGCGGGTGTCCTGCCAGACGATTGCATTGAATACGGGCTCGCCCGTCAATTTGTCCCAGACAACCGTGGTTTCACGTTGATTGGTGATCCCAATGGATGCGATGTCTGCGACCCCGAGTTTCGCATCGGAAATAGCGGCCTGAACGACTTCCTGTACGTTCTTCCAGATCTCTACCGCGTCATGCTCCACCCAGCCCGGCTGGGGGAAAATTTGCTTGTGTTCCTTTTGCGCGACGGAGACGATGCCCCCTCGCGCGTCGAAGACAATGCACCGGCTCGACGTGGTCCCCTGGTCGATAGCGGCGATGAATCGCTCGTTTCCCACGTCGCTCCCTCTGCGTTGAGACCGGCCGAGTCACCTCGACAGTGCCGATTGCGTTCGACATTGTCGAACGATCAGGACACTATGGTAAAAGTGCCCGGTGTGTCAAGGGTGATTAGGGCTCGGCGTTGCCAACTCCCGAGAAATCGCCGTAGCGGCATCCAGGACAAACGTCACGAGGCCTCGACGCAATGACAGGTCCGGCTCGCATAGACGTTCGACTGCGCCGCGAATCCCAATGGAGCCAACGACGAAGTCACGGTCGCGGATTGGCGCTGCGATGGCAGCTTGGCCGTCGACGAGCTCGTTTACTTCGCCTGCCCAGCCTCCCGTTCTGATGTCGCCCAGTTCGATTTCGAGGTCGCGACTGCTCACCGTCGTGCGGGACGCCGAGCGCTCCAGCGGCATGGTCAGCACATCGTCGAGCTCTTCAGCGCCGAAAGCCAGCAGCACTTTTCCCAGCGCGGTGGAATGCAGGGGAAGAACGGTACCGACTTCAAGGCTTTGGAGGCTGTCGTCCGGACGGAACACATGGTGAACGATGAGAGCCCCACCGTCGTGGCGCGTTCCGATCTGAACAGCCTCACGGCTCCGCGCTGCCAGTGCATCCGCCCAGTTGATGGAGATGTTCCGCAGTTCATTGCCGTCGAGGTAACTGTTCCCTAGGCGCAATACGGTGGCACCGAGTTGATACTTTCCGGTAGCCCGATCCTGCTCAACGAATCCGATGTGGGTGAGTGTAACGAGGATGCCGTGCACGGTTCCCTTGGGCAGTCCCATGTATTGGGCGAGTTCGACCACGCCGAGTCGCCTCTGCCCGCTGGACAGCAGCTTGAGAATGGCCGCGGCCCTCTCGATGGATTGAATCTGTCTCGCCACGCCATGAGCATAGGGCAAAGTTCGACAATGTCGTACGAACCTTGCCTAACCTGCGTCCTACAGCGACCCGCGGAACCCCCGCAGCCGCAGGCTGTTCGTGACGACGAACACGGACGAGAACGCCATCGCGGCGCCGGCGATGAGCGGGTTCAGCAGCCCGAGCATCGCGAGCGGGATCGCCGCGACGTTGTAGGCGAACGCCCAAAACAGGTTCCCCTTGATGATGCGCAGCGTTCGCCGGGCGAGGCGGATGGCATCCGCCACCACCACAAGGTCCCCGCTCACCACCGTCACGTCGCCCGCCGCGATCGCGGCATCCGTTCCCGAACCCATCGCTATGCCGAGGTCGGCCGCCGCGAGCGCTGCAGCGTCGTTCACGCCGTCACCGACCATCGCGACGACTCGCCCCTCGCCCTGCAGCTCGCGGATCGCATCGAGTTTGCCCTGCGGCGTCACCTCCGCGCGCACATCCGCAATGCCCACCGCTTCGGCGACCGTCGCCGCAACCCCGGCGTTGTCGCCCGTGAGCAGGATCGGCGTCAGCCCGAGGTCTTTCAGCAGGGCGACCGCTCGCGCGCTGCTGGGTTTCACCGTGTCGGCAACCGTCGCGAGCCCGCGCACGTCGCCATCCCACGCGATGGCCATGACCGTGGCGCCGGACGCCTCAGCGCTCTCGGCCGCGCCTTCCAGCGCCGGGGAAATCCCGGTTGACCAGTTCTCCCGTACCCAGTCCGTTCGCCCGACGATCACGAGCCGGCCATCCACGATGCCGTGGACGCCGCTGCCGGCCACCGCAGCAAAGTCCTCCGTCACACCGAACGCGATCCCGCGGTCGGTTGCCGCCTGAGTGATCGCCCGCGCGGTCGGATGCTCCGAATTGTGCTCGACGGCGGCCGCGAGGCGCAACACCTCATCCTCGGTCTCGCCGTCCCCGACGATCACCGACTGCAGCGCCATCTGTCCGGTTGTGACCGTGCCGGTTTTGTCCAGCACGATCGTGTCCGCGCGCCGGGTCTGCTCGAGGACCTCTGGGCCTGCGATCAGGATGCCCAGTTGCGAGCCGCGGCCCGTGCCCACGAGCAGCGCGGTCGGGGTGGCAAGTCCGAGCGCGCACGGGCAGGCGATGATGAGCGTCGCCACAGCGGCGGTGAACGCGACGCTGGCCCCCGCACCCACGACCAGCCACACGACGAGCGTGAGAACGGCGAGAACCAGAACGACGGGCACGAATACGGCAGACACGCGGTCGGCGAGCCGCTGCACCTTCGCCTTGCCCGTCTGCGCCTGCTCCACGAGTCGGCCCATCCTGGCCAGCTCCGTGTCGGATCCAACCCTCGTCACTTCGACGACGAGCCGTCCCGAAAGGTTGAGGGTGGCGCCGACGACCCGATGCCCAGAGGCTACCTCCACCGGCATCGATTCCCCGGTCAGCATGCTCGCATCCACCGAGGATGCCCCGTCGAGAACCAATCCGTCCGTGGCGATCTTCTCGCCCGGGCGCACCACGAACTGGTCGCCGGGGTGGAGTGCGGAGACCGGAACCAACTGTTCGCGCCCGCCCTCCAGCTTCACGGCATCCTTGGCGCCGAGTTCCAGGAGCGCCCTCAGCGCCGCACCGGATTCGCGCTTCGCCCGCGCTTCGATGTAGCGGCCGGCGAGGAGGAACGTGGTGACGGCCGCCGCGACCTCCAAATAGATTTCGTTGGCGCCGGATCCGGGTTCGGAGAGGAAGTGGAATGACATGGTCATGCCCGGCTCGCCCGCGGTGCCGAAAAACAGCGCGTAGAGCGACCAGGCGAGCGCGGCGAGCACACCGATGCTCACGAGGGTGTCCATCGTTGTTGCGCCGTGACGCAGATTCACCCAGGTGGCCTGGTGGAACGGCCAGGCGCCCCACAGTGCGACGGGCGCAGCGAGCGCGAGGGCGAGCCACTGCCAGTTCGTGAACTGGAAGAACGGAACCATCGACAGAATGACGACCGGTGTGGCCAGCATCGCCGAAACGATGAGCCTCTGCCGCAGCGACGCAGTCGGATCTGCGTCGGTTGGGCCGGGCGCGCCAGCGGCGGGCTCGGGAGCCGGCGGCTCCGGAACCGTCGCGGTGTACCCGGCAGACGCGACCGCCGCAAGAAGGGTCTCGACGTCGATGTCGCTCGGAACACGCACCTGGGCTTTCTCCGTGGCGTAGTTGACGCTCGCCTCGACTCCCGGGAGCTTGTTCAGCTTGCGCTCGACGCGGGTCGCGCACGAGGCGCACGTCATCCCGCCGATGTTCAGGTCGAGCGTGTCGAGGATGTCGCGGGCCGGCTCGGTGGTGGTGTCCGTCACGACTACGGGGTCACCAGTTCATAGCCTGCTTCGGTGACCGCGGCGCGGATCGACTCGGCGTCGACTGCTGCCGAGCTGCGCACCGTCACCACCGAAACTTCGCCCGCGTTGAGTGCGACCTCGACGCCGGTCACCGATTCGAGCTCGGAGATCTCTTCGGTGACACTCGCGACGCAGTGCCCGCACGTCATTCCGCTCACACGGTACTCTTCGGTGATCTCGTCGGCCGACGCGGTCTCGTTCGATGGGGTGGTCATGGTTTCTCCTTCAGTTGCGGTGGCGGGGTAAAACGGGTTGGGGGTCAGGATCGGACGAGCCTGGCGATGGCGTCGCTGGCTTCGCGGAGCTTCTCGTCCGCGATCACGCCGCCTTCCCTCGTGGCTTCGGCGACGCAGTGGCTCAAGTGATCCTCGAGAAGGGAGAGCGCAACGTTCTCGAGCGCTTTCGTGGCGGCGGATACCTGCGTGAGCACGTCAATGCAATACGTGTCGTCTTCGATCATCCGCTGGATACCGCGCACCTGGCCCTCGGCGCGACGAAGCCGTTTCAGCAGGGCGTCCTTGTCTTCGACGTATCCGATCATCGGCGGTCCTTTCCTCCCCGATACCCCGGGCGGGCATGAATCCACTATACCCCCTTGGGGTATCTAGGAAAAGGGGATCGACGGGCGCCGCGCTGACCGGTTTCGGATCGTCCGATCGCTCACCAGGAGCAGCGCGAGCACGCCCACCATGACCGCAGCATCCACAAACGGCAGCGAGCGCAGCCCTGGACTGTCGAGCAGGAGCGCGCCGACGAACGCTCCCCCGCCAATCCCGATGTTGAAGGATGTGGTGACGAGCGCAGAGGAAAGGTCCCTCAGCTGAGGCGACGCCGTGTGCAGCGCCCGCGTCTGGAGCAGGGCCGGAATTCCGCCGAGCGCGGCACCCCACACCACGAGCGCGATGATCACGAGCCACTGCTCCGTGGGCAGCAGACCGATCACGAGTGCGGATATTGCCACGAACAGCACGCCCGCGAACAGTCCCAGCCTCGGCAGCCGCCCGCCGACCACCCCGACCAGAACCAGACCCCCTGCCCCCGCGATCCCGTACACGAGCAGCAGCGGGCTCACCGCGCTCACCGGGAAACCGTTCACGTCAGTGAAGTACGGCACGATGTAGGTGTAGAAAAGGTTGTGCCCGACCATGATCGTGAGGGTGATGATGCCGACCAGGATGACCCCCGGCAGGGTCGGGTCGCGGCGGAGCGGCAACGGGATTTCGCCGGTCTTCACGGGTTGGCGGTGCTCTACCGCGGGAACGAACTTCACGACCAGCGCCGTGAACACGAGGATGACCGCCCCCATCGCGACGAACGCGAGGCGCCAGCCCAGAGCATGCCCGATGGCCGTGCCCGCCGGCACACCCAGCACGAACGCGGCGGAACCTCCCGCGGAGGTGATGGCCACCGCGCGGGCGAGCTGGCGCTGCGGGACGAGGTGGCCCGGGTAGGCGCCGACCACGGCCCAGAACAACCCGTGGGCGAGCCCGCCGAGCACCCGGGTGGCGACCATGAATTCGTAGGTCGGTGCGATAGCTCCCAGAAAGTTGGTCAGCGCGAAGGCCACGAGCACGATGAGGACAAGCGGTTTGCGTGGAAAGCGCCGCGTGAAGTTCGTCAGGGCCGCCGCGGAAACGACGACAGTGGCCGCGAAGACGGTGATGAGGAGGCCCACTTGCGATTGGGTGACGTCCAGCCCCTCCGCCATTTCCGGCAGAAGGCCGGTCGGGAGAAATTCGCTCGTGACGGTGACGAAGATCGCGCCCGCCAGAGTCACCAGTCCGATCCACGGAAACGCGGCGTCGGTTTTTGGCACAGGCATGCCGTCGTGCCCCTTACGATTTGTTGGTGCGATAAGCCGCCCGCTGGATGCCGCGGCCGGCGGCATCCATTCCAGCGTATCGTGTGATTCCCCTACGCTTGGGGGCTATGGCCGAATTGACCCCCGGGACGCACTGGGTTCTCACGCTGGTCTGCACCGACCGGCCGGGGATCGTGCATGCGGTGAGCGGCGCGATCGTGGATGCCGGCGGCAACATCACGGAGTCGCAGCAGTTCGCGAGCCTCGACACCGGAATGTTTTTCATGCGGCTGCAGGTGGAGGCGGCCACCAATCGCGCCGCGTTCGAAGCGAAGCTGACCCCGGTCACCGACCGGTACGGGATGACATGGACGCTGGATGTCGTGGGCCGGCCGTTGCGCACCCTCGTGCTCGTCTCGAAGGCGGGCCACTGCCTCAACGACCTGCTGTTCCGCCAGCGTGCGGGACAATTAGGCGTCGAGTTGCCGCTCGTGCTCAGCAATCATCCGGATCTCGCAGACCTCGCCAAGTTCTACGGGGTGCCGTTCGAGTCGCACGCCGTCTCCTCGCCCGAGGAGAAGCAGTTGTTCGAGCGGCGGGTCCTGACCGCGGTCGAGAGCCTCGACATCGAGCTGGTTGTGCTCGCGCGGTACATGCAGGTGCTCTCCCCTGAACTGTGCGAGGCGCTTTCGGGCCGGATGATCAACATCCACCACTCGTTCCTGCCCGGATTCAAAGGGGCCAACCCGTACCGCCAGGCGCACGCGCGCGGAGTCAAACTCATCGGCGCGACCGCGCACTTCGTGACGAGCGACCTCGATGAGGGGCCGATCATCGAGCAGAACGTCGTCCGTGTCGACCACTCGCGCACGGCCCTCGAGCTCAGGGCGATCGGCCAGGACGAGGAGTCCCGTACCCTCACGCAGGCGGTCAAATGGTTCGCCGAGCACCGCGTTCTGCTGGACGGACAGCGCACCATCATCTTCCGCTGAGCCCTCGATAGGCTTGACGGGTGCCAGCGCCTTCCCCCGCCCCCAAACGAACCGCCGGGCTGAACCCGAACCTCGTTCTGCGCTTCCTTCTGGAACTGTTCGCGGTCTTCACACTCGGCTATTGGGGATACCTCGCGTGGCCGTTCCCGTGGCCCGGTGCGCTGTTCATGATCGGCACACCGTTGTTCGCGATCATCGTGTGGGGCCTGTTTCGCTCGCCGAGGGCGCGCGTTCCGCTCGACCCGGTGGGGCGGGGGATTGTGGAGATTGCGGTCATGGGGTCCGCAGTGATCGCCTGGGCGATGCTCGGGGAACCCCTCGTCGCCCTCGTTTTCGGGGTCGTAGCCCTCGCCAGCGGAACCATCAACCTTCGCCGCGAGATGGCGCGGGAGCGACGGCAGGACTCACGTTGAGCACCCTGTTCCACGGCGCGCGAAAACTCGACTCCGATGGCCAGGTGGACGATTTCTGGATGCTCGTCGAGGGCGACACGATCGCCGCGACGGGCTCAGGCCGCGCGCCCGACCGGCCGCCGGCAACCGACAGCGTTGACGTGGGTGGAAACTGGCTCGTGCCTGGTTTCATCGACCTGCACTGCCACGGAGGCGGCGGGCACTCCTACGACGACCGCACGGAAGAAATCCTCGCCGCCCGGGCGGTGCACCGCTCCCACGGCACTACCCGATCCGTCCTGAGCCTGGTGGCGAACCCTCTCGCCCAACTGCGGGAAAGCCTCGCGGTCATCGCCGATCTCGCCGACGCGGACCCGACAATACTCGGCTCGCACCTTGAAGGGCCGTTTCTTGCCGATGGCAAGCGGGGAGCGCACAACCCCGCCTACCTGACGCCCCCTCAACCGCTCGAGGTGGAGGAGTTGATCGGCGCGGCGCGTGGAACGTTGCGCCAGCTCACCCTGGCGCCGGAACTTCCCGGCGCACTGGAAACCATTGACGTGCTCGTCGAGGCGGGCGTCGCTGTCGCGATCGGGCACACCGAGGCGGACTTCGACCTCGCCCAGGAGGCGTTCGATCGGGGCGCGCGCATCCTCACCCACGCATTCAATGCCATGAACGGCATACATCACCGAGCGCCCGGGCCCATTATCGCCGCGTTCGAGGATGACCGCGTGACGATCGAACTCATTCTCGACGGCCAGCACGTGCATCCGGATGTCGCAGGCATGGCGTTCCGCGGCGCACCGGGGCGCATCGCCCTCATCACGGATGCGATGGCGGCCGCCGGGAAGGGCGACGGCGATTACCGGCTCGGCACACTCAACGTGACCGTTCTGGACGGGCTCGCGACCGTTCGCGGAACGCGGTCCATCGCCGGCTCCACTCTCACGCAGGACGTGGCGCTTCGCACCGCGATCGAGCACGCGGGGGTTCATCCGGTCGACGCGATCGCCTCGCTCACCACCGTTCCGGCACGAGCCCTGGGCCTCGACCACCAGTTCGGACGCCTCGCACCGGGTTTCGCAGCGGATGCCGCAATCCTCGACGCGGGTCTGCAGGTGACCCGCGTGTGGGCGAACGGGGCGCTCACCGGCTAACCGCTGACCGGGCAGGCTTAAACTTTCTCCCACGGCAGGCGATGTTCCCACGCGTACCGGTAGTAGTCGGCGAATGCGAGGTCGGAGGCCGCCGGCTCGTCCACGATCACCGTCACGCGCGGATGAAGCTGGACGACGGACGCGGGCAGGCTCGCCGTGAGAGGCCCCTCCAGCGCACCAGCGATGATCTGCGCCTTCGCCTCCCCGAAAGCAAGAAGCACCAGGTGACGTGCACGCAGGATCGTACCGAGGCCCTGCGTGATGCAGTGAGTCGGGACGTCATCGATCGAATCGAAAAAGCGCGCGTTGTCGGCTCGCGTCTGCTTGGTGAGGGTCTTCACGCGCGTGAGGGATCCGAAGGATGAACTTGGTTCGTTGAAGCCGATATGCCCGGTCCGGCCGATCCCGAGCACCTGAAGGTCGATTCCGCCGGCAGCTGCGATCGCCGCCTCGTAGTCGTCGCCCGCCGTTTCGATCGGGCCGCTGTCTCCCGGTACCCGGACCAACTCGGCGGTGAGGCGGAGCGGGCCGACCACCTCGCGGTCGATGACCGAGCGGTACGACTGAGGGTGTCCCTGCTCCAGCCCGACATATTCGTCGAGTGCGAACCCGCGCACGCGGGAGAAATCAAGGCCGCGTTTCCCGAGCGCAGTCCAGGTGGTGAGCGGCGTCGAGCCGGTCGCCAGCCCCAACACGGCGTCCGGTGTGCCCCGAACCAGCTTCTCGATCAGGTCAGCGGCGATCTCGCCCGCCTCATCCGCGTCGCGGACTATGACAACCTCGGCCATCAGCCAATGCTCCCGTCAACGCGGCATGGCATCCCGATCACGGAGTCAAAGCGGGTGGCCATTGTCATACCAACAGTCAACACCACGTCTTGCAGTCAACACCACGTCGTGGCCGAGGGTCGACGTTCGCGCATTTCTCCCGTCGGTGCTGGCACGCCATTGATACTGTCTACCGGGGGAAGGGAGAATGTCTCATGCGGACTGCAGCTCTTGCCTTACGCAGGTCTGCGTCCCAGGCCGGGCTCCTCTCCACTGTTGCAGCCGTCACCCTCGTCCTCACCGCACTCGTCGTCGGGCTCATCGGGTACCTCGACTTCTCCGCGACCGTCAACACGCGAAACTTCATCGCCGCCTCTGACGCAACCGCGAGCAGTCTCCGCGTCGAAACGAAACTCGGCGATGACCCCGCGGCGCAGTCGTCGGCGGCGACGTCATTCTTTGCGAAGGAGTTCGCTGGACTGCCCGTCGATGTCACGCGAACACTCATCGACTTCCCACTCCCCGCCACACGGGACGGACAACAGCTCACCCTCTCGGACAATAGCGAAGTCCGCATCACCCCGTGGTCGGATACCGACCTGGCCGGCCACGCAACACTCGTTGCCGGGGCCTGGCCTGCCACGTCATCCGCGCCGTCCGATCCCATTCCCGGAGCGCTCCAGGCGGACGCGGCGAAAATGCTTGGGCTCTCAGTCGGCGACGTGCTCACCGTCGGAATCGGTTCCGATGCGAAGAGCATCCAGATTGTCGCGACGTGGCTGCCGAAGGATGCCACAGATCAGCGTTGGTTCTCGGACCCTGGCGTCGCATCGGGCACGGCTGTTCCCGCAGGCGACGGCACGCCGAGTTTCGGTCCGCTCGTCGTCGACGAAGCAGCGCTCGCGACGCTCGGACCCGTGCCCTCCGTGCGCTGGGTCATCGCCGTCGACTTTCATCGGCTGAGCCCCGACCAGCTCGAACGGCTGGGAGCGTTAGCCACAACGCTGCGGCAGGACATCATCGACGACGCGAAAGTCGGCAAGGGGGACGTACTCGTTGAGGGCACGCTCGCGCAGTCGGCGGCGACCGTCCAGAAGAATCTGGCGTCGGTGCGTGGTGTCACCCCCGTCGGCATCCTGCTTGTCGCACTCATCGGGTTGATCGCGCTCGTGCAGCTCGCCCGCCTGCTCTCGCTAGCCCGTCGTCCGGAGAATGCGCTCCTGAGATCCCGCGGCGCCTCAGCCCAGTGGCTTACGGTCGCGGGGGTGATCGAAGCCGCGGTCGTGAGCATCCTCGGATGCGGCCTCGGATTCGCGGCAGCCGCTGTGGCGCTCGTTGCCCTCTACGGCGCGAGTGCCGGGGCCTTCGCGCTGTGGGAGTTTGCGGTGCTCGTCGCTGCAGCGGTACTCGCAATCTTCGGTGTCACCGCGTTTCTCGACTCGATCCGCCTCGCGAAACGTGACGCGATCGATGATTCGGGGCGGGCGCGGGCCGCAGCAACCCTCGGCACGACGGCGCTCGCGCTCGCGGCGGCCGGAGTCGCCGTGTGGCAGTCGCTGTTGTACGGCTCCCCGCTCATCACGAATGCCGGCGGCGGAGTCAGCGTCAACCCTCTCGCCGTCGTCGCGCCGACCATCGCGCTCATCGCCATTGCCCTTGTACTTCTCGTGATCTTCGCTCCGCTGACTACAGCATGGGAGCGTGTCGCGGCACGGCGTGCAACGTTGCAACCGTCGTACTCTGCGCGGCAGGTCGCGCGGGGGCTCGGAAGCTACGCGGTCGCGGTTCTCGTGGTGTCGCTCGCCGTGGGCGGGCTCGTGATCGCCTCCGCGTACTCCGGGTCGTGGCATACGCTCTCCGGGCGCAACGCCGACCTCGTCACTGGCGCTGATGCCCGGGTCACGCTCACGAACTCGGGACTCCAGCTGGCGGGCGCCACTCCCGTCACCGCGTCCGAGTTCCTTTCCACCCCCGGCGTCACAGCAGCAACACCGGTGCTCTCCACACCGATCGCAATCGGCGACAACGAAGCCGGTCAACTCACCGCGATTCCCCACGGCGCGATCAGCTCGATCGTGACGGATGCCGGCGGTGCGCTCGATCCGAAGTCGCTTGCCGATGCCGTGGGGACCACCAGGATTCAGGGCATCCGGCTCCCCGACGGCGCGAAATCCATCTCGCTCACGTTGACGGTGACGAAAGCGACCACTTCCGGCTATCGGACGCCGGTATCGGACAGTTGGGTGCAGGCAAGCATGTGGCTCCAAAACTCAACCGGTGCGGCGATCACGGCAGTGTTTCCTCGAATTGATGCCGTTCCGTTGGGAAACACTGACACGATCACCGATCACGTAAAGTTCGATCTCCCGACTGACGATGACACGTGGTCCATAGTCGCAATCGACTACGCGGTTTACGCCGGCAGCGGATTTTTCAACACCTCCTTCAGCGACCTCGAAGCGACTACAGCCGCCGGGCCACAGCATGTCGCGCTCGACACGAAAACCTGGGGAATGCCACTTCTCGACGCTTTCGGGTCCGCGTCGGAAACCAGCGCAGACGGGCTGACCGTCGGCTTGCCGGCGGGCGGAGCTGCGATTTCAAGGCTGCGGTTCATGGAGCAGGATGCGGATCCGAATAACCCTGCCAGTCCCGGATTCACAGGCAACGTGTATTACCAGGCAGACCCGCCTCCTCTCGTCGTGAGCAAGGAGCTCGCGGCCCACTTCGACGTCGGGCCCGGGGACCCCTTTCAATTTCGGTTCGCCGGGAGCGGGCTTACCATCAACGGGAAGATCGCTGCGGTCGTCCCGCTTCTGCCCGGTGTTCAGTCCCCGAATGCCGTGCTCGTCGACCTCACTACGCTCACCGGTTACATGTTGCAGGTGAGCACATCCATTCCGACCCCGAACCAGGTGTGGCTCGCCACGAGTGGGCCGGTAACGCTCGACAGTGCCCTCCCGGACGGCGCAGCACTCGTCACCCCGGATGCCGCCATGGACACCCAATTCGCCGCCCCCTCCGAACTCGCGCTGTGGGTTGCCGCGATCGGGTGCCTGCTGCTCGCCGCAATCTCGCTCGGCGCCGTCGCCCTGACCGTTGCTCGCGCACGCCGCGGGGAGGTCGCTGTGCTGCGCGCGGTCGGGATTGCCGCACGCCAGCAGTCGCGCGCGCGCCTGGCTGAGCTCTCATTGATCATCCTGCTGTCTGCGCTGTTTGGCGTGCTCGGGGGGTTCGCCGTCTCCGCCATCACCGTTCCCAACCTGGCCCATTCAGCGGTGCAGGATGTGCCGGCAGGGTTGCCCGCCACCCTCTCCTTCGCGCTCGTTACCGGAGGGGTTCTGCTTCTCGGTTCACTCATCGTCATGCTGGGGATCGCGGGGTTCTCGGCCGCGCGCGTGAGAAAGCAAGCCCTCGACACGAGCGAGAGGATCGAGACCAGGTGAGCCGCCGATCCCGCACCACCCTGCCAGGGCTGCTCGCCCGGCAGTTCCGAGCCGACCTCGGACCGCTTCTCGCGATGGCCGCCATCGTGCTCGTTGTCGCTACACTCGCCGCCACGGCCCCCCTCGCGCTGCGCTCCATGACATCCGCCGAGGTTGCCTACCAAATGGACAACCTGCCCGCGTCGCGCAGAGACCTACTGAGCACGGCGCCAGGGAGCCCGGTCATCACGCCGGGAAAGGCGCCGTTCGAACAGTTCGAAAATTCTCTTAGACAGATCACCGACAGCGCTCCACGTCCGCTCCGCAAGGCCCTCGGAGTGGCCAACTTCGTGACCTCCACCGACACACTTCCGGTTCTTCGACTTGGCGTCGAATTCAACGATCCGCTGACCCCCATCACGTTGAACGTGTCACCCGCGCTCGAAAAGCACGTTCGGTTGACCGCGGGTGTATTCCCGGCCCCATTCCAGCAGATTCTGGCGCAGAATGACGGCGACCGGTTCCCCATCAGCCCACTACTCGACCGCAATCCGGTTGATCCGACCATCGACATCCTCCTTTCCGCCTTGAGTGCCCAGGAGGCAAAGTGGGCAGTGGGTGAAGAGCGCATTGTCATGGTCGACAACAAACACGGCTTTTACGCGAAACTCTCCGGAACGTTCGACGCGATCGACCCGAAGGACGGCTTCTGGGCTGCGGCCCGATCCGCCCTGGCACCAGGAATCTCGTATACCTCGTTTTCCGGCTCCCACACCCGAATCGTCACGGGTGCCGCGTTCATCGACCCCGGATCGTGGCCGGTCGCCCTGGACCAGACCAGTCTGGACGCGACGACGTTCGTCGGATTCCCGTTCTCCTCCTCAGGCCTCACGGTAGAAGAAGACGAAGACCTGCTCCCGCAGTTGCGCAATTTCATCAGCCAGCCCAAAGTGTTACCGAAGGTGGCGGGCTCGACGACGGTCGCCTCACTCACGTTCAATTCGGATGCCGACGCGACGCTGAACACCGCGCTCACTCGAGCCTCGACCGCCACCTCGGTACTTGTCATGGTGGCGTCCGGTCCGATCGGTGTCGCGATTGCGGTTCTATGGTTGCTGTCCAGACTCATCATCCTTCGACGCCGAGATGCCCTCGCGCTCGCCTCCGCGCGCGGGGCCAGCGGAACTCAGGTGCAGCTTTCTCAGGCCCTGGAAGTTTTCGCACTTTCCGCACCAGCTGCCGGCATTGGGGCTGTGCTCGCTTCTGCGCTCTTCCTGCGCTCGTGGTCGCCGATCGCCGTCGTCATCGCGATCATTGTCGCGATCATCCCTCCCATTCTTATTGCCATCGCCTCGTCCGGGCGAGGCCTGCGGAGGACTCGCGGCGACCTCAATCCGCGCACTCGCGGCCACTACCGCTGGGTGCTCGAGATCATCGTGCTCGCGCTCACCGCGCTCGCCGTCACTCTCCTGCTCCAACGTGGGCTTACGTCCAACACTGACACTGTTACGGTCGACCCACTTCTCGCGGCAGTGCCATTCCTTCTCGCACTGTCCGCCGGACTCATTGTGCTCCGCATCTACCCGCTGCCACTCCTCTGGTTCGCACGCACGGCGAAGCGGCGGAAGGGCATCGTCAGCTTCCTCGGGACGAGTCGGAGCATTCGCGATCCTGCCGCCGGCCTTGCCCCCGTGCTGGCGATGGTGGTCGGTCTGGCGGTCGCGGTCTTCTCCGGCGTACTACTGGGCACGGTCGGCATCGGCGTCAGCTCGGCCGCGCACTCGAGTGTCGGAGCAGACCTGCGGATCGACTCGCCCATCCTCACGGCCGACCAGCTTGACGAGATCGCCGCCGTCGACGGGGTAGCGGAGTCCGTCGCTCTGTACCAGGACAACCATCTGCAAAACCTTTCCGTTCAGGACCACTTGTCGTCCACAGCCAATGTCGCGATGCCGATCGTCGTGGCCGATACAGCTGCTCTCGCTCGCGTCCAGAACGGTGTCCCTGGGTCTGCAGAATTCGACATCGACATGGCGACCACTCCCTCCGGCAAGGTCCCTGTCCTGCTCTCCCCTCATCTGGCCGCGCAGTACTCGATCACGAATGACTTCACCCTCGGCCAGTCCAACATCGTGAACGGGGGGCGCCCTGGCACCTCCCCCTCCCTCAGCGGTGTCGAAGACTGGGTGCTCATCGACGTGGCCAACAGCCACGCGCTGGGGATCGACAAATTCCTGCCTCGCATCACGCTCCTCCGACTCGATGCCGGCGCGAATGTCGGTGCCGTGAAGTCTGCGATTTCCACTATCGTCGGCCCGGATGCCACCATCGAGAGCCCGGCGGATGCCGCACGCCTGCTCAACGAATCCCCCATTTCTGCAGGTCTCCAGCTCGCCCTGCTCGCGCTCATCGTCATCGTCGCACTCCTGTGCGCTGCCGCCGTGGTCCTCGCGCTTATGATCAGCGGGCCGGGCCGCGAGCGGCTCCTCGCACTCCTGCGCACGCTCGGGCTCATGCCGCGTCAGGCGAGGGGCATCACGAGTTGGGAGATCGGGCCGACGGCCGCTGTCGCTGTCCTCATCGGACTTGCGCTTGGCGCGGTGCTGCCGTTCATCGTTCTGGCCGGCGTAGATCTCCGACCGTTCACCGGCGGGGTCGTGCAACCCGACGTCCAGTTCATCCCGTGGCTGATCGGGCTCATCGTCGGCGGATTCGCACTTCTCGTTGTCTTTGCCGCCCTGATCGCGATGGCGGCGGCCCGCCGCGTCAGTCTTGCCAAAACCCTCAGAACGTCCGAGGAAGGATAGAACCATGACCACCGACTCTGAGCCGCACATCCTCTGCACCGACCTTGTGCGCATCTTCGCTGCCGAAGGCGTCGAGGTGCAGGCGCTCCAGGGACTCAACCTCAGCGTCGAGCGCGGCGAAATGGTCGCGCTCGTCGGAGCGTCCGGCTCCGGCAAATCGACCCTCCTCACGATCCTCTCCGGCCTCGACACCCCGACCGCCGGGGTCGCACGGTGCGCGGGAAGCGACCTGCTCACAATGGGCCGCAAAGAGCGTGTGCAGTACCAGCGCCACAGCGTCGGATTCGTGTGGCAGCAGACCTCGCGCAATCTCCTGCCGTACCTGACCGCAGCGGAGAACGTGGCGATGGCCATGGCCGTCGCGGGCAACAAGACTAAAGACCGCAGGGGCCGCATCCAGGAACTCCTCGACCTCCTCGAGGTTGGCTACTGCACCGACCGCAGGCCCACCGAGATGTCCGGCGGCGAGCAGCAACGCACCGCGATCGCGGTCGCCCTCTCCAACGACCCCGAGGTGCTCCTGGCCGACGAGCCCACTGGTGAGCTCGACGAAGCCACCTCCTCCGACGTGCTCGAGGCGATGCGGGGCGTGAACGAAGGACTCGGCATCACGACGCTCATCGTCACGCACGACCCTGCGGTTTCCGATCACGTCAACCGCACCATCCAGATTCGGGACGGGCGCACGTCCACCGAGGTCCTTCGGCGGCGCGAGGTCGACGAACACGGTCAGGAACAGCACATCGCCGAAGAGTTCGCGGTGCTCGACCGTGTCGGCCGGCTCCAGCTCCCGGATGACTTCACGAAAGCCCTCGACCTCCGCGAGCGCGTGCGGCTCGCGCTCGAAACCGACCATGTCGGGGTGTGGCCGGGAAATCGCCCCGCGAAGACATCCCCACCGGCCGAACCGCACGACGAGGAGGTGCCATGACGGACGAAATCCGCCCGGCGTTGTGGGCAGAGAATCTCAGCCGAACGTTTACGACCGGTGCCGGTGACGTGCACGCGTGCACCGACATCACGATCGGGGTTCACGCGGGCGAACTCCTCGTCGTGCGCGGCAAGAGCGGAAGCGGCAAGACGACGCTCCTCAACATGCTCGGTGCGCTCGACCGGCCGACGTCCGGAAACGTGTGGATCGGCGACGATGACCTCACCACGCTGAGCGACACCAAGCTCGCGGAGATTCGCCGCGGAAAGATCGGATACGTGTTTCAAACGTTCGGGCTGATCCCGGTGCTCTCCGCCGCGGAGAACGTCGAAGTGCCCTTGCGCATCCGAGGGACCGCCCCCGGGGAGCGTACGGCGATGGTCAGCGAAATTCTCGACCTCGTCGGCCTGGGCGACCACGCGCTTCAGCGACCATACGAGCTTTCCGGCGGCCAGCAGCAGCGCGTCGGGCTCGCCCGTGCTCTCGTCGGTGAACCGGACATCCTCATCGCCGACGAACCAACCGGTCAACTGGATTCGCGCACCGCCGCGACCATGATGGACCTCATCGAGAAACTCGTGAAAGCGAAAGGGATCGCGGCGGTAATCTCAACCCACGACCCGCTGCTCGTCGCGCGCGCCCACAACGTCGTCGACCTGCACGACGGACGGCTGGTGCAGCCGGAGACCCATCAGGGCCGCCATGCCGCACCAGCCGCCGTCGACTGAGCACCCGTCATCTAGAACAGAATCAGCAGGTACCTCGTCGGGCTCGTCGAACCCTGCACGGCCGCATCATCCGGCGTGAACTCGGCCTGCACCCGATAGAACCCGCTGCCCTGCTTCGGCAGCGTGTAGGTTGCGGTGCCATTGTCGGCCGCCGTGAGCACGATCGTGGTGACGGTGCTCCCGTTGACCCTGATCGCCACGCTCCCCGTCGGCGCACCGGACGCTCCCGAGGTCACTGTCACCGTCGCCGTCGTCGTCTGCCAGGAGAAGCCCCACGAACGGCTCAGGCTCAACGCGGTAGTGGACTGGAACGGAACGGTCACCGCCGCCGACACCGCCGTGCCCGGGGGCAGGTTGCGCTTCGTCGCCGTCACCACCACGGTCAGCTGCTTGCCCTGATCCGAGGACGCCACCCGGTAGCGCCTCGAGTCTGCACCGGGAATGTCCACGCCATCCGCCTGCCATTGGTAGGTGAAGCGCAATCCCCGGACATCCCAGGTTCCCGGGCTGGCGGTGAGCCGCTTGCCCACCTCGGGCGTGCCCGAGATCGTCGGCGGCGAGGTGTTGATCGGAGTGCCCGGCAACACGACGTCGCCCGTGGTCACCGTCAGGAGCGTCTGTGCTCCCGTGTCCGCGTAGTGGATGATCCCGAGATAGCTGCTGTGCGCCTCAAGTCCGCTCCAGCTCGCCGTGTACGTGAACGGCACGCCCTGCTCGCCGGGAATCACCGCGGGGTCGAGCCCGATCGGCGCACCGCCTTCCGTGACCGAGTAGGTCCGGAGGTCGAACGCCGTGGTCGGATTCGCGGAATAGATGTCGACGTACACGAGGTAGTCGGCGGCAACCGGATTCACGATGTCCACCCGCTCATCCGCGGAGGACGTCGCCGACTGCCAGCCCGCGATGGGGGTGCCCGTCGAGTCGAGCTGGTACACGGTGAGGTCGAGATCTGCCGTGTCATCGATCGAATCCAGATCGAACCGCGCGAGCGCTGTTCCGCTCGGAACGGTGACCGTGTAACTGAAGAAGTCACCCGTCGTGCCCGAACCCGAGTGGTCGGTTTCGGTACCGGTGGGGTCAGGCTGCAGAACGCCGAGGCTCAAACCCGTGGAGGTCAGCGGGATATCCGCATCGGAACCGGGGGTCACGGTGATTCCCACCGAACCTGAGGCCCCCTCGCCGGAGGCGTTCGCCGGTGCCACGATGGTCACCGGCTGGATCGCGATGGGCGAACGGACGACCGTGCTTCCGCTCGTCCAGGTGAGCGCGCCCGTCGTGAACGCGTCCAGCGGAGCATCCGTTCGCGTGAACGTCACCGTGTAGCTGGCCGTGTCGCCGGCGCTCGCAAAGGTCAACGTGGACGGCGAAACCACCGCGTCGACGCCGGGCACCGAAATCGAGGACGTGAACGTGCCGGGCTGCGCTGCCGTCACGGTTCTCGTGATCGTCTCCGGCGCGGTGAGCGCACCGATCGCGATCGACGCGAGGTTCAGATCGCTCGGGTTGATGGGCGGAGCACCCACGTCATACCCGATGCCCTGGATGTAGGAGAGCCAGTCGTTCACCCCGTTCAGGTACAGCAGGCCCGGCTCGAAGTACTTCGTCGGGTCCACGTTGCCTGCGCCCTGAATGAACGGATCCGTCACCGGGTTTCCGTTGCCGTCGAGCGTGTTGTAGGCGGTCGTCATCATGGCCGACTTGATCTCCGACGGGGATGCGAGCGGCGACTTGCCGAGGTACAGGGCCGCGATGCCGGTGATGTGCGGTGCCGCCATCGACGTTCCGGAGAGGAACTGGAATGTCGGAGCTTCACCCTGCGCGTTCGCGCCGTCCGCGATGATGGCGACGCCCGGAGCCGAAATGTCCGGCTTCAGGATGTCGCTGCCGTCCGCGAGGACGGGGCCGCGGGACGAGAACCCGGCAACCTGTGGGGTTGGCGGTTCGATGCCGGTGGAGTTCCCGGGCGTAAACGTGGCCGTGGCCCCCGCGGTCGCGGCATAGGCCATGAGCGGGTCATGGAATTGCGCATCCAGGTGGACGGTCGGGACGGAGTGGTTGTCCAGGTCCGTCGAGCCCGGTACGACGTTGATGAGGATCATGCCGATACCGCCGGCCCTGGCGACTTCGGCCGACTTGTCGACTCGCGCGATATCGCCGCGCTCGCACACCACGATCTTCCCCGCAGCCAATGCCGGGTCCAGCGTGTTCGCGTAGCACAAGTTCGCTTTCACAGCCCCGCTGAGCTTCACGCTGTCCGCGAGAACCAGGTCACCGGTGAGCGGCGGGTCGGCCGGGTTCATGTCGACGGTCACCGATGCTCCCGCCATCGCGACACCGTTGCCCAGGGTCACGGTTGCTTCGTAGCTCGGGATCGTGCTCGCGGCGACCGTCGTGATCCACGGCGACGCGTTGTCGAGCGTGGAGTATCCCGGTCCCGAGTTCCCGGCGGAGGCCGAGACGAAGATCCCGGCTGCTGCTGCGTTGAGGAACGCCTGATCGGTGAGGGACACGGTGGTCTGCGCCGCACCGCCGCCGATCGAGAAGTTGATGACGTCGACGCCGTCGTCGATGGCGGCGTTGATCGCCGCGAGGATGTCCGAGGTTGCGCAACCGTCATCGGTGGTTACCGTTGGGTCCTGGCCGGTCCAGCAGACCTTATACGCGGCAATCTTCGCTGCGGGCGCGACACCGGTGATGGTGCCGAAGCTTGTTCCGGCAATCGACGCCGGCACGTTCGCGTCTCCGGCCGCCGTGCTTGAGGTGTGCGATCCGTGGCCGTCGCCGTCGCGCGGTGAGAGGTACTCTCCGAGGTCGGTTCCGCCGATGTTTGCGGCACCGAACCCGTCGACGAAGTATCGTGCGCCGACGATCTTCGTGCTGCAATCGGACGCGGTGAACTGCACGCCCGTTTCGCACGTGCCGGTGAAGGTGCCGCCATCGCCTTTCACGAAGTTGATGGTCGACCCGCTCAGGTACGGTTCGGATCCCGGGGACGTGCCGAGGGGGGAACCGGCGAAGGAGGGGTTCTCGGGGGCGATCCCGGTGTCGAGCATGCCGACGACGACACCCTCACCTGCGTGGTCAATTCCGCCGAGGGACGCCCACACGCCATCCGGCCCGTCAAGACCGAGGAACGACGTCGAGGGCACCGCGGTCACGTGCCGGAGCTCATCGGGGACGAGGCTGGCGACCTTCTTGTTCGCCGAAAGTTCCGCTGCCTGCTTCGCCGTGAGGTTCGCGGAGAATCCGTTCAGGGCGAGCGTGTAGGAGTACTCGATTTTCGCACCCACCGAGGCCGCAACATCCTTCTGCTGCTGCTTGAGGTAGTCGGAGTAGTTCTCCACCGAACGGTTCTGCGCGTTGAGTTGCTTGCCGGACTTCGGTGTCGTCGGGGCGAACCCGTTCGTGCCTCCCCGGTAGGTTGCTGCGGCGTCATCCACGAGGGTGACGACGTAGCGACCCGGCGTGAACGTCGTTTGTTCATGGCCACCGATGGAGGTCGGTGCGGCGACGGCCCCGAGCGCCGTTCCCGCGATGAGGCCGGAGGCGATGAGTGCGCTTGTGGCGACCCCCGCGATGATTTTGCGAATACCCACGATCGTGTCCCTCTCTGAACAGCACGGATAATGCCGCAGTCGGGATCTGCGCGTGAGAATGACCATATGCCCGGTCTACCCCCATACGGGGCACTTCGTTACCAAGCCGTTATAAAGTTGTGACGTTCTCACCTTGCCCGCCGTGCGGGAACGTCAAACGTCAGTTCACGCTGAGCGATGCGCGCTCGTTGAGGAGCTCAGGAGCGAATCCGGCCGCCCGCTTGTACTGGGTGGCGATCGACTCCAGCTCGTCCTGCGACACGACGTCATGGATGTGGGCGAATCCGCCGGGCGCGCGTTCGAACGCCAACTGCATGACGCGCTCCGGGCCGAGCTGCCGATTGCTGAGCGTGAGCGCAGCCGTGAGCGGGAGGCGAGCGCTCTCGTACCGGGACAGCGCGTCCCCGACGGTGGGCGCCGTGGCGAGTTCGTACGCGAGGGTTCGCGAGTCGATGATGGCCTGCGAAGCCCCGTTGGACCCGATCGGGTACATCGGGTGCGCCGCATCCCCGAGAAGCGTCTGGCACCCGAACGTCCACTGCGCCACCGGATCGCGATCCACCATCGGGTAACGGAGCAATTCGGTGGCCGAGGCGATCACCTGCGGAACGTCCAGCCAGCCGAAACCCCAGTCCCGGAACTCCCGCGCCACCTCGGCCGGGTCGGCCGTGCGAGTCCAGCTGTTCTCGCCGGGGCCTTCATCCGGCACCCGACGTTCGGCGATGAAGTTGAGCCTCACGAGGCCCCGGTGGTCGGCGTCTGTGCTGGCGCCGGTCAGCGGATACGCGACAAACTTCTGCTGGCCGTCGCCCGCCATGATCATGGTTCGGCCGTCCAGGTACGGTTCCACCCACGCCGTCCCCCGCCACAGCATGAGGCCATTCCACACCGGGTCGCCCTGGTCCGGATACCTCAGCGTCCGCAGGGTGCTGTGGATCCCGTCCGCACCGACCACGACATCCGCGCGAAAGACGGATTCGGCGCCATCCTGCGTCCGAACAACGACCTCCTCGCCGCCCACCGCTGCCGGAGTCGACGACTGCACGGCCGAGCCGAGCCTGATCGAGCCGGGCAGCACACGGTCGACGGTGTCCCGCAGAAGCATTTGCAGCTCGCCCCGGTGGATCGAATACTGGGGCCAGCGATAACCGGCACCGATGCCGCGGGGCTCAGACCAGATCTCCTGGCCGAAACGGTTGAAGTAGCTCAGGCGGCTCGTGGGCACGCCGAGTTTCGCCAGCTCCTCGCCGAGCCCCAGCTCCGTGAGTTCGCGCACCGCGTGCGGCAGCAGGTTGATGCCGACCCCGAGCGGCCGCAGCTCCGGGACGCTTTCGCAAATGGTGACGTCGGTGATTCCCGCAGCGTGCAGGGACAGCGCGGTCGCGAGCCCGCCGATTCCGGCGCCCGCGATCAGCACCCTCATGGCGTCGCTCCCCGAACCTCCGTCACGAGGCGGATGTTTCGCTCGGCGACCCGCTCCGGGATCGCGCCCATGACCGCCGCGCGCTCCGCGGACGCGAGGTATCGCGCTTCAACCTCCGCGAAACGCTCGGCCGAACCGGCGACGCCCACCGCCCACATGAACTCGTTGGTTTCCGGGATGCCGTACGCGAACTCGATGGTGAACCCGAACGCTTCGCGGAGCTTCGGCATCTCGGAAACCCACCAGGCGACGAACGCGTCGTATTCGCCCTCGCGGATCGTGTACCGGCGAAGCTGGACAGTCTTCATCGCGACGCCTCCACCGGGTCGCGGCGGGCGGGGGCCTGATCGCGGTCGTAGACGACCCTCCCGCCCGACAGGGTCAGCCGTACCCGAGCCTGGCCGATCTGGGCGGTCGGGAATTCGAAGAGGTTCCGATCGATCACGACGAGGTCGGCGAGGTATCCGGCCTCGATGCGCCCCGTGTCCCGCTCCAGCCCGTTCACGAACGCGCTGCCCCACGTGTACGCGGTCAGCGCATCCGCGAGCGTGAGGCGTTGTTCGACGCCGCCGAGCGGGGGCGCGATTGCCGGATCCAGCGTGCGATTCACCCCGATGTGGATGGCCGCGAGCGGGTCGGGGGTCGACACGGGCCAGTCGCTGCCCGCGGCGAGCGTCGCACCGCTTTCGGCCAGTTCCCCGAACGGATAGAGGCGATCGACGAGACCCGGTTCGATGAACGGAATGGTCAACTCGTCGAGCTGATCTTCGTGCATCGCCCACAGCATCTGGAGGTTCGCCGCCGCCCCCAGCTTCGCGAAGCGGGGGATGTCGGCGGAGCTGATCCACTGCAGGTGCGCGAGGTGGTGGCGGTTGCCCCGATCGCCATTTGCGGTCCGGGCGGCCTTGATCGCGTTGAGCGCTTCGGTGACCGCCCGATCGCCCAGAGCGTGGAAGTGCACCTGGAACCCGGCAGCATCGAGCGCTGTGACGTACCGTTTCAGGTCCCGCGGCGGGATGAAGGAGAGCCCGGAGTTCGCCGTGGCGCGGCCCGAGGCATCCCGGTACGGCGAGCTCAGCGCGGCGGTGAAATTCTCCGCGACGCCGTCCACCATGATCTTGACCGAGGATGCCCTGAACCTGCCCGTCGGGTCCGCTGCAGCGATGCGGTCGCGCCGTTCGATCATCGAGTCGACCTGTTCGAGCCCGCCGTCGCGCTCCCACCACTGGGCTCCGACGACGCGCATCGTGAGATCCCCTGCCGAAATCGCGGCAAGGTAGGTGTCGGTGGCGTCCTTCGCGCCAAGCCCGGTGCCGAGCATGGCATCCTGCCAGGCGGTGACGCCGAGCTCATGCAGGTAGGCCTGCGCTGTGCGAAGGCCGAGGGCGGCAAGTTCGTCGGTCACCTTCGGCAGGATCGCAGTGACCGCATCGGATGCCCCCTCGTGGAGCGTGCCGGACGGGTTCCCGGAGCCATCGCGTTCGATCCGACCATCTGCGGGGTCCGGTGTCTCGCGGGTGATGCCGGCGAGCTCGAGGGCACGCGAGTTGACCCAGATGCCGTGGTGGTCCCGGTTGAGGATCGCGGCGGGTCGGCCATCCGTTGCGGCATCCAGCGCCTGTCTGGTCGGGGTGCCGCCGGGGAAGAACTCCATCGACCAGCCCGCGCCGATGATCCACTCCGGCTCCGGACGTTCGGCGCAGTACTGCCGGATCACGCGGTAGCAGTCCTCAGCGCTCGTGGCGGCGGTGAGGTCGCACTGCAGGAGTTCGGTTCCGCCGAACACCGGATGGATGTGCGCGTCCTGGAAGCCGGGAACGATGAGCTCGCCCGCCGCGGTGCGGACCGTCGTCTTCGGTCCGATGAGGTCCGCGAGACCTCCGGCTTCGGCCACGGCCATGATCCGGTCGCCTGCAATGGCGATGTCGGCGGGGGCGGGGCGTTCCATCCCCGCGGTGTAGATCCAGCCGTCGACCAGCACGGAATCGGCGAAAGCTGACACGGTAACTCCTCGGGACGCACGGGGTTGCCAGCGGAGGTCGACGCCGGCCCACCTGAAATGTACGCGTCCGCCGGCGTGTCTGTCAACACCGTTGACAACGTTGTTGCGAACTGTGGAACAATGCCATCATGACGGATCCTGCGCGCGCCACCCCCCGTGAAGCATCCGGATCTGCGCGCCTCAGCCGGGAATCCATCGTGGACGCGGGCATGCGGATCGCCGCCCGGCCCGGCACGGCATCCGTCACCGTGCGGGACCTCGGAAGACAACTGGGGGTCGACCCCACCGCGATCTACCGCCACTTCCGGAACAAGGAAGAGCTCATGGCCGCGCTGCTGGAGCGCCTGATCTCGATCGCGTCCGCCCGGGCGACAGTTGACCCGCTCCATTGGAAGAGCGCGCTCACCGAACTCGCGGACAATCTCCTCGCCACGTACCTGGAATACCCGGCGGTGGCGGCCGAAGCCGCGATCCTGTCGACGGGCGGATCCGCCGAGCTGGACGGGATCGAGTTCATTCTCAGCTGCCTCGGGCGGGCAGGGCTCGAGGGCGAGGAGTTGATCGAGTATTACCAGCTGTTCTCCAGCCACATGCTCGCGCTCGGCTCGATCATCGCGCAAGCCCAGATCGCCCAGGCGCAAAGCGGCCGCGGCGGCGACGTGGAGCGTGCCTACGTGCCGGAAACCGTCGGGGCGACGCATTCCGGCCACCCGGCGACCGCGGCGCACCGCGACGCGCTTCTGGCCCTCGACGATTTCTCCGTCTATCGGACCGGCATCCGGATGATTCTGGACAGCGCGGCAGCGGCCGGCACCGCGTCCGCGCTGGGCGAACGGTAAAACTGGCACTCTCAGGGGTAGAGTGCTAATCTGGAGATAGTTGAGTCGAGTTGACTCAAGTATTGAAGGAGTAATGAAATGGCTATGTTGTTTGACCCGTTCCGCGAACTGGACCGTGTCGCCGCGAGCCTCCTGGACTCACGTCAGGGCCCGCGCCTGATGCCCATCGACCTGCACAAGGATGGCGACCTGTACATCCTGAACGCCGATCTGCCCGGCATCGACCCCGGTTCGGTTGACCTCGACGTCGACGGTCAGCTGCTCACCATCCGCGCCGAGCGGACGCCACGAGGCGACGACGTCAAGTGGCTCGCCCATGAGCGCCCGAGCGGCTCGTTCCTGCGCCAGCTGAACCTCGGCGACGGCATCGACACCGAGCACATCAGCGCAACCTACGACAATGGCGTGCTGAGCGTCATGATCCCGGTGAGCGAGAAGGCGAAGCCGCGCAAGATCGCGGTGCAGGCTGCCGGTTTCGAGGCACCCGTCGAAGTGACGGCAAGCTAACCAACCGCGAACCGCAAGGAGAGGCCGGGGCAGGCGCCCCGGCCTTTACTTGTGCTCCACCGGCTCTGCGGGCCGGGAATCCGGAATCGGCCGGGTGACGGCCGGCGTGGTTGCCCGCGGCCCGCCGAGAGCACGCAGCGCATTGAGGATCGTCGCCAGATCGACGACCTCCTGAAGCGCCGCGCCCACGATCGTGGGGAGGAACCCGAACGCCGCGAACAGCATGAGTCCTGCGCTCAATCCGATTCCCAGCCAGATGCTCTGTAGGGCGACGCGCATCGTTCGCTGGCCGATCGCCATCGCCTCCGCCGACTTCGCAATGTCATCCAGCACGATCACCACATCGGCGGACTCGCTCGCGGCAGTCGAACCTCGTGCCCCCATCGCGATTCCCACGTCGGCCACCGCGAGCACGGGGGCATCATTCACCCCGTCACCCACCATGATGACGGGACGCCGCGGAATCGACTTCAGGATCTCCACCTTGTCCTGCGGAAGGAGCTCCGCGTGCACCTCCTCGATCCCCACATCCGCGGCAATGTGACGGGCCGTATCCGAGGAGTCGCCGGTGAGCATGAGGAATCTCGAAATCCCCAGCGTCCCCAGCGTCGTGATCGTTGATCGGGCGTTCTCGCGCACCCGATCGCTCAAGACGATCGCCCCCGCGAAACCGCCATCGACGGCGACGTAGACCGACATTTCGCCGCTCAAAATCGTGGTAGCAACCGCATCCGGCGCATGTTCGGTGACGAAAAGGAGCTTCCCCACCACCACTTCGCGGCCGCCGATCATGGCGACAACACCGTTTGTGGCCTCTTCGCGTGCGCTCGCGACGGTCCGGAGCACGAGTCCGCGTTCCTGAGCGGCATCCACGATCGCGGTAGCCAGCACGTGCGAGGAGTGCGTTTCGGCGGAGGCGACCAACGCGAACAGCTCATCCTCGGTGAAAACCCCCGCCGGGCGCACGTCGACGACGGTGGGATCGCCGTGCGTGAGCGTTCCGGTTTTGTCGAATGCCGCCGTGCGCGCACGCGAAAGCTGCTCCAGCGTTCCGCCGCCCTTGACGATAATTCCGAAACGAGAGGCCCGGCTCATCCCGCCCATGAAGGCGACGGGCGCGGCGATGAGCAGCGGGCATGGGGTGGCGACGACGAGCACCTCGGCGAAGCGCACGGGGTCGCCGGACAACAGCCAGGCCAGCCCGGCCAGAGCCAGGGATACTGCCGTGAAAGGAACCGCGTAGCGGTCGGCGAGTCGCACAAGCGGTGCCCGGCTTTGGGCGGCATCCGCGACGAGCGCGACGATGCGCTGGTACTGGCTGTCGTGCGCGAGGGCGCTCGCCGTCATGATGACGGCGTGCTCGCCGTTGAGGGAACCACTCAGGAGCGCTTCGCCCTTCGCACGCTCCACCGGGAGGCTTTCGCCGGTGAGGGATGACTCGTCGAACGTGCCGGCATCCGATTCGAGGATGCCGTCCACCGGTACGAGCTCGGACGGCCGCACGAGAAGCCGGTCGCCGACCGCTACCTCGGTGACCGCGATGTCGTCGATGGTTCCCGCATCATCCACGAGGCGGTGCGCGGTTTGCGGAGAGCGATCCAGCAGCGCCTTCATCTCACGCTGCGCCCGCCCTGCCGCGTAATCCTCGAGTGCTTCACCGCCCGAGAGCATGAGAACGATGACGAGGCTCGCCCAAAACTCGCCCACCGACACCGTGGCGATGATCGCCATGATCGCGAGCGCGTCGATCCCCCACTGGCCGCCGATCAGGTTCTTGATCATGTCCCACGCCTGCATGGCGGCGACAATGAGCGCGAATCCGCTGATCAGCCACTGTGCGGCCGTCTCGAACCCGGTGAGCACGAGGATGCCGCCGACCGCGGCGACGAGCACCGTGATCGCGACGATCGGATACCTGCGAACAGCCGTTCCGAGCCAGTTCATGACTCCAGTACTACTCGGAAGTCGCCCGCCGCTCCAGCAAGGCAAGGCTCCCCTCATCCGCCGGTCCTGCCCGCGGTGAGCGTATCCTCACGAACGCGAAGGTCAGGCCAGGCGCGTCTTCAGGTTGTCGGCGAGAGCGGCGAGGAACTCCTCGGTGGTGAGGTAGCCCTGGTCGCCCCCGACGAGCAGCGCGAGGTCCTTCGTCATCTTGCCGGACTCGACCGTCTTCACCACGACATCCTCGAGCGTGTGCGAGAAGTCGATGAGCGCCTGGTTGCCGTCGAGCTTGCCGCGGTGGGCGAGCGCGCGGGTCCACGCGTAGATCGAGGCGATCGGGTTCGTGGATGTCGGCTTTCCTGCCTGGTGCTGGCGGTAGTGGCGGGTGACGGTGCCGTGAGCGGCCTCCGCCTCGACGATCCTGCCATCCGGGGTCGTGAGCACGCTCGTCATGAGGCCGAGCGAACCGAAGCCCTGTGCAACGGTGTCCGATTGCACGTCGCCGTCATAGTTCTTGCACGCCCAAATGTATCCGCCCTCCCACTTGAGGGAGGCGGCGACCATGTCATCGATCAGGCGGTGCTCGTAGGTGAGCCCTGCAGCGTCGAACTTCGCCTTGAACTCGTGCTCGAACACTTCGGCGAAGAGGTCCTTGAATCGGCCGTCGTAGGCCTTCAGGATCGTGTTCTTCGTGGACAGATACACCGGGTAGCCGCGGTCGAGTCCGTACGCGAGCGAGGCGCGGGCGAAATCGCGGATCGAGTCGTCGAGGTTGTACATTCCCATCGCGACGCCGGAACCCGGCGACTGGAACACCTCGAAGCTTTGCGGCTCGCTGCCATCCTTCGGCGTGAACGTCATGGTGAGGGTGCCTTCGCCCTCGAAACGGAAGTCGGTGGCGCGGTACTGGTCGCCGAACGCGTGACGGCCGATGATGATCGGCTTGTTCCAGCCGGGCACGAGGCGCGGGATGTTGGAGATGATGATCGGCTCGCGGAAGATCGTTCCGCCGAGGATGTTGCGGATTGTGCCGTTGGGGCTCCGCCACATCTTCTTGAGGCCGAACTCTTCGACGCGCGCCTCATCCGGCGTGATCGTGGCGCACTTCACGCCGACGCCGTGTTTCTGGATGGCGTGGGCGGCGTCGATCGTGATCTGGTCGTTCGTCTCGTCGCGCTTCTCGATCCCGAGGTCGTAATAGTCGAGAGTGATGTCAAGGTAGGGATGGATGAGGGTGTCTTTGATGGCCTGCCAGATGATGCGGGTCATCTCGTCGCCGTCGAGTTCGACGACGGTGCCCTCAACCTTGATTTTCGACACTGGGTTCTCCTTGTGCGCAACACTTCTGATCTGGGGGTGGCGTTTTCGCCCGGGCCGAGTGGGCCGTCTTTCAGCTTACAGGCAACCGAGAATTATCTCGACATCAAGATATCTCTAGGTGCAGATCGCCGGGTGTGGTTAGCCTGTCATCATGGCCAACCTGAGACTCGAAGAGCTTTCCGCGAGCAACGCGCTCGCCGCGAACAAATTGACGCTGCGGCGTGGGCAGGAGCAATTCGTCGTTCCGCCGACCTACGCGATCGCGGATGCCTACCTCGACCCGACCACGACGTGGCCGAGGGTGGTGCTCAAGGATGACCGGGTTGTCGGCTTCATCCGCGGCAACTTCGATGAGGATGCCGCGGAGGAGGAGTTCCGCAGCTGCGTCTGGCGGGTTCACGTCTCTGCCGACGATCAGGGTCAGGGCGTTGGAACCTTCGCGGTCCTCGCCCTCGCCGACGAGGCCCGGCAGCGCGGCTTCACGCGGCTGACCGCGCTGTGGGAGCCGGGCGACGACGGACCGGAGGCGTTCTTCACGAACATCGGCTTCGTGGTGGAGCGCGAAACCCAGTACGGCGAAAAGTTCGGCGTTCTCACCCTGTAGGGCGCCCACCGCGGATGCAGCACAATCAGGACTTCGTGTCGCGCGTGATCGCGGTGGTTGAATCGATCCCGCCCGGGAAAGTCATGGCGTACGGCGACGTCGCGGCGGCCATCGGTTCGCGGGCCGCGCGAGCGGTCGGCCAGGTGATGGCGTACTACGGCAGCGACCTTCCCTGGTGGCGGGTCATCCGGGCCAGCGGACAACCGCCCCTGTGCCACGACGAGAAGGCCCTGCCGCACTACGAGGCCGAGGGCACCCCGCTCGTGCCGGCGGCATCCGGATACCGCATCAATCTGCGGATGGCCCGCCACCGGCCCTGACCCCTCGCAGGGCTAAACGAGGGAGTCGCGCCAGGCGGCGTGCATCTTCGAGAACTTGCCGGTGCCCGCGATGAGATCGGCGGGGGTGCCGTCCTCGATGATGCGGCCGTGCTCCATCACGAGAACGCGGTCGGCGATCGCCACGGTCGAAAGACGGTGCGCGATGATGACGGCGGTGCGGTCCGCGAGGAGGGTCTGCAATCCTTCCTGCACGAGGCGCTCGCTCGGAATGTCGAGCGACGCCGTCGCCTCATCCAGGATGAGCACGACCGGGTTCGCGATGAACGCGCGCGCGAACGAGATGAGCTGGCGCTGGCCGGCCGAAACCCGGCCGCCGCGCTTGTTCACATCCGTGTCGTAGCCGTTCGGCAACCCCTCGATGAACTCGTGCGCGCCAACCGCTTTCGCGGCCTGGATGATCTCCTCGCGCGTCGCATCCGGCTTTCCGAGCGCAATGTTGTCCGCGACCGTTCCGGAGAACAGGTACGCCTCCTGCGTCACCATGACGATCGCGCGGCGCAGGTCCTTCGGATGCAGCCGCCGCAAGTCGACGCCGTCGAGCGTGACCGCCCCCACCGTCGGGTCGTAGAAGCGGGAAATGAGTTTCGCAAGCGTCGACTTGCCGGCACCGGTCGATCCGACGAGAGCGATCGTCTGCCCGGCGGGGATGTCCAGGTCGAAGCTCGGCAGGACGACGCGATCCTCCTTGTAGGCGAACTCGACGCTGTCGAACGACACCGCGCCCTTCGCCTGCCAAAGGTCGATCGGCCCGGTCGGATCCGGAACGCTCGGCTGCTCCTCGAGCACGCCCGAAATCTTCTCCAGCGCCGCCGCCGCGGACTGGTACGAGTTGTAAAACATCGCGATCTCCTGCGCCGGCGCGAAGAACGACCGCGTGTAGAGCAGGGTGGCGAGGAGAACCCCCACCGCGAGCCCGCCGCCCGCAACCCGGAGTCCACCCACGAGCAGCACGGCAGCGAGGGTCACGTTGCCGATGAGCACAAGCCCCGGGTCGAAGATTCCGAACAGGTTGATGGCGCGCTCGTTCGCGTAACGGTAGTTCTCGACGAGCCCGCCGAACTCCTTCTCGTTGCGCTTCTCCTTGCGGAACGCCTTCACGGCGCGGATGCCCGTCATGGTTTCCACGAAATGGACGATGACGCGCGCGGACGCGGTTCTGGTCTCCCGGAACACCTTCTGCGAGGCGAGCTGGAACCACCGGGTCAGAATCCACAGCGGAATGATCGAAATGAACAGGACGACGCCGCTCACCCAGTCGATCGAGACGAGGGCGATCGCGATGAACGCCATGTACAGGCCGCCCTGCACGAGCTGGCTCAGCCCGGAGTCGAGCAGTTCGCGGATGGCGTCCAGGTCGCTCGTTTGCCGCGCGATGATGCGCCCCGACGTGTAACTCTCGTGGAATTCGAGGCTGAGCCGCTGCGTGTGCAGGAACACCCGCTTGCGCAGTTCGATGAGAATAGCCTGGCTGATTCTGGCGGTGAGCACCGTGTACCAGGCGATCAGCACCGCGCCGATCACACCGGTGAACAGGAAAGCCCCGACGGCGAACCCGAGTGGCATCCAGTCCTGTTTCAACATCGCCGGAAGCCCGTTGTCGATGCCGAACGCGATGAACGCGGGACCGGCAACCTGTGCGGCGGTGCTGACGACGACCACGATGATCGTGAGCGTGATGCGGCCCCACAGGGGCTTGACGAGGGAACCGAGCAGACGCAGCGAGCGCGCGCGAATCTGCCTGCTCTCCGCCTTCGTGTAATCCTGGCGCTCTTCGCCCTCTACTCCCGTGACGCTCATGACCCGACCTCCGTGCTGGGACGGCTCACGCCGCTCGTGACGATGGGGATGGGCGTCGTGGGCGGCGACGGAGTTCGCCGGAGCCCGCCCTCCTCGTCCTCGAGGCTCGAAATCACGAAACGGTAGTGATCGCTCGAGGCCAGGAGGTCGGAGTGCCTGCCCACCGCGGTGATTTTGCCGTCCTCCAGCAGTGCGACCCGGTCCGCGAGCATGACCGTGGACGGGCGATGCGCGACGATGAGCGCCGTGGTGGACGCGAGCACTCGGCGCAGCGCCGCTTCGACGAGCGCCTCGGTATCGACGTCGAGGGCGGATAGTGGATCGTCGAGCACGAGCACGTCCGGTTTCGCGGCGACCGCGCGCGCGAGGGCGAGCCGTTGCCGCTGGCCGCCGGAGAGGCTCATCCCTTCCTCGCCCACCGTCGTGTCGAGCCCCTCGGGGAGTTCGCGCGCGAAGTCGGCCTGCGCGATGTCGAGCGCTTCGTCGAGCTCCGCATCAGTCGACTCCGGTCTGCCGAGCAGCACATTGTCGCGCACGGAGGCTGAGAACAGCGTCGCATCCTCGAACGCCATCGCGATGTGGCGCCGAAGCTCCTCCAGCGTCAAGTCGCGGATGTCGACTCCGTCGAGCGTGATGGAGCCCCCCGTGACGTCGTACAGTCTCGTCGCCAACGCGGTGATGGTCGACTTGCCGCTGCCGGTGAGGCCGACGAGCGCCATGGTCTCTCCGGGCTCCAATTCGAGGTTGATGCCGTTCACCAGGTCGGGGAATCGTTCGGGGGAATCCGCGTAGCGGAAGTGCACGTCGTGGAACACGAGGCGGCCCTCCGGTTTCGCGATCGTCTTCGGATGTTCGGGGTCCACGATCGTGTTCTTCTCGTCCAGAACCTCGAAGAACCGGTCGGCGGCCGTGCGGGTGTCGAACGTCATGGACAGCAGGAACCCGATCGACTCCACCGGGAATCGGAGCACGGTGGCCGTCGCGAAGAACGCCACGAGGCCGCCCGGCGTGATTTCGCCGGCCGCGGCAAGCCACACTCCGCCCGCCAGGCACAGCGCGAACGTCACGTCGGGAACGAGCAGCAGCCACAGCCAGATTCCGGCAATCGCCTTCGCCTTCTCGATCTCCGTGCCGCGCAGGAGCTCAGCCTGCGACTCGAAGTTGCGCAGCGCGTGCGACCCGCGACCGAACGCCTTGAGCACGCGGATGCCGTGGACGGATTCCTCTACCGTCGTCGCGAGGTCCCCCGCCTGGTCCTGGCTGCGGCGGGCCACCACCGAGTACTTGTTCTCGAACACGTAGCCGTAGATCCACAGCGGGATCGACAGCACCATGAACAGGACGCCGAGGATCCAGTTGATGCTGGCGAGCACGGCGATCCCGACCACGATCGTGATCGTGTTGACGACGAACAGCACGAGGCCGAATGAGAACCAGCGCCGGATGAGATTCAGGTCGCTGATCGCGCGGGACAGCAGCTGGCCGCTCGGCCACCGGTCGTGGAAGTTCACCGGCAGATCCTGGAGCTGCTTGTACAGCCCGTTGCGCATGCGCGCCTCGATGTGGGTGCCCGGCTGCAGCACGAACCAGCGCCGGAACCAGATCATGACGGCTTCGAGGATTCCCAGGATGAGAACGATGATGACCGGCCACCAGATCTCGCTGGAGTCGCCGTCCTTCAGGGGGCCGTCGACGAGGGATCGCAGCACTTGCGGGATGGCGAGCGCCACGAGCGCGGCGACCATGGCCGCACTCATCCCCAGGTAAATTCTGGGCATGGCAGGCTTCGCATAGGGGTACACCCGCATGATGGACGCGAACGTACCCGGGCGCTTCTTTGTGGCGTCAGAAGACAACGGTTTTCCTTGCACTAGTCAGGGGTCGGCGCAGCCGACGGAGTTCCCGGAGGGACCGGCACGGCCTCCAGCACCGGTCTCAGCGATGCCGACGGCGGGACGCTCCCTACGTCCCCACCGCCAGCGCAGCCCTCCAGAATACGCCCACTTCTCTCGGCCATGCAACCGAAAGTTTTCGGCCACAATTCGTCGGGCTCTGAGCCCCGCATGGCAGGATTTCCGCACACGGGTTAGGATTGCCTAACCTACTCTTGTTGAACGGAATTCCCTTCATGCCGCCCCTCCCGCACACGATAGCGTCGTAAGCATGCTGCACAACGCGACCTCCAATCTCGGCGACGAGATGGGCGGCATCCTCGCCGCGGCGGGCCCGATCATCTTCTACGTCATCGTCTGGGCGCTCGTCTTCGCGGGAACGGCCATTTTCCTCGGACTGTTCATCCCGTTCATCACCGGCGACTCGCTCCTGTTCGCCTCCGGCCTCATCGCGGCATCCGCCACGAGCCTGAACATCGTCATTCTCGCGGTCGGCGTGGGCATTTCCGCGTTCCTCGGCGACCAGGTCGGTTTTCTCCTCGGGCGGCACTACGGCCGCGGATACCTGGATCGGCACGGCGGGCGGCGAACCCAGAAGGCGATCCACGCGGCAGAAGTCTTCTACTTGCGGTACGGCTGGTGGTCGATCGTCGTTGCGCGTTTCGTGCCCTGGGGCCGGGTGTTCGTTCCCGTCATCGCGGGGGTGGGCCGGATGAACTACTACCGGTTCCTCTCCAGCAACCTCGTCGGTGCGCTTGCGTGGGGAGTCGGGCTGACCCTGACCGGGTACTACGCAGCGTTCATTCCCGGCGTGAAGAGCGTCGCCTACGTGATCGCCGGGGTTGTCATCGCCGCGTCCATCGTGGCCGGCATCCACACCTGGCGTGTCACGAGGCACGAACGTCGGGCCGCCGACGGGGTGTAGCGGGAGGATCTAGCGGATCCGAACCGAGAGACAGGTCACGCAGCCTTCGAGCTTCTCGAACTCGCTGATGTCGACCGTGACGACGTTGTAGCCGAGGTCGGCGATGAGGGCCGCGCTCTTCGGGGCCGATTCGGCCATGAGCACCGTGCTGTCATCCAGCACCACGACGGCCACCCCGGTCTCCTCCGGCACGGCAAGGAAGCGGTCGAACAGTTCCGGGTTGTCCACGAGCGGCGGGTACCCGATCACCGTGCCGTCGGGCAGAGCGGTCACGCCGCTCTTGAGGTGCAGGACCTTCGTGACCGGAACGGCGATCACCGTGTAACCGAGTGGCGAAACGATGTCGCGCAGCTGGCGGATGCCTTCAGCGTTCGTCCTGTCGCCTCGGCCCACATACGCGGTCTTCCCCACCTTGAGCACATCGCCGCCGTCGAGCGTGCCGGGCAGTTCGATGCGGGCGACGCGCATTCCGAGCTCGCGCACGGTGTCCTCGACTCCCGCCGTTTCCACCCTCCTGGTTTCGTGGCCGGGGCTCGTCACGACCGCGGTGTCGCCGAAAATCACGACGGTATCCTCCACAAACACGGAATCCGGGGCCTCGGGCGCCACCGGCACCTCGACGGTGTCCCACCCGTTTTCGATGAGCGCGGCGACATAGCCGTCCCACTGTTCGTCCGCCTTCTCCGCGTCGACGACGGATCGCGCGATGTGCGTCACCTGGCCTTCGGCCAGATTCGCGGCAGGCAGCCGGACCAGGGCCACCTTGCGATCGCGGGCAGGCGGCACGTCCAGGCGCGCGCCGGTGATGAGGCTCCAGAGCCGGCGCCCGATCGTCGCCACGACGATCACGGCGACAATGATGAAAATCAGCTTCGGCCCGATGAGGGTTCCGAAGATGAAGCCCACCGCCGACCCGTCAATCGCGGACCCGCTGTTCACGACGGCGATGAGGCTTCCGAACAGGCCGGCCAGCACCGCGGCGAGGATCGCGAGCGGCACAGCGACGTACCAGCGCCGCAGCCCGTCAAATCCGGCGATCACGCCCAGAAGCAGGAACAGCAGGAGCGTCGACGGCAGGAAGTAGTCGCTCAACTGCCCGAACACCGACGGGTTCGCACCGTTTGCGGTGAAGAACACGAGGACCGTTCCAAAGTGGGTGACCACGGCAGAAACCAGCGCCGCAGCGATGGCTCCGGCGACCTTGCGGACAATGGCGGATGCACCCGAATAAGTCATGCTGCGAGACTATTGGATTCTCGGCCCGGCCGGTGAATCTCACCCACCGGGCGGCGGCTGGGCGATCGGCGCTTCCTCAGTGGAAGAAGTGGCGCTCGCCGGTCAGATACATGGTGACCCCGGCGGCCCGCGCGGCGTCGATGACCTCGCTGTCGCGAATCGAACCGCCCGGCTGCACGATCGCCGCGACCCCGGCGTCGAGGAGGATCTGGAGCCCGTCGGCGAATGGGAAGAACGCATCGGATGCTGCGACGCTGCCCCTCGCGCGCTCGCCCGCGCGGTCCACGGCGAGTCTGCAGGAGTCGACCCGGTTCACCTGGCCCATCCCGACGCCGACGGACGCTCCGCCGTGCGCGAGCAGAATCGCGTTCGACTTCACGGCGCGCACGGCCCGCCACGCGAATTCGAGATCCGCCCGCATGGCGGCATCCGCTGCGCTGCCGGACGCGAGCGACCAGTCGCCGTAAGGCGCGAAACGGGTGTCGGGCACCTGGGTGAGCATTCCGCCGGAGAGTTGCCGCAGCTCGAGTCCATCCCGCGCGTAGTCGGCGGGCAGGAGAAGCAGCCGCACGTTCTTTTTCGCGGAGAGCACGCCGAGCGCATCCTGGCTGAAGCCCGGCGCGACGATCACCTCGGTGAAAATGTCCTTCATCGATTCGGCCGCCGCGAGGTCGATCGGCCGGTTCGCGGCGATCACACCGCCGAACGCGGAAACCGGGTCGCACTCGTGGGCGCGACGGTGTGCGGTCGCAATGTCGTCCGCGACGGCGATCCCGCACGGATTCGCATGCTTGATGATCGCCACGGCGGGCTCGGCGAAATCGTAGGCGGCGCGCAGGGCCGCATCCGCGTCCACGAAATTGTTGTAGGACATCTCCTTGCCGTGCAGCTGTTTGGCCTGCGCGAGGCCGCGCCCGTCCGGCAGCCGGAACAGCGTCGCATCCTGGTGGGAGTTCTCCCCGTACCGCAGTGCCGTCGGGTCGGCGTAGCGCAGCTCCAGTTCCTGCACCCCCCCTGCTGGAAATTCAGGAAACTGCGTCGCGCCAGGGCCCGACACGCCGCGTTCGGCCGCATCCGGAGACGCGGATTCCTGAATTTTCCGGAGGTCGGAGCGGATGCCGACGTTTGCGGCGAAGTACTCGGCGACCGCGGCGTCGTACGCGGCGGTGTGCGCGAAAGCTTCCCCGGCGAGGCGCTGGCGCTGCGCGAGGGTGGTCCCGCCGAGGGTGAGCGCCTTGATGATTTGCGGATAACTGTCGGGCGACACCGCCACCGCCACGTTCGCGTGGTTTTTCGCGGCCGAGCGCACCATCGCGGGCCCGCCGATGTCGATCTGCTCGATTACGGCATACGGTGCCGCGCCGCTCGCGACCGTCTCGACGAACGGGTACAGGTTCACAACCACGAGCTCGAACGCCTCGATGCCGAGTTCGCTAAGTTCGGCGGCGTGCCCGGAGAGCCGCAGGTCGGCGAGGATGCCGGCGTGCACGGCCGGATGCAGGGTCTTGACCCTGCCGTCCAGGGACTCGGGGAACCCGGTAACCTCGCTCACTTCGGTGACCGGGAATCCGGCGTCGGAAATCTGCCGCGCAGTCGATCCGGTGGAGACGATGGCCACGCCGGCCCGCGAAAGCGCCTCGGAAAGCTCCAGCAGCCCCGTCTTGTCGCTCACCGAGATGAGCGCCCGACGGATCGGGATAACGTCTCGTTCCGGTGCACCGGTCATGCGTAGTCCTCCAGGTTGATGTGTCCGTTGGCGATATCGAGCACCGTTTGAACCAGCAGCCGCCGCTCGACGACCTTGATCCGTTCGTGCAGCGCGTTCTCCGTGTCGCCGGGCGCGACGGGCACGCGTTCCTGGGCGACGACCGGACCGGTATCCACTCCATCGTCGACGACGATGATGCTCGCCCCGGTTTCGCTGGCTCCCGCGGCGAGCGCATCGCGAACCGCGTGGGCGCCCGGGAACTCGGGAAGGTATGCCGGATGCGTGTTGAGCAGACGCGGAGACAGGGCGGCGACGACGCGGGGCGGCAGCAGCCGCATGAATCCGCTCAGGATCACGAGATCCGGATTCCACTCCTCGATCTGCTCCAGCAGTTCTTTCCCCCAGTCGTCGCGATCGGGGAAGTTCGACAGCGCCACGGAGAAGGTCGGAACCCCGAACCGTTCGGCGTGCTCCAGCCCGTCCGCTTCCCGGTCGGCGCCCACCGCGACGACGCGGGCCGGAAACTGCGCGTCCTCGGATGCTTCGAGCAGCGCCAGAAGGTTCGAACCGCCCCCGGAGATGAGAACGACGAGCGAGAGCATGGTCCCAGCCTATTTGCTGCGCGCGGGGCGCCCCGCCAGAAGCCCGATGATGGCAGGCACCGCGAACTCGAGCGCCGCGAACAGGCCGACCGCGAGCGCATCCGGGCCCACCGCGGCGAGGCGGCCCGGCCCGGCCGATCCCCCGGAAATCCAGGCGAGCAGGCCGAAAATGATGCCCCCGACGACGCCGATCCCCACGCCGGTCAGGACGAGAGCGCCGCGCCCGTCGAGCGCACGAACCACGGCGGGCCGGATCAGAACGCCCACGAGGAATCCGGCGACGATGGGCACGAGAAGTCCGACGAACCCGAACGCGTGCGCGCCCGTGGGCAGGGCTCCGAGGATCGGCACCGCAGGCAGCGGGCCGAGGCTGGTTCCGAGCGGCCCGACGGACGACCCGGCGCCAATCGCGAAGCCGGGTCCGATGAGCCAGGCGCCAGTCCAGATGACCAGGTTCGGCAGGAACGCGAGTTCGGCGAGGGTGACCGCGATTCCGCCGAGAACTCCGGAATGGATTCCCTCATAGAGCGACACGATTTGCGCGTAGTTGCCCACAACCATGACGGCCAGAAGGATGCCCGACACGAGAATCACGACAGCCACAGCCGCCGTGCCCCCGCGCAGCGACTGTGCCGCGACGGTGCGAACGTGCTCGGGCAGCGAACCCCACCACCTGGCGGACCGGGCGGCGCCTCCCCCGGTAGCCGTTCGGCCCGGCATCCGCGCGAGTCTGCGCGACGCCAAACCGCTCCCGATGAGCAGGCCGATGGTGAAAATCAGGGTGGGGAACACGGTTCCCTGCCAGATGGATGGCCTGGCGAATTCGTGGAGGGCGCTCATCGTGACGCCGAACGAGAGTCCGCCGAATGCGGCGATGGCGACGAGCGTGCCGAGCCGCGCGTAGGGAGTTTCCGTGATGCGGCGTCCCGCGCGTACGCCGAGCAGAACGGTGAGCAGGGCGAATCCGAGGGCCGCGATCGACACGATGAAGGGGTTGCCGGCGCCGGGGAACCCGAGCGCGACCGCCGTGACCGGGTCGAGCGTGAGGCGCACGTCGGCACCGTGGCCGAGCAGCCAGATGTCGACGGATGCCCGCCAGAATACGGTCCAGTCGATTTGGAGGCCGTACTGGAATGCCCACAGGAATGTGAGCGGGACGAGCGAAATCCCGATGCCGATGCCCACGACAAGCAGCGCTTCGAGCGCGGCGAACAGGGCGGTGATCGGGCGGTTCATACCTGACGGAGCCTACCGCTGCATCCGCCCCGCGCCCCCGCGCCACTCTCGCCACCCGACCCAAATGAAGGAGATTGCGACGGCGACTGCCGAGCTGACAGCAATCTGTCGGCTAAGCGGGCCAAATCTCCTTCATTTGGGACCTCCCACTACAGAGGAGAGGGTGGGGTGCGAGGGGTTAGAGGGTGGGGTGCGAGGGGTTAGAGGGTGGCGAGGATGTCGCGCATGATGCCCGCGGTCTCCGACGGGGTCTTGCCGACCCGGACGCCTGCCGCTTCGAGCGCTTCCTTCTTCGCCTGCGCGGTGCCGGCCGAGCCGGACACGATCGCGCCCGCGTGACCCATCGTTTTGCCCTCCGGCGCGGTGAATCCGGCCACGTAGCCGACGACGGGCTTCGTCACATTCGCCTTGATGAAGTCGGCCGCGCGCTCCTCCGCGTCCCCGCCGATCTCGCCGATCATGACGATGGCCTTCGTCTCGGGGTCCGCCTCGAATGCGGCGAGCGCATCGATGTGCGTGGTGCCGATGATGGGGTCGCCGCCGATGCCGATCGCGCTGGAGAAGCCGAGATCCCGCAGCTCGTACATCATCTGGTAGGTCAGTGTGCCCGACTTCGACACGAGCCCGATCGGCCCCTTGTGGGTGATGTTGGCGGGGGTGATGCCCACGAGCGCCTCATCCGGGGTGATGATGCCGGGGCAGTTCGGGCCGATGATGCGCGTCGCGCCGCCCCTGGCCTTCGCGTGCGCCCACGCTTCCGCAGAGTCCTGCACCGGGATGCCCTCGGTGATGACCACGAGCAGCGGGATTGCCGCGTCGATCGCCTCGATCATGGCGTCCTTCGCGTGCGCCGGCGGCACGAAGATGATCGACACATCCGCGCCGGTCTTCTCCATCGCCTCGGCGACCGTGCCGTACACCGGCAGTTCGAGCGACCCGTGCGTGACGGTCGTCCCCGCTTTGCGCGCGTTCACGCCGCCGACGACCTGGGTGCCGGCCTTGAGCATGAGCGCCGTGTGCTTCGTGCCTTCGCCGCCCGTGATGCCCTGGACGATGACTTTCGAGTCCTTGTTGAGGAAGATTGACATGTCCAGTCCCTTACTTCGAAGCCAGTTCGGCCGCTTTGTCGGCGCCGATGTCCATGGTGTCGGCGAGCGTGACGAGCGGATGCGCTGCCTCGGTGAGGATGCGCCGCCCCTCCTCGACGTTGTTGCCGTCGAGCCGCACGACGAGCGGCTTGTTCGCGCTGTCGCCCAGTTTCGCGAGCGCGCCGACGATCCCGTTCGCGACCGCATCGCACGCGGTGATGCCGCCGAACACGTTCACGAACACGCTCTTGACCTGCGCGTCGCCGAGAATCACGTCGAGACCGGCCGCCATGACGTCCGCGGATGCCCCGCCGCCGATGTCGAGGAAGTTCGCCGGCTTCACTCCGCCATGCTTTTCGCCCGCGTACGCGACCACATCCAGCGTGCTCATGACGAGCCCCGCGCCGTTGCCGATCACGCCGACCTCGCCGTCGAGCTTCACATAGTTAAGGTTCGCGGCCTTCGCCTTTTCCTCGAGCGGGTCGGCGGATGCCGCATCCTCCAGGGCCGCGTGGTTCGGGTGGCGGAAGTCGGCGTTCTCGTCGATCGTCACCTTCCCGTCGAGCGCGATGATGCGGCCGTCCTCGGTGAGCACGAGCGGGTTGACCTCGACGAGGGTTGCGTCCTCGCCCGTGTAGACGTCGTAGAGTTTCACGAGCACGGGCGCGACCTTCGCGATCAGGTCCTCAGGGAAACCGCCCGCGCGGGCAATCTCCGCCGCTTTCGCCTCGTCGATGCCCTCGAGGGGATCGACCTCGATGCGCGCGAGGGCCTCCGGCCGCTCCACCGCGAGCACCTCGATCTCCACGCCACCCTCGACGCTGCACAGTGACAGGTAGGAGCGGTTTGCGCGATCCAGGAGCACGGAGAAGTAGAACTCGCGCTCGATGCGCGCTCCCGCCGCGACCATGACGCGGCGCACGACGTGGCCTTTGATGTCGAGACCGAGGATTTGCTTAGCAGCATCCGCAGCGTCATCCGGGTTGTGGACGACCTTCACGCCGCCCGCCTTGCCGCGGCCACCCACTTTCACCTGGGCTTTGACGACCACGGTGCCGCCGAGCTTCTCGGCAGCTGCTCGAACGTCGTCAGGGGTGTCCGCGATGATGCCGGGCAGTACCGGCACTCCGTATGCCTCGAAGAGGTCCCTGGCCTGGTACTCGAATAAATCCACGCTGTCTGTCCCATCCGCATTGGTGTATCGGCGCTATCTCGATGACGAGACGGTCAGACATCGGGACACTTTTGCCATGAAGAACTCTACCCGGTTGATGCGGTGGCAGTTTTCGGAGGTTACGAGGTCACGGAGTTCAGGAAAGCATCCACCCGGCCGGTCAGCGGGATCGGCGTGCCAAGCTCGGCATTGATCTCGCCGTGCCGGAGGTCGACCGGATACACCTGGATGGCGTCGCCGGCGGTTTTCCCGTACTTCGACGCAACCGCTGCCGCGAAGGCTTTCGCCTGCGAGCACGAGTTTGCGCGCCCGCTGTCGCAGACGAGAAGCATGGGTGCCGGAGGGGCGCTCAGTCGAAGCGTGGGCGAGGAGTCCCGCCACAGTTGGGTGTCGGTGCCGAATATCGGATCGTACAGCGGAAGGTGCGGGCCGGACATGATCGTCACGACGTTGAATGCGGCGCTGTCGAGCGCGACCGTGCCGCGCCAGGGCGCAGCCCCCGCATCCGATGCGATCGTGGGGTCGGCGGCGAGGAGAGAGACGAGGTTGGCGCCGGCCGAATGCCCCATGAGCACGATGTCCGTCGCGGACCCGCCCCACTCGGCGGCGTGCGCCTGCACGTAGGCGAGGGCTGAACCCACATCGCCTGCTTCGGTCACGGGGTCGACGTCCGGGTATAGCCGGTAGTTCGTCGACACCACGATGTACCCGAGGGGAAGGTAGTGGGCGACCTTGTTGTTGACGACGCCGGAGGCGGCTTTGTCGCCGCGTTTCCAGCCGCCGCCGTGCACCATCAGCAGGATCGGGGCATCCTGCGCGTTCTGCGGCTGATAGACATCGAGCTTCTGGTTCGGGTCGGACCCGTAGGCGATGGCATGGTGAACGATCGCCCCGGCCGGGAGCCAGTCCTGTGTCTCGATGGGCAGGGTGGCAGTCGGGGGTGTTACGGTCGGCTGGGATCCGGCCGCGCATCCGGAAAGCAGAAGCGCGGCGCTCGCTGCGACGGCGATGAAGGCAACAATGGGCTTTCGCATGGCGTCACGGTACGAGCGGATGTTAGGTATTTCCTTTGTGCCATCAAAGATGTTGCTGCGGATCTGCGACCCGGTTCAGGCCACCTCGAACCGCACCGTGCCCGGGGCGATATCCGCCTCCACAAGGCGGGCCGTGATGACCTGGCCGGCGGAGATCTTCCCGACGCACTCCGCGGTGACAGCCGGATCGACCAGCTGGATGTGCCCACTCCCGTTCGTCGAGGCGATGACGGTTGCCGTGAATGTTTCGCCCACGCGATCGCGCAGCACGGCGGCCTCGATCGCGCTCACCGCGGCGTGATCGAGCCGTCCCGCCAAGGCGTCCGACTTCGCCATGATGGCCGGCAGCTCCGGCAACGCGGCGCGCGCCCAGGCGGGGACGTCGCGCCCATTGGCCAGTGCATCGCACACGACGAGCACGAAGCGATCGACGAGTCGGCGCAGGGGCGCAGTGGCGTGCGCGTACGGCGCCCCGACGGCGGACTGGATCCTCTCCTCGGGCACTGCGCCATCGAACGCGGTGTAGCCGGCACCGCGAAACAGCGTTGCCGCCGCGTGCAGGATGGCAAGTTGTTTGGGGTCGGCAGGGTTCAGTGTGCGCAGATACGCGCCATACTCCACGGATTCCTGCCACGGCGTTCCGAGCGCCGCGGCGCGTCGATGGAACCACGTGACCGACTCCTCGTCCGGCGCGGGCATTGTGCGGAGGATGCCCACTCCGCCGACGATCATGATCGTCGCCGCGGCCATCCCGGTCATCAATGAGATTTGCGCATTCCAGTTTTCGGCCTCGACCGGCTGGCGGCGCACGAGCACGTAGCGGCCGTTTTCTTCATGGATTTCCTGGTCGGGTCTGCCGAGGCTCGCGCCGCCTCGTTCACGCTCCAGTGCGACGAGGGCCCGGCCAATCTCTTTGAGCAGCAGCACACTTTCGGGCGCAGTGCCGGAGTCGATCTGAGCCTGCACCTGCGGGTAGTCGAATCGAGCCCGACTGCGCACGCGGGTGCGCTTGAGCGTCGTGGCGGTGACGCGGGCATCCGCGTCGAGGTCGAACGTCCAGACGTACGCGCCGCGGGTCTCGCCCGGCAACAGCGATGCTGCGCTCTCGCTGAGCACGAGCGGGTGCAACGGGATGCGCCCATCCGGCGGGTACAGAGTCTGGCCCCGCTTGCGCGCCTCGGTGTCGATTGCGCCACCAGGTTTCACGAACGCGGGGACATCGGCTATCGCGTAGCGCACGCGGTAGCCGGCACCCCGGCGTTCGAGATGCATCGCCTGGTCGAGGTCCATCGCGTCGGAGGGGTCGATCGTGATGAACGGCACGTCGAGCAGGTCGAGCTCCGGCAGGGTTTCGGATGCCACAGCGGCAGCCGCTGTTGCTTCTGCCTCGACCTCGGGCGGGAACTCTGCGGTCACGTCGAGTTCCTCGCGGATCGCGGCGAGCGCCTTCGCGAGCTCGCCGTCGGCCGTGCCGAGGCGTACGTTGTGAAGCGTCACAGCTTCTCGATCGGCATGATCGTCAAGGACGAGCGTGCATCTGGTGGGTTCGAAAAGATCATTCGATCTTCTCGATCGGCACGATCGTCAACAGGCGATCGTGCATGAGAAGGGTTCGAAAAGATCATTCGATCTTCTCGATCGGAGATATCTTTATGAGAAGTCTCTTCCGGCCCGCCGACTCGAACTGCACTTCGGCCACCGACTTCGCGCCGGACCCGGTCACTGCGGTCACTTTGCCGTCGCCGAAGTCCACGTGCCGGATGCGGTCGCCCGCCGCGAGCGTCAGGTCTCCGTTGTCGCGCACCGTGCTCGTCACGCGGCTCGTCCACTCGGTCTTCGGACGCTCTGCCGCCCGCGCCGCCATGCGTGCCCGCGCAGTCGCTCCGGGGCCCGCCGACTCGATCGAGTATCCGCTCGAGCCTCCGAATGAACCGCCGGCTATCGACGTCTCGGCGCCGAACCCTCCGCGCCGCGCGTTGAGTGCCCTTGGCTCTGTGCCGCCGCGCGAGTTCGCCATCCCCGGCGACTGTCTCCAGTCGATGAGTTCGGTCGGGATCTCCTGCAGGTACCGGCTCGGCATGGCAACGGTCACGTCGCCGAACTGCGCGCGCGTCATCGCGAGGGACAGGTAGAGGCGCCGCCGCGCACGCGTGATCCCGACATAGAACAGCCTGCGCTCCTCAGCCGGGCCGCCGGGCTCCCCCGCGGACATCTGGTGCGGGAGCAGCCCTTCCTCCACGCCGGTGAGGAACACGGCTTCGAACTCGAGGCCCTTAGCAGTGTGGAGGGTCATGAGTGAGACGGTCCCGCTCGAGTCGTCCAGTTCATCCGCCGCCGCCACGAGCGACACCTCGGTGAGGAAGTCGAGCAGCGTGCCGGTCGGGTTGTTCTTGCGGAACTCGCGCGTAACGGCGATGAGCTCTTCGACGTTCTCGGCGCGCGCCTCGTCCTGCGGGTCGCGGCTCGCGCGCAAGGCTTCCAGAAATCCGGTGCGCTCCAGCAGCGCGGTGAGGATGTCCGCGGGCGCCGCAGTCTCGACCGTTGCACCCACCTCGTCGAGGAGTGTTGCAAGCTCCTCGATCGCCCCGGTCACCTTCGGCCCCAGGCCGAGCTGGCTCGACTCTCGAAGGGCCTCCCGCAGGGTGCGGCCATCCTTGTCTGCGTGATTCTGCAGCGCCGCCTCGGTGGCGGGCCCGATGCCGCGCTTGGGCACATTCATGATGCGGCGCAGCGCGAGCGGGTCGGCCGGATTCGCCACGGCGATCAAGTAGGCCATCGCGTCCTTGATCTCCGAGCGCTCATAGAACTTGGTCCCGCCGATGACCCGGTAGGGCAGCGCCGAGCGGATAAACACCTCCTCCAGCGCACGTGTCTGAGCGTTGGTCCGGTAGAACACGGCGATGTCCCGGTAGTCGATGCCCTTCTCGCGCAGCTCGGCAATCTCGTCGGCGATGAACTGGGCCTCGTCGTGCTGGCTGTACCCGGTGAACCCGACAATCTTGTCGCCGTCGCCGATCGTCGTGAACAGCTTCTTGTCTTTGCGGTCGAAGTTGTTGGAGATGACCGCGTTGGCTGCGCTCAGGATGTTCTGGGTCGAACGGTAGTTCTGTTCGAGCAGAATGACTTTCGACCGGGGGAAGTCGCGTTCGAACTCGACGATGTTGCGGATGTCCGCGCCCCGGAACGCGTAGATCGACTGGTCGGAGTCGCCGACCACTGTGAGGGATGCCGGGCCGAGCGGGCGATCGTATTCCTTCAGAGGCATGCCATCGAATCCGACGGCGCCTTTCAGGTCGTCCGTCTTCGGCCCGCGGGTGAGCTCTCGGATGAGGGAGTACTGCGCGTGGTTGGTGTCCTGGTACTCGTCGACCAGAATGTGCCGGAAGCGGCGCTGGTACAGGGCCGCGACGCGCGGGAACGCGCGGAACAGGTACACGGTCTGGGCGATCAGGTCGTCGAAATCGAACGCGTTGGCCCGGGTGAGATCGTTCGAGTAGCGGCGGAACATCTCCACGAAGACGGCTTCGGCGGGGTCGGCGAAGTTGGCGTCCCGCGAGTAGCTTTCGACATCCTGCAACTCGTTCTTGGCTTTGGAGATGCGGCCGGCGACTTTGCTCACGGTGAAGCCGAATGTGTCGGCGTCGAGGTCTTTGATGATGCGTTTGATGAGAGCGCGCGAGTCGGCGGAGTCGTAGATCGTGAAGCTCTTCGTGTAGCCGAAGCTTTCTGCCTCACGGCGCAGGATCCGGACGCACGCAGAGTGGAACGTCGAAATCCACATGCCTTCCGCGGCTTTGCCGATGAGGGATTCGACCCGCTCCCGCATCTCGGCGGCGGCCTTGTTCGTGAACGTGATCGCGAGGATCTGGCTCGGCCAGGCATCCTGCGTTTCGATGAGGTGGGCGATGCGCCGCGTGAGCACGCTCGTCTTGCCGGAGCCTGCGCCCGCCACGATGAGGAGTGCTTCGCCCCTGTGCAACACGGCCTCGCGCTGCTGCGGGTTAAGCCCTTCCAGAAGCCGCGACTCGATGTCGGGATTTGGCAGCTCAGGGATGAAGGTCATGGCCCATCAATTGTAGGCGCGCCCGCCGACCGGCAGGTTTCGGGTCCAAATGAAGGCAATCTGGTGCTTCTTGACGCGACGTCCCCCCATTTCCGGCGCCCTCCTCCAACATCTCCTTCATTTGGGGCATAACGGACGAGATTGCACAGAAATTGTGGAGGGGGCCATGGGTTGCGGCGCGCGCAGTGAATTCTGGCGGAATGCAATCGCTCACCGAGACTATTGCCGCACTCGGCGGACTCGCCGCAACCCATGAATTGCTTGCTGCAGGATTCGGCAAGAAGTCGCTTGCCTTTGCTGTCAACTATGGCCATGTCGTTCGGGTTCGACAGGGCTGGTACTGCACGACGGATGTGGACCACGCGTTGCGGCGGGCCGTGCGAGTAGGCGGGCGGCTGGGGTGCATCTCCGGCGCAACTCAGCACGGCATGTGGAGTCCGCCTGACGAACATTTGCACGTGTCGCTGGACCACAACGAGTGCAGGCTGCGGACGCCCGACGACATGCGACGACGCCTTGGCAGGAATGCCTCCGGAGTGACGACGCGTTGGAACTCAAAACCACGATCTGGCTCGCGTCTCGTGCTGGATCCACTTCCCTGCCTGACTGAAGTAGCACGCTGTCAACCGATCGAGTATTCGGTCGCGATCGCAAACTCTGGCCTACGTTCGTTCGGACGAGGTGCGGCACCACTGATTACCTTCCCGGAATGGAAGGTTCTCGCTAGCGCTATACCGAAAGCTCTGCCCGTCCTGCTCCTCGCTGACGGAATCTGTGAGAGTGGTACCGAGTCCATAACCTACGTCCGACTTGCCCAACACAAGTTGCCGTTGACGCGGCAGGTTTGGATCGATGGGAAACGCGTCGACTTCCTGGTCGGCAGGCGCCTCGTTGTTGAAGTGGATGGTGCTGCATATCACATCGACCCGGTTCGCTTCGAGCTTGATCGAAGCCGCGATGCGCGACTTTGTGCCATCGACTTCGTCGTACTCCGGTTCAGTTACAACCAGGTGATTTACCGGTGGCATGAAGTTGAACGCGCCGTCCTTGCGGCCGTTGCGCGAGGCGACCACCTCTGACCCGTCGCATCCGTGGTTGAAATGCCTGACACCGGCGAGCTCCCACCGCGGGACCCAAATGAAGGAGATTCTCCGAACCACCACAGCGGGCGCCATGTGAATGCGTGCGATTGATTCAAATTGCCTTCATTTGGGCCCGAAGCTACCTCGGGCGTGGGTCAGAGGCCGGCGCGCGCCTCGATGGCGAGGTCCGGCTGGTCGGCGAAAACCCCGTCGAGGCCCGTGCGCATGATCAGCTGGAACTCCTCCAGCCACTCGCCGTACTCCTTTGCCCCACCGGCCCTGCGAAAGTTCTTCGCGAGGAAGTTGTTCTCGGCCCGCAGCGTCCAAGCGAAGACGGTGAGACCAGCAGCGTGCGCTCGGTTGACCAGACCCGTGGTGCCGGTCACCTGGCCTGAGGCATCCGCCGCGAGAAGCAGGCGTTTGTCGACGCTGATCCCGTCGATGTCCGACCCCGCGAGTTCGGCGAGCCCCTCCTCCGTGAGGTACTCGGCGAACGCTTTCGCGTCCGGGCCTCTCGCCGCAACCTCATCCGCGGGCGCCCCCGACGCCTCCAGGAGGAACACGTACCGCGCCCCGATCCCCCGCGCACGCACCTGCGCAAGCACACCGGTTTCGAAACACTCCACCGCGAGTCGCGGGTCATCCTTCCACCCGGCGTCCGCAAGTTCGGCCGCAACCAGCTCGCCGAGCGGGACGCCGATCGACTCGAAATACGTCGGGTGCTTGATTTCCGCGACCATGCCGACATCGCCGTGTGCGTCGAGCAACGCGAGCAGGTCGGTCAGACGCAGGATGCCCTGCTCGCCGTCGAACGCCTGGCTCCGCAGTTTGGTGAGCCGCTCGCGCACCCGCAGCGTCTTCAGTTCAGCCCAGGTGAAGTCTTCGGTGAACCAGCCCGTGAGTTTCTGCCCGTCGATCACCTTCGTCGTGCGGCGGTCCGCGAACTCGTTTCGCGACGCGACATCCGTGGTGCCCGAAATCTCGTTCTCGTGCCGGATGACCAGAACGCCGTCGCGTGTGGCGACGATATCCGGCTCCACGGCATCCGCACCCATGTTCAGCGCAAGCTCATATGCCGCCCGACTGTGCTCCGGACGGTAACCGCACGCACCCCGATGGGCGATGACGAGCGGTCGGGTCCGCGAAGCCGATTTCACACTGCAACGCTACGCGATGCCGACTGTTGGTAATCTGCTTGATTATGGACAGTTGCGAGAGTTGCGGCCGCGAACTGGCCTCGCGCTGGAAATTCTGCATCTACTGCGGCCGGCCCACGCTGCATTCGGCTGAACGCAGCGCCGCAATCCTGAGCTCATCCGTGGCTTCCCGGTCATCGAACCGTTTGGACCCGCTGGCCGCGGCGGGGCTTCCTTCGCCCGCGAAGTCCGGCGCAGCCTCGCTTCCGGTACCGGCGCCATCCACGGCACTTCCGCCCGACCCTGCAGAGTCGATGACCTCGAAATACGGCGCAGGGTTCTGGGTGGGCGTTGCGATGGGCGCACTCGGCCTGGTTCTCATCATCTATGCGGCGGTACAGATCTACGCCTCGAATGCCTGAATCACGCCCGAAGTGGCGCGAACCTGCGTCACGGCTTCCGTTGCGGTGGGGGTCCTACACCGCCAGGTACGCTGCGGGCGTTGCCCTGATTTTTGCGGGCGGCGCGCTCGTCCAGCTCACCTCCGCCTACTCTCTGGTGGTCCTGCCGCTGGGCCTGTTCGCCCACACCACCGGGTGGTGCATCCTCCCCGGGGTGGGATGGCGGCGGATACTCGGTGCAGGCATCGGCGCACTGACGACGATCGTCCTCCTGAACGGTGCGCCCGCCACGGTTTTCCTCGTATTCCCGTTCGCCGCGTGGCTGCTCCTTCGCCAGCGACCTCTTGTCAGCTACCTGACGGTGGTGGTGCCGCTGCTGGTGGCCGCCGTGCTGTCCCAGACTTTCCCGGACTACGGCTGGGGGGTTGTCGTGCTGTCGATTTCCGGCGCCGCGCTCACTGGTGCGGCGTGGCTGGCACGTTCGCTCGCCGCGATGTCGGGCAGATCCACAGTCATTTCGGGTTAGATTGGCTCCAAGCGATTCCCCCGAAAGAATGAGGAACCCATGGCGTCATCGAATCCGGTATTCACCAACTCGCCCGCGTTCTCCGCGAGCGCGACCAAAGCCGCCCAGCTTTCGCGTCCGGCCACGGGAGATCTCACCGCCCAGCAGTTGACGGAACTGTATTCGCAACCGTCGGCCACGCCCGCGCAGACGGACCGGATGAGCTACGAAGACACGATCATCAAGATCGTCTTCAGTTTCGCGATCCTCCTCGGCGGCGCCGTCGTCGGCTGGATGCTGCCCGCGCTGTTCCTGCCGGCCATGATCGTCGGATTCGTGCTCGCGCTCATCAACATCTTCAAGAAGAAGCCGTCGCCCGCGCTGATTCTCATCTACGCCGCCGTGGAGGGCGTTTTCGTCGGTGGCGTGACCAACTTCTTCGAAACCCTGTATTCGGGAATCGCCATCCAGGCGGTTCTCGGCACGCTGGTCGTGATTGGCGTCACGCTCGCCCTCTTCGCGAGCGGCAAGGTGCGCGCATCCAAGAAGGCGACGAAGGTTTTCCTGATCGCCATGGTCGGCTACCTCGCATTCTCGGTCCTGAATCTCATCCTGATGGTGACCGGCGTCAACAACCAGCCGTTCGGGATGCGCAGTGCCGAGATCTTCGGGATTCCACTTGGGCTGATCCTCGGCATACTGGTGATTCTGCTCGCCGCGTACTCGCTCGTGCTCGACTTCGACAACATCAAGACGGGTGTGACTCGGGGCGCGCCGCGCGTATACGGTTGGACGGCCGCGTTCGGCATCATGGTCACCGTCATCTGGCTGTACCTGGAGATCCTGCGTCTGCTCGCGATCCTGCGCAACTAAGCGGGCGGATTAGGGCAGGGCGGATGTCTGGCTAGTCCCGCTCTGTTCCGAACTCACGGCTCAGGAGAAGTTGCACGTCGCGGTCCGTCGACGACACGAATCCAGTGACGGCGTTGGGCAGAGAGTCCGCACAGCGCGAATCCGCGTCAAGCGGACGAGAGTGTGCGCCTCGGCATGCCCGTTCGTCCGAACCAACACGTTTCGCCGCTCTGCGCCCTCGGCCGAGACGGCCTCGGAGTGAAAACGCGCGAAGGCCAGAAATGGCCTTCGCCGCTCTGCGTTTTCACTCCCATTCGATGGTGCCAGGGGGCTTCGATGTCACGTCGAGCACGACGCGATTCACACCGTCCACCTCGTTTGTGATCCGATTCGAGATTCGGGCGAGCACGTCATAAGGCAGTCGCGACCAGTCCGCCGTCATCGCATCCTCCGACGACACCGGCCGCAGCACGATCGGGTGGCCGTACGTGCGACCGTCACCCTGGACGCCCACCGAGCGCACATCCGCGAGCAGCACGACAGGGCACTGCCAGATTTCCGCGTCGAGGCCCGCCGCCGTCAACTCGGCGCGAGCAATCGCATCCGCGTGCCGCAACAGTTCGAGGCGCTCGCGCGTGACCTCGCCGACGATGCGGATGCCGAGCCCGGGACCAGGAAACGGCTGCCGCGAAACGATGCCGTCCGGCAGCCCGAGCTCTCGACCGACCGCCCGCACCTCGTCCTTGAACAGCGTGCGCAGGGGCTCCACGAGCTCGAACTGCATGTCCTCCGGCAGGCCGCCCACGTTGTGATGGCTCTTGATGTTCGCGGTGCCCGAACCGCCGCCAGACTCCACGACGTCCGGATACAGCGTGCCCTGCACGAGGAACCGAATACCTTCACCTTCCGCCTTCGCCTCGAGTACGAGCGCCTCGGCGGCGCTCTCGAAGCAGCGGATGAATTCCCGCCCGATGATTTTGCGTTTGGCCTCCGGGTCGGTCACCCCGGCCAGGGCGTCAAGGAACTGGTCCACAGCATCCACCGTGACAAGGCGCACGCCGGTCGAGGCGACGAAGTCCTCCTCAACCTGGCGGCGCTCATCCTGCCGCAGGAGGCCGTGGTCCACGAAAATGCAGGTGAGCTGGTCGCCGACCGCCTCGTGCACGATCGCCGCGGCCACAGCGGAATCCACGCCGCCGGACAGCCCGCAAATCACGCGAGCGCCGCCTACCTGCTCCCGGATGCGCTCAACCTGCTCGGTGATGATGCTGCCGCTCGTCCACTCCGCGGGAATCCCCGCCGCGTTGTGCAGGAAGTTCTCGAGCACGCACTGGCCGAACTCCGAGTGCTTTACCTCCGGATGCCACTGCACGCCGTACAGCTTGCGCTCGTCGCTCGCGAACGCCGCGACCGGCGTCGACGTTGTTGACGCGAGCACGGTGAAACCGTCCGGCGCAGCCGCGACGGAATCGCCGTGGCTCATCCACGCGGTTTGCGCGGTCGGCTGCCCGGACATCAGGGTGCCGCCGTCGCCCGCGAGCCGGACATCCGTCGCCCCGTACTCGCGAAGGCCCGTTCTGGCGACCTCGCCGCCAAGCTGCTTCGCCATCATCTGAAACCCGTAGCAAATACCGAGGATCGGAACGCCGAGTTCCAGAATTCCGGAATCGAACTCGGGCGAACCCGCCTCATACACGCTGGATGGCCCTCCGCTCAGAATCACGGCGGACGGCCGCCGCTCGGCGATCTCCGCCGCCGTGACCGTGTGCGGCACAATCTCCGAATACACGTTCGCCTCGCGAACCCGACGCGCAATGAGTTGCGCATACTGTGCCCCGAAGTCGACGACGAGAACCGGGCCGGACTGGGTCACGCAGGCACCTCCACTGCGTCAAGAGCAGCGTTCACCCGTCGCGGGACGCTGCGCTCGTAGAAGAACGACAACAGCGGAACGATTCCACCGAGCGCGATGAGAAGGAATCGGCCGAACGTCCAACCCAGGAGGCGCCACAGCACGAAGTCGCACGCAAGGTAAATGACGTAGAGCCAGCCGTGGACGATGAGGATGACCGTGGACAGGTTCACCGCCACAATCCAGTCCTTCGGCGTGAGGGCGAGGAACCCGCCGGGGCCGCCAAGCTCGATGTCGACGCCGAACCCGTAGCGGAACACCATCATCAGGCACAGGAGGAGAAGGAAGGATCCGGTCACGATCGCGGAAACCTTGTACACCGCGAGGGTCTTGCGAATGCGGGGGATGTCGGCGGATCGGGGCAGTTGAAGCATGCCTCTAGTCTACGGAAGCCGGGGTTTGTTCCCTCTCCCACACGTCCCGTACGAGGCGCCACCAGAGGAAGACGGCAAACCCCGCAAAAATCACCCATTCGGCCGCGTAAAACAGGTTGAGCCAGTTCAATTCGACCTCCTGGCTCGGCCTCGGCGAGTCGATTTTCTCCAGTCCGGCGACCGGGGTGTTCGCGACAATGTACCCGTTGTACACCCCGCCGGGATCGACCTCCGACCACAGGTTCACCATGGCCGCCATCGACAGCGTGGTGAGCGCACCCGACTGGAAGTCGCCGGTCTGCGGGCCCTCATCCGCGACGAGGCGCCCGGATACCGTGGACTCCCCGCCATCGAACGCGGCGGCCGCCCGATGCGCCTCGTCCTTCGACGGCGTCCAGCCGAGCGCCACGGCAACGCCCGCACCCCCCGTGGCGAAGTGCGCGACCACCCAGTAGCCGGGTGCGCCGCCGTTGTAGCGGTCGCTCAGCACCAGGTTGTCGCCCGGGACGAAATGTCCGCTCACGCTCACCCGCTGGCCATCCGCCGTCGCCATGAGCGGTTGCTGCGGCGTCGCCACCTCGCTCAGCGGAAGGGTGGTTTCGGTCGGCCGCTCCACGACGGTTCCTGTGCTCACGCTGCGCGACAGCTGCCACTGGGAGAGCAGCGCGAATCCGGCGGCCACCGCCAGCGCCAGCACGAGCGCCGCGATCCAGCGCGGCCTGAGCGCAATTCGGAGCACGACTAGTTCTCGATGGAGATATCGGGTGCTTCCAGCCGAACCCGATCGGCCGCAGCGTCACTCATCTGCTCCTGGCTTTCCCGTTCGGCGGTCACCCGCTTCAGGTAGAACGCGACCTCCCGCTTCACCCGCGCGTCGTCCCAACCGAGCACCTCGCCCATGAGCCGCGCGGCAACGGGCGCCGCAGAGACCCCGCGATCCCACGCTTCGATCGAGATGCGGGTGCGGCGCGCAAGCACATCATCCAGGTGCAGAGCACCCTCATGGGTCGCCGCGTATACCACCTCGGCCTCCAGATAGTCGTCGGCACCGGGGAGCGGATGCCCCAGCTCCGGGCGAGCTCGGATCAGATCGAGCAGCTCATCCGTCATCGTCCCGTACCGGTTCAACAGGTGCTCGATGCGCACCTTGTGCACGCCGAATGCCCTCGCGATCTTGGCCCGCTTGTTCCACGCGGCCTGGTAGCCCTCTGCGCCGAGCAGCGCGATGTCCTCGGTGGTGCTCTCGGGGACCCGTCCGTCGAGCGCGGCGACCGCCTCGTCGATCGCATCCTTCGCCATCACGCGATAGGTCGTCCACTTGCCGCCGGCAATCACGACGAGACCCGGCACGCTGTGGGCGACGATGTGTTCGCGCGACAGCTTCGACGTTTCGTCGCTCTCCCCGGCGAGCAGGGGGCGAAGGCCCGCGTACACGCCCTCCACATCCTCCCGGGTGAGCGGTACGTTGATGACCTTGTTCACGTGCTTCAGCAGGTAGTCGATGTCGGCGGCGGTCGCGGCAGGATGCGCCTTGTCCAGGTTCCAGTCGGTGTCCGTCGTGCCGATGAGCCAGTGCCTGCCCCACGGGATGACGAACAGCACGCTTTTCTCGGTGCGCAGCAGCAGGCCCACCTTGGACTGGAACCTGTCCCGCGGCACAACGAGGTGGACACCCTTCGACGCCCGAACCTTGAACTGGCCGCGCTCACCCACCATGGCCTGGGTGTCATCCGTCCAGACGCCGGTCGCGTTCACCACCTGGCGAGCCCTGATGTCGAAACGCTCACCGGTCAGCAGGTCGTGCGCCTGCACTCCAACAACGCGCTCGCCGACCTTGAGGAACCCCTCGACGCGCACCCGGCTCGCCACGTGCGCGCCGTAGAAGGATGCGGTGCGGGCCAAGCTCGACACGTAGCGGGCGTCATCCACCTGGGCGTCGTAATAGGTGATGCCGCCGACGAGCGCATCGTCGCGCAGGCTCGGCATGAGTTTGTGCACCTGCCGCTTGCTCAGGTGGCGGTGGTGCGGAACGCCGGGCGGGCGGCCCCCGCTGTAACTGAACAGGTCGTACAGGAGCATCCCGGCGCCAATGTAGAGGCGTTCGATGATCGGGGTCTTCAGCGGGTAGAGAAACCGAACCGGCCGAACCAGGTGCGGGGCTATCCGCTGCAACAGGAGTCCGCGTTCGATGAGCGCCTCCCGCACGAGGCGGAAGTTCAGCTGCTCCAGGTATCGGATGCCGCCGTGCACGAGCTTCGACGACCGGCTGGATGTGCCGCTGCCCCAGTCACGCGCCTCCACCATGCCGACGCGCAAACCGCGGGTGACCGCATCCATCGCGCTCCCGGTGCCGACGATGCCGCCGCCCACGACGAGGATGTCGAGTTCCTTCTCCTTCAGGGCGGTGATCGCCGCCGAGCGCTCTGCCGGGCCAAGCCGGGAGGAACGGGTGACCGTCTTCTTCGCCATCGATGTCCTTACGCGTGGTACGGGGAGAGGACGACCTCGACCCGCTGAAACTCTTTGAGGTCCGAATACCCGGTTGTCGCCATGGAGCGCTTCAACGCGCCAATGAGGTTGACCGTCGCATCCGCGACTTCGGCCGGGCCGAACAGAATCTGCTCAAGCGGTGCCACCGACCCGACGTCGACCCGGTTGCCGCGGGGAAGTTCCGAGTGGTGCGCTTCGGCGCCCCAGTGCTTGCCGCGGCCCGGAGCTTCGGTCGCTCTCGCGAGCGCGCTGCCGAGCATGACGGCGTCCGCGCCGACGGAGATCGCCTTCACGATGTCACCGGAGCTGCCCAGCCCGCCATCCGCGATGACGTGCACGTAACGTCCGCCGGACTCGTCGAGGTAGTCGCGCCTCGCGCCCGCGACATCCGCCACCGCCGTCGCCATCGGGGCATGGATGCCGAGGCTCGCGCGCGTCGTCGACGCTGCACCGCCGCCGAAGCCGACGAGAACGCCGGCCGCCCCGGTGCGCATGAGGTGCAGCGCGGGGGTGTACCCGGCCGCTCCGCCGACGATCACCGGCACGTCGAGCTCATAGATGAACTTCTTGAGGTTGAGCGGTTCCTGGTTTTGGGACACGTGCTCCGCGCTCACGGTCGTGCCGCGGATCACGAACAGGTCGACGCCCGCCTCAACGACGGTCTTATACAGCTCCTGGGTGCGCTGGGGGGACAGTGCGCCAGCGACGGTGACGCCCGCAGCGCGAATTTCGGCGAGCCGACTCGTCACAAGTTCCGGCTTGACCGGCTCCTTGTAGATCGCCTGCATGCGCTTTGTCGCCTGGTCGGCCGGAAGCTCGCTGATTTCCTTGAGCAGCGGCGTCGGGTTCTCGTACCTGGTCCACAGACCTTCCAGATTCAGTACGCCGAGACCGCCGAGCTTTCCGATGAGGATCGCTGTCTCCGGCGACACCACAGAGTCCATGGGGGCCGCGAGCACCGGAATTTCGAACTGGTACGCGTCGATCGTCCAGCTCACGGAGACGTCCTCCGGGTCGCGCGTGCGCCGGTTCGGGACGATCGCGATGTCGTCGAACGCGAAAACCCGTCGACCGCGTTTGGATCGTCCGATCTCGATATCACTCACAAACCCAGCCTATCTTCCCGGCCTCCCCACCATTTCGAAACACACAAGATGGCAAGCTGGGGGTATGGATGTGCACGCAGACCCAATGAACCTCCTCCGCCAGCGCTCAAGCGTGAAATGGCGCATATTTCCGGAGGATGTGCTCCCCCTGTTCGTCGCGGAAACGGACTTCCCGCTCGCGCCGCCCATCCAGGACGCGCTCATGGCCGCCATCCGCAACTCGGACACCGGCTACACGCCACCCACCTCCGAACTTCCCGAGGCGTTCGCCAGGTTTGCGGATGCTCGCTGGGGTTGGACCGTCGACCCCGCGCAGGTGTGGACCACGACGGATGTCGGGGTCGCGATCGTCGAGACGCTCCGCCGCGTGACGAAACCCGGCGACGGCGTCATCATCAATCCGCCCGTGTATTTCCCGTTCTTCGACCTCGTCGCAGAGTCGGGAGCGTGCGTCGTCGAAGTGCCGCTGTCCGGCGGAATCGACGCCGGCTGGTCGCTCGACCTCGCCGGGATCGAGGAGGCATTCAAGGCCGGCGCCCGAGCGTACCTGCTGTGCAACCCGCACAACCCCGTCGGCCGAGCGCACTCTGCAGAGGAGCTCCGCGCCGTCGCCGAGCTGGCCGCAAAGTACGGGGCGACGGTAGTGAGCGACGAAATCCACGGGCCGCTCACGTACCCGGATTCCCAGTTCACCCCCTTCCTCTCGGTGTCGGATGCCGCCCGCGAAGTCGGCGTGTGCGTGACCGCCGCGAGCAAGGCGTGGAACCTCGCGGGGCTCAAGTGCGCCCTCATGGTCACCGCGGGCAAGCCGAAGGAGGCGATCGTCGGGTCCATGCCGGACGAAGTGTATTGGCGCACGAGCCTTCTCGGGCTGAAGGCGAGCGTGGCCGGGTACCGCGACGGCGGCGAATGGCTGGACGGCATCATCGCCTCACTCGACGCGAACCGGCGGCTATTCGCAACCCTTCTTGATTCCCAGTTGCCTGAGGTGAAATACCGGATGCCCCAGGCCACCTATCTCGCCTGGCTCGACTTCACCGCGCTCGGCTGGGGCGAGGATCCGGCCGCCCACATTCTCGAGCACGCGAGGGTGGCTCTCAGCAACGGGCCGCCGTTCGGCGACCCCGGCCGCGGCTTCGCCCGCCTGAACCTGGCCTGCGCGCCCGACACCCTCACCGAGGCCGTCGCCCGACTTTCATCATTCAGGAGGTGATGGGGCAGGAGTGACCAGTACGGCTCAACTTTCACACCACCTCCTGAATAATGAAAGTCAGCGGGCGCGGGCGACCCGCGCCTCATCCCACACGGGCTCATCCGACTCGTAGACTCGCCCGTCGGCGCCGAAGACGAGGAACCGGTCGAAGGATCGCGCAAACCACCGGTCGTGGGTGACGGCGATGACGGTCCCTTCGAACCGCTCGAGCGCATCCTGCAGCGCCTCTGCCGACACGAGGTCCAGGTTGTCAGTCGGTTCGTCGAGGAGCAGCAGAGTCGCTCCGCTCAGTTCGAGCAGAAGGATCTGCAGCCTCGCCTGTTGTCCGCCGGACAGCGACTCGAAGTTCTGCTCCGCGGCGCCAGCAAGACCGTACCGGTCGAGGGCACGACTCGCGGCTTCGCGCGCCATCCCTGCGCGGTTGTCGTCGCCGCGGTGCAGGATGTCGAGCACGGTGCGGCCGAGGAGGGACGGATGCTCGTGCACTTGCGCGAACCATCCGGGAACGACGCGCGCGCCGAGCCTGGCCACGCCGCTGTGCGAGACCGGTGACAGTGTCGCGCCCACCGAGGTGAGGTGGCCGGCGCGCGGGTCCGGGTTCGTGCCGCCCAATGCGAGGAGCCTCAAAAAGTGCGACTTGCCTGAGCCGTTGGAGCCGAGCGCTGCGACCCGGTCGCCGAACCACACCTCAAGATCGAACGGCGCCATGAGCCCGGTGAGTTCGAGTTGCTCGCAGACGACCGCGCGCTTGCCGGTGCGGTCGCCGCGCAACCGCATGGCAAGATCCTTGTCGACCGGCCGCTCCAGCGGCGGCCCCGCCTCCTCGAACTTGCGCAGTCTCGTCACGGCGGCGTGGTACCGGGACGCGAACTCGTCGCTCGCCGCCGCCTTCACTTTCATCGTCTGAACGAGCTGCCGAAGCTTCAGATGCTGCTCATCCCAGCGGCGACGCAACTCGTCGAGCCGCTCCACCCGATCCCGCCTCGCGTCGTGGTAGTTGCCGAAGCCTCCGCCGTGAGTCCAGGCCGTGCTGCCCGCCCCGCCCAGCTCGAGCGTGATGATGCGGTCGGCGGCCTGCGCGAGCAGTTCACGGTCGTGGCTCACCAGGAGCACCGTCTTCTTCGTGGCGCGCAGCGACTCCTCGAGCCAGCGTTTGGCCGGCACGTCGAGGTAGTTGTCCGGCTCGTCGAGCAGCAGCACGTCATCCGGCCCGCGCAGCAGCGCCTCCAGCACAAGCCGCTTCTGCTCGCCTCCCGAGAGTGTGCGCACTTCGCGGTACTTGGCGCGCTCGAACGGGATGCCGATCGCGGCCATCGTGCACTGGTCCCAAATGGTTTCCTCGTCGTATCCGCCGGCGTCCGCGTACTCGGCGAGCGCCTCCGCGTAGCTCATTTGCGTTTCGAGGGCGTCGCGCTCGATGATCGCGAGCTCGGAGCGGTCGAGCGCGAGCGCCGCTCTTCGGATGCGCCCGGGCGCGACGGAAATTAGCAGGTCGCGCACCGTGGATTCGTCGCGCACGTGCCCGACGAACTGGTCCATGACACCGAGTGCGCCGTCGATGGAAACGGCACCGGCATCCGCTTTCTGCTCGCCGCGGATGATGCGCAGCAGCGTCGTCTTGCCGGCACCGTTCGCGCCGATGAGCGCGCTCGTCACTCCCTCGCCCACGCGAAAACTCACGTCGTCGAGCAGCGGCCGCCCGTCCGGCAACGACAGGGACACCCCGTTGACGTCGATGTAACCCATGGTGCGCCTCAGTCATGAATGACTCCGAGTATCGAAGGCTCACCGGTGGCAAGCCGACCAGAATACACCCGCGGTATCTCCGTTGGCTCCCTTCGAGACGGCCCTTCAGGCCTCCTCAGGGAGCGAACTACGGCGGCGGGCGGAGGGTTTTGGGGGTTCCGGGTTCGGCGGGCATCCTTGGGCAGAACCCCCAGAGCCCTCCGCCCGCCGCAACCGCATCGTCGCCATCCACCAGTTCGCCGTTACCTTCCGTCTACTGGGGGAAGTGCCGCCAGGTCCCCTCGGAAATGACGCTGACAACGCCATCCACCACGGTGATCGCGGTCTGGTCGTCCATGGCATACGACTCGTGGGAAACCCCCGCCGCCCACTTCACCGCCGCCGCCATGGGGTTACCCGGCGCGCCGTCCGGCGCGAGGTGCGGGCAAAGGCAAAAGTCGACCACGCCGAGCGCGCTGTCGTTGCCGGTGAGGGGCGGCCATCCCATGAACTCTTTGCCAATCTGCGGCGTCATGACCATGCTGCCTGCGCTGAGCCCCACCCACACCTGCGTGTCCAGCGTCGGAAGCATGTCGGCCAACCCCGACTCCCGCATCCAGTGGCACAGGTAAAGCGCATCGCCGCCCGCCGCCAGGAACACATCCGCCTCACGGACGACCGGCATCCAGCGCTCCTCGCTGAGACTCGGCAGCGCAGTCAATTCGAGTACCCCGACGGATTTCCACCCCAGGTCGACCATGGGGTTCTGGGAGTGCCCGCTAATGAACTCCCAAACTTTGACGCCCGGCCCGACCCAGGGATGCCCGTATTGCGCCGTCGGGATGCACAGCGCGGTCGACTCCTCGATCGGTTTGCCGAGCAGGTCGACGAGTGCGGCGCGGATGCTCGGGTTCGTGACGCCGCCGGAGGTGAGAAGAAGTTTCATGTCACTTCCGTCGTGCAATCAGTGCCGGTAGTTCGGCGCCTCCACCACCATCTGGATGTCGTGCGGGTGCGATTCCTTGAGTCCGGCGGCGGTGATCCGCACGAATTTGCCGTTCGCGCGCAATTCGTCGATCGTGTGCGCCCCGGTGTAGAACATGGACTGCCGCAGCCCGCCGAGCAGTTGGTACACGACCGAGGAGACGGGCCCGCGGTACGCGACCTTTCCTTCGATGCCTTCCGCGATGAGTTCGTCATCGCTGGGCACGTCGGCCTGGAAGTACCGATCCCGCGAATACGACGTGCTCTTGCCTCTCGTCTGCATCGCTCCGAGCGAGCCCATGCCGCGATACGACTTGAACTGTTTCCCGTTGATGAACAGCATGTCGCCGGGGCTTTCGTCCGTGCCAGCGAGGAGGGATCCGAGCATGACGGATTCGGCGCCGGCGACGAGCGCTTTCGCGATGTCGCCCGAGTACTGCAGCCCGCCGTCGGCGATGACCGGAACTCCCGCTTCCCGCGCGGCGAGCGAAGCCTCGTAGACCGCCGTCACCTGGGGCACCCCAACCCCGGCGACCACTCGGGTCGTGCAGATCGAGCCCGGTCCGACGCCGACCTTCACGGCATCCGCCCCGGCGTCGATGAGCGCCTGCGCGCCGGACCGCGTTGCGACATTCCCGCCGATGATGTCGATCGCCTTGAATGCGCTGTCGGCCTTGAGCCGTCGGATGATTCCGATCTCGCCTTCGGATTCGCCATTGGCGGTGTCGACCACGATCACATCGACCCCCGCGTCGGCAAGAGCGCCCGCCCGCTGCCAGGCATCGCCGAAGAAGCCGATCGCCGCGCCGACGCGCAATCTACCCTCGTCGTCCTTCGTGGCGTGCGGGTACCGCTCGGTCTTGTCGAAATCCTTCACGGTGATGAGGCCCGTGAGCTTTCCGTTCGCGTCGATGAGGGGAAGCTTCTCGATCTTGTGTTCGGCGAAGATCGCGATCGCCCCGTCCGGGTCGATCCCGGTGGGGGCGGTGATGAGGGGCATCCGCGTCATGACGTCGCGCACGAGGGTCGTCGCCTTGTCGACGGGGGAAACGAACCGCATGTCCCGGTTCGTGATGATTCCGATGAGCTTGCCGTCACCCTCCATGACGGGGAGCCCGGAGACCCTGAACTGCCCGCAGAGCGCATCGACATCCGCGACCGTGGCGTCTGCCGTCGTGGTGACCGGGTTGGTGATCATCCCGGACTCGCTGCGTTTCACCTTGTCGACGTAGTTGGCCTGATCTTCGATCGACAGGTTGCGGTGGAGGATGCCGAGCCCGCCGTGACGCGCCATGGCGATCGCCATCCGCCCCTCGGTGACCGTGTCCATCGCCGCCGAAATGAGGGGCGTTGCGATCCGGACGTTGCGCGTGAGACGTGAGGATGTATCGGCTTCACTGGGGATGACATCGGTGTGGCCCGGCAGCAGCATCACGTCGTCGTAGGTGAGTCCGATGAATCCGAATGGGTCTGGCTGCTGCATGAGTCTCCGAATTGTTATCCGTAGCAATGAGAGGCCGGATGCCGCGCTGATTCCGGTATTTCATCGTATCGTTTGCGCCGTCCCGTCGCCGCCCGCGCTCGTTTGTGTTGGCTCTGGGGGCCAAGATAGGACATAATCGGCAAGTACTGTCAACGATGACGGCAGCCAGAACCCGAGATCCGCAACCCTCTCCCGCTGGCCCGTCTTGGAGGTCTCGTGGTTCCTGCGCAACGGTCTCGCTCGCTTGTGAAGCGGCCAATCATGCTCCTGTTCGCGGTTCTGTTGGCGTCGATGGCTTTCGCAATGACAGCGGTGACCCCGGCACACGCCGATGACGTGAACACCGACAAATACCAATACGTTTTCAGCGGAAACGTCAAATACAACGACAAGCCTCTCGCCGGCGTCGAAATCGACGTGTCCGGCAATGGCTACAGCGCCACCGTGAAGACCGACGAGAAGGGCCAGTGGAGCGTCGGCGTCCCGGAAAAGAAAAAATACGACATCACCCTCGTTGAATCCACGCTCCCCAAGGGCGTGATCGTCAGCCAGGAGGGCAACGATCGCCTCACGATTTCGGAGAAGGGCGCAACGATCGAGGCCGAGTTCGGCCTGACGGACAGCAAATCGGTGAACTTCTTCCTCGGTCAGGGTGTTCGCGAGACGGTGAGTTTCTTCGACCAATTTGTGAGCCGCGCAATCAACGGCCTGAACTTCGGCCTCATGCTCGCTCTCGCAGCCATCGGCCTCTCCCTCGTTTTCGGGACAACCGGGATAGCCAACTTCGCGCACGCGGAGATGGTGACGTTCGGTGCGCTCATGGCGCTCACGTTCAGCGTGATCCTGGTGTGGCCGATCTGGATCGCGTTCCCGCTCGCCGTCATACTCACCGGTGTTCTTGGTTGGCTTCAGGATGTCGCTCTGTGGAAACCCTTGAGAATTCGAGGGCTGAGCATCGTGCAACTCATGATCGTGAGCATCGGGTTCTCCCTCGCTCTCCGCTACGTGTTCCAGTATTTCTACGGCGGCAGAACCTATCAGCTGCCTGACACGGGGTCGAAGAAGATCCAGCTACTGGGACCGATCGCGTTGTCCGTGACCGACATGGTGAGCATGGGGATCAGCATCGTCATGCTGCTTCTGGTCGCGTACTGGCTGCAGCGAACCAAGATCGGCAAGGCAACGCGCGCCATCGCCGACAACTCGTCGCTGGCAGCCACCTCCGGCATCGACGTCGATCGCGTCGTCCGCATCGTCTGGATCTTCGGATCCGCGCTCGCCGGCCTGTCCGGAATCCTGTGGGCGTACTTCCGGCCGGGCATCAAATGGGATATGGGTTGGCAGATCCTGCTCCTGATTTTCGCCGCCGTCGTGCTTGGCGGACTCGGCACCGCTTACGGCGCTCTCGTCGGCTCGATCATTGTGGGCCTTCTGGTTGAGTTGTCGACGCTCTGGATTCCTTCGGACGTGAAGTACGTTGGTCCGTTCGTTGTGTTGATCATCGTGCTGCTGGTCAGGCCACAGGGGCTTCTCGGCCGACGAGAGAGAATAGGTTAGGAGATCTCATGGACTGGGGCGCAATTTTCTCTAATTCGGTCGTCTGGATCATCAATCCGGAAACCATCGCCTACGCGCTAGCCACGGTCGGCCTCGCGATTCACTTCGGGTACGGGGGGCTGCTGAACTTCGGGCAGGCGGGCTTCATGGCCCTCGGTGCGTACGGGTACGCCATCTCGATTCTCACCTTCGGCTTCCCCTGGTGGGCGGGCATTCTCGTCGGGATCGCCGCCTCCGTGGTGTTCGCGCTGATCCTCGGTATTCCCACGCTGCGGTTGCGGGCGGACTACCTCGCGATTGCGACGATCGCGCTGGCGGAAACTGTGCGGCTCCTCTTCCAGACGACTGCGTTCGATGCGGTGACGAACTCGGCGGATGGGCTCGGGGGCTACCACGAGAGCTTCCGAGCTGCCAATCCGATCCCCAAGGGGACGTACGGGTTCGGTCCGTTCACCTACAACGAGACGGACTGGTGGGTGCGCATTTTCGGCATCTTCCTGCTCGCTGTCGCGCTTCTCATCACCTGGCTGCTCATGCGCAGCCCGTGGGGACGCGTGCTCAAGGGCATTCGCGAAGATGAGGATGCTGTGCGGGCGCTCGGAAAGAACGTGTTCTCTTACAAAATGCAGGCGCTCATCCTCGGTGGGGTGTTCGGCTCGCTCGGCGGCGTCGTGTTCGCCCTGCCCTCCGCAGTCATCCCCGGCGCCTACGTGCCATCTCTGACGTTCTTCCTCTGGACGGTTCTGCTGCTCGGCGGCGCGGCGACGATCTTCGGACCCGTGGTCGGTTCGGTTCTGTTCTGGGTGATCATGGCGTTCCTTTCCAACCTGCTTCCCCGAATGGTTGAGGCTGGACTGCTTCCGTTCATGTCCAATCAGCAGGCGAACATCATGCGGTTCGTGTTGATCGGTCTGGCACTTATGCTCATCGTCATATATCGGCCGCAGGGACTCCTCGGCAACAAGAAGGAGTTGACCTTCAATGCCCGCTGATACCAACACCACGCGGTCCACCGGGCTTCACGTCGGTGAGATCCGGCCCGGCGTTCCCAAGGTGGACCCGATCATCGTCGCGGACAACGTCACCCGCAGCTTCGGCGGCCTCAAGGCCGTCGACGTGGACCACGTCGAAATCCCGCGCAATGCGATCACCGCCCTCATCGGTCCGAACGGTGCCGGAAAGACGACCTTCTTCAACCTGCTGACCGGCTTCGACAAGCCAGATACCGGAGAATGGTCCTTCGATGGGACCTCGATCTCCGGGGTCCCGGCATTCAAGACCTCCCGGATGGGCCAGGTGCGGACGTTCCAGCTGACGAAGTCTCTGGCCATGTTGTCGGTTCTGGAAAACATGAAGCTCGGTGCCAAAGGCCAGTCCGGCGAGCGATTCTTCACCGCGATGCTGCCATGGTTGTGGCGCAAGCAGGACGACGAGATCGAACAGAAGGCGCTCGAACTTCTCAAGCGGTTCAAGCTCGACACCAAGCAGGATGATTTCGCCGCGAGCCTTTCCGGCGGCCAGCGGAAGCTGCTCGAGATGGCCAGGGCCCTCATGAGCGACCCCACGCTGGTCATGCTCGACGAACCGATGGCAGGCGTGAACCCGGCCCTGACCCAATCCCTCCTTGACCACATTCTCGGGCTCAAAGCGGATGGCATGACGGTGCTGTTCGTTGAGCACGATATGCAGATGGTCCGCCACATTTCGGACTGGGTCATCGTCATGGCGGAGGGCCGTATCGTTGCCGAGGGTCCGCCGGATGATGTCATGAAGAACACGGCGGTCATCGACGCCTACCTGGGCAGCCACATGGATACCGACCTCGGTGTCGTCACGGGGCGAATCGAAACCGTAGCGACGCCGAAGAAGGAGAAGAAGTCATGAGCTCCGCTGCTGAGAAGCCCCTGGTCATTGACGTCCGGGAATTGACGGCCGGATACCTGCCCGGGGTGGACATCCTGAACGATTGCTCCCTCAACGCCGCGCAGGGCGAGTTGATCGGGATCATCGGGCCGAACGGCGCTGGCAAGTCCACGCTCCTGAAGGCGATCTTCGGGCAGGTGAAGATCCGCAGCGGCGAGATCCTCCTGAACGGCGAGAACATCACCGGGCTGAAAGCCAACAAGCTCGTGGCACGCGGTGTCGGCATGGTGCCGCAGAACAACAACATCTTCCCGAGCCTGTCCATCGAGGAGAACCTGGAGATGGGGCTGTACCAGAACCCCAAGATCTACAAGCAGCGCCTCGAATTCGTCACGTCGATCTTCGCCGAGGTCGGGGCGCGGCTGAAGCAGCGCGCCGGCTCACTTTCCGGCGGGGAACGCCAAATGGTCGCCATGTCGCGAGCGCTGATGATGGATCCGCACGTGCTGCTGTTGGACGAACCGTCTGCCGGGCTTTCCCCCGTTCGGCAGGATGAGGCGTTCATCCGGGTGTCCGACATCAACAAGGCCGGCGTGACGACCATCATGGTCGAGCAGAACGCGCGCCGCTGCCTGCAGCTGTGCGACCGCGCGTACGTCCTCGACCAGGGTACGGACGCGTACACGGGCACAGGACGCGATCTCCTCAACGATCCAAAGGTGATCAGCCTCTACCTCGGCACACTCGGCGAGGACGCCGCGTAGCACGCGCCAACGGTTTCACGGAGGGCCCCGACTCTGGCAGTCGGGGCCTTTTCCGTGCGTCTTTCTTTGAGGTTCTCGAAGCGGCCGGTATCCGAAGAGGCTGAGGGCAAGCAAAGGGCCCCGACCTTGCGGTCGGGGCCCTGCTCACTTCAGTGCGTCAACTTAGTTTTCGCGGGTGAAGTGGTTGGTGTCGTCGTACTTGAAGATACCAATCGAGGCTTCCGTCGGGTCGCCGTGCTCGTCGAACTTGATGCCACCGGAGTAGCCGTCGTAGTCGACAACGCCGCCGCTGTTGATGATCGTGGCCGCCGACTTGAAGTCGGTCGCCTTCTCACCGTTGCCCGAGCCGCCGGAAACTTCCTGCAGCTTGGTGGCGATGTCCGCACCCTTGACCGAGTTGGCCGCAAGAGCAGCAAGCGCGATCAGGATGACAGCGTCGTAGGACTCGCCTGCGTAGCTGTAGTCCTCGCCCATGTCCTTGCCGTTGTTGGCCTCGGCGTACGCCTCCTTGACGCGCTTCTGGAAGTCGCCAGGAAGCACGGGGCCGGGGGTCGTACCCTGGGCACCGGTCATGACGCCAGCAGGAAGCTGGTCACCGTACTGCTTGAGGTTTCCATCACTCAGGTACAGGTGGCTGGTGTCGAACCCGGCATCCTTGAGCGCCGGAATGATGGTGAGCGCCTCGTCGAACGTGATCGCCATGATCGCGTCCGGCTTCTGGGCCATGATCGACGAGATCTGCGCGGTGAAGTTCGTGTCACCCGTGTTGTAGAACTCGGTGGCAACGACCTTTCCGCCGGCAGCAGTGAACGTCTTGTCAATGACCTTCTGGAGGCCGGTACCGTAGGCGTCGTTGATGGCCAGGATGCCGAGCGTGCTCGCGCCATCCTTGGCGATCAGGTTTCCGAGAACCTCACCCTGGAGGAGGTCCGACGGAGCGGTACGCCAGTACAGGTTGTGGTCATCCCAGTTGGTGAAGTCCGGCGAGGTGTTGGCCGGGGACATCTGGATAACGCCCGCACCGGTGATCTGGTCGATCACGAGCTTGGACACACCGGATGCCGCAGCACCGATGATGGCCGACACGCCCTGGCTCAGGAGGTTCGGGACCGTCGTGGCATACGCCTTGTTGTCCGGGTCACCCGAGTCACCGTACGTGATGTCGATCTTGATACCCATGTTGGCCTCGTTGACGTCCTTGACAGCGAGGGCGACGCCACCTTCCTCGGGCGGGCCGAGGAATGCGAGGTTACCGGTCTGCGGAAGCAGGGTACCGATCTTGAGGACGAGATCCTTCTTCGGACCCGAGTCGCCACCGCTGGTAGTCGGGGTGCAGCCACTGAGAACCAGTGCTCCAACTCCGACAATGGCGATGCCACCGAGAACCGACTTCAGACCCTTCGAGCGGGAGGCCTTGGCCTTCGCGAATACGCTCATGTTGCTCCTTGCGTTTCGAATGTGCTGACACGACAGAATCACTCTGGCGTTCCTGCAAGGTTAATGGCTATTCCTGTAGTTCTCCACCGCTGCCGGTCACAGCGCCATAACGCGGGCCAATCGTTACCTTTCGTGACCTCATTTGGCCCCTAAATGGGGGATAGACGCCCCGTCTGAGTCCTTTGTGTGAATCAGCCCGCGACGACGGTTCCCACCAGTTTGAAGCGATTGTCGGCACCGTAGCGATAGAGCCCGTAGGTTGCGGGATGCGGATCTCCGGCATCGTCGAAGCCGATGGGTCCGGATATCCCGTCGTAGTCGATGTCGTCCCTGGTTTTCAACACATCGAGGCACTCGCCGAAGCTCGTGCACTTGATCCCGGAGGCCGAAACGGCCTGCAGTGTCGCTGCGACGGCCCGTCCACTGTCGTTGCCGGCCACAATCGCCGCGAGGGCGGCGAGGATCGTCGCATCGTATGCTTCGGCCGCATACCGATAGTCCTTCACCGCGGGGTCGGCGCTCTTCACCCGTTTCTGGAACGCCGTATCCGGCACGGCGCCCTCGAGGATGCCGTTCGCGTCGGTGAGGGTTCCCTTCGGGAGTTCCTGCGAATAGTCGGCGAGATTCTGGCTGGTCAGCCACAGCTTGGAGCCCGCGAATTTTGCCTTGGCCAGCGCGCTGATGATGGCCTTGTTCTTGGACATCGCGTTGAACGGGCTCGCCAGAATGACGACATCCGGTTCGGCCTTGGTGAGCACCGAAACGATCTTGTCCGCGTCGTTGATTGTCGCCGAGAAGGCCTCGCTGGCCACCAAAGTGCTGCCGACCTTGTCCAGCCCGGCCGCCAGCTGATCCCGCAGTGCTCGATCCGCGTCGTCCAGATAGTAGATGACGGCGACCTTGTGATCCTTTCCCACGACCTCGGCGAGCGCCGAACCTTCCAACGCCGCAGACGGGATGGTGCGGAACAACATGCCCTGGTCTTTCAGCGTCGACAACACGGGGCTCGTGGCGGAGGGGGAAATCATCACCACGCCTGCCGCGATGACCTTCGGGAGGAGCCTCTCCGCCAGAACGGAGGAGGACGGCCCGATCACCACATCGACTTTCTTGGCGACGAGGTCTTCGAACGAGGACTCCGCCTTGGTCGTGCTTGCGTCGCCGGAATCGCGGTGGTACACGACGACGGGCTTTCCGTTGACGCCGCCGGCCTCATTGATCTCGCGAACCGCGAGCTCGACCCCGGCATCCTGGGCACGTGCGAGAAATGTTGTGGCGCCCGTAGTGGGAAACAGGGTGCCGATCGTCAGGACGCCGTCTCCGGCGGGCAGCGCCGTCGGGCTGGGTGTCGTCGTCGGAACCGGCATGGGCTCGGGGGAGCACGCGGACAGCGTGACGCACAGTGCGCCGACGATCGCGGCGACGAGGGCGCGGCGGTGCGGTCGGGGAGTGTTCGCGTGGTGGTGCACTCCCGAAGATTATCTGAGCATCAGCCGGGCAGCGGTAAGGCGCGTCGCACAGACCGCGTGTGGAGGGCCATGTCGATGCTGAACAGAACGAGCGCAAACCACACGAGCGAGAATCCGACCCACCGTTCGAACGGCATCGCCTCAAGGAGCAGAAACGTGCCGATGAGGAACTGCAGGGTCGGTGTCAGGTATTGGATGAAACCGATGATGAAGAGCGGCAACCGGCGGGCGGCCGCGGCGAAAAGCAGCAGGGGAATGGAGGTCACGATCCCGGCGGCGGCAAGAAGCGCCGTGTTGGCGACGCCGGCCGTGCCAAACACGACTCCCGTCGTCACTCCCACGAAGACCAGTTGAAGGATGGCGATCGGCGCCAGCCACGCCGTCTCGACGGCGAGGCCCGTGAGGGCGTCGACAGTACCGCTCACCCGCTTTTTGACCAGCCCATAGAGGCCGAACGAGAATGCCAGCGCGAGGGAGATCCAGGGGAACGAGCCGTTGAAGATGCCGAGGACGAGCACAGCCACCGCGCTGATCCCCACGGCAATCCACTGCATGATGCGCAGCTTCTCGCGCAGCACGACCACGCCGAGAAGAACGGTGACGATCGGATTGATGAAGTACCCGAGTGCCGCCTCGTTCACGCGCTCCGTCACGACAGCCAGAACATAGACCTGCCAGTTGACGAAGACCAGCACGCCGCCGACGCCGAGAGCGATCATGGTGCGCCGATTGCGCATGATCCGCGCAATCTTGCCGCCGCGCCTGAGAACAAGGATGATGAGCGCGCAGAACACCACGGAAAACAGGACCCGCCAGGCGACGATCTCGAACGGCCCCGCCGGCGCGAGGACGAGAAAGTACAGGGGGAAGAAGCCCCACAGTCCGTAGGCGGCGATGGCGTAGAACAGGCCGGCGCGGGATTCGGGCGCGAGCGATGCGGGTGGCCGGAGTTCTGACATCAGGTTCACTCTACGGCCACAGAGAAGGCCCGCCGAACACGCCGGCGGGCCTTCTTCTGAGACGGATGTCTTAGCGGACTACGACCGCGAGAACGTCGCGGGCGGAGAGAACCAGAAGGTCGTCTCCACCGAACTTGACCTCGGTGCCGCCGTACTTCGAGTAGATGACCTTGTCACCCACTGCGATGTCGAGCGGTACGCGGTTTCCGTTGTCATCGATGCGGCCCGGTCCGACGGCGATGACTTCGCCTTCCTGCGGCTTTTCCTTCGCCGTGTCAGGAATGACGAGACCGGAAGCTGTTACCTGCTCTGCGTCGACCTGCTTGATGACGATGCGATCCTCGAGCGGCTTGATGGACACCGACACGGTTGACCTCTTCTTTCTTACACGTGAAAATTCATGGGGTTAGCACTCTCACTGCGAGTGTGCCAGATCAACTGTACTCGTCTGGCTGGCACTCGTGCAACGTGAGTGCCAATTGCTTCCCCCTCGGTGTCGATCCCAAATGAAGGCATTCCGGCCCGGTGAGGCAGAAGTCACTCGAGATCCGGTGCCCGCCGACCCGCACTGCCTTCATTTGGGACCAGAATGGGGAGATGGATCAGGGCGAGCTTCTCACACTCCTTTCGCCCGGGGGGTTGCGGTTGCTCGACTCCCTGCCCCCCTACGAATCGTCCGCGGATGTCGTGCGCATGGTCGCCCGGCTGCGTTCGGCCGGGCATCCGGCAGCGCTCGTCGCCGCCGTGCTGAGCCAGTCCAAACTGCGCAGGAGGGCGCGGGAGAAGTTCTCCGAGTTCGCGGATCGCATGCTGTTCACCGAGGCCGGACTGGAGCAGGCAACGAGGCTCACGGTCGCCGCACGGCACGCTGAGCGGTTTCGCGTGGCAGGACTTCACACGGTCGTCGATCTCGGTTGCGGGATCGGCGGCGACGCACTCGCGATGGCGGCGCTCGACCTCGAAGTCACCGGCGTCGAACGCGACGAGGTCACGGCGGCGATCGCCGCGTACAACCTCGCGCCGTGGTCGAATGCCGAAGTCGTCAATGCCGATGCGCAATCCTTTCCGCTCGATGGTTTCGAGGGCGCCTGGCTCGACCCGGCGAGGCGCAACGCGTCGAAGCGCTTGAAAAACCCGGCGGACTGGTCCCCCTCCCTCGATGTCGCCTTCGCCGTCGCCGAGCGGCTTCCGACCGGAATCAAACTCGGCCCTGGAATTGATCGCGGGCTCATTCCGGAAGGTTGCGAGGCGCAGTGGGTTTCCGCGAACGGCACCGTCGTCGAACTCGCCCTATGGTTCGGCGAGCTCGCTCGGAAGCGGATCCGGCGCACCGCGACGGTTCTCGGCGCGCACGGCTTCGCGGAGTTGTCGGCGGATGGCGACAGCGAAGACGTGCCGGTCGGGCCGCTCGGCGAGTTTGTGTACGAGCCGGATGGCGCGGTCATTCGCGCGCGGCTGATCGGCGATCTCGGCCGAAGCATCGACGCGACGATGCTGAGCAAAGGAATTGCCTGGCTCAGTTCCGACACCGCAGTCGATACGCCGTTCGCAGCCCGGTTCAGGGTGGTAGAGTCGCTCCCCTACGACGTGAAGGCGCTCAAGAGGCTGATCGCCGCGCGCGGCATCGGAACGCTCGAGATCAAGAAGCGCGGGGTGGATGTCGACCCGGCCGAACTCAGGAAGAAGCTCAGCCTGAAAGGCGATGCCGCGGCGACGCTCATCCTGACGCGCATCGCGGGGCGCCACACGGCGATCCTGGCGGAGCGCGAACCAGCGGTTCCGGCCAACCCGACCCCTTAACGAGCGGTGGCCCCACTTTCGCGAGGCCACCGGCTGACGGAGGTTTAGTAGTTCGGAATCTGGCTGATGATGCTTCCGGTCGATCCGAGGATCATCAACGGAATGAGGAAGGACATCAGGAAGATCAGAAGCCACAGGATCGTGAACACGTATCCGAGGATCGTGCCCCAGAGTGCGAGTCCGTGCCCGCCCTCTCCGGTCTTCTTGATCTGGCCGAGCGCGATGTGCCCGCAGATGATTCCCGCGAGCGGGAACACAAATGCAGCGATCAAGGCGATGATCGCGAGGACATTGGTGGGCTTGCCTGCGGGAGCCGCAGCAGTATAGGGCGCAGCCGGCGCCGGGGCGGGTGGCGTTGCAGGTACGTTGGGGTCAGTCATGTGATCTCCAAGGGTTGATGTGGACATTCGTCCAGCGCAGCCATAGTCTCACCGGTTCACACGGGTGTCAACGGGCCAAGCCGTCTGGCGGCAAGAGAGCTCACACCAGTATTTCGGTTACCGGCAGCGTGGAATCCGAGCCAAACTCGAGACCTGACGGTTCGTGACCCGACATGATCAGTTGAGCGCCCAGCGCGGCGATCATCGCGCCGTTGTCCGTGCACAGGGACAGCGGCGGAATGCGCAAGGCGACGCCCGCTTCGGCGCTACGTTGCGCCGCCACGTCGCGCAGCCTCGCATTGGCGACGACGCCCCCGCCCAGAAGCAGCCGCGGCACCCCCAGGTCGACGCAGGCCGCGAGCGCCTTCGTAATGAGCACGTCGATCACCGCCTCGCGGAAGCTCGCTGCGATATCCGCAATCGGAACATCCTCGCCCGCATCGCGCAGCCGCTCGACGTGCCGCGCCACCGCGGTCTTCAAGCCAGAGAACGAGAAGTCGTAGCGGTGCTCCTCGAGATCTCTGGGAAGGCTGAGCCCGCGCGGAAACCGGATCGCCTGCGGGTCGCCATCGCGTGCCGCGCGGTCGATTTCCGGTCCTCCGGGGTAGGGGAGCCCGAGCAGGCGGGCGACTTTGTCGAACGCCTCCCCCGCCGCATCGTCTATAGTCTCGCCCAACAATTCGACATCCGATACGAGGTCCCGCACGAGCAGGAGCGAGGTGTGGCCGCCCGAGACGAGCAGGGCGATCGTCGGATATTCCAGCTCGTCGCCCGCGAGCACATCGACACCCACGTGCCCGACGAGGTGGTTCACCGCGTACAGCGGTTTGTCGAGGGACACGGCAAGCGCCTTCGCGGCGGCGATGCCCACCATGAGCGCGCCGGAGAGCCCCGGGCCGCTCGTGACGGCGATCGCATCGAGGTCCGTCAGAGCCACCCCCGCCTCGGCCAGCGCAGACTCGAGGGTGGGCGTGAACGCTTCGAGGTGCGCCCTCGCGGCGATTTCGGGCACGACCCCGCCGTACCGCGCGTGCTCCTCCATCGACGAAGCGATGACATTGGCCAGCAGCGTCTCGCCGCGCACGATCCCCACGCCGGTTTCGTCGCAACTGGTTTCGATGCCGAGCACGAGCGGAGCGGAGCGGTTCACTGCTCCACCTGCCCGTCCAGGTCGGTGACGCCCCTCGCCTCGTGCCTGGACCGCTGCGCCGGCTTCTCCGGTTCGGCGAGCGCCGGCCCTCGGGGAATCGGGACGATCCGCATGACGATCGCGTCCACGCCGTCGGGCTGGTAATACTGCGGCCGTACCGCGAGCTGTTCGAACCCGAGGGTGCGGTACAGCTCCTGGGCAGCCGGATTGTCGGCTCGAACTTCGAGGAACACCTCTTCCGCGCCGCGCTTCGCCGCCTCGTTGATGAGCGTGACCATGAGGGTGCGCCCGAGGCCGGACCTGCGCACCTCGGGTGCGACGGCGATCGTCTGGATGTCGGCCTCCTTTGCCCCGCGCGGGATGAGGAGCCCCGCGTAGCCGTCGAGTTGGCCCGGCGTCTCCGGGCGAAACGCGACGAGATACCAGCAGTTGGGGTTCTCGAGTTCCCCGCGCATGGTCTCCGCCGACCAGGCGTCCGTCTCGAAGGTAGACGTTTCCAGTGCCATGATGCGACCCAGATCGCCGGAGTCGGCGCGCCGCAGCTGCCAGGTCATGAGGTGACCCGTTTCGGTCCGGCGGAAAGCGTGACATCCGGCGACCGCAGGTACAGGGGCGAGCGCCCGGCGAACTCGCGGCCGTGCGAAGCCAGCCGTTCGGCGAGGAGCCCCACCGCGCCGGCGGAAACCCACTCGGCGTCCACGCGAAAGTGACTGCCATACTCGGGCAGTTCGCACTCCAGTGCGTCGGGGTGGACGATACCCGGACCCGCCGACCGCACGGGAAGGACGTGCCCGTCGCAGCCTGAATATGCGGACCAGTACCGCTCCCTTCGGCGCGCGTCAGTGGTCACGAGAAGCGCTCCACTGCCGCCGGACGCGTAGTGGCCGAAGGCGAGCGCATCGTGGCTCACGACCCGCAGCACGGGCTTCTGCGCACCGAGCGCGAAAGCATTCGCCGCGGCAATCCCGACCCGCAAGCCGGTGAACGGCCCCGGACCCATTCCGACCGCGATCCCGGAGAGCGCGGCAACGGCGACCCCCGCATCCGCGAGGCACTCCGTCATGAGGGAACCGATCACTTCCGCGTGGCGGCGGGTGTCCTCGACGGCGCGCTGGGCCAGGATCGTGTCCCCCTCGACGAGGGCGACGCCGGTTCCCGCCGAGGTGTCGATCGCGAGAAGCATGACTACAGCCTAAAGTCCGCGAACCGAGGACCATGGCCGGTGATGGTGACCTCCCGCGGCTCCACCTCGTCGCTGTCGGCGGCGTTCGGCCCCGACGCGCCGGTGGGCCTGGCGATGTGGATATCCAGCCACGAGTCGGCGACCGCATCGACCATCCCGGCCGCCCACTCCACCACGACGATGGAACCCCGGTAGTCGAGGTCGAGGTCGTCGAGGTCTGCGGCGTTCGAAAGCCGGTACGCATCCACGTGCACGAGAGGCGCGCCCTCCGCGCGCGGATGCGTCCGTGCGAGCACGAACGTCGGGCTCGTGACCCTGCCGCGCACGCCCAGCGCCCTCCCGAGTCCGCGCGTGAGCGTGGTCTTGCCCGCACCGAGCTCCCCGTTCAATGCGATGAGATCGCCGGCCTGCAGCCGGTCGGCGAGCCGGGCGCCGAGCTCTTCCATCTCCTCCGGCGTCGCAATGGTGAGCTTCATCACCTGCCTCCGACGTTGCGGTACTCGATCCTCGGGCCCAGCCTCGTGATGATCTCGTAGTTGATCGTTCCAGCGGCATCCGCCCACTCCGTCGCCGTTGGTGAACCGGCGCCGGGGTCGCCGAACAGCACGGCGCGGTCCCCGACGGCCACGGACGCGTCGCCGACGTCCACGACGAACTGGTCCATCGCGATGACGCCCGATACCGTGAATCGTTCGCCGTTGATGACGACGGGGCCGCGGTCGGAGGCGTGCCGCGGGATGCCGTCGCCGTAGCCAAGGGGAATGAGAGCGAGCGATGTTTCGCGCTCGGTACGGTAGGTGTGCCCGTAGGAGATGCCCGTTCCCGCCGGCACGCGCTTCACCGAGACGACGGCAGCGCTCAACTCCAGCGCGGGCTGAAGCCCCAGGGATGCCGGTTCGACCCCGTCGAACGGCGAGAGGCCGTAGCATCCGAGGCCGACCCGCACCAGATTGTGGCGTGATTCCGGTCGGCGGAGAGCACCCTGAGTTGCGGCGATATGGAACAGTTCCGGAACGAGTTGCGCGGATGCCGCGGCCTGCTTTGCGCGCTCGAACGCAACCAGCTGGGCGGCATCCGCATCCTCCCCGGCATTGGCCAGGTGGCTGAACAAACCGCGCACGTGCGGGCCGCCCGCGCGCTCCAGGTTGCGAGCTCGCTCGAAGAGCTCTCCCCACGTCGATTCCTCAGCTCCGTTTCGGCCGAGCCCGGTGTCCACCTTGATCTGAACGGCCGCGACGTCCGCAGCAGCGGCACGCTCCAGTTCCGCGATCGAGCTCACACCGACATCGATCGAGGCTCCCGCGGCGTCGGCGAGAGGGTCGTCGGGTCCGTGGAGCCAGGTGAGGATGGGAGCAGTGATGCCGGCAGCACGCAGCGCCATCGCCTCGGCGGAATCGATCACGCCCAGCCAGTCGGCACCGCCATCGAGGGCGGCGCGGGAGGCCGCCACAGCGCCGTGTCCGTAGGCATTCGCCTTGACGACGGCCATGAAGTGCTCGGTTCCGACGATCCGCCTGATCGCCTCGACGTTGGCCGAGATCGCCTCGAGGCTGACCCGGGCCTCGCGGAGGGCGCGCGGGCTCACGCGGACTCCGCGATCACATACGCGATGGCAATGCCCGCGTCGTGGCTCATGGTCAGGTGGATGGCCGTGATGCCCCGTTCCGCGGCAATCGCCTCGACGCCCCCGGTGAGCGCGAACGACGGGTTCCGCAAACCATCGGACACGATCGGCATGTCGTGCCAGGTCACCCCGGTCGAGTCTCCAAGCGCCTTGATCAGGGCCTCCTTTGCCGCAAACCGCGCGGCCAGGGAGTGGAGTGCCAGTCGCTGGCCATCCTTGACTTGTTCGCTCTCAGCGAACAAACGGGTCAGAAGCGCAGGGGTTCGCTGCACGGCCCGTTCAAACCGGGCCAGGTCGACGACATCGACTCCGATCCCCACAATCATGCGCGCTACTCGACCGTCACCGATTTCGCGAGGTTGCGCGGCTGGTCGACATCCAGACCCTTCGCGGCGGCGAGCTCCATCGCGAAAATCTGCAACGGGGCGACCGCGAGCATGGGCTCGAACATGGTGGAGGCGAGGGGGATCGTGAAGACCTCATCCGCGTACGGCAGCACCGCGGCGTCGCCGGCCTCCGCGATCACGAGCACGCGGGCGCCGCGTGCCTTGATCTCCTGGATGTTCGACACGACCTTCGGATGCAGAGACCCCTTCCCGCGCGGGCTCGGCACAATGACGAACACCGGCTGGCCGGGTTCGATGAGCGCGATCGGCCCGTGCTTCAGCTCGGCCGCCGCAAACCCTTCCGCATGGATGTAGGCGAGCTCCTTGAGCTTGAGCGCCCCCTCCAGCGCCACCGGGAACCCGACGTGCCGCCCGAGGAACAGAACGGCGCGGGAATCCGCCATCCAGTGGGCGAGCTCCCGGATGCGGTCGTGCTGCTCAAGCACGGTCGCCAACTGCTCAGGTACCGCCTTCAACTCCTCCAGGAGCCCGGCAGACTCGGCCGGGTCGAGCGTCCCCCTCACGCGTGCGAGGTGCAGCCCGAACAGGTACAGCGCCGCCACCTGCGCCACGAACGCCTTCGTCGACGCGACCGCCACTTCGGGTCCCGCGTGGGTGTAAATCACGGCATCGGATTCGCGGGCGATCGTCGCGCCCTGCGTGTTGCACACCGAAATCGTGTGGGCTCCCGCCTTCTTCGCGTACTGGACGGCCATGAGCGTGTCCATCGTCTCGCCGGACTGGCTGATGGAAATCACGAGCGTTTTGGCATCCAGAACCGGATCGCGGTAGCGGAACTCGTGGGACAGCTCGACTTCGACGGGGATCCGCGCCCACTTTTCGATCGCGTACTTGCCGAGCATGCCCGAGTAGGAGGCCGTGCCACACCCGAGGATGACGATGCGCTCGATCCCGGCCAGCCGCTCGTCGTCGTCCTCCAGTTCGGGGAGGCGAACCTCGCCGTCGACGCTGCGGCCGAGAAGCGTGTTGGCGATCGCCTCCGGCTCCTCGCTGATCTCCTTCGCCATGAAGCTGGACCAGCCGCCCTTCTCCGCGGCGGCGGCATCCCACGTGATCTCGAACTCCTCCGAATCGACCGGGTTGCCGTCGAAGTCGGTGACCGTAATCGAATCCGCCGTGATCGTCACCAGCTGGTCCTGGCCGATCGCCATCGCCCTGCGGGTGTGTTCGACGAACGCGGCGACATCCGACCCGAGGAAGTTCTCACCGTCCCCGAGCCCGATGACGAGGGGGGAATTCCTCCGAGCGCCGACGACCGTCCCGGGCTGGTCCTGATGCATCGCCAGGAGCGTGAACGCGCCGTGCAGCTTCGCCACCACCGAGCGCAGCGCCTCGGTGACGTCGTGCGTCTCGCGGAACGCGTAGCCGACGAGGTGGGCGGCGACCTCGCTGTCCGTTTCGCTCGTGAACACCGTCTCCGGGTGATCGGCGAGCAGCTCGGCCTTCAACTCCGCGAAATTTTCGATGATGCCGTTGTGGATGAGCGCGAGCTTGCCGCCATCGCCGAGGTGCGGATGGGCGTTCTCGTCGGTGGGACCGCCGTGCGTGGCCCACCGCGTGTGGCCGATCCCGGTCGAGCCGTTGGGCATCGCGGTCTCGTCGAGATCATCGACCAGGATCTGCAGCTTTCCCGCGTGCTTGCGGGTGCGAAGTGCGCCGTCGATGCCGATCACGGCCACCCCGGCCGAGTCGTATCCCCGGTACTCCAAACGCCGCAAACCACCCAACAGAACTTCGACGCTGTGGTCGGTTCCGACATATCCCACGATTCCGCACATGGTCTGAATTGTAGGACACCCGCGCTGTGAGCTTTCGTCCGCGAGTAGTCTGTTCTGGATGCCTGAGCCCACACATACCAACGGTCACCCGTCGCCGTTCCTGGAGCTGGACCGCCAGGCGTGGGCCGAGCTCGCGCCCAGCACCCAGCAATTGCTCCCCTCCGCGCAGCTGCGCGACCTCCAGGGACTGGGCGAGAACCTGAGCCTGGACGAGGTGCGCGAGGTCTACCTTCCGCTCAGCAAGCTCATCAGCCTGTACGCGGTCGGCGCGCAACGCCTCCACGCCGCGACGAGCAGTTTCCTGCGGCAGCGCAGCCAAAGCACGCCGTTCGTCATCGGCATCGCCGGCTCGGTCGCCGTGGGCAAGTCCACCATCGCGCGGGTGCTTCGGGCTCTTCTCGAACGCTGGGACGACACCCCGCGCGTCGAACTCGTGACCACCGACGGCTTCCTCCTCCCGAACGCGGAGTTGGAGCGCAGGGGAATCCTTGACCGCAAAGGCTTCCCGGAGTCGTATGACCGCAGGGCGCTGCTTCGATTCGTCATGCTCGTCAAGAGCGGGGCGGATGAGGTCAGGGCGCCGCTGTACTCGCACTTCAGCTACGACATCGTCCCGGGGGAGGAAATTGTGGTGCGGCGGCCCGACATCCTCATCGTCGAGGGGCTCAACGTGCTCCAGCCGCCGGCGCCGGGCCGGAAGCTCGCGGTGAGCGATCTCTTTGACTTCACGATCTATGTCGACGCGCGAACCCAGGACATTGCCACCTGGTACGAGGAGCGCTTCCTGAAGCTTCAGAAGGGCGCATTCGCCGACCCGCAGTCCTACTTCCACCGCTACTCGAACCTGAGCGAGGATGAAGCCCTCGCGAAGGCGCGCAGCATTTGGTCGACCATCAACGAACCGAACCTGGTTCAGAACATCCTGCCGACCCGGTCGCGGGCGACGCTGGTTCTGCGGAAGGAAACCAGGCACGCCGTCAGCACCGTGCTGTTGCGCAAGATCTAAGCCGTGCCGGCCCGGCGGTACTAGCGGGAGAGGCGCTTCGTGACGATCGCCGCGAGGTCATTCGCGATTTCGTCGGCCACCGCCTGATCGGATGCTTCGACCATGACGCGCACGAGCGGTTCCGTCCCCGAAGGGCGCAACAGCACCCTGCCCTTGCTGCCCAGTTTTTCCTGCGCGACCACGACGGCGGCGGCGATCGTGTCATCGTCGCCGAGCGACTCTCGATCGACATCCTTCACATTGACCATGACCTGAGGGTAGATGGTCATCACCGAGGCGAGCTCGGCCAGGGACTTGCCGGTCCGTGCAATCTCGGCGGCGAGGTGCAGGCCTGTCATTATCCCGTCGCCCGTCGTCGCATGGTCGGCCATGATGACGTGGCCGGACTGCTCCCCGCCGAGCACGGCGCCGCTGGAGGCGAGCGCTTCGAGCACGTAACGGTCCCCCACCCTCGTCTCGAGCATCGTGATGCCGTGCTCCGCCATGGCCAGGCGCAAACCGAGATTGCTCATCACCGTGGCCACGAGCGTGTCGTGGGCGAGCAGCCCGCGTTCCTTCATGGACAGGGCCAGGATCGCCATGATCTGGTCGCCGTCGATGATGTTTCCTGCCGCGTCAACGGCAAGGCAACGGTCGGCGTCCCCGTCGTGGGCGATCCCCAGGTCGGCGCCGGTCTCGATGACGGTTTGGGTCAGCAATCCGAGGTGCGTGGATCCGACGCCGTCGTTGATGTTCACCCCGTCCGGGTCGGCGCCGATGAGCGTGACGGTCGCTCCTGCCTTGCTGAAGGCGTCGGGGGAGACACCGGAGGCGGCTCCGTGCGCGCAGTCGAGCACCACGTGGATGCCGTCGAGCCGCGCAGGGAGCGTGCCGAGCAGGTGCACGAGATAGCGGTCCTCCGCATCGGCGAACCGGCGGATTCGCCCGACCTCCGCCCCCGTCGGGGCGATGGGCGGTTCGGCGAGCGCCGCTTCGATGCGGTCCTCAACTTCGTCCGGCAGCTTGGTGCCGCGCGCCGCGAAGAACTTGATCCCGTTGTCCGGGGCCGGGTTGTGGGATGCCGACACCATGACCCCGAAATCGGCGTGGAAATCGGCGACCAGGAACGCGAGGGCCGGGGTGGGGATGACGCCCGCGTCGTAAATGTCGACGCCGGAACTCGCGAGACCCGCCGCGACGGCGGACGCCAAAAACTCACCGGACACCCTCGGGTCGCGCGCGAGAACCGCGACGGGGCGGCGCCCCGACGCTCGCCGACCGTCCGCGTAGCGGCCCTTGCCGAGAACGACGGCCGCCGCCTGCGCCAGGCGCAGCGCGAGTTCGACCGTCAGGGTCTCGTTGGCGAGGCCCCGAACGCCATCCGTACCGAAAAGCCGTGGCATGTCAGTGCCGAGTCGGCGGGGTTAGCGCTTCGAGAACTGAGGAGCCTTGCGGGCCTTCTTCAGACCCGCCTTCTTGCGCTCGATGACGCGTGCATCGCGGCTCAGGAAGCCGGCCTTCTTCAGGTCTGCACGGTTGTTTTCGCGGTCGATCTCGTTCAGCGCCCTGGCGATGCCGAGGCGCAGCGCTCCGGCCTGCCCGGACGGGCCGCCGCCGGTGATGCGCGCGATGACGTCGTAGCTGCCCAGCAGGTCGAGAACCTTGAACGGGTCGTTGATGAGCTGCTGGTGAAGCTTGTTCGGGAAGTAGTTCGCGAGGTCGCGGCCGTTGACCGTGATCGTGCCGGCGCCGGGGATGAGACGCACGCGGGCGATCGCCTGCTTGCGACGGCCGACTGCCGCGCCGGGCACGTTCAGCGCCGGACGCGGCGCCTTGAGGGCCGCTTCGACAGGGGTCTCGGTCGTGAAGGTCTCCGGCACGTCGCCGTCCGCGACGTCAACCGCGGGGGCCTTGGCCGCCGGAGCCTTGGCTGCCGGAGCCGCCGCCTCGGCGGCTGGAGTCTCCACTGCGGCAGCCTCGACTGCGGCCTCGCCGTCAATCGGGTTGTCGATGGAGTCTGAAATCTTCGCCATGAAAAATCCTTTGCTTGTCAGCCGGCGCTACTGCGCGACCTGGGTCAGTGAGTAGGGCTTGGGCTGCTGCGCAGCGTGGGGGTGCTCGGCACCGGCGTACACCTTGAGCTTGTTCAGCTGGGCGCGGCCGATCGAGTTCTTCGGGAGCATTCCACGAACGGCCTTCTCGACGGCGCGCGTGGGGTGCTTGGCGAGCATCTGCGAGTAGCTCGTCGCGGACAGCCCGCCCGGGTACCCGGAGTGGGTGTACGCCTTCTTCTGTTCGAGCTTCGCGCCGGTCAGGGCAACTTTCTCGGCGTTGATGACGATGACGAAATCGCCCGTGTCCACGTGGGGGGCAAAAGTGGCCTTGTGCTTGCCGCGGAGTAGAACTGCGACGTGGCTGGCAAGTCGGCCAAGCACGACATCCGTGGCGTCGATGATGAGCCAATCGCGCGTGACGGTGTCAGGCTTGGGTGTGTATGTACGCATGGAACGGCACTGCTCTCTGGTCGAAGGGAGGTGTTCGTGAATCCCACTCCGTGGCCGTTGGCGACGCGCACTGCGACGTGAACGAATCCGGTGGAGGGCTCAGCTTCGTGATGCCCGGCATTCGCAGGCACCAAGGGTCAACAATAGTCGAACCGGCGGGCCCGGTCAAACCTCGCGTCGGGCGCGCGTCTGCAACGCTCGTGCGGCGAGCTCAGCATCATTCGGATAGCCGACCTCCATGAGAGTCAGGCCTTTCGAAGGCACGACCTTAAACTCGCTCGTGCGCTCGAGTTCGTCCCGGATCTCCAGAAGCCTAGCCGCTGAGATCCTGCGCTGTCCCACCGCGATCGTGGCACCGACGAGGGCGCGAACCATGCTGTGGCAAAACGCATCCGCGCGCACGTGCGCGACGAGAATGCCCCGATCATCCCGCTCCCAGGAGAATTCCTGAAGGGTTCGGATGCTCGTCGCCCCCTCGCGGGATTTGCAGAACGACGTCCAGTCGTGCAGGCCGAGCAGCGCCTGCGCTGCATCGTGCATGGATTCGACGTCGAGCGCGGCGGGAAACCACAGGGTGTTGCGGCGATCGAGCGGATTGCGCGGGGCGACCGTGTCGGCGACGCGGTAGTCATAGCGGCGCCACACGGCCGAAAACCTCGCGTCGAATCCCAGGGGGGCGAGGATCGAACTGGTCACCCAGACATCCGCGTCGAGCCCGGCAATCCCATTCAGCCTGTCCGCGAGGGATTCTGCGCCGCCGCCGCGGCGCGAACGGTTCAGGCTCGAAAGCTGCTCGCTCGTGACATCCAGATGCGCAACCTGGCCGAGCGCGTGCACTCCGGCGTCCGTGCGCCCTGCGACCGTGAGGACGGGCGGGTCGCCGTGCCGCCCGAACACCGTCCCGAGCGCGTCCTCCAGAACACCCTGCACCGTGCGGAGGCCGGGCTGCCTGCCCCACCCGTGAAAATCGGTTCCGTCGTAAGCGATGTCGAGCCGCAGCCTGATGCCGTGCGGCAGCGCGGCGGGCTCCGCGCGCGCTTCCGCGCCGTCCTCCGCGTGTTCGGCTTCCCTGTCCACGCGCCGAGTCTACTGAGCGCAGCGCTCCTCTTGCCTGCCGCGGGGTTCGCAGAGCTGGTGCACTTCGGACGGACGTGCATGCCGAGGCGCACGAGCTCGTCCGGATCAGCCGTTTTCACGATGAGCGCGGCGAGACGGCGCTGCGCGGCTAAAACTCCTTGTTGAGCTGCAGGCTGCGGTTGGCCTCGGCGAAACCCAGGTGCGTGTACAGGCCGAGCGCGCCGGTGGGGCTTTCGGCGTCGACGTCGAGCACCGCCATTTCCAGTCCTGCCGCCGCGATCGCCTCCAGCGTGCGCGTGAGCAGCGCGGGGGCCACGCCGCGCCGGCGGAAGGCCCTGGGGACGCCGACGAGGTCGATGTACGCGGAACTGAACCCCTGCGGCTCGAAGTCCTCCTCGTTGACTTCGCTCAGCACGAATCCGGCGATACGCCCGTCGGGGGCAATCGCGAGAAACGACAGGTCGGGGCGGAATGTGGATCGAGCGACCATGTCATTCCAGTTCTCCTCGGTCGTCGGCTGGCTTCCCCAGTGGTCGCGGAACGCATCATTGCGGGCCAGCCGAACCGCTTCGGATCGGGATGCGTCGAACGGCACAATGTCGAAGCCGGCGAGTTGCTGCGGGATGACCGGCTTCGAGAGGTCCCGGCGCAGCTCGAGAAAGTACCGGGCGATCCGGAAACCCGCCCTGTGCGCCAGGCGGATGGTGGCCTCCGCCCTTTCGAACGTCCACACGATCATCCAACCCGGAAGGCGCTTGTCGGAACCGGCGAACTGCTGCAGGGCGCGCGCCTCCTGCCAGGCGAGGACCGCGCGGCCGAGGTGCCGCCCTCGGGCGGACGGCCGAACGCCGCCCGTGAGGATGGAACGAACAAGCGTGTCCTGGCTCGGCCCGAGGATGGCGAGTCCATACGCGAGCGCGTGCCCATCCGGATCGAGGGCGATAAGCGAGTCGTGCTCGAGATCGACATAGGAGTGGCCGAGCTCTTCCTCGATCTCCTCCCGCGTGGTCACATAGTGCGGATGCTCTGCCGCATCGATGGCCCGTGCGCAGTCGAAGATCGCCTGAGCATCCGCCGCGGTTGCCGGACGCCAGGTGACCTCGTCATCCGAAACGGGCATTGGAAGCGCGCGCGGCGCAACGACCCGTTCGCGCAGGGGACTCAGTTCAATCACGAGGGGAATGATAGCGGCCGCAGAGCGCACCCAGTGATAGTGATGCGGACTCGCGAGAGCGCCTCGGTGGCCACTCTCGTCCGAATCGCTATCGCCCGAGGCGGGGAGATGCAAAGAGGTCCGGCTCCAGTGAGCCGGACCTCTTTGACAGGAAACTACTTGTCGTCGCTCTCGTCCGACTCTGCATCGGCGTCGGCCGAACCGTCAGCAGCCTTAGCGACCTCTCCGGCATCGTCCGCGTCGGCAGCCTCTGCAATGTCAGATTCGGCGGGAACGGTCTCGATCACGACGTCCTCCGTGACGATCCCGTCGACCGCGGCGGCTTCCGTTGGGGTCTCATCCGACGCGCCCTCGGCGGGCTCGTCTACGACGGGCGCTGCCTTCGGCTTCTTCGTGGTCGCCTTCGCGCTCGGCTTGGCATTGACGGGCTCGAGAACGAGCTCGATCTGCACCATCGGAGCATTGTCTCCCTTGCGGAATCCGAGTTTCGTGATGCGGGTGTAACCTCCGTCGCGCTCGGCGACGAGCGGCGCGATTTCGGTGAAGAGCTCGTGAACGACACCCTTGTCACCGATCACGGCCAGCACCCGGCGTCGCGCGTGCAGGTCGCCGCGCTTCGCGAACGTGATGAGGCGCTCGGCGACTGGGCGCAGGCGCTTGGCCTTCGTTTCCGTCGTCTTGATGCTCTTGTGGGTGAACAGTGCGGCGGCGAGGTTCGCCAGCAGGAGGCGCTCGTGTGCCGGTCCGCCTCCGAGACGCGGGCCCTTGGTTGGCTTAGGCATTATTGGTTTTCTCCAGAATCAGAATTGGTGGGGCCGGGCTCAGTTGTTCTCGTCGTCGTAGCCGCTGTAGAAGTGGGCGCCGTCGAATCCGGGAACAGCATCCTTCAGCGAAAGCCCGAGCTCGACGAGCTTGTCCTTCACCTCGTCGACCGACTTCTGCCCGAAGTTCCGGATGTTCATGAGCTGGGTCTCGGAGAGAGCGACAAGCTCACTCACGGAGTTGATTCCCTCGCGCTTGAGGCAGTTGTAGCTGCGCACCGACAGGTCGAGGTCCTCGATGGGCATGCTCAACTCGCTGGACATCACGGCATCCACGGGCGCGGGGCCGATCTCGATGCCCTCTGCGGCGGTGTTGAGCTCGCGAGCGAGGCCGAACAGTTCGGTCAGCGTACGGCCGGCCGACGCGATCGCGTCGCGCGGGCTGATCGCGCTCTTCGTCTCGACATCCACCACGAGGCGGTCGAAGTCGGTGCGCTCACCGGCACGGGTAGCCTCGACGCGGTAGGTGACCTTCAGTACAGGCGAGTAGATCGAGTCGATCGGGATCTGGCCGGCTTCGCTGAACTCGTTGCGGTTCTGGGTTGCCGAAACGTAGCCGCGCCCGCGCTCGATCGTGAGCTCGAGTTCGAAACGGGCCTTGTCGTTCAGGGTCGCGATCACGAGTTCGGGATTGTGGATCTCCACGCCGGCGGGCGCTGAAATGTCCGCCGCGGTGACCTGGCCCGCACCCTGCTTGCGCAGGTACGCCGTGATCGGCTCGTCGTGCTCGCTCGAGACCACGAGCCCCTTCACGTTCAGGATGATTTCGGTGACATCTTCCTTCACGCCGGGGATCGTGCTGAATTCGTGCAGCACGCCGTCGATCCGGATGCTCGTGACCGCCGCGCCCGGAATGGACGACAGGAGGGTGCGGCGAAGCGAGTTGCCGAGTGTGTAGCCGAAGCCGGGTTCGAGCGGTTCGATGATGAACCGTGACCGGAATTCCGAGATGTTCTCTTCGGTCAGGGTGGGGCGCTGTGCAATGAGCACTGTGTTTTCCTTTCGGCGAAGTGTCCGCTATATGACACTTAGGCGTTCAACCGGTGGCGGGCCGGTTGTTCTCTTGAGTTATTGCTTGCGTTGAAAATGTGTTCTGGTTGTTGGCCCGGACCCCGGGGTGCGGCGCTGGCGTGGCGACGGCCGGAATCGGCCCTCGTTCCTGGCACCAGCGCGTCGACGCACGGCGGAAGCGATGTGGCGTCAGACCCTGCGGCGCTTCGGAGGGCGGCAGCCGTTGTGGGCCTGCGGCGTCACGTCGTTGATCGAGCCCACCTCGAGGCCGGCGGCCTGAAGCGAACGGATCGCGGTTTCGCGGCCGGAGCCGGGCCCCTTGACGAACACGTCGACCTTCTTGACGCCGTGCTCCTGAGCCTGGCGCGCTGCCGACTCTGCCGACATCTGCGCGGCGTACGGGGTCGACTTGCGGGATCCCTTGAATCCGACGACGCCGGACGAGGACCAGGCCAGTACTGCGCCGCTCGGGTCGGTGATGGTGACGATCGTGTTGTTGAACGTCGACTTGATGTGGGCCTGTCCCACCGCGACATTCTTCTTCTCTTTGCGGCGGGGTTTGCGGGCCGCGGTCTTCGGTGCTGCCATGTGTCTGGTCTCCTGTCGAAATCTCTGAGCGGGCCGCGGTTAGCGGGCCTTCTTCTTGCCGGCGACGGTGCGCTTCGGTCCCTTGCGCGTGCGCGCGTTCGTTTTCGTGCGCTGACCGTGGACCGGGAGGCCCTTGCGGTGGCGGATGCCCTGGTAGCTTCCGATTTCGACCTTGCGTCGGATGTCCGCTGCCACCTCGCGGCGAAGGTCGCCCTCCACCTTGAAGTTGCTTTCGATGTAGTCGCGCAACGTGATGAGCTGGTCATCGCTGAGGTCCTTGACGCGGACCTCCCCGCTGATGCCGGTGTCCGCGAGGGCCTTGAGTGACCGGGTGCGTCCGACTCCGTAGATGTATGTCAGTGCGACTTCCACGCGCTTGTCGCGGGGAATATCCACTCCTGCTAAACGAGCCATTCTGGCTACTCCTGATAGTTCAGTGGAGGTATGGGGCAGAACCTGTGCATCGGCCTCCAACCGATGGTGTCCCCGCTCCTGTCCTGGAACAGTGGCGGATCCGGTGCTGCCGTATTTCGTATTGAGTTAGTGAAGCTGGACGGCTCAACCCTGACGTTGTTTGTGGCGCGGGTTTTCGCAGATAACCATGACCCGGCCGTTGCGGCGAATCACCTTGCATTTTTCGCAAATCTTTTTGACGCTCGGGTTGACCTTCATTTTTTGCCTCTTCGCTGTCGTCGTACCCGCGGAATGCCGCGGGTCGTTACTTTCCGGCAACCGGTGCTACTTATAGCGGTAGACGATTCGTCCCCGCGTGAGGTCGTATGGGCTGAGCTCTACGATGACCTTGTCCTCCGGGAGGATTCGGATGTAGTGCTGGCGCATCTTGCCTGAGATGTGCGCGAGAACCCTGTGGCCGTTGGTCAACTCAACGCGAAACATCGCGTTGGGAAGAGCCTCGACTACCGAGCCCTCGATCTCGATGACACCGTCTTTTTTTGCCATAACTCGCTAACGTGAGTAGTACTGATTGCTGGTCGTGCGGATGATTGTCGGTGGCGAGGGCAGGAAAGAACTCGCCCCAAGACACCAAAGAGCAATCCTAGGCCAAAAGAAGCGTCACTGCCAACCTCAGTGTGCGGCTGCGTCCGGCTCGGCGCGGGGAATCGCGATTCCCTTTTCGACCAGGCCCGCGAGAATGCGCTCGCCCACCACCTCGACGTCGCCGATGCCGTCGACCGTCACCAATTGTCCGCGCTCGCCGTAGGTTTCGATGAGGGGTGCGGTTTCGCGGAGGAACACGTCCTGACGGTGCCGAATCGCCTCCTCCGAGTCATCGACGCGGCCCTGTTCGAGCGCCCGTTTGCGCAGCCGCGCAACGACGACTTCAACGTCGGCGACGAGGCGGATCACCGCGTCGAGCGCCTGGTTCTTCTCGCCGAGGATCCGGTCGAGGAATTCGACCTGCGCTGGCGTTCGCGGGTAGCCGTCCAGCAGGAACCCGTTCGCCGCGTCGGGTTCCTCCAGGCGGGAGCGGACGAGCTCGTTCGTGAGCGAATCGGGAACGTAGTCGCCGGCATCCACGATGCTCTTCACTTCGAGACCGAGAGGCGTTTCGTTCTTGATGTTGTAGCGGAAAATGTCGCCCGTGGCGATGGCGGGGATGCCGAACAGCGTCGACAGCCTCGCGGCCTGGGTTCCCTTGCCCGCCCCGGGCGGCCCGATGATGAGGAACCGAGCTGCGCCGCCGTGGCCGGTCTCTTCTGTTGGTGTTTCGGCCGACATCATCGCAACAGGCCCTCATAGTGGCGCTGTTGCAACTGGGCATCGATCTGTTTGACCGTCTCGAGTCCGACGCCCACGATGATCAGGATGCTGGCCCCGCCGAACGGGAAGTTCTGGTTCGCGCCGAACCAACTGAGGGCGAAGAGCGGAATGAGCGCGACGATGCCCAGGTAGAGAGAGCCGGGGAGGGTGATCCGCGTGAGCACGTAGTCGAGATATTCCGCCGTCGGCCGCCCCGCGCGGATGCCGGGGATGAAGCCGCCGTACTTCTTCATGTTGTCGGCGACCTCTTCGGGGTTGAAGGTGATCGCGACGTAGAAGTAGGTGAACCCGATGTTGAGCAGGAAGTAGACGAGCATGTACAGCGCGCTGTCGCCCGACCTCAGGTTGTCGGTGATCCACGATACCCAGGCCGCTGGCGCCTCGCCCGGTTGCGGCTGATTGAACTGTGCAACGAGCGCCGGCAGATACAGCAGGCTCGACGCGAAGATCACGGGGATCACGCCGGCCATGTTGACCTTGATGGGGATGTAGGTGTTGTTTCCGCCGTAGGTTCGGCGGCCCACCATTCGTTTCGCGTATTGCACGGGTATTCGCCGCTGCGACTGTTCGACGAACACGACGAGGGTCATGATCACGAGCCCGATGACGAGCACGAGGAGGAACGCGTCCAGACCCTTCGCGACCTGAATGCCCCAGAGCGCCGTGGGGAATTGCGCGGCGATCGAGATGAAGATCAGCAGCGACATGCCGTTGCCGATGCCGCGCTCGGTGATGAGCTCGCCCATCCACATGATGAGGCCGGTACCAGCCGTCATCGTGATGACCATGAGGAGGATCGCGTACCAGGAGTCGTTGCTGAGCAGCTGGCTGCACTCCGGAGTTCCGGTGGAGCTCGGGAACAGCGCTCCGCTTCTCGCGACCGTGACGAGCGTCGTCGACTGCAGGATGGCCAGACCGATCGTCAGGTACCTCGTGTACTGGGTGAGCTTGGCCTGTCCCGCCTGGCCCTCCTTGTACAGCGTGTCGAAGTGCGGAATGACGACGCGGAGCAGCTGGACGATGATCGACGCGGTGATGTACGGCATGATGCCGAGCGCGAAGATCGACAACTGCAGGAGCGCTCCGCCGCTGAACAGGTTGACGAGGTCGTACAGCCCGGTCGTGCCCGCGTTGTTGCCGAGGCAAATCTGCACGTTCGTGTAGTCGATGAACGGTGTCGGGATGAACGACCCGAGCCGGAACAGCGCGATGATGCCCAGCGTGAAGCCGATCTTCCTGCGAAGATCGGGCGTGCGGAAGATCCGCAAGATTGCGCCGAACACTTAGGCCTCCTGAATTTACGGGTAATGCAGTGCCGGTGCCCCTCGCGGGAAACCGTGGCGACTACAACTCAACCATGGGCATCATCGGATGGTTGGCCATCCGACTTGCTTACTTTACTGAGCCGCCCGCGGCCAGGATCTTTTGCTCAGCTGAGCCAGAGATCTTGTCGACCGCAACATTCAGCTTAACGTCAATCTCGCCGGCGCCGAGAACCTTGACTTTCTCGTTCTTGCGCACGGCGCCCTTTGCGACGAGGTCGCTCACGGTGACGTCGCCGCCCTTCGGGTACAACTCGGCAAGACGCTCGAGGTTCACGACCTGGTATTCGACGCGGAACGGGTTCTTGAACCCGCGCAGCTTCGGGGTGCGCATGACGCTGTTGAGGTTTCCGCCCTCAAGCCCCACGCGGACCTGGTAGCGGGCCTTGGTGCCCTTGGTTCCACGCCCGGCAGTCTTGCCCTTGGATGCCTCACCGCGGCCCACTCGAGTTTTCGGGGTTTTCGCTCCCGGCGCTGGACGCAAGTGGTGCATCTTGAGCACCTGCGGACGCGAGACGACATCCTTCGATGCGGTCTTCTTCGCTGGTGCAGCCTTCGACGCGGTGGTTGCCGATGCGGACTTCGAGGTTGAAGTCTTCTCTGCACTGGCCTTCGGGGCTGCCTTGGGAGCGGCGGCTTTCGATGCGGCAGCCTTGGGGGCAGTGGCTTTCGCCGTCGTGGTCTTGGGCGCGGCCTTCGCTGCGGCCGCCTTGGGGGCAGCAGACTTTGCCGGCGCCTTTGCGCCCGTCTTCGGCGCAGCCTTCGCTGCTGCGGTCTTCGGCGCGGCCTTCGCGGCCGGCTTCGCAGCGGCCTTCGCTGCTGGCTTCTTCGCTGGCGCCTTCTTTGGGGTTTCGTCAGCCATTAGTCAATCTCCTCGACTTTGACCAGGTGCGCCACGGTACGGACGTATCCGCGGTTCTGCGAGTTGTCCTCGCGCACCACGACATCGCCGATGCGCTTGAGCCCGAGGCTCCGCAACGTGTCGCGCTGGTTCTGTTTCTCACTGATCTTCGATTTGGTCTGGGTCACCTTGAGACGAGCCATCAGGCACCTGCCTTCTCTGCGCTGGCTTTCGCCGTGGCCGCCTGGATCCGCAGGATCTGGGCGGGAACAACATGCTCCACCGACAAACCACGTCGGCCGGCAACGGCACTGGGCTCTTCGAGCATCTGCAGCGCTGCGACGGTCGCGTGGACGATGTTGATCGTATTCGATGAACCGAGGGACTTGCTCAGAACATCATGGATGCCCGCGCACTCGAGCACGGCACGCACCGGCCCACCGGCGATAACACCGGTACCTGCAGCGGCCGGGCGAAGAAGGACAACTCCTGCTGCCGCCTCGCCCTGCACGGGGTGCGGGATGCTGTTGCCGACGCGCGGGACGCGGAAGAAGTTCTTCTTCGCCTCCTCGACGCCCTTCGAAATTGCGGTGGGAACCTCGCGCGCCTTGCCGTAGCCGACGCCGACCATGCCATTCCCGTCACCGACAACGACCAGGGCGGTGAAGCTGAAGCGCCGACCGCCCTTGACCACTTTCGAAACGCGGTTGATCGTCACGACGCGTTCCAGGAACTGGCTCTTGTCCGAGTCCCGGCTGCCGCGCTGCTGGTTCGGGTTGCGCTCGCGGCCACCACGGCGAGCCTCGCGAGGCTCGCTGGCGATGTCCTTCTCCTGCGTTTCGGCAGTCGCAGCGGTTGCGGCCTGTGCGGTCGTGTCGACCTCGGTCGCTTCTGCAGTCACTTGCTGCTCCTTGTCATTTGTGGTCTCGTCGCTCACAGGTTCAAACCGCCCTCTCGAGCTCCCTCGGCGATTGCCGCGACGCGTCCCGCATAGCGGCTGCCTCCCCGGTCGAAGACGACCGCGTCGATTCCCGCCTTCTTCGCGCGCTCGGCGACGAGTTCGCCCACCTTGCGCGCCTTGGCGGTCTTGTCTCCGGAGAGACCCCGAAGATCCGATTCCATCGTCGATGCCGACGCGAGCGTGAAGCCCCTGCTGTCATCGACCACCTGAACGAAAACGTGGCGGGCCGAACGTGTGACGACAAGACGCGGACGCGCCTCGGTCCCCACAACCTTCTTGCGAAGGCGAGCGTGGCGGCGATCCTTCGCTGCCGACTTGCTCTTTCCTCGTGTACCTGTACCCATGGTTTACTTACCAGCCTTTCCGGCCTTGCGGCGAACAACCTCGCCCGCATAGCGCACGCCCTTGCCCTTGTAGGGTTCCGGCTTGCGCAACTTGCGGATGTTGGCCGCGACTTCGCCGACCTGCTGCTTGTCGATCCCGTGCACGCCGACCTTGTTGTTCCCTTCGACGGTGAACGTGATTCCCGCCGGGGGGTCGACCGTGATGGAGTGGGAGAAACCGAGTGCGAACTCGAGCCCGCTGCCCTTCTGCGCCACCCGGTAACCGGTGCCGACGATTTCCAGACCCTTCGAGTATCCCTCGGTCACGCCGATGATCTGATTGTGGATGAGGGTTCGCGTGAGCCCGTGAAGCGAACGCGATTCACGCTCGTCATCCGGGCGCGAAACGAGCACCTGCCCATCCTCGAGCTTGACCTCGATGGGGCTCGCGACGGTGAGGTTCAGCTCGCCCTTCGGACCCTTGACCGTGACGGCAGAGCCCTCAACGGTGACGTTGACGCCCGCGGGGACATCAATCGGAAGCTTTCCAATACGCGACATTTCGGATCACCACACGTAGGCGAGGACTTCCCCACCCACGCCCTTCTCAGTCGCCTCGCGGTCGGTCAGCAACCCCGACGAAGTGGAAATGATGGCAACACCGAGGCCGCCGAGAACGCGCGGAATCTCCGTCGAACGCGCGTACACGCGAAGACCGGGCTTCGACACGCGCTTGAGGCCCGCAATCGACCGCTCGCGGTTCGGCCCGTACTTGAGGTCGATCGTAAGGGTGGAGCCGACGCGCGCAGGCTCGACCTTCCACCCCGTGATGTAGCCCTCGTTCTTGAGGATTTCCGAGATGTGGGTCTTGAGCTTGCTGCTCGGCATGGACACGGTTTCGTGGTTCGCCGAGTTCGCGTTGCGCAGTCTGGTCAGCAAGTCTGCGACCGGATCTGTCATTGTCATGGTGTTGTTCCTGATTCTCGTGCTGGTTTCGGGCATCCGTTACGCGAATGCCGACCTGGCCGATCGGTTACTGCTGGACGGTGGTTTCTTGTGTCTTGAACGGGAAGCCGAGCGCCTTGAGAAGCGCGCGACCCTCGTCGTCGTTCTTCGCCGTCGTCACGACGGTGATGTCGAATCCGCGGACGCGGTCGATCTTGTCCTGGTCGATCTCGTGGAACATCGCCTGCTCGTTGAGACCGAACGTGTAATTGCCGTGGCCGTCGAACTGGCGGTCCGACAGGCCCCGGAAGTCGCGGATGCGGGGAAGCGCGAGCGTGAGCAGGCGGTCGAGGAACTCCCAGGCGCGATCGCCGCGAAGCGTCACGTGCGCGCCGATGGGCTGGCCCTCGCGCAGCTTGAACTGCGCAATCGACTTGCGTGCGGCCGTCACCTGCGGTTTCTGGCCGGTGATCGCTGCGAGGTCCTTCACGGCGCCATCGATGATCTTGCCGTCGCGGGCCGCCTCGCCGACGCCGGTGTTCACCACGATCTTGACCAACCCGGGAACCTGGTGCACGTTCGTGAACCCGAAGTCCTTCTTCAGTTGGGCCGAGATCTCGGTCTGGTACTTCTGCTTGAGGCGCGGCTGGATCTTGACAGCCTTCGCAGCAGTAGCTGTGTCAGTCATTACAGGTCCTCACCTGAGCTCTTGGAGAAACGCACGCGGACGTTCTTGCCCTCGGCGTTCTTCTCCACGCGGAATCCGACGCGGGTCGGCTTCTTGGTCTTGGGGTCCACGAGCGCGACATTCGAAATGTGGATCGGTGACTCGAAAGTCTCCATGCCACCCGTCTTCGTGCCGCGCTGAGTCTGTCCAACTCGAGTGTGCTTCGTGACGAAATTGATTCCCTCGACGATCACGCGGTTCTTGTCGACGAGGACCTCTTTGACGCGCCCCTGCTTTCCGCGATCGCCGCCGCGGGCCTGGGTCGGCCCCGAGATGACCTGGACGAGGTCGCCCTTCTTGATCTTCGCCATGTTAAATGACCTCCGGTGCCAGCGAGATGATCTTCATGAACTTCTTGTCGCGAAGCTCACGGCCGACCGGCCCGAAGATGCGGGTGCCACGAGGGTCACCATCGGACTTCAGAAGCACGGCGGCATTCTCGTCAAACTTGATGTAGGAGCCGTCCGATCGACGGGTCTCCTTCTTCGTGCGGACGATGACGGCCTTGACGACCTCGCCCTTCTTCACGTTGCCGCCCGGGATCGCATCCTTGACGGTGGCAACGATCACGTCGCCGAGGCCGGCGTAGCGCCGCCCGGAGCCGCCGAGAACGCGAATCGTGAGCAACTCCTTGGCGCCGGTGTTATCGGCGACCTTCACTCTGGATTCCTGCTGAAGCATTGTCTATTCCTCTTCACGGGTAGGCGGGGAGCCTACTTGGCCTTCTCGACGATTTCGACCAGACGCCAGCGCTTCGTAGCGCTCAGCGGACGGGTTTCGCTGATGACGACGAGGTCGCCGATGCCCGCCGAGTTCGACTCGTCGTGCACCTTCACCTTGGATGTGCGGCGGATGATCTTGCCGTACAGGGGGTGCTTGACGCGGTCTTCCACCTCGACGACGATCGTCTTGTCCATCTTGTCGCTCGACACGTAGCCGCGTCGGATCTTCCGGTAGCCGCGGTCGAGGGTTGCCTCGGCAGCGACCTTGTCTTCGGTCTTCGCCATTACTTGGCCTCCTCCGTCTTGAGTTCTTCAGTCGAGTCGACGTCGTCGGATGCGGCGGGAGCCTCATCCTTCTTCGCGGCCTTCTTCTTCGCCTTCGGCTCGGGCTTCGCGGGAAGTTCGACTCCAACCGGAGTCGCCCGGATGCCGAGCTCGCGTTCGCGAATGATCGTGTAAATCCGCGCGATGTCGCGCTTCACGGCGCGAAGCCGACCGTGGCTTTCGAGCTGGCCGGTCGCGGACTGGAAGCGGAGGTTGAAAAGTTCTTCCTTCGCCTTCTTCAGTTCGTCGACAAGTCTCTCGTCTTCAAAAGTGTCGAGCTCGTCCGGGTGGAGCTCCTTGGAACCGATCGCCATTATGCGTCGCCCTCCTCGCGCTTGATGATGCGTGCCTTGAGGGGCAGCTTGTGGATGGCCCTGGTGAGTGCCTCGCGAGCGACGGTCTCGTTGACCCCGCTCAGCTCGAACAGCACGCGGCCCGGCTTGACGTTCGCGACCCACCACTCCGGTGAACCCTTACCAGAACCCATGCGGGTTTCGGCCGGCTTCTTCGTGAGCGGGCGGTCCGGGAACACGTTGATCCAGACCTTTCCGCCACGCTTGATGTGACGCGTCATGGCGATACGGGCGGCCTCGATCTGGCGGTTCGTGACATACGCAGGCGTGATCGCCTGGATGCCGTAGTCGCCGAACGACACCTTCGTGCCGCCGGTCGCCTGGCCGGTGCGCCCAGGGTGGTGCTGCTTGCGGTGCTTGACTTTACGTGGAATCAGCATGTCAGGCCTCTGCTCCTACTGCCGCGGGAGCGGCCTCCGTGCGGGGTCCGCGGCGCGGCCGGTCTGCGCCATCCCGGCGCTCTGGGCGCTGGGACTTGGCGGCGGCCTGCTCGCGGGCGAGCTCGCGGTTCGTGATGTCGCCCTTGTAGATCCACACCTTCACGCCGATGCGGCCGAACGTCGTGCGGGCCTCGTAGAAGCCGTAGTCGATGTTCGCGCGCAGCGTGTGCAGCGGGACCCGGCCCTCGCGGTAGAACTCGGAGCGGCTCATCTCAGCGCCACCCAGCCGACCGGAGACCTGGATGCGCACACCCTTCGCTCCCGCGCGCTGAGCGCCCTGAAGCCCCTTACGCATGGCGCGACGGAATGCGACGCGCGCGCTCAGCTGCTCGGCGATGCCCTGCGCAACCAGCTGCGCTTCAGCCTCCGGGTTCTTCACCTCGAGGATGTTCAACTGGATCTGCTTGTCTGTGAGCTTCTCGAGGTCGGCGCGGATGCGCTCGGCCTCCGTGCCGCGCCGCCCGATCACGATGCCGGGGCGTGCCGTGTGGATGTCGACGCGAACGCGGTCGCGCGTGCGCTCGATCTCAATGCGGGCAACGCCGGCGCGGTCGAGGTTCGACTTGAGCAGGTTGCGGATCTTCACGTCCTCAGCGACGAAATCGCTGTAGCGCTGTCCGGACTTTGTCGAGTCGGAGAACCACCGCGACACGTGATCGGTCGTGATTCCGAGACGGAACCCGTACGGGTTTACTTTCTGTCCCATTACTTCTTCCCTGCCTTCTTCGAGGCCTGCTCGACGTGGGCATCGGTTGGCGTCGACAGCACGATGGTGATGTGACTCGTGCGCTTCAGAATCTGGAATGCCCGACCCTGCGCGCGCGGCTGGAACCGCTTGAGCGTCGCGCCGTCGTCGACGAACGCCTTCGCGACGAACAGGTCCTGCTCGTCGAGGTAGCTGTTCTCGTTGTCGGCCTTGACCCGGGCGTTCGCCATGGCGGATGCCACGAGCTTGTACACCGGCTCGCTCGCGCCCTGCGGGGCGAACTTCAGAATGGCCAGGGCCTCTGCGGCCTGCTTGCCGCGGATCATGTTGACGACACGACGGGCCTTCTGAGGCGTCACGCGGATGTGTCGCACGCGGGCGATCGACTCCACCATTTCTTCTCCTCCTTCACGTCACCGCGTCAGCGGCGACGGCCCTTCTTGTCGTCCTTCTCGTGGCCGCGGAAGGTGCGGGTGGGGGCGAATTCCCCGAGCTTGTGTCCGACCATCGTCTCCGTGACGAAAACCGGGATGTGCTTGCGGCCGTCGTGCACCGCGATCGTGTGGCCGAGCATCGCCGGGACGATCATGGAACGGCGCGACCAGGTCTTGATCACGTTCTTGCTCTTGGCCGTGTTCTGCGTGACCACCTTGCGGAGCAGGTGATCGTCGACGAAGGGGCCCTTCTTGAGACTGCGTGGCATCTTCTCTATTCCCTACTTGCGCTTCTTGCCGACGGTGCGGCGACGAACGATGAGCTTGTCGCTCTCGAGGTTGGGCTTGCGGGTGCGGCCTTCCTTCTGGCCCCACGGGCTCACCGGGTGGCGTCCACCGGAGGTCTTGCCCTCGCCGCCGCCGTGCGGGTGGTCGACCGGGTTCATGGCGACACCGCGGACGGTCGGGCGAACACCCTTCCACCGCATCCGGCCGGCCTTGCCCCAGTTGATGTTCGACTGCTCGGCGTTGCCGACCTCGCCGATCGTGGCGCGGCAGCGGGCATCCACGTTGCGGATTTCGCCCGACGGCAGGCGCAGCTGCGCGTACGGGCCGTCCTTGGCGACGAGGCGGATGCTGGATCCTGCCGAACGCGCCAGCTTGGCGCCTCCGCCCGGCTTGAGCTCGATCGCGTGCAGAACGGTGCCGACCGGGATGTTGCGCAACGGCAGGTTGTTGCCCGGCTTGATGTCGGCGGACGGTCCGGACTCGACGATGTCGCCCTGCTTGAGCTTGTCCGGCGCGATGATGTAGCGCTTGGTGCCGTCAACGAAGTGCAGGAGCGCGATGCGCGCCGTGCGGTTCGGGTCGTACTCGATGTGAGCGACCTTGGCGTTGACGCCATCCTTGTCGTTGCGTTTGAAATCGATCACGCGGTACTGGCGCTTGTGGCCACCGCCGATGTGGCGGGTCGTGATGCGACCGGCGTTGTTGCGTCCGCCCGTCTTCGGCAGCGGGCGCAGCAGCGACTTTTCCGGGGTCGAGCGCGTGATCTCGGCGAAATCTGCGACCGAGGAGCCGCGGCGGCCCGCAGTCGTTGGCTTGTATTTGCGAATAGACATGTGTTCTCCCTTACGCGCCCTAGCCGACAGCCGTGAAGATGTCGATGGAGCCGGACTTGAGCGTGACGATGGCGCGCTTGGTGTCCTTGCGCTTGCCGAGCCCGAACCGCGTGCGGCGGGTCTTGCCCTTCTTGTTCAGGGTGTTGACGGACGCGACCTTCACGTTGAAGATCTTCTCGACGGCAAGCTTGATCTCGGTTTTGTTCGAGCGAGGGTCCACCTCGAAGGTGTACTTGCCCTGGTCGATGAGCCCGTAGCTCTTCTCGGATACGACCGGCGCCAGGATGACGTCGCGGGGATCCTTGTAGGTTGCGCTCATGCGCTGGCCTCCCTGGTGCTCGTGCTGCTCGCGGCGGCAGTCGTGTTCGCAGTCTCGGTCTTCGCGGACACGAAGGCGTTGAACGCGCCCTTCGTGAAGATGATGTCGTCGCTCACGAGAACGTCGTACGCGTTCAGCTGGTCGACCGGGAGCACGTGGATGCTCGGAAGGTTCCGAACGCTCTTGTAGCTCACGTCGTCGCTGCGCTCCAGAACGACGAGCACATTCTTGCCCGTCGCGATGTCCGCGATGAGAGCGGCGACAGCCTTCGTCGACGGTGCATCGCCGACCGACAGCGAGTCGATGACGTGGATGCGGCCGCCGCGGGCACGGTCGGACAACGCTCCGAGGAGTGCTGCCGCAATCATTTTCTTGGGTGTGCGCTGCGAGTAGTCGCGGGGCTGCGGTCCGTGGACGACGCCGCCGCCGCGGTGCTGGGGCATCCGGATCGAGCCCTGGCGAGCGCGACCGGTTCCCTTCTGCTTGTGCGGCTTGCGGCCGGAACCGGACACCTCGCCGCGGCCGAGGGTCGCGTGCGTTCCCTGACGGGCAGCTGCGCGCTGGGCGACAACCACCTGGTGGATGAGCGGGACGTTGGTCTGCACATCGAACACCTGGGCGGGAAGCTCCACGGAGCTGACCTTCTTGCCCGTGGTGTCGATGACGTCGAGAGTCGTAGTCTCAGCCATGGCCTTAGGCCTCCTTCACTGACGTGCGAACGAAGACGATGCGGCCGCGAGCGCCGGGGACGGCGCCTTTGACGAGCAGGAGGCCCTTCTCGGCGTCGACGGCGTGGACGGTGAGTCCGAGAACCGAAACGCGGTCTCCGCCCATCCGGCCGGCCATCCGCATTCCCTTGAACACGCGGCTCGGGGTCGACGATGCGCCGATCGAGCCCGGCTTGCGGTGGTTGCGGTGCGCGCCGTGGCTGGCGCTGACGCCCTGAAAGTTGTGGCGCTTCATGACGCCGGCGAAGCCCTTGCCCTTGCTCGTGCCGACGACGTCGACCCGCTTGCCCGCTTCGAAGATGTCGACGGCGAGCTCCTGCCCGGGCGCGTACTCGGCGGCATCCGCTGTGCGAACCTCGGTGAGGTGGCGGCGCGGCGTGACGCCCGCCTTGGCGAAGTGTCCGGTGGCCGGCTTGTTCGCCTTGCGCGGGTCGATCTGGCCGTACGCGATCTGCACCGCGCTGTAGCCGTCGACCTCCGGGGTGCGCACCTGGGTGACGACGTTCGGGGAAATCTCGATCACCGTCACCGGGATGAGTTTGTTGTTCGAGTCCCACACCTGGGTCATGCCGAGCTTGGTGCCCAGCAGCCCCTTCGTGGTCTTGGTGGTCTCAGTTGCCATGGTTTTCATAGTCCTTGTAGCTCAGCCGCCGCTTAAAGCTTGATTTCGATGTTGACGTCCGCGGGCAGGTCGAGACGCATGAGCGAGTCGACGGCCTTCGGGGTCGGATCGATGATGTCGATGAGCCGCTTGTGGGTGCGCTTCTCGAAGTGCTCCCGGCTGTCCTTGTACTTGTGCGGGGAACGGATCACCGCGATCACGTTCTTTTCCGTGGGGAGCGGCACGGGGCCGACCACTGTGGCGCCGGCGCGGGTGACCGTGTCCACGATCTTGCGTGCCGAGCTGTCAATGACCTCGTGGTCATATGACTTAAGTCGGATGCGGATCTTTTGTCCCGCCATAGCCTGACTCTCTCTCTGTAGTACATGGAGCATCCATTCGGATGCGCTCGTTGCCGAAGCACTTGCCGAAAGCACTGTTGCTTTCGCACCACTGTTGTTGTTTCACGTGCCAGCGGATTGCTCTGCTCGCACAACGTTTTTGTCCCGTGCTTCACCCACCCCCGCGCTCGGGCGTGTCGCCCGTTTGGAACACACGTGTCACCACGGTTGTTTCAGTAGTCGGTTGTCGGTGTGCGCCTCAGCCTGAGCTTTCGCCCGGCTCGCGCGTGTTCTGCTACCCGCGGCCTAGGGGACGAACGGTGAGGATCAGACCCTATGCACTGCCTGGCAGTGATTCGCCCGCTGGCACAGCAAGGCAAAGTATTGAACTAGAAGAGTCTGCCACACTGTGGGACCTGCTGCAACCCGGGCGTGTCGCATGGAGGTGGAGGCCATTTCTGGCCTCCACCGCGACACGCCCCGAGCCCGTCCCGGGCGAGGATGTCGCCTTGGGGTGGAGGCCATTTCTGGCCTCCGCGACGACACGCCCCGCGGTCGGCGAGCGATGCCCAGACGGACGAGCGATGTCGCCGCGGCGCTATCCCCCGTCCGCTTCACTATCGCTCGCGTCGAAGACCTGCAGACACGAGCAATCGCTCAAGTCGATGAACGTCGGATGCGACCGGCCACGTCCAGCGAACCATTCCAAACCCCGTCGCGAGGCGGATGGCATCCTCGCGCAACTTCTCCTCGATGACGACCTCGGCAACCTCCCGACCCTGGAGGTAGCGATTTCGCGTGTACTTTGCCATTCCGTCGAACTCGCCCAAAAGCGCGCTGTCCTTCCATCCGAAGTCGGTGTGCCAGGTCCGTCCCTCTCGATCGATGACCTCGACCTGCAAATCCGGCGCGGGAAGTCCTGCTCGAGCGATCTGAACTCGACTAAACGATTCGCCCGCCGACCCAGATCGACCGTCAGCAAACTCGCCAACACGTCGCAGACGTCGAACGCCCCGCTGGTTCGCCAACTGGTCGGCTGCCTCGATCACGAGTCCATGCTCGACGTGGAGGGCCGGATCGCGGTCCTTGCGATGCCGTGCGATCGCAAAATCGACCACGGCCACCCCTGTCTCAAATCGCGCGGTCCGCGCCAGATCCACAACGGTGCGGAGAGGCGACGTGACGAACAATCCGTCCCTTTGCACCACCTCATCGTCACGGAGCGCGGCGAGGTGGCGGACGACTCGGCGCGTTGAACGCTGCCCCGACTTCGGATTTACCGTGACGTGGATTGCACTCGGCCACACACCGACAATCGGGATCCCCCACAACGCGGCGGCGCTCCAATGCGAAAATACCTGAACCGTGCGAGTCGTCTCCGCGAACGCCCGGACCTGCGCCCGGTATTTCTCGTCCGGATCAAGCACGTTCCACTCGCCGGCTTCGAGGAACCGCCCGCGTGCCAGGCGCACCATGATCCCGCGTTCCGCACTACGTCGAAGCGCACGATCGTCGCCACCCTCACGCGCGAGGTCTGCCACGCGGATGATGCCATTCACGGAGCAAGTGTCGCGTGCTTTGCCCAGGTCCCGAGTCGCTGTAGGTGCCAGTGGTGTAGTCCACGCGCCGCTATTGCCTGTGGAGGGCACATACACTTGCCGCCGAGAGATACCCCTCCGGACGAGGGATAGTGCCTAGGCACTATCTGCCATCCGGACCACCATCGGTCGGCGCTCGCTGAGAAAGAAGAACACAGGACGACAAGAAAGAGGGGCCGGGCCTTTCGGCCCGACCCCTCCACGAAGCAGAAACTACTTGATGACCTTGATGACCTTGCCGGCACCAACGGTACGGCCACCCTCGCGAATGGCGAAGCCGAGTCCCTCTTCCATGGCGATCGGCTGAATCAGCTCGACCGTCATCTCCGTGGTGTCACCCGGCATGACCATCTCGGTGCCCTCAGGCAGCGAGATGACGCCGGTGACGTCCGTGGTGCGGAAGTAGAACTGCGGACGGTAGTTCGCATAGAACGGGTTGTGACGACCACCCTCATCCTTCGACAGGATGTAGGCGGTTCCCTCGAACACCGTGTGCGGCGTGACCGAGCCCGGCTTCACGACAACCTGGCCGCGCTCGACATCCTCGCGCTTGGTGCCGCGAAGCAGCAGACCACAGTTCTCGCCTGCCCACGCCTCGTCGAGCTGCTTGTGGAACATCTCGATACCCGTGACGATCGTCTTCTGGGTCGGGCGGATGCCGACGATTTCGACGTCCGAGTTGATCTTCAGGGTTCCACGCTCGGCGCGGCCGGTAACAACCGTTCCGCGGCCGGTGATCGTGAAGACATCCTCGATCGGCATGAGGAACGGCTTGTCCTTGTCGCGCACCGGGTCCGGCACGGAGTCGTCGACGGCCTGCATGAGGTCGAGGACGCTCTGCACCCACTTCTCGTCGCCCTCAAGAGCCTTGAGCGCGGAGACCGGGATGACGGGAGCGTTGTCGCCGTCGAAGCCCTGGCTGGACAGCAGCTCGCGGACCTCGAGCTCGACGAGCTCCATGATCTCGGCGTCGTCCACCATGTCGGACTTGTTGAGCGCGACGAGCAGGTACGGAACACCGACCTGCTTGGCGAGCAGCACGTGCTCGCGCGTCTGCGCCATCGGGCCGTCAGTGGCGGCGACCACGAGGATCGCACCGTCCATCTGAGCGGCACCGGTGATCATGTTCTTGATGTAGTCGGCGTGCCCTGGGGCGTCAACGTGCGCGTAGTGGCGCTTCGGGGTCTCGTACTCGACGTGCGAGATGTTGATCGTGATGCCGCGCTGACGCTCTTCAGGTGCCGAGTCGATCGACGCGAAATCGCGCGATACGTTGACGGCTGAAGGGTACTTGTCAGCAAGCACCTTGGAGATCGCTGCGGTGAGCGTGGTCTTTCCGTGGTCAACGTGTCCGATCGTTCCGATGTTGACGTGCGGCTTAGTCCGCTCGAACTTGGCCTTAGCCACTGTGGTCCTCCTCAGGACTTCTCAGGTTGGAACACTGGACGCGGGTTTGCGCCCAGGGCACCTACGGGATGTTGTCTTATGTTACGGGATACTGCGTTCGGGCGTTACTCGCCCTTGTTCTTCTGGATAATCTCGTCGGCAACCGCGCGCGGCACCTCGGAGTAGCTGTCAAAGCCCATCGAATACACGGCGCGGCCCGAGGTCTTCGACCTCAAGTCGCCCACATATCCGAACATCTCAGACAGCGGCACGAGCGCCCGGATGACCTTCACGCCGGTGGCATCCTCCATGGACTGGATTTGGCCACGCCGTGAGTTCAGGTCGCCGATGACGTCCCCCATGTACTCCTCCGGGGTACGCACCTCGACGGCCATGAGCGGCTCGAGCAGTACGGGGTTCGCCTTGCGAGCGGCCTCCTTGAAGGCCATCGACCCGGCGATCTTGAACGCCATCTCCGAAGAGTCGACGTCGTGGGCTGCGCCGTCCAGGAGGATGGCTTTCACACCCACCATGGGGTAGCCGGCGAGTACGCCGACCTGCATCGCATCCTTCATTCCGGCATCCACCGAGGGGATGTATTCGCGAGGAACACGTCCGCCGGTGACTTTGCTCTCGAACTCGTACGTGTTCTCCGCGGAGAGTTCGATTGGTTCGAGAGAGATCTGCACCTTCGCGAACTGGCCGGACCCACCCGTCTGTTTCTTGTGGGTGTAGTCGTGCTTGTCGACGATGCGCTTGATGGTTTCGCGGTACGCGACCTGCGGCTTGCCGACGTTCGCCTCGACGTTGAACTCGCGCTTCATGCGGTCGACCAGGATGTCGAGGTGAAGCTCGCCCATCCCCTTGATGACGGTCTGGCCGGTGTCGATGTTCTGTTCGGTGCGGAACGTCGGGTCTTCTTCGGCGAGCTTTTGGATGGCGAGCCCCAGCTTCTCCTGGTCGGCCTTCGTCTTCGGCTCGATCGCCACCTCGATGACGGGCTCCGGGAATGTCATCGACTCGAGCACGATTTGCGCGTTCGGGTCGCACAGGGTGTCGCCGGTCGTGGTGTCCTTGAGGCCGATGACCGCGTAAATGTGCCCCGCCGTCACGGAAGGCACCGGGATCTCCTTGTTCGCGTGCATCTGGAAGATCTTCCCGATGCGCTCCTTCTTCTGCTTCGTCGAGTTGGCGACCTGACCGCCGCTGTCGAGATGCCCGGAGTACACCCGGATGTAGGTGAGCCGGCCGAAGAACGGGTGAACGGCGACCTTGAACGCGAGGGCTGCGAACGGGTCCTTCGGGTCGGGGTGCCGTTCGATGACAACTGACTCGTCGCGCGGGTCGAAGCCTTCCACCGCCGGAACGTCCAGCGGGTTCGGCAGGTAGTCGATGACGGCATCCAGCATCGGCTGCACGCCGCGGTTCTTGAACGCCGAACCGCACAGCACCGGGTACATGGTGCTCGAGATTGTGAGCTTGCGGATGCCCGACTTGATTTCGGCAACCGTCAGCTCTTCGCCGGCGAAGTACTTCTCCAGCAGCGCGTCATCCGTTTCCGCTACGGCCTCAAGGAGGTGCTGGCGGTATTCGGCCGCCTTCTCCTTGAGGTTCTCCGGGATCTCCTGAACGTCGTACTTCGCCCCCATGGTGACGTCGCCCTTGGAGTCTGCCTCCCACACGAGGGCGCGCATCTCGACGAGGTCGACGACTCCGAGGAAGTCGCTTTCCGCGCCGATGGGCAACTGGATGACGAGCGGCTTCGCGCCAAGGCGCTTGACGATGGTGTCCACGGTGAAGTAGAAGTCGGCACCGAGCTTGTCCATCTTGTTGACGAAGCAAATGCGCGGCACATCGTACTTGTCGGCCTGGCGCCAGACCGTCTCGGACTGGGGCTCAACGCCCTCCTTGCCGTCGAACACGGCGACGGCGCCGTCGAGCACGCGCAAGCTCCGCTCCACCTCGACCGTGAAGTCGACGTGGCCCGGGGTGTCGATGATGTTGATCTGGTTCTTGTTCCAGAAGCAGGTGACTGCAGCGGAGGTGATCGTGATGCCGCGCTCCTGCTCCTGCTCCATCCAGTCCGTCGTGGACGCACCATCGTGCGTCTCGCCGATCTTGTGGTTGACGCCCGTGTAGAACAGGATGCGCTCCGTCGTTGTCGTCTTACCGGCATCGATGTGCGCCATGATCCCAATATTTCGGACCTTGCTCAGGTCGGTGAGCGCTTCCTGTGCCACTGTGTGTTCCTTACGTTTGATTGTGAAAAGTTACAATGCGAACAGCCGAAGCCCGAGACGGGCTTCGGAGTTGGCGTCGCGGCGACGGCCAGAAATGGCCTTCGCTCATCGCTCCAGCGCTACCACCTATAGTGAGCGAAGGCGCGGTTCGACTCAGCCATCTTGTGGGTGTCCTCGCGGCGCTTCACCGCGGCACCGAGACCGTTGGATGCATCCAGAATTTCGTTGGTGAGGCGCTCGGTCATCGTCTTCTCGCGGCGGGCCTTCGCATACGTCGTGAGCCAGCGAAGCGCCAGGGTGTTCGCGCGGTGGGGTTTCACCTCGACGGGCACCTGGTACGTCGATCCGCCCACGCGGCGGCTCTTCACCTCGATGGTCGGGCGAACGTTGTCGAGAGCCTTCTTCAGGGTCACGACGGCATCCGCGCCGTTCTTCGAGGAGACGCCGGCGAGGGCGTCGTAGACGATCTTCTCGGCGAGACCCTTCTTGCCGTCGAGCACGATCTTGTTCACGAGCTGGCTGACGATGGGAGCTCCATAGACCGGGTCGGCCACGACGGGGCGCTTCGGTGCTGGTCCTTTGCGAGGCATTACTTCTTGTCCTTCTTTGCGCCGTAGCGGCTGCGCGCCTGCTGACGGTTCTTCACGGCCTGGGTATCGAGCGCACCGCGCACGATCTTGTAGCGCACGCCGGGGAGGTCCTTGACTCGACCGCCGCGCACGAGCACCATCGAGTGCTCTTGAAGATTGTGGCCCTCGCCCGGGATGTAGGCGGTCACCTCCGTGCCGTTGCTGAGCTTGACGCGGGCAACCTTGCGCAGGGCAGAGTTCGGCTTCTTCGGGGTGGTCGTGTACACGCGGGTGCATACGCCGCGCTGCTGGGGGTTGGCCTTCAGGGCAGGCGTCTTGGTCTTGGCGACCTTCGGATTGCGACCCTTTCGGACCAACTGCTGAATGGTTGGCACTGATGTAACTCCTTGAATTGACTGCACGGTGACAGTTGGTTCTTGTTTTTCACTCCGCACAGTGAAAACCGCTGTGCGAGTGACGTGACCCACCGCGGGACATTTAGTCCCTGGCTTCATTGGTGGGTATGCCGTGGGGGCGCAGGACCGGCGGTTAAACCGTCCCTGTCGAGCCCAATTCGTAGCTGGTGCCTCAGTGCTCGCCCTCCCGCGATTTTGGGCACAGGACAACGTGCGGCAAAGCGCACACCTAGAAAAGAATAGTCGCTCGGGCATCCGCGGTCAAATGGTTCACCTCATCGGGCGCGCGATCTCGACTTGTCGATGATCGGCAGAAGCAGAATGGCCAGACCCGCCAGAGCGGCGGAGGCGATCACGAACGGGCTTCCCAGATACTTACCGAAGAACTCTACGGCCGTGAGGGCCCGATCCTGGCCGAAAACGTAGACGATGGCACCGGCGAGCGGGCTCAGAACGTACACGATCGCCAGGGTGCTGATGGCGCGCCCCACCGGCACCCGGCGCGGACCCGGTGCTGGGCGCAACCCGCCCAGCACGGACACGAACACGATGGACAGCGCCGTGACCGCCATCACCGGGCCGACGAGCGGCCCGGCATCCGGCTCCGAAATGACGTCGCGATCGATGAGCAGGCTCACGAAGCCGTCCACGGCCATCAGGATCGCGCCGTAGAGCACGGCCACCATCACTGCGATCAGCAGCGCCCGCGAAAACGAGCGGGGGCGGGCCGGATCAGACGGCGGCGACTCCGCCAAACTCTGCTCTCTTCCGCGCCTCTTCGTTCTCGAATGCCTGCCAGGCCTCATAGTTGCGCTCGCGCACGCGTCGGCCGCGTCTGGCGATCGCCGCACCGAACCAGATCGAGGTCTCTCTCGCGAGAAGGCCCGCCGCGATCAGCGCGGGATTCACGGCGAATCCCACGAAGTCGCGCGCGGCCTCACTTGCCGTGAGCCCGAACCCTCCGGCCATGAGCAGGAGCGCCCCGATGGAAGCGAAATAGGTGACGGCCGCGACGACCAGGGACCCGATGACCCAGGCCCACCAGCTGGCTCGGTTCACGAGAAGCGCCCACAGGATCATGATCACGAGGAACGCGAGCACCGGGATGTAGTAGAGCGGGCCGACGAGGAACTTGACGAGCGCATCCGGCACGACCGCAGGGTTCACGAAGAGGATGAGCAGCGCCGCAACTCCGGCATACGCGGCGGCAAAAACGATGGCCGCGACGAACGCGAGCAGGGTCCCCATCCCTCGATTGCCCTTGCGCTTGGGCGGTGTCGGCGCGGTGACGTACACGGTCTGCACCGGGGCTGGCGCTACCTCTCCGGTCTGGGCCGGGGTGGCAGCCTCGTCAACCGAGGCTTCGCTTCCAACGGCCGCCTCGGCGTCCTCCGTCGGCGACTCGGTGACAACCTCGTCCGCCGCAGCCTCATCGGCCGGGGTGTTCTCCGCCGCGTCCTCGGCGGCGACCGCTTCAGCGTTCTCCTCGGCGTCCTTGTCGTCCGGCGTTGCGTTGTTGGCGTTCATCCGTACCTCCACACGCCGAGACTCCGTGGCCCGGCTAGGGTCACTCTAGCAACGGATGCTGCGACGGCGACAGATGGAAACTGCTACGGGGACGGACTCGGCGACGGTTTGGTGTCGAGCGATCCGACCGGGGTCGGTGTGGGCGGCGGCGCCGACGGGTCGACGAGCACGTAGACATACCCGGTAATGGAACCGGTATAGCCGGCCGGCTTGCCTTCCTGGTCGGCAGATGTCTGATCCTGGGCGACCGTGAGTTTGGTCACCAGGAAAAGGCGAGGGCCGTACTGCAGATCGCTGACGAAATTCATCACCTGCGCCTGCGTGCCGGCGACCGTCAGGTCGATCGTGATCGCCACGAAGTTATCGGCCGTGATCGCCGCGTTGACTGTCGCACCTGGCGCCGCGATATAGCGCTGGCCATCGCTAGCCGCGAACTTCGTCAGCGAGACGCCGCTCGCCGCCTCGAGCTGATGCAGCTGCCCGAGGAACGTGGAGAGCTCATCCCCGGGGGGCAGGCCCAGTTGTGCTTCCGTGAGGTCCGCCTTCAGGTTGTCCAGGTCTTTAAACTGCTTCTTGAGTTCTGCCAGTTTGGCTTCGTGAAGCCTGTTCTGCTGTTCGACGCTGGCGCGCTGATCGTTCGCTGCAGCCATTTCGTCGAGCTTCGGTGAAACGCCGAGGAACCAGCCCATGGCGAGGATGACGACACCGAGGACTCCGGCAATGAGCAACCAGAATTTGTTGTTCATGTTCACTTACCCCCGTCTGAACTGGCTGAAGGACTGGGGCTCGGCGACGGCGTGGCGGGTGCGGCCGCGGCCTCTTCCTTGGCCTTGATGGCGGCGTCCTGTTCGGCTCTGGATTTGTCCCGCTCGGCGAGGGCGACCTCGTCGAATCGATCCAGGAGCGCGTCCCGGTTGATGTGCATGGTGATCGTCACCTCGTACAGTGCTGTGTCTTTGTTGAGAGTGATCGATCCGGGGGACGCATCGACGTATCCGTAGAGCTTCGACAGGCCGTCGAGCCACTTTTCGACATCCGGAAGCGACTTCGAAGTTGCCGTGAATTTCAGTTCGCCGATCCGATCGCCCTGGAGCGGCACCTGCGGCTGATCGAAGGCGACGAGAGGGGTGGCGGTTTCTGCGACGACATTCGTGATGAGCGTGCCAGCCGGAAGGCTGCCCTGAATATCGCTGAGATAGGCCTTCCAGTCGATTTCCGTCGACATCCCCACCTGGCGCGCGGCCGTTGCAGTCGCCAGAAGGTTCGTCACCTGTTTGACCTCAACGTACTTCCCCTGTTCGGCGATGAGTTCCTGGGTGCGCTTGTTGGCGGCGTCGAGCTCATTTTGCGCCCCGAGCGCGAACACCGTCGCACCGGCGTACGCGGCGATGACGACGAGCACGGCGAGAACGAGAAGCGCGATGGCGTTGCGCCGCACGATCCTCCCCTGAGCGGCAGCCCCCACCTCGGGCGGAAGCAGGTTGGCGCGAGCGGGCCCGCCGATGACGAGTTTGCTGCCGTTATCCGTGTCGCGGCTCATGCTGCTGCACCCCCCAGCGCCAAACCGAGCGCCACGTTCATGCCGAGCTGGCTCTGCGAACCCCTCGACGCGTCGCGCGCCACCTCGATGCTTCCGAACGTGTCGCCGAGGACGACCGGGATGCGGGTCATTTCCGAGAGCGCGTCCGCGAACCCGAGAAGCTGTGCACCGCCGCCGGTGAGGACGATGCCCGAATAGGGCTCGTTCTGCCGAGTATTCGCGAAGAAGCTGAGCGTGTTCTTGAGGCTCGTGAGAAGGTTCCCCGTTACTTCGCGAATGATCGCGATCGTCGGCGCCTGCTCAGGCGGTACCGTCACGCCGCCCAGCCCGAGGGATCGCTTCGTCTGTTCGGCTTCCGCCTCCGAGATGTTGAGTCGGTCGATGAGCGCCGTCGTGAGGTCGTGGCCGCCGTTGGCGATGATGCGCACGAACTGGGGAATCCCGCCGCTCGTCACGATCACATTGGTGGTGCGGGCGCCGATGTCGATGTGGGCCACATTCCCGATCATGCGGGACGGCGACGTGAGCCTGGTGAGCGCGAACGGAATGAGGTCGACTCCTACAGGATCGAGCCCCGCCAATTGAACCGCTTTCACGTTGGCGAGCACCGAGTCCTTGATCGCCGCGACGAGCAGACCGTTGACGATCGGCCCACCCTCGGTCGCGCTCTCCGAAATCGGGTAGAAGTCGAGCAGGGCGTCAGCCACGGGAACCGGAAGCATCTCCTGCACGTGGGTGGGAAGGGATTCGCGAATCTCTTGCTGGCTGAGCTTCGGGACCGAGAGGTCGCGAACCAGGACTTTCGCGTTTCCGACACCGAGGATGACTTCCTTGCTCCCGAACTTGGCGGTATTCCACAGTTGCCGAAGCGCTGCGGCGACGGTGTTGACCTCGAGGACCTCACCGTTCTTGACCGCGCCCTCCGGCAGAGGGAGCGAGAAGAACCGGGCGACTGATGGGCGCTTCGAACCGACGCCGGTCACCTCCACCGCCCTGATGCTTGCGGAGCCGATATCCACTCCGACGAGTTGCGTGCTGGCCATCACATCCCCTAACTGATTCCGACCAGAGTGAGATACCCCTGTGAAATCTCACGTCCAAAAACTATTCCCACCCATGCACCCAACAGCATCCATGGGCCGAAGGGAATCCCCGTCTTGCGTGTCGCCCGGCCGGTGGCCAGAAGAACGACAGAAAAAATCCCCCCCAGTAAGAATGCAGCAAATGCGCCCACAAGCAAAGAACCCCATCCGAGGTACCCCAGCGCGAGGCCCACCACCGCCGCCAACTTGACGTCTCCGAATCCCATCCCGCTCGGGTAGATGACCACAAGGAGAAGATAGAACGCGAAAAGTGCTGCACCGGCCACGACGGCCCACAGGAGCGCGAACCAGTCTCCCGTGGCGAAACTCGCCACCGCCAGGAGGATTCCGACGAGCGCGATGGAGGGCACCACGATGCGATTCGGAAGTTTCCTCGTGTCGAGGTCGATGAGGGCGAGCGCGATGGACACCGCCGCGAAATAGAGATACGCCGGCAGCAGCCAGAACCCGGTGGGCTGAACCGCCGACCACAGTGCGACTCCGACGAATGCCAGAGCGGTCCCCAGCTCGATGAGCGGGTACCGGATGGAGATCGGCTGAGCGCAATCCCGGCATTTGCCGCGCAGGATCAGCCAGGACACGACCGGGATGTTGTCCCTGGCGCGGATCGGGTGCTGGCATTTCGGGCAGGCGCTCGGCGGTGAACTGAGCGACATCCCATTGGGGACGCGCCACACCACGACGTTCAGGAACGAGCCGATCGCGAGTCCGAGCACGCCGACAATGATGGCGACGATCAGGACGACGCCGCTCGTCGGTTCAGTCATGGCCGATAGCTGCCGTCCGCGTTCATGGCCGCCGGCGTGTCCATCCACGTGGTAACGCCGTACGTCGTCGTCACCGGCGACAGGAACTTCGGCGGCGCCGTGTACCGGAACCGCGGATCGTAGTTGTAATCCTTCGCGTAGCCGCTCGCAATGGTGCCGTCGCTGTAACCGGTACCGACCGGCCCGCGGAACTTCTGGGCGATCGCGCCCTTCACGGTGAGCGTGCCGCGGTTGCCCGTGTACCGGAAGTTCTGCACCTGGAACGTGTGGAGCACCGAGATGATTGCCGCATCGATTTCACGGTTGGACCCGGACAGCAGTTTGTTGCCCCAGCGGTTCATCGGATTCCACACCCACACGGCGTTGTTCCCGACGAGGCCGAGGATGTCTGTGCTGTCGTTCTTGTAAATGAGATCTCCCGTGATGTAGACGTAGTTCTCGGCGGCGACGGTCAACTGGCCGTGCATCGTCCCCTCGACGAAGACATCTCCGTTCTGGCATCCGTAGGCAGACGAACTCGCATCCTCGTTGGAGATCGGATAGCCGAGCGGGTTGCCGTTGGAATCACAGGACGGCCGGCCGCTTTCCTTCTTGCCCCAGTAGTTGACATCCGTTTTCACCGTCGGCACGTTTTGCACGTACACCATGTTCCGGTCGAGAACGTTGATGGTCGCCCCTCCGGAGGAGCGAAGACTCGAAATCGATCCGCACATGGCCGGGGTGGATCCGCCGGTTGCCGAATCCCCCGTCACCTGGGTCTTCTTCGTCCACGGCGATCGCACGGTCATCGTTCCGTCGCCGTTGAACTCGATGCTCGTCGGCCCGGTGTAGAGGCAGCCAGGCCGCGGGACGCCGGAGGTCGTAAGATCCGAGCGCACCTCGCGCTTCATCTGCGAGTTCGTTGCTGGCATGCCGACGCTGTTCGAGTAGGCGAGCCCGCCGGAGTTGAAGTTCGCCGTGCCGCATCCGCTCGGAATGTCGTAGAGGCGGCCACCGCCCTGATCGATGCTGTTCGACGTGGTGACTTTGCCGTTAAAATTCGCTTCGCAGATGAGGAGGGTGTCGTTCGAGTGCAGCGGTCCGTTGATCACGTCGTTCGGCGCGAAACGGATTCGGCCGCAGCTCGAGGAGCGCCCGGCCCACTCGTACTGGACGCAGCTGGCAGGCTCCCCGCTGATTTCGGGGTCCTGAATCTCGTAATCGGTGAAGTACAGGAAGTCGATGAAGCCGGTCTGGCGCAGGTCCGCGACCACGCTGCGCGTCACGCCGTTCACGAGGCCGGTGGAGCGCACCCGGATGACACCCGTGTCGAAGTAGTCTTCCGTGTTCACCTCGTACCGGTATTTGGCGGTCCCCCCGCTGCCGGCGACATCCGCCCAGGTTCCGCTCGTGCCGATTCCGAACGCCGGGTTCACCTGCGTGCCGGTCGGCAGAGTCACGGCGCTCGACCCTGTGAATGTGGCGGCGGGATTGCCGTATTGAACGTAGAAACTGTCGTTGGAGAGCCGGCTCTGATATTCCTCGACGCCAGCGTACGCCGCGGACAGCGCGGCATTCGCCGCCTGATCCTGTCGTGCTTTCATGGTTCCGCTGATCGACGCGGTGACGGCGACCGTGGCGAGGATCATGAGAACGGCTCCGATGGCGATGACGATGATGAGCGCAAATCCACGTTCTGAGCGACCCAGACGGGCTTTCGCGAGTGTCAGCATGGTTACTGTCCCGTCCTGTTGATTCCCAGATTCGGCAGGCCGATCACGCTTTGGAACGCCACCGGGTTTCCGGAGGATGCGTCATCGGACTTGAGTTTGAAGTACACCTGCACGGCGGCGACTGTGGGCAGCTGCGCCGCGGTGAGGCCGGTTCCCGGCATCGTGAGCGGAGCGTTGTTGGAGTCCAGGTAGGTGAAGAGCGGTGGTTCGGAACCGGTCGGCGGAACGAGAGCCCCGGTCAGAATGCGGGTGGAGGCCGCGGTCGACTGGAACGCCCAGAATCCGCTCGACACCGCGTAGGAGTTGTACCGAACTTCAATGAGCCGACCCTGTCCGTCAATGGTGAACGCGAGCTTGGTGGGCTTCGGGCTCGCCGGATTCACATCGATGTAGCTGATCACGGTGAGCAGATTGCTCTTGGCCGTGACAAACGCCGGATCGTCCACCGCCTGACCGGATACCGGATTGCTGGCCGCAAAGCGCAATGCCTTGGACAGCTCGTTCAGTCCGAGGGATGCCGCTTTCGTGCTCGTGTTGATCGACGTCCCGGTTGCCACGACGCGTGACGTGCTCATGAACATTCCGGTGATGAGGGTAAGAACGATGGCGAGGATCACCAGGGTAATCATGATCTCGACGATGCCGAGCCCATTCTGATCCTCGCGCAGGCGGCGAAGGTTCGCTATGCGAGCGTTCACGGCTCGACCTCGCGCGGATCCAGCGTCAGGATGTCCCCCGAGGAGGTCAGCTGCGCTGCCGTCTGCGGCGTGAGGCTGGAAATCGAGAGTTGGCTGTACGGGGTCGACGAACTCCAGGAGGCGTACAGCTTCCACGACCCGAACGGGAGCGCGATGGTCACGTTTTCGGCTGCACCGCGCAACCCGAAGGAATACTGCTTCACGACATCGCAGCCGGGGTCCGCGGTTCCGCTTGGCCCGGAGCTCTGGGATACGGCAAGCAGGTACCGGGGCCATACCGGCATTTGCACAGTCACAACGCCCATCGGAACCGCAGCGGGGTCTGCGGTGCCTCCGGGCACTGCGGCGACCGCCGCCGGTCGCACACCGGCAAGATAGTCGACTCCCGCGGTGTCTCCTGCCGGCCACTCCGCCGGGTCCACCGACTTGCAGAAGTTCGCCGGAGTAGTCGGGTCGTTGTAGACGCCGGCGAGCACCTGGTAGCCGGCGGGGAACGGGAACATCGTGACGGAACTGGGAGCATTCGGTTTCACGCTCGTCCCGTACGTGCTCACGAAGCTCGCGTCGAGGTTGCCTGGGACGATGCTCGGACCGCTGTAGTTGGTGGCGTAGGTGACCGGAAAGGTTGCACCCTGATCGATCGTGACCATCGCCGAGCTTGCCGAGCTCTTGGCGACGCTCACGAGAACAGAGGGCGTCGCGTTCTGCGTCACGTCGACGTATCCGGACTTGGTGACCGTGACGTCGTAATTGCCCGGATTGACCATGAGCGCGTACGTGCAGCCGAGGGAGTCCGTGACGGCGGGCTGGGACGCGAGCGAGGTCGCGCCGTTCGCCGGCGTGGCCGGCGTGACCGTGACGGTTGCGCCGGCCACCGGTCCGCCGGATGAATCGGACACGGTGATGAGAACAGTACCGAGATCAGGATTGTTGATTCGAACGCCGGGGTCGATGACCGTGTCGGCATGAACGGTCGGCGTGGCGGAGGTCATTCCCGTCCAGGCCACGGTCACATTCACGCGCTTGTAGCGAAGAATTCCGCCGCCGGCGCCGCAGCGCTGATCCACATTCGGGTCAGAGACCCAGCGCGCGGTGCGCTTGATCGTGTAGGTGATGCCGTTGATGGTTTCGGTTGTGGTCTTGTCCACGAGATTGAACAGGTTGTCGATCGACCGCGTGAGGTCGATCTCCTGAGAAGCGAGGTTCGCCGCCTGCTGGCGGGCGGTGGAGTCCTGGGTGAGGTTGAGGGCCGCGATCATCGTGTAGCCGATGCCTGTCGCGATGAGCGCAAACACCATCATGGCGACGATGACTTCGATGAGGCTGAGTCCGGCCTCCGCTGACTGCTTCGCGAGCCTTCTGCGTAGAGCCTTCACGCTTCCACCCCCCAGGGTATTGGTTTTCGAAAAGTGGAACTACGACACCTTCGGGTGGCTGGTATCGGAGTTAACGGCTGCTGATGGGATGCCACACCGGGTGGCATCCCATCAGCGGGCTAAAGCATTCCTACTAGCAAGCGCCGTCCTGAACGCCCTGGCTGTCGGTCACGTGGAACACGTGCGTGGTGTTCGACGTAGCCTCGATGCAGAAGGATGCACCAGGAGTGCCGGGATCGCCACCCACGAAGTGCGGTGTAACAGAGAGCCCGTCACCTTCCGTGTAGCCATAAGCACCAAGCACTGCCGTGCTCAGCGTCGGCGCAGTCGCCGGGTTGTCAGTGAACCAGGCGACGACCGCGATCTTCGCGTTCGCCAGGTCGGACTTCACACCGCTGTCCGTAGCACTGTTCTGAACGTTGATGTAGATCGGGATCGCGATGGCCGCGAGGATACCGATGATGATGACGACGACCAGAAGCTCGATGAGGGTGAAGCCCTCTTCGCGCTTAAGGCCCTTGCGCCGGTCATTCAGCGCCTTATTCATACGAAGCAACATTTTACTTTTCCTGTCTTGTAGTAAGGAACATGGACAGGGCCCCCAATTGACCCCCCTCAAACATGGTGGCCCCGGTTCCCGCCGTATGTAATCCCGCAAAGGGGGCACATCCGGCATTTCCACGCCCCCAGTGCTGGGGGCAACGGAGCCCGATATTCAGTTGTGCACGGTGCTACTTGTTCAACAGCGTGAAGATGTTGAAGATCGGCAGGTACAGCGCCACGATCATTCCACCCACGACAACGCCGAGGAACGCGATCATGAGCGGCTCGATGCTCGCCGTGAGCGATTCCGTCGCAGACTGCACCTCTTCGTCGTAGAAGTCGGCGATCTTCGCCAGCATCTGCTCGAGCGCGCCGGCATCTTCACCCACCGCGACCATCTGCGTGACCATGGAGGGAAACACCTTCTCGTGGGAGAGTGGTTCCGCCACCGTTTTGCCCTGACGCACGGACTCGGCGACCTTACGGAGGGCCTCCTCCATCACCCAGTTGCCTGAGGTTTCGCCCACGATCGTGAGCACCTGGAGGATCGGAACGCCGGCCGCCATCATCGCCGAGAAGTTGCGGCTGAACCTGGCAATCGCGATCTTTCGGAACAGATTGCCGAACACCGGCAGCTTGAGCTTGAGCGGGTCGACAACCTTCCGCACGCGCTCCGCGTTCTTGTTCCTGCCCCACCAGACGGAGAACACGATCGACGCGACAATGAGAATCGGCAGGAACCACCACATCTGGGCGGAGAGCCACACGAGGATCTGCGTAGGCAACGGCAGCTCGCCGCCGAACCCCTCGAACATCTTCTTGAAGATCGGCACGATGAACACGAGCATTGCGATGACCGAGATGATCGCCATGATGAACACGATCACCGGGTAGGTCATCGCGGATTTGATCGTCCCGCGCAGCTTGACTTCCGCCTCGAAGTTTTTCGCCACGGACAGCAGCGCGTTGTCGAGGAATCCGCCGGTCTCGCCGGCCCGGATGAGGCTGATCATGATGGGCGGGAAAACGCGGTCGTGCCGCGCCGCCGCATCCGACAGCGACGAACCGGACTCGACCTCGCGGGTGATCGAGCCGAGGATCTTCTTCAGCTCCTTGCTCTCGGTCTGCTCGGTGATGATGTTGAGCGTCCTCAGGAGCGAAAGACCGGACGTGATCATGGTCGCCATCTGGCGGCTCATGATCGCGAGATCCTTGAGCTTGACCTTGCTGCCGAACGAACCCAGGTTGATTTCCATCTGGAGGCCGGTGCCGCCCGACGCCTCCTGGATGGACAGCGGCGAGATGCCCATGGTCCGCAGGCGGTTCGCGACCGCCCCCTCCGTCATGGCGTCGATGCGGCCCTTGACGAGTTTGCCTTCGGTGTCACGGCCCTTGTAGGTGTAGGTCGCTGCGGTTGCCATGTCAGTGCGCCTTCCGGGTGAAGCCGTCGCCGAAGTCCGCGGCGGCGGCAGCCATCTGGGACGCAACTTCCCCGCCGCCCGGGTCCGCGCGGTGGATCAGCCGCTTGAGGCCTTCGAGGTCGTGAGCTTTCTCGATCGCCGCAGCGTGCGTGATCTTGCCCTTGTCGACGAGCTCGGCCAAATGCTGGTCCATCGTGAACATGCCCAGCTCGCGCCCGGCCTGGAGTGCGGTCGGGATCTGGTACGTCTTCCCCTCGCGGATCAGGTTCGAGATGGCGGGTGTCATGAGCATGACCTCCGTGGCCACCACGCGGCCCTTGCCGCTGGCGACCTTGATGAGCGTCTGGCAGACGACGCCCTGCAGGGTCGCAGCAAGCTGGGCGCGCACCTGATCCTGCTGATGGGGCGGGAATACGTCGATCACGCGGTCCACGGTCTGTGCGGCATCCTGCGTGTGCAGCGTCGCGAACACCAGGTGGCCGGTCTCGGCCGCGGTCAACGCGACGGAGATGGTCTCGAGGTCGCGGAGCTCGCCGATGAGGATCACATCCGGGTCCTGCCGAAGCACGTGCTTGAGCGCCTGGCTGAAGCTGTGCGTGTCGCTCCCGACCTCGCGCTGGTTGATGAGCGAGCGCTTGTTGCCGTGCATGAACTCGATCGGGTCTTCGACCGTGACGATGTGGTCGGTCCGCGTGCGGTTCACGAGGTCGATCAGCGCCGCGAGTGTGGTCGACTTTCCCGAACCGGTTGGACCGGTCACGAGAACCAGTCCGCGGGCCAGCGTCGCGAAGCGGGCAACCGTATCCGGAACCCCCAGCTGCTCGAGCGGCTTGATTTCGGTGGGGATGAGCCGGAAGGCGCCACCGATCGCGTCCCGCTGCTGGTAGAAGTTCACGCGGAATCGCGCGTTCTCGGATACGGCGAACGCGAAGTCGAGTTCCAGTTCCTTCTCGAATGTCTCCCTCTGCGACTTCGTGAGAAGGCTCTGGAGCGCCTTGGTCACGCGGTCGCGACCCCAGACCTCGGCTCCCTCCACGGGTTGCAGCGCCCCATCGATGCGCAGCATCGGCGGTGCGTTCGACGTGACGTGCAGGTCGGACGCGGTGAGCCGGACGACTTCCTGCAGCGCAGAGATGAGGTCAGGGTCGGCGTTCGGATGCGGCGAGTACCCGGTTTCCACCCGCCCGAGTGGATCGATGTCCTCCAGAAGCGTCTCCAGGCTGGGCGGCGCCATCAGCGGGATCGCCGGACTCGAGTCTGCGGTGCCCTCGGCCGGCGAAGTCGGCGCGGGAGCAGCCTGCGCAACGGGCGCCGGCGCGGAAGGAGCAGGGGCAGCCTGCGGCGGTGCCAGCGTGGGAAGCGGTGCCGGAGCGGGCGGCGCTGCCGTGGGCGGAGGCGCTGCGACCGGCGGCGCCATCGGCGGCAGCGGAGCTGCAGGAGGCGGAGCCGCTGGCGCTGGCGCTGGCGCCTGCTGCTGAGCGGGCGGAACGACCACCTGCGGACTCGGAGCGCCGGGCACCGTCGGCGGCGGTGCCGTCTGATAAGGCGTCGGCGTGACCGGTGGTGTTACGGCGGCGGCAGGGCTCGCCCCGCCGGCAACCGGTCCCGGACGAAGGCTCTCCTCCGCCGTCATGACCGGAATTTCATGTACTTGCTTGTTCATCAGGTTCCCCCTCAGGACCTTGTGGACCAAAAACTCAGGCCACGACTCGCAAAATCTCTTCGACCGATGTGAGCCCCATTTGTGCTTTCATCCAGCCGTCCAACCGCAGCGGGATCATCCCCTGGGAACGGGCAGTGCGAGCGATTTCCGCGGCGGAGGCCCGCTCCACCGCCAGGCGCTCGATCTCTTCCGTCACGAGCATCACCTCGTGCACCGCGATGCGTCCGCGGTAGCCGGTCCCCGAGCAGGTCTGGCATCCGACCGGCTGGAACAGCGTGGGGATCGGCTGGCTGGGCTCGAACCCCACCCGTAGGTTCGCGAGATCGTTCGGGTTGGGCTGGTACGCCCCCTTGCATCTGTCGCACAGCCGACGTGCAAGTCGCTGGGCAACCACGCAGTCCAGAGCGGAACCGACCAGGAACGGCTCGATGTCCATTTCGGTGAGACGGGTCACTGCGCTTGGCGCATCGTTCGTGTGCAGCGTCGACAGCACGAGGTGGCCGGTGAGCGCCGCCTCAATGGCGATCTGCGCTGTCTCCTGGTCGCGGATCTCACCGATCAGCACAACATCGGGGTCGGACCGCAGGATGCTGCGCAGCGCGCTCGCGAACGTGAGGCCCGCCTTCGGGTTGACCTGGACCTGGTTGATTCCCGGCATCCGATATTCGACCGGGTCCTCGACCGTGATGACGTTGATCTCCGGCTTCGCCACGGCGTGCAGGGTCGTATACAGAGTCGTTGACTTACCCGAACCGGTCGGTCCCGTCACGAGGATCATGCCGTACGGTTTCGTGAACGACGACCGGAACGCAGTCATGTTTTCGTCGAGCATCGCGAGGTCGTTGAGCGACATGGTCGACTCCGCGTTGTCGAGGATACGCATGACGACTTTCTCTCCCCACACGGTGGGCAGGGTTGCGACGCGCAGGTCGATCTTGCGTCCGCCGTGGCTGACCGACATGCGGCCGTCCTGAGGCTTGCGGCGCTCCGCTATGTCGATGTCGCTCATGATCTTGAGACGGGAGATCACGCCGTTCTGGATGGTCCTCGGCGCCTGCTGCATTTCGTGCAGAACGCCGTCGATGCGGTACCGGACATTGAGTTGCCGTTCCGCCGGCTCGATGTGGATATCCGAGGCGCGGTCCTGGATGGCCTGGCTGATGAGCAGGTTGACGAAACGCACGATGGGCGCGTCATCCTGCTGCGGCTCCTGCGTGCCGACCAGCGCGAGATCGGTGCCGGCGTTTTCCTCCTCGAGCTCCGTCGTAAGGTCGCTGAGTTCACCGTCCGCGCGGTGGAAGCGGTCGATCGCACTGATCAGGTCGCTGCGTTCCGCAACGACGAGATGGATCTGCATGCGCGTTGCCGCGCGCACGTCGTCAATGGCGAAGACGTTGCCGGGGTCGACCATGGCGAGTGTTAGGGAGTCCTCACTCATGGCGATCGGCAAGACCTCATGACGGCGGCACAGCGAGGCTGCTACAAGAGATACTGCAGTGCGATCGACCGGGTATTCCAGCAGCTCCACGAACGGCAGGCCTGCAAGGGCCGCACGCGCGGACGCTACCTGAGCTTCAGTTAGTACTCCCTGATCGATCAGGGCGCGGACAGAGTTCTCTTCCTCTCCCCACCCACCGGAAACGGTGTCGAGACTCTCGATCGGCATGACGCCACGAAGAATCAGAATCTCGGTCAATGAAGCCACGGAACTTCCCCCTAAAGTTGTTCCCCCAACGGCGCACCCCTCGATTCGGGTTGAGCGAAGAAACCGCGCCGAGAGGCAAATCTAACTCGCGCGTGTCGTTGCGCGCCATACCCGCTATCGGGGGGTATACGGCGCCGGGATCTCGCTGGTGGCCGCGTCAGCCCTCAAGGACCTCGACCATGACGTGGTTTGTTCTTCGTGCCGGCGAACGTTCGGGGTCATGAGGGACAACGGCCGTCATGGTTGGGGCAGGTCGTCACCGATGGGGCGTCGTCGCGGAAGTACCGGTTGAGCTGGGAGCGTGACGCAGGGATAGTCAATCCTCCGCTCAAACATTGAGAGCCTGGTCCGGACCGCAAGGATCCAGCCCAGGCTCTCAAAACTCGCTCGCAGATTAAACTATCCCTGCGTCACGCTCCCGGCGCCTATGAGTAGGTACCCGGCGTGATGTCGTCGCTGCTGAACGTGTCGAAGTCCACGAACGACAGGTCCGACTCGGTGAAGGTCGACTCGTCCGAGTAAATGCGGTTGGGGTACCGCTCGGCCTTCGCCTCCTCCGTCGCCTCCACGGTGACGTTCCGGTACATCGGCAGCCCGGTCCCCGCGGGGATGAGCTTTCCAATGATCACGTTCTCCTTGAGGCCCATGAGCGGGTCGGACTTGCCTTCCATGGCGGCCTGCGTGAGAACACGCGTAGTCTCCTGGAACGATGCGGCCGACAGCCACGACTCCGTCGCCAGCGACGCCTTGGTGATGCCCATGACTTCCTGACGCGCGGAGGCGGTCTTCTTGCCTTCGGTGAGCGCAGCGCGGTTGAGCGCGTTGTACCGCGCGCGGTCGACGAGCTCTCCAGGCAGCAGCCCGGTGTCGCCGTGGTCGACCACGGTCACCTTGCGGAGCATCTGCCGGACGATGACTTCGATGTGCTTGTCGTGGATCGGGACACCCTGCGAGCGGTACACGCCCTGAACGCCGCCGACGAGGTGCTCCTGGACCGCGCGAACGCCGCGCACCCGCAGGACCTCCTTCGGGTCGACGACACCGACGTGCAACTGCTGGCCGAGCTCCACGTGCTCGCCGTCCTCCACGAGGAGGGTTGCCCGCTTGAGCACCGGATAACTGAACGGCTCGTCGCCGTTGTCCGGGGTCAGGATGAGCTTGCGGCTGCGATCCGTGTCCTCGATCGTGATGCGACCCGCAGCCTCCGCGATCGGGCTGGCACCCTTGGGGGTGCGCGCCTCGAACAGCTCGGTCACGCGGGGCAGACCCTGCGTGATGTCATCCGCCGACGCGACACCACCGGTGTGGAAGGTGCGCATGGTGAGCTGAGTTCCCGGCTCACCGATCGACTGGGCGGCGATGATGCCGACCGCTTCGCCGATGTCGACGAGCTTGCCCGTGGCGAGCGAACGCCCGTAGCAGGCGGCGCACACTCCGACGGCGGACTCGCAGGTCAACACGGAGCGAACCTTCGCGTGCGTGATGCCCGCCTTGATGAGCTTCGCGATCATGACGTCGCCGATGTCGTCGCCGGCCTTGGCCACCACGGTGCCCTTGGCATCCGTCGCGTCCTCGGCGAGGCTCCGCGCGTACAGCGAGTTCTCGATGTTCGCATCCGGGACGAGCACGCCGTCCAGGTTCGGCGACGCAACCAGAAGGTCGAGCCCCTTCGTCGTCCCGCAGTCGTCTTCGCGGATGATGACGTCCTGCGACACGTCGACGAGGCGACGCGTGAGGTATCCGGAGTCTGCCGTGCGCAGCGCCGTGTCGGCGAGACCCTTGCGGGCGCCGTGCGTCGCAATGAAGTACTCCGCGACCGACAGGCCTTCGCGGTAGCTCGAGATGATCGGGCGAGGAATGATCTCACCCTTCGGGTTCGACACGAGGCCGCGCATACCGGCGATCTGGCGAACCTGCATCCAGTTGCCGCGCGCACCCGAGGTGACCATGCGGTTGATGGTGTTGTCGGCCGGGAGGTTGTCCTCCATCGCCTTGGCGACTTCCGCGGTGGCCTTGTTCCAGATCTCGATGAGCTCCTGGCGGCGCTCGGCATCCGTCGTGAGACCCTTCTCGAACTCAGACTGAACCTTCGAGGCCTGCTTCTCGTAGCCCGCGATGATCGTCCGCTTGTTCGGCGGGGTCAGCACGTCGGACAGCGCGACGGTCACGCCGGAGCGGGTCGCCCAGTGGAAGCCGGCATCCTTGACCCGGTCGAGGGTCGCGGCAACTTCCACCTTCGGGTAACGCTCGGCGAGGTCGTTGACGATTCCGGAGAGGGCCCCCTTGTCGGCGACCGCTTCGAAGTACGGGTAGTCCGCCGGAAGCGTCTCGTTGAACAGCGCGCGACCGAGCGTGGTCTCCTTGAGCACGGCGCCGAGAGCCTTGCCGTCGACGAGCTCGACACCCTCGGGTGCTTCGCCGTCACGGAACACGACGTCGTTCAGGCGGATGCGCACCTTCGCGTTGAGGTCGAGGGTGCCCTGATCCATCGCGAGGATGGCTTCGGCGACGCTCGAGAACGCACGGCCCTCCCCTGCCACACCCTCCTTGAGGGTGGTCAGGTGGTGGAGGCCGATGATCATGTCCTGCGTGGGCAGGGTGACCGGGCGGCCATCCGACGGCTTCAGGATGTTGCTCGACGCGAGCATCAGGATGCGCGCCTCGGCCTGCGCCTCGACGGACAGCGGCAGGTGAACTGCCATCTGGTCGCCGTCGAAGTCGGCGTTGAACGCGGCACACACGAGCGGGTGAAGCTGGATCGCTTTACCCTCGACGAGCTGCGGCTCGAACGCCTGGATGCCCAAACGGTGCAAGGTTGGTGCACGGTTCAGCAGCACAGGGCGTTCGCGGATGATCTCCTCGAGCACGTCCCACACCTGCGGACGGCTGCGCTCCACCATGCGCTTGGCGCTCTTGATGTTCTGGGCGTGGCTCAGGTCGATGAGGCGCTTGATGACGAACGGCTTGAACAGCTCGAGCGCCATCTGCTTCGGCAGACCACACTGGTGCAGCTTCAGCTGCGGGCCGACGACGATGACCGAACGGCCCGAGTAGTCCACGCGCTTACCAAGCAGGTTCTGGCGGAACCGACCCTGCTTGCCCTTGAGCATGTCGCTCAGGGACTTCAGTGCGCGGTTCCCCGTACCTGTCACCGGACGGCCGCGGCGGCCGTTGTCGAACAGCGCGTCGACGGCCTCCTGGAGCATCCGCTTCTCGTTGTTCACGATGATCTCCGGTGCGCCCAGGTCGAGCAGGCGGCGGAGGCGGTTATTGCGGTTGATGACGCGGCGGTACAGGTCGTTCAGGTCGGAGGTCGCGAACCGGCCACCGTCCAGCTGAACCATCGGGCGAAGCTCCGGCGGGATCACCGGGACAACCTCGAGCACCATGGCGGCCGGCGAGTTGCCGGTCTGCAGGAACGAGTTCACGACGCGCAGGCGCTTGATGGCGCGGATCTTCTTCTGACCCTTGCCGTTGGCGATCTCGTCGTGCAGGTCGTCGGACTCGGCCTGCAGGTCAAATGCCTGAAGGCGCTTCTGGATGGCCTCGGCGCCCATGTACGCCTCGAAGTAGATGCCGAAGCGGTCCTGCAGCTCGTGGAAGACGGAGTCCTCAGGCTTCAGGTCGCCGACCTTAAGGTTGCGGAAGTCCTCCCACACGCGCTCAAGCTGGTTGATCTGCTCATCGAAGGACTTGCGGGTCTGACCCATTTCCTTCTCTGCGGCATCCTTCGTGCGGCGCTTCTGGTCGGCCTTCGCGCCCTCGTCCTCCAGAGCGGCAAGGTCGGTCTCGAGCTTCTGCAGGCGCTCGGCAACACGGGTGTCGCGCTGGTTCTCCAGCTCCTTCATCTCCAGGCGGATTTCGTTCTCCAGCCCGGGCAGGTCGGCGTGGCGGCCCTCTTCGTCCACGGAAATGACCATGTAGGCGGCGAAGTAGATGACCTTCTCGAGGTCCTTCGGCGCCATGTCGAGCAGGTATCCGAGACGGCTCGGCACGCCTTTGAAGTACCAGATGTGGGTGACAGGGGCGGCGAGCTCGATGTGCCCCATCCGCTCGCGACGTACAGAGGACTTCGTGACCTCCACGCCGCAGCGCTCGCACACGATGCCCTTGAAGCGCACGCGCTTGTACTTGCCGCACGAGCACTCCCAGTCGCGGGACGGGCCGAAGATCTGCTCACCGAACAGGCCATCCTTCTCCGGCTTCAGCGTGCGGTAGTTGATCGTCTCCGGCTTCTTCACTTCGCCGTGCGACCACTTGCGGATGTCCTCCGCCGTCGCGAGACCGATACGCAGCTCATCAAACGTTGTGACGTCGAGCAATTTTTCTCCTAGTACTAAAACTTGTGATCGAATTTGATGGGCGGAATCAGATCTCGTCGATGGACGAGTTCTCGAACCGGGCGGAGATGTTGATGCCGAGTTCTTCCGCGGCGCGGAACACCTCGTCATCCGTGTCCTTGAGGCTGACCGCCTGGCCGTCCGAGGACAGCACCTCGACGTTCAGGCACAGCGACTGCATTTCCTTGATGAGCACCTTGAAGCTCTCCGGGATGCCGGGCTCCTGGATGTTCTCGCCCTTGACGATCGCCTCGTACACCTTGACGCGGCCGAGGATGTCGTCCGACTTGATCGTGAGGAGCTCCTGCAGCGCGTACGCGGCACCGTATGCCTCGAGCGCCCACACCTCCATCTCGCCGAACCGCTGGCCGCCGAACTGGGCCTTTCCGCCCAGGGGCTGCTGCGTGATCATCGAGTACGGTCCCGTGGAGCGCGCGTGGATCTTGTCGTCGACAAGGTGGTGCAGCTTCAGGATGTACATGTAGCCGACGGAGACAGGCTCCGGGAACGGCTCGCCGCTCCGACCGTCGAACAACCGGGTCTTGCCGGTGGAGTCGATGAGCCGATCGCCGTCGCGGGTCTTCGTGGTCGAGTTGAGGAGTCCCTCGATCTCGGCCTCCGCTGCGCCGTCGAACACGGGCGTAGCAACCTTCGTCCCCGGCGCGGCCTTGAGGGCGTTGTCCGGAATCGTCGCAGCCCACTTCGGCTTGCCTTCGACTTCCCAACCCTGCTTGGCCACCCAGCCGAGGTGGGTCTCCAGCACCTGGCCGAAGTTCATGCGGCCGGGGATGCCGAGCGGGTTCAGGATGATGTCGACCGGCGTCCCGTCGGCGAGGAACGGCATGTCCTCGACGGGCAGGATCTTGGAGATGACGCCCTTGTTGCCGTGACGGCCGGCCAGCTTGTCACCTTCGGTGATCTTCCGCTTCTGGGCGATGAACACCACGACGCGCTGGTTGACTCCGGAGCCGAGCTCATCGTCGCCATCCGTCGCGTCGAACACCTTCACGCCGATGATCGTGCCCGCTTCACCGTGCGGAACCTTGAGGCTCGTGTCGCGAACCTCGCGGCTCTTCTCGTTGAAGATCGCGCGCAGCAGGCGCTCCTCGGCGGAAAGCTCGGTCTCACCCTTCGGCGTGACCTTGCCGACGAGGATGTCGCCGGGGTTCACCTCGGCGCCGATGCGGATGATCCCGCGCTCGTCGAGATCCGCGAGCAGTTCGGGGCTCACATTGGGGAGGTCACGGGTGATCTCCTCCTTGCCGAGCTTCGTGTCGCGGGCATCGACCTCGTACTCCTCGATGTGAATCGAGGAGAGCACGTCGTCCTTCACCAGGTTCTGGCTGAGGATGATCGCGTCCTCGAAGTTGTGGCCCTCCCACGGCATGAACGCGACGAGAAGGTTCTTGCCGAGCGCGAGCTCGCCGTTCTCGGTCGCGGGACCGTCGGCGATGACCTCGCCGACCTCGACCCGGTCGCCCTCGTTGACGATCACGCGGTGGTTGTAGCTCGTGCCCTGGTTGGAGCGGTCGAACTTGCGCAGGTAGTAGTCCCTGGTGCCCCCGGCGTCGAGCTGGATGGTGACGACGTCCGCCGACACTTCGGAAACGACGCCCGCGGCATCCGCAGTGAGAACGTCTCCTGCGTCGATGGCGGCGTAGCCCTCCATGCCGGTTCCGACGAGCGGGCTTTCGCTCATGAGGAGCGGAACGGCCTGACGCTGCATGTTCGCGCCCATGAGAGCACGGTTCGCGTCGTCGTGCTCGAGGAACGGGATGAGGGACGTCGCGACCGACACCATCTGGCGCGGCGAGACATCCATGTAGCCGATTTCCTCGACGGGGAACAGGTCGACCTCTCCGCCCTTGGAGCGGGCGAGAACCCGGTCTTCGGCGAAACGGGAGTCGCTCGTGAGCGGCGCGTTGGCCTGGGCGACGACGAACTCGTCTTCTTCGCTCGCGGTGAGGTAGTCGATCGTGTCCGTGACCTTGCCCTTGACGACGCGGCGGTACGGGGTCTCGATGAACCCGAACGAGTTGATGCGCGCGAAGGACGCGAGCGAGCCGATCAGGCCGATGTTCGGGCCTTCCGGAGTTTCGATCGGGCACATGCGGCCGTAGTGCGACGGGTGAACGTCGCGCACCTCGACGCCGGCGCGCTCGCGGCTGAGGCCGCCGGGGCCGAGCGCGGAGAGGCGGCGCTTGTGGGTGAGCCCAGCGAGCGGGTTGTTCTGATCCATGAACTGCGACAGCTGGGAGGTTCCGAAGAACTCCTTGATGGCCGCGACGACGGGGCGCACGTTGATGAGCGTCTGCGGGGTGATCGCCTCGATGTCCTGCGTCGTCATCCGCTCGCGAACGACGCGCTCCATGCGGGAAAGCCCGGTGCGCACCTGGTTCTGGATGAGCTCGCCGACGGCGCGGATCCGGCGGTTGCCGAAGTGGTCGATGTCGTCGACGTCGAGGCGGATGTCCACCTTCTTGCCGTTGCGGGTGCCCGGAATCGTCTTCTGCTCTTCGTGCAGGGCGACGAGGTACTTGATTGTCGCGATGATGTCTTCCTGGCTGAGCACCGAGTTCGCCAGCGGGGCTTCAATCCCGAGCTTGCGGTTGATCTTGTACCGGCCAACCTTCGCGAGGTCGTAGCGCTTCGAGTTGAAGTAGAAGTTGTCCAGGAGCGCGCGCGCGGCCTCGGCGGCAACCTGCTCGCCCGGGCGCAGTTTGCGGTAGATGTCCTTGAGCGCCTCTTCCTTGGTGAGGATGGCGTCCTTCTCGAGGGTCGCTTCGATGGAGGCGTATCCCTTGAACGTCTCGAGGATTTCTTCGCTCGTCATGCCGAGCGCCTTCAGGAAGACGGTCACCGACTGCTTGCGCTTGCGGTCGATGCGAACGCCGACCTGGTCGCGCTTGTCGATCTCGAACTCGAGCCAGGCACCACGGCTCGGGATGATGCGGGCGGAGTAGATGTCCTTGTCGGAGGTCTTCTCCTGCGCGCGGTCGAAGTAGACGCCGGGGGAGCGCACGAGCTGCGACACGACGACGCGCTCCGTGCCGTTGATCACGAACGTGCCCTTCGGGGTCATGAGCGGGAAGTCGCCCATGAACACGGTCTGAGTCTTGATCTCACCGGTGAGGTGGTTCATGAACTCGGCCTCGACGTAGAGCGGCGCGGAGTAGGTCTTGCCCTTCTCCTTGCACTCGTCGATCGTGTACTTCTTCTCCTCGAGGAACGGGTTCGTGAAGGAGAGCTGCATCGTCTCGCCAAGGTCCTCGATGGGGGAGATCTCTTCGAAGATCTCCTCGAGTCCGGTGAGGGACGGAAGGTCCTGGCGCCCGGCGGCTTTCGCTTCGGCCGCGCGCTCCTTCCACAGGTCGTTGCCCACAAGCCAGTCGAAGCTCTCCGTCTGCAGTGCGAGCAGATCGGGAACTGTCAGCGTGTCTGTGATCTTCGCGAACGAGAGACGCTCGGCGGAGCGACCGTTCTTGAGGGGCTTCTTGGATGAATTCGAGGTGGATGCGTTGCGCGCAGCAGCCAAGGAAATAACCTCCGGTGGCCGTCATGGCCGGTTACAGTCGGTGATATGTGGGCTTCACGTCTCACCAGATCCCACGGGACTGAACCCATGGAGTAGTGCCGAGGGACCGAACTGTCCTGGCACGCGCGGCCGACCGCAATATGAAGGCAGAGAACATCTGGGAGCGCAAGGAACAACTATAGGACGAATTCGGCGACGTGTCCACTTAATTCTTGACCGCATTCGGATTCTGCGCTATAAGCGCGCTGGAGCATGAAGCGAAGGCCATTTCTGGCCTTTGGGCGACGCCAGCGCCGGCGGCCGTCTCGGCCGCCGGGAACCCATCCTCAGCCGGCATCCTTCGCGCGGTTTTTGTACGCCATCGCCGCGAGCGCCTCCCAGATAAGGCCGTGCGCGTTGTTGACGGTGATGTCGGCGTGGTCGTACGCGGGAGCAACCTCCATGACGTCCATGGCGACCACGTTCGTATCCAGCACGATCTGACGAACAATGCGGAGCAGGTCGATGGGCGCGAATCCGCCGGGAGCCGGAGTGCCGGTGGCCGGTGCGAATCCGGGGTCGAGAACATCGATGTCGATGGAGAGGTAGATCGCATCCGTGCCGTCGAGGGCTTCGGCGACGACATCCTTCATGACCTCCTTCGCGCCCCGCTCCCACACCTCCTGCATCGTGTGGTGGCGCAGGCCGTTGTCGCGCATCCACTTCTGGTCTTCCTCGCCCGGCCAGTAGCCGCGCAGACCCACCTGGATGAAGTTGTGACCGGGGATCGCGCCCGACTCGATGAGGCGGCGCATGGGCGAACCGTGGCTCGCGAGATTTCCGTCGATCTCGTTTGCCGTGTCTGCGTGGGCGTCGAAGTGGATCATGCCGACGTTGCCGAAACCGTGGTGTTCGGCGACCGCGGTCGCCGCCGGCCACGTGATCGAATGATCGCCGCCGAGGATGATCGGGATGATGCCGCGGCTGGCGATCTCGGAAACCCGCTGGTGGATCGCCTCCTTCGAGGCCTCCCACATGCCGTGGCTCATGATCGCGTCGCCGTAGTCGACCACCTCGAGGTGGTCGAACATCTCCACCTGCAGGTCGAGGTGGTACGTGCCAGGGTCGTACGCGTTGGCCCGCATCGCGCGCGGGCCGAACCGCGCACCGGGGCGGTTCGTCGTGTTGTCGTCCCACGGCGCACCGACGATCGCGACATCCGGTTGCCACTCGTCGAGCTGCTCCGGCTCGGTCAGCAGCGGTCGCATTCCGAACGTGGCGGGGCCGTGAATGGACGAGGAGTCGAGTTGCGCGCGCATGCCCGGCGGGAGGTCGCGCTTCGGTGCGGTCATGAGTCAATTGTGGCAGTGTCGGAATGTGAAGGTAAATCGGTCCATCGTGCTGAAGTCCAGCGGATATCGGGCCGTGATCGAACCCGACCGCTGGGTGCCGGGCGCGTACACCCTCGTTGTCGACGGCACGCCGCAATCGCACGTGAACCTGGACGACCCCACCCAGCTCTTCTTCGAGTACGTGCAGCGGATGGGCATCGTAATCGACCGGCTCGGCCTGCCGGGCGAACCGATCACCGCGGTGCACCTCGGCGCGGGCGCCCTCACCCTCCCGCGCTACATCGAAGCAACCAGGCCCGGGTCGCGGCAGCAGGTCATCGAGTTGGAGAGCGATCTGGTGGATCTGGTCCGCTCGGCGCTTCCCTGGTCGCGGCAGGCGTCGATTCGGCTGCGGTATGGGGACGCGAGGGAAGTCCTGACCCGCCTGCCGAATGGGCTTCTGGGAGCGGTCGACCTTGTCATCGTGGATGTTTTCTCCGGCGCGCGCACCCCCGCGCACGTGACCAGCGCGGAGTTCTACCAATCCATCGTCCCCCTGCTTTCGGTGGACGGGATCGTTCTCGTGAACGTGGCGGACGGGCCGGGACTCGCGTTCGCCCGCGGCCAGTCGGCGACCCTGGGCAGTGCCGTCGAGCACGTGGCGGCCCTCGCCGAGCCGAACATCCTGAAGGGTCGCCGCTTCGGAAACGTCGTGCTGGTGGGATCCCGCACACCGCTCCCGCTCGACTGGCTGCCGCGGCTGCTTGCCGGCGGTCCCCACCCCTCGAAGATTCTCACCGGCCGGGAGCTGAAGGACTGGACGGCGGGCGCCCCGGTCGTCACCGACTCGACGGCGGTGGCCTCCCCCCTCCCCTCCGCGAGCGTGTTCCGCACGCGTCCTTAGCGAGAATTCGCAACATCCACCCCACCGCTCCCGCAAACTCCTGAATGATGGACGTATGCGGAAGCCGTTTTTGAGCGTGGTGGCGGGCATGCTCGCCCTTGCCCTGGCGGGGTGCGCTCCGGCGGTTCCCCGGGAGCCGAGCGCAGTTCCGGCCCCGTCGCCTACTGCGTCCCCCTCCACTCCACCCACCGCCACTCCGTTTCCCGGGCCGGTGATGCCCTCCGGTTCCCCCACCGTGCTGATCACCGGACTGTCCGCTCCGTGGTCGGTCGTGCGGCTCGCCACCGGTTCGGCGCTCATCAGCGAGCGCGACACGGGGAATATCCTCGAGTACACGGCGGCCGGCGCCGTACGCCTAGTCACGACCGTCGAGGGAGTCGCCCACGGCGGCGAGGGCGGCCTCCTCGGCCTCGCGGTGCTCGACACCGGTACCCCCGACTACCTGTACGCCTACTACACGACGTCAAACGACAATCGGATCGTGCGCATGCCGCTCCTCGGCGACCCGGGCAGCTACCGTCTCGGAAGCCAGCAGACGATAGTGACCGGTCTGGCACGAGCAGGCAACCACAACGGCGGCCGGATCGCGTTCGGCCCGGATGGCAAGCTCTACGCGACGGTGGGCGACGCGGGGCAGCCGTCCCGCTCGCAGGACCTCTCCTCGCCCAACGGCAAGATCCTCCGGATGAACCCCGACGGCAGCGTGCCGTCGGACAATCCGTTCCCCGGATCGCTCGTGTACTCGTTCGGGCACCGGAATCCGCAGGGGCTCGCCTGGGATTCGAGCGGACAGTTGTGGGCATCGGAGTTCGGCCAGAACACGTGGGACGAGTTCAATCGGATCGAGGCGGGAAAGAATTACGGCTGGCCGGCCGTCGAAGGAATCGGCGGCACGCCCGGTTTCGTCGACCCCGTGCTCCAGTGGGCGACGTCCGAAGCGAGTCCGAGCGGGCTGGCGTACGTGTCTGGCACCTTCTTCCTCGCCTCGCTCCGCGGCCAGCGCCTGTGGGCGATCTACACCGCCGGCACCCCCCACTCCACCGCGTGGTACGCGGGCGAGTTCGGCCGCCTGCGCGACGCGGTGCCTGGGCCGGACGGCAGCCTGTGGGTGCTCACCAACAACACCGACGGGCGCGGCAGCCCACGCTCGGGCGATGACAAGCTCCTGCAAATTGCGCTCGTCCCCGGGGGATGACGGGCGATAATCGATCGGTGGAGGAAAGCGAACAACCGCAGCATGGGCCGCCCCGCTGGTGGCGGCGGTTCAGCCGTCTGTGGCGTCGCTCCCGCGCGTTGCTGCCGATGCACAGCGACGTCGAGGTCACGCGGACGGTCGTCGGGGTACCGGTGGCAGTGCGCATCCGCCCCAGCTATCTCGCGCTCGCGGCGGCCGGTGGCGCGCTGGGCGCACTGGCACGTTTCGGCCTGACCCTGATCGCGCCGATGTGGCAGTCGCTGTCCGTGGGCACGGCGGCGGTCAACATCCTCGGTCCGTTTTTCCTCGGGATGCTCCTGCAGTCGCTTTCGGAGGGAACGGAGACCGCTCGGCGGCGCTCGCTCCGACTCATGGTGGGCGTCGGCTTCCTTGGCGCGTTGACGAGTTATGCCGAGCTCGCGCTCGACATCGTGTCCGTGGCCGAGCACGGCAACCCTGTGCTGGCTGTTTCCTATGGGCTTGTGACAATCGTCCTCGGGGCGCTCGCCACGTGGCTCGGGATCTTTGCGGCCGCACGATGGCGGCGGCGGATCGGGAAGCGAACCGCGGTGGTGGCCCAGTGATCACGGCATTGTTGATCGCCGCGGGCGGCGGGGTGGGTGCAGCGCTGCGGCTCGCCCTCAATGGAACAGTGCACCGGCGGGTACGCCCGGAGTATCCGATCGCCATGACGATCATCAACCTTGTCGGTTCGTTCGCGCTGGGGTTCATCACCGGGCTCGCCGGAGGCAGGGTCGTACCGGAGTCGTGGGCGCTCGTGCTCGGCGTCGGCCTGGTCGGAGGCTTCACCGCATTCAGCACGACAAGTTTCCAGACCCTGCGCCTCGTTCAGGAGCGGCGCTGGTGGATGGCTGTGGTCAACTCGTTCGGCATGCTCGTTGTCGCCGTGATCTTCGCGGGCGTCGGCTTGTGGATCGGCCGGATTCTCTGATCCCTCTCCTCCCCACGCCGGGAGGTTTGCGGAATCCCCCAACCCGGCCGCGCCGCTGCCGGTGCGCGGCGGAGGCGAGGCTATCGTCGAATCGTGGCTGATCTTGTGCGCGTGCGGCGGTGGGCGGATGCCCTCATCGCCCTGCATCTCGACCCTGCCGAGTGGTCGTTCGGCTTCGATTCGGCGAAGACGCGCGCCGGGCTGTGCAACTACCGGGCGAAGCGCATCACCGTCTCGAAGTATCTCGCCATCCGCTTCGACGACGATGAAATCCATCAGGTGCTGCTGCACGAGGTCGCCCATGCTCTGGCCGGGGTGCGCTCCGGTCACGGCCCGAAGTGGAAGTCGATTGCGCGGGAGCTCGGTTACGTCGGCTCGCGCACGCATGACGGTTCCGTGGCCGATGAGCTCGCCCCCTGGATCGGAACGTGCCCGAAAGGCCACGAACTGTACCGCTACCGCAGGCCGACCAGGGCGATGGCGTGCGGCAAGTGCTCCCGCCGCTTCGATCCGGCGAATGCGATTTCCTGGCGGTATCGCGAGGTGACTGCCGCGGCTCGCCGCCGCGCGGCATCCTCCGCCGGGAGCCGGTAACCGAATAAACTGGTTACGTGACCGCGCCGGCTGCACCGCCCATGATCACCGGCCAATGGTTCGATCCGCCGAACGAATCACGCTGGTGGTTCGACTCCGGATCCCTCGCGCTCGATTTCGCCTACACGGGAGCGCTCGCGGGGAACCCGGAGACGCTGCACTCGCCGGCGGACCTCGGCCGCTGGCTCGCGGCGCGCTTCCCCAGGATCGACCCTGAGCTCTCCGAGCGGGAGTTGAGCGATGCCCTCGGCTTCCGTGCCGCGATCGCGCAACTGGCTCTGGCCGCCGCAGACGACGAGGAGCTTCCCGCGCCCCAGATCGATGTCATCAACCTGTTCGCCGCGCTTGCCGACCTGCCTCCCGTGCTTCCGGGCGGGACGCGGCAGGCCGGGGCGAGCCGCGGCAGACCGACCCAGGCGTTGTCGTCGATCGCGCGGGATGCGGTCACGACGTTCGGGCCGGAGTCGCGGTCCCGGATTCGCGCGTGTGCAGCCGAGGACTGCCCACTGGTGTACCTGGACACCTCGCGCAGCGGAAACCGTCGCTGGTGCTCGATGCAGCGCTGCGGGAACCGCGCGAAAGTGCGCGCCCACCGCGCCCGCTCTACTCGATGACCGGACCGAGGAACGCCTATTCCTTCACCACCGGCACTTCAGCGGCAACATCCAGTTCGGCAGCGAGGTGGACCTCATGCCCCCGACCCTGCTCGAGCAGCCGCCTGCCGTTCGCGGAGGCGGAGATGAGGTGGCCGATCCCCGTGCGGAGCGCGGTGAAGGATGCGCAGGCCGCGGCGGCTTCCGGCGAGCAGTAGTCGATGCCCGCGGCGGCGAGCGCATCGATGACGGCGCCGGCTCCGAATTGATCTTCCACGGCGCATCGGATGCCGTCGCCGCCGGAGTCCCCCGCCGCGATGACCGCGACTGTCACCCGTTCGCCCTTGCGCGCCTGCCGCGCCAGTACCCATTCGGCGACGGCGGTGCGGTTGCGCAGGGAGCCGGCGACGATTGCCACCCCAGCTGGCACGTCGTCGGCGACATAGCCTGCGGGGATACCGCCGTCGCCATCCTGGCCATCGGTACCGAGCACATCGACGACCACGAAGACGTCGGCATCCGCTCCGACCCGCGCAGCGCCGTCGACGCCCCAGTCGAATCGCACCTGATACTGGCTCTGGTCGTGCACGGTCACCCCGCACGCATCGGCAGGGTGGCGGGGATGTGACGCCCGATCATGGCGCGCTACGCGACCGAACCCCAGTTCCGGGATTCCCCGGCCGGTGTGCGGTGCTGCGGCACGCCCCACGGGTTGTCGTCGCGCAGCGGCTCCGGAAGCATTTCCTGCGGCGCATTCTGGTATGCGACCGGGCGGGTGAATCGCGTGATCGCCGCGGTCCCCACCGACGTGCTCGAATCGTTCGTCGTCGCCGGCCATGGCCCGCCGTGCTGCATCGCGGGGGTGACGGCCACTCCCGTCGGCCAGCCGCCGAACAGCACGCGGCCCGCGCTGCGCGAAATCCAGTCCACCAGGTGCCGCACGGCAGGGGAATCCTCACCGGTCGCGGCGTGCACCGTGCCCGTGAGGTTGCCTTCGAAAAGGTCCTCCGCCACTGCCGCGAGCTCGTCCGCGTCGTCGTATTCGACGACGATCGACAGCGGGCCGAACGACTCGTCGAGGAGCGCCTCGCGGTGTTCCCGGAGGACATTCACCGGAACGGAAACGACCGTGGGGGTCGCCCAGCCCTGGCCGTCCTCGTCGATACGCAGAACGCCTTCGGCAAGAACTCTCACGCCCGGCGCGGAAAGTACGGCGTCGCGCCGCGACTGGTATCCGGAGGTGATTCCGGGGTTCAGGAGTCGATGCTCCGCAACGGAGGCCGCGCGGGAAGCGATGCCCTCGGCAAGCGCCGAGCCTGCGGGGGCGAACAGGAATCCCGGCTTCGTGCAGAGCTGCCCCGCGGATCCCGAAACGCTCGTGATGAACCCGTCGAGGATGCCGTCGGCGTTTTCCTCGAGCGCGGCCTGGGTGACGAACACCGGATTCACGCTGCCGAGTTCGCCGTAAAACGGAATGGGTGTCGGCCGTGCGGCGGCGATATCAGCGAGCATCCGTCCGACCCGGATCGACCCCGTGAAGCTTCCCGCCTTGATGCGCGGGTCGTTGAGCATGTCCACCCCGGCCTGCTGGCCGGAAATGAGCTGCAGCGTGCCCTTCGGGGCGCCCGCAGACTCGAGCGCCGTCGCCACGACGTCGGCGGTCTGCACGGACAAACGCGGATGCCCGGAGTGCGCCTTGACGATGACCGGGCACCCTGCCGCGAGCGCCGCCGCGGTGTCTCCACCTGCGACGGAGAACGCGAACGGGAAGTTGCTGGCCGCGAAGTTCAGCACGGGACCGACCGGGATGCGGTAGCGGCGGACGTCGGGACGCACGCCGAGGACGAAGTCCGGGTCAGCGTCGTCGATGCGAACGTCAAGATAGGTGCCGTCGACCACGGTTTCCGCGAAGAGTTTGAGTTGCACCGCGGTGCGCTTGAGTTCGCCGGAGAGCCGCGCCTCGGAGAGTCCCGTCTCCTCCATCGCGGTCGCGACGAGGTCGCTCTGGGCCGCCATGAGCGCATCCGCCGCCGCGACGAGCGCCTTGGCCCGCTCGTGAGGCGGGGTCGCCGCCCACCGCGGTGCGATTTCGGCCGCGCGGGCGGCGATGGCGTCGAGATTCTGGGTGGTCATGTGCGCCTCCTGGCGTTAGAACTGGAAACCGGTGGGGAACGGGTCGCTCGGGTCGAGCAGGTACTGGCCGACCCCGGTGATCCACGCGCGGCCCGTGATGGTGGGGATGACGGCGGGCATTCCCCCGACCGACGTCTCCCTGATGAGCCTCCCCGTGAAGCACGAGCCGATGAACGACTCGTTCAGGAAGTCCTCGTGCAGCGCGAGCTCGCCGCGCGAGTGGAGCTCGGCCATGCGCGCCGACGTCCCCGTGCCGCAAGGCGAGCGGTCGAACCACCCCGGGTAGATCGCCATCGCGTGGCGCGAGTGCTTCGCATCCGACCCTGGCGCGATGAACTCCACATGGTGGCAGTGGTCGACGCCCTCGATCTCCGGATGATGCGGCGGATCCGTCTCGTTGATGGCGGTCATGATCGCGAGCCCCGCGGCCATGATCTCCTCCTGGTTCGCCCGGTCGAACTCGAGCCCGACCGCGTCGAGATCCACCATGGCGTAGAAGTTCCCGCCGAACGCGAGGCTGTAGGGAATAGAGCCGTAGCCGGGCACTTCGACGCTCGCATCCAGCCGCACCGTGAACGACGGCACGTTCTCGATCGTCACCGAATCTGCGTGCCCATCCTTCACGTCGACGCGCGCAATCACGAGCCCGGCGGGGGTATCGAGCCTGATCGTGGTGACCGGCTCGGTGACCTCCACCATGCCGGTCTCCACGAGCACCGTCGCAACCCCGATGGTTCCGTGACCGCACATCGGGAGACATCCGGAGACCTCGATGTACACGACACCCCAGTCGGCATCCGGCCGGGTCGGCGCCTGCAAAATGGCACCACTCATCGCCGAGTGTCCGCGCGGCTCGTTCATGAGCAGCAACCGGATGTCATCCAGATGCTCCATGAAGTGCAGGCGCTTTTCGTTCATGGTTGCGCCGGGGATGACCCCCACACCGCCGGTAACAACCCGAGTGGGCATTCCTTCGGTGTGGGAGTCCACCGCAGTGAACATTCGGCTGGATCGCATACTTAGACCTTACGAGTTGCGATGTAGTCGAGCGCCTTTTTGGTATCGATGGTGACCTGCTTGTGCTGCTCAGGGCTCAGCGGGCCGCGCGGCGGACGGGTCGGGCCACCGTAGGTGCGGCCGTGGATGTCCATCGACAGTTTGATGGCCTGCACGAACTCGGTCTTCGTGTCCCAGCGGAACACCGTGATGAGCTGCTCGTAGATTTCGAACGCGGCGGGGATGTCGCCGGCCTTCACGAGGTCGTAGATCGCGACCGCTTCCTTCGGGAACGCGTTCGGGTAACCAGCGAACCAACCGTCGGCACCCACGACGAGCGACTCGAACAGCAGGTCGTCCGTTCCGCAGATCACGTCGATGTCGCACAGTTCCTTGATCGCCAGGATGCGGCGGATGTCGCCGGAGAACTCCTTGATCGCCACAACCTCAGGGATCTCGGCGAGGCGTGCGATGAGCTCCGGCATGAGGTCGATCTTCGTGGAGAACGGGTTGTTGTAGGCCATGATCGGCAGGCCGACCTCGGCGACCTTCGCGAAGTGCTCCACGATCTCGTCATCGTTCGCCTTGTAGATCGTGGGCGGGAGGAGAAGCAGCCCGTCCGCGCCGTCCTCCTTCGCGTACTCGGCCCACTTCTTCGCGGTGTGCCAGCCGGTGCCGTGCACGCCCGCGATGACGATTCCGCGGCCGTCCACCGCTTTCACGGCCACCTGGATGACCTTGCGGCGCTCCTCGTCGGTGAGCGCTTCGTATTCGCCGAGCGAACCGTTCGGGCCGACGCCTCGGCATCCCTCGTTCATGAGGAAATCGCAGTGCTCCGCGAACTTGTCCCAATCCACGGCGAGGCCGGCCGGGGCTGACGCATCCTCCTTGAACGGGAGCGTGGTGGCGACGACGACGCCTCCGAGGTCGAAATTCCGGTCAGTCATGGTGTGCCTTTCCTTGCGTTGTTCTGGCTTGACGGATGAGCGAGTTCGCCGATCCGGAGTGGTGAAGCTAGTGGTCTGCGGTCGCTCACTGCGCCATCGCTGAGTTCACGATTCGGGTTCAGTGCGCACAGCAGCTCTTCCGTGGTTCTGCCGCACATCCGGCCCTGGCAGATCCCGAGGCCAGCCCGCGTGCCGAGCTTGAGCGAGCGGAACGACTCCGATTCCGTCGCGACCGCCGCCGCGCGCATGCTGCCGAAATCGACCTCTTCGCACCGGCAAATCAGCGTGGAGTCGGTGAGCCAGCCCGACCAGCCCGACCGGATGCCGTGCGCCGCTTCGATCCGGTGCGCGAACCCGGTGAAGACGCGGCGGCGGCGGATGGCGGCGGTCGGCGGCGCGGAAACCGACTCAGTCGCTGAGGCCGCTGCGAAGTGGCCGGCGATCTCACCCTCGGCGAGCGCGAGATCGACCCCGCCGATGCCGGTGATCTCCCCGGCCGCGTACACTCCGTCTGTCGTGGTGCGCTGGTTCCCGTCGACCGCGACGAATCGATTCGGGGTGAGTTCGCATCCGGCGGCGATCGCGAGCTCGATTCTGGGGGTGAACCCGTGGCTCACACATACCGCATCCACCTCGAGGGTGTGCTCCGTTCCGGGAACGGGCGCCCACTGCGCATCGACTTTCGCGACCGTGACGGACCCCACCCGGTCGGTGCCGTGTGCCGCGATGACGGCGCGGCCGAGACGGTAGGGGATCCGGTGGCGAACGTGCCCCGCGGCGTATCCGGCGAGCTCGAGGCCTTTCCCGGCGGCACCGAGGAGCTGCCAGGGTCTCGGCGACCATCCGCGAGCGAGTCGCGCCGCGCGGTTCGCTTCCAGCACGCCGATCACCCGGGAGCCCGACCTGGTGAGCGACTGGGCGACCGGCAGGAGGAATGGGCCCGCCCCGGCGACGAGCACGCGCTCGCCGACCGCGAGCCTCTCGCCCTTCGCGAGCGCCTGGGCCGCTCCGCCGGTGAACACGCCCGGCAGATCCCATCCCGGGAACGGAAGGGTTCGGTCGTGGGCCCCCGTCGCCAGCACGAGAGCATCCGGCCGGAACACCCGGCGCTCCCGACGGGCGCCGTCCGGTTCGCCGATCATGGCGTGGACGGCGACACCGTCGAGCACCTCGATCGCCCACACCTGGGCGGAGCGGATGATCGTCACAGTCGGGCTGCTCTCCAGCGCTTCGCCGAGTGCCCGAAAGGTGGACCAGCCATGGTGGAGGTACTTCTCGTTGCGGGCCGGGCGGGTTTCGGGAAGGTGGCGCCAGAACTGGCCGCCGAGCGCATCCGAGGCATCCAGGAGCACGACGGAAGCACCGGCGTCACTTGCGGCACGCGCGGCCGCGAGCCCGGCCGGTCCTGCGCCGATCACGAGCACCTCGCTCATGCCGCACCGCCTCGTGGCTGCGGGTCGCGCGCGGTGACCACGACATCGCCCTCGCTGGCTTTGCGCTGACACGCGCGGACATCGCTCAGCCCGTTCACTTCGACGAGGCAGTCGAAGCACACGCCGATGCCGCAGAAGACGCCGCGCGGCCGATCCAGTTTCGCGGTCTGCCGGAAACCCAGCCGCTCCCCGGCCATGATGATCCCGGCAATGCTCTGGCCGAGAATGCCGGTCGCCGCGTGGCCGTCCACGGTGATCGAGACCGTGGCGGTCCCCTCCGGCCCGATCGGATCCTTCTCGCTCGGGAGCATGCGCGCCGCCATCAGGCCACCGCCGTCAGATGCGGTTCGAGGCTTGACCGAGCGAGAGAATAGGGTTCGGGGTCGCACGGCGCTGCCGCTCCCGCAACGAGCGCGGCGATCAGTTCGCCGGTGATGGGGGCGAGCCCGATTCCGGCGCCCTCGTGGCCGGTCGCGTGCCAGAGCCCGGGCATCCGGTGGTCCCGGCTCACGAGCGGCAGGTGGTCCGGCATGAACGGCCGGAAGCCGCCGTAGGTGCGGATGACCGCCTGGTCGGCGAGGAACGGGAACAGTCGGATCGCCTTCGCCGCGATCTGGGCGATCGTGTCGACGCGCAGCCGGTCATCGAATCCGAGCTGTTCGCGGGAGGAACCGATCAGGACGTTCCCGGACTCGGTCGACTCGACGACGCCGGAGGTCTGCAGTGCCGCGTCGCCGGAGCCGACGGCGCCCACGTAATCCGCGTCGTACACCTTGTGGAAGATTCGTTTCGGCATTCGGGACGTGACGAGCACCATCCCGCGCCGCGGCAGCACCGGAAGCGTCACGCCGAGGGTGCGGGCGACCTCGCCCGACCACGGGCCGGCGGCGACGATGATCGCGTCGGCGTGGAGTTCGCCCTCGTTCGTGGCGATGCCCAGAAGCGTGCCGTTCGCATCGAGGATGGGCCCGGAGAGGTTCACGTTCTGCCTCACGCGTGCGCCGTGCCGCCGCGCGGACGCGAGAAGCGCTTCCGCCGCGTTCACGGGGTGCACCTGGGCGTCCTGCGGGTAGTGGACCGCGGCCGTGATTGCGGGGTTGAGGTCGGGTTCGAGGTTCAGCGCTTCCGCCACGGACAGTTCGCGGGCATCCACCCCGGCGGACCGCTGGGCGGCCGCGAAGCGCAGGAGCGGGGCCGCACCGTCCTCGGTCGTCGCCACGACCAGTCCGCCCTTCGGTTCGTATTCGATCCCGGGGAACCCGTCGCCGAGTTCGTCCGCAAGTTCGCGGACCAGCGCGGGCCAGCGTTTCGCGGCGGCGAGGGCCATGACGAGTTCGGGTCCCGGCGCCTTGTCGGAGACGAGGAGGTTGCCTTCGCCGCGTGCGGTCGTGGCCGATGCCGCGGTGGAACGATCGATGACGGTGACATCGAGTCCGGCCATGGCCAGGCTTCGAGCGCAGGCGGCACCGACGATGCCGGCGCCGATCACGATGGCGCTGCTCACCATGTCCCGTCACCTCCCGCAATCCAGTCAATAATATGTAACATACTACAAGGCGGTTCGCCCGCCGGGCAAGGCATTCGCGGCCCGCGTTCGCGCTCCGGGACGCTACGCGCCGAGGTACGCGTCGATGATCCGCGGGTCGGCAATCATGTCCTTCGCGTTGCCTTCGAGGGTTGTCGCACCCTCCTCGATCACGTAGGCGCGATCCGTCACTTTCAGTGCGGCGCGCGCGTTCTGTTCGACGAGCAGAACGGTCGTTCCCTCGTCCCGGATGTCGCTGATCACCCTCATCACCTGTGCGACGATCAACGGCGCGAGGCCCATCGACGGTTCATCGAGCATGAGCATCTTCGGCCCTGCGATGAGCGCGCGGCCGATTGCGAGCATCTGCTGCTCGCCGCCGGACAGCGTTCCGCCCTGCTGCGCCTTCCGCTCATCCAGGAGCGGAAGCAGTTCGTAGACGTGCTTCAACCTCTTCTGGATCAGACCGCGATCTTTGACGAGATACCCGCCCAGTAGCAGATTCTCGTGAACCGAGAGCGTGCTGAAAATACGGCGACCCTCCGGCACGTGGATGAGCCCGGCGGCGACCACGTCCCACGGTTTACCTTTGGAGATGTCCGCGCCGTTGAACGTCACCGTCCCCGACTGCGGGTTCATGAGCGCCGAGGCCGTCGACAGCGTCGTCGTCTTCCCGGCGCCATTGTTCCCGAGGAGCGCCACGATCTCGCCCTCCTCGACCTTCAGGCTCAGTCCGCGCAGCGCCTGAACCTTGCCGTAGAAGACTTCGACATTGTCGAACTCAAGCATCGCCATGGGCCGGCACCTCCTCGTCTTCGTCATCCTTGCCGAGATACGCTTCGATCACGGCGGGGTTCGCTTTCACTTCGGCCGGGGTGCCGTCGGCAATTTCCTTGCCGAAGTTCATCACGACGATGCGCTCGGAAACCTCCATCACGAGGCCCATGTCGTGTTCGATGAGAACCACCGCGGTCCCGAGATCGCGGATGCGGCGGACCAGTTCGAGCAGCGACTGCTTCTCCGAGTGGTTGAGGCCCGCGGCCGGCTCATCCAGCAGCAGGAGCTCCGCCTTTCGCGCGAGCGCCCGCGCAATCTCGACCTGCTTCTGCTGCCCGTACGACAGATTGCGGATCGGTACCCCCCGACGACCGCGATACCCGACGAAGTCGAGCCAGTAGTGGGCCTCTTCTGTGTAGTGCGCTTCGCTGCGCTTGAATCGCGGCGTGTGGAAGATGGCATCCAGGAAGTTTTGGCCACCGTACAGGTGCATTCCGGCCCGCACATTGTCGAGCACCGTCATGTCGTGGAACAGCCTCAGGTTCTGGAACGTGCGCGACACGCCCTCGTGGGCGATGTCGGCGGGGCGCTTGCCGGTGATGTCCGCCCCGTTGAGCAGGACGGATCCGCCCGTCGGCTTGTAGAACCCCGTGATGCAGTTGAACGCCGACGTTTTCCCGGCGCCGTTGGGCCCGATGACCGCGATGATCTCCTTCGCATTCGCCGTGAAACTGAGCCCATCGACGGCCTTGACCCCGCCGAACGCGATTTCGAGGTCCCTGACCTCCAGTACGGGGCTCACTTCTTCAATCCGTTCGCCATTGCTGCCAGTTCCCGTTGAGCCTTCGTGCGCTCGGCCTCAGCGCCCTTCGGGGGCCAGAACCCCTGCGGACGGAACACCATGACGACGACGAGCAGGATACCGAACAGCAGATACCGGTAGGACGAGAAGTCCCGCAGGAACTCCGGCAGGAGGCTGATGGCCAGAGCTCCGAGCACGACGCCCTTCATGTTCCCCATCCCGCCGAGCACGACGGCCATGAGCACGAGGGCCGACTGGAGGAAGACGAAACTCATCGGGGAAATCGCGGTCAGATGGGAGGCGAACAGCATCCCGCCGAAACCGCCCCAGACTGCTCCGAAAATGTACGCCAGGAGCTTCACCTTGTAGGTGTGGATGCCCATCGCCTCCGCGGCATCCTCGTCCTCCTTCACGAACTTCCACGCCCGTCCCAAACGCGACCTGCCGAGCCTGGCCGCCGCGAGCACGAGCCCGGCGACGATGATCACCGTGAGGTAGTAGAAGATCACCGGGTTCTGGAAGTCGATATCGCCGATCACGAGGAAACCGGGAATTCCGAAGATCCCGGACGGACCGCCCGTGATGGTGAGGTTGTTGGCGGTGATCCTGGTGATTTCGCCGAACCCCAGGGTCACGATGGCCAGATAGTCGCTGCGCAGCCGAAGCGTCGGCGCTCCGATGATGAGCCCGGCGAGGATGCACATGATGACCACGGCCGGCAGCGTGAACAGAACTGGCAGCTGGAAAGCCTTGGAGATGATTCCCGCCGTGTAGGCACCGACCGCGAGAAACGCGATGTACCCGAGGTCGAGGAGCCCGCAGTACCCGACGACGATGTTCAATCCGGCGGCCAGCACCACAAAGATCGCCGCCGTCGTCATGATGTTGAGCGCATAGGGCGTGGCGATGAGGAACGGCATCAGAAGGGCGATGCCCAGGGCGACCAGGCCGATGTACTTGTTCTCGAAGATGCTGCTGAGCCAGGCGCCGAAGCCGCGCTTTTTCGCCTCCGCCTCAACCGTGTGGATGCTTTCCGTGCTGTTGTCGATGGTCATGTCACACACGCTCCGTCACACGCTCGCCGAGGATGCCCGTTGGCCGCAGGGTAAGGAAGAGGATGAGCACGGCGAACGCGAACGCATCCCGCCACTGCCCGCCCACGAGTTGGGAACCGATCGATTCGACGAGTCCGAGAACCAGTCCGCCGAGCATCGCCCCCCGGATGTTGCCGATCCCGCCGATCACCGCCGCGGTGAACGCCTTGAGGCCGATGATGAACCCCATGAGAAAGTCGATTTTGCCGTAGTACGCGCCGGCCATGACACCCGCGGCGCCCGCGAGGGCCGAACCGATGAAGAACGTGCGGCTGATCACCTTGTTCACGTTGACCCCCATGAGCAGGGAGCCCTTCATGTCGAGGGAGATCGAGCGCATCGCCCGGCCGGTCGACGTTCGCCTGATGTACAGATCGAGGGCGAACATGAGAACGCCGGCGATGAGCATGAGGATGATTTGGGGAAGCGTGACTCTGGCCCCGAGCACCAAAACGAAGTCACCGTCCAGGCGCACCGGGAATCCGCGCGGGTTGGGGCTCGCGATGGCCGCAACGCCGTACTCGAGCGCGAAGGATGCGCCCACCGCCGTGATGAGCACCGCCAGTCGCGGCGCACCGCGCAACGGCTGGTAGGCGAGTTTCTCGACGATGACGCCGATCGTGCCGGTGAGCAGCATGCTCACCATCATCACGACGATGAGCGCGAACAGTCCGAGCGACTGGAACGAGCCGCCGAGCGACGTCAGAATCGCGTAGCCGATGAATGCGCCGACCATGTAGATGTCGCCGTGCGCGAAGTTCAGAAGTTTGATGATGCCGTAGACCATGCTGTAACCCAGCGCGATCAGGGCGTAGAAGGAACCGACGAACAACCCGTCCCAGATGACTTGAGTTGCTTGATCCATAGCAGTCTGCTCCGTTGCAGTGATAACGGCAGGATGCCGTGGTCGGTACTGGCGCGCCGACCACGGCATCCGCCATCAGGTGTTACTGAAGGTCGTCGAACAGCTGGAAGTCGCCGTCCTTCATGACCAGGATGACGAATCCGCCACTGGCCAGGGTGTGCTCCTTGGTGAAGGAGAGCGGGCCGGAGAAGGCCTTGAAGTCCTTGATGCCCTCGAGGGCGGCAATGACGTCGTCGGTCTTCGTGTTGCCCGCGGCCTTGATCGCCGCTGCGGCGAGGCGAACGGCATCGTAGGACTGCGTCGAGTACGGCTTCGGGTCTTCACCGTAGGCCTTCTTGTAGTCGGCGATCCAGCCCTCAGCGCCCTTGATGGTGTTCGGCGTCGGAGTCATCGTCGCGTAGACGCCCTCCGCCGCGGCACCGGCGATCGTGGCGAGCGTCGGGTCGGCACTGCCGTCCGCGACCATGATGTCGCCCGTGTAGCCGGCCTTCTTGAGCTGGTCGATGATCAGACCGCCCTCCTGGTAGTACCCGGTCCAGTAGAGCAGGTCGGCGTTCGAACCCATGATGTCGCGCACGACGGAGGAGTAGTCGCTCTCACCGGCGTTGACCGACGTCTTCAGGACGACCTTCGCCGCGCCATCCGCTTCGATCTGCTTCTTGGTTTCGGTCGTGATGTCGACCGAGTAGCTCGTGTTGTCATCGACGAGCGCGACCGACTTGTAGCCCTGCTTCTTGATGAACGTGAGCGCTGCGGTGGACTGCTGCAAACCGGTTCCGTTGATGAGGAACACGTTCTTCAGGCCCTCCTTCACGAGGTCCTGCGAGTTCGCCGCCGGGATGATCATCGGCACGCCGGCCTTGTTGAAGATCGGGAGGGTGGGGAGCGTCGCGCCGGAGCAGTATCCGCCGACGGAGATGACGACGCCGCTCGAAACGAGCTTGTTGGCGCTCGCGACTGCCTGCTGCGCGTCGCACGCACCGTCGGCGATCTGTAGCTCGAGCATCCGGCCGTTCAGAACGCCGCCGGCCTTGTTGATCTCATCGACGGCCATTTTCGCGCCGTTGGCCATGCTCGCGCCGGTGGGGGCGCTGCTGCCGGAGGTCGGGACGATCATCCCGATCTTGATGGGTCCAGAGTCGCTGCCGGTGTCGCCACCGCCGCCCAAGAGCCCGCCGCTGCACGCGGATGTCGCAAGCAGGACCGCTGTGGCAATGCCCAGCATCCCGATCGTGCGCTTTCGGAAGTTCATTTTCTGCCTCTCCTTTGATGGTGAAAACGGGGCGACGTGCAGACGGGCTGTGCGCCGTCTTCAGACACTCCACTCGCTGTAGAATATGACATGTCACATGTGGGGTCAACTCGCACTGTCCGCACCGGGCCCCCACCACGCCAGGACATGGGCAAAATGGCTGGCCATCAGTGAGCTGAGCGCCTCGCCGTCGCCGCTCTCCATCAGATCGAGCATCTCGTGATGCTCCCGCCCCGACTTGCTCAGCTCGGGGGTGTTCGTCATTTTCGCGAGACCCACCATCCTGGTCTGGGACCGAAGCTCCCGGATCAGCTCGACGAGGCGGCGATTGCCGTGGAGTCCGATGAGGCCGAGATGAAACTCGCGATCCGCGTCCAGAAACTCCGTCAGGTTTCCGGCATCCGCGTGCTCGCTGATGAGGTCGGCCAGATGCCGCCACTTCGAAATTTCCTCCACGGAGATCGTCGTCGCGAGGCTCGCCATGATGGGCGCCTCGAGCAGCGTCCGGATCTCGATGATCTCCTGGAGGTCCTGGCGGCTCACCTCGGTGACGCGGAAACCCTTGTTGGCGACGGACTTCACGAAGCCCCGCTGCTCCAGGTCGAGCATCGCCTCGCGCACAGGCGTCGCGGACACCTCGAATTCGGCCGCCATCGCGGGAACCGTCACCATGGCGCCGGGAGCGAGCTCGCCCGAGACAATGGCTGCGGCGAGAGATTCCCGGATGCGCTCGCGGAAGCTCGCGACCTTGTCCACCTTGCGAATGCTTGTCATGTTCATCCTGCGTCCTTCGAGTCGATCGTGAAGATCGGGTCGAGGCCTTGTGCCGACACATCGATGCCGAGGCCGGGGCCGGTGGGCGCTGAGCCGCGTCCGCCGACCGACCGCGGGGAATATCCTGCCACGTGTCCATTCGTCCAGTCATTCATGAACGACGCGTTCTGGAAGTTTTCCGGGCGGGTGCTCGCGGCCAGATGGGACACTGCGGCCGTGACGATGTCGCCGCCCCAGGCATCCTCGACCGACACCATCATGTCCAGTTCCTGCATGAGGTCGCGCATGCGCGCGGCCTCGGTGAGCCCTCCGACTCGGCTGATCTTGATGTTGATCGACACAGCGCCCGCCGCGCGCTTCGCGTGGAAGACATCCTCGGACGTGAGAATCGACTCGTCGAGCACGAGCGGCAACTCGGAGTGGCGCATCGCGAAGATGCAGTCCGCGGTGGACCGGCACGGTTGCTCGATGAACACCGGCAGCCCCGCCATTTCGCGAAGCGCGATTTGGGCTGCGCGCAAGTTCCACCCGCCGTTGGAGTCGGCCACGATGAGGCTTTCCCGTTCAGCAACGTCGACGACCGCGCGCGTACGGGCCGCATCGTCGTGCGGGTCGTTTCCCACCTTGAGCTGGAACCGGTGGATGCCCGCCTCCTGCCGTTCGACGACGAACGCCGCCATCTCCGCCGGACTACGCAACGGAACCGCCTCATAGAGCGGGAAGTCTTCCTGAAGCACTCCGCCGAGCAGCGCGGAGATCGGCAGCCCTGCGGCCTTGCCGAGAAGGTCCCAGCACGAGACGTCAATCGCCGATTTGGCATATCCCCCGCCGAGGAGCGCGTGATCCATCGCCCGGCGAACGACGGAAATGTTCGTCGGGTCGAGCCCGATGACTACGCGGGCGAGCGTGTGCAGGGCAGCCCGAACTTCGGCCCAGTGCGTGGGCAGGTAGCGGTTGCCGAGGGGAGTGATCTCACCCCAGCCTTCGAGCCCGTCGTCGGTGCGGAGGCGCACGAGTGTGCCAACCTCGGTCGTCGCGGCGCGGCTGCCGGACATCACGTATTCTCCGTGCGCGTACTTCAGGTCATACCCGAAGCAGTCGACTGCGATGATCTTCACGGGCCTGCACTCCCCTTTCCCTGCATCCTGTATCTCGCCGGAACCGCGAGGGGTCGGCTACCATGCCAATATGTGGCATATTACAGGGCCGGTGCGCACGCGCGACTTCCATACCGCCGGTGAACCGTTCCGTATCGTCATGGAAGGCGTCCCGGAAGCGGTCGGATCCACGGTCGCCGAACGCCGCGTCCACGCCGCCGAATCGGCAGAATTGCAGGCTATCCGCCAGTTCCTCTGCCACGAACCGCGCGGACATGCTGACATGTACGGCTGCTTCCTCGTGCCCCCGGATGACGACGGGGCCGATCTGGGCGTGCTGTTCTGGCACAAGGACGGGTACTCGACCGCGTGCGGGCACGGAACGATCGCCCTCGGCGTGTGGGCAGTGCAGTCCGGGCTTGTCACCGGGAACCCCGACGGCGTGACACCGGTGACCATCGATGTCCCCTCCGGCCGGGTCGTCGCTCGCGTGCACAGCACCGCCGGGTCGATCACGCACGTCGTGTTCGAGAACGTGGAAAGTTACGTCATCGAACGCGGCATCCGGCTGGACACCTCGCGAGGCACCGTTTCCGTCGACCTCGGCTACGGCGGAGCGATTTACGCTTCAGTGTCTGCTGCATCCGTCGGTCTTACGGTGCAGCCCGACGACTACGGCGACCTCATTGCAATCGGGCGCGAAATCAAGTGGGCGCTCAATGACAGCTCTCTCGCGAAGCACGCGACGGATGACCGGCTGAGCGGCGTCTACGGCACCATCCTGTTCGACAACCTCGGCGATACTGCCGACGGCGTGCACCAGCGCAACGTCACGGTGTTCGCCGACGGTGAGGTGGATCGCTCGCCGTGCGGCTCAGGGACGGGGGCGCGCCTGGCCATACTGGCCGACGAGGGGCGCCTGCGCGAAGGCCAGACACTTACTCACGACTCCATCGTCGACACTCGTTTTCTCGGCCGCTTCCGGCCGGGTACCACCCCGGGCACGATCATCCCTGAAGTCGAGGGCATGGCGTATGCCACGGGAGATCACACGTTCACCCTCGATCAGACCGACCCGGTCGGAACAGGATTCGTACTGCGATGACAACCCCCGCCATTCCCTGGATTTCCGCCGACGAGGTGTATCGCCGCGTGAGTTTCGGCGACGCCGTGAAGGCGTATCACCGCGACCTGCGCGCGGGCGTCGACCCTGCGAAGGACCTGCCCAAGCACATCGACAATGTGCACAAGGGCCAGGTGCTGCTCATGCCGACCCAGAGCGAGGAGTTCCTCGGCGTGAAGGTCGTGACGGTCGCACCCGGGAACCCGGAGTTGGGACTTGAGCGCATCCAGGGCCACTACCTGCTGTTTGATACGCCAACGTTGACCCCGATCGCGATCATGGACGGCGTCGCGCTTACGACGCTGCGCACCCCCGCCGTCTCGGCCGCCGCCGCCGACCTGCTCGCGCCGAAGGATGCCGAGCACATGGTCATCTTCGGCTACGGCCCGCAAGCGTGGGGTCACGTGGAGGCGCTGCGCTCGATCCGGGACATCAAGCGCATCACCCTGGTCGCCCGCAACAAGGACCGTGCGCAGGTTCTTGCTGATCAGGTCACGGAATCCGGCATCCCGACGACCGTTGGATCGCCGGACGATGTGAAGGATGCGCAGCTCATTGTCGCGGCGACGACCGCGCGGGAACCCGTGTTTGACGGTTCTCTTGCGCCCATCGACTCGTGCGTCATGGCGGTCGGCAGCCACGAACTCGACGCGCGCGAACTCGACTCGGGGCTCATCGCTCGCTCGCAAGTGATTGTCGAGGACATCGGCCACGTGCAGATCGAGGGCGGCGACATCATGATGGCCGTGGGCGAAGGTGCCATCACGCTCGATCACGTTTCGACGATTCGCGAGCTGGTGACCGGCGCTGTCGAGGTCGATCACACGCGAACTCGAGTGTTCAAGAGTTCGGGGATGCCGTGGGAGGACCTCGTCATCGCCGCCGAGGTGTTCCGCCGCGGGTAGCGCACCGCTCCCTTAGAGCAAGTCAGCGAGCGCTTCCGCCAACGCCAACGCGCCAGCGTCGGCGTCGGCGTCTTCAACGAATTCTTCCGGCGAGTGGCTGATGCCGGTCGGGTTTCGCACGTAGATCATCCCCGTCGGCACGACGGCGGCGAGCACCCCGGCATCGTGTCCAGCGCCGGTCGGCAGGAGCGGCGCATCCGGCACCCGACCGCGCACCGAGTCGACGAGCGACCGGGTCAGCGTCGTATCGAAGTGTACGGTGCCCGACAGCGACTCCTCGACGAGCTCCACCGCGCAACCCTCAGCGGCGGCGATGGTCTGCGCATCGAGGTGGATCTTCTCGACGATGGCAGCCGTGATCGCATCATCCGGATGCCGCACATCCAGCCACACGTCCACGATAGAGGCGATCACGTTCGTCCCGCCCGGGATGGGTTCGATCCGACCCACCGTCGCCCGGGCATCATCCTGAGCCGCGGCGATCGCGCGCACCGCGATGATGGTCTGAGCGGCGGCAACCATCGGGTCGGCGCGGTCGGTCATGAGCGTCGTGCCGGCGTGGTTGCCCTGACCGGTGAACCTCAGCCGCCAGCGCCCGTGCCCGAGGATGCTGTTGCCCACCGCGATGGCGGGTCCGCGCCCCGCGTGATCGGTGTACGCCTCCGAGTTCAACCCTCTGCCTTGCTCAACGTGCAGTTCGACGAAGTGGCCGATGCGCGCGAGAGTTGCGTCGTCCCTGCCCATGCGGTCGGGGTCGAGGCCGTGTGCGGTTGCGACATCTGCAAACGTGTTTCCGTCGCGGTCGCGCAGCGCAAGGGCTCTGACCGGATCGATCGCGCCGGCGAGCAGTCTCGACCCGAGGCAGGCGACGCCGAAGCGCGAGCCTTCTTCCTCCGGGAACACCGCGATCGCCAGGGCGCGGGTGCGGTGGAGTTCGCCGGCCGCCTCTCTCGCCGCGAGCAGGTCATAGGCGGCCAAAGCACTGGCCACACCGAGCGGGCCGTCGAACGCGCCGCCGCCGGGGACGGAATCCAGGTGAGAGCCGGTAACGAGGGCACCGTCGCGCGACGCATCCCCCGCGTCTGCGGCGTTCGGCAGATCCCACCACGCCCAGATGATGCCGTTCGCATCCGTCGAAACGTCCAACCCCCGCGCCGTGGCCTCCGCGGTGAACCATTCCCGCAGGGTCAGTTCGGCCTCGGAGTACACCGGGCGCGAGTAGCCGCCGCGGCGTGCATCCCGCCCAATATCGTCGATGGCCCCGAGCAACGAGTTAACGACCGTGGTGTGCACTGGCGCCTTTCTGCCGACCCGGTGAAGCAGGGGGTGAGCGTCCGCATCCGTTGCGGGCTTTGGCCCGCGCTCCTCAGGATACCGTCCGGAATTTCGCGCCCGCCGCACGCGAAACAGGGGACGGACTGCGCGGCGCCGCCGTATTCTGGGCAGGTGACCGACCCCCGGGATGACCTTGCTGATTCAGGAATGGTCATCGCGTGGAAGAACCTCACCGCCGAGCCGTGGCGCAACGGCGGTGGCGTCACTCGGCAGGTCCTGAGCAGGCGCCTCGCCAGCTCCGGAGGATGGATTCCGGCAGAGCACGACTGGGATTGGCGGCTCAGCATCGCGGATGTCGACAACTCCGGCCCATTCTCGGCCTTCCCCGGGATGACGAGGATCCTCACCGTCATCGACGGGGCCGGGATCACTCTCACGGTGGATGGCAGGGTGGAGAACCTGGAACGGTACCGGCCGTTCGAGTTCGACGGCGGCGCCGAAACGAGCGCAGCGCTTCCGCACGGGCCGATTCGCGACCTGAACCTGATCGCCCGGACCGGGGCCGTGAGCGCCGACGTGACCATCGAACACGTGGATGCCCGCCGCCCGCTGCTCATGGAGGGGTCGAACTACTGCATTCTGCTGCTCGGCCAGGCAGTGCTCCGGCCCGCCGCCGACTCCGAGTTCGACCGGGCAGTCGCCGTGGACCTCGAGCGCTACGACACCGTCCTGGGCACCGCGGCATTCCAGCACTCCATCACCGGCGACGGCGTCGTCGCGGTCATCTCGATTGCCGCCGTCGCGGGTGCGGCCGACGCGCTGTCGCGGCCGGACCGCCCTGGCCTACGCTGAGTGCATGGTCAGCGGTTTTCCCGAACCTCGCACATCCTTTGAACGCGGCCTCGCGATCATGGTGCGGATCGCCGCGACCGGCGAAGTCAGCGTCGAGGAGCTCGCCGCGGACCTCGGCATTCCGGTCAGCACGGTGTACCGCTACATCAAGAGCCTGCGGGAACTTTCGCTGATCGAAGAGTTCCACGGCAGCTACACGCCGGGCTGGAGGCTGCTCGACCTCTCCGGGCAGCACCTGACGCATACGCGGCTCGCGGAGATCGGCGTCTCGGTGCTCGAATCGATTGTGGAGAGCACTTCGGAGACTGCGGTTCTGGCCGTGAGATCCGGTTTGCATGCCATTTGCCTGAAGCAGGTGAGTTCGCCGCACCCCTTGCGCTACGCGTTCAAGATCAACCAGTTGCTGCCCCTGCATGCCGGCGCAGGCCAGCGCACCCTTCTGGCCTATGCGCCGGAGGCGGTCATCGAGAAGGTGCTCGAGCAGCGTTTTCCGCGCTTCACCGAGCGCACGCCGTCGCGCGGTGCCCTGCTCGAGTACCTGAAGCAAATCCGGGACACCGGATACGCGATCTCGCGCGGTGAGTTGAGCCAGGGCGCCATCGCGATCGCGCGCCCAGTCTTCTCGGGCGGCGAAATCGTCTGTTCCCTCACTGTCGCCGGGCCGGAAAGCCGCTGCAGCAGCAACGCGTGGTCGCACCGCGCGCTGCGGGCGCTGAGCGACGCGGCCGATCTGCTCACCGACGCGATGGAACCGCACGTGCGCTGAACCGCGACGTCACGGGATTCGCCAGTTCGGACAAGACACCGCATCTGGCTCGAGCATATGACGCCCCTCCATCGGGCTTAATGTCGGGCGGGGCACATGCGACATCTAGTGATGCCTATCTCCATGTATGCGGCATCGCGGGGAAGTGTCTGTTCATCTTCCGGCTTGCGGGCGTCCGTTGGCGGATCACTTGCGGTGGACACCCGTAGGCGTTGCGTGACGCGATTGGTCGACAGCTGCGGCGGCAGAAGACCATGCGCATCGTCCGCGCAACGACGGACCTCGTGGTACCAGACATCGGGCAGGCGAGCGCTTTCTACGCAGACTGTCTCGGGTTGGAATCAGAGGACTTGGGTCTCGATTGGGCCACACGCTTGGTCGTGCCCGGCTCTGGGAAGCACATCCAGCTCGTCTCGCATGAAGCGACTGCGCCCAAGAACCTACAACTCACGGTCAAGGTGAACGACGTTGAGGACGCCTACGCAGATGCTCGCCGTCGAGGCTACGAGATTGTTCATCCGCTGACCACGGAACCGTGGGTATTCCCCGGTTCTTCGTCCGAGCACCCGATGGCGAGACTCGAGTGAGGGTCCTCCTGAATGAGGTAGGTCGAAACCACGCGTGGGGATCAGAAACAAAAGTGGGCAGTTCTCACGGCCATCAGCGGGCAGTTCCTCTGGCATTCAGTAGGCAATTCCATGACCGCCCGCGGGCAGCTTTTCATGGCCGCTGACAGCAGAACTGGGGATTGTGTGAAGTAAATATGCAGGCGTAACCTCGGGCTATATAGAAGTACGACGTGCAATCAAGAAAGGTCGGCTTCCATGAAACTTAGAGACCTATCTCCAGAGAACCGGCGTTGGGGTATCTCCGTTGCGATTGTATTCGCGACGGGGCTTTTACTGGGTGTTGGAGTCAACGCAGCCGACGCAGGAACCGCCTATAGTTCGGACGGCTACTACACCGTTGCGGGGCACCAATACGTAAATCGGGCGATTATCAATACCGGCCCCTCGATCGTGGTTGCAATTACTAACACTTCATGGAGTTCGGGTAGCACACCGACCGGGTGGGCGGGCGCGCGTGGCCGATTATTCACAAGTGGTGGCTCGTTGAGTTGCGAAGGAAGCAACATATACAACAGCAGTGCGGGTTCACTGGCAGTTGGTTATTCGTGTAACCGCTTCACCTCGGCTGCGTGGTATGGCTACGGGGTCTCTCTGGCATGGAATGGCGGCGGATACACATCGTTTTACACCTTCAAGTCGCCGAACCAGAACAGCTGATCGGAGTAAATGATGAGACGAACGATCATGATTGCGACCAGCGTCGTGGTCGCAGCCGGACTCGGCATCGTCGGAGGTGCCGCAATTGCAGTTGTACCAACGCTGTTGGCACCTGCAGGCCTCACTGCGCCGAGTGGAGTTGGGAGTGCTCCCATGCCCGCTCCAAAGTATTCTACGAATGCGGACGGGGAAACCTACGGGTCTGCTCTCGACGCGGTATCGCCTGGAACGGAGCCGGATCTAATTCAGGCCGTCGCATCTAACGGCGAAGTTGGCTATGTCCGGAAGACTGAGCTCGATGAAGCGAACGGAACTGCTGCAGCAGCCGGCTTCAAATCACCCGCCGAGGCACTTGCGTGGCAGCAATCGATCGGATCCACTGACCAAACGATAAGCGTTTACGCCAAGGACGGTACGACCGTCATCGGAACGTTTACGGTGGTTGGCTCCGCATCTCAGTCAGACAAGATGCCCGGGCAGAGCGCGAAATAGGGGATAGAAGGCACTTGGGTTCAAGGGGCCGTTGCAACACTTAGTGGATGTGTGGTCCTCCAGGGTATCCGCGTGATGTTCGGCGAGGGTTTCGGGAGGAAACTAGGGTGGGTGGCACGGCCACTACTGCGGCGACGCGTGCTGGTGTGAACTGTTCGACGGGTCACGTCCCGCTGAGTGGTGGAGTTTCTCGACACCGTGCGGTCAGTTGGGTTTAGTTTAGGCGGCGGTGAGTTCTGGGATGGCATTCACCTCCTCGCTGGCGGGGATGGCGGCGTTCATTGCCTTCAGTTCGAGCATGGAGCTTTCCGAGAAGTAGCGGCGGTCGCCAGCTTCCCATTCGTCGTGTTGCTCGACCAGAACTGCGCCGGCCAGTCGCAACAGTGTGGCCGGGTTGGGGAAGACACCCACGACGTCGGTGCGGCGTTTGATTTCCTTGTTGACCCGCTCCAGCGGGTTCGTGGACCAGATCTGTCGCCAGTGCCGTTGGGGGAATCCGGTAAAGGCCAGGAGGTCGTCGCGGGCATTATCGAGCATGGCGGCGACCTTCGGGTGAGAGCGCCCAAGCATGCTGGTGACCTCGGCGAATTGGGTCGACACGTGCTCGGCGTCGGGTTGGGCGAAGATCGTGCGAATGATCGAGGCGACCATGTCCTGGGAGCCCTTCGGCACGACCGAGAGGACGTTGCGCATGAAATGGACCCGGCATCGCTGCCAGGATGCGCCCTGGAACACGGTGGCGATCGCTTTCTTCAGCCCGCTGTGAGCGTCGGACATGACCAACTGCACTCCGCCCAGACCACGGGTCTTCATCGACCTGAGGAATGCTGTCCAGAAGCCCTCGTTCTCGCTGTCACCAACATCGAAGCCGAGAACTTCACGGCGTCCGTCGGCGGCGATCCCAACGGCGACGACGATCGCCTGGGAGACGATTCGATGGTTGACCCTGGCTTTGCAATAGGTCGCATCGAGGAACACATACGGGTAGTCGAGCGAGGCCAGGTCGCGGTCGCGGAACACCGCGATCTCCTCGTCCAGACCCGCGCAGATGCGCGACACCTCGGATTTGGAGATCCCGGTCTCGGCGCCGAGGGCCTTGACCAGATCGTCGACCTTCCGGGTCGAGACGCCATGCAAATACGCCTCCATCACCACCGCGAAGAGGGCCTGGTCGACCCGGCGGCGCCGCTCCAGCAGGGCAGGGAAGAAAGATCCTGTACGCAGCTTCGGGATTTTCAAATCTAGATCCCCGGCAGTTGTGGTCAATGTTCTTAGGCGTGAACCGTTTCGCTGAGTGGTGCGTTCGCTCGACCGCTCGAACGGTCCGGCGCCGATGAACGCAGTCGCTTCGGCATCGATCAGCTCCTGATAGAGCTTCTCGGTCGCGACCCGGATTCGGTCGGAGACATCGGTGAGTTTCAACTCGCCAAGCAGGTCGAGCAGGGCAGACTGGTCTAGAGCCATCATGTGATTGTGTCTTTCTGTGAGTGACTTTGATCGGTACTCACTGACCATCGCACGATGGCTCACCACGTCGACGACGCGACGCTCACCAGCCGAGATTTACACCACTCCACGGGACGCGACCGTTCGACGGCAGCGAACTGGGTGAGTGAGGCTGGTGGGATGGTCCGCCACGCATCACTACCACGACCCGGCTTACGTTCCGCTTGCGGCCGGTCCAAAGCAGTCAGAAGTAGGTCGATACCCGCCCCCTGGGTGGAATGTCCATGTCGTTGCAACGTTTTTGACGATGCCGGCCACGTACTAGTTGAATGCCCACCTGAGTGCGAAGGATGATCTCATGATGAAGCCGACTATTGATGAGCTGATTGCGCGAAGTGCGCCGCCGACGGGCGCGGAGAGCCTCCGAGTCCAGGCCATGATTCGTGCGGTGGCCGAGGAGTCCCGTGCGGCCGTGAAGTCCAGTCCCCGTAGCCCAGGCCGGCGCCTGTGGTGGCTTGTTGCTCCGCTTTTGGCGGTTCCTGCAATCGCATTCGCTACGACCGCAGGGACGGAGCCGCGCATGGTTCCTGATTTCAGTATTCCTGTGAACTACACAACCGACACCGGTACCGCCGTGTCCTGCTCGATCGACCTGTTCAACATGGAAATCAACTACGTCGAATTAACCACGCCTGAGGTTGAATACCTCCGAGCTCAGGACTGGACCGGAGTGGGACAACGCATCTACGACGCGGCTCTGGCCCACGAGGGCGACCGAGCATGGTGGGAAGCAGCCACGGTGGGGTGGCCTGGGGGTGCCACGTCGGATGACGTTCAACTAGTCGCGTGGCAGCATGCCGTGGACGAGAACATCTTCGATCTCATCCCCGAAGGAATTACGCCAACAGGCACCGGGTATGGGGTCACCGACCAATGCACAGGGGAACTTCATTGAGCATCGGCAACCCTGCCTTCATGTTGCGTCGAGCTGGGGATCGCCTTCAGGTTCGTGATCGGAGCGCCGAGGTGAGCGACCTTGTCGAACGAGAATCGGGAAAGCTACTGAATTATTTTCTGCGTCGCACGAGCAACCACGAGGATGCGGCGGATCTGCTCGGAGAGACCCTGCTGATCGTATGGCGTCGCGAACGATCAATTCCGGAAGACGAAACTCAGTCGAGGATGTGGATGTATGGCATCGCCAGGAAAGTGCTCGCAGGGCAGCGCCGCGGGAACAGGCGACGGACCGCACTTCGTCAACGGCTGGCGGAAGAACTCAACACCCCGCAACCGGACCACGCAGATGACGAGATGCTGGACGTCGTACGCTCCGCTATCCAACAACTAGACGCAATCGATCAGGAAATTGTCCGTCTTCACTATTGGGATGGATTCAGCCTCGTCGAAGCCGCTTCACTTCTAGGACTGAGACCCGCCACGGTAAGAAGTCGGCACGCTCGGATCCGCTCGAAGCTCCGAATTAAGTTCGAGACAGGTTTGGAGCACTAGAGGATGGCCGGGGTTTTCACTGTTCGGTGAACGTTCCGCCTGCAGGCAGTTGTGTTGGTGAGTCGTGGTGCTCACAACTCTAGGACTCGTCTTAGACCGCGATGGACATCCTCGAGCAGAACATCCGGCACCTGCCCGACATAATCGGCAAGGTCTGCCTTGTTGAGCGTCACGATCGCAGTCACGTTAGCGACGGAATCGTGTGGAAGTCCAGTCGCTGTCGCGGCGAGAAAAACATTGCCTGGCATTGTTGCCAGGGCGGTGTTGGTTGTGATCACGGCAACGAGCACGGTCGCAAGATGACTCTCGTTATACGAATTCGACTGGATCACTAATACCGGTCGTCGCTTTGCCGGACGACTGTCGACCGCTGGACCCAATTCTGCCCAGTAGATACCACCGTGCTCAATCACCATTCGTCAGAACTGTCGAGAAGAAGCTGCCGCCCGGATTCGACCGCAACTTCCAGCGAATCGTCGATCCCGCCGATCTGCTTCAGAGCGGCATTGATCTGCTCGGTCACCGACGCGGCGTCCAGTTCCTCCAGATAGCGGTTCGCGGCACGGGCGAAAAACTCAGAGCGGCTCAGACCTAAATCCATCGCGCGGCGTGAGGCGCGCTCAAAAGTGTCATTGGGAAGAGAAATTGCGGTCTTCATGCAACCAGTATAACCCGGTTATACCAATCTGTCGCGATGGACGTTCCCGTGCGGGCACCCCTCAAAGCGGTACTCGGCCCCAAATCCGACGACAGCAAGTCGACTAACAAGCCGCCCGCTCATCGTCCCGCTTGCGTGCACCCTTCTTGGTCGAAAGTGGCCTCGAGTCGAGCCTGCTCTCACGACCATGCGAAATGGCGTCAGGTGAACCTCCGATGTAAGGATGAAATTGCTGTCGGATCATTGTCGGCCTGCATTAGATCATGATTGACTTCAAAGATGAAGCTCTGGCGGGCGTCGGTACCGGTTTTTGTGATCGGAATTCTCATTTCGGTGACCGCATGCACGGCACAAGTGAGCAAGCCCGAACCCTCCGCCACGCCGACCATCGCCTCGAGTGTTCAGCTACAGTGCGCGGATGGATTCGCAAATTCCGGCTCCATAGTGCCGTCGCTTCTCCTGACGGAGGGAGTGGGTAGTGCACTTCGAGACACGATCTCGACTCTTCCCAAAGCCATGGACGTCGGTATCTGGGCGCCTACGAAGGAATGGAGTTTCCGAAAGGCACCTCTATTTCTCTCCGCAGGCTCGCAGGTGGTCACCCTTGAGGTGCCGGACGACGGTAGGCAGTATTTGGTCTGGACCAGCGCGGACGCTTGGACTGGTGCCGACGAATCAGTTGCCGCTAGGAGAGGATGGACCAGTTCAAAGGTTGTTGCCCATGGTTGCGCGGAGGCGCCCACCAGTTTCTATGGTGGTCTGCTGGTCCAAGACCCAACGCGCTGCTTCTCACTTACCGTCACTAGGGCCGGTCAAGCTGCCGTTGCATTGACGATTAGCGGGGATGGCCAGACCCGCCCCACCGCGGAGAAGTGACGCTCAGCCGACATAGGCCAACGAACTCGAGCCTGCCATCCTGATGCTGCGCGAAGTGCTGCCGTGACTTCGTATCCTGGCCAGTGGTGCCCACGTGGGCTTGCCATCGGATGCCGGTCTGGGGTTGCCACGACACGCGGTAGAGCATGCCACATACTTCAGTTGCCGTAGTATCCTCACGTCATGAGTAACGAGATGCGCGAGCCCACATTCTTCGTCCTGACGGCGTTACTGGGTGGCCGAAAGCACGGATATGCCCTGATATCCGAGGTGGGCACACTGTCCGAAGGGAGACTGACGTTGCAAGTGGGCACGCTGTACGGTTCGCTTGAGCGGCTCGCCCGTCAGGGCTGGGTGGAGGAGTCCGGGACGGAGGTGGTCGCCGGGCGGCATCGCCGATATTTCACGATCACCAGCCAAGGTGCCGCTGCTCTTGAAACTGAATCGGCGCGTCTCACGGATCGCGCGGCGAGGGCTACCGCGTTATTAGGTCGATACCGTGAGGGGTTCGCACTGTGAGCACACTTACGCGGCAGTACCGACGGGCCCTACTGTGGTATCCGGCATGGTGGCGGGCTACGAACGAGGAAGTCGTGGTGGGGACACTGATGGATGTTGCGGACGCCGAACACCGCACCCGACCCCGGATCTCTGAAATGGTGAATCTTGCCGCCCATGGCCTGTCCACCAGGATGCGAATGCTTCCTGCGATGGTCTCACCGGCGGTACGCGATCGAACGTCAACGGCAGCTCTTGCGCTCGGATCTGCCATCTCGCTCACCGCAATCATGCAATTGGAGTCGAACCCACTCCGCGCGGAATCGATGTTTGGTGTCGACGTGGTGTCGTTCGGTCCCTTCGCTTCTCCCGCCATCCTCCTGTACTTCGCGTGGCTCGCGGCCCTGCTGGTGTCCTTAGCCGGCTTCACTGTGGCCGGCCGGTGGATCATCGCGTTGACAATCCCATTGGCGATCGGTACACGAGTGTTCGCAGACGCAAGCGGCATGTTCTTGCGGCCCACATGGACGTTCTACGGTCTGCTGATAATGCTTGCTGTGCTCGTGGTGGCCGGAAACCCAGCGGCCGGTCGGAAGGGGGTTCGGTGGTTGCTTTGTTGGTTCGTGCCGCCATTAATTGTGCTACTCCTGCCGCAGCTGACGAACGATCGTCTATTTCAGAACCCGGCATGGATGGAGAATTGGACGGTACTCTCCTTGCCGGTACTCGCCTGGTCGCCGGTGGTCGTCGTCGCGGCCTCAATATTGCTGCGGTTATTTGGCCAGCGGGCGTGGGCGGCGAGTGTCCTAATCTTGGGCTTGCCTTTTGCAGCGGTGGCGTTGAGCACTATGGGAAGAAGGGCGTTTGAGGATGTTTTCGGGATAGCCGTGTTGATCGGGATGACATTGGCAGGTTGCCTCATTTCGCTGCGGCTGCTCGGGCTTCGAGTCCGTATCCAGAAGGTCGCCTCAGTTACATCCTCGACGCACAGCCCCGGGTGAACCGAAACGGACAAACATCATCAGATGACCGCACTTAGTGCCGCGCCTTGCCATAAGTCGATCCGCTTCCTGAAACATGAGCGTCCCGTAAGTGGTTCCCCTGCGGGCACCGCATTTCGGCGACATATGGTCTTGGCAGTGCTTCCGCAAGGTCTTGAAGTGGCGTCCGGTGATCGTCAACACTCGGGTGTAGCGCGGTACGTTCACGGTCGCGGACGGTGCACCGAGAACAAGCGCGAACCCGTGCGGGAGGAGTCGTCGCCTGTCAGTAGAGACATAAGCCACATTTTGAGCGCACCGCCGGACGGTGAACGCAAGATCACTGGTGCGCGACGACTACCTTTTTACACCGCAGCAGGTGAATGGATATTCCAATACTCACGACGATGCTCAGAGCTAGTGCCACCAACCCAGAGTAAACAGCAACAGAATAGCTGGCTGGCTCATCTATTGACCCCATCGCTGGCTCCATATAGAACCAGATCGTTGCCCCGGCATTGACCCCAAGCACAGAGATGGCCACGGTGACTGCCCACGTTGCAATGATGAGTAGTGTTTTCTGCACTGATCCTCCGATGTTTGAGGCTCATACGGTGCGCACGCATCTGGTTTCTTACTAGCCAGTTGAACGTGGAAGCTGAACGTCGCCGCGAACTGGTGCAGTCGATCAGAAGCCACCAATGGCGTCTGATCGACCACGCCTTCGTCGCCTACCTACGAGTCACCAAGTGTCCCAGGGTTTGATAGTTGAGCAAGTAAATCCGAACGCAGTGAGCACCCAACCGTCAGAAACCTGCGCGCGGCGATTGGTGCCACCGAGCCCGAAGGCTCGATATTCCTGCCAACTAGACGCGTTCATGATCGAGTTGAATCCGTCTCCGGCACTTCCGGCAGTTGAGGTTTTGCTGACCTGCCAAGTTCGCCAAACCGCGTTGCCGTAGGACCCGTTGATCGAAAACCCGGTGCGGTACTGGGTCGAGCTCGTGAAGTAGAGCCAGGACGTGCCACATTCGCCGTACCCAGTGTTGTTCGGTTGTACACTGCCACCAGACTTTGCCCGTGTTAGTCCTGCCGGAATCGGCACGCCGTTTGACAAGTCGTTGGGTTTGTTCGTAGAGGGCACGACGGTTGCGGTGCCGTCGGAAGAAGTTACGACCCTGTATCCGTTCGCCTCTGCAACACTCGCATCGAACCCTGTGACAATCAAAGTCGCCTTCGTCGTGAGTGGCGTGGCCGCTTGAGACGGTGATGGTCCGAAAGCGAATATTCCGAGGGCAAGAGCGGCGAGACCTACGATTGCTGACAAAATACGCCGACCGCTTCGCCGTGCGGCGCCGATTCCCGTCGCACTCATGGTGCGATTACCGAGTAGTGGTAGCTGAGCAACTCGGCACAGTCCCCGGACTTGCTCATTGTGTAACCCCAGTCCCACAGACCCGAGGTGTAGCCTCGGAACTCGGTGCGACTGTGATTGGTGTAGGTCGCGGCGAATGGGTTGCAGAAGATAATGTTCTGGAACGTGCCGCGGGTGTTCGTGGCTATTGACGTGTTCAGGGTCGATGACGAAGTGCGACTCCAACCTGTTGGCGAGTACCAGCCCCATCTGTTGTGATGAGAGACGACTCCACCGCTGTTCCAGGTGTGCTCCGCCTCGGTCTCCGAGACGTGGATGCCGATCGGATCTTGAACTCGTGCGTTCATCATTCCGTACCAGTTCGATAGGGCAGCTTGGGCGGATGCCGCGGTGTCGATTACGCTGTCGGTGATCATCCCCTTCGGGATGTTGAGCGTTGCCAACACAGAAGCCGGGGCATTGCTCAGCTCATACTTGCCGACCGCGATCTGGCGTGTGCAGGTTGCCGGATCGAAGGTGAGTTCCGAACCTACCTCGATGGTCGGCGCGTCCTTCGCTGATCCTGAACCCGTACCAGTGAACTGGCACGATCCATCCGTGCTTGTGCCTGCGTCGACCCGAACGATCGCACCCGGCAACTCCACCGGATCAAACTGGTAGTGGACCACGCCACTGTGATCGATGTAGGTCGTAGGATTCGCCACGAGTTGCGACGTCTCAGAGTCGGCGTAGGCGGGGGCGGCGATCCCGATCGAGGCGATCAACGCGGCGACACCTAGTTGCGCCGCAATCAGCGGCAATCGAGTGTGTTTCATGACATACCTCCAACGCTCCGTCAGAGGGTGTCAATGAGGTGACTACGGTGGCATCCCCCGATCGCAGCTTTTCCCAATCGTAAAATATCGTCACCTCGACCGTGACGCTACACCTTCTTACCTTGCGATACAAGGTATTAAGTGATTTTGGGAATGCGGCTCTCTTGGTTTCTCAATTTGGTTCCGCGAAACGCCGTCTCGAGTGTCTTTTGTACCTTGCATTAGTTGATATCATGTTATGCATGACGTCATCCGAAGAAAGGACCCTGGCGAACCTGCGCAAAGGGACGCTTGAGTTCTGCCTACTGGCTCTGCTTCGGAATGGAGAGGCCTACGGCTGGGACATCGCACGCACGATGAGCGAACTTGGCCTGCTCGCTGGAGAGGGCACTGTCTACCCGTTATTGTCCCGGCTGCGGCAGTCGGGACAGGTTACGACTCGCTGGGATGAGTCGGACGTGGGGCGAGCCCGGAAGTATTACGCCATTACCGATGTCGGACGAGAGAGCGTACGCCGCTTCACCACCGTGTGGGAGCCGTTCAGTGCCAGCGTGAGTAGCATCGTCAAGGAGAAACCATGAACACAACAGATCGAGTCACCGTGCTGCCTGGACTGGCACAGTTTTATCTCCGCAGACTGCGCGGCAACCTCTGGGCGCTCCCTCAAAGGGACCAGCGTGAGGTCATTGCCGGAATCGAAGCGCACATCCGCGAGGGACTCGGTGCAGCCAGCGACGATCCCGACCGCACCGACGATGTGCTCGGCTCACTCGGAACTCCCGAAGAAGTTGCCCAACAGGCACTAGATGATTATGAGGAACGTACTGGTCGCACCGCCCATCCTAAGTACTTGACTGTGCCGCGCGGGCTCCAGATCGGGGTACTCGCATTGGTAGTCGCCGCGACGCTCGCGGCGCTGCTGCTACCGGCCGGTATCAGTGACACTCAACTCGACTCAGGCGACCACATCATCGTGGCGACCACTCTGCTGCAGAGCAACTCACCGATCGTGCTGATCCCGATGACGATTCCGCTGCTGCTCGCCATAATGCCTCTTATCGCCCGCAAACGCGGATGGCGCGCTGTGTCGATCGCCAGCACCGCGCTGCTAGGAGTGTTCGCAGTAGTCGCTTCCGCGACCCTCGGCTGGTTCTACCTTCCCGCCTTACTACTGGCAGTTGTCGCGGTCTCCCTACCATGGCGCGGTCGGGTGTAGTCCGATGAACTCGCCTCAATGGCCGGTCGCAAACGGTCACGGCAAGCCACAGCTGACGGGCGCCATGCGCGAACTAGCGCGGTGCAACAATCGCCCGTCGAGGGTTCGGCTTACGGACAGCTGAGCCGCGTTTGCCCCCACCCCGGCAACGACGAGTCGGGAGAAGCTAGGCGGCTTGGGCTTTGAGCAAGCCGCGTTCGCTGAATACCTTTTTGGCGACGAAGGTGGCATTGAGGGCTTTGGGCATGCCGCAGTAGACCGCGGAGTGCAGGAGCGCTTCGATGATCTCGTCCGTGGTGAGTCCGACGTTGAGGGCAGCGTTAATGTGTACGTCGAGCTGGGGTTCGCAGCCGCCAAGAGCGGTCAACATGCCGAGTGTCACAAGTTGGCGGTCGCGAGGGGCAAGGCCGGGTCGCACGTAGATCTCCCCGAAAGCCCAGGCGACGACCTGATGCCCGAGTTCAGGCGAGATGTCGGCCAAGGAGTCGATGACTTTCTGGCCGCCGGCGCCGTCGATTGCGGTCAAGGCTTCCATCCCGCGCTCGAAGGACTCCTCCCGGGAGTGGGCCAAGTTAGGTGCGGCGTTGTCGATGCTCATTGTCGATCTACTTTCTTCCGTGAGTTCAGCTGCTGTTCGTAGTGAGTGATCTTGTCGCCCAGGGCGAGTGCGTTCTGTTGGAGGGCGCTGATGTGGCTGGCGACCACCTCGGCATGGTCACGCAGCAGAGTGATCCTGTCGGGAATGGTTGCATCTCCTGCCGCGCGGAGTCGGGCGAAGCGTTTCATGTCGGTGATGGACATTCCGGTTTCTCGGAGACGAAGCAAGAACGCCAGCCATGCCAGGTCCGCGGAGGCGTAGCGACGCTGGTTGCCGGTCGTTCGCCCCACCCGCTCGATCAGGCCGGCCTTCTCGTAGTAGCGCAGGGTGTCGGCCGAGAGTTTGGTGAGCTCTGAAACCTCCGCGATTGTCAGGTTCGACTCCTGCTGCGGGAGCGCGTTTTTCATTGCCATACCGTGAGCCTAAAACTTGGAGTGCACTCCAAGTCAAGGTCAGTCACCAGGGGCATCTGCCTTCGACGACAAGACGAGTGATTTCCCGTTGAGGGTTCCTCTACCGGTGAGCCCGCCCGGTGTCGGCAGCCCGTTTCGCTGCTGCTGACGGCAATACATGAAACCGTTCGGCGAGCCAAGTTACCATCCATCCATCATCGACGATGAGACTGGCCAGACGGGCACGGCCAAACGACGCAAAGGGCGCACTAAATGTGAGTCACAAAGGCCTCCGTTTGTCGAACTAAGTGTGGTTACCCACTTCGACAAACGGAGGCCTTCGCTTTTCACCTCATGCCGGACACAACGCCCAAAGGAACTACACCTAGTCCTCTTCAACGTGGTTCGCCCGATTGCGATCGCGGCTCTTGAGCTCAACCAGTTCAGCACTAGTCCGCCTGAATCCTCGAACGACTACCACGAGCACCGCTACGAGGATACCCGTGGGCAGTAGCAATAGCAGCATTCCAATGACTTGTAAGAAGGGGTTCATATAGTTCCACTACCAGTTCGCGTTGACCGCTACCGTGCTCGACGTGATGTCGAGATCCAAGTAGGGGTAAGAGGAGCCGATACCGAGCACCACAGTGCAGTACGCGCGAAGGCGGGACTTCGTGGAAGTCGGGTTTCCAAGATAGTTAAAAGCGCACGCGCCACCGGCAGTTTGAATATCCCAGTCCCAAGTATTAGTGATGGAGGTTCCGTAGCCGCCACCTGAGTAACGCCAATACCCTGCGTGGTACCACATCGTCAATATGATGTTGTTCTTCTCGATTTTGCAGTTTGACCATGTTGCAACCCCACCACTGAGCTTGTATGAGCACCCGACAATTCCATACGGCGTAAGACCCTTCGATGATTTGGTGGGAGTCGTCGGACGTTCAAGCGAGGTCAACGTCACAGAACCATCCGCGAAAACCTCCCGTGTGTAGTCGGTAATGTCAACCCTGTAGGACTCCACGCTCACCGGCTGGGCACCCGAAGCATTGTCGAATGATTCCCCAGCAGCGTATTTTTTGAGCAGGCCCGCCCGCACCTCTTGGGCGACACCAAGTTCATCGAAGTTGGTGTTGATAAACGCCAGCACATCCGGCGAAATCTGCCCGCTGTCTGCATAACTCGGCGTGGCCACCCCGCCAACTAAGACGACACTCGCGACCAGCGCAACGAAGCCCAAACGAATTCGGCTCTTTTTCATCAGCACTCCCATGACTTACCTACATTGTTTCGTCAATGTCGTCGGGATCGGGTTCTCCATTGACACCCGGACTCGGGATCTGCTCACCTTTCAGTGATCTTCATTTTGGGTAAGTATGCCTGACGCTACTCAGCAAATTGAGTCCGGTCAAGCTTTCGCGTTGACCCATCCGGTACAGGGAGCCAGACTTGTTGCGCAGACCGTTCCCCTATCGGGCGGACTTCCAGCCTCACTGTGATGTCAACCTCAGCAGTTGTGGTGTGCTGGGTTCGCTCGGAGCAGCCAGCTGCCGGGGTTTGTATTGGCCAACCTTGGGGAGTCCGCCTGAAGCGTCGTTGTCCGAACCAGGTGGCAAAAGTCCGAACTTGCGTGACACGCGATCGAGTGAAACCTGCCATGGCGGCGAGTTGAATCAGCGCATCTGCCGCAAATCAGGATTCACCATTTTCACCTGGTGAGAATCGTCCCTTGTGCCTGCTCCCGGCACGACTAGCGTTGCTGGCAGCAACTGGAAGGACACCCCTGTGAGCATCGAAATCGGCGAGAAGCCTCTCACCCTCGAGGATTTTCTGGCGATCGTTCGCGACCGCCGGAAAGCAACGATCTCCGAGGGCGCTGTTGCAGCGATGCGGGTCAGCGAACAGTGGGTGAGCGCCATCACCGACGACATGCGTGCCGGTAAGGCCGTCGCCCCGATCTACAGCGTCAACACCGGCTTCGGATCGCTCGCCGGCCGCCAGGCTTTCGAGAGCGTCGATGACGCATCCGAGCTCTCGCGACGACTCATCCTGTCCAACACGAGCGGAGTCGGTCGCTTCCTCGACGAGGATGTCGTTCGCGGGTCGATGCTGATCCGCGCTGTGAGTCTCACCCGCGGCTACTCGGCTGTGCGGCTCGAGCTTCCCGCAACACTTCTGGCCATGCTGGAGCGCGGGGTATTCCCTGCCGTGCCCGAGTATGGTTCCCTCGGCGCGAGCGGCGATCTCATTCCGCTTGCCCACCTCGCTATCGTGATGTCGCGGCCGGCAGGCGACGACGTGGACATCGACAGCGGCGAAGCCTTCGTCGACGGCACACTCGTCAGCGGGATCACCGCAATGAAGGCGGCGGGCCTCGAGCGCATCGTGCTCGGCCCGAAGGAAGGCCTCGCACTCACGAACGGCACCTCCTTCTCCACCGCGCAGGCTGCGCTCGCGCTTGCCGATGCCGAAAACCTGCTCGAAACCGCTCAAGTCACAGCCGCCATGTCCATTGAGGCCCTCGCCGGTTTCGGCGACGCCTTCCTGCCTCAGATCCATGAGGCACGGGGCCACAGGGGGCAGATCGAGGTTGCCGCGCGCATCCGCGAACTGCTCGCCGGCAGCGAGTTCATCGACGGGGATGTGGACCGTGACCCGGTGCGCCAGCCTCCGCAGGACGCCTACTCGTTGCGCTGCACACCGCAAGTGCTCGGCCCGGTCAAGGACACCCTGCGCTTCGTTCGCGGCATCGTCGAGACCGAAATCAACGCCGCGACCGACAACCCGCTCGTCTTCCCGGATCTCCCGCAATCGCGCACCCTCAAAGCGGTGTCCGGCGGCAACTTCCATGCCGAATACCTCGCGTTCGCCTCGGACTTCCTCTCCATCGTCGTCACCGAGATCGGCAACATCGCCGAGCGTCGACTGTTCCGCCTTACCGACGGAACGCTCAACCGGGGGCTGCCGGACATGCTCATCGCGAGCGAACAGGTCGGCATGGACTGCGGATTCATGCTGCCGCAGTACCTCGCAGCTGCCCTCGTCTCCGACTGCAAAACGCTCGCGCATCCGGACAGCGTCGATTCGATCCCGACGAGCGCCAACCAGGAAGACCACGTCTCCATGGCGAACAACGCCGGACGGCACGCGCGCCAGGTCGTCAGCAACATCGAGAACGTGATCGGCATCGAACTGCTCATGGCGGCACAAGCCCTGGAGTTGCGCCTCAAGCTCGAGGGGAAAGATTTGTCGGCGCTCTCCCCAGCCAGCCGAACCGTGCTGGAGCTTGTGCGCTCGCATCGCTCCGCCGACGGCCGCCTCATTGACCACATTACCCAAGACACCGTTCTCTACCCCAGAGTTCGTTCTGCCGTCGAACTCGTGCACAGCGGTGCCGTTCTCGACGCGCTTCGCACCATTAACCAGTAAGAAGGAGTACCCATGTCCATCGCCCACGACACCCCCGTCACGATCAACACGAAGCACCCCGGCGGCAACGCTACGGGTATCGCTTTCGGTGAGCTTCCCGCCGTGAAGCCGGAAGTTCTCTACGAGGTCACGGCCCAGCGCGGTGACACGCTGCGCTGCAAAGGCTGGAAGCAGGAGACCATCCTGCGGATGCTCGAAAACAACATGGAGGTCGCGGAGCACGCCGAAAATCTCGTCATCTACGGCGGCATCGGCAAAGCGGCCCGCAACTGGGAGTCGTACTACGCGATCATCGAGTCCCTCAAGAACCTGGAAGACGACGAAACTCTCGTGGTGCAGTCCGGAATGCCGGTGGCCGTGTTCGAAACCCACGAACTCGCACCGCGCGTCGTCATGGCGACCACGAACTTCGTGCGGCCCACCTGGAAAACGTTCTACGAGCTCCAGGACAAGAACCTCACGATCTTCGCCCAATACACCGCCTCGCCGTGGGAGTACATCGGCACGCAGGGAGTCATCCAGGGCACCTTCGAAACACTGCGTTCCGTCGCGAACATCCACCTCAACGGCTCCTGGGTCGGCAAGATCCTGGTGTGCGCCGGTATGGGCGGCATGGGCGGCAACCAGCCTCGCGCCATGACGATGCTCGGTGGCGTCGCCATCTGCGCCGACGTTGACGAGCGCATCATCCGCAACCGCATTAAGGTCGGCTACGCGGATGTGCTCGCCGACTCCATCCCGCACGCCATCGAACTCGCGAAGGAGGCCGCCGCCGCCAAGAAGCCGCTGGGTATCGCAGTCGTCGCGAACGCCACCGAGCTCTTCGAGTACTGCCTCGAAAACGACTTCCGCCCGGATGTCGTCACCGAGATGACTCCGGCGCACGACCCGCTGGCCTACGTGCCCATCGGATACACGGTTCTGGAGGCGGAGGACTTCCGCAAGAAGGATCGCGACGCCTACTTCGAGATCTCCCGCACCGCGATGGTGCGCCAGCTGAAGGCGATGAACCAGTTCTTCGACAACGGAGTCCCCACGTTCGAGTACGGCAACCAGATCCGCCGCGAATGCCAGGTGCACGGCTTCGAGGATGCGATGAAGATTCCCGGGTTCGTCTCGGCGTACCTCCGCCCGCTCTTCCTCGAGGGCCGCGGACCGTTCCGCTGGACCTGCACCTCGGGCGACCCCGCCGACCTGGCGCGGCTGGACGACCTCGTGCTCGAACTGTTCCCCGACGACGACATCGCGACCCGGTGGATCACGCTCGCCCGCCAGCACGTGCCGATCGAGGGTCTGCCGGCGCGGGTCTGCTACCTCGGATTCGGCGAGCGCAAGAAGTTCGGTCTCGCGGTCAACGAACTCATCAAGAACGGCGAGGTGAAGGGCCCGGTCGCGTTCTCGCGGGACAACCTCGACTCCGGTTCGATCATCAACCCGACGTTCGAGTCCGAGGCGATGCCGGACGGTTCCGACCTCATCTCCGACTGGCCGTACCTGAACGGGCTGCTGAACGCCTCCGGCATGTGCGACCTCATCGCCATCCAGGCCAACTACGCCATGGGCGACTCCGTGCACACCGGCGTGACGATGATCGCGGACGGCACCGACGTCGCGGCGTTCCGGCTCAAGGCGGCACTCACGGTCGACAGCGGAATCGGCGTGGTGCGCCACGCCCAGTCCGGATACGCAAGGGCCAAGGAAGTGGCGAACACGGTCGGCCCCGGCGAGGGCCTCTCCGTCCCGCTGTGGTGGACGCCGACGGCCACGTTCGGTCCGGACGATGCCTGAGAGCAAATCGCCGCACGTTGATCTGGTGGTGACGGGAGCCGCCGAACTCCTGACCTGCGCCGAGGATGCGTCCGATCTCATCGGGCTCATCCCCGGCGGCGGGGTCGCCATTTCCGGTGGGCGCATTGTCGCGGTCGGCGACGTGTCCGGATACCGCGCCGACCGCGTGATTGACGCCCAGGGCGGCGTGATCATGCCCGGCTTCGTGGACTCGCACACGCACGTGGTGTTCGGCGGCAGCCGCGTCGACGAATACGCGGCGAAAGTGAGCGGGCAGACGCCTCCCGCCGGAGTGCCGGTCGGCATCACCGGCACGGTCGCGACCACCCGTGCTGCCACGGCAGAGCAGCTGCTGCAGGAGTCGTCCGCTCGCGTTCGCGAGATGGTGAACAGCGGTACGACCACGCTGGAGAGCAAGAGCGGCTACGGCCTCGATTCGAAGCACGAGCTGCGGCTGCTCGAAACCAGCCAGCGTCTGGCTGAAACGATGCCCGCGGACATCGTCTCCACCTACCTTGGCGCCCACGCGTTCCCGGCGGATGTGGAGCAGGACCGCTACGTCGACGAGGTGGTCGACCTCATTCCGGAGGTTGCGGAGCGCGGCCTCGCCGAGTTCTGTGATGTGTATTGCGACGAAGGATATTTCGACCTCGCGCAGACGGCGCGCATCCTCTCGGCCGGCCTCGATGCAGGGCTCAAGCCGAAACTGCACCTGGATGCGTACGGCCACACCGGCGCAGCAGCCATCGCGATCGAGCTGGGGGCGGTGAGCGTCGACCACCTCAACTTCACGAAGGATGCGGAGTTGCGCGCTCTCGGGGACGCCGGTATCGCGGGCGTGTACATGCCGTGCCTCGAATACTCTGTCGCCCATTCGCGCCCGCTGGATCCGCGCCGGGTGATTGACGCCGGCATGGAGCTTGCACTCGCGACGGATATCTGCCCCGGCTGCTGGGTCACCGACATGCAGCTCGCAGTGGCCATGGCCTGCCGCACCGGAGGCCTGTCCGTTGCCCAGGCTCTGCGGGCGGCGACGCACGGTTCGGCACGGGCGCTCGGCCGTCAGGAGAGTGTCGGATCACTTAAAGTGGGCATGCAGGCTGACGTGATCGTTCTGGATGTCGCACGCCACGAAGATGTCGCGTACCGGATCGGCCGCAACGCGGTGACAACCGTCATCGCGCGAGGGGCCGTCGTAGAAGGGTTTTTGACGTGAGTGCACGGCAGGCGAATGCGGCGTTCCATGCGGAACTGGCCTGGCTCGGCGGCGACGAGCCGACAGCTAACGTGCTCATCGAGGTGGCGGATGGTGTCATCACCAGGGTGTCGACGAACGTCGACGCGCCCGCCGGAGCGCACCGGTTGCGCGGCCTCACACTTCCGGGACTGGCGAACACGCACTCGCACGTGTTCCACCGCGCCATCCGGGGCCGCAGCCAGAGCGGAGTGGCCGATTTCTGGTCATGGCGCACCCTCATGTACGGGGTCGCCGAGCGGCTGGATCCGGAGTCGCTGTACGCCCTCGCGCACGCCACCTATGCCGAAATGGCGTTGAGCGGCATCACGTCGGTAGGCGAGTTCTTCTACCTGCACCACGATCTGGGCGGCAAGAAATACGCCAACCCGAATGAGCTGGGCGACGTGGTCGTGCGGGCCGCGAACGACGCGGGGCTGCGCATCACCCTCATCGACACGTGCTACCTGCAGGCGGATGTTCACGGCGCGCCCCTCGACGGCGTTCAGCGCCGATTCGATGACGGGTCATGGGAGGCGTGGGCTTCCAGGGTCGACCTGCTGAAGGACACCGACACGATGCGCGTCGGCGCCGCAATCCACAGTGTGCGCGCCGTCCCGCGGGCCGCGCTCGCGCCCGTTGCTGACTACGCCGCGAGCCGCAAACTTCCCCTGCACGTGCACCTCTCCGAGCAGCCCGCGGAGAACGAGGCCAGCCTGGAAGCGTTCGGGATCACGCCCACGCAGTTGCTCGCGGCCGAGGGGGCGCTCGGCGGGCGCACGACCGCGGTGCACGCCACGCACCTCACCGAGGAGGACATCCGCCTGCTCGGGTCCAGCGGCACCACGATCTCGATGTGCTGCACCACCGAACGGGATCTCGCCGACGGTGTCGGTCCGGCCTCGCGTCTGGCCGCCGCCGGCTCCCCCATCGTGGTGGGCAGCGACGCCCACATGGCCATCGACCTGTTCGAGGAGGTCCGCGCCATCGAGCTCGACGAGCGCCTCATCTCCGGCGTGCGCGGACACTTCCGCGTGACCGAGCTCGCCGCCGCCATGACGTCATCGGGCGCGGCATCCCTCGGCTGGAACGCCGGCCGCATCGAAGTTGGTGCTCTCGCTGATCTCGTGACAGTGGTTCTGGATTCACCGCGCACGGCTGGCGCGCGCGGCGGCGACCCGCTCGCCCACGTGATTTTCGCGGCAACCGGTTCCGACGTGGACACGGTCATCGTCGGCGGGGAGCTGGTCGTCGACGAAGGTCGGCATCGAACCGTGGATGCAGTCGGGCCCGCTTTGGAGTCGGCCATCAACGCCGTCTTCGACTGACTTTGGGATCGACGTTTCATCGTTGCTCCCTTCGAGAGCCTCAGGGAGCGGGCACGGGCTCTGCTGTCGCTCCCTGAGGAGCGCGGAGCGCGTCTCGAAGGGAACACAGCCCAATCACAGGCGGCACAACAGCCATTGCTGCTACAGTGAAAGTACTTGCGAGCGCAATTCCTGCGCTCCCTGCGTCGTAGAACGCATCACCGCCCACATCGGGCTGATCTTTTGCTGCGGCGAACAAATCTGGCCATCGCCATGTTTGCCCACCTAGTACAGAAACAATCCATGACTGAAACAACCTTCGGCGCGCTCGGCGTGCCCGCACCACTCGTTGCCGCCCTTGACCGGGCCGGCATCACGAGCCCCTTTCCCATCCAGGAGGACACCCTCCCCGACACCCTGCGCGGGCGAGACGTTCTCGGCCGAGGCAAAACCGGCAGCGGCAAGACGCTCGCCTTCACCATCCCCATGGTTGCGAGGCTCTCCAACGGCGGACGCCGGCAGTCCGGGCGGCCGCGCGGCCTGATTCTCGCTCCGACCCGTGAACTCGCCACCCAGATCACTGCAACGCTTGCCCCGCTCGCGGAGGCGTACGGAATGAACGTCACCACCATTTTCGGTGGCATCTCCCAGCAGCGGCAGGTTGCAGCGCTCAAGGCCGGCGTCGACATCGTCGTCGCCTGCCCCGGCCGCCTCGAAGACCTTCTCCAGCAGAGGTTCCTCACTCTCGACGCCGTCGAGATCACGGTGCTGGACGAAGCCGACCACATGGCCGACCTCGGATTCCTGCCATCGGTCACGCGCATCCTGAACAAAACCCCTGATGGCGGCCAGCGGATGCTGTTCTCCGCCACCCTGGACAACGGCGTCGACAAGCTCGTGAACCGCTACCTGCATGACGAAATCATGCACTCGGTGGATGACGTCACGAGCCACGTCGAAGCGATGACGCACCACGTGTTCGAGGTCGACGGCGTCGACGCGAAGCGCGACCTCGTGCACGCGCTCGCCTCCGGCACCGGACGACGCATCTTGTTCATGCGCACGAAGCACCACGCGAAGAAGCTGGCGCGCCAGCTCATCGACGCCGGAATTCCGAGCGTCGACCTGCACGGCAACCTGTCGCAGCCACAGCGCGACCGCAACCTGGCAGCCTTTTCCACCGGAGATGTTCGCGTTCTCGTGGCCACGGATGTCGCCGCCCGCGGAATCGACATCGGCAATGTGGAGCTCGTCGTGCACGTCGACCCGCCCGCAGAGCACAAGGCGTACCTGCACCGCAGCGGCCGTACGGCCCGCGCGGGCAGCGCCGGCGACGTCGTGACCGTTGTGCTTCCCGCCCAGCGTTCGGATGTCGCGTCCCTCCTGCGCAAGGCCGCCATTTCCGTGGCGCCCGAGCGCGTCACCGCATCGTCGCCAGCTGTCCTCGCCCTCATCGGTGAGGTCGCGGCGTACGTCACGCCGGCACCGCGCGCGGCGAAGCCTGTTCGCGGGCAGTCCCAGGGCGGACGCTCGCAGGGCGCGAATGCCCAGCGCAAGCGTGCAAACCGCAGCGGTGGCTACGCGCGGCCATCCGCTGGACACACGGCAGGGGCATCCGCCTCAGGTGGACGCTCAGGCGGCCAGCGCCGTGATCGCTCGGGACGCCCGGCAACATCCGGTGCCCCGCAGCGCGGCTTCACGAGCTACAGCACCTCGACTCCGGCACCCGCCGGCACGTCAGGCGGCGGTCGGCGTCGCGCCGGGCGCCGCGCCCAGGGCTGATGTTCTGAGCTAAAGCGTTAGCACTAATAACGATACTGAGGGGTCCCCTTTGGCGCTTCCCGATACTGGGGAAGGGCACTGTGGGACCCCTCAGCTGTGTGCTCAAAGACCACTCACTGACCCCTCGGGGCAGGCTGTCACCGCTGACTTGCGAGAAATGGCCCTTCCTCACGCGCAGGAAGGGCCATTTCTCGCAAGTGAAGGAGTGAATACGTCGGCGCGCGCTGGAGTTGGCAGCTTAGGACGCGCTCCGGCGAGGCACGCGTTGGCTACGGCAGGCCCCCGACAGACGCCAGTGCCGCGCGCACGAGAGTTCCGCGGCCGCCCTCCATCTCGCGGGATAGCTCCTCGCCGGCAGCCTCTCCCGGGGTGAGCCACGTAACCTCGAGGGCATCCTGCCGCGGCTCGCACGTGCCCGTCACCGGCACAACATAGGCGAGGGACACCGCATGCTGCCGCTCATCCGTGAACGCGCTGATGCCCGGCAGGGGGAAATATTCGGCAACCGAGAACGGCACGGGGCTCGTCGGCAACTGCGGGAATGCCATCGGCCCCAGGTCCTTTTCGAGGTGCCGGAACAGCGCCTCGCGCAGCGTCTCCCCGTACATGACCCGACCGGAGACGAGCGTTCGCGTCATCTCGCCGTTCGCCGACGCGCGCAAGAGCACGCCCACCTCAATGACCTGACCGAGGCCGTCGATGCGCACCGGCACCGCCTCGACGTAGAGCAGCGGCAGTCGCATCCGGATGCTCGTGAGCTCGTCATCCGACAACCAGCCGGAGTTGGGGTCTGGCGTTCCGACGGAGCTCATGCTCCATTGTGGCCCACTCGCCGCGGTCAGTGGTGAAAGGATTGCCGGGACGGGAAGGAACACGACCGATGCACATTGACGCGGATGCTGTGATGTGGTCGGCGCCGGAACGCGAGCGCGCATCTCGGCCGCTGCTCGTCCTGCTGCACGGTTACGGCTCACATGAGGGCGACATGTTCGCGATGTCCCGGTCGTTGCCGCTCGAACCGGTCATCGCTTCGGTGCGGGCACCGCACTCGGAAGGGGCCGGTTTCACCTGGTTCCCTTCCGTCGATGACACGTCGTCGCGGGGCGCCTCGGCGGATGCGCGCTTCGACGCTGTCGGGGCGTCGGTCGCTGCCCTCGTCGAGTGGCTCGACTCGACCGCCTCCACCGCGGTCGGCCTGCTCGGGCTTTCGCAGGGCGGTGCGATGGCGCTGGAGTTGCTGCGCGAACAGCCGGATCGGTTCGGCTACGTCGTGCAGTTGAGCGGCTTTGTGTTCCCGTCGGAGCACGCAGGCGATGCCCGCCTCGCCGAGCTGCGACCGCCCGTTTTCTGGGGCCGAGGCACCCACGACACCGTGATCCCCGAGTCCCTCATCAACCACACGCAAGAATGGCTGGAAACCCATTCCACCCTCACCGAGGGCATCTATGAGGGTCTCGGCCACGCAGTCTCGGATGCGGAAGTCAGCGAACTCGGCGCGTTCATCCGCTCGAGGCTCTAGGCGGGCGCCGCGGGAGAGCGGACGAAACAGGTCAGCGCCGTTGCCAGCGCGCGGCCTGGATGACCGCGGTCGACGTGAGGGTGGCGATCCCCAGCACGATGAGCATCGGGGCACCCTGCATCGTCATTTGCATGATGATGAAATTGGCCATGCTCTGGTCGGGTGTCTGGTACGTCACAGTCTGAAGCCCGACGGCGACCATGACGGCCGCGATTCCCGCCGCGATGAACACGGCCCCGAGCGCCCAGAGCAGAAAGTACCAGGGGTTCACCCGCCGCCACCAGGCGATCGGATACGCGTCATCATCATCGTCAGCGGTTCGGTCGGCCGCCGAGCGGGCGGGCACCCCATCGGCGGTGTCCGCGGGTCCGGGCACCGCGAACACCGGCGCCTCGTCGGCCTGCGCGCCGTCCGCTACCGTAGTGGCGGAGGCACGCTCGATCCGCGGCTCCTCGCGCCGCACGGCCCCGGGCGGTTCCTCGCGGTGGACTCGAGGGTCGTAGCCTGGCTGGAACGCACGGCTGAATCGCGGATCGAAGCTCTTGCTCACACCCTCTGCCTCGGACATCGCGCCTCCCGACCACGAGTCTAACCGGGAGACATCTGCGGCTCTGGATACAGTGTGATGATGAGAAAAACGTCCACAATCGCACTCGCGATCGTGGTGATTGTCCTCGCCGTCGTCGTGCTGGTTTCCCAGCTCCCTTCTCCTCGCACGGATTCCGATCATCCTGCTGCCGGGGGCAGAACACCGGTCGCCGCAGTGCTGGAACGGCCCTCCGACGCGACCCTTTCCCATGTGGCCTACGTGCACGACGGCGACACCCTGTACTTGCAGCCGGACGGGACGACGTCGCGCGCGGACGAAATCACGGTGCGTCTCATCGGAATCGACACCCCGGAGATTCGCCCCACGGTCGAATGCTTCGGCATCGAGGCACGCGACTACGTGCGCGCGCTCCTGCCGAAAGGTACGGCGGTGTGGATCAAATCCGACGTGGAGAAGCTGGACCAGTACGGCCGCAGCCTCCTCTATGTGTGGACCGAGGACGGCCGGTCCGTGAACCTCGATCTCGTGGCGAACGGCTACGCGACCGCGCTGCGGACCGCCCCGAGCGACACGTACTGGAAGCAGTTCGCGATCGCCGAGGAGGACGCCCGACACGCCGACGCCGGCCTGTGGGGCAGCTGCTGAGGATGCCGCTGCGAGCGCGACCCGCGGCGGTACGGGATCTTGGCCACACCGACGAGTTCCCCTCGTCACGCCTCCGGCTGGCCCGAAGCCTCGTCCGCGGGGATAACCGGAACCAGCAGCCTCGACGGAAACTCGCTGCCCCAGTGAACGATGCAGCGACCCCCGCGACTCGGCACATAGTGCGTGGGGAAGTGACCGAACAGCGGATTTCTCGGCTCGAGGTACCGCCCGGCCACGAGAAGTCGGAGCTCATCGCCCTTGCGGAACAGGGTCGACGACCCCGTCAGGGGAATATCCAGAGGGACAACCTCGCCGGCAGCGACAGGCTGCACGGTCGTGAAGGTGTGTTCTGGCTCGTGCGGTGTTGAACGGGCCGCATCCAGTTCGCGGAGGGCCACCCGCAGCCGGCCGGATGCGACACGGTCGCGCTCATACCCGTAGGAGCCTTCGAACCCGACCGCTCGCCCGCCGGCGCGCTTCTCCACGCCCACGAAAATGTTGGCATCGTCTCTGCCACCGAGTGAAATCCACACTTTCAGCGCCATGGGGCCGGTGAGTTCGACATCCTCCTCCATAACCCACGTGAATGCCGCGGCGTTGCGCCGCAAAGGGAACTCGACCGTGCCGGCGCCGAGGGACGATGCGAGCAACTGGCCGGCCGCCCCCAGAAACAGTTCGGTCCACGCAGTGCGGGCAAGGGGCCACTCGTGCTCCTGGCGCACGGCCGCGACCGCGCGCGCGGACTCCCGCACCTCAAGGCGGAAGGCATCGGGGGCCGCCACCTCCTCCTGTTTCAGATAGCGGTCAAGGAACTGCCGCTGCACGGTGCGGGCGGGCTCGCTGTAGAACGTCGCCCACTTCGGGCCGCGATGGCTGTAGGCGAAACGATCGGTGGAACTTACGCGCTGGAAGGCGCGCATCGAGCCCGCGCTGTGGAGGTTGTCATCCGAGAAGCTCGTGCACACGAGCATCGGCACAGTGATCGCAGCCAGATTCGGGGTGAGGGCTTCCCACCAGTCATCGCGGAGGGGATGAGACTGGCGTTCTTTGCCGAGGTCGGTGCTCAGTCGTGCCACGCGCCGGGAAAGCGCAAGCCAGATCTTCGCGAAACCGTTTTCGACAACGCCGCCCGTGGTCATGAAATCGCGGTAGGCATCCGTGAACCCTTCCCACGGGCAAATTGCTTTGAGGCTCGGCGGGTTCAGGGCGGCCGCCTTGTACTGCGAAATGGCAAGGTACGAAACACCGAGCATCCCGACTCGTCCGGTCGACCAGGGCTGCGCCCCCGCCCACTCGATCAGCTCGACGATGTCCGCGGCCTCCGCGTCGGTGAACAGCGAACCGGTGCCGTCGGAGTGTCCGGCACCTCTCAGGTCTGCGTTGATCACGGCGTATCCTTGCGCCACCCACCAGACGGGGTCCGGAGCCTCCCACCCGGTCTCGCTGGAGATCTCGATCGGCGCCGGCTGGTTCATGATGCGGTACTGGATGTTGAGCGACCAGCCACGGCGTGTGCGATGCGGATGATTGTCCTTGCCGTACGGATGCGCGGACAGGATGACGGGAACGGGCTCGTCGCCTGCAGGACGGTACACGTTGACCCGCAGGATCACCCCGTCCTTCATGGGGACCTCGACATCGCGTTCCACGCGCAGGTCGGCGGGGGCCGGGACCACGGTCACCGGCGGGCGCAGGAAGGCTGCGAGGCGGTGGCGTGCATACGATCCCCTGCCCTGACGACGCCATGGAACGTCAATTGCGGCACTCTTCACGATTACTCCACATGATTATGAGTGTGATTCTAAGTCACTTGAACCCCACTCTAAACCATAGTTAGACTGGTGTCCATGAGTGAACCGACGACGAAACCGATCAGCCGCCAACAGGCCGTGGGCACGGCGACCCGCGCCGAGACGCGGCGGCGGCTTCTCGTTTCCGCAGGAGAGGAGTTCGCCGAACGCGGCTACGCGGCAGCAACGGTTGACCGCATCGCCCGTGGCGCAGGGGTCACGGTGCAGACCCTTTACCTCGCCTGGGGCAGCAAACGCGCGCTGCTTCACGGGTACATCGAGTCCGTCATCACCAATTCAACCGGCACACCCGAGGATGTGGTCTGTCGGTTCGCTGGGTTGGGCGCCGAGGAGATCGTCCAGGAACTCGCCGTGACGGTCGGCCAGATCGCGGTGCGCTCGGCCACCGCGTGGAAACTGTATCGGGATGCCGCCGCGACCGACCCGGAGATTGCCGCCGACTGGCAAGAGCTGCAGGAGGCGCGACGCACAACGATGCAGCACATCGTGCAGCTTATTCCCGCCAGTGCCCGCCGAACCGGGCTCACCGTCGACGCGGCCGCCGATACCGCATGGGTGATCGCAGGCCCCGAATCCTACGACCTGCTCGTTCGCCGCGCCGACTACTCGATGGAGAATTACGTCGAGTGGATGGCGTCCACACTTCGCGCGGCAATCCTCGGCTGACGGAGCTCCCGCGGCGCCGCGCGCACCCGTCGCGCGTCACTGCTTTTCGAAATGCATCCGAATGCGCGTCGTCCACGACATCACGACCGCGAGGATGAGCGCCCCGATCGCGATCGCGATGCTCGTCACGATCACCGGGACGTACCCTTCGGGGCGCGGATCCAGGAACGGGTAGGGGTACCAGTCCACGATCGGCCCGCGGATGAGGCTGTAGGCGAGGTACAGGATCGGGTACAGGAGCCAGATCATTGCCTGCCCGACCCGGATGCGGAACGGCGGCAGGTCGATGAGCCAGTCCACGATCATCACGATCGGGATGATGTAGTGCAAGACAAGGTTCACCCACGGCACCGCTGTGTCGACTTCCACGTTGCGCAGCAGGAGGCTGTACGTGATTCCGGTGACGGTCATGTAAATGGTTGCCGCGCCCCGGAGGTAGTGGACCCAGCGCGGCAGGTTTCCCCGCCACGCGTACAGCGCCGAGATGAACAGCGCGACGACCGCGATGATGTTGGACTCCACGGTGAAGAAGCTGAAGAAGTTCGCCGGTTTGTAGTCGGGGATGTTCGCGACGTTGTACAGGTATTGCGCCGTGAGGCCGACCAGGCCGAGCAGGGCGAATCCGAAACGGAACAGGGCAATCCAGCGCTCGCGTGTCATGGTGGGATTCTATTGTGCGGGCGGCGCGGTTCCTGGAATTGGCCGCCTCAGCGTCCGGCGAGCCACTGGGCGAATGTTTGCGTGCCGAGCACGGCATGCGGGCCGGGGAGCACGAGTCCGGCGCGCATCCCCTTCATCTGGCCCCCCGGCACGTTGATCGACGGGATCCACCCCCGATAGCCGGCACTTCGGGCATAGGCGCGGATCATCTCGTCGAGTTTCTCCTCGCGCGGCCCGGCCAGGTCGGGCACGTGTCCGTGCGCCGAGCCGGAGGCGAGCTCGGTGAGCCGCTCGGCAACCTCGCGTACAGCGATCGGCTGGATGCGGGCCCGCGGGGCGATATGCAGCGGACCGAACTTCGCCTGGCCGAACATCTGCGCTGCGAACTCGTGGAACTGCGTGGCCCGTTGAATCGTCCACGGGACGGGCGAAGCCTCGAACACTTTCTCCTGCGCGACCTTTCCGGCGTAGTAGCCGTGCGGTACCCGATCGATACCGACGATCGACAGCAACACCATGTGCCTCACGCCGTTGCGGGATGCTGCCGCTACCAGATTGCCGCTTGCTGCGGTGAAAAATGCGGCCGCGTCCGCGGGGGAAAGCGTCGAAATGTTCGCCAGGTCGATAACCGAATCGACGCCGACCAAAGCGGCATCCAGACCGTCGCCGTTCACCAGATCGATGCCGTTCGACCGGGTGAGCACGACAGGTTCATGGCCCGCCGCACGGAGAGCATCCACGGTAGGGGCACCGACGGTCCCGGTCCCCCCGGCCACTGCAATTTTCATCGGATGTCCTTTCGCCTTGCCTCTGCCTATACAACTACGACGATGCAGCACCCGAAAGTGTGAGTCGCGACACTCACATTCTCACCGGCTATATCGTCGGTTATGCGAAAGGGGTTCGATTTGCGCGACATCGATGCGCCGGACAACGAACGTGCAGCGTTGCTCGGGCTGACATACCGAATGCTCGGCACGGTTGCCGACGCTGAGGACGCCGTGCAGGAGACCTACGTGCGCTGGTACCAAATGACTGATGCCGAGCGCGCCGAGATCCGCAATTCTGCCGCATGGCTGACCCGCGTCGCGGGGCGCGTGTGCCTCGACATGCTTGGTTCCGCTCGCGCCCGTCGCGAGCGGTATGTGGGGGAATGGCTCCCCGAGCCGATCCCCGGCGCCTCGTCGATCGCCATGGCGGCCCCGCTCGACCCGGCGGACCGGGTAAGTCTCGACGACTCCGTGTCCACGGCACTTCTCCTCGTAATCGAGTCGCTTACTCCTGCGGAGCGGGTCGCGTTCGTACTCCACGACGTGTTCGCCGTGCCGTTTGCCGAGATCGCCGAAACGGTGGGAAGAACTCCGGCCGCGACGCGCCAACTGGCCTCGCAGGCGCGCCGCAAGGTGCACGAGCGCCGAACGAGCGTTTCCACTCGCGAACAGCACGACGCTGTGGCAGAGGCCTTCGCGGTGGCGACCGAAACGGGCGATCTGGCGAACCTGGTTTCCCTGCTTGATCCGCAGGTCGTCCTGAAGTCGGATGGCGGCGGCCTCGCCTCCGCCGCGCGCAAGCCCGTGGTTGGCGCTGACCGTGTCGCCCGGTTCGTGCTCGGACTGCCTCACTTGCAGCCCACCGCGCGCATCGAGCCCACGCTGACCGGTGATGGGCTCGCTTTCCTCGTGACGATCGACGGGCTGGCCGACTCCATCGTGTCGATCACTGTCGCGAACGGCCTGATCACCGATATCTATATTGTGCGCAACCCCGAAAAGCTCACGCTCTGGCGGTGATTCGACCGCCGTGGCTCACGCTTCCCGCGTGATCTCCACCGAGACGAACAGTGTGGATGCGTGCTGCCCCGCGTACACACCGCGCAGCGGCGCGACGTCGTTGTAATCCCGGCCGCGGCCCACCGCCACATGTCGGTCACCGATGTCGATACGGTTGGTCGGGTCGAAACCGCGCCAGTCCCCGCAGAACCACTCCACCCACGCGTGGGACTCGCCGACGACGGTCTGGCCGAGCGCGGCATCCGGGTCGGGGTGCAAGTATCCGCTCACGTATCTGGCGGGAATCCCGACCGAGCGGAGCGCACCGATTGCCAGGTGGGCGATGTCCTGGCACACGCCCTTCTTCTGGGACCACGCCTCCGCGGCGGTCGTGTGAACGCCCGTGGAACCCGGCACGTATTCGATTTGCTCGCCGATGGCCGTGCAAATCGCGAGCGCGGCGTCGCACGGGCTGTTGGACGCGATCGCCTCCCGGGCGAGGGCCACCACGCTTTCCGGCGGCGCGGTCGGCGGTGTCTGCACGAGCTGTTCCACGTAGGACGTGGCGCGCTCCATCTCTGTGCCGAGCGCCGCCCAGTCGAGATGCCGTTCGCGATGGTCGCGGGGCCGCACCTCGACGAGGCTTGTCGCGGTGAGCGACAGTTCGTCGTGGGAGGTGAGGATCTCGAACGAGGACACCTGGGTGCCCCAGTAGTCGACATAGCTGTGGTTGAGGGAGTTCGGGAACACCTCGAGGTTCGCGTACAGCACGAGCTGGCCCTCGGAGGTCACGGGCAGCATCCGCGCTTCGTTGTAGGACGCCGTCACGTCGCCGTCGTAGCGGAACCCGGTGACGTGTTTGATCCGAAGCCGGTTCATGTGCGCTCACCCACCCACTGGGATACGTCGTTCGCCGGGAAGTAGCGCGCGCGGATCGCCTCGCTCGCGGCGCTCGTCGCCGCCTGCACGTCATCCATGTGCTGGGGCAGGTCGTCGATGATGTCGGCGATCGACCGGTATTCGAGTTCGCTGCGGATCTGGCCGAGAAGCCGCTGGGCCGAGTCGCCGACGCCGACGCGGTCGGAGCGCGGTTCGAGTTCGCGCATGTATTCCTCAGCTCGGGTGAGCGAGTAAATGATGCTGCGCGGGAACAGCCGGTCGAGAAGCAGGAATTCGGCGGCGTGGATGGCGCTGGGCATCCCGCGATAGGTGCGCAGGTAGGCCTCGTAGGCACCCACCGAGCGAAGGATCGTGGTCCAGGAAGGGCCGGATACTTCCGTGAGGGAGCGGGTCGCGAGGAGCCGCGCGGTCATGTCGGCGCGCTCGAGAGCCCGGCCGAGGTTGAAGAACCGCCACGCTTCGTCGCGGCTGGCCGAGGATTCCATGATGCCGATGGCGAGCGCGCTGCGCTCGCGCGCCCACGTGAAGAACTCGTGGACCTTATCACCGGCCACGCGATGCGGCATCCGGGCGCGCGTGGTGTTGAGCGCTTCCCACAGCTCGGTGCTCACGACTTCGCGCGCCCGGCGCGCATTCTCCCGCGCCGCGTTGAGCGAGAATGCGATGGATGCCGGCTGGTCGCGGTCGAGCGCGAGGATCTCCAAAACGTCTGCCCTCGTGACCCGGCTGTTGTCAGGAGCTTCGGTCCCCATGACGCTCAGCAGCAAACGGCAGGCGGTGTCTTCTTCGATCCACGGGTCTTCCAGCAACAGCTGAAGGTGCACGTCGAGGATGCGGGCGGTGCCGTCGCTGCGTTCGATGTAGCGTCCGATCCAGAACAGCGATTCGGCGATGCGGCTCAGCACGGCTCACTCCCCTCGTCGAGGCGCGCCGTGATGCGGGCGGCCTTCGCGTCCGGGGTCGACGGCTCGCCGTCATCCTGTTGCTGCTGCTGTTGCGGCTGGGTTTGTTGGGGCGCATCCGCGACCACCTGGTCGCTCGTCCGGTCGCGCACCCTCTCGCGTTCGCGCTCGAGATCCTCGGGCCGGATGATCGTGATCGCCTCGGTGACGGTGGCCTGATCCTCGACGAGGCTGGGCACGTCGTGGTAGGCGGTGCGCAGGGGCTCATGCCCGACCACCCAGGTGTCCTTCGACCCACCGCCCTGCGAGCTGTTGACCACGAGCTGACCCTCGGGCATGGCCACGCGCGTGAGGCCGCCGGGCAACACCCACACTTCGTTGCCGTCGTTCACCGCGAACGGGCGCAGGTCGGCATGGCGTGGCCGCATCCCGTCGTCGACGAGAGTGGGAATCGTGGAGAGCTGCACGACAGGCTGCGCGATCCACCCGCGCGGGTCTTTGCGGAGTTGCGCGGCAAGAGTGTCCAGTTCGGCGCGCGTCGCATCCGGCCCGACGACGAGGCCCTTTCCGCCGGACCCGTCCACCGGTTTCACGACGAGTTCATCGAGCCGATCCAGCACTTCCTCGAGCGCGCCCGGTTCTTCGAGCCGCCACGTGTCGACGTTCGGGAGGATGGGCTCCTCCGACAGGTAGTAGCGGATGAGGTCCGGCAGGTAGGTGTAGACGAGTTTGTCATCCGCGACGCCATTGCCCACGGCGTTCGCGATCGTCACATTGCCGAGGCGCGCGGCCAACATGAGCCCGGGCGAGCCGAGCATGGAGTCGGCGCGGAACTGCAGCGGGTCGATGAATTCGTCGTCGACGCGTTTGTAGATCACGTCGACGCGGCTCGGACCGGCGGTGGTGCGCATGTAGACGCGGCCGCCGGAGCAGAACAGGTCGCGCCCTTCGACGAGCTCGACGCCCATGAGCCGCGCGAGCAGTGCGTGCTCGAAGTACGCGGAGTTGTACACGCCGGGCGTGAGCACGACCGCGACCGGATCTTCAACGCCGGCTGGTGCTGCCGCGCGCAGCGCGTTGAGCAGTTTCTGCGGGTAGTCGCCGACCGGCCGCACCCGCATCGAGGTGAACAGTTCGGGGAGCGTCTGCGCCATGACGCGGCGGTTGGAGATCACGTAGCTGACGCCGGACGGCACCCGGACGTTGTCCTCCAGCACGCGCCAGGTGCCGTGTTCGTCGCGGATGAGGTCGATGCCGGAGACCTGGATGCGCACGCCGTTCGCGCTCACAACGCCCGCCGCCTGCCGGTGGAAGTGGCTGGAGGAGCTGATGAGCCGCGCGGGGATGACACCGTCGGCCACTGCGCGTTGCTCACCGTAGACATCCGCGAGGAACTTTTCGAGGGCGAGTACGCGCTGCTGCACGCCCGATTCCACTTCGGCCCATTCGGCCTGTGGAATCACCCGCGGTACGGCGTCGAGCGGGAACGGCCGTTCCTCACCGGCGAAGTCGAACGTGACGCCCTGGGCGAGATAGCTGCTCGCGAGGGCCTCGGTGCGGCCACGCAATTCGTCCTGCGTCATTTGCGCGAGTGCGGAGTGGATCTCCCGATACGGGGCACGAACCTGGTTTCCCTGCGGCGAGGAGATGTCGCCGAACATCTCGTCCCAGGGGTCCACCCGCCGGCGGGTGCGCGATGCGGCGCCGTATCCGTCGAACAGGTCTGCCATGTGCAGAGCGTAGTGGTTTGCCCTGAAAGCGCCCGCCGTCGGCAATCGGTGCCACGGTGGCCGGCCCGCCCTCTCCGATAGGCTGAGAGCCAATTGCAGCGACGGTTGAGAATCCAGAGGGGGTGCCCGCCGTGAAGTCGACCAGGGACAAGCACGTCGTCGTCGGAGCCGATTTCGCGGGCTTCCGGCTCAAAGAGGCGGTCAAGCGGCATCTGGAGGCGCGGGGCTGGACGGTCACCGATCTCACCCCCGAGGACACCAATCTGCCCATGTACCACCGCGTCGGTTTTCTCGTCGGCTCGCAGATCTCCGAGGGGGAGTTCGAGAAGGCTCTCGCGTTCTGCGGGTCCGGCATGGGCATCCACATCGCGGCAAGCAAATGCCCGCACGTGCATGCAGCCGTGTGCGAAAGCGTGGCGACGGCAAAGCGGGCGGCAACCGCGAACAACGCCAATGTTCTCGCGATCGGCGCGTTCTTCACCGCGCCCAGGCTGGCGAACGCGATGGCGGATGCGTTCCTCGAGAGCGGCCTGGGCGACGGATACGAGGAGTGGGACGGGTTCCACGACTACCACCGGATCGGCTTCGACGAGTGCGAGAACTTCGACTATGAGGCGTACAAGGCGAACGGATTCAGCGTCCTCGACCCGCAGGAAGCCGACCTTGGGCCAGAACCGCGCGGTCTGGCGTTCTAACTCGGGTCGATTGCACGAAACGGAGCTGATGGTGCCGATTGCGGATGGGGCGGATGCGCCTCCCGGCGGACGATTGGCAGCCCTCGCCGGCGAGCTCGGCCGGAGCGACCGCGAGTGGGCGATCCTGGCCGAAGGCAACTGCTCCCTGCTCACCGAGAGTGGCGACGTCCATGTCAAGGCGAGCGGTGCCGAGATGGGCACCGCCACCTCAGCTGATTTCGTCGAGCTTCCCCTCAGCGAACTTCTGTCGCTCATCGATGACGATGTGGCCGGTGACGATGACGTGCGCCGCGTGTTCGATGCCGTCGCGGAGAGGTCCGTTGGTCGGCGGCCTTCGGTGGAGTCGCTTCTGCACGCCGTGTGCCTTGAGCAGCCTGGGGTCACGGTCGTCGGCCACACGCATCCGGTGCCGGTGAACGCGATCCTCTGTTCGTCGCAGCCGACGTTGCTCACCGACGGAGCGCTGTTCCCGGACCAGATCGTGGTGCTGGGCACGTCGCCGCTGCTGGTGCCGTACGTCGACCCTGGCCTGCGGCTCGCCCAGGAGGTGCGTCGGATGCTTCGCGAACGAACCGACGGAGTTCCGCGCGTGATCTACCTGCAGAACCACGGCATGTTCGCCCTCGGTTCCAGCGAAACCGAAGTGCTGCAGATCACCCAGATGGCGGTGAAGGTTGCGAGCGTGCTCATCGGCGCGGCGAGCGTCGGCACGCCGGTCTTCCTGGATCCCGCCGAAGCGGCTCGCATTCACACGCGGCCGGATGAGTTGCTGCGCCGAGACGCTCTCGCAAACAGGCCTAACGCAAGCGACGTGCGGGCGACACCCGAAAACACACTCTGACCAGCGGTTTCTGTGGCGGAGACGGAGGGATTTGAACCCTCGGTTCCCTTACGGGAACTCCACCTTAGCAGGGTGGTGCACTAGGCCGGACTATGCGACGTCTCCAGTTGCTCGTCAGCAATCATAGCGGCCAGACGCGCGACCGCCGACTCGCGGGTGCCCCACAGGCGCACCCCTACTCCCACCCGACGATCACCGAACCGGCATCGTAGGTCGCCACCGGATGTGCGAACGGCATGGGCGACGCCTGCTCCGCCTCGACGAGGTGGAGTCCGGGAAGGCCGGCCAGAAGCTGCGAGATCGCTTCGCGGATCTCCAGGCGGGCCAGCTGCTGGCCGAGGCATCCGTGGATCCCGTGCCCGAACCCCAGGTGCCCGGAAACCGGGCGGCGGATGTCGAACTCGTCCGGGCGGTCGAACTTCCGGCCGTCGCGGTTCGCGGCGACCGACGACACCGAGACCGATTCGCCCTTCGCAACCCGCCAATCCCCGAAATCGACATCCTCCGTCGCCGTGCGGGGAAACAGCGTGATGAACATCGTGCCGAACCGCATGAACTCCTCGATGGCACCGTCGATCAGGCTCGGATCCTCCCTCAGCGCCTCCAGCTGGTCCGGATGCCCGAGCAAGGCGAGCGTGGCCGTCACGATCAGGTACGCCACCGAGTCGTGACCGGAGATCAGCAGCAACCGGGTCAGCCCCGCCACTTCATCATCCGTCAGATCGGATTCGATGAGCGCGCTGAGGACATCGTCACCTGGATCGGCCCGTTTGATCGTCAGAAGCTCGTGAACGAACGCCAGCTTCGCGTGCATCTCCGACTCACCGGCGAACAGGGCGGAAAACCGTTGCGCGTGACTTTCGGGGATTCCCAAAACGCGACAGTGCACGGCAGAGGAGATCGGCAACGCGAAGTGTTCCGTGAGGTCGGCGGGAGAGCCCTGAGCCTTGAGGTGGGCGAGCTGGCGCCCCACAATTTCCTGGACGGCACCCCCGCGCTCGCGAACGGCGCGGACCGAGAACTGCCTCAACGCCACGTGCCGCACGCGGGTGTGCTGCGGCGGGTCCTGCGTGATCAGGTTGCCGACCTCGAGCGCGGCGAGCTCCTCGTCGGTGAGGTTCGGCATGCTGTCGTAGCCGATCTCGGGTTCCCCCGGCATGCGGAGCGGCCGTTTCGTGAATCGGTCATCTGCCAGCACCTCGCGGGCACGCTCATATCGCGTGACAATCCAGCCAACGTGCCCATCCTTGTACTGCAGAGGCAGGGCAGGCGCCGCGTCGCGCCATTCCGCCAGCGATGGCGACGGGAGGAGCGGCGTGCCATCCGCAGGGATCGTCCTCACTTCGTGAAACGGGCAACCATGCGCAGTCGGTTGAGGTGCGTCGGATCGGTCAAGCACGCGACGGGCCATCCTTTCGGGTTGCACCCAACCTAACGGTGCGCGAGCGTAGGCGGCAATGGTCCCAACGCGCAGTACATGGATATTTGGCGCAACACCTCATCAGGCTGACATGCTTCTCGAACCCTTGTACGGTGAACACATGGATACCACAATCACCTCCGACCCGGTCGTGGTGGGCGCGAACTGGTATCGGTTCCGCCCCGATGAACGCATCCGGCATGCCCTCGTCGCAAGCGTGTCGATCCTCTGGGTGGTGAGCGGTTCCGGCACCATCACGAGTCGCGGCGAGACGTTCGAGATGACCGCCGCGACAGTGCTGCGGCTCCCCTGGAACCACGACGTCGAGTATCGTCCGGACCCGCGCACCCCGTTCCACCTCGGCACCGTTCACATCATTCCGGATCACCCGCGCACCGTCCCCGTGGAGTTCAGGGTTGGATTCGAGCACGGCGACCCGCTGCTCGACGCCCCGTGGCGCCGCGGGCCGACCGAGGCCGAACCTCCGGAAACCGTGTCGGGCCTGGCGGGGTCGGGGCGCAGCGTGATCGCCCTCGCCGCCTACTGCGTCGAGCGTTTCCACTCGGAGCGCGTAAGCGAGCCCGCGATGCGCGCGCTCGCCGTGCTCCTGCTGGAAGAAAGCGCCGGATGGGGCGCCGCCGAGACAACCCGTGCCGTTCCACCCGTTCTCCAACGGATGATCGACCACATCCGCGCGAATCTGGACCGGCCGCTGACCGTGGCTGACATCGCGCGGGCCGGGGACTGCAGCCCCTCCACCGCGGAACGCACCTTCTCCCGGCACACCGGCCAGACCGTTCAGGGCTGGTCGCGCCAGCATCGAATGCAGGAAGCTGCGCTTCTCCTTAGAACCAGCGGGCTGCGCGTGAACGAGGTCGCACGGGAGGTCGGATTCGCGGACCCGCTCCACTTTTCCCGCGTGTTCACGAGCATCCACGGGATCCCGCCGAGCCGGTACGCGAACGATCAGTTGCGCCCCTGACCACGGGGCGACGCTTATTCCGCGAGCACCTCCACCGCGCGCCACGACACCCACGACGGGCTTACCGTAGTCGTCACGCGCACGGCGACCACATTATCGACCGGGGTGAAAGACACGTCGACCAGATCGCCATCGGCGGTAACCCCGTCGGCCACGGCCACCGTGGTCCACCCTCCCGCCGCGGTGCGCACGGCCACGTCGTGAACCGTTCGGCCCGCCGGATACTGCGCCACGTTCAACCGCACTCGCCCGACGGTCGAAGCCGGAAAGTGCACCTCGAGCCACTGGGGCGCGTCGCCGCCAGAGCCCCACTGGGTGCCGGGATCCCCATCGATTGCGGCAGCGGGCGGCTCGTCGGGCAGGGAGTTGGACGCGGTCGCGGTGCCGGACCTCGCAATGTCCGGGTCTGCGAGTGTCGGAGTGCACGGATCCGGCCAGTTGGCCGGTGCGAGAACATCGAGCAAGTACCCGTCGTCGTCGACGAGCCCCCACGTCGCATCCCCGATGGCGACGGGCGCCCGGAGGTAACCCCAGTGCAGCCAGCCGTCGAAGCCCGCTTCGCAGGACTGGGCGACCCAGTGCTGGAGGGCGAGCGCCGCAGACTCGACGGTGCGGTAGTCGTGCAGGAACGCACCGGCCTCGCCCATCACGACGGGGACGTCCGGGGTGGCGGTCATGCCGAAATTTTCTGCCAGCTTCGCAAGGGTGATGTCTCCCCCTGGGTACGCGTGGAAGTCGAAAAAGTCGAGGTCGACCGTGCCCAGGAGCGGTGCGGTGTCGACATACCAGTCCCCTCCGGTGGAGGTCGGATTCGGGAACTGGGGTGCGAAGAACCCGGATGTGACGAGCCCGTCCGGGTCGTGGCTGCGGATGACCGCGGCAACGGAGTCCAGATAGTGGGAGAACCCGGCGAGCACCAGGCCACGGCGCTGGCCCGCGTCAGCCATGTCGTAACTGCCGCCATCCGCGCCGCGGAGGGTGCCGCTTCGCAGGGTGAGCGGCGGCTGTTCCTTGAACACCCACATTTCGTTGACGATCGACCACGCGAGCACCGACCCGAACGGGGCGTCCAGCGCGGCGAGGCCGGTCAGCAGATCATCCCAATAGGCGGCGGCCGCCTCGGCACCGGCGGCGGTGAGGAACACGCTGTTGCGATACCCCTCGAATTCCGAAGGATCAGATCGGTACGCGATCCCGGTGTATTCGCCGCCATCCGGCAGGTCATTCGAGGTGAGGAGGAGAAACACTCCGGTGCGTTCGGCGATGCGCATCGTTTCGGCGATCGATTCGAGGTACGCCGGATTGAGGCCGTCCACGCCGACCCGGGAGATGCAGTCCGGGCCCACGGAACACGAGTCGAGGAACAGCCGCACGGTCGTGTAGCCGCGCTCGGCAAGCCTGTGGAAATCCGCGTCCACGGTGTCAGCGTCGAACACCGCCGGCGAGAAGAAGCGGTCCTGCAAGCGGCCGCCCGCCGACACGATGGTGAAGTAATTGGTGCCGCGCACCGCGAACGGCTTCCCGGTGCGGACATCCACGAAACCTCCATCGACAATCTGGATGGGGTGACTCGCAGAAGCGCCACCGGTCGGCGTGGGGGAAGGATCAGGGCTCGCGGTGCATCCGCTCGTCAGGAGCGCGGCAACGGCGAGAAGAACGATCCCCGCGCTTTGCCGCAACATGCCGTCACTATAGTGACGGAGCGCGGTGCACTTCCAGACCGTGCGGCGGCACAGTTCTGCGCGCGGCGCCGTGCCGCACCGGCCGGAGCCGAGCCGCTCGCGGCTTAAGCGGCGACGGACTCGTCCGACTCCTTGGCCGGAATCGTCGTGACGAGCACCGCATCGAGCGCCTCTGTGGCGCCGTCGTCGTCCAGCTTCAGGGCGAGGGCCAGTTCGGATACCAGAAACTGCCGGGCCTTGAACAGCATCCGCTTCTCGCCGGCCGAGACACCTGAGCCCTGCTCGCGGCGCCACAGATCGCGCACGACCTCGGCGATGCGCAGCACATCGCCGCTGCCCATCTTCTCGGTGTTGGCCTTGAAGCGCCGGGACCAGTTGCCCGTCTCCTCCTCGACATCACCGCGCAGAACGTCGTAAACGGCTTCCACGCCGGCCATGTCGATGACATCGCGCACGCCGACGAGGTCGGCGTTTTCGATCGGCAGTTCGATCGTGAGCTCAGACTGGTGGATGTTCAGTGTGACGTACTTCTTGTTCTCCCCCTTCACCTTGCGGTTCTTGACGGCCGTAATGGTGGCGGCTCCGTGGTGTGGGTAGACGACGGTCTCTCCGACTTCGAAAAGCAATGAACACACTTCCTTAATCTGAGGTTGCGGCCAGGTCTGCAACCCGGCGCTGTGGTGCAGCGGTGTGCCGCACCGGTTGAGGACGACGACGCGGTTCACTGGATGGCACGGGATCGCGAAAATCGTTCCGGTTCCGGGGGTGCGTCACGCGCGCCAATGACGTCGTACGAGACTTGCTCCACCTATTCTCTCATGAACCCCTGCGAAGCGTGTGTGCGCGGCCCAGGCCCATCAGCCCCGGTCCGTTGAACCACCCATCGAGTTCAGAATCGCCTGCGCCTCCGGGGATTCGAGCCGCTCCCGGAACACCGCGATCTCGTCATCGATGACGGCGAGCAACTGGTCCCGATCCCTGTGCAGGAGCTTATGGGCCTCGCGCAGGGCCTCCGACGGCAACCCGCAGAGCCGTTCGGCCAACCGGAGTGCACTCGGGAGCGCCTCCCCGTCGGGAACCACCCGATTGACCATGCCCGCACGCTCTGCGACATCCGCCGCGAACGCGTCGCCGAAAAGGAGCAGTTCTGCGGCGAGTTTTGCTCCGGCAGCCTTGGGCAGGAGGTGGGTCGATCCGCCCTCCGGCGTGAGGCCGAGCGGCACGAACGGCATGCGGAATGTGGCCGAGCGAGCCGCAACCACGAGGTCGCAGTGCAGGAGCATGGTGGCGCCGATCCCGACTGCGGCACCCTCCACTGCGGCGATGAGCGGGGTCCCGATGAGAACGAGCGTCCGCAGGAAATCACGCGCGGGAGTCGGGTCGCTGTAACGGCGGAAGTCCTCGAGATCGTTTCCGCTGGAGAATGTGCCGCCGGCACCGGTGACAATGATCGCGTGCACGCTCCCGTCAGAGTCCGCATCGCGCAAGCCGGAAGTCAACGCCGAATACGCTTCGATGTCGAGCGCATTCTTCGTGCCCGGCCGGTCGATGGTCAGCAGACGCACGCCAGGTTGCGGCTCGGTGACCTCGATACCCATCGACGTCAATTGTTTGCGTTCGAACAGGTGTAGTCGGCGGCGCTTTGACCCTTAACTCCCGGGAGAAGCGCTGCGGGTGGGAGTGACGGTTCAGGAGAACCGGAAGCCTGGGGTTCCGGCGTGGCGGTGGGCTTGTTCGGATTCTCCACGGAACCAACCCCGGTGTTTCCCGCCTCCAGGGTGAACGGCTGGTCCGCCCTGATCCGGTCGAACAACGCATTGGCAACGGAGGTCACGGGTGCAACTTTTCCGGAATAGACGCCGCCCTGTCCGGTGACACCCGGATACTGCACGAACATCACCCGCTCCAGCGGCAGCTTCTTCAACACTTGCGCCATCGACACCATGGTGTTGAGGTTTCTCAGGCTGTTGGACACCGTCAGGTTCTCGCTGGCCACCGTCGCGATGTTGTAGAGCTTTCCGAAATCATTCAGAACGCCATCCGATTTCATGGTGCGCACGAGCGACGACATGAACACCTGCTGGTTGCTGATGCGCCCCAGGTCGCTTCCATCCCCGACGCCGTGGCGGGTGCGCAGGAATGCGAGCGCCTCCCAGCCGTCCAGGGTGTATTCGCCGGCGGCGGGCAGGTTCAGGCCGGAGTAGCTGTCCGTCACCGGCCCGTTCACGCACACCTTCACGCCGCCGATGGCACTGGAAATCCTGGCCACTCCGGAGAACGTGACCTCAGCCGCGAACTGGATATCCAGGCCGGTCAGTTTCGAGACGGTCAAAACGGTACACGGCAGCCCGCCGTAGAAGAGCGTCACGTTGATGGGCTGCGCGGACATCGAGTAGAAGCTTCCGCCGCTCGGGTCCGGGCAGGACGGAATGGGCACGACGAGGTCGCGCGGGAAGCTGACTGCCACGGCGTTGGACTGGTCCTGAGAAACGTGCAACAGGATCGTCACGTCGTTGAGTTCCGTATCCCGATCCTTGCAGCCGTTGGGATCCTCGCACCGGTCGCTGCCCACGAGCAGGATGTTGAACCCGCCCTCGTAGGCGCCCAGCTCCGGCGGCGGACCCTGAGTTTCACCCACGATCGTCACCGTCTTGATGGTGCTTTCCAGCTTCCACACCGCGTAACCGGCCACGCTCGCGCCGCTGACCAGGACGACCGCCATCGCGGCGCCGAGAATCTTCATCGCGGTGAGCCACGGCTTGCTTCGGCGGAGGCGCCCATGCCGCGCGATGGCGGTCAGGTCGGCGGAGCTTCTCCTGCCTGGTGTGTTCTCGCTCATTGGCTTCTCCCCGTGTGTGGACTGTGCAGTGTGCGGAGGGCGTGGGATTCGAACCCACGAAGGCTTTCACCTCACCAGTTTTCAAGACTGGCTCCATCGGCCGCTCGGACAGCCCTCCCGACGCGACACGCGCCGCTGAGATTCTAACCGACCGAGGTTGGCCGGTCCCTGATGACGGCTCCAGGCAGCGCGGCCAGGACCGGTACGAGCCCGTCCTCCAGCACCGGATCCGTCACCTCCGTGGCGACAGCCTTCACCTCGTCGGGTGCCTGGCCCATCGCGACCGCCCTGCCGCCGGCACCTGCCCACTCGAACATTTCAATGTCGTTGCGCCCATCGCCGACCGCGAGCACGCGCGCTCGCGGAATGGAATGGATGCCGCGAACGCGCTCCATGGCGGTTCCCTTGTTCACTCCGGCAGGGGCGATATCGAGCCAGGCGGTCCAGCCGATGTAGTAGCTCACCTGGTGCAGGCCGAGCGCCTCGATGAGGGACAGGAAATCGTCCGGATCCTGCCCCGGCGACACGACGACGACACGCGTGGCCGGGGTGCCCATCAGGTCGTCGAACTCCACCTGGGTGGCATTGGTGAGGTTCCACTCCGTCATTCCCTCGGTGTAGAGTCGATGCCCTTTCGCGTCCTCGACGAGGAAAAGGCCCTTGGGCAGGCCCTTGCGGATCCTCCGGAGCACGGGTCCCGGATCGAAAGTTTCGACGAGGTCGCGCCGGTATCCGGCTTCCGACTCCGGGTCCCGTTTCATCGTGATCGCGCCGTTCGCGCACACGACGTACTCCGGCGAAAGCTCGAGTGACTCGAGAATCGGTTGCGTCATCTCCCAGGATCGACCCGTCGCGAGCGTCACGATGTGGCCGGCGTCACGTGCGCTCTGCACCGCGTCGAGCACGGCGTCGGTCAGCGTTCCATCCTCGTAAATGACGGTGCCGTCAATGTCGAGGGCAACCAGCCAGACGTCGTCTGAGGAAAGTTTCGTGGTATCTGTCGCCAATTAACTGACCGGTTCCGCAGTTTCGAGACCGCCCAGATAGGGCTGAAGAGCCTGGGGAATTCGCACTGATCCATCCTTCTGTTGGTGAGTTTCGAGAATCGCCACAAGCCAGCGCGTCGTTGCCAGCGTGCCGTTCAGCGTCGCCACGGGCGCGGTCTTGCCGGACTCGGTGCGGTACCGGATGTCGAGCCGGCGCGCCTGATAGGTCGTGCAATTGCTCGTGCTCGTGAGCTCCCGGTAGGTGCCTTGCGTGGGCACCCAGGCCTCGATATCGAATTTGCGCGCAGCGCTTGCTCCCAGGTCTCCCGCGGCGACATCGATCACGCGGTAGCTCAGCTCGCAGGCCTGCAGCATCTGTTCCTGGAATCCGACGAGTCGGTCGTGCTCGACTTGCGCATCCTCCGGCAGAACGTAACTGAACATCTCCAGTTTGTTGAACTGGTGCACGCGCAGGATTCCGCGGTTGTCCTTGCCTGCCGAGCCCGCTTCCCGCCGGTAGCAGGTGGACCACCCGGCGTAGCGCAGCGGCCCGGAGCTCAGGTCGAGGATCTCGTCGGAGTGGAAACCGGCGAGCGCCACTTCGCTCGTCCCGGTGAGGTAGAGGTCGTCAGCGGGAAGGTAGTACACCTCGTCGGCGTGTTCGCCGAGGAAACCGGTGCCCTTCATGATCTCCGGCCGCACGAGCGTGGGGGTGATGAGCGGGGTGAAGCCCTCGTCGAGCGCCTTGTCGAGGGCCATGTTCATGAGCGCGATTTCCAGCCGCGCGCCAATGCCGGTGAGGAAGTAGAACCGGCTGCCGGAAACTTTCGCGCCCCGGGTCACATCGATGGCCCGCAGCGCCTCGCCGAGCTCGACGTGGTCCCGCGGCTCAAAATCGAAGGCGGCCTTCTCGCCGACTTCCCGCAAGGTTGTGAAATTTTCTTCGCCGCCCGCCGGAACCCCGTCGATGATCGGGTTGGCGATCGAACCGACGATGCGATCGAACTCGGACTCCGCCTCAGTCACCGCCTGGTTGGCGTCCTTGACTTTCGCCGCAAGCTCCTGAGCCTGAGCGACAAGGTGCGCTTTCTCCTCCTTCGCGGCGGAGGCGACTGTCTTCCCGAACGCGTTCTGTTGGGCCCGCAGACTTTCGAACTCGGTGAGCGCGGAACGACGCCGAAGATCGGCCTCCAGTGCCGCATCCACGAGCTCGACGGAATCGCCACGAGCGCTTTGCGATCGCCGAACGGCATCCGGGTTTTCGCGCAGCAGCTGGGGGTCAATCACCTCCCCAGTCTATTGAACAGTTCCGTGACGTACGGTTGAGTCGTGGCGCGCACAGGGGTGACGGGTTCGGGTCGGGATTCGACGCGGAAGCCTCACGCCGCCGTCGTGTACAACCCGACGAAGGTGGACCTGCGGAAGTTGCGTCGACTTGTCGGGAAGGTCGAAGCGGATTCGCGCTGGGCGCGCACGAAGTGGCTTGAGACCAGCACGACGGATGCCGGTACCGGCATGGCCCGCGACGCGCTCGCGAAGGGAGCATCGCTCGTTCTCGCCGCCGGCGGAGACGGGACGGTGCGCGCCGTCGCCGAGGCACTGCGTGGAAGCGGGGTTCCGCTCGGGCTGATCCCCGCGGGTACCGGCAATCTGCTCGTCCGCAACCTGGACCTCTCGGTGACGAACCTGGAGTCTGCGGTGGCGACCGCCTTCACGGGGCGCGACCGCGCGATCGACCTTGGCATCGCGGAAATCTCCCGCGAGGACGGCTCGCGGGAAACCCACGGCTTTCTGGTCATGGCCGGTCTCGGTCTGGATGCCCGCATGATTGCCAAGACGAATGCGAAACTCAAGAAGGCAGTCGGCTGGCTCGCGTATGTCGACGCGGGAGTGCGAGCGCTGCCGAAGCTCGAGCCGGTGAGGCTGCGCTATCGACTGGACGATGCAGCGCATCGCTCGTTGAACGCCCACACGCTCATCATCGGGAACTGTGGCGCGCTGCCTGGCGGAATCCTGCTCCTGCCGGAGGCGGAGCTCGACGACGGCATCCTCGATATCGCAGCGCTGAAACCCCGGGGCCGGTTCGGGTGGCTCCGGGTGTGGAACAAGATCACCTGGGAGAACGGCGTGCTGCGCAAGAGCGCCGCCGGTCGCAGGATCATCGACCTGACCGCGGATGTGCGGGATGTCGCGTACTTCCGCGGCGCCCGCCTGCTCGTTGAACTCGAGCGGCCCGAAGCGTTCCAGCTCGACGGTGACGAGTTCGGGAAGGTCACTGCCGTCGAATGCTACACCGACCCCGGTGCGCTCATCGTGAGGGTTTCTTCGTAGCGCGGCGCGCATGGTTCCTGGCGTGGAGGAACAGCAGCCCGGCGATCGTGCTGAACCCTGCCAGGAGCGCGGGACCCTTCAGGGTGTCGGCAAGCGCTTGGAAGAATTCCACGACGGGTCCGGGATCCGGTCGCCCCGGCGGCGGGTAGAAGAACGTGGACTGCCACACTCCCGCGGAGTACGCGCCCACCACGAGCACGACCCCTATTGCCCACAGCGCCCCGATCCACGGATTGTGCTTTCTCATTCGGGCGGCCGCCAGGTGATCGCCCTGCGGAACAGGAGACCGATGCCCGTGGCGAGCCCCACCGTGACCATGGGGCCGGAGAGCGCCCACCCCGAACTTTGGACAATTCGCGGCCATGTCCAGCCGCCATCAACCGCACTCTGACTGTAGTTGAGGCCGTTTGCCCAGAATGCCACCGCTACACCGCCGACAATGAGCACGGCCGCGAACACCCAAAGCGCACGCTCGAACGGGTTGGGATCCGGGTCCGCCTCAACCGGTTCAGATTCATCGGGTGCAAGCTCCCCCGGCGCCATCGTGCCGTGGGCGGCGTCATCGTGCGAAGCCCTCTCCGGGGCGGGGTATGCGGGCGCTTGCCGTTCGGCTTTCTGCTCGAAGCCCGGCTGGAATCGCGCGTCGAATCGCGGATCGAACTTCTCAGCCACGATCCGTTTCACCCGAAATCAGTCCGCGCAGCCAGTCGCGTGCCTCAACGAACACGTCATCACGGTAGCGCTGATCGAAGGTCGTGTGCACGTTGTCGGCCCGCGGATATGAGCCGAGGAAGATCACGTTCGGGCTGAACCTCTTCAATCCGAGCAAGGCATCCGCCACGCGCTCATCGAGAATGTGGCCATCGAGGTCGATCACGAACCGATACCTGCCCAGTGTGTCGCCGATCGGACGCGACTGGATGAGGCTCAAGTTGACCCCTCGCGTCGCGAACTGCTCCAGCAGGTCCAGCAGCGCGCCGGGCGCATCCGATGGCAGCTCGACGATGATGCTCGTCTTGTCCGCGCCTGTCGCCGGCGGGGTGGGAACCGTTCGGCTCACGAGCACGAAACGCGTCACGGCGTTCGGGTTGTCGCCGATTCCGGTCGCCAGAACCTCGAGGTCGTGGTGCGCGGTGATGCCGGGGGGCGCGATCGCCGCATCCGCGACGCCAGGCTCGTCGTCGAACAGGCGCGCCGCAGCAGCAACATTCGAACTCGCCGGAATGTGGCCGTGGCTCGGAAGATTCTGCTCCAACCACAAATGGCACTGGGCGTAGGCGACCGGGTGCGCGTTGACGACTTTGACGTCGGGCAGGGCGACCCCGGGTCGCGCGACAAGCACGAAGTTCACCGGAACCAGATATTCGCCGATGATGCGCAGCCCAGGGATGTTCGCCAGGGCATCCTGCGTCGCGCTCACCCCGCCCTCGACCGAATTCTCGATCGCGATCATCGCTGCGACGCTCCGGCCGGCAACGACATCGTCGAGCGCTTCACCGACATTGTTCACGGCGCGCCACACTTTTCCGGCGGCCGCGGAAACCTGCGCGAGCGCGGCCTCCGTGAACGTGCCGGCGGGCCCAAGAAAGCTGTATGTCTCGTCGGAAATTGTCTCAGGCATGGAAGTGAGTCTATTGATGCGGGAGAGTAGGCAAATGAACGCTCGCGCAGGAACGCCGGCCTCGGCGTCGGATCTCATCGATGTGACCGAATTGCTTGACGCCTACCATCACCGAACCCCGGATGTGTCCACCGCCTCCCAGCGGGTGGCGTTCGGCACGAGCGGCCACCGCGGATCATCCCTGGACACCGCGTTCAACGACGCCCACATCGCGGCGATCACGCAGGCCATCATCGAGTACCGCGAGGGTCAGGGAACGACGGGACCCCTGTTCATCGGCTCGGACACCCACGCCCTGAGCGCCCCGGCCCAGACGACGGCGCTCGAAGTTCTCGTAGCCAATCGAGTCGACGTCCTCGTCGACGAATTTGCGGACTGGGTGCCCACCCCCGCCCTTTCGCACGCCATCATTGCCCACAATGCTGCGTCAGCAAATGGGGGGCGGCCACTCGCCGACGGCATCGTCATCACTCCAAGCCACAACCCGCCCCGGGACGGCGGCTTCAAATACAACCCGCCGCACGGAGGCCCGGCGGACAGCGACGCGACCGGATGGATCGCGAACCGCGCGAACGAGCTCCTCGCCGGCGGCAATCGCGACGTGCGCCGCGCCGAGCCGTCGGCGGTCGGGACGTACGATTTCCGCGGCCACTACGTGGATGACCTTGCGAACATCATCGACCTGGACGCAATTCGCGGCGCGAACCTGACGATCGGCGCGGACCCGCTGGGCGGTGCGAGCGTGAACTACTGGTCGGCGATCGCCGACCGCCACCACCTGCCGATCACCGTCGTCAACCCGACGGTGGATCCGCGGTGGGCGTTCATGACGCTCGACTGGGACGAGAAGATCCGCATGGACCCGTCGTCGCCGTCGGCCATGGCCTCCGTGCTCGCCCACCGAGACGACTTCGACATCCTCACCGGCAATGACGCCGACGCCGACCGGCACGGCATCGTCACGCCGGATGGCGGGCTCATGAACCCGAACCACTATCTCGCGGTCGCCATCCAGTACCTCTACACGCACCGGCCGCAGTGGCCGGCCGACGCCGCGATCGGCAAGACCCTGGTTTCCAGTTCCATGATCGACCGCGTCGCGTCCTCCCTCGGGCGGCGGTTGTGGGAGGTGCCGGTCGGGTTCAAATGGTTCGTCCCCGGGCTCGTCGACGGCTCCGTCGCGTTCGGCGGCGAAGAGAGCGCCGGCGCAAGCTTCCTCCGCACGAATGGCGCAGCGTGGACCACCGACAAGGATGGGATCCTGCTCGCGCTTCTGGCCAGCGAGATCAGGGCCGTGACGGGAAAATCCCCCTCCCAGTTGTATGCGGAACTCGTCGACGAATTCGGCGACCCCGCCTACGAGAGAACGGATGCCGTCGCGACGAAGGAGCAGAAGGCCGCCCTCGGACGACTCACCGGTGCCGACATCGCCGCGACGGATTTGGCCGGCGAGCCGATCACCGCCAAGCTCAGCGAGGCTCCGGGCAACGGGGCGGCGATCGGCGGCGTGAAAGTCGTCACGGACAACGCGTGGTTCGCAGCCAGACCGAGCGGCACGGAGGACGTCTACAAGATCTATGCGGAGTCATTCCGCGGTCCGGAGCATCTTGCCCAGGTTCAGGCCGAAGCGAAAATCATCGTCGATGCGGCGCTCGGCGGATGGGCCGGGTGAACCCGCCGCGCAGCTATTTGGCGTAGTCCGGCGCATCCGGCAGGCCGAAGAATTCCTCCAGCGTCGTGATGCCCGTGTTGTGCATTTCGGTGGAGAGTTCCTCCCCGACATAGCGAATATGCCACGGTTCGTATACGTATCCTGTGACGTTCGCCTTTCCTTGCGGATAGCGGATGATGAACCCGAACCGCCACGCGTTCGCAGCGAGCCAGATTCCCTGCGGCGTATCGCCGAAGCATTCCTGGATGTCGCACTTGCTCGGGTAGGCCGCAACATCGGCGGTCCAGCCGGTCTGGTGTTCACTGTATCCGGGTCGCGCCGTGTCGGAATCTGCCCCCGCCTGGCCGTATGCTGCGACCGCGCGGTTGTAGATGCGCGTTTGCGACTCGAAGGAACGATACGAGTTCTGTACCTGCATGGTCCCGCCGCCTTCCGCTTCCGACGCGGCGAACATTTTGGCGATCGCCGCCGCGGCGGCCGGCCTCATGAGCGGTTCGTAAATGTACCGGACCGGCGCGTCCACCATGTCCGGCGGAACGTAGTCGATCGGGTTGAGCGGTCGAAGCTTGTCGTTGACAACCCAGAGGCTCGTCGGGTCGTCGAGGGAGTACTTCGTCTTGTCGAAGAAGGACTTCACCTTTTCCACGGGTGCGGGCAGCACGCTCACGGTCGGCGTTGGCGAGCTGCTGGCGATCGGAGTCCGCTCCGGTGCGCACGCGGCCAGTGCGACGACAACGGCGATCGCTGTCAGGAGCGACGCGATTCGGCGGGTCCGGGCTGCTGGCATGGTGTCGATCCTAGCGCCGGATTCCGGGGATCCCGTTCAGCTTTCGCCGAGCGGCGTGCACCATGGTCCAGCGGCCCGGCGACCCGGGTCAGTTGGTACAGTTCGTTGCAGCGGGCAGGCAGTATGACGCGTGCCCAATACGGGGAGAGGTCACGGTGGATAGGGAAGCATCCAGCGCAACACCTGCGGAACCAGCCACCGCCAGACCCTTCCCGGAAGGATTCCTGTTCGGTGTGGCGACCGCCGCCTACCAGATCGAGGGTGCGGCGCATGAGGACGGGAGAACCGACTCGATTTGGGATGTCTTTTGCCGCGAACCGGGTGCCGTCGTCGGCGGAGACACCGGGGATGTCGCGTGCGACCACTACCGCCGGTATGCCTCCGACGTGGCCCTCATGGCCGATCTGGGCCTCCAGACCTACCGGTTCTCCACCTCCTGGTCTCGGGTGTGCCCGGATGGCGGAGCGCCGAACCAGCAGGGCCTCGATTTCTATTCGCGGCTGGTCGACGAACTCCTGACCCGCGGTATCGCACCGTGGCTCACCCTGTATCACTGGGATCTGCCCCAGACGCTGGAGGACCGAGGCGGCTGGGCAGATCGCGATACCGCGCACCGATTCGCCGACTATGCCGGGGTGGTTCACGACACCCTCGGTGATCGCGTGACCGCATGGACCTCCCTCAATGAACCGTGGTGTGCGTCCTTCCTCAGCTATATCGGCGGCGAACATGCCCCCGGGCGACAGGATGTGCGTGCGGGCCTCGCCGCCGCACACCATCTGCTGCTGGCGCACGGATTGGCCACCCGCGAACTTCGATCGCGCGACGAGAGCCTCCAGTTGGGAATCACACTGAACCTCACCGTCGCGGATCCGGTGAACCCCACCGACCCCGGCGACCTCGATGCCGCGCGGAGGATCGACGGGCAGTTCAACCGGTTCTTCCTCGACCCGATCTTCCGCGGACGCTACCCGGAGGATGTCGTCCGGGACGTCGGAGGCCACGGTTTCGAATCGATGATCAAGCCGGGCGATCTCGACATCATCTCGACCCCCATCGATGCCCTGGGCATCAACTACTATCACGGAGATTTCGTCAGCGCCCGGCCCACCGAGCGGCAGTTGACCACGGCGGCGCCTTCTGCGCGGCCGAAGCGGTCGCCGTTTCCCGCGGCCGACGGCGTGTACTGGCATCCGCGCGGGCTGCCGGAAACCGCAATGGGGTGGGAGGTTCAACCCGAAGGACTCACCCGCCTCCTTCGCCGAATCCACGATGAATACACCGCGGCGGCCCACGTGTCGATTTCCGTGACCGAGAACGGCGCAGCCTACGACGACACCGTCGAAGCTGATGGGAGCGTCAACGACACCGATCGCGCAGAATTCCTCCGACTGCACCTGGGGGCTGTCCTCGACGCAATCGATGACGGCATCAGGGTTGAGGGGTACTTTTACTGGTCCCTGCTGGACAACTTCGAGTGGGCTTGGGGCTATGCCAAACGATTCGGCCTCGTGCGCGTCGACTATGACACTCAGCTGCGCACCCCCAAGGCGAGCGCGCTCGAATACCGCAGGATCATCGCCGCTCGGGCGCTGTAACCGCATCGGCCGGTTTTCCGGACCGTTAGCGGCTCACCTCTTCGCCGAATGTGACACCCGAAGCCGCGAGACGCCTCCGGATTACTCCGACCGCGTCAGCGCTCTCGTCGACGAGCAGGAATCGGCGGCCGAGCGCGCCCGCGACAACTCCGGTTGTTCCGCTCCCCGCGAAGAGGTCGAGCACCCAGTCGCCTTCGCGGCTGGATGCCTGGATGATCCGCCGCAGGATGCCCTCCGGCTTCTGGGTCGGGTAACCCGTTTTCTCTTTGCCGGTCGGGGAAACGATCGTGTGCCACCAGACATCCGTCGGTAGTTTGCCGCGGGCAACCTTCTCCGGTGTCACGAGGCCGGGCGCCATGTACGGTTCGCGGTCCACCGCATCCGAATCGAAGTAGTAACCGCCGGGGCTCTTCACGTACACGAGGATCGTGTCGTGCTTCGTGGGCCAGCGGCTCTTCGACTTGGCACCGTAGTCGTACGCCCAGATGATCTCGTTGAGGAAGCACTCCCGCCCGAACAGGGCATCGAGCAGCACTTTCGCGTAGTGCGCCTCCCGGTAGTCGAGGTGCAGGTACAGGGTTCCGTCGTCGGCGAGCACGCGCCACGCCTCCGCGAGCCTCGGCTCCAGGAACGACCAGTAGTCGTCGAACTCGTCGTCGTACGCCATGAGGTCGCCGCGGATGCGCTCGTAGCGCTGGCCCTTGAATCCGACCACGGTTCCTGATGCGCTGCGCACGCTCGTCGTGGACTGCCGCCTCTGCGAGCGCCCGGTGTTGAACGGCGGATCGAGGTACACGACAGTGAACGTATTGTCCGGCAAGGCAGCAGCCGCGACGAGGTTGTCGCCATGGATGACGAGGTTGTCGCCATCCGGGGTCCACGTCACGACGGCGCTCCCGCGCTCATGGACGCCCCGTCGCCGCCGGGTCACGGCACACGGTACAGCCAGTCATCCGTGGAGAACTTGTCGATGACGAGCTGTTCGGCTCGCGCGAGCTCCTCCGACGTGATCTCCCCGTCGGTGAGCCCGTTCAGGCCTCGGAATGTCGCGATCATCTTCTGAATGATCTCGGGGCGGCTCAGCCCGGTCTGGCTGCGCAGCGGGTCGACGCGCTTCGCCGCGCTCTTCGTGCCCTTGTCGCTCAGCTTCTCGCGGCCGATCCGAAGCACCTCGACCATCCGGTCGCCATCCATGTCGTAGCTCATCGTCACGTGGTGCAGCACGGCGCCCGTCCCGAGCCGCTTCTGCGCAGCACCGCCGATCTTGCCTTTCGCGCTCGTGATGTCGTTGAGCGGCTGGTAGAACGCGTCGATGCCGAGGCCCTTGAGCGCGGTGATCACCCACTCATCGAGGAACGCGTACGAGTCGGCGAACGACATCCCCTGCACGAGATCGCTGGGAGCATAGATCGAGTACGTGATGACCGAGCCCGCCTCCATGAACATCGCACCACCGCCGCTGATGCGCCGAACCACCTGCATGCCGTACTTTTCGGCGTTCTCGAGGTCCACCTCGTTCTTCACGGACTGGAAACTGCCGATCACGACGCCCGGCTCGTTCCACTCCCAGATGCGCAGCGTCGGCTTCCGCCTGCCGGCCCCGACTTCCTCCGCCAGAACCTGATCGAGAGCCATCTGGAGCACGGGCGGATACGCGGCGCCGTGGATCAGCTGCCATTCGTAGTCGGTCCAGCTGCTCGCGCGGGACAGGGAACGGCGGATGGCGATCGCCACGGCCTCCGGCGTGAATCCGAGAAGCAGCGCATCCTCGGGCAAGGCACCTCTCACCGCGGCTGCAATCCACGCCGAGTCGCTGTTCGCCGGGAGGCCGTTCATTGCCTCGTTGATGGCTTCGAGCGCGCTGTCCGGTTCGAGGAAGAAGTCGCCGGCGAGCCGGAAATTCGCGATTCGGTCATCGACGACATCCAGATCGACGACAACGAGTTTGCCGCCGGGAACCTTGTACTCACCGTGCATGGTTTCGTCCTCCTCGTTGCTGCAGGCCAATCAAGCCTATTGCTCGGCCGGAACGAATTCCGCGTATCCGTGCGCCCTCAAGCGTGACCTCAGCCTGACCGCCGCGGCATCGAGGTCCGCCGGCTCCGCAGAGCGGTCGATCCCGGACGGATGGAACTCGCGCGGCGAATTCGACGGCCACACGTGGATGTGCAAATGCGGAACCATGTAGCCCTCGATCATGAGGCCCGCGCGATCGGAGTTCCACTCTTCGCGCTGCGCCGACCCGATCCGATGCGCGACGACCATGAGTTCGGCGATGAGCGAATCGGGGACATCCAGCCACCGGTCCACCTCCAGCCTCGGCACGACGAGGGTGTGCCCGGGCTGGCGCGGCTCGATCGTGAGGAACGCCACGCACCGTTCATCCTTCCAGACGAACCGCGCCGGCTCCCGCCCCTGGATTATCTTTGTGAAGAGCGTCGTCATTTCACACGGTCGGCCAGCCAGGCGAGAGTGTCGTCAACCACCTCGTCCTTGTTCGTCTCATTGAAGATCTCGTGCTGGGCGCCGTTGTACACGATGAGTTCGACATCGCTCAACCCGCTGCGCGTGAGGTACGCCTGCGCGAGAAGCTCGTTGCTCTTCACACCGCCGACGACGTCGTCGCTGCCCACCTGGATGAGAACGGGCACATCATGCTCAATCCCCTTGGCCGGCTTTCCCAGCATTCGGAGGCTGTCGGCGATCCCAAACAGCTTCATCCCGTTCGCGATGAACATGAGCGGGTCGGCGGCGGCAGCGGCGACCACTGTCGGGTCGCGGCTCAACCACTCGTAGCCGGTCGAACCGAGGTGCTTGTATTTCGCGTTCAGGTCGCCGGTGTTCGTGTGGCCGAGGGTGAGAAGAGCGGAGCCGCTGAGGATCATGGCATCGTAGTCGGCCGAATACCGGTTGAGGAGCATCTGGGCGAGGAACGAGCCCCAGCTGTGCCCGAGAAGCACGAGCGGAAGGTTCGGGTGCTCCGCGCGGATCATCCCCGTGAGCTTGTGCACCGCCTCGACCGTAGCCCGCATTCCGCCCGGCCCGAGCTTTCCGAGCTTCGAGTGATCTCCGCCGTACTGGCCGAGTCCGGTCTGGCCGTGCCCACGGTGATCGTCGGCGTACACCGTGTATCCGGCCGCGGTGAGCTTGCCCGCGAGCCACTCGTAACGGGCGGCATGCTCGCCGAGGCCATGGAGGAGCTGGATCACGGCGCGGGGCTTGCTGGCTTTCCAGACGTAGTAGTGGGTCGTCACGCCTTCGGCATCCTGATAGGTGCGGTCGTCGCGTGTCGGGGTCGAAGTGGCCACGGTGCCTCCTTTCTCCACAGTGTATTGCGGGCGCTGGCGCCTCGCGCGATCCGTCATTCATTAGCCTGTCTAATTTGCTATGCTAAGTAATTATGGAAAAGGACGGCAACCAGCAGCTTCGTCTCGCGATCCAGCGGCTCGCGAGGCGCATCCGATCGAATGCGGCCGACGACGACGTGCCGGAAAGCCAGCGCTCTGTGCTGTTCACGCTCGACAACCATGGCCGGCAATCCCTCAGTTCGCTCAGCGAGCACGAGTGCGTGACGCCACCCAGCATGAATCGCACCGTCAACACCCTGGTCGCGGCCGGCCTCGTCACGCGGGCCACCGCGGAAGACGACGCCCGCCGCATCGAACTGGACCTTTCGGATGTGGGGCGAGCGTTTGTCAGCGAAACCCGGCGTCGGAGAGACGCCTGGTTCACGAAGCAGCTCGCCGCGCTGTCCGCGCAGGAGCGTGGCATCCTCGACGCTGCCGTTCCCGTGCTCAAGAAACTCGCCGAGCAGTGAGCCCCACCTTTCGCTCTCTCGGAGTCCGAAACTATCTGATCTGGTTCGCCGGCGGCCTCACCTCAAACATCGGCACCTGGATGCAGCGCACCGCCCAGGACTGGATCGTGCTCACCGAACTGACCGACCACGACGCCGCGGCGGTGGGCATCACGATGGCGCTGCAGCTGGGTCCGGTTCTCCTGCTCATGCCGTGGGCCGGCCTCATCGCGGACCGCGTCAACGTGAGACGCATGCTCATGGCCACTCAGGCGGCGATGGGCTCACTCGCTCTCGGGCTCGGAGTCATCGTCGTCACCGGGGTCGCCCAGTTGTGGCACGTGTATCTGTTCGCGCTTCTGCTCGGGGTCGTTTCCGCCATCGACGCGCCCGTGCGCCAAATCTTCGTTGCCGAGCTCGTCGAAACGAAGGACCTCACGAACGCGGTCTCGCTGAACTCGGTCTCGTTCAATGCGGCCCGGCTCGTCGGGCCTGCAACGGCCGGCGTCCTCATTGCGCTCGTCGGCGCCGGATGGGTTTTCATCATCAACGCGGGAACGTTCCTCGGCACGATCGTCGCGCTGATCGCCATCCGCGTGGCCGATCTCCGCGCTCAGCCGCGCGCGCCTCGAGCGCGCGGTCAGATCATGGCCGGATTCCGTTACGTGCTGAAGAAGCCGGCGATCGTCGTCATCCTCATCATGATCGGCGTCGTCGGAACGTTCGGAATGAACTTCTCGATCTTCATCTCCACGATGGCGACGATCACGTTCCACAAGGGCGCGACCGAATTCGGGCTTCTCACCTCGGTGATGGCGATCGGGTCGATCACCGGCGCGTTGTTCTCCGCCAGGCAGGCGAGACCCCGGATGCGCACGATCTTCTTCTCGTCAGCCCTGTTCGGGCTCGCGAGCGGCCTGTCCGCCCTCATGCCCACCTTCATCATGTTCGCGGTGTCGCTCACCCTCATCGGGTTCGCCGCCCTCATGTTCATGACGACAGCCAATTCGATGGTGCAGACGACCGTGAAACCGGCCATGCGCGGCCGGGTGATGGCGCTCTACATGGCGATATTCGTCGGCGGAACCCCCATCGGCGCACCGTTCGTGGGGTGGGTCGTCAACCAGTTCGGGCCGCGTTGGGGACTCGGAGTTGCCGCGCTTTCCGGTGTCGTCGCGGCCTCGGTGTGCCTGTACTGGCTCCTGCGGTACAAGCGGGTTCGCGTGCGCTACACATGGGCTCGGCCGCGTTTCCACATCGGTTACGCCGCAGACGGGCGTGCCCACGAACTCGCCACCCAGGAGATCGCCATCATCGAGGCCGAGGCGCAGAAGAGCTGACCCGGCCGTCAATCAGGTCGGGTTGCCAGTAGATCTGGGGAACCGGTCAGTGCTGCGCGCTCGTCGAGTCGCGGATGACCAGCTCCGGCTGGAACACGATCCGTTCAGGCTCGAAATCGGCCCCCGCTGCAACTTCGCGCAGCAGCAGGTCGACGGCGGTGTGCCCGATCTCGGTGCTCGGTTGCTTCACCGACGAGAGCGGAACCATCGCCGCCGCGGCGAAGTCGATGTCGTCGTAGCCGATGAGCGCAATGTCGTTCGGAACTGAGATTCGGCCGGACAGGTTGAATGCCTGAAGGACGCCGAGGGCGAGGAGATCGTTGGCGGCGAAGATCGCATCCGGGCGGGCCGCCGCCTTTCGCTGGCTGATTCGATGGCCGGCCTCCCTGCCCTGCAGTACCGTCAGGGATTGGGTGTCGATGACCTCGAGGGTCGCGCCAGGATGTTGCGCAACCGCCTTTCGCGCGCCCTCGAACCGGTCGCTCACCTGGCGGATGCTGTGCGGGCCGCCGGCGAAGGCGATTCGGGTCCTTCCCATTTCGAGCAGGTGATCCACCGCGAGCTTGCCGCCGGCCACGTTGTCAACGGCCACCGAGGAGAACTGGTGATCCTCGGTGTGCCAGTCCATGAGCACGGTCGACAGGCCCTGCTTCTTCAGGGCGCGGAGCCGCGGCATGGCCTCGCCGAGTGGCGAAACGAGCAACCCGTACACCCGCTGCTCCGCGAACAGGTCGATGTACACGCGTTCGCGCGCGGGGTCCTCCTCCGTGTCGCCGAGCAGCACCGTGAGGTTTTCCTCGGCCGCACGCCGCTCCGCGCCGCGCACCAGGTCGGAAAAGAAGGGGTTCGCGATGTCGAGCACCACGAGTCCGATGCACCGGCTTCGCCCCGCCCGGAGTTGGCGCGCCGCATCGTTCCGAACGTAACCGAGCGTGTCGATCGCGGACAGCACGCGTTGCGACACGTCCTGCGACACCGTGCCAGGGCGGTTGAGAACGTTCGAGACCGATCCGACGGATACGCCGGCAAGCGTTGCCACGTCGCGCAGGTTGACCGTTGCCACTGGTTCCCTCTCTGGCCGCCATCGGGCGGACATTCCCTGAATATGGCCGCGGTGCCACGCGGCGACGGCACATTGACGATATCAATGACCATCCCTAAGCTTAATGGTGAAACGATTCAACACAATGGCGGACAGGACTCTGCCGGTAGGGCGATTCTGTGGGCACTCATACGTCTGGCGGCGCAGCCTGGCGGGGCGAGTGGATCTGGTCGCCAGAGGCCGCACAACCCAGTCCCCCGTTCCCGTTCGGAGGCTTCCCGGCCGCCGACGACGGAAGCGACGCCAAGGTTCTGTTCCGCCGCGAATTCACCCTCGCCTCCGGCGTGCGCTCGGCCCGACTGAGCGTGACCTCCAACTCGCGGCACATCGTCTACGTGAACGGCCGCGACGTGCTGCGCGGCCCCATCCGTTCGCAGGCGCATCGCGTGTTTTACGACGCCATCGACATCTCCGACCAGCTCGTGGAGGGACCGAACTGCATCGCGGTGTTCGTGCGCTACTACGGATTCGCGACGGCATGGTGGGAACCGACGCCCCTCACCGGCCCCGGGGGCGGTGGCGGCCTCCTTCTCGAGCTGGCGTTCGCCAGCGCGGAGGGAAAGCCCGATCCGGATCCGATCGCCTCCGATTCGTCCTGGCTCGCACGGCCGGCTTCGGCGTGGGAGCCGCTCCGGCCGACCGACGTCATTTCCGCCCAAATCCCCGAGGTTTTCGACTCTCGCGCGTTCGACCCCGCGTGGGCGACGGTGGGGTTCGACGACTCGGTGTGGGGGCGCGCCGCGCCGTCACCCATCCCGCAGTTCGGACGCCCGACATCCGCCCGCCCCCCTGTGGCGCCGTTCGGCATGCCGCTGCCCAACCCGCTCGCAAGTCCGGAACCGTCGTTGCGCACGCCGAAATCGTGCTGGCTCGCCCCTCAGCCGCTTGCCTCGACCGACGGTGCTGCCGCCCTTCGTGAGGTGCTGGAGGGCCATCGCGATGGGGTGAGCATCCAGTGCAGTTCCAGTGACGGTCTTCCCCACAACGTCGCGCAGGGATCCGCTCTCGTCATAGACTTCGGGGGCATCGTCGCCGGCATCGTCTCGTTCGAGTTGGACGCCGAATCGGGCACGCGGGTCGTCGTGAGCCTCGTCGAGTCGCTCGACCCATCCTCCCTGACCTCCGCCAACCGCATCGAATACGTGGCACGCGGAGACTCCGATCGGTACTCAAGCCTCGAATCGATGGGCGGCCGGTATGCCGTGCTGGCGGTTCTGGACGGAGCTGACGTGGTCGTCGAGGATATCGGGGTCACCGAGCACATCAGGCCGCGGCCCGAAGGCCCGGACTTCCACTGCGACGACGAATCGCTGAATCGGCTGCACACCGTGGCACTCCGCACGGTCGACCTGTGCTCGCGGGATGCCTACCTGGATTGCCCCACGCGGGAACAGCGGGCCTGGGTCGGCGACCCCGTCATCCACCAGTGGGTCGACCTCACCAACAACTCCAACTGGACGCTCGCCGTCAGAAACGTCCAACTCCACGCTGCCCTGCGACCCGACGGGCTGCTCCCGATGGTGGCGGCAGCGGATTTCTCCGACCCCGGCATGGTGACCATCCCGGACGCGTGCCTGCACTGGGCGAAAACAGTGCACAACCTCTACCGCTACACCGGGGATCGCGAACTGGTCGCCGAGCTGCTGCCCGCGTACGAATCCATCCTGCGCTGGTTCGCCGCGTTCCAACGGGACGACGGCCTTCTCCACGACGTCACCGAATGGGTTCTCATCGAGTGGGCGCCGACCGAGGTGGACGGTGCGGTGGCCTCGCTCAACGGACTGTGGGCCAGGGCGCTTGCTGAGTTCGCCGAAGTTTCGATGTGGCTCGGCGACGAAGGTCGGGCAGAATGGGCGCGGGACCTGCACGCGAGAGTGGCGGGCGGGTTTGAGCAGTTCTGGGACCCCGAGCGGAACGTCTACGTCGACTCCCTCCAGGATGGCGTGCGCAGCCGCAGGCTCAGCGAGCACGCGCACGCCGCGGCCGTCGCGGGCGGCCTCGTCCCGGATTCGCGCCGCGGCAGAGTCGCAGACATCCTGCTGGATCGCGACAGCATCGTGGACCCGACGATGCTCCTCGCCGACTACACGCCCGCAACGTTCTTCCAACAGACCCTCGCGCTTCGCCACGCACCCAACTGGGATGTCGAGCACCAACTGGTCGCCGCACAGCCGTTCTTCCGCTACGTCGTACACGACGCACTGGCGATGCTGGGCCATGCCGACGCGCTGCCCGACCTGCTCCACGACTGGGATGCGCTTCTGGAGATCGGGCCCACCGCGCTGCGGGAGGTGTGGCGCGGCCAGTCCTATGCGCACGCGTGGTCGGCGACTCCCGCCCGTGACCTCGTTCTTCACGTGGCCGGCATTTCGCCGGGCGAGCCCGGATTCGACGTCGTGAGGGTTGCCCCGAGACTGGGCCGGCTTCGCAGCATCCGCGTGTCGGCACCCACCCCGCATGGCCCTGTCGCGCTGCAGGTCGACGGCGGGGTACTCACCGTGGATTCTCCCCGACCCGTGCTCGTCGTCCGCCCGGATGGCGCCGCGAGCGAGCACCCCGCCGGGCGCACGAACGTCCCGTGGCCGCCAGCAGTTCCGGCTTAGCGAAACTGTTTCCGCAGCACAAGATCGGCGAACTGCGTGCCCATGTGGCGGTGGGCATCGGAGTCCGGATGCAGGTCATCCCGCATCGGCATCGCCTCGTACTCGGGTTCGCCGTACAGTTCGCGCCCGTCGAGGTAGTGCAGGTTCGCGTCGCGGGGGATGCGCGATTCGACGATCTGCCGCAGGAGGGTCCGCGTCAGGGACAGGCTCAGCCGGCCGCGCTCCACCTCATGCGGGAGCCCGTCGGTGGCTGCCGTGCGCTTCCCGGGCTCGCCCACCATCATGGTGGGCCCCGGCCGGTCTTCGACGATGGGGCACAGGATCGCGGACACCACCCAGATCGGCGTCGACGGGTGGCCCTCCCGGAGGCGATCGAGAAACGCGTTCACCGCCGGGACGAATGTCCGCTCGCGAAATCCGTCGTGATTGACCACGTTGATGCCGATCTCCAGCGAGATGAGGTCGGCGGGTTTGTCGCGGATCGCCGTGGCGACGAAATGATCGAGCATGGCGTTCCCGCTGAACCCGAGGCTCGTCAAGTTTGCCCCGGCCTCCGCCGCCGCGACGGCGGGCCACGTGCCGGTGGGCGCCTGGGCGTTGACCCCGTGGCTGATCGAGCTTCCGTAGTGCAGCCAGATGGGCCGGGTGTCCCGTGACGGCGAAATCGGCGCGTTGGCCTCCAACGACCGCACCGCCACCTCCACGCCGTGCGGAAGCCAGATCTCCACGATCTTGTCCCGATCGGGAAGCCCGTCGAACCGAACCGACACCGGATCGGCCGAGTTCACCGTCGAGTCATTGGTCAGAACGTTCATGGTTCTGACCGCGCCGGTGCGCACCGGAACCTGAGAGTGCAGCTCGCCATCGACGAGGACGTCGACCTGCCCGAACCACTCCACCGGCTCGTCGGTGAAAAACACCGCGACCGTTGTCGAAACAACGAGTTCGATCGCCGTGGCCCGCGTCTCCATCCTGAAGCGAACCCCCGTGGGTTGGGCCTCGACGACGCGGAAGAACTCCATGGGGATCCGGGAAAGGGCAGCCTCCGGTAGCCGGTGGAACAGCACCCCGGAGTCGACCTCTTCGACGTGGTCTGCTCCTTCGACCGCGAACTCGCCCTGCGCCGTTCTCACGAGCGGCCACTCCTGCGGATCGGCGAGAAGTCGCGCATCCTCGCCGTGCGGCGCGCTCTCCACCTCAGGCCACCGCCTCGGTCTCCGCAAGGAGGCGACGAGCCTCCCGACGTTCGCGTTGCTCGTCCGGGTCGGTTACCGGCGCAGCGAGCAGGAGCTTCTTCGTGTACATCTGCGTGGGGTGGTTGATCACCGAACTTGTGCTCCCCTGCTCGACGATTTCACCCTTGAACATGACGGCCACGCGGTGGCAGACGGCGCGGATGACCGAGAGATCGTGGGAGATCACGAGCAGCGTGACTCCCGTGCGCTCCTGGATGTCGATCAGGAGGTCCAGCACGCGCGCCTGAGTCGACAGGTCGAGTGCGCTCACCGGTTCGTCGCAAATGATGAGCCGCGGTTCGAGCGCGAGTGCGCGGGCGATCGCGATCCGCTGGCGCTGGCCGCCGGAGAATTCGACCGGGTAGCGTTCAGAGGCGTCCGCGGGCATCCCGACGCGATCCAGAAGTTCCCGTACGCGCCGTCGGGACTCTGCGCCGCCGATGCCCGCGGCGCGAAGGGGCTCCGACAGGATGTCCGAAACGAGCAGCGACGGATTGAGAGAGGAGTACGGGTCCTGAAAGACGACCTGAATTTCCTTGGCCAGTGCGCGCCGCGCTCTGCGTCGAGCCCTCGTGATGTCCCGGCCGTCGTAAATGATCTGGCCCGAGGCGACGGGCACCAGTCCGAGGATGCTGCGCCCGAGAGTCGTCTTACCCGACCCGGACTCGCCGACGAGGCCGAGCGTCTCGCCTTCGTGGATGTCGAGCGAGACGTTGTGGAGGACGCGGTTGGCGGGCCTTCGCCATCCGGAACTGCGGTACTCGACCGCAAGATCCTTGACCTGGAGCAGTGGTGTGGCTTCCCGGCTCATGCTCTCACCTCGGCTTGCGGCTCGAGCGGGGCACGCATCGGCACATTGTCGAGAACCGACGACAGCAGCAATTGCGTGTACGGATGCTCGGGGTGCTTCACGATCTTCCTCGTGTCGCCGGTTTCCACGATTTCTCCGTCCTTCATCACGGCGACGCGGTCGCAAATGTCGGCCACGACGCCGAAGTTGTGCGTCACGAGGATGAGCGCCATCGATCGCTCCTGCTGAAGGCCGCGCAACAGGTCCAGCACCTCGGCCTGCACCGTGACGTCGAGCGCGGTCGTCGGCTCGTCGGCGATGAGCAGTTCCGGGTCGCACGACACCGCGATGGCGATGAGCACGCGCTGTGCCATCCCACCGGAGAGCTGGTGCGGGTAGTAGTCGTAGACACGCTCCGGATCGTTGATGTTCACCCGCGCGAGAAGCGACAGGGCCCGCTCGCGAGACTGGGCTTTCGACAGCCCCAACTTCTTCCTCATGGCGTATCCGAACTGCTGGCCGACCGTGAACGCCGGATCGAGGTTGGACATCGGTTCCTGAGGCACGTAAGCGATTTCGCTTCCACGGAGGGCGTTCAGTTTTTTCTCGGTGAGCCCGAGCAGCGGTGTCGATCCGAGCACGATGCGGCCGGAGTCCACTATCGCCTCCGGCGGCAGGAGGCCGAGAATCGCAAACGCCGTCTGAGTCTTGCCGGAGCCGCTCTCGCCGACGAGTCCGAGAACCTCGCCTCGGTTGACCTCGAGGTTGACCTTGTTCACGACGGTGCGGGACTCGTTCTTCGACAGGGGATAGGCAACGGAAAGGTCGCGGACGGTAAGGAATGCGTGCGTGGAGCCCGCGTCGGCCGTCGCGCGCGAGTCCGGCGTGCTGACGATCGCTTTGCGCGCCTTCCCCCCGCTGCTGCGCGGGTCCCCCAGAGTATCGCGCACGGCGTTGCTGAGGAACACGAAGGCAAGCACCGTGAGGATGATCGACAGCGCCGGCCACAGAATGGCGAACGGCGAGATGTACAGGGCGTTGAAGGAATCCTGAAGCATGCCGCCCCAGGTCGGATTCTCGGGGCTGCCGAGCCCGATGAATTCGAGGGTCGCCTGGATGACAAGGGCGATTCCTGCGATGTACGCCATCTCGATGATGATGGGCGCGCGCACCACCACGAAGATGTGCCGGCTCATGATGCGGATATCGGACAGACCGGACACCCGGGCAGCATCGACGTACAGTTCGTTCCGGACGGAGATCACGACGTTGCGCATGAGGCGGAAGTACACGGGGGCGATCAGGATCCCGACGACGATCATGCTCGTCACGGTCGACGGGCCCGCGACGACGTACACGGCGATGAGAACGATGATTCCGGGGAGCGCCTGGATGAGGTTGGAAAGCCACGCTCCGAGCGCGTCGAACACGCGGCCGTAGTACCCGGCCATCAAGCCGATGCTCGCGCCGATCGCCACGGAAATGGACACCGCGATGGCGGCGCCTCCGATCGTATTCGAGGTCGCGACCAGCAACCGGCTGAAGATGTCTCTGCCCGCCCGGTCGCCGCCGAGGAGGAAGTCGGAGGCGAACGGCGCCATGTTGACCATGTTCAGATCGGTGAAGTTCGGATCGAACGGCGCCAGGAGCGCGCCGAAGAAGGAGAAGAACAGCGCCGTGAAGAGGATCACCGTCGCGATCCACACGGTCGGCATCTTCGCGAGTCGGCGGAACGTGCCCTGCCGAATGAAGGTGGGAAGCTCGGGAGTTCCGAGGGCTGCCGGTTCGCCGCTCATCAGACCCTCGATTTCGGATTGGCCCACGCGATGGCAAGGTCGACCACGATGTTGACGATCACGACCACAACGACGAGGAAGAGAACCGTGCCCATGATGATGGGGATATCGGATTTGAGTGCGGAGACGATCACGAGAGAGCCGATCCCGGGCAGCGCGAAGATCTGCTCGATCACGACCGCCCCGCCGAGCAGTGCGACGAATTGCAGCCCGAGGGTGGTCAGTCCCGGGGCGCTCGCGTTTTTGAGCGCGTGGCGCAGGTAGATGGCGCGCAGGGGAACTCCCCTGCTGCGGAGGGTGCGGATGTAGTCCTGCTTCATGACATCCAGCACCGCGCCCCGCACCTGCTGGGACGCCGAGGCGATCGTTCCGATCGCGAGCGCTGTCACCGGAAGGATCAGCGACTGGATCCAGCCGCTCGGGGATTTCGCCGGCGGTATGTAGCCGGTCGCCGGCAGGATGCCGAGGGTGATCGCGAAGAGCACGACGAGGCCGATCGCGAGCAGGAAGTGGGGCGTGGCGAAGCCGAACACCCCGAAGGTCCTCAGCCCTGAATCGACCCACCCGCCCTTGTAGGCGCTCAGGAGGCCGATGATCACGGCGAAAATCAGCGTGACGAGGAGAGTGAGCCCGACGAGGGCCAGCGTGACGGGCACCCGATTCACGAGCGTCTCGATGACGGGCCGGTGATTGCTGAAGGATCGGCCGAGATCCCCGTGCAGGAGATTGCCGAACCATACGAAGAACTGCACCAGAAGAGGTTCATTGAGACCCAGCTCCTGCGCACGCTGGACGACGGCGGCCTGGTCGGCATTGGGCCCGAGGATGAGGCGGGCTATGCGCTCGCCGTCGCTGTAGACGAGGGAGAAGGTCACGGCGGACACGACGACGATGAGCACGAGACCTGCCACTATCCGTCGCGTGAGAAATACGAGCATGAAGATTCCCTACTGCTTCAAGGAAGTGTGCCACGCCGCGAGGGCTCGTGTCCCCCGCGGCGTGGCCTCAACGGTCCTCTACTTTGCGGGCTTGATGTCCCAGATCAGTGGTTCAACCTGACCGGGGCTGAGCTTCGCAGTGATCGCAGAGTCGGTTCCGTACAGCACGTGGGGCGTCGCCCACGCGGCGTACCATGCGTTGTCGAGCAGGAACTTCCCGATGTCCTGGAAGGCCGCTTTCTGCTCGTCGCCGCCGGTAGTCTGCGCGGTCTTGATGTAGCCGTCGAGCTCCGGGCTCTCCGTCTTCAGCGCGTTCCACAGGGCGGTGGGTGTGACCATGCCCTTGACGTCCCGCCAGTCGTCGAAGCTCGGAAGCGTGACGTACAGGGCGGCGTACTTCTTGGCGAACACGGCGTTGAAGTAGTCGCCGATCTGCATCGACTCGACGGTGATCCGGATTCCGATCTCACCGAGCTGCTGCTTGATGATCGGCATGACCGTGTCCTGGCTTCCCGTGATCGCGGGGAACACCATGTCGAAGCCATCCGCGTAACCCGCGTCGGCCATCAACTTCTTGGCTGCCGCGACATCGAACGGGTACTTGTCCTTCTCGCTCGCGACGTACGCCTCGCTGGCTTCGCGGAACACCTGGTTGTTGGCAACCCCGTAGCCCTGGAAGATGTTCTTCACGATCGCGTCGCGGTCGAAGACCATGTTGATCGCCTGGCGAACCTTGAGGTTTCCGAGAGCGGGAACGATGGTTCCGTCGCGGTCGAGCAGGTGGAGGCCGGCCCAGTTCGCGATTCCCGTGTTGAGGGTGAATCCGCTTCCTTCAATGTCGGCCGCGTCGGATGCCTGCACCCTGGCCCCGTCGATCTCGCCCGCCTTGAGCGCGTTCATGCGGGCGGCGTTGTCCACCAGGGGCTTGAGCACGATCGTGTCGAACGGGTAGGACTTGGGGTCCCAGTAGTCCTTGTTGCGAACGTAGGTGTAAATCGAATCCGGGGTCGTATTCGCCTCATCGAGGATGTACGGGCCCGAGCCGATCGGCACCGCGGACTTGTCCTTGTCCGGGTTGTCGATGTCCGCAGGCAGGAAGACCGCGCCGAGGGTCGCCGCCATTGCGGGGAGCACTGAGGGGTCGGGCTGCTTCAGCGTCACGACCAGGGTAGTCGCATCCGGCGCCACCGCATCGGCTACCGACGCGGCCGCCTGGGAAACCTCGCCGCCGCCACCGTCCCGGAAGGACAGGATGTTGGTGGCGATCGCCTGAGCGTCCAGCGGAGTGCCGTCGGTGAATTTCACGTCATCGCGGATCGTGAAGGTGATCTCCGTGCGATCTGCGTTGAACTCCCATTTCGTGGCGAGGTTGGGAAGGATCTCCAGGTCGGGGGTGATCTTCACGATCGTGTCGTACAGCGGCATCCAGTACGCGGCAGACAAGTGCACCTGGGTGCTGATATCTGAGCGAACGAAGCCCCACTGGTCGGTGGATGAAACACCAAGCGTGAGTGTCTTGCTCGTTTCCGCTGCCGGTTCGCCCGGGGTGGAACACCCACTGAGCGCTAGTGCCGCGACGGTGACGGCGGCCAGCGCCGTCACAATCCTCTTTCCGTGTTTCATCATTTTTGCCTCTTCTATCTACGACGTTGTACGGGCCATCCTCAACATGAATCGTTTCAATGTTTCGGTTTCTACAGAGAGTACAGGCAGGAGGCGGGCTTGTCGAGTGCGGATGTGAATCGTGATAATGCGAAACCCAATTCCTGATCGCGCCCCCGAATCGTGCCTCCAGACGGTCAGCGTGCGGCAGGGCGAACCGTCGTGAGCTCGATGGCCACCATTTCGAAGAGGGTCACGGCCACGTCGATGCTCGCGACCGCGCCGTCCATGCTCCAGCGGCATGGCTTGCCGGAACTAACGCTGCGCACCGCCGCCACCATGGTGCCGGCAGGGATGCGGATCCGGATTTCCATGGGCTCGGCCGCGCGCGGGGCATCCTCGGCGAGCCGCAGCGCGCCCACCAGGATCCGCCCGCGATCGGGTTGGTCGAAACCCGTCACCCACACCTCCGGATGCCCGACCGCGGTGAGCCGGGAGTCGAGGCCGAGCTCGTGGTTCAGCAGATGGAGGAACACGGCTTCGTGTGCCGGGCTGCCCGTGGCCTCGACCGGTGCACTCGAGTAGAGCGCGCGTCCTTCGCCGAAATCGTTCACGAGCAGCGCCGCGTGGGATGTATCGTTCCACGGCGGCGACGAATGGATGCTCGCGAAGTCCCTGCCCTCCAGGGTTCCATCGGACGGGTAGCCGAACGGCAGGGTGATCCGAGCGAGTACTCGGGCGCCGCCGGCGGCGGCGATTCGGGGAATACCCAGCGGCGTACCGGATCCGGACGGCGACGGGAGTCTCTGCCCGATCGGCAAGTACGGCTCCGGCGCCATTGCCGAAGCAAGGCCGTCCGTTCCCGGGCGCAGGTATGCCATCACGCCGTCCTCGGATCCGATCACGCGGCACCCGAAAACATCGGCAAGGAAAAAGTCACCCGTCGCCGTCCCGTCCGAGAGCAGGAGCGAGCTGCCGCCGCTGGCATACAGTCGTCCCCCGCCCGCCACGTAGGCCCGAAACGCGGAAACGTCCTCGGCGGAGAGCCGGCGTGCATCCGGAAGGACGATGACCGAAAACTCGCCGAGCCTGTCGTTGTCGAGCCGGGTGACGACGGAAAACGGTATGTGTCCGCGGCGAAGCGCCCGAACGGCGCCCATCACGGCATCCTGATGGTGCGATCCGCCTCCGGGGATAGCCTCCGCCACCGGGCCGAAGCCCGCAGCATTCGCGCCCGTGCTCTCGATGCGGGAGTCGTCCGAGTAGTACACCGCCACATCGGTGATCTCGGTACCCCCGGTTTCCGCTTCGACGCCTCGGGTCGCGGCGAACACCCGGCCGATTCGCTCGTACACTTCGCCGTTCAGGCGTCCGGAGGGGTCGACCGCGTCGATGAACAGGAATGCCGAATCGGATGCGACCGCGGCGAACGCCTGCGTGAGCATTTCGTGTTCGGTCTTCGTGCTGGAGTGGTTGAACAGGTCGCGCGTTCGCGTCGTCATGAACTCCGGCCTCGCCGGGCGGCGAAAGCCCCGCATGAGCGCGAGGACGAACACTTGCTCATCGAATCCGCCGTAAAGATCGCCCGCGGCGAAGTCATCGAGCGCGGCATCCTGCGCGCGCTGCCCCTGGAACCAGCCTCGAAGACCTGGCGCGAGATTGTGGGTGAGCGCGATGCCCGGTCGCACGTTGCGGGCTGTGGCCATGAGGTCCGCCGCAAACCCGGCGATCCACCGCTCCCGAGCGGACTGGAACGTCGTCCAGACCCTGTCGCTCCAGTCGATGACGGCCGGCAGTTCCAGTCCGTGCTCACCCCGGAACCGGTCGGCGCACGCCTCGCACACGCACACCGCGGTCCAGAACGCCATATCCAGCCACAGCGTGTCAAACTCGAAGCGTTCGAGGAGAGCCCTGATCTGGGCCTTCTCGTACTTGACGTATTCGGGATGATTCGGGCACATCGTTCCGTAGCGGTGGCCGAGTACGGTCCACTCGCTGCCAACTGCCCGGCTGGCGGGAACGATGCGCCACTCGGGGTGATGCTGCGCGGCCCAGTTGTCGAAGATGACGCTGTGATAGGCGGCCACCGCGATTCCTGCGCCCTCGAGCGCTGACTTTGCCTCCCCCACGAGGTCGCGTTCGCGGGCGACGCGGTGGATCCCGCCCACGGGAGAAGGCCAGTAGTTCAACCCGAGATGCGACTTGCAGTACAGCAGTGCGCCGTCCGCACCGGCCAGCCGGTACAGCCCGGCCAGCTCCCTCGGGTCGTAACTCGCGAGAAACCCTTCATCCCAATCCGGGATGTGCATGTCGAGCAGCAGTCTCCGGCGGGAGTCGAGGTAGGCGTTCATGATGTTGTGCGCCCCGTCAGGCCAGGAGACCGAGTTCGGAATTCTCCGGTCCGAAGTGTTTCAGGATCACGAGGTCATCCGTCGCGCTGCGGTTGGCAATCCGCACGCCCTCGCGGGCGGCGGCTTCGGAGACGAAGAACTCGTCCTGACTGAGCTGCCCGTACCGGATCAGGGTTGCCGCGGCAATGTCGTGCGACCCGAGCGTTCCGAAACCCTGCACGGCAATCAATCCGTAGGCATCCGTGTCCGCAATCGTCACGGATTGCCCCGGGCGAACCGTGAGCTCTTTCGCGCTGAAGTGCGGCGAGCGGAACACGATCCACTTTTCCACGTACACGACCCCGCCGTCCGCCGCAGACTGTTGGGTGTCATAGGGCACCATGAATCGGTTCGTCACGAAGTGCGGGTCGGTGTTGAGGTCCCACTCGAGCAGGCTCACGATGAAATCCAGGTCGCCGTGCTTGTCCGCGGGAACGTCCTTCCAGAGCAGCTCTTCCGGTACCTCCCGGTTGTTGCTCCATGATTCGCACATGCAGAACACGTCGCACGCGGCCTGCGGCTCGTAGGTCGCGACGCTGGCGGGAGCGTGCAGCACCCCGGACGGGATGTCCCATCCCGTTCCGAGCTGGGTGCGGTAGCCGAGCGAAAGCTCGGTGATGCGATTGTCGCCGCCGCGCGAGAACCGCTCCAGTCGTTCCCTGATCTGGCCCTTCTCGATGTCCGGCTGAAGGCCCAGAAACGAAATCGGCTGGTCGCCGAGGTGGTTGTTCATGTGCGGCGAGTAGTAGTACGCCTCCGGCTTGCCCGGCTTGCCCACCAGGGCTGCCTTCTCATCGGTGTGGTGAACGTGGAAAGGCAGGGCCTGCTGGTTGTCGAAGAATTTGGAGTACATGGGCCAGACGCCGTGTTTCTGGAACAAGCGAGAGCCGATCAACCCGGACTTGTGGTGAGCGACGAATTCGTCAAAGGGGAACAGCGCGCCGCCATCCGCATCGACGACGAGGCTCAGCCCTTCGTTGTCGCCGGTGAGCGGCCCGTTGTCTGCTCGCACGGCCGAGGAGAGCCACCGCTCGTCGATTCCGCCCCGCGTTTGTTCGAACGGATAGTAGTCATCCGGGTGCAGGCGGATGCGCCGCCCCGGGGTGCAAAACGCTCGAGGAACCCAGGTCGGCGCGAGCCGCACGATCCCGTGGCCCGCATCGAGGGCCCGATCCATGCCTGTGGCACTCGTCGAGACGTTTCCGTAAGGCCCGTCCATCATCGCTGACTCCCTCTGCATTGACCCCATCATGCTCTGCACCTATCATGAACTCTACAATGAAACGATTCAATCAACGGTAGAGACGTTGCGACGCACGGGCGGATGGCCCTTCGCACGCTTCGCTCAACGTAGAGGGATGGCACATGAGTTCCGTTTTGACCAGCACAGCCCTGGAATCTTTAGGCGACCAGTTTCTTGAATTGCCTTCGTGGGCGTTTGCCAACTCCGGAACCCGATTCCGCGTCTTCCCCCAGCCGGGCGTGCCACGCGACCCCTTCGAAAAGGTTGAGGATGCGGCCAAAGTCAACGAGGTGACCGGTCAGGCTCCGATCATCTCTCTCCACATCCCGTGGGATATCGTCGACGACTTTTCGGCCCTGCGGCGCCACGCGGAAGATCACGGGATGGCGCTGGGCACCATCAACACGAACACGTTCCAGGACGACGCGTTCAAGCTCGGCAGCCTCACGCACAGCGACCCGAAGATCCGCAGGAAAGCCCTCGACCACCACTTCCACTGCATCGACATCATGGGGCAGACCGGGTCGCGCGATTTGAAGATCTGGCTCGCGGACGGGACAAACTACCCGGGCCAGGATGACATGCGCGCGCGCCAGGATCGTCTGGCCGACTCGCTCGCGAAGATCTACCAGCGCCTGGGCGACGACCAGCGCATGGTGCTCGAGTACAAGTTCTTCGAGCCCGCTTTCTACCACACCGACGTGCCCGACTGGGGCACGTCGTACGCCCACGTCGCTGCGCTCGGCGACCGGGCGCTCGTGTGCCTCGACACCGGTCACCACGCCCCAGGGACGAACATCGAATTCATTGTCGCGCAGCTGTTGCGGCTCGGAAAGCTCGGGGCGTTCGACTTCAATTCCCGCTTCTACGCAGACGACGACCTCATCGTCGGAGCTGCCGATCCGTTCCAGCTCTTCCGAATCATGGTCGAGGTGATTCGCGGCGGCGGATTCGGCAGCACGAGCGGGGTGTCTTTCATGCTCGACCAGTGCCACAACATCGAGAAGAAGATCCCCGGGCAGATCCGCTCCGTGCTCAACGTGCAGGAGATGACGGCGCGCGCGCTGCTCGTCGACCGCGATGCTCTTGGTGCGGCGCAGAACACGGGCGACGTGCTCGCGGCCAACGACATCCTCATGGATGCGTTCTACACGGATGTGCGCCCGGCCCTGGCCGAGTGGCGCGCGTCCCGCGGACTTCCGGATGACCCGATGGCCGCCTATGCGGCAAGCGGCTACCAGGAACGCATCGAAGCCGAGAGGGTCGGCGGCGAGCAGGCGGGATGGGGTGCGTGACCAGCGACACTGCGGCTGAGATCGTCGCGAGGTCGAACCGTCTCGGCTCCGACCCGCAGGTGACCAATTTCGCGGGCGGGAACACCTCCGCCAAGGGTTTGGGCATCGACCCGGTCACGGGGGAGTCCGTCGACCTTCTCTGGGTGAAGGGGTCGGGGGGAGACCTCGGCACGCTCACCGAATCCGGCCTTGCGGTACTTCGGCTGGACCGGCTGCGCGCGCTCGTCGACGTCTATCCCGGCGTCGAGCGCGAAGACGACATGGTCGGCGCGTTCGATTACACGCTGCACGGCAAGGGTGGGGCCGTGCCGTCCATCGACACGGCGATGCATGGGCTCGTCGACGCCGCCCACGTCGACCACCTGCACCCGGATGCCGGCATCGCCTTCGCCACGGCCGCTGACGGCGAAGCGCTCACCGAGAAGGCGTTCGGCGGCAAGGTCGTGTGGGTGCCGTGGCGGCGGCCCGGATTTCAGCTCGGCCTCGATATCGCGGCGGTGAAAGCCCGGCACCCTGAGGCGATCGGCTGCATACTCGGCGGACACGGCATCACCGCCTGGGGGGAAACGAGCGACGAGTCGGAGCGCAACAGCCTCTGGATCATCGAGACGGCCACGGCGTACATTGCCGAGCACGGGCGCGCGAAGCCCTTTGGAACCGTCTTACCCGGTTACACCGCGCTGCCGGATGACGAACGACGCGCGAAGGCGGCGGCGCTCGCACCGCACCTGCGCGCGCTTGCATCAACGGATGCGGCCCGCGTCGGCCACTTCACGGATGACGTTGCCGTGACGGAATTCCTCGCGGGCTCGGAACACGCGAGACTTTCCGCACTCGGCACGAGCTGCCCGGACCATTTCCTCCGAACCAAGATCAGACCGCTCGTCCTGGATCTTCCCGCCTCGGCGACGATCGACGAATCGGTGGCACGCCTCGACGAACTCCATGCGCGGTATCGCGAAGACTACCGCGCCTACTACGAGAGCCACGCGAACGCGGATTCGCCGGCGATGCGGGGTGCGGACCCGGCGATCATCCTCATCCCGGGCGTGGGAATGTTCAGTTACGGGCAGGACAAGCAGACCGCGAGGGTTGCCGGCGAGTTCTACGTGAATGCGATCAACGTCATGCGCGGCGCCGAGGCGATCTCGACGTACACGCCCATCAGCGATGCGGAGAAGTTCCGCATCGAATACTGGACTCTCGAGGAGGCGAAGCTCCGGCGCAGACCGAAGGCGAAGCCGCTCGCGTCGCGCATCGCCCTCGTCACCGGCGCAGCATCCGGGATCGGCAAGGCCATTGCCACCCGACTCGCCGCGGAGGGGGCGTGCGTCGTCATCGCCGACCTCGATCTCACGAAAGCGCAGGAGGTCGCGGCAGAACTCGGCGACGCCGATGTTGCCCTGGGCGTCCAGGCCGATGTCACCCAGGAGCACGACGTTCAGGCCGCGATCGACTCGGCAGTACTCGCGTTCGGCGGCCTCGACATCGTCGTCAACAATGCCGGACTCTCGCTGTCGAAGCCGCTGCTCGAAACGACTGCAGCCGACTGGGATGTGCAGCACGATGTCATGGCTCGCGGTTCCTTCCTCGTCTCCCGCGCGGCCGCGCGCGTTCTTATCGACCAGAAGCTCGGCGGAGACATCATCTACATCTCGTCGAAAAATTCGGTGTTCGCCGGACCCAACAACATCGCCTACAGTGCGGCCAAGGCAGACCAGGCGCACCAGGTGCGGTTGCTCGCGGCCGAACTCGGCGAATACGGCGTGAAAGTGAACGGGATCAACCCGGATGGCGTGGTGCGCGGCAGCGGAATATTCTCCGGCGGATGGGGGGCGAAACGGGCGGCCGTCTACGGTGTCCCGGAGGACAAGCTGGGCGAGTATTACGCGCAGCGCACCCTGCTGAAACGTGAAGTGCTGCCGGAGAATGTCGCGAACGCCGTCTTCGTCCTGTGCACGAGCGACCTCAGCCACACGACCGGACTGCACATCCCCGTCGATGCCGGGGTTGCAGCGGCGTTCCTCCGATGACCGGATCGGTCGTCGCGGTTGATCTCGGGGGGTCGAGCGGCCGCGTGGTGCTCGGCCGGGTGGGACCGCGCGAGTTGAGCCTGCAGATCGTGTCCCGGTTCCCGAACCGGCCCGTCCACTTGATCGACGGTCTGCACTGGAACGTCCTCGAACTCTATCGAAACGTCCAGCTCGGGCTCGAGACGGCATTGCGAGGCGCGCCGGATGTGTGCGGGGTTGCGGTGGATTCATGGGGGGTCGACTACGGTCTGTTGAGCAACAACCGCCTGGTCGGGTCGATTTACCACTATCGGGACGAACGGAACCTTGCGGCCCAGACCGCGGTGCACCGCGTCGTGAGCCCGTCCGACCTGTACCGGGCGAACGGTGTGCAGCAGCTCCCGTTCAACACCGTGTACCAGTTGTGGGCGGACGCATCCGAGGGTGCCCTCGACGGTGTCGACTCGTTTCTTCTCATCCCCGACCTGATCAACTTCTGGCTGACCGGGCACCAGCGGGCCGAGCGCACGAACGCGTCCACGACCGGCCTGCTCGACCCGCGCACGACAGACTGGCACGACGACCTGATCGGACGTTTGGATCTCCCCCTTCGGATTTTCCCCGAGCTGATGGATGCCGGCGAGAAAATCGGCCCGCTGCTCCCCGAGGTGGCGGCCGCGCTGGGGGTTGCCGGGCACGGAGTCACGGTGACTGCCGTCGGATCGCACGACACCGCATCCGCGGTCGTCGCGATCCCGGCGACCACCGACGATTTCGCCTACATTTCCTGCGGCACCTGGGGGCTCGTCGGCGTGGAATTGACCGAACCGGTGCTGAGCGAAGAAAGCCGCGTTGCGGATTTCACGAATGAACTCGGGGTCGACGGGCGGGTCCGCTTCCTCCACAACGTCATGGGTTTGTGGCTGTTGAATGAGTGCGTTCGCGAGTGGGAGGCTGGCGGCACCTCGGTGGATCTTCCCGCCCTCATTGAACGGGCGGCGGCAATCGACCATCCGGTCCCGACGTTCGACGCGAGCGACACGCGATTCCTGAGCCCCGGAAACATGCCGGAGCGAATCCTCGGCTACTTCAGCGAGCGCGGCGATGAGGCTCCGGTGGGCCGAACGGAACTGGTTCGCAGCATCATCGAGAGCCTCGCCTCCTCGTTCGCCCGCGCGGTCGAGACCGCGTGCGAGCTCTCCGGTTCCACCGCCTCAGTGGTTCACCTCGTGGGCGGCGGTTCGCAGATCGATTTGCTGTGCCAGCTCACCGCTGATCGTCTCGGTCGACCTGTTCTGGCCGGCCCGATGGAGGCCACATCTCTCGGGAACATTCTCGTGCAGGCCCGAACGCAGGGACTGGTGTCGGGCAGCCTCGAATCGCTGCGCGCCATGGTGGCAATGGCTTTCGCGCCCACCGTCTTCCACCCTCGCCGCGATCAGGCAAAGCGAACCCCTGTGCCGTCCGAGCGCGGAAAGGAACAATAGAACGATGAAGCGCCGTTTTCCCCGCCCGCGGGATCTTGCCCCCCTGCTGAAGTTCAAGAAACCGACGCTGAACGCGAAGAGGCGCCGGCTGCAGGATGCACTGACGATTTACGACCTGCGGCTGATCGCCAAACGGCGCACCCCGACGGCGGCGTTCGACTACACGGATGGCGCCGCGGAGGCCGAACTGAGTCTGGCCCGCGCGCGGCAGGCGTTCGAGGACATCGAGTTCCACCCGAACATCCTTCGGGACGTTTCGACGGTGGATACCAGCCGCGACGTGCTCGGCGGTCAGGTTGCCCTGCCGTTCGGCATCGCCCCGACCGGCTTTACCCGGATGATGCAGTCCGAGGGCGAGATCGCCGGAGCGTCCGCCGCCGGCGCTGCGGGCATCCCCTTCGCGCTGTCGACCATGGGGACCGCGTCGATCGAGGACGTCAAGGCCGCGAACCCGAATGGCCGGAACTGGTTCCAGCTCTACATGTGGACGGATCGTGATCGTTCCATGGCCCTGGTTGACCGCGCTGCTAAGGCCGGATTCGACACGCTTCTCGTCACAGTCGACGTCCCGGTCGCGGGCGCCCGACTCCGCGATGCTCGCAACGGCATGACGATTCCGCCGACCCTCACGCCGAAGACCGTCCTGAATGCGCTCCCCCGGCCGGCCTGGTGGATCAACTTCCTCACGACCGAACCGCTCGCGTTCGCGAGCCTCGACCGGTGGAGCGGCACCGTCGCCGACCTGCTGGATGCCATGTTCGATCCGACCGTGACGTTCGAGGATCTCGCGTGGATCAAAGAGCAGTGGCCGGGCAAGCTCGTTGTCAAGGGCGTGCAAAACCTTGAGGATGCGAAGAAGCTCGCTGCCATGGGGGTCGACGGCATTCTGCTGTCCAACCACGGCGGCCGCCAGCTCGACCGGGCGCCCATCCCGTTCCACCTGCTTCCCGAGGTCGTGCGCGAGGTCGGCAAGGACACCGAGATCCATTTGGACACGGGCATCATGTCCGGTGCGGACATCGTCGCCGCGATCGCCCTGGGCGCCCGGTTCACGCTCATCGGCCGCGCCTACCTGTACGGCCTCATGGCGGGCGGGCGCGAGGGAGTCGACCGCGCGATCGAGATCCTCTCCGGACAGCTCGTGCGCACCATGCAGCTCCTCGGCGTGAACTCGCTCGACGAACTCGAACCGGCCCACGTCAGGCAACTGCAGCGATTGATCCCGCGCGCGTAGCGGGCTAAAGTCCGGGCGAGATCGTTCTGAACCCGAGTTCCTGCGCGGAGAGCAGCAGCCGCTGGTCGTACGCGCAGACAAGATCGGCGCCGACCAGGGTCGCCGTGGAGAGGTGAATGGCGTCCAGGCTGCACAGGGATGCGGGGCCCATCCGTCGTGCGACATCCGCGACCTGCTCGGTGACGAAGTACTCGATGACACCGGACAATGCGACGCTCACCAACTCGACCACTTCGCCTGGTGGGCTCGCATCGAGCCGCGACCGAATTGTGCGGGTGGACTCAATCCAGGCAAGAGTCGACGAGAACAACCTGTCACCGTCGCGAACGAAACCCTCGAGGGTTTCCACCAGCTGGCGAGACTCCGTTTCCGCCAACGCCCTCTTGACGAGTGCGCTGCTGTCCACGTAGATGTGCACTTCAGAACCGATCTTCGCGATCGAGAAGGTCCAGTGATGTCACGCCTTCTGGCAGTTCGAGCAGCCGTTGAGCGCGTCGAAACGGCTCATCGGGCGGCCGCACCACCCCGGCAGCGACAAGGTCGGCCATCGAACGTGGGGCAGGCGCCGTCGCGGACAATCTCAAGTACTGATCGAGGGCTTCGCGAATGAGTTCCTGCTGCGAGCGACCCGTGCGCTCCGACTCCGCACGAAGGGCGGCTTCGGTTTCCGGCCGCAATCTGAGGTTGGTAGCCATGCAGGAAATGGTACCGAGTTAGTACCGGATTCGGTACCGTATCTGCAAAAGCGCCGCGCGCTGGCTAGTGGCGGTCGAGGATGGCGTGCACGTCCGTCCCCGCCGGGAGCACCCCGTACAGCCGTCCGCGATCGTCCCCGAGTCTCGACTCGACGAACGCCTCCGCCGCTGCGGCCGGCGAGAACCGCAGCATGAGGGAAGCTTGAAGCGTCAGAGCAAGATGCTCAGTGAGGCGCCTCGCCTGCCCGACATCCGGCGGCGCGGTCAGCATCGCCCTGGTCTGCGCGAGGTATTCGTCGAACACCGGGTGCACTCCGTCGGCCAGAGTCACCTCGGCAAGGAAAGCCTCGACGGATTCCGGCTCGCGGGTGATCGCCCGCACCACGTCGAGCGCGATCACGTTTCCCGAGCCCTCCCAGATCGCCATCACCGGCTGCTCCCGGTACCGGCGCGCGAGCGGGAACTCCTCGATGTACCCGTTGCCGCCCAGACACTCCATCGCCTCGAACGAATGCTCCGGCCCGCGCTTGCAGATCCAATACTTCGACACGGCGGTCGCGAGGCGCCGGAACGCCCGCTCCTGATCATCCGCGTCGGCGTCGTGGGCGCGGGCCAGCCGGAGCCCCGTCACGGTGGCCACCTCCGACTCCAGTGCGAGGTCGGCGACGACTGCGGTCATCGCCGGTTGATCGATGAGTTTCGCCCCGAACGCGCTGCGGTGCCGCACCAGCCAGAGCGCTTCCGCGACCGACTGCCGCATTCCGGCCGCCGTTCCCAGCACGCAGTCGAGGCGAGTGCGGGCGACCATTTCGATGATGGTCGCAACCCCACGACCTTCCTCCCCGAGCAAAAACGCCTGCGACCCATCGAATTCGACTTCGCACGAGGCGTTGGATCGATTACCGAGCTTGTCCTTCAACCGCTGGATGGCGAACACATTGCGCGTGCCATCGTCGAGCATTCGGGGAAGGAGGAAACAGCTCAGTCCCGCCGATGTCCGCGCCAGAACGAGGAACGCATCCGACATCGGGGCACTGCAGAACCACTTGTGCCCGGTGAGGCGGAAACTCCCGTCTCCGGCATCCGCCGCGACGGTCGTGTTCGCCCGCACATCGGAACCGCCCTGCTTCTCGGTCATCGCCATCCCGAACAGCGCCGAGGGCTTGCCCGCGGAGAGGGCGCCATCGTAGTCGCGGCTCAGCAGCCGCGGCAGCCATTCCCCGGTCAGCGTTTCGGATGCGGCGAGCGCAGGCACCACCGCGTGCGTCATCGAAATCGGGCAGGCGTGACCCGGCTCGATCTGGGCGAACAGCATGAACGTCGCCGCCCTGGCCACACTAGACCCCTGGCGCGGATCAGCCCAGGCGCTCGTGTGCGCGCCGCGAGCCACCGCCGCGGCAACGATCCGGTGATACGACTCGTCGTACTCGACCTCGTCGATGCGATTCCCGTACTTGTCGTGCGTTCGGAGAACCGGCTGGCGGGTATTCGCGGTTTCGGCGTCGCGCTGGAACTCACTCGTCCCCACGAATTTGCCCGTCTCGCGCAGATCCCCGAGCGCCCACTCGGCACCGAAATGCGCAACCCCGTCAACGAGCGGACGGTTGGCCGCGAACTCGTCGATGCCGGCGCGCGGCGGCGCCTGATTGGTTACCTCGTGTGTGGGCATACCTCCACGCTAATCCCGCGTGGATTTTCCGCAAGAGCGCAACGGCCAGCGGCATCCGAACCGCTCAGAGGCAGGCTATCGGCGCAGCTCGAGCGTGCAGCACTTCACGCCGCCGCCGCCGAGCAAAAGCTCGGAAAGATCGACGCCGATCGGGTTGTAGCCGCGCTCGCGCAACTGCTTTTCGAAACCCTTCGCCCGGGATGCGATCACGACGTTGCGGCCGTCCGAGTAGGAGTTCAGCCCCAAAACACTCGCATCCTCCTCGCTGACAAGAATCGCATCGGGGTACCGCGACCGGAGAACCTCAAGCCCGGCCTCGTTGAACGCGGACGGGAGATAGGCGATATTCGGGCTTTCCCCGTCCGCTGGGGAGGGGTCGAGAACCGCGATTGCCGTATCGATGTGGTAGAAACTGGGGTTTACGAGCTCGAGCGAAATCACCTCGCGCCCGAAAATTTCGGCCACCTCGCGGTGGCTCGCCCGATCGGTGCGGAATCCGGTGCCCGCCAGGATGACGTCCCCGACGAGCAGGAAATCACCCTCGCCCTCGTTGACCTCTTTGGGGACGCGCACGTCGAAACCGTTCGCGCGGAACCAGTCCATGTAGGCGGGCCCTTCGGGCTGCCGCTCCGGGTAGGTGAAGTTCGCACCGTACGCGATGTTGTCGAGAACGAATCCGCCGTTCGCGGCGTACACCATGTCGGGCAGGCCGGGCACCGGGTCGATCAGTTCGACGGTGAACCCGAGGTCGAGGTAGGTGCGGTACAACTCGCCCCACTGCCGGACCGCGAGATCCGTATCCGTCGGCCTCTCCGGATGCATCCACGGATTGATCTGGTAGCTCACGGTAAAAAAGTCGGGCCGGCACATGAGCACCGTCCGCTTTGAGGTGTTTCGCTGCGGTGTTGCCGCCGCATTCTGGGCACGAGTTTCGGTCATCAAATCCTCCGGTTCGGTGGCGGACTTCGTCGCTCGCTCGAGCCCCGTCACGGGACGCCATTTCCAGTGTGTCACGGTGGTATCGAACGCGTGTCGCTGAATTGCGCAGCGATCCTGCGTGGTAACCCCCCGAAACACAAAGAATCACCATAGGGTAGGCGTATGGACAGCCTCGACTACGGCATCATCGACCTTCTGCGGCAGAATGCCCGTTCCGGATACGGCGATATCGGCGAGGTCATCGGGCTGTCTGCCTCCGCAGTGAAACGGCGCGTCGATCGGCTCGTCGCCGACAAGGTGATTCGCGGCTTCACCATCCAGGTCGACCCGAACGTCGATGGGCTGTCCACTGAGGCCTATGTCGAGCTCTTCTGCCGCGGGACAGTTTCTCCCGAGGACCTGCGACGGATCCTCGCTGCCGTGCCCGAAGTGGTGTACGCCGGGACGGTCACGGGAAGCGCGGATGCCATCGTGCACATGCGGGCGAGGGACATCACCAGCCTTGAGATCGCGCTCGAGCGCGTGCGGCTCGCGCCGAACGTGGACCATACGCGATCAGCGATTGTGTTGTCCAAGCTCATCCATCGCACAGAGGACCTCTGAGCACAGCTCGTCGGGTTTAGTGCGAAAGCGGTGCCAGCAGTCGAACCGCCGCTCGCCACTTCCGTTGCGACAGTCAGGCTGCGATTGCTTCTTCCCTGTCGCGCAGTGGCTTGAGCGCTCGCGCCCAGCGAACAACCTGCCCGACCTGCGCGTCGAGCTCGGCGACGTGTACCTCCGCGGGCGCGAACGTGCTGAAGTTCTCGAAGTCGGTGAAGAGCGACAGCATGACGTTTTGGCGGACGTCGGCAACCTGAAGCTCGGCGAGCACCTGGCGCAAGTGCTCGTTGGCGCGAACCCCGCCCATGGAGCCGTAGCTCACGATGCCGGCTGCCTTGTCAGCCCACTCGGCATTCAGGAAGGAGATCGCGTTGGTCAGTGCGGCCGGGATGGTGTGGTTGTACTCGCCCGTGACGAAAATGTAGCCATCGAATTCGTCGATCTTCGCGCTGAACTTCCTGGTGTGTTCGTGCTGGTACTTGCCCATGGCCGCCGGGTAGGCCTCGTCGAGCAGCGGAAGCGCGTAGTCGACAAGGTCGACGAGCTCAAACTCCACGCCGCCTGCTGCGGCGTTCTCGCTCACCCAGTTCCCGACCTGAATTCCCAAACGCCCGGGGCGAGTGCTTCCAACAATGATGGCAATTTTGAGATCCGACATGAAGTGCTCCCTGAATAACTGACACGTCAACTAATTTTGATGACACATCACCATAACTCACACTAGATGACATGTCAACTACTGGCTATACTGGGAACTATGAACGAGATCGACGCGACCGAATGGGGTGTCTGGCGCAAGTTTTACGCCATGCGCCGGCAACTCGACCGCGCCCTCGAGGATCAACTCCAGAGGGATGCCCAGATCTCGGGCCCGGACTACGAAATTTTGCTTGCGCTCTTTGACGCGCCGGAGCGAAGGCTGCGCAGTCGAGAGCTCGCCGAACAGACTGGCTGGGAAAAGAGCCGAATCTCCCATCAGGTCACCAGGATGGTCTCACGGGGCCTGGTCGAGCGCAGCGAGTGCCCGGACGACCTGCGAGGCACGTGGATCAGTCCCACCCGCGACGGCCTGCGTGCGGTGCTCGGCGCCATGCGCGAGCACAGTGCCACGATTCGCCGCCTGTTCTTCGACGTGCTCACCGACGAGGAACTCGCCACGCTCGGGACGGCATCTGAACGGGTTCTCGAAGCAATCGATTCGACGAACTCTCCGTCAGAGGGCGGCGAGCTGGAGGCTGCGGGCTAGTCCCACTCGCTCGGAGCCGGCTCCCTCGTCGAGGGGAGAGCTGACTCTTTCGTCAGATCCGTGAGCCACGCAGGAGGGGTGAACGAACCTGGCTCGATGCCCCAGAGCGTGGACAACTCGTCGATGGGTGCGCGCCCGCCCGATCGCGCGAGGAAGCGGATCCGCACGAAGAATCGCGCGTAGATCTCGCCGCGCACGACGAAGCGCTGCTCGACGTAGATGTCACTGCCCTCAACGCCGGCGAGACGCGTCTGAATCTCGTACTTCTGCCAAAGATCGAGGGACTTGCGGTAGTTGATGGTCGAACCGGCAACTATCGGGTACCAGCCCTTCGCTTTCAGTTCCTTCCAAATTCCGCGCCGACGGATCAGCTCCACCCGTGCGACGTCCGCGATCGACATATACCGGCCGTTGTTCATGTGGCGATACAGGTCGATGTCGGTGGGCAGCACCCGGAACGTCTTGGACACCACGTCGAGCGGTTCTGCCGGATCGGTTTTAGGGAAGAGAAAGACGAGGAGTGTGCGCCAGATCAGGTTCATCTGGGCAGGCTACCGGCATCGATCGGTGATCCGTGCTTCGGCACCCTTCGGGCGACGCGGCGCGGCGTCACCACAGCGCCGCGCCGCCGCCTCAGGCCGCGAGCCGTTCCGACTGCTCGACGAGGAACCGCGAGTACGCACCCACGGTGAGGAACGTCGGGTAATCCTCCCCGAGAGCGACCTCGCGGAACACCTCCGCCGCATCCTCGAAGCGATCCGCGGCCGACCGCGGAAGGCCGCCAAGCACCTCATCGACGATTCCGTCCACCCACTGGGCCGTGACCTGGTTTCCTTCAGCGGTCACCACATCCTGGTGAATCCACTGCCACACCTGCGAGCGGCTGATCTCCGCCGTCGCCGCATCCTCCATGAGGTTGTCGATCGCGACAGCGCCGATGCCGCGGAGCCAGGATTCGATGTACCGGAGCGCGATGGACACGTTCCCCGCAACGCCCTCATCCGTCACGAGCCCGTTCGCGGAGCGGATATCGAGCAATTGGTCGGCCGTCACGACGACGTCCTCCCGCAGCCGGCCGAGCTGATTCGTCTGCTCGCCGAGCACCGCATCGAACTCGGCGCGGGCGGTCGCGATGAGATCCGGATGCGCCACCCAGGTGCCGTCGAACCCGTCCGCCGCCTCGCGTCGCTTGTCCGCTCCGACCTTCTCCAGAGCCACCGCAGTGACTTCCGGGTCCCTGCGGTTCGGGATGAACGCGCTCATGCCTCCGATGGCATGTGCTCCGCGCCGGTGGCACGTCTTCACGAGAAGTTCGGTGTACGCGCGCATGAACGGCACGGTCATCGTGATCTGGTTGCGGTCCGGCATCACAAAGCTGCGCCCGCGGCCGCGGAAGTTCTTGATGATGCTGAAGATGTAGTCCCAGCGTCCCGCGTTCAAGCCCGCGCAGTGGTCGCGCAATTCGTAGAGGATCTCCTCCATTTCGAACGCAGCGGGGATCGTTTCGATGAGCACCGTCGCGCGGATGGTTCCGTGCGGGATGTCCAGGTACTCTTCCGCGAAACTGAACACGTCATTCCACAGGCGGGCCTCGACGTGACTCTCCAGTTTCGGAAGGTAGAAGTACGGACCGCGGCCCGCATCGATGAGCGCCTTCGCGTTGTGGAAGAAGTGGAGCCCGAAGTCGACCAGCGAACCGGAGGTGGGCATCCGGCGCCCGGCGCGGTCGGTGTGGCTCAGGTGCTTCTCCACGAGGTGCCAGCCGCGGGGCCGCACCACGATCGTCGGCGTGGTTTCCCCGACGCTGTACTTGCGTCCGTCCTCGCCCGTGAATTCGAGCTGGCCCCGAACCGCGTCGAACAGGGTCAGCTGCCCGCCGACGATGTTCCCCCAGGTGGGGCTTGTCGCGTCCTCCAAGTCGGCGAGCCACACGTTCGCGCCCGAGTTCAGCGCGTTGATCGCCATCTTGGGGTCGGTCGGCCCGGTGATCTCGACCCGGCGATCCTCCAGTCCCGGCCCCGCGCCAGCAACGCGCCACTCTGGGTCGGATCGGATGCTCTCCGTCTCCGGCAGGAACCGCAGATTGCGACCATTGCCGAGGTTGTAGCGCACCTTCATTCTTGCGGCCAGAATGTCGTGGCGGGGGCCGGCGAACCGGTCATGCAGTTCGGTGAGGAACTGCAGCGCTTCCGGCGTGATGATCTCCGTGTAGCGGTCTCGCAGCGGGCCGTCGATGGTGATGCTCGTTGTCGTCATATTCGTCGTGATCATGGTGTGCGCTCCTTGAAGCAAAAATTTGGTCTAGAACTGGGCGGTCTCGGTGGAACCGGCGAGCGCCAAAGTCTGGCTGCCGGGGTTCAGGGCGGTGGAGATCCGGTCGAAGTACCCGGTGCCCACTTCGCGCTGGTGGCGCGTCGCGGTGTACCCGTCGACCTCGGAAGCGAACTCCGCCTCCTGCAGTTCGACGTACGCGCTCATCTGGCGCTCCTGGTATCCGCGCGCGAGCGTGAACATGGAGTGGTTGAGGGCGTGGAATCCGGCCAGGGTGATGAACTGGAATGCGTACCCCATGGCGGCGAGCTCCCGCTGGAACTTCGCGATCGTGGCGTCGTCGAGGTGCCGCTTCCAGTTGAACGATGGCGAGCAGTTGTAGGCGAGCTTCTTGCCGGGGAACTCGCGGTGGATGCTCTCCGCGAACGTGCGCGCGAGTTCCAGGTCCGGCTCCGCGCTCTCCACCCAGAGCAGGTCCGCGTACGGCGCGTAGGCGTGGCCGCGGGCCAGCACGGTGTCGATGCCCGGGTTCGTCTCGTAGAACCCCTCCGCGGTGCGTTCGCCCGAAATGAACGGCTGGTCGCGCTCATCGATGTCGCTCGTGATGAGGGTGGCCGCGAGCGCGTCCGTGCGGGCGATGACGATGGTGGGGACACCGGCGACGTCGGCCGCCATCCGCGCCGCGTTGAGCGTGCGGATGTGCTGGCCGGTCGGGATGAGCACCTTTCCGCCCATGTGCCCGCACTTCTTCTCGCTTGCGAGCTGGTCTTCCCAGTGCACGCCGGCGGCTCCCGCCTCGATCATGGAGTGCATGAGTTCGTAGGCGTTGAGCGGTCCGCCGAAGCCGGCCTCGGCATCCGCGATGATGGGCGCCATCCAGTCGATGTCGTCGCCCTCGATCTGTCCGGCGCGCAGCAGGGCGTTGTTGATTCGGCGCACCACTGCGGGGACGGAGTTAGCCGGGTACAGGCTCTGGTCCGGGTAGGTCTGCCCGGCGAGGTTCGCGTCGGCGGCAACCTGCCAGCCGGAAAGGTAGATGGCCTTGAGGCCTGCGCGCACCTGCTGCACGGCCTGGTTGCCGGTGAGCGCGCCGAGCGCGTACACCCACTCTTCGGAGTGGAGGAGGTTCCACAGGTTCTCTGCCCCGCGGCGGGCGAGGGTGCGATCCTCGCGCACGCTGCCGCGGATGGCGATGACGTCTTCGGCGCTGTAGTCGCGGGCGATGCCGTTCCAGCGCGCGTCCGTCTTCCACTCGGTCTCGAGCTCGGCCGCGGTCTGAGTCTGGTCTCCGGGACGCGGGGATCGTGTCGTGTCGTTCATGGTGCCCTCCGTGGACTTGCCGTCCGTGTCATTGCCGTCAAAGTCGTGCTGTGGTTCCACTGTGCTTCGCCGCGGGCACGGCGGTGCCGAATTCGGGCGCAGAACTTGGTGGAGAGTTCTGCGATCCAAAAAACTTGCGATTTGCCACAGACCTTTTCCAGAAAAGCTCGATGTTTCGACGAAATCATGGGGCGGTTTGTGAAGAACTGCCATTTTTCTGTTTTCGTCAAGATTGCGGCTTGCTGCCCCACCCGCACCGGGTGCAAACGGGGACGGCCCCGGCAGGATGGAAAAATGGCAGACGCGCTCACGATCGGCAAACGCATCCGTAGCCTGCGCACGGAGCGCGGAATGACGCTGGACGCGCTCGGAACGGCCATCGGACGGGCTGCATCGCAAGTGAGCGTCCTGGAAAACGGCAGGCGGGAACCGCGGCTGCGGGACCTCCAGTCCGTTGCCGCCGCGCTCAATGTCGACCTCGAACTGCTGCTCGAGGACTCTGCGCCGGACCGGCGCTCGGAACTCGAGATCGCCCTCGAGCGCGCGCAGCGGGGCCCGCTCTACTCGTCGCTCGGCCTGCCGGCCCTGCCGGTGCGGAAGTCTCTCAGCGACGAGGCGATCGAGACGATTCTCGGGCTGCACAATGAACTCGAACGGCTGCACCGCGAGCGCGCCGCAACGCCCGAAGAGGCCCGACGCGCCAACGCGGAACTGCGCAGGCAAATGCGCAGCCAGAACAATTACTTCCCCGAGCTCGAGCGCCAGGCCTACGAACTGCTCGCCGCTGTCGGACACGACGGTGGACCGCTTTCCCAGCGGACGGCATCCGATCTGGCGACCCACCTCGGATTCACACTCCACTACGTGACCGACCTGCCGGATTCCACCCGGTCGATCAGCGACCACGCCAACAAACGCATCTACCTTCCCGCGAGCGCGGGAGGGGATCCTCGCGGGGCGCTGCTCCGTGCCCTCGCGGCGCAAGTGCTCGGCGCCCACGAGCCGAAGGACTACCGCGACTTCCTGTTGCAGCGCGTCGAAACCAACTACCTCGCCGCGGCGCTCATGATTCCGGAGAAAGATGCCGTCGGATTTCTGACTCGCGCCCGCGACGCGCGGGAACTGTCGGTCGAAGACCTGCGGGACGCCTACGCCGTCACCTACGAAACGGCCGGTCACCGCTTCACCAACCTGGCCACGCAGCACCTCGGCATCCCGGTGCATTTCCTGAAAACCCACGAAACCGGGACGATCCTGAAGGCGTACGAAAACGACGATGCCCAGTTCCCTGCGGATGTGCTCGGCGCGGTCGAAGGCCAGCTCGTGTGCAGGGAGTGGAGCGCCCGGCAGGTCTTCTCGGTGGCGGACCGATTCAGTGCCTACCACCAGTACACGGACAAGCCGAACGGCACCTACTGGTGTTCGTCGAGCATCCAGTCGACGTCCCGCGGCAACTATTCGGTGAGCGTCGGCACGCCTTTCGCCCACGCCCGATGGTTCAGGGGGCGCGACACTCCGTACCGGAGGAACTCGGCGTGCCCGAACCCGGAGTGCTGCCGCCGACCTCCGGCGGCACTCACCGCGCGCTGGGCCGGGAACACGTATCCGAGCCCGAGATTGCAGTCGTCGCTGCTCGCCGCGGTGCCCTCGGAATCGTTCACTGGTGTGGACAGCACGGAGGTTTTCGAATTCCTTGAACGCCACGCTCCGGAGGGCGCCGAGGACTGAAACTCCATCGATTTGCCCAGTGGAACAGGCATTCTGCTGCGGATTTCGTTGCAAAATACGGTAACGATCGACGTGAATCGTTGCGAAATGCGAAGATTTCCGCTTGACTTCGTAGTGACCGCAACGATGCGACCCCTTCGAAAGGTGCCTTCACGTGACCGCAACGACAGCCCCGGCCCCTGCCGCGAGCGCGACGGCGCGCTCCAGAGCTGACGAACCGACCGGCACGGTTGTGCTCGAAAACGTGACGAAACGGTTCGGAACTGCGGTCGCCGTCGACAACATCACCCTGCACGTCGAGCCCGGCGAATTCCTTTCGCTCCTCGGACCCTCGGGCTGCGGAAAGACCACCACCCTGCGCATGCTTGCCGGGTTCGAGCAGCCCGACGAGGGTTCGATCCGCATTTCCGGGCAAGACGTCCTCGGCATCCCGCCGTACAAACGCAACGTGAACACCGTGTTCCAGGCTTACGCGCTGTTCCCGCACCTGACCATCGCGGAAAACGTCGCCTACGGGCTCCAGCAGACGAAAGTGCCGAAGGCGGAGATCCGCACGCGGGTCGCTGATGCCCTCGACATGGTTCGGATGCGCACGTTCGCCGACCGCAAACCGCAGCAGCTTTCCGGTGGCCAGCAGCAGCGCATTGCGCTCGCCCGCGCCCTCGTCAATCGGCCCTCGGTCCTGCTGCTCGATGAGCCGCTCGGCGCACTCGACCGGCAGCTTCGCGAAGAGATGCAGTTGGAGCTCAAACTCCTGCAGTCGCGAGTGGGCATCTCGTTCATCTTCGTCACGCACGACCAGCACGAAGCACTGTCGATGAGCGATCGCATCGCGATCATGCGCGAGGGGCGCATCGAACAGCTCGCGGATGCCGACACGATTTATGGCGCGCCGACGAACGCGTACGTGGCCGGGTTCATCGGCCAGCAGAACTTCTTCGAGGCCACGGCGAAGGACGCCACGACGGCGACCTCCGCGGTTGGCCCGGTTACGACGGCGTCCGCCAACCCGGCGGTGCACGCCGGAGATGCGATCGTCGCCGCCGTCCGCCCCGAGTTCGTCCAGTTGGCTGCGCCCAGCGGCGACAAGAAGGCGCCCGGTCGGGCGAACGTTTTCGACGGGACCATTCTCAGTTCCTCGCACCTGGGCGAAACCGTGCAATTCCTGATCGATCTCGGCAACGACGTGTCCGTTCAGGCTCGCCTGCCAACGCCGAGCGCACCGCGATTGTCCGAGGGTGACCGGGCGACGGTCACCTTCTCCCCGGACAGCGTGCAGTTCTTTCCTTCCGAATCCACCGCACCACAGCACGACCAAAACAAGGAGTGATGACACATGACTGAAGAACCGATCCGCATTCTCGCGCCGAGGTCGGCGATCCCCGCGATCAAGAGCGAATTGTCCCGCAGGAACTTCCTCGCGTTTTCCGCCGCCGCGGCATCCGTCGCAACCCTGGCTGCGTGCACGCCCGGTGGTGGCGCCAAGCCTGGAACCGGCATCGTCGCCTCTGGCGGACCGCTCGAGGACAGCCTGAACATCTTCTCGTGGGGCGACTACGACGACCCTGATGTCGTGCAGAGCTTCACCGACAAGCTTGGCCCCAAAGTCACGTTCGGCTCGTACGGTTCCAACGAGGAAATGATTGCCAAGCTCGTCGCGGCCAAGGGCACGAGCGGTTACGACATCGTCGTTCCCACCGGTGTCTTCGTGCCGCAGCTTGCCGACGCAGGCCTCCTCGTCGAGTTGAACCACGACCTTATTCCGAACCTGAAATACATGGACCCCGCCTTCCTCAAGCAGGAGTGGGATCCGGAGAACAAGTGGTCCGTCTGCAAGGCGTGGGGCACCACCGGCTTCGTGTACAACAAGAACGTCATCACGCGCGAGCTGACAACGTGGAACGACTTCATGGATGCCGCGCAGAACGAGGCGAGCGGAAAGACGTCCGTTCTGGACGACCCGGCCGAGCTGACCGGGATGTACTTCTGGGCGAACGGCATCGACTGGAACACCACGAAGAAGGAAGACCTCGACGCCGCCGAGGATTACCTCGTCAACAAGCTCGCGCCGCACATCGCCGCATTCGACTCCTACCCGGGAGGCACCGCGATTCCGCAGGGTACGCAGGACCTCATGCAGGTGTGGAACGGTGACGCCCGCATTGGCATCCTCAACAGCGACAACCCGGACCAGTGGGTGTGGAAGCTGGGGGCGCCGGCAACGGAGCTCTGGATGGACAACTGGTCGATCGCCATGGGTGCCAAGCACCCGGAGGCCGCCCACGCGTTCATCAACTTCACGATGGTGCCGGAGACGCAGCTCAAGCAGCTTGACTACATCGGCTACCACACCGGCGCTGCAGGCATTGAAGACGCCGCAAAAGCTGAGGACCTGCCGATGCTCGACCTCGTGTTCTTCACGCCGGAACAGCTCGCCACGATGAAGAACGGCGAATTGAACGAGAACCAGGACCGCGTCGTCGCAATCTGGACGGCGATGAAGGCCGCAGCGGGTGCCTAAACTGCGACTGCCGAAAGCCACGCTCGCGCTGCCGGCGTGGGTGTGGCTTTTGGCGTTCTTCGCAGCGCCCGTCGGCCTCATCATCTGGTACAGCTTCGGCTACAAGCCGAGCATCTTCGGAACGCACGCCAACGACATCCTGTCCCTGGACCGCTACGCCGAAGCGCTGTCTCCGACGTTCTTCTCGACGTTCTCCAACACACTGTGGGTGGGGGTCGTCGGCACGCTCGCCTGCCTCATTATCGGAATGCCGGTCGCGTACTGGATGGCCGTGAAAGTGCCGGTGGCGAAGCGGGGCCTGTTGATCGCCGCGATCATGATCCCGTTCTGGACGAACTTCCTGGTGCGCACGATCGGTTGGCAGATCATCCTCGCGCCGCAGGGCTGGCTGTCGCAGGGCCTCCAGGCGGTCGGGATCCTCGACGGGCCCCTCGAAATCCTGTACTCGCGAAGCGCCGTGCTCATCGGCGTGATCTACAACTATTTGCCGCTCATGATCCTCCCCCTGTTCGTCGCATTCGACCGGGTGGGTGAGCCGCTGCGCGAGGCGTCGAAGGATCTCGGCGCCGGACGGTTGCAGACGTTCCTGCGGGTGACCATCCCGCTCGCCAGGCCGGGCATCATCGCCGGCCTCCTGCTCGTGTACATCCCGCTCATGGGCGACTACATCACCGCCACCGTGCTCGGCGGCGCCAAAGGAAACATGGCGGGGCAGCTCGTTGCGGCCCAGTTCCAGTCCGCGCAGAACTGGGCGCTCGGTTCGGCCATGGCCGTGATCCTGATCCTGACGATCCTGTTGAGTGCCGCGGTGCTCGGGCTCATCATCTGGCTGGCGACCCTGCCGTTCCGGTCGCACTATCGACTGCGATTGGGGGCCGAAGCATGAGCGAGACTGCCACGAAGCGCATCGCCCTCGACCGGAGCTCCCGCGAGGGCGCGCCGCAGGGTACGCCGTCCGCGGCGAGGGCAAAACCGCGTCGCTCGGTGTCCGACCGCCTGTTCGCGATCTGGGGCATCCTCGTCCTCCTGTTCCTGTTCGCGCCGATCATCGTCATCCTCGTCTACTCGTTCAACACCGGGCGCCTGCTCATCGCGTTCGACGGATTCGGGATCGACCCGTTCCTCACCATCCTGAACAAACCGGCGATCCAGAACGCGGTGTGGGTGTCGATTCGCTCGGGCGTGCTCTCCGCTCTGTTCGCCACGTCCATCGGCACGCTCGCGGGCGTCGCCATGGCGCGTCGACCCGGGAAGTGGGTGGGCTGGTTCCTCGCGGTTCTCGTGCTCGTCACGGTGACCCCGGAGATCGTGGATGCCGTGTCTCTGCTGCCTTGGGTCGTCTTCCTCGGCCAGGACCTGGGGATCACGATTTTCAACGACGGTATCTTCCGCCTCGTGGTCGGCAACTCGCTTTTCTCGATCGCCGTCGTGAGCTACATCGTCCGGGCGAGGCTCGTGGGCATCAGCGAAAGCCTCGAGGAGGCCTCCGCCGATTTGTACGCCCCGCCGCTTCGCACGTTCTGGCGCATCACGCTTCCGCTCGCGATGCCGGCCGTGCTCGCGGGCGGTCTGCTCTCGTTCACGCTCAGCCTCGACAACACGATCATTTCGTCGTTCGTCTCGGTGTCGGGAACAACGCCGTGGCCGGTGTATGTCCTGAGTGCGGTGCGCAGCGGGTTGCGCCCGGAAATCGCCTCGGTGTCCACCCTCATGCTCATCGTCACGCTGCTGTCGCTCGTGCTCGTCGCGTGGGTTCTGAAACGCTCCGGAGACTCTGCCACCGAAATCGCCAGAACCATGGCCGGCAGCTAACGACAAGGGATCCACAATGCAGTCTGCTGACACCGTCTTTGCCGGCGGAACGGTTTTCACCGCGGATACGGTCCGTTCGACCGCGAGCGCCGTCGCGGTCCGGGGGGGCCGGATCATCGCGGTCGGCCACGACGACGTTCGCGAACTCATCGGACCGAAGACCGAGGTGGTGGATCTGAACGGTCGGATGCTGGTCCCGGGCTTCCAGGACGCCCACGTGCATCCGGTGTGGGGTGGGCTGGACATGCTGCGGTGCGACCTGAGCGCCCTGCACACGCGCACCGACTATGTGGCGCGGATCGGCGAGTACGCGAACGCGAATCCCGAGTTGGAGTGGGTTTTGGGCGGCGGCTGGTCGATGAGCGGGTTCCCCGGCGGGACTCCTCTCGCGAGTGATCTCGACACGGTCGTTCCTGATCGCCCGGCATTCCTGCCGAACCGCGACGGGCACGGCGCGTGGGTGAACTCCCGCGCGCTCGAGCTCGCGGGCATCACGAAAGATACGCCGGACCCCGCGGATGGCCGCATCGAGCGCGATGCGAACGGCGCACCGTCTGGCACCCTGCACGAGGGTGCGATGTCGCTCGTCAACCACCTGCTTCCGCGCACCGACGACGCGACCCTTGTCGAGGCGTTGCTCGTGGCGCAGTCGTACCTCCACTCGTTCGGCATCACCGGGTGGCAGGACGCGATCATCGGGTTTTACGGCGACGCAGGGGATGCCGGGCCCGCGTATCGCACCGCGAGCGAGCAGGGATTGCTCACCGGCCGGGTTGTCGGGGCGATCTGGTGGGACCGCACCCGCGGCGTCGAGCAGATCCCGGATCTCGTGGCCAAGCGGGATGCCTACAGCCTCGGCGGCTTCCGTGCCACGAGCATCAAGATCATGCAGGATGGCGTGGCCGAGAATTTCACCGCCGCCATGATCGACCCGTATCTCGACGGGCACGGACATCCGACCATCAACGACGGGATGTCGTTTGTGCCGCCGGAAGTGCTCGCCGAAGCGGCGCCCGCTCTGGACGCACTGGGGTTCCAGTTGCACTTCCATGCGATCGGGGACCGTGCGGTGCGCGAGAGCCTCGACGCGATCCAGGCGGCGGTCGCCGCGAACGGCCGCAACGACCATCGTCACCACATCGCGCACATTCAGGTCATCCACCCGGAGGATGTTCCCCGGTTCCGCGAATTGGGTGTCGTCGCGAACATGCAGTCGCTGTGGGCGGCGCTCGAGCCGCAAATGGTGGAGCTCACGCTGCCATTCCTGGGCGAACCGCGCAGCTCATGGCAGTACCCGTTCGGCGACCTGCTGCGCAGCGGCGCGACGCTCGCGGCGGGCAGCGACTGGTCGGTGAGCACCCCTGACCCGATGGCCGCCATCCATGTCGCTGTGAACCGAAAGGCAGCCCGGGAACACGCCGAGGGCGACTATGAGGCATTCCTCCCGGAGCAGCGCATCGACCTCGGAACCTCCATCACCGCCTACACGGCAGGCTCCGCCTACGTGAACCACCTCGACGAGTGCGGGACGATCGAGGTTGGCAAGCTCGCCGACCTCGCCGTTCTCGACCGTGACCCGTTCGCGCATCCGGCAGATGAGATCGGTGACACCCGAGTCCTGCAAACCTTCGTCGGCGGGCAGCGCGTGTACGCGCGCTAGCTCCTCCGCCCTCCCCCGCCCCGGTGGTTTGGTCCCAAATGAAGGCATTTCAGCCTTCTCTGCACCACGTTGCTGGGCACTTCGCTGAGAACGATCCGGAATGCCTTCATTTGGGTCGCAACGGGGGGGATGCGCGCGACAGGGGGGTGGGGTGACTGTTGACGGCCCAGTTTTGTATTGGTACATTGGTACAAATGTCGAACAATCAGGCCGTGTCATTTCTGGACGTCAACCTTCTCGCGGTTGCCGGCATCGTCCTACTCGTGGATCTCATCGTCTTCGCGAGGACGTTTCGAAAGATCAGTGTTGTCGCAATGATGGACGAGCTTGAGAGAACTGTGGGGCTCGCCATCCCGGAGGAACTCCGCTCCTCAATCGGTCGACATCTGCTACGGCGGCAGCGAATCAGGCTCGCGTTCATATTCTTCACCACCATCGCAATGGTGGTCGTCGTGTTCACGGTGAGCTTTCCGTCGCGAAAGCGCGCGCAGTCAGCCTGGACGACTACGTTGCACCGTGGGAGCGTCGAAGTGCGCGCACTTTCGTTGGGCTTTCAATGATCATCTACGTCGCTTCTCTCCTTGTGGCAGCATGGGGAAGCCGCCCCGTCCACGTGCTGCTTCCGGCAACCTCCGGCGGCCTCTTCACTGGACTCGCCGTGCTGTTTCTGGCCGTCTTCGAAGTGGTCGGCAGACGAATTGTTGGGCGCGCACAGGTTTCTGGTTCTGAATCAGAACTCGTATGGGACGATGCGCTGCGCGCGATAGACGTGCGCTCGCTCGCCAGCACGCCTGCCACAATCGGGCTGCTCGGCGTACTCTTCGGCGCGAGCAATCTCACGCTTCAGCTCCACGACTTCCTCGCCGCTTCTGGCCTGCTCCTTCCGGTCACAATTGCCGGGTGGATCGGTTTCGCTGGAGTTCTCGTTCTGACAATCGCGTGGGCGGGGTCCAGTCCGGAGCGCCACTTTCTGCGGCGCTTGTGGCCCGCCTATGTGCTCCGGCCCTTCATCGAGCCGGGAGTTGTGACGAGTCGGTCGCTTCCGGCAGAGCGAAGAGAATCGGAATCATGATTCTCACCATCGACCCGAAGTCGGCGATGCCGCCATTCGAGCAATTGCGCACGCAGATCCGGGATCTGGTCGCATCCGGCGAACTCGCGCCCGGAACGCGCCTGCCCACGGTGCGTCGACTTGCTGGCGACCTCGACCTCGCTCCGAACACGGTGGCTCGCGCCTACCGTGAGCTGGAGTCGGATGGCATCATCGAAACCCGCGGGCGCCACGGCTCCTTCGTCGCAAGTCACGGTGACCCGGTCGAACGGCAGGCGCAGGAGGCTGCGGCCGCGTTCGCAGAACGCATCCGCAAGCTCGGCGTCGACCGGGAACGAGCGTTCGCACTGATCCAGGCTGCCCTCCGAAGCTCGACAGACGGCTAGGCGGATGAGCCTGGTTCCGGTGTGAGTTTCCCCGCTATGGCGCGGGCGACCCGGTGGGTGCCGGGCTCGGAGTCGGGGCGACCTGCGGCTGGGCAATATCCTCGGTGAGCATCCCGCCAGCGCTGCGGGAAAGGAAACAGAAATAGTCCCTGTCCCCGGAAACCCACTCGTCCGCTGTGGCAGCAAAACTCGCCTCGACCTGAATATCCGTGTACGCCGCCGCCTTCGCGTAGTCGATCACGGTCGGCGCAGTGCACAGGAGGTTCACCTGCGACTGCAGCGCCTCAAGCCCAGGATAGGGAGTGGCGAGTCCGTCCTCCGACGGGAACGTGCCGCGAATCACCAGTTGCGCGGCATGCGGGGACGTACAGTCCACAACCGTGTACTTCTGCTCCCACGGCCCGAAATACGGGTTCAGGCACTCGCCGCCCAGCAGCTTGGTCCAGAGGTACTCTCCGGGCGCGACCGGGCCAAGCGGGGGCGCCGTCGGCGTCGGCGTCGAAGTCTTCGTCGGAGCCGCCACAACATCCGGTGCTGGGCCGAGCAGCCCGCTCAACCTGGTACCGAGGCTGAACAGCGCCAGCAAAGCCAGAAGCGCGACGAGCGATCCGGCAATCCACATGAGCGTCTTCTGGGCGGTCGAAATTCCCACAGGCTCTTTGACTTCGCCCGGGACGGAACGGGACGCAAACGGACTTTCGGATGGCGCGGGATCCTGGTCGTAATCACGGAACTTCGACTCGCCGAACAGTGCGTCGATCGCCGAGGGGCCTGCCACCTCGCTGAAGGCCTCCGTCGGCGACGGCGGGAACTCGGGTGCGGGCGGAACGCCGGCGAGTTCTTCCGCCATCGGGACGATCCCGGGAAGACCGGTCGTCGGGGATACCGGACCGGTTGGAGGTTCCGGAGACTCAGGGTGAGTCGGCGTTGTCGGCGGTTCAGGGGGCGTGGGAGGTTCAGGTGTTGCCGGCCGCTCTGGCGCGGACGACGTCGGCTGGAAAAACTCGGTAGGAAACGGCGGACGCTCGGGTGGTGCGGTTGGAGGAATCAGCGGGGGCGCCACAGGAGGCACGACGGGCGGCACGACAGACGGCTCCGCGGGAGGTTGCGCAGGAGGTTGCGTTGGTGGCTCCACCGGGGTTGGTGATGGCGGCTCCGTGGGGGATTGCGCTGGCGGCTCTTCGGGAGTTTTGGGAGGGAAATGCGCGGCGAGCCACGCATCGAGGCCGTCGCTCTCCTCCTCGCCGCCGTTGCCGTTATCCCGATCGTCGCTCACGGTGAGAGTCCCAGATCCTCAAGCCCCAGGGCGGCACGATACTGATATCCCGCCGCCTCGATCGATTCCCGCGCGCCGGTGTTGCGATCCACGACGACGGCGACGGCGGCAATTGCGGCACCCACCTTCTCGAGTGCGGCGATCGCCGCCAGCGGCGAGCCGCCCGTCGTCGACGTATCCTCCACGACGATCACACGCTTGCCCGCCAGGTCCGGACCCTCCACCTGACGGCCCCGCCCGTGATCCTTCGGTTCCTTGCGCACCACAAACGCGTCGTAGCCGAGCCCCCTCGCTGCACCCTGGTGAAGGATTGCCGCAGCAATCGGGTCAGCACCCATGGTCAGCCCGCCGACCGCGGAAACGTCGGGGACATCCGCAATCAGATCGAGCATGACGGCCCCGATGAGCGGAGCGACGCGGTGGTCAAGGCTCACCCGCCGGAGATCGACGTAGAAATTCGCCTTCTTCCCGCTCGTCAGCGTGAAGTCGCCGTGGAACACCGCATCCGAAACGATGTGGTCGATGAGTTGGCGTCGGGCGTCGTTCACGCAGACAACTCTATTCATCATTCAGGAGGTGGTGTGACTCGGAGCCGATAGCGTTGGAGCATGCGCATCGCTACCTGGAACGTGAACTCGATCCGCACCCGGGCAGGTCGAGTCGTCGACTGGCTCACCCGGGAAGACATCGATGTGCTCGGCATGCAGGAAATCAAGTGCCGCCCAGACCAGTTCCCCGTCGAACAGTTCGAGGAGGCAGGTTACGACATCATCGCGCACGGCCTCAACCAGTGGAATGGCGTCGCGTTCGCGAGCCGCCTGCCGATGATGGATGTCGAAACGAGCTTCTCCGGTCAGCCCGGATTCCTGAAAGGCGCGGAAGGGCCAGACCAGCCTCTCGAGGCTCGTGCCCTCGGCGTCACCGTGGACGGCATCCGGCTCTGGAGCCTCTACGTTCCGAACGGGCGCGGACTGGACGACCCCCACTATGCGTACAAGCTCGACTGGCTCGCGCGCCTCAAGGATCACGCGACGGCGTGGCTCGCCGAGAATCCGGATGCGCCGCTTGCCCTCATGGGCGACTGGAATGTCGCGCCAACCGACGACGACATGGGCGACCCGAGTTTCACGCCCGGCGTTTCGACGCACATTTCCGCCCCGGAGCGGGCGGCCTTCTTCGCCTTCCTCGACCGGGGGTTCAGCGATGTTGTCCGCCCGCTCGTCCCGGAGGGTTACACCTACTGGGATTACAAGCAGCTGCGCTTTCCCCGCAATGAAGGGATGCGCATCGACTTCATTTTGGGCTCGCAGGACTTCGCAGACCGGGTGGTTGCCGCCCGGATCCACCGCGACGAGCGCAAGGGCGACGCGCCAAGCGACCACGTTCCGGTGAGCGTCGAGCTGGCATCCGATGACACGGAGGACCTCGACAGACCGATGATCTTCTGACCTGGCGAAGATCGCGCCGGTAATATTGGTGGGATGCTTGAGTCTGAACTGCCAGACCGCCCCACTCGCACAGCCGAAGCCTCCGGAATAGCGACGAGCAAGGTTGTCGCCACGGTGTTCGAGGGCCTCCTCGCCGACATTCACGAGGGACGGCTCCTGCCCGGCGAGCACATCAGCGACACTGCGCTGGCCGCCAGTTATGGCGTCTCGCGGACGCCGGTGCGCGAAGCCATCCAACGTCTCAGGGAGATCGGCGTCATCGAGGCCTCTGCCAACCGTTTCACGCGTGTCGCCGTGGTGAGCCCCCGCACGACTGCCGAGGCCGTCGTCGTGTGGAGCGCGCTGTTCGGTGCACTCCTGGACGAGACGATTCCCGGCGCAGGAGCATCCACTCTCGAGGCGATGAGCGAGGACCACGCCGACTTTCAGGCTGCGGCCGCATCCCGAGACATGCAGGCCATGGCCACCGCGAACTTCCACTTCTTCAACCGCCTGACCCCGCTGTCGAAGAACGAGTCGCTGCGCCGCGCCATCACGTCCGTCATGCACCTCGTGCGCCTGGGCGGCCTCCACCTCCCGAAAACCATCGACTACGCTGCGCTGTACGAAGCGCAATCCACCCTTCTGGATGCGGTGCGCACGCACGATGTTTCCCTCGCGCATGAGGCGATGGCGGCGATCCGAAGCATCCGGATTCCCACAGAATCCGACGAAATCTGACACTCCGGCGCCCCGGCGTTGACGGAACCGGCGCGGCGAACCGCGCGGGCGCAGTTTTTTGCAGAGGACCACAACCAAACGCCATGGTTCGGCGGATACCCTTTAAGGCGCAACCACTTTCGCACCGACAACGACGGGAGGTCGAACCATGTCATCACTCACCCACGAGAAGACCATCATTGGCGAACCCGAGGTCGTTGAGGACGTTGCGGCCAACCCCGCGTGGCTCGCCCTGAAAGCCGCGGCCACGAGCATCCGCCCGCTTCAGGTGCAGGATGGCAGCATCCCGAAATCGTCCGACCAGTCGAAGGCGCGCAAACTCGTTGCCTCCCTCGTCCAGGACATTGCCAAACTCGCTCCCCTGTTCCCGTACGACGAGGAGTACCTCACCGCCCTCGTCGCCGACTTCGAGCGTTGGGCGAAGGAGGGCTTCGGCGTGCCCGACTTCTACGATTCGCTTGTCGCGTTCCACCCGGAGAAGAACCGGGTCAACGGTCTGCGCCACCTGGTCGTGTTCCCGATGTACACGCAGAACGGCAGCACCGACCGGCTCGTGGAGGCCGTCCTCATCGAGGTCATATGGCCCGAATTCGTAGCGGAGCTGGAGGCGGGCGACTACTCCAACAAGCTGTTCGTTCCGATCCGGTTCCTCGACTTCACCGCCGGATACGACACGAACTCCGCCGTGCTGTTCCCTGAGACGGTTGCCGTTCGGGAGACCCCCAAGTTCACGTGGGGTGCGATCTTCGCCGACCGCGAGGCCGCGCGCTTCCGTCGGGTCGTGAAGGCGGCATCCGAGATCACCGGGTTGGTGTTGCCGGATGACGCTGCCGAACTGCTCGAGGACCAGAAGCTTACGGAAGAAACCTTCGTGATGTGGGACCTCATCCACGACCGCACGCACATGCGCGGCGATCTGCCGTTCGACCCGTTCATGATCAAACAGCGGATGCCGTACTTCCTGTACTCGCTCGAAGAGTTGCGCTGCGACCTCACCGCGTTCCGCGAGAGCGTGAAGCTCGTGCGCGCGGACGACACCGACCCGGTGACCCGCAAGCATGCCCAACTCGTGCAGTACACGGTGATCTTCGACCGCATCTTCCGGTTTGCGCTCACCGGGAGCCGCGTGCGCAACTACGACGGTCTCGGCGGGCAGTTGCTGTTCGCGTGGATGCACCAGCACCACGTGCTGCACTGGACGGACACCACGCTCAGCATCGACTGGGACGAAGTCCCGGATGTCGTGAACGCGCTCGGTGATGAGATCGGCGACCTGTATTGGCGCTCCATCGACCGGCCGAAAGTGGCACACTGGCTGGCGGCGTACGACCTGGTGTCGGCTACGCTCACCCCGCATCCGGCGTCAAAGTGGGCGACTCGCGACCTTCCGCTCGACGGTCTGCCGAAGGACCTCACGAACGAGGTGCTTGACGACGAGTTCCCGCTGTCCATGTTCTACGAAGCGCTGTCCCGCAAGATGACGGCCGTCATCGAGTCGACATCCGGCATCACCGGCAGCGACTGACCGCGACCGCGTGACCGAGCCCGCTTCGCCCCGGCTCCTGCCTCGACATCGCGCCGCTCAACGCGTGGCCGGAGGTTGCCTTCGTCGACAGCGACAGGAAGTTTGCGAAGGCTGTCTCCGCACTGCCCGCCAAGCTTGCGGGGGCGCGCTTCGTCGTCGCGGACTACCGGGAGCCGCTCGCCGAGGTCTCCGACGGATGGGCGGATGTGCTCATTTCCCTCTATGCCGGCCCGGTCTCGCGATACTGCACCCGATACCTTGCCGACGGCGGGTACCTCCTCGCGAACAACTCGCACGGTGATGCTTCACTCGCGCTCCTGGACCCGCGCTACGAGCTCGTCGCCGTTCAACCCACCTGGGCCAGCGCGCGATTTCGGGCCGACAATCTGGACTCATTCTCTCGCGCCCGAAGGCCGGACGCCTTCACCGTCGATCAGGTACTGGCAAGCGGTCGCGGCGTGGCTTTCGAGCGGACCGCGGCGTGCTACCTGTTCCGGCTGGTGGGCCGTTGACGGGGAGTACGCGAGCACGGATTTTGCGCCCGTGCGGCTGGTTTAGGGTGGTTGGGTGCTTGAGCTAGTCAACGTCAATCGGTCGTTCGGTGGCACGCGGGTTCTCCGCGACGTCACCTTCTCCATCGCACCTGGTCGGATGACCGGTTTCGTCGGCGCGAACGGCGCGGGCAAGACCACGACGATGCGCATCATCCTGGGCGTGCTGTCCGCCGACTCCGGAACGGTGACCCGCGACGGACGCCCCCTGGAGACGGCGGACCGCCGCCGTTTCGGGTACATGCCGGAGGAGCGCGGGCTGTACCCGAAGATGAAGGTCGCAGAGCAGATCGTCTACCTGGCCAGGCTCCACGGCCTGACCCCTGCCGCCGCGCAGCGCAACACGGCCACCCTGCTCGACCAGCTGGGGCTCGGCGAGCGCGCCGACACGTCCGTCGAAAGCCTCTCCCTCGGCAACCAGCAGCGGGCGCAGATCGCGGCGGCGCTCGTGCATGATCCGGAGATCCTCGTTCTCGACGAACCCTTTTCTGGGCTCGACCCGATCGCCGTCGAGACGGTGCAAGGCGTACTCAAGGAGCGTGCGACTCGCGGAGTTCCGGTGCTGTTCTCCTCCCACCAGCTGGACATCGTCGAGCGGCTGTGCGACGACCTCGTCGTCATCGCCGAAGGGGCGATCCGCGCCTCGGGATCGCGCGAGAAGCTGAGGGCGGAGTTCGGCGAATCCCGCTACGAACTCGAAGCCACCACGGATATCGCGTGGGCCCGCGGCACTCCCGGGATCGAGGTCGAGGCTCTCGACGGCGCCACCGTGTCGTTCCGCGCCGACACCGCGGATGCCGCACAAAACCTCCTCCGCGCCGCTCTCGAACGGGGTGGCGTGACGCGGTTCACCCCGCAGGAACCGTCACTCGCGCAAATCTTCCATGAGGTGATCCAATGACCGACTACAAGGAACCCAGTTTTGCGAACAGCGTGACCCTGGTCGCGACGCGCGAAATTCGGATGAAGCTGCGCAGCAAGGCATTTCTCATCTCCACCGGCATCCTCATGCTCGCGGTGCTCGCGTCGGTGCTGGTCGGCGGACTCCTGAGCGCGACGACGTCGAAGACGGATGTCGCGGCAACCGGTGCGGCCGTGACGTTCGCGGAGGCAATCCCCGGTCTCAACGTCACGGCCGTCGACTCGGTGGATGCGGCGAAGAAGCTGGTGCGCGAGGGCACAGTGGAGGCGGCGATCATTCCTGCCGAAGATTCCGGCATCGGCGTGTCGGTCATCGCGCTGGATACGGTGCCGCAATCCCTCGTCGCACAGCTGAGCACGTCCCCGAAGGTCGAGCTTCTGGACCCGAGCGCCGTCAACCCTGTGCTGGCGTATTTCGCCGCCATCGCGTTCGGGATCGTGTTTTTCATGTCCGCCATGACGTTCGGCACGACCATCGCCCAAAGCGTCGTCGAGGAGAAGCAGACCAGGATCGTCGAGATTCTGATGTCCACAATCTCCGTGCGCGCCCTCATGGCCGGCAAGGTGATCGGCAACAGCATTCTCGCGTTCGCGCAGATCGCGGTGATCGCGGGACTCGCGGCGATCGGGCTCACTCTCACCGGCCAGTCCAGTCTGCTTGCCAGTTTCGGCCCATCCATCGCCTGGTTCGTGGTGTTCTTCGTGTTCGGGTTCGTGATGATCGCCGCGCTCTACGCCGCCACGGCATCCCTCGTGTCCCGGCAGGAGGATGTCGGCAGCGCCACGTCGCCGGTGATGATCCTCGTCATGCTTCCGTACATCCTCGTGATCGCGTTCAACGACAATCCGCTCGTGCTCGCGATCATGTCGTATGTTCCGTTCTCCGCCCCCGTCGGGATGCCCATGCGCGTGTTCCTCGGCGAGGCCGCGTGGTGGGAGCCCCTGCTGTCTCTCGCCGTCCTGCTCGTGACGACGGCCGCCGTGATCGTGCTCGGTTCGCGCATTTACTCGAATGCGCTGCTCCGGACGGGCGCCCGCGTGAAACTCTCCGAGGCCCTCGCCCGCTAGTCACCCCTCTCTTTCGCGAGACCGCAGTTCTTGCTCCAACCGGGGCGCTTTAGAGCGGAAACTGCGGTCTCGCGTGATGAGAGGATGGACGGGTGACTCAACTTCATGATCCCGAGCTGCGCGGTTTCGCGAGCGACAACTATGCTGGCGCCCACCCCGAGGTTCTCGCGGCGATCACCGAGGCGAACGGCGGACACCAGATCGCCTACGGCGGCGACGTGTACACCGAGCGGCTGGAGGCCGTCATCCGGCAGCACTTCGGTGAGCAGGTCGAAGTGTTCCCCGTGTTCAACGGCACAGGGGCCAACGTCACCGCGCTTACGGCCATGCTGCCGAGGTGGGGCGCGGTCATCTCCTCGAAAACCGCGCACATCAACACGGATGAGAACGGCGCCCCGGAGCGCGTGAGCGGCTTGAAACTGCTCACGGTCGAAACGCCGGACGGCAAACTCACGCCCGACCTCATCGACCGCGAAGCGTGGGGCTGGGGAGATGAGCACCGTGCGCAACCTCTCGCGGTGAGCATCACGCAAACGACGGAGCTGGGAACGCTGTACTCCGTCGAGGAACTCAAAGCCATCACCGACCACGCCCACTCGAAGGGCATGACCGTGCACATGGATGGCGCCCGCATCGCGAATGCGGCCGCAGCGCTCGGCACCGGGCTGCGCGAATTCACGACGGACGCCGGAATCGACACGCTCAGTTTCGGTGGCACCAAAAACGGGATGCTGTACGGCGAAGCGATCGTGGCCATCAACCCTGAAACCGCACCCGGTTTGCTGTACTTGCGCAAACTCAACATGCAGCTCGCGTCGAAGATGCGGTTCGTGTCCGCCCAGTTCCTCGCTCTCCTCGAAGGCGACTTGTGGCTGCGCTCGGCGAGTCACGCGAACGCCATGGCCGCCCACTTGCGGCGGTCGCTCGACGACCGCATCGCGGACGGATCCATCAGCGGATTGTCTTTCTCGCAGGAAACCCAGTCGAACGCGGTGTTCGCTGTGCTGCCACCGGGCGTCGCGGATCGACTGCGTAAGGCGTTCCGGTTCTACGACTGGGATGCCGCAGCGGGCGAGGTGCGCTGGATGTGCTCGTTCGACACCACGGAGGCCGACATCGACGCTTTCGTCGCGGTGATCGCGAAAGAGCTCGCCGCGTAGTCTGCGCAGAGGTTACGTTAGCGAGCCTAGGTCGCGGGCCTGCCGTCGCCTTTGCTAGCTGCTCGTGACGCTGAGCTCCTCGCCGTTGTCCGCAAGTTCGACGAGCACGGTGTCACCGTCGCGCACCGTCCCCGCAAGGAGCGCGGTAGCAAGGCGATCATCGATCTCGTGCTGCATGAGCCGTCGAAGCGGCCGCGCACCGTAAATGGGGTCGTATCCGCGTTCGGCCAGCCACGCCCTCGCGTTCGGCGTAACGGCGAGCCCCAACCGACGCTCCGCGAGCCGCGTCTCCAGGCGGTCCACGTACAGTTCGACAATCTGCCCCAGGTCCTCCATCGACAGCGGCGAAAAGATGACGATGTCGTCGAGACGGTTCACGAACTCCGGCTTGAACGCCTGCCGCACCATCGTGTTGACGGCCTCCTCCTTCTGCTCCCAACTGAGCTCGGGGTCGACGAGGAACTGGCTGCCCAGGTTCGACGTGAGGATCAGGATGACGTTGCGGAAGTCCACGGTGCGGCCCTGCCCATCCGTGAGGCGGCCGTCGTCGAGCACCTGCAGGAGCACGTCGAACACGTCCGGGTGCGCCTTCTCCACCTCGTCCATGAGCACGACCGAGTAGGGGCGGCGGCGCACCGCCTCGGTGAGCTGGCCGCCCTGCTCGAACCCGATGTACCCGGGAGGCGCACCGAGCAGGCGGGCGACGGAGTGCCGCTCGCCGTACTCGCTCATGTCGATGCGGATCATCGCCTTCTCGTCATCGAACAGGAACTCGGCGAGCGCCTTCGCGAGCTCGGTCTTCCCGACACCGGTCGGCCCCAGGAACAGGAACGATCCGGTGGGGCGGGCTGGGTCGGCGATGCCCGCCCTGCTGCGGCGCACGGCATCCGCGACCGCCCGAACCGCCTGCTTCTGGCCGACCAGCCGTTTCGCGAGCTCGGACTCCAGGTGCAGCAGCTTCTCCGTTTCGCCCTGGAGCAGACGCCCGACGGGGATGCCGGTCCATGCGGCGATGACCGCGGCGATATCCTCGGCGGTCACCTGATCGTTGACCATGAGCGGTGTTTCCTCTTCCGACTTCTCCGCAACCGCCACCTCGCGCTCGATCACCGGGATCTCTCCGTACAGCAGTCGCGAGGCCAATTCGAGGTTCCCTTCGCGCTGCGCCCGGTCGGCCTGCATGCGAAGCGCATCCAGTTTCTCCTTCAGTTCACCGACGCGGTTCAGGGATGCCCGCTCGTGCTCCCAGCGCGTCTGAAGGTCGTCGAGAATCGCACTCTTCTCCTTCAGGTCGTCGCGGAGCTTCTGGAGCCGCGCCTTGCTGGCGTCATCCTTCTCCTTCTTGAGCGCGAGCTCCTCAAGTTTGAGCCGGTCGACGCTGCGCCGGAGCTCATCAATTTCCACCGGCGCGGAGTCGATCTCCATCCGGAGCCGGCTCGCCGCCTCATCGATGAGGTCGATCGCCTTGTCCGGGAGCTGGCGGCCGGAAATGTAGCGGTTGCTGAGCGCCGCCGCGGCCACGAGAGCCGTGTCGGCGATGGCCACCTTGTGGTGCGCTTCGTACCGTTCCTTCAGCCCGCGAAGGATGGCGATGGTGTCCTCGACGCTCGGCTCGCCCACGTAGACCTGCTGGAATCGCCGCTCCAGCGCGGCATCCTTTTCAATGAACTCGCGGTACTCATCCAGGGTCGTCGCGCCGATCAGCCGAAGTTCGCCGCGCGCCAACATGGGCTTCAGCATGTTCGCGGCAGCGACGGAGCCTTCGCCGCCGCCGGCGCCCATCAGGGTGTGCAACTCGTCGACGAACGTGATGATCTGGCCATCCGCTTCGTTGATCTCCTTGAGCACAGCCTTGAGTCGTTCCTCGAACTCTCCGCGGTATTTCGCGCCAGCGACGAGCGCGGCGAGGTCCAGAGCCACGAGCCGTTTGCCCTTGAGCGAATCGGCGACGTCCCCGGCGATGATGCGCTGCGCCAGTCCTTCCACGACCGCGGTTTTCCCCACCCCGGGTTCCCCGATGAGCACGGGGTTGTTTTTCGTGCGCCGGGTGAGCACCTGGCTCACCCTGCGGATCTCCGCATCCCGCCCGATCACCGGGTCGAGTTTGCCCGTGCCGGCGATCGCGGTGAGGTCGACACCGTACTGTTCGAGAGCGGTCTTCTGCTCTTCGTCGCTTGCCGGTGCTCCCTGCATGTTTGCCATTGTCTACTCCTGCATTTCGTTTGAGGGTCCGGTTTGCGCACCCGGGCGCAGCGCGTGCGCCATCCACCACCATGAAAGCCAACCGATGATCGCGTTCCCGGCCACGAACCCGATGAGCATCAGGACCGCCTGGGAGATCCCGGCGACGAGCGCATTGACGCCGACCATCACCAGGACGACCGCCACCAACTGGAACACCACCGGAAGGATCCAGCCGACAAACCAGGATGCGGCGATGGCGATGCCGGAGCCTGCCCAGGTGACCGGCCAGGCGCGCTGGACCCCACGCGATTTCAGGATGCGGGCGCTCGCGAACAGCGCGGCAGCCATGATCAGAAGGCCGACGGCGACCACGACAACGCCGAGCACCGCGATCAGGCCGTAATCGAGCGAGTCGAAAAAGTGGCGAACGTCCTCAAGCCCGGCCGATCCGTTGCGGCCCGACCGGAAGGCCTGATCCGCGATCACGGAGAAGAACGCGCCGAACATCGCCGCCATCAGGGGGATGACGACAAGGTAGAACCCGAGCGAAAGCAGGTTGAAGCCGACCGCGCCCGCCCAGAACGCCCCACCCTTCACCGCGGGGGAGAGCGGCGGACGCACGGGTGAACGGTAGGCGTACGTCTGCGTCGAGTACGGGGCCGGCCCAGACGGCTGGGCGGACTGGTTCGGTTGCGGCGCCGCGGTGTTTTCGGTCATCTCGTGGTCTCCCCTCTGCTGGAACTAGTGGTTGAACGGTCGCCACACGACGACCTGGTTGTTGCGTTGCGCCCTCGTTCCGGTGCGCAGCGACACGACATCTCCGGACTCTCCGGCGGCAAAAACGCGTCGGCCCGGTTTCGTGAGAAGTTCATCCGCGAGCGCCGTCTCGAGTTCTCGCACCCTCGCCTGCAACTGGGTCACCTGGTTTTCGAGCTCGAGGACGCGCCGGATGCCCTCCAGACTCACCCCCTCCGCGCCGAGCCGCGCGATCTCCCGCAACTGGGCGACATCGCGCATCGAATACCGGCGTGACTTGCCAACCGTGCGCCGAGGGCACACGAGCCCCATGCGGTCGTACTGCCGCAGCGTCTGCGGGTGCATGCCGCTCAGCTCCGCAGCCATGGCGATGGCGAAGACCGGCGAGTTCTCGTCCATGGAAATCATCCTTTCGCCTTCGCGATAAGTTCAGCACGAGGGTTCTCCGCGGGCATCGCTTTCGCGAATTTCTCCAAATACTCCTTCGCATCCGCGGTGAGGTGGCTCGGCACGGCGACGACCACTTCCGCCAGCAGGTCGCCGACGCCCTTCGTCGTCGTGACACCGCGGCCCTTCACCCTCAGGACGCGACCGCTCGGGGTCCCCGGGGCGATCCGCAACTTCACCGGATCGCCGTCAAGCGTGGGAACCTCGATCGTTGCGCCGAGGGTGGCTTCGGTGAACGTGACGGGGACATCCACGCGAAGGTTGAGTCCGTCCCGTTCGAACACCGGATGCTTGCGCACCGTCACGGTGAGCGTGAGATCACCGGGTGGCCCGCCGTCCGGGCTCGGCTCGCCTTTGCCCTTGAGCCGGATCTTTTGGCCATCCGCGACACCGGCAGGGATGCGCACGCTGATCGGCTTGCCGCCGGCGGATTGCAACCGCGCGGTTTCGCCCTTGATCGCCGTGACGAAATCGAGCGTCGTGGTCGCCGTGATGTCGCGGCCCTTCGACGGCCCTCCGGCACCGCGGAACCCGCCGGTGGACTGACCGAAACCTCCGCCGAACATGCTGCCGAAGATGTCCTCGAAACCACCGGGCGGGCTGGCCGTACGCCGACCGCCGCCACCACCGCCGAACATGCCCCCGAACACGTCCTCGAAGCCGCCGTTCTGGCCGCCCGCCGTGAAGCGGGGCATCCCGGAACCCATCGCTCGCATCTGATCGTACTCTTTGCGCGACTCCGGGTCCGAGAGCACCGCGTGGGCTTCGCTGATCTCCTTGAACTTCGTCTCGGCTTTGGCATCACCCGGGTTGGAGTCCGGGTGGTACTTGCGCGCGAGCTTCCGATAGGTCTTCTTCAGCTCCGCCTGGGACACGTCCTTAGGCACGCCCAGAACCTTGTAGAAGTCCTTGTCGAACCAGTCCTGGCTTGCCACGGTCAGGCCTCGGGAACGAAGACAGCGACCTTGGCCGGTCGCAGCAGCCGCTCGCCCGACTTGTAGCCGGGCTGAACGACATCCGCGATCGTCTGCTCCGTGACATCCTTGCTCGGCAACTGGGCGATCGCTTCGTGGAACTTCGGATCGAACGGCTCACCGACGGCACCGACCTGTTCCAGTCCGTACCGGCCGAAGATCGTACGGATCTTCTGCGCAACGAGCTCCAGTGGACTGCCCTCAAGGTCTCCGTGCGCGTGCGCGAGATCGAGATCGTCGAGCACCGGCAAAATGCTGGTGATAACCTCGGCGACCGCGAGTTCGCGCGCAACGTACCGGTCGCGGTCGACCCGCTTGCGGTAGTTCGCGTACTCCGCCTGCACCCGCTTGAGATCGTTGAGGTGCTCGGATGCATCGCCGGAGCCGTCGGGAACCTCTTCGAGCAGCTTCGCAAGATCCTCGTCGGTCAGCTTCTCGTCGACCGTCTCCGCGCCCTCGCGCGCTTCGCCCGTCTCCGGGTCGATGCGACGCTTGTCGCGCACGACCGGCTCCGCCGCGTCATGCTCGTGGCGCGAATTCGCCGCCGGATCGCGTTTCTTCTTGTCCTTGTCTGCTACCATAACTATTTCTTGCCGCCTTCTGGCTCATCCTCGACAACTTCAGCATCGACGATGTCCTCATCGTCTCCCGAAGCCGGCTCGCCGGTCTCCGAATCGGCAGCGGTCGCCTCCGCCGTCTGGCTCTGCTGGTACAGGGCCTCTCCGATCTTCTGCTGGCTCTCGTTGAGCTTGTCGAATGCCGTGCTCACGGCGTCGTCGTCTTCGCCGGCGAGCGCGGTCTTCAGCGCGTCGACATCCGACTGAACTTCGGACTTGATGTCGTCGGGGAGCTTGTCTTCGTTCTCCTTGATGATGTTCTCGGTGGAGAAGACGAGCTGCTCGGCGGTGTTGCGCATCTCGGCGGTTTCCCGGCGTGCCTTGTCCTCGGCGGCGTGCTCTTCTGCTTCGCGGATCATCCGGTCGATGTCTTCCTTCGCGAGCGATGAGCCGCCCGTGATCGTCATCGACTGCTCCTTGCCGGTGCCCTTGTCCTTGGCGGACACGTGAACGATGCCGTTCGCGTCGATGTCGAAGGTGACCTCGACCTGCGGCACTCCACGCGGAGCGGGTGCGATACCGGTGAGCTCGAAGGTGCCAAGCGGTTTGTTGTCCTTCGTGAACTCGCGCTCTCCCTGGAACACCTGGATGGCCACGGACGGCTGGTTGTCGTCCGCGGTCGTGAAGGTTTCGCTGCGCTTGGTGGGGATCGCGGTGTTGCGCTCAATGAGTTTCGTCATGATGCCGCCCTTGGTCTCGATGCCGAGGCTCAGCGGGGTCACATCGATGAGAAGAACGTCCTTGCGCTCGCCCTTGAGGACGCCCGCCTGAAGGGCGGCGCCGACGGCGACAACCTCATCCGGGTTCACGCCCTTGTTGGGCTCCTTGCCGCCGGTCTCCTTCTTGATGAGTTCCACGACGGCAGGCATCCGGGTGGATCCACCGACAAGCACAACGTGCGCGACGTCGGCGACCTTGATTCCGGCCTCCTTGATGACGTCGGCGAACGGCTTCTTCGTTCGGTCGAGCAGGTCGCTTGTCATCTTCTCGAACTGGGCGCGCGTGAGCGTCTCGTCGAGGTTGGCCGGGCCGCTGTCCGTGAGCGACAGATACGGCAACTGGATGCTCGTGCTCGTCGAGGAGCTGAGCTCCTTCTTGGCCTGCTCCGCCGCTTCCTTGAGCCGCTGCTTCGCGATCTTGTCCTTGGAGACATCCACGCCGGTCGTCTCCTTGAACTGCTTGATCAGGTGATCGACGATGCGCTGGTCCCAGTCGTCACCGCCGAGACGGTTGTCGCCTGACGTCGAGCGGACCTGAATGGTGGAGAAGTCGTCATCCTTGCCCACTTCAAGCAGGGACACGTCGAACGTCCCGCCGCCGAGGTCGAAGACGAGGATGAGCTCGTCTTCCTTGCCCTTGTCGAGACCGTATGCGAGTGCGGCGGCGGTGGGCTCGTTGATGATGCGCAGCACGTTGAGGCCGGCGATCTCACCGGCTTCCTTCGTTGCCTGGCGTTCCGCATCGTTGAAGTAGGCGGGAACCGTGATGACGGCATCGGTCACCGGCTCGCCGAGGTACTGTTCCGCATCGCGCTTCAGCTTCCCGAGGATGCGCGCCGAAATCTCCTGCGGGGTGTACGTCTTGCCGTCGATCTTGGTCGTCCAGTCGGTGCCCATGTGGCGCTTGACGCTCGCGATGGTGCGGTCGACGTTGGTGACGGCCTGCCGCTTCGCGGTCTCGCCGACGAGGATTTCGCCGTCTTTCGTGAACGCCACGACGGAAGGCGTCGTGCGGAAACCTTCGGCGTTGGCGATGACGGTGGGTTCTCCACCCTCCAGTACGGATACGACAGAGTTGGTCGTTCCGAGGTCAATTCCTACTGCTCGAGCCATGCGCTCTTTACTCCTTTTGGTGAAAGTTCAGAATCCGAGACTTGAGTCCCATCCACTCAAGTTTCGTGCCTGTGGATAACTATGTCAAGTTGGCAGGCTGAAAGTTGAGTGTGAATGACTCAAGTATTCTTTCGCCCGGGATGACCTGATCACCAGTAACCTGACTGAATGACGAATGAGACACCCGACAACGACGTCGCGGCCGCCACCTCCAAGCGGGTTCCGCCCACCGCCAACACCGGAGCCATCACGGCGATGGGCCTCGACCTCCAGGAGGGCAAGACTATCCCGCGCAAACAGGTGTTTTCCTGGGCGCTCTGGGACTGGGCAACGCAACCCTTCAACACGGTGCTCCTCACGTTCGTCTGGGTCCCCAGTTTTCTCACTTCGCACTTCTTCCTCGCCGCAGACGTCGCAGCGGCAGGACGGAACCCGGATGGCTCCTACATCAATTGCGACGCCTCGACGGTCGGCAATGCCTACTGCGATGGCATCGGGCAGTTGGCCGCAAACCTCGGTTGGGGCATCACCGCGGCCGGCATCCTGATCGCGCTGCTCGCCCCCGTCATGGGCCAGAGGGCGGATGCCGCCGGCAGGCAGAAACTCCAGCTCGCCATTTTCACGGGACTGCTCGTCCTGTGCCAGTTCGGGTTGTTCTTCGTCGACGCAGGGCAGCAGTGGTTCCTACTCGGTGTTTCGCTCATCGCGATCGGCAGCGTGGTCGGCGAGATCGCCGGCGTCAACTACAACGCGCTGCTCGTCTCCGTCTCGACCAAGAAGACCGTCGGCAAAGTGTCCGGTCTCGGTTGGGGGTTCGGGTACCTCGGCGGCATCACCGCACTCGCCATCGTGGTCGGGGCCATCCTCGGAGGCCTTCTCGACGGTAACAGCGCGTCGACCTTCCGCATTGTGGCACTCGGCGCGACAATTTGGACGATCCTCTTCGCCATCCCGATTCTGCTCAACGTGCCCGAACCGCCGAGCATCGGCGTCGTCAAGAAGGTGAATTTCTTCCGCAGCTACGTCGAACTGTTCAAGAGCGTCATGCGGTTGTGGAAGGACACGCGGCCCACGTTCTGGTTCCTGCTCGCGAGCGCCGTCTACCGCGACGGGCTCGCCGCGGTCTTCACGTTCGGGTCGGTGATCGCCGGGGCGGTGTTCGGCTTCGGATTCACGGACCTCGTGATTTTCGGCATCGTCCTCAACCTCGTTGCCGGATTGTCCACGATCCTTTCCGGGCGGCTGGACGACCGCGTGGGCCCCAAGCCGGTGATCCTGTTCTCCATCGGCGGCCTCATCGTGTGCACCCTGACCGTGTTTTTCGGAGCCGAGCTGGGCAAACCGCTGTTCTGGGTGGTCGGAATCATCCTGGCCATGTTCGTCGGACCCGCCCAGGCATCCTCGAGGTCATTCCTTGCCAGAGTCACCCCTGCCGGCCGCGAAGGAGAGATTTTCGGACTGTATGCCACAACGGGGCGTGCCGCGAGCTGGCTCGCCTCCCTGCTGTGGGGTATTTTCATCGCTGCGGCGGCGAACCAGATCCTGTACGGGATCCTCGGCATCACCCTCGTTCTTGCCACCGGGTTCGTCCTGTTGGTGTTCGTGCGGGCCCCGGAGCGTGTGCGCACCTGATCGCTACACGAGCGGATTTACCGTGGGGAGCCAGGGGAAGTAGCTGAAGTCGCGATCAGCACTCCACAATTCCTGTACCGCATGATCGCGGCAGATCGCCGCAATCCGCGCATCATGGACCTTGGCGCCGCTGACACCGCTCGCCAGAAGAATCTTTTCGAGCGTGGCAAGGTGCACCGTGCTTTCGTCCAGCACGAAGCATCCGTACCGCTCCTGAAGCTCGCGCAGGAACGACAGCGCCTCGCTCATGCTTGCGGGATGCGAGAAGTATTTGGCCCGTGTCACTGTTGCGAGGAATTCGTGAATGCACGGCGAGGGAACTCCCCACGCTTCGCCCTGGGAGATCATGGACTTGAGCGCGGAGAGCGCCGTGCCATGGTGCTCGGTGTCCGCGTGGAACGCGTAGACGAGGATGTTCGTGTCGATCGCTTTCATTCGCGTTCGTTGATGTCATCCCACCACGTCGCCGGATTGACGAGCACCCGTCCGGTTCCATCCCCAGCCGACGGGAGCGTGACGTCCCTCGCATCCCATCGACGAAGAGGTTGTCTGAGGTATTCGTATCCGCTCTTCTCGATGAGGAGTTTCAGCGAGATCTGCTCCTGAACCGCACGCGCTTTGAGCTGCTGAAACAGCTCATCGGGAAGGTCGACAGTGGTGCGCATGGGGAAAGTCTATCAACGAATATGTTTTTATGAGCGCTCTGACACACATTCATGCGTCTTCTGCTTCTGCAGCACGGAGACCGCGAGGCGCAGAATTGAGTCATGACCGCTCTCGCCGACAAAGCCCGCCTTCTTCGATCCCTCCACGTGCCCGGCGACCCGCTCGTTCTCGTGAACGTCTGGGATGCGGTGAGCGCGAAGGTGGTCGCCGCGGTGCCCGGCGTGAAGGCGATCGCCACGGCGAGCCACTCGATCAGCGACGCGCACGGGGTTGCGGATGGCGGCGGCCTCGGGCTCGACGGTGCCCTGGATGCCGCGCGCGTGATCATCGATGCCGTCCAATTGCCGGTCACCGTCGACTTCGAAAAAGGCTACGGCGCGGATGACGGTGAGGTCGAACGCAGCGTGACCCGATTGATCGACGTCGGGGCTGCCGGCCTGAACATCGAAGACAGCATCGGCGCCGCTCGCGACGGGCTCTTCGACATCCCGACCGCCGCCCGGCGAGTGGCCGCGGCCCGGTCGGCTGCGGAGGGCGCCGGCGTTCCCCTCGTCATCAATGCCCGCGTCGACACGCTCATCGGAGGTGGCGACTGGCCGGAGGCCCGCGAGCGCGGCAACGCCTACCTTGCGGCCGGCGCTGACGTCATCTTCATGTTCGGGCTGGACACGGAAGACAAGGTGAAGCGCGCGATCGACGAGCTCGACGGACCGTTGTCCGTGATCGCGGGTGCCTCCTCGATTCCGCTCACGCGCCTTGCCGAGCTCGGGGTGTGCCGCATCAGTTTCGGCGGGCGGCCGCTCGCACTGGCGATGGCCCACCTTCAGATTGCGGCAGCACAGCTCACGGCGCTCGGCCGTTACCCAAGCGATCTCGGCTTCGACTATTCGTGACCGGTAGGGTTCAACCATGAGCGCAGAACCAGAACTGGTGATCCTCGTCGACGAGGATGGCACGCCGACGGGCTCCTTCGAGAAGTTCGCCGTCCACACCGCGGACACGCCCTTGCACCTCGCGTTCTCCTGCCACGTCTACAACGAGGCAGACCAGGTTCTCGTCACGCGGCGGGCGCTCGGCAAGCTCACCTGGCCAGGAGTGTGGACGAACTCGTTCTGCGGGCATCCGGCACCCGGCGAATCTCTGCAGGATGCGCTCGCCCGGCGCGCCCAGCTCGAGCTGGGAATCACGATTTCGCGTGTCACACCGCTGCTGCCCGACTTTCGCTACCGTGCGGTGGATGCGAGCGGCATCGTCGAGAACGAGATCTGCCCCGTCTTCCGGGCGGTGACGACGGATGCCGTTGCGGCCAATCCGGACGAGGTGGCGGAGTGGGCCTGGACCGACCCGAAGGCGCTCGCGAAAGCGGTCACCGCCGCACCTTTCGCGTTCAGCCCCTGGCTCGTGTTGCAGCAGGCCGAACTGTCCGCCTGATCGGCTATTTCAGGAAGACGTCATCCAGAGTCACGGTTTGAAGGCCGCGCTGACGGATGACGTCGCGCAATTGCGGGAATTTCGCCGTCACGGCCGGATGGTTCGCATGGCCGAGCACAATGTGCTGCGGTAGGAACCACTCCTGCGCGTAACTGAGCACCTGCCAGGGTTCGAGTACGGCCGCGTCGCCGAGCGACCCGTACCACATCACCGGTGCGGTGTACCCGATCCCCGACGCGACCCTCTGCACCCGATCATCCAGATAGCCGTAGGGAGGGCGGTAGTAGGGCGCGGGGTCGACGCCGAACGTATTCTTCAGAACGGCCGCGTTCTTCTGGAGCTCGTTCACTATGCCGCCGTCAGACAAACCAGTGAGGTCGGGGTGTGAGTAGGTGTGGTTCCCCAGCTGCACCTGGCCGCTGTCGACGAGTGGTCGCAGCGCAGCCGCGTTTTCGGTCCACGAACTGTATACGCCATTCGGGAAGAACGTGATTCTGGTCCCGGTTGTGGCGGCGAACTTCGCGTAGGCGGCAACGACCTCGGAACTCACACCGTCGTCGACGGTCCACGCCAGCAGGTTCCCTTCCCCCGGAAGCTCGTAAAGGGCGCCGCGGGGGCGAGTGATCTTCTTCAGGTTGGGCGGAGGGACTTTCCGAGTTCCGGTGCGCGGCGGCACGTACTCGGGGGTGGGTCTGGGCCCCGGCGTCGTCGTGAAGGTCGGGACGGGGGTGCGAAGGTGGGCGTCCTGGGGGGTTGGGCTCGCGCAACCGGCCAGGGCCAAAGCGGTCATGGCGGTCAGTCCACACAGCGCCTGGCGCCGATCCATTCGCAAATTCTAGTAGCCCTCACGTGTGCTGAACAGGCTATATCCGGATACTGTCCAGCAGCTCGGGGTCGGCCCCGGCAGCGATGAGGCGCGAGCGCATCGCGATTTCGGCCAGGTCGTAGTCGTGATCGTTGCCGTGCAACAGCGAGCCGCGGTTCGCCGCGTCCAGAAGGGCGATGAGCTCGAACGCGAGAAGTTGGGGGTTTCGCAACGCCGGGAGTTCTTCCTCGGCGAGCGAGACGCAGCGTTCAACGAAGGCGATCCACTCGTCGTCGATGGCCACGAGCGCGTCCCGGACCGGACCGGCCTTGGAGTCCGCTTCTGCGGCCGCCGCGCGGAAGAAGCATCCGCCATCGAAGGTGCGACCACGGGAATAGTCGAGCCAGGTGCGACAGAGCGTCCACAGCCGCGTCACCCCGCGCGGCGCTCGAAGCGTCGGTTCCACGACCCGAGTGAGGAAGAGTTCGCGGGCCGCCTGGATGGTGGCCAGTTGCAAGTCGAGCTTGCTGCCGAACAGGGCGACGATGCCGCTCTTGCTCGCACCCGTGCGCTCCGCGAGGGTGCCGATGGACAGTCCGTCGAGTCCGTGGATGGAGGCGAGGTTGACCGCGTCGCTCAGAATGGCGCGTCGCGATTCGTCGCCGCGCCGCCGGCGTCCATCAATCACTGTCGTAGCCATTGTCACCTCGCTAACTTAATTGTACGATCGTTCGTATTGTTTTACCACCCCATAGTTGAACGTTGGAGGCTGTTATGTCTGTGCTGCTGAAATCACTGCCGCAACTGGAGAGGATTGCACCACAGCTCACGGCAGAGGTCGTCTGGCGGGCGTGGCGCACTCCGCGAAAGCCCGGCTCCGTCAGCCCTGAGGCTGAACCCGTCATGGAACTCGCTCGCGAGACTCGGGAGGGTATCGCCGGGCATCAGATCGCTCTCTACCGGTGGGGGTCGGGCCCGCGCGTGATTCTGCTCGTGCACGGCTGGGAGGGGCGTGCATCCGATTTCGCGCCGATCGTTCGGGAGTTGCGCTCGCGCGAGCGCACGATCGTCGCGCTGGATGCCCCGGGCCACGGCAAATCCTCGGGACGGCGCACCAATGTCATCGACTACGGCGCGGTCCTCGCCGATCTGGCGAGCCGCTACGGACGTTTCGAGGCGGTCATTTCGCACTCGCTGGGCACGCCGGCGGTGGCGGCGGCAACCCACAGGGGGCTGGCGGCGGATGGTTTCATCTCAATCAGCGGTCTCGCTGACCTCACCCCTCTCGTTCCCCTGTTCTGCCGTGCGCTCGGGCTCTCCCCTGCGATGAGCGACCGGGTCCGCGAGCGCCTCGAAGACCGCGTCTTCGACGGTGATCGCGAAGTCTGGCAGCGCTACTCGGCCGCGCAAAAGCCCCTTCCGTCGGAGTCCCCCTTGCTGATCATCCACGATCGAGCAGACCGGATGATCCCGTTCGGCGACGCGGAACGGCTCGCCCATGCGCATCTGGGGAAGAATCGTATTCTCGCGACGGAGGGTCTCGGCCACTCCCGCATCCTGGCGGCCGATGCCGTGCTGGATGCCGTGCTCGACTTCCTCGACACTCTCGCGCATGCTCGCGACGGAGTCGGTGTCGCGCGCTGACCTACCGGCCGGTGCTGGTGCGGTGGAAGTTCTGGAATGACCGGCTCGCGGTGGGACCGCGCTGACCTTGGTACCGGGAGCTGTATTCGCTCGACCCGTACGGTTTCTCCGCGGGCGAGGAGAGCCGGAAGAAGCACAGTTGCCCGATCTTCATGCCCGGCCAGAGTTTGATGGGCAGCGTGGCGACGTTGCTGAGTTCCAGCGTCACGTGGCCGGTAAACCCAGGGTCGATGAATCCGGCCGTGGAGTGCGTGAGCAGGCCGAGCCGGCCAAGCGAGCTCTTGCCCTCAAGGCGGGCGGCCACGTCATCCGGGAGCGTCACCTGCTCGAAGGTTGATGCGAGCGCGAACTCGCCGGGATGCAGGATGAACGGCTGGTCGTCATCCGTCTCGACGAGGTGGGTCAGCTCGGGCTGGTCTTCCGCCGGGTCGATGAACGGGTACTTGTGGTTGTCGAACAGCCGGAAGAAGCGATCGAGGCGCACGTCGATGCTGGAGGGCTGAATCATGGCGAGGTCGAGCGGGTCGAGACCCACGCGACCCGCCTCGAGTTCTGCCTTGATGTCGCGGTCGGAGAGCAGCATGGAATGAGACTAGCCGAGCCCGGCCGCCGCTGGAGGACGACGGCCGAGCCCGGAGTGGTCTGTTGCGGTTCAGCCCTTCCGAAGCAAGGCGGCGATCTCGAGCGCGTCGCCTTCCGGGATGGTCGACGCGCGGCCCGGTCGGGCGATCATCATGTAGATCACACCGGTGACGACCACCAGCGCGAGCCCGACCAGCACGATCCAGTCGGTGAGGAAGTCGCCGCTCGTTCCCGGCCAGGCGAGGAGGAACATGGCGGCCACGCCGTAAACGAGGGCGACCACGTTCACGATGAGCCCCCAGGCGCCGAGGCTGAACGGGCCCGCGGGCTTCCAGCCTTTGAACCGCGCGAGGAGCGACGCGAGCACGACCGATTGGAAGGCGAAGTAGATGCCGAGAACAGCGAACGCGGTGATCTGGTTGAGCAGCCCATCTTCCCCGATGTAGATCAGGAGGCAGATCAGGATCGGCACGATGCACGCCACGAGCAGCGCGTTCCGCGGCACCTTCTTGGTGGAGAGTTTGGCGAGCCACTGGTGGCCCGGCATCATCCCGTCGCGCCCGAAGGAGTAGAGCAGTCGGCTCCCGGCCGCCTGGAGGCTCAACACGCAGGAGAGGAACGCGGTGAGCGCGACGACGAGGAAGATTTTGGATCCCACGGTGCCGAGCGACGCTTCCAGGATGCCGGCGATCGGATCTCCGTCCTTGCCACTCACGATGGCCGCGAGGTCCGGCGCCGCGAGGATGTAGCCGAGGAACGCGACAATGCCGGATACCCCGCCGACGAGGATCGTCATGATCATCGCGCGAGGAATTGCCCTGGCCGGGTCCGAAACTTCTTCGGCCACTTCACCGCACGCTTCGAATCCGTAGAAGAGGAAGAGCCCGGTGAGCGCTGCTCCGATGAAGACGGGAAGGTAGCTGCCGTCCCCTTGCGTCCCGAATGTGTCGAAGAGGACCGAGAAGTCGTTCTTCCGCTCGAAGATCATAAGGAAGAGCCCGACCCCGATGACGCCGATGAGCTCTGCCGCGAGGCCGATTTTGGCGACCCTGGCAAGGTTCTTCGTTCCGCTGAGGTTGACGACCAGCGCGACCACAAGCAGTGCGACGGCGAGGATGAGCGTGAGCTCTTTCGTCGATTCCAGATCGAAGAGGCTCGCGAGGAAGCTTGTCCCGTACTCCGCTACGGAAGTGACGGTCACGATGACGGCCCAGATGTAAACCCACGCGGCCATCCAGGCGAACCTCGCGTTGGAGAGTCGACGAACCCACGGGTAGATCCCGCCGGAGATCGGGTACTGGGACACCACCTCGCCGAATACCAGCGCGACCAGCAGCTGGCCGGCTCCGACAATGACGAGCCAGAAGATCGACGGTGGTCCGCCCGCCGCCAACCCGAAGGCGAACAGCGAGTACACGCCGACGAGCGGGGAGAGGTAGGTGAACCCGAGGGCGAACGTGCCCCAGACCGAAAGCGAGCGGTCGAACTTTCCGTCGTACCCGAGCTTCTTGAGGTGCGCGTCGTCTTCCATCGAGGAAGTGCGCGGCGCCGACTTTGTAGCCATGAGTTCCTTTCAGAGCAGAATTTCTGTGAGGCGGGGACGGCTGCAGCACTCTGAAGGCGGGGGTGCCGCACCACGTCCTCGTAGTGCGATAGCTCACTTTATTTACTGGGAAGTGCTCGTGTCATCACTTTGACCGAAACTGCTTCAGCGGTGTGGCCGGGGTGCCCTGCCGGGGGCTTGCTAGAATTGCAGCCGAGCCCGGCGGATCGGGTTCACGCGAGTGTAGTTCAATGGTAGAACTCCAGCTTCCCAAGCTGGTAGCGCGGGTTCGATTCCCGTCACTCGCTCCACTTGCCGCACTTCGGATCTCTCGAATCCGTCTGGATGCTCGGGCACGCATCGATCGTAACGCGAGAAGTCAGCAAGCTGGGGCGGTTACTCCCAGGGCTGCTCTTGATCGGCGTAGCGCTGCACATCCATGGCATCGTGGAGAATTCGCCCGACGACGAGCATGTGACCAATTCGACGGCATACGAGGAAGTGCCTCGGGCGGTGGACACTTCCACCACGAGAGCGTGTGCGACTTTGGGACAGGTGCCAGGTGAACACGCCGTCCCCCAACTCGGGGCGCAGTGTATGCCCGACATCGTCGGCTCGTGACACCGGATCGCGGATGGCGGCGGCAATCAGCGCCTCATACCGCCTTCGCGCCTCCTCACCGAACTGCTCATTCGACCATGCGAGGATCGAAATAATGTCAGCTTGAGCAGCGTGACTGACGCGAAAGTTAGCCATCAGCCGGCTGGCTGGGCACCCGTCGCGCGAACACCGAGGTGTCTGAGAAAGTTGTCGAGGTCGTCATCGGCAACATCTTCGAACCGTCCCGAATCGACATCCGACCAGCCCAGATCTGCCGCATTGCGCAGAGCCTCAATTTTCGCAGCGTTCTCCGATTCCTGCCGTTCGAGGATCCGGAGGCCTTCGCGCAGCACTTCGCTGGCATTCTGATAACGCCCTGACTTCACCAGTGAATCGACCAACTCATGCTGGTGCTGGGTTAAGACCACGTTCCTCGTTGCCACGACGACCACCTCCATTGGCATTTTATGCCACTGCGCGGATGTCCGGGCAAGTCCACAAGAAAATGAGACGTGTGACAGGTGCTGTTGGTGAAACTTCAGCAATCTCGTGGTCTGAAGCAATTGAGAAAGTCCAGAGTTGCGTGAGAACTCACACGTCCGGAGGCGCCGGATCAGCGTCGACATGCACCCCGGGCCCTTTCGCCCGGCGCGAGAACCACGCTCCCGCGCGGAGGCGAACAATGAAGGCATCCGCGGTTCCCCAGATTCCCTTACGGAACAGCAGGACGCACCCGATGAAGATCACGCCCGTGATCAGCCCGATTCCCTGAAAACCTGACGACGCCAGATTGTCCTCGAGCAGAACGATGATGGCCGCGCCGATCGCACCGCCCCAGAGCGTACCCATTCCACCGAGGACAGTCATTAGCACGACTTTCCCCGACGTGGTCCAGTCCACCTCCTGCAGCGACACGAACCCGTGGCTGATCGCGAACACGCCGCCGGCGATGCCCGCGAGGCCCGCAGAGAGCACGAACGCGATGAGCTTGTAGCGTTCGACGTCGTAGCCGAGCGCCCGCACTCGCGACGGGTTGTCGCGGATGCCGACCAGCACCCGCCCGAACGGCGAATGCACGATCCGCCAGGCAATGAACGCACCGATGAAAATGATCCCGATGGCCGCGTAGTAGAAATAGAACGCCTCGGATTCGATCGCGTCGATGCCGAAGAACGTTTTCGGCACGCCCTGCAGCCCGTTCTCGCGGCCGGTCACATCGCTCCACTGGTTTGTGATGAAGAACACCATCTGCGCGAAGGCGAGAGTCACCATCGCGAAGTAGATCCCCGAGCTGCGCACGGAGAGCGCGCCGATCGGGACGGCAAGCACCATCGCGCCGAGCGCCCCGATGAGGATCGCGACCGGGAACGGCACCCCCAGGTGGATCGCGACATAGCCGGTGACATACGCCGACGTGCCCCAGAACGCGGCATGCCCGAACGACAACAGGCCGCCGAACCCGAGCAGCAGATCGACGGAAATGGCAAACAGGGCCCACGCGGCAATATCCATGGCCACCGGCGGGTAAATGATCCACGGCAGAACGAGCATGGCGAAGACGCCGACCGCGGCGAAGATCGAACGGCGGATGATCGCGGCCCGGCTCGGCGCCGCGATGGCGGAGAAGTCGGTGATGCCCGCGGAAGGCAGAGGGGCGGAGTTCACGAGGTCTCCTTTCGGCCGAACAGACCGGCCGGTCTGACGAGAATCACGACCGCCATCAGAATGAAGATCAGGATCTGGGCGAAATTGCTTGCGTAACCCTGGCCGTACGCTTCGACGAGCCCCACCAGGAACCCGGCGACAACCGAGCCGAGAATGGATCCGAGGCCGCCGATCACGACGACCGCGAACAGAATGATGATGAAGTTCGACCCCATCGTCGCGGTAATGGCCCGGAACGGCGCAGCGAGCACCCCCGCGATACCGGCGACGGCAACACCGAACCCGAAGACGGGAGTGATCCAGCGGCTCACGTTGATGCCCAGCGCTCTGGAGCGTTCCGGCTCCTCGGTGGCGGCGCGCACGACCATGCCCATCCGGGTTTTGGTCAGCAACAACCACACCAGCAGGCAGACCAGCACGGAAAAGCCGAACACGAAAACCTGATACACCGGCAGCTCGATGGCGCCGACGTGCACGCTGCCGGTCAATCCCGGCGGCTGGTCATAGGGCAGACCGGAAACACCGAACCTCATTCGAACCAGGTCGACCAGAACGAGCGAGATTCCGAAGGTGAGCAGGAACGTGTACAGGATGTCCAGCCCCAGCAACCACTGCACGAGCAATCACTCGATGATCACGCCGAAGATGAACAGGATGACGGGCACGAGCGCCAGCGACACCCAAAAATTGAGGTTCGCGAACTCCAGGAACACCGCGGTGAGCACTGCCCCGAGCATGTAGAACGCGCCGTGCGCAAAATTGACGACATTCAGGGCGCCGAAGATGATGGCCAGGCCGAGCGCAGCCAGCGCGTAGAACCCGCCGGCCGCGAGGCCCTGCACTGTGTACTGGATGAACGCTTCCATGGGAGGTCACTTTTCTGACGTTGGAGGAAAGGGGGTGGAGCGGGAGGCCGGAGCCCCCCGCTCCAGGGAATCGAGTTCCCGGTTACTTCATCGTGCAGGCGGAGTTGACTTCAGGGAACGCCTGATCCGCCGGGATGGTGGCGATGATGTCCTCGTAGTCCCACGGCTCCGTGACCTGGTCCTCGGACTTCACCTTGGCGACATACGTGTCGTGGATCACACTGTGATCGGACCGGATTTCGCCGTTGCGCAGGAACACATCGTTGACCTTCAGACCGTCGAGCTGAGCCCGCACCTTGTCCGGGTCATCCGTGCCCGCACGCTGCACCGCTTCCAGGTACTGGGTTGCCGCCGAGTAGTTGCCCGCGTGCGCAAACGTCGGACGCGAACCGTTCGTCAGCTTCGAGAACCGGTCGGCAAACGCGCGGTTCTCCGCGTCGTAGTTCCAGTACCACGCGTCGGTGAACGTCGTGCCCGCGAACTCCTTGACACCCAGCGAGTGGATGTCGGTGATGAACATGAGTCCCACCGCGAGGTCCGCCTTGGCGCGCATGCCAGCCTGGTTGTACTGCTTGACGAAGTTCACCAGGTCGCCGCCGGCCGCCATGATGCCGATCACATCCGGGTCGTCGGCCGCAGCGCGCGTAATGAACGTGGCGAAGTTGTCATTCGGGAACGGTGTCGCGATGCTCTCGATCACGCTGCCGCCGGCCGCCTCGACAGCCTCGGAGAAGGACTTGTTCATGTCCTGACCGAACGCATAGTCGGGGTAGATGATGACCCACTTCTTGCCGCCGTTGTCGACGACGCCCTTCGCGCCCTTCGCCAGCATCTTCGTGTTGTACGCCCAGTGGTAGGTGTACGGGTTGCAACTTGCGCCCGTGAGCTCCATGGTTGCCGCACCCACGTCGATGAACAGCTTCTTCTTCTCGGCCGCGACCTTGGCGACCGCAAGCGCTGCGGACGAGGTCGGGACGTCGAGGATGATGTCGGCATCCTTGCGGTCGTACATCTGCTGGGCCTGCGTGTTCGCAACGTCCGGCTTGTTCTGGTGGTCGGCGCTGATGACCTCGATGTTCTGAGCAACAGCCTTGTCGCCGTACTTCTTCTTGTAGTCATCGACGGCCATCTGCACAGCGATGACGCTGTTGGGGCCGGACAGGTCGCGGTACACGCCGGTCTGATCGTTCAGGACCCCGATGACCACCTTGCCGTTGGACAGCTCAGACTTGACCGCCGCCGGTGGACCCCCGGCACAACTGGTCAATCCCAGAGCCGCAACAGCCATGCTGGCTATCGCGAGTGTTCTGAAATTCTTGGTTTTCACATTCTCTCCTTAGATGGTGCAGTGGTTCATATTCGGTGTGCCCTTATGGGGCGGGAGGCAAGCCAGCGGTTGCCGGACTTGTCGCTGAGGTGTCGACGCTCCCTAAGTCCTCACATACCCAGGTGCTCGAGCAGTTCGTGTTCTCGAAGCTGGAAGTCCTTGTTGCTGAGCTGCTCGACCACCCGGCCCTGGGCGAGCAGGTAGTGGCGGTCCGCCACGGTGGCCGCGAACTTCACGTTCTGCTCCACAAGCAGGACGGCCAGCCCCTGTTCCTTTGCTTCGCGGATGATCCGGCCGATGCTGTGGACGATCACCGGGGCAAGCCCTTCGCTCGGTTCGTCCAGCAGCAAAAGACGGGCACCCATCCGCAGCACCCTGGCGATTGCGAGCATCTGCTGCTCGCCCCCGGAGAGCTGCGTTCCCATCGATGAACGCCGCTCCTTGAGCGCAGGAAAGGCGTCGTAGACGCGGTTCAGCGACCAGGCATCCTTGCCCACGATCGGCGGAAGGGTCAGGTTTTCGGCAACGGTGAGACTCGCGTAGATGCCGCGATTGTCGGGCACCCAGCCGAGGCCCGCCTTCGCGCGCTGGTTCGGGCTGAACGTCTCGATCCGTTTGCCTTCCATGGTTACCGCGCCCCGGCAGTCGCGGTGGAGCCCCATGATGCTGCGCAGCAGGGTGGTCTTGCCCGCGCCGTTGCGCCCGACCAGGGTCACGACCTCCCCCGGCTTGATCGACAGAGACACATCGTGCAGCACCGCCGCCTGCCCGTAGGAGGCGTAGAGGCCCGTGACGTCAAACATGCGCCTCCCCCAGATATGCGGTGATGACTTTCTCGTCGGTTCGCACTTCGTCGTAGCTGCCCTCCACGAGGATGGTGCCCTGCTGCAGCACCGTCACCCGATCCGCGAGGCTGCCGACCACGTGCATGTTGTGGTCCACGAACACGATCGTGCGCCCCTCGGAAATGCGGGAAACGAGGGCAATGGTGCGATCGACATCCTCGACCCCCATGCCAGCGGTCGGCTCATCCAGGAGGAGGAGGCGCGGGTCCAGCGCGAGAGCCAGCGCGAGTTCCACGGCGCGCTTCTTCCCGTAAGCGAATTCGCCGACCTCGCGATCCGCCTCGTCGGCCATTCCCACCTGATCGAGCAATTCCATCGCGTGCTGGCGAAAGCGCCCCAGCCGCTTCTGCGATTGCCAGAACCGAAATCCGAGGCCTGTGGGGCTGCACAAGGCAAGTTCGAGGTGCTCGAGCGCTGTCAGTTTGTCGAACAGGCTGGTGATTTGGAAGGAGCGCGCGATGCCGAGGTGAACAATGTCCTCCGGTTGCCTGCCGGTGATGTCAACGCCCCGATAAAGGATCTTCCCCGACGTCGGCCGGAGGAATCCGGTGAGGAGGTGGAACAGGGTCGTCTTGCCGGCACCGTTGGGTCCGACGAGCGCGTGCACCGTGCCTTCCTGAACAGTGAGGTCGACATGGTCCACCGCAGTGAAACCCCGGAACTCCTTCGTCAGTCCAGGGGTAGACAGAATTGTCGCGGATGGAGGACGAACCGGATCTACATCGGCCAATGGCTGCCTTCCTACTGACCTGAGAGGAAAAAACGAATCACATACTGACACATGATTCATGTTTCATTTGGTGGTTGTCACCAAATAGCTTTTGACTGCGCCCACCACAAGCCCGAGGTCGCCAAGAAGTTCAAGCCGTTACCAAACTGTTACTCCGCGTACCGCGCGGGTTGGGCGAAAAGTCGATGTCGTCTCATATCTGCGCGCCGAGCGGACGCCCATTGACCAATACCCCCCAGGGGTATAGGTTTGTTGTCATGAGCGACCGACACGTGCCGTCCGAAAGTCCGAACCCTGACGAGTCCGCGCCCAGTGCGGCGCATCCGCACACCGCGGTCGGCAGCATGACGGAGGAACACGCCGCGCACGAGATGTCCGGCGACGGACACCACGAAAGCCACGGAGGTCACGACGGCCATTCCGGCCACGGCGACCACGTAGCGCAGTTCCGCCGGCTGTTCTGGATCATGCTGGTTCTCGCCGCGCCGGTTGTCGGGTTCAACCACATGTTCGCGATGCTGCTCGGTTACTCCATCCCCGACATCCTCGTGATGTCCTGGATTTCGCCGGCGCTCGGAACCGTGATGTATTTCTGGGGCGGCAAGCCGTTCCTCACCGGCGCCGTCTCGGAGATCCGGGCGCGCAAGCCGGGAATGATGCTCCTCATCGCCTTGGCGATCACCGTGGCGTTTCTCGCGTCGTGGGGTGCGAGCCTCGGCATCCTCGGACGTGAGCTCGACTTCTGGTGGGAGCTCGCACTGCTCGTGGTCATCATGCTTCTGGGCCACTGGCTCGAGATGCGCTCCCTCGCGCAGACCACCTCGGCTCTCGAGTCGCTCGCCGCGCTCCTGCCCGACGAGGCGGAGCGCGTCGACGGCGGAACGACCACCGTCGTCGCGCCCGCGGACCTTCGCGTCGGGGACCTGGTCATCGTGCGCCCCGGCGGGCGGGTTCCCGCCGACGGCAGGGTCACGGAAGGGACTGCGGATGTCGACGAATCGATGATCACGGGAGAGTCCCGACCGGTGAGCCGCGGGCCGGGGTCGCAGGTTGTCGCGGGAACGGTCGCCACCGACACCGCCCTCCGGGTCGAGGTGACCGCGGTGGGCGACGACACCGCTCTCGCGGGCATCCAGAAGCTGGTATCCGACGCTCAGAACTCGTCGTCTCCTGCTCAGCGGATCGCGGACAAGGCGGCCGGATGGCTGTTCTGGTTCGCTCTCGGCGCCGCCGTCATCACCGCGATCGTGTGGACGGTGTTCGGGAACCCCGAGGACGCGATCGTTCGCACGATCACTGTCCTCGTCATCGCGTGCCCGCACGCGCTCGGCCTGGCAATACCGCTGGTTGTCGCCATCTCCACCGAGCGGGCGGCGAAGGCGGGCGTCCTCATCAAGGATCGCCTCGCCCTGGAAAGCATGCGCACGATTGACACGGTGCTCTTCGACAAGACGGGAACTCTCACCAAGGGCGAGCCGATCCTCTCCCACACCGCCATGGTCGACGGCCAGGACGAAGCGGAAGCGGTCGGTTGGGCGGCGGCAGCGGAAGGTGACAGTGAGCATCCGCTGGCGAAAGCGATCGTGCGTGCCGCTCACGAGCGCGGCATCGAAATTCCGAAGGCCACAGACTTTCAGGCCTCCGCGGGTATTGGCGTCACCGCTACCGTTAACGGCCGCACCATCACGGTGGGCGGGCCGTCACTTCTGAAGAACCACGGCGCCACGCCCCTTGCCGAAACCGAAGAATGGGCCAGAGAGGGTGCGACCATCTTGCACGTGCTCGCCGACGGTGAGGTCGTGTGCGCTCTCGGACTGACCGACGAAGTCCGGGAGGAGTCCCGCCAGGCAGTTGACGCCCTGCACGCCCTCGACATTCAGGTGGTCATGATCACCGGCGACGCGGAGGCCGTCGCCCAGTCTGTCGCCGCCGAACTTGGCATCGATCGGGTCTTCGCCGGCGTGCACCCGGAGGACAAGGCTGCGAAAGTGTCCGAGTTGCAGGGGGAGGGCCGCCACGTCGCGATGGTGGGCGACGGCGTCAACGATGCCCCCGCGCTCGCCCAGGCCGACGTCGGAATTGCCATCGGCGCCGGTACCGACGTGGCGATCGCCTCCGCCGGCGTAATCCTCGCCAGCGACGACCCCCGCTCTGTTCTGTCGGTCATCGAGCTCTCCAGGAAGAGCTATCGGAAGATGACGCAGAACCTGTGGTGGGCTGCGGGGTACAACCTGATCGCGGTTCCCCTCGCCGCCGGGGTACTCGCGCCCATCGGATTCATCCTCCCGATGGAGGTGGGGGCCATTCTGATGTCCGCCTCGACCGTCGTCGTCGCCTTGAATGCGCAACTGCTGCGCCGCCTCGACCTGCGGCCGAAGGAACTCGGCTCCGAAAGTTAGCCTTCGCGTTCGTACTTCTCGACGATCGGCGGTCCGTCGAGAAGGTCGCGCCAGCGCTCAAGCAGGTCGCGCATCTGAACGTCGTTCT